>NZ_UYIO01000001.1:0-2348785 GCF_900618115.1 Actinobaculum suis
GTGGCGATACAGGGTAGCTCAGTAAGCCCCGGCCGGAATAATGTTCCCCTAATCAGTGTGCCCGCCGGTAATAGTGGCGGTGAAATCCGCACTAACGCGAACGGTGACCCGATCGGCCGGTTGGTGCCGGGCGGTATCGTAAAACCGGGCCAAACGTGGACCGGGATGGACGCCGGCGGCGTAGGAGAACGCACATATTGGCTAGTCGATCCCACAACCGGCCAAAAAACCAAGATAGGCACGATTAATGGGGCGTGGCCTAAGCGGCATGAAATTAGGTCTCTAGATGGCCGGTATTGCATACCTTTCCGGTGGGAAGGACCGCATAAAGTCGAAGGAGATTTGAAGATTAGCCAAGTATGGCCGGCGGGGGCGGCCTACCCAGTATTGCGCACTAGCGGCGATAGCCCCGCGCAACCGTTTACGGTCCACGCAGTCCCTGAACCAGAGTCGCGCAACGCTTGGATGGAGCTTATTCGCCGCCGCGCCCCGGTCATGATCATCCATTCACGGGCGGCGTGCCACCGGCCCGAATGCCCCCTACTGGAAGATGGTGGGTGTTGGCTTGCGCAAATTGTGGCCGCCCCTCGCGAGATGAGCGCCCGGTTCGATCGGGGCGAAGAAACATACCAACTGGATTGCGTCCCGGTGGACCCCGCCTCACTCGTCGGTTTATCGGGCGGGATTGCCCCGAACGTTTGGCGGGACCTACCCCGGCTAGGGACCGTGGAGCGGCTACGGGCGGCCCGGTCTACATGGCGGGATGTACTCGAACACCCAATTCCGTAAGGAGGTGAAACATGATTTTAGACCCTTCAAGCTCCACGAACGTGGTCACTGAGCTTGTGGTTTGGTCATACCCGGAATACGAGACACACGTTTTCACGCCCACTAAGGGCACTATGACCGCGAAAGCGCTTACCGAGGGGTGGGGCGACTATGTGCTAGATGTGGCCGTGCCTCGCGAAAGCGGTGGGAAAGATTGGCTCCCTACCGGCCCTGAATCACTCCTCGCCACGGGCAATACTGCGACCGTAAGGCAAACGATTTCCCAGGCCGGTAAGCTCATCGTGTTTGAGTCTCCTCATTATCGGCTTGATTCGTGGGAAGAGGACGGCCCGGAAATTCGCCTATCGGGGCACGGTTTCCTATCCTGCTTGCGCGACCACGTTCTAGCAAAACCGGTACAGGTAGCCAGGTCTTCTACGTGCCTCATGGCGCTACGCGTCACGCTGGAACTCGACAACCTCGCGGTGCAAGCCCCCGATGGTGTAGGGAATGATCCGGTTCCTGATGGGTGGGTGATCGGCCAAAAACGAGACCAAGCAGTAGCGGATTTGTGTTCGGCGGGGCGCATGGTCATACGCGAAAAACTCGGGGGCATTGTCGCGCTACCCGCGCCAACCATAAAAACAAGCCCCGACGTGGTTTTGAGAGATGGTACGGGCGGGACCGTGGTTTCAGCCCCTTCAGGCTTTGAGCGAGCGAAACGGCCTAATCATGTGGTGGTGTCGGGTAGTTCGGATGGGGTGGAATTTGCGGCCGAAGCATACGAAACCGATGGGCCTTTTAAGCCGGCCCGCTATGGGTGGGTAAGCGTAGAAGTATCAGGCGATGCAGTTAGTTCCGAGGCTCAGGCGCTGCTTGTGGCGCGTGCAGAGCTACGCAGGCGCGGCGCATACTCGGAGCTAGTGCGCGTCCAGTGCGTAACCGATTGGCGGATAAGCCTCGACCAGACGGTTGCAATTCATGTTGATGGGCGTACGCGTGTGGGCATCGTAACCGGCGTGGAAATGCCTATCGATGGGCTTGGGTTGATGAGCGTGGAGGTGGCTTGCGGATGAGTGTTCTTGACGCATATTCGAATGAGTTTAGGAAACCGGCGGCGCGTCCAATACGCACCGCCGTTTTTATTGGGACTCTCACGGAAGATGAAAGCACGCGCGGCCTGGTCGAGGTGGATTATGCGGGGGCCCAATTACGGCTACCGGCCTTGCCAGGGAAATATATTCCGGGCGGGTTGGTTTATGTCGATGTGGATGGTTCCGGGCGGCCCCGCCGGGTAACGGGGGCCGCGTCGGATAAGGCTGTAGGTGATGAGTCTTTAGAGCGGGCCGGCTTCTCCCCCACTACTGAGACGGTGACCGTTCATAAAACGCTACTCCCTCAAGATTTAACAGCTGATGAAAAGGCTGTGTTGGAGGCGTTTCCTGGTGAGATGGAGGCGGCTAATGCGCGGCTTGAGGCGGCACGGACCGAACTTACGGCGGCCGGTGAAAAGACTGTTGCGCGAGTTGCGGCACTGGAAGGTGAAGTCCGTGCAAATGACATGAGCGTGCGCACCAGCCTATCGGCGTATGTGGGTATGTTGGGTGATGTGCAGGTGCTCGCGTCCCAGGCTAAGGCGGCGGCAGACCGGGCCGAAAACGTAGCCACAAATGTACAAGCAACGCTACCTAAGCACGTAGACAAGGTTGCCGAAAACCTGTTTTCGCGGTCTTCGATGTTCGTGCGCTCAAATACGGCACCTACCACCATGGAAGAACGTACGCTGTGGTTTAACACCGCTGACGGACTTCCCTACATCTACGATAGTGAAGCCAAAAAATGGGTAGTGCTAGAAAATTCGGCGGTCCAAGCGGCCGCTGCGAAAGCCGATGAGGTAGCCAGTTTGGCGGCTACCGCGAAAGAATCTGCTAACGCCGCAAATAATCTTGCTACCCAAGCAAAACAGCTTAGCGAAACCGCGAAGACTGACGCGGATAAGGCGAATGCGGCGGCGGTTGCGGCGCAGTCTAAAGCAGAATCTGCCACGGCGCAGGCGGTTTCTGCGCTCGCGGAAGCACAAGCCGCAAAAACCTTGGGCCAAGATACGGCGCGTGATGTTACGGCGGCGAAGGACCTGGCTGATCGGGCGGCCGCTGACGCACTCTCAGCACGGAATATAGCGGATACGCTCACGGGTCAAATGAGCACAGCTCAAGGCCTGATTACTCTCGCCTACCGCAACCCGAATACGGGTGATGGGGCGGGTAAAAAAGACGGTTCCCTATGGTATGTGTTTTCTGGGTCCACGCCGATGCGGGCCTACGTTTGGCGCAATGGTTCCTGGCAGACCATGAAACTAGGACCGGAATTCATCGGCAATAATGCGATTACGCGGGCGCATATCGCGAGCGCGGCTATCGGGTCAGCTCAGATTGCGGATGCGTCGATTACTAACGCTAAGTTAGGCAAATTGTCGGTGGCTTATGCGAATTTGCAAAAGGGTATCGCTGAAGAGCTGTGGACTAATGACCTGGTGGCTAAGGCCGCGGATTTGGGCCGGGTTACGGTTGCGGGCGGTAATCTCGTTTGGAACGGGGCCGGGGCGTATCAGGAAGACCTGGACGGGTGGCAATATTCGGCTACGGTGCCTCCTACCGACGGGGTGAAAGGCACCTGGTGGAAAAATAACCCTTCGACTTTGTGGGTGCGTGATATTCCGGTTCAGGCGGGCAATCAATACCGGTGGAACTGGTGGGATCGGGATATCTCTGCTAGCGCCACTTTTAATACTGCTGTTGTTTGGCGGGACGCTAACGGCCGGCAAATTTCGTACACGTACGTGGGCTATCACCGGAAATCGGCGGCAAATTGGTGGGAAAAGCGGGGCATAGACTTAACGGCCCCCGATCGGGCGGCTACTGTTTCCCTGCAATGGCGTAATTTTAATGGGGGCACCACGTGCTGGATCGGGGGCATCGAGCTACTCGCTAAGACTGGTGCAACCCTCATCCAAGACGGCGCTATTACTACTCAACATTTGACGGCGGGCGCTGTCACCTCGGACAAAATCACGGCCAATGCGATTACGGGTAAAACTTTTTTGGGTTCGAAGTTTTATGCGGCGTCTAATACGGGCACGTGGGATAACACGGTTTTGGACTCAACCGGGCTTCATGTTTATAAACAGGGTAAAGAGCAAGTACGTGTTTCTGCTGATGTAGAAACCGGGTTATCCGTACGCTCCCCGGTGCGAGATGAAATGATCCCGCTAGGCCACCATGTTTTCGGGCGTGAGTTTTGGGCTGAAGGTGAGGCGAAAGGCCTCAGCTGGCATTGGCAATTCCACGATTTCGAACGCAAGTTCACCCCACTAACCGCCGCAAACCTTGTTGGGTATACGTCGATGGTGAGCGGGGATCGGTATCGGGTGATTATGGGCGTGTATTTCAAGGATTCTCAGACCGGGCAGAAATTAGATGTTGGTTTGGCCCATAGTGTCGGTATTTATGCGACCACTATCCAGCAACCGATCACCCTGGTGCCGGGTAGGGAGTACACGGTCGGTATGCAATTCCGAGTGACCCACATGATCCCGGGATCGGCGCGTCAGCACGATGTGGGTGAGCCGATTGTTTCGCCGCGAATCGTGTGGATCGAACCATTATTTGGGTTTGCTTATCGAAATGGGAAATGGGTAAAAAGCTAAATTTAGGAAGGTGGCACGTTTTTTATGGCTACACAGACTGTTCTTAAACATACTATTCCGGAGTATGGGGATCCGGCGGATATGGTCGCCGCATTCACCGCGTTCAGTAACTCGGTGCACGCGGTTATTCCGGTCAACTCAGTGGCTGAGGCACAAAAAATTGTTTCCTCAGCGCCCGCGTCCGCATTCCCCCTATTTTTCTCAGTAACCCCGAAAAGATCAATATACGCGGCCTATGAAAAGACTGCTGGCCTGGAGCGAATCGCCGGCCGGCCAACCATCTGGGACGGCTCAATGCGCCAAACCAGTATCCCGCGTAATAAATGGCAGAATATCGGGTTGAATGCGCCGGTTAGGATTCGTGGCGATTTCAAGTTATCGGCGGATAATACGACTCTCACGCTCCCAGAGAGCGGGATATGGGCAATCAATACGCGCGCCCGGCTCGTCACATCGGTATCAAGCAATCCCGAACATCGTACGCTTCTGGAAATCCGGGTAGGCAGTGACGGATTCGCTTACCGTACATCTACTTCTGGAGAAGATCAGCTGGTTGTTAATTTTCAGAAATACCAATCGGCCGGGACTCGTATTTCAGTATGGCTTTACCAGAACATGGCCGACACTTTGGGCATTAACGGCGGGGATTTGTCCGCTGTCCTATTGGCCCCCGCATAATAGGTTTTCCAAAAAAATATGAAGAGAAATTTAGGAAAAATGAAGGGGGTCTTGTGGTGGTAAAAATACGCGGCCTGTGGGAACGTTTTCGCAGGTCAATAGCAGAACCCATAGCCGTAACCCTATTAATGGTTGCGGCTTATATTATTTCGCTCGGTATGGCCGCCACGCTCGTAAACGACATGGCCCTAACATTCCGCGCAATCAGCGTGGTGTGCCTAGCCGCGGGCGGGCTACTGGGAGCGGTCACCGCGGGGGGCGGAAAAGCAAAACCCTTCGAGCTAGTCGCCGCGGCCCTATGCGGATGCGGCTGGACCGTCTACGGAATCGGCCTAGCGGTGCTACGGTCTTCGCTTGATTTGCCGCAAGCCCGGGCAATAGTCCCGATCGTGCTGGTAGTGCTGTTTTTTGCGTGCAGGTATGCGCAGGTTTCTTTCCAGATGAGGGGCCGGGCTGAGCCGCAAGACGTGCGGGCGGCGCGTGAGGAAGCAGAACGAGAACGCGCCGAATACCTAACCATCGCATCGCAATTGCGGGCGGCGCAAAATCCGGGGGGCGCGCAAGCCGCATAAAACAATCTTTTTGGCGAATACGAAGGGAGGGTTGTGGCAGAATTCTACTCACAATTAATATTAGCTATCGTTTCCTGCTGTGGCGGGGTGATAGCCAAATCATTTTTGGATGCAATAGCGGCCCGTAAAGCAGAAAAGAAGGCACAACCTTCACCGGTCACGGTGGCGCGTGATGCGGAACGGCTCGCATGGCGAACCGAGGGCGCCTATTGGGAGCTTCGCAATGCGGCCCTACGGGCGGGGGTGAGGGAAAAGAGCCTACCTGC
The DNA here is from genome assembly GCF_900618115.1 of Actinobaculum suis. NCBI lineage: Bacteria > Bacillati > Actinomycetota > Actinomycetes > Actinomycetales > Actinomycetaceae > Actinobaculum > Actinobaculum suis. The sequence continues at coordinate 5,991 of NZ_UYIO01000001.1, forward strand.
GGTACCGGACTGGCTGGAGACTTCAACATAACCACATCTTCCCCACATCTTCCCCATGTGTGAAGCTGTGGGGATGTTGTGGGAAGGGGATCGCAAAACGCTACCCCCCCTTTTTTCTCACTATTTCTCACTATTTCTCTCATGATTTCTCACTATCGAAAGGACACAAACAATAATGAGACTCACCAACTTAGCGGACATTCTTCGCGGCGCGGGCCTCGAAGTAACCGAAGTGGACGGGTGGCGCAATCGCGGGCACGCCGATTTCCCCACCACTCCTAAAACGATCGTCATGCACCACACCGCCGGGCCGGCGGCATCACGAAACGGCTCAGATTATCCGAGCTTGAGCACCGTACGAGACGGCCGGCCCGGTCTTTCCGGTCCACTCGCTCAGCTCGGTCTAGGTAGATCGGGCCGGTGGTACGTGATTGCCAGCGGCGTCGCCTGGCATACAGGCGTGACCTGGACCCGCGCCCAAAATAATTTTTACGCGATCGGTGTGGAAGCAGAAAACTCCGGTAGTGAGCCATGGCCGGCCGCTCAGCTGGATTCATATCGGCGCGGCGTGAAAGCCCTCGCCGATGCCTACGGGATTCCTTATTCCTCAGTGCTAGGGCATAAGGAGATTTGCAAGCCGGCTAGTCGCAAGCCGGTATGCCCCTCGATTGATATGGCCGCCTTCCGTGCATCCCTCTCATCCGGGGCTACCCCGGCCCCGGCCGCGAGCGCGGCCCCTGCACAGGCCCCGGCGGCTAGTGTTGGTGGGTATTACACGGGCCGCGTAGACGGCGTGCAAAGGGTTATCGATGGTGATCTAGGGCCGATGACCGTAAAAGGCCTACAGCTCTTGCTTCGGGATAAGGGTTATTACACGCAGAAGATCGACGGCACCCCGCGCGAGGTAGATGGCGATTTTGGTGGGCAAACGGTCAAAGCCCTCCAGCGGTGGCTACAGGACCGCGGGTATTACACGGAGAAGATTGATGGGACCCGGCGCGTAGTCGATGGTGAATTCGGGCCAATGACGGTGAAGGCTTTACAGCTTTATCTTCGCGATCGTGGGCACTATACGCAGGCGCTTGATGGTAGCCCGCGCGAGGTAGACGGCGATTTTGGGCCAATGACCGTGAAGGCACTACAGCACTGGCTTCAGCAAGCCAGCTAAACAAAGGAGGCTATTAGTGGAGCAAGTTACTTTGGAATTTGTGGCTTCCGCGGCGGGGGTCCTCGCAGTAACCCAGTGCCTGAAACAGTATTTTCCGGCAATACGGGGCGCATGGACGCTTCTCACGGCCCTGGTTTTGGGCGTGGTGGCTAACGGTGCGCTAGCCGGGTTCGGCGTGGCTAGCGTGCAGGACTGGGTGACCGCCGGCATTTTGGCGGGTCTTTCGGCGAGCGGGGTGGCGGCGACTGCCTCGAAAATCAACCCAGAGAACGCGAGCGTGTCGGAGGTAGATGGTAGCGGCGTACACGCGGCTACCCCGGCCGGGAATGTGGGGCGGCTTGCAAGCGTGGAAGACACTAGCGAGGAAAATACCGCGGTTGCTACGGAGGTCCGTGAGGCCGGAAAACGATCGGGCCGCCGCGCGGCAGAAAAATAACCCTCACAGGGAGGAAAACGAGATGGAAGAAAAAGTAGTGCCAGTAACAGAAAAAACCGAGTTTATCCCGAGCGGTGAAAAGCCGATTGAGAGCGGTGAAAAGCCGATTGGCGAACCTAAAAAACCTTATGAACCTGTGGACCCGATCGGTGAACCGGAAGGTGACCCTACCGGTGACCCGATCGGAGACCCCGCCCCGGCAGAAGTAATAGAGCCAGTGCTCTACCCGGGCGCGCCCGAGGGAGCAACTGTGTACGCCCCCGGTTGGGCGTCCACCGAAGGTGTGGAAGTACCGGAGCCTTCGAAGGAAGAAGCAAAGTTCCTCGATGAACTACCGCCCAATTTGGCGATTCTTTCCGCGCCCGGCCTGGAGCGGGTCCGTCAGGCCGTCATGAACGAGGACAAACGCCGCGAAGGCCTGGCTGAGCGTAAGGCCCGTGAGGCGATTACCCGGGCGGAACAGGCTAGTGCCCATGCCACGCCTGAAACCGCGCCCTACTGGCTCGATGGAGGTTTCTACCCTAAGGGCGGCTTAGTTCGGTGTGATGGGCGTTTGTGGAGGTGCCTGATCGAGGGCGCGCCATGGCGGCCGGGCGGGACCGGTTGGGAAATGATCGGCTAAACCGGCCCTTGCACACCTGGTTTTGGTGGGGTATCGTAGGGTGTATTCCCCGCGCTTGCGGGGGTAACCCAAAACGCGTATTCGCGGTTGGGTAAGGCGCGTGCCTCATATCATGCGCATTTTCCCCGCATGTGCGGGGGCAAACAAAAAGGGGTGTCAGTTTAGGCTTAGGCCTGGCTGACACCCCCATTTTTTGTGCCCAAAAGCGAAGGGACCGGCCCTGCACTCCCACCGAAGGCGGGTAGCGGAACCGGTCATGTTGCCCGTGAAGAGTTTGGTACGTCGTCTACTACGGTTTGGCGGGCCTTGAAAAGGATAGGAGCGCAATACAAGCAGGTAGATTTTCCTGCTAGTGGAGTGTGGAGGCTACCCGGGGGCAGTGAATGCACTGAAATCACTGGAAAAGATAATGAGAGTATTCGGCGAGATACCGCCACTTCGCCAGTGCTTTCACAGTTGTTTCAAACTGAAGAAAATGAAACCACTGGAAAGCACTGGGAAAACGGCCCTAACACGCCGAAAAGTCGAGGTGAAAACACCAGTGGAGTCAAATCTTCCTTAGCCCATTATGCCGCGTCTATGTCCAATCGGCTCGCAAGTCAGGGTTGCCTTCCATGGCTCGCGCTAACGCGGAAACATACCATTTTCGTGGAAGTGCCCGGTACAGGGTTGGGTCGCGGCGAACACTCGCCACACCAGGAGTTGAAGCCAACTCGCGTGCCAGCGCCGCGTGTTTTTCATCCAGGGCGTGTAGCTGTTCTAGCACCCCAGGGGGAATATCCGCCCCGTCAGCTTCCCACCTACGCACCGCCCGCGTGGTCACGTCCAAAATCTTGGCTAGGTCTATGGGGCTGAGATTCATGCGATGCCGAATAGCCGCAAACTCTAACCCGGTCATTTCGGGTAAGTCTTCAGGTTTTTCCATGAGTGCCACCTTCCAGGGGTGAATATGAGTGGAGGGGCCCGCCCTAGAGTGAACCCCTCCGGTAGAATTGGGTTAATCCCATACTGGCTCTTCGTAGTATCGCCAATTGGTATTACGGCCAAGCGACCACCCGCATATGTCGCTAACCGTGCCTACTTCATATTCCACACCTTCGGGGTCTTTTGACCCCCAGCCACTAGGGCCATACCAGTCTAATCTATCGAAGGAAAACGCGCGTTCGTATGCTTCTGCTCGCAGTTCTTCTGCTACTTGATCGCCATTTTCTTCGCTCTCGCGGTAGGCGTCTACGCACCGGTAGAAATTCTCGTTAAGGTAATTATATCCGTCTTTCAAGTATTCGGGTATTTCGAAGTGCGGGTGAGGAAGGTCGTCGGTAAACACTTCGAAAACTACATATCTGATGTCGTCGGCTAGGGTGAGTGCCTGATATGCGGCCGTATAGGGTTGAGTAATGGCCTTGCGGGGATCTACTTGCATTTCATGGCGGAATACCTTTTCACGGTTTTCGGCATCCATCTCTTCAGTAACCTCGGTGATTACATTGCCGTGCACCCTATCGGAGTAGAGGCGTACTTTCTTCCCGAAAAGCTTAGAAAGTAGTTGTTCTTCAGCGCCGCCTAAGTCCTCGATGTAGATGAGCGCGGCGGGGTCTACATCTGGGAAAAGTTTCGTGTACGGCGCGGTGATTTCGCGTAAATAGTCAAGATCGCACTCACCGCCGTGGATCAAGGTATTAATGAACTCGAGGCGGGCCGCCCGGCCCTTGCCGATCACTACCGGAGTGAGTCGCGGAAGAAAATTTTCCATCCAGTAATCGGTATCAAGTAGGTCGTTTTCGGTGAGATTACGGGTTGCAAGTTCCATTGCTTTGCCTTTTCTTGCTTGTGTTTCGAAATTTTTTTGAGGGGGGGGGATGAGGGGAGGAGTCTTTTTCCGGCCCCTCCCCTCGTGACCAATTTTTTCTAGAGTACTTCTAGTACGTCCCAGACGAACCAGTGTCCGAAAGAAGTGCTGTAAGAGCCGGCGTAGATGCTATCGTTGACGAGTTTCATGCCGCTTAGCTGGGCGATCCGCTCGGTAACCTCGTCAAGGTCGATAAAGTTGATTTTCTCAGGGTTAATAATACCGATTTTTTCAGCGGGAATGTCGATTTCCGGATCAAACTCGCCGGTTTCTAGCGTGTTCCCGTATTTGTCGGTAATCACCCAGGTTTCGCCATCGCGATCGATTTCGATACCGTAGTGGCCGCAGATGACCCAGACCTTCCAGGCCATGGTTTTCGCATCGTCGCTGACGTAGGCACCTTCTCCGAGGTTTTCGATTTCGAGGTCGCTCATCTCGCCTACGCGTTCGGTGATTTGGTCGAAGAAGTTCCAGTTTTCGCCGTTGAGGTCAACTTCGGGTTCGAAGGTTCCCTGCGCCCAGATTTCGCCGTCTTCGAATTCGAGCTTCCAAGTGTCGGTAGTAATTACGAGTTCCATTTTTCGGGTTCCTCCCCGGTTGTGGGCTAGGATTCTTTTCCTTGCCTTGTGGTTATAGTCTATCTCCTATCCCCACTTTACGCAACCCTGGTTACGTGAGATGTGTGTCACTCGTCCGTTTTGGTGGTCCTACCTAAAACTCGATCCACCATCTGCCGCGAAACGCCCGCCCGCTCGGCAATCTCACGCAGATAAAACCCCTCCCCGCGTGCCTTACAAAACAGCGCCGTGCGTTCTTCCAAAAGCCGCGAATATGCCGCCTCTGCTTCTCTCACCTTGCTCGCCAGTTCCTCAATTTCGCTAAGCACTGCTTCATCTCGCGCCATTGCTTTTGCTCCTTTCCGCTTTCGGGTCTGCTTGAACCCGCTTCCCGCATCTTTCCTACTGCTATCCATGATACGTAGCGCCCGCCCCGGCCCCCTGGCCCATCGCGCCCCTTTATTCGGTCATTCGGGCCGCGAGCTCACTATCACGATCCCGCCCCGAATGCTGATACACCATCACCGTACTTACGTCCGAATGGCCCGCTCTTGCCATTAGATCGGCTAGCGTAGCCCCGGCCTGACCGTAAAGCGTGAGTCCTGAATGCCGCAAATCGTGAAACCGGCCCACTGGCAAGCCCGCTTTTTTGCAGGCGTCACGATAGGCCCGCAAAAGCGTTTTGCTAGAGACATAGGCCCCGCCCATAGGCCCCCTCCACAGCAACGAGGCCGGTGGGGCGGGCGTGTAGGCCTGCAAGTGTTCTACTACGGTTTTTGCGGCGCGATCTGGGAGCGTGATCGTGCGATACCCAGCCCTGGATTTAGGCGGGCCGATCGTAATTTTCCCGCCCGGGCCGCGCTTCGTCGCCTCATCGACGCAGACCCGGGTCCCGTGTTCGGTGATGTCGTCGCGGCGTAGGGCAGCGATTTCACCAGACCTTAGGCATCCGTAGGAGCCTAGTGCGATAGCGGCCCGATATTCCGGGGCCGCCGCCCCTATCAGCGTGTCGAGTTGGGCCGCGGTATACGTAACCCGGTTGCCAGTGCCGGTAGGTCCTGGTTTGGCTAGAGCACCTTCAGGGAACGCCGGGACCGTGGCAAGAATGCCGGCCTTGCGGGCGGCAGCAAACCCGGATGAGAGAGCGAGCATGACGTTTGCGGCGGTGGCGCGGGCCCGCGTGTGGAGCAGGTGCTCCCACAACCCGGCAATATCGCTTTCTGTAACCTCGTTTAGGAGAGTGCCCGGGCCGAGGTTAGGGAGAATATGGGCCCGCCACTGGGAAATATAGGACCTGACCGTGTTAGGCGAGCGTAGCCCGCTTTCCATAGCCCTAGTGAGGTCTTCTACCCAGATCGTGAACCACTGCTCCAGAGTGGTGGAATATCTTTGCTCGGTGGGGGTAGTGATTTTGCCGCCCCCGGTAGGTTTCGCGCCCGGCTCCCACGTGCCCGCCTCTATCGCGGTTTGGATCGCTGATAGGTCTTTGCGTACGGCGGCCCGGGTAGACCTCGTAGGAGTGTAATAGGTACGACCCTCGATGCGGTAGCGGCCAAGGTATTTGCCGCCGCGTTTTATGAGGCTACCGAAAGTACTTCTTCCTGCTCTGCTCATCGGGTCTCCTTGCTACGGGGCCGGGGTTGCATTCGAAGTTGTAGCCCCGGTTGGTGTCCCCGAATGTATCCCTCACTATGCTACACAAACGCACATAGAGCAATATAGAAGCACATTCACGAATTAGGTGTTTATCCCAAGTTTTCCGCGTCGTCTCGCCGCAAACCGCATGAAAAAGCCACTCCCAGAAAATCTAGGAGCGGCTAACGCGGAGGGTGGGGGATTCGAACCCCCGGTGCGGGTTCACCACACAACGGTTTTCAAGACCGTCTCATTCGGCCGCTCTGACAACCCTCCCGGGCTCATACATACTATCTGTTTCACCGCGCGTGCAGGAAACCGCTCGGCACACACCACATTTGCGGCTAGTTTTCGAGGAGCGTTTCCAATGCGATGGCCAGCCCATCTTCCCAGATCGTGCCGGTAGAAACATCGGCAGCTTCCTGCACGAAATCGGCGGCCTGCCCCATTGCTACGCCCAGTCCCGCCCAGCGCAGCATATCGACGTCGTTCCCGCCATCACCCACGGCAACCGTTGCATGCGGCGGAAAACCGTACTCTTCACGCACTACCTCGCCCGCGGTGGCTTTCGTAACGCCGGCGCGCCCGGCATCTACCCACCCGCTATCCCACGACGAAGAAGCGATCACTTCAAGCCCATACAAGTTGAGACGATCCACGCGATCCTGTAACTCTTGCGGCCGCAAACCCGGGGCTACCATGAACATGCGAATACAGTCGTCAATGAACAACTCTTCGTAAGGAACATGCACACCGCGCTGTGGATGCAAAAGCGTAAACGGAAAACCGTCGGCAAGCATACGTTCCCCGAAAGCAGGTTCGACCGCGAAATATGCATCCGGGAACGCTTTGTGCATTTGATGCAAGGCATTTTCCAGGGCTGCTGGTTCGATCGTCGTAATGTTTGCGAGCCGCATGGAAACCTTCTGGCCACCGTCAGTAACCGCTTCATATGCTCTCCCTTCGACGCCGTTTATCGTTGCGCCTCCCGTAAGCACGGTTTCGTTGCCGTTCGAACAGATCATGACGGCGCTATCCAGGCCGAGCATTTCGGCAACCGGGTGGGCAGACATGCGGCCGCGCCCGGTAGCGATCACCACGTGCGTACCCGCATCCACGTGGGCGTGCACGGCCTCGCGCACGCGCTGGCGGATCACGCCGTCGTCCGGCAAAACCGTGCCGTCAAGATCGAGGAGAAGCATCAGGCCCGGGCCCGCCGCCGGAATTCCGGCTTGCTGGGCCGCCGCGCGGATATTGTTGGAAATTTCCGTCATCAACATTCTCACTTTCCATATTCGAGCGGTGCCGGCGCGATCTAAATCTAGAGATGGCCGGCAGTTCGGCATCTAGAAAGGGCCGGCAGTTCGGCATCTTCCGATGCACCACGGTACCCCAGGCCTGCCACCTGCGGCCCGCAAGTGCCAACACCGAATAAATTCGTGCTTGGTCTCACCTCCTCACGATGGAAACGCGCGCCCAAAAACAGGTAAACTCAGAAGGCCTGGCTTGTTAGAGCTGGTGTTCCTGGAGACGTGGGTGAGAGGCCGAAACCGCTTCCCTGCTAAGGAAGTAGTCGCGATGTGCGGCTCGAGGGTTCGAATCCCTCCGTCTCCGCCAGTGGCGCTCTTTTCGCCCCGCTCCTTCTGCGGATTGCCAAATATTATTTCCCACCCGGTACTATGGTCGTTTTACGAGCATAGCGAGGAGGTGGCACATGATCGGTTCAGTAGTGGACTTGGAAATTACAGACGTGGCTTTCGGCGGCGAATTTGTGGCCCGGCACGAAGCTGAGCTGGTTTTTGTGCGGGGCACTATCCTCGGCGAAAAAGTGCGAGCCCGCATCACTCACAAACGAAAACGCGGCTATCTGGCCACCGTTGAAGAAATTCTGCACCCCTCCCCCGCCCGCATCGAACACCCGTGGCCGCTCGGTTCCGTGGCCCAAACCGGGGCCGCTAACTACGGACATATAGAACTCACCGCCCAGCGTGCTATGAAAGCACATATGCTCCGCCGCGAACTCAAACTGGCTGGGCTTACATCTGGCTTAGGCGGTGCCAGCCCCGAGATGTTCACGGTAGATGCCGTTCCTGAGGCTGATCCTGCAGCCCCCGGTTGGCGGTATCGCACCCGCATCTGGGTTGACAAACTGGCCACCGGCGTCGGCATGTATGTACCGAACTTGGGCAAGCACGTTCCCCTTACGGAAATCCCCCTCGCCAGCCGCCGCCTGGAAGCGTTGCAAGTGTGCGGGAACGCGTGGGATGCGCTGGCCACAACAACGGAACCTTTTCACGTGCAACTCGTGGCGCCGAGCGCGAGCCCACCTTTGCTACTCGCCAATGGGCAAGCGTTTTCTGCGCCCGGGCAGCCAGCAGCGCCGGTTGTGCACGAAGTAGTGGAGTTTCAGGGCGAAAAGTTTTGGTACGAATTAGCGGCGGACGGTTTTTGGCAGGTGCATGAATATGCGCCCGCCTTACTCGTAGCGAGTGTGTTCGACGCCGTTAGCGTGACACCTGGCGATACGCTCGTGGATCTTTATTCGGGGGCGGGATTGTTTTCGCAGGTGGCTGCGGAATTGGTGGGGCCGGCCGGCAAGGTGCGGGCCTACGAAGGTAACGAGCTAGCAACCCGCGCCGCCCGTAAAAACCTCGCCGCCCACCCGTGGGCGGAAACATACGCCCTAACGCTTGATGCGCAAACAATTGCTGAGATAGTGCCCGGGGCCGATATTGTGATTGCGGATCCGCCGCGCGCCGGGCTGGGAGCCCAGGCGGCGGCGGAATTGGCACGCAGTTCGGCCACGCAAATTGTTTTAGTATCTTGTGACGCGCGTTCTATGGCACGGGACGTAACCGCTATTTTGCAGGCCGGCCGCCAACTCACCTACGCCCACGCGCTAGACATTTTCCCCAACACACACTTTGTGGAAACCGTCTGCGCCTTTGTGTAGTAGCAGTTGTGCTTTATGTGTTCGCGGTTGGGCCTGTGCCTAGCCACGGTTGCGCTTTACGTATTTGTGGTTGTGCTTTACGCGTTTGCGGTTGCGCTTTTGCGTAGCTGTACCGCGCCTGCCAACTTGCAGAGTCACTCGAGGTACCGAGCTATTCGGCGTAACCGAGTTATTCGACGTAGTTGACCTGCGTCGTCTTCTCCTTCGCTTCCGGCTGGCTTACCGGAATGCCGCACACCAAGGTGTTAATGAGGATGTGGTCGGAAGGAATACCGAGCTGGTCGAGGACGGTGCGGACACCGGCGTCATCACAGGTATCGCGGAGTTGGTTAACCCAGCAGGCACCAAGGCCGAGCGTTTGTGCGGCAAGCAGGATGTTTTGGCTGGCCAAACCTATTTCGCCAGGGCCAGAGTTGTTATCACGCGGCGTGGAGATGAGGATGGCGGCCGGGGCGTTATAAAGGTTGTATTCCTCTGCGCCAAGTGCTTTGCCCATGGCCTGGGCAAGTTCCTGGACTTTCGCGGCAGAATTGACGGCCGTGAACAACGTGAGGCTACGGTTCCGCGCGGTGGGCGCCGTGCGGCCAGCCTCCACGAGAGCGAGGAGCTTATCCTTTTCTACCGGAGTGGCGGCAAATTCACGCACCGAGGCACGTGATTGCATCAGCTTGAACAAATCGTCGTAAGTCATTGTTTTCCTTTCCTACCTATTTTTCTATTTTTTGGCACAAATTTCGTACTCGTAGAGACGGCGGCACCTTTGCCGGAGGAAGCCACCTGCTTATTGGAACCTGGCAGGCGCGCTGCTTCACTGTTTCTAAGCGTATCGATCTTGAGATGCGTGTAACTAGTTTTTTCCCGGGTAACGGAAGCTGCTCGCCAAAAACGTGCTATCGACCGGATAACACGGGTGGACTCTGGGCCCGGCTACAATCGTGAGGGGTTGAAGAGTTCGAGCATTTCTCGGCAAGTTTTCCAGCTTAGGTTTTCACGGTGGGACGTGTGGAGAAGAGTGTGAGATACGGCAAGGCCGCCAAATTAACATTGTCGTCCTTATTACGCTCATACTTTTGCAACAACCAAGCCGCCTGCGGAGTTTCCAACGCCAACTCAGCCGGCCCCAGCTTACGAGAATCCGTAAGCGTTGCAATATCCGTCATCTGATTAGGCCCCGGATCAGCATACAAAGCCTGGATACACCAAATCGGGTAAGCCTCAATCACTTCCCCATTAATCTGCGCCGTCTCCACATAATGCGGCCCTAACCGCAATGGGCCATACTTATTGACCCCCGTCACGTCGATCCCCCGACCAACCGAGGAATCCCAATCCGCCCGCGAACTAACCGGGCCAAGCATCGACGCAAACAACGTCAATACTGCCAATAAAGCGAGAACAACCCCGCTACGCCGGGAAGTACCACCCCCACGGTAAGCCAAATTCGGTATAATTACCCCTTAAGGAGTTGATTTACAATACGAACGCCAACCAAACTGGTTGGAAACAAGAAATCATCTTCTAGGACTGTGCGGCAGCGCCAACTACCGCACAGTCCGCCCTAACTACACAAACGCGTGGACAAACCTCCTCATTCTGTGCACCTAGCACGGCCACGTATTCCCAAACTCATCACCACAGAAGCTTCCCCCTTCGTTGCTTGTTTCTACCCATCCGCCGCTTTGTGCCGGAGCTGGAGCGGGGGCTGGAGCCGGGGCGGGGGCGGGTGGACGTGCTGGGCCGGGCTAGTTTTTAGGACCGGTCGGTTTGAGTGCCTTCCTGGGTTTGGTGCCATTGGTTGGCGTACTCAGTCGGTGGGATAAATCCTAGGCTCGAATGCGGATGATGCGTATTGTAACGCTCTGACCACAGTCGCAGGCAGTGCGACGCGTGGGCAGGGTCGTCGAACATCTCGTCTTCTAGCAGCTCGTCACGTAGCCGGTTGTGGAAGGACTCCACAAACCCGTTATGCCAGGGCATTCCCGGTGGGATGAACGCTTCGATAGTGTCTTGCTTGGCTGCCCATTGAGTCAGCTCATGGCTGATGAACTCCGGGCCGTTATCCATACGCAACACCCGAGGTCTACCACCACGCACAGCGGCTAAATTCTCCAGCAGGTCAATCACCGCAGTAGCGGTAATTGACCGAGCGACCTCGAAACCAACATGCTCACGGGTGAACTCGTCGATCACGTTGCAGATCTTGAAGGTTTTGCCTTGGTAGTCACTATCAAACTGGAAGTCCAGCGCCCACACTTGCCCCGGACACGCCGCTGGCTGCGTGCGGGGTGTTGGCACGGGCAAGCAGCGTCGCTTAGCAGCTTTGCGAGGAAAGACCCGCAGACCCTCCTGGCGCCACAGGCGGCGCACCACATCACGGCCACAGGTAAAGCCGGCCTGTCGGGCTTTCACCCAAGCGCGGCGATAGCCCCAGCGTCGGTACTCACCAGCGAAGGTGACCAGCCAACTGCGCAGAGCGGCGTACTTATCCGCGCTTGGCTCCTGGTGGCGTTTGCGGGCGTTGTAGTACGCCGCTCTGGAAACCCCGACGACCCGGCAGGCAAAGCGCACCGAATAACCCACAGATAGAGCGTAATCGATGGCTTCATACCTGCGTGCCGGGGTCAGAATTTTCCCTCCGCAAGCTCCTTCAGCAGCGCCTTTTCCAACTCGGCTTCCCCGAGTAAGCGCTTGAGCTTGGTGTTTTCTTCCTGCAGCTCTTTAAAGCGGCGGGCTTCGCTGCGGGACATGTTGCCGTACTGCCTGACCCAGCGATGGTAGGTTGCCTCGCTGACGCCAAGTTCACGGCAGACTTCGGCCACAGTACTACCCGAGGCCTTCAAGGCCCGGGCTTTCTCGAGCTTGGCCACAATCTGCTCAGGGGTGTGCTTCGAGAATTTCTTCATGATTACCAGTCTTCCTGCCCAACAGGGGCTGTCACGGAAGACACGCTCAAATCACATGGTCTATTTAATCCAGCCCAGGCCAGCCGTATCCAACCGGAAGGTATCAACCTTCCCGGTGAAAACCTCAGTCTGCTTTACCAACGCCTCAAGATCGCCCCTACGAGTATTCGTCAACGTTTCAAAAGCGTCACATTCCTTACGATTAGCACACTTGACCGGCTCTTCATTCGCGTGAGCAGTAGCCTTATCAAGGGCGGCACTAAGACTCGCAAGGGTTTCCTGACCCTCATCAGACTCTGCAAACCCATCCGTATGCGGGGCCGGCTCATCACCAGTAATAAGCGCAAGCGCACCTTGCGCGGCCGCAATAGCCGTATCAAGCTCACTCTTTTGGGCCGTGAACGTCTCAATCAGCGCCTTATTATCACGCTCAAGCGCATAAGACTGATAAGCAAAGAACCCGCCGGTACCTGCTAGGACAATAGCGAGAACGATGCAGGCCGTAATGGCCTTTGCTTTTTTGGACTAGCGCTTCGGGTTGAAACGACTGGGCTTGCTTTTAATGGTGATCGGGGTTTCCCGATCACGGGGAGCTGTAGCGCCATCAGAACTAACACCATTCACGTCACCAGCGTTCATGAAGGCCCTCCTTTGAGTCTGGATGCATAAGTTTGTTTTTATCGGATTCTATTTTAGCAACGGCTCTGCGCATGCGTAGATAGAGCGCCAGAACCATTCGGCTGATGGTACTACGAAGGAAGCACCTCGCGCGTGCAGAAAAGGTATAAACATTACCTAACTACGAATTTTACGCAAAAATACATCCACGCGTATGGATAAGAGATCCCACTAAGGACACCCCGACAACCCGGGCAGGAAATACCTCCGCGCGTGCGGAGAAGAGGCACGCGTTGCCGATCCGGAAAAGCTTCTGCAGGAAATACCTCCGCGCGTGCGGAGAAGAGACATGACCGGCGATTTTATCGGCCGTCCGCCTGGTTTTCGTTAATTCTACCAGGACGCGAAGCAAAAAGCGTTAAGCCGTCGAAGTCCAGCGTCTGGCATGCCCGCCGCCCACTCGTTTCAATTCCGAATCCCTGCTCACGGGAAGAATCGTTGTAAACCAAAACCGTGGAACCTACTCCGGTTGCACGCTAAGACGTTCCCATAGCCGTTCCACAACACTGAGCGAAATGACGCCCACATAAAGCCCTGGGCTTGCTTCGGAAAGGAATCTGCTCACATACCCATGTATACGCTCGGGTACTGCGACGAGTTGAAGAACCGCAAACATTATTCTTCAGCCTCTTAGCGCGCGGGCCTAGCTTGGATACCTACCGGTCGGATATTCAAACTCCATAACTACATAAATCCATAACTCTGATTCTGCCCACGCCGGGTGGCGTGGGCAGAATTACTTGTTCAACCTTGCTGACCTTGCTAAACTCCTGGGAGGGTTTGGGAAACTGTTTCTAACCCGCAATTTTTTACATCGAGGTTTGCGTTTCATTCGCGTGGGCGTAAGCACGCCCCGGGCGCGATATTTTTCTTCCACACATCTACGCGGCCTTAGCTCGCGTGCCTCGCCGCCATGTACAAAACCAGAAAATCAACTCCTTACATGCGCGTGCACTCATCAAAGAACACATAAACATATCAAGGAGGAACCATGCGGACTTATACCCTTGGGGAATTCTCAACAATGGATGTGGAAAAGATTTACGACCACTTCGGGGTAGACGAATCTGGCGTCACCACCCCGCAGGTCGAACCACTCAGAAAGGAATTCGGGAGCAACACTTTCAGTTCCCAACGCGGCCCCTCCCTATGGAAACTCATTCGCGAGTCCTATTGCGGCCCGTTTTCGATCATTCTCTTCGTCCTCGCTATCATCACATTCCTAACCGATTTCGTATATGCGCCGGCGGGAGAAAAAGACTTTTCTTCTCCCCTGATCATCCTGATTATCCTGATCATCTCGGGGACGATCTCACTAGTACAATCCGTACGCTCCCATAAAGCGACCGCGGAACTAGAAAAACTAGTCCACGTAACCGCAGCCGTCTATCGCGATGGCGAATACCGCGAAATCCCCACCGAAGAAATCGTATGCGGAGATCGCGTCAAACTCGCCGCGGGAGACATCATCCCCGCCGATATGCGGCTCATACACACCAAAGACCTCTTCGTCTCCGAATCGGCACTAACCGGCGAATCCTACCCGGTAGAAAAAGTAGCCGAACCACGGCGAAGCAAAATACGACGTAGCCGTAATAAACTACCCACAAGCGTGGGCGGCCAAAACTCGGCCGAAACCGAGGCACTAGCCAGCCCTGATACCGTTTCCCAGCCGGCTAATGATTCCGGCGCTAATCACCCGGTTCACGCTTCCAGTGCCGACCAGCCGGCGAATAATTCCGGCGCTGACCAGCCGGAAAACATTGCCTATATGGCATCGAATATTGTTTCGGGCGCGGGTATCGGCGTCGTCGTTCGTACTGGGGAAAACACGGAATTTGGGGACATCGCTTCCCGGCTTTCCGGACACTCAGAACCCACCGCCTTCGATATTGGCCTGGACAAAACTTCGCGCCTGCTGGTTAGGTTCATGCTGATAATGACCCCCGCGGTGCTGCTCGTAAACGGGCTCTCCAAAGGGAATTGGACCGATGCCTTTATTTTCGCGGTTTCAGTGGCCGTCGGGCTCACTCCGCAACTGTTGCCGATGGTGGTTACCACGAACCTCGTGAAAGGTTCCGCAACCCTCGCCCGGCGAGGAACGATTGTGCGCAACCTGAACGCCATACAAAACTTCGGCGCCATGGACGTACTTTGTACCGACAAAACTGGCACCCTCACGCAAGATGAAATCGTTCTAGAACGGCACCTGAACTGCCACGGGGAAGAGGACCCACGCGTACTCCGCTACGCCTACCTCAACTCCTACTACCAGACCGGGCTAAAGAACCTGCTGGACAAAGCGGTAATCCGTGCCGCGGAAGATGAGCTAAACATCGACCGGCGCAAATACACCAAAGTTGACGAAGTCCCCTTCGACTTCAACCGGCGGCGCATGTCCGTAGTTATGCGTGATGAGGCCGGCCGGACCGAACTTATTACGAAGGGTGCGGCGGAAGAAATGCTGGCCATTTCCTCCTTTGTGGAACTGGACGGGCAAGTCAAACCGCTTACGGAAGGCATCCGGCAAATGGTGCAGGCAAAAGTACGCCGGCTAAATGAAGACGGTATGCGTGTGCTCGTGCTGGCACGGAAAGACAATCCGCCGCGGGCCGAGGAATTTCAGCTTTCTGATGAGAGGGATATGGTGCTCATCGGGTATCTGGCTTTCCTCGATCCGCCAAAGAAATCCGCGGAAGCAGCGATCGCGGCCCTGCACGAAGCAAACATTGAAGTAAAAGTGGTTACCGGAGACAATCTCGAGGTCACCCGTACAGTTTGCCGCCAAGTAGGTATCCATGACCAGCGGATCATTTCCGGGGAAGAACTGGCCGCTTTGCCGCGTTCCGAATGGGCGGAAGCGGTAGAGAAGCACAATATTTTCGTGAAAATTTCGCCCGGCCAGAAAGCCGATATTGTGGAGCAATTGCGCGAAAATGGCCATGTAACCGGATTCCTGGGGGATGGTATTAACGACTCTCCGGCACTGGCTAAAGCCGATATCGGCATTTCCGTAGACACCGCGGTAGATATCGCGAAAGAATCCGCAGATATTATTTTGCTGGAAAAGGATCTTACAATCCTGGAACGTGGCGTACTTTCCGGCCGGGAAATCTTCGGCAACATTATGAAGTACATCAAGATCTCGGTTTCTTCCAATTTCGGAAACGTATTTTCGATCTTGGTAGCCTCCTTGTTCTTGCCTTTCCTACCGATGTTGCCAACCCAGATTCTGGTACTCAACCTGATTTACGATATTTCGTGCATGTCAATCCCTTGGGATCGCATGGACCGCGAATACTTGGCGCACCCAAAACGTTGGGACGCTTCGGATATCAAGAATTTCATGGTTTATTTCGGGCCGGTCAGCTCGATTTTCGACTGCATTACTTTTGCCGTCCTCTACTTCCTGATCTGCCCGGCAATCATGGGAATGCCCTTCGGCCAAGCCGCCGGCACGCCCGCAGAACTCGGTTTCGAATCCCTATTCCACACGGGCTGGTTTATCGTCTCGCTGTGGACGCAAACCTTCGTGCTGTGGACCTTGCGCACCGAAAAGCTGCCGTTTATTCATTCCTGGCCATCTTTCACAATGTCCGTTATTACCTGCTTGGGAGTAGCCTTCGGCACCGCCCTGCCCTACACGGCGCTCGGCAACTACTTCAAGCTTTCCCCGCTGCCCGGTTTTTACTACTGGTTGCTAGCCGCCGTACTCGTCGGTTACTTCGTGTTGGTTTCCTTAATGAAACCCGCGTACGTGCGTAAACACGGCAAACTCTTGTAGATAGGCATTTCCGGGGTTTTAGGTACCGGCTTGGTCTGTGGAAACACAGCCCGGGCCGGTACCTTTTGTTTTTCTAGCCACTACCCA
This sequence comes from Actinobaculum suis, assembly GCF_900618115.1. Classification (NCBI taxonomy): domain Bacteria; kingdom Bacillati; phylum Actinomycetota; class Actinomycetes; order Actinomycetales; family Actinomycetaceae; genus Actinobaculum; species Actinobaculum suis. Next base: position 22,663 of record NZ_UYIO01000001.1, read on the forward strand.
CCGGCGCTTTCGCATAAAAACTGCCGACGCCGCCGCCGATCCTTTCGCTTTACGCCCGCGTCGCGGCGTCGCGGCGTTGCGGCGTCGCGGCGTTGCGGCGCTTTCGCATAAAAACTGCCGACGCCGTCGCCGTCGCTTTGTACCGCCACCGTCACTTTGTGCAGATGCTGATGCTGATGCAGATGGCCTCGCGGCGCCTCGTTTTGTTAGACGGCCCCGCGCGAGATGAGTGCGTCTCCGGTCATTTCGGCGCGGCGGAAAACTTTCACCACGAGGGCGACGCCGAACGGCACCAGCGACCTTGATCCGCGCGCGTTCTGTGCTTCGCGTATTTTGCGGATTTCTGCCAGAGCAATTGGAATCATGCGCATGGCCACGAGCAAGGTTATGCGCACCCGATCCACATCAAACCGGCGCAGCCTGGCTAGCGGCCGCACGTACCACAGGGCACCTTCCGCTAGATCAAGACTTCTGGTAGTCGCATTCACCCAGGTGGCGAGCAGAATAACCGCGGCCAAACGAGCCGCCAAAACATGGGTTTCGGCAAGCGTTGCGCCGAATTCCCGCGCTCCTTCCGCGCCCCCATTCGCCCGCCCGGTTATTAGCAGCGGCACCAACCGCCCCGCGTACGCGCAAGCAATAATAATTGCCAGTAAAACCAGGCCTTTGCGGAGCCGCGCCCACAGTTCCCGCCGGGATTCCCGCCTGCCCGCCACTGCCTGGGCTTTCCTGTTCGCCGTGGCGGCTGCCGGCGTTGATGTTCTTGCCGGTGCCCGCGCACCGCCCTGCTCCGGCCCGGCCTCAGGCTGTCCCCCGGCGCTTCCCTGATCCGACCCGGCCTCGAGCTGCGCCCGCCCCGCCACCAGCGGAAACACCGGGGCCAAAATTGTAGCGGCCCACAGTCCACTGACCAGACCAAACACAATTACGGCCGGAAGCGGCGGCAATAACATGGCCAGTAATGAAACCACTGCCGTGAGGCCGATTACCCAGCTTGCCCGCCTCGCCGCCGCCAGTTCCCGCGCTGCGGATCGTGCTGAACTGGCCGCTCCCCCGCTAGCATTTGCCACTACGCCACCTCATTCACGTAGTAATCGACGGCCCGTGCAGGTTCGGCGTCGTACACGATCTGCCCGGAATTGACCACAAAAACACGTTCGCACACATCCAGCAAATCAAGTTGGTGGGTGGCGAGCACGAAATTTTGGGTGAGAGAACCGAGAAGTTCCCGGAAGCGGCGACGATTGCGCAGGTCAAGCAGCGTGGTGGGTTCGTCGAAGACGATCGTGTGCGGGTCGGTGGCGAGCACCGCCGCGAGCGCGAGTAGTTGTTTTTCGCCGCCGGAAAGTGTGTGGCAGAGGCGGTCGCGCAAATGGGTGATGCCGAGCCGCTCCAAGATTTGCAGGGCGCGCGGGGTGCGTTCGCTTCGTGGCAGGTCACGCAGGGAAAATTCGACGTCTTCTAGCACGGTGGGGAGCAGGATTTGTGCGTCCGGTTCGGAAAAAAGCATCGCTACTCCGCCGCGCATGCCGGTTGTTTGGCTCGCTTGGCTGGCGCTTACCGTTACCGTGCCGACGCCGGGTTTCACGATTCCGGCAAGTAGGCGGCAAAGTGTGGATTTGCCGGAACCATTCGGGCCGATTATGCCGATTCGGCGCGCTTCGGAACGCAAACTAAGCGGGCCCAAAATGCGGGTTTCCGGGCTAGTTGATGAGCCGGCGAAAACTTCCACATTGCATAATTCGATCATTGTGCCCGCCCGCTTTCGTGTTTTTGGCCGCTCTCCTGGTCCTGCTTGTTCTCATGTGCCAGCTTGCTCTCCTGGGCAAGTTTGCTCTCCTGGGCAAGTTTGCTCTCCTGCGCCAGCCCGCTCGCGCCTGGCGCGGCCGTCGCCACGGGCGTGGCCAACGCAGGTATTTTTGCTGAACTTTGCTTCGCATTCTCGAAAAGATCTGGCATGACGCGGTGCACGCCGCGGGCAATCATGGCCGCGAGGACGGCTTTTACGGCGTCGAACGGAACAAAAATTCCGTTCGCAACAAAAGCCGCAACCCACTCCATGCGCAAGATTAGGACCATTCCTACAGTTCCTGTTACGTACATAATGAGTACGCCCACCGCGCCGGCAAGGATGTACCACAGCAGTTCCCTGAAAGCCTCGCCGCGTTTTACTTGTTTCTCGCTTCGTGCGCGGGCTCGCGCGGCTACCCGGGCGCGCGCGAACTGTACGATAAGACCCGTCACGTAGGCGGCGATCACGTATCCGACCAGGTAGCCGGCGGTAGGGCCAGCGAAAACGCCGAGGCCACCGCGCCCGCCGGTGAGTACTGGCAGGCCAATCGCGGCGAGCACCAAGAGTAGAAGCACCGAAGCGGTACCGCGGCGCGGGCCCAGCAACATGCCGGCAAGAATCGGGCCGGCAGCCTGCAAGGTGATTGGAACGGGGATCATGGGTGCGGGAATCGGCGGCATAATGCCGAGGGCTGCGATTATGCCGGTCATGGCCGCGGTTAGCGCGAGAGAGCGTGCATTCATGTGAACCAGGGTAGCCGGTGGAAAACATTGATTAATGTGTCACTCGTTATGGTAACGCCGAACCTTCTGCGAAGTGTGTTACAACCTAAGCGCGCCACCGCCTATGCGCTCCGCATCGCCACTTAGTTTCCGGTGGAAGCTACGGTTTCGGTTCCCCTCTTTTCCAGGGTTTCCCTCTCTTCCCGGGTTTCTGTGGCATCGGCGGGCTTGCTGGGTGTGGTACCCGCGGGCTTGCCAGCTGCAGTAATGGCAGGCTTGCCGATGTGGCCGGCAAGGTATCCGCGCAGGCCATGCGGAGAGCAGACCCAAATAATAAGGAAGACCACGCCCTGCGCCACCACCACGGAAGCGCCCGAAGGCAGGTCGAACCAGTACGAAACATAAAGCCCGCCCAGCGCGCACAAGCAGGCGAACACCGGAGCGATCCATAACATCCGCTGGATCTTCGAGGTCATTAGGAAGGCGGCCGCGCCCGGCACAATCACCAGCGCAATAATCAGAATCGCCCCCACGGCTTGCATTGCAGTTACCACGGTGAGCGCTAAACAGACCAGCAGTAACGCACCAATTGCCCTTGTGGATATCCCGATTGCCCGCAAATGGGTCCGGTCAAAGGCATAAGCCGTAATATCGCGCCGCTTCACTAGCAGTAGCACGAGCGCGAGCGGCGCCAAAATCAGCACCTGCTTCATATCGGAATTCGTGATCCCCAGCAGATCCCCGAAAATCACGTGGTTCAGATCCACATTTGAAGGGTTGATCTTGATTAGAATCAGCCCGAGCGCGAACATGGCCGTAAAAACTGCTCCCATCGACGCATCTTCTTTCACCCGGGAAGTCCCGCGCAACAGGAAAATGAAAAGCACCGCGACGATCGCCGCTGCCAAAGCCCCTACCGAAAACGGCACGCCCGCAATATAGGCAATTACCACACCCGGCAAAATCGCGTGCGAAAGCGCATCCCCCATTAGCGACCAGCCAATCAGAATGAGCCAACATGAAATCACCGCACACACCGCGGCCGCCACCAGCGTCACCGTGGCTCCGCGCACCATGAACGGATGCGTCCACATCTCCCCGAAAAGCCAATACAGGTTCTCCATGCTCACGCCTCCCTACTTCGATTCCCGTGCCGTGCCAGTGGTTTGCGCCGTGCCAGTTGGCTCCGCCGTGGCGATAGCTTGCCTTGCATCGGTTGCCGACGCCGCACTGGTTGCCGACGCCGTAGCGGTTTCCGCCCGGGCCCCACTGGCCTGCAAGGAAGCTAGGCCCTGGGCGGTTCCTTTCCGCCAGGCGGTGGTTTCACTTGGCGTCATGCCAAATGCCGGGCCTAAGTTTTCTGGTAGCAAAGCTTCGGCCACATCGCCGTGGAAAATCACGCGACGGTATAGCAAAAGCGCCTCATGGCATAAGTTCGGAAGCTCATAGAGGTCGTGGGTGGCCACAAATACCGCCCGGCCATCCTGCACGAGCTCACGCAAAATCCGGGTGATCATGAGCTCGGAAGGTTTATCCACACCCGCGAAAGGTTCATCGAGCAAAAGTAGGCGTGCTCCTTGTGCAATAGCCCGGGCAATAAACACGCGTTTGCGTTGCCCGCCCGATAGGGAGCCGATCTGCCGATCCGCAAACTCGCTCATTTCTACGATTTGCAAAGCCTCGGCCACGGCCGCGGCATCTTCGGGCCGGGTACGGCGCAACGGCCCCATGTACCCGTAGCGGCCCATGGTCACTACGTCCTTGACGGAAACGGGAAACATCCAGTCCACGCCTTCGTTTTGCGGCACATAGCCAACCAGGCTTGCTTTGCGTGCTTCCGGGGCGGGCCGGCCAAAAATCCGTACCTGCCCGGAATGCCGCACCGCCCCCATAATTGACTTCATGAGCGTAGATTTCCCGGAGCCATTCATGCCTACTAGCCCGCAAATCTTGCCGGCTTCAAGCTCAAAGCTCACGCCCGTCAGCGCTTGCACTCGCCCGTAGCTCGCCCGCACATCGCGGACCTCTAAGGCCTTCTCCTTCATCAACTCATCCCCACTCGAATAACGCTTTTCTGTGCCCTAGCCGCGCTGGTCACTTCTCGCAGCCCGTTAACTTACTGGTAGTGGAATGCGCTTCCCGCGCTTATTACTTCTCGTGGCCCGTGCCCGTTACTTCTCGCGGCCCGTGCCCGGCGTTTTTTCGCCGCGCAAACCGGCGGTGATTAAATCGGCGTCGTACCGCAGAAGATCAAGGTAGGTAGGTACGGGACCATCGGTCTCAGACAATGAATCCACATAAAGCAAACCGGCTACCGGGACGCCCGTATCTTCAGAAACGGAGGCCATTTTGTCATCAACCGTAGTTTCGCAGAACAGCGCCTTGACGCCCGAATCGCGTACGAAGTTCTCTAGATCGGCCTTCGCACGCGGGCTGGAACCACCCTCAGAATTGACTGCCCACAAGTACTTTTCGGTCAGGCCTTGGTCGCGCGCCAAATAGCTAAAGGCACCCTCACAAGTCACCAAGGCACGCTGCTCGGGCGGCACCGTGGAAAGCTTTTCGTCCATTTCGGTGGAAATCTCACCGATTTTCTGCTTGTACTTTTCGCCGTTCTCCCGATAGGTATTCGCATTGTCCGGATCAAGCTTTACAAATGCCTTGACGATGTTATCCACATAGATTTTTCCGTTTGCGGGGCTCATCCACGCGTGCGGATTAGGGGCACCTGCGTAATCACCATCCCCAATCGGAATCGCTTCCACACCTTCCGAAAGCTCGGCTACTTCCGCCGGCGAGTTTTCCACATATTTATCGAACCAACGCTCTAACCCCAGGCCGTTGGTCAAGATTAGCTGCGCACCTTCCCCGCGCTTTATATCTTCCGGAGAGGGCTGGAAATCATGAATCTCCGCACCCGGCACAGTAATCGATTCCACACGTAACAAATCGCCAGCCACATTCCGGGCCATATCGGCAAGCACCGTAAACGAGGTCAAAACCAGCGGCCGGGAATCTTCCTTATCTCGGCTCGCGCCCATGTTTTTCGGGGAACACGCGGTGAGCGCGCTGGCGAGTACAGCGGCGAGTAAAGCCGCAATGATTGCTTTGATTTGCCTACGCAAAGTTGTGCGCGCAGTGCTGCTAGTTGTGCGCGTGGTTGTACTGGTAGGTGTGCGCGTGGTGCTGGCTGCCTGAAAAGGAGTGCGTGAGTGTAATGCCATGCGCGGAACTATAGTTCGCCTTACCTAAGTATTCAATTACGGGTGCCCGAAATTTTCCACAGGCCACATTCGGAAGGCTTAGGTTGCGGTGGGCGCGCCACCTTTCACCCCATCACCGGGCGGCAGATGGGAAAGCCTCAGTTGCAGTGGGCGCGGGCAACGGCGTCGCCGGAAAACGAAGCTAATGCAACTAACAAAACCTGACACCGGTACGCTAAGGAGTATGGCTGAAGAACCGGATTTCCGAGAGCTTGCTGCCGAAATTGATTCGATTGCACGCAATGCTCGCCTTGACTCCTTACCGGCTACACCCGCGAGCCCGGCGTACATCGTTAACACCTGGCCGCGGCTAGTTAAGGCATGCCAGACGCAACTGGAAACCGACGTACTTTTCCGCCGCCTCGTCTTGCCGATTGCAATCGGGCCGCTCGTGGATGGTGTGGAAGTGCGGCCCGCCCGCGAACCATTTGGGCGCATTTGCTATGGAATTTGGTTCCGTGTTGCACCGGCCAGCCAGGTAGATTTGGGGCGCCTAGCAAAGTGGCTGGGCGAAACTTTCACTTTCGGTTCGGTTCGCGTGCATAACTCCAGCGCTTACCTGTTTGTTGGTTTGCGCGCGGATGATCTTTCTTTCTCCCGCTTTTCTTCGATGGTGAAGTTTGTGCTCGTGGCCGGGCTTGATGCGCGCGCGATTTTCGTGCAGGGACTCGCCGATGTGCCGCCGGTCAAAGGCGAGCATTTTAGCGCCGAATGCATCGCTTTCGCCGCCGATAACCTGGAAACTATTCGCGGGGAAACCGGCGAATCATACGAAACTTCCACCGACTACTACGACGAGTATTACGAAGCTTATGCGGCCGGTTTTTCCTCTACCTCTAACTCCGGGGAAGCTCCCCACAGCTCCAGCAAAGCTCCCCACAGCGCGCCGCACCAGATTAGCTTGCAACCTTTCGCTTATTCGGGAATGGGCGATCTGGATAAACGCGTGATTTCTTGGGAAGACATTATTCATGGCCGCGAGGGCGATCCGAAAGAACTCCAGTTCGGTTTCCAGCTGTACGTAGATGCTTTGAGCCAACAAGTGCCGGTAGCGGTTTCGCGCAATGTTTTGCCTTCTGGCGAGGATTCGATTTACCTGGTGACGCCGCTTGAGGAGGCACATCCGCTGGAAGTGCGTTTCGCGGCGGAAGCGGCAGCGGGGACGGCACTGACCGGCGTCGTAGTATTGCAAGGCCAGATTTTTGCCATGCACGCCCTGGAAATTGCGGGCCTGCCCCTGCGCACAATCGCCGAACAGGTGACCACCTTTGGCGTGGAAAGCGTGCAGATCGCTTCGCGCCTGCGCGAACGCCTCGCGGACTTTGAAGGACATGAAGGACTCGGAAGGAACCATGACCTGGACTAATACCAATAACGACGCCGCCCACGCACGCGGTAACCACGCGGGTGCCCCACTAACCGAAACACCACACTTCGACCCCACCGAAACCAGCACCGCGAAACTGGCGGAATGGTCGGAATTGCGCGCGGCTCTGCATGAAGCCTTTCCGGATGCGGTAGACGACGCCGGGGCGCTACGCCTGCAAGTAGATGGCGTACCCGTGACGGTTTGGCTCGGGGTTTCCGGAATGCGCCATGGCGGCAAGGTAGTACACGCGGCCGCGCCAATTATCAAAAGCATTCTTACAGCTGGCACACCGGAGCCTGGCAGCCTTGACGCAAACGCTGCCGCGCCCGGCGCCGCCACTACTACCGCCACAGAAACTAGTGCTGCGGCCGAAACCAGCAATGCGCCCAAAACCGGCACGGCGGGTGGAACCTGTGCCACGCGCGAAACCGATGCCGCAACCGAAACCGGCACGGCGGGCGCTACCACTAACGAACCCGACGCACGGTCCGGCAGCCAGGCCGCGCATCCCCACGCGAGCAGATTGCTAGAGAAACTTGGCATCGATCCGGAGGGTCCGGACTTGGTGCAGATCGTGCGCCTGGCCGAGAATTTGCCGCTGGGCGGGGTACGGCTTTTGGGCAATCGGCCCCATCTGCATTTTTCGGTGCGGTTCCCGGTATCCGCTCACTGGTTGGCGGCCGCGATTCGGCTGCTAGTTACGCAGACCAAGGCCATATCGAAAGAAGCCTTAGAGTCATAAAACAGCCCTTGTAATGAGACATCCTTAGCAGAGCAACCGGGTAGCAAAACCGCCCGGGCCGCAAACGGCCCTGAGATAAGAAGCCCGGCGGCAAGAGGCCCAGCGGTAAGAAACCCGGCGGCAAAACGGTTTTGGGTAGAGAGAAACGGCCGCAGTGGAAGCACTCGCGGCTGCGCGAGCAAACAGAATACGGAAAGCAAAGACCATAGATGTTTAAAAAATTTAGAGAAAAGCGGCGCCGCGAGCGCGAGGAAAACCGCTCCAATTTCGCGGAATTACCGATCAAGAATGATTCCGACCTGCGCGAATTTCTAGTCACCCGGTTCCGGGCGAAACAACAGGAAGACGGCGTGCACTATGCCTTCCGGGTGGTATGGAAATCTGATGACAAGTCCCAAGCAGTGCTTGCCTCCTACGCGCCCGTTCCCGAGCTCGGCGATCTCGCTTATTTCACGGCGCCGCTGGTCGATGGTCCGACGGAGGGGGTACTTCGCAGAATCATGCAGGAAAACGCCCGCCTACTGGAAGGCGATCTGGTGATGTTCGAATCGATGCTTGCCATGCGTATTACCGTCCCCCTTGGCGAGGTTACGGGCTCGCAGCTGTATAGCCAGTTGCAGCATTTCGCGGCCGGTGCCAACTCGATCCGGGAACAGTTCGCCGATGAAGTCCAGTCACCCTCCCTCACTTTCGGGTACTGATTCTCGATCTTTTGGCGCGGCTGGTGGGTTCGGCATTCGCGCCATCTTCTGGCCAGGGATGTTTCGGATACCGGCCACGCATATCCGCCCGTACATCCGCGTAGGGGCCGGCCCAAAAACTAGCCAGGTCATCCGTGATTGCCACCGGTCGTTTCGCGGGAGATAACAATTCCAAAGTGATCGGCACTTTTCCGCCGGCAATGCACGGCGTTGCTTTCCACCCGAACGCCTCCTGCACCCGCAAACGGACGGTAGGGCGCGCCCGCGAATAATCAATTCGCCGGTTCTCCCCGGTAGGAATCTGGATCGCCGCGGGTGCATATTCGGCGAGCCGCGCGGCTTGCTCCCATGGCACAAGCCGCATCAACTGTGCCGCCGAAATCGACGCAAAGCTCCCGCCACGCACGAACTCATCCAATTCCGGCCCAGCTAATTCGTCTAATCTAGCGGCCAATGTTTCACGTGAAACATTCGGCCACGGATCCCCTAAAGCGTCATGCAAAAATTGCAGACGCTCGCGCAATTCTGCCCCTTCCCGCGAAAACTCAAGCGGCAAAGAACCATCCGCAACCGCTTTTTCCAGCCACGCCCGCGCCGCCTCGCGCGGCACTTTATCCACGGTTCGGCGGCGTAAGTGGATCGCTCCCAACCAGTCGTTTTCTTCCGCGCGCAGGCGTTTGCGTTTACCTTGAGTTAGTTCGACGTCGGTGGTGGTTCGCGCCATGTTTTTCCCGGCTTGCAAGGCATCGGCTTCCGCAATGGGGATCGCGGCGCGAATCATGGCATCAGCCCGGCCTGGTGAAGTGGTCAAAGAAGAAATCGCTAACCATTCCTCGCCGATGAGCGGTGAATCTTCCGGGAGTACCGCGCCCGCCCCGCCCGTGAGCACGTAGCGCGCGGAGGGCCGCGCGGGGTTGCTGCTCGGCCGGGCCCGGGCAATCCGGTCCGGGTAGGCAGCGGCCACGATCAACGCCGTCGCATCTACCTCCGAAAGCGGCGCGGAGCTAGATCTATCCGCAGCCCGGGAGCCGGTCCCACCAGCGCGCTGAATTTCTTTTTCTAAACGGGAGGTTTGCTGCCGCCATTCGCGAGCCAGATGCGCTTGGCTTCCTCCCCGGCTCCCGCCACGGCCGCTGCCTCCGCCTTGCATTACGCGCCGCCAGGAACTTAGATCTGCTCCGGGCAGGCGCGGTTCGAGAGCCAGCATGGCGCCGATTTGGGCGGCGCGGCGCGGGCCGATACGTGGGTCAGCGGCACCCGTGAGCACCCCGCGCGCAATCCGCACATCCATCGGCATGCGTGCATACACCCGGGCTTCGGGCAAAGCCTTACCTTCTGGCCCCAGCAAACCCAGGTCTTGCAATACTCCTTCGGCGGCTGAAAGTGCGGGCGCGGGCGGCGCGGTAAGCAACGTTAGTCCTTCCCCGCGCGGGGTTCCCCACACGGCCATTTGGAGCGCGAAATCGGTGAGGTCCGCCGTCGTTATTTCGGGAGCGGCTTGATCGGCCAGCCGCGCCCAGGTCGATTCGGCCATCACCCGGTACACCGTGCCCGGGCCGAGCCGCGCCGCCCGGCCGGCGCGCTGTTCACCTTCTGCCTGTGACTCCAAAACAGTCACCAAGCCAGAAATACCGCTCGCATAATCCGTGTGCGGGCGGCGAGAAAGCCCGGAATCAACCACCACGGAAACTCCTGGCACCGTCAAAGATGATTCCGCTATAGAAGTGGAAACAATAATCCGCCGCGGCGCTGCCTGCCCGCCGCCGGCCGGCACTTCCTGCTGTTGTTTGCCCGTCACTTGCGATTCTTGCTTGCCCGGATTTTCCGGCGCGGAAAGCACATAGTCTTGCGCGGCCGCATCCAAAGAACCGTGCAATTGTAGAACTTCCACGGCCTTGCTGGCACGCACCTCGCTGGCGAGCACCTCGCTGGCAAGCGCCTTGCCGGCAAGCAATCCGGCCACGGTTTCCACTTCCCGCCGGCCCGGCACAAACACCAAAATATTGCCCGTGGTTTCCGTCAGCGCCCGCCGCGCGGTAGCCGCTACGTGGCCCAAAAACTCGCGCCGCACCCCGATCGCCCCGTCGCGTCCAATCGTGCCCAGTGGTTCTGCACCGCGACCGGGCGCCGCATAACGTACCGCGAGTGGATAAACCTCACCCTGGATTCGCACCGCTCGCACACCGGAATCGCCCGTTTCAGTTTCGACACCAACGTTTCCGCCATCCTCGTTGCTACTAGCTTGCGGCTTCGCTTCTCCTTCGCGCGTTACAGCGCCCTCGCTAGGTACACCGCCCTCGCTGGTTACGCTACCTTCGCTAGGTACACCGCCCTCGCTGGTTACGCTACCTTCGCTAGGTACACCGCCCTCGCTGTGTGTACTGCCCTCACTGGGTGCGCTGCCGGCAGCACTCTCGGTTTGGCCCGCCGCGCTTGCGGCTTCACCCGCCGCACTTGCCAAGCATTTTGTAATTTCGGCGGTATTCAAGGTGGCAGACATAGCTATAAGCGCTAGATCCGGGCGCAAAGCGGCGCGCACGTCGAGTGCAAAGGCCAGCGCAATATCCGCATCGAGGTGGCGTTCGTGGATCTCATCCAAAATTATGGCGTCCACTCCGGGCAGTTCCGGGTCTGCTTGCAAACGCCGTACCAGCACACCCGGAGTAACCATTTCAATCTGTGTCTGCGCGCTAGTACGGTTCTCCCCGCGCACTGCAAACCCCACGGTTTTCCCGATCGGTTCCCCCAAAAGGGCGGCAATCCGCCGAGCCGCGGCCCGCGCGGCCACGCGGCGTGGCTGCATAACTAACACCCGGGTTGCTTCCCGCACCGGTCCCGCTTGCGTCTGGGAAAATGCCGGCGCCGCTTTATCCCCAAAAAGTTCCGCCGCACCCGGATCGCCTGCCACCCAAGTGGCAACCAGCGGGGGAATCAGTGTGGTCTTCCCGGTACCGGGCGGGGCCTCAATAACGGCAAGCCCGCGCGATTCTTCCAGCGCCTGCCACACGTCTGCCAACTGGGTGGCGACCGGCAAAGCAGGAGGTTCACGAAGCAGATCACATAAAGAACGCGGCATTACTCCATGCTATCGGGTAGCGCCCGACTGTCGAGTGGCCGAGTGGCGCCGCTACCGGGTCGCGGTGCACCGTCAGGTGGCGCAGCGCTGTCAGGTGGCGCCGCTGCCGGAGCCGTATTACCGGGTGGGTCGTATTATCGGGTAGCGCCGTGGTCGGTGAGGTAGGCGAGCACGGCCCGCACGCGCCGATTCTCCTCCCCCGGTTCCATGCCGAGTTTCTGGAAAATACTGGCCACGTGCTTGGAAATCGTTGCCCCGGAAAGGTACAGCTTTTCGGCCATTTGCGAGTTGGAAAGCCCCTCGGCCATGAGCGCCAAAATTTCCATTTCCCGTTCCGTCATCTCCGCCAAGCGCGAGCGCGAACCGCGCATTAATTCCCCGGCCACTTCCGGATCGACGACGACGCCGCCCGCCGCCACCACATCCAGGGATCGCATGAAGTCCGCAACCCGGGCCACGCGGTCTTTCAGCAGGTAGGCAAGCCCGCCCGTAGGTTCTTCTCCGCTGGTCGCCACTCCCCCGGTATTTCCGAATCCCCCAGCATTCCTGAAACCGGAGGGGTCAAAAAGTTCGCGTGCATAGGCCGGGGCCACGTATTGGGAGAGGACCACGATGCCAATACTGGGATGGGCGCGGCGGATTTCCACGGCGGCCCGCAAACCGTCGTCGGTCATATTTGGCGGCATTCGCACGTCCGTAATAATCACGTCTACCGGTGTTTCGGCTACGGTGGCGAGCAGTTCGGGCGCGCTTGCCACCTGGGCGCACACCTCGTGTTTGCGCCGTTCCAAAATGCCCACTAAACCTTCGCGGAACAAAGCCGAATCATCTGCCACTATCACCTTCATTATTGCCTCTCCTGCCTGCGCTTTGCGGCGCGGGTTCGCACTTGGACGCACTGGTAACGCGCTTGCCTCAACTATCGCTATTCTCCCGGATTTCGTGCCCTTCTTGGCGGGCGCGAGACTCGCCGGCTACGCCAAACTCGCCGCGTTGTAACAGCAAAGGAATACGGGCGGCAACCACCGTGGGCCCGCCCGGCGGGGAGGAAACCGTGAGAGAACCGCCAAAGGAGGCCAGTCTTTCCGCCAAACCGGCCAGACCGCCACCTTCGCGTAAGACGGCGCCGCCCGGGCCGTCGTCGCTCACCGAGACCACCAAGTTATCCCCGGCCGTCAATAACACCACCACGTGGGCATCGCGCGCGTATTTCGCCGCGTTCGTGAGGGCTTCTGATGCGGCGAAATATCCCGCGGCCGTCACCCCCTCCGTTATTTCCGGCAAGGGTTCGGGAACCACTAATTCCACATCCAAAGGTGAAGTTTCTGCAAGGTCGCGCACGGCAGCTTCCAAACCCAGATCGGACAGCACTTTGGGGTGGATTCCGGCCACGGTACGCCGCAAAGCACGCAAAGCCAGTTCGGTGCGGTCTTGCGCGGAGGCCATTAAACTGCGTGCTTCCGCCAAACTCTCCCTGAAATCCGCCGTCAAATCCGCATCCGAGGCGGGCGCACTCCCAATTGCCGGAGGGTTTTCCAAGACCGCCTGGCCGCCACCCGCTTCAGACTGCGCGACAGGAGTGTTTTGCGCGGCTGCGGTATCCTGTGTGGCCGCTTCAGAATGCGTGCCCGCGGCGGCCCGGGCGGCATCGCTGGCCTGAGCTGCGGCTTTCGCCTGGGTGGCCGCCTTCGCCTGGGTGGCCGCGTCCGCCTGGGTGGCGGCGTCGTCCAAAATGAGCGCGGCTTCGCCCACGTCGATTGATGCGGCCACGAGGAACTGTTGGGCGCCGTCGTGCAGATCGCGTTCGATGCGGCGCCTTTCAATTTCGAAGGCGGCTGCCACCTGGCGCCGCGCGGCGACGTCGTACCCGTATTCGGCAGCGGAAACGCTCCACGTGGAAGTTTCGCGCTGCCGGGAAAACTCGCGCGCACTATTTCGCGCACGCACCACGCACCACACTGCGGCAAGCCAGCTGAGACCGACGAGGATTAGAAACACCGGGTAGCCGTAACTGCGCAATCCAGCGCAGAGCAGCAGAAACCCGAACAGTGAGCAGAACCCGGCTCCCGCCCCGTATAAGAACATGCACCACGACGATTTACGCAGTGCGCACCGAGAATTACGCATGCATCTCCCTCCTCACCCGCGGCGCAAAAGGCACAGGAAGCGCAGAAGGTGACGGCCAAATGGTCATGCCTTTATCTTCTCACTTGCGCGGCACAGATACTGAACGGCGCGGATACTGCGCGGCACAGGTAGACTCAGCTCTACCTTATTGCGATACTCAGGGCCGTTCCGCCGGTCCGGCCCGCGCGCCAGAATCGAAGCATGACAACACAAACATCAACGCTCCACACCGCGAGCCTTATGAAGAATTTTGGGAAGGTGCGCGCCCTGCGCGGGGTGACGCTCGATATCCCCTCCGGCCAAACCGTGGCCATTATGGGGCCTTCCGGTTCCGGTAAGTCCACCTTGTTGCACTGCTTGGCGGGTATCATGGCCCCTTCGAGCGGCACCGTCTTTTTGGGAAATACTGAGATTTCCGCGCTTTCCGATGCGAAACGCTCCAAGTTGCGGCTCGCCCGCATGGGTTTCGTGTTCCAAGACGGCCAGCTCATCCCTGAATTACCGGCGCGCGAAAACGTGGCCGTGCCGCTCATGTTAGGCGGGACGCGGCGCGGGAACGCCCTAAAGGTAGCCGATGAGTGGCTGGCCCGGCTCGGCGTGGATCGCGAGCGCAAGCGCCGGCCCGGGGAAATGTCTGGTGGGCAGATGCAGCGCGTGGCTATCGCCCGTGCCCTGGCCGGCAGTCCCGCCGTCGTTTTCGCGGACGAACCTACCGGCGCGCTCGACCAGTCCACCGGGCACGAGGTCATGCAGATTCTGACGACGACGGTGCGCATGTCCGGTGCCACGCTCGTCATGGTGACGCACGATCCGAAGGTCGCCCAATGGTGTGATCGGCTAGTGGAAATTCGCGATGGTGTGGTTCACGCCGATTCCCAACCGAACGCTGCGAACGCCCCAGAACAACCTGGCCAGCCCGGCCAACCGAACGCGGCGACTCAGCAAGCTGCGGGAGGCCAGCAATGAACACTTTGAAATTAGCGCCCATGCTCACCGCCGGGCGGATCAAAGCTCGGCAAGGTGACGGCTGGCTAGACGTGTTAGCCGTCATTACCTTCGCCATTTCAGCAGCTTTAGCTCTCACGGTGGCGGGTGGCGCATGGATGTTTTACGGCTGGTATACCGATCCGAGCCCGGAGATTGCGCAAGGTTTCTTGGAAATCTCCGGCACGGCAGAGCTTAGTGGAGACATCGCCGCCCAAGCGGACTCCGTAAAACTTTGGGCCCTACAGTACTTTATTCTCGCCGGTTTTGCTTGCGGGCTTTTGGTAGTACCAGTGTTTTCGCTCGGTTCTTCCGCTGCCCAGCTGGGTGCTGCTGGCCGGGCCCGCCGCCTGGCGTCCTTGCGGCTGGTGGGTATGACGGGCGGGCAAACCACTCTCATGACCGTGGCCGAAACCGTAGTGCAATGGGTAATCGGCGCGACTATCGGGAGCGCTGCTTACCTCGCAACTTTGCCGCTATGGCAACACGGCTCCTTTGTGGGGCAAAGAATTATTTGGCAACACATGCTTCTACCCTGGTGGCTATTCGCGCTCATTTTGCTGGCGTTGCTCTTGATCGCTGTGCTTTCCACGGTCTCCGGTCTGCAGAAAGTGCGCATCTCCCCGCTCGGGGTGGCCCGCCACCAAAGCTCGGCGGCTTTGCGCTGGTGGCGTCTGCTCGTTTTGGCTCTCGCTATCATCATATTCATCGCATATATGTTGAAACGCGGAAGCTACCAAGAAATAGGAACCTGGGTAATTATAAGCCTGACGTTAGCGGGCGTAATTGCCGGTATTACAGTTGCCGCGCCTTTCATTATTCAGGTACTGGCCTGGCCTCTCACAAAAGTCAATAGCGTTCCGGTGCTCCTTGCGGCCCGCCACATTCTCGATAACCCGCGTGCCATATGGCGTACGGTCAGCGGTATTATTCTGCTCTGTTTTATCGCTGGTTACACTTCAATAAGTTCCGTAGCTTTCACCAAAGACGGCGTTACCCGGGGCGATCTCTGGTTCCTCCACGATATTCGTTTTGGCGTGCTGATTACCTTGACGGTTGGCTTCGTGGTAGCGGCGATTGGGATTCTTATCAACCAGGCTTCCGATATTTTCGATCGGGGCCGGCAAACCCAAGCTTTGCGTTACTTGGGTTTCCCCACGCGAATCTTCTCTGCCACACGGCTGGTACAAAGCTTCGGACCGCTCCTAGTATGCGCGATTCTATTCACCACCCTGGGCCGCTGGCTCGCTAGCTTTATGATTCCGGCCAGTAAGAGCGACTACATTGAAAGCGATAACCTGGTGGTACTCCTCGCGGTATTAGGTATCGGTTTGGCCATGTGCCTGGTGGCTCTGCTCGTGGTGGCCCCGCTAGAAAAGCGCGTGGTCTTACGCCAAGGGCGACAAAACGACTAGCCACCGACCGCGCATGGTACTTACCACCGACCGCGCATGGTATTTACCGCCGGGCCGCCGGGAGCATAGTACTTACCATCGGGCCGCTGGGAGGAAGTTTTCCTGCCGGCGGCCCGAGTGTACGCCGCTGTTAACGGAGCATTTCTAGAGGCAGATACCACAGGCGCACACCGCCGGTTTACACCCTTAGTCCCACTTTCAAGTGATAATGTGGCTAGAGAATGTTTTGGGTATCGCATCGTCTCGAAGTTGTGACGCGCGTATCCGCCCAAGCAGGACGTGCGGCTAATATGATTGAGGCGTTTAACGCCGAGTTGTGCACTAGGAGTTTCTCGGTGTGTAAATGCAGTTCGCCTGCGATTGAGGAGTAGAGGAATGGACCAAATCCGCGCGGCCCTCGTGTATTTTTCACGGGGCGGGATGTCGATGTGGTTTACCGGGACGGCGGTTCGTCAACCTGGCAATACGGAACGGTTGATGCAGCTTGTCAAGGACGAACTTGAACGCGGCGGGGCTTGTGCAACCCTCGACACTTATCGAATCCTGCCGGCTGATCCTTACCCGGAAGATGTGGACGAAGCAAAAACGCGGAACTTCGCGGAACAGGATGACCACGCCATGCCGGAAATCGCCGAACCGGTACCGAGCTTGGCCGATTATGACGTGATTGTCTTGGGCTTCCCCGTGTGGGGCGATAGCGTGCCGCGGATTATTTCTTCTTACCTCTCCCAAGCTTCAGTAGGAGAGTCCCTAATTTTGCCTTTCGTTACGTGGTCCTTGAGCCCGCTGTGCGTGAACATTACCGGCACGATCGCGCTCGTGGCGCCCGATGCTACCGTTGGCCTGCCCATGTACATCCGCGGTGAAGACGTAGAACGCGAACGCACGCTCGAACACGTGCATGAATGGCTCGAAAGCGCCGACCTAACTTCATAAGCCGCACTGATTTCTAAGTCGGACCAACTTCCTAACGGAAGCTGGCCCGACTTTCTAGCGGAACCTGCCCGGCTCGAACTGCTAGGTGCAAAACTGCTTGGCGCAAACTGCCCGATTCGAACTGCTTAGGCGCAAACTTTAGCGCCGCCCACGCTGGTCCCGATTGCGAGATACCCAGCGCGGGCGGCGCTTTGTTACCTTATTTACGGCGTGCTACTGCTTATTTGCGGCGTGCTACCGATTAAATACGGCGCACTACTTGCTTATTTACGGCTCGCTACAGCCAGTGCTGGCGCAGTTCGGCCGGGTCTGCCGCTACTAGCTGGGCCGGCGGCACATCGAAGAGCGTGATTGCACCCGTGGCACCCGCCGCGGCCATGCGGGCCACGGCCCGCGCGGAAGCAGCGAGTACCGAACCCGTAAATTCTGGGTTCGAATCTAGTTTGAGCTCGCCATGTACCACCTGCGTGGTTCCCGGCGTCGTCTCCCCGATGCGGATCACGTGCCCGCCGTGCGGCATACCCGTATGATCCCGCGCAAATTCGGCTTCCGAAATGAAGTTCACTTCGGTCTCGTAGGGAGCGAAATAGTCGGGCATGGTCACGATCGCTTCGCGCACCGCATCCGCATCGGCACCTTCTTCGAGCACTACGAACACTTGACGGCGATGCTTTTCCGCCGTGCTCAGCTCCAGCTTTTCGCCCGCGAGGATGCGCTGCATATTCTCTTCCACGGGGAGCGTGTACTGTACCGCGTGCTTCACCCCGGAAATCCGCCTTACCGCATCCGAATGCCCTTGCGAAAGGCCCGGCCCCCAGAAAGTGTAGGTTTCCCCGGCCGGCAAGAAAGCCAGACCATAGGCGCGTTGCAGGGAGAAGAACCCAGGATCCCAACCCGAAGAAATCAGGGCGAGCGTGCCATGCTCCTTGGCGGTAGCGTCCACGGCCGCGAAATGCGCGGGGATATGCGCGTGGTTATCGAAAGAATCGACCACGTTGAAATGCTCGGCTACCTGCGGAGTTTGGGTTTCCAGATCGGTTGCGGAACCGCCGCAGTTAATAACGACGTCGATCTTGCCCACCCAGCTGGGTAGCTCGCGCAAAGCCACCACGGGAGCACCAGCGGTGACCACAGTTTCCGGGGCGCGGCGCGTAAATACCGCCAGCAGCTCCATATCTTCGGCATGGGCGAGAGCTTTTTCCACCCCGCGGCCCAAATTGCCGTACCCGTTAATTGCTACTCGGATCTTTCCCATAATGGCAATGCCCCTTTCTTCTGTTTCCGCAAAGCGCGGTGCCGGTGACGAGAAGAGCGTAATGCCTTCACGGGCCAGCGCCCCGGAGGCCAGCATATTTTGAGATATATCCGGAGCATATCTACACTTCGCGCTGCTATCGGCCCGTCACTTTTCTGCTTGCGCCGCCTGTGCCATCTGGAAGACCAATTCCCGGGCCGCGGCACACACTTTCTCGGTTTGCGTGCCCGCACTTACCTGTTTGAAACCGTCGTAAATGATGGCACGGGTGAATGAGGTCCAAATATCCGGATCTGCCGCCCCTATATCTTTCCACGCCATCTTCAGTTGCTCACTGAAGAAATCGTGCACGCGATCGACGTCTTTTTGTGCCTCAGAACGCCGCGCTTCAGAAACCGGTTTGCCGTGCGTGCTACGCATCAAACCCATGAGCCAGCCGTGTGAGGACCGCGTGCCTGATTGCCTAATGCAAGCCACCACGAGCGTAGCTAAACGTTGCGCGGGTTCGGCATCCATGTCCACGTGTTGCATGACTTCCGCCCGCCATTTGGGCACGTTCCGATCCAAAACCATGAGGCGTAAATCATCCACGGAATCCACGTAGCGGTAAATTGAGTTGCGGGCAATCCCCGCTTTGGCAGCTACCGCGCCGGCGGAAAGGGCGCGCGGACCTTGCGTACGCAAAATTTTTTCCGCCGCTTCTACGATGCGGTTTGTCATCATTTCCCGGTGCTCACGCACCGTCGGAGCTTCGATTTTCGGCATCCCTCCTCCTTCCTTCTGGGACCATTGTACGACCTTTTATTTAGCGACGTCGTACGATGAGCCCCGCGAAAGAGGTGGACTTGTTGCCCATTTTGGGTAACACCTGCCGCCCGCCCAAATAATTTCCGGGCCGGAGGTCCTATGCTTCAGGGCGGAGGTCACCCGTCCACTTCAGGGCAGAAGTTACCAGTCCCGCCTGCCCAGCCAGGCCCCAGTCCCGCCCACCGGGCCAACCGCCCTGCCCACAGAGCGACCTATCCCTCCCGCCGGCAAGGCCAAGCCGGTCCGCGCGCCGGGCCAACTGTCCTGCCTCCCGGGAAGGCCATCCCGAACTCCGGCTAGAAATCCCAGTCGTCGTCTTCCGTGGCTTCCACCTCGCCAATCACGTAGGAAGAACCGGAACCAGAGAAGAAATCGTGGTTCTCATCGGCCCCCGGAGAAAGCGCCGCCAAGATCGCCGGATTCACGTTCGTCTGTTCGGCCGGGAAGAGCGCTTCGTAGCCCAAATTCATGAGCGCCTTATTGCCGTTATAGCGGAGGAAGGCACATACATCTTCCGTCAATCCCATTTCGTCATACAGGGAGGAGGTGTATTCCACTTCGTTTTCGTACAGGTCTTGCAGCAGGTTGAAAGTGTATTCCTTGAGCTCCTCGCGCCGCTTTTGGGAAGCCTTGCGCAATGCCACCTGGAACTTGTAACCAATGTAGTAGCCGTGCACGGCCTCATCGCGAATAATCAGGCGAATCAGATCCGCGGTATTGGTGAGCTGGCCGTGCGCGGACCAGTACATGGGCGCATAGAAACCGGAGTAGAAAAGGAAAGATTCGAGCATCGTCGAAGCTACCTTGCGCTTTTCCGGATCGTCCCCGCGATAATAATCGAGCACAATCTGCGCCTTCTTCTGCAAGAACTCGTTATTCTCCGACCATTCGAAAGTCTCGTCGATTTCCTCGGTAGAAATCAGGGTAGAGAAAATCGAAGAATACGACTTCGCGTGCACGGATTCCATAAAGGCAATATTCGTGTACACGGCTTCCTCATGCGGTGTGATCGCATCCGGAATCAGGGAGACCGCACCCACCGTGCCCTGGATCGTATCCAGCAAAGTAAGACCGGTAAATACGCGCGTGGTCATCCGCTGTTCGTGGGGCTGCAAGCTGTTCCACGACTGAATATCGTTCGAAAGCGGCACCTTCTCCGGGAGCCAGAAATTACCCGTCAACCGGTCCCACACCTCGAGGTCCTTTTCATCCTCCAGGCGGTTCCAGTTGATCGCACTGACCGAACTGACCAGCTTGAGCTTCGGCTGGATCATGCTGTTTCCTTCCCGCGGAGCGCCGCGCTCCCGCATGTTTTGGCTCCGCTTGCGCTAGATTTCGGAGCGCCGGTAGTGCCCAAGTTTGCCACGCACGCCCGCCATCTCCAATGCCCCACGTCGCAAAGTTTTCAAATATTTTTTTGTGGGGGTGGTGCGTGCCATGCCGCTTCGTATGGTTTCGTGTCGCCGCAGGCCGCTTCGCGCTACCACTCGCTTACCTACCCGCCAGCTCGGCCGCCCTGTTCTGTTTTTCTTTTCGACGCCGCCGCCCCCGCCCTTTTCGACGCCGCCCCCGCCTCTTCTTTTCGACGCCGCCGCTCGCGCCCCTGCCACGATTTTCGCGGTAATGCGCAGGCACGCCAATAGTTCTAAAATGAGAGAATGGCCGAAAACATACGGGAGCAGATTGCGGCATTGCGTGATGCGCAAATCATCAGCATCGTCGGCGAAACTATGTTTTCCCGCGGGTATCAATATTTCATCAATGAGCACGTGTTACATACCGATGAAGAACCCGAATTGGCGGGCGGCATTTCCGCGGTGGTGCTGGGCAGTGGCCGCTCCTACCGCGTCGTAATTAACTCTCTGCATCCTTTCTACGCTACCTGCGGATGCCCAGTGCGCGTGCGGTGTAAACATATTGCCGCCACCTTGCTGGCCGTGCGTGCCGAAAGCAGTTCTTGGCGTGAGCAGCTATACATGTTAGGTAGCGGCCGCCAGGTAACTAAGGCAAATCAGCACGAGCCGGAATATGAGCGGCTTGGCCTTCGTTTGGCGCGCACTAAAACCGGGATTAAACTGCGGCCTTTGCGTCAGTTGCGAGCCGGTAACTGGACGCCAAACCAGATGAGTTGGAACCAGTTTGCCCAAAGGCAGCGCCCCGGCGCACGTACCGGAAGCCGGCTAGCCGTCCCCGCGCACCGCGCGGCCCTGCAGAATTTTATGCGGCAGGTTTCTTCCGGCTACCGCTCCCCGCACGAAGGCCTAACTTTGCGCGACCTCGGCAGCATGGCGCTGGCTTTACTGGCACAGGCCGCACAGGCCGGAGTGGAACTATTTTGGCAAGACACTTCGCATCCCCTCGAGATCTCTGCCGATCCGTGGGAAGTTTGCGCAGATGTTACCCTGCTGGATAGCGGAGATTTGCAGGTGCGTATTCTGGCGCTCGGGGCCGATGGGCGGCGGGTGGAAGTATTGGAAAACACCAAGCCTCTGCTTGGTCTGCTGGTCACCGATAATGGGGCGATTCTCGGCGCACTACCGCAAAGTACATCTAAGGCCGTAGCTGCCCTTTTGTGCACAAACCACCCAATTTCCGTGCCGCAAAAAGACCGGCTCGAGTTCGAAACCGCGTTCCTGCCCTCTTTGGAGAAAATTCTTCCGGTTTCTTCCCGCGATGATTCCTACCACCCGTGCCGGGTTTCCCCGCCCCGCCTGTGCCTGGAAGTATCCCGGCCCGAATCAGGCTACTTCGAAATCACGGCCAAACAGCAAGTCAGTCTGGAAGGCGGCGCAGCAGAACTGCGCGGCGCCGCGGAAAACACCGCACCTGAAACCACGCTCGCCGCGGAAGCAAGCACTGCGGCCAGCGAAGAAAGCACCGAAGCAGACGCCGCAGCCGCTATCGAAAGCAGGGAAGACGGCGTCGAACCGCAACGTGAATCACAACCTGAAGCTCAACCTGAACCCCAGATCGCGCCAATTGCGGACTATATGGCTCTCAGAGATGATATCGAGACCTGTTTGCGGCTGTGGGAAAACAGCGCGGTAGGCGGAGTACCAACTTCTTTGCGTTCGGCGCTACTGCTCTCGCAGTTTCACACCAGCGCGGCAGAAATTAACGCTTGGGGTTCTAATACCACTAACCTAAATTTTGAGCAGTTTGCGCGTTTCCAAGGAGAGCTCGCCCCGCGCCTGGAAGAGGCTGGGATCCGCGTCTTCTACGCCGATGGCGCCCAGTTGCATATTTCGCACGAAAAACCCGTGATTGAAACCCGGATCCAGGAGAGCAATGACTGGCTAGACCTAGGGATCGTGGTAACAATCGGGGATTTTGAGGTGCCTTTGCCTGAACTTTATGAGGCCCTCACCAATAACTATGACTATGTGATACGCGGGGACGTAATGATTCCGCTCGGCCCGGATTTTGATCCGCTCCGCGCATTGCTCTCCAGTGCCGCCGCGCTCGGCGAAGTGACACCGAAAACCGTGCGGGTGCCAACCGTGCGCGCGCACGCCCTGTACCTTTCGGAAAGCCAGTTGACGGCGTCGAAAAATATTCGCAAAAAACTGCGGGAACTGGAACGCCTGGGAGATCCGGAACCTTTGCCGGAACACGTTTCGGCTACTTTGCGCGGCTATCAACAAAACGGGTACGCCTGGCTCACGCATTTGGCGCGGGCAAATTTTGGTGGCGTTCTGGCCGACGATATGGGCCTGGGCAAAACCCTACAAATCCTCACGATGATTCAACGCCTGCAGGAAACCGGGGAACGGGAAGGGCCGGTGCTGATCGTGGCCCCCACTTCGGTGGTTTCGAATTGGCAGGCAGAGGCGCAAAAATTCACGCCGCAACTGCGGGTGCAAGTGGTGCGTAATTCGGCAAAACGGCGCCGCGAATCGATCCCGGAACTTGCCAGCTCAGCCGATATCGTGGTCACTTCCTATACTTTGGCACGGATCGACGCCAAGGAATACCGCCGCGTACAGTGGGGTGGCGTGGTTGCCGACGAAGCACAAGCAATCAAAAACCCGGCTACGAATTCCTATAAGGCGATTGCGGATTTGCGGCGGCCGTGGACCTTCGCGGTAACCGGCACCCCGATTGAGAACTCGCTAGGTGATTTGGCGGCGCTCCTATATTTGACGGCGCCCGGGTTGCTTCCTAACCGCACGGTTTTTTGGGAAAAATTCCGCAAACCTATCGAGCGGCGTGGCGATCAGGAAGCTACCAAGCTATTGCAACGCCTGGTGCATCCCTTCATTATGCGACGCCGGAAGAATGACGTAGCTCAAGATTTGCCGGAGAAGGTAGAAAACACCATTTTGGTGGAGCTAACGCCCAAGCATATGCGCCGGTACCGGCAACAATTGGAACGGGAACGCCAAGAAGTGTTGGGGCTGATCGAGGACGTGGATCATAACCGCATCTCAATCTTGGCTTCGCTAACGCGGTTGCGGCGGCTGGCTATTGACCCGGGCTTGTTTGACGAAAAGGCCGGCCTTTCAGAATCTGCGAAGACCGAACGGCTTGTGGAACACTTGCAAGAGCTATTGCCAGAAGGGCACCAGGTGCTCGTCTTTTCCCAGTTCACGAGCTATTTGGAGCGGATTGCGCGGCGCTTGGGTGAAGCTGGGATTAGCTACTCGTACCTGGATGGTTCAACCCGAGACCGTGACGGCGCAATCGCAAGTTTCCGCGAGGGCGAAAACCCCGTATTCTTGATTTCTCTAAAGGCGGGCGGCACCGGCCTCAACCTAGTGGAAGCAGACTACGTTTACATTATGGATCCGTGGTGGAATCCGGCCGCCGAAGAACAAGCGATTGACCGCAGCCACCGCATCGGGCAAGGCAAACAGGTGATGGTGTACCGGCTGGTCTCCCAAGGCACGATCGAAGAAAAAGTGGTAGCCCTGCAGGATCGCAAACGGAGCCTAGCCGGAATCGTCAACTCCGGCGCGGATCGGCCCATCACGGCCGCCGACATGCGGGCCTTGCTCTCTGACGTCGGCTCCTCAGGTGGTTTCTAGTTTCAGCTACGAGTTACTCATAGATACGCGAGCGGTGCCCGACGGCTACCGCAAGGATAATGAAGTTCTCGTGATCAAGCCGCGTGACGACTCTCCAGTCACGCCACCTGTATCTACGTAGACCTGCTAACTTTCCAGAAAGGGGCTTCCCCTGTTTTTCAGGGAATCCAGTACTTGCCAAGTCACGCAAATATGCGGTGATTTCGCGAGCAACCTGTTTGTCTAGTTTCTTGAGATCTTTGAGAGCGCCGGGGAGGTATTCAATCTTCCAGCCCAAGGGCCACCTTGACCTGGGTCTCTGAGTAGCTAATGCCATCGCATTCGTAAGTTTCGAGACGTTCCAGGATCTCTTGTTCTACTAACAAATTATCAACTGTGGTCTCGATGGCTTGCCGGATATATTCGGAAGCAGGTTTTCCCGTAGCAGCTGAAAGTTTTTCGAGTTTTGCTGCCGTTTCTGCGCTTATTTCTACTGTTGTTGGAACCATGCTAACCCCCTTCGCTCCTGTCGTTCGCGGCAACCTCACCACGCGCATATAGTGACATTGTAAGAAAAACTAAGGGCGCCGCGAAAGCTATCCACAACTTCCGCGGCGCCCTTGTTGCGTGTATCCCCCGCACGCGCAACGCCTTCAATTACGCCTCACACGCGAGGTCCCCAGTTCTGACCTCCACCGGCGCCAGCCGCTACACCATGCACCCCGCTACACCATGCATCCCGCTACAACATGCAGGAAACGCAGCCTTCCACTTCGGTGCCGTGCAATGCTTGCTGCCGGATCCGCATGTAATAAAGGGTTTTGATGCCCTTACGCCAGGCGTAAATGTAGTTTCGGTTCACATCCCGCGTGGTCACCGTATCCGGGTAGAACAAGGTCAGGGATAGGCCTTGATCCACGTGCTGGGTGGCCACCGCATAGGTGTCAATAATCTTTTCCGGCCCGATTTCGTAGGCGTCCTCGAAGTATTCGAGGTTATCGTTCGTCATGTACGGCGCCGGGTAGTAGACGCGGCCCAGCTTGCCTTCCTTACGGATTTCGATCTTGGAAACAATCGGGTGAATCGAGGAAGTGGAATGGTTGATGTAGGAGATCGACCCGGTGGGCGGCACCGCCTGCAGGTTCTGGTTGTAGAGCCCGTAGGTGGCTACGTCTGCGGCCAGGGCCCGCCAATCCTCCCGGGTAGGAATATGGTGCCCGGCAAACAGTTCCCGCGTGCGCTCACATTTCGGTTCCCACACTTGGTTGAGGTACTTCTCAAAATACTCACCACTCGCGTAGGCAGAATTTTCAAACCCTTCGAAGCTTTCCCCGCGTTCCTTCGCAATCTCCATGGAGGCACGAATCGCATGGTAAGCCACGGTATAGAAATACATATTCGTAAAGTCCAGGGCTTCTTCCGAACCGTAATGGATCCGTTCCCGGCCCAGGTAGCCGTGCAGGTTCATCTGCCCCAACCCTATAGCGTGCGACATGTCGTTACCGCGTTTTATGGAAGGTACCGATTCGATCGAAGTTTGGGTAGAAACCGCGGTCAATGCCCGCACGGCGGTTTCCACAGTTTTTCCGAGCGAAGGCGAATCCATGGTTTTCGCAATATTTAGCGAGCCAAGGTTGCAAGAAATATCCTTGCCCACGTGCTCATACGAAAGATCCGGGTTATATGTGGAAGCTTCCGAAACCTGCAAAATCTCCGAGCACAGGTTAGACATTGTGATCTTGCCCTTGATGGGGTTTGCCCGGTTCGCGGTGTCCTCAAACAGTAGGTACGGGTATCCGGATTCAAACTGGATCTCCGCTAAGGTTTGGAAGAACTGGCGCGCATCCAAGGGATACTTGTGAATCCGCGTATCTGCGACCATTTCGTAATACTTCTCGGTCACATTTATTTCCGTGAAAGGCACCCCGTACACGCGTTCGACGTCGTATGGGGAAAACAGCCACATCGTTTCCTTTTTCTTCGCTAGTTCGAAAGTAATATCGGGAACGACGACGCCGAGGGAGAGCGTTTTGATGCGGATTTTTTCATCGGCATTTTCCCGCTTCGTATCCAGGAAACGCATAATATCCGGATGGTGTGCATGCAGATACACGGCACCCGCACCTTGCCGCGCTCCCAGCTGATTGGCGTACGAGAAGGCATCTTCGAGGAGTTTCATCACCGGGTTCACACCCGATGATTGGTTTTCGATGCGCTTGATGGGCGCGCCTTGTTCCCGCAGGTTAGAAAGATTGAGCGCCACCCCGCCGCCACGCTTCGAAAGCTGCAGGGAGGAGTTAACGGCCCGCGCAATCGATTCCATATTGTCTTCCACGCGGAGCAGGAAGCAGGAAACCAGTTCCCCACGGGCTTTCTTGCCAGCATTGAGGAAAGTAGGCGTGGCCGGTTGGAAACGCCCGGAAAGGATCTCCTCTACTAGATCCATGGCTAGCTTCTCATCGCCTTCGGCCAGCATGAGAGAAACCATGCACACGCGGTCTTCAAAAGTCTCCAAGTATTTCTTGCCGTCCCAGGTTTTCAAAGTGTAGGAACGGTAGTACTTGTAGGCACCCAGGAAGGTGGAGAAACGGAAATTGTGGGCATAAGCCGCCTGGTAGAGCTGCTTAATGAAATCCTTGCGGTACTGTTCGAGCACTTCTGCTTCGTAGTAGCCTTCCTGCACCAAGTAGGCGAGTTTTTCTTCCAAGGTTTCAAACCGCACGGTATTAGGAATAATGTGCTGGATGAAATACTGGCGGACGGCCTCAATATCGGCGTCGAACTGGATCTGCCCGTTCTCATCATAAAGATTGAGCTTGGCATTCAAAGAGCGATAGTCCAGCGCCGGATCCGGTGCCTGCCGGGGCGCGTGTTGCGGCTGCGGTGCG
The DNA here is from genome assembly GCF_900618115.1 of Actinobaculum suis. Classification (NCBI taxonomy): domain Bacteria; kingdom Bacillati; phylum Actinomycetota; class Actinomycetes; order Actinomycetales; family Actinomycetaceae; genus Actinobaculum; species Actinobaculum suis. The sequence continues at coordinate 49,746 of NZ_UYIO01000001.1, forward strand.
GGTGCCGGCTGCGGTGCGTGTGCCGGCTGCGGTGCAGGTGCCACCCCGCCCGCGGTGTTACCAGCCGCGGCAGTTGCGGCGGTTTTTTCAGCAGCCGCGGTAGCTTTCCCGGCCTCCGTACCGGCCGAAGTATTTACATCTTTCATTGCTGCTTCTCCCAAAACTCTTGCAAGCCCTGCTGTACTACCGCCACATCGGTAGGGGTGCCCAGGAGCTCAAACTTGTACATGAACGGGACCTTGCATTTCGCGGCGATAATATCGCCCGCCCAGCAGTAGTACTTCCCAAAGTTCGTGTTTCCACCCGCGATCACGCCGCGAATAAAAGAGCGATTGTGCGGGTCGTTCAAGAATTTGATGACGGGGCGCGGCACCGCCCCCTTTTCCCGCCCTCCCCCATAAGTGGGTGTAATCAGCACATACGGTTCATCCACGTGCGGGATGCCTTCCTCTCGCGTGTGAATAGGTATGCGCACTGCCGGCATGCCCAGCTTCTGCACGAACCGATGTGTATTACCCGTGGCCGAGGAGAAATAGACAATCAATCCCATAATCCCTACTTTCCGCAGCTCCTGCCGCCGGCGTAACTAGCCTCTACGCGGCAATCAGCGCCCGCGTAACTAGTTCCTACGCGGCAACCTCCGCCCGCGCGACAGCCTCTGCACGGTCTGTGCGCTGCGCTTCTTCCGCACGTGCATCCCGTGCGGCAACCAGCGCCTTAATCTGATCGGGCCGATAGCCCGACCAGTGCTTGCCATTTGCCACCACGACGGGAGCTTGCGCATACCCGAGGGCCTTAACCGCCGCTAGCGCCACGGCATCTTCCGTGAGGTCAACGGTGGTGTATTCCAGGCCGGCCTTATCCAGGGCCCGCTTCGTGGCATTGCACTGCACGCATGCCGGCTTCGTATAAACCGTGATACTCATCGTTTCTCCTCCGATTACTGAACTGCTGATTTGCTGAACTGCTGATTTGCTGAACTGCAAGAAACTCAGACCCGATCGCGGCCATTACCATCGAGATCCACATTGGCCGCGCCGCGTAGGCTTCAACACTACACCTTGTGATTGAAATTGGAAGTAACCACAAGGTGTTGTGGTTCGCTCGCTAATAACAAAGATGTCATTAACTGTGCATAAGAACCCCACTTCTGTGGATAACTTGTTGACCAGAGCGCCGCCAAAAAACCTCTTTCATGATCTTTATACACAGCCTTTCCACATTCTGTTCCACAGTCACAGACCCTTTAAGTGAATCGTTTATTTCTGCCGCGAAGACCCTTTTCAGGTGGCTGTTTTTCGTTGCAGTACCAATATTTTTGCGTTTCGTTAGCGGTGCGAAAACCGGGGCGATGGCGTCGGCGGCATCCACACTATGAAGCACATAAAGAATCCCCTCTTTGGATACGCGCACCCTGGGGAACAATTTGACCAAAGTTATCCACAGGCTGTGTATCTTTGCGGCAATGTATTAGCTCACCGCAGTCGGGCAGATAACCGGCCGCGCGAGCGGGCAGCCGTCCCGGATTCCTTTGGAAATAGAACACCAGGACAATAGAAAGTAGGTTAAATCGGCTATAATTGGCTCTCGAAGGGTGGCAAGCTGGTTAGTTAGTGCTAACTTCGCACCCGATTCCAGGCCCTCTCACCGATTCTGCCGGGATATGGTAGGTAGAAGGCGCAGAGGCGCTTCGGCAGAGTATTTTTCACACAGTAGGGCATATAGCAGAGGATAGAGCAGAGACGTAGATGGGCACCGATTTCACCAGGATGTTGAGGGACGCGGGCTTGCGAGCCACGGAGCCTCGGCTTGCGGTGCTCCGTGAAGTTGATAAGGGCGGCCATCTTTCCGCGGAGCAACTCCGCGCGGGAGTAATTGAGCAGCTCGGATCTGTTTCTGTGCAAGCGATTTACGATATCGTGCACACGCTCACCGAAAAAGGCATTTTGCGGAAGATGCAGCCTACTTCGAACGTGACGATGTATGAACTGAATCTGCAGGATAATCACCACCATATGATTTGCCGGTCCTGCGGGAAAATTGTGGACGTACCGTGCCCGCGAGCCGCAGCCCCATGCCTCTTACCAGCCGATCCGCGCGGCTGGGAGATTGACGAAGCCGAAATTACCTTCTGGGGTTACTGCCCCGAATGCCAGGAAGCCAGGCACGCGCCGGAAGAATAGGCGGCTACCAGCTCTGACCCAGCACCGATAGGGCCGCACTACGTGCACCCCACACAGGGCCCGCGCTAGCCTCATATTTGCTCGCGCCGGCTTTCCGCATTGCCGAACCGGCGCGCCATCCGCGCGCCATCCGCACGTCACCGTTATATAGCTCGCACAGGCAGAGCCCGGCTACAGGCATCGCATCGAGTTTGCGACTAAATCGAATTTGGGATTAAAGAGTAGGTGGCCGGGGTCCACGCTCCCCGGCCACCTGATCACCGCGCTAGAGCAAACATCGAACCAATGGGCACTGTTCGAGCAAACCAAACGCTCATCATGGCTGCAAGTGATCTCTATATATTTAGAAGGAGGGAACTCCTCCGTTGCGGGACGGGTCCACGCTCCCGTTTTCCCCGCTAACAAGTTCTATATAACTAGACAGCCCTGAGTTATCCATACAATCCGGCTGGGATTTTTCTGGGAAATTTGTTCTCTAGCTTGCCGTTCAGTACTCGCTCCGCGCATATCCGGCGCCTTTCGGTTGCGCCTTTGGGCGCGCCCGGGTAGCGAAACTCGTACCGCGCATATCCGGCGCCTTTCGGGCACTCGCGTAGCTTCTGCACACTTGCACGATTTCCGTATGAGCAGTGCTTTTCGTGCGCCTTAACGTGCTTCCGCGCCCGCGCTCAGGTGAGTCTGAACGTGGACGCGGAAGCGCGAAATAAGCGAGTTTTCTCTATTCTTCTCTAGAACCGCTAGCTCTATTCATCTTTAGAACTGCTTGCTCTAATCATCTTTAGAACTGCTTGCTCTATTCGTCTTTAGAATCGCGCCAGTCTTCTTTGTAAATGCGCCGGTCTTCTTCAAACATGCGGCGCTCCTCAGAAGTTTCCCGGCCCAGTGCGGTATCGCGCATTACCGGACTGACCCATTCCGCCGTCGCGGAAGAACCCCCGGCAGGTACCTTTACACCGGCAGCGGGGTCAACCACTTGCGCATCCTCACTATCGCCTACGAACTTGGAATCCAGATCCGCTTTGCGGCCCGTTGCCTTTTCGCGGCGGCCCCGCAAGGTCAGGTAGTTTTCGTGCACCCGTTGCTTGGTGAGCGGATACCAGAAAGCCATCACTAACCCGGCCAGCAGGTATAGCACTGCCGGCACGATCAGGAAGAGAAGGTACAGGCCATCGAGCACGCTTTGCGTTTGCGTCACGCCCTGTTCTACCGCGTGTTCGTTGTAGCCAATCGCCGTCAGCGACCAACCTCCAATAAATCCTGCCAGGGCCTGGCCGAGCTTACGCGCCCACGAGTAGATCGCGTAAATCGTGGCGTCGTCGCGCTCCCCTACCCGCACTTCCTGGTAGTCGATAACGTCCGTGATGATCGCCCACACCAGAGAATTGAAGGTGGAAAGGCCCAGTGCCATGAAGAAGTACAGCACCAGGAAAATCACCACGTTATCCAGGTGCAGGAAGTACATAACAATACCGACGACGCCGGAGAACAGCAGCGCCACACTAATGGCTTCCTTCTTACCGAAGTGAACGGTGAGCCACGCGCCGGTAATAGCAAGAAGTAGCACCGGAATGTTTTGTACCAGCCCGCCCCAAGACTGCAACTGCCCGTTACCGAAGTAATCCTGGAAGATAAACGGCATCACCTGGCCAGCGACGAAGGAACCTAGTAGCACCAAAATGGCGGCGCAGATGAGGGCGAGCAAAGCCCGGTTGGTGGCCACGGTTTTCAGCATGGCACCAAAGCCGGCCTTCTCGTGGTTCGGATCCACCTGCGGTTCCACACGTTCTTCCACATTGAAGAAGGTGATGTAGTAGGAAATGATCCCGCAAATCGCGCAAATAATCGCGGCAATCGCCATATTGTGCGGGTTCAGCACCTTTTGGCCCGTGGCTTCGTCGTAGGTGTAAACGAAGATCGGGAGGACGGTCTGGATACCCAGCGCGGCGATCATGGCACCGAGGGAACGGAACACGGAAAGGGAAGCCCGGTCCTTCGGATTGTCCGTAATTACCGAAGCCATGGAACCGTACGGGATGTTGATCATCGTGTACAGGAAGTTCCACAGCAGGTAGGTGCAAACCATGTAAACCAGTTTTCCGGTGGTGGAGAAGCTGGAAACGAAGGGTATGTACATGAGGGCGGAAGCCACGCAGATCGGAATCGCGATACGCCCGATCCATGGCCGGAAGCGTCCATGCTTGGTGGGCTTGAGAACATCTACAATGCGGCCGAAAATAACATCCCAGAATGCGTCAAAGAGGCGAACCACAAGCAGCATGGTGCCGATAAATCCGGGATTTACGCCCATGCGGGTGTAGAAGACCATGAAGAAGGCCATCTGCAAAATGAAGGTGAAGTCATTACCAACGTCACCGAACATGTACCCGATCTTGTCGCGTAACCCGAAGGGTCGTTTAGAAGTCACGCTACCGCTTCCTTGCGGTTGCGCCTGCTCGTCTTTCTTAGCCATAACTATTCTTCTTTCAGTTGGTAGATAGCGCGCCACCGCGGTGCGTGCGGGGCAACTATATCGGCATCACTAACTAGCGCGTTTACCTGCCACCGCCCCGAACGCGAGCGAGAGCTCGGGCGGTGGCTTGCGAGTGCGGGCATTCCGCCGGCAGGGGTAATCCGGCCGGCGGAAAGTGAGCCACCCGCGAGATAAACACGAGATGCGGAAGGGCTAGAATCTCTGCCCGTACCCGCAGGTGTAGCGATTCCCGGCACTATCTACATAGGCGTAGGAATCACTGAGATATTTACCGGGCACATCGCGCGGCGAACTATCCACCGCGGCGCTGGAAGCGGGAACCGAGAAAGGCAAAACTCCCTTCGGTCCGCCGTCTTCCCCGGCAAGGGAACGGAGCAGTTGCTCCGGTTGGATTTCGAAAGTGCCGACGACGGCCGCGGCGTCCTTCTCCACTTCGCCAATCACCCACGGGTTCGTGAAATTGACGGCCAAAATGGTGGGGACGGTGTTTTCAATCCGTCGGACCTCTTCCACATCCACCCCGTTGGGGGCGAGTTCTACCGAAAGGGAAACTCCCGGCTTATCGTCCTCAAACAGGGAAATTTCTGGGCGTGCCCAAACCAGCGCGATATCGGCCGCTTCTGGGCTATCAACCAGTTCGGCGCCCACCCACACTTTCCGCACGGCTGCTTCCAGCTTGGTTTGTACGGCGTCGATCTTGGTACGCCCGGTGGCGTACACGTAAACCTTCGCGGGGGCGGCTACGTTCAGGGGAAGTATCGGGCCGGTGCGCAGGAGCGTCACTGAATCACGCTGTTGCTTTTCACCCAGCTGCCAGAACTCGCTATTGCCAACCACCGCGGCGGCGCGATCTTCGTCCACATACGGGTTTTCGAACAATCCGAGTTCGAAAATTTCGCGCAAAGTGCGGGTAACGGCGCGAGTTAGATACTTTTCTTCAAGCAGCCCTTCCCGGCAGGCGGTAATTAGTTGCGCGGGGTCAGACATATCGGAGAAGAGGTCGACGCCGGCGCGCACGGCGCGGGCAAAGCGTTCGGGTTCGCTCAGCTCTTCCACACCCCAGGGCATGGCGTCGATAACGCCCGAATCGGAATTGATATAGCCGCGCAGGCCCATCTTTTCGCGCAACAGCTTTTGCAGAATCTGCTCGCTGTAGGCAAAGGCAACTTCATCGAACTGCTCGGTTTCGCTCATCCACGATTCGCGCGGGAGCTGGGCAGCCGATGTGTTTACCGGTTTGGCGTAGTACGGCATGATCGAGGAAACCCTGGCGTCGATGGCCGCTTGGAAGGGTGGCAAATGATAGGTAGCCAGCGAGTTTTCCGTGGGGTATTCGTTTACTTGCCCCCATTCGAAGTGCGGGTCATGGCCTTCATCGCGCACGCCCCCACCCGGGAAGTGTTTGATCGTGGTGGCCACGGATTCTTCCGAAAGCTGTTCGCCTTGCATGCCGCGTACTACCGCCCGCGTGTAAGCGGTGACGATAGCAACGTCTTCCCCGAAGGTGCCATTGAAGCGTGACCAGCGCGGTTCGGAAGGCGTATCGGCCATATACCCGTAAAGCTTGTGGATACCGGCCGCACGCCATTCGCGGGCCGCTTCCCGGCCAAACTTTTCCACCAGTTCCGGATCGCGCAAGGCGGCCAAGCCTAGCTCGTTCGAGAACTCGGCGAAGATCCCGGCCGATTCATTAACCCCAAATTGGGCTACCAAAGCCACGTGATTGCGCGGGTTAGAAGCAAAAACAACCGGAATGCCGAGCCGCGAATTCTCCGCTACTTCCTGGACGGCATTCGTCCAGATAGCTAGATCGCGCGCCGGCGGATTGTCCCGCACAATGAAGAAATGCTGGTGGCGCTCATTGATAGCTTTTTCGGTTGAGGAAGCTACGAGTACCGGTTCGGGGTAAGGGATCCCCGTGATCGGATGGCTTTCCCGGTAGACGTCGGTATCCGCGAGGATTTTGCCCGGTTCTGGATCAGGCCGGAAAGTGGAGTATCCCGGATAGTGGGAGCCAATAATCATCAAGCCGGCTTTTTCTTCCATGGTGAGCCGGGAAGCAAGATCTGCGGCGCGCTCCGCGGCGGGAAGACGCCAATCTTCGTACGGAGAAAGCTTGCCATCACCATCCAAATCTCGGAACCTGAGGCCATCTTCCTCAATAAAACGCCCGGTTCGAGAACCCAGGCGCGGTTGGGGGTGAACCATATACATCTCCTCCTCGTCTCCATTGACAACTACCGATTAGTTTATAATGCGAGACGTGCCACAAATCGGGATTCCGCGCCGCAGTTTTTTCCGATCCATTTTCTTTGTCAGCACTTTTACACATGCCGGTTTTGCACTGAAAAATTGAAGTTGTGCCATGCGGCTATTTCCGCTGAAATCTAGCGGTTCAGGGCCGCCGCTCTAAAAATTTTTACAGGGCGTTTACCGTGAAATTGCCAGATAATTTGAATCGGTGAATTATTTCACGTGCGGAAACGGTAGTTTCACATTGTAAAACGGGTGGCGGTAGTCAGAAACGAGTAGCGGTAGTTAACTGCCGGCCGCGATGGCGCCTTTGCGGGGCCTTGCGGCGCCTTTGTGGTGTCCAAACGGCTGGGGCCGATAGTCACCGGAAGGATCCGGCGCCCAGGCCGCCTATTCCGCAAGGTTGGCAAAGCGGGCGAAGTGCCCCTGGAAAGCGACTTCCACAGAACCGGTGGGGCCGGAACGCTGCTTGCCAATAATGATCTCTGCCAGGCCGGCCTTTTCCGAATCCTGGTTGTACATATCTTCGCGGTGGATGAGGAGAACGACGTCCGCGTCTTGTTCAAGCGAACCGGATTCGCGCAGGTCGGAAACCTGCGGGCGCTTATCGTTACGTTTTTCCGAATCGCGGTTGAGCTGCGCGACGGCGACTATCGGCAATTCGAGTTCTTTGGCCAAGAGTTTAATCGAGCGGGAGAACTCGGAAACTTCCTGCTGGCGTGATTCCGGGATGCGGCCTCCGGACGAAAGCAGCTGCAAGTAGTCGATCACGATCATTTGAATATCGTATTGCTGCTTGAGCCGGCGCGATTTGGCGCGAATCTCCCCCAAGGTGAGATTCGGTGAATCGTCGATCACGAGCGGAGCGGAAGAAATTCGGTCCAGTGTTTCACCCACGCGCTTCCAGTCTTCGTCCGTCATTTCGCCTTTAATCATGCGGTCTTGGAATACGGAAGATTCGGCAGAAAGTAGGCGCATGGAAAGTTCGGTGCGGTTCATTTCCAGGGAGAAATAGACTACCGCCTTGCCTTCCCGGATGGCGGCCTGCCGGCAAAAGTCGAGGGCCAGCGTGGATTTACCGGCACCGGGGCGGGCGGCCACAATAATCATCTGACCTTCCCGCAAACCATTGAGCCGGCTATCCAAATCGGCAAACCCGGTAGAAATCCCTTCGATTTCGCCGGAACGTTGCGCATTGCGTTCTAGCTCTTCAAACAGGCCGGGCACGATCTCCGAAAGCATCGAATATTCCACGGACTGGCGGTTTTGCCCCAGCGAAAACACTTCCGACTGGGCCATATTGAGCAGGCCTTCCACATCCGCGCCGTCGGTGGTGTAACCCAGCTGGGCGATACGCGTCCCAACTTCCACGAGTCCTCGGAGCTGGGCTTGTTCGCGCACGATGTGTGCATAGTAGGCGGTATTAGCCGCCGTCGGCACGGAAGCGACCAGGGTGTGCACATACGGTAAGCCCCCGATACGTTCGAGTTCGCCCTGCCGTTTCAGCTCCGCACCCACCGTTACCGCATCGGCCGGTTCTCCGCGCCCGAACAGTTCCATAATGGTGGAGAAAATGGTGGCATTCGCCGGCTTGTAGAAATCCTCTACCGCCAGAATTTCGACGACGTCCGCAATCGCGTCCTTGGAAAGCATCATGCCTCCCAGGACGGACTGTTCTGCTTCTAGATTCTGCGGCGGCCGCCGCTCAAAACTCGTATTTGCCGCGTTCACGCTCACCTATTTACACTCCCCCACATTGCCGATCCGTGCTTTCCGCGCCAGCCGACGCCCTGCTTTCACGCGGGCGCACGCCTACGTTCCCGCTTTCACGCGAGCACACGACTACGTTTCCACTTCCGCGCGGGCGCACGCCTACTTTTCTTTCCTTTGCGGGCTAGTGCGCCCTTTCCGCGCGGGCACCCGGCGTCGAAATACCAGCCACCGCACTACCTTATGTGTGGCACTCGGAAAGAATCGAGGTTATTTGTTCTTTCTGGACGAGCACCACGTTTCTGCGGTCCCTCTTCGACCCTTAGTGAAAAACCCGGCAAAGCGCAAGTTAACTGCAACTAAGGAATGTGGAAACACGCCGCACCTCCTGTGCACAACCTGTGGATATCGAATAAAAGATCGGCAATACTATCCACACTTTTCCACTTCTCTATCCACACCTGTGCAAAACTCCGAGAAAATGGCGTCATGTCGTCCCCAGTTTTATCCACAGCTGTGGATTCTCTCCACAGGTTTACACCACGTGATACCTCTCACTTCAGCGTTTCCTCAAGTTAGATTTCCGCAGTTTGGTGCGGAAATCTTGTAATCTTCAAACTTCTTTCGGATCATTTTGCACAATAACCAACTGTTTTTGCCTGCTGCTGCGCGCTGATTTTGCCCGCTACGCCAACCGGGCCACCGCCCATACCGTTTTGTTCCACCGCCCGAGCATCCGCCCGCCACCAAACCGCCACCAACTCCAACCAGCCCGCCACCAAACCGCCACCAACCCGTCACCAACTCCAACCAGCCCACACGGTTCATTGCCGCCATATCCCTTTTTAGGACGGCTTGATAGCCTAAGCCAGTGCACAGCAAAAACCACGACCTAGAGAATAAAAGAACGCAGAATCGACTCATTGATAGGGAGATTTGGCGTTTGGCGATTCCGGCTTTGGGCTCGCTTCTGGCCGAACCGCTTTTGACGGCCACTGATTCGGTAATGGTCGGGCATTTGGGAACCCAAGCGCTAGCGGGGCTTTCCCTTTCTTCCACGATCCTGCTCACCTTGGTGGGGCTTTGCATTTTCCTTGCCTATGCGACCACCGCGGCAACCGCGCGTTACGTGGGTGCCGGGAAGATGGGCCGCGCGCTACGGCACGGGATCGACGGGTTGTGGCTGGGCGGAGGGCTTGGAATCATCCTTGCCTTGGTGCTTTTTGCTGGCGCGCCCCAGGTGCTCACCCTTTTTGGAGCTAGCCCAGAAATTGTGGAAAGCGGCTCTGGCTATTTACGTTTTGCGGCTCTCGGTTTACCGGGCATGCTCATCAATCTGGCAGCCACGGGAACAATCCGCGGGCTTGGTGACACCACGACGCCTTTCAAAGTTTCCTTGGTGGGCACCTTTGTTAATATCCCGCTCAACTACCTCTTTATTTACCCGGTCGGATGGGGGCTGGTAGGAGCCGCCGTCGGCACCGCACTCGCGCAGACCCTCATGGGGGTCTGGCTGGGAGGCGTGGTAGCACGCAAGGCACGCGAGAACGCGGTGAATCTAGGCCCGCGCGGGTCCGGGGTGCTTACCGCACTTCGCGATTCCGTACCGCTCATCGTGCGCACCATCGTGTTGCGCGTTGCCGTCATTTTGCAAATCGCCGCCGCCACTCGGCTGGGCACGGAAGCACTGGCCGCCAACCAAGTAACAATGACGGTGTGGAATTTCGCGATCTACGGGCTCGACGCGCTAGCCATGGCCGCGCAAATCCTAGTTGGCCAAGCCCTCGGGGAAGGAAATGAGCGGCGCGTGCGCCAAGTGTTGGGCCGGTGCTTGTACCGCGGGATTACCGTAGGAGTTGTGGTGGGCGCCGTGCTCGCCGCCTGTTCGCCTTTCCTGCCCCGCCTGATGAGTAGCGACCCGGAAGTTTTGCACCTGGCCTTACTTTCGCTGATCATTATGGGAGTTGCTTCGCCCCTGGCTTCCATTGCCTACATTATCGACGGCGTTCTAATCGGGGCCGGTGATACTCGGGCCTTGGCTTATCTCATGTGCCTCAGCTTGCTCGCCTACGCCCCGGCGGCTCTCGCCGTCCTCTACTGGGGTAGCGGGCCGTCTGGCTTTGCTTGGTTGTGGATCGGCTACGGTGTTATCTTCCACGGGGCCCGCGCCCTCACCACCTGGCTACGTGCCCGCTCCAGCGCCTGGATCCGGCTCGGCGCGGATTCCTAAACGCAGCAGCTTACTTCCGCGGGCCAAGCCTTCGTCATGTAAATAGCAATGGCTCGGTGCAGCTAGTAATGGTGGATCTTCATGCAGGTAGTAATGGTGGATCTTCATGCAGGTAGTAATGGTGGATCTTCATGCAGGTAGTAATGGTGGATCTTCATGCAGGTAGTAATGGTGGATCTTTGTACAGATAGCAATGGTGGGCGCTTCCTAACACACATTGGTTAGGAAGCGCCCACCATTTTCTTGCTATCGCTTTCTAGCTATAGCGCTTACTTGCCTTTGCTGGCAGAAACGACTTCGATCTCCAGATCAGCAACTACATCATCGGCGATCTTGACGCGTGCCTTGTGCTGGCCTACCGACTTGATCGGCTTTGCCAAGTGGATCCAGCGGCGGTCTACCGGCTTGCCCGTCTTCTCCGTTGCAGCTTCCGCAATATCGCGGGTGGAAACCGCACCGAAGAGGCGGCCAGATTCCCCAGCATTCTTTTCGATCCGCAGCGGTTCAGCAACAAGAGCATCGCGCAGGGCATGTGCCTGCTCGAGGTCCGTGATTGCCCGCCGGCGGCGAGCTTCCGCCATCTGATCGATCTGCCGCTGTGCACCCTTGGTCCACGGCGTGGCATAGCCCTGCGGAATGAGGTAGTTACGGCCGTAGCCGGGCTTTACCTCAACCACATCCCCCGCCTGGCCGAGGCGGTCAACATCATGAGTCAAAATGATCTTCATTTGTTTCCCTCCTTAGCGAGCGCTCGAAGTGTAGGGAAGAAGCGCCATTTCCCGGGCATTCTTGATTGCCCGTGCCAACTTGCGCTGTTCCTGAACGGTCACACCGGTCACGCGCCGCGCGCGGATCTTGCCGCGGTCAGAAATGAACTTACGCAGCGTAGCGGTGTCTTTATAGTCAATGTTTTGTACCTTCGGAGCCTTGTGGAATTCGTTCTTACGACGAATCGGCTTCCGAACCTGGCGCCTTGCCATAATGTCTCCTCATCGTGGCGGGCACTAATATGCCCTGCCTAAGAATATTGATATGTGCCTGCGGTTCTAGCCTCTTACCGGTGTAGCAATAAAAGCTTCACGCGGGATCTAAAGCGGGTTTAGAACGGGTTTAGAACGGCGGCATGTCGTCGAAAGCAGAGCCTCCCTGCGGGGGCTGACCCCACGGATCAGCGGGCGAACCGCCTTGCGGGGCGTTATAAGTAGCCTGGTTCTGGCCGCCTTGCTGGCCGTAACCCTGCTGCCCAAAACCGCCGCGGGCTTGCCCACCGCCTTGGCCACCCTGGCCGCCTTGCTGGCTGCCACCAAAGTTTTGGCCGCTATATCCGCCGCCGAAACCGCCCGAACCACCACCGGTGGTCCGTTGCACTTGAGCTTTTGCCCAGCGCAAAGACGGTCCGATTTCGTCTACCTGCATTTCCAAAGATTCGCGCTGCTCACCCGTATTAGAGGTGTAACGGCTTACGGTCAGACGCCCGGTTACGAGTACTCGCATGCCCTTGCTTAGCGATTCGGCACAATTTTCTGCCATATCGCGCCAGGCCGAGCAGCGAACAAACATCGGTTCGCCGTCTTCCCACTCATTGGTCTGCTGGTTGCGCTTCCGCGGCGTCGAAGCAACGGTGAAGCTCGCTACGGGCACACCGGCACCCGTAAAACGCAGCTCCGGATCCGCCGTCAAATTGCCGACGAGTGTCAGAATTGGTTCGTTTGCCATTGGTGTACCTTCCGGTTTGTCTTACTTTTCGTCCCGGCGCAGCAACTTGGTGCGCAGTACGTCTTCCCGGAGCGCGAGCTGCCGGTCCAGTTCCTGCACGGTTGCGGGCTTCGCCTTGATTTCGAGGACGATGTAAATACCTTCCTCGTGCTTCTGAATCGGATAGGCCAACTTACGACGGCCCCACACATCAATCTTCTCGAGCGTGCCACCCTCATCGGGTATTACCTTGAACCACTTCTCGGAGTTGTTCTTGATATTGCGCTCGTCCACGTTGGTGGGATCGAGGATGATCATCATCTCGTATTCACGCATCTATTACCCACCTCCTCTGGTCTCATGCGGCCACGGTACTTCCGTGGCAGGAGGGTTATGCGAATTTAGTGCCAGCCTGCCGGCACCTAACCGGAAAACTATCACTAGCGTTCCATCCTAGCCTTATCGAGGAAGGTATCGCTACGTGATTTTCACGAAAGCTAGCCGCTCCGCGTGGAGCTCTCCCGGCTCGCTAGTGGGCACTGTTATTGCCAGGCGGATTGCCTGGAACCGGATAGCCCGGTTCCGGGTTGGCCGGGGCAGGCGGATCTGCTGGTGCGGAGGGTCGGGGCCGTTCCGGCTGTTGCGGTTGCTGCGGCCGTTGCGGTTCAGGCCGGGCCGGCTGTTGTGGCTCGGCCGGAGCCGGCGGCTGCCCGGGCCGTTCTGGAGCCTCATGCTTGCCATCATCGGCACCCGGCGCGGCCGGCCGCTCCGGTTCGGGAGCCTGGGGAACTTCCGGCTCCGGGCTTTCTTCTGGCTGCGCGCTCGGAGCTTCGATTATCTGCGGTTGCTCTTCCTCAATGCGGTCAGTATCCGGCGTGCGGCCCGCAATCGGCCCCGGCTTGGCAAAGTCCATTACTTCCATGCCGTCGATGGCCTTCGTCATGTAGTCCATCCACATGTCCACCGGGAAGTTATTACCACCAATACCCCACCAGTATTTACCGAAGGGAGTGAGCACTTCTTCTTCCCCATTGGGGCCGATTTGATACATATTGATCGTGGTAATCATCTGCGGGGTATAGCCGATGTACCAGGCAGACCACGGGCCGGAAGAAGTACCGGTTTTCCCGGCTACCGGGCGGCCCAGTTTCGCCACCTTTTCCGCGGTACCACCCGGCCGCGCGGTAGCTTGCAAGATCCAGTTCATATTGTCGGCAATATTTTCGTCGATTTTCCGCTCCCCCTTGGTGGGGGTGGTGTATACGACCTTGCCGTGCGAATCGCGTACTTCCCGCACGATATGCAAGGGCACGTACATGCCGCGGTTAGCCCAGGTGGCATAGGCCTGGGTCATATCAATCGACCGCGGCGAAGCCGAACCGAGCACATTCGTCAACGAGTCATCCAAACCCGGAGTGTTTTCGGGCAGGCCTGCTTGCACTGCCGCCCGGGCCGTATTTGCCGGCCCGATTTTCTGGTTGAGCTGCACAAAATAGGTATTGATGGAGTGCTGGGTACCCGTGAGCATATTGACTCGGCCGCGAGAGACGCCGTCGTAATTCTGGACCTTGATATTGCCGATCTCCAGGGGTGTACGGGAATCGAAATACGTATTTTGCGGCGAATAATCCTGTTCCAAAGCCGCGAGCAAGGTGAAGGGCTTGAAAGTAGACCCAGCCTGCGCGCGATCTTGCGTTACCGCATTACGTTGCCGTTTCTGATAATCCGCACCCCCGTACATGGCGTAGATTTCGCCATTGCGCGGATCGGCGGAAAGGATCCCCACGTAGTTATTTTCCGGCCGGTCATCCGGCAGGTTGTTGACGGTATCTATCGCGGCCTGCTGTTTTTTGGCGTCGATCGTGGTGATGATGTGGAAACCACCTTGGCGTAGCTCTTCATCGGTGAATTTCCCGGTAGCAATCAGCTCTTTCTGGGCCTGATCGAGGAGGTAACCGGAAGGTCCCGAAAAATCACTCGCCGTTTTCGGCGCAATGGTTTCCGGCATTTTTGCGGCCGCCGCCTGCGCCTCCGTAATGTACTTATCGTCAACCATGCGGCGAATTACGCGGTCAAAACGAACTTCTGCTTGGTCCGGATTGATAGCTGGATCCCAGGCGGAAGGCGCCGGAATGATCGCGGTAAGCAGGGCGGCCTGGTCCAAAGTCAGATCAGCCGCTTTCACCCCGAAATATCTTTCCGCGGCGGCTTGGATACCGTAGGCGCCCCGCCCGAAGTAAATCGTATTCAGGTAGTTTTCGAGGATTTCTTGTTTGGTGAGGTGATTATCCACTTTGACGGCGAGCACGGCCTCCCGCAGCTTGCCCAGATAATCCGTGGTTTGGCCCAGGTAGTAGTTTTCCACATACTGCTGGGTCAAAGTGGAACCGCCTTGCCGTGCCCCGCCGCGCAGGTTATTAATCGCGGCACGCGCGATCCCGCCCAGATCAATCCCGTTATTCGTGTAGAAAGTACGGTCTTCGGAAGCGACTACCGCATTACCCACATAATCCGGGAGCGTATCGAGGGAAACCGCGGTGCGATCGTAATCGTAAATGGCCCCCATTTCTTCTTCACCATCTTCGTAGTAGACGGTGGTTCTTTGGGCGGCGGCGATCTGTTCCGGTTTCGGAATGTCTAACAGCATATACAGGGTTACAAAAGCCACGATAATCGCGACGACGCCGATCAGCAGGCAACCGAGTAGGAAGCGCCACGAAGGGAGCCACCGGCGGATCGGCCCGAGCCCGCGGCGCGGGTAATTCCACCGAAAGCCTTTGCGGCCAGATTGGCGCCCTCTACGGGAACCGCCACCTGCTTGCTTGACTTGTTGTTTCCTGTAATGCTGCTTTTTTGCCATGTGTGTAGGTATCTACTTCCTGCTGGCTCGCCGTTTCGCTCGCGAGAGGCGGCTCGCGGAACGACTCGAGTTCACGGATAGTCTGGAAGAGAGTCTAGACCGGGATTCTTGTAAAGGCTGGAAAGGTATAAATACTTCCGCCTCACTTTCCGGTTCATATATGCCGCGTTCTTCCTTCATTTTTGCTTCCTTTTCGGGGATGAGGAAGGAATCAAGCCAGCGACTCTTGGGGGAAGAATCCACCAAAAGTGCCTTGAAGAAGAGCGTGAGCGGAACAGCCAAAATAGAACCGAGCGGGCCTACCACTACCGTCCAGAAGAGCAAGGAAATGAAGGTGACCGTGGGGGAAAGTCCCACCGCTTCCCCGGTGAATTTAGGCTGAATGATTCCTTGAATCACCACGTTGATCAAAGTGAAGATCACGATCACCCAAATAGCGGTAGCCAAGCCGCTATCTACCAGGCCCATCAGCGCTGGCGGGATCACACCGATGATGAAACCGATATTCGGAATGTAATTGGTGATAAAGGTCCACAGTGCCCAGGCCAGCGGCATCGGCACGTCTAGCACCAGGAGCACGAAGTAGTTAATTACCGAAACTCCCAGACCGAAGGCGGTGGCTACCAACCAGTACTGGCGCACGCGGCCTTCGAAGGAAGCGATCGCGCGGTAGAAATCAGAATCGTGATTCTCAAGAATTCGGCTGCGCGATTGCAGCTGGATCGTGTCGATCGTTAAGAACAGCACGCATAGGGCCAGCACCCCAATAAGCGCACCAGTTGACATTATGGAACCGGCTGCTCGCTGGATCCAGGAAATAATCGTGCCTACATCGAACTGCTTGGAAAGCTGCTGAGTTATTTCTTCCGTGGAAAAGCCCCGCTGTTCCGCAAAGTTCATAACATCGTGGAAAAGCTGGGTGAATTTATCCGAATACCGCATGATCGTATCCGGCAGCCCGGCCAGCGACCACGCCACCAGGCCCACCACGGCCCCCAAGAACACGATGAGTACCAAAATAGTTACCGTGGCGGAAAGGAATCCCGGCACCTGGTGTGCCATTAGCCAGCGGTGGATCGGGCGCACGGTCAGCACCAAAGTAAGGGCGAAGAACAGCGGGGCGAAGAAATCCTGAATCATATACAGGCCCGCACATCCCACGGTTATCAAGGCAACGACCAACAAAATTTTGAGCCCGATCGGGGCTTCCCCAGCCGGTGTAAAACCAGCGGTTACCGTAGCGGAGCTAGTTGTGGAGGGGTTGTTCGTGGCGGCGCGAGTTTCCGCGGGGGTATTTTTCTCCGCCCTGGTGGTTTGTGTGTTCCCAGCTGGTTGCGCCGGTTGCGTAGGTTGCGCCGGTTGCGCCGCAGTTCCTTGGCCGGTTGCCGTTTCCGTGGTTCCTGCTTCTCGCCCTTGCTCTTGGGTGGCTGCCTTGATTTTCAGTTCCTTATCGCGAGGGAGGTCTCCCGGCCCCATACGCACCATATTGTGTTTCCGTTCTTTTGTTATGCCTTGGGTAAAGGTCCTCGGTCTACGGTTGGTGGCCACTTGCATGGCGGCCACCGGCAAGTTGTCAGTTGCACCGGCTATTCTCACCCGGTCTGGCCTGCGGCGCCGGCACCGAAATATCATTTTCGGCCCGTTCCGCCCCTCAGACGCGGAGCTTCGGCACCAGCATAAAGGTGCTAGCTGTGGAAATACATAACGACGCCGCAGGGCAAACTCGAGGAGTACACCACTTTATCGGGAGGCTGGCCACTTTAGTGCCAAGCCGCGGCTTTAGTGGCCGGCTGCTTATTTCTATTTAGCCGGCTACCTATTTCTTTTAATAGCCGGCCGCTATTTTACTGGCTGGCCACCGCGCGGACGGGCGCTGGATCTGTACTTTCGCTTGTGGCTTCTTCGGGTAGTACCGGCCGGGGCTGGCCGCCCAGGCGGCGCGTTTCGAAACTGTATAGCGCGGCTACTGCCCACACGAACACAATGAGGCTGATCTGTACCGGCCGAGACCACCCAATATCGGGAAGTACGAGCACACAAACGCCAGCGGCCACACATTCGGCCAGGTTGAACAGAACGTCGTAAATCGAAAAAGCGCGGCCGCGGAAGCGGTCATGCGTATCGGCTTGCACAATAGTATCGACGGCGATTTTCGCGCCCTGTACCCCTACGCCAAAAATGAAAATCCCGGCCAGTACGATTACGTATTCACTACTCGCGGCAATCAGGATTTGCCCGGCGGTACCGCCCAGCAAGCAGCACACAATCCAAGTGGCGGGACGCATGCGTTCATGAGCGAGCGGCGTGAGCACAATAGAAAGGCCGTGGCCAGCCACCATTGCCCCCATGAGGGCCCCAAAACTGGCGATCCCCGCCGTAGCGTCGGCCGGGTCTGCATACAGGTTCCGGCCCGCCAAAATAATCGTGATGAGCTGCATGCCATAAACAAAACGGTGCAGGGACATCGTGGTCAAAGCGGCCGCGGGCGTACCGCGTTTCACCAGGTAGCGCACGCCTTCGCCCAGCTCGCGGGCCGCGGAAACCAGGGCTTTCCCAAACTTTTCCCGCACCGGTTTATCTGGCCCGAGTTCTTGGCGGCCCAGTCGCGAAGCCACCGCGGCCCCGCCGCAATACAGGGCAATAGCGGCGATGAGCGCACCAATTTGCTGGCCGGTTTCCGTGGGCAAAAAGAGGCGCAAAAGGAAACCGAGGACGGCACCTATCGCCGTCGCAGCTCCCCCTAAAGTGGGCACAATCGAATTGGCCACCAACAAACGCTCTTTGGATTCCACCACTTTGGGCAAACCTGCGGAAAGAGTGGAAAGCAGGATGCGGTTGATCCCAAGCGTGATGAGCGCGAGCAAATAAACCAGCCAGTCGATCTGCGCGAAGAGGACGCCGAGGATCGCCGCGGTTAGGCCGGCGCGCAAGATGTTACCCCAGAGCAGGATTTGCCGGCGCGGCCAGCGGTCAATGAAGGGGCCGGTGAACGGGCCGATTAGGGAAAATGGGAGCAACATGACCACTAGGGATAGAGCCACGGTGCCGACGTCGGAGGCGCGAGCCGGGTTGAAGAAGAAAAGGGAAGCGAGCCCCACTTGGAACATGCCGTCGCCGCATTGCGAAACGAGGCGCACGGAGAGCAGTTTCAGAAACCCCGGTGAGGTGGCCAGGGATTTCAGATCCGAGATTAGTTTCATGCTTGTTCCTGTTCTTCCCACCAGGCGCGCAAACGGCGTTCCGCTTCTTCCTTGCCGAGGGCACCTTCATCCAGGCGCAATCCCAACAAGTATTGGTAGGCCTTGCCCACTTGGCGGCCCGGGGCGATGCCAAGGATTTCCATGATCTCGTTACCGTCTAGATCCGGACGCACGGCGTCGAGCTCTTCGCGCCGGCGTAGTTCTACAATGCGGCGTTCTAGCTCATTATTGGCAGCATGTAGCTTGCGCACGCGCCGCTTATTTTGCGAAGTAATATCGGCGCGGATGAGCCGCAGGAGGCGGGAAAGTAGCGGGCCGGCGTCGCGCACGAAACGCCGCACCGCACTGTCGGTCCAATCGGCCTCCGCAAACCCGTAGGCGCGCAAGTGCAGTTCTACGAGGCGGGAAACGTCTTTGATGGTTTGTTTGTCGAAGCGGAGCTGTTTCATGCGGCGCGTGGTCATGCGGGCGCCGACGACGTCGTGGAACCGGAAGGTGACGGTGCCGTCCGCTTCGAATTTACGCGTGGCCGGTTTGCCCACATCGTGCATGAGCGCGGCGAAGCGCAAAACAAAATCTGGGCGGGCCACGGTGCCGATTTCTGCCCGGATCTCCGCCTGGCTCAACTCCGAAATCGGCCTCTCTGTACCGGCAGATGCGGGAGTGGAAGATGCAGGCCCGGCAGATGCGGGAGCAGCGGCATTCGTTTCGGCTGTACTCCCGGAAGCCGCGGATGCGGCGGGTTCAGAGGTAATGGGTTTGGAAGCAGCAGGCTCGGAAGTAGCGAGCTTGGAACCAGCGGACTGCGGCGGCGCGGCGGCGTCTTCTAAGGCAATCGCATTATCGAGGACCTGCAGGGAGTGTTCGTAAACATCTTTGTGGCGGCCGTGTTCATCGTGGGCGCCGCGCAGATTGGAAATTTCGGGGAGCACCACATCGGCTACGCCGGTATAGACCAGGAGTTCAATGCCGCGGCGGGGATGTTCGGCGATGATGAGCCGTTCGAGTTCTGCGCGGATGCGTTCTGCGGAAACGATTTCCAGCCGCGGAGCATAGTCCCGCATGGCTCGCATTACGTCTTCGGAAACGTCAAGGGAAAGCTGCGCCGCAAACCGGGCGGCGCGCATGATCCGCAGGGGGTCGTCGTCGAAAGATTGTGCCGCGGAAACCGGGGTATCCAGTTCGCCGCGCAGTAAAGCATCCAAGCCACCGCACGGATCTACGAGGGCGAGTTCGGGCAAACGCACCGCCATGGCATTGACGGTGAAGTCTCGGCGGGTTAGATCCCCTTCCAGGGTGTCTCCGAAATCGACGGCGGGTTTGCGCGAACCAATATCGTAGTGATCATTGCGATAGGTGGTGACTTCCACGGTAATATCGCCGCGCCGGGCGCCGATGGTCCCAAATTCGCGCCCAATATCCCAAGTGTTACCCCAGGTAGAAAGCAGTTTTTCGGTCTCTTGTGGGCGCGCCGAGGTGGTGAGATCAAAATCGTGGATGGGCAGGCCTAAAAAGGCGTCACGCACCGGGCCGCCCACGAGCGCTAACTCATGGCCGGCTTGCGTGAAAATATGCCCCAGTTCAGTAATTGCCGCGGGTAACGAAGCCAGGCGATGCTGCGCATTTACCAGCAACCGCGCCCGCTCATTCGCAAGACTATTTGCGGGCGGCGTTGTTGCTTGCGCCGGCGGCGTTCCCTTGGAGGCCGCGCCGTTTGCAACCCGTGCCGCGGGAGTACGCGGGGCTCCCGCTCCCCTTTTCTGTCCCATTTCTTTATCTTGACCGCTGCTCAGTGCCACCTCCTAAGACTGCCACATTCCCTTAGCCGCGCGCCGCACTCCGCGAGAAAACTCATGTGAAACGAGGGTTTGCCAGTGGTGAAACGTTGCGGAAACTAACGGGACTTTGCCCGCGGTGAAACGGTGGGAGAACTACAGGGAAGCTGCAAGATAACCACGCCGAACCCGCTAGGAAACCGGAACCGCGCCGGAACACTGGTCACGTCTGCCATTTTTGCGGGAAGTCTGGGAGAATGAAACCAGTTGAAGGGGCACCTTGCGCAGGGGCGGTGGCGCGGCTCGGCCGAACCGGGCGGCAAACATGTTCTACGCCGGGCGCCTAGGCCTGTTGATCAAGTGAAAGTTATGTTTGCATCTGCTCCGCTCCCGTCAGAGTTTGGCGGGCGTCGTTCGTGGCGGCGCGCGGCTGCGGCTCACCAAGCCGGGGCACGCCGGCACACTCAGCCCGTGGTGAATGAAACATCCGCGGGTGGAGTCGTCATTGCCGTCCATGAGGGGCGCGCTTATACCGCGGTAATTGCGCGGCGCAACCGCGGCGGCCGGCTCGAATGGTGTTTACCGAAGGGTCATTTGGAAGGCGACGAAACTCCCGAAGAAGCTGCCGTGCGAGAAATTGCGGAAGAAACCGGTATTACCGGCCGGGTTCTCCTCCACCTCGCCACCATCGACTACTGGTTTTCTGGTACCAACCATCGAGTTCACAAGGTTGTACACCATTTTCTTTTGGAAGCTATTTCCGGTTATCTCACGGTGGAAAACGATCCCGATCACGAGGCTGAAAAAGTGGAGTGGGTGCGGCTAGACCGCGTCTCTTCTCGCCTCGCCTATCCCAATGAGCGGCGGATCGTTGCTTCCGCCCGCTCGATCTTAGCTGGTGATGATTAGGTGCGCCGGGGAATTACGCGTAGATTTACACGCAAACTTGGCGCGACCATGTGTATCCTTGCCGCCACCTTCCAAGGAAGTTTGAGTCTCCTCGCTTCCCCGGAAGCTGCCGCCGCACGCACCGCTACCTCTACCGTTGCCACCGCAACCTCCGCTACTAGCGGGGCAAAGACGGCGTCGTTCCTGCCCTTGGATAATCCGGATACCGAGCACGCCACCGAGCTGGCGGTGCGGATAAGTTCCGTTGGGGAACCGATTTTGGCGCAAAAGGCGGATATTACGGTGACCGCCGAGGTGAAGAATACTTCCGCGAAACCGCTGCGGTTGGAGCATTTATCGCTTTATGCGGAGCGGAGCACTGCGGATACGCGGGAAGCAATTTTGGACTTTATGGGCGGAGCGCCGGCTTCGCTCGGTTTGCTCGCGGAAGAGGAACCTAAACAGGATTTAGCGCCCGGGCAAACGGCGAGTTTCACTTTGCGTTTGGACCGAAAATTCGTGAGTTGGGGCGAAGGTGCGCAGTGGGGGCCGCGCGGGATTCAGGTGACCGCGGAAGCCGGCGGAATCTCGGCAATGGACCGTTCCATGCTGATTATTGGGCCGGATCACGAGCTGGAGAAAGTGCCGGCGGGGATTGTTTTGCCACTAACTGTACGTCCGGAAAATATCGCTAATTTGCCTTCCGTGAGCGAAACCGTGCAACAGGAAGTGATTGCTAACTCGCGTAATGGGGGAAAGTCTCCCGCCAAGGGGGAGAAACCGGAAACTCCCGCGCCGCAAAGCGCTGAAACGCAAAGCGCTGAAACTGGCGCAAATGGCACCGGCACGGAAGGCGCTAACGGTACCGAAAATCAGTCCGGCGCTCCCGCGGATGCTAATAACGACGCCGGAGCGAGCGGGAATGGAACCGGCCCGGCCGCGCGAAATGACGCGGGGGCTCCTGGTGGGAATGAAGGTTCAGGCGGGAACGGAAACCCTGGCGCGAACGGGAACTCCGGCGGGAACGGAACTCCCGGCACGGACGCGAGCCCTAGCGCGAACGGGAACTCCGGCGGGAACGGAAACTCCAACGGGAACGGGACTCCCGGCACGAAGGGGACTGCGAGCCCCGGGCAAGAGGCGGGCAGTAATGGCACCGAGGGCGCTGGAAAGGACGCGGCACGCGGCGCTGCGAATGGCGAAAGGGGCCGGCTCGCCACTGATGCGCAACTTTCGGCCCTGGCTTTCTTGGACCGGCCCGGGGTGACCGTGGCTTTAGATCCACTATTGCGTTCGGATGTGCGTTTCACGCAGGCCCTGCAGGATATGGTGGGCCGGGGCTCGCTGGACTTTGTTTATCTTCCGGCTGGTGATGCGGATGTGGCGGCTTTCGCCCATTCGCCAAGCGGGCAGAACCTGCTGGGGGAAGCCGTGGCCCGCGCTATAAATCTTGCCACCGAGCAGGGGGGCGCTGGTACGGCGGGCACAACTAGGGCTGCTGGAACGGCGGAAACTCCAGCCGCGGAAACGCCAACCGGTCCGGAGGCGCCGACAGCTTCGGATACTCAAAACGCTACAGAAACCCCAAGCGCGCCGGCAGGTCCGCCTACTCCCCTGGGCTTGGTGGACTACGGCGCTGATGCGGCGAGCGTGGCCACGGCAGCAAGTGCCGGTTTGGGGCCGCTACTGGTACATTCCGGGGATATTACGACGACGAGCCGGACGATGCCCGGCGCTCCTATTTCGGTGGTGACCGGAGAAGGCCAAACCGTGCCGGCCCTCATGGTGGACGACGCAATCTCCCATGCTTTGGCCGGCCGCTTGTACAGCTACGACGCCGCGGGCGATGCCGCCGAAAACGGTGCTAACGGCACCGCGGAAACCGCTGCCGGAGGTACCGAAACCGCTGCTGGAGGTGCCGATGGAAGCGATGCCGGCGGCGCCGAAAGTGGCGAGGGCGGCGCCGAAGCCGGCGCAGGTGGCGAAGGCGGCGCCGAAAATAATGCCCCGGCGGGGGTAGGCGAGCTCGATGAGGTGGATTCACGCCAGGTCACGCTCGCGCTCTCCGCGCAAAGCTACCTGGAAAAGCCTGATTCTTCACGTAGCCAACTGCTGGCAGTAGATAGGGCCTGGTTGGATGCGGGAGCAGGTTATGTAAACGCCGAAACCGTGCGGAAAAATGCGGATGCTTTGTTAACCGCGCCGTGGATTACGGCGTCGTCGCCCGCACAACTAAATGCGGCAACCGAACGGACCACCGCGAATATGGCCGAAAAAAATATTGCCGCCGGGGAGGCGAACCCGCGAGAGCTGCGCAGCGCCGCAGAATCTATGCAGGACATTAGTTCGGTGGCGCGCATTACTTCCACTCCGAGCATGATCACTAACCCTTCTTGGGATCGGGCAATGTTGAGCGCCGGAGCTTCCCTGCGCGCACGGCCAGACGTACGCGCAGACTTGGTTGCGGGGCTGGAGGAAACCGCGAATTGGCTACAGGACGCGGTTTCAATCCAAGCTTCCTCTACCATTAACGTAATTTCCGAAACGACGGAGTTGCCGGTGCATGTGCGCAATGATCTGCCCATGCCGATTGGGGTGGTGGTGCGGCTCAGCGCGCCCGATTACCGCATCGTCCCGAAAGAGGAGGTTGCGGCCACTATTCCCGCGGCTTCGACGACGACGGTGAGCGTGCCGATCCGTGCCTCTGGCTCCGGAAATATTGTGCTGTCTGCGGTGGTGACCGATCCACCCGGGCAGGTAACTTCGGCCGTGCAGACGATTCGCGTCCGCGTGCGGGCCGGGTGGGAAACCGCGGGCACCACGATCGCAGCGATCATTTTCGGACTGGTGCTAATTACTGGTTTGGTGCGGTCCGTGCATCGTGGCCGCCGTTCCCGTGCGGTGGCACCCGGTGAACATATGCAAAACGTGAAACAAGATCGGCAACGCCGGCGCAAAGCGCGCGCTAAACATGCCGGCAAGCACGGCGAGAAAGGCGCGGAGGCTGCCGCTACGGCGGAGGCGGGTGCGCGCTGGCCCGGGCCGGGTTGTAGTAATACTGCTGGTAGTGTGGCGGAAAGCGGAAAGGATCCGGATTAGGAAAGCCGGCAAAGCCGCGAATAGCTATTTTCCGCGGCGGGATTGTTACAAATTGGCAAAGATCTCGCGTCTTCCGCTAATTCGGCACGGTTATCTATAGGATTGAGAGCAGGAATTTTGGCGGCCCAACCCACAAGGAGAAACGAAGTGGAAACAATAGGTGCGGTTGGATTAATGCTCGCTGAGCGCTATCGGCTCACGGAGCTGTATCCCGATCAACTAGACATTCCGGGAACGGAACAGTGGTACGGCGTCGACACGGTTCTCGGGACGGCCGTGCGCGTGCTTTTGATCGATCCCGCGCTGCCCACCGCGTCAGCGGGGATTGATGGGGCGCGTAGATCGGCGCTTATTGAAGACGCCCACGTGATTCGCACCCTTTCCGTGGGTTATAATTTCGTAATTACCGAACTTCCGCTGGGGATTTCGCTGGCGCATTTCCCGGAAGGGCAAGGTTTGGAGCCGGAATCGGCGCGAGCAATCGTGGGCGAGCTTTCGGCTGTGCTTTCGCAAACTTCCGCAAAGGGTATGCGGCATGTGCGTTTGCGGCCCTCCCGCGTACGGGTAGGCGATTCCGGGGAAGTTTATATTGACGGTTTAGGGATCGACGCCGCCCTGGCGGGAATTAACACCGATACACTTTCCTTGGCGGATGCCGATAATGCCGAAGCTTTTGGGCTCGCAAATTTCTTGGCTACCTTACTTGAAGGCCACGATGTAGATCCACGCGGGATTGAAGTACTTTCCGAAGACGCTTCGCTTCCGAAGGAAGTTCGGGACGTTTTGCAACGGGCGGGTTCACCGGCCGGTCTGCTCTCCCCCGGCGAGGTTTTGCGCCTGCTCGCGCCCTGGGATCCGATTGATCCGGCTTTGTTGCCACCTCAGGAACGTGGTGCTATGCCCGTGCCCGGCCCGTATGTTCCGGGCTCGATAGTATTTCCGGGCTCACTACGTCCGGGCGACGTAGCGCTCACCACTGCCACCCCGCAAACTCAACCCGGGCAAGGCATTCCCGGTACGAGCGGAAGCGATACCGAAGTCTATTCAATTTGGGGTTCGGCGCCCGACGAATATCCGTCCGACGAATATACGTCCGATGAATATGCGCCAGGCGGATATACGCCAGGTGCCGCGGCAGCTGAATCTACTGTTGGCGGTGTTGATGCTGGTTATGGCACCACTGCGGCTACCGCAGCTTCCGGCGCGGGGGCTACGGTTTCCGGCGCAGAGACTACAGTTTCCGGCGCAGGAGCTGCGGCTGGCGAAGCTGCAGATGTCGTAGCCGGTGGCACGCCCGATCCAGAACTGGGGATTATTGCGCCCGCGGATCCGAACCTAAAGCCGCATTGGAATGCTCCTTCCGGCATGGGCGATGGCGGAATTGGAGATCGTGGTATTGGCGCCGGTACCACGGGCGCGAGTGGCGCTGCTGCTGGCGTAATGGGTGCTGGTGCAAATGTTACGGGGGTGGCTGGTGCCGCGCCCGGCACTCCCCACGTTGGTGCTGTGCCCGAGGGCGATGCTTCCGGACAGCGTATTTTTGCACCCGTAACTTCGGTTCGTCCTGCCGGTTCGAGCCAAGCGGGTAGCGGGTCGCAAGGAACTGGCCGGGGTAGCGATTCGCGCGGTACCGATGCACGCGGGGGCCGCGCTGGCCGCGGCGGAACTGCTGATTCTTCCCGGCCTCGCGTTATTGATCGCGACGGTGCCGGTAAGGTGAGCTGGGCTTCCCAGATTTTCAATTCCTCCACGCTGATCGTAGGTGGCGCTATCTTGGTTTTGGCCTTCGCTGCTTGGTTTGCTGTAAGTAAGCTAACGAGCCCGCCCGGCGCCGTCGAAACTATTGCTCCAACTATTTCCGCACCACCAGCGCAAACAGCACCCGCAGAAAACGGAAGTGCACAGCAGGCATCCCCATCGCCAACACCCACGCCTTCCCCCACTCCTGCGGCGCCGCCGCAAATTGCTTCCTACACGCTGGTCAATCCGGACCCGAGTAACGAGCCCGGGCAGGATTTCCCGGACCATTTGCCGCGTGCTTTCGACGGCGATCCGAACACGCTATGGTCCACTTACGAGTATTTGCGGAACCCTGTTTTTGGCGGGCTCAAGGAAGGGATCGGCATCGAGGTTAAGTTGGCAGAGCCCACACAAGTACATAACGTGCATCTCAACGTGCAAGGTAACGGCGGCTCCGTACAGTGGCGAAATACGACGGCGGCCGATCCGGCCGGCGGCACCCTCGTAGCCGAAACCCCGATGAGCGGCAGCACGGTGCTAACCGCTGCGGAACCGGTAGAAACCGATACCGTGATGATTTGGTTCACGAAATTACCGACAAATCCCGAAGGGAAATTCCGTATCGACCTGGTAGACGTAACGATCGACTAATAATGTGACGGTCGTTCAGTAGCTGCGAATGTCGTTTTGTCCAGGGCAAGTGCACGCGAAACCATCGGGCAAACCTTCTGCGCGATTGTTTGTGCCTCTGTCTGTACCATTGTCGGCACCCCGGCCTACCTCATTGTGGTACCTCTGTCTGTATCATCGTCGGCACCCCGGCCTACCTCATTGTGGTACCTCTGTCTGTATCATCGTCGGCACCCCGGCTTACCCCATTGTCGGCACCTCTGCCTGCTCCTTCGGCGCGAATCGGATACCCGGCAGATGCGCTCAAGTTACCATGCGCTATAGCCGCGGGCACGCTGCGCGGAAAACCTAAACGGCATCACAGAAAGGCAAGGCGTAGGCACCGCGTGCGGTAGGCGTAGGCACCGCCTGCGGTAGGCGTAGGCACCGCCTGCGGTAGGCGTAGGCACCGCCTGCGGTAGGCGTAGGCACCGCCTGCGGAATAAGAAGACGTGCGGCGTCGTTTACCGGCATAGAAGCAAAGGCTCCTAAAACGACTCCGGCGGGAACCTGCCCGGTAGCAGTAGAACACTGAACGTGACCGTTACTCCGAGAAGTTTTCAGAAGTGTGTGAAGGCAAGTGGCGGAGAGGTGTAGTTTGCACCCTGGCCGTTTACCCTTCAATCACTTAGACTTGTTAGCCAGTTACGAGGTCAAGGTAAGGGAAAATGGCAGATAATAACATTCGCGATGTGATCGTTGTGGGCTCCGGCCCAGCCGGCTGGACGGCAGCCATGTATGCTGCCCGCGCCGGGCTGAAACCGCTGGTGATTGCGGGTGCCATCGATGCGGGCGGCGCGCTCATGACCACCACCGAAGTGGAGAACTTCCCAGGCTTTCCCGAAGGCGTGCAAGGTCCGGACCTTATGGGACGCATGCAGGAACAGGCCGAAAAGTTCGGTGCGGAAGTCGAATATGACGACGCAATCGAGCTAGAACTAGAAGGCCCCGTGAAGACCATCCGCACCGAAGAATCTGAATTCCAGGCGCGGACAGTTATTTTGGCACTCGGCTCTGCCTACAAAAAACTTGGCTTGGAAGGCGAGACTACGTTCGCGGCGCGCGGCGTTTCCTACTGCGCCACCTGCGACGGCTTTTTCTTTAAGGGTAAGGAAGTGGCAGTCGTCGGTGGTGGTGACTCAGCCGTTACCGAGGCCCTCTTCCTCACCCGTTTCGCTTCCACGGTTCACGTTATCCATCGCCGCGATGAATTGCGTGCTTCAAAGATTATGGCAGACCGCCTACAAGCCGATCCGAAGGTGCAGATACATTGGAACCGGCAAGTTGCCGATATCCAAGGTGAAGAAGGCGGTTCCATGAACAACTTGGTACTGCGGGATACGGTCACTGGTGAAACTGAAGATCTCCCGGTTTCTGCGCTATTTGTAGCTATCGGTCACGAACCACGTACTGCCGTACTTGGCGATCAAATCAAGCTCGACGCCGAAGGGCACATTTGCGTGGATGAACCGCATACCACCACTTCCGTTCCGGGAGTGTTTGCCTGCGGCGATGTGGTAGATAAGCATTACCGGCAGGCAATTTCAGCTGCGGGTACGGGATGCCGGGCCGCGCTCGACGCCGAACGGTACCTAGCCGATCTAGACAGTAGCGCCGAATAGGACAATCAACCTTATGAAAACTCACCCGCCTACCGATCAGCAGAAAACTGACTCCGTAGGCGGGTGGATTTTAACCTTCGTGAGTGCGAAGTGGGTGCCATCCACATCATCTATGCTCCGAATTTTTACCGAAGTTTTATTGGAGACCCATAAGGCCAGACCGGAACTTCCCTTGCTGGGCAAGATATTGGACGCCACCGAACAGATAAAACCGCAGGGTTTCCTCCCCCAAGATTCGCTCGACCTTTCTTTTAGTGCACCGCAACTCAAAGCCTTGGGGTGGGCAGAGAGCGACGCAGCAACAGCTTCACCAGGCACTTTCGAGAAAAACGGGCGACCTTTACTTGAAAGAAGCTCGCGGGATATTAATACCTTCGAACCGCATTTGGCATTTTTGCCGGCTCTGATTCTTGAGTGGGAAGAACCTGACGGACGGGAAGAGTACGAAGCGCAAGAGGACCTAAAAGAGCTAGGGCCGCGAGAGAAACAGGAGGAACCACGTGGCGTCGAATATGCGCGTTTCGAAGGCCAAGTGCCAAAACTTGAGATTAGGCAAAAGCTCCTCCAATGCTTCGATGGTATGGATGGCGAGCCCGTAGCCTGGTAGAGCGGGCCCTATCCCTACACGGAAATGTTTCACGTGAAACATTTCTAGCTAAGATCTTCACTCACTGTTTTTTAAAACCGCGCGATTCTCAACGCACTCCCTCTACAAGTTCGGCCCGTAGAAAGCCCTAATGTTTCACGTGAAACATTCTTGCCAACCCTCATCTTTTTGCCTCGATAATCCGAACTAGTCGTAGGCACGGATAAAGATGCCGCCTACGCATCACTCCCACTCCCCCGAAATGTTTCACGTGAAACATTTCGGTCGCACATTCTGCACGGCTCTGGAAAGTTCCAGATACCTGCCTCGAAATACAAGAAGAATCCTGGGAGTTAGTCCTTATCTGCCTAAAAGAAAATCCCATCCTGTACAAAAGAAGACGAATCGTGATTAGACCTCGCGCACCCCACGCGAGAGTGGATAATGTTAAGTGATTCGCGCTTTATTGAGCGCGACACCCGGGAAAATGCCGCCATCCACTTCAGGTGGTGGCACACTTTCTCCAGGTCATCAAGAAAGGACACAATGAGCGAGCGACAGGATCTATCTGCGCACGGTACACGCCTTGACCCTTGGTATAGCGTGTATGCCGACCGCGCCTTGGGGATGCGCCAATCAGAAGTGCGGCAATTATTCGCCGTAGCAAACCGGCCCGAAGTTGTTTCGCTTGCCGGTGGGATGCCAAATATTAGCGGACTCCCCATCGATTTCTTGTCCGAGATGATCGGACGACTCGTGAGTGAACGCGGCACAAAGATTCTTCAATATGGCGGCGGCCAGGGTGAAGAAGAACTCCGGGAAATGAT
This sequence comes from Actinobaculum suis, assembly GCF_900618115.1. Lineage (NCBI taxonomy): Bacteria > Bacillati > Actinomycetota > Actinomycetes > Actinomycetales > Actinomycetaceae > Actinobaculum > Actinobaculum suis. Next base: position 79,574 of record NZ_UYIO01000001.1, read on the forward strand.
CGTTGAGGTCATGCGCCCAGATGGCGTGCGTGGACATCCGGATGACATTACGGTAACCACAGGGAGCCAGCAAGCACTCGATCTAATTTCCGAGATTTTCATTAATCCCGGTGATGTGGTTCTAGCGGAGGCACCTTCCTATGTGGGCGCCTTAGGAACCTTCCGCGCTTATCAAGCAAATGTAATTCATGTGGGTATGGATGAGCATGGCCTTATCCCCGAAGACCTCGAAGAGACAATTAGGGAGCTTGAAAAAGCAGGGAGACCCATAAAATTCCTGTATACCATCCCGAATTTCCACAATCCTGCCGGGGTTGTACTCAGCGCTGAGAGACGACCGATCATTGCCGAGATATGCAAACGCCATCACGTTTTAATTGTCGAAGATAACCCCTATGGTTTGCTTGGTTTCAATGGTGATCCTTTGCCCTCCTTGCAGACTTTTAATCCAGACGGCGTCGTCTATCTCGGCTCCTTCTCGAAGACTTTCGCACCCGGATTCCGTGTGGGCTGGGCCTATGCACCGCCCGCCGTTTCTGCACGCATCACCCTCGCCAATGAGAACGCGATTTTGTGCCCCACTACTTTTGGTCAGCTAGTTATTGCTGAATATCTACGCACATATGATTGGTACGACCAAATCGAAAAGTATCGCGCACAGTACGCAGAGCGTGGTGCAGCGATGCAAGATGCGCTCGAAAGATACATGCCGATGTGCACGTGGAACAAACCGGTCGGCGGTTTCTACACGTGGGTCGGTTTACCTGAAGGACTTGACGCGAAGGATATGCTCCCGCGTGCGGTAACAAATCTGGTTGCTTATGTTTCTGGTACCGCCTTCTATGCAGACGGGCAGGGCGGCGATCATATGCGGCTTTCCTTCTGCTACCCCACGCCGGAAGAGATTACCGAGGGTGTGCGCCGGCTCGGAGAAGTTGTGTCCGCCGAAGCGGAACTCGTTGATATGTTCGGAATAGGTTCTGACCAAAACTAGCAATAACGGGCGCGGAACCTCACCGATGAGGAGTCCGATCACTTGGGTACGAATTACAAAGGATGACAAAATAATGAGCAAGGTACTAACGGTAGCTATTTTGGCTGGCGGGCTCACTCATGAACGAGATGTCTCGCTGAGCTCAGGAAGGCGCGTAGCCAGCCTATTGCGTGAGGCCGGTATGAACGCCAAAGTTTTGGATGTGGATGCTTCCCTTTTGCAGCGACTAGATTCTATGAATCCTGATGTTGTGTGGCCACTTGTGCATGGCACCACGGGCGAAGATGGGGCATTACAAGATCTGCTTTCACTCGCCGGATACACTTTCGTGGGCTCCACAGCGAATGCGGCTCGCACCGCTTCATCTAAGGCCGGGGCGCAATCTACTTTGCGGCATGCAGGCTTGCAGGTTCCGTGGTCGGTAACATTCCCGGAGAAGCTTTTCCGGGAGATCGGGGTTGCGCCTATTCTCGATCTGCTCGGCTCGAAGATTGGTTTTCCCCTCGTTGTAAAGCCGAATCTCGGCGGATCTGCACTTGGGGTTTCGATTGTTTCACATGAAGCGGATCTTCCACGCGCGATGGTTGACTGCTTCGCATACGGGGAGGCCGCGCACGTCGAATCCTACGTGGAAGGAACTGAGATTGCAGTTTCGGTTCTAGAGCTCGACGGCGAAGTCATTGCCCTTCCGCCCGTCGAAATAGACACAGATGGTCCCTACGATTACGATGCTCGCTACAACGCCGGCCGTGCCGAATACTTCATTCCAGCTCGCCTACCTGAAGCCGTTATTGACTCGGCAAAGGAAGCTGCTATTCGGGCACATCAGGTTTTGCGGCTCCGGGATATATCTCGTATAGATATGATTGTCTCCGATTCACAGCCAATTATTATTGACGCCAATGTTGCACCCGGAATGACAGAGACTTCTCTACTTCCTCAAGCTGTAGAGGCGTTTTCACGTGAACTACAGGTTCCCGTAGAAGACATTTACCTGCAAATTCTGCGTACCGCGGCGAATCGAGCGAATGGTTGTACAGATCCGGCTGCATCTAAAGATTTGGCACAGCCGGTTGCCACAGACAATGCGGATTCAGTTGCCAAGGCGGCCGATTAGATGTTCTAATACGCCCGCCCGCCAAGCATCGACTTTCTTGTTCTAAGGGACCGCTACCGTATTAGAACTCGAGACCTTGTATCAGTACTGAATAAAAATCTCCCGGGAGAAGAACTTATGGCCTTCTCCCGGGAGATTTTTTGTAATTACAGATCAGGATTTGCTTTCCGGCTCTTCAACAATGAGTGAAGCTTCGCCGGGGGCTAGTACTTCGAGTATGCGATTGAGGTCATCAATGTCCGCAAAATCGATTGTCATTGATCCCTTATTTTGACCAAAGCGCACTTTGACCTTCGTTTCGAAGCGGTCAGATAGATGGCCGGCCAGGGTGTTGAGCTCAGCCTGATAACGGCCGGCCCGGCGGCGCGTCCGCGGTTTTTTCTCCTGCTTATCAATTCCCATCGCCACGATTTCTTCCACCTGGCGAACGGATAGATTCTCGGCCACAATCCTTTGTGCCAAAATCTCCATATCTGCGGGATCTGCTAGGCCTAGCAATGCTCGTGCATGCCCAGCGGAAAGAACACCTGCCGCTACCCTCTTCTGGACTAGTGCTGGTAGGCGCAAAAGCCGCAGGGTGTTCGTAATAACCGGCCGCGACTTTGATATCTTCCGCGATAGTTCTTCCTGAGTCCATCCAAAATCCTCGATAAGCTGCTGGTATGCAGCCGCCTCTTCCAATGGATTAAGTTGTACACGATGCAAATTCTCGAGAAGCGCATCCCGCAGCAGATCATCTTCCTGTGTGCGCCTAACGATTGCAGGAATCGAATCTAAGCCCGCTTTCTGCGATGCGCGCCAGCGCCGCTCCCCCATAATGAGTTCATAACGGGCAGCTGGATTATCTTCCAAAGGCTCTGTAAGCGGGCGAACCACGATTGGCTGCAAGACTCCAACTTGAGAAATAGAGTCTGCTAATTCCTCTAGTTCCTCTTCATCGAAGTACTGCCGGGGCTGGGCTCTATTAGCAACAATCTGTTCGAGCGGAATCTCCGCGAAAGTTGCACCAGGAACCGGAACCAGATCGTCCGAATCAACGTCCTTATCTACTCCCAGGCCTGGTTCTCGATCCGTAGTAACAGGACCCGTTGCGCCTTTATCAGCTACTTGATTGGAAGAGACCTCCTCCGGCAAAGTGGTTTCCTCGACATCAAGCTTTGCCTCCTCCACTGGAGTCTGTTTCTTGGGTTTAGCAGATACCCTAGTTTTTTGCTTAATTGCGTCCTGTGTTTCTACGGGTGCCTCATTCGCGACTTTGGTCGTAGCTTTAGCAGAAAGCTTCGGCCCCTTTGGTGCTGCCTTCCTGGCAGAAGCTTTATTTTCGGAGCTAGTCTTTGGTGTCGTTGATTCTGTTTCAGTCCGCGCGGTCGGGGAGTCATCCCGCAATGAGGCTGTTCCAACTACTTCCTTCGAAGGTGGCAATGTTTCACGTGAAACATTTCCCTCCCCCGGAGCCTGTTTAGTCTGAGCTTCTCCTTTGTCTACTGCTTTTGGTGCATGTGGTGTTCCACCGAAGAAAACATCGATTGGGCTATTAGTTGCTTCTTTTTGCGATTCTGGGATAAGCGCGCCGAGCCCGGCGCCTAGACCACGTCGTTTCTGTTTAGCCATCTCTCCTAATCAGCTCTCTCAGTAATCTCGTGCGCCGCGCTCGTGTATGCGATTGCCGCAGATGATCTCTCGTCATATGTAACCACGGTTTGACCAAAGGAAGGTGACTCCGCTGCTGTCACATTTCGTGGTATTTCTGTATCAAGTGTTTGCTTCGGGAAGTATTCGCGCACATTTTGTGCCACATCTTGCGAAAGTCGGGTGCGGCCGTCATACATGGTAATGAGGATTGTGCTGATGCGTAGATCTGGATTTGCTGAAGACCGTGCCATTTCGATAGTTTCGCGCAGTTGTGCCAGACCTTCCAGGGCGTAATACTCTGCCTGCACCGGAATCAAAACCTCTCCGGCAGCAACAAGGGCGTTCAGTGGGATTAACCCCATAGAAGGTGGGCAGTCAATAAACACATAGTCATAGTGAAGCCCTTGAGATTCGGCGTATTTGAGATACTCCTGCAATACATCGCTGAGCCTAGTTAGTCGATCTGGTTCTGCCGCAATTTGCATATCAAGGGCGGATAATTCGATCGTTGCTGGCACCACCTTGAGCCGGGACAGTTTGTCGTTTTGCTTGACGATGTCCTTGAGCGAAATCTTGCCCATCAGCGCGTGGTACAAGGAATTACCGCGTGTTTCCGGCGCGCATCCTAGGGCGGTAGACGCATTCCCCTGCGGGTCGGCATCTATTACTAAAACATTGAGGCCAGCTTTTGCCATGGCCGCCGCAAGATTTGTAACAGAAGTAGTTTTTCCAACTCCACCCTTCTGATTCGCGACGGCAATAATTCGGGTCTGCTTCGGTCTCTTCCAATTATCTTCCGTAGCACTCTCCAAACGGGCCATATCCCGAGCAAGAGCTGCCCCTACAGGAGTGTCGTCACCTGACCAACCGTCCCAAAATGCGTGTTTACCATTTCGCTCTGAAGACACACGAACCTTCTTCCTCGGATCACTCATGAGCACCTCCCTGACCTTCCCTAAGTCTATCGACGCCCAACGACACTCAAGCACAGACATTCCTGAGTCAATCCCACATATAAGGGACGGCACAGCTTTTACATACCTGCCTCACATCTTCCCTTCACCACAGTACGGATTTCCAGGAGGGTTTCAACTCGACGTCCGGGACTTTCCACAGGTACTTTACGAAATAGGACGCAAAGAAATCTGTTGCTAGGACTATGGTGTTATTCGTGAGCGCGGACAAAACCAAGATACTTGACCAATAGTAGTCTGACGAAATGTTTCACGTGAAACATTTCGAATCGCGTGAGGTTAAGGCACCTAAGAGTGTTCACATTACACAGAGCAGCTCGAATCGAGCGCGTCGCGTGCAGATACGGTTCTCTCTGGGCTTCCTAATGTTTCACGTGAAACATTCAGAGGCCCAGAGTGATTGATTCCCAATTATCCATTCGCTACGAAAACAGCTACTTCTTCGCCACTTCAAGAATACGAGTTACTTCCTGGGTGCCGAAAGGCTTGCGATCATATATATCAGCCCAGGCGGCTCCCTCTTTTTTTCAGCTGAGGAATCGCCTCTCGAATTTCTTGTTCGGCTTTCTTACCCTTCAAGGCAAGTAGTGAGCCTCCCGGTTTAACCAGCGGTAGCGTGATTCGCGTGAGTTTCTTTAATGCCGCCACCGCACGCGCAGTCACAATGTCATAAGTTTGTTTCCCATGAAGATCTTCAGCTCGGCATGCTTTAACGCGAACATTATCTAGAGCCAACTCCGCCGTGACAAACTGCAGCCATTCCACGCGGCGCTCCATTGATTCGACGAGCACTACATTACAGTCGGGACGTTGGATCGCGAGAACTATGCCGGGAAAACCTGCACCTGATCCCACATCAGCAACGCTCGCCTTATTAGGGATAAATTCATCGAGGACGGTCGAGTTTAGAATATGACGTTCCCAGAGTCTTTCGAGTTCGCGAGGTCCGATTAGCCCACGCTTCTCCCCTTCTTCTTCGAGTAATCCAGCAAAGGCCAACAATCGCAACCAAGCTTCATCACCAAAGTGTTCTAATCCTCCTTCTGGAGGAACTTCAACCGAGTTCGCACTCGGTCTATCGTCATGCTGTGATCTAGTTTCATTCCTTGCCGCGGGACCGTCACCGAAGGGATCCGCACGTGCGCGAATCTGGGTTTTCGATTCTCCCGATTCATTCTCTTCTCCGCTGTCGGCATTTTTTTCCGGATCAAAATCTTCGGTCTTCACGCCGTGACCTTTCCGTATGGTTGCATTTTCTGATAGTGCATCGGGCAGAAACGGAGCACATACGCAACTTCGAAACATCCCTATGATGAGTCTAGGGGTTATTCATTACCGTGGTGAGTTTATTTTTATGAAGATCCGGAGCTTTCCGATTCCCGGCTCCCAAGTAGTTTTACAGACTATCAACCGCTTGTTACGGATTATCAAACGCTTGTTACCGGCTATCAACCGTTTACTACGGGCACTTGCCAAATAACGGTCAAGTTATTGCCGACCGGCAACTAGTTGTTCCCGGCTAGGACAGCTTTAGATTTCCTTAGGTCCGCCCAATGTTTCACGTGAAACATTCCCAACATTAAGGCGGGACCAAATTTGCTCTAGAACCGCACTTTCGTCGCGAACATGCGCGCAAAGGTTTATCAAGGCATGCTTCCTAGCCGCAGAGATGCCTACATGAATTCGGCCGTGTAGCGATTGTCTCGCGAAAACTTACCTATTCATCCACGAAGCTGCCGAATGAACAAGTAAATTGCGGATGCTCGGACATCGGATCGCTTCCTATTCGCCTCGCGTCGTCGCAAGTACAGCCGCGCAACACAGGAATCAACCCGCAAAACAGAGACCTGCCCAGATATAAGTTCGCAGCTCCCGCGAAACATATCCTAGTTATATCTTTTCGCGGGAGGCTCTCACTAAATTCGTCTCCGTCTATTCCGGATAACTGTGCAGTGCTTCGATAGCGTTGCTGAAAGCTACGTACCGTAGTTGCCCACTTATTTACACACAGTCGCTTGGCGCATTCTCGTTTAGGTGCGCGCTCGAGTTTTACTATCTACTTTTTAGCGCCAAATACCTCTTTTTTAGCGCCGAATACCACCCTTTAGTGCCGAATACTGCCCTAAAGCGCCAAACACCGCTCTTTAGCGCCAAACACCGCACTAAAGTGCCGAACACCGCCCTTTAGTACCGAACGCTGCTCTTTAGTATTGGATGCAGCTTTCAGCGCTTGGTATTGCTTGTGTTCTTAGTCGGCGCTTTCTGCACTGGCGGCACTATCTTCGTGCTCGTCGTAGTCGTCATATTCGTCATCATCTTCATCCGAGACGATCTCATATTCGCCGTATTCATCATCAGCAGGCTTGATAACGACGTGGCGGTGTGAACCGTATCCTTCAGAATCTGAGAGAAGTCCGGCCGCCGCAACGGCGTCGTGAACCACTTTGCGTTCGAAGGGGTTCATCGGGTCGAGTTCAATCTCGTCACCGGTATCGATTACTTCTTGGATAGCTTGTTCCGCAAGCTCGGAAACCTTCTCGCGCCGCTCCTGCCGATATCCAGCAATATCAACCATGAGTCGGGAGCGTTCGCCGGTTTGTTGCTGCACGGCCAACCGGGTCAAACTCTGCAGGGCATTCACACCCTCGCCATGCTTACCAATGAGCCGGCGCAGCCGCGAATCCGCTTCCCCCTCGATAACAATAGCTACCGTTGCCCGGTCCCGATCCACGGAAATCTCAATATCGCCATCCAAATCGGCAATATCAAGCAGTTCCTCCAAATAGTCTGCGGCTAAATCGCCTTCCTTATCTAGATTCGGTTCCTTCGCAGGTACTTCACTCATTGTCTTACCTTTCTTCGGTCTATATTCCGCGATAGTTCTCGTTAAATTTTACTTCTATATCGACGCCGGATTCTCGCGCTACGTGCTACTACCGGTGTATCTCATACATGTTTGGCACCGATTATCTTTCGGTCCCAATCGTCCGTTACTCCCGAACACCGACTCGGCACTCCCGAAACGGCATGCATTCGTGCCTGCATTCCGCGCCAGCTTACGCACCTGCGCCGCCCCGGGGCAAAGAAACTTCCAGACCGTAGTGTCCGTAGCGCAAGATCCCGCAATGCACGGCCGCGGAGCTGCGAACAGTCCCGCCACTGGCACCGGCTAGGCACTGCCACTGGCACGGGCTAGGCACTGCCACTGGCACGGGCTAGGCACTGCCACTGGCACGGGCTAGGCACTGCCACCGGCACGGGCTAGGCACTGCCAACAGTCCCACCACCGAAACCGCCACTTACTTCCACCACTGCCATTATTACTATCTGGCCCAGTCTAGAAAGCCATCGCTTCTTATCGGCGGCTTAGCGGCGCCGCTTCTTCCGCTTCGACTTGGCGCGGGCGCGTTCGGCTTGCCGGCGTTCGTAGCGCTTGCGCGCCCGCTCTTCGTCCGTCAATCCGTCCTTGCCGCGAGCTTCTCCATCACTTTCGGCGCTATCCGCGTCTGCCGAGGCAGATTCTTCAAGTGCGGCGTCTTCCGTTTCCCCGCCTTCTTCGGTTTCCAGACCTCCGGCGGCAAAGCGATCGGTAACGCCCGCCTTCTTCGCGCGCGCCTTACTCATCGGCTGTTTGCGCTGCCCGCCGGCCGCGCTCTTCTGCTCTAATTCTTCGATTTCTTCTTCCGAAAGTCCCTCTTCCTTGAGGCCCTTGCGGCGCCGTGCGCGTGCCAAACGTTCTTCGCGCTGGCGATAAGCTTTCGAACCTGGGGTCGGGTTATTGCGAATAAACCAAGCCTGCTGGCCCATGTTCCACAGGTTGCCTGCGCACCAATAAATCAGCACGCCCACCGGGAAGGCATAACCGGAGAATACGTAAATGAGCGGCATACCGTACAGCATGTACTTCTGCATCCGCAGCGCCGGGTTGCCTTCGTCTTCGCCTTCTTTATGCTCCGGCATGTTCTTCGTTAGCAACTGGCGTTGGGTCCAGAACATGGAAAGGCACATTACTACCACGAGGATCCCGGCCACTACTCGAATGGTTACCGGCGAATATCCCGGGGCTTTGTTTGCCATCGCGAAGGAGGCAGACATTGGCGCGCCGAAGAAAGTCGAATTCAAGAAATCATCTGCAAGGCTGGCATCCAGCGGCCCAATTGCGGCATGCTCGCCCGATGCAATCATCGGGAACTTATAAAGCACGCGGAATAGAGAGAACAGGATCGGCATTTGTACGAGCATCGGCCAACAGGAAGCCATTGGCGATACCCCGTGCTTGCGGTATAGGGCCTGAATCTCTTCCGCCTGCCGCTGCTGGGAGATCGTATCCTTCTTGTTCTTGTATTTCTCCCTGATCTTCATCATTTTTGGTTGCAAGATCTGGGTAGATCGGCTTGCCTTAATCTGCCGGTTGTACAGAGGAAGAATGACCAGTCGTACCACGACCGTCAAACCGATAATGGAAAGCACCCAGGCTGGGCCGGACCCGTCGGCCATTCCAATTGCAACAAGTCCCTTATGAATCCCGTAGAGGACCCACGAGATAACCCACATGAATGGGCTAAGGATTGTATCCACGCGTTATCTCCTAGCGTTCTGCCCGTTCCGCCTGCGCGGATAAATCGGCATCTTCCTTCTTATAAAGCTCGATGAGTTCATCGTGATCGAGCGGCCGGCGCGGCCACTCACCTTTAGCTGGTACCCGATCTACGCCGCCCTTAGTGAAAGGGTTGCACCGTAGCAGGCGCCAGATACTTAAGAGTGTACCCTTTAACGCTCCGTGTACTTGCAAGCACTCGATAGCGTAGGCACTACAAGTGGGGGCATAGCGGCAACGCGGCGGATTAGCGGCTGAAATATTGCGCTGATACCACCTTATAACGCGGATGAGTGCGCGCCCTATTGCCCCGTTCATTAGTTTCGCCTCGTTCTTTGCCCGGTTTGTTGCTTCCGAGCGCGGTGGAGTGCGCGGTCAAAATCTGCGGTGAGCTGCGCATATGTGCTGCCATTTGCGGCGGGAAAGGCGCGTACGACGACGCACTCGCCGTCGTTCAGTTCCCCCAGCTTCTCTCGCACTATGTGCCGTAGTTGACGCGTAAGGCGATGGCGTACAACTGAGTTCCCAACCTTTTTAGATACCGCAAAACCGACCCGCACAGGGTGAGGGCCGGTTATCTCATCTGCGGCGTGATTCTCCCCGATTGCTACTTGCAACCGGCGAGAATTCCCGCGTACTCCCGAAAATGCCGCTGCGAAATCTTCCGATCTCCGCATACGGTGATCGGAGCTCAGCATTTAAGCGGTTAGCCTGGCGCGGCCCTTACGACGGCGGGCCGCAATAACGGCGCGGCCGGCGCGGGTACGCATACGCTTGCGGAAACCGTGAACCTTGGAACGGTGACGGTTATTCGGCTGGAACGTCCGCTTTGTACTCACGGTGATCCTCCCAAATCTGACGGCGAGCTTTACCCCGGCGGGGCCCTGTCTATCCCAGAAAATCTGAGCACTCTCGAGAGCATCGCCGCGTCAAAGTTCGCATGAAACTTACAATGCGCATAGTTACACCTATGCACGGACTAATCGACTTTACGTGTTATTTGCCCTTCTGGTCAATGATTTCGGTCCCGCGGTGACCGTGATCTCACAGAGATCTAACGGCTTGGCGGCGCGGTTCCTTTATCGCAATTCACCACCCACGCTTACCACGTTTCACTTTCTTGAGATTTTCCAATACTGCGGCTCGCCGCAAAATTCCGCTCCGCGCATCTCACTTTTTTCTGTGTGCACAGATGTGGATTGCGCGCAGACGCCGATCTTTCGGCGTCGTTTACACAAACGCAAACTAAAACACACGCATGTAATTTCCACAGGTGTGGACAGACCTGTGGATAACTCACTCGCAGATTCGCGCGGAATGACCTACCATGAATCCACAGAAACCGGGCCCAGCTCGCGTAAATCTGCGCAAAGTCCTGTATTTACGCCGTTTTGAGAGGGGTGGAAACTTTCGGGAAGTTATCCACAGGTCCTAGTATGAGGGCCGCTAGCCGTGGATAAAATCCTCCAAGGATCCGCTCGCCTTACTGCGGTGGGCGCCCTGTTTCACAGTTTTCGCATCCCGCGGCAACTGGCGTGCAACCTGCTTGTAACACGCTTGCAACTGGCTTGTAACTAGCGTGCAAGTAGCTGGTATTTAGCTCGCGCGCCAGCTCGTGCGTTGCCCGTGTGCTTTCGTAGCACCACAGGTGCCGCCGAAAAATCCGCGGGTGCCTGATTTATCGTCCACGCATTCGTACACCGTAGATAAGGGGAAAGGAACTGATGTCAGATTCGAATCCTGCCCAAGATGCTTGGCTTGCCGCCATGGAGCTATTAAGGGCCGAGGATGCTCTTTCCGATTCCCAGGCTGCCTTTGTGCGGATGGCTCGCCCTCTGGCCATGGCAGACGAAATCTTCATGATCACAGTCGGCTCCGATTTTGTGAAGAACTGGATTGAAGAGCATGTCTCCGCAGCCATGACGGAAAAGCTTTCGGCCATCCTCGGCCGGCAGGTGCGAATCGTCATTTCCGTAGACCCTTCGATTAACGAGACGCCGTTACCCTCCCGCACACCGACCGGTATGGCAAGTGTCACTGACGTTTCCACCCGGGGGATTTCTCGTCCCGCTACCAATACCGGAGCGGTAAATACGGGCAGCACGGGCGGCACGAGCAGCGCGGGCAGCACGGGCGGCACGAGCAGCGCGGGCAGCACGATCGGCGCAGGAAGTCCTAGTAGTTCTGCCCCGCAGGCTTCGCCGCTCTCTCCGGTCGCCAATATTTCTCCTGTTTCTGCTGGTAGTGCCGGTAATTCTGGAGCGGACACCGCGGGCACATTTGCCACTGCGAGTTCTGCGGCCGGCGCGAGTGCCGCTTCTACCGCTGCGCCAGAATATTTGACCGGCAGCTCCGCGGTAGCTTCTGCTTCTGCACCTTCCGCGGCCGCCGCCTCAAACCGCCCGGTTTCGGGTCTTCGTTCCGAAGCTCCGGGAAATATTCCTGCTGGCGCGCGCCCAAACGTTCCTGCGGATGTTTCTTCCAAACTTCCTTCCCGGGTGCCCACGGCAAGCTCCCTGAGTTCTGCACCTTCCACTTTTTCCGCTCCGGGTGTGGCTCGCGATGCCGGCGCCCCGGGCGTCGTGCCCGTTACCGAGGCTACTGCTCCGCTTAGCGACGACGCCGCACCGACCCCCGCACCCGCCCCAGAATTTGCGGCCGATCCGGGCACTAACCAGCTCACTCTTGACCGAGCGATGCGTCCGGCACATAAATCAACTTGGGAACCGCCGGCCGAACCAACCTCATATGTGGATTTGATTGCGGCCCGCGGGCATTTGGATAATGCACCGGCGGCTACCAGTGGGCAGGGCAATTCGCGTTTCCAATACGGTGGTTATCCGGCTGAAGAGGAAACGGTGGCGGCCGCACTCAATGCGACTGCGGCGGCAAGTTCCACCCGTACCAGCCCGGATGAGGCGCAAGATCCGAGTTTTGCGGCCCGCGCCCATAAAGCCGGCCTCAATCCGAAATATACTTTCGACAATTTTGTGATTGGGGATTCGAACCGTTTTCCTTCCGCCACTTCCTTGGCGGTGGCCGAATCTCCCGGCACGAGTTACAACCCGCTGTTCTTGTACTCAGATTCCGGGATGGGAAAAACCCATCTTATGCACGCCATTGGAAATTATGCTTTGGCGCTCTATCCGGAAATCGCGGTACGTTATATCTCGGCAGAAGAATTCACGAATGCTTTCATCAATGCTTTGCGCGATAACAAGCAAAGCGAATTTAAAGATACTTTCCGAAATGTAGACGTGCTACTCATTGATGATATTCAATTCATTGGCGGCCGCGAATCTACCGTGGAAGAGTTCTTCCATACTTTTAACGCTTTGACGAACCAAAACAAACAGATCGTTATTACTTCAGATGTGGCACCGAATCTACTCAACGGGTTTGGGGAACGTATGCTTTCTCGGTTCAATTCCGGAGTTGTAGCTTCGATCGATCGCCCCAATCTGGAAACGCGCGTGGCAATTTTGGAGAAGAAAGCCCATGCGGATCAGATTGATGTGCCGCGGGACGTGCAAGAATATATTGCCACGAACATGACTACAAATATTCGCGAAATGGAAGGGGCCTTGCGCCGCGTCACCGCTTTCGCAGATCTTTCCAAACAGCCGGTTTCCTTGACGCTGGCGGAAATGGTGCTCAAGGATCTGATTTCTGATCCTGAATCGGTGCAGATCCAACCGTCGATGATTATGGCGCAAACCGCAAACTATTTCCGGGTTTCGATAGACGACCTAACCAGCGCGGATCGTTCCCGCCTGCCTACCACAGCCCGGCAAATCGCCATGTATCTGTGCCGCGAACTCACCGATCTTTCCCTGCCAAAAATCGGTGCTATCTTCGGCGGCCGCGACCACACCACGGTCATGCATGCCTGCCGCAAAATCGACAAACAAATCGCCGAGCAGCAAAGTACCTACAACCAGGTCTCTGAACTCTCGGTCCGCATCAAACAGGAAGCCACCGGCCACAATTCCTAAGAACTTCCGCCGTGTTCTCTAGCTACACACTGCTGTTACCTGTAGCTAGAGATCGCTGAGCTGTTATCTGTAGCTAGAGATCGCTGATTCCTGTAGCTAAAGCTTGCTGCTTCCTTATTTTCTTGTAGTGCACGCCGCGCCATAGCCATTTTCGGCTCCTGCGCGGCGCTTTTCCGAGCGCTTATCAATCTTTTACCGTTTACTGGTTGTGTGACTTGGCTACCGTTTTACTGGTTGCGTTACTTGGCTAGCGGTTATTGGCTGCATTTCGTTCCGAGGTTCGACGTCGTACCTCTACTTCCCGGGAAAAGTAGCGTAACGTTACTCTCCGCGCCGAATGCTGCGTACCTAATGCGTACCTAAATCGCTTGCGCACCGTTTTACCCACGCAGCTCGTGGCCGGCCGGGCTGCCAAAAACTAGACCGCCAGTTAACAGAAAAGCCCGCCCGCAACTAACAGAATAAGCCCACCCCACCCCTAACACGCCCAACTAAATTTTCATAAAAAACTAGGCGCGATTCGGATTTACCGCCCAGTTTCTTTCCACATCGGGTGTTGAAGGGCTGTGGAAGGTGGAAGGTTTTAAGGTGATGAATGCACATAGGATTGTGGATACTTTTCTGGCGATTCTAGCCAATCCACAGCAAGCGATTATTTTCCACAGTGAATTCAACAGCTATCTCACCATAGCTTTTGGCTTGATCTCGCGGGTTCGAACACTTATCCACAAGATCCACAGCCCCTATTACTACTACCAACCTTTTAAAACCCGCGAATTACAAGATCATCGCCGAGGCGCTACCGCTTTTCGTCCGCGCCCTCGCGGAGTGTGATTCAGTCCGAAGCGGATCTGCTGCAACCAGCTGCACGTGCCGCGCTCCTTCCGAAGTGTGGTTCAGTGCTACTCCCGGGTTGCAAGTCTGATATTCGCGTAGAGTAGGACCTGAAATATGCCGTTTGAGGTGTTTTCTACCTCCATCGTGGGTGATTTCCCCGGCCTTTTCTCGTAGGCTGGTGCAGTTGTCCATCCAGTTAGTGGTCAGGGCGGCGCAGTACCTAATGGTTAGGGCAGCGCGGTCGCTTAGCCACCGGTAACCGCCGGGTGGTCACCTGTAGCCACCGGGTAGTCACCGCACAAAGTGGTCAGTAGGCACTTCCGGGTGCCGGAAAGGGAAGAATCGTGAAGTTACGGATTGAGCGCGATGTCTTTGCAGAAGCCGTTACCTGGACGGCACGTACCATCCCTACCCGGCCTTCCTTACCAATTCTCTCTGGCATCAAGATTGAAGCCTTGGAAGATGGTCAACTCGCTCTTTCTTCCTATGATCCAGATATTTCTGCACACGCAGTAATCGAAGCCGCGGTAGATCAGCCCGGCGAAATCTTGGTATCTGGCCGCCTGCTTGCCGATTATTTGCGGGCTTTGCCCAATAAGCCGGTTGCGCTGGAAACCCAAGGCGCGAAACTTGATCTCACCTGCGGGGCTTCCCGCATGTCGATGACTTCCATGCCCCTGGAGGATTATCCGGATGCTCCGGAATTGGAAGGCACGAGCGGCACCATCAATGGCGCTGCCTGGCAGCAAGCGGTAAGCCAAGCCGTCACGGCTGCTTCCACAGACGATACTTTGCCGCTCCTGGTTTCCGTCTGCATCGAAATCCACGGTAGCGATATTTCCCTAATGGCTACCGATCGGTACCGTCTCGCGGTAGCAAAGGTCAACTGGGAGCCCGCAGATCCGGAAATTGAAGCCCGGATTTTGGTGCGTGCCTCCCGCCTTTCAGATATCGCGCGTTCGCTAGGAACCGCCGGTGACGTCACCATGACGATCGACAATTCTGGCCGCACCGGCGCCATCGGTTTCGCCGCTGCTGGCCGCAAGAGCATTGCGCGTCTTATCGACGGCGAATACCCGCAAGTCCTCGCCCTCTTCCCGGACGAAGTTGCCGGTTATGCCGTCATCAACCGCGCGGAAATGCTCGACGCCATCAAACGTGCTCGGCTCGTAGTGGAAAAGAACGCGGCCGTGCGCCTCGAGTTCTCGGAAGGCCAAGTAGTGCTCGACGCCGGCCAAAATGACAACGCCCAAACTTCGGAAGCTTTGCAAGTAGCGCTACATGGAGAGCCGATCACCATGGCTTTCAACCCGTCCTTCCTGCAAGATGGGCTTTCGGCTCTTACCACCGATTATTTGCGGCTTTCCTACACCCATCCCACCAAACCGGCAGTCCTTACCGGCCAAGCGGAACCCGAAGGGGAAGATTCCCAAGATTTCCGCCTCCTCCTCATGCCGATTCGGACGTATTCTGCGTAAATGTATATTTCCGATATCGCCCTGGCCGATTTTCGGAACTACGAACGTGAAGTGGTGAGCTTTAGCCCGGGAATAAACATTTTGACCGGGAAAAACGGCCAGGGGAAAACAAATCTAGTGGAAGCCGTTGCCTACCTCGCGACCCTCGGTAGCCACCGCGTGAGTAGCGATAACGCGCTGGTGCGGCAAAGTGCGAACGCCGCCGTCATTCAAGCACGTACCTATCGCGGCACCTCCCCCACCACCGTGCAAGTTGAAATCTATGCGGGCCGGGCCAACCGGGCCCGCATTAACCGCGCGCCGGCCAAACCCGCCGATATCGTCGGTATCGTGCGCTGCGTCCTCTTCGCGCCGGAAGATCTGGGAATTATCCGCGCCGAACCAGCTATCCGCCGCGCTTTCCTGGACGACCTCATGATCCAGCTACGGCCGCGGATGGCCGGCGTACGTGCGGAATACAATAAAGTTCTGCAACAGCGGGCCGCCCTCCTGCGTTCCTTGAGCAGCGCGGCCAAACAAGGGCAAAATGTTTCCCTCGAAAATCCAGTCCTCGATATTTTCGACGCCCAACTAGCTAAACTTGGCGGAGAAATCACGGCCGCCCGCGCCGAAATTGTGCGCCAACTCCGGCCTTTCGTTGCCGAATATTACAACCTCGTCTCCGGCACCCAATCCGGCGCCCGCATAGACTACAAAGCCAGCGCCAACAGCGGTTTCTTCTCCCTGCCCGGGCCGGAAAGAATCAGTGCCGAACCCGAACTTGCCGCCGCGATTACCAATAACGACGCCGAACTTGCCCAGCCCGCCCGGGCCACGCAACGCTTGCAACAACTCCTGCAAGAACGCCGCGCCCAAGAAATTGAACGCGGGCAAAACCTGGTAGGCCCGCAGCGTGACGATCTCCAACTGTCCTTAGGTCAATTGCCCGCCAAAGGCTATGCCAGCCACGGCGAATCGTGGAGTTATGCGCTTGCCTTGCGGCTGGCGGAATGGCAGGTTCTGCGGGCCGATGATTCGGGAGAATGGTCTGGGGACGGCGAACCGATTCTGATTCTCGATGATGTTTTTGCCGAACTGGACGGCCACCGCCGCCGCCGGCTTGCGGAACTGGTAGCCAGCGCCGGCCAAGTAATGATTACGGCCGCCGTCGGTGACGATCTACCAGCTACCCTGCAAGGGAAAACCTTCCGCATCCACGCCGGCCGCGTCCACCCCGAATCGGAAATTGAAACTAACTCAGCACCGGTAACCAACCGAGCGGCAGCACGGAGCGAAGGCACACAGAGCGAAGGCACACGCAGCGAAGGCACACGCAGCGAAGGCACACGCAGCGAAGGCGGCGAATAGCAATGACCACGAACCGGAAAGTGGAGGCGGCGAAGATCAAAGCCGCGCAGGAGAACGGCGATATTTTGGCCCTGCGCGCTTTGGATCGGATGCGTGAAGATGCTTTCCGCCGCGGCAAAATTCGTACCCGCCGGCCCAGTGCCGGTTACGCGGCGCAAAAACTTGCCGATGAGCTCAATGATGCCAAGCCGCTGGGCGCGGAAGTTTTTACGCCGAGCCCGGGCGTGGATGCCGGTTCTGGTGCGCGCCCTTCTTGGCGAGATCCGAAGCCTTTACGCGTGATTTTGGAACGCACAATTTTGGATCGCGGCTGGGGAACCCGCCTCAATGTGGCCTCCGTGGAACGGCGCTGGCCGCAAATCGTGGGCGAAAACGTGGCCCGCAATGCGTGGGTGGAAAGCTTCGACGAAGATACCGGAACCCTTACGATCCGCACCTCATCGACGTCGTGGGCAACCCAAATGCGCGCTTTGCTGGCCACTTTAGCCAGCCGGTTAGATGCCGAACTCGGCCCGGAAATAGTTAAAAATATCGAGGTACGTGGCCCGCAACAACGCAACTGGCGCCACGGCCGCTATTCAGTTCCCGGCCGCGGCCCGCGCGATACTTACGGATAGCCGCGCGCCAGGAAACCCGTACTATCGCGCGCAAAACCCGGGCCAAAACAATTGCAAGTAAAACCTAGGAGGCTCTCATGTTGGAGATCAGCAGCGCCGAGTTTGACGAAGCGGTTGCAGACGCAATTGACCTGCTCCCGCAGCATTTCCTTGATACCCTGCCCAATGTGGTCTTCCTAGTGGAAGAAGAACCGGCCCCCGAAATGCTCGTGGGGGAAGAAGCGTACGACGCCGAAGGAAAGCCCGCTCTGCTAGGAATGTACGACGGCGTGGCCCTAACGGATCGGTATGGCGATTCTGCCGGGCTATTGCCGGATCGGATCTATATTTTCCGCGGGCCTTTGCAACGCTGGTGTAATACTCGTGAAGAACTGGTAGAACAAATTAGGGTCACGATTGTGCATGAGGTCGGGCACTTCTACGGGCTTGATGATGATCAGCTCCACGCACTTGGGTGGGAGTAAACGGGTTGAAATGCACATGTCATCCCAGAAAACCACTCCAAAATGCGCTAGAATAGAAGCTAGTCCTATTCGGGTAGGGTTCCCCCGCTAGAGGTCTTCGCCCGCGAGGGGTCCATTTCTGGCGTTTTGGAAAATAACGTTCAGGATATTCTTCGGCGAAATAAGTGGATGTTAAACCGAGCCTGCTGCATTGTGCATTGCTTGCATATTGTGGCGGGCGGGTCGTGGTGTGCGTAGCGCGCCGCAGATACATCCTCGCACCGCGGCGGGAACCTACCGATCAAGAGCCAAGGAGTTTCCGCGAGTGTCGGATACGAAGAGTAATGTTCCACAGGAATCTGCCGCACCGGCCGTATCTCATGCCGGTACTACAGAATCCCATACCGGTACTACTGATGCGCCCACACCGGCTGCCGAAACGCAACCGCAGGCACATGTCCATCACGTAGGCGAGGTATCAAAAGACCAATCCTATGACGCCTCGAATATTACGGTGCTGGAAGGATTGGAAGCGGTACGCAAACGGCCCGGTATGTACGTGGGGTCTACCGGATCTCGCGGCCTGCATCACCTCGTCTACGAAGTGGTCGATAATTCCGTGGACGAAGCACTCGCTGGCTTCTGCGATCACATAGAAATTACTTTGCGGGCCGATGGCGGCGTGAGCGTTTGCGATAACGGGCGCGGCATTCCCGTAGACGATCACCCCACCGAACACCGGCCGGCAGTAGAAGTTGTAATGACGGTCTTGCACGCCGGCGGTAAATTCGGCCAGGGCGGCTATGCCGTTTCCGGTGGTCTGCACGGCGTCGGCGTCTCCGTCGTCAACGCCCTTTCCACCCGCATGGAAACCGTAATCAAACGTGACGGTTACGTATGGCGCATAAGCTTCGCGAACGGGGTACCTACCGGGCCGCTCACGCGCGGGGAAGAAACCACCGAAACCGGCACCAAACAAACCTTCTGGCCCAATGGCGATATCTTCGAAACCACCGAATTCGATTTCGAAGTGCTCAGCAAACGCTTCCACCAGATGGCTTTCCTCAACAAAAACCTGCGCATCACCCTGATTGATGAACGCGAAGGAATCACCGTGGAAGGTGACGAAGTAACCGGGGAAAGCACCGCGGAAGAAGCCGCCGGTACCGAAGCCACCCCCGAACGGCGTCACGTTACTTACAAATACGCGGGCGGGCTGATTGACTACGTCAAATTCCTCAACGGCATGAAGAAGGCCGAACTGGTCAATGAGGAAATTATCTATTTCGAAACGGAAGACGAAGAACGCCAGATCGAACTGGAAGTGGCCATGCAATGGACTTCGGCTTACACCGAATCCGTGCACACTTTCGCCAATACGATCAACACCACGGAAGGTGGTACCCACGAAGAAGGTTTCCGTTCCGCCCTCACCTCGGTGATAAACAAGTACGCGCGGGATAAGAACCTTTTGCGTGATAGAGATCCGAACCTTTCCGGTGAGGACGTACGCGAAGGCCTAACCGCGGTGATCTCCGTAAAAATTGGCGACCCGCAGTTCGAAGGGCAAACCAAAACCAAACTGGGCAATACTGAGGCCCGCACTTTCGTGCAACAGCAGGCTTATAAGAACCTTTCGGACTGGCTCGATTCCCATCCCAGCGAAGCGCGCGATATCGTTCGCAAAGCCACGCAGGCCTATGCGGCCCGCGCAGCCGCGCGTAAAGCCCGGGAAGCAACCCGCCGCAAGTCCGTGCTGGAATCGGCTTCCATGCCCGGCAAACTCAAGGATTGCACTTCCAATAAACCCGAAGAATGCGAAATCTTTATCGTAGAGGGTGATTCGGCTGGCGGTTCAGCCGTCAACGGGCGCGATCCGAAACACCAGGCGATTATGCCAATCCGCGGCAAGATCCTGAACGTAGAAAAAGCCCGCCTGGATCGAGCGCTTTCCTCCGATACAATCCAGGGCCTGATCACCGCTTTCGGTACGGGTATCGGTGACGAATTCGATATAGATAAGCTCCGCTACCACAAGATCATTTTCATGGCCGACGCCGATGTGGATGGCTCTCATATCGCCACTTTGCTGCTAACTTTGGTCTACCGGTACATGCGGCCCCTGATTGAGGCCGGTCACGTATTCCTGGCCATGCCGCCGCTGTACCGCATCAAGTGGACCAACCACCCGCACTCCTACGTTTTCACCGACCAAGAGCGCGATGAAGAACTCGCGAAAGGCAAAGAAAACGGGTGGCGCCTGCCCAAGGAAGAATCCCAACGCATCCAGCGCTACAAGGGCCTGGGCGAAATGAACGCGGAAGAACTGTGGGATACCACGATGAACCCCGAAAATCGCACCCTCAAACGGGTGGAAATCGGGGAAGCCGCCGCCACGGATGAAACATTCTCCGTCCTCATGGGCGAAGACGTCGAATCGCGGCGCGCGTTCATCCAGCGCAATGCACGTGATGTGCGCTTCCTGGATATTTAGCCGCCGCGCTAGCCGCGCAATACCAGCCCTAAAGCAGTAGCACCCATACCCAAGAGCAACACGAGAAGGTAAAAAGCAGTGACGGAAATGACGCCGGGCGATCAGTCCGAAGTGTACAACCACGGCGAAATCATGGACGTGGATCTCCAACGCGAAATGGAGACCTCATACCTGGATTACGCGATGTCTGTGATTGTGGGGCGCGCCTTGCCAGACGTGCGAGACGGCATGAAACCCGTGCATCGGCGCGTTGTCTACGCCATGTATGACGGCGGTTACCGCCCGGATTCGAGTTTCTCCAAGTCCGCAAAAATCGTTGGCGATGTAATGGGGCATTACCACCCGCACGGTGACTCCGCCATTTACGACACCATGGTTCGCCTCGCCCAACCGTGGGCAATGCGTTACCCGCTGGTAGCCGGCCAAGGTAACTTCGGAACGCCCGGGGATCTGGGTGCCGCTGCCCCGCGTTACACCGAAGCCCGCATGGCCCCGCTCGCCATGGAAATGGTGCGGGACATCAAAGAAGACACCGTCGATTTCATGCCGAACTACGACGGCTCCCTACAAGAACCGGCAGTACTACCCGCCCGCTTCCCGAACCTTCTAGTGAACGGATCGGAAGGGATCGCGGTAGGCATGGCCACCCGCATCCCGCCGCATAACCTGCGCGAAGTCAATGATGGCGTGCAGTGGTACCTCGCCCACCCGGAAGCGAGCCGGGAAGAACTACTGGGCGAACTCATGCTGCGGATCAAGGGCCCCGATTTCCCCACCGGCGCACAAATTCTGGGCACCCGCGGAATCGAAGACACCTACCGCACCGGCCGCGGCTCGATCACCATGCGAGCAATCGTAGAAGTAGAAGAAATCAACGGCCGCACCTGCCTGGTTATCTCCGACCTTCCCTACCAAGTCAACCCGGACCGCCTGCTCGACCGCATGGTCGAAGCAATTAAAGACGGCCGGATTAGCGGAGTTGCCGATATCCGCGATGAAACCTCCGGCCGTGCGGGCCAACGCATCGTCGTCGTCCTCAAACGCGACGCCGTAGCCAAGGTAGTGCTCAATAATCTCTATAAGCACACCCAGCTCCAAACCAGCTTCCCGGCAAATATGCTCGCCCTGGTAGACGGCGTACCGCGCACGCTTTCCCTGGACGGCTTCGTGCGCCACTGGGTAAACCACCAGATGGAAGTAATCCAGCGCCGCACCCAATACCGGCTCAATGAAGCCCTGAAGCGGATGCATATCCTCGAGGGATATCTGAAGGCCCTGGATGCTCTAGACGAAGTTATCCAGCTGATTCGCCGTTCCGCAACCGTAGACATCGCACGCACCGAACTCATGGCTTTCCTCGATATTGATGAAGCCCAAGCCAATGCGATCCTAGAAATGCAGTTGCGCCGCCTGGCCGCCCTGGAACGCCAAAAGATCACGGACGAATACAACGAAAAGAAGGCGCTCGTAGCCGATTACCGCGATATTATCGCCAAGCCGGAACGCCAGCGCACGATCATTTCCGAAGAACTTCAAGAAATCGTTGATAAATACGGAGATGAGCGGCGTACCGCAATTCTTCCCTACGACGGCGATGTGTCCGTCGAAGATCTCATTCCGGAAGAAGACGTCGTCGTAACCATTACCCGCGGCGGCTATGCGAAACGGACCAAGGTAACCGAATACCGCTCCCAGCACCGCGGCGGCAAAGGCATCCGCGGCGCTAGTCTGCGCGAAGACGACGTAGTAGAACACTTCGGCGTAGGATCCACACACGATTGGCATTTGTTCTTCACAAACTTTGGGCGCGTGTACCGGATCAAGGGATACGAAATTCCAGAAGGTAGCCGGGACGCGAAAGGCCAACACGTGGCCAACCTGGTGGCCTTCGAACCCGAAGAACAAATCGCAGCCGTACGTTCCATCCCGAACTACGAAATCGCTGACTACTTGGTGATTGCCACGAAATCCGGGTTAGTGAAGAAAACTCGGCTCACCGATTACGATTCTCCGCGCTCTTCCGGCCTCATCGCGATCAAACTGCGCGAACTAGAAGCAGGCGTAACAGACGAAGTAGTAGCGGTGACCTTCGCGAACGACGGCGATGATCTCTTCCTCGTTTCCAAGCAAGGCATGTGCTTGCGGTTCACCGTCACGCCGGAAAGCTTGCGCCCAATGGGCCGGGCCACCAGCGGCGTGATGGGAATGCGTTTCCGGGAAGGTGACTACCTGCTTTCCATGGATACCGTGCGGCCCGAATCGGACGTGTTCACCGTAACCACCGGCGGATTTGCCAAACGTACCCAGATTGAGGAATACCGGGTGCAAGGCCGCGGCGGGCTTGGAATTAAGGTAGCGAACCTGCCAGAAAACCGTGGCGATCTGGTAGACGCCCTCGTCACCCAAGGTGATGAAGAAGTGCTCGTGATCATGGCCTCCGGCAAGGTAATGCGCACCACCGTGGGTGAGGTTTCCATCACCGGCCGCAACACCCAAGGTGTCACTTTCGTCCGCCCCGATGAAGGCGATGAAATCATTGCAATAGCCCGCAATATCGAAGACGAAATGGAAGAAGACGAAGAAGCCGAGGCAGCTGAAGAAGCGGCGGTTGTGACCGAAGAACCGGAGGCAACAGCCGAAGAAGCAGCTGCTGGCGAAGGCACAGATGAAGGCACAGGTGAAGGCGCAGGTGAAGCTGGTGAAAGTCGCGATGAATAAAAGTAGCGGCGCTGCAGGCGAAGCTGAAAATGATATAGCTAACAATGATGGTATTACGGGCGTCTAAAACTAATTTCGCGGGCGCCGCGCGGGACATCCGGGGCTTTTGCGCGGTACTCTCTATTGACGGGATACTTTTCAGATAAGGAGAAGGCCGAACAGGTATCGGCCAAGCGGGGAGAACTATGAGCGAACATACTCGTCAAGGAAAAACGCCACCGCCGTCTGTGCCGCCGCAGCGCGGGAACGGGAAAACCGCAGCCGCTCCGGCACGGGTATCCGTGACCGCGCGCACCCCGGTAGCAGACCAAAACACGCCGGCCACTCCAGGTGCCTTGCCAGCCGGCGCGCGCCAACACGGGGCCGGCGGGCAAGGGCAAGCACGCCCCGCCGGGCGGGGACGCGGCAACGGGCGAGGCCGCAACCAGCCAGATGCCCGGCCCGCGCAAACCGTAGGAATCCGGCGCATTCGGATGACGATCTCAAAAATTGAGCCGCTTTCCGCGATGAAACTCGGATTCCTCCTGTCATTTGCCTTCGGCATCGTTCTCATTATTGCGATGGCCCTGGTGTGGCTGGTGCTTGACGGTATGCACGTGTGGTCTTCCCTGAACGATTTCCTGCTTACCCTAAACTCGAAAGAACTCTTGCAGTTCGCCCAATACCTCGAGTTTGGCAGGTGGATGAGCTTCGCCGTGATCATCGCCATTATTGATATTGCGCTCCTCACGGCCCTTTCAGCCATAGGCGCGCTCATCTACAACCTGTGCGCGGCACTCGTTGGCGGGCTACGGCTCACCGTTACCGACGAATAAAACCGCGCCAAACCCCGCATAAACAACAAAGCACCCGCTAATACACCGCGGACGTGTGCTTACCTAGGCACACATCAGCACGGTAGTAGAAATGTTACCGAACGCACGATGCGCGAAGTTTGGTTTCTGCTCATCCTGATGTAAACTAATCCAGTCCGCAAAGGTGTAAGGGCGTATAGCTCAGTTGGTTAGAGCGCAGTCCTGATAAGACTGAGGTCGGTGGTTCGAGTCCACCTACGCCCACGAAAGCGAGGAGGGGAAATGAAACGTTTTCTCCTCTTTTCTTTTGTGCTAATTGGCGGATACGTAGCCGCGGTGGAATTACAAAAACACCTGCAGGTTTACGCACACTGGCAAAAGATCCCAGATCCAAGCTAGGATGCAACAGGCACATAACTTCATACGGGGCTGTGGCGCAGCTGGTAGCGCATCTGCTTTGCAAGCAGAGGGTCAGGGGTTCGAGTCCCCTCAGCTCCACCACCAGGACGCTCATTTTGATACAAAATGGGCGTCTTTTTGTTTTGCCTCGGTGGGTGGCGTATAGCGTGGTGAATCGGCCGCAAGGATCATAATCTGGCCGGTAAGCGTATTGGGATTAGCCTTGTTTTGTTACCGCTGGATTAGTCAGGTTCTGAGCGAACACGCAATAAATCTTGCCGAATATCCACCATTTCTTTAGGTGTGAACCGGGCATACCGATGCGCGTGCAGCGCTGGCAAAAAGCTGAAAAACCGGGAAAATCATACCCGGCAGTGCTTATACAACGTACGATAGGTATCACACGTAAATAGGTGATTCTTGGAGGCATACATATATGACGAAAATGAATGTGGAGTCTTTTAACCTCGACCACACGAAGGTGGTAGCTCCCTATATTCGGGTAGCTGATGTGAAGACTTTACCCGCGGGAGATCAGCTAACGAAGTACGACGTTAGGTTCTGCCAGCCCAATAAAGAACATCTGACAATGCCGGTAATTCACTCCATCGAGCATTCCTTCGCCGAATATTCACGCAATCATTCGCCGCACGTTATTGACTTTTCGCCCATGGGTTGCCAGACGGGTTTCTACCTCCTCATGGCCGAAGCCCCGAATGTGCCGGCCATTTGCGAACTGGTAGAAACTACTTTCCGCGATATTATGGCCGCCACCGAAGTTCCGGCCGCCAATGAAATCCAATGCGGATGGGCCGCAAGCCACAATTTACAAGCCGCGCAGGAAGCTATTGCTGGCATGTTGGCACAGCGCGATAGCTGGGAAAAGGTGGAAACTGCATGAGCCAATCCCCGGAAATGCCGCCGCTTCCCGAACCGAAAAAAATCGAGCCCGGCCCGCCTTCCGCGCTCGGCCTGATTATTGCCGCCCAGCGGGAAGAAATCGCGCCGGTTATCGGCGCCTTCGCCAAACCAGAGGAAGTACAAGCCTTCCCCACGCCCTTCGGTCAGGCCTGGGTTTTCCCTGGCCCCAAAATTCCGATTATTGCTGCCCAAACCGGTATCGGTCTGGTAGCAACCGCCACGTTCCTTGGCTGGGCCGCCGAAATCTTGCGTCCACTTTTCGTTATTTCCGCGGGTACTGCAGGCGGCTTGGGGGCCAGTATTAACGTCGGCGACGTCGTTATCGGCACCACGTACGCCTACACGCGCGCCGACGCCACCGCTTTCGGTTACCAAATCGGGCAGGTACCGGGCCAACCGGCTACTTTCCCGGCAGATTCAGACCTGCTCGACGCCGCACCGGAAGGTACCTTGCGCGGCCAGATTCTTTCTTCGGATGCTTTCGTGACGGCGAAAAATGTGGGGGAGACACGCGAACTGTTCCCGGAAGCTTTGCTCACGGATATGGAATCGGCGGCCGCGGCGCAAAGCTGTGCCATGGCACAGATTCCGTTCGCTGCTATCCGCTGTGCTTCCGACTTGGCCGGGCCTTCCGCCGAACAGGTGTATCACATGGAACTGGACCGGGCAGCTGAACTTTCCGCTGCTTGTGTGGCATCCACGGTCCGCACTTTGCTGGATAAATTCGAGGAAACGGGAAAACTGGATGCCTGCCTAAGCCTCGCCTCGAAACGGCCGCCGGCGGGAGCAGGTAGTTTGGCGAAGGACGGCGGCACGGGGAGCACGGCGGGCAGCCGTACCAGTGGGGAAACTAGCCACGCCCGGGCCCACGCGCCGCGATTCTCTCTGGACGCTTTGCAAGCCGGGCTGCTCTATATGTTCGGGAAAATCAACGATATTACGCCGGATCTGAGTGAGGCCACGCCGGCAGACCATGCAGCTTTGGCGGAAGAACCCCTAGACCAAGAAGAAGTTTTGGGGATCATTGGCGGGGTGCGTGCGGCTTTGCGGGAAGATCCAAGTCTGACGATAACGGCCCGGCAATACGATGAAGAACGGGCGGCGCTCGCCCAGGCGGCATCGGTTTCCGGGCGCGGCAAACTCGTGTGGCCGCCAACTTCGCAGACGGTCACAAAACGTTTCGGCGGGTATTGGAATGACGCGCTTTCGGCGGCCGGTTTCGCGGTAAAACGCGGCCGGGAACGCGGATCCTTGAAGTTTACTGACGCCGATTACGATGAGGCGCTCGAACGGTTCATCGAATGGGTGCAGGCCGAAGGCCGCCGCGTGAGTTTCAAAAACTACACGCTCTGGCTACAAGAAACCGGCCTGCGAGGCATCTATCCTTCGGGCGCGGCAGTACGCCAGCATTACGGTTCTTGGTCGGCGGCCCTGCACGGCCGCGGGGAAGCGGTTGCGGATAGCCCCGCCACCAAGCCCGCAGAGTCCGCCGAGTCCGCCGGGCACGCTGAGTCCGCCGGGCACGCCGGGCCCACCGAGTTCACCGGGCATGCCGAGTCCGCCGGGTCTACCGGGTCCACCGGGCATGCCGAGTCCGCCGGGTCTACCGGGTCCACCGGGCTCGCCGAGTCCACCGAGCTCGCAGAAAACTAAAAACGCGGCTCCGGCCGGCAACAAACCCAGTCAGATCTGGTGCCAGCCGGAGCCGCCCTTTTTGTGCAAAACACGTACGATCTCACGGATTACTTGCGTGCTTTACGATCCTGCAGTTTATGTTCTTGCAGTTTACGTTTCTGCGGTTTACGTTCCCGCGTTCCCGCGTTTTATTCCCGTGCTTTACTCGCCTGCGTTCGGCGCGCTATTTTCCGCACCGGCTACGGGCAGTAGCGTTCCCGCATCTATTTGGTCCAACAGCCAGGCCTGCTCGAAGGCACGCTGTTCCCAAGCGCCATAGCGGCCGCTCTTCCCCGCATGGCCGGCAACCATTTCGATCTTCAAAAGGATCGGCCGGTCCGGGTCATTCGCGGTTTGCTCGCGCAGTACTTGCACCCATTTCGCGGCTTCTACATAAAACACGCGCACGTCATTGAGCGAAGTTGTGGCCAAAACCGAAGGGTATTGCACCTGGCGCACATTCTCCACCGGAGAGTAGCTCTTCATATAGGCATAAACATCCGGATCTTCTACCGGATTGCCCCACTCTTCCCACTCCCCCACGGTGAGCGGTAGTTCCGGCTGCAAAATCGTGGTCAGTGCGTCTACGAAAGGCACTCCGGCCACCACCGTCCGGAACAGTTCCGGTGCTTCATTAATCGCTGCCCCAATGAGCAATCCGCCCGCAGAAGCCCCTTCGGCGGCCAGCCGGCCCGGAGCTACCCATCCCGATTCGAGTAACCATTTCCCACAATCCACGAAATCGTGGAAAGTGTTCTTCTTCTTATCAAGTTTGCCATCCTCATACCAGGCCCGGCCCAGCTCCCCGCCCCCGCGCAAATGCGTCCACGCGATCACTACGCCGCGGTCCAAGAATGAAGCCCACGAAACCGAGAAATACGGGTCTAGCGAAATTTCGTAGGAACCATAACCGTAGATATAGCCCGGATTCGTCCCATCTGGTTGCAGCCCCTTGCGGTACACAATCGTCATCGGTACCTGCACGCCATCACGGGCCGTCACCCACACATTTTGTTGTTCGTAGCGCGTGTGGTCATAGCCCGGCACCTGGCGCTGTTTGAGAGTGTGTTGCCGGCGCGTAGCAGGTTCGAAAACTCGCTGGGTGGGCGGTTCCAAAAGCGACTGCTCGGTGTAAACCACCTCGCTCGCCTCCCAATAAGCATCGGGTTGGGTGGTCACCGTGGAACCCGGAACGCGCGGGATAACTACCGGCGTCTCCCATTCTGTAGCGGGGGTGTTCGCTGCGCTTTCCGTTTCCGTTTCCGTTTCCGAAGCGGTTTGCGCTGCCTCGCCAGTTTCCCCAGTCACCGGTACCGCACCGGAAGCCGCAGCAATTTGCGATGCCGCGGTATTCGGCGTCGTACTTGCTGGCGACGCCGCAGCGCTACTTTCCGGCGCGCTAGCGGTAGCCCCCGCCTCCGGCGCTGGCGCAGATTCGGCCAGCTGCGGCGTCGGTAGTGCAATTGCGGGTGCATCCAGGAGCACGCGGGGCGGGCGGGTAGCGCGGTGCATCACCCGCAGTTCGGTTTCCCCGCCGGAACGCATGGAAATTACCGCGAAATCTCGGTAGGCCTCCACGGCGTCGATCCTTTCCCCAGCTTGTGGGGAAAACACGGTGACCCACTCTGCCAGGTTGGAAGTGTGCATGGGTGCGCTGGCAATCTCAAAATCCGGATTATTGAGATTATGGGTAATGAGTAGTTGGTTTCCGGCAGGTTCCACCTGGTATTCGAGCCCGTCTTGGCGTGGTAAAACCACGTAATGGGTAGATTGATCGGCCGGGGAAGCCGTGGGAATAAGCCGCACTTCGGTAGTGGTGCGCGATTCGGAAGTGACCGTCGCCCACTTGTTATTGCGAGAAGCTTCCAGAGAAACCTCAAAACGTTCATCGTCTTCCTGGAAGAGCAAAATATCGGTTTGTGCAGCTAGCGGATGCAGCCACACTTGGTAGCTGCGCCACGCCGCATTCGTCCGCGTGTAAAACACCCCGGAAGAATCCGCGGCCCAGGCCAAACCATAGCCAATATTCGTTACCGAATCGTCAACCACCAGCCCGGTTTCGATTTCGAAAACGCGGAGCGTGAAAGTTTCCCCGCCCTGGAAATCCACGCCCATGGCGCCCAACTTGCCATCCGGGGAAGGCATAAACCCGGAGACGCGGAAAAACTCTTCTCCCGCTGCCAAAGAGTTGCCGTCCCACACGAGTTGTTCGTAGGGCCCGCCGGGCTGTGGCCGTTCTTCGCCCGTTGCGGGGATGCGGTAGACGGCCGGGTATTGGCGGCCTTCCCAGGTACGTTCGTAGTACCACCAATCACCACAGCGTTGCGGCACCGTGGTATCAGCTTCGACCGTGCGTGCTTTATATTCCGCGTACAGGTTTTGCCGTAAGGGTTCTAGCGGGGCGAGTAAAGCGTCTGTATAAGCATTTTCTGCCCCCAGTAATTCCAGCACCTCCGGGTCTTCCTTATTGCGTAACCACTCGTAGTTATCGATGTAGGTATCCCCGTGGAAAACGCGTTCGGTGGGAATCTTTTTTGCCACCGGCGGGTGCGGCGCGGTGGCAGGTGCGGCGCTTACATCTTCCGGGTTCGACGACGCCGATACTGGCTCCTCGGTGGGCCCGGCCGGCAAGGTCGGATCATCCTTAGCAGGATGCCGCTTATTGGAAAGGAAATTCTCCTCGCTATCGCGGCTGCTATCGAGGGTTTCGCGTAGGTTTACCATGTCCGAAGCATAGCCGCGCTAACCTGCCCGCCGGTAGCCTTTCGAAGAATCAGAACACTGTGCTTCGCGCCAGAAAACACTTTGCTTGCTGTAGAAAAATTGCGGGCTTCGCGCAAGAAACCCGGGCTGTGCCGGCAAAATAACCGCGGGGCTAGGCAGGGCAAGTTGGGAAGGCTGGGCAAAAGCCGGGAAGGCTGGGCAAGCCTGGGGTTAGGAATACTTACGGGTTTCGGCCGTGGCCAAGGAATCCACGAACTCATTGCCAGCATCGCCGGTGTGCCCGCGCACCCACTCCACTTCGGTATAGCCCGTCCGGCTTTCATAAGCTTCTAACAGGGCGGCTACGAGTTCTTGGTTGGCTACCGGTTTGCCATCGGCTTTACGCCAGCCTTTCTTCCGCCAGCCCGGTGCCCACTTGGTAACCGTATTGATTACGTATTGGG
This sequence comes from Actinobaculum suis, assembly GCF_900618115.1. Lineage (NCBI taxonomy): Bacteria > Bacillati > Actinomycetota > Actinomycetes > Actinomycetales > Actinomycetaceae > Actinobaculum > Actinobaculum suis. The sequence continues at coordinate 109,772 of NZ_UYIO01000001.1, forward strand.
AATCGCAGCGGATTAGTAGCCGCGCGGCCGGGTCGATGAAACGCAATCCCTCCAGTAGGGCGGTGAGCTCCATAATGTTGTTTGTAGTGTGGTGAGCACCGCCCGAATTATAAGCGCCACTCTTTTGTTCGACCCAAGCCCACCCGCCCGGGCCGGGATTACCCGAACAAGAGCCATCGGTGGCGAGTACCGCATCGAATTCCGGATAAGACTTACCTACGGGGTTGCCGTGCTGAAATGTCATGGGAGCATCATAGCCGGGACCACTTTCTCCACACTGAGAGCGCGCGGGCCGGTAACCTAGAACTCGAGAATAATAGTGAGGAGAACTCATGCTTTCACTTTCTGACTACCGCGAAGCCATCAAGCTCGACGAACCGTGGCCGGTACCGGGAAACGATCCCCGGTCTAATCGCGAGCTTTTCACCGTGGCTCTCGGGGGACTCACCGAACGTCAGGAAAAGATGACGGATCGGCAGCTTTTTGACGAACTCGAAAATCACCTTATTCACCGCGAACCGGGACCGATTGCGGAAAGCTACGGACGCGCCGTCGACCAGTTGTTGTACCGGAAATCGGCACTTTTGGGCCGTACCGAAGGTAAACATCTCATGCGGATCTCGGACATGATGCCCACCTCCGAATACGGGCAGGCACGGCACGCGGCAATCTGGCGGGGAGACATTCGCGAACTCGTAGTGGATGCAGTAGTAGAAGGGGCACGGCCCAATCTGCTCGGCTACCGAGAAAGCGGAGTATCTTCCGCCGATCAAGCTATTCATTCCCAGGCCGGCCCGTGGCTGCGTAATGATACGGCGAAGATCAGGGAAATGCAGGGGAAAGATGAAGAACCGGGTGGGGCGAAAATTACGCGCGGCTACCGGCTTCCCGCGCGGTATGTGATTCATACCCTGCCGCCTACCGTGGAAGGTACACGCCAACCGACGGAGCAGGAATGTGAACAGCTCCGTTCCTGTTATCATTCTTCTCTTGATCTAGCAGCCGAAGTGGGAGACATTGAAAGTATTGCCTTCGTGGCTCTGGCAACCGGGCGCGGAAATTTTGATCGTGAGATTGCAACGAAGATTGCGATGGGAGCGGTTGATGAGTGGATGTCAACTCACCGCGGCAAGATCAAGCTGGTGATTTTCGATATCTTTGGTGATGAAGACGCCGAGGTATACGTGAATACGATTGATAGGTGGATCGAGGATTGAGCGAAACGCAGAGTGGGTCCGAAGAACGTTACGAGACGGTAGAAAGCACCCCGAAAAGGAACGCGCTCGGCGGTAAGGGATACCGCATTTTGGTGATCGTGCTGGTGATTATCGCCCTCGTCGTCAGCGCCTTGGTGTTGATATTCACTTCGGACCCCTCGAGGTTGCCGGTAAATCAGGCTTCGCCGAGTGATCGGCCCACTTCCGTGTGGACGGATCCGCAAACCGAATGGGATGCGGATAGTAGCCCAAGCCCGGATGCTAATGCTTCCCCTACTCCCAATATGGAAGAGGTGCAGGCACAAAATCCGATCGCCGCGCGGTACACGGAAATCGCCGAACAAAAGGGCCTCTCTGCGAAAAACTACGAAATTGTGCCCACGATGTACGATTCGGTGCGCGGTCAGCTCATGGCGAACCCGGCTTTGCCGGAAGGTACCCCGGAAGCGCTCGGCCCGGCCGATGCTCCGGTACGGGTGATCGTATTTTCCGACTATTTGTGCCATTACTGCCAGAAGCTTCACGAAGAATCCTGGCCCGTTTTGGAAGAAAAGGCGCGGCGGGGCGAGATTCGCCTCGAGTTCTACCACTACACGATTTTCTCCCAGCTCGGTTCGGATAAGGCTGCCTTCGCCGCGCATGCCGCAGGTTTGCAAGGAAAGTTCTGGGAGTATTCAGATCTCTTGTTCACCGAAGGGGCGACGACGCCGGACGCTCACGGCAAGGCCCGTATCGCGGAAGATAAACTCGATGCCCTGGCCCAAAAACTGGGCTTGGATATGAATAAGTTCCACGCGGATATGAATTCTGCAGATACGCAGAACTTTGTTTCCGGGCAAACCGGTTATGCCAGCTCTTTGGGCATAAATGCCACGCCGGCCGTAATCATCAATGGCACCTATATTAGCGGGGCCTATCCGTCACAACTCTTCGAGAATGTGATCATGGTGGAAAAGGAACTCCTGCAGGATTACCCGGCCGCAGAGCAAAAAGCGGCCGCGGCCAATAACACCGCGCCAGCAAACTAACTGGCACCCGGAAGAACCAAAACGCGGGTCGGTAGCTAGCAAGCTACCGACCCGCGTTCTGTTGGTGCTCGAGGGGGGAGTTGAACCCCCACGCCCTCGCGGGCACACGGACCTGAACCGTGCGCGTCTGCCTATTCCGCCACTCGAGCTAGGTGCTGAAGAATTATCAGCGCACACCAGCTTATAGCTAAAACCCGGCAAAACCAAGCTGTGAAGTTGTGTTGCCGATCGCAACAAAGCCGCGGGTGGGTATAAACTCACGGTTTCGCGGAGCAATGAGAGAAGCTCATCCCGTGCCTGCGCCCCGGAATCCAGCCGCGTTCGCTAATATCGAGGCTGTAGAAGAGATGTCTAGGAAAGGTGTTAGCCATGGCGGGGGCGTTTGGCAAATTTGAGAAAGGTGTTGAAAACGCGGTTGCCAGCGCGTTTCGGGCGTTCCGCTCGGAATTGAAGCCCGTAGAGATCCTCACGGAGATGAAAAAATCCATGGATCGCGATGTGGCACGCCTTTCCCGCGACCGTTCTGTTTCCCCCAATGATTTCGCGGTGCACCTGTCACCCGAGGATTTCGAACGGGTAGAAAACTGGGGGCGGGAAGCTCTGAGTGAAGAATTCGCCCAGGAGCTCACTAATCACGCCGCCGAACAAGATTACATTTTCGTGGGTCCGATCACCATTGATTTTGCGGTGGATAGTTCTGTGCGGGAGGGCACCGTAGAGGTGGAAACCCGCGCTACGCGCGGCGCCGTCGCCCCTGCTACCACCAGCGCGGCAAATGCCAGTAACCCGATGATCCAAATCGGGAAAGATCGCTATATTCTCACCGGGCCCACCACCGTTATTGGGCGGGGGTCGGATTGTGATATTACAATTGACGACGCCGGTATTTCTCGGCACCATTTGGAATTACAAATTACTCCCAATGGCGTGATAGCCACCGATTTGGGCTCCACCAATGGCACCTACGTGGAAGGTCACCGAGTTCCGGCGGCCACGCTAGTTGACGGGAACACCATCACCATCGGCCGCACGCACATTATGTTCTGGACGGGTGAGGGTGCACGCTCATGAATCTATTGCTAACACTGCTCCGCTTCGGCTTCCTGATTTTCCTGTGGCTGTTCGTACTCGGCGTGGTTCTCGTGGTGCGCAATGATACTTCCGGGTTGGCGATCCGTAGCAAGAAGCCTTCCCGGCGGGGGCGGCGTGCTGCCCGGCAAACCGAAAACGCTACCAGTGACCTAGCAGCAGGCGCCGCGGGTGCCGCAGGAGTAGCCGCAGGTGCCGGAGCAGCAGCAGGAGCCGCAGCAACAGCAGGAGCCGCAGCCGGCGCGGCCGGGGTCGCTGCCGACGCGGCGACGGGGGCTCACGCCGGTGCCAGAGCCGGAGCACGCGGCGGTGCGAGCGGGCACGGCCCGGCGAGGGCCGGCGGAGGTGGGGCCGGTACTCGCGGCGCTGGATCGCGGCCGGTACTCGCGGTTATTGAAGGCCCTCTCACCGGCATGGTGCTACCCCTTGGCCAGGCCCAGATAATCATTGGCCGCTCCCCCGATTCGTCACTGGTCCTTGACGATTCTTATGCTTCTTCGCGCCATGCACGGGTTTTCTTCCAAGACGGCTACTGGTGGATCGAGGACCTACAATCGACCAACGGTACTTACATCGGTAATTCCGCAATCACCGAACCGGTAGCACTGGTGCCCGGAACGCGCGTGCGGATCGGGAAGACGACGATGGAGCTGCAGATTTGAGCGATATTCGACTGAAATATGCGGCGTTCTCGGACGTCGGGTTAGTGCGTAGTAATAATCAAGACGCCGGATATGCCTCCCCGCACCTAATTGCCGTAGCTGACGGCATGGGTGGGGCGGCGGCGGGCGACGTCGCCTCCTCCGTGGCAATTTCGCATCTTGCCCAAATTGACGATTCGCACGCTGCTGATGATCTGCTTCCGCTCCTGCGGCAAGCAATGACGGACGCGCATGACGATATGCTCGCCCGCGTAGCTGCCGACCCAAAACTGGCGGGCCTGGGCACCACGTGCATCGCCATTTTACGTTCCTCCAATAAGCTCGGCATGGTCCATATTGGGGATTCGCGAGCATATTTGATGCGGGGCGGCACCATGCAACAGGTGACGCACGATCACACCCTCGTCCAATACCTGGTAGATCGCGGCCAGCTCACCCCGGAAGAAGCCGAACACCACCCGCAACGCAATGTGATTATGCGGGCCCTGGGGGATACTCCCGGCCAGGTAGAACTAGACGAGTCCATCCGCGAAGCCCGGCCTGGAGATCGTTGGCTACTGTGCTCGGATGGCCTGTTCGGCGTCGTCGCCAACGATACGATTCGGCACGCCATGGCCACCATTGAGGACCTGGAAGAACTTGGCGAGCATCTGATCGAACTTGCTTTGGCGGCCGGTGCACCCGATAACGTTACGGTGGTGCTAGCCGATGTGGTAGCCGATTCCGACGGCGAACACGGCCCCAACCAGCCCGTAATTGTTGGTAGTGCGGCCCTTGACTATCAGCGGCCCACCCGCGGGGGCACTTCCGCCGCGGCCCGGGCGGCACTGCTCGGCCAAGGCGCGGCCGGTAATGCAGGTATGGCCGGTATAGCCGGCGTAGCGAAGACGCCAAACAGTGCCGGTAGCGCCGCAGAAGGATATGGCGAGGGTGCAGATAACAGCGCCGGATACGGTGCGGGAGAATACGCCGGCGGGTCCGCGGGGAGCGGTGTCTACGGTAAAGACGGAGCTACTATGGCCGGCGCGGAGGAAGGCGCGGAGGAAGACGCTACTTCGCGAACCCGCAGGTTCCGCTTAGCTCGTTTCTTTGCAATTCTGGCCGTGCTCGCGATCCTGGTGGGCGGCATTATTGGCGGCTACCAGTGGACGCAAACCCGCTACTACGTGGCCGCCGAATCTGGAAAAGTGTGGATTTACCGGGGGGTACCGCAAGTGATTGGATCTTTGCGGCTGTCTTCCCCGGTAGAAGAAACCGATATTAATCTTGCCGATCTTGCGCCGATTGCCCAAGAACGTTTGCAACATCCGATTACGCGCGATTCTTTGGACGGCGCGCGCGAGGTAGTGGACAACCTGCGCACCCAGGTGCGGGAGGACAAACGCAATACCACCGGCACCGGCCCGGAAGCAAGCAACCCTGGCACGCCTGCGCCTGCCCCTTCGTCTGCACCTGCTTCCCCGGCCCCGCCCGCCCCAGCGCCTTCACCTGCCGCGCCTGCTCCGGGAGGTGAATAGTCATGAGTGTTGTACTTACTGCTCCTGCCCGGAAAGGGCGCGTGCCCGAATTATTGCTTTTGGTGGCCGCGCTCGGCTTGGGCCTGCTTGCCTTCTGGCTAGTGTGGGACGGGCTAGGCAATGACGGTACACCCCCGAAATTTACTTTGCTCGCAGCCGGAGGCGGCCTGTTCGTGCTCATAGTCCATCTGCTTATCCGGTGGATGGTCCCCTATGCAGACCCGGTGTTGTTCCCGATCGCACTGTGCCTGAATGTGCTCGGCTTGGCCATGATTTATCGGGTGGACGCCGCTGCCGAAACTCTCGGTTCGCGTTCGCAACTGATTTTGACCGGCGCGGGCCTAGTGCTCTTCGTGCTCACGGTAATGCTCACCCGTAACTATCGGGTTTTGCGTAATTACAAGTGGACCTCCCTGGCCTGCGGTATTGGCCTATTACTTTTGCCCATGCTTCCCGGCATCGGCAGAACTATTAATGGCGCGCGCCTGTGGATCCACATCGCCGGGTTTTCTTTCCAACCGGCCGAACTTGCCAAAATTTGTTTCGCGATTTTCTTCGCCTCCTACCTGGTAGCCGAACGCGACAATCTTTCCTTGGCCGGCCCGAAATTTTTAGGGATCCGCTTACCTAAACTTCGCCATATTGTGCCAATTTTGGTGGCCTGGGCGATGTGCATGGGCATCCTGGTGTTCCAGCGCGATTTCGGGACTACGCTGCTGTTCTTTGGGCTCTTTGTGGCCATGCTCTGGGTAGCTACGGAACGAGTGAGCTGGTTGGCTATCGGGGCGGTGCTTACGGTAGGCGGCGTCGCCTTCGTGGCTACCACGGTGCCGCACGTACGAGCACGTTTCGCGGTGTGGCTCGACGCCTTCAACCCGGAGATTTACGAAGGCCGGGGCGGTTCCTACCAGCTGGTCCAAGCCTGGTTCGGAATGTCTTCCGGAGGTTTGGTAGGTACCGGTTTAGGGCAAGGCCACCCGAATTTGGTATATGCCGCCCAATCTGATTTCATTTTCGCTTCCTTTGCGGAAGAAATCGGCCTGATAGGCGTAATGGCAATCCTCTCCCTCTACCTGCTTTTTGTAGGGCGGGGTATGCGTACCGCCATCCAATTGCGCGATGGGTTTGGCAAACTTTTGGCCTCCGGGCTTTCCTTCGTGATCGCCATCCAATGTTTCATTGTGATCGGCGGAGTCACGCGGCTCATTCCACTTACCGGCCTGGCCCTCCCCTTCCTCGCGCAAGGCGGATCCGCCCTAATCTCCAATTGGATCGTCGTCGGCCTGTTGCTCCGCCTCTCCGATTCTTCGCGCCGCCCCGCCGAAACCACCAGCCAACCTTCCACGGAAGAACTCGAGGCCATCATCAAAGCCAACGGCCCCGAAACCGGGACGAACAGCGTCGCCTCCGGGTTGGGCTGGGGAAGCTACAGCAATGGTGGGCAAACGGGCCCGCGCGGTAGCGGGTACGACGACGCACAACCCACTGCGCCGCACGCCCAGGGCGAGCAGGAAACCGCGCCGAGCGCCTTGGGTGAGCAGGAAACCGTGCCGAGCGCCCAGGGCGAGCAGGAAACCGCGCCGCGTGGTGGCGGGTACTTGGCGGAGCAGCGTGGCGAGCAGTCAACTATGCCGCGCGGCGACTACCCAACGAAACCGGCCGGGGGCCACCAAGCAGAACCGTGGCGAGGAGTGGTGCAACCGTGAATCGACCGATTCGGCAACTCGTGGCCGTCATTTGCGTTATGTTCCTGGCCTTGGCGGCGTCTACTACGTATATTCAGTTCTTCCAAGCGAAGTCTTTGAATGCGAACCCGTGGAATGTGCGGGCACTGTACAACCAGTACGGCACTAAACGCGGGCCGATTATTGTGGGCGGGGAAGCTATTGCCAGTTCCGAACCGGTGAACGATACGTATTCGTTCCAGCGGGTTTACCACCAAGGTCCGCTCTATTCGAACCTCACCGGATATTTCTCCACCGCTTTTAATTCCATGACGGGCACGGAAGCGGCCATGGATGGAGTACTGGCCGGTTCCGACGATTCCTTGGCGATTCAACGCCTGCAGGAATTGTTTACGGGCGCAGAACCGCAGGGCGGCGGCGTCGAACTTACTATTGACCCGCAGTTGCAGGAAGCCGCGGAAAAGGCGATGGATGGGCAACGCGGCGCCGTGGTGATCGCGGACGCGCATACCGGGGAAATCCTCACCCAATATTCGAGCCCCGGCTACGACCCGAACGTGATGGCCGACCATTCGCGCAGTAATGCCGAAAAGGCTTTCGACCAGCTTTCTAAGGATCCGGAAAAGCCCTTGGTGGACCGCGCAACGGGCGGCGATCAGTACGCGCCGGGCTCCTCTTTCAAACTGCTTACCGCGGTGGCGATGATCGAAAATTTGGGTTTGACCCCGGATTCTTTGGTGGAAGCTCCGCGCGAGTATTCCCCGCCAGGCACCTCGCACGTGATCTACAACCCCGGCCAGTTGGCGTGCGGGGACGGTTCCGGGCAGGTAACTCTCAACCAGGCTTTCGCGCAGTCTTGTAACACGCCTTTCGCCATTGGCGGCGTGCAAGTAGGTGCGGACGCCATGATCAAGCAGGCGGAAAAGTTCGGGTTCAATGCCCCGCTTACCACGCCCCTGCCAGTTTCAGCTTCCCGGTTCCCGCAACCGGAAGACGCCGCCGCGTTGGCCATGGATTCTTTCGGCCAGCGGGACATCCGCGTCACCCCGATGCAGATGACGATGATCGCCATGGCGATCGCGAACGACGGCGAACTTATGCGGCCCCATCTGGTGAAAAGAACCTTGACGGCTGATCTCGAACCGATCTCGGAAACCAAACCGGAATCGATGGGAAGGGCCATGAGTAAAGACACCGCGCATTACATGCAGGTGATGATGTCGGATGAGGTCAAGAACGGTACCGGGCATCGCGCCGCCATCGAAGGGGTGGATGTGCAAGGCAAAACCGGAACCGCGGAGATTGATGCGAACACTCCGCCGCATACGTGGTTCGTGGCTAATGCCAGCATTAATGGTCGCACTTATTCGATCACCGTTTTGGTGGAGAATTCCGGGCATGCTGGATGGTATGGGGATGGGGGTTCGGTAAGTGCACCCATCGCGAAGAAGATTCTGGAAACTAAGCTGAGCTAGGCTCAAGGAAAACGATGCACAGGCAAGGAACAACGGCAACAAGGAAGGTGACGCGACGTGACTGAAATCCCCCGCGTACTCGGAAGCCGATACGAAGTCGGCGACCTTATCGGGCGCGGTGGCATGGCCGAAGTACACCGCGGTTATGACACCCGGCTCTCTCGCACCGTCGCGATTAAAATCTTGCGCGCGGATTTGGCACAAGATGCCACATTCTTGGCGCGGTTCCGGCGCGAAGCGCAATCGGCGGCGGCGCTCAACCATCCCTCGATTGTGTCCGTGTATGACACCGGTGAAGAATCCGTAGTTTCCGCTACCGGCCAGCGCGTTCCTCTGCCATATATCGTTATGGAACTGGTGAAGGGACGCACGGTTGCCTCCCTGCTGGAGGGCGGGGATCCGGTACCGATCGGGGAAGCCGTGCAGATTGTGGTAGGCGTGCTTGCCGCCCTCGAATATTCGCACCGGGAAGGGATCATCCACCGCGATATTAAACCGGGCAATATCATGCTCACCACGGACGGCAAGGTAAAGGTGATGGACTTCGGGATCGCCCGGGCTATTGCCGATTCTGCCGCCACCATGACGCAAACTAACTCGGTGGTAGGTACCGCCCAATATCTTTCCCCAGAGCAAGCCCGCGGCGAAGTGGTGGATGCGCGATCTGACCTGTACTCCACCGGCTGCGTGCTTTATGAACTCTTGACGGGCCGGCCGCCTTTCGTGGGTGATTCCGCAGTGGCCGTGGCCTACCAGCACGTTTCGGAAACCCCGCAACCGGCCTCGCAAATCGCTCCCGATATTCCGGATGCGATTGACCGCGTAATCATGAAGGCTTTGGCCAAGAACCGCGAAGAGCGTTACCAAACGGCCGCCGAATTCCGCAACGATCTGCTCGCGGCGGCACGCGGCGAGGGCGTTTCCGCCCCCGCCGTCGGTTCGTGGGCGGCCGGGGCCGCGGGTGCTGCCGCCGGGCTCGCCGCCGGTGCGGCCACGCAAGCTTATGGTGCCCAGGCCGGGGCTCCTACCCAGGCTTATGGCGCACCCACCCAGGCGTACGGGGCACAAACCGCCCAACAGTACGCGGGCGCCGGCCCCTACGGGGCCGCCGGATACCCCACCAACCAGCAGCTTACGCAAAACACGGCCACCCAGGCCGCGGTGGGAGGTAAAGAGGAAGAAGAATCGCCGGCCAAGAAGAGCCGTTGGGCCATCTGGTTGGCTGTGGTACTTCTCGTGGTTGCTGCCGCGGTGGGTGCCTGGTTGATTTGGGGTAATAAGAGCCCCGAACCCGAGCCGACCCCAACTGCCACCCAAGCCCAGTTGGTATCCGTACCGGATCTGGCAGGCATGACGGAATCTCAAGCCAAGCGAGAAGTGGAAAACGCTGGTCTAGTGTTCAAGCGCGGCACCGATCAGGCTTCCGATTCGATAGCCAAGGGTGAATTTGTTTCCGCCGATCCGGCAGTGGGTGCCCGCGTGGAGGCCGGTTCTACGGTGACGGTGCGTTTCTCCTCCGGGCCTTCGGCAGTGACCGTCCCGGACGTAACGGGCATGACTTTCGAACAGGCACGTTCGGCCTTGGAGAACGCGAATCTTTCTATTGGCGACCAGCAGCAGGTGAATGATCCGAGTACCGCGAAGGATCGGATTGTAGCTACCGTGCCGGCATCCGGAGAACGCGTTTCGCCCAATACGCAGGTCACCGTACATATTTCCACGGGCCTGACCACCGTGCCGGATGTGACGGGAATGAGCCCCGCTTCGGCGCAGCAAGAGCTTTCTGCGGCCGGATTGACGGTTATCAACCAGATCGAACAGCCGGTGCAAGACGAGTCTTTGCATAACGTGGTGGTCGATACTTCGATTGAAGCAGGCCGCGCGGTATCCCAGGGCACGCAGGTGACGATCTACGTGGGTAACTACCGGCAACCCGCGCCAGAGCCCACCCGCGAGCCCGGCGTGCCGCAACAGCCGGGTGAAAACGGCCGGCCCACCGAGCAACCGGAGCCCAGCCCCACCCCCACCCAGGGGCAAAACTAGCGCAGAGCTAGTGCGGAGCTAGCACGGTACTAGCTGGTACGGAACGGGTTAGCACTGAACTAGCTGGTATAGGACCAGCTGGTACGGAACTAGCTAGCACCGAACTGAGTACTAGTAGGTACCGAACTAGCTGGCGCGAAACTAGCTGGCACAGCGAAAAGAAACGGGTCCCCCGCGGCGAAAAAGCACGCGGGGGACCCGTTGTTATTGGTCGCTATTTTGAGTAGCTGGTCTGGGTTGGACCTGACCCCCTGTTGGTGGACATAGGCTAGCCCCGGCGTTCAGCCGGAGAAAGGTAGTCTTCTACCATGTCCCGTAAAACATATTCCGCGCAGTTCAAGAAAGACGCGGTAGCCGCGTACGAGTCCAGCGAGGCTTCAATGGCGCAGGTTGCTTCTGATCTGGGAATTAATCGTAATTCGCTGCAAAACTGGGTAAACCAGTTTGGCACCGGGGTGCGGGCCAGGCGGCGCAAAGAAGCAGAGGCGGCGCGGGTCTTTGTGTATGGTCAAATGTTTTTGAGCCGATTGTGCAGTTGTTTTTGAGCCAGTGGGTGGCTCACTTTTCGTGGGTATGAAAAGGACACTGGCAGGTTCGTGTTCTAGATTCCTGAATGTTGTTTGTTGCGATGTTCAGGAAGGAAAGGAATTTGACCGTACCAGTGTCTGTTCAAAAAGATATCAAAACTCGTCTTGCGCAGGGGCAGAGCCAACGCCGGGTGGCTCGTGAGTTGAATCTGTCGCGTAACACGGTTGCTAAGTATGCGGCAAAGGAAGATTTCTCGCCCAGGCCGAAGATTACAAAGCCACGCTCGAAGATGGAGCCCTATGCCCAGCTCGTGACTAGCTGGTTGGTTCAGGATGAGAAGATGCCACCCAAACAGCGCCACACAATCCAGCGTGTGTGGGAACGTTTGGTGGAAGAAGAAGGATTTACTGGCTCGTATCACAGCGTGATGCGTTGGATACACCGCTATCGGGTAGAGCGTCGCCATTTAGGGCAAGGTTTTAGCGAGTTGGTATGGCAAGCCGGGCAGATGCAGGTTGATTACGGGCAAGCCCGCGCCCTTATTGACGGCACGGAGCAACTTGTTCACGTGTTAGTGGCAACCCTTCCCTATTCCAATGCCAGATTCGCTGTTGCCAGCCCGGCCCAGAACGCTGAATGTGTCTGTGCGGGGCTACGCATGATTTTCGAGCATATCGGCCAGGTCCCAACCCGGTGCGTGTTTGATAACGCGAGTGGGATTGGTGCCAAACACCGTGATGGAACAGTGACGATGACACGTTTATTCGAAGCCTTCGCCACTCATTACGGTATCAAGGTCGCGTTCACTAACCCGTATTCGGGACACGAGAAAGGACACGTGGAAAACGCGGTTGGTTTCCTGCGGCGTAACCTGATGGTTCCCTTGCCACGCGCTCAAAGCCTTGGACAGCTTTCTGCACTGCTCCTCAGCCGGTGCGATAAGCTCTTAGAACGCAATCATTACCGTAAAAACATTCCTATTGGGGAACTGTTTGAAGATGATAAAGCTGCTTGTAGTCACCTTCCCCGGATCGGGTTTGATGCTTGTAGCTGGCAACGCCGCACGGTTGATAAAGTCGGTAATATTCAGGTTGATAACCACATGTATTTGGTAGGATCACAACACGCATTAACTCAGGTTCATGTCGGAATACGTGCTCAAAGCATCGAGATCCTCAACCAAAGCGGACAACGTATTATCGAACACTCGCGCTCTTATAGCACTGATCATGGCACAGTCTTTGACCCGGTCAGCGTGCTACCGAACTTGATCCGCCGGCCGGGAAGTTACCCGCAATCATTACTACGCCCTTTACTCCCGCAAGCCTTAGCCCGCTATCTCGACCATGCCGATAATCCTCGGCGTGCGGCTGTTTTACGGATGATGTACCGAGCATGCCAGATGGCGGACTTCGCTTCCATTGCCTCAAGCGCGGCCGATCTACTTACCCACGAGATAGAGCTAAACCCCGATAATCTCTTCCTCGCTGTCCGTGCCACACTCCAACCACCAACCACGTCAACAAACACGGTCGATCTGACCGCCTATGATGCTTTACTCCCAAGGACTGCCTCATGACAAACGAACTAACTCTTGACCAGATTATGGACCTCACACGGGGCATTCCCCTCACCCGCAACGTCCTGAAAACCGCGCTTGCAACCGCTAGCCCCGAACAGCGCGCGTTTATCGCTGATCTACTCACCGCTGAACACGAGTCCAGAAAACGGGCTAAACAAGACCGGCTCTTACGCCAAGCCAAGTTCCCCGTCCGTAAAACCCTCAACAACTACGACTACTCCATGATCACTTGGCCAACCGGCTGGCAACAAAGCGATCTACTAAGCCTGGACTTCATCACCAATCACCACGACCTCGTCTTCTACGGCGATGTGGGAACCGGGAAAACACACCTTGCAATCGGGCTCGGACACGCTGCCTGCCAGGCCGGGTACACCACCCGGTTCTTCACCGCAGCCTCACTCATCGCTTTCCTCCGCCAAGCCCAGGACAAAGGAACACTCGATGCAGCCATCACCACGATCGGGAAAGCCAAACTAATCATCATCGACGAGTTCGGCTACCTCCCCATCGACATCACCGGAGCCCGCCTCCTATACCAGATCATCGCTAACGCCTACGAAACCCAGTCCATCATCTACACCTCGAACCTTGAGTTTTCCCGCTGGGGAGCAATACTCGGGGACACAAACATGGCCGCCGCTATCATCGACCGCACCGTCCACCACGGACACATCCTCAACTTCGCCGGAACCTCCTGGCGACTAACCCACTCAACCATGAAATAACCCAAAACCACACAAACCAGCCAGTGCACAAACAGCACAAAACACATGCCGAAATGGCTCAAAAACAAGTGCACAAACGGCTCACTTAAACTTGACGAAACACAGGGTCTTATCTGAAGCAGAGAGAATCCGACAACTCGAAAAGGAAAACGCGCTTTTGAAAGAAGAACGCGATATTTTGCGCAAGGCGGCGCAGTATTTCGCGAAGGAGATGGGCTTGTGATCCGCTTCAAGTTCATCGAGGACCACCGTACTGAGTTCTCAGTCAAGCGGATGTGTACCGTACTGAAAGTAAGGCGTTCTTCCTATTACAAGTGGGCCGCAAATGCGACTCGGCGCGAGCAACAGGTATACGCTGACGGGCTGCTAGGGGAGCGAATTCGGATCGCTTTCGAGGCGGAAGGTGGCTTGTATGGTGCTAAACGTATAGCCGCGTTGCTTACTGCGCAGACCCCGGACCAGCCGGTAAATCACAAACGCGTAGCACGGGTGATGAAAGCTCTCGGGTTGGCAGGTTTTACGAAAAAACGTCGTGTTCGCACTACTGTCAGTGATCCACATAAGCGGGTCTTTGATGATCTTCTCGAGCGTGATTTCACCGCGGCCAGGCCTAACGACAAGCTTGTCGGGGACATTACATATCTTCCCCTTGCCGGGCAAAAGAATATGTATCTGGCTACTGTGATTGACTGTTTCTCCCGGAAACTGGTCGGTTTTGCGATTGCAGATCACATGCGTGTTGAACTCGCCCGAGAGGCATTACTGATGGCCGCAGACCAGCGAGGATCCTTGCGTGGAACGATTTTCCATTCTGATCACGGCAGTGTATACACCTCCTCTGTATTTCAAGAAACATGCCGCCAGTTGGGAGTACAACAATCCATGGGAGCTGTAGGCAGTAGTGCCGATAACGCGCTGGCAGAGTCATTTAATGCAACGCTCAAACGAGAAGTTCTCAAAAATGCGAAGGTTTTCCCCAACATGCTCTCCTGCCGCCGGCAGGTCTTTGCGTGGTGTACTCGGTATAACACGAAACGATTGCACACCTGGTGCAATTACCAGGCCCCAGACACCTTCGAAAAACACGCGTCAGCTACACTTGACCTTGCAGCATAAACACCACCCCCATGTCCACTTTCCGGGGGTCGGGCCCGTTGCTATTTATTGCATATCCGGGCTGATCGTGGTGTCGATCGGCCGGATGAGTTCGTTGAGATACGGGAAAAGGTGCTCAAACAGGCCGTAGATGATAGCCGCCAAAATAATGATGACCTCGATGACCTTGAACCAAGTTGGGCCAGGTAGGTGCCGCCAAATCCATCCGTACACGTTCTTACTTTCCCTTCACGAGTTCTTCCGGTTTGCCGTCATGCGGATCTACCCAGTGATCAAACTGCGCGTACACAATCCAGCGCTCATTAGAAACATAGGGCGGGTGGCAAGTGGTGATAGTCATCATCCGTTTCTCGGCCGGCAGTTCCGGATGCCCCGGATTCGGGGATAGAACTTCCGTAGCCGTGGGTTGGACGATATCCGAGCCCACCATCTTGTACACGTAGTAGGCGTCTTCAGTTTGCACGATGATGGAATCACCTTCGCGCATCTTGTCTACATCACGCATTGCCGCCCCGTAGGTTTGCCGGTGCGCGGTGATCGCGTAATTGCCTACTTCGCCCACATACTGGGTTTCCGGGTAATGGCCAAAACTCCCGGTATCAATAATGTTTTCCAGATCCACGCCATATTTGATCGTGTAGGCCCAATCTTTCCCAAATTCTGGGATGTAGATGATGCCTTCAATATCGCCTTCGGTGGTGTAGTGCCGGGCGGGCGGTGGATCGTCGTAGCGCGGGGTACCGATTCGCTCTTGGGCATTCGGATCTCCCCACGCGTGCTGGGCTTGCTCGACCTGTTTCGCTTGGTCTTTATTAGCCCCCAAATCGGTGTAGTAGAGCTGCCAAAAAATAAAGAGTCCCACTAGCACGCCCAGGGTAATAAGAATCTCCCCGATAACGCCCAGAAGCCTACTGAAGAAACTTCCCCGCCGGCGCGGTGTGGTGGGAGCCGGGCCAGCTACTGCTGCCGAGTGAGCGGGGGCACCATAATCGAAACTCGTGTCTTGCTCCCAATCTGCAAAAGCTACCGACGCCGGTTGTGTTTGCGGAGCTGGAGCCCCACGATATTCGCTTCCGCTTTGTGAGGTGTATGCGGGAGCATATTGCGTGGCATACGGATCCGGTTGGCCGGCGTATCCGGTGCCGTAACCACCAGCGTACGGATCGTTTTGGTACGGGTAATTTTGGTACGGATCGTTTTGGTACGGGTTGTTGGTGCCACTTTGGTACGGGCTACCAGCACCGTTTTGGTAGGGACTGCCGGCTGTGCCCTCATACGGGTTGCCGGTTCCGTAAGAATTACCGGTACCGTAAGGGTCACCGGCGTCGTAAGGATTAGCGGAACCTGATTGCGAACCCGTGCCGTACGGATTACCGGCGTCGTAGGGACTACCGGCACCGTAGGGGCCACCGGCGCCTTGCGGGGAGCTAGCGTTGGCTTGCCACGCGTGTCGGCCGCCCAGGGGATCCCCGGAAGCGTTATTTCTTCCCGACATGAGACTCCAATCTGAGATAACTTTGCTCAGGATAGACCTTGTAAATTAGCGGGTGCAGTAATGACGCGCGCATTTCGCCTAAAGCAGCCCATGTAACGCAAAATAACGGCAAAACGGGACTTTGCGGCAGATAACGCCAAAGCGGCGTTTTCCGGCTTAACACGGTGGCGGGGTGCGGTGGTGACGTGCGATAGCGAGGAAGCGGGGTGCGCTTCCGCGGTGGCGGGGCGGTGAGCTCGCGGCATAGCGGTGTGGTGACATGGCGGTGTGGTGACATGGCGTTATGGTGAGGCGGCGGCGTGGTTCTGCGCCGGCGAGGCGGGGTGATGGCGAGGCAGCCGGATAGTTGGCACCATAGCTTGCACCAGAGTATCTCGCGGCTGTGCGCAAAGCCACGAAGGTGGAAGTCTGCATAGAAAGTGTGGAAAACCGCCACTTTAGCTAAGCTAGTCCGAGTAGCTCTAAGGCCAGGATGGGAAAGGGATACGATGGCAAGAACTGACGATCTCGATAGCGAGCTCTCCACACCTGCTACAGAGGCTGTTGATGAGCAAGGTGAGGTGACGGAAACTCGCCGTCGTTCGAAGACTCGCCATCGTCGTACTGTGCGTGCTTCCGAAAAGCGCCGCCCGGGTACCAAAGCGGATCAAGAAAAGCGGGCGCAAGCTGAAAAAGAAGCTGCGAGCGAGCCAAAGGTACCGCGCGGAAAGCGCCGTTCGCCCAGCTGGTGGGCGCCGGTAATGTGCACACTAATGATCGTAGGCCTGATCTTTATTGTGGTGGCCTACGTTTCCGGCCTGGCATTCCCCATTCCCGGGATCGGGCAAGGAAATCTCTTCATTGGTTTCGGTGTGCTCATCGTTGGCTTCCTCATGACCATGGGGTGGCGGTAGTAGATTTTCGCCACCTGCCTTGCGGTAGCGGTTTTCTGTACCGGCCAGGTTCTGAAGCGTCAAGTATTGATCGGTGCCGTGGCACATGCCATAACCTGTACCACTGCACGCCTGCTATCTAAGCGGAGCTGAGCGCATACAAACTCGCTAAACACCCAGGGCCCGGAACAAATATCTGCGTGGCTCACGCGTACTTTCTCGGATAATAAGCAGGTAACCAAAGCACGATCGGTACTCTCATAGAGCGCGACACCAGATTCACGATCCTTCTACTCCGAGTACTACCTCGACGCCGTAGTCGAAGAACTCAACGACCGGCCACGCAAAACACGAAACTGGGAAATCGTCAGAAAAATATTTGAAATCATCAACACTTAACCAGCGTAACCACCACTACGATTTCCCTACCCACGACTTCAATAACCTGATGGCGCTGTATAAACCCTGCCCGCTCATCGCATCTCCGCGTTGGACGTAAATCGCCGGCGGAATGGCAGGTCGGCTAAGCATGATTCGCTCGGGTAGGGTGATTGAATTTCTAGCGGCGTGTCGACTGGACAGAGGGCTCGGTCTGCCTCCTGTAAAAAGCTTGAATCAAACGAGGAATTTAACATGCACGTTATCCATTGACGCTAGGAATCAGGAAGGACTAGGCATGCACCATCGCTTTAGTGTGATTTAGGAGACAGTCACGTTGTTGTCGAAGAAGACATGCTCCGGCGTGGTAGCTGTCATTCTTTTCTTTCTGTTTTCAACGGGAGTACCTGCCTACGCGGCAACTAACGGGAATCCTATAGATCCGAGCATCGAAACAGGGCAGGACTCGTATGTTGGGAATTTAGATGATAGTCCGGTACGGTCTCATGCCCTAGCTGGCAGTAGCCTTCTTGGTGCTGATAGAAAAAGCGCTTTTGCACTGCGGGCAAACACATTTGTTGGAAAAGTTACGGCTCACTGGCCACATAAATCTGGTAGCCAGGCTTCGGGGCATGCGACATGGGAGTTGAAATGGGGTTCGGCTCCAAAGCTGAGAACAACATCAGAACTGTGGAGCCATAGCAACGGAAGTTGGGTCAAACGCGCAACAGCGACCGCAACGGTGTGGCATGTTTGTGACAGCAGAACGGTTAGACATGCCTGATATTCGGGAATTTTTTCGATCGCTTTCTGCCGACCTTGGATATGATCCACAGTTAGATCCAAGTAACGAGTTTTCGTGGGCTTTTCATGATGCTACTTTCGATCACGTACACGGAGATTCCCTAGAAACTACTGTCACACTGTCGGCAACTATCGCACATAAGCATCCTCGGGCCCTTGTCCCGCTTGTTTACTGGGCATGTCAGTCACTGGTTTTTCTTGGGGAGTTTGATCTCCATACCGTATCTCTACGTTTTCCGGAGGGGCAGGGGAAGGTACAACCGAGGCAAGTCTTTCGGCATTTACCATCTCCTCCTGCTTCTAGGCAGTCTCCGTTTACCCTTGAAGTCAATCTACCAACAGTGTATGACGCTCAATTGCTCAGTGAGCGTATCGAACGAATCTCAAAAATGCCGTTTCCAGCATTTAGGATCGAGTCTGTATCGCCCCTACAATGCTCAGCCACTACGTCCAATGAACCAACGGGAAACTGGTGGCAACTCAGCGGGTATATGAATTCGTGGAACTACCTCGAGATCGGTTACCTCTTGTATATTATTCAGATGACGATGCTTGGCGTCACGGAAATTCGGACCTGACCCCCTGTTGGTGGACATAGGCTAGCCCCGGCGTTCAGCCGGAGAAAGGTAGTCTTCTACCATGTCCCGTAAAACATATTCCGCGCAGTTCAAGAAAGACGCGGTAGCCGCGTACGAGTCCAGCGAGGCTTCAATGGCGCAGGTTGCTTCTGATCTGGGAATTAATCGTAATTCGCTGCAAAACTGGGTAAACCAGTTTGGCACCGGGGTGCGGGCCAGGCGGCGCAAAGAAGCAGAGGCGGCGCGGGTCTTATCTGAAGCAGAGAGAATCCGACAACTCGAAAAGGAAAACGCGCTTTTGAAAGAAGAACGCGATATTTTGCGCAAGGCGGCGCAGTATTTCGCGAAGGAGATGGGCTTGTGATCCGCTTCAAGTTCATCGAGGACCACCGTACTGAGTTCTCAGTCAAGCGGATGTGTACCGTACTGAAAGTAAGGCGTTCTTCCTATTACAAGTGGGCCGCAAATGCGGCCCGGCGCGAGCAACAGGTATACGCTGACGGGCTGCTAGGGGAGCGAATTCGGATCGCTTTCGAGGCGGAAGGTGGCTTGTATGGTGCTAAACGTATAGCCGCGTTGCTTACTGCGCAGACCCCGGACCAGCCGGTAAATCACAAACGCGTAGCACGGGTGATGAAAGCTCTCGGGTTGGCAGGTTTTACGAAAAAACGTCGTGTTCGCACTACTGTCAGTGATCCACATAAGCGGGTCTTTGATGATCTTCTCGAGCGTGATTTCACCGCGGCCAGGCCTAACGACAAGCTTGTCGGGGACATTACATATCTTCCCCTTGCCGGGCAAAAGAATATGTATCTGGCTACTGTGATTGACTGTTTCTCCCGGAAACTGGTCGGTTTTGCGATTGCAGATCACATGCGTGTTGAACTCGCCCGAGAGGCATTACTGATGGCCGCAGACCAGCGAGGATCCTTGCGTGGAACGATTTTCCATTCTGATCACGGCAGTGTATACACCTCCTCTGTATTTCAAGAAACATGCCGCCAGTTGGGAGTACAACAATCCATGGGAGCTGTAGGCAGTAGTGCCGATAACGCGCTGGCAGAGTCATTTAATGCAACGCTCAAACGAGAAGTTCTCAAAAATGCGAAGGTTTTCCCCAACATGCTCTCCTGCCGCCGGCAGGTCTTTGCGTGGTGTACTCGGTATAACACGAAACGATTGCACACCTGGTGCAATTACCAGGCCCCAGACACCTTCGAAAAACACGCGTCAGCTACACTTGACCTTGCAGCATAAACACCACCCCCATGTCCACTTTCCGGGGGTCGGGCCCTTCGTCTTATACGCCAGTGAATATTCAGTAAATATATGGAACTACTGGCGCAGTGAGCGCTATCAATTAAACAGACCACAGAGGTGTCAAACTGAGATAACGCCAAAACCGCGTGCATTGATGTTTTTGAATCTGCCAAAAGAAAGCCTATACAGGGAAGTGAGTGAGGTATATGGCGGAAGACGTGCGGCTTGCGGGGAGAACAGTTTTTCATCGGCCCGGCACGGGCCTCGTGAGTAGACCGCGTGGAGTAGGCTGGTCATATCCGCAATCCCCACCATGAGGAGAAGTGATATGTCGAAGAAGAAGCGCGTCGGTATTCTCACTGCCGGTGGTGATTCTCCCGGGCTGAATGCAGCTATCCGCGGCTTCGGGAAAACGGCAATTGGCCGTTACGGTATGGAACTAATCGGGTTCCGTAACGGCATCACGGGCCTGGTACGCAATAATTTCCAAGGCCTAGGTAGCGAAGACCTCGCCGGAATTTTGACCATGGGTGGCACCATGCTTGGCACTTCGCGGGATAAAGTGCACAAGTTTCCCGACGGCGAAGGTGGTACCTTCAACGCAATCCCGCAAATCAAAGAGAACTTTGAAAAAGATGAGCTCGATGCGCTCGTCATGATTGGTGGGGGTGGCACCGCCAAAAACGCGAAGCGTTTAGTTGATGCCGGGCTACCGGTAATTCACCTCCCCAAGACGATCGATAACGACATCATGCATACCGATACCAGCTTCGGGTTTTCCACAGCCCTAGGTATTGCTACGGAAGCGATTGATCGCCTGCATTCCACCGCCCACTCCCACCACCGCATTATCGTGGTGGAAATAATGGGCCACCGCGCCGGCTGGCTAACTCTGGGGGCCGGCATTGCCGGGGGTGCAGATATTATTCTCATCCCGGAAATCCCGTACACGATCGAAAAGTGCGCGGAGTATATCCAACGCCGGGCCGATCACGGCCGGCCTTTCTCCGTTGTTGCCGTGGCGGAAGGCGCCCACAATGTGGAAGTGGCCCGCCGGCTTGCCGCCGCAAACGAACTGGTTACCCACGCGAAGAATGCGGAAGCAAAGCAAGCGGCGAAGGAACATCGGCGCACGATCGAGGCCAATGAACGCGATTCGAGCTTCCGGGTAGCCGAACAGTTGGAAGCCGCTACCGGTTTGGAAGCCCGCGTGACGGTGCTCGGCTACGTGCAGCGCGGCGGTATACCCGATCAGCAAGACCGGCTTTTGGGTACCCTCCTGGGCGGAGCTGGAGCCAATGCAGTGGCGGAAGGTAATTTCGGAGTAATGATTGCTTCCCGCAATGGAGAGGCCGTGCCGGTACCTCTGGCTGAAGTGGCCGGGAAAGATAAGCTCGTCCCCGTGGATCATCCCTGGGTCGAAGCTGCCCGCAATGTTGGCACCAGCCTCGGCGATTAGGGCGTAGGCCCGGCAGCGGCGATAATCTCGCCCGGGCATTATTTATCCACAACTACATATTTGGTGCACTGCTAGTGCGCTACCAAGCCGTCCGGGCAGATCTTGAACGCCCGGGCGGCTTTTTGTGCGTAAACACGCCAAAAAACGGCTTCGGAAGCACGGCCGAGGTAGCTGCAACTATCCACCGAATTCGAACCTGTGTGCGAATTACAGCGATGTAGTTATCCCCAGGTGTGAATAAGGCTGTGGATAATTACATGGATGTAACTCGAACTCGAGTTCGATAACTGTGGAAGGAATTTGCCTATAAAGCCGCCATCTGCGAGAATCCGCCACCTGCGGGAATCAGCTTTCTGCGAGAACCTGCTATTCGGTGGAAATGAACCAGCTATTCGGTGGAAACGCCGCGTGTGGAAACGCCGCGCAAGGAAGATCCCTGCGCGGCGCACGCTTCATATTCTTGTTTTCCTAGCGGTTACAGATCGGTGAAACCGTCGGCAGTAAAACCACCGGCAGTAAAAACACTGCACCGCAGTAAAAACACCGGCAGCAAAGCTATACCGATAGTAACTACCGGTAGCCATACCAAATTAGAGCTGCGTAGATTCCCAACACGAGCAGATATACGGCAATATCGCGGATGGCGCTAGCCCTCCGGCCGCGCTTGAGCGGCCGCAAAGTGGCGGCCATAAGCACCGCTCCCGCAATTAGCCCACCCACGTGGGACTGCCACGAGATATTCATGCCGGGAATGAACCCAACGATCAAATTGATTGCGATCACCACAACCAGCTGGGTGTCCCGCCGGCCGAAACTACGCTGCGCTACAAAGAGCGCCCCGAAAAGCCCGAAGACGGCCCCGGAAGCACCTACCACGCCCGTCCACCAACTCATCTCTCCCGGGGTAGCTACGAGCAACACGAAGATATTGCCAGCAATTGCCGAGAGCAAATATATGCAGGCGAACCGCCAGCGGCCGATCATGCGTTCTAGCCACATGCCCACTAGCCATAGGGCATACATATTGAGCACGAGGTGCCAGAACCCCGAATGGGTGAAGGCCGATGAGAGGAACCGGTAAGGCTCAATTTGCGCAATACCCGGCGCAAAAAGCAAGGCCTGGCTCGCATTGGACCACACCATTTCCATCACGTATACGAGCACATTCGCGGCTATTAACGTAATGGTCAGCCAAGGCCGCCACGTTTTCCGGCGCACGGTTTCTTGCATGCCGAGATTTCCTCTCATCTGTCTTCTGTAGTTGCCCTCAGATTTTGTGGTCTCGGATTATTCACCCGGCGGACCGGTAGGTTGGCTTACCGGCCGGCTCCCAAAATGGTAAGCCGGTAGACCGGTAGGCAGGTGGAATAGTGGGCCGCGCCTTTTCCGAGGCGGATCCTACGCGCGTTACCCGTTTACGATTTCGACGGATTCGATAACTACGTCTTGGAGCGGGCGATCATTGTTACCGGTTGCCACTTCAGCAATCTGGTCTACTACCGCCTGCGAAGCTGCGTCGGTTACCTGGCCGAAAATAGTGTGCTTGCCCTGCAACCACGGGGTCGGAGCCACGGTAATGAAGAACTGGGAGCCATTGGTGCCCCGGCCCATCCGCGTGCCCGCATTTGCCATGGCCAAAACATACGGCTGTTCGAAGGTACGGTTCGGAGAGATTTCGTCGTCGAACGTATAACCGGGCCCACCGGTACCGTTACCGAGGGGATCCCCACCTTGAATCATGAAACCGGAGATCACGCGATGGAAAATCGTACCGTTATAGAGCGGATCGGTAGATTCTTCTCCGGTACGCGGGTTCGTCCACGTCCGGGTTCCTTGCGCGAGTTCCGTAAAGTTCGCGACGGTTTCCGGAGCATCTTCCGGGAATAGTTCAACGGCAATATCGCCGGCACTCGTATGAAAAACTGCGTTCATGGCGTATATCATCGCATACCGACCCCATTCGGTGTGCATCATGTGAATTGGCCGATTGTGAAAGTTGCTCTTGAACGTGAGGTCGAGGACACTAGAACAAAGATTGGTGAAAGAATAGGGAGCGATAGTCCTGCGGGCAATCCGCCGGGCAGAGAAGAGGGGGTCTCACCATGGGGTGTGGTAAATCTCGGGCCGGCAAGAAGGCGGCAAAGGCGCAACAGAAAGCGCAACAGGAAGTGGATCAGATTTTGGATCGGATTGAGGCACTGGGGCGCGAGGCGGAGCGCGTAGCGGAAAAGGCGCAAGTGAAAGGCCACTTGCATGCCAAGCGGCTCGACCGGCACGCACAAAAAGCGGCGGCCGATATTCAAGAATATGCACATGCGGCCAGCACGATCTTGCAAGATTATGCGAAGCAGGGCTATGAGTGGGCGGCTCCGCGTGCCCAAGAATTGGCAGAAAAAGTACGGCCCTACGTGGATACGACGGCGCAGCGCTTGCGTCCCTACGCTACGGCGGCGGCCGCGAAGGCGCGTCCGTATGTGGAGTCGGCGCGAGATGCCAGTACCGATCTGGCGGATAGAGTTAAGACAGATTACATTCCGCGTGCACAACGCGCGTGGCAGGCAGCGGCAGACGCCGCCCGTGAATCGGAGGGTACATTGAGCGAAACGGCAAAATCGGTAGGACGTTCGGCGTCGAAAGAATTGCAGACTCCGGAAAAGGCAGCGAAGAAACGCGGTCGGGGGCGCAAGCTATTCGGTACCGTAGCGCTGGTAGGCGGGCTGGGTGTAGCCGTCTACTACCTGTGGAAGCGTAGCCAGCCGGTAGAAGATCCGTGGGCGGAATCCTACTGGGCCGACGTCGATAACCCGGTTCCTGCCAGCTCCCCCAGCGCGCCGGAAGCTACGGCAACGCCGGCCACCGCGCCTTCCGCCGCGGAAGCTACAGAAGCTACAGAAGCTACAGAAGCTACGGAGGCCGCGCACGGCGAACACGCCGAAGCGGGCGCACCGGCCGCCGAAACCGCAGCAGAAGAAACGCCGGCTGCGGTTACTCCCGAAGCTTCGGAAGGCAACGCGACGGGCGGCAAGCGGGCCGCCGATCGGAAGTAGTTTGGGCGTAGTTCGGGCTAGTTCGGGCATTTCCGGGTAGGTGCGGGCAATAAATACATAAACTGCGGGGACGGTATTCGTAGCGCGTGAGATTTGCGTTTACGAGTACCGCCCCCGGCTGTTTAAAGCTTGCGGCAAGGTGTGGATGGGCCAGGGGCGCTAACGGGCCGTTCGGTAACCTGTCCATCTCACAACTGGGCTGATCCGTAACTGGTCCGATGAACCAGGCGCTAAGCTACTCGCTTCTCGGCGTGAGCTAAAACTGAGCGTGCATATGCAAGTGTAGAAGCTGGTAGCAGGTTGGTTTCTCTGGTTTCTGTTGGAATGCCGGTGCTGGTGCCAGCGGTTACGTGGCCGGTGACGGCGTGGGTGCTGGAGCCAGCGTGGGTGCTGGAGTCAGCGTGGGTGCCGGTGCCAGCAAGCTTATGGGGCCCAGTTAGCTCACGATCATGCCGAACAAATGGCCAATGAGGAAGGTGGCACCCAGCCCCAGGAAGCCGCCAATTACCACGCGCAAGGTGGCGCGTTTCGGATCGGCGTCGCCAATGCGCGCGGAAACGTAACCGGTAATTGCCAACGCAATCAGAGTGGCAATAAAAGCGGCCGGTACCCGCCACGCCACCGGCGGCAAAGCCACCGCGAGCAGAGGAATCAACGCCCCCACCACGAAGGAAAGGAAAGAGGCAATGGCCGCACCCATTGGCGAAACTAGTTCGCCGGGATGAGGTTCGCGGCCGAGCCGGCGCAGGGCCGCTTTCTCCGAATCAAGCTGGGCCGCCACCGAAACGTATTCTCCCAGCGCCATCGAAATCGCGCCGCCCACCAGGCTTGCCATGCCCGCAATAATGATCGCCTGCGGGGAAGAAGAAGCACCGGCCACACCAAGCACCACCGCCGCGGTGGAAACGATACCGTCATTGGCGCCGAGCACGCCCGCGCGCAAACGATTCATTTTTTCGTGCGCGCCGTCCAAGGTTTCCGGTGCGCTAGCAGCCGCTTGCGAAGCTACATCCACCGCTTGCGAAGCTACATCCACCGCTTGCGAAGCCGCATCCGTTACTTGCGGTGCAGCGGTTTCTGGTGCGCTAGCCGGCGCGCTTTCCGGTGCCAGTGCGGTTTGCGGGGCAGTTGCGGCCACGCTTTCCGCCGTCAAAGTTCCCGCCACGGTTTGTGGGGCTCCTGCCGTAGCTACCGCTGGCACCGGTATTTCCACCTTGGTGCGTTGCGGGCCCGGCAGCTGACTACAAGTTGTACATTTCCACGCCAATTGTTCGCTCATACGCCCAGTGTTGCCGCTTTTCTGGAAAGATTCCAGGTAGGAAAGGCTCCACTAACCCGCGGTATGACGCGGAAAGGTCAGGCTCACCGAACTTATTTGTGCTTGTTGTGGCCCCGCTTTTTCTTCTCCGCTTTCCGGATGTGTTCATAGGGTAGAGCGCTACCCACCTGCATGGCAAGTTGCGCGAAAAAGTGTTCCTGCCGTTCTAAAGATTCAATCCACAGCCGCTGCGCCGAACGCGTGGCGCACTGATAATTCCGTTCCCGCGCGATCCGCCGGCGGTAACGTTCCACAAAGTCGAGTTGCGCGGGCAGTTTCAACTGCGCGAAATTGTGGTAATTGAGGGTGTCGTAAATCCGGTACACGGAGTAGCGGTCAATATTATCGCAATCCCCTACGGAACGCGCTAGCACGCTGGGTTCCTGGGGGTAATCGACGACGCCGTTCTCATAATCGGGTGAATCAGCCGGGTAATTCCACCTGCCATCCGTGTGCATCGCAATCCCCTGGCAGATTTCCTCCACATCCGCGGCGGCCATTCCCAAGCTTTGCAGGAAGGGCCGCACAATTTTCGCGCCTTCCCGCCCGTGATCTACCGGCCGGGTGGAATCAAACTTGCCAATATCGTGGAGCAGGCACGCAATTTCCAACTTATCGGGATCTAGCCCCTCATTTTCGGCCACGGCCCGCCCAATGGCGGCCACGCGTAAACAATGAAAATACCGGTAGCGCTGTGCCGGCTTAGAAACATCCGCATTTTTCAGATGGGAACGCAAAAAGACCAAAGACGGCGCAAGATAAGGATTGGTACTCACGGTTTTATCTTTGCACGCCGCGGCTCGAAGTAAAAATAGCGACGCCGTGCAAAGCCCCGCCGCTAGCGGAAGGCGGCGTGGAAAACAGGGGGGAGCACGCGAGTACGGGATCTCAATTGAGGGCCCGTATGCTTTGCGGTAATGGTTTGACCCGCGTGCTCCTTAATCCGTCATCTTACTGTAGTGCCAGTTAAAATAGCCGGATTTTTCTCCCCAGTTTTTGCGGCCGCTTTTGCGGCCGCGGTGCTTTACAGTTGCTGGGAGTAAGCGCCCTGCCAAACAGTCGTAAACGGAGTGTTGGCTTCAACCCGGGAACGGATCCCGGCCGTCACCATATCTTTCGCTACCTGCACCGCATTGCGAATCTCGGACCCCTTGGCCAGTTCCGCGGTAATAGCCGCGGCCAGCGTGCAACCAGCTCCGGAAACGCGCTCTTCCCCAATCTTGGGAACCGAGTAGATTTCCGCATTGGAACCATCCCAGAGCACATCTACGGCGTCTTCGCCCGGAAAATCGATACCGCCCTTGACTACCACATACTTGGGGCCCAAATCGGAAATCCGCTTCGCCGCTTCTACGAGGTCATCCACGGTCTCGAGAGAATCGAGGCCGGAAAGGGTGCGGGCCTCGAAGTTGTTCGGCGTCGTAACTGTAGCGAGCGGCAAAATCTTTTCCCGCAAGGCATTATCGGTATCGAGCGCTTGGCCGGGTTCTTGCCCCTTGCAAATCAATACCGGATCAACCACGATGTTGTCCCACTCTTGGCTGCGCAGACCTTCCTCCACCGCGTCGATGGTGGCGGGATGGCCGAGCATAGCCACTTTCGTGGTGCGAATATCGTGCGTGGCAAGCGCCGCCCGCATTTGATCGCGAATAATATCTGCCGGGATTGGTACGAACTTGTGGTTCCAGTCGTTATCGGGATCGAAGGAGACAATGCAGGTTAAAGCCCCAGCCCCGTACACGCCGAGCTGTTGGAAAGTTTTCAAATCAACCTGAAAGCCGGCTCCCCCAGTCGCTTCCGACCCCGCAATCGTGTATGCGAAATTCATGATCCTCCAAATAACGTATCGCGATTTTTCGGGCATCGCGCACCCACTCGCACAGATGGTGCGAGTTGGAGTCAATCGTAACGCGAAGGTGCGGGTAATAGCGCGGCTGTCTTAGGAGAGGTGCACTGTTCCGGCCGGTGAGGCGGCAAAAATCTGGCGGGGGTAGGCAGGATAGGCGGATTGCGCCCCGGTGGTGGCCCTGGTAGCGCCGCGGGTGGCGGCCCTGGTAGCAACTGGGTAGAGGCCAAGTATAAGCAGGTAGCGCCGCAGATAGTGGCAGAATGGCAGCGCAGTCGCGGCAGGATAATGACCTTCGGTAGAACCGGACGAACATGAGGCAACTCCTTATTTACCTCCCATAAAACCCCAGGTACCTTAGGACTTAAGTCACTGTTGAACGTTTGAGCAAAGGAGCGACAAACATGGCTAAGGTACTAATGGTATTGTTCCCGGATCCAGAAGACGGGATGCCTACCCAATATGCACGTGACTCCATTCCCGAAATCACGGGATACGCAGGCGGACAAACTGCCCCCACCCCTTCGGCAATTGATTTCCAGCCTGGCGAGCTGCTCGGATCGGTATCCGGCAACCTCGGCCTCAAAAAATGGCTGGAATCGGAAGGCCATGAAGTGGTGGTCACTTCCGATAAGGAAGGCCCGGATTCGGTGTTCCAGAAGGAACTGCCGGACGCCGATATCGTGATCTCGCAGCCGTTCTGGCCGGCCTACCTCACCCGCGATCTGATCGCGAAGGCCAAGAACCTAAAGCTTGTAGTCACCGCCGGTGTGGGTTCCGATCACACGGATCTTGCCGCGGCTAACGAGGCCGGCATTACCGTGGCGGAAGTTACCTACTCGAACTCGATTTCCGTTGCGGAACACACGGTAATGATGGTGCTCGCACTGGTGCGTGACTACATCCATCAGCACGATATTTCGCGCAATGGCGGCTGGAATATTGCCGACGCCGTTGCCCGGTCCTACGACCTGGAAGGCATGGATGTAGGCGTCTTCGCGGCCGGCCGTATTGGCCGCGCGGTGCTCGAGCGCCTCGCCCCGTTCGGCGTCAAACTCAGCTACAACGACCGCTACCGCCTCCCTGCCGAATACGAGGAAAAGTACCACCTCACCTACTACCCCACGGTGCAGGAACTGGTGAAGAACGTAGACGTACTAACGATCCACTCGCCGCTTACGGATGAGACGCGTGGTTTGTTCAACGACGAACTTCTCAGCACCATGCGGCGCGGTGCCTACATTGTGAACCCGGCCCGCGGCGCGATCGCGGATAGGGACGCAATTGTGCGGGCGCTGGAATCTGGCCAGCTTGCCGGCTACGCGGGTGACGTCTGGTTCCCGCAGCCAGCACCGGCCGACCACCCGTGGCGGACCATGCCCCACAATGGTATGACCACCCATACCTCCGGCGCTTCCCTTTCGGCGCAGACCCGGTATGCGGCTGGTACGCGCGAAATCCTTGAAGATTTCTTCGCCGGCAAGAAGATCCGCGATGAGTACCTCATTGTGGAAGGTGGCCATTACGCCGGTACCGGGGCTAAGTCTTACGCTTCCAAGAAATAGTCAATCGACTATCAAAACCTAAAAATTGACCTGTAATTTAGTGGGCGCGCTCGGCATATATGCGATGGTAATGATGACTCCGGGCGCGCCCACCTTCCGTCTAAACTTAGGGAACATCGGTGCCCAGTGAGGCCGGAAGGAGGTAAGGAGCGCCCAGATGCAGTTATCGCAGCTCGAATATTTTGTTGCCCTAGCCCGGGAAAAGAATTTTGGCCGGGCCGCCGAACAGTCTTTCATCTCCCCTTCCGCCTTTTCGGAGGCGATCAAAAAGCTCGAAAACGAACTGGGGGTACGTCTCGTAGATCGCGGCAAACAAACCAGTGAGCTAACTGCCGATGGTCGGCTCCTGCTACCTTTTGCCGAAAAAATCTTGAACCTGGTAGATGAACTCCGCGAAATGGCCCAACCCGATGCGCACGAATCGCGGATACGGGTGCGGCTGGGCGTGATTCCGTGGGCCGGGGCGCTTTCTACCCAACCGGCTTCCCGAATTACGCGCGCCTACCCGCGGGTGCGGGTAGAAATTGCCATGGGCACTACCGATTGGCTGCTCAACGCTCTCCACCATCGCGAGTTAGATGCCGCTATCGTCTTGCCCGAACATGATGACTACACCGGTTTGCGTACCGCTCCCCTGCACGAAGATCGGTTGGTGGTGATCGCCAGCCCGGCCTGTTTTGCCGGAGCAGGATTGGAAAGCACTGCCTGCGAGGCCGGGCGCATTACGGAAGCAAATCCGGTAGGACTCACTTTGCCGGCCATTACCGGGAAAGATCTGGGCCGGCTTCCCCTTTGTTTACTCAATACCCAAATGGCGGCCCGCGCCAAACTCGACGCCGCCCTAGCCGAACGCGGCCTTGTGGTGCGCCCGCGGATCGAAGCGGATTCGCTTTACACCCAGTTCGCCATGGTGGAAGCAAATAATTGGGCCGCCGTGGAGCCTGCCTCTGCGGTACGGAACCACTACCGCCGGTACGGTTTAGAAGTGCGCTCCCTTATCGAACCCGCGGTTACCTTGCACCCGGTTCTCGCCTGGTGCGATGAAGAACCACTCACCCGTGCCGTGCAGGTAGCGCTTTCCGTATTCAGCTAAGGCGCACGTTGCGCGACGGCGGGGCCGCGCGCTACCGACGTCGGCCGCGTTACGTAGCCTGCTGCTCCACGCGCGGTGAAACCTTTGCCGCGTTACGCAAACCGCTACTCCAGTCGGCTACTCCCCGCGGCGCTTCATGGTATCCGGGTGCATGCCGGTGCGCCCGTCTTCGAACTGGTCGAGGTCGTTAATTTCCGTGACGTCCTCTTGTAGCAGTTTTACGTCTAGCGCGCGCAGGTTTTCTTCCAGGTGTGCCACCGAGGAAGCCTTCGGGAAAATAATCCGATAATTTGCCAGGTGCCAGGCCAAAACCAGTTGTACCGGCGTGCAACCTTTTCGGGCGGCCAGGTTTTGCAGGAGCAGATCGTCTACCACCTTGCCTTTCGCGATCGGTGCCCAGGCCTGCACGCGAATCCCCGCATCCGCGCAATACTGCGCTACTTCCGTGTTTTGGAAATAGGGATGCAATTCGATTTGGTTCACCGCCGGCACCGTTTCGGTGTTATTGCGTAGCGCCTGCAAATGGTGGATTTCGAAATTGGAAACCCCGATGGCTTTGGCTCGGCCGGAGGCCTGCAATTCTTCGAAGGTTTTCCAGGTATCGATGTAGTCGCCGGTGAGCATCGGCCAGTGGATCAGGAAAAGATCCACGTAATCGGTTTGTAGTTTGCGCAAGGATTCTTCGAAGGTGCGCCGCACATCGGCGGGCGCATGGTTCATATTGTCTAGCTTGGTGGTGAGGAAAATATCTTCCCGCGCAATCCCCGATTTTTTGATGCCGCGGCCTACCGCTTCTTCATTGTGGTACATCTGCGCGGTGTCGATGTGCCGATAGCCCATTTGCAGGGCTTCGTTGACGGCAAACTCCGCCGTCGTATCATCCATTTTGTAGGTACCGAGCCCAAAAGCGGGGATCGTAGTGCCTGAATTGAGAGGAAAAACCGGAATCGTACTCATGGCACTATTCTTTCAGGTTTCCGGGTAGCCTGGCGTTATGACGACGGTTTCTTCGCACATTACCGGGCATACGGTTTATGAACACTGGATACAAGTTCCGCTTGATTACTTTGGCGCCCTGAACGGTTTGCCGCATAACGCGGAACTAGATTACGTACCGAAGACGATTAACGTATTTGCGCGCGAGATCGTACGCGCAGGTTGTGAGGACAAACCCCGCCTGGTCTACTTGGAAGGCGGCCCCGGGTTTGCGGCCCCGCGCCCACGCGTGTTTTCTGGGTGGATGGACGAGGTGCTCAAGAACTATCGCCTCGTACTTCTCGATGAGCGTGGCACCGGCAACTCCTTCCCGCTTGATGCTCGCACTTTGAGCGTGATGGGGAACGCGGAAGGTCAGGCGGAAGTGCTTACCTGCTTCCGCCAGGATTCGATCGTGCGCGACGCCGAAGCCATGCGCACCTATTTGCAAGACGATGAACCGTGGTCCGTACTCGGGCAAAGTTTTGGGGGCTTTACCGCCGTCTGTTATCTTTCTCAGGCTCCCAGCGGTTTGCGCGAGGTTTTCCTGACCGGTGGTTTGCCTTCCATCCAGGAAGGTCCCGATGAGGTGTACCGGCGTACCTACCGGCGCCTTTCCGAACGCAACCGGCAGTTCTTTACCCGCTATCCGCAAGACGAAGAAACCGCGTGGTACCTTGCTACCCACCTGGCGGATGTGGAAGAAACTTTGCCGAGCGGGGAACGGCTCACCCCGGCCCGGTTCCGGCAGCTCGGTTTGAAGCTCGGTTATTCCTGGGGTTTGGAACACCTGCACTACCTGCTGGAAGATCCTATTTTTACGTTCCGTGGGGAGCGCCGTTTGCGGCCCGAATTCCTGCAACGGGTGGGCGCGGCGCTTAGTTCAGCAACGGCACCGCTCTACGCGATTTTGCAAGAAGCGATTTACGGGCAAAGCGAGAAAGGTGCGCTGGCATATAGCGCCCACCGGATTCGCTCCGAATTCCCAGAGTTCCAACTGCCGGCCCGGGAAGCGGGCGGATCTGGCGAACACGATTTACGGAAGGCCGGCTACGGTTTCCGCTTTACCGGGGAAATGGTGTACCCCTGGCAGTTCCAAGAAGATCCGGCTTTGCGGGCCGCGGCCGGCGCGGTAGAACAGCTCGCTTTCCGCACCAGTTGGCGCGATCTGTACAACCGCGAACAGCTAGCCGAAAACCAGGTGCCGGTAGCGGCCTACGTGTTCTATGACGATATGTACGTGCCTTTCGAGCTGTCCATGCGCACAGCCCGAGAAATTAACGGTTTGCAACCCATTGTTACGAATACCTACCAGCACGATGCCCTGGGCGTGGCCGGACCGGAGGTAATCCGCAACCTGCTTCGCGCTATTCGGTAATGCCGACGCCGCCGGTCTCCCGGTTCATGCGCACGGCATAGGCCCGAGTTGCGGCGAGGTCTACATTGCTGAGCAAGTGTTCGCGGGCGGCCGGATCGTCTTCGGCGCGCAGGCGCGGAACAATAGTTTTATTGTTCTTCACGCCCACTTTTTCGGAATAGAAATCGCGCAAGATATCCATATCGGCTTCGATATCTCCGGAAACATACATGTGCTTCCACCAGCCGTAGGTTTTATTCTCTTTATCCACATAGCCGAGGACGAGCGGAATGCGAGTTTCCAAGGCGATCCGGTAAAAACCCGACTTCAGGTACGGCACATTTTTGCGGGTGCCTTCCGGCGCTAATACCAAGGTGAACTGGGGATCGGCTTCCGCTTCTTCCACAATGGATCCCACTAGCCCATTGGGGTGGCTACGATCTACCGGAATCCCGCCGGCCCAGCGGATAATACTGCCCAGTACGGGCTTATCGAGCAAAGACTTTTTGATCAGGAACTTCATGTTGCGGCCCTCATGCCAGAAAATCATGACATTGAACCAGCCATCCCACATGGAAGAATGCGGCATCCCAATCCCGATGACTTTTTCGGGAAGAGGTTCATGCGCAAAATGCCAGCGGGAAAAAGCCCGATAAAGCCGGGCCACACCTCGTTTGAACCGCATGACGTCCTTTCTGCCGATAAACCGGTAGTAGCGGATTTTTCCAATTTTTCTAGTAGTAGAAATTACCCCACCGCGCAATAGTTTTGTGGCGACGCGGAAGTATTGCGGCGCCGCCGGTGCCCTGTGGCGATGCCGGTGCTTGGCGGCGACGCCGTAGCTTCGGACTCCAGTGTAGCTTTGCGCGCACGCGACGCCGCTGCTTTCCCTACATAAAGAACTGGAAGGTGGGGGAATTGGGTTCGAGCTTTTCGATCTGCAGTCCCGATTTGGCGATCCGGTCCATGAGGGAATCAATATCACTGGCCTGGGCAATATCAATACCTACCAGGGCCGGGCCGGTTTCCCGATTGTTCTTCTTGGTGTATTCGAACTGGATAATATCTTCGCCGTCGGCCAGCACTTTATCTAGGAAGCGCCGCAAAGCGCCCGGTTCTTGCGCGAAGGTAACCAGGAAGTAGTGGCGCAAGCCCTCGTACACCATGGAACGCTCGATAATATCGGCGTACCGGGAGACGTCATTATTACCGCCGGAGACGATGCAAATTACCGGGCCTTCTGGCAGTTCGTCCAGCTCGGGGGTGAAGCGGCGGGCGGCGGCGGAAGCCAGGGCGCCGGAAGGTTCGGCAATAATCCCTTCCACCTGGTAGAGGTCGAGCATTTCGGTGCAGATCGCGCCTTCCGGGGCGTGCACCAAATGGTCTACCGTGCGCCGGGAAACTTGGTAGGTAATATCCCCAACCCGGCCCACCGCGGTACCGTCCGCGAACGTATCAATATTGGGTAGCGAGACCGGTTTGCCCGCATCCCAAGCTGCCTGCATAGACATAGCACCATCTGATTCAGCGCCGATCACCCGCACATTCGGGTGGAAAGACTGGAGCCACGTGCCGATGCCGGCCAGCAGGCCGCCGCCACCCACGGGGACGATCACGGCTACCGGTTCGGCGTCGTATTCTTGCACGCACTGCTCAAAGGCCTCTTTTATTACGGTGCCCTGGCCGCAAATCGTGCGTGGATCATCGAAGGGGTGCACGAAAGTAGCGCCGGTATCATGCGCGGCAGTGAGCGCGGCGGCGGCTGCCTCATCGAAAGTGGCACCGCCAATAATCTGTTCGGCCCAGCCGCCCCCAATATCGGCAATCCGGTCCCGCTTTTGCCGCGGGGTGGTGGAAGGCAGGTAAATCTTGCCGCGGATCTTTAGCTTATTGCAGGAAAAGGCCACGCCCTGCGCATGGTTACCGGCCGAAGCGCAAATAACACCGGCTTCCCGTTCTTCCGGCCCGAGCGAAGAAATGAAATTGTAGGCCCCGCGCACTTTATAGCTCCGCCCCACCTGCAGATCTTCACGCTTGAGCAGAATCTGCCGGCCACGAATCTCCGAGAGGCGCTCCGAAAGTTGCAGTGGGGTGCGGCGCACAATGCCGCCAAGTGTTTGGGACGCAACTACTACGTCCGCTCCGGAAGGAAGATTAGCCATGAACCTATGCTAGTTCCTTCGTGTGCCCCGGCTTCCCGCTTTTTTCTTGGTATCCGTCACGCATTCGGCGCAAAAATGCGACGCCGAATCTGCCTGGCGCGGCGCTACTCGCCGGCCGCGGGGCTGCTCGCCGGCCGTGGCAATGCTGGTGGGGGAGTACTAGCCGGCTCCGGCCCTTACCCGCTTCCCGCTACTCGCCACCACTTTTCCGCCGTACTGCGCGCGGAAAACATATGATGAGAGCATGAGTGAGATGGATCGCGATTGCCTCAATTTTGAGTATGAACGTAAGTTCTATGTGCGCGAATTGCCGCCGGAAGTAGCTGCGCACGGCGCCGCACAGGCCATCGTGCAAGCCTATCTCTTTGCGCAAGATGGCTACGCGGTGCGGATTCGCGTGCGCTTTTCGGGAGCGGAATTAGAAATGCCGCAATTTCGGGAAGAAGTGCACTACGCGGGCGGCTATGAACGCGCCGCGCTTGCGCATTTGCTCGCGCGCGGGGTGGAAACCCAGGCCACGGTGGCCGTGAAATCTCCCGTAGTTTCTGCGGAAAGATACGAAATGGAAGAGGAGATTGATTTGGATGTAGCCGTCCAAATCTTGCGCCGCTCTACCAATATCGTGCTGAAAAATCGCTACGCGCTTTGGTACGACGAAGACGGGTGGCTCTTCGATGTTTTTGGCGGGCAAAACGCGGGATTGATTGTGGCCGAATGTGAACGCATGAGCCCGGTCGTCAATTTACGAATACCTGAATTCTGTATCACCGAAGTTTCAAATGATTTACGTTTCACTAACGATTACCTTTCTAAACTGCCTTGGAGTCAGTGGGGACCCCTTTGGTTAGAGGAGTTATCCCTGCGTGGGCCGCATTTTCTTGACCTGCAGGACCCGTCGGAAAATAGTGGAAGTTGAAACTAAGTGGACGTGTGAGCAATTTGCCCTTGAATAGCTTGTGATTTCCGGAAGTCGGAAGTACACTTTCACGCAGGCGCTTTTTTGTTCCCAAAAATGCGCCGATAGCCGGTGTTACCTGCGGGTATGCACACAACGGTAGGTTGATCTAACTCCCTGAGGTGAGCGGGTGAGGGTGATCCCTATCGTCGAGGGGCGGTGCGATATGGATTTTCGAGAGTCCGGATCGAGCCGCCCCTCCTTTACTTTTAACAGCCCATATATTTACTGGTTGATTACGCGCAGGATTTGCGGCGTTTTCTCCATCGACGCGGTAAGTCGGAGTTCGCGGTAAGTCGGAGTTCGCGGTAAGTAGGAGTTCGCGGCCCGCGGGGTGCGGCCCGCCCCCGGGGTACGAATTCCTACCCCCGGGGTACGAAAACGGGCGGAGGTTCGGTAGGGTACCGGAAGAATATAGGCGCGGTGGCCGGCATTGCACACTGCCGCGAAAGTGGTTGCGGGATATGCCCCGCCCCTGCCCGGAGTACGGCGTCGTACCCGTAAGGCCAGGGAATGCGGGCAGTGGCGCCCGTACTTGTACCGGCCGCGCATAAGGAAAGGTCACCATGGGAAAATCCCAGGAGAGCATCTCTTTTAAAGAAAAATTCGCGTACGGGATGGGGGATGCGGCCACCGCCTTTTCAGCGGTGAGCGTCGCCAGTTTCTCCATGTTTTATTTCACGGACTACGTGGGAGTTTCGGCAACGGCGCTGGGTACCGTCTTGATTTTCACCCGGGTTTTCGACGCCATTACAAATATCATCATGGGCTACGTGGTTGATCAAACCCGCACGAAAGAAGGGAAAGCCCGCCCGTGGGTGAAATGGGCAATTTTGCCGATGTTTGCCGCCCTCGTAGCAGTGTTTGCGATCCCCACCGGGATGAGTAGTACGGCCACGATCGTGTGGATCACCATCGTCATCAATATTTACTACCTGGTGTATACGATCTCGAATATTCCGTATGGCACGCTCGGCACCCTAATTTCGCGCGACCCGCAAGTGCGTAGCGAACTCACCTTGCTGCGCATGATCGGCTACCACGGCGTCTCGATATTGCTTTCCTTTATTACCGTGGGCCTGGTGGCCTACCTGGGTGGGGGCAGCAATCGCGGGTGGATTTACACGATGGTTATTTATGGCGCCATCATGTCCATCATTTTCTACTTTACGTACAGTTGCACCCGCGAACGGGTGCGTTCCACTTCCGAAATGCGGCACGACGCCGAACGCGCGGCCGCCACAGAGTCTGGCGCTGCAAACTCCACCCCGCCCAACGGCGGGCCGGAGGCCGGAACCGGTACCGGCCCCGCAAAGTCTGCCGGCGCCACTGGCACCGCTCCCGCAAAACCTGCTTCCGCCAAACGTCTGGGTATTTTTGCTTCGATCGGCCTGCTCTTCCGCAATAAATACTGGATTTTGATTTTCCTGATTATGATCCTCACCTGGATTCTGGTGAATCTGTTTGGCGGCGTGAACGTGTATTATGCGCGCCATATTTTGGGCGATGCGAATTACGTGGGGGTGCTCAATGCGGCCTTTACCGGCGCGCAGATTGTGGGTTTCTTCCTGGTAAGTATCCCGATTCGGCGTTTTGGCCGGCGGCGCACGATCGTCTTCGGCTTGGGCATGATTATTGTGGGTTCGTTGCTGGTGCTCACCGGCCCGCAAAATATTTACGTGCTCGCCGTGGCTAGCATTATTCGCGGCCTTGGTTTTTCCC
This sequence comes from Actinobaculum suis, assembly GCF_900618115.1. Lineage (NCBI taxonomy): Bacteria > Bacillati > Actinomycetota > Actinomycetes > Actinomycetales > Actinomycetaceae > Actinobaculum > Actinobaculum suis. The sequence goes on from NZ_UYIO01000001.1 coordinate 147,328, forward strand.
CGCTCATGGGTACCGCTTACGCCATGCTCGCGGACGTTATAGATTACGGGGAGTGGAAAAACGGGGTGCGGAACGAAGGCATTAGCTATTCGGGTGGCACATTTTCGACGACGGTTGGCTCCGGCCTTGCCTCTTCCGGAATTGTGTGGATTATGGGCGCGGCTGGCTATATTTCCGCCAAGGATGCGGTGCAACCGGCTAGCGTACTCGAATCCATCCAATTCCTTTTCTCATGGGCGCCCGTCATTATTGCCGCGCTACTCCTGGTGCTTTTCTACTTCTACGATCTTGATACTTTCTACCCCGAAATTGCGCGCGATCTGGAGCAGGGAATCACTTTGAAAGACCGCGAAAAAGCCGCCGCACGCCAAGCACACCACGTGAGCGGCGTCGAACCTGCACACCCGGACCACCACCAGAATAACCCCGAAAGCCCGGCCGGCAGCACCCAAACCAGCACTAAATACCGCACGGAAAAGGGCGGCCAAAACCGCACCAACTACAGCACTGAAAGTGAGGCAGGAAATGCGGTGGGGTGATTTACAGCGAGATTTGCCGGCCTGGTATGAGGAAGCGAAGCTCGGGATTTTTGTGCACTGGGGTGCTTATTCGGTTGCCGGCTGGGCAGAACCGACCGCGCAACTGGGCGAAATCCCGGAAGACGAAGGTTGGTACGCCCACAACCCGTACGCCGAATGGTATTTCAATACGATTCGCATTCCGGGAAGCCCGGCCCAGCAACATCACCGCGAGGTTTGGGGCGGCTGTGACTATGACGATCTGCTCGATTTTTGGCAGGCAGAAAAGTTCGACGCCGCGGCACTCATGCGGCTTTTCGCGCAGGCCGGGGCGAGTTACGTTGTGCTCACCACGAAGCATCATGATGGGATTACTTTGTGGCAGGCCCCCGGAACGCGCGGGCGCAACACGGTGCAACGCGGCCCGCACCGCGACCTCGTGGGCGAGTACGCGCAGGCCGCGCGGCGCCAGGGGCTGAAATTTGGTGCCTACTATTCAGGCGGTTTGGATTGGTGGTATCGGCCCGGCCCGCCGCATCTTACGGCTGCTTCCGTGCATGATATTCATCGCCCGCGCGACGCCGACTATGCGGCTTACGCGCTTGCCCACTTGCGAGATTTGGTGCGGCGTTATCAGCCCGATGTGCTGTGGAATGACATCAACTGGCCCGATGCTGGTAAGGAGCTCAATACCAATATTTCCTTGGGTAATTTCTTCGCCGAAGAGTATTACGCCACCTGCCCGGAAGGGGTGGTCAACGACCGTTGGCGAGTACCGCACTGTGATTTTTTGACCTCTGAATATCAGGCCGATCGGGGTAACGAGGGGGAGCGGCCGTGGGAAAACTGCCGCGGCCTGGGTCTTTCCTTCGGCTATAACCAGATGGAAGGGGAGAGCGAGGCACTGAGCGTAGAAGAGGCGATCTACACGGTAGTGGATGCGGCGGCGCGCGGCGGGCGGGTACTGCTGGGCGTGAGCCCCAAGGCCGATGGTCAACTCCCGGCCTGGCAGGTCCGCATTTTGGAAGGTATTGGCACGTGGATGCGGGAAGGCAGGCAGATCCTGCGCACGATTAACCGGCCCGGCATAACACCAGTGCAAGTAGAAGGCGCGAAACTAGAAGATGCGGCCACAAATGGCACCGCGCCAAACAGCGCGGCTACAAGTAATTCGGCCACAGACAGCGCGGCTACAAACGGCGCGGCAACAAATGAAGTTGCGCGGGTGATTACCGCGGCAACGGGCGGCACGGGCGGGCGCGAATACGCTTTCGTGTTCCGGCCCGAAGCTCAACCGGCCGCAGGCAGCCGCACGGAACCCGGCAATGCCACAACAGGTGGGCACTCCGCAGGCAGCCGCGCGGAAGATATAACCCTCGTCGCACCGGCAGGTAAGGTGCTGCGCTGGTGTGCGGGGCCCGGGCTTCCAGGCACGGGTTTTCGCGCCGGCGCAGGTATTCGAACACAGGTACCACCCGCGCAGTCCGGGCAGCCTGCGGATTTCGCATATTCCGCACCGCCCACGCCGCCCGCGCAATTCCTGCCGGCCGGCCAGCGCGTGCCCGTGCATTTTGCGGCGGGAAGCGTTGGCCCGGTGGTCTTCGAAATCTGCGAGGCCTAAACCGGCCCGCGCCGCGGCGGCCAGTTTGCGCCCGATCGCGGTGTCTGCTTTGCGTCCGATCGCGCTGCCTGGTTGGCGCTGGATCGTGGCATCTAGTTTTCGCCACGCCCGGAATCATCGTGCACACTTTTGTGGCGCTTGAGCGCGCGGCGCCCGGGAAGGAGTGAAATTCCCTATCCCGCGCAGGGTTTTGGACGAACGGATAGAATAAACGCTTGTAATCAGTGCGCGCCCGCGCGCACTTTCAGTTTCGTGGTCTAAGGAGGAGTAGGAACGATGAACGCATCAGCACCCGCGCAAGACTCAAGGAAATTGCGTTTTTCGTTTCTGGGGCCGCGCGGCACTTTCTGCCATGCGGCGCTCAACCAGGTAGCCACGGATGAAACCGCGACCTTGCTCCCGGCCGCAGATGTGCCCGGAGCGCTACGCATGATCCGGGAAGGGAAAGCCGACTACGGCGTCGTCCCCATCGAGAACTCGGTGGAAGGAGGCGTGAACGCTACCATCGACACCCTCACTCACGGCAAACCCCTGGAAATTATTGCGGAAATGGTGGTGCCGATCGCTTTCGCGCTGGCGGTGCGGCCGGGCACGCAACTTGCGGATATTCGCCGGGTGGGAACGCACGGGCACGCCTGGGCGCAAACCCGGAACTGGATGGCGGAGCATTTGCCGGAAGCCGTACACGTGCCGACGACGTCTACCGCCGCCGCTGCCCGCGATCTGGGCGCCGCAACTGGCCATGCCGCAGATTTTGACGCGGCGATTTGTGCGGTGCCGACGGTAGCCGAATACGGGCTGGAATCCCTCTCGAACGATATTGCGGACAATAAGAATGCCGTCACGCGTTTTATTCTGGTGGGCCAGCCCGGGGAAATTCCGGCGCCTACCGGGGCGGATAAAACCACTTTGATGGTGCAATTGCCCACCAATGAGGCCGGGGCTTTGTTGCGGATGCTCGAACAGTTTTCGGCGCGCGGCGTGAACCTTTCCCGCATCGAATCGCGGCCCATCGGAGATTCTCTGGGCCGGTACGCTTTCTCGATCGACGCCGAAGCCCACGTGCATGAAGAACGCATGCAGGCCGTAATGGTCGGTTTGCATCGGGTGTGCCCGAAGGTAACCTTCCTCGGTTCTTACCCGGCGGCACATGGCCGCCAGTTCCGCTTGCGGCCGGGCACTTCCGACGCCGATTTTCTTACCGCCCGCGCCTGGGTGGGGGAGATCCTAGATCGCGTATCGCCAAATAAAACCGCTGAATAGAGCCGAATAAAGCCGCCGAATAAAATCGCCGAAAAGAGCGGAATAGAGCGGAATAGAGCGGAATAGAGCGGAATAGAGCCGAATAAGAGAACAAGATTGCCGCGCACAAGATGCGCCGCGTTACCGTTCTGTTTCCGTTACAGCTATTGTTTTCGCACGCGCGGCGAGCTGTGCCGCATAGCCGGCGCGCTGCGTAAGACTGTGCCCAGTTTTGTTGGCTATAGGCAGTAGGCTGGTCCCTATGCGAAAGCGATGGGGACGGATACCTGCGGTCATAGCCCTGCTCATAAGCGTCTTGGTGGCACTGCCACTGGCCGCAATAGCTCTACCGTTGGCGGTGCCAGCCGCGGCGCAAACCACCGCGCCGGCCGGCCCGCCCGCGACTCTTGGAGCCAGCACCACCGCTAAGCAAGCCCCGGCCGCGCCTGCTGCGCTGACTGGCACGCAAACAGCGCCAACGGCACAAACGGTACCAACGGCACAAACGGCGCCAACGGCACAAACGGTACCGACGGCACAAACGGGAGCCGCGCCGGTGGTGATTATTGGGGCGAGCGGTTTGGAATGGGAACAGCTCACGGAGGAAAACGCGCCGCACCTGCTCGATTTCCAAACCACCGCGCGGGCCGCAAACGTGGTGGTACGCGGCGCCTCCCGCACGCCTTGCCCGGCCGAAGGCTGGCTCACTTTGGGTGCCGGCGCCCGCGCCAAAATTGACGGCCCCTGCACGGCACTTTCCGCCCCGGAAGCTAACGGCACCATTCCCAGGTGGGCAGAACTTACCAGTGCCCATATTGGTAACGACGCCGTACCTCTGGCCCGCTTGGGAGCCGTGGCCCAAGTTGCAGATCCGGAAGCAACCCTAGCGGCTGGCCCCGGGGCGGCACTGGCCCTGGCCCGCGAAGGCGTCTTTTCGGGCACCTACCTGGATATTGATTCCACCCCCGCAAGCAGTGCCCTGGCTTCCCAAGTGGCGAGCGTTTTGCCAGGCAAGGCGCTCGCGGTCTTCGACCTCGGCGTAGTAAACCCGCCCGCCGCGCCGGCGAGCACCGCAGCAGAAGCAGACACCGCGCCGGCGGGCAATGCCAATGCGGACGCGGAAAAAACAGCTTTGGCAGGGCGAGATCTAGCGGAGATCGATCGCCGGTTCAGCGAGGTTTTGCAGGCCGTGGAAACCGCGGCCCCGCAGGCACAGATTATCGTTACCGGGGTGGGGCAATCCCAAACCGCGGAGGCCCGGCTTGGCTATTTCGCCATGCGCGGCCCTGGCTCTGCCGCGATGTCCGACCCTGCCGCGGTATCTGGCTCTGCCGGTACCACCAGTTCTGCCACTAATTCCGGTGCTGGATCCGGCACTGACGCTGCCGCCGATTCCGCTACCGCTGCTACCGCTGCTGCCGCCGATTCCGCTACCGCTACTGGCCCGGGTTTGGCCTATTCGAAAGCCACGCGAACTTACGGTTTGGTGCAACTCACCGATATTGCGCCCACGCTAGCCACCCAGGCAGCTACCGCTAATACTTCCGGTGCGGCCCCGGCCGAGCCACTGTTGAGCGTTGGCAAAGCCACTGATAAATATGATGCGCGGACTACGGTCTACATCGAAGCCCGTAAAGCCCACGTTTCCCAAAAAGTTGCACCTGCGGCCCGGCTGATCCTCGTGGTGCTTACCGTGGCCGTAACCGTGCTCGGTCTGGCACGTATTATTTTGCGCCGTCCCGGTGACGGCTCCACTGGCTTTGCACAAATCATCTGCTGGGTGGCGGCTATTCCGGCCGGCAGCTTGCTCGTGAATTTATTGCCCTGGTGGTATTTCAACAACCCCCAACTGAGCCTGCTGGTTTGTATTGCGCTGTGCGCGGCGATAATCGCCGTCTTCGCCTTGTGGACCCCGCAAAAGCTACGCAGCCGCATCATTTCCGCTGGATATGGCAAAAACCTGATCGGCGCGCAAAGCGACTACGCACCCCGGGGAGCGAAAAACCCGCACCGCCGCACGCCCGGCCCGGTAGCCGGCCTGCTTTCCGGGCGCCGGCAGCGAAGCGTGAAAGGTCGAGTTACCGCACCCGAAGGCGTGCTCCTAAATGTGGATAGGCGAGCCGTATACCGCGGCGAAACCATTACCGCCGGCGGCGAAATAGACGAAACTGGCGAAAACAGAACCGGCGAAAGCAGAACTAGCGAAACCAGAACCGGTAAAACTGGTCCGGCAACCAGCCAGGCTGCCAGCCAGTCCACCAGCACCGGCGAAACCAGCCCAGCTACCGGCAAACCCTCCGCCTCGCCCACTGCTTCCCGCTCGGCGGCAGAAGCACGGGCCGAGGCTGCGGCGGCCGCGTCTGCCCGGGCTGCCCAGCTTGCCACCCGGCTTACCGCGCGGGTGAGTTCGTGGGTTACCGCGCCGCTGGTACGCGTGGCCGCCATAACCTTTATCTTGATCGCGGCCGACCTCTTACAACGCTGGCTTTTCCAGCCCAGCAGTAGCTTGATGGTTTCCTCGGTATTTGGGATGCACCCGGCCCTGGGCGCCCGCTATTACGGTCTGCCAAATACCATGTTTGCTCTGCTTACCGTGGGCGGCCTGGCTATTGCCGCGTGGCTGGCACGGTTGTTTGTGCGGCGGGGGGAGCGCCGGCGCGCGGTGGGCGCCGTCGTCGTCATGTGGGCGGTAACGATCTGCCTAGACGCCCTGCCTTTCCTGGGCGCTGACTTCGGGGGCGCTCCAGCTATTACGCTCGGTTTTGCGGCTCTTGCCATCGGCTACGCGGCTGGGAAACGTTTCGGCTGGCTCGCCGCCGGTGGCGCGATCGTAGCCGGCGGGCTAATTTCGGCCGGAATTGCCGTGCTCGATCGCCTTCTCGGCGCCTCCACGCACCTGGGTGCTTTCGCCGCCACCGCCAGCCACGGCGGCCTCGAAAGAGTAGTTGCCCGCAAACTGCAAGCCATGTTTTACGGGCTCGACCCGCGCGCCGGCGCCGTACTCCTCGCGGTCATCGCCGCCGCCATAGTGCTCGCCGCCTGGCTTATTTCGCGCGGCAAAATCCGTTGGCCCCGCCATCCGCTACTTGCCGCTTTCTCCCTGGCCTGGCGCGATACCCCGCTCGGCCGCGCGGTACTCACCGCTAGCGTGCTCGCCCTCCTCCTGGGGAGCCTCATGAACGATTCCGGGTTCTCCATTGCCGGTTTCGGGGCTTGCTTGCTGCTGCCGCTCTGGGTGCTCATGGTCGAACGTTACGTGGTAGCCGTAAGCGTTGCCGACGCCGACGCCGATGCCGAGGCCAAGGCCAGCTCGGAGGCCAACGCTAAGGCCGGCTCAGAGGCCAGTGCAACGGCCGCTAAGCAACCAGGAAAGTAGCGCTTAGCCAACCGGGGCGCCGGCCCGCACGGGTTTGAAGGCTGGCGATTCACGAATCTTTTTGGTGGCGGGAAGCGAGATCTGGTGGAGCCGGCGCGCCCACACGGCCAGGGAAACATCCCGGTATTGGGCGGCTCGATGCATAATCCCGGCCAGATCGTTGCCGGTGGCCCGGTGTTGCAAATCGCAAGGAATTTCTTGCAGGGTGTAGCCGGAAGTGAGCAGGTCGATCGTCATTCCGACCTCTACGCCCCAGCCTTTGGCGAGCGGCCGGGCGGCGTCGAAAGCTGCGGCGGTGAGGCAACGCTGCCCGGAAAGTGGGGCCACGGGTTTCCACCCGGTAGCCCGCTGGATAGCTTGGCGGCCCAGGTTGACCACGAAACCGCGCCCGCCGGCCCCTTCCTGAGGTGGCAGGGCGGCAATCGTACAATCCACTTCGCCGCGCACTACCGGCTCAATCAGGGGAGTGGTAGCGACGGCAGAATCACCCAAATCGGCGTCGAGAAAAAGCAGCAGGCGCGGCGGGGCGCCTTCCCGGTCCCGCATCCGCACCACCGAGGCTCCCGTTTCCATCGCGGAAGCTTTCCCCCGGTTCACCGAATGGCGCACCACGGTGGCACCGGAAGCACGCGCAATGGCCTGCGTGTCGTCTTCGGAACCGTCGTCGACAACCACCACCAGGTCTACGCGCGGTAGGGCATGGGCTGCCCGTACCGTGCGCCCAATGCGGGCAGCTTCATCTTTGGCGGCAATAACCACAGCAACGCGTTGAGTACCTTCGTCCACGGCATAACCATATAACCATTTCTTGGGGAAATGCTTACCCCATAAAACGGCAATTTCGCGATTTTAGCCACGCGTACCCGCCGCATCACCCCATTCGTGCCGGGTAAATGGCGAATTTATGCGGGTTGTAAATCAATTGTGCGCGCGTTTTAAGGTTTATTTGCGCAAAACAGTGGATTTGCTTAAGTCTTTACCGCAGGGTGACTTGCCGGGAAGTGATTCCGGCTCGTGCGCGCTTTTCTTCGGCCGTGAGCGGTTCGGTACTGGCAATCGCTGCTTCCAGTTTGGGCGCGAACTCGGCCAGTGGGCCAGCCAGCTCGTCGGCTTCCGTGCCGCGTACCAGCTGCCATACCGGCACGCACAGGCCTTGCGCGCGGAAGGTGCCGGCCAGCCGTACGCCTTCTTCCCATTTTTCTTCGCCGCGCCCGCGCAAACGCGCCAAGCCGTCCAAAACCTGGGCGCGCGGTTCGGGGCGGATCCACCGCAAGAACTCGTTATTCATCCGGCACCAATAAGCGTTTTCTATGCCTTCCACCCGCGCGGAAGGAATCATATTCGCTTCAATATTGTGCATGGCTTCCGCAATTTCGGGCCGCTTCGCTTCTTCCGCGGTGAACCAGAAATCTACCTCGTTATGCAGTTCCAAAGTTCCGAAACTGGCGATCATATCCTGCAAGCGCGGGCTATCTGGTTCGGGCAGTTCCGAATCGTTGAATGACTCCCCGGCGGCGAGGTCTGCCCCGGCAATAATGCGGTGGGCGATATCCAAGGAAGCATCCCCGGAAGCCGTCAGAGTTTGTACAGCCACCAAGAGCTTGCCGTCTTGCCGGCGATAGGCGGCCGCCATCCCGGGAAGCAGGGTAGAGATCAACACTTCTTGTTCCCCATACTCCGCGGTGGTGGTAGCCGGCAAAGTAGCCAGCGGCAATACTTCCCGCATTGCCACCAAATCCAGTTCTGCATCCAGATCGGCAAAAGCGCGCTCCACGAAGGGAATCTGTACCCGCTTCTGCTTCGGCCGGTCTGCGCGATTACGCCGCCTGCTCTTCTTCGCCATAAAAACTCATCCTCGTTTATTCGGTGGTACTTGCTGTTCGCTGGTACTGGGTTCCGGTAGTACTTGCTGTTTGCAGTGCCCGGTTCCGGTGGTACTGGCTGTTCGCCAGCAACTGGGCTCCGATGGTACTGCGCGGTAGGAAGCTCCGAGATACCGGTGTGGCTACTCGGGTGCGAGTACCGGGGGTGGGTATGGAATTGCCTGTAGGAAACACGCAGGGCCCGGGCAGCTGTGCCAACCGGGCCAAGCGTACATGCAAATATTAGTGCCGGATCTAGCGGCCCCGAAAGGCCCGCGCACTCTGTTCTGGGGAAGCCTCCGTTATGGGGAGGCTCCGTGCCGGGGCAACTTCCCGATGTTTTAGTCGATGACGCCGTACAGACGATCGCCCGCATCGCCCAGGCCGGGCACGATGTAGCCGTGTTCGTTCAGACCTTCGTCAATCGAGGCCACCACGATCTTCAAATTCGCGTGGTGCCCCACCTTTTCTTCCACTTCTGCCAGACCTTCGGGGGTGGCCAGCAGGCACACGCAGGTAACGTCTTGCGCGCCGCGTTCTAGCAGATAGCGCACCGATTCCACGATCGTGTGGCCGGTGGCAAGCATCGGGTCGAGCACGAAGCACTGGCGGCCGGAAAGGTCATCTGGGAGGCGGTTCGCGTAGGTAACGGCTTCCAGAGTTTCTTCATCGCGGCGCAGGCCCAAGAACCCAACTTCCGCGGTGGGGAGGAGCTTCGTCATCCCTTCGAGCATTCCCAAGCCGGCCCGCAAAATCGGAACCACAATCGGTGCCGGGGTAGCCAGCTTGACGCCGGAAGTTACCTTGATCGGAGTTTCTACTTCAACTTCCTTGATCCGCACTTCCCGCGTGGCCTCATAGGCCAGCAAAGTGACTAGTTCTTCCACCAATTGGCGGAAAATCGGGGAAGGAGTGTTCTTATCACGCAAAACTGCGAGCTTATGGGCCACTAGCGGGTGGTTGATCTCAAGCGTTTCCATACCTTCAGACTACAACGGCGGAGCGGAATACGGCGGTAACGTGGGATGATTATCGCGTGTGGGAACGTGAAGAAGAGTACATGCGGGAGGCTTTAGCGCTAGCGGAACGTGCGGCTAGCGCCGGTGACGTACCGGTAGGGGCGCTTATCGTTATCGACGACGCCGTGGTAGCGCGCGGCTTTAATACGCGCGAAGCCCTTCACAACCCGGTGGGACACGCGGAAATCAACGCGCTTCAAGCGGCCGGGCAAGCGCTGCGCACCTGGCGCCTAGAAAATGCGGACCTGTATGTAACGCTCGAACCGTGCACGATGTGTGCCGGGGCGATCGTGAACGCGCGGGTGCGGCGGCTTGTCTTCGGGGCGTGGGATGCTAAGGCCGGCGCGGCAGGTTCCGTGCGCGACGTCGTCCGCGATCCGCGGCTCAACCACCGCACCGAAGTGGTGGGCGGGATTCTGGAAGCGGAAGCATCCCGCCAATTAGCGGACTTCTTTGCGGGCCGGCTGCGCGGCGCCAGCGGCAGCTCAGAATTGCCGGCTCAGAATCCGGGGATACCGGCAGCTCAGAATTGCCTGGGTGATATATAACGCATCAATTAGGTGAACCGGGGGTAAATCCGGTACCTTTATTGACGGTGGCGTGTCCGAGCGGCCGAAGGTGCATCACTCGAAATGATGTGAGGTTCATAGCCTCCGCGGGTTCAAATCCCGCCGCCACCGCCACTTAAACCTCGAGATATCATCTGAAGAAGAGATACCTCGAGGTTTTTCGTATACCCGATTCTCAGGCCGGGCATTTCTTGCAAAGAAGCCGGAATGCAAGGCATAGGAGAAGAAGAGTGCGCGGGTGCTAGGCGCATCCATCCCAGGTAGCGGAATGCAGCGCAGAGTAAAACGTCGGAATGCAGCGCAGAGGAGGAAGCAGAAGCAAATGGTCAGAGTAGTGGTGAACTACCACGGCGTTATGGCGGAGCTGGCCGGAATTCGCGATGAAATCATTGAACTGCCGGCCCGGCTTTCTTTGGCACAGCTGCGCGCTGAATTACGGCCCGGTAATACGGAAGTTTTCAGCCGGGCCCTAGAAAGTGCCACGGTTTCAGTAGATGGGGAAACCGTCACCGAAAACGAAGAGATCCAGCTCTCCGATTTTTCGGTTATTGACGTGCGGAACTTCCCGCGGCGCCGGCCCCGCGCTTAGCTGTGGGTGGCTTTGCGGCGCAGCTCGGCTTGCAGGCGGCGGTTTTCCCGTTCGGCGTCGGACTCGAAAATGCGCGGACGCTGGCCAGAACGCAAGGTAACCACCCACCACAGAGCTTCGATACAGGCCGCGCCAATAATGCCCGCTACAGCACCTACCCCCATGGCGGCAGCGTTCGAGGAATCGAGGAGGAAGATCTCTTGGGTGAAATCCCAGGAGAAAATAATGCCGTAACCGATCGCGGGCAACAAAATGAGGAGCGTCTTCCACCAGTTGTAGGGCCGGGCCACCACTACCAACACCCAGGAAGAAGCAATAATCATCGCCAGCAGGGTGGCGGTGGAAACTTGGGTGGCGAGCGGGCCGTCAATGCCCCGGTTTCCGCCCAGTATGAGGTACGTGGCGAAGGTTACGATGCCGACGATTATTCCTACCGGGAAACCGAAAGACATCACTCGTTTCACGAAGCCGTCTTGGGCTTTGTTGTTGTTAGGCGGCAGGGAGAGCACGAAGGCGGGAATGCCGATCGTGAACCAGCCGGTGATCGTGACGTGAATCGGTTGGAAGGGGTATTGCAAACCCCAAATGAGTACCAGTATGGCCAATAGTGCCGAATAGGTGGTTTTGGTGAGGAAGAGCCGGGCCACCCGCTCAATATTTCCCACCACGCGGCGGCCTTCCGCCAATACGTAGGGCAGGGAAGAGAATTTATCGTTCAGAAGCACGATTTTGGCGACGCTACGGGTGGCGGAAGTGCCCGAACCCATGCCGATGCCCAGATCGGAATCTTTCATGGCCAGTACGTCGTTCACGCCGTCGCCCGTCATGGCCACGCGGTGGCCGGCGCCCTGCATAGCTTTCACCATGCCGCGTTTTTGTTCCGGTGTTACCCGGCCAAACACCTGGTTTTCGTTGATAACGGAATCGAAATCGGCTTCCGGAATCTGCCGGGCATCTACCGGTTCGCCGAGGTCTACCCCAAGGTTACGGGTTACAGCACCCACGGCCTGGGCATTATCTCCGGAAATAACTTTTACTTCCACACCCTGCGATTCGAAGAACTTCAAGGTGTCGCCAGCATCGGGGCGAATCTTTTGGCCCAGCAAAATGAAAGCCAGCGGTGTTACCACGCCGGGAGATTCAGCTGCCGTAACCGGTTGCGTAGCTTGGCCGAGCAACAGTACGCGCTGCCCGGTAGCAGAAATATCAGCCACCCTTTGTTTGGCAGCTCCGGCTTCGGGTGCCAAATCGAGAAGCACATCGGGCGCGCCCAGTACGTAATTCCCGGCCGGTGCGAAGCTCACGCCAGACCATTTCTTAGCGGAAGTGAAAGGCTGCTGGCCGAGCACCTGCCAGGTTTCTGCTGGCGTGCCCACCCCCTCGATAATCGCTTCCATGGAGGAGTTCGGGGAAGTATCTGCCGCACCGAGCTGGGCGAGGATTTCTCGCACTTGCTTTTCTGCCGCTGCGGGCGAAGTTTCAACAGATGCGGGCGGAGTTTCAGCAGATGCGGGCGGAGTTTCAGCAGATGCGGGCGGAGTTTCAGCAGATGCGGGCGGAGTTTCGCCAGGTTTGGCAAGCACTGGAGTTCCCGAGTTTTCGGTACCGGCCGCTGCCGGTGCGGGCGGGATCAGTTCCACACCTTCGAAGGTCAGCTTATTTTCGGTGAGCGTGCCGGTTTTATCGGCCGCCACGGTATCTACGCGGGCCAGGCCTTCAATCGCGGGTAGCTCATTGACGAGCACCCGCAAACGGCCCAGCCGGATCACTCCCAAAGCAAAAGCGGTGGAAGTAATAAGTACCAGCCCTTCCGGGATCATCGGTACCAGGGCGCCGGTTACGGAAAGAATAATTTCTCGCCAGTCGCCGCTGCCGGCCCGCACCTGCCCCACAATGGTCAAAATCCCTACCGGAATAAGTATCCACGTGATTGCCTTCAGGATGGAATTAATTCCGGATTGGAGTTGCGAATCTACTAGCGAGAAACGTGAAGCTTCGCTGGTGAGCTTAGCGGCATAGGCGTCCGCGCCGATCCGTGTGGCTCGGTAGGTGCCCGAACCAGAAGCCACAAAAGAGCCAGACATTACCGGCATGCCGGGGGCTTTATGGATGGGATCAGATTCCCCCGTGAGCAAGGATTCATCAATTTCCAGGTAGGAAGATTCGGTGACCTCGCCGTCGACCACGATCTGATCACCGGGGCGTACCTCGATAATGTCCCCGAGCACGATGCTTTCCGGGGAGACTTCACGGCTGCTGCCTTCGCGCCGGATCCGCGGGCGCGCCTCGCCCACCACGGCCAGTTTGTCGAGCGTGTGTTTGGCGCGTAGCTCTTGCACAATCCCGATGATCGAGTTGAAGAAAATGAGCAGGCCAAAAGCGCCATTGATCCACGAACCGGTAAGCATTACGAGCACGAAAAGCACGCCCAGCATGAAATTGATCCGCGTGAAAACATTGTCGCGAATAATTTCCCAAGTGCTGCGCCCGGAACGAGCGGGGAGGGCGTTGTAACGGCCGGCAGCGTGAAGTTCCGTCGCTTGTTTTTCAGTTAACCCGAACGCGGGGTCGGCGCGGGGTACGTCCTCATTATTGAGGGTCGGATCCTCGAACGTCATGCTCGTGAGTCTAATCGCGGCCCCGCACCGGCGAAACGCCTTTAGCAGCGAGAAAAGGCACAGCTAGCGGCAAGGAAATCTACAGCATCAATCCAGCAGGATTTCAGCTGTGCGGGCCAGGATTGGCCCCGCATCGCCATCTATCCGCAAGTCTGCATAATTATCAGCTTGCGTGGGGCCCATGTTGACGATCGCGCACTGCGCCCCGTTTTGGAGCGCTTCTCCGAGCACCATCATTCCGGTGCCTACCATGAGTGAGGTGCCGACGACGAGCGCCAGATCGGCCGCGCCCGCCCAGGCAAAGCTTTGATGCATGGCCTGTTGCGGTAAGGATTCGCCGAAGAAAACGATCGCCGGCTTGATAACCCCGCCGCAACGCGGGCAGGGAGCTACTTGGAAAGTGGAAGCCTGCGCAGCCTCCCGGTTCGCGCCGGCCAAAATAGCGGCATGTGCCGGGTCTGGATCTTCCGGCCAGCCCGGGTTGAGCTGCTTGAGCCAGCCATCCACTTCTTCGCGCGCATAACTGGCCCCGCATTGCAGGCAGTCTGCGCGCAAGAAGCTGCCGTGTAATTCGGCCACCTTGGTGGAACCGGCTTTTTGGTGCAGATCGTCCACATTTTGGGTGGCGATGCCATTAATGAGCCCGGCTTTTTCTAGCCGCGCGATCGCTATATGCCCAGCATTTGGGGAAATATTGGCAACGGCCCGCCAGGTTTCTTGGTTGCGCTGCCACACCCAGCGTTGCCACACCGGATCGCGCGCAAAATCATCAAAATAAACGCTTGGTTCTTGCGTGGAACCCTTTCCGCGATAATCAGGAAGTCCGGAATCGGTGGAAATACCGGCTCCCGTAATCGCCACGGTAGTTTTTCCGCGCATTAACTCCGCAAGTTCAGCTGCGGCTGTTTCAACATCCGTGTTCATACTTTTCACTCTAACCTCCCCACCTGAATAAAGTGGCGCAGATAAAACTCCCCGCGTAGCAAAAGGCCTGCAAGTTTAGTGGTAAATGATGCGATAATAGGAGAGTACGCCTATCGGGCACGGTGTGCGGCCAGATGGGTGAAACAACAACCCAGTCAAAGGAGATCACAGTGGCAGTTGCAACACGTGAACAGTACGACGAGATGCTGGATCGCGCAAAGGAAAATGGTTTTGCGTACCCGGCAATTAATGTGACATCCTCGCAGACGGCAACGGCGGCTCTGCGTGGTTTGGCCGAAGCAGAATCGGATGGCATCCTCCAGGTTTCGGTGGGCGGTGCCGAGTACTGGTCCGGATCCACGGTGAAGGACCGCGTGGCCGGTTCTATTGCCTTCACGGAATACGTGCGGGCAGTGGCTAAGAACTACGACATAACGGTGGCTCTCCACACCGATCACTGCGCCAAGCAGAATATTGATTCTTGGGTGCGGCCCCTCCTCGAGCTGGAAGCCGAACAGCACAAGGCTGGCAAGGAAACCTACTTCAATTCCCACATGTGGGACGGTTCTTCGGTATCGCTGAAGGAAAACCTGGAGATCGCGAAGGAACTCCTGGAGCTTTCCGTAAAGGCCAACACGATTCTGGAAATCGAAGTTGGCGTTGTGGGCGGTGAAGAAGATGGCATCGTCGGCAAAATTGACGAAAAGCTATACACCACTCCGGAAGATGGTTTGAAGACGATAGAAGCTCTGGGTACGGGTGAACACGGCCGTTACATCACGGCCCTCACCTTCGGTAACGTGCACGGCGTTTACAAGCCGGGGCACGTGAAGTTGCGTCCGGAGCTCCTGGAGGAGATCCAGGAAGAAGTGGGTAAGAAGATCGGGAAGGAACGTCCCTTCGATCTCGTGTTCCACGGCGGTTCTGGTTCTTCGCCTGAAGAAATCGCTACCGCGGTGAAGGCCGGCGTAATCAAGATGAATATTGATACCGATACGCAGTACGCCTTCACCCGTCCGATCGCGGACTGGATGTACAAGAATTACGACGGCGTACTCAAGGTCGACGGCGAAGTAGGCGTAAAGAAGACCTACGATCCGCGCTCTTGGGGCAAGGCCGCCGAAGCCGGAATGGCCGAACGCGTAGTCGAAGCTGCCAAGCAGCTCGGCTCCGCTGGCAACAAGATGAAGTAATCTTAGGCAAAACCTAAGCATCCGGGGTGCCCTGACAGTGGGTCAGGGCACCCCGTTTTTCGGTTTTATGCCGGCGCTGTTTGTGGCGGCCGGTGTGGCTTGTGATGCCCGTGCCGCTTGGGGCTGCCGGTGTGGCTTGTGACACCCGTGCTGTTTGCCCCGGTTCGCGCCGTTTCAGTTGCGCTCCGCCCCACCCAAAGCCTTCCAAAGCCTTTGCCGCGGCATGCGAATTTTGCCGTGGCCATTCTGTCAAAGCCGCCTGTCAAAGCCGCGCGGTGAGTACGATTTACACATGACCGAGGAACCTGCAGAGACGCCGGCAAAGACGCCGGCAAAGACGCCGGCAAAAGCCAGTGAGGAAACGGTAGCCAACGCGGCGAAAACGCCGCCGGTACCTACGCAACCCAGACTCACGCCGCCTGCACCCCCGCAGCCGGGGCTTGCACAGCCGGGGCTTGCACAACCGCAGGTCTCGCAGCCAGCACTTGCACAGTCGCGGGTCCCACAGCCGGTACCGCAACGGCGTCGTTCTCCCGTGGTTGCCACGGTTGCGGTGATTGTGCTGGTTTTATTTGGCCTTTTCACCGTGTTTTCCACCTGGTTTTTGGGGCAGACCGGCCTGGAGTGGAATCCCTACGTGCGGGTATTTTTGAGCCTGTGCATGTTGGTGTGTCTTCTTATCAGCCTTGCCGCGCTTATCACGCTCGTGGTTTCGAGCCTTGGCGAAAACGGACACCACCCCGTTTTGCAGGCAAGCGCCGCGCTACTCGGCACCCTCAGTTTCGGATTGGTGTTGCTAGGCGGATCTTTTCTCACCCTGGTTTCCGGTTGCGACTCGCCGGTTGCGAGCGGTGGTAACTACTATTTTCGATGCGGTTTTCTTGAGACCTACTATCAGCGTGCGGTGGGGCCGTTTTTTATGGAGAAAGACGGCGTCTATACGCTCCCTGCAGATGCGGAAGAAAATCAGGGATTAGATCCTTTCACGCCTGGCCCACCCACCGCGCTGCCTTCCGAAAACGCTCATTATGACCTGCCTGAAAGCAAGTCAGATCCGAATGAGAAATACGCTTATGCCGAACCGGTGGGCTGGGCCGAAGTGGGAGAGTTGCGGTACGTCGTCATACAAGAGGATACGGCGAGCGGTATTGGAGCTTATGGTCTGTACCGGGAAGATAAAGAGAACGGGGAACGCACGCGCGTGGCAGATATGCCGAACGGCGGTTTTTACGAACTTTTCTTTGCTACCCCGGAGATTGGCTACGCTTCGTATGACCCGAAATATGGCCGCGCCGGAAACGCGGGCGAGGCCGGAAACGCGGGCGAGGCCGGAAACACTGGCGAGGCCGGAAACACTGGCGAGGCCGGAAACACGGGCAGTCCGGAAACGGGTTTGTATATCACGCAAGATGGCGGGCAAACCTGGCAGGAGTTGGCCTTGCCGTATCCGAAAGATTGGCCTTTAGAAGGAAAATATTTAGAGACGGGCGAGGTTACCGGGGAAATAGGGCAAGGCGGCCAAGTGGTCTTGGTGATGAATTATCCGTATTGGACAGTTCGCGGGGACGGGCTGAAATTTACCTCCGCTGACGGCGTGACCGGGTGGAGCCGGCAGTAAGTGGTAGTAAGTGGTAGCCAGCAGCCGTGGCCGGAGGCAAACCAGTGCCAGTCGCCGTGGCCGGCCGCAAGCCGGTACTAAGCCTGCAGTAGCCGGAGGCGGAACACTCTTTCCGGGCTGGGTAACTTCCCGGAAAGGGTAATGCTTTGTGCATACCTGCAGGTGCATTAGAATTTTGCCAACCGGCACCGCCTTAGCACCTCGGAAGTGCTTGCCGCGGCAAGCTGGCGGAGGGGAGGGCAGATTTGTGGCGAAGGTGAGCGAAGAAGTAAAGAAACAAGGTTTGAGGGAGTTTCACCTCGGGCAGCAAGAGTTTTCCGCCGGCAGGTTAGAAACTGCACTGCCGCACTACCTGGCGGCCCTCGATCTTTTTGATGGGGATCCGGACTTATATTTGGAACGGGCCGTGACCGCAGGGCAGGCGGGGATTGCTTGTAAGGGGCTAAATCGGATGGCGCAGGCCGTGGACTATTTTGGCCGGGCCATCGCGATCTTCCAGAAATATCCGGAAAATGCGGATGCGATGATTAGCCTGGGAAACTGTTTCTGGCACATCGGGGAAATCGACGAAGAAGCCGGTGATTTCGATGGTGCCCGCGTTGCCTACAACCAGGCTTATGCCGCCTACCGGAGCGCACCCAATACTCAAGAACGGCAAGTGGAAGTGCTTGGCAAGTTACGCACCTTGGAGCTTTCATGAGCGATCTTTTGCGGAAAGATTGGCAAGAAGGGACCGTTGACCGGCACACGTGGACGGCAGATCCTACCCTGGGCGCCGCCCGCGAGCTGCTACGCGCTGGCTTTGCGGCGCTGGAGCGCGGCAATAGGCAAGAAGCGCG
Source organism: Actinobaculum suis (assembly GCF_900618115.1). NCBI lineage: Bacteria > Bacillati > Actinomycetota > Actinomycetes > Actinomycetales > Actinomycetaceae > Actinobaculum > Actinobaculum suis. Next base: position 165,316 of record NZ_UYIO01000001.1, read on the forward strand.
GCTCAAATATGACCAGGCGGTGAGTAGCGCGGCCGGTGCAGACCTCGCCGAAATCGCGGATGCGGAGGCTGTAACTTTCGCCGGTATCATGTTGCGCGACGCCGGAGATATGGCCGAAGCGCGCCGCTATCTCGAAAAAGCGGTAGCGGCCAGTGGGATCAGCGGAGAAAGTGCCACTAGCAGCACGGCTGCTCTCACGGAGCGGGCCGCTACTCTCTGCGAGACTTTGAGCGGAGTTTACGGAAATCTGGGCGAGTTCGCGGCGGCGGCTACGGCCGCGGAAGATGCTTTGCGGATTGTGCGTGAACTGGGTATGGGCATGGGCCGGGAAGCTAATGCTCTCTACAATATTGGGATGGCAAAATCCCTGGCCGGCGACCATGCAGGCGCTGCCGAAGCGCTGACAGAAGGCTTAGGGGTGGCGAAAGCCCTCGATGGCGATTTCGGGTGGGAAACAATCCAGCAAGCACTGGCCAGCACTTTGATTGATGCGGGCCGTCCGGAAGAAGCTCTCACCTATTTGCGGGATCTGGAAGATATTCACGTAGCCATGCCGGATCTGGCTGTTTCCGCGGTGAAATGTGCTTTTGAGGAAGCGCGGGCGCTGGTAGCGCTCGGCAAGTTGGAAGAAGCAGCGGCCAGTTTCGAAAAAGCGGGCCGCTTAGGGGTGCGTACCGAAGGGGCAGCAGATATCGCCGCACTAGCCTTCCACCACCAAGCAGTTTCCTTGGCCCAAGCGGGTAAAACGATGGAGGCTGCGATTCCTATGGGGAGGGCTGCCGATACTTATGAGGCAATTGGGGCGCAAGCAGCCGCCGCACACTGCGTGGGCCTGATTGGTGATCTGTTCGCGGAAGCCGGCCAGCCCATTGAAGCTGCCGGTTATTTCCGGGAAGCAGTGGAACGGTTGGAAAAGATTCTCCATGAAACCGAGACCGCCGCGGCCTCGCCCGCGCCCGGGCCGGTGCTCCCAGATTACGGAGCAAAAGAGCAGGCAGAGCAGGATTATACGACGCCGGAAGCACGGGCCGCTATGGAAGCGGACCTGCAAGAATTCAAGGCCAAACTTGTTTCCGTCAGCCCCTAAATGCGGCTCCGGCGAGGCGGTAAGTTTCGGCTATCCGGGGTGGGTAAGTTCGCCTAGCCGCGGTGAAGCGGACGGCTCTACCGCGTTGGTGAGACAGGGTTCTGACGCTGTTGAGCCTGGTAGTAGCGAGGCGGTTACCGCTGGACAATAAGGTGGCTTTGGCTGCGCGAATGCGCAACCAAAGCCACCTTTATATTTACCTGTTATTTGTTATTTGCCGCTATGGAAAATCTCGTCGGTCAGCTCGCGCGTTTTTCGGACGTTTTCTTTGATCGTGGCTTGTGATGGTCCGGGTTCCCACGTCTTGAGCAACAGCAGCTCACCGGTTGCCACAATGATCGCGCCTGCTGTTACGAACCATGCTCCCGGCCCACCCAGTGCACCCAGTACGCAAAGTAAGCCAAGTACGCCAAGTACGTTAAGCGCGCCAAACACGCTGAGCACGCCAATAAAGACGAAGGTATAAGAAAGGCGGGGCCGGAAAACCGGCCCCGCCTTGTTGACGCTAGTAGCGCCTAGCCGCCACGCTAGTTAGATCTTTTCGGGAGAGACCTTCCAGATGTCCGTAGCGTATTCGCTGATTGTACGGTCGGAAGAGAAACGGCCCGAACGGCAAATGTTGATCCAGCACTTGCGCGCCCATTCCAGTTCGTCTTGGTAATCGGCGGCCATGCGGTCGCGGACTTCCCGGTAGGAAGCAAAATCGCCGAGCACATAGTATTGGTCGGCTTCTTCCCAGCTGGATCCATCGAGCAAAGAAGCCAGCAGATCGTGGAACATGCCAGTTCCGCCGTCGTCGAGCGTGCCATCCACCAGGGAATCGAGCACCCGCTTCAAACCGGGAACCGTTTCGTACTTCTCCCGTGGATCGTAGGTGCGCTTCAGTTCTGGGAGTTCTTCTTCCCGCGCCCCGAAAATGTAGGCATTTTCTTCACCTACGGCGTCTACGATTTCTACGGTTGCCCCGTCCATGGTTCCCAAAGTGAGGGCGCCGTTCATCATGAACTTCATGTTCCCGGTACCGGAAGCTTCCTTGCCGGCCGTGGAAATCTGTTCGGAAACATCCGTGGCCGGAATAATGTGTTCCGCGGGGGAAACATTGTAATTCGGCACGAACACTACCTTCATGCGGCCCTGCATTTGCGGATCAGAGTTCACCAGCCGCGCAACCTCATTGATGAACTTGATAATCGCCTTGGCGCGCTTGTAACCAGGTGCTGCCTTCGCTCCGAAAATGAAGACGCGCGGCGTTACCTGCAAGCTCGGATCGTCCTTGAGGCGGTAGTACAGATCCAGGATGTACAGCGCATTGAGCAGCTGGCGCTTGTATTCATGCAAACGCTTAATCATGGAATCGTACATGGCGTCTACCGGCACTTCGATGCCATCCCGGTTGTACAACCAGCGGGCAAACACTTCCTTGTTGGCACGCTTGATCTCCAGCAGGCGGCGGTAGATTTCCTCATTGCCGCGCTCTTCGATCGTGGCCAGCTTATCCAGATCGCTTACCCACGAATCGTTCCCGAGCACCTCGGTGAGCAATGCGGCTAGCTGCGGGTTGCAGTTATTGAGCCAGCGCCGCGGGGTAACCCCGTTCGTCTTGTTATTGAACTTTTCGGGCCAAATATCGTGCCAATCGTGCAGGGTATCGCGCACCAAAATATCCGAGTGGATCTGCGCCACGCCGTTAATGGAGAAGGAAGCGTAGCAGGCGATCCACGCCATGTGTACGCGCCCGCCATGGATCGGCGCCATATATTCGATCTTGCCCTGGTCATAGCCTGCTTCTGCCAGTTCGGCGCGGAAGCGACGGTCAATTTCTTCGCAAATCTCAAAGATTCGCGGGAACACCTGCTGGAAGATAGATACTTCCCACTGTTCCAGAGCTTCCGCCAAAACCGTGTGGTTGGTGTAGGCGAAGGTCTTTTGTACCACGGCCCACGCCTCTTCCCAGCTCATGCCGTGATCATCGAGCAGTAGGCGCATGAGTTCCGGAATTGCCAACACCGGGTGGGTGTCATTGAGCTGAATAGTGTTGTAATCCCCGAAGCCGCGCAGGTCTTCCCCGTGGGTTTCGATATAACGCTCGATCAATTCCTGCAGGGAGGCAGAAACGAAGAAGTATTGCTGGCGTACGCGCAGCACCTTGCCTTCGTAGGTGGAATCGTTCGGGTAGAGCACCCGGCACAGATCGTTCACCCGTTCGCGTTCCACAATCGCATCCGTGAAACGCTGCGAATTGAAGGCGTCGTAATCGAACTCTTCGAGCGGTTCGGCCTTCCACAGGCGCAAAGTATTCACGTTATCGGTGCCGTAGCCGGTAATCGGCATGTCATAAGGCACGGCGTTAACCGTCAAATCCGCAAAGCTCACCAGCCGTGCTTCGGCCTCACGGCGGATCACGAAGGGGTAACCGGTTTCCATCCAAGCGTCCGGTTCTTCTTCCTGGAAACCGTTCTCGAAGGTCTGCTTGAACAGGCCGTAGCGGTAGAGGATCCCGTACCCGGTAACCGGCAGGTTCAAGGTAGCCGTGGAATCGAGGAAGCAGGCGGCCAGGCGGCCCAAACCGCCATTGCCCAGTGCCGCATCCGGTTCTTCATCGAGCACATCGGTGAGATTGAGCCCGTATTCGGCGAGCGCTGCGGAAGCTTCTTCCACCAACCCGAGATTCACCAGGTTATTCAGTAGGGCCCGGCCCATCAAGAATTCTGCGGAAAAATACGAAGCGCGCGGCCCTTGCCGATACCGTTCGCGGGTTTTTTCCCAGTTATCGGCAAGTTTCGAGACCACGAGTTCGGAAAGGCCATACCAAAAATCGTGCGGGGCCGATCCGGCTGCTGAAACACCCGAAACCGATTGGGTGAACGCGCCTAGAGGTTGCGTAAGTTTAGCTGACATGTTTCTCCTCTTAAAATGGGGGAACATTATGCTCCGCGAGCCAGCTTAGCGGTTTTCTGCCGGCGGGCGGCCGGTACTGAGACCTACGAGCCTTCCATGCGAGCAGGTTCACGAAAAATAGGGGCGACGACGCCGCACATAGCGGCGAGTCCGCTATGTGATAAGAGGCGTGCCGGATGGCGAGATTGTGGGAAGAAAATCCGGTCTTTCGGTATGCTTTGACGGTAAAGTGGAACGCCTGATATGGGGTGTACCCTTTACGGCGAGGTTGAGGGAAACACCAAAGGAGAATCATCATGCCCGCAGTGGTCATTTTGGGCGTTCAATGGGGCGATGAAGGCAAGGGTAAGGCTACTGACCAGTTGGGTCAGCAAGCCGATTACGTAGTGAAATTCAACGGCGGTAATAATGCCGGGCATACGGTTACCGTCGATGGGGAGAGTTTCGCCCTGCACCTGCTTCCCTCCGGGATTCTTAACCCGCACTGCGTGTCTGTGATTGGCAACGGCGTCGTCGTCGATCCGCAGGCACTAGCCGCCGAAATGGGGGCGCTGGAAGAGCGCGGGGTAGACACCTCTAACTTGCGAGTTTCCGCGAACGCACACGTTATTACCTCCTACACGAAACGTTTCGATGGGATTAATGAAACCGCGCTCGGCGAGCGGCGCTTGGGCACCACGAAACGCGGGATTGGGCCCACGTACGCAGATAAGGCCAACCGGGTGGGTATTCGGGTGCAGGATCTATTCCACGAAAACCGTTTGCGCGAACGCGTGCAGGCAGCTGTTTCGCAAAAGAATATGGTGCTTTCCTGCATCCCCGGGGAAAAGCTGATTGATAGCGAAGCGGTGGTGCAAGAACTTTTGGGGTATGCGGAGATGCTGCGGCCGATGGTCGTGGACGCTTCGAAGTTGCTCAATGAGGCGCTGGATGCGGGTAAGACGGTGATTTTTGAGGGCGGGCAATCCACCCTGCTCGATATTGACCACGGAAACTATCCTTTCGTTACTTCCTCGAACGCAACGGCCGGCGGCGCTTGCACGGGGTCGGGGGTCGGGCCTACCCGGATTGATCGCGTGGTAGGAATCGCAAAGGCTTATGCCACGCGGGTTGGCCAGGGGCCGTTCCCCACCGAGCAGCACGGCGAATGGGGTGACTGGTTGCGTGAACGCGGGGGCGAGTTTGGTGTAACTACCGGGCGGCCGCGGCGTACCGGCTGGTTCGATGCTCCCATTGCCCGCTATGCCACGCGGGTGAACGGGCTGACGGATATGGTGCTCACCAAGCTGGACGTTTTGACCGGTTTGGAACGTATTCCGGTGTGCGTGGCTTACGAAATTAATGGTCAGCGGGTGGAAGAATTCCCGGTGGATACCTGGGATTTCGAAGAGGCTAAGCCGATTTATGAATACCATCCGGGCTGGGAGGAAGACATTTCCGGCGTGCGTGATTTTGCTAACCTGCCCGCCACCGCGCAACACTATGTGCGCTGGTTGGAGGAAATGAGTGAGTGCCGGTTCTCGCTGATTGGTGTGGGCCCGGATCGCGAGCAAACAATCGTGCTCCACGATTTGCTTTCCTAGAGTTTGCCGCGATTTCCTGCGGATACGCGGGGTTGCTTGTGGTGGCACACGCAGGTGCTACCACCGGCAACCTCGCGTATTTTGATGTGGGAGGTGTACAGTGCGACAGATTGTCGCACACTTTGTTCCACAGCCATAACTAACGCAAAAAAAATACTTACAGTTGTGGATAATGTTCATTTACCGTTTGACGGTCCCAGGTGGTGTTAGTACCTTCTTGTGTGGGCTCCGCGGGTGAGCGGAGAGAAGTGCACGAAGAAGCTCGTGCACCGAATAGGAAGGGATTAGATGAATACCTATGAGGAATCCACGCGTCGGGTGCGGATCCTCCGGGCCGTGCTGGCGCTGTTTGCTGCCGCGGCCTTGCTACTAATGTGCCTGCCGGTACAGGCACGGGCCGATGGCCTGCAAACGGGTGGGCAAAATTCGGGCGAGACCGCCGGTAACAGCCAGGCGGCCACCGCGCAAACCGCGCGCATCATCGGTTCTGAGAAACAGTATATGAATTTCTACTACCTGGACGAGGAAGGTAAATCGGGCCGGAAGACCACGGTTTTGTTCAGTGTAGAAATTGGGGGCAAGACTTACCGTGCCTACTGCTTGGAAAGCACGGTGACTACCCGTTTTGGGGAAGCTAGGGTTGGCACCTGGGAAGAATTCCCGGGTACCAATAACTTCAAGGACGATCCGCAAGTACGGGAAAAAGTAGCGTGGATTGTAGCCAATTCTTATCCGACGGTTCCGCTGGACCAGCTCGCAGAACGTATTGGTCAACCCGGCTTGACGGAAGCTGAGGCGGTTGCCGCAACTCAGGCCGCGATTTGGACGTACACGGATGGCTACTCGGCCCGCGGTTTCTCGCAGTCGGGGAATAAGCAGGGTCCGGATGCACAAGCAGGGGTGCGGCCCATGGCACTCTTGCAGTACCTCACCGGTACGGCAAATACGGGACTTTCCGAACAGCGCGTACGCGCCCCGCAGTTCCAGATCGAGGCGGGAGATGCTAGCGCGGCCGAAGCAAATCTGATCGGCCCGCTATCTGTAACCACCGACCAAACCGTTGCCCTCGAATATGCGGGGGAGGGTTCGATCGTCAACCGTGACGGCACGCCTTATGATCTGCGCCAGGTAGAAAATGGGGCCCAGCTGTATATCAAACCGGAAGGTTCCACGAGCGGAAGCGGTACCTTTACCGCGAAGGTTTCGGGGTACGACGTCGCCGGCAAACTTGTGATTATCCCGAAGGATGCCCGGCCGGAAGATCACGGGCAGACGATTATTTTGATGGAATCGCAGCCGGCAACCCGGGCGGTGCAGGCGCCGTTCAACTGGGAGAAGACGGCAGCTCCGCCCGTGCCGGGTAACGGCGAGGAAGTTACGTCCCGCGGGCAAATTCCGCCGGCCGAAGATAACGGGGAAACGGCAACTCCTCCGGTAACGACGCCGAGCACCACGGATACGGAAACCCCGGGCGCGGAGGATAAGGGCACGGAAGCACCGGGCGCCGAAAAGCCGGGCACCGAAAAGCCTGCGGCCGAAAAGCCAGCCGCGGAAAAGGCGGCTGGCGAAAAACCGGGCGCGGAAAAGCCGGCCGCGCAGACGCCAGCGAAGAAACTGATCCAGACCGGGCCGCAAACGCTCACCTTTATCGCGGGAGCAATCGTATTGCTATGCATGGGTGCGAGCGTCATGCTGTGGCGCCGCGAAAAGAAGTAGGCCTACGCGGGCTGAAGCTGGGCCGAAAGCAGGCCGCGGGGCTGAAGGTAGGTCTATGTTGCCGCAGCTGGGCCGGAAGGCAGGCCACGGGGCTAAAGGTAGGTCTACGCGGCTGCGGCGGCAGCTGAAATAGGAACGGCTGTGCAAGTGGCTGGCGGGGAAAAGTATTCCACGCCGGCCACTTCTTTTTGCCAGTAATCGTTAAGCTGCTTTGCGGGGAATCATTGGGCGTGAATTTGTGCGGCCGAATTGCGGCCGGGCGTACCCATTAATCCACCATGTGAACCGTGGTAGCTTTAGATAGTGACACAGCTCGGAAACGAAACGAGCAATATCCTCCGATTCGCTGGAGTGCTAAAAATACCCCGCGAAGGGAATGTATAAAGCATTCCGGCTCGGAATGCTGATACGTCGCGCCGGAGGATCCTTGCCCGCGGAATGCGAGCTAGGTAGATACGTTCGGGAGGTGGAAATAATGGCCGCTGTTCCAAGTTTCGGCGTGAATACCACAGGGTCACTGGGCGCGATTTTGCCTGGGTGGACGAAACTTTTTTCCGGAAAAATCCGCGATATTTATCGGCCTGCTTCCTCAGGCCCGTATGCCGGTTCCGATGTTTATTTGATTGTGGCAACGGACCGGATAGCCGCCTTCGACCGCGTGATTCCCACGAAAATTCCCGGTAAAGGCAAAATCCTCACGCAGCTTTCGCTGTGGTGGTTCGAAAAAACTGCCGATATTGTTCCCAACCATGTGATCGCGGCAGATAACTCCCCGGGAATTGAAGACCGCGGGATGCTAGTGCGCGGCTTGCAAATGGAACCGTACGAAATTCAAGTGCGCGGCTATGTTTCTGACCGCGTATTGGGCGAATACACCCGCTATGGCACGATCGATCTGAACCCGGTCCCGCCCGGCTTACGTTCCGGAGACCCTTTTGCAACGCCCATTATTGGGGTTCATCTGAAAGGGCCGCTCGGGGAGCGGGACACGCCGATTCCTTGGGATAGTTTCCAGGAACGTGTGGGGAGCAAGTGTGCGGAGCAGATCGAAAGAATAGCGCTGGCCTTGTATGAGCGCGGCCATGATATTGCGGCTTCGCGCGGGCTAATCCTGGCAGACGCCAAATTCGAATTTGGGCGCAATGCGGATGCTGGGAGCGACAAACTTGTGTTTGCCGATGAAGCTTTCACTCCCGATTCAGCCCACTACTGGTTGCGGGAAGATTATGAGCGGCTCCGCCAGAACGGCGAAGTGTTGCGATCCTACGATAAAGAAGTGGTGGGGAAGTGGCTGGCTAGCCCGCAGTCTGGCTGGAACGTGCGTTCGGGTACCCAACCGCCACCAATCCCGGCGGATGTGGTGGCCGATACCTTCGCGCGCTATGCGCGGGTATATCAAATGCTTACCGGCACCCCTTGGTCCCGGTAAAAGCAGCGCGCTTTGGTCCCGGTAAAAGCGGTGCGCTGGGCTCAAAGCAGTGCGCTGGGCTCAAAGCGAGACGGGTAGACGGCGGCGCGAACAGGTAGCGTGGTTGGGAACCGGCGAGCGTGGGTGGGAACCGGTGCGCGTGCCCGTGAATTCTTACGCAATGGAAAAGGTCAGGTAGGCTTTCACTAGCTTCAAAAGCGCGGCAAAATCCGCGTCTGTACATAATCTGTGAGCCGTGGTGGAAACCCCGGGAAAATACATGCTGGATAAAGCTAGGAAAACCAGGGGTTAAGTAAACCTAGAACTTACCGGCCGGAAAGGGAGTGGAGGAATAATTCGTGCTTTTGCTGAGCGCGGGCAGGCGTCCGAGTTTCGAGATTTGCCGGGGGTCGGGCGGCTACGCCGCGGTAGTATCACGCAGTCGGAACGCGTTAGAAGGACGCGGCCGTGGAAACCAACGGAAGGGAAATGCTGATGAAAGATAGCGTCCGTCAGGTCTACGAATCGATTGTCAAGGACAATCCGGGAGAACCGGAGTTCCACCAGGCAGTCGAGGAATTTATTGAAAGTATTGAGCCGGTTCTCGCCGCGCGCCCCGAGTACCGCGAATATGAAATTTTGCGGCGAATTGTGGAGCCGGAACGCACGATTATGTTCCGCGTTCCCTGGGTGGACGACGCCGGGAAGATCCAAGTGAATCGTGGCTACCGCGTGGAATTCAACTCCGCGCTGGGCCCGTACAAGGGTGGCTTGCGTTTCCACCCTTCCGTGAACCTTTCTATTTTGAAGTTCCTTGGGTTCGAGCAGATTTTCAAGAATGCGCTCACGCGCCAGCACATTGGTGGTGGCAAGGGCGGATCGAATTTCGATCCGAAGGGCAAATCCGATAACGAAGTGATGCGTTTCTGCCAGTCCTTCATGACGGAACTGTACCGCCATATTGGGGCGGATACGGATGTGCCGGCCGGTGATATTGGGGTTGGCGGCCGCGAAATCGGTTACCTGTTTGGCCAGTATCGGCGTCTTACTAACCGGTTCGAGGCCGGCGTGCTCACCGGGAAGGGAATCAGCTATGGCGGTTCTCTGGCCCGCACGGAAGCAACCGGGTACGGGGCGGTCTATTTCGCGCAATCCATGCTGGAAGACCGCGGCGAATCTCTGGAAGGTAAGCGGATAGCCGTTTCTGGTTCCGGAAATGTGGCCCTGTATGCGATCCAGAAGGCGCAGCAGTTGGGTGCCACCGTGGTTACCGCTTCGGATTCGAATGGCACGGTTTATGAACCGAGCGGGATCGATTTTGAACTGCTCCAAGACATCAAGGAAAACAAGCGCGGCCGGGTGGCTGACTATGCGGCGCAGCGCGGAGCAGAATATCGGGAAGGGGCACGCCCCTGGGATGTGCCGGTAGATATTGCCATGCCCTGTGCCACCCAGAACGAACTCGCGGAAGAAGCCGCAACCACGCTGATCAAGAATGGCGTGCAGGCGGTGGTGGAAGGTGCAAATATGCCCACCACGCTGGCCGCTACCCACATGTTCCAGGATGCGGGCGTACAGTTCGCGCCGGGCAAGGCCGCAAACGCGGGCGGGGTTGCTACTTCCGCACTGGAAATGCAACAGAACTCGGCGCGGCAATCGTGGGAGTTCGACGCCGTAGATGCTCGGCTCCATGCGATCATGGATGATATTCACGCTTCGGCTTTGGCAGTCGCGGATCGCTACGGGCATCCGGGCAACTACGTGGTAGGTGCCAACGCTGCCGGCTTCGAAGCCGTGGCAGACGCGATGATCGTCCAGGGCGTTATCTAAAACCTGCCCTAACCATGGCTCGCGGGGCCGGGAAGCTCACCGCTTCCCGGCCCCGCCGGCATATAAACACGCTAGCCGCCTAGAATATGTGGCATGGCTTCTCAACGCGCGCATAAACCACGGAAAATTGATGCGGCTACCGGCACGGCTATTTTGCGGCAGGCGGCCGCGGGCGAGGAATTAACAGCTTCTGCTCGCCGCACGGCAGTGCGTTTTGCACTGGAAGAAATCGCGGCTCTGCATCCCGGTAAATCGGTAGAAATTCGCGTGCCCTACGCGGGAGCCGTGCAAGCTATTGCGGGCCCGGCGCACCGCCGCGGCACCCCACCAAATGTGGTGGAAATAGATGCCGACACTTTTATTGCGCTCGCGATTGGCACCCAAAACTGGGAGGAAGCCAAAGCTGCCGGCAAAATCGACGCTTCTGGCATTCGCGCAGATCTTTCCCCGTACCTGCCACTTTTCCGGCTCTAGCCGGCTGAGTGCCGTCCCGGCGCTGCTCAGGCGCGTGCCGCGCGGGTACCAGGCGCCGAAAACCTGCAAGCGCCGGACTGGTCTACTCCTGGGATGCTAGCCGGCTGAGTGCCGCCCGGGCGTTACCCAGGCGCGTGCCGCGCGCGGAGACTACCGAGCTGCGCACCGCGTGCCGCCCACGGGTACGAGAAAGGGGACCCGGTAGGGTCCCCAAAATAACGCCGGGAGCTTAGCGCTCCAGATCAGGTGCGGGATTACCGGCTCTTCTGATCCTTCGAGTCGTCTTCGGCGTCCTCGTATTTATCCGCCCAAGGATCATATTCCGCGTAGTCGTCGTAATACGCCGCGTACGGATCGCTATCCTCCTGGGTCTGCTCGGTATTCGAAGCCCCGCTCTGCTGACGTAACTCACGCTCGAGCGCCGCGTAATCGGTGTCTGGCGTGTAGTACTTGAGATTTCGGGCTACCTTACGCTGCTTAGCCTTCTGACGGCCGCGCCCCATTGGCTCGACCCCCTTCATCTCACTGGGGGCGAGAATCGCCCCGCGTTTACTCTTTCGTGACCTTATCCTAGCGTCCACTATCGGATCGGACCATAAATCATGACGTATATCTATGTGAGCCAAAGGTGAACGCAAATATCTACTTTACACTCGTAGCATTGCTAATGCGAAACCGACAGGCCAGCCTATCGCCGGCCCCGGTCAAACCGCGGATGGGACGTAAACATGCCTCTCCCGCATCCGCGAGCTACCAGCCGCACGCATCGTTACCGCTACCGGTCTCGCCGCAGCAAAGCCTTAGCGGCGCCGGAGCAAAGCCTTAGCGGCGCCGCAGCAAAGCCTTATCGGCGCCGCAGCAAAGTTAGTGCGCCCAAAGCAGCTACGCCCAGGCCTGCAACCACGGCCAGCGCCGTCGGCTCCCCGCGCTTTACGTCGTTGACCAGGCGCTCCGCTTCCGCTTGTAGTGGGTTCGGAGTGGCGGCATTTTCCGTGGTGAACTCGCCGGTTTCCCAATCAAAAGCGTAGGCCTTGGTTTCCCTATCGCCGTCCAAACCCAGATCACCAGCCAGTTCTTCGACCTTGCCGCGCAGTTCCGAAGTTTTTTCCTGGGCGGCCTGCCGCCAAGCGGTGGTTTTTTCCTTGGCGGCGTTGCTCAAATCGGCCGCCTTCTGCTTGGCAGCCTGGCTCAAATCTGCCGCCTTCGAAATGGTGGAAACTGCCAGCCCGCTTGCCTTGCCCCGCGCGTCGTTGGCGAACTGGGAAATGGAAGCTTGGGCGGCGCCTTTGGCTTGGCGCAAGTTTTCCCGCGGGTCTAGCCGGTTCACCAGTTCATTCACGGTGTTTTCGAGCTCGACGCGGGTGCGTGCCAAATCCTGTTCGATCTCTTCCGGGGAACGATTGTCCTGCGTGCTCACTTGGAAATTCCCTTCTTGATAGCATCCACGTCCTTGGCAACTCCGCCCACGGGATTCGCCTTATACTTGCCTGATTTCTTGAACTTGACGAAGCCTATTGCCGCCAAAATCGCGACTATAACGAGCAGAATACCTGCCGTAATGAAGAATCCGGCCCACCAATTATTGCCGCACAGTGCCGCGAAAAGCGCGGACAGCCCGAGGAGTACGAAAAGCAGCAGGTACAGTGCCAACACTCCGGCGCCGGCGAGCAGCACCCCCGCAATACCCAAGTTCTTGACCTTGTGCGTCAACGCTTTCTTCGTGTAGGTCATTTCGTCGCGCACCAGGGAGGAAAGCTGCGCCGTCATCGCCGCTACAAGTTCTCCGATGGTGCGGCGTTGTTCGCCCGCAACTTCCTCGCGCGCTTGGGCGCTGCTGGTTGTGGTGTAGCGAATTCCCGCGCTGGATTCTTCCCCGGAAACGTTGTGCGCTCCGGTACTTTCTGTGTTACTCACTTACTTTCCCCTCACTAGCCCAATATGGCGCTAGTTAAAAATTCTAGGCTTTCCCGCGCTGAAACTCGACGTCCGGAGCTAAATCGCATCCGCCCCGAACTGCGCCCGAGCCGTTTTCCGCGCGGCTCGAAACTTCCCTCCTCAGCATATCTTCCACCGCCGGGTGTACAGCTGCCGTTCCGAGTTTTGTTCCTTTGGGAGGCAGGGTGGCGTTTCTTTAGGAGGCTGATGGAAGGCTGATGGAAGGCCGATGGAAGGCCGATGGGAGGCTAACGGGGGCCGACGCCGAAGCACGCCGGCCAGAACCCTTCCTGGCGCCCAGGTGGATTCCGGCCGGCCGCTACCTAATTCCTAGAGCTAGCGATATGGCTAGCAGCTGCGCATTAGCTATATCTACTAGTCACGAGCGCGGATGAACCACGCCGTGGTATCGGCAGGGATTTGCGCACTGGCAGCTTCGGCGAGCGGTTGCGAGCTGAGCACCAAGGTCCACTCTTCCCCGGGGAAGGGGATGGGTGTATCGAAAGCGGTGATGGCAAGCAGGTCTGGCCGGGCGGCCGCGGCCTGCCCGGCGCGGTTGCAGAAGGCAATGCCGGCCGGCGCGTACTGCTCCGAGCAGTCTGCCAGGCTGCCGCTTCCCAGTTCCCATTCCTTCCGCAAGGCAAGCAGGCGGCGGAAGAATGGCAGGCCGGTAGCGGCGCTGGGCACGGCAGTAAGGCCGGCAACTTCCTGGGCGTCTACCGTGTAGCGCTCCCATTCGGCGGGCTGTGGAAGCCAGGTTTCCCCACTGGCGGAGAAACCGAAGCCGGGCTGGTCAGAGTTCCAGGGCAGAGGTACGCGGCAGCCATCGCGGCCGGCTTCTTCTCCACCGGTGCGGAAGAATGCCGGGTCTTCGCGCACTTCGGCCGGCAGGGCCGTATGTTCGGGAAGTTCGCGTTCTTCCCCCTGGTAGATGTAGTACGAGCCGGGAAGCATGGCGGTGAGCAAATGCCAGGCGCGGGCGCGGCGGGCGCCAAGTTCCACATCCGGTTGCGGATCGGTGGCCGCAATCCCGTTGGGGCCCTTGCCGGTTTCGGCAAGCCCGAGCCGGGTAGTGGCCCGCACGGTGTCGTGATTGGAAAGTACCCACGTGGTAGGTGCGCCTACCGAATCTGCGGTGCGGAAGGATTCTTCCACTACGCGGCGCAGTTCTGCCGGGTCCCAACGAGCAGCCAAATAAATGAAATTGAAGGCCTGCTGCATTTCATCATGGCGAATATACCGGGAAAGGCGCTCTTCATCGCCCACCCAAGCTTCCGCCACGAGCATCCGGTCCCGCCCGTATTCATCGAGTACAGACCGCCATTCGCGGTAAATATCGTGCACGCCATCTTGATCGAACATGGGCGGATTGCCGGCGTCGCCACCGGCGTCGAAACTACTTTCTTCCCCTTCGACCATCCGCACCCGGGTTTCCCAATCGGGGAGGGCCGGGTCTTTTACAAGCCCGTGGGCTACGTCTACCCGGAAACCATCGACGCCGCGATCGAGCCAGAACCGCAAAGTGTCGCGGAACTCGGCGTGAATAGCAGGGTGTTCCCAGTTGACGTCGGGCTGGCCGGGATCGAACAGGTGCAGGTAGAACTGTTCATCGTTTTCTGCCGGGGTGCCTTTCACCCACGGAATGTCTTTGACCTGGCTCCACGCCGGCCCGCCGAATACGGAAATCCAATCCGTGGGAGGCTCGGTACCGTCCGCGCCGCGGCCTTCGCGGAACCAGAACATTTCCCGTTCGGGCGAACCCGGCCCGGCAGCAATCGCCTTGCGGAAAAGTTCGTGTTCCCACGAGGTGTGGTTCGGAACGATATCCACAATTACTTTGAGGCCGTGCGAATGGGCGGTATCGATCAGGTTTTGGGCGTCTTCCAGCGTGCCAAAAAGCGGGTCTACCTGGCGGTAATCGGAGACGTCATAACCGGCGTCGCGTTGCGGGGACTTGTAAAAAGGCGAAAGCCAAATAGCGTCGACGCCGAGGCTAGCGATATAAGCAAGTTTGCTAGTAATTCCCGGTAGGTCGCCCATGGCGCCGCGGGAGGAGGCGAAGGAACGCGGATACACCTGGTAAACAACGGCGTCTTGCCACCATTGTGTACGCGGGCGCGCGGAATGAAGCTCTTGCATTTTACTCCTTTGTGAATGAGAAGCTTTCTGATTCTGAGATGAGGATTCTTCTCAGAGTGCGGAAGCGAATGCCGGCCCTGACCACGCCGCCAGTTCAACTTTGCCTCCCTCAGATTACCAATTTCAGATCAAGGTGCGGAACTGCGCTATCACGGCAGGCTAGGGCCCGTCCATGCACGGCCGCGCCCGTCCGCGCCCGGCCATGCTCCTAAATGCTGGTGCAAGGCGCGGTGGAGCCGCGCACGATCAGTTCGGCGTTGAATTGCATGGGGTTGGGGTCTACTTCTTTGCCGCTGATTTCGGCTACCAGGGTGTTTACGGCGTAGCGGGCGATGGAACGCACGGGTTGGCGCAGCGTGGTGAGCGGGGGATTGGTGACGGCCATGAGCCGCGAATCGTCGAAGCCGACCACGGAAAGATCTTCCGGTACGGAAAGGCCGGCCGTGCGGGCCGCGTGGGCCGCGCCCAAAGCCATCAAATCCGAACCGCACAGCATGGCCGTATAGCCGCGTTCCAGCAAAGAATTTGCCGCCGAAATCCCGCCTTCGAAAGTAAAGAAGGTATTGATTACGCGGGGAGTGGCTTGCGGGGCAAACTTTGCCATTGCCTTCCGGTAACCCTGTTCTTTGCGCCGGGAGGGAATGAAGCGTGCCGGGCCCATTACCAGCCCGATCTTGGTGTGGCCCAAGCCGGAAAGATATTCGACGGCTTGGAACATTGCATCGGCGTCGTTCGTAGAAACATCGGGCGCATTAATGTGCGGGTTGGCGCCATTGATCGTGACGAACGGAGTATCTCCGCGCAAACGCTCATAGCGGCCAGGATCGGCTTCCGTATCCGCATGCAAACCGGAAACGAAAATGATCCCGGAAACTTTTTGCCGCCGCAAAATCGCCACGTACTCATCTTCCGTGGTCCCGCCCGCATATTGTGTACACAGCACCGGCACGAAACCTTCCCCAATCATGGCCGCCTCAATTTCTTGGGCGAGGGCGGGGAAAACCGGGTTGGTAAGTTCCGGAACTAGCAGGCCAATGAGCCCGCGTGTGGTGCGGGTCAAACTTTCGGGCCGTTCGTAGCCGAGCAGGTCGATCGCGGTAAGTACGCGCGCCTCAGTTTCCGGCGAAACCGGGCCGGAATCGTTGAGGACGCGGGAAACTGTAGCGATGGAAACATTGGCCTGCGCGGCAATGTCCACCAATCTGATCTTTTTTCTCATCTAGTTCGTCTTTACCTTTTGACTCCGGATACTTAACTCCGGATGCGCCTGCGGTACGTGTTTCTGGGGTGCCGAAAATCGCGTTGCGGATTTTCCGTACCCGCGGATTTGCCGTGACTGCGGATTTTCCGTGCTGGCGGGATTCTCCGTGCCGGCGAATTTTCCGAACCTGCGGGATTTCGTGTTGCCGGAACTGCGTGTGCGCAACACTGGCAGTGCCGCGCGGCGCGATAGCCACACTGGTACCGTCTTCTGTAAAGTTTATGAAAAAGAGGCGGCTTTGCAAGTGGTGTCCATAATTCTCGACGCCGAAAAAGCAAGGTCACGGCGAAAATTCCGCCGAAAGAACCGGGAAGTGTTACTGAAAACTAGCTGGCCCGCGCCTACTTCACAGGCAAAATGTAACGCTTCCATAACAATCGTGAAACGCCGCTGAAAAAAGCTGAAAATCGCTTGTAAAATTTTGGGGAGGGATCTAGTCTCACTCTTAGCAAGTACCGTAAAGAGGCGGTGCGATGCGTGCGCGATTCGAGGAGGAAAACCATGCGCAAGAGCATTTTCGTGGCGGCTGCCAGCGCAGTGGCACTCATGCTGAGTGCTTGCGGAGGCGGTTCTAGCACTAATTCCACGGCGAAAACTAGCGAAGCACCAGCGGCCAGCCAGTCCGCTGCATCTACCGGCGTCACCCTTACAGTGTGGTCGGATTCGAACCGCGAAGCGGCTCTCAAAGATGCCGCGGCTAAGTTTGAGGCACAAACCGGTAACCACGTAGATGTTGTGGTCCGCGAATTTGGCGATATTCGTGCCGATTTCTCCACCCAAGTTTCCAACGGGGAAGGCCCGGATATTACGGTAGGTGCCAATGATTGGCTGGGTGAATTTGCGGCCAATGGTTTGGTTTCCCCGATCGAACTGGGCGATAAGCAAGACCAGTTCGATGCCACCGCCGTCAAGGCTTTCACCTACAACGGCCAAACCTACGGCGTGCCCTACGCCATCGAAAACGTAGCGATTATCCGCAACAAGGCACTAGCCGATTCCACGCCGGAAAAGTTTGAAGACATGATCGCCAAGGGCAAGGCGGCCGGCACCAAGTACCCCTTCGTTGTGCAGACCACCGATAAGGGCGATCCTTACACCTATTACGCCCTGCAGGCTTCCTTCGGCTCTTCGGTGTTTGCCACCGGGGACAAGGGCGAACTCACCTCCGATCTGACCCTGGGTGATGCCAAGGGCGAAGCTTTTGCGAAGTGGCTCGGCGAACAGGGCAAGGCCGGCGTGTTTGAAACGGCCATGACGTACGACGTCGCCGTGGATGCTTTCAAGACGGGGCAAGCTCCCTACATCCTGGGTGGCCCGTGGATGGTCAAGGACTTCAAGGATGCCGGAATTGATATTTCGGTAGACCCGGTACCTTCGGCCGGCGGCGAGAAGGCCGTACCGTTCGTGGGCGTGCAGGGCTTCTACGTTTCTTCGGCTTCGAAGAACCAGATCGTGGCAAACCAGTTCCTCACCGAATACATGGCCACCGAAGAAGCCCAGCTCGCTATTTATAAGGCGGGCGACCGCTTGCCGGCACTCACCTCGGCGGCGAAGAAGGCTGCGGAAGATCCGGCCACCGCTGGTTTCGCGAAGGCCGCGGAAGGCGCCCAGTTCATGCCGAACATTCCGGCAATGAACTCGGTGTGGACGCCGTGGGGCGTGGCGGAAGCCAAGATTATTGACGGTGCTGATCCGGTTTCTACCTGGCAGTCCATGGTCTCCGAAGTCCAAGCCTCCATCGCTAAGTAGTAGCTAGCGCGATGGCACACCATCAGGGGCGCGGCGCGGCCTAGGCTGAGCCGCGCCCCTGGCGCTAGTGGCGCTAGTGACGCTAGATACGGCTAGAAAGTGGAACGGAACTATGCAGCAAACCAAGCAACCGGCCCGAAAAAAGCGGCCCGCGGAACGGAAGGCCCTGAAAATTCAGGCGCCGGAAGCTCGTAATTGGTCGGCGGGCTTCGTAGTGAAACTGGTGCTCGTGGGGCTGGTAGACGCCCTGGGCATCTACGTGTTGACGCAAACGTTCACGGCCCGTTCGTGGACGCTCTTTGCCATCGTGGCGGTCCTGCTCATCGCCATAAATTACATTTATTTCTCTCGGCGTACCCTCGCTTCTAAATACCTAATTCCAGGGCTCGTTTTCCTGCTTATCTTCCAAGTGTTCGTGATCCTATATACCGGTTATATTGCGTTCACGAACTACGGGGATCGGCATATGCTCACCAAGGAAGCGGCCACGAATTCCCAGCTGGTGCGCTCTTCGCAGCGCGTTCCCGATTCTCCGCAATACCCGCTCAAAGTGGTGGAACAATCCGGAGACTTAGGTTTTGCCGTACTCGAAGACGGCAAAGTGCTGGCAGGTACGGAAACCAAACCGCTCGAAGAAATAAAAGGCGCGCAGGTAAACGGCCAGCAGATTACGGAAGTGCCGGGTTACCAGGTACTTACCCCGCAAGATATTAGCGCCCGGCAAGCCGAAATCATGGCTTTGCGGGTGCCGATTTCGGAAGATATAAACGAGGGCGCGATCGGCACCCAGAATGCTTCCACCGGTTTCGTCTTCCGCTCCACCATGAGCTACGATCCGGCTACGGAAACCATTACCGACCACGCTTCCGGGAAAACCTATAAGGCCGACGATTCGGTTGGTTTCTATGTTTCCGAAGACGGTCAAACCCTCGATACCGGGTGGCGCGTAACCGTAGGGTTCGATAACTTCAAGGATGCCTTTGGCGATTCCCGCTATGCCACGCCCTTCCTGCGGGTGTTGGTGTGGACATTCGCTTTCGCTTTCCTTTCGGTAGCCACCACTTTCCTGCTGGGCATGTTCTTAGCGATCGTGCTCAATAAGGAAGGGATGCGCGGGCGCAAGGTGTACCGCACCTTGATGCTTTTGCCTTACGCTTTCCCTTCGTTCATGACGGCTTTCCTCTTCGCCGGCATGTTCAACTCGAAATACGGGTTCTTCAACGAGGTACTGTTTGGCGGCGCAGAAATCCCGTGGCTTACCGATCCGTGGCTGGCACGCGTGTGCGTGATCGCGGTGAACTTGTGGATGGGCTTCCCCTACATGTTCCTGATCTGCACGGGTGCTTTGCAGTCGATCCCCGCGGATTTGAACGAAGCGGCAGAAATCGATGGGGCTACCGGCCTGCAAAGGTGGCGTTACGTTACCTTGCCGCAGCTCATGATCCAAGTAACGCCCCTGCTGATCTCTTCCTTCGCCTTCAACTTCAATAACTTCAACCTGATCTACATGTTGACCAATGGCGGCCCGCGTTTCGACGACGCCCAGGTGCCAGTTGGCGCTACCGACATCCTCATTTCGATGGTGTACCAGATATCCGGCATGTCCGGCGAAGCTACCCGTAATTACGGTTTAGCTTCGGCGATGTCGCTCCTCATCTTCGTGATCGTAGGAACGATTTCGCTCATCAGTTTCAAGAAGTCGAATTCTATGAAGGGGGCGGAGTAAATGCGCGGTACGAATGCGGCAGAAACGGCTGGCGGAGCAGGTGCAGTTTCGGGCACCGGTGCGGCTGGCGGTGCCGGTATAGCCACCACTGCGGGCACGACGCCGGAGCTGACTACTTTGCCGAAAGAAACTGAGGTGGCGCAAAACCACCAAAAGTTCGGTACGTGGTTCCGGCGCATGGGGTTCCGGCACGTAGTGGGGATAGTGGCGGTCATCTACTCGGTGTTCCCGATTCTCTACGTGCTTTCCGCGGCGCTCAATCCGAGCACCAAAACCACCTTGACGGGTGCGAACAAAATGTTCTCGGAGGTTTCGCTAGCGAACTTCACCGATCTTTCCAATTCCACCCTGTTTTGGACGTGGTTCGGTAACACCTTGATCATCGCTATATGTTCCGCCCTCGGTGCGGTGGTAATGGGCGCGGCCGCGGCCTACGCCTTCTCCCGTTTCCGGTTCAAGGGCAGAGAAATCGGGCTCATGGGCCTGATGGTGGTGCAGATGTTCCCGCAACTGCTGGCCTTCGTGGCGATTTTCTTGCTCCTCACCCAGTTGGGGCAGATCATCCCGCAGCTCGGTTTGGATTCGAAACTCTCCCTGATTTGCGTGTACCTGGGCGGGGCGCTCGGTTCTAACACGTTCCTCATGTACGGGACTTTCAATTCCATTCCGAAATCTTTGGATGAGGCAGCAAAGATCGACGGCGCCACGCACGGCCAGGTGTACTGGAGGATCATTTTGCCACTCGTAGTACCCACCTTGGCTGTGGTAGCCCTGCTGGCTTTCATCGGGGCTTTCAATGACTACGTGCTGGCATCCACCATTTTGACCAGCCAAGACAATTGGACCCTTTCCATCGGCATGAACCTGTGGGTGGGCGGAAACGAAAAGCAGTGGGGTTGGTTCGCCGCCGGCGCGGTAATCGCCGCCCTGCCGATCCTGCTGCTCTTCCTCTTCCTGCAGCGTTACATCGTTTCCGGCCTCACCGGCGGCGCCGTAAAAGGCTAAGCCGCAGAGGCGGAGCAGGGCTCAGCCGCAACGCGGAACATCGCTGCCGCAGAGGCGGAGCAGAGCTCAGCCGCAAGGCGGAGCATCGCTGCCGCAAGGCGGAGCATCGCTGCCGCAAGGCGGAGTCGAGTTCTGCTGCAAGGCGGAACATGTAACTACGCTCAGCGCCCCGGGTTTCCCGGGGCGCTGGGAGTTAAGGCGCCTATTCTGCTAAGAGTTCGGAAGCTTCGCCGGAGTAGGTAATAACCAGTTGATCGCGGGCGCGTGATGCTGCTACGTATAGCAGGGCGCGCTCGCGATTTTCTGCTTCATCGCGCTCCACGTCCCCCAAACCTTCCCGCAGGAAAGGTACATGCCTTTCATCCACGCCCATCATTATCACGTGCGTGAATTCCAGGCCCTTCGCGTTGTGCATGGTCATAAAGGAAACATCGCGGGTATCTACGCCGTGATTGGCGATTCCAGTCCGCACCGTGGTAACTAAGCGGTTCGTACGCACGAGCACACCAATCTGCACGGAAGGATTAGCACCGGTTGCGCCCGCTGCTGCGCTACCTGCATCGTTAGTTGCCGCACTAGTGTGGCCGAGCCAGCGGTTGATATATGCGGCGGCGAGGGAGATTTCTTCGGGCAAGCCGGTGCAGGCAATGATTTGTGGTTCGGGCCCGGAACGGGCGGAACGGTAGCCGGCCAGGTTTTCGCTTTCCCCGGCAGAATCGCGCCAATCGCCACCTTCCAGCAAACGTATCGCGTAGCTCAGGTTTTCCCGCGTAGTCCGATAGTTCAAAGTGAGCCGGCGGGAAGAACCACGCGTATGGATCCCATAGTGGGAAAGCGTGAGCTGGCGGCCGTAAATTCGCTGGTGGGAATCTTCCGCCAAGAAAATATCATTGCGCCCTTCCCGCGTGGCCGCCCGCAAGAACCGCCAATGCGGGGCCGAAAAATCTTGGGCTTCGTCTATCAAAGTGTGGTCGAAAAGTGGTTTGCCGCGCACCAGCCGGGCCGCCAAAATTGCCATCCCGCTCCACGGTAACCGCCCGCTTTCGCTACACAGCCGCAGGTAGGCTGCGCACGTTTCCCACACGCCTTTGCGTTGGCGCCGGTTCAGAGCCCGGCCCCGGCCCGTACGCTTCACCCGCGCATATTCCGGCCACGTAGAAATTTCGTGGCCGAACACAATATCTTCCAGTTCACTACGCAAAAAATCGGTGCTTTGCAGTTCCGGGTTTTCCAATTGCGGGGTGAAAGCCACGGCCTGGTGCCAGAGCTGTTCTTCCGCCTTCGCGGATAGCACTCGCGGCTTATCCCGGAAAGTCACCCCAAATACGCCTGCGCTCGCCGCTTCAATTTCTGCCCGGTTGGCATTATCGACCACGTACCGGGCCACGGCGTCCACCCCCATAATCGTCAGACCGGGCGCGCCGGGCGCGGTAGCACGCGGATATCCGGGCGTGAGGCGGCTCATCTGGTCTTGGAGAGAGTTGGCGAGCGCGCGCGTGAACGTGGTAAGTAAAATCCGCGGGTTTTCTACCGGGCTTTCGCGCAAGAGCCTATCGGTACGGTGAAGTACGACGACGGTTTTGCCAGTCCCGGCACCCCCGGAAACCTTGCTGAGGTTGCCTTCCACTATCCCGCGCTGCGAGGGATGCAGGAAGGTGAGCCAATCGCCGAAATTTTTAGTATCCAGAACGCGGCGCAAAGCTTCCTTATCGTCCTTTTCGAGGAACGTGTAGTGGGCCTGCGCGGCGGGCAGGGCAAAGGAATCAATCACGGCCTGCGAGTTCTGGGGATCTTGCACATCCGGCGGCGTAGCAGACGTTTCGATGCCGAGGGATTCGAGGGTTTCTTCCAAGCTGAGCCCGGCCAGTAGGGAACTAATGGCGTCTTGTTCCCAGGCGGGGCGGGAAGCCAAGATCGCGGTGAGTTCCGGGGCTTGCGCGGAATTAGTGCGCGCCACGATTTCGCGCACGGCCTGGGCGGTAGCCAGGTCGATACCGATACGCTCATGCATAACTTCCGGCTCCGGCAAAGTATCCACCAAACGCGGGCCGGCCGTGGTAGCCGGTACGGTAGCCGGTATGGTAGCCGGTACGCCGGAGGCCGCGGCCGGCCCGGCGGGTGCTTCTACCTCGGTGATTTCTGGGACGCCATTTACCGGGTTGATGGAGATAACAACTCTTTGGGCAATATCGCGCGCCTCTGCTACCGGAAACAGAGCCTCATACACGTATTTTCGGCCGCCGTCTTCCCCCACGAGCTCAAAGACGAGGGAGCGGTAGTTCTCGCTAATAATGCCCAGGCGGGCGCGCGGATCGGCCGCACCCGGCACCTTCTCCATCTGTATTGGGGTTCCAGCGGCGCGGCGTTCTTCCGGCGTGCGCTGGAGCGAAACCAAATAGTTCATGGCCAAAGTGCGGACATCTCCACGTGTATCAGAAGAGACTTTTTTGCCCAAGATAACCTGCCCAGCAGGCGGTTCATAGATTTCCATCACTGCCCCATTCTCGGTAGGGAATCCGGGATATCCCCGCTACTAATCTGCTCCAAGCTGTACCACTGCGCGCCCTGCGTATCCGCGCCCTGCGTATCTCCGCCTTGCGTATCTGCATCCTGCGCGCTTGCGGCCTGCGTATTCGCGCCCTGGGCGCCCTGTGCCCCTGCACCTTGTGTGCCGGCGGCTCCCTGCGTATCTGCGCCCTGCGTGCCTGTACCTTGTGCGGCGGCGGGTTCGGGCGTGTACGCGGCGCTGGCGGGAATGTCTTCCGCGGCAAAGGCGAGGAAAATCCGACCCAGCCAAGAAGCTACGGTGGGGATCCCGCCGATTTCTTCGCCAATCATTTCTGGTGCGGCCACGCCGGCCCGGCGCAAAGCATCCAAAGCTTCCACCACATCCGGCTCGCCTTCGTACTCGGCAAAAGCGGCGTCCCAGGAATCGGATTCTGGTTCGGGAACCGGGGCAAGATCTGGCATAAAGGCCGCGCCCTGGGTGAAAAGCTCGGCGCCGTCATCAAAGCGCACGGTAATAGAATTAGTAGAAGTGTAGAACAGGTTCAGCAGGTGGTGGTAGATAGCCCAGTCTTCCTGTTCGAAAGCATCCGCGATCGAACCATCACTGTTCACGCCTTCCAGGGAAATAACCACCGGGCTGCCCGAGGTGTTGTTACTATTCTCCTTCTTTGGCAAAACCACGCGGCGTTTCCAAGCGGGTAGCGGGCTGGCCCCGCCGCCCTGCACGGAGTCCAGGTTGCTGCTGACCAGGGCTTCTAGCTTGGTGCGGGTGGCTATTACTTGGCGCCGTTGCAAGTTCGGATTGCGCAAGAGGTCAAATAATTGGCTGAGCGGATCGGCGGTAATCACCTGCTCCAATTCTTGGTTGCCAATAACGTTCGGATCGGGATTGTTTTGCACGTCGTAATACCATTCGGGGCGATGGTTGGCAGTATTGCCCCCGGTTTCGCGTACTTCTTGATACCAGTCCAGATCGGCCCAGGTGATCGTCCACGGGATAATCCCGTAATCGTGCAGGGCGTGCCGGTTGCGAATATCGTCCGCAAAAGTTTCCTGCTTGTGGAAAGCATATCCGTCCGTAAATACGGCAATCTGGATCGGTTCACGATCCCCCGAAGCCCAATCGGTAGCTTCGAAGAAGAAATCCGGCTGCACCAGAATATTCGAATCGCGCAATATTTCCTGTTCTCGCATGTGCCAAGTGCTGGTTTGGCCCGGGAACTGGAAAGTAATAGTGCGCTGCCCGTGCGAATTGATAGTGCTTTGCGATGCAATATTGCGGTCTTGCAAACCTTGCCGGAAGTATTCGCGGAAACGCACTTCCAGTTCCGAAGCTGGATCTGGTTCTGGTTCTTCTTCCAAAATGGTTTGCTCATCCCAGCCTTCTGCCGGCGGTTCGGTATCCAGATCCGCCGCCGGATTATCGGTAAGCAACTTGATTAGTGAAGCTTGGGCAGAATAACGGGAAGTGTTGTGGATTTGCCCGTGCAAAGTATAGGGCAGCAAACAGTTCGTGCAGCATCGCCGGCCATCTTCCCCGCAATCGCAATTCCGCAACCGTTGCCAGGTGGAATACAGCAGGTTCCACACGCCGCCAGGTTGTTCAAACTGCATCAAATAGCCCGTACCGCCCGGCACCACATCATGCAAAAGTAGCGCATCAGTAACCCCGGTACTGGCCTGGCTGGGCACCCGCACCGCGGAAATATCTAGATTATCCGGATCTCCCCCAATCACTTCCCGGAAGCCGAGCCGCAAAGCCGCAATCAAAGACGGCAAAGCCTCATTATCCCCGCGCGTAATAAACTTGGGGATCCGCAATAGCACACCTTGCGTGGTCAACTCCCGACCCAAAAAGATAGTGCGTGGCTCCAAATTTAGTTCGCTACGCAAAGAACACCACGGCCGGTGGTCATACCAGTGGTTAGTACGATCATTGGAATCTTCATGCCCGCATTCGGGGCAAACCCGAAAGCCAGGAGCTTCATATTCCTGCCCGCTAATAGCGATTTTTTCGCCGCTCCCGCGCCCCAAATTCAGCCACCGCAAATCCACTTGCGGAAGTACTTGCACACCAAAACCCTTATTCGTGTACCAGTTGCGGCTCACCCGCGCCGAATCAAAATTACAGGTGAGTACCGTATGGAAAACGGTTACCCGCCGCTCGTCACGATCATCGCCGATCGCATTACGAATCCCATCGGCATCCGCGGAAACTTTCCGGAGTTGGACCACCGCGGCCCGCTGGCCGGCGTCGTTCCACTTCGTATCCCCGCACGCCGGGCACACCCGACTCACGTTCGTACCGGTATCGCGTTCCGAATAGCTACAACTCGGGCACAGATGCCACTGTTCAATACGAGAGCTTTCCGGCCCCAAATCCACCGCGGTAATATCTGCACGAATACCCTGGGCATAGAAACTCGCCCCCGGGGCCAGCTCTTGCAAAGCTTGGGCCGCCCCGCGCGTGTAATCGCGCCGTTCAATCTCCCGCTTTTGGGTCTCCTCATCAACCCGCGAAATGCCCACGGAAAGTTCCACCGAATCGTCAAGCAAAGTGAAGTTCGGTAGCAACCCGGTGCGTTCCATACCGGAAATCCAATACTCTTCGTTCCGGTCCACACGTAACCGCATGGCGTGGCGCAAATTCGCATTCGCGGTACGGTACTCAATTTGGGCGCCCGTTTCTTTACCTGCGGCAGCAGCACCTTCCTGGCGTTGCAAAGTAGCCTGTTCACTGGCGCTCAAAGGTTCGAGTTCGGCGCACAATTTTTTGAGCTGCTCGATGCGTTCGGTAAGGCTGCGTTGCTCTTCCGCCCAGTCCAGTTGCTGGGCGGTGAGGGTGCCAATGAGATCGCGCGGGCCATTCCCGGTAGCCCAAGCCCGTAAACGCTGCGCATCTTCCGGGGTAATAAAATCGCTGAGGGTAGCCAAAAAATCGTTGAGCACGCCCTCAATCCCCGCGCCAATACGTTTCTGTATTAGCGGCACCAAATTATTTTCCGCGTACCCAAACACGGAGGGGCTGTGCCGCACGCCCGGTTTTTCCATAGTGTCTAGCAGCCGGGCCAAAAATTGCCGTTCCACAATTGCGGTGGCCCGCAAAAACGCCGTCGGCGCGGTAACGTCACCATCAATCATGGAAAGCGGCCACGCAATTTTCGGCAAAGTTTCCCCGCGCCCCCGCGAAAGCGTAACCGCCAGCGAATTCCCGGTTTTTCGCCCGGCTCGCCCCACCCGCTGCTGGTAGTTTGCCACCGTCTTCGGCAAAGAAGAAAGGAAGACGGTAGAAAGATCCCCAATATCAATACCCATCTCCAAAGTGGGGGTGGCAACCAGCACGTTCGGGGCATCCGGCGCGGCCGGTTCGTTCTTCTTGCCCTTGAACTGGGTTTCCAGGTGGGCGCGTTCTTTTTCGGAAAGCAAAGAAGAATGCTCGGCGGCCATAACGGTACGCGGCGAACGCGAAGTGTACAGATTTGCGTAGTAGCCATCCGCAATATTTTCCTGCCGCAAATAGCCGTCACAATCAGCCACGGGGCAAGCCATGCCCACCAAATCCGGCACCTTCGAAGCGGCCACGGCGAAGGCGGAACGGCACGTATCGCATTCCAGCCCCGGGCGCGGGCGCGAGGCCCCTTCCGGGCGGGTAGCGGTCTCGGTCCGTTCGGCGATCACCAAGTCGGGATCGAGCGCAAATAGTGCTTCTTTACGTTCCTGGTGCGAGGTGGCGGCATCTGCCCCCGCAGGCGTGCCCGAGTGCGGGTGGGAAGCCCAGCGGGAAGGGTTGTAGGCCCGCGCGTTTTGGGGGCGGATTTGGCGTAACAGGCCCCGTTCTGCCAGTTGGTAGGCAAGTTCGACGACGCACCTGCTGGCCTCATGCGGCCCCAAACCTTTAATGTGTAATTGCCGCGCCGTCCACCGCGCGTACCGGCCCTGCGGAGAAGCGAGCGGAGAAACACACAGCCGTTCGGCAGCTTTATTCGAAAAGGGGCGGCCGGCCCGCGGAAATTCGGGGCCCCCACCGGGCGGGAAAGTGGGTATACCTTGGCTGCGGGCCGAACGCCGGTTGAGCAGATACGTATCCGCATTGGCTTTCAGGTAGCTATCGAGCCACCTGTGGTATATCCCGCCGCGCTCGCGAATAATTTCCAGGAAGCCGCGCGCCCATTGGATGAGGGTTTCTGCGGAAATTTCGAAGCCTTCCAGGGTTTCGGGCAGGCCGGCCACCGCGGCTTGCGCGGCGGCTAGAAGGCTCGGCTCGGTGGCATCCACAAAGGCGCCGGCCGTGCCGGTGAGCATGAGGGAGCGCGGCAGGTGGGATCTTTGCCCAAATTCTTGGGCCACGTCGAAGGAGATCCGTTCCCGGGCGAACCGTTCTGCCTTGCGGTGGGCGGAACGGTCTGCTTCCGTATCGGGTTCCCAATAGGGGCGGTAGGCCCGAATTTTGGCGATATGGGCGGGTAATAGTTCGTAGCGGCGCCGGCATACTTGCGCATTGTGGGCTTTTTGTTTTTTACCGGCCACGCTGTTTGCGCTAACTTGGCGGCGTTCGATTTTCCCGGTGCGGTCCATCATTTGCCGGGTGAGTTCGGTTAGGGAAATTCCTTCTTCCGGGATGGCTTGGTAGATCAGGCCGCGGAAGGTGAAAACATGGGAACGGTCTTGCACGAAGGCGGCGCGGTGGGCGGCGTCTTGCACCGAATCCGTGAAAACCAGGGTTTTCTTTTCGGAAGCGTCTAGTTCCGGTAAACCAAACAGGTTCGAAAGCGCTACCGAAAGGAGGGTGGCGATGGAAGAACCGATATAACGGATCGAATCGGGTTCCCCGCAAGAAGGGCAGATTTCTTTATTGGCCCGCTCTTCGCTGTCTTGGTGAGGAGCGTAGGTAACTACGGGAACTACCCGGGCGGTTTGGATGTCTTCTTCGCTCGGTGCGGAGGTGAGGAGGTGTTTATTTTCGGCATCTAACCAGTAGTTGCAACTGGTAGCGTCACTAGTTTTGACGCCGGCAAAGGCCCGGCCTTCTTCCCGGGCTTGCCCGGCCGCGGCCTGGGCGTCCATGAGGGGGCGCTGTTTGCCGCTGTTTTGAGCGCTGGAACGGCGGATTTCGGTGGCGTCTTCTACCAGTTCGGCTTCGCTGCCGGCCCGCAAAGAACCCATCCACCCGGCCCGCCCGCAATGCCGGCAATAGCAGGCAGGAAGCCAAGTGGCAGTATTATTGCTTTCTTCCAGCGGGCCATCATCGGACCAGCGGAACAGTTTTTCTCCGGCTTCCGGTTCGCCAACCAAACGGTCCACGCGGGAAACTTCGCGGATCCATAAATGTGTTTCCACGCCGGGTACGAGCAAACGCAAGGGCGAATCCGCGGCGGTTACTACCGCTCGCAGGGAAGCCATAAATTCTAGGGCGTAGCCCATAAATAGTTCCGGCAGCGACTCCCCGGCCGCGTTTTCCGAACGGGCCGGAATCGCATATTCGGCCACAAACCTTTCGGTAAGCGAAGGCACCGCCCAGCGCTGGCGCCGATCATTTTCCGGTAGCGGTGCCGGCCTTTCCCGCAGCGGGGCCGGCCGGGCCGCCCACTGCAAAATATTCTTGAAAAGCGGGTGGAGCGCGTAGGCGCGCAAGAGCTCTTCCGGCCAAGGAGCAGCGCTGGTTTCTGCCAGGGAGGGTGTGGCGGTGGATTCTGCAGCGCTGGCTTCTGGGGTGCTGGCTCCTGGCAGGTGGGGCAAATGGGGCAGGTGGAGAACATGCCGCGCAAATATTTCTTGTACAAAAGCGGCCCGCAATTCACCCGGGTCGGCAGTTTCTGTGTTTGCGGCCGTGCCGTTTTCGAAAGCTTCCATCGCCGCGCACACTTTGTGCATAGCTTCCCGGGCCGCCGCGGCATCAAACTCGGAAGCAAGCGGCTCCGCATCCGGCGCGGCGCCGGGCGTGCTGTTTTCCGCGCGGCCCGCGGTAGCGGTATTGGGTGCGGTATCGGGAGTAGTGCTGGTAGCGGTATTGGCAGCGAGTTCGGCGCGGAGGCGGGCGGACCACCGTTCATAGTCCATGAGGTTTTCGCCTATTAGCGCCGAATCGGGGAAGGGCGTGCCGAATACGGTGTGTGCGAAATCGAGTACTTCGGAGGCTTTATCACCCAGGGTGGCAGAGGTAGCAACGGGAGTGATTGGCCCGAGCGGTACGTGCGGGTCCGGGAACCTATCGGGAGCGAAATCGCGCAGGCGGAGCCCGAGCCGCCGTAGCAGGAGGGCAACATCGGTGCCTTGCGCGCCGTCATAAGTGTGGAATTCGTCGAGCACGATGTATTGCAACGATTGGGCGGATAGTTCCCAGAGGGGCTGGTCGTCGTCTCGCAACAAAAGCTGATCGAGCATTTTGTAGTTCGTCAACAAAATATCTGGCGGGTCTACGCGCATGGCCGCGCGGCTGCTGATCAAGTGTGTGGAAGTGGCGCGCTGGCGTTGCTGCGTGGTGGCACCCGTATAAATACCGCCGCGAAGGCCGTGCAAACGTTTATCTTCGGCAAGGAGGCGGGCCAGGCGGCTTTCTTGGTCGGCGGCAAGCGCGTTCATCGGGTAGATAATGATCGCTTTGATACCGCCAATGCCGGCGTTTCTGGCGCGCAGCGCGTGGTCGATAATCGGGTAGAGGAAGGCCTCCGTTTTTCCAGAACCGGTACCGGTAGCCACGATGGTCGGCTGCGGGCCGGTGCCGGAAGGATTGGCAGCATCGGAACGCAACCGGGCGAAAGCACGCGCCTGGTGACTGTAGGGCTGGAAACCTTCCGGAAGCCAGCTCAAAGGCTGGGTGGCAGATGTACCGTTTTCTGGGGCGGGCTGGTAGGGCAGGCGGACGCGGATGAAGGGGCCGTGGAACATGCCGTCTACCGGGTCCGTCAGGAAATCTTCCAGGGCTTGGGAAGTGGCCGGATCGTTCAGCGTGAAGGAACTCGTAAGGTATTCGGAGATCCCCGCCTCAATGCTTTTAGCGGCCCCTATCGGATTTAGCATCGCCATAGCTACCGATCACCATCCTCGTTTGGCCTAATAGACGCGTTTGGCTTAGGAGAAAGCAGATTTGCGGGCTGTGCCGCCGCATCTTCTTGCCGTGCCGCCTTGTTTTCTTTCTGTGTGGCAACGCCCTGCCAGTATTCATAAGCTTTTCGCATATCGGCTTCGCGGTCCAAAACCCGGAAAGGATATTCGAATACGTAAGTGACGCCGGATTGCGGGTGCACCCAGGTACGGGCTTCCTCGCTGAGTGTGCCTCCTTCGCCGCTCTCTATAGCGGAACGTTCGGCCCGGGCAATGTTGTTTTCCACTAGGCGGCCATTAGCGTCATAGAAATCAACTTCGTCGTAACGCATCCGCATTACCGGGAACTGGGTGCGGTAAATCGAACACAGCTCATCGGCCGTGACTCCGAAATTGATTGCCGCGATCGCATCAATATCAATTTGCGCCTTCCGGCGCTCTGCCGCATTCCGGATTGGCACCTCTGGAGTCCAAGGCTCACCCGTACAAGCCTCCCAAAGATCCGCATAAGCAGAAGTCAAACAGTTAAGCCGCAAATAAATCCGCGCCGCGTCATCCAGGAGAGGAGAATCCCCGAGGGGGAGGTTTGCGAAATCAGTAGCAGAAATATTGGCGCGTTGCTGAACGCGGAAAAAGAAATCGTCGAAAAGGGAAGAAGCCATAGCACCGGCTCCAGCCGCTCTAATAGAATCCGTAGGGCCGATAGTGGCGACTCCATGGACATGTGCAGTACCCGGGGGAATAATAGCAGGGTATAGAGTACGAAAACCAGTATTTGCTGCCATATATCGCCAGGCAATGCGGTAGAAAGACCGCACGGGTTGCTGTGTGCCGTTGATTTTCCAGGTGCCGTAGTCGGCGGCGTAGGAATCCTTTTCCGGGTCGGGTTGATACCCGGTGGCAGGGATGAAATCGCTTGGAATTGCTTCGATATCGATTTCTGTCCAGTCGAGATTGTTTCGTAGAGTTTCGTTCGGCTGTTTTTGCATGGGCAGGGAGATGCCGAGGTGTGGGCCTTGCAAGATAACGTCTTCCCAAGAATCCGGTACTGCCCAGCCGCGATCAAAATAGCCCTTGGTTTTATCAATCGTTTCATCCCAACCACGCGAAGACTGCAGTTCTAGCCTGCTGATCCGGGGTTGTTGAGCAAGTTTTTCGAGAACATTGGCGGCATCACGGTTAACGGTATAGACCATGCGGGTATCCAAAACCGGGGTTTCCGGGCCTTCCATGACGGCATGCCAAACTTGAAGTTCGTTCTGGTCTACCTGGATGATGCGGTCACGATGGGGGCGCAGATCCCACTTGTTCTCATCATTTTTAATACCGGGAGCCGGGCCAGAACCATCATGCCGCAAAGAATCTACAACAGTTTGCGGGTGGTAGAGGGATACGGCTTGTAGGAAACTAGGGAGCTCTAATGGATTCCCGTAGACATGAACACCGTAGGAAACCAGGTGGTGTATATCAAATAGGGATAGTTCGTTGACGAACTGCCAATGCCGGCGCAGGCGCAAATACGCTTCGCGGCGCAATGCTGCTGCCCCAACTTCGCCGAAGTGGGATTCGGGATGGATGAGCGACACGATGCCAGTAGGTGCCTGGTTGCCCCAAGTGCGTTCCATGAACCCGCGATACAGATCAGATTGTTGATTGACCAGGTGGGGGTATTCAGGCGTGGAAGAAAGAGAGGCAGAGGTAGCAGCGGTTTCCGCCAAGGAATCAACCAGAGCTCGCCTGCCTGCAGGGGTTGCCAAAATCGGTTCGCGCCATTCCCTTTTCTTAGCTTGCGTGGCACGCGTGAAGATAGCGAAACGAGGATCAAATTCGGCCAAAACGCCATCTTCGTCGCTACGGGGCCGCACCCAGGGCGGGTTGCCGACCTGTAGGTCAAAACCGCCGCGCGCAAAAACAGTGGCAAAGTCTAGATCCCAGTGGAAGAAACCCTGCTGAGCGGCAATAGACTCTACTGTTTGCAGCCACGGATGTGCGGCAATAATCTCCGGAACGGAGAGTTGCACGCCGCCGGTAGAAATGGCCAGGCTCTCGGCAGAAGCTAATTCCTCCCAATCCATTCCGGCCACCAGATCAGGCCCAGCTGCACGGTAGTCACGAAGCTGTGTTGGCCTGATATTACGGGCATAATCAGCCTGCCCCAAAATAGCTTCGAGCGTATCCAACCACTCATCTACCGAAGGCGGGGCCGAAACCCGAGAACCAGACTGTTGGCGAACGTTCTGGTTTGCTGCGCCGCTATCGCTCTCTTCCCGATCTTCCTGCGGGTCACCCACTACAGAGAAAAGAGTTCCAGCATCTTTAGGTTCAGCGGTTTCGTCAAGGTTTAGAGGCCAGAACCAGAGAGCACACCACGCGTCCATAACCAGCCGGAGCCGCCCATAAGCACCGGAAGTGTTTTCAAAAAGTTCCGCCTCGATTTGCTCACGGGAAACGGCCTGGGTGTGGGTAGGAGTTTGGCGGCCCCACAAGGGAATATCGCGATGTACTTGCTGTTCGGCAATTTCGATGCGGCGCAACGCGAATCTCCACAGGATCTCCACCCGCTCCGAAAGCCCAGCTAAGCGGCGTAACTGTTTCGCCGTGAATTTGCGTTGCACGCTCCGCCGCCAGGTGCGCAGCTCCCGAATAGAATCTCCGGCATATTTGGATAGACCTTTCGCCTCCACTGCCGAACCCCAACCCTTAGAAGGCAACAAGAAGTGGAAAATGCGTTGAGTATCCGAATCCCCGCTCACCAAATCTTCAGTATCAAGCCTGGCACCACTATCAGCATCACTACCGCCAGCGGCTAATTCTTGCGGGCTACCAAAAGTGAGGCGCGAACGCTTGGCCGGCTCATGCAAATAAGCTCCGCTAACCACTTGAGAAGGAGCATATGTTGCATGCAAAGCACCGATTAGAGAGTTACCGCGCCGCAAACGCAAACCAAACCAAGGCGCTTGCAGACCCGCCGTCATCGTATCTAACCAGAGCGAAATTTCGGCAAGCTCTACCGCGGTGGCATTCAAATCCACCCCGTACACCTGATGCAAGGCAATATAGGATTTCACTTGCTGAAGTTCGCGCGTATAAGAATCTGCCGGAATGGATTCGCCCAGCTCTTCTTGCCGAAGGTCTAAATAGAGGGTGGCAAGCTGGCGTACCGCCTCCACGGCGAAGGCCCCGCTCCCGAGCGCTGGTTCGCAAATATCAAGCTGAAGAATATCTTCAGCCCGCGTGATCGTACCCGCGGCCTGGAGTTCCGCAATAGCTTGACCAACCGTGAACTCGGTGAGCACCTGCGGGGTATAAAACGAAGCCGAACGTTCCCGATCGCGAGAAGACTGCCGGAACACGAAACTGCCCCGCCGGTGAATCCGCCGGGTAGAAACCAGCTCCCCAGCAGAAGACCGCTGGGTGGACATAACAATCGACTCTTCTGGCAAATCGTCGATTTTGTCCAGGCTTACCAGCCACGACCCCTTATCGGCTTCCCCATTCGGAGCAACTTCTACGAGGTCTTCTGCGGCCACCAACCCCCGGTAAGACATGAGGCCTTCATACACTTGGCCAAGCTCGGAAACCCCCAGGGACGCATAAGAAATAAACCCGCGGTCTTGTTTGGCTGTTTCCGGAGTGAGCAATAGATTCGTGAGCACATCCGTAAGTGCCCGGTTAGAAAGCTTGACCCCATCAATCAGCGGAGTAGCTGCAGGCAAAAACAGATCCGCCGATAGCGCCTCGAATCGCAAACCCGGCAAGGAATCATCCGGGCTGGCCGGGGAAGAATTATTGCCCTCGTTGACGAGGCGGAAAAGAATTTGCAGGGAATCATACAAGTGTGTGCCCTGCTCTTCTGCCACCGAAGCAGGCGGCTCCAGAATCAAATCCCGCAACCGGGAAAGGCTATACCCGGCCTGATAGTCCGGATCGCCCACTGGCAAAATCTGCAATTCCGGGGAAGCTTCCGCAAACAGCAAGAACAAAATCCGGTACAAATACCGCAGGGCCTGGCGGGCCAAATCATCCCCATCCACACTGGCCGGATCTGGAAGCACAGTAGCGCTGCCAACGGAATCCGAAAGCGCGCTAGTAGCGTCGGCAGAAGTAGCGCCGGCAGGATTAGCGTCGGCAGGATTAGCGTCGGCAGGATTAGCGCCGGCGGAGACACCAGCGCCAGCGGAGATAGCAGCGCCGGCGGCAGGGCGGTGTTGGTCACGGAGGCGGTCAAGTACGTCATTGCCGATAATCTCAATCGAATCCCGTACCGCTCCGCGCAAAGACTCCGAAACTTTCATGGAGTGGTTCACCGCGGCCTCCCGCGCCTGCGACCACCAGCAATTACCTTCCGCATCCTGGGAAGTGTTTTCAAAGGCCAGGGCGGCCACTACGTGCCGCAATTCGCCTTTCACGCGTTCGTCTTGCCGCTCCACCGCCAAAGCCACATTGATAGCCAAATATCGGCCCTGCGCCCAAGTTTCCCGTTCCCCTAAAACCACCCACTGGCCGGCAAACAAAACCGCGAAGGCCGGTTCCAAATCAGACAGAAAGGCCTGCCCCACAGCTTTGAAAACGTCTTGATAAACAATATGCGGGCTGTCTTTTTCCCGCACCGGCAAAACCAGACTGCCCAAAGCTTCCGGAGTATCCAAGAACGGCAAATTTACCGCCAAAACGCCATGCCGATAACTGCCCTGCATGGTAACCAGTTGGCCCGGTGCGCTAAACCTAAGCGGTTCCTGGCTTTCCGCATAACCAAAAGCGCGGCGCAATAACCGGTTAGCCTGCGCCGTGCCCGGCTGCTCAGCATCCCCGGCCGGTACCGGGCTTTCCGGGCCGGTATTTATACCGACGTGGGCAACGGCGTCGTTCCGTTCTTCAACCTGCGGTAACACTAACGCCAGCTCGGAACGCACCGCAGAAAACCGCTCCCACGGATTACCCGGATACTCTTCCCACTCCCTGCGGCGGGCATTTACCAGGTTTTCGAAAGTTTCCCCGCGATCAGAAGTGGTGAGGTAGTAGTCGGAAATCCATTCGTCGATGTTTGCGAAGGAATCAAAGCTAGCCAAGGTGTACCTCCGGGTAAAGCAGAAGCAGGGGACGGACCGTGAGCCGGTCAGGTTGTAAAGAATCAGCCAGTTCGCGTTCGCGCTGGATCTCCTTAGCGGTACGAATCACGCGCTGCGTACTATGACCCGCACGTTGAACTTGCCAAGCATCAGCCCGTGCCCGCCACGAATCCAAGCGCTTTTGCGCATTTTTCTGGTTCGCCTCCAAAGTATTATTCGCCAAAGTTTCAGCGCTCCGCACGGCCTGGATGATCAACTCTTTAGCCCCGGCCAGATCTTCCGGTGCAAGTTCGCCCGGGTTCACCGCTTCCTCAGAAATTTCGTGTTCGCGCAACCAGGAATATGGATTGGAAATCGTTTGCGGGAACACCGTGCCGGCGTAGCTCTGCGCGGCCACAAAAGAACGTGCCACCACCTGGCCCAAACGGTTCGAAATCGTGGCTACCAAAAGCACGCACGGTTCCGAAATCTGCGGACTCACCGCCGCGGTAATCGTTGGCTTGGTAGAAGCATCGGAAGCCAAGGCACGATCGGCCGCCCATTGGGTTACCGGATGCAAAGGCCCCAGATAATGCACGGCCGGCCAGGTGGTATGCGAAATACCTTCCCGCGCCTCCCGCAAAGAAGCATTCGCACGGTCGGGCCGGGTAGCCAATGCAAGTTTCGTTTTCACCCCGCGCTCAGCCACATAGTCTTGCGGCAAAAAGTCTAAACGCCGGGCCAAATCACGCGGCGGGGTCAAAGAAATAACGCCCTCCTGTGCGTGAATCTCCAGCCCCACCCCGCCCTCGCTGAGCGGCTTGCGGGAAACCTGGTCAAAACCTTCCTCCAAAGCGCTCACCAAATAATCGGCTTCCGTGCGGTACAAACTGCGCGGCACCGGGCGCGCAAAAGATTTCGACGCCGCCGGCTCGGCTAACCCCGCGGCGGGCGCGGGCGAGGCGGCAGTGGCAGGTTGAGCGGCGGCTGGTTGCGCGGTGGCAGTGGCCGGTTGCGGGGCGGCAGTGGGTGCGGTGGGCGTGGGCGTGGCGGGTGCGGGCGCGGGCGTGGGCCCTTGCGGGCGGTCTTCGGGGCGCAGCAAAGACAGCAGGAAAACATCGGGGTCCTGCGTGGTAGTACCCACGGTTTCGCAGGCTTTGGCCACGGCCTGTTCCGGATCGGGTACGGCCTCATCCAGATCTACTTCTCCGGCCAGGACCTGCCGTATTTCTTTTTCTTCGGCCTCTACCGAAGTTTTCCCCATGAGCAAGGATGCATCGCCAAGCACGCGCGTGGCTTCATGTTCGCGTTCGATAAGCCGTTCAAAAACGCGTAGTTCGCCGACCAGGGAATCATCTGCAGGATCGAGCAGGAGGGCGGCGATGCGCGGGGATTCGAGCTGGCCATAACGGTCGATGCGCCCATTGCGCTGCTGGATGCGAATCAGCGACCACGGCACGTCGAAATGAATCAGATCGTGGCAGCGCAGGTGCAGGTTCACGCCCTCGGAAGCAATATCTCCGGTAACGAGCACGCGGATGGGCGAATCGGCGCGTTTGAAATCATCAATAATCCGCATTTGCTCTTCATCAGAAAGCCCGCCGTGCATGATCTCCACGGCGCCTTTCCCCAACTTGAGCTGCTTTTCCAGATTTTCTTGGATCCACCGCAAGGTAGCGTTACGTTCCGAAAAGACCACGGCCCGGGTTTCTTTGCCGCGGCCCACCCCGATCTCTTCCAGATAAGTAATGAGCCGTTGCAACTTCGCGGACTTATCCGGCGTTACCTGTTCCGCCACAGCACGCAAATCTGCCAAGGCCTGGCGTTCTTCCGGATCCTGGGCGGCCTTGCGGCGATTATCCACCGTTTCGATGAGCGCAGCCGGGGAAGAGAGCGCGGCCTTAAACAACGTCCACGGGAAAAGCCTTTCCACCCCGGAAATACCGCTGCTGCGAGAACCAGTACGTGAAGCGGGCAGCCAGCGTTCGGAAAGTTCGCGCAACACGGCGTTTTCTTCCGGAGAAGCGGGGACGAGGATATTGCGCGGTTCGGAGCGCGGCGCCCAGCGCGAGCCGACCTCACGGGCCACTTCCGGGCTATTGCGATGCCGGCGCACGATCAGCTTGGAGGCTTCTTCCACTTGGATGGAACCGTTTGGGAGTACCACCATGGAATCGAGCATGGAAAGAATTTCGGTGAAGGAGCGCGGGTCACCATTGTGCGGGGTGGCCGAGGCGAGGATAAGGGCGTCTGTGCGGGAGGCGATGAGGCGGGCCAGCTGGTTGTTTTGGGTGCCCGGATTGGAAGCATTGTGGATTTCGTCGATCACGGCGGCATCCCACCGCACTTTGCCCAGCTGGGCGCGGTAGCGCGGGGATTTCAAAGTATCGATAGAAACGATTACGCGCGGATAGTAAGTGAAAGGGTTACGGGAGGCGGGCAGTTTTTGCCGCACCCGCTGAATCCCCGCAGAATCGAGCCGCACCAGCGGGATCGCAAACCGGGCCCACAGTTCTTGCTGGGTTTGTTCCATCATGTGTTTCGGGGTCACCACGATAATTCGTTCCCCGCGCCCGCGCGCAATCAGCTCGCCCAGGATCATGCCGATCTCGATCGTCTTCCCCAGGCCCACGGCGTCGGCCAACAAAATACGGGGGCGGATCGAATCCGAATCGAGAATTTTTTCTACAGCCGCGAGCTGGTAATCGAGCGGATCGGCAAGCATCCGGTCCGCCACCGTGAAGGAGCGTTCATCGAGGGGAACCGGGATTTGCCGCAAAGCAGATTCGACGGCGAGGCGCGTGCGGCGAAAATGCGGGGAATTATCGGCACGGATATTGACGTCATGCGGGTCGATAGGCGTGACCTGTTCGAGGTCGGTGAAGAAAACTACTTCCTGATCGCGCACGTAATCGGAAACCCCGCGCGCTTCCAAACGCCAGGCACCGCCGCGGGCCCGTTGCACGCGCTGCACAATCCACCGCTCAGACCGCGCAATGATGAGAGAACCCGGAGAAAATTGGGCCTCTGGAACCGTATCCACAGAATCTGGAACCGCATCCGCGGAAGCAGGTACCTGCATCATTGCTCCATCCTCACAAAAACTTCGAACCTTACGCCCGTGCCCGTGCCCGTGCCGGTGCGTGGCGGCGGTTTGCCTGGGCCGCGGTTTGACTGTGCCGCGGTTTGGCTGTGCCGCGGCCTGGTTAGGCGTATGCCCGGGTGGGCTTCTGCCCTGCCTGAGCCACGGCCTGGCTGTGCCGCGAACCGGTTGTGCCGCGAACCGGTTGTACCGCGGTCTGGCTGGGCCGCGAACCGGTTGTACCGCGGCCCGTTTGGGTTACCGGCGACAGTAGCAGTGTAGTCGGGCGGCGCCGCGGTTGCTTTCGAGTTTCGTCCAAGGCCTTTATTTGCTGCGGTAAAGGTGAGTTTTGTGCGCTGGATACGGCGAAGGCCGGCCGCGGAGTGTTTTCCGCGGCCGGCCATAGTTGCGATAAAACCCGGGGCTGTTTACTGGGCAGGTGCGCCTTTTACTGGGCGGGTGCGCCTTTAGGCGAGCATGCCGCCGTCGACCCGATATTCGGAACCGGTAACGAAGGAAGAAGCATCCGAGGCGAGGAAAAGCACCACGTTAGCTACTTCTTCGGGCGTGGCATAACGGCCCAGTGGGATGCCTGCCGCCATTTGATCTCGCGGCGTATCGCTTTCTTTCTCCAGGTAGGAGATCATGTCTGTATCGGCCGGCGAGGGGTGTACCGAATTGACCCGCACGCCGTGGGGTGCCGATTCTTGCGCGGCGAGGCGCGAAATACCGGTAATGCCGAACTTGGAAGCCACATAGGGTGTGATCGGGCTGGGCCCGGCAATTAACCCGCCAATCGAGGACATATTGATCACGCTGCCCGAACCTTGCTCCCACATAACTCGCAGGCCGTAATGCATTCCCAGCCAAGTGCCGCGTAAATTGACGGCAATTACCCGGTCGAAATCGGCGGGATCGATTTCCGTGATCGGGCTAACCGGCCCTGAAATGCCGGCATTGTTTACCAGGATGTCGATCCGACCCCAGGCTTTAACGGTGGCGTCCACATAATTTTCGACGTCGGCGGCCTTGCTTACATCTGCGGGCACCAGCAGTACTTGGTCGGAGCTGGCGCCGAGATCCTGCGCGGCTGCTTCCAAAGCCTCCTGCTCCAGATCAACGAGAGTTACTTTCGCGCCATTAGCGAGCAGTTTTTCGACGATTGCTTTCCCTAAGCCGCGGGAAGCTCCCGTAACAATGGCGATCTTTCCTTGCAAATCTGCATACATATCCGCTTCTACCTCTTCCCTGTGGTTACGGAGATGCGGAGGGGAAGTACGGCGGTGATGAGTAAATACGTGTGCACCTAGCTCGTACTTCTGCACTACCGACCACGCATACCATTCTCCCATTCGAAATGGCGTTAATTCTGGGATGCGTGTCCCAAAAATAGTGAATTAGCGCCGAAAGAAGGGTGTGGGGAGATGATAAGGACGGTTTGGGGAGGTATGGGTAAGATGAGGGCACGAAAGGTGGGTGACGAGATGTCTATGTCTGAGGAACTTGTCGCCTTGGTAGCCCTCCTGCATTATGGATCTTTTCAAAAGTCGCAGATGGCATTGA
This sequence comes from Actinobaculum suis, assembly GCF_900618115.1. Classification (NCBI taxonomy): domain Bacteria; kingdom Bacillati; phylum Actinomycetota; class Actinomycetes; order Actinomycetales; family Actinomycetaceae; genus Actinobaculum; species Actinobaculum suis. Next base: position 205,369 of record NZ_UYIO01000001.1, read on the forward strand.
GGCAACGGTTAATCGATGGCGATTTGCCGAGCCTGATTCTTGCTGAAGAACCTGACTCCGAACGTATCCATACCATTGCTCTTCGGGACGTTGAGCAATGGATTGCCGCTGGTGAACGCCCACTTTCTTGGCTTGATCCCGATTATCCCCAGCAGCTGCGGGAGGTGCATGACTTCCCTCCGGTGATCTTCGTTCGTGGCAAACTTGTCCAACCCGATCACGGCATCTGCATTGTTGGCTCGCGTGAGGCGGGACGGGCGTCAATCGAGGCGGCGCGGGAGATGTCCCGACTCGTCGTTAGCAAAGGTGGAACCGTCGTCAGTGGTTTGGCGAAGGGTATAGACGCTGCTGCGCATTCTGAGGCACTTGCTTGCGGGGGACGTACGGTTGCGGTGATCGGCAATGGTATCGATCATTACTATCCGGCAGAGAACCGTCGGCTTCAGCATGCGATTGAAGATCGTGGCTTAGTCCTTTCACAGTTCTGGCCCGGTTCCGCTCCGACAAAGTTCTCTTTCCCTATGCGTAATGCCGTCATGTCGGCCTATGCGAATGCCACAATCATCATCTCAGCAAAGGAAAAATCGGGAACTCGGCATCAAGCGAAGCAGGCTGCGGCGCACGGGCGCCCATTGGTTGTTTCGAGATCGGTATATGAAAACACGTCCTGGGGTCGCAAGCTGGTTGATGATCCTAGCGTTTTAGCTCGTGTTGCCTACAGTGTCGAAGAATCGGTATCCATTGCGATGGAGATGGCAACTTTCAACATTTCTGACCTTGTGTCTCTGTAGGTGCCCTCGTGAATAGTCATGATCTCGAGCAGTGGTTGGTGGCTCGCGTTGGCTATCACGCGAGAACAATTCGGAGAGGATTTTCCTTTCCTGAGGGTGCGCTGTTTTCATAAGTTGCGGTGTGTTCCGTCTGCTGCGGGCCGATTGAGACAGGGTATTCGCGATGCTATTCGTGCCATGAACGAGCATCGACTTTTAAGGATGAGCTAGCCGATGGGTTCGACCACCGTGTCCACTTCCCGGGGGTCGAGCCCAGATACGTTACAGTGCGGGTGCGCACGTCACAGTAACGGGCGTGGCCTTGTCCTGTATTGTTGTGGTTAGGAGGGGAGGGAATCGTGCTAAGTGTATTTGACATTGCGCCACAGTTTATTGACCGTGCTGGTGGAACAATTGAGGCCGTTAAGCTCGAAAAGTTGTGTTTCTATGCTTTCGGCTGGTATGCGCACCTTACCGGCGAACCATTATTTAGCGAGCGGTTTTACGCCATGCAGCACGGCCCTGTTGTAGGGGACCTCCTCACCGCTCATGCTGGACTCAAAGAGGTTGACCAGGATGTTTTGTCCTCGCGGTTCGCGCCTTGGGAAACAGAACGCGAGGAGCCTGGTGGCTACATTAAAAAGGTAATCGACTGCGTGTGGGGCACGTACGGATCACTCGATGCATTTGATCTCGCTGAGTATTCACACAAAGAAAAAGTTTGGCAAAAGGCTTGGAAACGTAGGCCCAAGGGAAAAAGACGAGCCGATCTTCCGCACGAGGATCTGATCCCTTATTTCCTCGCCCGTGAACCTCAGTCCGATGAAGTCCCCGATTTGCCGCCTGCGATGCTGACTGTGGTCAAACAAGAGATTCTCGACGCGGCTGAACGTAGCTCGTCAGTTCATCACCCATTCATTGAGGCGATCAGGAAACAACGCGCGGCATGACCGATGAGAAGCTTACGGGATTTCTCTCCGAGAAAGGCCTTTGCCTGCGCTTGTTGGATGACGAGCACATGATCGACTGGTTTGATTGTGGGCGAGATGAGAAAATGAACTCGTGGTTATCCAGGCACGCTCGCAAATGGCAGGCCGAGCGCCTGTGTCAAGTTTGGATATTATCTTATAGCGAGACCCCAGGAGATCCGATCGGGTTTTTCACCTTGTCCGCACACCAAGTCGCGCCAGCATTCGTTCCCAAAGGTCATCGCGCAGACGCAGGAGAGAATAAGTCCTGGGTGAATAATCTGGACACTGCATTCCCCGCGTCATTACTCGGGAAGTTCGCACTTGCTGCTCATGCTCAAGGAAAAGGATTGGGCAACACCCTCATGCTATGCGTATACGCTCAGCATCTGAGGGCAGCCGAATATCAGGGCAGTAAGTTCCTCGTTCTGGATGTGCAGAACGATAGTCTTGCCAAGTACTACCAGAAACGTTTCGGATTCATGCGCCAAAAAGGTAGCAAGCGCATGATCAAGTCGACGGAGACGATTCTAGCCGAATTGAAAGCCGCGCTCTGACTACACTTTCTCGTGGAACATCGAACCTCCGCGCTTGTCTGCACCCGACAACTGGCGGGGTAAAGGGTATTACGCGGCCGTTGTCGATCGTAAACTTTGCCGATATTGTGTATGCAGGGACCGCGAACGAAGACTATTACGATCGCCACCCCAGAACCCGCAGCTGCTACGGCATAGATTCGGGCCGCCACGCGCCGGCCCGCGCCGCCACGCGCCTATTCGCCGCGGAGTTTTTTGAGGAAGCGGCGCGTGCGTTCGGCTTCGGGCTGTTCGATGAGCTGGCGGGCCGGGCCTTCTTCCAAAACTGTGCCGTCGTCAATAAATAGGGCGCGGTCTGCTACTTCGGCCGCGAAATCCATTTCGTGGGTAACGATCACCATCGTCATTTTTTCGCTGGCCAGTTTGCGAATAATCGCCAAAATTTCTCCGGTCAGTTCCGGATCGAGCGCGGAAGTGGGTTCGTCGAAGTAAAGCATGCGGGGATTGCGCGCCAAAGCCCGCGCGATCGCAATCCTTTGCTGCTGCCCACCAGAAAGTTCTCCCGGGTAAGCATCGGCTTTTTCGGACATCCCCATGCGTGCCAAAAGTTCTTCGCATTCGCTACGCACCTGCGCGGCCGGGCGTTTTTGCACGCGTACCGGGGAATCCATCAGGTTGCGCATTACCGTCCAGTGCGGGAAAAGGTTGAAATTCTGGAACACGAGCCCAAACTCGTGCCGGAATTGCCGTTCATCCCCGCGGGAAGTTTTCACGCCGTTTTCGCGGCGCAAAGCCGTTTCCCCAAAATAGTGGATCTCTCCGCTGTCCATTTCTTCCAAGAAGGTGGCGCAGCGCAACAGCGTCGATTTTCCCGAACCGGAAGGGCCGAGAATTGCCAGCACTTCCCCTTCTTGTACTTTCAGGTTGATGCCTTTGAGCACCTGGTTAGACCCGAAAGCTTTTTCCATGCCAATAATTTCTAAAGCTGCCATAAGAACCCCCGTGCGGCGTCGTCGTGAAGAATACTAAATCGTGTAGGCGCCGAGGCGCTTTTCCAGGCGTTCCATAACGAAAGAAACCACCAGGTTGAAGACGTAATAGTAGAGGCCGGCGGCGATGAATGGGGTCATCGAGGCGCTGGCGGCGGCAAGCTGTTTCGCTACCGTAAACATTTCCGCGTAAGCGATGGCGAAGGCGAGGGAAGTGTCTTTCACCAAAGTGATCACTTCGTTCGTAATAGAAGGCATTACGCGGCGGAACATTTGCGGTAGCAGGATCGAGAAGAACGTGCGGCGGCGCGAATAGCCGAGCACGAAAGCCGCTTCCCGCTGCCCGTTCGGGATCGACTGGAAACCGCCGCGGTAAATCTCCGCGAAATAGGCCGCATAGTTCAGCGCGAAAGCAATAATTACCGCGTAGAAACGGTAGGAAGCGGTAATTTTCATTCCGAAAATGTAGTAGGGGCCAAAATAGACCACCATGAGCTGCAAAATCAGCGGCGTTCCGCGCATCACCGAAATATAGAACTGCACCAGCCACGCCAGCGGCCTAATCCGCGAAACGCGCCCGGCATACACCAACAACCCGAGCGGCATGGAAAAAATCAGGGTGAGGGCAAAAATGATGAAAGTGCGGACCATGCCGTCCGCCAACTGTTGGAAAATCTCTAACATGTGGATAACCGTTCAGGGTGGAACCGTTCAGGGCGGTTTGCAAAGTTTTTCGTACGACGCCGGCTGCCGGGCTTGGTGCGGTCGGGCCGGTGTAGCTGGGCTGATGCGGCCGGGGCCAGCAAGAAAAGTATGCCGGATTCTCGGAAGCTGGGCACGGGTTGGCCGGTTGCCGAGCTGGTGCGGCCGAGCCGGTGTGGCCGGGCCGTGTGGCCGGGCCGTGTGGCCGGGCCGTGTGGCCCAGGCGCGGTGAGAATGCCTGGGCCACACGGTATTAGCTTGCCATAAGCTGGCTACTGTTTACTTGGTGATGACGGAGTTTTCGAGGCCGTACTTCTTGGCCAGCTCCATGAAGGTGCCGTCGGCGTAGATTTCGTCGAGAGATTCTTGCACCTTATCGCGCAGTTCCGTGTTACCGAGCTTGAAGCCCACCGCGTAGTAGTCGTCTACCAGGTTTTCATCGAGCACCTTGAAAGTACCCGGGGCGCGCGATTCGATCTGGAAGTCGGCCACGCCAGTATCCACGACCACCACATCAGCTGCGCCGGATTCCAAATTCATGAAAGCCGAATTGTATTCGGGCACTTCCGTGAGCGAACCGAAAGTATCGGCAACCTTCTTACCGTCATCCGTCTTGAGCGCGGAAAGGCCGGAGGAATCCGCTTGCACAACCACGTTCTTACCAGCCAGATCAGCCGGAGTGTTGATTCCCGAATCAGCCTTCACCACGTAGACGATCGCATTATCTACATAGGGCTCGGAGAAAGTGTAATTACCTTCCCGGCCGGTGGTGGAAAAGCCATTCCACAAGCAATCGATCGTGCCCGAATCGAGTTCCATATCCTTCGAATCCCAATCGATAGGCTGCTTGACGAGCTCCCAACCCTGCCGTTTGGCAACTTCCGCGGCCAGATCAAGATCGAAGCCTACGTACTCGCCGTCTTCTTGGTAACCGTAGGGCGGGAAATCGGCGTCGAACCCTACCGTGAAGGTTTGCTTTGCACCGGAGGTCGCGGAGGTATCGCCCGCCGCCTGGTGATCGTCATTGGACCCGCAAGCGGACAACGACGTGACCATTAGGGCGCTAGCAAGGAGCGCGAGGAGCTTCTTCATGGCGATAGACCTTTCTTGGTTTTCCTAGTGCGGGGCGGTGCCGTTTTTCGGCAGTAGAACGCTTACCGCGAGCCGGCCTTCCTGACCGACAGAGTTGAGCATACAGAAAAATTCACTCCAGCGCTCTAAAGCGATCGAAGTGTGAAGCAATGCATTAGTGGAGTGGGGTGTTTGTAGCGGGGTGGGGAGGGGCTTATGCGGGGTGGGGAGAAGCTTGTGGCGAGATGGACGGAGGGGTAGCGGAAGCGGGGGAGTGGGCGGTAAAAGTACCCTTGCCGAGCAGAACGCCCTGCTAGATGAGTCTTAGGTTGGCGCTAGGCAAGCGGCGCAGACTGGACGATGCGCATTGCGGCCGCGCGCATTGCTTCCACCAGGGAGTCTCGCAAATCCGGGGAGAATCGTTCAATCGGTACCGAGCAGGAGATCGCATCGCGTACGGGGTCCGTATAGGTAAGCGGAAAGGCAACGCAGACCAGCCCGAGGGTGTTTTCTTGGGCGTCGAAGGCGTATCCCACTTGGCGCGCCTCTTCTAGGTTCGCCAAAAGCTCCTCGCGGTTGGTTAAAGAGTGTGGCGTGCAAGCGGGTATGTCTTCCGGAACTCGTTCTGGTTGACTCATGAGGATTGCTTTCCCGAGTCCGGTAACGGCGGCTGGGAGTCTGCGACCCACGCGAGAGTAGGTGCGCATGTCCCGCTCGGATTCTTGTGTGAGGAGGTAGACGACGTCGTTGTGGTCAAGCCGTCCCATATGGAAGGTTTCGCCCTGCGAGCGGGCTAAATCTGCCAGGGTGGGGCGCGCGATGCGTACGTATGGATCGGCGTCGATATAGGCAGTGCCAACCGTTAGTGCGCGAATGCCGAGGGAGAAACCTTCCCCGTTATCTGTTACCCATTCGGTGGCGACTAGGGTGCGCAGTAGCGCATGTACGGAAGAGCGTGGAGCATCCAGGGCCTCGCAAATCTCGGAAAGGCGTGGGGGATTGGCTTTTCTCTCCGCCAGGAACTCCAGCACTTCGATCGTTCGCAAGGCGGACTTTACGTGCCGCCCGTCGGCGCTTTTTCTCTGAGCCATATAGTTCCTGTATTCCTATCTGCGTAGGCCGTGCGTACGCGCCTACAGCTTTTTCGTGTGCCCGAATCACGCTTCGCTGGAAGAGTGCGGCGGTTGTCGCAAAATTCCGCAGTGCGTGGCCGAAAGCTTGTTATTCGTACACATTACCTTCGCAAATTATAGACGCGTGTGCTTTCTCTTGGTTTTCGGCCTCTGAATGTTTGGCGCGCTACCGCTAGTGGAAACTGCGTTTTTGTTTTCCGCATCTATAAGCCTTAAAGCCAAAGTTAGGGAATTAAGTCCTGCGTGCCGGTCGTGAATTCGGTATGTAATACATACCGTACACATACGTGAACGGCGGTTCACAACGAGAGCCAATAGTTCGAAGGTGAACTAGTGGAGGACAATATGAATTTCAAACCACGGGGCGTGATTCCCGCTTTAGTCACCCCGCTGGATCGAGACGGAAATCTACTGGAGCAAGGGCTCCGTGATCTCCTGGAATACGTTATTGGCAATGGCGTACACGGAGTTTTCGTACTCGGTTCTTCCGGTGAAATATATGGGCTATCTGCAGCGCAGAAGCAGCGCGTGGTAGAGGTAACGGTAGAACAAGTAGATGGCCGCGTACCGGTGTACGCCGGAGCTTCGGAAATTACCACGCGCGATTGCATCGCCACCGCACACATGGTGCAAGAAGTGGGCGGCGTGAGCGCGCTTTCAGTTCTCACTCCGTATTTCATGACACCCACGCAATCAGAACTCGTGGAACATTTCCGGGCAATCGCAACGGAAACCGATCTACCTATTCTGATGTATTCGAATCCCGGGCGAACTCAGGTGCCGGTAGCCCTTGAGACCGTGCTCAATTTGGCCGCAGTGCCAAATATCGTGGGCATTAAGGATTCTGCCGGAAACATGACTCTCACCGCCGACTATCTGCGGGAGTGCCCCGAGGATTTCGCCGTCATTATGGGCCGTGACACGCTTATTTTCCCGGCCTTGTGCATGGGCGCGCAAGGAGCTATTGCTTCCACTGCCAATATCGCCCCGCGGTTGGTTTCCGAGATTTATAACTCCTTCCGCCGCGGCGATGTGCAGCGTTCTCTGGAACTGCAAAACGCGCTCTCTCCGCTGCGAAATCTAGTGGATAAAGCAACCTTCCCAGTGGTCCTGAAAGAGGGGCTGCGTATGGCTGGCATTGACGCCGGTTATTGCTTCGCACCTGCTCGCGAATTGGATCCCGCCTACCGGCCAGCCCTACAACAGGCTGTTGCACAGGTAACTGCTGCGAGCCTGTAACAGGCACGTCACACAAATTGCGGAATTAAAGACCAGACCCGGATCGGTTATCCGGCTAAGAGAACGCGACCCGGGCTGGTTTCCCTGGCGGTTTCTCGCCAAGAAAAGGAAAATCATGCCACTTTTATACCTCGCCCTTGGCATCGCGCTTTTGCTGCTCTTGATGCTCAAATTCAAGGTCAATGGCTTCATCTCCCTGATTATCGTATCTGTTGTCGTAGGCATGCTGCAGGGAATGCCACTACTAGACGACCCAGATAATAACGTGACCGGACTCCTCAACGTCATCAAGACTGGCGTGGGAGGCCAAACCGGAAAACTCGTATTGCTCCTTGGTTTCGGTGCCATGCTTGGAGTTTTCATGGCGGATATGGGTGCCGCAAATCGGCTTGCCACCACCATGATCAATAAATTTGGAATCAAGCACGCCCAGATCGCAATTATTATCGTGGCCTTCCTGGTGGGCGTAGTGCTCTTCTGGGAAACGGCCTGGGTAATCCTTATCCCCATCGTATTCGCGGTGTGCCGTTCCTACAAGATTCCGATTATGTGGTTGGCAATGCCGCTGGCAATTGCACTTTCCACCATGCATTCCTTCTTACCTCCGCATCCGGGCCCTTCCGCGGTTGCCGGAATCTATAACGCTTCCATTGGCGCAACTTTGATGTGGGGTTTGGTTATCGCAATCCCGATCGGGGCGGCGACGGCGTTGATCTGGCCGCGCCTTCCCTTCGTCAAGAAGGTTATAGCCAAGCCGCCGGCGGGCCTAGTTTCTGAAAAGGAATGGACCGAGGATGAAATGCCTCCCTTCGGGATCTCACTACTGATTACGGCTTTGCCAGTGTTGCTTATTGGCGGGCATGCAATCATGGAGGTTACGCTCGGCCACGATAACCCGGTAACGAAGGTGTTTACCTTTATCGGACACGACTGGTTCGCGCTCATGATTTCGCTGATTTTCGCCATTCTCTACTTCACACTGGTGCGCAAGGTGCCGATGGACAGCATTATGAAGTCCTGCACTGGGTCAGTGAAATCGATCGCCATGATCGTGTTCATCATCGGCGGTGGTGGTGCCTTTGCCGCAGTGCTGAAGGGCGGCGGGATTTCCGATTACATTCTGCAGATCACGCAAGATCTTCCGCTTTCGCCGATTCTGCTGGCGTGGGCAATTGCGGCAGTAATGCGCGTGGCCTTGGGCTCGGCTTCGGTGGCGGTAGTGACTGCTGCGGGGATTGCGGCGCCTCTGGTAGCAGCCGGTTCGGTAAGCCCAGAAGTAATGGTGCTAGCTACTGCGTGCGGCTCTGTTATGGCTTCGCACGTGAACGATCCGGGGTTCTGGATGTTCAAAGAATTCCTAGGGCTTTCGGTGGCCGATACTTTGCGGGTGCGCACTGGTTACACCACCGTACTGTCCTTCCTTGGCCTAGCCGGTTGCTTGCTCCTCGGCCTCGTGGTGCCGGCATAAAAACCGTACTGGGTTCGCGGCAAAACCCAAGATATAGCCGTTGGTGCCAGGGCTACGGCCCGTCCACTAATGGAAATTAGTCCGCTAAGGGAAAACCGCTAGCGGATAGCAAGGGAAAGACGAGAAGGAAAATGGCTGTACCGACAGTAGTTCGTGGCCGGGTTTACCCGGTGGCCGGGTACGATTCGATGCTCCTGAATTTGGCTGGCGCGCACGGCCCATATTTCACGCGTGACGTCGTCGTACTAGAAGACTCCGCAGGAAATCTTGGTATCGGAGAGGTGCCCGGTGGTCCACGTATCACCCAAGCGATCGAAGATGCCTTGCCCTTGGTGATTGGCCAGCCGCTCAGCCGGTGGCGCCGTACTGTGCAGCAGGTGCAAAACGCTATGCAGGGCCGGGACGCGGCAAATATTTTCTGGACCTACGAGCAAACAGCAATTCACGCGATTACGGCCATCGAAACTGCCTTGCTGGACCTCTTCGGGAAGTACCTCGGAGTGCCGGTATGCGAACTACTGGGCGATGGTCAGCAACGCGAACGCGTGCCTGTTCTCGGGTATCTCTTCTTTGTGGGAGATCCGGATGGGACACCGGCGCCCTATCAACGCGAAAAGGTTCGCACAGATGGAATACCGCAGGCGGAGAGTAGTGCTCATGCTGCCTGGTACGCAATGCGGCGGGAAAAAGCCATGGATAGCGAAGCTATTGTGGCTCAAGCCAAAGCTGTGGGGGAGGCCTACGGGTTCAGAGATTTCAAACTGAAGGGAGGAGTTCTTTCCGGACAGGAAGAAATCCAAGTACTTGCAGCCTTGCGGGAAGCTTTCCCAGAAGCGCGACTCACTATAGATCCGAACGGCGCTTGGTCTCTTGCCGAAAGCGTGGAACTACTTTCCGGTTGGCAAGGAAAAATAGCCTATGCGGAAGATCCGTGCGGGGCGGAAGGAAAGTTCTCCGGACGGGAAGTATTGGCGGAATTCCGCCGGCTCACCAATATTCCCACCGCCACCAATATGGTGGCCACGAACTGGCGTGAACTAGCTTCCACGCTATTCCTGCAAGCCGTTTCGATACCGCTTGCGGATCCCCATTTTTGGACGATGAGTGGCGCGGTGCGAGTGGCACAACTGTGCCATGATCTCGGGCTCACGTGGGGATGCCATTCGAATAATCATTTCGATATTTCCTTGGCTATGGCCGTGCAGTGCGGGGCTGCCGCACCCGGCCCAATTAATGCCTTGGATACACACTGGATTTGGCAAGAGGGGGCCGAAAGGCTCACTGTTGATCCGCCACGCATTCGCGGTGGGTATGTAGAGATTGGCGCCAAGCCGGGGCTCGGTGTGGAAATAGATATGGAAAGGCTGGCGGAAGCACACGAACTATATCTTGCAGCAGATTTAGGGGCACGCGACGACGCCGTAGGAATGCAATCCATAATTCCTGGCTGGACGTTCGATCCCCACCGACCGGCTTTGGTCCGTTAGGCGTCGGTCGGAGCTGAGCGGAGCTGGGCTGTTAGGAACCAACCGCACTGCGCCGGCCGCGCTATATCAGTACAAGTTGTTTCGACCACTACGGTCATAACATTTTTGAGAGAAACGAATAAGGAGATAACAAATGAAAATCGGGTTCATTGGTCTAGGAATTATGGGGAAGCCGATGGCAAAAAACCTCATCAAGGCCGGGCACGAACTATTCGTCACTGACCATAAAGAGAATTCGGTGGCGGAACTCGTAGCAGTAGGTGCCACTGCGGTTGCCAATGGGAAAGAAGCCGCGGATCAGGCCGAGCTAGTAATTACTATGCTCCCCAATTCTCCGCACGTGAAAGACGTGGCTTTGGGCGAAGGAGGGATCATCGAAGGAGCACACCCCGGTTTGCTATATGTTGATATGTCCTCGATCGCCCCACTCGCCGCGCGTGAGGTTGCGAGCGGCCTGGCAGAAAAGGGTATCCCCATGCTCGATGCACCAGTTTCTGGCGGGGAACCGAAGGCAATCGACGGTAGCCTTTCCGTGATGGTTGGCGGGGATGAGGCCATATTCGAGAAGGTGAAGGACGTATTAGAGGCCATGGCCGGAGCGGTCACCTACGTGGGTCCGATTGGTGCAGGCAATATCGCCAAACTTGCGAATCAGGCAATTGTGGCGATCAATATCGCTGCTTGCGCCGAAGCGTTTACTCTGGCACAAAAAGCCGGGGTTGATCCGGAAGCGGTGTACAAGGCGATTCGCGGTGGGCTGGCTGGTTCCACCGTGATGGATGCGAAGGTACCGATGATGCTGGCCCGCAATTTCCAGCCCGGATTCCGCATTAACTTGCACATCAAGGACCTCAACAACGTGATGGAAACCGGGCACGGGGTGGATTCTCCGTTGCCGCTCACGGCAGCCGTCCGAGAAATGATGTCTGTGTTGCAAGGAGATGGCCACGCCGTCGAAGACCATTCTTCGCTAGTGCGGGTTTACGAAAAGCTCGCGAACACTGAGCTACATCCGGGTCTACCGGAAGAGTAAAAACCAGGAAGGTAAAGGACAATGGCGTCGATTCCCACAATCAAGAAGATCGATGTATATCCCGTAGCAGGCCGTGACTGTATGGAGCTTAATCTCTCCGGTGCCCACGGACCGTATTTCACTCGCAATATCGTTGTCATGGAGGATTCTTCTGGCAATGTAGGTGTGGGTGAAGTGCCGGGCGGCGAGAAGATCACCAAGACCATTGAGGATGCTAAAGATATTGTGCTCGGCCGCTCACTTGCCGAGTACAAGAACTTCCTCAACGAGGTGCAAACTCGTTTCCGTGATCGCGATGCCGGTGGCCGTGGATTGCAGACATTCGATCTGCGGACCACGGTACATGCCGTAACTGCTTTGGAAGCGGCAACTCTCGATCTTTTCGGCCAGTTCCTCAATGTTCCCGTAGCGGCATTGCTTGGGGATGGCCAGCAGCGAGAGAGCGTGCGCGCCCTTTCCTATTTGTTCTACGTTGGTGATCCGGATAAGACTGATCTGGAGTACTACCGGGAACCTGATTCGGACGTAGATTGGTACCGGTTGCGGCACGAAGAAGCTCTCACCCCGGAGGCGATTGTCCGCCTGGCCGAAGCTACCCATGATCTCTACGGGTTCCAAGATTTCAAGCTCAAGGGTGGGGTTCTTTCCGGTGACGAAGAAATGGAAGCAATTCTTGCTCTCAAGAAGCGTTTCCCGGATGCCCGGATTACCTTGGATCCGAACGGTGCTTGGTCTTTAGCTGAGGCTGTCCGCCTGTGTAAGGACAAGGTTGGAATCCTCACCTATGCGGAAGACCCGTGCGGGGCAGAGAATGGTTTTTCCGGCCGTGAGATTCTGATGGAATTCCGCCGGGCAACGGGTCTACCCACCGCAACCAATATGGTGAATACCGATTGGCGGCAGATGATGCACTCAATCATGTTGCAGTCAGTAGATATTCCTTTGGCTGATCCACACTTCTGGACGATGCAAGGTTCCGTAATGGTAGCCAAGCTTTGCCATGAGTTTGGGATGACGTGGGGTTGCCATTCCAATAATCACTTCGATATTTCTTTGGCCCAGATCGCACACTGCGGCGCGGCGGCACCGGGAGAATACAACGCGCTAGATACGCATTGGATTTGGCAAGAAGGAATCGAACGTCTCACCGTTGAGCCACTCCAGATCCGCGATGGCAAGATCACGATCCCGCAGAAGGGCGGGCTCGGTATCGAACCAGATATGGAGCAGATCCGCGCAGCCCACGAACTCTACCTGGAAAAGATCCAAGGAACTGGCGGCCGGGATGATTCCATCGGCATGCAGTACCTCATTCCGGGGTGGACTTTCGATAATAAGAAGCCGGCGCTAGTGCGCTAGTTCCCAGCTGGAATAGCACCGTAGTTCCCAACTGGAATAGCACCGTCCGGAAACAAGCATTATTTCCGGATGAAGCTTCGAGCTCGAAAACCGATGTTAGCTGTGCTTCTCATAGCGCAACTAATACTGGGCTGGGTTGTAAAAGCAGCTGATGATTATGTTGGCAAGTGTGGGCCGGCCGCAACCACAGATGTTGTGACCGGCCCACACCCGCACAGGTAACGCTAAATAAGTACATTTGCTGGCGTGCAAACTCTTTAGAATCAAACGAACATAGCTGAAACGTGCCAGACTAGCCAGCTCGCGAAAAGGTCAGCTTGCTGTGCAGTGAAAAACAGGGGCTAGGCAGCAAAGCAGGGGTAAGGAAGCCGATGAAAATTCTGTGTGTTCCCGATAGTTTCAAGGAATCGATGACGGCCGGGCAGGCCGCCCGCGCCATGGCGCAGGGCGTGGCGCGCGTGTTTCCGCAGGCCACTTGCGTGGAAATCCCGGTGGCCGACGGCGGGGAGGGCTTCACCGCCGCCATGGCCCAAGCCTTGCAAATGCCGCTGCGAGAAGTCTCAGTAACAGATCCGCTCGGCCGGCCCACCACGGCTAGCTTCGCCAGCGACGGCCACCGCGCCGTCTTAGAAATCGCGGAAGCTGCCGGAATTAGTAAGGTCACGCCCGCCGTGCGCCGCCCGCGCCACATGCACACCGCAGGTGTTGGCGAGCTAATCAAAGCCGCGCTCGATACCGGCGCCCGCGAACTAATTATTGGCCTCGGCGGTTCAGTAACTACCGACGGCGGGGCCGGGATGCTCGCCGCTTTGGGCATGAAGTTCTATACAGCACCCGAGCAAACTATCGCGCCCGAACAGGCCACCGCAAATGCCGCCGAGCTTCCCGCCGCACTTCCCGCCACCCCGGAATCTTTGGCGCGCCTGGTCCGCGTGGATGGAACCGGCCTAGACCCGCGCCTCGCTCAAACACAAATCACCGTGGCCTGCGATGTGGACAACCCGCTCACCGGGCCGCGCGGAGCGGCCGCGATTTACGGCCCGCAAAAGGGCGCCACCCCGGCCGATGTGGCTTTCCTTGATGCCGCGCTCGCGAACTTCGCGCAGGTGAGCGAGCAAGAGCAGGCCGCCAACGAGCCCGGTTCCGGAGCTGCCGGAGGGCTCGGTTTCGCCTTCCGGGCTTTTCTGGGCGCGCAGTTGCGTTCCGGAATCGAGGTGGTGATAGACGCCGTCCAGCTGCGCCGGCATGTGCGCGAGGCAGACGTGATACTCACCGGTGAGGGAAGTATTGATGCGCAAACTTTGATGGGGAAAACCTTGGCGGGGATCGCGCGCCTGGCACAGCAGCTCGCGCAAGAACAAGATCGCTACTTGCCAGTGTTGGCTTTTGCCGGCAAGATTTCTTCGGATCTGCAAGGCGGGAATCCTTTGTTTGCGGCGCTGGTGCCGATCGTGGCAGAGGTTTGTACTTTGGAGGAAGCTCTCGCAAACGGTCCCGCAAATTTAGCTGCGGCCGTGGAGCGAACGATGCGGGCGATCCAGCTCGGCCAAAAACTTAAGCAATCCGGGCCCCGCAGAAACTCGCACCAACATCTGCGGGGCCCGGGCGCATCGCCGGAAGCGATGCCGGAAGGGTGAGTGGGCTGGGCGGGAAAGGAGAACCGCCACTAGCCGAGGCTGCGGACTAGACACCGCCGCAACCTCTGCGCCGGCACCCACCTCATGGTTCATATGAAATTTTCTGATGCCCGGCAGGAGAGCACCCGCGGCTAGGAGGCCGCGGGCCGCCGTGGCTGTGCTGCCAACCAGATGCTAGCGAGAGCCGTGGCCGCGCCTGGCATCCGGTTGCCACGCCTAGCAACCAGCGGATGCTAGCGAGTAGCGCCGCTAGTCGTTCCAGCTCCAGATATCGTCCCCGCGCAGGGACGCATCGCAACCGCCGTCCACGTAAATCGTTTGGCCGGTGCAGTGCGTGTTGCTTTCTTCGGTGAGCCAGATGAGCGCATTCGCAATGGTCTCGGCTGGCTGGAAGCCGTTGAGCGGCATCGGGGTGGACTTAGCCAACAGTGCCCGGCCTTCTTCCGTATCTACCAGGCCCTTCGTCATCGGCGTGAGCACGGCGGCAGGTGCCACCGCGTTGACGGCGATGCCAGCACCCGCGTACTCATCGGTGATGCAGACGCGGCGCACCCAGCGCGAAAGCGCACGCTTAGAAGACGGGTAGGCGATGTAGCCGGCCATCTGATCGTTTTCATCCAGGAAGCTCGCGGCAATTTCGAGTGCCTTAGCTTCATCGCCAGCCAGCATGGCCTCAACCATTTCCGGAGAAACAGTTTGCAGGGTTGCCATGGAGGAGACGACGGAAATACGCGGCGCCTCCGACTTTGCGAGAGTTGGGCGCAGCTTCGCAATCAGTTCCACGACGCCGAAGAAGTTGATGGAAACCGTCTTCGGGATCGGGGCGGAAATACCGGCGCAAGCAATAATGGCATCAATCTTGCCGTCAGAAAGCTCGATCGCCTTGGCAGCAGCCGCCTCCCGGCCTTCCGGGGTGGAAAGATCAGCCTCGATCTCGCCGCCCTTAAGATCAATACCTACAACTTTGTCACCACGTTCGCGAAGGAGTTCGGCGGTTTTCTTGCCAATACCGGACCCAGAACCAGTTACCACATAGGTGCGCGACATTGCTACTCCTTAAAATTGTATTTGTTTTACTATCTCTAACTCCGTAGCGACATTGGCAGGGGTTAGAACATATAGCTCTAACATACTCCAAAAGACTTAAAGATAGAACGAGTAAAATTGCTTGATAAATACGCAAGACAGTCCGTCGTTTTTTGCATGACGCGTATGTCAGTTGCATGTAAGCACAATGACGGTTGCGTGTATTTTTCCTGTTTTATTTAGCTAGAAATCGACTACCACCTTCAAAGCCTTGCACGCGTCGTCGCGCTCATTGCGTCTTTCCGTACGTGCATCGCCACTGCTAACGTAACTCACGTTACAGGACTAAAGACCTATGTGCAAGGTTGGTGACATTGTGTATCGATACACGCACCGATAGGCGCATGCCTGTGCGGGTGGCCGTTGTGCATGCGCGGTAGAAGGCCGCCACGGGTGCTCTGATCGGGCGCTTCGAGCAGGCGTGGCGCCACTGGTGTGAGCGGATTCTGGGGGTCGTGGTATCATGTAGGTAATCGTTCAGCCCGCTTCGACCACTAGGTTGGAGACGGGCTGGATTTCTATCTAGGAAACAGTGGCCAATACACCGCGGGCGTGCCGATCAGGCGGCCAGGTATGCAAAAACCCTTCCCGAAGAACAAGATGCCTAGGTGTTTCGAGCTAGCGCTCGAAACTTCCTGTTCTGGGAAGGGTATTTATTTCGTGGCTCCGACCGGCGTCGATCCGGTGACCTTTCGATTTTCAGTCGAACGCTCTCCCAACTGAGCTACAGAGCCAGATAGATAAAAACCCGGTTTCCCGGGATTTTCATCGCGACCCTGACGGGACTTGAACCCGCGACCTCCGCCGTGACAGGGCGGCGCGCTAACCAACTGCGCTACAGGGCCAGAAGGGAAACAATCTTCCGTATTCCTCCGCGAAGCTTACCAGAGATCCGATCGAAAGGATCGGCATCCAGTAAATCTCACGGTGCAAACCGCAAAATTGTTCACCGTACCCCCAACGGGATTCGAACCCGTGTTACCGGAGTGAAAGTCCGGCGTCCTAGGCCACTAGACGATGGGGGCCCTTGCGTTTCTTTCCGCAAGTTTCCCGTCAAGGGAACGAGGTATAGCTTACGAATGAATTGGCGTTTACGCAAATCAAAACGGCGTGCCGTGCGTCACGATCCTAAAAACCTGCTTTTTCGCGGATTGGTGCCTCCTCCACAACTCTTATCGCCCTCAGCAATCATGAGCGCAGCGGCACGCTCGCAAAACTCTCGCGCCGCTTACGATAGAAGCATGCTTTCTGCCCTTGCCTTTGCCCCGCTTCTGGTGGCTGGCCTCGCCCGAGCTTCCGGGGAGGAAACGCCTCCACCCACCCCAGATCCCGCACTGCCAGATCCGAGTAGTTCGCCCAGCCCCGCCAATCTGGAAGAGGCCGCGGCGAACGCGGTGGAAAACACGGTAGAGCTAGGCCAAGTGGTGGGCATGATCCTGCTTGGTGCTTTCGCGGGTCTAGTGGTGGCCGTGATTACGGTAGCGGTGTTGGCCGGCGTCGTGCGCCGCAACCGGGCGCTCGTGGCAACCGTGCGCGGGATTCGCGTACCCACCTTCGCGCTGCTTTCTTTCCTGGGCGCGTGGTTGGCCTTGCGGATTTATGGGCAAGGGTTGAGCCCAGCGGAATTGCCGAGCTATTACGATGGTCTGCTCCATATTTTGCAGATCCTGCTGATTTTGAGCATGGGCTGGTTGGCGGTGGGGGCCGTGAATGGTTTTTCGCGCGGCTACCTGGAACTCGTCAAAGAAATGGCGGAAACCCGCTACCGGCGCACCCAAACCCAGTTGCAGATCCTGCGCCGGCTGGTCAACGTGATTATCGTGGTGATCGCGGTTTCGGCAGCCTTGCTCACTTTCCCGACGGCGCGCGCGGTGGGTGCCTCGCTACTTGCTTCGGCGGGGCTGATTTCGGTGGTCGCTGGTATTGCTGCCCAGTCCGCACTCGGGAACGTGTTCGCGGGGTTGCAACTCGCGTTCTCTGATTCCTTGCGCGTCAATGACTATATTGTGTGGAAAAACACGAACGCGACGGTCGAGGAAATCACGCTCACTTACGTGGTGCTCAAGGTATGGAACGGGCGCCGCCTCATTGTGCCCTCCTCGGAAATGACCACCACCACCTTCGAGAACTGGACGCGGCGCGTGCCCGAAATGACGGGCACCGTGGAATTCGACCTGGACTGGCGGGTGCCGATCGCCGATCTGCGCGCGGAGTTGGACGCAATTTTGGAATCTACGGA
This sequence comes from Actinobaculum suis, assembly GCF_900618115.1. Taxonomy (NCBI): domain Bacteria; kingdom Bacillati; phylum Actinomycetota; class Actinomycetes; order Actinomycetales; family Actinomycetaceae; genus Actinobaculum; species Actinobaculum suis. Next base: position 223,086 of record NZ_UYIO01000001.1, read on the forward strand.
CCTGTGGAACGGGGAGACCGGAGTGCTGCAGGTGAAGAGCGCGGATAACGGGATCGTGCGCGTCGCCATGCAGGTTTCCGCAGATAGCGTGGGGGAAATGTTTGACCTGCAGTTTTATGTGCGCGAGCAAATGCTGCGCTGGTTGCAGGATTATTCGCCCGAATCCATGCCGCGCCAGCGCATCTCCGTCGTCTCTCCCCGAGAGCTTCCGGCAGGAACCGGCGAAGCGGAAACGGAAACCGAAACCGAACCGGGGGTCATGCGCGCCACCACCCGCCGCCCGCACGTGTACGACCTCAGCACCGATAAAGAAACCGCTTTTGTGGATGCGGAAGAGGCCGGTACTGACGCCGATGCGGGGGAGGGGAGCAGCGCGAGCGTTACCGATAGTGGGGAGGAAGCCCTCGATGCTTCCTGGCACCGCAAGATTTGGAAACTGCGTGGCGATACGCTCGACGACGCCACCGCCGCCGATCCAGCAACCATGGATATCGGTTTGGGCTCGGATATGGAGGATACGGAGCAACGCCAACGCCTGCGCCAGGCGAATCGAAACCGGGCCCGCCAAGCGCGCGAACGGCGCCGGCAGCGCGGCAAAAAGGCGAAACCCGCAGGGAAACAAAGTGACCGCGCGCGCAGGCAGGGCACTACCCGGCAAGCTGAACCGCGGCGGAGCTTTACTCGAAGTACGACGACGGCGGAAACTCGGATAATGCGGCCCGCGGAAATTATGGCGGCCGCGCCGAAGCGGATTCCGATCGCCGAGCGGCAAATGCCGAAGGCCTATGCGCCGGGAGAAAAGCCGGTTACCGGGGCGCGCGAGCCCGTAAAACCCGGCCACGAAGCTTCGCTGTTTACCGGTTCGGCACGCAACGAGAGCCGCGGGCGAGAATTGACCGGGCCCGGGCCGGCCGTGTTAGCAGAACGCGAACGCGCTGCCGCCCGCGCCAACGCAGCTGCGGCTACGGCGCCCGGTGCAGGTTCTACAATTGCGGAACCGCAGGCCGCTACCTCCGCAAATAAGCCTGAGAAAACCAACCCAGAGAAAAACAACTCTCAGAAAAGTAACTCTGAGAAAGATAACTCTGAGAAAAACAAGCCTGAAGAAGCGAAGAATTCTAAATCCGCTACCGCAAACCACAAAAAGGACAAAAAGGAATCGAAAAATGGTGCAAACTCGCAAAAAGATGCTCCCGCAAACTGAGGAAGAGTGGGCGCAGGTGCTCACGCCCGCAGAGTTCCAAGTACTGCGTCAGGCTGGCACGGAACGTCCGTTTACGGGGGAGCTGCTCGCAGAAAACCGCGAGGGCGTCTACTCGTGCAAAGCCTGCGGAGCGGAACTGTTTCGCTCGGATACCAAATTTGAATCCGAGTGTGGCTGGCCAAGTTTTTATGATCCGGCAGATACAGACGCGGTGACCACGCGGGTGGATTATGTGCTCGGCTATCCGCGAACGGAAGTGCTGTGTGCGCAATGTGGCTCGCATCTTGGTCACGTTTTTGCAGATGCGCCACAAACTCCGACCGGACAGCGATACTGCATGAACTCTGTAGCACTTTCCTTTAAGGTTAAAGATAGTGGTGAGGTGGAGCAGTAGAGAAGCCGCTCTATCCACTACCTGGCGCGAACGCGGGCGGTACGTAGGGGCCTGGCGTGGCGCTGCCGGAACTGACCAGGCCGGATACTTCCCGGAACCAGTGCGGGCCGGAATCTGCGGGCACAAAGGGGGCCGGCAGATCCTCAGGATTCTAGAAACGCGTAGCAGGTAGGTAGCTTGAAGAAGGAGCACGGGAGGCACGCTCTGCCCGAAAATAAAAAGGAACGCCGGAATCAGTTGCGGGCAACACCAATATGGCCGGCAATAGCAACATCGCGCACGGTTCTCGCCCAAACTGCGGAATCCGCAGTAGGAGTGGCGCCCGCAGTAGGAGTGGCGCCCGCAGTGGGAGGGGCGCCCGCGCCCACAGCAGCTGCGCCCGGGCGGCGCGCTGCTAACGCGGCGCCCGCTGCGGCCTCCACAGTGCTCGCTGCTGCCTCCGCAGTGCTCGCTGCTGCCTCCGCAGTGCCCGCCGCTACCGTGGCGCCCCGCCGGCGCGGCGCGCGAACCGCTAGGATTGAGCCGCGTGGTAAAACAAATTACCAGGTCAAAGCGGTGGCGAAAGCGGCTCCGGCGCGGGAGCGGAAACCAACCGCAACAACCGAAAATCGGGGGCGAGGGCATATGGCAAGCATTCATGTGGTAACCGCACAGCTAAATGACGGCCACCCTACACGCAAACCGCGCGGCGGCTATACCAGCGTGGAATGGCAGGCCAGCCGCATTGAGCGCGCCTCCCAAGTACTTGCCGCATGTGATCCAGGCGTGCTCGCTTTACAAGGCGTGCGGGAACGCGCCGCCGGCCAACCTTTCCTTGCCACAATTCTGGCTGCTGGTAACTACCAGGAAGTTATTTTTGTGCCCGAATGTGCGTGCCCGATACGCCGACGCTGGTGCAAAGCTGGCAAGCACGGTAACTCGCGCGGTATCGCGCTGGCCTCGCGCTATCCGCTGGGCGCGCGGGACGTAATCGAACTCCCGGCTCGCAATCCGCGGGGCAACTGGTTTGGGGCGCTGCGAGGCAAGCTCGGTTTGGGCGCGGAAAAACCTCGGTATGCGATCCTCGCCCAGATTAATACGCCGGGCCGGCCGGTACTCGTGGCCACTGCCGAACTGAGCCCGCTTCCCAGTTTGCGAGAGCTGCAATTGCAAACCATGGACGCCGCCTTGCACCGCTTTGCGCAAGCCCGCGGCCTAGAAAACCTGCCGCGGGTGATCCTCGGTGATCTGGCCATGCCGATAACGCGCGCTCGCGCGGCTTTGCGGCGGAGCGGTTTTAGCGGCGCCGCGAAGGCGCCCACCATGCCCGCGCTGGTACCCACCGAGCAAGAAGACCACATTTTGGTGACCGGCGGGCAAGTACGCCATGCCGAAAGTGCGCTATTGGATATCTCCACCCACCGCGCTTTGCGAGCCAATATTACTTACTAGGGTCTGCCGGCTACCTACCAGGGTCTGCGCCGGCTACCTACTAGGGTCTGCCGGCTTTGCAGGTATGAAGCCGTGGCCAAAAGGCAACCGTAAAGGCAACCTTAAAAGGCCGCCACAAAAGTATGAAGGCGCAGCCATAACGCCTTACAATAAGAGCGTTATGGCTAGCGTACTCCTCTCCTTCTGGGTCATCATTTTTTGCATTCTCGCCGGTTATCTACTGGCGCGGGCCGGCGTCGTCGCACCCGGAACCGATAGGACCCTCACCCAGATCGCCTTCAACTCCACCCTCCCCGCACTGCTATTTATGACGGTGGCCGAATCCGAACCTGCGGCCTTCTTTAGCCGCGGCTCCCTGGCGAACGTGCTTTCGGCGAGCCTTATTGCGATCCTGTACTGGGCTTTGGGGCGGTACGTGTTGGGCATCCGCGGCACCAAACTGACCATTGGCACCCTTGCCGCGTGCTACACGAACGTTGGCAACTTGGGGATTGCGCTCCTGGTAGCCATCACCCAAGACGCTTCTACGGCCGCACCGATTTTGCTGTTCCAGATCGGCGTGCTGGTACCCGTCTTCTTCGCGATTTTGGACCGGCAAACCGGGCAACCGGGCCGCGGACTGTGGCATACGGTGATCTCCCGGCTACGTAACCCGCTCTTGCTGGCAGTGCTGTGCGGGCTGGTGTTTTCCCTGGCCGGCTGGCAAGTGCCGGCGGTGATCGCCGCACCGGCAAATATGTTAGGCCAAGCCAATGTGCCCATTATTTTGATTGCCATGGGGATTTCGATCCGCGGGGCACGCGTGCCGAAATTCGACCGCGAATCCTGGGCGCTGATTTTGGCGGTTTTCATGCGCTGTATCTTGGGGCCGCTTACCGTATTCCTGCTCGGCTGGGCAATGGGCGTGACCGGCCATACCTTGCTTTCGATTACTATTGTGGGGGCTTTCCCGACCGCTAATAATGTGTTCGTGTACGCGCATCGCTACCAGTCTGACGTGGCCCTCGCGCGCGATGCGGTGCTCATTACTACCGGTTTATGCCTGGTGGTAATGCTCGCGATCGCTACCATGTTCCATGCCGTGGGCATCGTGTAGCGTAAGACGGCGTAAGCCCGGGCCACGGCAGCTCGTTCCCAGTACGGAAATTTGCTCCGGCAAAACCGCGCCCGCGCCGCGAAACAAAACCAGGAACTAGTACTGAGACAATCCGAAAACTGCAAGAAAGAGGGAAGTTAGGCAGGCATGGAGGCACGCGAATCTGCCACGTCACAGCACCAGCCAGCACCCGGCCCGGAAGGTGCTGGCGCAGGTAGCGCCAACACCGGAAACGCTGCGGGCGCGCAACCGCCGCACCGCTCCCGCCTAGCCAAGTGGGCGCCGGCCATGTTTTTGGGCGAAGGCCTGGTGGAATATATTGGCGCCGGCCTGGCCGTTTTGCTTTTCGCTACGGCAAGTTCGCTTTCCGTAGCTTGGGGGCGGATCACGATTTCGGCGCTGGTTTTATTGCTGTGGCGCCGGCCTTTCCCGAAACACCGCGACGGCCGGCTGGATTGGCGGCTTATCGGCGGGGCTGCGGTATTTGGGCTGGCCTTGGGCGCCATGAACATGACTTTTTACTGTGCCATTGAACATATCCCGTTGGGGACGGGCGTTGCCCTCGAATATTTGGGGCCGGTAGCAGTGGCCGTGCTGGGCGGACGCGGCTGGAAGAGCTGGGCGGGCGCGCTTTTCGCTATCGCCGGTGTGTTCTCAATTTCTTGGGCGGGCGTTGACCTATCCGACCCGCAGGTACGTACGGGCGTGGGTTTCGCCCTTGCCGCCGCGGTTTTCTGGGCGCTCTACATAGTGTTGGGCCGCCGCGGCGCCGCCCAAGGTAACGGGATCGACCGTCTCGCCATCGGCATGGCGGTTGCCGCTATCGTCTACGCGCCCATCGGTGCACCCGGCGCCGGCCCGCTCCTTTCCGACTGGAAGGTTTTCGGCACCCTAGTTTTGGTGGCCCTAATGTCTTCCGTGGTGCCGTTCACGGTGGAACAGATTATTTTGGGTGCCCTGCCCGCCTCCACTTTCGCCCTCCTCGCCTCGCTCCTGCCCGCCACCTCGATGGTCGCCGGCATTATCACCTTGCGCCAAATTCCCAACCTCGGCCAATTCGCGGGGCTTGTTTTCGTGTCAATTGCGGTGGCGCTCGCTTCCATGCCTTCCGAAATCACGCGGCGCGGAGAACACCGCCGCCGACGCCGCTAACCCGGGCACTGCGTGCACCCGCTGCGCGTTGGGGACGTATCCGGCCCGTATCCTTCAACCCGCCCGGCCGGCACGTGTAGAGCGGAAGCTTGGCACACCACGGCCGGCCGTATCCTTCACCCGGCCGGCACGTGTAGAGCGGAAGCTTGGCACACCACGGCCGGCCGTATCCTTCACCCGGCCGGCACGTGTAGAGCGGAAGCTTGGCACACCACGGCCGGCCGTATCCTTCACCCGGCCGGCACGTGTAGAGCGGAAGCTTGGCACACCACGGCCGGCCGTATCCTTCACCCGGCCGGCACTCCAATATGGCGGCCAGCCCCCGAACTAACCGCATCCGGCGCGCGCCCGGCCGGCACACTCGGAGCCAGACGGCCCAGCACCTCGGCAAACACGGCACGCCCCGCGCGAGACGGCGCGCGACGCCGGCGTCGCCAGCCCGTAGGATTGCGAGGTAACCGAAAAATCGGAACAAGTGGCTGCCCGAGGCAAGTAGCCGCCCACAGAGAGGATGCACCTTGCGATTTATAGCCAAGCTACGCGAGGTAATCGCGGAAAAAAGTAAAACGCGCACGGCCGCGGAAAGCGGCACGCCGGAGGGCCTTGCCCCCGCGCAAGATCCCGCGCAAGAATCCGTGCGAGATCCCGGGAGCCCCGCACCCGCCGCGCAGTCCGCAGCGCAACCAGCGCTACATTCTGCGCCACAGCCTGCGCAAGCGCGCCCGGAAGTGGAGTTTTTGCCGCGCGGGGTGAACCGCACGCTCGTTTCCTGGGGTGTATCGGCATGGCTGCTCATCGGCGTCTTTATTGCTATTTGGGGAATTTTCCACATGGCGGCGGCCGTGCAGTGGGTGCTCATAGCCGTGTTCTTTGCGGGCGTGATTACGGCTTTGCTCAATCCGGTCGTGTCTGGCCTTTCCCGCGTGATGCCGCGCGGGGTGGCCACCGGGGTTTCCCTGGTGGGTTTCGTGGCGATTTTCCTGGGCGCGATCACCTGGATCGTGGATTCGGTAATCAACCAGTGGGATATGCTCGCCGTACAAATGAGCCGCGGCCTGCGAGGCATTCTTGAGTGGCTCGCCAACGGCCCCCTCCCGATCGACCGAAGCGCAGAAGAGCTCTACCAAGAAATGGGCGAGCTGATCGACCGCGGAATCGCATGGCTCCAAAGCAATGCCGGCACTATCGCCTCCAGCGCGCTCTCCCAAGCTTCCTCGGTGGTCCTCGGCTTTTCAATCTTGGCACTGGCAATTTTCTGCGCCATCTTCTTCATGGCCAGTGGCAAAAAGATGTGGTTGTGGTTCGTGAACCTTCTGCCCGCAGACGCCCGCCACCGCACCCATGCGGCAGCTAGCGCCGGCTGGAACACTTTCTCCGGTTATGCGCGCGGCACCATTATTATCGGCGTGTGCGACGGCGTTATGGCGCTCATCTTGCTCCTCATTTGCGGGGTGCCCCTGGCAGCCCCGCTCGCCGTTCTCGTTTTCATTGGTGCTTTCATCCCCCTCGTTGGGGCCCCGCTCGCCATGATCGTTGCCGCCCTGGTAGCCCTAGCCACCAAGGGACCGATTATTGCCCTCGTGGTACTCATCGGGGTTGCGCTCATCGGCCAAATTGAAGGCCACATCCTGCAACCGATTATTATGGGCCGCCAAGTTTCCCTCCACCCGGTAGTAATCGCCGTGGCCGTTACCGGCGCTACCTTGGTGGCCGGTATCCTCGGAGCGATCCTCGTAATCCCGATCATCTCCATGATTTGGGAGGTCTACAAGGTGCTACGCCCAGAACCCGAACAGCCCCTCACCGGACTACCCCAGCTCGCTTAAACGCTGTGCCCGGCAGAGCCGCGTACACCAACGACGCCGCCCGGTAACGACGCCGCCCGGTAGCGGTGCCGCCCGGTAACGACGTCGCTCGGTAACGATGCTGCCCGGTAACGGCGTAGCACGCCAACGCCGTCGTACACTTCCGGGAATCTATGCCGGCAGATACTAAGCACGCCGGGAACTGCTGCCACTAAAACGGGCCCTGCGGGGAAGCCGCATTACCCTTCGTGGTTATCCACAGGTGATGCGATTCCGCTGGCAGGGCCCGGGTGCGCCGCAATGCAACCCGGCAACTAGCTGCGGCGATTAGCTGGCAACTATCCGGCGCGAACCGGTATCGCTGTCCTATTGCTTTCTATTGTTCTACGTGCGGTAGCCGCTTAGTTACTCGCGGGGTTCGGTATCCGCTTACTTGGCCGCGGGCCGCTTTTGGATGCGGCGCAGATAGTCAGCGAGCTCTACTTTCACGCCCGTGTAGAACGGGGTATCGACGTCGACGTAGCGGCGTGCTTCCGTGTACCGGAAAGCGCGCAGTAGGTCTACGAGCCGGGCAAGGTCATCGGCTTCCAAGGAGACGATCCATTCCCAATCGCCAAGGCCGAAGGCTGCGACCGTGGAGGTCACACAATCGGAAAATTCTTGGCCGGCGGCGCCGTGGTCGCGCATCATCAGCCCGCGCGAACGCGCGTCGATCAAGTACCAGTCCTTGCTGCGAATGAAGGGGTAGACCGTTATGAACTTCGGCGCTGCGTGGTCCATGAAACCAGGGTAGTGGGCCTTGTTGAATTCCATCATCCGGTGCAGGCCGGTAGCAACCCAAGCGGTTGTTACCGCGAGCTGCGAATTGAGCACTTCGTGGTAGGAAGCCTGGATTTCTTCCGGACTATCTGTCATTACCCACACGAGCAGGTCTGCATCGGCGCGGAACCCGCCCAAATCATAGAACCCGCGCACCCGGCCGCCGGCCTGCGCAATCCGTTCCTCCACTTCGCTGGCCACCGTTTCCGGATCGGCCTGCGTGGCATCAAAATCGCAGGTCAGGGCAAGCCACATGGTGTACAAGGTGACATCTGCACCCAGCGGCGCGGCTCCGTTTTCATGGCGCTGTACAGCCGTGGGATCAGCGTGATCACTCACGTGCGTATTCACACCGCTAGGGTGGCCGGCGCCTGGGTGGCTGGTTCCGGGGTGGCCGGCTCCTGGATGCCCGCCGCCCGGATGCCCGCCGGGATGCCCGGCTCCCGGATGCCCAGCTCCGGGGTGGCCGGTTCCTGGATGCCCGCCGCCCGGATGCCCGCCGGGATGCCCGGTGGGAGTGTGGTTTCCATGCGTTGCTTCAGCCATGATTTTCCTCTTTCGCTTCCTTGCTTAGTGTTATTGTGCTGAGACTTTTGGTTTGACCTATTACGTTTCCCTATCGCGATCTGTTTACCGCGATCTGTTCGCCGCGATCTGTTCGCCGCGATTTGTTCGCCGCGATTTGTTCGCCGCGATTTGTTCACCGCGATTAGGCGGTGGGTGCCTCGCGAGCCGAATCGGCAGAATCGGCACGGGCGGCGTCGTCGGCCTCCTCCCCGATAGCGGGCAACAATTCCCCGGTACCGGGCAAGCAATCATCGGGGCGATACCGCATATCACCCGGATTGGTGAGCAAATCAGCCAAACCGGATATGAAACCGGGTTGGTCACCTACCGTGGCGGCCCGCAAATACCGCACGCCGTGCTCCGCGGCCGCTTCCTTCGCTTCCGTATCGAGGTCGTAAACCACTTCCATGTGGTCGTAAATAAACCCGAAAGGTACCGCGATAACATCCCGGATGCCGCGGGCGGCAAGATCAGCAATATGGTCGCAAATATCAGGTTCGAGCCAGGGGGTGTGCGGGCTGCCAGAACGCGAGCAATACACCAAATCCCACTCCTGTACGCCTAGCTCTGCGGTGAGGCGGCGGGCCAGCTGCAGGTGCTGTTCGTTATAGGAATAGGGTTGGGCAGTGGCCGATGCTTCCTCCATTGCGGTGGGAATTGAATGCGTAACGAAAACTAGGCGGCCTTCCGGCAACTCGGCCAGCGCCTGCCGGGTGACGGCTAGCTGTGCCTGATAGAAAAACTCTTGATCCCAGAACGGCTTGATCTTCCGGATATGCATCCCCGGCGCGGAGATTTCTCCGAGCCAGCGGGCAGCATCTTCCCGGTATTGGCGGCACGAAGAATAGGAAGCGTAGGCCGAAGTGGCCAGCGCTAATACTTCGCGGATCCCTTGGGTGTACATTTCTTGCAAAACCGTATTGCCGAATGGTTTCCAGTTCCGGTTACCAATAAAAATCGGAGTGTGATCGCCGCGCGAAGCAAGTTCGGCACGCAAATCCGCCGCGAGCTTTTCATTCAGCTCATTGATGGGCGATTTTCCCCCAAACAGTTCGTAGTGTTTTCCCACCATCGCGAGCCGCGCATCGGGGATATTCCGCCCCTTCGTGGCATTGCGCAGAAAGGGGATCACATCCTCGGTTTTATCGGGTCCGCCATAACTGAGAATCATGTAGGCATCAGCCATTGAGTCCATCCGTTTCTCTAGGGGTATTGCTTGTGGGAGCTGTTGTGGGAGCTGGTGAAACCGTTTCCGATTTGCGCGGCGGCGGGAACCCAGCTCCAAAAACAAGTTCGGCGGCCCGGTGATATTCCGCGGCCCGGCCGGCGCGGGCGGCGCGATGTGCGGCTTGCATCGGTTGATGCAAGATACTGTTAGCCAACCGCCGCAGGTAGTAATTCGTATCCTCCGCGGAAAGCCAGGCAGTGCGCGGAATCTTTTGCAATTCCCTTTCCACCGTGCTCGCTACTTTTTCCCGCAAAGAGACGATCACCGGGTCAATATCGCGGCCGCGCATATCCGCCACATAATCTTCCAAACCGGTTTCTACCAGTTCCTTGGCACGCGTTAAAGCTTCGCGCTGCACGGCAGGCGTGTGCCGGGAAATAGTTTCCAGATCGATCAGGTAGGTACCTTTGACGTCCCGCACGGCCGGATCCACATCGCGGGAAATAGTTAGATCAATTAGATTGGCCTCGCCGCGGGCAGTCACGATCTGGGCGGCATCAGTGGGCCCGAAAACATGCCCGCCCCGGCCGCGGCAGAAAATAATTGCATCCGCGTCCGTAAAATCGCGCTTTTCTAAAGCCTGCAAACCGTGCTTAGTCGCGAAATCTGCCGCCCGGTTGGAAGCTGACCACACCGCAATATCCTGGCAGCCGCGCTCGCGCAAAGCCGCCACCGTAACCCGGGCATATGATCCGGTGCCGGCTACAATCACGCGCCGCCCGCGCCAGTTCTCTGCGCGCGTGCTGGCAGGAGCCGGTGTGGAGGCAGGAGCGGGTGTGCTGGCGGGAGCGGGTGTGGAGGCGGGGATGGTAGCTGCGGTGAGCTTTGCGAGCTGGTCGGGCTCGCCATGCTGGCGAAGAAGGGCGCGGTCCAGTAAATCTAGCGCGATGCTGACCACCGAGCGGCCGCTTCGGGCCAGTTCGGTACGGGTAGCCACTTGCCGAGAAGTGTGTAAAGCCCTTTGGAAGAGACGCTCGAGGTTAGCGGTGGCCGTGCCGTTTTCCCGCGCGGTGGAAAGCGCGCGGCGGATTTGACCCACGATTTCCCGTTCCCCTACCACCAAGGAATCAAGGCCGCTAGCTACTGCGAATAAATGTTGCGCGGCGGCGGTGCCGCGATAGAACTCTGCCGTGGAAGGCCACAAAGCCCGATACTGAGACGGGATGTCGCTAAGAAAATCGAGTGCGTCGCTATCCGCGTCGATGTAAATTTCGAAGCGGTTGCACGTGGAGACGGTGACGAAGCCGTGAACCCCAGCCAATCGTGAAAGTAGATCAGTAAAGGCGCTATGCAGTTCCGCCGTTCTCGCTACTTCGTCGAGGGGAGTCCTCCTGTGGTTCGCCGACGTTGCGAAAATTGGCATAGTTCCATTTTTGCACTAAATTTCATCTATAGGAAGTCAGATGGGCGCAAGGAAGCGAGAAGGTGTGAACAAAAGCGTTTTAACTGCCGCAAATGGCGAAAAACCGGGGAAGTATCCCGTGTGGTTTATGCGTCAAGCGGGGAGGTCCCTCCCTGAATATCGAAAAGCGCGGGAAGGGATCCCCATGATTGAGGCTTGCTTGACTCCAGATTTGGTGGCTGAGATCACGGCGCAGCCGGTGCGCCGGCACAAAGTGGACGCCGCCATATTTTTCTCAGACATTGTGGTGCCGCTGCGCTTGGCAGGCATTGCGGTGGAAATTGTGCCCGGGGTGGGGCCGGTGATTGCGGAACCGGTCCGCACCCGTAGCGACGTCGCTAAAATTGCAGACAGGTGTCTCGAAGATGAGGACTTGATTTCGCGCGGGCTGGCCGCCGCTGCGCGGGAAGTGGAGGTGCCCGTAATTGGGTTTGCGGGTGCGCCTTTCACGGTTGCCGCCTACCTGGTAGAAGGCAAGGGCACGCGCGATCACTTGGCTGCCCGTGCCATGATGTACGCCGATCCGCAGGCCTGGAATGCCTTGCTGAGCTGGGTGGCGCGCATTACTCGCCGCTTCTTGGAGGTGCAGATCGAGGCGGGCGCGCAGTTGGTACAGCTCTTCGATTCGTGGGCCGGTTCGCTTTCCCGCGCGGATTACGAGGCACGCGTGTTGCCGTATTCGCGGCGCGTGCTTGCCGACCTGCCGGTTCCGGCGATCCATTTTGGCACCGGGACGGGCGCCTTCTTGGATTTGATGGCCGAGCCGGCCGAGGTTATCGGCGTCGACTACCGCACCCCACTGGATGAGGCGGCGCGCCGCGCCCCGGGCAAACCGGTGCAGGGGAACATCAACCCGGCGATGCTTACGGCTCCGTGGGAGGTTTTGCGGGAGCATATCGACGCCGTTTTGCGGGCGGGGGCGGCGGCACCGGCCCATATTGTGAACTTGGGCCACGGGGTACCGCCCACCACGGATCCGGCGGTGCTCACGCGAGTGGTGGAATATGTGCATTCGCGTTCCCCGCAAGAAATGGCAGCGGGCTGAGCCGGTAAGAGCTAGAAAGCAACACCGCGCATGGGAGCAGTGCCACGCTGGGAAGCAGTACCACGCGGGGAAGCGATGCTGCGCAGCCAGCGGCACCGCACATTACGCAGGGAAGCGACACCGCAGAAAACAGTAGAAGAGCAGCAGAAGAAGAAAAACCAATCACCAGAATGATAGGGGCACATCGATGAAGACCGTAATTGTGGGCGGCGGCTTGGCCGGGCTCATACTGGCACGTGAACTAACGCACGCGGAAACAGCAGCCGCGCCAGAAACAGCAGCCTTGCCGGAAACAACAACCACGCTGGAAACTGCAGCCGCGCCGGAATCTACCAGCACGCCGGAATCTAGCGCCCAGCACGCCCAGCACGCCCACCACGCCCACCACGCCCGCGGTACCCATTCCGCCCACGAAGTGGAAGTTTTTGAAGCCGATGCCGAGCTGGGCGGGTTGATTCATGGTTTGGAATTGGCGGGCCGCACGGTTGAAGGCGGGGCGGAGAGTTTTGCGCAGCAGGACCACGCCCGGGCTTACATCGAATCTTTAGGTTTGCAGGTGCAAGAGCCGCGCGGTAGGTCGTGGATTGTTTCCGAGCACGCGGCTTTCCCAATGCCGGCAGGTTCGGTTATGGGGATTCCCGCGCATCCCGAATCGGAAGAGGTGCGCCAAGTTTTGCGCGATCCCGCCCGCGCCGCCGCCGACGCCACGCTTGGCCCGGAGGTAGGCCGCACGGCAAACAGCGTGGGCGAGCTGGTGGAAGCACGGATGGGTGCGGAGGTGGTGCACACGCTGGTCGCGCCGATTACCACCTCGATCTATTCTGCCGACCCGTACGAGCTGGCCATTCCCGCATATTTGCAGGAAGCTTTCGAACGGGAAGGCACGCTGGCCGGGGCGGTACGTTCCATTCCGTCCGGCGCGCGCACGGCAAGCATCGTCGGGGGCATGTACCGGTTGCCACTCGTTTTGGCCGCGCAAGCCCGCCAAGCCGGTGCCGTTATCCACACCGGGCGGAAAGTTACCGCGATCCGCGCGGTCGAAGGCGGTTACGAACTCGTTATCGAAACCAGTGCCGACGCCGCCGCGCCCGGTAGCGCCGCAGGTTCTGTAGCTGCCGCGCCAAGTAAGCCACACGTGGTGCATGCCGACCGGGTTATTTTGGCGGCAGGTTTGGATCCTTCCGCACATTTGCTAGCCATGATTTCGGATAATCCACTCCCGGAGGTACCGCGCGGTAATCCGATCACGCACGTTTCTTTAGCTTTGGATAATCCGGAATTGGATAATGGCCCGCGCGGTTCGGGTTTGCTCACGGCGCCCGGGTTTAGCCGGGTTAAGGGCATGACCCATTTGAGTTACAAGTGGCGGCTTCCCGCCCCGCACGTGGTGCGGCTGTCTTATAACCCGGAAGCACATATTACGGAGGCGAACGCTGCGGAAATAGCGACCGCAGATTTCACCCGGATCACCGGGATCGAAAACCCGCGCATCCTCGACTGGCATTTCGAAGCCTGGGGGCCTGCTCTCACCCCGCGCAGCCCGCAACTGGCACAGTGGCAAGATGCTTTGGTCTTCCCGCCCGGCGTTTACGGGGCCGGCAGCTGGCTGGCCGGAGCCGGTATCTCCTCGATCATCGAACACTCCCTGGGCCTGGCCCGCCAAATCACGGGCGTGGCACCGGCTCCGCACCCCGAAGCAACTTCGAACCCGGCCGTAGAAGAAACCGCCGAAGAAACCGCAGAACCGAATTCCACAAAGGACGCGCAGTGACGGTACTTCGCATTGGTGCTCGCACTTCGCAACTGGCCGTCACGCAAGCGGAAGCGGTGGGCCGGCAGATTTGCGCGGCTGGTTTATATGACGCTTTCGAACTGGTGGGGATCACTACGCGCGGGGATACGGACCGCCGCCAGCTTTCGCAAATCGGTGGCACCGGGCTGTTTACGAACGCGGTGCGCCAAGCGTTACTGGCCGGCGAATGCGATCTGGTGGTCCATTCGGCCAAGGATTTGCCGGCGGCGGATAGCCCCGATTTCGCCATGTTCTTTTCCGCGCGGGAAGCGCCGTGCGATGTGCTGTACGGCAAGTATCCGAGTATTGCGGAACTGCCGGCGGGAGCGCGGGTGGGAACCGGTTCTCCGCGCCGCATCGGCCAATTGTTGCGCTTGCGTCCTGATGTGGAAGCGGTGCCGATTCGCGGTAACGTGCCTACCCGGATCGCGCGGGCGGGGGCGGATCTCGACGCCGTGATCGTGGCTCGTGCTGGTCTGGCCCGCTTGGGGATAACTGGCGGGCACGATATTCCCGTGGCGGAAATGGTGCCGGCACCCACGCAGGGCATCCTCGCCCTGGAAACCTTGCCCGGTACGCGCGCGGCGGCCGCTGCCGCACAGGTGGAGAGTGCGGAAGGCCGGGCGGTAGCACTGGCTGAACGCAGTTTTATGGTGGGGATCGAAGCTGGTTGTTCGACGCCGGTTGGCGCTCTGGCTACCGTGGCCTCGGGCACGGATGAATTACATCTTTTCGCCCGTTGGACCAGCCCGGATGGCACTGCCAGCGCCGAAGACGAAGCAACCATCCGCCTCGAACTGGCCGCGCCGGCCGCCGCTCACGCAGATCCGCGCGAGCTTGGCTTCCGCTTGGCCGCCAAGCTATTGGAAGCACTCGGGCCAGCCGCGCAAAGCGTCGGCCGGGAAACCGAGGGCAAGTAATGGCGGCGACGAAGCGTGCTTCTAATTCCGGTGCCTTCCGAACTACCGGACCGGTGGTAATCACGCGCGTGCTTCCCCCGCACTGGCAAGTGCCAGCTAACTGGCTGGGGATTCCCGTAACGCGGCGGATCCCTGTGGATAGCGAAAAAGAGCGCGCTCGCGATTACCTGGCCCGTTATGCCGGTTATGCAGGTTATGGGAATTCTGCGAGTTATGGAAATCATGCGAGTTCTGCGAGTTGTGCCCGAAACGGCGGATATACCCGCGCAGGCATTTGCCAGCCGACCAGCCAGCCTGCCCGCGATCTTGCCGGCGAGTTCAGCAGTCAGTCCGCCGGTGCCTATGCCCTTGGCCGCCAATCCACAGCCTCGATATGGTTAGCGGTCACTTCGGGCTATGTGTTTGATGTTTTCCGGGCTTGGGAATTAGAAATCCCGCCGGAGTTGCAAATTGCTTGTATCGGTAAGGGCACGGCACACCATAGCCCCCGGCCGCCGGATTTCATTGGCCCCCAGCCAGCTACCGGCCGCGTTTTCGGGGAAGCTTTCCCGCTAGCCGCGCAGTACCAAACCCAGCAGTACCAAACCAGCCTGGGCCAAACCGGGCAAAAACCGGGTGTTCAGGGGTCAGGTTATAGAGGTCAAGATGTCCCGAAGCCCGCTGCCCAGGGGCCGGGTGCTCAAAACCCGGCTTCTCAAGTGCCAGAGGTCTCGCCGTCAAACATTCCCGGGCGTATCTATTTTCCATGTTCGAGCCTGGCTTCTACGGATTTCGCGGAAGCAGTTGCCGCCCGCGGTTACCAGGTAGAACGCCACGAGGTGTATCGCACGGAGCCGGATGTGGACGGCGTCGAAAAGGTATTGAGCCTACGCCCGGCCGCTATCGTTTTGACCGCGGGAAGTGCCGCTCGCGCGGTACTTGCGGCCATGCGAAAGGCATTGCCACCGGAAGGTAACGCGCCGCCGGAAAATAACAGGCCACCGGAAGATAACGCGCCACCGGAAAATATCGGGTTGCGGGAAGGTGCCCCGGCGCTCGTCGCCCTGGGGGAGCCGACCGCGCGCGCCTGCCGGCAAGCTGGGTACCGCGGGCCGGTGCGAGTAGCGCCCACCCCGGACCCGGCAGGAATCGCCCGGGCGCTACGTAACTAGCCGCCAAGTAACCAAGCAGCCAAGAAACCAAAAAAACCAAGAAACCAAGAAACCAAAAACCGAAGAAACAAAGAATCCAGGAAAGAAGGAACGGAAAGTGGAACTTATTGAGCGGCCGCGCCGGTTGCGGACCAATGCGGCAATGCGCGGAATGGTGCGGGAAACGCAGCTGGCCGCGGCGAACCTTGTGCTTCCCATGTTTGTGCGCGAGGGGATAAGCGCACCGGAGCCGATCGCTTCCATGCCCGGCGTCTACCAGCACACGTTGGAGTCTTTGCCCCGCGCGGCACGCCAGGCAGTGGATGCCGGAGTGGGCGGGATTATGTTGTTCGGAGTGCCGGCGCAGCGCGATGCGCGGGGGAGCGCGGCTACCGATCCGGAGGGGATCCTCAACCGCGGGTTGCGGGCTTTGCGTACCGAACTAGGTGACGACGCCGTTATTATTGCCGACCTTTGCCTGGACGAATTTACCGACCACGGCCATTGCGGGGTGCTCGATGCGCAGGGAAACGTGGACAATGACGCCACTTTGGAGATCTACCAGGAGATGGCGCTCGCGCAGGCCCGGGCCGGCGCGCACATGCTCGGCCTATCCGGGATGATGGACGGCCAGGTGGCGGCCGTGCGGGAAGTTTTGGATGGGGAAGGTTTCACCGCGGTTTCCATCCTTGCCTATTCGGCAAAATACGCCTCCGCTTTCTTCGGGCCGTTCCGCGAAGCAGTAGATTCTCAGTTGCGCGGAGATCGTGCTACTTATCAGCTCGATCCGGCTAACCGTACGGAAGGTTTGCGGGAAGCTTTGTTGGATGAGGCAGAAGGGGCCGACGTCGTAATGGTCAAGCCGGGTAGTTCTTACCTGGACGTGACGGCGGACGTAGCCGCAAATGTGACCGTTCCGGTGGCTGTTTACCAGGTTTCTGGCGAATACGCGATGGTGGAAGCGGCCGCTGAACGCGGCTGGGTAGACCGCAAGCGCATCATTATGGAAAGTGTGCTGAGCATTCGCCGCGCCGGAGCCACCATGATCTGCACCTATTGGGCCGCCGAAATTGCCGGCTGGCTCCGCGAAAACTAGCGGGCCGCTGGGGCCGGGCATGAACCGGGCGTGAAGTGGACTAGCGGGCCGCTGGCCGGCGCAAAACGGCCCGCGGCGAATAGCAGAGCGTAAAACGGCCCGCGGCGAAAACACCGCATTACAACCGCATTGCAAACGCAAACCAAACAGATACAAAAACACAGCATAGAACTGCAAAGGAAGTAGAAGGAAAGATGAGCCTTTTTGAACGTGCCCAGTCAGTGATCCCGGGCGGCGTGGATTCGCCGGTGCGGGCTTTCGGTTCGGTAGGGGGAGACCCGATTTTTGTGGACCGCGCCCAAGGCCCTTACCTGTACGGGCGGGCTAGCGATACCGCTACGGCGGCGGAAAAAGAATATGTTGACCTGGTTGGTTCGTGGGGGCCAATGCTTTTGGGCCATTCCCATCCGCAGGTGGTGCAGGCCGTGCAGGAAGCGGCGGCGCGGGGCCTTTCCTTCGGGGCGCCCACGGAAGCGGAGGTGCAACTCGCGGAATTGGTAGCGGCCCGCGTGGCCCCGGTAGAAAAGTTGCGTTTTGTTTCCACGGGTACGGAAGCCACCATGACGGCGATTCGTTTGGCGCGAGGTTTTACCGGCCGGGATCTCGTGGTCAAATTCGCTGGCTGCTATCACGGCCACGAAGACTGCATGTTAGTAGCCGCCGGTTCGGGCGTGGCCACCTTCGGGCTTTCTTCTTCCGCGGGTGTACCGGCCGGTACCGTGCAAGACACAGTGGTTTTGCCCTATAACGACCGGGAGGCCGTGACCGAACTTTTCACCACGCACGGGGAGAAAATCGCGGCCGTAATTACGGAAGGGGCACCGGCAAATATGGGTGTGGTTCCACCCGCGCCAGGTTTCAATGCGTTCCTTGCCGAAACTTGCCACCAGCATGGCGCGCTGCTCATTTTCGACGAAGTTCTCACCGGTTTCCGGGTCCACCCGGCCGGCATGTGGGGCTTACAGCGCGACGCTGGAGAAAATTTCACCCCAGACCTCTTCACCTTCGGCAAGGTGATCGGTGGCGGTATGCCCATCGCGGCCCTGGGCGGGCGGGCAGACGTTATGGACTATCTCGCGCCTACCGGCCCGGTATACCAGGCCGGCACGCTTTCTGGGAACCCGCTCGCCACCGCGGCCGGAATCGCCACCCTCCAGCTTGCCGACGCCGAGGTCTACGCGAAGGTGAACGCGGCTTCCGCACAAATCCAGGAGATCATTACTCAGGCTTTGCAGGAGGCCGGCGTGGCGCACACTATGCAACGCGTCGGCTCCCTGTTCTCGGTACTGTTCGCCCCCACCCCCGCGCACAACTATGCGGAAGTGGCAGCCCAAGAGCAGTTCCGTTTCGCGCCCTTCTTCCACGTCTTCTTGGAGGGCGGGGTGCACCTGCCGCCTTCCGTGTTTGAGGCTTACTTCGTTTCTGCCACGCACGACGCCGCCGCGATTGAACGGATCGCCCAGGCCGCTGCGCAAGCCGCCCGCGCCGCAGCTGCCGCTCGCCCGGAGGCGTAAATGCTCGGAGGCATAAAGGTCCAGGTCTAGCTTTATACAAAACCTGATTGTCTGCTTCGCAGATGGGCTGCCCCTCATAGCGGGTTTAGCTCCGAAAAGTGTTTCTAGGGAGCTTTCGCCTAGCTACAGGTTAGCGACACCTTTGCGTACGCTAAGTAACTCTGAAGCGCTAGACGTTTTTCGGTGTTACTCAGGTGTTACTCGCGGGCCGAAAAAGTTTTCCCCCGAAATTATTTTCGTTGTGATTTCGGGGGGGGGGCTTGTCCCCTTTTTGTTCCCTTTTTGCGTGGTAATAGTTTTCCCCCGAAATCACTTTTCGTTGTGATTCCGGGGGAAAGTAGTGGTAGGCCCCGTGGGATTCGAACCCACAACCCATGGATTAAAAGTCCAGTGCTCTAACCATTTGGAGCTAGAGGCCCGCCTAGTAGTTTAGCGCCTGTTTACCCAGATGTGGAAAATGTGAGAGGGAGAACGTTTCATACGGTCGCTTTCGGCCTTCCATACGTAAGCCCAGGTAGGTCGCGTCGTGCCGGAAAGTACCGCGCAGGGCTGTAAAGGTACGCGCGGTGCCGTAAAGCTACGCGCGCGGTGCCGGCGGCGGCGTCGGGAAACGGAAGGCGCCGCAGTGGAATACGAAGCGACCGGTACGGCAGTTCCAGGCGAGTGTGGGGTGCCGGCTGTGGCGAAAAGTGGCCGGTAGTACGCGCGGTGCCCCGCTTCCGGGTGAGATGAGAGACAATAGAGGAGGACCGGAAAAGTAGATATAACCACAGATCTAGGAGGAAACAATGGCTAAGTTCCGTAGGCCGGCACAAATTAAGCCGGAACAGCTCGAAGCGATCCAGGGCGATGGTGATGTTGCTTACAACTCTGAGCTTGCTCATACCTCTGCGCAGGCATTGCTATTCCCCAGAGACGCGGAAGAAGATCCGGAAGAAGCCGCGATTCGGGGGCGGGTATTGGAACTCGTCCGCGCGGAAGGCGTGGACGTGATTGCCGAATCCTGGGTGCGTTCACCGGAAGACTCTTTGCCGGGGGCATTGTGGCGCGGCTTCCTATTGCGCGAATGGATTCGCCGCTATCCGCAAGAAGTGGAACGCCGGTGGGATTTGGCGGCCGCGGAACTGGAATCCCAGGGTGCGGACGGCAAACAAAAGCTCGATATGACGCCGCGGCCGAGCGAAGTAAAAGATGCTTGGGATAGCGTGCTTGGAGGCGAGTTCACTGGCGAGTTGGAGGAAGTGCTCGCCAAGTCGGCCCGGTTGACCAACACTTTGGGAGAAGTTGATCCGCACTGGATCAGCAATGACGAACATCCGCTGGCCACACCTGTTACCCGCCGCGATACGGCGCTTATTCAAACCAGCCTGGAGTTCCGTGAGGCTGGCCAGCAGGCCGCGCGCGGGCTCTTGCACTAAAACTTTGCACTCAAACTGAAAACTATGAAAAATTAGAACGAGGAAGCACTTATGGAAGTTGTATCCGGTCCGCTAACCGCACAATCTGCGGAAACCCTGCAACGCATCGCTCACGCCGCAGAAGCGGCAGACGGCACGGCGCCCTTCGATGAACAGACCCTGCTAGACGTGGCCGCCGGGGCCAGTTCTTCCAAAGTGTGGCAGGTAGGGGAACCGGCGGTGGGTATCGCCCATCGCGGCCGCAATAACACCGTGGAATTGGCGGTATTACCGCAAGCTCGCGGCACCGGCGTGGGGACGGCCCTGTTGCGGGCCGCCGCCCGGGATGGGGAAACAGATTTTTGGGCGCACGGCGATTTGCCGGCCGCCCAGTACCTGGCCGAAAAAGAAGGCCTGCTTCCCGGCCGCGAGCTGCTGGTGTTGGAACGTAGCGTGGGAGAAGAAAATCCGGCGCCCGAACCCGGCGAGATCCCCGGCGTCGTTATTTCCACTTTCGATCCAGACGTTGATTTTGCGGACTTGGTACAACTCAACGCCACCGCTTTTGCTACCCACCCCGAACAGGGGGCTTTGCAGGCCGCGGATTTCCGGGCGCGCATGCGCGAACCGTGGTTCTCCCCGGAATTGTTGCTCGTGGCTAAAACCGAGGGCACCATGATCGGTTTCCTCTGGCTCAAACCACAGGAAGTGGCGACGCCGCAAAGGGTTGCCACGTCGCAAGAAGTGGCGACGCCGCAAGGGGCTGGCACCGGCGCTGGCCCCGAGGGCGAAACCGTAACCAGCGCCAATAGCAGCATCGAAACCGGAACCGCGCGGGATAGCTCTCTGGAGATTTATGTGCTCGGCGTGGATCCGGAATATGCGGGCCGCGGTTTGGGTACCGAGCTCACGCACCGGGCGCTACTAGTGGCACAAAACCGCGGTTTTGAAAAAGTCATCTTGTATGTGGATGGGGAAAACGAGGCGGCCGTCCGCGTGTACGAAAAGGCCGGCTTCCACCAGGCACAGCGGCATGTGCTGTATCACGTGCCGCTAACGGCATCTTTGAGTGCCGCACGCGGCGCCAGCCCCGCCACGGCAGCAGATGTGGCCAAAATGGCGGAAGTTAGGGCGCCGGAAACAGCAGAGCCGGAAGCATCGGTGCCAGATAGCGTCTCGTCAGAAGGTGCAGCTCAGCAAACCGCGTCGGAAACCGCGTCGGAAACCGCGCCGGAAAATACCGCGGAAACCGTTGCGGAAGCAGTAGCGGCCGCAGCCGCGCAGGCGGCCGCGGCGCAGCCGGAAGATAGTTTCCATGTGGCGGCCCGGCTCGGTTCACCGGTTTCCACCAAATCGCTCACGCAAATGGCGAAAGAAGCGCGCGCGGAAGCCAAGCGCGCGGCCAAAGCCCCGGAAGAATCCAAACTTCCGCAGGGCCGGTTTGCGGACCGTGAACTTTCCTGGTTGGCCTTCAATGAGCGCGTGCTCGAACAGAGCGAGGATCAAAGCTTGCCGCTTTTGGAACGCGCCTGGTTCCTCTCCATTTTCTCTTCCAACTTGGACGAATTCTTCATGGTGCGAGTGGCCGGCCTGAAGCGCCGCATTCGCTCCGGCATCGCCGTCACCGCCGCTTCCGGGCTTACCCCGCGGCAAGTGATGAACGGGATCGAAGAACGCACGCACGAACTCACAGCCCGGCATGCCCGCGTCTTTCTAGACGACGTCGCCCCCAAACTTGCCGACCAAGGCATTCGTATCACGCGGTGGCACGAGCTCGGAAAAACCGAAAAGAAACAGTTCTCGCGGTTCTTCAAATCCAATATTTTCCCGGTGCTCACCCCACTCGCCGTCGACCCTTCCCACCCGTTCCCGTACATTTCCGGGCTTTCGCTCAACCTGGCGGTACGCGTGGAAGACGGTTCCGGCGCCACTATGTTCGCGCGCGTGAAAGTACCCGATATTCTCCCGCGGTTCATTGCGTTAGACCCGCAAGGTAACGTTTACCGCGCCGAAACGATCCCCGCAGAACCGGAAGAAGAACTCCGTTTCTTGCCGCTCGAGGAACTCATCGGGGAACATTTAGGCGAACTTTTCCCGGGTATGCAGGTGAAGGATTACTCTACTTTCCGGGTCACCCGTAACGAAGATCTAGAGGTAGAGGAAGACGACGCCGAAAACCTGCTTACCGCACTCGAAAAAGAGCTCATGAAACGCCGTTTTGGGCCCGTAGTGCGCCTGGAGGTAGACGAAAATATGGCACCGGAAGTACTCCAGTTCCTCATGTCCGAAATGGATATTGGGGAAAGTGATGTTTACCGGTTGCCCGCCCCGCTCGATCTGACCAGCTTGGATTTGTTTCACAGCTTGGATCGGCCAGCCCTCAAATACCCGAAATACGTACCGGTCACGCCAGTGGGGCTCACCGATGCGGAATCGGCGCAATCGGCGAATCTTTTCAAAAAGATCCGGCAAGGGGAAGTGCTCGTCCAACACCCCTACGAATCATTTTCCACCTCGGTGCAAGCCTTCATCGCGCAAGCCGCCGCCGATCCGAAAGTGCTCGCCATCAAACAAACCCTGTACCGTACTTCGGGGGATTCTCCGATCATTGATTCGCTTATTCAAGCGGCACAGGCCGGCAAACAGGTTTTGGCGATCGTAGAAATCAAGGCTCGGTTTGATGAAGAACGCAATATTGGGTGGGCGCGCAAACTCGAACGTGCCGGCGTCCACGTGGTCTACGGGATGGTGGGCCTGAAAACCCATTGCAAACTGTGCCTCGTGGTACGCCAAGAAGGAGCCGTATTGCGCAGGTACTGCCACGTGGGAACCGGGAACTATAACCCGAAAACTGCGCGTGGCTACGAAGATCTGGGGCTTTTCACTTGCGACCGCAACGTGGGCCAAGATCTCACCCGCCTCTTCAATCAGCTCTCCGGCTATGCCCCCGCCGCCACTTTCCACAGACTGCTCGTGGCTCCCACCGGGATCCGCGCCGGCCTGGTGGAAAGAATCGAAAAGGAAATTGCGAACAAAAACGCTGGCAAACCCGCCTGGATCAAAATCAAATGCAATTCGATCATCGATGAAACCATGATCGACGCCCTCTACCGAGCCTCCCAAGCCGGCGTACCGGTATGGATCCAAGTGCGCGGCATTTGCGGGGTGCGGGCCGGCATTCCCGGCCTTTCCGAAAACATTCGGGTCCGTTCCATCCTGGGCCGGTACCTGGAACACTCGCGTATCTATGCGTTCTGCAACGACGGCGATACGGACGTATGGATCGGTTCGGCCGACCTCATGCACCGCAACCTGGACCGCCGCGTAGAAGCTCTCATAAAAATCGTGGTGCCCGAACAAATCGAACGGGTCGTTGAACTTATCGACGTGGCCATGGCCGATTCCACCAGTTCCTGGCGGCTCGGCCCAGACGGGTGGGTGCGGCACAACCGCACCGCAAAAGGCCGGCCGCTCGTAGATATCCAAGATCTCCTCATGCGGCAGGCCCGCTCCAAAGTAGCGGGGTCGCAAAACTAAGTGGCAGGGTTGCGGGACTGCCGGGAGCTAACAGGCCGGTTGCGGGACCACCGGAACTACCGAAACCCAGCGGTTGGTTGCGGAGCCGGTAGCCGGCGCGGTGCAAAACTAGAGGCCGGCTACCGGAACCGCTAGTTGGTTTTTGAAAGCAAACGTAGCGAACAGTAGGTTTTCGAAGCAGCGTAGCGAAAGGCAATGATGAGCAAAGAGAAGCGGGCCGGCGGGTGCGTTATATGGCGCCTGCGCCCGAACAAGGCAGACGCTAGTGACGCTATGAAACCGCGCGATACCGGTAGCGCCGGGAAAGTGCGGGCGGACGACGTCGAAATACTCCTCGTTGACCTGGGCAAACCGTGGGGGTGGATGCTCCCGGTAGCGGTGCGCGGCAAACGCGAAGGCGCTCGCGACGCCGCGGTGCGTGCCGCCGCCGAATTTGCCGGTTTCGACGCCGCCCTCGCCCAGCCGCTGCAAAGCTCCTACCTGAAGGGGCCGGGCGGAAAACCGGGAATGCGGATCTCGTTCTGGCTGGCACAAGAACTGCAACCCGGCCATCCGGCCCTGGCTTTACGCAAAGGCCAAAAACGCTACCGCAAACACAGCAAAGCTCGCCCGCATCGCTGGGTGGGGCTGGCGGAAGCCGCAGAAATTCTCGGTGCCGGCCCGCACACTAAACCACTCGCCAAATTGGCCGCCAAGGTAGCCAAAATCCAAAAACACGGGGAGTTGAACACGCGCGCCGTGCTTTTTGTGCGCCACGCGCGGGCCCGGAAACGATCCGTGTGGAAAGGTCCGGAAGATACGCGCCCGCTCACCCCGCAAGGGGCGGAAAGAGCCGCAGAGATCGCCTATGACCTGTCAAACTATGGGATTACCTGGTTGGTTTCTTCCCCGTGGAAACGGTGTGTGGATACGCTCTATCCGTATGCGCGGTGGACGGGGTTGAAGATCGAAACCGCGCCGGAACTTACCGAAGCTGCCTATGCCAAAGATCCCAAACGGGCCGCGCAAACCATTCACGATTTCCTTGTCTCTTCGCAATCCCCCGCCGCCGTTTCTTTGCACCGGCCCACGCTGCCGGGCGTACTGGAAGAAGCTGGCCTGCATGCGCGGGGGAGCGTCAAAAAGCGCATCCCCAAAAAAGATCCCTACCTGAAAACCGGAGAAATTCTGGCCTTACACATGATGGGTTCCACCGCGGTAGCAGCAGAAAAATTCCGGCCGATCTCCCTGGAATACCGCACGGCCGCGGACTTGCGGCCCGCTGCCGCGCTCAAACGGTAGCGCGGGCGCAGGAACCCGCCGCGGAAACTGAAAACTACCTGTGATCGACCAGACAGGCTAGTTAACCTCCCGTTTACCTTAAATGTCTGGAGCCGTTACCCGAGCTTTTTAGCCTGAACGCAGTGAGCGCGAAACGGGCGCTCCCTGGCATACAAGGACACAACTGTGAAGATTAAGAAGTTTACGGCACTTGCTGCCGCCTCTGCCCTCGCTTTTACCCTGACCGCTTGCGGAGGGGACGCAAATAGCGGAAATAAGACCACGGAATCGGCCACCACGGAGGCCGCTACCAATAATGCTGGCAGCTCCGATTCGGGCATTTCCGGAACCATTAACGGTTCGGGTGCTTCCTCGCAGGTAAATGCCCAGCAGGCCTGG
Organism: Actinobaculum suis; assembly: GCF_900618115.1. Lineage (NCBI taxonomy): Bacteria > Bacillati > Actinomycetota > Actinomycetes > Actinomycetales > Actinomycetaceae > Actinobaculum > Actinobaculum suis. The sequence continues at coordinate 248,274 of NZ_UYIO01000001.1, forward strand.
CGGGATGCTTTCGTGCAGAAGAACAGCGGCGCTACCGTCAACTACGAACCGACGGGTTCCGGTACCGGGCGCGAACAGTTCCTCACCGGAAAGGTGGCCTATGCCGGCACCGATTCCATTTTTGATGAAGAAGAGCTCGCCAAGGTGGGCCAGGGTAGCCAGTGCGCCAGCGATGTGCTGATCGAACTGCCGGTTTACATTTCCCCGATCGCCGTGGCTTACAATCTGCCCGGCGTAGATAACCTGAACCTCACTGGGGAAACCGTTGCCAAGATTTTCAAGGGCGAGATCAAGAAGTGGAATGACGCGGCTATTGCCGAAACGAACCAGGGTGTAAACCTGCCCGATCTCGATATCATTCCCGTCAACCGTTCCGACGATTCCGGTACTTCCAAGAACTTCCAGGGCTACCTGCAGGAAGCCGCTCCCGATGTGTGGACGGACAAGCCTTCTGACACCTGGCCCATCACCGGTACCCAGTCCGCGCAGCAAACGTCCGGCGTCGTCAACCTGGTGAAGACCACCGAAGGTGCCATCACGTACGCCGACTATTCGCAGATCGGTGATCTCAAGGCTGCCAAGCTGCAGGTCGGCTCTGATTTCGTAGGCCCCACTCCGGAAGCTGCCGCCGCGATTGTGGACGGTTCCCCGGCAACTGAAGACGCTACCGATACGCGCCTGACCGTGGACCTCAAGCGTGACGGTTCCATCGAAGATGCCTACCCGGCCGTTATGATTTCCTACCTGGTGGCATGCCAGGATTACAAGGACGCATCGGTGGGCTCCTTGGTGAAGGAATTCTTCACTTACGTGGTTTCTGCGGAAGGGCAGGAACGTGCCGCCTCCGCGAAGGGTGGTAACGCTCCGATTTCGGACGCACTGCGTAAGGAAGCCGAAGCCGCAATCGCCAAGATCAAGTAACACGTGCGAAACTAGGCGAAACAACGAGCGAGTAGCGCAAGTTGATGGCAAAAGTTGATAAAACTACCGGGGAGGTTCCGGCGGCATCGCCTGTAGCCTCCCCGCAGGCCGAAAATACAGCAGTGGAAACGCCGAAAACCTCCGCGCTTACTTTTGGCTCTCGGCGCGCGCGTGGCCGCGCTGATGCTTCCTTCAAAGGACTGGCTTACGGAGCCGGCGTCCTGATTATTTTGATCCTGGGTGCCGTTTTCGTATTCCTCCTCGCCCAGTCTTACCCGGCTTACCTGGCCTCTGCCGAAGAAATTACAGACGCCGCTTCCTTCACGAAGGGCCTGAATTTCTGGCAGTATGCCGGCGCCTCCCTGTTCGGAACGATCCTCGCATCCGTTATCGCCCTGGCGATCGCGGTGCCACTTTCCATCGGGATCGCGCTGTTCATTTCCCACTATGCTTCCCGGCGTTTTGCGGCCGGGCTCGGATACGTGATCGACCTGTTGGCGGCGATCCCTTCCGTAGTTTTCGGGCTGTGGGGTATGCAAACGCTAGAGCCAGCCTTGCGGCCAATTTTCAAGTGGATCGACGGCGCACTTGGGCCAATCCTGCAATGGTGGGTGGACTATGTGCCGCTTATGGGAGAAGAAAACGGGCTCGCCCAGTTTGACTGGTGGCCCTTGCAACCCGACCTCGTACACTTCGTACCTCCGGCCCGTAACGTACTCATGGGCGGGCTGGTACTCGCAATCATGGTGATCCCGATTATCACCTCGCTGTGCCGGGAAGTTTTCTTGCAAACGCCCACGCTGCTCGAAGAAGCTGCTTTGGGCCTCGGCGCTACCCGCTGGGAAATGATCAAGATGACGGTACTGCCCATGGGTCGTTCCGGAATTACTTCCGCATCGATGCTCGGTTTGGGCCGCGCACTAGGAGAAACCATGGCTTTGCTCATGGTGCTCTCCCCGGGGCTCAACGTGAACTTCAACCTCATGGCACCCGGGCAACATTCCACGATCGCTTCCCAGATTGCCTTGAACTTCCCGGAAGCCGGCCCCGGCCTGCCCAGCCAGGTACTAGTGGGTATCGGTTTCATCCTGTTTATTTTGACCTTCGTGGTCAACTGGGCCGCGCGGCGCATCGTTGCCGCCAGCGCCGTGAAATAAGGAGGCAGGCATGGCAACAAACATTAACGAAAAAATCTCCGCACCGGGCAACGGCAGCGGCAATGGCACCGGCAATGGCAATGGCAATGGCACCGGCAACGGCAATGGCGGCACCGGCGCCGAAACTGCGGTAAAAGAACGCGTGCAGGTGGATCTCACCGCGGGAGGCAACAAGAAACTTCCCAAGGGTTTCACCTTCGGCGCGCTCATCGTGTGCTGGTTGCTCACCTACGGCCTGTTCCGTTTCGGCTTCAAAGCTGAATCGGCGGTCGGGGCCCTAGTAGTGGGCTACCTGATCTTCCTCGTGGTGATGCGGTTTGTTTCCCACAGCGTGGAAGGCCGGCGGGCAGGCAAAGACCGCATGGCCGGAATTATTATTACTTCCGCTTTCGTGATCGCGGTGGTACCGCTGATCTCGCTGCTGTGGGCGGTAGTACAAAATGCGGTCCCGGTACTCAACTATTCCTTCCTCAACAATTCGATGGTGGGAATGTCTGAAGCTGGTTCGCGGCCCGGGCTCGGCCACGCCATCGTAGGTACTTTGACGATTACCGGTACCACGGCGATTATTGCAATCCCGCTCGGCATTATGACCGCTATTTACCTGGTGGAATACTACCGGGGTGGCTGGTTCGGAAAGATCGTTACCTTCCTGGTAGACATCATGACCGGTATTCCTTCGATCGTGGCCGGCTTGTTCGCCGCCGCTTTCGTGGGCATGGTGGCGCCCTGGACGGGCCACCGCAACGGTCTGATGGGTGCGATTGCGCTCGTGGTTCTAATGACGCCGATCGTGGTACGAAATACCGAGGAAATGTTGCGGATTGTGCCCGATGAACTGCGGGAAGCTTCCTATGCTTTGGGTGTCACGAAATCTCGGACCATTATCAAAGTGGTTTTGCGTACCGCTTTGCCGGGCATTGTTTCGGGGTGCGTGATCGCCCTGGCCCGCGTGATCGGTGAATCCGCGCCGCTTATGATTACCGCTTCCTCGCCCGATGGGTTCAACTATTCGCTCATCAACGGCCCGGTAATGACCTTGCCCGTATTCGTCTATTCGATGTTCCAACGCGGCATGATGGATTACGCCTGGGGTGGCGCCTTCGTGCTGGTAATCATCGTCTTGATCCTCAACCTCATTGCGCGCTTTATCGCCAAGGTATTCGCGCCGAAGACCCGCTAGCTTGCCGGCACGTAGCCGCAGCCAAAACTTTTTAGCTCGGTGGTGCGTAGCCGGAGCTAAGACTCTCTAGTTAGCCGGCACGTAGCCGCAGCTCTGAAAGGACAGAGAAGTGACTGAAGGAATCGTCGTACGCGACGAAAACATCTACTACGGCAAGTTCCTAGCCGTAGAGGGCGTGAACGTACATATCCGCCCGAACTCGATTACCGCCCTGATTGGCCCTTCCGGGTGTGGAAAATCCACTTTCTTGCGTTCCCTCAACCGGATGCACGAAGTACAGCCGGGGGCCTACGTAACCGGATCAGTAGAAATCGACGGGCAAGATATTTATGCCCCGGGTGTGGATCCGGTAACCGTGCGCGGGCACGTGGGCATGGTGTTCCAGCGGCCCAACCCGTTCCCCACCATGTCGATTCGCGATAACGTTTTGGCGGGCTACCGGCTCAATAACCAGAAGGTGAACAAGGCCGACGCCGAAGAAATCGTTGAAACTTCCCTGCGTGGCGCCAACTTGTGGGAGGAAGTAAAAGACCGGCTGGACCGGCCGGGCGCTTCCCTTTCCGGTGGCCAGCAGCAGCGTCTATGCATTGCCCGGGCAATCGCGGTAAAACCGCAAGTGCTCCTCATGGACGAACCGTGCTCCGCCCTGGACCCGATCTCCACCCTGGCAATCGAAGACCTGATGACGGACCTGAAAGACGACTTCACGATCGTGATCGTCACGCACAATATGCAGCAGGCCGCCCGCGTTTCCGAAATGACCGGTTTCTTCAATATTGAAGGCACCGGCAAGCCCGGGCACCTCGTGGAATTTGACTCGACGGAGAAAATCTTCTCCAACCCCGCAAATTCCGAAACCGAAGATTACGTCTCCGGCCGCTTCGGGTAAGCAAGTCTCCGGCCGCTTCGGATAGGCAGCGGGCGGAGGCCGGCCTGGCCGCTCCAGCTCGCGGACAGGCGCCCACCAGTGGCCACCGGTGCGGTTTATTACCGGCACCGGTTGGTTAGTACTGGTTGTGCGGCGCCGGTTTGGTTTGGTTGGGATACAAGCACCGTTGCTTTACTCAACCAGCGCGGTTCCGTTTGCCGCGTGGAAGCGGGCTTGCCCACCCGCTCCAGCGAGACCCGTGAAAACTGTGGTTCGTGTCCCCCACAGTTTTCACGGGTCTCTTGGTCATAAAAGCCGGTTTTACGACGCCGGCGGTGGACAGCCGGCGGCCAACCGAAAGCGCGGCCGCCGCCAGCGTGCGCGAACACAGCAGCAGGCTCGCCGGTTAGCGCAGTAGCCTGGATAGCGCAGTCGTGCAGCCGCGCACCTGTGCAGTCGTGCAGCCGCGCAGTCGTGCTTAAATAAGTACGAGGCGTAGCAAGAAGGTAGCCAAAGCGCCGAAAGCCGCGGCGCAGGGCAAGGTGAATATCCAGGCCAGGGCAATATTGCCGGCCGTACCCCAACGCACCGCCGCCTTGGATTTGGTGGCACCCACGCCCATAATCGCGCAGGTAATGGTTTGCGTCGTCGAAATTGGTGCGGCCCACAAAAACGCCGTCGTATAGAGCACCCCGGCAGCCACCGTTTCCGCCACGAAACCGTGCGGCGGATCTAGGTCAATCAGTTTCGAGCCGAGCGTGCGCATAATCCGGAAACCTCCGGTGGCGGTGCCAGCCGAAATCGCGCCGGCAGCCAAAAGTTTCACCCACAGGGGGATCACCGCGACGTCGTCGTGAAAACCACCCGCGACCAGCGCCAACACCATCACACCCATAGTTTTCTGGGCGTCCTGCAAACCGTGCCCCAAAGCTACCGCGGCAGCGGAAATTGTTTGCGCATACCGGAAACCATCCATCGTGCGCCGATAAGAAGCGGCACGCCAGTCAAGCAAAGCGAGGAGCAGTTTCATTGCCACGTAGGCGAGGGTGAAACCAACGATCGGCGAAATCACCATGGGGAGCACGACTTTATCCACAATCGCGGCCCAGTGGACGGTAACCGCGGTGACCAGCCCGGCGCCCGCCAGCCCGCCAATAAGGGCGTGCGAACTTGAGGAAGGTAGGCCGAACCACCAGGTAATCAGGTTCCAGACGACGGCGCCTATCAGCGCTCCGAGCACCAGTACCAAACCGTCGAGGGCCGGGGCGTCGGTAATATTCACGATCCCGGACCCGATGGTTTCCGCAACTTTCGTGCCGAGTAGGGCCCCCACAAAATTCATACAGGCCGCCATGGCCAAGGCCACCGGCGGGGTGAGAGCACGCGTGGCAACAGAAGTAGCGATCGCATTCGCGGCGTCGTGGAAACCGTTAGTGAAATCAAAAATGACGCTAAAGGCAATCACCACGAATACGAGGAACAGTAATTCGGACACGCTTATGACTCCTTGAGCGCGATCTGCTCAACCACATTCGCCAAGTTTTCGAAGGAATCCAAAGCGTTTTCCAAAGCGGTGGCGATCATGTGGAGCCGCATCACTTCCAAAGCGTCAGTGCTGCCGTTGAAAAGCTTGACGATAGTGTTGCCGTAGAGCCGGTCGCCCTGATTTTCGAGCTGATTCATGTGGATCCAATAGTCGCGCGTTTCGGGCGAAGTGGGCGAGAAATGCGAAAGGATCCGCGCCGATTCTGAAGCGCACTGCTGTAGCAACCCCACCACTTCCAAACATTCATCGGGCAAATGGGAAGGCGAAAGCATAACAATCCCGGAACCGGCTTCATCGATTAGGTCTACACAATCATCGATCGTGGAACTTAAATCGTAAAGATCAGTGCGATCGAAGGGGAGAACAAAAGACTTATTGACGAAAGTCAGCAGCGTATGCGAGGCATCATCGGCCTGGTTTTCTATTTTGTGGAGCGCTTGGGCGCGCTCGGCCTGTTGTGAAACATCGAGGCTAACGATCTGCTGAAGCTCGTTCGCCGCACTTTCCAAGTGCTGCGCCTGATCTTTAATTAGCGTCAACACCTGGTGAGACTTTGAGAACCTACTAAAAAACTTCAAGTTAACGCTCCGTTTCGACGTGAAGAACAGTCGGCGAACTTTCCGAAAACAGCTTAGATGAGTAAAACGAAAATGAAGGTGACTTTCGATGCTCGGTGTGGTGTTTTACTCGCTAAGCCGCGGGGTGGGCGCAACGGTAGCGGCCAAAGACGTGGTAGGACGCGGAAGATACTGGGCAAGCTCCAACCACAAATAGGCAAAAAGTGAGTGCCGTAACATAAAAATGTGGGCAAGTGTGAGGGAAGGTTTGGCCGGGCGCGTGTGGTTGGGGCGCAGGGCCAGGGTGCGTGGCCGGGACACACAAGGGCAAGGCAAAAATTGCATGGCCAAAAAAGGAAAGTAAATGCGCGGCAAAAAAGGAAAGTAAAGGCATCGGACCAGAGAGCGCCTGACGGCGCGAATGCCGCTCGAAGCGGCTGTAGTTGGAGCCCGGGGCTTTCGTGGTCCGATGCCGTACCAATACTCTAACAGGAACTACGGCAGAGTAAAAATACTGCGCGCGCCGGCCTTGAGCTGGGGAAGCCTAAGTATTACGCGGGTTTGGAGCATCTGCTTTGGAACGTCGGCTTTGGAGTTCCGGGTTTGGAGCACCGGCCTTGGGGCGCCGGCTTTGGAACGTCGGCTTTGGAGTTCCGGGTTTGGAGCACCGGCCTTGGGGCGCCGGCTTTGGAACGTCGGGTTTGGGCTAATGGACAATAATCGTTGTTTATGGTGGGGGTTTCGTTGATTTTATGGGGAAAAGTCGGTGTTATTAAGGTTTTGGAGCGCGAGCTTTAGAACGTCGGTGTTAGAGCGCACGGCATTTAAGTCTCCGAGTTGCGGTTAGGAGGCCCGTGGCGAGCTTACGGTTTACGGTCTGTGGGGTACGACGCCGTACGCAACCTGGCTTCCAGTGGCATGGCAGCGAAATATTTTTGCGGATGCTATTTCTCCTCCGCGAGGCTATTTGAAAGTCCTGCTAGGGGAGAGCGATATTTGACAGAATGGCGGTATGGACAGGCAGGAGCAGGAAAACCATCCCACCGGCGCCAGCGGCAGCCACGCTTCCGGCAGAAGGGCTTCGGGTAGAAGAGCCGCCGGTAGACGTGCGGCCGGTAGGCGCGCTTCGGGCCGGCGGGCATCGGGCCGGCGGGCATCTGGCCTACGGGCAGAAACTCCGCACAGCCACCACGCCGAGCCGCAGGAGCAGGACCTGCCTGCAACGCGGCCGTACCGCGCAGAGGGGCGATCGATCTGGTCAGAAGAGCGATCGTATCGATCTGAGTTGCGCCCGGCTGATTCGCATTTGCCCGAACCACGTTCGTCTGAACCGCCTTTGCCCGAGTCGCGCCCGTCGGAACCGCGCTCTTCTGAGTCGCGCTCGTCGGAAACTCCGCAGGTCAGCAAGTCGATTCCGGTGCGAGTCACGCTGCTAGCCGATTTCGTGGCACTCCTGGTCTGTGTTGCTTTCACCGCGGTATTTATTTTGACTTCCGGTTTTCCGATCAGTTTCCCACCCACGGGAACAGCGGCCTGGGTAACGGCCGGCCTCGCCTTCCTATCCGGGGCGCTCGCCGTTTACGCAATCACGGCTCGCGCGAAAATCCCCAATCCGCATCTAGCGCGCGGCCTGGCCTGGGCGATGCTCGCCATAGCCACTATTGCCGGTGCCTTGGGCAAAATTTCGGCCATGCCAGTACTGGCCGGAATAGGTGTGGTTATTGTGTTCCTCGCCCAGATGGCACGCCCGGTACCGGCCGGTACTTTGGTTTCCCAACTCGCGGTGAGTTACCTGGCGATTGCGGTGGCTATTAGCGCTGGCTTATGGCCGGCAAGCCTGCACCTGGTAGGCGGGGAAATGGCCGGCACGATTATGGCGGAATCCCTGCTGTGCATGGCGGTCGTCCGCATCATTTTGGGGCGCATCGCTTCCTGGTGGCCATATCTGCTCGTAGCCTTTGCGGGCGGGCTCGGTGCCGGCTGGGCCTATAGCACCATCACCGGCGCCACCGCGTGGGCCACGCTCACCGCCGGCCCGGTCTGGCTCGCCATCGTCCCGGCCCTGCTCTACCCGCTCTCCGATTACTACTCCGGGGTGCTAGCCGAAAAGCTCAGCCTCGCCTCGCCGCAAACCACGGCCGAAGAAAAAACGGCCGGGGAAGACGGCGTCGGCGCCCCCGCTGTGGAAAACTCGGAAACCACAAAAACTGTGCGTGCGCGTGAGACCGTGCGTGCGCGTGAAAACGAAGCTTCCGAAAACAACGCTACCGGCCGCGCACCCATTGGTTGGCTCACCCAAGCTGGAGTGGAATTAGCCGTGGTCAGCGTGTGTGGATGGCTCGCTTTCGGCATAGCGGCAATTATCGCTTAGTCTAGAACCATGGTGTTCACAATCCCCACAAATCTTGCTCCGGAAACGTACCCGATGGCCTGGCTGGTTGACGACTGGCGCGGCGCAGGCATCCTCGCCTATGAGGGCGTGGAAGCGGCGGCGTTCCTGCACGAACTGCGGATCGATAACGATAATGGCGGCCCATATTTGCGGGTAGTTTCCGATATTTGGTTGGCGCAGGAACCGGTTGCGGCTATTGACCAGGAACGGCCTGGCGGCGTGCAATACCGGATGCTCACGAAAGGGCAGCTGTGGTCTTCGCTCGTCGGTTACCTGCGGGTTTCGCCCGAACATGCAGAGGGGAAGAACGGCCAATACATTTTGGAAGGGACGGTTGCGCAACCGACCGGGCACGCGATGACTTTGGCGGGCGCGATCCAAGGGCCGCGGTTCCAATTCGTGGCCGATGCTATTGCTGCCACGCCGACGGCGCAGCGCTACGAAGCGGGGCGGATCACCGGTGGATATGTAGAGTCCGAACTTTTCTTCGCCTATGAAATGGCCGCTTTCGGCCAGGAATTACGCGACTATATGTCTGCCCGCTTGCAAAGAGTGGGCGATATCCCCGGGTTTACGGCAAAAACTGGGGAAGCGGTAGAAACCGAAGATGGTAACGGGACCGAAAAATAACCGGGCAGATACGGGAGCAGGCCCGCACGCGGCAGCAGTGCCAAGCCCTTTGCTGGCACGCGCGGGCGCCGTGGAAGCTACCGCAGACCCGCGCGGGAAGGGCGCCGCGTTTGGCGTGCCCTCGCATTTTGGCAATCCCTACCGCGAACAGCGCATGCTTCTTGCCGGCCGCGCCTTTACTGACTTAGGCCACGTACCCGTGCAAGCGCTCGCGGATACGCCGCTCTCTGCAGTGCCAGCGGAAGCGCCGGCGTTTTCGGCGCCCGATCATTTTTGGCGAGACGTACTCAAGCTCAACAGTGCGGGGCAGATTGTTGGCGGGTATGCGCTCGCGGTGGCTGGCGGTCAAGTTTTTCGTATTGAAACAGCACAAATGCGCCGGCTGGGCCAGGGCAGCAAGAAAGTTCGAGCAGCTGAACACCTGCCGGATGTTGAGCCGGCTTTACCAGCCGCGCAAAAACCGGATGCCAAACAGCGGAAAGCCAGCGTGGAATTGCCAGCGCCCGGGAAGGAAACATTAGCCACCGTGGACGGCTCGGCTACCGCGGAAGGTACGGGCAGCGCAAGTTTTTCGCGCCTGCGTTTGCTTGGCGCGTCTAGCACAGGCCCGGCCTGCGAAGCGCTCATGCAGGTGGCGGCCCGGAGCTCGCAGGGCGAACCTTTGCTCTGGCGCGACCCGTGGGAAGGTGCCGAATATGCAGAACGCATTGGCAGTGAACCGAATGAAGCTTGGCAAGCCGTGTATGCGCTGGTTCCCGGTAGAGAGCCGCAGCTAAGCCAGATTTTCGCTAAATTAGCTGCGGCCGGGGTGGAAGCAGCCGGGCTTACTGCCTGGGAATCGCAACTTGCCGCCACTTTCCGGCCCGCTAGCTATGCCGCCGCGGCAGTAGGCGCCCGGCCCGCCGAAGTGGGTTACGCGCCGCTCAATCCGCCCGCTGCTTCGCCAACTGATTCGCCCGCTGCTTCTCCGGCAGCTTCGCGAGAAGATCCGCCTACAGCTTCGCTTGCTGCTGCAGCCGCGTTTACCGCTTCAGCTTCGCCCACGCCACCAGCATCGGTGCGCGTTCCCGCCTTGCTCTATCTGGAAGGCCCCGACCTGGCCGATCTGCCCACTCCCGGAGATGTTTTGCTCATTTCCGAAGCATCCGGCGTCGGCCCCGAAAGTTCGCCGGAAACCCACCTCGAAACTTCGCCGGAAACCTACCCGGAAACTGCTCCGAAAAATAATCCGGAAACTGGCCCCGCATCTCGCGCGGAACCCGGCCCAGAATCTTGCCCGGGGCCTCACCCGGAACCTCACCCGGAACCCGGCCCGGAAACAGGTACCGCGCCTCGCACAGCAGTGCGGGCGTGCGGGGAAGTAGTGTTGGCGGCGCGCGATTATGAGGAGGGGCCGCTCGCCCTTGCTTTGCTGGACCGCGCCTCGCTTGCCGCCACGCGCACGACGCCGGTGCTGGTTGCGCCTCGCGCTACCGAAACCAACGCCATCGAAGCCAGTGCCATCGAAACCAGTGCCACCGAAACCGCGGAATTGGAGGAAACCACTTCCGTCACCAAAACCGCGGAATTAGTACCGCCTGCTGAAATGACACAAACCGCGGAATTGGTGCCGGGCGGCGAAGAAACACAAACCGCGGAATTAGCCGCACTGGCGGGGCAGGCACAGTTTTCGGCCTGGGCGGAACCGGTGGTCTGGGCACGCCCTCTGCCCTGGTTGCTAAGCTGGCAGGGCAGGAAAACGGGCGCGGAAGATTCGAGCTCGCGCAAGTAAACCCGGCGACGGTAAACGGTAAAGGGAGTCACGTGACAGGCACGGTAGCGACCATAATCATGATCCACCACATCTACGGTTTGACGGTGGGCGTTTTACTCACCGCTTTCGTGGTCTGGGCACTCCTTTCGTGCTTGCGGCAAAGCTCCCACAAATTCACCTTTGCCCGCAAAACCAAAGAATTTTGGACGCCGGTTTTAGTGCTCGCGCTCCTGGTAGTGGTCATCCAGTATTTGGTGGGATGGCGGTTACCGATGGGCGGGCTATTCACCTGCGTTTCCCTGTACGCGGCCCTTTATTATTTGGGGCCGGAAAGGCAAAGAATGGGTATCGGCCGCGCCGGCGAAGATTGGGGCCGGCGCGATTCTTGGCGAGGAGGATGGTAAATGCGTGCGGTGATCCAGCGCGTCAAACGTGCTTCGGTAACGGTAGATAACGAGGTCGTGGGGGAGATCGGGCCCGGATTGTGCGTCCTGGTTGGGGTTACCCAAGACGACGACGCCGCCCGCGCCGCCACGGTGGCAAGAAAAATTGCGCAGCTCAAGCTGTTGCGAGCCGCAGATGGCACAGATGATGAAAAACACCGACTTTCGGCCCAGGAAGCAGAAGCGCCGGTGCTCGTCGTCTCCCAGTTCACGCTGTACGCGGATGTGCGTAAAGGCCGCAAACCTTCGTGGTCGCGGGCCGCGCGCGGTGATATTGCCGAACCGCTATATGAAGAAGTGGTGCGAGAATTACGCGAAACCTACGGTCTGCAGGTAGCCACTGGCACTTTCGGAGCGGAAATGGATGTGGAACTCGTAAATGACGGACCGCTCACTATCTTGGTGGAGATTCCTGCCGCGTAAACCGCGCAAGCTCGGCGATATGATAATGAATAAAACGCCGCTGGCGAACAGGGGAGGGGAAGTTCCGCGCAGGTCGTTACCCTCTTAGATAGTTTCAAACCAAGGGAGTGTTATGTTCGAAAGGTTCACGGACCGCGCCCGGCGGGTCATCGTGCTCGCGCAGGAAGAGGCGCGTAACCTCAAGCACAACTACCTGGGGACCGAACACATCCTGCTGGGCCTGATCCGCGAAGGTGAAGGTGTAGCGGCGAAGGCGCTCGAGGCTCTGGGGGTCACGCTAGAAGGTGTGCGTTCGGAGGTAGTGGAGATTATCGGGGAAGGCCAGGAGCAACCCTCCGGGCATATTCCCTTTACTCCGCGCGCCAAAAAGGTCATCGAGTACGCGATGCGTGAGGGCCTGCAGCTAGGCCACTCCTACATCGGTACCGAACACCTTTTGCTCGGCCTTACCCGCGAACCAGATGGGGTAGCCGCCCAGGTATTGCAGAAGATGGGCGCCGATATGCCTACCGTGCGCAACCAGGTCAACCAGCTGATTTCCGGTTTCCAAGGGAAGGAAGCGGTAGGCGTGGGCGGCGGGCGCCGCGAAGGCCACCGAGCTGGATCCACGATTCTTGACCAGTACGGCCGCAATCTCACGCAAGCGGCACGCGATCACAAGCTAGATCCGGTAATTGGCCGGCACACGGAAACCGAGCGGGTTATGCAAGTGCTTTCCCGCCGGACCAAAAACAATCCGGTGCTAATCGGGGAACCCGGCGTTGGTAAAACCGCCGTGGTAGAAGGTTTGGCACAACTCATCGCCGCCGATAATGTGCCGGAAACGCTGAAGGAAAAGCAACTTTATTCTCTCGATATGGGTTCTTTGGTAGCCGGTTCGCGCTACCGGGGTGATTTCGAAGAAAGAATGAAGAAAATCCTCAAGGAGATCAACACTCGCGGGGACATCATTCTTTTCATCGACGAAATCCACACCCTGGTAGGTGCCGGTGCGGCGGAAGGTGCCCTAGATGCGGCGTCGTTACTCAAACCGATGCTGGCGCGCGGAGAAATCCAGGTGATTGGTGCTACCACCCTGGACGAATACCGTAAGTACATTGAAAAGGATGCCGCTCTGGAACGGCGTTTCCAGCCGATTCAGGTGGAACAGCCCACGGTGGAACAGACCGTGGAAATCCTCAAGGGTTTGCGCGACCGTTACGAATCCTTCCACCGGATAACTATTACCGACGACGCTTTGGAAGCCGCCGCATCCCTATCGGATCGCTATATTAACGACCGCTTCCTGCCCGATAAGGCGATTGACCTGATCGATGAGGCCGGGGCCCGCTTGGCGATCCGGAAGATGACGGCACCGCCAGAACTGCGTGAACTGGACGAAAAGATTGCCGGCACGCGCCGCGAAAAGGAAGCCGCGATTGACGGCCAAGATTTCGAACGGGCGGCGAGCCTGCGCGATCAAGAACAGAGCCTTACCGCCCAGCGCGAAGAGCAAGAAAACGCGTGGAAGAGCGGAGATATGGACGTGGTGTCCGTGGTGGATGAGGATCTCATCACCGAGGTGCTCTCTATGTCTACCGGGATTCCGGTGTTCAAGCTTTCCGAAGCCGAATCGGAGAAGCTGCTGCGCATGGAAGACGAATTGCACAAGCGTGTTATTGGCCAAAACGAGGCCGTAACTGCTATTTCGCAGGCAATTCGGCGCCAGCGGGCGGGCTTGAAGGATCCGAACCGGCCGGGTGGTTCCTTCATCTTTGCCGGCCCTACCGGCGTGGGGAAGACGGAACTGGCCAAGGCGCTTGCCGAATTCCTCTTCGGGGACGAATCGGCACTCATCACTTTGGACATGTCTGAATATTCGGAGAAGCACACGGTCTCGCGGCTGTTTGGTGCCCCTCCGGGATATGTGGGTTATGAGGAAGGTGGCCAGCTGACGGAAGCGGTGCGCCGCAAGCCCTTCTCCGTGGTGCTGTTCGACGAAATCGAAAAGGCCCACCCGGATCTGTTCAACTCTTTGCTCCAGATTTTGGAAGAAGGCCGCTTGACGGATTCGCAGGGCCGCGTGGTCGATTTCAAGAATACGATCATCATTATGACCACGAACTTGGGAACGAAGGATATTGCCAAGGGCGTGCAGACGGGCTTCCAGTTCGATCAAGACGTCACCAGTTCCTATGAGCGGATGAAGACCAAGGTGGCGGAAGAGCTGAAGGAACACTTCCGCCCCGAGTTCCTCAACCGCGTGGATGATGTGATCGTGTTCCCGCAGCTCAACCGGGAAGAGATCTTGCAGATCGTGGATCTGATGATCGCGAAGCTAGATGGGCGTTTGCGCGAACAAAGCCTTTCGCTGGCGCTCACCCAGGACGCGAAGGAACTTTTGGCAGACCGCGGCTACGATCCGGTGCTGGGCGCACGCCCCTTGCGGCGGGCCATTCAGCGCGATATTGAAGACGTGCTCTCCGAAAAGCTCCTCTACGGCGAGTTCAAGGACAACCAGGTGATCGTGGTGGGTGTGAACAAGGAAGACATTCCGATGAGCTTCACCTTCACCGGCCAGGATCCGGATGCTCCGCTGCCGGAAGGCGCACAAACTTTCGGTGAACCGGAAGAAATGGAATCCTTGGCACCGGCCCAAAATACGAGCCATCTGATTCCGCCGGCCGGCCGGCCCTCCGGGCCCGCCTCCGGCGGCCTGCAAGCCGCGAACTAAAACTCAGGCGAGGGCCCCGGCTACCGGCCTAACCGGTTGGCCGGGAGGCCCGAGCCGTGAACTAGAACGCGCATCGCCTACGAGCCGCGAACTGAAACTCGCGGCCGTAGGCTAGGCGCAGGGCTAATGGCTAGACGCAGGGCCAATAGGCTAAGCGCAGGCCCATAGGCTAGATTTAAATATGAGTGCGGGGAACGAACTAAGAGGAAGGCAGTTCGTTCCCCGCACTCTTGCGTTTAAGGCAAGCCCCGCGTGCAGCGCGAGCTTGCGCGGTAAATAATCAATCAGCGGTAAATTTTCGGGGGTTTAGTCACCCGGCGTTTTGTTACCCGGCAGCTTAGGTACCAAAGTTTAGGTGCCAAGTGGTGGGTTACTCGACGGTCCAGTTACCTGGCAGTTAGTTACTCGAAGGTTTAGTTGCCTGACGGTGAGTTACTCAGCGGTGAGTTCGTCGAAAGCAGCGAGTGCCTTGGCGCCGTATACCGTGCCCGGGCCGCCGTTCATGAGCAGGCACACCTTGATCATCGCAACGAGCTCTTCGCGGGTTCCGCCTGCCTTAGCCAAAGCGTCCACGTGCGCGATAATGCAGCCTTCGCACTTCGTGCTGATCGCAATAGCCAAAGCGATGAGTTCCTTCGTCTTGACGTCGAGCGCATCTTCCTTCATGTTCAAGTCATGCATATGCATGAAGGCTTTAAGATCTACCGGGGCGGCCTTGAACAGTTCCGCAGTTTCCTTCTTATTGGCCTTCGCCTTTTCCTTGTAGCTCACGGTTTATCCTCTCTGATAGTAGTTCGAGCCGTCTCCTCAAATATACGCGAGAAGACGCGCGGAAAATCCCGCCCAGAGAAGAAAAACCGAGCAATAAAATCAATACCCAGCAACGCTATTGAAGCACATTTGAAAAATGCCGAACTAAATGCTATGATGGGTACAGTTTTTAGTCTTGAAGGAGTTCTTTGAAGCTTCGTAAGCATCTGCTTTCACTGCTGCCCAACATTACTGATATTCGCGAAATTCGCCAGCACTGGAAAACCGATATTCTTGCCGGAATCACCACCGGAATTGTGGCCCTCCCGCTCGCCTTAGCCTTTGGGGTGGCCTCGGGAGTAGGCGCGGCCGCCGGCCTAATTACGGCGATTGTGGCCGGAATCGTAGGCGCCATTTTTGGTGGTTCCCGGTTCCAAGTTTCGGGCCCCACCGGAGCCATGGTCGTTATTTTGGCTCCGCTGGTTGCCGCCTATGGAATCGGCGTCGTACCTTTGCTCTCGCTAATGGCCGGGGTACTGCTCATTGTGGGCGCGGTTTTGGGCTTGGGCCAGGTGGTCTCGCTGATTCCTTGGCCGGTGATTGAGGGCTTCACGCTCGGGATCGCCTTCATCTTGATTTTCCAGCAAATTCCGAATGCTTTGGGCGTGGAAGTACAAGCCGGAGGCAATACGCTGCTGGCCGGGTTCGCCGCAATACGCGAAGCTTCGTATCCGCAGGCGTTCCTGCCGTTGGCGGTGGCGCTAATAACCGCGCTGCTCATTTACTTCCTGGACAAGATTTCGCCGCAGTTCCCCGGTTCGCTGGTAGCACTGGCAATTGTGACCGCGGTGGCGGTGGTGGCGAAACTGCCAGTGCCCACGATCGGGGAAATACCGAACTCTTTGCCCGCTCCGCATCTACCTCCAATCTCAGCCGAGGTAGTAACGGCGCTCCTCCCGGGCGCGATTTCAGTGGCCTTGCTAGCCGGAATTGAATCCCTGCTTTCGGCGCGCGTAGCGGCCGGCATGGTGCCGGGCGGAACCTACAACCCAGACCGAGAGCTTTTGGGTCAGGGGGCCGCGAACTGCGCCGTCGGCCTCTTTGGCGGTATGCCCGCAACCGGAGCAATCGTTCGCACCGCAGTGAACGTGCGAGCCGGGGGCCGTTCCCGGCTTTCCCCGGTAATACACTCCCTGGTGCTTGTGGGAGTGGTGTATGGCGCCGCCCAGATCGTAAGCGTGATCCCGCTTTCCGCTTTGGCAGGCGTACTGTTTGTGACGGCCGGGAGGATGATCCCGGTACATTCGATCCGCCAAATTTCGCGTTCCACCCGTACCGACATTCTGGTTTTCGTGCTCACCGCGCTAATCACAGTGGTATTTGACCTCATTTGGGCGATCCTCATCGGCGTTACCATCGCAACTATCTCGATCATGCGCGGTTTAGCGCGGCAATCCGGGGTGCGCAAGGAATACCCCACTAAGAATCCGCGGATTCGTACTTTGCGGATCGATGGCGCCATGTTCTTTGGCGTGGCAGATCGCATAGAGGAAGAAATTACCCGGCTAGACGACGTATGGGTGGTAATCTTGCGGCTCTCCCACGTGGGAGTAATGGATGCAACGGGCGCGAAAACGCTGGCGGATATCGTCACCACTTTGCGGGAAGCTGATAATCACGTGCTCGTGGTGGGGTTACGTACCGCCCACGAAGAGCTCACCGAATCCATGGGGCTTACAGCCGCGGCCGGCGGAAAGGAAAACTTCTTCGATAATATCGACGACGCCGTTACCGCCGCTGAGAAATTCTGCTCCGCAAAGTGACTTTTCGATACAGCAACCCCGCCAGTAAAAGCACTGCCCCCACAAGAGTGTAAATTTGCCACGAATCAACCTGTGACATCACCACATTCCAGACGGAAGTTTCTTCCGGCGGGAAAAAGAAGCCACTACCTAAGGCAATAAGAGACGGAATCACCCAGGTATACTTCTTTCCGCCTATGGCGGCAGAGATGATTGCCAGCCCCCACCAGAATGCAAATAGGCGAGGCAAAGCTAGCGGATTCGGCTCGTGCATATATGCCCCTAATCCCAGGCCAATTCCCAAAACCGTGAGGAGAGAAATCGCAGCGTGGGTATCGGTTACCCGCCGCCGCGGAAGCGGATGGTATGCCGCTTCGAAGCCGGGAAATACGGTAGTGACGGCAACCACGGGGATACCCACAGTTAGCAACCGAGCCAAGGGGGTAACTCCACCTGCCACCCAGGAGTGAACGGTCACGCGTTCGCCAAGCAGGATAATCGCGAGGCAGATGGTGGGAATGACTATCAGGGCCGCAGGTATACCGTGGGCACGGATATACGCGTGCGTCAAGGCCCGCGGCAAGGTACCAGGTCGATTATTCGCGAAATGCGAGTAAGTTTGATTAGGCTCCGGATCTGTCATAGATTTCTCCCGCCCAAGCTTGCTGCTCTGCCAATGGTAGTTTTATGACTTGCTTGACCTCGTTGCGTAAGGCCGGAGGCGCATAAACTATCGATTCGATACCGCTATCGTCCAAGATTCCCGGTGATGCTTGGTGGAGTAGCCATAGGGTGAAAAGAGTGGTGTTATCGAACATTTCTGCGCTCAAATCAGCGTTCGCGGCTTCGGTGTTGCTCACTTCCGCGTTGCCGGTAGCGACGCCATCGTGTTCCGCCGGAGTATCAGGCACAAAGAGGTGATTGGAAAGTGCCAGAACGTACGCCGTCGGGAGGGTAACTTGATCCGTGCCCATGCGTACCGAAAGGTTGAGACTGTAGGAAGCGTCCGCCGTACCGTCAAGCGCAAAGTCCTGAAAACTTGCGGGCAGAGGGACTGTAGGAGGAAGGGCATCAAGTACTCGTTCTTGGATGGCCACCAGTTCGGGTAGTAACCGGCCGTGTTCTTTCCAAACGCATATCTGCGGAGGTGTGCGGCTGGCGCCAGCCTCCGATTCTGGGGTCGTGGGCGGGGAAGGGGAAGTGCAAACCACGAGACTAGCGGCCGGGCGCCGCAGTTCTACTTGTGGCAACAATGCCGCCGTAACAATTACTATTCCCGCAAGCGAGAACGCGACGAAAGCTTGACCATAACCGCGAGTTATCGAGCTTAAAATATTGGGGTGTTGGGCGCGGGCGGAAGGCCCAGCGATGAGAAGCGCGCAAAGGCAAGCCACACCCGCGAATAATGCCAGCGCCCCAGTTTTGACATAAGGCACAAGTTCATACGGTTCCTCGAAGGCAAATTGGGTCGCGAAAACACCCATACCGAGGGTCAAACAAAAAGAGACAATTGCGCACACAGCTAGAGATAATTCAGAACGGCCAAGTAATTGCGCCACGCATACGCCGCAAACGGCTACCGCTAGGTAGCAAACGCTGGGACTCCAGGAAAAAACTCCCCGCGCGAAAAACGTATTTGAGGGCGAGGAAATATGAGCGAATAAGGCGATAAGAAGGAGTGTTCCCGCGCTGGCAAGTATGGAAAGTACCGCGGGGAGAAGAAGACGAAGATTTTCTACGAAAACGGTTCGGCGGCGCAACGGCACCCACGAAAACAGACGCGTTTGCGTCTCGTACTTTACTTCGACCCCCTGGAGCGCGGCAACAAGCGGCGAAAACAGGAGGAATGGGAAAAGTGCCCCGGACGAAACCGCCGTACTTGATATATTCCAGCGGTTTCGCATAAGTATCGCAATGAGCACGACGATGAATAACAATACGGGCGTTGCGTAAACCAGAAGGTGACGGCGGTACCACAAGGGAGAACGAGTCTTAGGAGGTTTCATGAGGAGCCTCGCTTTCTCGGGGTGTGCTACCTACCGATTCCGCAAGGCTGGTTCCGGGAATTGCCGAAGCCGCAGGGGTGGGAGAGTGATCTTGACTTGCTGACTGGGCAGTTCCCACTCCAGTTATTGTTTCCGCAGGGTGGGAATGCCGAACAAGATGTAGGAAGCCGCTTTCCGCAAGGGATGTGCCGGCCGAGCGGTGAGCGGTGGCCAAGGCCTCCAGCTGTGCTACGTTGCCGTCGAAGATAATACTGCCCGCATCAAGTACGAGTACCCGGTCTGCTACGCGTACTACGTCTTCGAGTAGATGCGTAGAAAGTATGGTGAGCGGCGCGAGATGTTGGGAAATGAGGGTGCGGATAGCAACGCGCTGCTCGGGGTCCAGGCCGGCAGTCGGCTCATCTAGTATCAACACCTGGGGAGTGCCGATAATGGCACTGGCCAGGCCGCATCTGCGTACCTGCCCGCCGGAAAGACTGCCCATCCGATGGTGGTGAATATTCGCTATATCTAGCGAATCGAGCACTTCGCCAATCTGGGCGGATATTTTCCGCAAAGGCACTCCGCGCATCCAGGCGATGTAGGTAATGAATTCCACCACGGTTAGTTTTGGATTGAAAGTAACTTCTTGGGGGAGGAAGCCTATATCTGCGAGCTTGCCCGCGCGGATTTGCGCGGAGAGTTGCTGGCCATTAATCGTCACTTGACCGCTAAATGCTGGCAGGATACCCACGAGGGTTTTGAGGAGTGTAGTTTTTCCGGCCCCATTTACTCCGAGGAGTGCGACTACGCCGTCGCGAAGGGAAAAAGAGAGATCGGTGAAAATCGGCGGGGATTTTCCGTACCGCTGGGCGAGTGCAGATGCTTGCAGTTCCATATTGTTCTCAGTCACCTCTATGAAGGTGTGGCCCGTCGGTGAACGAAGGGCCACACCTCCTCCTTTATGTTGAAACGATCAATAGCTACCCAACCTGACGCACGTTGCCGGAGGCAATCCCCCAGGTGCAAGCGTTTCGAGAGACCTGCGAGACTCTGGAACCCTTCTTTAGGTAAACTCGCGTGAGTTGTATTCATCATATCGGCGTGTGGGATGGTTCACAAGGGGTGTGGGTGGGGTGGGGGACCAGATTCTGGAATAGGGATGCCGCGTTGTGGAGTAGGGTGAAAACATGCGTCCGATACTGAACATTATTTGGCTTTTCTGTGGAGGTATTTGGCTGGCCCTTGCTTACGCCTTGGCCGGCATTTTTTCCTGCGTTTTTATTATTACGATCCCAGCGGGAGTGGCATGCTTCCGCATTGCCGGATATGTGCTGTGGCCGTTCGGGCGCACCGTGGTAGAAAAGCCGGGCGCGGGAGCTGGCTCTTGCCTGATGAACGTGGTGTGGTTCTGCGTGGCCGGCCTGTGGTTAACACTCGTACACTTCGTTACCGCCTTGGCACAGGCAGTCACCATTATTGGCATTCCCCTCGCGGTAGCGAATATTAAGCTCATCCCGGTTACTTGCTTCCCCTTCGGCAAGTATGTGATCAGCACGCGGGCTGCCGGCCCGCACTATCCCTCCCCATATCCGCACGGCTATTACCGCTAGGGCATGCCTTTACCGCTAGTGCGTGACTGTACCGCTAGGGCATGCCTATACCGCTAGTGCACGGCTATAACCGTTGATGCATAGCTACTGCCGTTACCCGCCTACCGGCCAGTAGCAGTGCTAGCAGTAGCAGTGCTAGCAGGCCGAAACGATTATTTGCTACCGAATTTTTACCATTGTTGCGAACGCAGGCCGCGCAGTTAGCGCGCCGCTTTTTCACCGGCGCGAATCGCCACTTGCAGATGATTGCCATCCGGTGGGGCTGGGCAGGTAGCAAAATCACTGAAGGCCATCGGGAAGTTCAAAGCGCGGTTGAAATCAATCTTCACCTCGCCAGTGCGCGTGGTCGCAAATTGTGCCGCTGAATCCTTCTTCGGCAGGCCCGGCCCGGGGAAGGAAACAAAACGCCAAGCATCAGTTTCCTGGCCGGAAGTAGCATCCGAAAACACGGCCGTGAGCACGCCATCAGGGTCGCCTTGTACCGCCAGGCGGTGAGCGGCGGCGTCGTACCGGAAAGTGACTTCCCCTACCAGGTGTGCGGTGCCACGCAAACCCTCCCGCGCGGTACTAATTTCTACTTCGCGCGGGGCGGGGAAAGCGGTGAAGCGCGCGGTAACTACGGCGTTCGGGTCGTAGGCGAATACCGGGACGCCCGCAAAACCAGTGCGGGTGGGAGCGTGCGGATCGCGGATGCGGACCATGTAACGCCCGCCGCGCATCCCCACTTCGGCGATGCGGTCTTGCCAGTGGAGAGTGAGGTCGGAATCATCTTCGGCGGTCACGATGCTTGCCTCTGCCACCACGACGCCGCCGCGGCGCACCCCTTCTGCGGGATCGAACTGGGCGAGCACGTGACCATCAACTTCGTGGAAAGTCCCGGGAAAACCTCTGACCGTGCGCGGGTGGGAGTTTAGCCACGTAAAGGAAATTAGGGAGAGCCAGCCGTGCGGGGCCGCCAGTTCCTGTTTGCGGCGCTGATGCCAGGCCTGCCACTTAGTAATTGCCTCTGTATCCTGCGGAATGTGTGAACCAGTATTCTCCATGCTCACATTGTAGTTGTGACATGCCGCCCAATCATCTCTTCCGATTTGGGGGAAAGTGGAATCCGGGTTATACTCGTATGCGTCCAAAAAATGAGAACTACTCAGTTCTGTTCTTGGTGCTGCGCCCGTAGCTCAGTGGATAGAGCGTCTGACTACGGATCAGAAGGCCGGGGGTTCGAATCCCTTCGGGCGCGCCAAACTCCTCCTCGGATGATTTTTCCCGGTGGGGAGTTTTTCTTTTTCCGTCGGGGAGATATTTATTTACCGGGAGGAACGAGTATTCACCGGGAAACGGGTATTTACCGGGAACCGGGAACGGCTCGTTTGTGTGCTAACCGTGAGCCGGAGCGAGGGTACTCAGGAGCGGCGAAGGTAAGGAACGCCGGCGGTAACAAGGAGCGACGGCGGTAAACCGTAACTCAGCTACGCGCTATGCCAGCAGGCTTACTCCCAAAGTGGCGAGGCCGATAATAAAAGCAGTGGCAAGCGCGGCCAACACAACCGGGCGTAGCCCCACTTTGATAATGCTCCGGAAATGCACTCCCATTCCCAGTGCGAACATCGCGGCAGACATCAAAACTGTTTGCACCGGCTTGATTACGTCCAGCACCGCCATTGGAATCAGACCGGTGCTCCGCACTGCCACGCAGATAATAAAGCCGAGCACGAAGGCCGGAATTAGCGGCGGCAAAGCGGCCCGCGTACCCGCATCGGCGGCGCCCGGCGTATTTGCGTTTTCGCTCGCCTCGGCGCTTTGCTCGGTTCTCGCACCCGCTTGGCTGCTATTGTTGCCGCCGGGCAGGCTCGTGTTACCGCCGGGCTGGCTTGCAGCCGCTGCACGGGCTTGCCGCTTATTTTGCCGCTGTTCCTGGCGCACCAGCCACCGGCGCCAACCAGAAAGGCCGATCATCACCGGGGCGAGCATGAGCACGCGGGCAAGTTTCACGGTAACGGCCACGCTCAAGGTTTGCGCGCCAATAATGCCGCCGGCCGCCACCACTTGTGCCACTTCGTGGGTGGAAAGGCCAATTAGCATGCCACTCGCGGTTTCATCAAAGCCCAAAGCGTGCACCAACAACGGCATGAGCGGAATCATGAGGGTGCCAAAAAGCACCACTAGGGCCAGAGCGGTAGCAGTATCGTCCTCATCGGCGTCGGACACCGCCATAGCGCCGGCCACCGCAGCCGCCCCGCAAATCGAAAAACCGGAAGCAATCAGCAACACCAGCGGCACGGCAAGCCGCAAGGCGCGCCCCACTAGCACCGTGAACAGGAAAGTGCCGGCCACGCACAAGACGGCAAGCAAGAAAGCACCGCCGCCAATCGCCGCAATATCGGAAAAAGCGAGCTGCAGACCCAAAAGCACAATGCCGAGCCGCAATACCTGCTTGCCCGCGATCGCAATCCCGGGTTGCAGGCGCGGCCCGGGGCGGCGAATATTGCACCAAATAATGCCCGCGAGGATCGCCACGAGCATCCCCGAAAGCGTGGGCACCAGATGATTGATCCAAGTGGCCACCACACCAACCAGCAAACTCAAAACCAGGCCGGGTAACGCCGCAGAATAGCGCGTCAAGGCGGGGTTTGTGCTCTCGGGGGTGTGGCTGCTTTCGCGCAAGTCTCGCCTTCCTATTGTTGGGTGTGCATTTGCATTTCTGGGTGGGTACGACGCCGCCTGCCGGTGCCAAGCCCTGCCGGTGCCTAAGCGCTGCCGGTGCCTAAGCGCTGCCGGTGCCAAGCCCTGCCGGTGCCTAAGCGCTGCCGGTGCCAAGCCCTGCCGGTGCCTAAGCGCTGCCGGTGCCTAAGCGCTGCCGGTGCCTAAGCGCTGCCGGTCCCAAACCCTGCGGTGCCTAAGTTCCTTGCTACGGCAGGGGCGTTCCTAACTACATTAGCGGATTCGGCGAGTGGGCCGAGGTGCTCGTGCCGGCAGGGCTGCTATCTGTGCTGGCGGGGCTGTTATCTGTGCCGGTAGGGCTGTTATCTGTGCCGGCAGGGCCGCTACCTGCGGTAATAATCACGCGCCTACTTGAAATCTTGTGTAGCTTGTTTATCGCGCGTTGTCTAGTGTATTTTTGGGCCGTACTGAAAGTGTGCGCGGTCACCTGCTCGTTTAGGTGCTGGGTGCACTTCCGGTACCATCGCGCCGTCGTCGTACCTGTAACCTGGCGAACTCTGGATACCGCGAAGGTAACTCGTGGTTTCCGGTAGCGGGCCGCAGGTACCGGCAGGCTCTCGCGGGTCATGGGAGCCTGCCCGGCGGTTCGGTAATTTACCTTCGACTTGTGTTTGCTCACCACTTATCGTTACTCTGTGGCTAAGTAAGGGGAGGCGAACCTGAGCGCGTGGCGGGGTGCGGTGCTACGCGGTGCAGGAAAGATGCGCGGTAAGGTGCCGTGCGGGGTGCTGGGCGATCGCGCTCCGGCAACCGTGCTCCGGCAACCGCGCAGCTCACAGCCACGTGTAGCCGTACGCGGCCGCAGCCGTACGCAGCCGGAGCCGTAACCGTACCGCGCGCCGCGCGCAATAAAACAAAATAATGCAAATCAACCGCACCGGTGCAAGCACGGCAAGGTTTAGGTCTAAGCAAAGCTTTCGGCCCAAACGGAGGTCCCGGCCGAAACAGAGGCTTCGGCCTGAGCCGAAACAGTTGCGCCGGCGCGGTCACGGCACGGAACGAGAACGAAAGTCTCGTATTCTGGCCAGTCGATCAGTGCTGATCGGAGGATATATGTCATCCACTACGGTTCCGCAATATACCGCGGAAGAAGAAAAGCTCATCATACGTAATAAAGAGGGCGTTCCCGTGGGGATCAAACCCCACAACAAGTGGACGCCCGCCAAAATCATCCTTTGGGTGATTATTGCTCTGCTCGGCGGAATTGGGTGGACCATGCTCGCGATTGTGCGCGGGGAAGAGGTCAATACGATTTGGTTCGTTATCACCTCGGTCTGCACTTACGCCATTGGCTACCGTTACTACGCGCTCTATATTCAACGCAAAATCATGCGGCCCAATGACGCAAACGCCACCCCGGCAGAACGCGTGAACAATGGCCGCGATTTCGACCCCACCCACCGCGTGGTGCTATACGGCCACCACTTTGCGGCCATCGCGGGAGCCGGGCCGCTGGTAGGCCCCGTACTCGCCGCACAGATGGGCTACCTGCCCGGCACATTGTGGATCATTTTCGGGGTGCTGGTAGCCGGCGCAGTACAAGACATGCTGGTACTCTTCTTCTCCATGCGCCGCGGCGGCCATTCGCTCGGCAAAATGGCCCAAACCGAAATCGGAAAGATCGGCGGGGCCGTCGCTACCGTCATGATCCTGGTAATGCTCATGATCGTGCTGGCCGTGCTTGCTATGATCTGCGTGAATGCGCTCGCGGAATCTTCCTGGGGCGTTTTCTCGGTAGGGATGACGATTCCGATCGCAATTGTGATGGGTCTGTTCTTGCGGTACGTAGCGCCGGGGCGGGTAACGGAAGTGTCGATAGCCGGTGCGGTGGCGCTCGTAGTTGCGATCATCGCGGGGCGTTACGTTTCTCTATCCCCGCTGGGCGAATTCTTCAAGCTTTCGCCTACCACTCTCGTGGTAATCATGGTGATTTACGGGTTCTTCGCCGCGATTTTGCCGGTGTGGTTGCTCCTCACCCCGCGCGATTACCTCTCTACGTTTATGAAGGTGGGCACGATCGTGTTGCTCGCGGTGGGGATCATCGTGGTGCGCCCGGTGGTACAGATGCCGGCCGTTACCGAATTTGCGAGCAATACGGAAGGCCCGGTATTTGCCGGTACACTCTTCCCCTTCCTGTTTATTACGATCGCCTGCGGAGCGCTTTCGGGTATGCATGCCACGGTTTCTTCCGGTACTTCCCCGAAGATGATCCAGAAGGAATCCCAAGTGCGGCTGATCGGCTACGGCGGTATGCTCATGGAATCCTTCGTGGCGATTATGGCGCTTGCCGCCGCGGTATCGCTCAACCAGGGCATCTACTTCAGCATGAATACTTCCGCGGGCACGGTAGATAAACTCGCCGGGGAAACCGTGCTCACGCAAACCACCGACCGGGAAGATATTACCGCGGCCGCCGTCAAAAACCTCAACGTTTCCAACACTAAGGGTGAACCTATTGATATCGAATGGGAAACCTGGGATGCCGAAGGCAATGAGGTCACCTTGACCGACGGCGCGGCGCTCAAGGCCGTGGCTTCCGATATGGGTGAAGCTCACGTGGTTTCCCGTACCGGTGGGGCGCCCACCCTCGCCGTCTCCATGGCGCATATCCTGCACAAAATTGGGGGCGGGAAAGCAATGATGGGCTTCTGGTACCACTTTGCCATCATGTTTGAGGCCTTGTTTATTCTTTCCGCGGTCGACGCCGTTACCCGCGTGGCACGTTTCCAGGTTTCCGAAGCGCTGGGCGCGGTGTTCCCCAAGTTCAAAGACCCCGACTGGAAGGTAGGGGCGTGGATCGCCACCGCTCTCGTGGTGGGAGCCTGGGGGTCCTTGCTCCTCATGGGGGTCACGGATCCGCGCGGCGGGATCCAAACTTTGTATCCGCTATTCGGTATAGCCAACCAGTTGATAGCCGCGATCGCTCTAACTATTTGTACGGTTGTGGTGGTGAACAAGGGGTACGTGAAACACCTGTGGATCCCGTTGGTGCCATTGGTGTTCGACGTCGCCGTAACCTTTACCGCTTCCTTCCAGAAGATTTTCTCCACCGATCCGGCGGTGGGCTACTTCCAACAGTGGCGCAATGCGCGCGAAACGCTGAGTGGACTCACGGACCCGGCACGCATTGCCGATACCGAAGCGGTTATTCGCAATACCTTCATCCAGGGAAGCATGTCTGTTTTGTTCGTGGTCACCGTAACCTGGATTATCGTGTGTGCGGCCATGCGGATTATTTCTTCGATCCGCCAGCAGCGCTTCGTGAGCTCGGAAGAACCTTTCCAAGAATCGAACTTCTTTGCTCCCACCCACTTGGTAGCCACCAAGCTGGAAAAGAAACTGGCCGCCGAATACGCCGTGGTAGGCGATCCGGATCTGATTCCGGGCGTGAAACACGGCGGCACCGGGCATAGCCACGCCGCGGCGGCGGAAACCCCCGCGAAAGAAAAAGCCTAGCGCCTGGTATGTAGGCCAGTTCGGCATATAGATCAAGCGGTGTATGTGCCAAGCTGGCAACAATGCACCCGGTGCGGAGCTTTAGTAACCGCGCCAGCTCAGTAAAGCGACAATGGAGTGAGGAAGGCGAGGTAGGGATAATGGCGGAGCAAAGTGCAGATAAGGCTGGGTACCTCAAAGACGCGTGGCGCCGGCTCCGTGCCCAGTTGGCTTATGCCGGCCAGCTCTGGCGGGCCTTTACCGGGGAAGCAGCCTATGACCGCTACTTGGAAAGGCACCAGCGCCACCACCCAGGCTGCCCGCCCCTGACGGCCAAAGAGTTTTGGCGGCAACGGGCCGAATGGAACGAGCACAATGTGCAACACGGCTGCTGCTGAAAGTTGGTGCTGGCTCCGGCGAATCTTGCTAGCTCTCCAGAGTGAGCGGCGCCGGTTCTCCAGAGTGAGAGGTACCGGTTCTCCAGAGTGAGCGGCACCGGCAGTATTGGCAGCACTAGCCCAAGCGGGGCTGGGAGGTGAAGACTCGCCTCCCAGCCCCGCTTGTTGTTTATCTCTGTTACCTGCGAGGAGCAGGCGGCCCGGCGCGACCAAGTGGCCCGCCACCGCGCCGGCCCACGCGAACCGATTTTCTAACCAGAGTTGAGGATTTTGACAACAGGGAGGAAAAGTGGAACACTTGTTAAATCCTGTCAATCAATTGACTGATTGAGTCTAAGTGCGTTGAGCGGCTTCAGTGAAGCTGGCTGCGCCTAGGTAATCAGCGCCGCGCGGCGGCATTCCAGCGCGGCGGCATACTAATAGAAATAGAAAGGACGAGCTTTATGCGCGCATTAGCCAAAAAGTTTCTCACGGCCTGCGTAGCAGGGGCACTGTTGCTCGTATCTTCCGGGTGTGGAGGAAGTAGTTCTTCTTCGGCACCCACGGGGAAGGCAGGAGAGACGGCGTCGGCACCTGCAAACGGGCAAACGGGAGAGCAAGGTGGCCCGATTGAGATTACGGACATTACCGGAAATAAAGTAAAGCTGGAAAAACCGCTGGAGAAAGCGCTAATTCAGTATTCCGGATCGGGTGGGCCGATTTTGACCATGGCCGCGCTTGACCGTGATAATTACACCTCGAAGATCGCCGCGATGGATGACGGTTTGGAAAAGAACCGGAAAGACCTGTGGGATCTGCTAGTGGCTGCCAACCCGGAACTGCAAGATATTCCGAAGATTGGCGATGTTGGCAAGGATGAGATTTCCGCCGAAGAGCTGCTTACTATGGGCGTGGACGGCATTATTGTGCCCGTGCGGCTGAAAGCCAAGATGGATCCGCTGGCGCAAAAGGCCGGCCTGCCGGTGCTATATATTGATTACCACGGCCAGAAACTAGATACTCACCTCGAATCTACGGAAATTATTGCCAAGGCTACCGGGCTCACTAAGAATCTGGACGCCGTCAACGGTTTTTACCAGGATGTGGTGGGCGGAATTGAAAGCCGCGCCGCCGGCCTGGACCGCAGTATTTCCACCTATCTGGAAATCGGTTTCGGTGGGCCCGAAGAGTACGGCAATACCTACGGTTCGGAAATGATGTGGGGTGCCATCCTGGAAGCCGTGGGCGCGAAGAATATTGCCACCGATTTCTTGAAACCCGATGAAGCTACTCCTATCACGCCTGAACAGGTGCTGGTAAGCAATCCAGATCGCATTATTATTGCCGGCTCCACCTGGGAGGACCAGCCGACGTCGGTGAAAATTGGCTTCTCGGTGAGCAAGGAAGAAGCCATTGCCTCCCTGGCTCCCTACCAGGACAGGGAAGGTTGGGATAAGTTGACGGCCATCCAAAATGGGGAGCTGTACGCGATCGGTCACCCGCTCACGCGGGATATGCTCGATTTCTACTCCTACGCGGTACTGGCTAAACTCTTCCACCCGCAAGAATTTGCGGACCTGGATCCAGACGCGCTGATGCAAGAATACTTCGAACGCTTCATGCCGATCAATTTCCAGGGAACCTGGTTCGTTAAATATGAGTAAGCGTATTGCACGCACGAAAGGAGCGTCGCGGTTTGCGTGGGTAGTGGCCGCGGCGCTCCTAGTGCTGGTTTGCGCGGCGGTGGATCTTTTGGTGGGCCCGGCCGATATCAAACTTTCCAACCTCGCCGTTATTTTCGACCCCACTTCCCTCGAACATATCGCGTTCTTCCGCATGCGTATGCCGCAAACTCTTATGGCAATAGGTGTGGGCCTGAGCCTGGGGTTAGCTGGCGCGGTAATGCAGACGATCCTCAATAATCCCCTCGCCAGCCCCTTCACCCTCGGCGTTTCCTCCGCGGCTAGTTTCGGGGCAGCCGTGGTATTTGTGCTCGCCTTACCGATCGCTTACGTGACCGGCGGCGCGCTTGTCATGGCACTACTGGCGGTGTTAGTCATTTTCGGCGTGGGTAATTATTTGCGGATGAGTAATTCCGCGCTCGTGCTAGCTGGCATTGCCCTGAATTTCTTTTTCGACGCTTTGCTTTCGCTCATCCAATACCGCGCTTCCGAAGATACTCTCTCCTACATCGTATTTTGGACCATGGGTAGCCTCAGCCGCGGTTCCTACGGTCAGGCCTGGGCGCTTCTAGCGGTGTGCGGCGTTGCCTTCCTCATTATCCTGAAAAACTCGTGGAACCTTACTGCCCTGAAATTTGGGGAGGAACGGGCGCAAGCCTTAGGGGTGCCGGTGGCGCGCGTGAAAATCCTCTGCCTGATACTGGTTTCGATCGTCACTGCGGTAGCGGTGAGTTTCTGCGGAAAAATCGGTTTCATCGGACTCGCCGCCCCGCACCTGGCGCGCCGTTTCGTTTCCGAAGACCAACGTTTTTACGTAACCGCTTCCGCGCTTATGGGGGCGATTATCCTCCTGGTTTCCTCCATTCTTTCGAAGCTGGTGGTACCCGGTGTGGTGGTTCCGATCGGCATTATTAGTTCCCTGATCGGTATTCCCTTCCTCGTGTATGCGCTGCTTAGCCAACGACGCCGGAGGCTGGCCTAATGCCAACAGGCAGGGCATTTACACGGGCGATGCAGCGGCCAAGGGCTGCGAATATGCAGGGGAGTGGTGGCGGCTGGGGTCGCGAACCTGGGGTGGTGGCTATGGGCTGTAATTATGCGGGTGCAATAGCGATGGCCGGGGGCTGTAAATATGCGGGTGGAATGGCGGCTGGGGGCTGCGAAAGGCAAGAGAAATGATTCGGGTAAAGGATTTTTCGTTTAGTTACGGCACGGTACCGGTTTTAGCGGGCGTGAACTTGCAGGCACAGCCGGGGCAGATCACCGCGCTCATGGGTGTGAACGGGGCGGGGAAGACCACGCTGATACGGGCAATTCACAACCCTCGCTGGCGGCCGCGCGGGGCTACTGCCGCCGGCGAGATCAGTACCGAAGGCGTGGTTTCTTATCTCAATCAGCACGCAGAAGGAAATCTTCCTTTTACCGTTTTTGAAACGGTGCTCATCGGGAAAGTGGCGGAACTAGGCCTGCGCACCACTCCGGAAGACGAAGCAGACGTATATCGCGTTTTAGATCTTTTGGGCTTGCGCGAAATTGCCACGCGCCCCCTCAATGAATTATCGGGCGGGCAAAGGCAAAAGGTTTTTATCGCCCAGGCATTGGCAAAACAGCCGAATATATTGCTGTTAGACGAGCCGACTTCCGCCTTGGACATTGAAAACCAGTACCGGATTATGCACCAGATCAAAGAGCTCACGATTAGCCACGAGTTGGCTACTCTGGTGAGTCTGCACCAAATCGACCTTATCGAAAGGTTTGCGGACCACGTAGTGGTACTGAGCGAAGGCAAAGTGTATGCCCAAGGAACCCCGGCGCAGGTATTTACCGCAGAAATGTTTGCCGAGGTATATCACGTGCAAGCCACGCTGGTAGAACAAGACAACCGGATCCTATTCGGATTCGATATTCCGCACGGCGTTCCAGAAAGCTCCCGCTAGCGGTACTTGATGATATAGCCGGGATGCCCATTGGCGGCACAGGCTGCTAGTAATAGCTCCAGTAACGCTTGACGGCTAGGCATCCGGGCGTTTCCCTGTGTGGGACTTCATTACCAAAGCTCCCCAAATGCGTGCCGCAGCACATAAAAATCTTGAAGTGTTGTTTAAATGTACCTGAGTGCGTTCGCCGGGAGTGAACGCGAAAATATACCACATTGTAAATTGAAATTTCCGGTTTTGTAAACATGCAGCTCATGTGGCTAGTTAACGCCTAGCCGTGCGCTGCAAGTTTAGTGCACAAATATTGAAAGATAGAGGGAAAGTGAGCGACAATCCGGAAGTTTCGACTATCGTCTTGAAGGTACGAACTAAAGGGAAAACTTAGGTCCTGGGACTTTCTTCCTGCTCCACGGCGCTGGTTTGCAGCGCGCAAGGAAGGAAGTTTTGGAAACTGGTGAAACTTCCCGCAGATTGTAAGTAAGTGATGTGGGCACGCCGGAGGGTACGTCTGCATTACGTGAAGTTGGCATTGCGTACCTCGTCCGAACTTGGTTCGGCACACAAACGCATCCGCTGGGGAGGCGGCTTATGTACTTGGGGTCCAGAAAGAAGAATGCACCGATCGCCGTAACGGCGTGGCTGTGCGTCCTCGTCCTCGTAATGTCCATGTTTGGCGCTGCGCCTGCGGCATGGGCACAGCCGCAAGGTACCGGCGGTAGCAAGCCAGGATCTGTTACCGCGCAAAACACCCCGGCGGAAGGCAACGGCGGATCGTACGTGGTGGGCTCCGAGCAAGATCCGTGGCCGAACCTGCAAGGAGATAATCCTTTCTCCGGAATTTCTGAAGCCGGCTGTGAGCAGGCCAAGATCGCGGTCATGTTCGACTTTGCTGGTACCTACACCTGGGAAACCATGGGCGGGGTTTTCAATGACGAGTCTTTTTATGGTACTTGGGGTTACCACATTCCCAATAAGGAAATTCGCGATTCCTTGTGGGGATCCGATAAATACGATGTAAACAAAAGCGAGCGGGAAAATATTAATAATTGGGGGACCTGGTACAACGGTAAGCCGTATGTTCGGCGCATGGACCAGGCCCAGCAACTTGAGGATGCTATCTCCAAGCTAAAAGGAAGCCCCACCGAGGTGGGGATTTATACCTTCTCGCAGTTTGATACCCGTGGTGGTAATGGCCAAGAGCTCGCCGATGGAACGATCGTTGGTGGGCATGCCACTGGAAATACTCCTGATCTGCCAGCAACTTCACTCGCAACTAAAGATGGCTACGAACGAGTTGTTGAGAAGATCCGTTCTTTAGACGCTACTAACCCGATGTGGCCAGGGCAGCGGCGTGAAATGGAGTCAACCTCGGATTGGATGTGGGCTTTCAAGAAGATGGCCCAGCACGTTGAAGAATACGGGTACACCGATGTCTTCCTGATTTCTGTAGGGAGAAGTAAACAACCGGCAGGGCGGGTTAATCCGTATGCGCAGCGCATTATTGACGCGGGCGCAAAAATTCATGTCCTGGAAATGGGGCCGGCCGCGCAACATCGTGGGGACGTGTTTGCGAACCTCTCATATAAAGATCCCAACGATCCCTATGGGCAAGCGTGCGCGGTGACCACTTCGAAAGGTGAACCGGCAGCGGTTTGGGATTATCAGGACAACCCAAGGTATGGTCGCATTGGTGGTTGCGAAGAAAAACGCATCAGCTACACCGAGATTAAACACCCGGACGGCGGCTATGACATTGGTGGGTACTACGACCAGCGGATTTCGCGGCAGGAACAAAACGACGTCCGTGATGGCAAATTCTCCGATGAGATTAACAAGGTCTTCTACCGCAAACAGTGCATGACGCTTACCAGCCAGGTTATGGATGGAGAAAAGCGGTACATGGGGCCGCGCGCTGGCGCAGGAATCACCGCTACTTACAAAAATAAGTGGACGGGGCGGGCCGAAACTCACGCTCTAACCACAAATGAGCATGGAGCCGCGCAATTGGACCCGGGTGATAACGTAACCCTGCTCGGCGTCACGCAAACCGATCCGCATGATCCGCAGCGGGATTATGCCTCCACGCCGTACACTCAAGATCAACCTCTGCGATGTATTGGGTATGCCGTTGGTAAGCAACCAGAGCCGTTGCACCCCTCTGCCTTGCAACGCGCGCCTATGCCCGATGGGCAATACGGCCTCAATGTAGAGCAGGGTCGGGCGCCGATAACTATAGGAACGCAAGATACCTCGGGGGCTTCGGGGCGTGACTATTCGTACGTAGTATGCGGCTTCTACGGCCGACCTATGCAAGACGTGACCTATACCAAGGTGAGTAATGTTGATCCCTCGCCGATGGGGTATGACACGATTGGCTCCACCTTCGAATTGGGCTACACCTGTGAGGACCCTCTAGATGTTGGAGATCCCGCGAATGCGGGCACGCTGGATGCAGCGCGCATATACCGAGAACCCGGTGATACTCAGGGTGCGGGAGAAGTGCCCAATCCCTATTCAGTGACGGTAGATAAGCAGCTCCAGACGCAGTCAGTGTTAGCGGAGAACGTGAAGCTTACCCGGATGCCGCTCGGTGCCACCTGTAAGGTGCAGGAGAAAGTTACCCTGCCGCCAAAGTACACGGATCGGAATGATCCGCTGTATTCCTCGATGGAAGCAGACCGGATCTTCAATTCGAATACGCAGTACACCGGTTACGGCGCGAAGATTACCTCTACGGAGGGGAAGAACGATCCGGCTACGGGTACGCCAATTCCAAACCCGAGTGAATACAATTCGGAGGCGGTGCTTACCGTAGCGCCGGCACAGGGCAATGCTTCGAATATCAACTCGCGCACTACATTCACCATGAATAAGGCGAAGATTAAGCTGCGCATGCGGGTTGAAAGCGAAGGCGGCACGCCGCCGGCCGAGGTATTGGGCAGCATTGAGAAGATCCCGGTGCAACTCACGTGCCGGTACATGTCTGACCCCGCGAATCCGCCGGAAACCCTAAAGGGAGTGCCTTTCTTCCCCGGCATGGTGATCTCGGACGTGGTGGGTGTTCCCGTCCACGCGGTAGATTCGGGTGATCCTGCGGCAGGCTATATCGACTTTGTGCAGTCTGAGCAGAAGGCGGCTGCGGATCCCGCGCTGGGGCTGGAAGCAACAGCGCTCGACCGGCTAGCTACCTTCCCGGTAGGTACCCACTGCGTGATTTCCACAGATATTCCGGAAAACGCCGTGGGCTATGACCCGGTGGAAGACGGTCCTACTTTGGCGGAGCAGCTCGCCGGTACCGGCTGGACGCAGGCTAAGCAACAGATCAACTCTGATATGTGTGCAGGTGATTACCAGAAGTACCAGAAGGGCGGAGAATACTACGGAAACATGTTCCGGGCGGACGGAACGCCGATTCCGGTAGGCGAACGCGATAATACGCCACTCCCGCATTGCTTGGATAACTACACGTATCTGCACTCTGGTGACCAGCAATGGGTAGAAAACCCCACTGCTTCCGGCGTCGAAATGCGCCTCGAACTAGTGGAAACCATCAAACGCCAGGAAAATACCGTGAATATTACGAACCTGGCAGGTGGTGACGCCGCTGGGGAGATTATGCGCCTTCCCACCCCGATGACGGGCACACTCAAGTGCACACCGCAAGGAGGAGCGGCGGGTGAGGAACTCTATGAGCGCACCTTCGAAATAAAACCGGGTACGCAGGACCATGCTCTGCCCGTATCCTTCACGGACGTGCCGGGCGATTCCACTTGCGAAGTGAGTCTGAACCCGTCTGCAGAGCTTGACGCGAACCCGAACTTGGAAGCCGTGCAATATCCAGCTGCCAAGCAATTTGAAGTCAAAGCAAATGATGTTGATATGACGCTGGAGACCGTGGCGAATTACAAGCGGGCGCCGCTTATAGTCACCCACCGATCAGTGGCCGGCGCCGGCCTGACCACTCCGGAAGGAGAAAGCAAGGTAGATGCGCAGGTCAAGCAGATCACGGCGAAGTGTAAGCGGCCCGATGGTAGCGAAGTCGATCCGATTAGCGTCGAGGTAACGAATGATCGCACCGGTAATCCGGTGGAGAAGGTGCTCACGGAAGCTGACGGGCGCGGTCTACCTTATGGCACGGTGTGTTCCTTCAGTACCGAATACCCGAATCTGCCGTCGGACGTAATCGGCAAGGCCGTTTACGATAACGGTTCTGCGGGAACGCCCAGTGGCCCTAAGAATAGGGTTACCGTGGGCGATGGGGCAAAAATGAATATCACCTCTACCTTCGACAAGGTCGAGGCAAACATTATGGCCCGCGTTGCCAATGAGGCGGATAACTTCAATCCCGCAGACTCTCCGCTTTTGCCTTATATAGATGATGCTGCCAAGTTGCGTTTCGAATGCCCCGGGCAAGAGCCGGTAGATATCTATGTCTACGATGCAGAACCGATTGATGTGCTGCCGGTAGATACGGATTGCACGGTTACCCTGCTCGATCCCCAGGCTGGAGGAGACGAAAGCGCCGGCGTCGTACCCTACACGGTTAGCACCGAA
The DNA here is from genome assembly GCF_900618115.1 of Actinobaculum suis. Classification (NCBI taxonomy): domain Bacteria; kingdom Bacillati; phylum Actinomycetota; class Actinomycetes; order Actinomycetales; family Actinomycetaceae; genus Actinobaculum; species Actinobaculum suis. The sequence continues at coordinate 283,713 of NZ_UYIO01000001.1, forward strand.
GTGGAGTTCTATGTGCAGAACCCGGGAGAAGCGAAACCCGCTTCGCAACCGGTAGCACTAGCACCGGGAGAAAGCTATACCTTCCGCTCGCCAGCGCAGGGAAGTCAAGGTTTCCTTTCCTTCCGCAACACGTTCTCCATTCTGAAGAAGGACGTCAACCTAAACGTGAGCGTGAACGCCACGGTGCCTACTGAAAAGCAAGGCACCACCACGGCCACCATTTGGGAGGCCGACGGCGCGGGCATGGAAGCGAGATGGGTACAAGCCCTCGAAGCTACCCCGGCCAGTGAGGCGCTCTGGCTCAGCTACCGTTGCTACTACAGTGAAACTCCGGGAGAGGCGCTTTCTCCCGAAAGGCTGTATAACCCGAATAATCCGCTGCAGATCGCGGTAGAAGGTTCCCAGCGGCTCGGGGAGAATCTGAATGCCACCGTGCCGGTCACGATCAAGGATGTGCCGCGCGGCGCTACTTGCGAATTCCGCATTGCCCAAGGCGCACCTGACATGGCATTTACGCCGATCAATGCGGAGAACCCGGTAGCTGCGGCTGCCTGGGAGCTATTCGATGCGGCCAAACTGGATACCACAAACTCGCCTGGTTTCTACCACGGCGCCGATGTGAATCACAGTGCCGGCAATGCGAGCCCAGGTGTCTACACCATCAACAACTATGGCAAATCGGCCTTCTTGGCGGTGACTGGGGATGCCGCGCAACCATCGGAGATGAACTATAAGCTCACCTACGATATGTTGCCCGCCCAGTTCAACGTGAAGATGAAGGTGAAGGGCGACGGCGTGGCGCAGGTACTGCCCACCAAACTCCTAGACACCAAGTTCCGGTGCACGCTTAACGGCGTCCCGGTAACTTCGGGCCGTACCTATGAGGCAAATCCGGCAGGCGTGTGGAATGACCCGCAGCAGACTCCGGAGAAACTGCTCGATACCGAACCGGTGGATCCGAACGGGTGGAGCACACTCAAGGCTTCCCGGTTTGCGGTCGGGGCGATTCCGAACCAGATCGCGGGTATTCCCGCGGGTGCGGGATGCGAAGCTTTCCAGACGGAAGCTAGCGCCCGGATTGACGATACAAGCTGGGTACCCACTTGGGAGGCGGGTACCGGCCCGATGTCTCGCGGCGTGGAATCCCGCGCGCAGTACACGGAGCTGGCCGAACCCAGTGGGGCCACGAGTGAAGCTAAGGGCGGCTACCTGAAGGGGCAGGACGGCCCGGTAATTAAGTTCAAGTTGCCGACCAAGGTTACGGCTCCGGCCGGGAATGTTCTTTGCGACGCATCCGCGGATGGACAAGGCAGCGGTGAAACCTGCGCCTCCGTATACGGAGACAAAGTGGGCCCGGTACCTCCGGTAGCGGAACGCTTCTACGGCACCATCACGCCGTGGAGTGAGTACACCTTCAATAAGACGCAGCTTGTTATCCGGAAGAGCTTCTCCGGCGACGGAAAAGAACTGGCTGAAAACAATGATTACCGGGTGCATTTGACCTGCTACCAGGATCCCGACAAGGTTATGGTGGGCGATGATGAGTTGCCCACGAACCAAGAGCAGTTCGAAAAGACGCTGGAGCTGAAGAAGAGCGGCAACCACACGGCTGTGTTCGAGTTGTTGGTCCCGGTTCATTACACGTGTACGGTGAGCGAATTTGCGGCTCCCACGTATGATGCCAAGGCGGAGACGACGTTCTCCTCGCCAAGCAAGATCAACGCTACGGAAACTCTGCCCGTAACCCCGCAAGATCCGGGCGTGGGGCAGGTGGCGCGGGCCGCCTTCGTGACCAACCCGGCCCTGGGTGGACGGGATGAGAACAGGGCACAACGCGTTACCGTGATCGATTCGAACAGCAAATACGAGCGTCTACGTGCCGCTTTGGCTGTGCTTATCGAACGTGACGATAAGAGCACCGACGGTGACTACGTGAACGTGGGGCCCGGCGTGGGCGTGGAGTCGTACGACGTCGAATATGACTGTGTAGACCCGTATCTGAAGGATGGCGACGGCCAACCGCGGCGCTACTCCGGCACCGTGCAGGCAGGAAACGGGCAGGGGCCCGTGGAAATCAAGCCCGCACCGAATCCGGAATACGACCGGTTTGATTCGAACAGCCCGCAATACCTGGATCTGCCGGCCGCGGCGAAGTGTACGATCACGCAGCAGTTCCAGCGGGCGGAAGGGCAAGCACCCGGGGAGGAACCGAAGAATCCGCTCGATGCTTATGTCTATTCCCCTGATTCGGGACGCCGTAATGTGCAACTCGATTCGCAGATCACGATTTCGAAGCTCGTCGATACTGAGCCGTACCTGATAACTGAGAAGGTACTTGGCACACAAGATGGACGGAACTTGGATAACGTGAATGCCCGCCCGCTTACCGAAAAGGAGCTCAAGCTCTCGCCAGGTGAGACTACCGCGGTGACCTTTGAGAACCGTTACCAGTTGCGGACTGCTAACTATTCCTTCGGCACGGTTTTGGAAGGTCTAGAAGGTCTGGCAGAAATCGACGGGCACCAAGTAGACGTTACGTCGTTACCCTTCAATTTCGATGTTTCCTGCGAGTACCCGAATATGCCGCAGAATTCTACGTTCGCGGCAAGTGGGGCGCCGCTCAATGAGCGCTTCGCGACGCACCAAAACCCGGCGCCGGAAAACCCGGACGCTAGGGCCGTTCCGGCTGACCAAGCGACAAATATGTGGACGAAACTGGTTCCGGAAGGAACGGCGTGCACGGTGAAGCCGGACTTTGGTGAGGATGCGATTGCGCAAATGCCAAAGGATATTGCCATGAAACTGGCTGGTGCTGGTTTCCGGTGGGATCCCACGGTGGTAACCAAGCCTGCGGCGTTGCGTGATGGAGCAGGAGATATCGTCCTGAATCCGGATCTTCGTGGCGTGGAACGCCAGCCGTTTACCGCCGCGGAAGCGCTCACTTTGAATGCGGATACACCGGAGCAAGTTATTGCGTACAAGCTTGCTTACACAGATGCTTCGGAACTGCCTATGACGGGCGTTCCGGGATGGCGCTTGTGCTTCCTGGCTCTCATGCTGGGGTTGGTGGCAGCCGCCCTGGTATTGACGTACCGGAGCACAGCAGAGCCCTTGTGTGCCACGCGCACAAGAGCCAACACAAACTCGAGATCAACTTTTGGTAGCGATATCCGCAGCCAAAACCGGAATGAAAGGAAGCGTGAATAACCCGTTTGTTTTCAGATCGATGGGCGGATAACGCACTAAATAGTCGGTCCGCGCCGCGCGATGGCGAATATATAAGTTCCAAAAATCCACGGAAGAGGATGTTATTTATGAAGAAGACGATCAAGAGAGCGCTTGTGGCCCTCACGGCCAGCGCGGCGCTTCTGGTATCGCCGCTAGCAGCGTATGCTGCGCCTCCTGCGGTTGATCCCAGCCCGGATGCCCCCTGGTCAGAAACCGGTAAGGCATACACGGGAAGCATTGAAGTACACAAGTACATGGCGGCTTCGGGCTCCCTGGAAAATGTAACCAACGACGGCACCAAGCAGAATGCTGAAGCTCTGGCCGGCCTGACACCGGTTCAAAATGTGGAGTACACGGTAGAAAAGCTTGACAGCATTACCTACACGGTGGTGAAGGAAGGCACTCCGGCAGAAGAAAAGCGGGAAACCTTCAACGTTGATGTAACGAACTTTGACACCTGGACCAAGATCTCGGGCCTGGTGAAGAAATTCAACGCGAACCCGAGTGCAGAAACTATCCAGCTCGATGCGAGTAACGTAGACGTTCCGGAAGGTTACACTCTTAAGGACGAACTGGCCACGCTCAAGTTCGTGGACGCAACGCCGGCGTCAGTCACGACGAACGAAAGCGGTAGTGCCAAGTTCGATAACCTGGCCCTCGGTCTGTACCGAGTGACCGAAGGTGATCCCGTAAACGCGCAAACCGCCTCCGGTAAGCTGGATGGCCTTACAGCTGCGGCTCCCTTCTACATGACGGTGCCGATTGCTCTCGCGAATGATTCCGATCCGGTAAACAACACCCAGTTCCTCTACGCGACTCACGTGTACCCGAAGAACCAGGTGGATACCGTCACCAAGAACATCTCCAGTGCTGCTAAGAGCTACCTGCCTGGCGATAAAATCAGCTACGACGTAACCGCAACCATTAATGCGTATACGGCCAATAATCTCCACGGATACGCGATCTACGATAAGCCCGCTCCGCATGGGTTTGCGGAGGTAGAAGAGGCGCTTGCTACGGGATCGCTTGACACGCAAGACGAGTCCCTAAAGGCCACCGTGGGCACGGTAGTGCTCCTGAAGGGCGATGGAAACGTTAGCGAGACCTTGAGCCTTGGTACGGATTACACGGTTGAACTCAAAGAGGAAATCGTCTTCGACCCAATGGTGAAGCCTGGTTCGAGCTCCGGGAAGAAGATGCCACGGATTCAGGTGAACTTCACCGAAGCTGGTTTGGAAAAGATCGCAGCTGCCAAGCGTGCGGATCAGGGTGCGCAGGTGCGTGTAACCTACACGTTCACAATTTCAGAGTACGTTGGCAGCGGTGACGCGATTGTAAATAATGGTGGTTTCGTACTTGGCCGCCCGGCCGGTGTGGACCCCTCGACTCCTCCGACCGAGAAGCCAACCGACCCGAGTAAGGACCCGGTGCTGCACCTCAAGGACTTCACCTTGACCAAGGTTGATGCCGGAGATACCACCAAGAAGTTGGAAGGCGCCGAGTTCTACGTGTTCAGCACGAAGGAAGCAGCGGATCTGTGCGCCAAGGATACAGCGCAGTGTGCGAATTCTGAATCCCTCCACAAGACGATTGCCGCGCCCGCGGGAGCCTCTGACGGTATGGAGAAACCAGAAGCAGGCGGTGGTGCCGGACCTATCATGGTGACCGGTGCGGATGGAACTGCTAAGTCCAGCAAGCCTATCTCGGATGGAACCTACTACTTCGTAGAAATTAAGGCTCCAACGGGTTACGTGAAGACGCCTAACACGATCGCCATCAACTTGACGCACGTAGATGGTGAACCGGGCTATGCTGCAACGATCACGAACGTTCCGCAGCAGGACGGCGCAAGCTGGTTCGGCTTGCCCGCAACGGGTAGCACCGGCGTCGTGATCCTTGCGATCATCGGTGCCGTGCTGATCCTCGGTGGTGCAGCGCTCTTCAGCTACACCGCGAAGCGCCGCAAGGAACAGCAGCACAGCGCCTAAATTCGGCTAATCACCGAAACCTGGTTCCGCAGAACTCCTGTGGTTCATCGGAAACAGGTTAGAGGCAAATAAATAACCGCTAACCGGCGGGTTGGTTGCCCCACACCGCTAGAGGGCTGAAAGCCAGCTAGCAACTTGTGGGCACCTGCCCGCCGGTCAGGCTTATCTGAGGCGGAAGATGGCAAAACACGATAGCTTTTCAGGAAAACACGGCCCTAATTCCCCACAACAACCCCCAGCAGATACTTTTTCTGCATGGTGGGAAGAAATAACCCAAACTGAAACTTCCGCAGGCCTCGATCAAAGCGCCGGGACAGGCAGCGGCGCAGGTGGCGGGGGCGAAGCCCCGGGTGGCGCTGGCGAAAACTTGGGCGGTGGTGCAGGCGACGGCGCAGGCAACGACGCAGGGAACAATGCGGCGGATGGCGGCACGGGTAACGGCGCAGACGGTGGAAAGACCGCCGGCGGGCGGTGGGATAGATTCTTGGCTTCGAATTGGCCCCTCGCAATCGGTATTCTTATCGTTTTGCTCGGGGTGAGCATCATTGCGTATCCGGTGATTTCTACCGCTTGGAACAACAATTTGGACCGGCGCAAAGCGGAATTGTATGAGGATTACGTTAACTCCGTCCCGCAAGCCGAACTTGATTCGCAGATCGCGCGCGCCAAGGAATACAACAAATCTATCGACGGTAAACCGGTTCTCGAGCCCTTGCTTTCGATGGTGCGCGATTCCCCTGAATACCAGAATTACCTCACCTTATTGCCGGGTACCACGCATGCCATGGCCACCCTGCAAATCCCTAAAATCAACCTGAATTTGCCGATTTTGCACGGTACGGACGCGAGCACTCTCAACTTTTCCCTCGGCCATCTTTACGGTAGCGACCTGCCCGTGGGCGGTACTAACCGACATGCGGTATTTACGGGACATACCGGGCTCGTGTACGCCACCATGTTTGATCGGCTTACCGAACTTGAAAAGGGCGACGAATTCTTCCTCAACGTGCTCGGCGAAGAACTTGGCTACCGCGTGATCGCCATCGAAACCGTAGAACCCGATGACCCCTCCCACTTGGTTCGCGTGGAAGATAAAGACCTCGTCACTCTGCTTACCTGCACGCCATACGGCATCAACTCACACCGATTGCTAGTTACCGGTGAACGCATTATTCCCACTCCGGAGCATGTTCGCGTTAGTGGCATGGCTTGGGCATGGTGGATGATCCTGCTAATCATTGGGGCCATAATCGGGCTGTTGATAGCCGGGCGGCTTATCTGGTGGTTTGTTAAGAGCCGCAAACGCGCGAAAGAGGAAGAAGAGACGGGCGCGGTAGAGAACGAGGGTGCACCGGGGCAGGAGGGACTGCCGGGCCTTTCCGAGTTAGCTGACAATACCTAGCCAAGTTAGAGGTAGCCCGCGTTTGGTAGCGCAGGCTATCCGCATTTGGTAGCGCAGTTTGGCCGCGTTTGGTAGTGCAGTTAGCCCGCGTTCGGTAGCGTAGCGGTATGGAGTACTTGCCGCGCACGCTGCCGGCGTCGCAATTTTTGTGGCGTTCGCTTTTCCTCGTACTTGGGTTGGCAGGTTCCATTCGAGTGTGGCAGCTCTCCCGCGCGAAGAAGCGTGGAAATCCCGCCCACTCGCAGACAAAAAGTTGGGGTCCGAACCGGAAACCCGATCCGAACCCCTACCTGTAAGCAGTGGAATCTATTTAGAAGACGCCGCTGTGCTTTTCACCGAAATCGTTGGTGGTGATGTCCGCGGAGTTGAATTCAACTCCGTTTTCGAAGTTGGCATCACCCGGGTGCCCACCAGTTTGGGTGACCGTGATGGTGTTAGTCATTCGGTGGCCGCGGATAAGGCCATCGCCGAAGTGCAGGTTGGCAACCAGCACTTCCTCACCCGGTTCAATCGGATTGGACAGAGTGATCTCGAAAGTGCGGACGGAACGTTCCTTATCGAAGCCGAGATCGCGGGTATATGCACCGTTGAACCAGCCCGGCGTCATGAACCGGTCAACGCCGTAAAGATAGTCACCGGGTTGTGCGGTGGTCTTCACCTCGAGCCGGAAAGTGGTGTAAGGGAAGTCCGGTTCGTAGCGTTTGGTGCCGGTGTTCTTGAGGCGAAGCGCAACGGCGCCGGAGAAACCGGTCGCTTTAGCAGTGGTAAGACGAGGTGTGAGCTCGTACTCGCGCGGTGCAGAAACTTCGGAAGGATCCTTGGCTTCCGCGGCCTTTGCTTCCTCTTCGGCAAGCTTGTTCTCAGCTTCCGGGCCAGAAACGATTTCCTCGGTTTCGACGGGCTCCACCACCGTGCTCTCGTCTACAGCAGAGTCATCGCCAACCACGTCACCGGCGTCGACGGTGGGGTTCTCTTCGACGGTAGGTTCGGTCTTGTTGTCAAGCTTCTCATTGATAACGTGGTCAACCTTGTTGTTGGCAACCGCATCATGGGATCCAGCTGCGGTGGAGTAAGTCTTGACCCTGATTTCCTTCTTTATGGGAGCCAGGGAAGACCACGGTGTGGGGGTAGACCAAGTGCCGTTCGGCTTGCAGTATTGCTGCGTGCCGTCCATGGAAATAGTGCGGAAACCGTAGGTGGCCTCACCGGTCTGGCCGGGGCTAATCGTGTAAGGCCCAATTTGCTGTCCCTGGTTCCAGCTAAGGCTGTAGGAAGCGGAGGCGCCAAGAGACTCAGAGATAGACATGGTGATGCCGGTAGAGACAGACTCGCCGTCCTTGTTGTAGCTGCCGCCGAGGTTGACGGAGGTAGAGGACGTGCGGTTACCGTTCACGCTAAGGGAGATAGATTGGTTCAAGGACAAAGACTGCGATAGCGGAATGTCTTTGTCTGTCTGGTTGGTGGCGGAGATAGTGCCTGCAGGCGTGAAATTATCCTTCACCTCGTACACAACCGTGCGGTAGTCTTCCCACGGATTGCATACAGGGTGTGGATTAAGAATATTGGCTTTGATGTGATCGGAACCGTGGTATGTGTGAACAATTGGGAGTTCCGGGTTGATTTTCGGGGTTTCGGCGTAATCGTCGCGTATGGTGGCTGCACCAGCCGTGGCGGGCATAGCGGCCACCAATGTTGCAGCTAGGAAAGAAGCTGCAAGCTTGGCTAGTTTCATATATTTCTCCTGACAAGAATGCTTGCTTCGAAACAAGAGTTGCTGTTTCGGAAGGGGATGTAAAATTTGGCGCCTGCGAGAAAATCTACGGCGCGGGAAGTTGCCTACTGGCAGTAAGGCCAACCTAACCCAAAGAAGGTGGCCGTTCAATGAATTTTGCGGCGCAAATTTCTTGAAAGTATAGGAATAAAAGCACTATCAGAGCTGCGTTTAAGGAATTAGTAAACGCGTGGAGCTGTTTGCGCAACTCCAGGACTTTAGTGCCAATCCGGCAGGTGGGTGGCGCTAATTAATACACCTGCATGATTTGGTAATTAAAGAGCTTTGGCGTGCGTAAAATCACAGACGGCGAACGGTGGGCGAGAAAGTAAAAGGAGGCTCCTTTTTTCGTAGTGAATGCCGGGCAGTTTGTTTTTCGTAGTGAGTGTCGGGAGGGTTACCGCAGTTGCGCCTTTGGCAGTCATGCGAAGTGGGTGTAAATGGCAGCAGTAATGCCAACTCTCTAAAGGTGAGAGAGGTAGTTGCTCTATGTGTACGGGGACGGCAGAAACGGACGCGCTTTGCCCGTGAGATTGTCGCCTACCCAGGCAAGCATCATGGGTCTAGACCGAGTAATTAGGTGCGGCGCAGGTTCAGCCAGCGAGAGCGTGCACGACAGGAGGGGCGTGTTTGTCACGTAACGTCAGGTTGCGTGTTGCAAAGGAGGGGCTCTTAGTGACTCCCTAAGTGGTAGTGTTGGGTACGTCACTATGTGTGGTGAAGTGGAGGTCCGGCACTAATTGCTGCCGCACTGGCTGTTGCAGCGGTGTCCTGCACTCTTTAATCTTGGGGAGGTCCAATGCGTCTGAAGAATGTGTTTACGCTTGGTTTTCTCGTCACTATCGTGGGCCGGGCTAGTTTTTAGGACCGGTCGGTTTGAGTGCATTGCTGGGTTTGGTGCCATTGGTTGGCGTATTCAGTCGGTGGGATAAATCCTAGGCTCGAATGAGGATGATGCGTATTGTAACGCTCTGACCACAGTCGCAGGCAGTGCGACGCGTGGGCAGGGTCGTCGAACATCTCGTCTTCTAGCAGCTCGTCACGTAGCCGGTTGTGGAAGGACTCCACAAACCCGTTATGCCAGGGCATTCCCGGTGGGATGAACGCTTCGATAGTGTCTTGCTTGGCTGCCCATTGAGTCAGCTCATGGCTGATGAACTCCGGGCCGTTATCCATACGCAACACCCGAGGTCTACCACCACGCACAGCGGCTAAATTCTCCAGCAGGTCAATCACCGCAGTAGCGGTAATTGACCGAGCGACCTCGAAACCAACATGCTCACGGGTGAACTCGTCGATCACGTTGCAGATCTTGAAGGTTTTGCCCTGGTAGTCACTATCAAACTGGAAGTCCAGCGCCCACACTTGCCCCGGACACGCCGCTGGCTGCGTGCGGGGTGTTGGCACGGGCAAGCAGCGTCGCTTAGCAGCTTTGCGAGGAAAGACCCGCAGACCCTCCTGGCGCCACAGGCGGCGCACCACATCACGGCCACAGGTAAAGCCGGCCTGTCGGGCTTTCACCCAAGCGCGGCGATAGCCCCAGCGTCGGTACTCACCAGCGAAGGTGACCAGCCAACTGCGCAGAGCGGCGTACTTATCCGCGCTTGGCTCCTGGTGGCGTTTGCGGGCGTTGTAGTACGCCGCTCTGGATACCCCCGACGACCCGGCAGGCAAAGCGCACCGAATAACCCACTGATAGAGCGTAATCGATGGCTTCATACCTGCGTGCCGGGGTCAGAATTTTCCCTCCGCAAGCTCCTTCAGCAGCGCCTTTTCCAACTCGGCTTCCCCGAGTAAGCGCTTGAGCTTGGTGTTTTCTTCCTGCAGCTCTTTAAAGCGGCGGGCTTCGCTGCGGGACATGTTGCCGTACTGCCTGACCCAGCGATGGTAGGTTGCCTCGCTAACGCCAAGTTCACGGCAGACTTCGGCCACAGTACTACCCGAGGCCTTCAAGGCCCGGGCTTTCTCGAGCTTGGCCACAATCTGCTCAGGGGTGTGCTTCGAGAATTTCTTCATGATTACCAGTCTTCCTGCCCAACAGGGGCTGTCACGGAAGACACGCTCAAATCACATGGTCTATTTAATCCAGCCCAGGCCAGTGATGTATTGAAACGCTAAATATTAGGATAGTCATGAATAAGCCATTGAATACCGCTATTTTCACCGTTTTTACCCTAGTCGCTATTGGGTTGCACTCACCGCCACCCTCTGTTGTCGATACCATCTCCCCTGATGATTCACTAGCTTTAGTTGCCGAGTACGGTAATGCCCATTCGTCAAGAGCGATTTACAGTGTCGGCGGCGTAATTTCAGTCGACGGGCCGATGCTATACGACGATGCCGATGCGGCCACATCGCAGTGGGTGGCAGCCGCGCCCTCGGAGGCTCAGATCTTTGTTTCAAATTGCGGCCTGCACACGCCAATCACCAGCGCAAATTACGACGACTGGTGGGAGTGTGCGATGGAATACGCCGAGGATGTCCCTGCGGCACTGTGGCATCTGTCGCGGCTCAAGAACACATTCCTTCAGGAAGAGTTTGAAGAGGTAATTGAGTCCTGGAGCCAAGACCCCTCCAATACCACCGTTGCCGATCTGGGCGGATATCTTCCCTTAACGGATAACAACTCCGAATTGCTCGCAAATTTGGATGAAAGCCAGAGCCTGGGCGGCCCCACTAATGAGCTAATATACAAGCACAACTATTTGAATGCACGCAACTACGCAATACAGTGGGCATGGTCCCCTAATCCTTCGTACACAGATTTCAGTCGACGCGGTGGAGACTGCGCAAACTTTGTATCCCAAATTATGCGTGCCGGAGGGCGGCCTGACAACAATTCCTGGTCGCCTTATCGTCCAGCTTGGATCCGCGCTAATTCTCTAGCGTCACATCTTGGTCTCGCGCCAGGGCGAGGGCGCTACACAGACTTCGCAGGATTTAAGGCGCATGCCTACACAAACGCGGTTATTTTTGCGGATTTCGATGGTGATAACCATTATGACCATTCGGGTTTCCTCGTCGAAGCCAGCGGCGAAAACCGACTAGTGGCTCAGCACACTAAGAATTATCTTGGGTGGATGATTCCAGACCATAGGCAACCTGGTGTTGCGAAGGGATGGCAACGATCGAGCGCATGGGGAGTCGTTATTGGATGGTAGTAGGAAGTAGATTTCTACTATTTGGCTAGCGACTTCGCAGATTCCACATTCCGCTGGTTTCCGCACTTTTCGCTACACCATCTTTCAGACATTGCCCACTGACCAGACAGCGGGTGACGGCAATATAGTCAGTGGGCAATGTCTTCATGGACCTGACCCCCTGTTGGTGGACATAGGCTAGCCCCGGCGTTCAGCCGGAGAAAGGTAGTCTTCTACCATGTCCCGTAAAACATATTCCGCGCAGTTCAAGAAAGACGCGGTAGCCGCGTACGAGTCCAGCGAGGCTTCAATGGCGCAGGTTGCTTCTGATCTGGGAATTAATCGTAATTCGCTGCAAAACTGGGTAAACCAGTTTGGCACCGGGGTGCGGGCCAGGCGGCGCAAAGAAGCAGAGGCGGCGCGGGTCTTATCTGAAGCAGAGAGAATCCGACAACTCGAAAAGGAAAACGCGCTTTTGAAAGAAGAACGCGATATTTTGCGCAAGGCGGCGCAGTATTTCGCGAAGGAGATGGGCTTGTGATCCGCTTCAAGTTCATCGAGGACCACCGTACTGAGTTCTCAGTCAAGCGGATGTGTACCGTACTGAAAGTAAGGCGTTCTTCCTATTACAAGTGGGCCGCAAATGCGGCCCGGCGCGAGCAACAGGTATACGCTGACGGGCTGCTAGGGGAGCGAATTCGGATCGCTTTCGAGGCGGAAGGTGGCTTGTATGGTGCTAAACGTATAGCCGCGTTGCTTACTGCGCAGACCCCGGACCAGCCGGTAAATCACAAACGCGTAGCACGGGTGATGAAAGCTCTCGGGTTGGCAGGTTTTACGAAAAAACGTCGTGTTCGCACTACTGTCAGTGATCCACATAAGCGGGTCTTTGATGATCTTCTCGAGCGTGATTTCACCGCGGCCAGGCCTAACGACAAGCTTGTCGGGGACATTACATATCTTCCCCTTGCCGGGCAAAAGAATATGTATCTGGCTACTGTGATTGACTGTTTCTCCCGGAAACTGGTCGGTTTTGCGATTGCAGATCACATGCGTGTTGAACTCGCCCGAGAGGCATTACTGATGGCCGCAGACCAGCGAGGATCCTTGCGTGGAACGATTTTCCATTCTGATCACGGCAGTGTATACACCTCCTCTGTATTTCAAGAAACATGCCGCCAGTTGGGAGTACAACAATCCATGGGAGCTGTAGGCAGTAGTGCCGATAACGCGCTGGCAGAGTCATTTAATGCAACGCTCAAACGAGAAGTTCTCAAAAATGCGAAGGTTTTCCCCAACATGCTCTCCTGCCGCCGGCAGGTCTTTGCGTGGTGTACTCGGTATAACACGAAACGATTGCACACCTGGTGCAATTACCAGGCCCCAGACACCTTCGAAAAACACGCGTCAGCTACACTTGACCTTGCAGCATAAACACCACCCCCATGTCCACTTTCCGGGGGTCGGGCCCCATCCCCCTGTTTTAAACCATAGCGAAGGGGTAGTTTTAGACCCTCGGCAGAAGAGATCCTGCAAAAGGGCGGTCTTTGATTCAAGTGAAGGTCCGCCAGACGCGCGCCTATCGGCACTCGGTTTTTGCAATCTCATCGTTCCCCGGGACTTCCTGCCGATCAATTGCCCCTTATAATCCACATTCACATACGCTGGAGATATGGCCGCAGCTCATTTCTCAGCGATGCTCTATTTGAGGAGCTCATCATGCAAACAAAATCCAAAATCGGGCTCGCGGTAGCGGGCGTCGTAGCCGTGGTGATTGTCTGCGCGGTCTTCTTTTTCCTGAAGTATGGGAACGGAGCCGATAGCGCATACAACACTGTAGTTACCTACGGCGATAAACATTCCACGAGTGCAACCTACCAAATCGGCGATGGTATCGAAGTTGACGGCTTGCCGATGTACGACGACGCCGCCGCGGCCTCCGAAAACTGGGAGAAAGCGGCTTCGGACGAGGTAAAAACGCTTACCGGTGACTGCCAGGTTTCCCTGCCCGTCACCGCCGATAACTTCAATGATTGGTGGAAATGCGCGATGGACCATGAGGCCGAAGTGCCGGCCACTCTCTGGCACTTCTCGCGCCTGCAAAACACCTTCCACGCCTCCGAGGTTGAGGCAAGCCTGGCAAAGGTAAAAGCCAATCCAAGCTCCGAGAACCTCGCAGAGCTGGCCGGCCTCTTGCCGGGAACCGAGAAAAATACCAAGGCTTTCGCTTCCGCTAAAGCTGAAGCGTCCACGGCCAAAAACTAGTTTTTCTCCGGCCTTCCCGGCCCTCGCTTCCCAGCTTGGTGCCGCTCACCGCGCCCGTGTTCATACGCGGGCGCGGTAGTTTTTCCGGGCCAGCTGGAGGCCTACGGATTCGAAAATAGCGCGGGCATGAAGTGCCCCAGGTCTTGTTCCGTTTGAGTAGATGGGAAAATTTGGAACATGCCGAGGAAATTTGACCAGGATGCGAAGGACCGCGTTGTCCGTCTCGTAGAAGACCGCATTATGGCGGAGAATATATCCATGCAGGAAGCGTGCAAGATTGTGGCACCCAAACTGGGCGTCTCATGGCACACAGCTCGCCAATGGACGCAGGCAGCTCGCCGCGAAGGACGAGTTCCCGAGCGTCTGCCTGAAGACCTGGCTGCTGAAAATGCCAGGCTACGCCGCGAAGTTCAGGAGCTACGTGACATAAACGAATTGCTGAAGGCCGCATCGGCTTTTTTCGCGTCAGAACTCGACCCCAAACGTCGGAAATGATCCGATTCATCGATAAACAGCGGGATCGTTTCACAGCCCGAGTTCATCTGCCAGACGTTAAGGAATCATCGTGAGGGAGGATTTATCACCTCGCGCGGGTACCGCCAACACAAAGCACGTGGCGTGAGCGCTCGCCGCCTTCGCGATGCTGCCCTCGTGGAACGTCTTCGCGAGGTTCACGCTGGCAATTACGGCGTTTACGGCGTGCGGAAAATGTGGCACGCGCTTCGACGTGAAGGTATTGATATTGGTCGCGAACAGACTGCCCGGTTGATGCGCCTGGCTGGCCTGTCCGGAAAGGGAAAAGGTGGTGCACCCATCACCACCCGTAAGCCTACGGGCCCGGATGCGCGACCTGACCTCGTTAACCGTGAATTCAAGGCCTGTGGACCCAACCGTCTATGGGTCGCTGACATTACGTACGTCCGCACGCGAGGCGGCTTCGCGTACACGGCGTTCGTGACTGACGTGTACTCCCGTCGGATCGTCGGGTGGGCGTTGTCCGATTCGATGCGTACCGAGGCGTTGCCGCTGCAGGCGCTGAATCAAGCCATTGTGTGTGCCAAGGACACAGCGGGCCTTGTTCACCATGCACATCACGGATCGCAATACGTCAGCATTGTCTACAACGAGCGTCTAGCCGAGCACGGAATCACGGCCTCTACTGGGACGGTCGGTGATTCCTACGACAATGCCTTAGCCGAAAACGTCAACGGTTCCTACAAAAATGAAATCATTCATACCCGCACTTGGAACGATGTGGTCGACGTAGAAATCGCGACCTTCGAGTGGGTCACGTGGTGGAACGAATCAAGGCTTCACCAAAGTCTCGGCTACCGTACGCCGGCAGAAGTAGAAGAAGAGTTTTGGACTAGCAACCCAAATCACGAGAGAATGGAAATCAAGGCAAATGCCTAGGAACAAAACCCGGGGCACTTCACGGCCGGTGCGTAGGGCGCGTGTGACTTCGAGTTTGAGGGAGCCTTTGGCTTGCACGTAGATGGCTTGGTAGATCGTTTCGTGGCAGGCATGCATAGCCTTATTATCCGGGAAAGTGCGCGTGAGCCAAGCAGATATTTGTTCCGGGCTCCAGGGTTTAGCGAGTTTGTTTTTCACGGCTCTAAAAAGGGCTGGGTTGGCTAGGATTTTGGGTTGTTTGGGACGGCGTCGTCGTTCTTTCGTGGGTGGCGGCGATAGAAGTAGTCCGAAAGAAAGATGATGAAGAGGCCGATGAAGACACCATTAAAGAACATCGACCATCCCCATTCGGTGATGGGGAGCACGAGCTCTTTCGCCGCGAACAACAACCCCAGAGGAACGCTCATCACGGCATCAAGTGCAAAGCCACACGCACCCGTCACCGTTGTGGCAAGGGGACGCACACCCAGGTAAGCCGCCACGTAGATCACGCAGGCCACAGCAAGAAACCAGAGCGATAAGCCCGAGTGTCCGCTGACTGCCTCCACCCCAAGGCCGGTGGCGAACCCACCACCAATGAGTAGCGCAAGCGTCAACGCGCGCGATGCCAGATCAGGGTACGAGCTCAATCGCATGTCTGCCTCCTATACTGCAACCAATTCTACGTAGCTCATAGACGAAGGGAATCGGACCTATGGATGATTCGCGCCCTGCGTGACGGTTGGGGTGGGTCCGGTCCCGGATCGTATCGACGTCGGGGCGCGCCGCTCGCGTCAGTGCCTGCCCTACGGGTCGGAGGAGAAACATCGGGTCGCGCCATTGTTCTGGATCTCTGAAGACAACCTGCCGGTACGGGTCGTGCGTGATCATGTCCCTATGGTTTTTGGCGGCGGCAGGGTTTTTGGAAACCGTGGAGGGTGATGTCGTCCACTACGTCCATATCGAAGCTCGCATCGAGCAACTCGGTGAATGCTTCGACATTCATGAGATTGCGTTCGACAGCCTTATTTGGTGGGCAGATCGATATGGCGTGATTAGTGCTCCCCGCGCAGGCGGGGATGAGCCCCGGCGCGCTATCCGCGCTCAGCTCACCCCGCTAGGTGTCTGATTTCTCAGTCCAACTAATGGGGAGCAGTTCAACACGTGGAGGGACATGAGGAAGCTGGAAAATTGGAGTATTGGAGCACTCTGACGCTTGATGGCTGCGTGCTTCTTGGCTCCCGTAGCAGTTACGTACTAATCTGGTCCTACCAGTACCGGCTCGCCACGTCTTCGGATGTGGTCAGAGCCGGTCATCATGTGCCGAGGGTGTCCTATCGGAACAGAGAGGCCAGGCCTCTGGCGCAATCGTGACCTAGTGCGTGCTCGGCATCAGTGTGCTATCATGGATGTCAACACGACCGGTTCCGCTGCCCATCTCGGGAGTCCAGGGCCGGTCTCTTTCTATCTTCACGAGGCCGCATGGGGACAAAGCCGTTCAAGAGCTATGAAGAACAGGTCAGCATCCTCCAGTCACGAGGATTAGGCATCGACGATCCGGCTCATGCTGCCGAAGTTCTGCGCACACATAACTATTATCGGTTATCGGGTTACTGGCACTCGATGCATCAAGTAGATCCCCAAACACGTACGGCACTCGATGTTTTCAAGGACGGCGCCACCCTCGATCTTGTCCTCGCGCTCTACGACTTCGATGCTCGATTGCGTCACGCGGTTTTTGCGAACCTTGCTCCCATAGAGCTAGCGATCCGTTCATTGCTGGGCTACCACCTCGGGGCACTTGACCCCCTGATTCATCTCGATGCATCGAAGCTCAATGCCACCGCGAGCAATCCTTCAAAGCGCACTAAGGGCGCTACTGACAGCATGTTGCTACCGACCAAGACGAGTACACCAAACAGATCAAACGCATCGAGGCCGACAATAACCACGCCACCAACCGATTGACGAACCTGGAGACGCAGATCAACGAGCGCCAAGTCAAACACAAGGCCTTGCTCACGGCATACGACCAACTCTCAAGCGCACCGATTAGCGCGTTCCAGCCAACCCAGTGGACAGCCTTGATCGACCACGCCATCGTCAGGGGAGAGGCCATTGAGTTCTTCTTCCGCGACGGGCGCAGGATCACCATCGACCTGTAGAACTGTTCCGCATAGCTGAGCCCGCCTCATATGAGGCGGGCATTTTCATGCCCGTAACTAGCCGTCGCTCAACCCGCCAACGCTCTGACTAGGGAAAACACGAACTCGCCGACGCTTGCCGAGATCTAGGCCCCTTAGGGCATACTCGCTAAACGCAACCCCGGCCTTATCAAATGCGACGTCATAGTGGAGCGGGTGACGGGAATCGAACCCGCCTCTGCAGCTTGGGAAGCTGCCGTTCTACCGATGAACTACACCCGCAAGCAGTAAAACTGCAACGAGCAACGAGCTAAAACCGCTGCCCAGCTCGAATAGCCACTAAAGCCATCGAAACTTACTGCCGCAGCTAAAAGCTCGCGCTGGGATAAGAGTGTACCGGTTCGCCGCCCAATGAGCAAAATGTAGTTGCGCACGCCCTACGCCCACGTTCCGCGCGCCGTCGTCTTGCGCAATCCAGTGCCCACGTCCAGCGCGCCCAACCCGCATCCCGCGCACCCAGCCCGCACACGCCGCGCCCGCACCTCGAAACGTGCGGCCACAAACGGCCTAAATGTGCCAGAATCGAAGGCGTGCTACTGTCTGACGTTGATATTTACGAGTACGTGAAGGCGGGCGAGATTACTTTGGATCCTTGGGATCCGAAGATGGTGCAGCCCTCGTCCATCGATATTCACTTGGACCGTTTTATCCGGCTTTTCGATAACCACCGCTATCCGGTGATCGACCCTGCCGAACCGCAGGAAGAGCTCACGCGGCTGGTGGAAGTGCCGGCCGATGGCGATTTCGTGCTCCACCCCGGAGAGTTTGTGCTCGGCTCTACTTACGAACAAGTAACGCTCGGCCCCGGCGTCGCCTCCCGTTTGGAAGGTAAGTCCTCCCTGGGCCGGCTCGGGCTGCTCACTCACTCCACCGCCGGGTTCATCGACCCCGGTTTTTCCGGGCACGTGACCCTCGAACTGTCTAACACCGCCACGATGCCAATCCGCCTCTACCCGGGCATGAAGGTCGGCCAACTCTGCTTCTTCCAGCTATCGTCTCCAGCCCGCCGCCCGTACGGCGCCGGTGCGGAAGGTTCGCGGTACCAAGGTCAGCGCGGCCCCACCGCCTCGCGTTCGTACCTTAATTTCCACCGGATCGACGTCGGCAACCACCCGCTCGACCCCGCCTAACGTAACGCGGTAGTGACGTAGCGCGGTACTAGCGTAGCGCGGTACTAACGTAGCGCGGTAGTAACGTAACGCGGCGCTCCCGGGTGCCGGCGTCCCGCACGTGCACCTAACGTTGTCCTAGAAACATTCGCCGCGGCGGCGACTTCCGCGGCGTCCCGTACGTGCACCTAACGTTACGCTCCGGCCTAATTGCCAGCTAATTACCAGACCCTTTTCTTCTCACACACTATGGCTTTCAAAGCGCTCTGCACATAAAATGGTACGGTAATTTGCTCCGCTACCACCTGGGAGCACCGCACACCGAAAACACTAAAACCGCACGCAAAGCGCATATAAAACCGCACACCATGTACGCACTGGGAGGGCCATGCCAGTTCTACTTCCGCTATTTTTCTTAGGTGCCCTGTGCGCGCCGCTGATCATGAGCCGCGGGAGGGGAGGCTTTGCGGCGCTCTCACTTATTCCGAGTGCTGCGTTCATTTGGCTTCTCACGCTCATTCCCCGTACTGCCCGCGGCGATTTTTATACCGTAGACATCCCGTGGATCCCACAAATCGGGCTCAACTTAGACATTCGGATCGACGTCCTTTCCCTCGTGCTCGCGCTCATTGCTTCCGGAGTGGGCGGGGTCGTGCTGTTCTACTCGGCACGCTATTTCAGCCGGGAAGCTTCCTATCTGGGGCGGTTCGGTGCGATTTTCCTCGCCTTCGCGGGCGCTATGCTCGGCCTGGTAACCACGGATAACACGCTGGCCCTATACGTGTATTGGGAACTCACCACCATTTGTTCCTTCCTGCTTATCGGCCACTATTCCGACCGTGCTTCTTCGCGCCGCGCCGCCGTGCAGGCCCTCGTGGTCACTACTTTTGGCGGGCTCGCCATGCTTGCGGGCATTGCGATTTTAGGGGAGGCCGAAGGTGGATCTTATTCCGCGGCGGCCCTAATTGAAGCCGCGCAAACTGGCCGCCTCGCCCCGCAACAGCCGGGCCTCATTACCGCGGCCATTGTGCTCCTACTGTTGGGCGCGCTTTCCAAATCGGCGCTCATACCTTTCCACTTCTGGCTGCCCGCGGCCATGGCCGCACCCACCCCGGTTTCGGCGTATTTGCACGCCGCTTCCATGGTGAAAGCCGGCGTCTACCTGGTGGCACGCTTCGCCCCCGGGTTTGCGAGTAACCCGGTGTGGCATTGGTTGGTCACGATAACCGGCGTCGTTACCTTGCTCCTGGGCGGCTACCGGGCCCTCAAACAAACCGACATCAAACTGGTAATCGCTTTCGGCACGGTTTCCCAGCTGGGGCTCATAATGCTTTTCGTGGGTTACGGCGAACCAACGATGCTACTTGCCGGGATGATGCTTCTGCTCGGCCACTCGCTATTCAAATCCGCACTATTTCTTTCCGTGGGGGTTGTGGACGTATGCACCGGCACGCGTGACCTGCGCGAACTTTCCGGCGTGGGTAAGCAAATGCCGAAGGTGGCGATTTGTGCGGCGCTGGCAGATATGTCCATGATGGGCCTGCCACCCTTTGCCGCTTTCGTGGCCAAAGAAGCCGCGCTCACCCACCTGTGGGGCGGCACGCTGGCAGATACGCTCGTGCTCCTCGGTATCGCCGCCGGTTCGGCCCTCACCGTGGCCTATGGTCTGCGTTTTTGGTGGGGTGCGTTTATGAGCAAACCGGGCGTAGCGCCGACGCCGGTGCGGCCCGCTTCCTACGTCATGGTGATACCCGTTGCGGTGCTTTCCCTGCTCGGGCTGGTAGCCGGCTTGGCCACCGAGCCGCTCAATAAATTCCTTTCCGTACATATCGACCAGTACGTGCCGGCCGGTTCGTACGGCGAACTACATTTGTGGAGCGGTATTACCGGGCCGTTTGTGCTGACTCTCGCCATTATTGCCGCCGGGATTGCGATCTTTGCGGTGCGGGAACAGTGGACGGCGTGGGGCCGCGCGCACCGCTTCCCGCTTTCCATGGAAAGCATTTACCACCGGATTATTTCCTCGCTGGAACGCGGCTCGACGATCGTCACCTCCCGCACCCAAACCGGTTCCCTGCCCGGCTATGTACAAACGATTTTCTGGACCCTCGTGATCGGCCTGCTGGTAGCGATCGCGGTGGGAACGCCGATTTTGCCGGAAGGCGTGCGGGCGTGGGATGGTTCAGTGCAAGCCCTGGTAGCAATCGTGGGTTGCGGGGGCGCCATTTTGGCGGCCCGGGCCCGCCACCGCCTGAAAGCCGTGATCCTCATGGGCGTGGCCGGGTACGCGGTGGCCCTCACCTACGAACTGTACGGTGCCCCGGATTTGGCACTCACCCAGGTGCTTTCCGAAACCCTTACCCTCGTGGTATTCGTGTTGGTTTTGCGCCGCATGCCGATCTATTTTTCTTCCCGACGCCGCCACCGGTTCCAGGTGCGCCGCATCGCTTTGTCAGTATTAGTAGGCGTGCTCTTTGCCGGCCTGGCCATGCTCATGGCCGGCGCGCGCATACACGCCCCGGTTTCGCAGAATTTCGCGGCGGAAGGTTTCAGCTTCGGCTACGGCAAAAACATCGTGAATGTGACGCTGGTGGATATTCGCGCGTGGGATACCATGGGCGAAATTTCCGTGATCGTGGCAGCCGCCGTCGGCATTGCTTCCCTCCTCTTTATTAGGGACCGCGCCGGCGGTACCGATCGGCTTCGCAACGTACTGGGCCTTTACAACGAAAACCGGAAGCAACAGCAAGAAGAAATGGCCCGCGATCCGCAAAGCTACCTGATGCACGCGCTGCGCCGGGACGAAAACGAACGGAAAGAGGGGAGGGGCCGGCGCTGGTTGGCTTCAGACCGGCGCCCGGGCGTCACCAGCCGGCCGATCATGTTACAGATCGGCACCCGCGTGGTATTCCATTCGATCATTATTGTTTCCCTATTCTTCCTGTTCTCCGGGCATAATCTGCCCGGCGGAGGATTTGCGGGCGGACTGCTGGCCGGTATTGCCCTGGTATTGCGCTACCTGGCCGGCGGCAGATTCGAACTCGGCGTGAGCTTGCCGGTACTGCCCGCGCATTTGACGGGCTTTGGCCTGGCACTTGCCACCCTGGCCTGCCTGGCCCCGATCGTGCTGGGTGGCACGCCTTTGCAAACCGCGCGCGTAGACCTAAACATCCCGATCTTCGGGGACGTGCATTTCACTACCGCACTAGTTTTCGATACCGGGGTTTACCTGGTGGTGCTCGGGCTCGTGCACGAAATCTTGCGTTCCTTGGGCGCCGAAATTGACCGGCACGGCGAACGCGAAGCCGGGCTCTTGCCAACCGAACCGCGGCTAGTACCGGCCGCCGATTCCCGGCGAGACCTGCGCGAAGAAATGCAATCACACGAAGAAGCGCGGCAGCGCGCCGAAACCATGGGCACCTACTCGCCGCTCCCATTCCGCGCGAAAGGTAGCGGCGCGAACGGTAGCGCTGGCGGCACGCCCGCGAAGGCGACCGCTACGGCAACCGCGAACGGTAGCGCGCCCGCAGCGGTGGCGCCTAACCGCGGAGCGAACAGCGCGTCTGCCGCTCCAACCGCGAAAGGTAGCGCGCCCACCGAACCCACCCCCAGCGAAACAGGAGGAAACCGTGACTAGTTCACTTACTCTCGTCATTATGTGCGGCGTGCTGGTCGCGGTTGGTGTCTACCTGCTTATGGAGCGTTCGCTCACCCGCGTGGTACTCGGCATTTCCTGCCTGGGCAACGGGGTGAATATTATGTTCCTCATCGCGGGTGGGCGGGCCGGTAACCCGCCTTTCGTGGAGCAAAGCCAACCAGATTCGTGGTCGGATCCGCTGGTGATGGCCATGATGCTCACCTCGATCGTGATTACCTTGGCCACCACGGGCTTCCTGGCCGCCATGGCCTACCGCACTTGGCAGTTGCGGGATAACGACGAAGTGCGTGACGACGTAGAAGATCGCGCCATCGCCCTGCGCTCCGAAATCAGCGGGCACGTAGACGAAAGGTCCGAGGCTGGTACCGATCTGGAACAAACTTCCGAAGAGTTCCGGGATGAAACCGAAGGTTCGGAAAGTTTCTTCAAACCCGCCGGCCGCGTGGTGCGCCGGTGGGTGCGCCGGCAAGGCGTTATTTCTAATCCGGATGCAACCCGCGGCACGGAAGGGCGGCGATGAACGTAGCATTACTTCTCCCTTTGCCGATCGTCCTACCGCTATTTGCGGCGGGCGTGCTCCTCGTTTTGGGGCGCCGGCGCAATGCCCAAGCCTGGACGTCCGTAGCCATAATGAGCATTGTCTTGGTCACCTCGATTATTTTGCTCATTGGCTCAGCAGATGGTCCGGTGGTGCTCGACGTCGGCAACTGGGCCGCCCCGGTAGGTATCTCTCTGGTAGCAGACCGGCTTTCGACGATCATGCTCGCCACCTCGGTAGCCGTCACCCTCCTGGTACTTATCTACTCGATTTTCCAGGGCGTGGCAGACGGCGAACGCGGCGCCCCCACCGCCGTCTACTACCCGGCCTTCATGATCCTTTCCGCCGGTGTTTCCGACGCCTTCCTTACCGGTGACCTTTTCAATATGTACGTGGGCTTCGAAATGTTGCTCACCGCTTCCTTCGTGCTCCTCACCATGGGCGGCACTTCGGAACGGATGCGTTCCGGTTCGGTGTACGTGATCGTCTCCCTCGTTTCCTCCATGATTTTCCTGGCCGGCTTGGGAATGACGTACGCGGCCGTAGGTACCGTAAACATGGCGGACCTCGCCATAAAACTGCCCGAAATCGATCCCGGGATACGCCTAATTTTGCAAGTCATGTTCCTGGTAGCTTTCGGCCTGAAAGCCGCGATCTTCCCGCTTTCCGCCTGGCTGCCGGAT
This sequence comes from Actinobaculum suis, assembly GCF_900618115.1. NCBI lineage: Bacteria > Bacillati > Actinomycetota > Actinomycetes > Actinomycetales > Actinomycetaceae > Actinobaculum > Actinobaculum suis. The sequence goes on from NZ_UYIO01000001.1 coordinate 307,091, forward strand.
TCGTATCCCACTGCTTCCGGGCCGGTGACCGCCGTATTTGCGGGCCTGCTCACCAAAGTGGGGGTGTACGCGATTATTCGCACCCAGTTCCTGCTCTTCCCCGGCGGAAAACTCGATACCGTGCTCGGCGTTTTCGCGATCGTCACCATGGTGGTGGGGATCCTCGGCGCCATCGCCCAAGAAAACGCTAAACGCCTCCTCTCCTTCACCCTGGTTTCCCACATCGGTTACCTCATTTGGGGAGTTTCGATTGGTAACGCCGCCGGGCTTTCCTCCACGATCTTTTACGCCATCCACCACATCGTGGTGCAAACAGCACTGTTCTTGGTGGTCGGTTTGATCGGCTGGGTAGCAGGCACGACGTCGTTGGTGAAACTCGGTTCGATCATGAAGGCAGCTCCGGTGGTAGCGGTTCTCTACTTCCTGCCCGCCATATCCCTGGGCGGAATCCCACCATTCTCCGGATTCCTCGGCAAAATCGGGCTTATTGAAGCCTCCGCGGAACGGGCCACCGGGCTCGACTACGCACTAATCGCCGCCGGGCTGATCACCTCGCTCCTTACCTTGTATGCGGTGATCCGGGTGTGGAATATGGCCTTCTGGCAAGAAGCACCGGAAGAACTGCCCGACCGCGCCTACCCGGGCGGTATGGTGGCTACCGCTTCCGGGCTGGTAGCGCTAATGCTCACAATTACCGTTTGCGCGGCCCCGATTCGCAGTTTTACCGACGGCGCCGCCACCGAACTACTGCAACGCACCCCGTATATTTCGGCCGTCTTACCAGACTATAAACGAGGTTCGGGCATCTCCCCGGAAGTGGCCGAAAAAGATCCCGTGCCCACACCCGAACCGGGCGCCACCCCCTCGGTGAAATTCCCCTTCGGGGATGAACCCACCCAAAGTGGCCCCACCGGTAAACCCAGCAAAACGCCGCGCAGCACGCCCAGCCCGGCGCCGACTACCGCGTCCAACGGAGGTGAAACGCGATGAGTAGAGCAAATGAAGCGATCCGTATCGCCACCCGCAGCGGCGGGAGATTCCCCAAGGCCTCGCTCGGCCTTTTGGTATGGCTAACCATGGTGTGGGTCCTACTGTGGGGCGAGGTGAGCGCCGGCAACGTAGTGGCCGGTTTCGCGCTCGCGCTTTTGGTAACCGAAATATCCCCATTCCCCGCCACCGATTACGACGCCCGTTTCCGCCCGCGCGCTTTGATACGCCTCTTCGCCATCTTTTTCAAAGACCTCGTGGTGGCCTCCACCCAAATGGCCTGGTTCATTTTCAAGCGGAAAGAACCGCGCGGCGCCGTGATCCGCGTACGCCTACGTTCCCAATCCGATCTCTACCTGTTCCTCACCTCCTGCATGTCCACCCTGGTGCCCGGCTCCCTGGTGATTGATACCGATGCCGATACGGGCACCCTGTACGTGCACGTGTTCGACGTCGAACTTGCGGGAGGCGTTTCCGCCGCGCACAAATCTGTACTCGACCTCGAAGAACGAGTGTTGCGCGCGCTAGCTTCCGGCCGGGAACTCGTGGCCGCGGGCTTCGTGCCTGGTGCCTCCCCGAAGGCCGGGCGCCTTCCCACGCCCTTCGCCCCTGATTCTTCCGAGGAGGCCGCATGAATGCACTGACGATCGTAATCGGGATCTGCGCGGTGATGCTGTTCATTTCCGCGCTTTTGGTACTGGTACGGATCCAAAAAGGCCCCACCGCGCTCGACCGCGTAAACTCGCTAGACGTCATGGCTTCCATCATGATGAGCGCCATTGCCCTGCTGGCCAGCCTCACGCGGCGGACGGATCTGTTGGCGGTGTTTATCGTCGTCGCCGTGGTGGGCTTCCTCGGATCCGTAACCGTAGCGCGCTTCACCCGGCCCCTCGACCCGGTAGATCCGCGCGAGCTTCGCAAAGAACAGGCCGCGCAAGCCGCAGAAACCGGCACCGACAACCCGGAAGCCGAAGATGCCGCCCCGGCCCACAACCCAGATATTGACGACGCCGCCACGGACTACGTGCCGGTAAGCGCCGAAAGTGGGAGCGGGGAAGCTGCGAGCAAACCGGGAACCCAAGGAACGCACGGAACACGAGGCGCGCGGGGAGCGCGTGACAGCCAAGGAGCGCGAGGAAGCGAAGGTGCCCCAGGAACGCCGGGAGCGCGAGGAAGCGAAGGGGCCCCAGGAACGCCGGGAGCGCGAGGAAGTGAAGGCTCCCAAGGAACGCACGGAGAGGACTCAAAATGACCTGGAATATTGTGTGGGATGTGGTCGGCGCGCTCTTTTTGATCGCGGGCTGTTCCCTAACTTTGGTGGCCTCTATCGGTATGTTTCGTTATGACGAAATGATGGCCCGGCTCCATATTTCTACTAAGCCGCAGGTGCTATCGCTAATTTTGTGCCTGATTGGTGCTATTTTCTTCGTGCGAGATGTTTCTGTAACGTGGACGCTGATCTTGGTGATCATGTTCCAACTCATGACCTCGCCGATCTCCGCCCACATGCTCTCGCGTACCGGATATCGCACCGGGCGGGTAGACACCGAAAATATGACGATCGACGAACTGCGTGAAGACATGCGTTTCCGCCACGAATACGAAACTGAGACGGACGGGAAATAAAAAACGATGCTGCTTCCCGGTTGGGAAAATGTATTTCTAAGTGGCCGGCCGAATAAGCCGGCCACTTTTCGTGTCACGAAGTGGGGAACGGCACCTAAGAGATAATGCGTAGTGCGTCACGGTGTATGTGAGCGTACCGCGAAATTGTATGTTATAAATCGTGCTAATAAAGCGTACCTCGAACAATTTCCGAGATTAAATAGTAATGGCATTCTACGAGGTGGCTGGAGAAGTTTTGGAAAAGCTACAGCACCCCCCCCGAGGACTTAAGGCCCGACCTTTTCCCGCTGATCCGCCATTTCGCGCACCATAGCCCAGGCTTGAGGATAGTTGCTAAGCTCTATTTGCATTGGACTTACCCGTCTCAATCAAGGAGGGAACATGTCGAAGAACGTGAAGGGTAAGATCGCCACGCTTGCAGGGGGGGGGCTCAGCGCTATTGCCGCTGTAGCACTCGCTTTTGGAGCTAACGCTCCGGCTGCGTTTGCAGCGCCTGGCGATCAGATTAATGAAAACGCCGCCATGCCGACCGTTGTGGTCAATGCTCCGAATATGGACATCAAGGTGCCGAACATTGAAAATGCGGAGATTGTCTACACCGTCATGACTGATACTGGCGCGAAATTCACCATCACGGATGGTGATCCGAGTGGTTATTCGCTGGGCGAAGCCACCAGTGTTGCAGTCAAGGCCGTTATTCAGGGTGAAGAGTACTTCTACCTGGCTCCGACCAACGGAGCACCGGTGAAGGAAGCTACCTGGACGCTCGAAGTTGACCGTTCTCAGTTGGATAAGGCGAACGCCGAAGCTGCTCAGCAGGAGCAGGCCAACCAGGAAGCGGCCAACCAGGAAACAGAAAAGAAGCAGGAAGCGGAAAAGAAGCAGGAAGCTAAGAAGCCTGTAACTGTTGGCCTTAACGAGGCTATGCCTACCGTCACCACGGACGGTGTAAACCGCGATATTCGGGTTCCTTCCATCGAAGGTGTCGAAATTGAATACACGGTTAAGCCCTTTACCGGTAAAGCCTTCACGATCAAGAGCGGTGACAAGGACGGTTACTCCGTTGGTGAGGGTGATGTTGTAGTCAAGGGTGTTATTACCAATGACGCCAACTTCGGTTACACCCCCACCAATGGCGCTCCGATCAAGGAGCACACCTGGACTCTCGCTGCTCCGAAGCTGATTCCGGTTGATGGCGATGTTGTTGTTTGGTTCACCGACAAGCCGGGCGTGGAAAATGACACCTTCCGGGTTGCCAAGGTTGACCACGTCAACTACTGGTTCAAGGCTCCGGGTGCTGAAGGCTGGACCAAGGTAAATCCGGATTGGCACGGTCAGGAACTTGCTGTTGGCGCTTGCGGCGGCGAATTCCTGGTAAAGGCCAAGGCTGATCCTGGTTACAAGCTTGCTTCCGTGGAAGAAGAACCGGTATGGGGTCACTTCTTCGCGTGCGATGCGGACCAGTCTGAACAGACCGAAGGTACGACCGAAGAGGGCACCACTGAAGAGGGCACCGCTCCGTCTGCTGAGGAAACTCAAGCCCCGGCTGACGAAGTGAAGGATCCGGCTAAGGATGCCGTAAAGGATCCGGCTAAGGACGATAAGAAGGTTGAGAAGAAGGCTGATCCCAAGGTTTCCAAGCCGAAGGCTGACGCCAAGAAGAAGCTGGTGAAGACCGGTGCGGATATCGCTGGTTTCGCCGGTGCGGCCGCGTTGCTCTCTGCGATTGGTGTGAGCGCCTTCGCTTACTCCCGCCGCAAGAAGTAATGCCTAATATCTTCTAAATTAGTGCGAGAATGCCGGCCCTGATCTTAGGATCGGGGCCGGCTTTTTTGACAGAAGGAAATGCACTTTGTGTTTTATAAATGGGTCCTTTAGCTCCAGTATTACTGCTTCCCGTTCTGACCGGGGAAGAATTATTGGCAGCAAGAGTTTCATGCGCATGGGCACACTCATAGCAGGCTTGTTTGTCACGCTTATCTTGGTGGCGGCAAGTTTTCTGCCGCACAGCGCGCAGGCCGATCCCAATCCGGGGCCATCCCAACCGGCCGCTACAACTGATTCCTTCCCGCTTTCCCTTGGACTTGTGGACTCCTGCGGAAAAGATGAGGATCAAGTTGTACTCCCGGAAGTTTCCGGGATCCACTATGAACAAAACGGGCAAGTAGTTTCAGGCACGGTTACTATCACTCCGGATAATCCGATCAACGTTATTCTCACCGCAGGAGATGAAACGCGGATCGTACGCACCCTTACCTGGGAAAATTTGGAACTTACAGACGAAGTTTGCGATACCGCGGCCCCTAATTCTGGTGAGGAAAAAATATCTGCGCCCGGCACCGTCATTGGTAGTAAGGATGGTGCTGATGTGGGCGGCGCAGGCGTTCCGGTGTGGCAATTTATTTTGGGTGCAGTAGGCATTATTGCCCTCATCGCCTCCTTGCTGGCCTTGCGGGCGGTAAATCGGAGGAATGAGCGCGAGGGGCGCAAGCTACGCATTCGTGCCCGGCACGTTGGTCCGGGACGCCCGACCAGCCCGGACCGGCCAGCTACCAAATAGCACCAGCTCAGCCCGAACACTCACCAAGTAAAAGCAGTAGCGATATGTACAAGTTGAGCTGTTGAGCTTTAACGGGTTGGTAACGAAAACTACCGGCAGATAAAAGCAAATAGAAACTCATGGAAGCTGCCTGCCTGATGGAAGCTGCCTGCCAGGTAGAAACTATCCGGCAGAGTGCACCTGCCAGCTGGGAAAGAACTTCCAGGCTGACAGGTGAACTGTGGCCGGGAACGCGGTAGTTTTAAGCCTGAACGGTGTGCGCCGCGCGGGGCTGATGTGGCCCGCCGTCACATGCGCATACAGGTACGTGAGGGTAGGAGTAAACGTGGATATCGGATGGAAAGTTGTGAGCGCCGGAGTGGGCCTTGTGGCCGGAGCTGTAGCAAACCGCGTAGTGGACGTGGCCTGGAAGGCCACGTTCGGCAAGGAATCGCCCAAGTCTGACGATATTGAAGTGCCGATCGTCGAAGCGGTTGCTTTCGCCGTGGTCTCCGCGGGCGTTGCTACCTTGGTTTCGCAACTATGCCAGCGCAAGGCTGCCCAGTGGTACGGCCCGGTACTGGATCGCGCCCAAGCCTAAATAGCCAGCTCTTGCGCCTCTCATCAGGCGGGCTACAATAGAGAAACATCGAAACGACAGGGGAGCGCCACGGTAGGCGCTGAGAGTGCGAAAGAACGCAGACCCTCGAACCTGATCCGGGTCATGCCGGCGAAGGGAGTCGAGATTTCTCTCCCCCGCATTTGTTGCGTGCCTTAGCTACGTCTTGGTCGCGTGTTTTGGTTGCGTCTAAAGCGGCACCTTAGCTGCGTCTAGTCGCCTCTGAGCTGTGCTTAGCCGCGCTCTGGCCGCGCTCTGGCCGCGTCTAAGTTGCGTCTTAGGTGCGTCCTGGCGGCGTCTAAGTAAAACGCGGGCGCATCTTCAGGCGGCAAGCAAATGTGGGGCCCTCCAACCTTTTCCGGAAAGGACGGAGGAAAATGGTACGTCGCGTACATAAACCAAGTAAACCAACCAGTGCCCTAACAACGAGCACTTTAACAACCGGTACCTTTACAGCCAGCGCCTTAACCAAAATTGCTGGACTGTTGAGCGTTATCACGCTCGCTCTGGCCGGATGCAGTGGGAACACAAATACGGCCGGCACTACAAATGGCCAAAACCCCACCACTTCCGAAAATGCTCCCGTGCCTGGCACGAATGAAAACAAAAATGGAGGCAAGGCCGGCGTCGTCACGGTGATGACGCACGATTCTTTCAATGTACCGCCAGAACTGATCTCTAAATTTGAAGAAGAGAGCGGGTCCCGCGTGGTGCTCACAGCGCCTGGCGATGCTGGTACCGTGGTCAACCAGCTTGTGCTCGCGGAGGGCAAGCCGGTTGCCGACGCCGTGTACGGCATCGATACGTTCACTGCCTACCAGGCGCTCGACGCCAACGTGCTCGAACCCTATACGCCCGCGGCATTAGCTACCATCGCGAATACCTCCGGCACTGCGAATAGCGCTGCCACTGCGGGTACAGCCGGCACCGCGAATACCGCCGCCACTACGCCGGATCAAGATAGTGCCGCGCCTACCGGCCAGCACCCGGCGCAACTGGATGGCAAACTCACCCCTATCGACCATGGGGAAGTATGCGTGAACTATGACAAAAAGTGGTTTGCCGATAATAATCTGGCAGTGCCAGAAACTTTTGCGGATCTAGCTGAGCCGCAGTACGCAAAACTGCTGGTTACCACCAACCCGGCGGCTTCTTCGCCAGGCTTGGCTTTCTTGGCCGCCACCGCCGAATATACCGGCCAGGATCGGGAAGCCTTGCGCGCATACTGGCAGCAGTTGTTCGCGGGCGGCACCCTGGTAGAGGAAAGTTGGGCGGATTCTTATAACGCCGATTTTTCGGCTAAGGGGAGTGGGGAATATCCGCTCGTAGTTTCCTATTCGAGCTCGCCGGCGGCCGAAGATGGGGCTACCGGCAATTTGCCACAAACCTGCATCCGGCAAACCGAATATGCCGGAGTACTGCGCGGAGCCAAAAATCCTACCGGTGCGCAGGCCTTTATTGATTTCCTTTTGAGCCCGGACGTACAAGCGGCGATCGCCCCGAATATGTACATGTACCCGGTGGCCGATGTGCCACTACCGGAAGCGTGGGAGAAGTATGCCCCGCGAGTAACTAACCCGATCGAAACCGACCCGAAAACCTTCGGGCAAAACCGCGCCGAACTAATCCGCGACTGGCGGGAGGTGGCCGGGCGGTGAGTACCGGCACGAGCACAGACCAGGCCGGTGCAAGTGCCTACCGCGATACCGAAAATACTTGCCACGCCGCAACCACCTGGCGTAGCGGCCGGGGTGGCGGATGGCGTGGCGGCCGGGGTGGTGGCTGGCGTGGCGGCCGGGGTGGTGGCTGGCGTAGTGGCCGGCCGCGCTGGGCACGCCCCTGCGTATTCGGGATTTCGTTGCTCCCCTGCGTTTTCCTTCTGGCTTTCTTCGCCTGGCCGGTACTGGCCATGCTCGGCAAAGGGATCGGCGCCCACGCGGCCGCGGCGAGCGTTCTTAGCAACCCGCGTACTTGGAAAATCTTTGGCCAAACCTTGTGGATGGCCGCCGCGGGCACCATCGGTTCCCTATTTTTCGGCATTCCTGGCGCGTACGTGCTGTACCGGTTACGCCTTCCCGGCCGCCGTTTCTGGCGGGCGCTTAGCATGATCCCCTTCGTGCTGCCCACGGTCGTGGTCGGCGTGGCCTTCCGCGCCCTCCTCGGCCCGGCCGGCCCCTACGGCTTCCTCCACCTAGACAAAACTACCTGGGCAGTGGTAGCCGCCATGGTGTTCTTCAATTTTGGGGTGGTAGTACGCACCGTCGGTTCCCTGTGGGAAACTTTGCCTCCTCATAACGACGCCGCACGTACGCTCGGTGCCAGCCCGGCCCGCGCCTTTTTCACCGTCACTTTGCCAGAACTGGCTCCGGCCATTGCCGCGGCCGGCGCCATGGTGTTCCTCTTTTGTTCCACCGCCTACGGCTTGGTGCGGACTTTAGGAACACCCGGCTATGGCACTTTGGAAACCGAGATTTATACGCAGACCAACACTTTTCTCGATCTGGAATCCGCGGCCATCTATTCGGCCCTGCAACTAGTGGTGGTGCTAGTGGCCGTGGCCGTAGCGAACTATTTCCGCAACCGTACCCCCTTGGCTTTGCGGCGCCGGCCGCTGCGCCGGCCGGGCCGGGCCGATGTACCAGCGCTGGCCATTACCGGATTTGCGTTGGTATTCCTCCTCGCCGTGCCCATCGCTAACTTGGTGTTGGCGTCTTTGCGGCGTGGCCCGGCCTGGAGTTTAGCTAATTACACGGATTTGGCGCGGGCCGCGGCGGGCGGGATTAGCGTGCTTGAAGCGCTGTGGAATTCGGTGCGGGCGGCGCTCGGGGCGGCGGCGATGGCCTTAATCATCGGTGCCATTCTTGCTTTTGTGCTCTCCCGTGGGGTGGCAAACAACCCGCCGCCGGCGCGGCGCGGGCAACGCGGGCAGCACAGGCAGAACAGCCCGCAAGTGCGGCGCGGGCGGATCGGGCAGTGGTGGTGGCAGGCGCTGGAAGGCCTGTCTTTGATGCCGCTCGGGATTTCTGCGGTGACCTTGGGTTTTGGCACTTTCTTGACCTTGCGTTTGGCGGTGGAAAATACCCAGATTTTGGTTCCCGCAGTACAAGCGGTAGTAGCTTTGCCGTTGGTCACGCGGGCCATGCTCCCGGTGTTACGGGCAATTAATCCGCGCCTGCGGGAAGCTGCGGCTTGCCTTGGTGCCGGCCCGGTCCGCAGTTTTTTGACGGTAGACGCACGGATGGCGCTCCCAGCTCTCGGCGTTGCCGCCGGCTTTGGCCTCGCGGTAGCACTAGGCGAATTTGGGGCCAGCTCATTTTTGGCCACCGGCACCAACCAAACCTTGCCGGTATTGATCGAACGTCTAATTAATCGGCCCGGGCCCGGCAACTACGGAATGGCCATGGCCGCTTCCGTAATCCTGGGCGGGCTATGCGGCGGGCTCATGCTCCTTTGCGAAAGCCTCAGCACTCGCCGGCCCGCTGGCGCGGAGAACAGAAGGCGAGTAGTGGCGCCCGCTACCGCACGCGCTGGTGCCCAGTCGGTGAATGCCCAACCGGCCAGCGCGCGGCTCGGCAGTGCCCAGCCGGCGAGTGTGCGGCTCGGCAGTGCCCAGCCGGCGAGTGTGCGGCTCGGCAGTGCCCAGCTGGCGAGTGCCCAGCCGGCCAGTGCCCAGCTGGCGAGTGCCCAGCCGGCGAGTGTCAAGCCGGTGAATGCCCAGCCGGCGAGTGCCCAGTCAGCCGGCGCGCGGTGTGCCGGCACAAACACTAACCACCTGCGGGAAGGAGAAAGCCAAGATGCTTGAGTTACAGGATTTTTCGGTACGCTATCCGGATGGTTTTGTGGCTGTTCGCGGCGTGGAACTCACCGTAAAAACGGGGGAAACCGTGGCCTTACTAGGAGCTTCCGGTTCGGGTAAATCTTCGCTGCTACGCGGAATTGCTGGTTTGGAAGAAACCACGGGGAGCGCGCGGATCAACGGCGTCGATATTACTCGTACACCAACCCATAAGCGCGGCGTGGGCATGGTGTTCCAAGACGGCCAGCTTTTCCCCACCCGGAATGTGGACCGCAATATCGCGTACGGGATTGAAAAACATTTGCCGGCCGCCCAAGTGCGGGAAGAAGTAGCTCGCTGGTTGGCCATTATTGGCCTCGAAGGTTACGAGAGGCGGCCTATTACCACGCTTTCTGGGGGCCAAGCACAACGGGTAGCGCTGGCGCGAGCTTTGGCCCCGGCCCCGCGCGTCGTCCTTTTAGACGAACCTCTATCCGCACTGGATTCGCAACTGCGCGGGGAACTCGCGGTTTTTATCCGGCAACGTTTGGCCGCCACGGGCACCACGGCGGTGTACGTAACACATAATGAAGAGGAAGCGGAAACAGTCGCGGGCCGCGTCCTGCAAATGCGTGACGGCGAGCTATGGGCCCAAAGCCCCGACAGAGTAGACTAGCGGGTATGGTCCGAGAAATAACTCCGGCGGAGGTGGCGGAATGGGCTGAGCGCGCCCTCGCACACGCCACGAATATTCGGCAACGCGCCGGGCTTTTAGACGCTGTTTCAGGGCCGGCTTTCGCCACTGAACTACGGGATGAGTTTCGCGTCGGCTTACCGCGCGACGATAGGACTTTCGTCAATGCGGATCTTTCCCAATGGATTTGGATTTCCTCGCAAAAACGTTTAACGGTGCGCGATGCCCGGGTGGAGGCCGCTGAACCGTGGCTACCAGCTTTGCGGGAAGCTACCGGCGGGAAAGAATTCACGATTTCCACTTTCGCGGGTTGCACGGATGCCGATCCAATACTTGCCGCCTGCCCGCACCGGCTCCGTTCGATCGAAATGGCCGCCGCTTTACCTTCCATTGCCGTGGTTCCCGCTGGCACGCCAGACGTCACGCTACGGACGATGACCAGCCGGGAACTGCGCGATTTCCTCGAAATAACTTCTGATGAGCTGGCCGAACAACAATTGGGTACACATCCGGATAAAACCTATCCGGAACTTAAAAAACGAGCTTTGCTGCGAGCACACCACCAACTTTCCGACGGCGTTTCCACTCCCGGCCACGAACTGTTTGCGATCGTGGTGAACGGCCGGGATGTTGGGGGTATGTGGGCACAACAGGACGGGCCGCGCGTGCGAGTGTGGAGCCTAGTGGTGTACCAGGACTACCGCGGGCGTAGCTATTCACGTGCCGCCCTGGCCCAAATTGCTATTGCTATGAGCTTCCGGGGCGTGCGATTTATGTCAGTCCCACTGGTTTCCACAAATACGCACGCCCGGAGCATCTTCGAACTCGGCGGATTTAAACTCGCCCGCAAAAACTTCTGCGCCCGCGCCGTGGAAGCGTAAAAGATCGGCGTAGAGGCGCGTTGAAACGCCTCGCGCCCGCGCGCGCTGGTCCACCCCGCGTGCACTCCGCGCCCGCGCGCGCTGGCCCACCCGCGTCTAGCTATCTTCTATGCAAAGTGCGCGGAGGCCTGGGTGAGCCGGTCCAACTGGGCTTCGCTAAGTTCCAGCTTCGGCGCCGCCATTAGCGCATCGAGCTGGGAAACCTTGGAAACGGAGGCGATCGGCGCCGTCACGCCTCGGGCAAGCTGCCAGGCGAGCCCCACCGTGGTGGGAGCAGCCCCTACCTCTTCCGCAACCGCCACAAGCTCATCCACCACGTGGAAAGCTTCGGCGGAAACGTAACCGGAAGTCATATCTTGCCGCTTCACCCCGTCCAAATCTTCCGCCTTCCGGTATTTACCGGTCAGCATCCCGGAAGCTAAAGCGAAATAAGAGAAAGTAGCAGCATTGTATTCGCGTGCCAGCGGCAGGAAACTCTGCTCAAATTCGGCGCGATGCAAAAGGCTGTACTGCACCTGCAAGGCAACCGGTTTCGTATCGGCCAGCTCGAACCATTCCCGCATCCGTTCCGGCGTGAAATTCGAAAGCCCAATCGCGCGGATCTTCCCGGCTTCCACGAGCTTCTCGAAAGTTTCCACTTGCTCGGCTACGGGCACTTCCGGATCGTCGTAGTGCAAATAGTACAGGTCAATATAATCCGCGCCTAAGCGCGTCAAAGATTCTTCGACGGCGGCCTGCACATTCGCGCGGGCCAGGCCTTAACGGCTCGGCTTACCTGCCACCTTGGTGGCCAGCACGATCTGTTCCCGCTTGCCCGATTTCTTGAACCAATCGCCAATAATCTTTTCGGAGGCGCCGCCTTCGCCGTCGTACCACGAAGGATAGCTATCGGCAGTGTCCAAAAAGTTCCCGCCGCGCTCCACATAAGCATCCAAAATATCGAAGGCAACCGGCTCGGTAGCCGTCCAGCCAAAGGGGTTAGTACCTAAATTGAGTGGGAAGATTTCCTTCCCCGCAATAGTGAGTTCCATATGTGAATATTACGCTACATACCCGCGGGCGTATCGCAAAGAATTGACTTCGCAGGTGCATTCGGTGGCGATGGAGATACCGGGCGCGAGTTTACCTTCCGCGCGCAGTTCGAGCAGCACCGGCACCACCCGATCCCGTAGCGACCACGGGTCGATTGTATTCACGTAAATCTTGGTTCCGCCTTCGAAGCCGGCCAGGGTGGAAACGCGCCATTTGATGAGCACGCGCCAAGGGGCTGGCACGTCCATATCAATCGATTTGGCATACCACTCCTCGTTTGTGGGTACGTCTGGGCCGGTGGCGGCGTGCATGGCGTGCACGAGGTCGGAAACATCGCGGAATTCGGCCTCGCTCAGATCAAACGGTTGCTGAGCTTCGGAACGGGACCACACTTCCAAGGTGGGGTAGCGGTGGCCGAAACCGGCATAGGCCACGGCATGCTCATTTTCAGCGATCACCAGGTTTTGGTAGCCCGCATAGTCTGGCCCGTATTCGTTGAAGATATTCGGGTTCTCGCGGATGCGCGGCACTTCGTACTGTTGGTTGACGGAACGCGAATCTATAGAGACTAGCTGTTTGTGCAGGTGGTCGAAGGAAGCTCCGGCCGGTTTTAGCCAGTTTTGGAACACTTGCACGTATTTCACGTAGCGGTTTTGTGCATACAACTGGGCCATCGCATCCGCCGTAATCTTCATGTAGGCATAGTGCTGTTCGGGCGTCATAGTGCCGGAACTGAAACGTTGGCTACGGTCGGTAGCGCCGGGCAGGTAGTGATCATGTGCCACGATCAGATCGTGCCCGCCCCCAAAGAAGGGTTCTGCCAGGTCTAGTTTTTCCCGCTCGGAAAGCTCGTTCCAGGTTTCTTCCGGCATTTTCGAAGCCAGTGCCTTTTGCCTTTGTACGGAAAGTACGTGCGCCCGGCCCGCCGGATCAGCCACATAGCGCTCCATGTGCTCACGCGCCGCAGAAGGCATGGTGTACCCGTAGTTTTCCGTCCAATACGAATAGGGCACGATTTCGAACAGGTTGGGAATGCGGCGGAATTCCCACGGATCTGCTAGCACGTCTACCGGCACATTGCGGGTGATATTGCCCTGCGCATCAATCCGCGATTTTTCGGGCGGAGTTTCCAGCACACGGTCCGCGCAAAAAGCGCAATATTTGCCGGGCTCGCCGCTAAGCGGCCCCGACTCTACGGCGTCGAGCCGTAAAGGCCGGTCGGCACGCCCCGGAACCGTCCACACTTGGGTTCCCGAAAAAGGATTGCGTTGTTTGATAGTGCCATCAGGCAGTTTAGAAATAGGAGCGGCGATATCAAAGTGTTGCACCATGCGTATGCATCCATTCTCAGGTACCGCCACGCGCGGTAGCGGTACTGTTAGTTTCCTCAGTTTAGGGGTGAGTATTTTTCCTTCCCGATTCTAGAACGTAGTAATCCCCGTCCGTGCTAGAACGTAGTAATCCCCGCCGGTTCTAGAACGTAGTAATTCCCGCCTGGGCGAGCGTCATATAGGCCTGGTGTACGAAAGCGGAGCGGATCTGAATCTCGTAGCTATTGGCGCGGGTAGTGCGCACGGAAGCAAAATCGCGCCGCCCACCTTGCAGTTTCTGCGCCACCGCGTTCACAATACCGCCTAAAATCGCGCCCACACCGGCGCCCATGAGCAGTGCCTGCCCAGCTACTTGCGGCATAAACAGCACCCAGAATAGGCCGATGAACGCGCCCCACAGTGCGCCACTTAAAGCACCCATACCGCCCGCGCGCAAAGTGGTCATCCGCCCGGTTACCTGTTCCACGGACTCTAGATTTACGCCCACGATCCGCGCATTCTGAATAGGGAAGCCCGCATCCGAGAGCGTGTCGATAATATGTTCAGCTTCCGCGTAGCTGGAAACCTCCGTGATAGACCGGTAATCATGATCAGCGCCGGGATCGTACCGCCGCCCGCCAACATTTTGACTCATGTTTAAAACTGTAGGCGATCAGGTGATCTGTAAGGTAGGAGCTGTGAAACTTCCGCGTCAAATTTGGGTCTTAGTCTGCACAGCTTTCCTTATTGCCGTCGGTTACGGCGTGGTGGCACCGGTTTTGCCAAATTATGCGCAAAGTTTCGGGGTCTCCATATTCGCCGCCAATGCGGTAGTTTCAGTATTTGCTTTCTTCCGCTTGCTCGGTGCCCCACTTTCCGGGAAGGTCAGTTCTACGGTGGGGGAGCGCAAGGCCTACATGACGGGGATTTCTATCGTCGCTGTTTCCTCACTGGCCTGCGCATTTGCCCCAAATTACGCGACCTTGTTGATATTGCGCGGCTTGGGCGGCTTGGGCTCGGTAATGTTCACGGTAGCGGCATTGGCCTTGATTATCCGGTACGCGCCAGCCGGTGGCCGCGGGCGCGCCTCCGCCGCCTATTCCGGGGCCTTCCTGATCGGTGGCATCGTGGGCCCGGCGCTCGGCGCTTTACTGGCACCGCTAGGAATGCGGGCGCCGTTCATTTTGTATGCGGTAGCGCTATTCATCGCCTCCTTTGTGGTGGGGTATGCCACGCGGCACGGCGCGGTAACGGGTGGTGCGCCGGCTGGTGCGGAGGATACAGGTGATGCTGGTTCTGCGAGCAGCGTTGCCGATGCCGGTGTTGCCAGTGCCGAAAGTTCTGGTGCCGGTGGTTCTGGGGCCGATGTTGCCGGTGCCGACGCCGCTGACCGCCCGCGTTTAACCTTGCGCGCGGCCATGAAATACCGGCTTTTCTGGCATTGTTGTTACACGCAGTTCGTGCAAGCCTGGACCAATTTGGGGGTCCGTAATTCTTTGGTGCCGTTGTTCGCGGCGTCGTTCGCTACCGGGCCGGCGTGGTTGAGCGGCGCAGTTTTGGCGGCTTTCGCGGCGGGTAATGGGGTGGCTTTACTGTTTTCGGGCCGGCTCTCGGATCGTTTTGGCCGCGCGCCCGGCATGGTGTTTGGTTTGCTATGCGCGGGTACGTTCACCCTGGGGATGGGGTGGATGAGCTGGCCTTTGCTGTTGGCCACAGCCGTTTGTGCAGGTTTTGGTTCCGGCTTTATTCAGCCCAATGCGCAAGGGGCGATTGCGGATATGGTGGGGGACCGCGAAGCATCGAATGTGCTGGCCGCTTTCCAGGCGGCTGGGGACGTGGGCCAAATCTTGGGCCCGCTAGTGGCCGGGGCCATCACCGACTCTTTCGGCTACGGCCCGGCCTTCCTAATTTCTGGCCTGTTCACCCTTTCTGCCGCACCGCTCTGGCTGCGCCGGTGGCGGCGCGATAAACGCGAACGCGGCGCAGAAAATACGCGCGGGCAAAGCTAAGCTGCTTGGCGGGCCAGATCGGCGGCGCCGATAATTCCGGCGTCGTTGCCTAAAGTGGCCAGGCGAATCGGGGTGGGCGGGCGGTGATCGGAGGCGCTCAGATATTGCGGGAGCTGTTCGAGCACCGGGTCAAGCAACAAGGAACCGGCTTCGGAAACGCCGCCCGCTAGCACCACGACCTGCGGATCGAGCAAAGAAATCAGGTTGCTTACGCCTATCGCCGTGTAGCGCGCGACGGTCCGGAAAATATCGAGCGCCATGGGATCGCCGGCTTGGGCCGCGGCCGTTACTGCCAGTCCGGTGGCCTTGCCGTTGCCGTGCGCGAGGATCGTTGCTCCGCTTTCCGGGTCTGCGGCGGTGCGTTCCACGGCATACCGCGTGAGGGCCGTACCGGAAGCGAAAGCTTCCCAGCAGCCCGGTTTGCCGCACCCGCAAATCGGGCCTTCTGTGGCCAGCCGCATATGCCCAATTTCTCCGCCAAAACCGGAGTTGCCGCGTACCAGTTTTCCGTTGGCAATAATTCCGCCTCCCACACCGGTACCAATAGTGACGGCGACGGCGGAAGACGCGCCGGCTGCGGCTCCGAACTTGTATTCACCCCAGGCGGCGGCGTTTGCATCGTTTTCCACGATCACATCCACGCCGGCAATAGCTGCCACTTCCTGGCCGAGCGGTTCATTTACCCAGGAAAGATTGGGAGCAAAAATAACTGTGGAACGATCGGCAGATACATAGCCAGCTGCGCCAATACCTACATGTTGAGCACCGCTATCGGCAAAATCCAGGATGCTGGCCGCTACCGCCTGGGCGATTGCTTCCCGGTCTCCCGCCGGAGTTTCCCGCCGCACGCGTTCAATAATTCTTCCGGACTCATCCACGAGCCCGGCGGCAATCTTCGTGCCGCCAACATCCACACCGATGCTCAAACTCATGTTCACAATCTTACTGCACGAAGCCGGGCGAACTCTACGCAGGCGCGTGCTGGCCCGGGTGTGTGTATTTCCGGGTGTGTGGATTTGTTGCGGGAAAGGGTTTGTGGCGGGGCACGAAGTCGAGTTCTGTGGAAACACACCTACATGAAGCAGACTGTGGAAAGAGAGGAAAGCGTACGAACAAGCCGGTACGATGTATACAGAGGAGGTGGCGCGTATGGCGCAATCGTGGGTCCTTTCCGTAGAAGAAATGCTCGAACGTAATCAAGCGGAAGCAAAAGAGGCTTCTGCGCAAGAATTACTTGTGCCCTCGGCAGCGCGCGTCACCGAGCAACCGGCAGGGCAAGATTTTTCGGCATATGGGGCTGCCGCAGCAGCGCAGGAGATTCTCAACCGTGATGGTTGCTTGAATGACGTCTGGCGTTTCTGTGTATTACAAACCATTGACTACTACAACATGGCTGTTAAATTCCAGTGGGATGTGGCGGAAGTTTTCCGAGAGCAACCGGAAACTGACGTTGCTCCTGCCAAAGCCGCGCTAGCGTCATTAGCTGAGTTCCTTTCCGCGCGAGATGGTTGGAAAGCTCCCGGCTGGGCAAAGCAGGAAAAAGCGCTCGATGTGCCGTGGTTTCCGATGGAACGGCCTGAATACACTCTAAGCGCGCACGCTTATGAGGAAGCTCGAGTGGAATCGCCACAGGAATTCGTGCATCGCAATATTTTCATTACTCTGCGGGATCTCAATCGGGTATGACTACACCAGATTTTACGCGCGAAGATTTCGCTGGCCTGTTTTCCGAACTTGCAGAGGTCCTAAAAAGTGCCGGGCATAGGGCTCAGATTTTCGTGGTTGGTGGTGCGGCTATGGCGCTCGCGTATGACGAGGAAAGAACGACTCGCGACGTCGATGCACTGTTTACAAATACCGGGGCAACGCGACAAGCGGCGCTCGTGGTAGCTCGTCGGCATGGTTTGCCAAATGACTGGCTAAATGATGCGGCAAAAGGCTTTTTGCTCGGTAACGATCCAGCTCCAAAAACCATATTCGAGTTCGAAAACCTAATTGTGCAGGTCGCGTCTGCAGAGTATCTACTCTCAATGAAGCTAATGTCCGGTCGCCCAGGTCGAGATTACAGAGATGCAGCGCTGCTTTTTAACGTGGCTGGGTACACAACGGTTGAAGAGGCCGTGAATCTGCTGGAAAGAACGCAACCTGCATCACTCCTGCTGCCAAGACATCGATACATTTGTCTCGAAGTGGCACAACTTGCGTTGGAGTTGCGAGGAGAAACGTCTGCAGACGGCGATGGTCTCCAAGGCTAGTAAGACCTACATGTGGTCATGAAACGTAGCGCTGAGCGTGCGCGACCTGTGCAAGGCACCGAGAAAAATCCGACTTGCTACTGAAAAGACGCCGGCCCGCCAGCCGGCAAATTTCGCTATGCGGTGAAGTACGTAAAAACTCGCGGGAATAAAACTCCGCACCCTAAAGTTGAGTTAGGTGGACTCAAGAAAAGGGGAGTCGGCTGGACATAACTTCGGTCGATGATCCAAACTTGGGAATGAACTGATATTGACCCCGAGAGCGCTACGGCGCGAAGGTGAGGAAAAATGGCACGAGCAGTAGGAATCGATCTGGGTACCACCAATTCTGTGGTAGCCGTACTGGAAGGTGGCGAACCGACGGTTATCGCCAATGCGGAAGGTTCGCGTACCACCCCGTCCGTCGTCGGCTTTTCGAAGAACGGCGATGTACTGGTTGGGGAAGTGGCGAAGCGCCAGGCGGTAACGAATGTGGACCGCACGGTTTCTTCCGTCAAGCGGCACATGGGTGAGGACTGGAAAGTCACGATCGACGGCAAGGATTACAACCCGCAGCAGATTTCGGCCTTCGTTTTGCAGAAGCTGAAGAAGGACGCCGAAGCCTACTTGGGTGAGGAAGTAACGGACGCGGTGATTACGGTTCCGGCTTACTTCAATGATTCCCAACGCCAGGCCACGAAGGATGCCGGCACGATTGCTGGTTTGAACGTGACGCGTATCGTTAACGAGCCGACGGCGGCCGCACTCGCCTACGGTTTGGAAAAGGGCAAGGAAGATGAAACCATCCTGGTCTTCGATCTGGGTGGCGGTACCTTCGATGTGTCCTTGCTGGAAGTTGGCAAGGATGAAGACGATTTCTCCTTTATCCAGGTGAAGGCCACGAGCGGTGATAACAAGCTGGGTGGCGACGATTGGGATAACCGGATCGTGGACTGGTTGGTCCAGCAGGTCAAGGCCAGCTCCGGCGTGGAAGTTTCGGGCGACAAGATTGCCATGCAGCGCCTACGCGAAGCGGCTGAAAAGGCCAAGATTGAGCTTTCGGCGGCAACCAGCACGCAGATTACCCTCCCGTACCTTTCGATGACGGAAGCCGGCCCGGTGAATGTTGATGAAACTCTTACCCGCGCCAAGTTCGAAGAAATGACGAAGGATCTGCTTGAGCGCACCAAGGCTCCGTTCAATCGCGTGATTTCCGATGCGGGCATTTCCGTGGGCGATATTGACCATGTGGTGCTCGTGGGTGGTTCTACTCGTATGCCGGCCGTAACGGAAGTGGTCAAGGAACTCACCGGTGGTAAGGAACCGAATAAGGGTGTGAACCCGGATGAAGTGGTGTCCGTAGGGGCGGCTTTGCAGGCCGGCGTGATTACCGGTGACCGCAAGGACGTGCTCCTCATCGACGTCACCCCGCTTTCCCTTGGAATTGAAACCAAGGGCGGCGTGATGACCAAGCTGATCGAGCGTAACACCGCTATTCCGACCAAGCATTCGGAAGTCTTCTCTACCGCGGAAGATAACCAGCCTTCGGTTTCCATTCAGGTGTTCCAGGGTGAACGTGAGTTCACGCGGGATAACAAGCCGCTCGGCACCTTTGATCTGACGGGTATTGCCCCGGCCCCGCGCGGAGTTCCGCAAATCGAAGTGACCTTCGATATCGACGCCAACGGCATCGTGCATGTTTCGGCGCGCGATAAGGGTACCGGTAAGGAACAGTCGATGACGATCTCGGGTGGTTCGCGCCTTTCGGATGAAGAAATTGATCGCATGGTCAAGGACGCCGAAGCACACGCCGAAGACGATCGGAAGGCAAAGGAAGAGGCCGATACCCGGAACGAAGCCGAACAGGCCGTCTACTCCATCCAAAACCTCATCAAGGATAACAAGGATAAGCTTTCCGATGCCACGGTAACGGAAGTGCAGGCAGCGGCCGATAAGGTAACCGAAGCGCTCAAGGGTACAGATGTTGAGGCCGTGCGTAGTGCTCTTACCGAACTGAATGAGAAGGCGCAGAAGATCGGCCAGGAAATCTACCAGGCCCAGCAAGCCGAACAGGCCCAGCAGGGTGATAGCAGCTCCACTGCCGGAAGCACGAAGACTTCCGGGGGCGACGACGACGTAGTAGACGCCGAAGTTGTGGATGACGAGGGAGGCAATAAGTGACACAAGAGAATCTGAATCAACACGACGAGGGCCCGGAAGAGGTGCCCGCCGGCGCGGATTCGGGTACTCATGTGGCTGATACCTCCGCTAATTCGGCTCCTGCGCCCCAAGCTGGCGGCGCCGAGGCGGCGGCCGCATCCACAGAAAGCGGCGCGCCGGCCGAAGCTGGCAATACTGCTGAGGCTGGTGCCGCTGGCACGTCCGGTACCGCCGGCGCGGACGGCGTAGCTGGTACAGCTGGTGCAGCTGGCGCGAGCACCGCGAATGCAGGTTCTGACGCGGATGCAGGTTCTGCCACGGATGCCGGTTCTGGCGCGGAGGATGATTCCGCGGCGGAAGAGGGCTTGGCGGATGATCCTTTGCAGGGTGCGATGGATACCATCGCTCAACTGGAGGATCAGCTCAAGCGCGCGCAGGCTTCCCTGTATAACACGGAGGCGGAGTACAACAACTACGTGAAGCGGTCAAAGGCCGAATTCCAACGCCACCGCGAAAACGGCGTGCAAAAGGTACTCGAAGCGCTTTTGCCCGTGCTTGATGACGTGCAATTAGCTCGTGACCACAATGATCTGGACGGCGGGGCTACCAGCCTCATTGCCGAAAAACTGGAACAAACCCTGTTCACGAATTTCGACGTGAGCCGGTACGGGGCAGTTGGCGATCCCTTCGATCCGGAACTGCACGAGGCCCTCATGCATGAGACCTCGGCCGAAGTAGAAACCGAACAGATCAAAACTCTCATCCAGCCCGGCTACAAGATTGGCGAACGGGTAATCCGCCCGGCCCGCGTCGGCGTCGTCTCTCCCGAATAGTGCGGCGCCGGGGCTGTACCGGCACGAGAGAGAGTAGTGGTAATCGAAACGAGAACAGAAGGGAAAGGGGGCGAGCTGGCAGGTGCTGGTTCGCCCCCGCAGAGGAAAATAAACACGCATAGTAAGCGAGGGAGGTGAGAGGCGTGGCGGCAAGTCAAGACTGGTTAGAGAAGGATTTTTACGCGGAACTAGGTGTTAGCAAAGACGCGTCTCAAGACGATATTAAGAAGGCCTACCGCAAGCTTTCCCGCAAATGGCATCCGGATCGGAATGCCGGTTCGAAGGAAGCGGAAGAAAAATTCAAGAAGATCGGCGAAGCCTACCAGGTTCTCTCTAATCCCGAAGAACGCAAACAATACGATGCCATTCGCGCCCTCGGGGGCGGTGGTGCACGGTTCCGGGCTGGCGGGAGCGGTTCGGCGGGGGATGCCGGAAGCTTCGAAGATCTCTTCTCCGCCATGTTTGGTACACCTGGGGCTGGCGGGAGCGGAAATACGCACAGCTGGACTTATCGTTCTGGCGACGGCGGCTTCTCCGACCCATTCTCCGGGCTTTTCGGGGGCAGTACCGGCGGTTTTGGGGGCTTTGGTTCCCAGCGGCGGGCCACTCGCGGCCAAGATTTCCAAGCGGAGATTTCTTTGCCTTTGCGGCAAGCCGTTGCGGGCGCTACCGTGAAAATAAATACCCGCCAGGGTAAATCGGTGACCGCGCGCGTACCGGCCGGAGTGAGCGATGGGCAGACCATTCGCATCCCCGGGAAGGGCGGGCCGGGCACTAATGGCGGGCCGAACGGGGATATCCTCGTGAAGATTCACGTGGAACCCCACCCGGTGTACGAAGTTGACGGCGATGACGTTTACGTCAACTTGCCGGTCTCCTTCTCCGAAGCTGCCCTGGGGGCAACGGTTACCGTGCCCACGCTCGAAGGTAAGCAGGTACGGGTGAAAATCCCGGCCGGTTCTTCTACCGACAAAGTGTTGCGGGTGCGCGGCAAAGGGCTGAAGAAGAAAAACGGTATCGGCAACGGCAATATGTACGTGCGGATAAAGGTCGTGGTACCGAAGAAGATGTCTGCCGAAGCGGCGCGTGCCGTCGAAGATTTCGCGCAGGCCACCGCAGGTGCCGATCCCCGTGCCGATTTCGCGCAGCTCGCCAAAATGTAATATTGGCGCGAAACTTCGGGAAACAATTCTGGTGGGGTAGCGTGCGTGGCGTGCTACCCCACCAGTCACCAATATGTGGAATATGCGGAATATATGGAATATGTGGAGCGGAATAATATCCGCCCCCGAAAAGTTTATAGGTATAGGGCTTAGCGGGGCTTAGCGGGCCTTAGAGCTTAGCGGGGCTTCGCGGAGCTTGGCAAGATTTTTATACGTACAGGACTTAGTTTTACACGTACAGGACTTAGTAAAAATAGTGCAGAAATAGTACTGCAAGCATAGCGTGGGAGGGGAGAAATGGCGGGGCGCGATTCAGCACTTTTGACGGTCTCGGTTGCCGCAGAACTGGCCGGCATGCACGCGCAAACACTGCGGCAATACGACCGCCTGGGAATAGTAGTGGCACGGCGTACCAAAGGTGGAGGCCGGCGCTATTCACTAGCAGACGTAGAAAAACTGCAGGAAGTACAGCGGATGTCACAAGAAGAGGGCATCAACCTGGCCGGTATTTCCCAGATTTTAGAACTTAGAGAAGAGATCCGGAAGCTCGAAGAAAAACTGACGCGGGCTCACAACCGGGCCGCGCGCCTGCAAGCAGAACTTGATGCCCGTAAGGCGCGCGAACGGCGGGTTTTTGCTACCGGCTCGGATGGTTCCACCATCCAGGCTCCTTCGCCCGAACAGCTGCGCGCTTACCTGCGAGCCATGGCTACCGAAGCACAGCTACGCACGCTCGCCCAAATCGAAGCGGCCGGGCCCAACCAATCCACCAAGGCCCTCGTACCTTATGTAATGCAGTAAGGGCTTGCGAGGCTATAAAGCTCGTTATGCCGTAAAGGCTTGCGGTGTTATAAAGCTTGCGGTGCCATAAGAGCTGCAAAACTTGCAGATCGCCGAACCGCTCCCGGTCTCGCCTTTCACGACTAAAACTCACCTCGGCGCTATCCAAAATAAGCGCGGCGTATCCAGCCGCGTGCACATAGCAGTAAAAAATGGCCCGTGCCCGCCAATACTGGGCACGGGCCTAAAATGCCGGCCCGCAAGTTTGCGTTCATTTTCTGTTTGGGAAATCTTTATTCGTCTATGTTGCTATCTGCTACGGGGTGCGAAACTATCGCAAGGCAATTAATTTGAAGGACCGGGTTAACGGGTTTTGCGGGGCGCGAGAGGAGTAGTGTGAGGAGCGCAATGCCCGGTTCGAAGAACTCTGTGCAGTTGGAAAGATGCTGCGCAGTTTCGAAGCACGATGCCAGCTTTCGTAGGGATTGCGGGTGTTGCGGTCTTCCCCCAGAGTTGTGAGAAGTGAAAGGCACAAGTAGTGAAGAAAATAGCAACTGCGGTAGCCGCGTGGATCGCCGCTGCCGCCGTCGCGGTTTCACCACTCGTTTCTACGCCTCCCGCCATCGCCTCACTCGATGGCCAAGGGCTAGTAATTAACGAGGTGTATACCCGAGGTGGTTCCCAAGGGTCCGCCTATAACAAGAAATACGTAGAGCTTTATAATCCCACCGCATCTGAGGTTGACCTCACCGGTCTTTCTCTCGGTTACACCACTGCTAAGGGCCGGCCGCAAGAATCGCTGGCTTTGGCCGGGAAGATTCCGGCCGGTGGTTTTTATGTGATAACTGCCGGCGCTAATAATCCGGGTGCGGGGGAAGCTGTGCCGGAAGACGCAACGGCGTCGTTCAATTTGGCGGCAGGTGGCGGCACGGTAGTGCTGGCCCCCAGCGATACCATCGCGCAAGTTCCCACGCAGGGAGATGTGGCGGGTAACGCGCAGGTGGTCGACGCCGTTGGTTGGGGCACCGGTGTGGTTTACGAAAAGGCGCCCGCCGCGGCGTTGAGCAGGGCACAACGCGATGCCAGCTCTTATTCGCGCACAAACGGAAAAGACACCGACGATAACTCCGCCGACATCAGCGCCTTACCGGCCACTCCCGGAAAGGCAAATCAGGCTAACGGCGAAGACGCAGCTCCTGGAGAAGCGCCCGGTGCTGATCAAGGCACCGATGCAGGTACCGGGGAAGCACCTGGTGCTGGGCAACCCGGCACCGGCGAAGGCTCGGGTGAGGGCACGGGCGAGGCACCTGGCACCGAACCGGCCCCCGCGCCCGGTGGCGAGGAAACCACCGCACCAGAAACACCTACGATTGCGCCAATTCGGGATATCCAGGGCCCGGGTGATACCTCGCCGCTAGTAGACCAGGTGGTTACCACGCAGGGAATGGTCACCGCGGCTTACCCGGAAGGTGGGTTCAACGGCGTCTACATTCAAACTCCGAATGTAGAACACGATGGTGAGCGATCGGACGGGATTTTCTTGCACGGCAAGGGAATCGCGCAGGGCGTGGCCACCGGCGATATGGTCGAAGTAACCGGTACGGTTGCGGAATACTACGGGCTCACCGAAATCAAGGTGCAAAACTATAAGAAGATTGCGGCTCCGGAAGGAGCACAAGTTAAGGAAACTGTGATTCCGTGCGGCTCCGTTGCGGAACAGATGGAACCGTATGAGGGCATGTTGGTCAGCGTGAGCGGCCCGCTTACCGTTACGGATAACTATTCCACGAACCGGTATGGCGAGATCACTTTGGCTTGCGGGGAAGAACCGTTGTGGCAGCCTTCGGAGAAATATAATCCTTCCACGCACCCGGTAGAAATCGCGGAATTGGCAGCCGCGAATGAAAAGAACCAGATCCGTTTGGACGATGGGCGCTCGCAAGCTTTCCTCGGCCGCAATTCTGATCCAAATGTGCCGCTCCCGTATGTTTCGACTACCGATCCGGTGCGGGTGGGTGCGCCTGCAGAAATGCAAGGCCCCACGATTTTGGATTACCGCAATAGTGCATGGAAGTTGCAGCCGCGTTTCCCGGTCACTTTGAAAGATGGTACGGATCGTAGCCAAGAAGTAGTGAAGTTTGAGAATACGCGGACGGCTACGCCCGCAGAGGTGGGCGGCGATGTTTCTATTGCTGCTTTCAATGTGCTCAACTACTTCACTTCGTTAGGTGAAGACCAACAAGGTTGCCGCGGTTACACGGATCGGGAAGGTAAAACCACTGGCAGCGCGAACCGGTGCAAGGTGCGGGGCGCTTTTTCGAAAGCCGCTTTCGAACGCCAGGAAACTAAGATTGTGCAGGCAATTTCCGCGCTCGATGCGAGCGTGGTGGGTTTGCAAGAAATTGAGAACACTGCGCGGGTGACGGGTGATAATTCCCGCCGAGATGAAGCTTTGGCCCATTTGGTGGGAGCACTGAATGAATATGCGGGCAAGGATGTGTGGGCGTATGTGAAATCGCCGGCTCAGCTCCCGCAGGGAGAAGACGTAATCCGTTTGGCCTTTATCTATCAGAAGGCGAAGGTGACGCCGATTGGTGATTCGCAGATTCTCGATGACGATATTTATCGGGGTACTGCCCGCCAGCCGCTAGCCCAAAAGTGGCAAGCTTTGGATGAGGCAGGTAACCCGGCTGGCAAACAGTTTGTGGCGATCACGAACCACTTCAAGTCCAAGGGTTCTTTGGCCGCCGGCCACAAGGATGATACGGACGAATATCAGGGCAATAATAATAAGCTCCGCACCGCGCAGGCGCAGGCTTTGTACCGGTGGGTGGAGAGCGAGTTCGCGGATACCCCGGTATTCTTGCTGGGCGATTTCAATTCCTATTCGCAAGAAGACCCGATCCGGGTATTCACCGATTCCGGGTATTCGGATATCGGTATCGACAAGGCGCCAGGCCACTTCACGTATCAGTTCTCGGGCAGGGTCGGTTCGCTGGACCACGTGCTCGCTAACCCGGAAGGGGCGAAGCTCGTGGAGGGAGCAACGGCCTGGAATATTAACGCTCCGGAATCGATTGCGCTCGAGTATTCGCGCTACAACTACAACGTCAAGGACCTGTGGGATCCGCTAACCCCGTACCGGGCTTCTGATCACGATCCCTTCAAGTTCGGGATCAAGGTGTTCGACGCCGCTCCCGAGCCGCAGCCGACGACGCCGGCCCCCAAGCCGACGACGCCGGTGGCGCCGGAGCCTACTGCGCCGGTAACGCCGGCACCGACTGCACCGGTAACGCCTGAGCCTAAGGAAACAACGCCGGAACCGCAGCCGACTACTCCCGAGCCGCAGCCGACCACCCCCACCCCGGAACCGACTGCGCCGGTAACGCCGGAACCTACGGCTCCGGTAGAACCGAAGCCAACCACTCCGGCACCGGCTCCGTTACCATCGCAGGATCCCTCCGGTTTCCTGTATGTGAATACTTGGGGTAAGCCGGCAGCCGATTACACCTTCAATTACGGGAACCCGGCCGATGAGGTCTTTTTCGGCGATTGGGATGGTGACGGTATAGATACGCCGATGGTGCGCCGGGGTAATTCGTTCCTAGGTACGAATGCGCGTAACGGGATTGCCCAGTTCGAATTTGCTTACGGTGTGCCCGGGGACCGCGTAATTGTGGGAGATTGGGATGGAGACGGCAAGGATGGCCTCGCCGTCGTGCGGGGTAACCAAGTGTTGTACCGCAACTCCCTGACTTCCGGAGTGGCGGAAGGCCAGGTCAATTATGGCAATGCGGAAGATACCCTCCTGGCTGGCGATTTCGACGGCGATGGCCGCAGCGAATTGGCAGCTATCCGCGGGAGTCGGATTTTCGTGCAGGGCCAGCTGAGCGATACGCGGGGCCGTATCGAATTTGCGTACGGTACACCGGGCGATACTTACCTGGTAGGTGATTTCGACGGCGACGGCGCGGCCGGCATCGCGGTGAAGCGCGGCAATACCTTCTATCTGCGCAATACTTTGCGCACAGGGGTTGCGGAAGGCGAATACTCCTACGGTAACAGTGGCGATATTGCCTATTTGGGCGATTGGGACGGCAACGGTACAGACACCCCGGCGGTAGACCGGCGCTAGCTGAAGTTCGAGCTAAGGCTGGCGGCCTGCTCGGAGGTAGCTAAATACCAGTTGCCATGGCACATACAACCGAGGCGGGGAGATATTGCTCTTGGGCAATATCTCCCCGCCTGGCTACATCTCCCCGGCTGGCTACGCAGTATTAGCGGCCTCTTGGTTCTGACGCCTTCTAGAAGCACGATTGCGGATGATTAATTCTCCACACCAGTAGAGGTTAATTCCGCCTAAGAGACTGGTGAACAGCATGGCGGTGTCAAAATATGGGACTCCTGGCCGGGCCACCTTCAGGGAAACATAGCCCAAGACGATAGCGAAGGCGGTCAGTTCATGTAGCAAGTACATGTCGCCTCCTTTGACCTAACGCCTGATTGTGAATCTATCTTATACCCGCGCTGTGGATGCTGATGATGTTTATTCGCCCGCAGAAGCGCGGTTTAGGTGCGGGGAAGGTCCTGGCCGGGGCAGGTCTCTAGTACCTCGACCATGGCCGCGCGTTCTTCTGCAGTTACCGCAATCTCGTATTTTTGTTTCACAGCTACTTGCCGGGAGACGTATTCACAATGGAAAGCGGTGTTTGGCGGTAGCCAGGAAGCGGCATCCGAGTGGCCTTTCGATTCGTTTTCATGCCCCGAAACCGCGAGCAGATTTAGCGGATCGGTGGCCAAGGCGAAGCGTTTCGCGGGAACCCACTGGGCCGCACCCTTCTCCCAGGCGTCGTACAGTGCCACCACGTGATCGATTTGCACCGAGTTTGGATTCTTTTCTCGGTTGAAATGAATCTTTTTGCCCGAATACGGGTCGTTGAGCGTTCCGGTTCCCACCACGCATTGCGGTGGCATATTCTTCCCTTTCCAATATTTCGGGTTCTGCAACTGCTGGCCCAAAATCTCGTTGCGTTCATTGCAACCGTCACCGTCCGTATCCGGCCAGCCGTGCCCCAAACCAAATTCGGCGCGGTCATAGTCTTTACCCTGCGTATCCGTGTTAGCTGCCGTGGCGGCGGGCAGATTGCGCGCCGCGGTGAGTGCGTCCCCGCCGGCTACTGGTTGGGAAATAAAATCGGTGGGCTGTTGCGCTTCTTGCCCGGCCTTGCCCCAGGAAAACGAATCCACAACGAGCGCGCCGAACACGAATAGCACGATCAAAAGCATGATAAAGCGATTCGTTTTCCGCATGCGTTCCTGTTTACGCCGGCTCGGAGCCCGCCGTTTCCCGGTTTTTGGTCCCCCTTCGCCAGGCCGGGAAGAATTGCCGACGCCGTTCAGCGTGCGTTGCAGTTTCTCCCTGCGGGCGCGGTTCTGGTGAGAGTCATGGTGGCTGGGTCGGAAAGATTGTGCCATTGCCCCAGGATAGCGCGCTGCGGCGTCGGCGCCACTAAACACCGCCTACCGCACAGTGCTTGCCGCGCGCTACCGGCGGTGGAATCCGCGCTACTCGCCGCGCGCTTCCCGCTACCGCACCTCCTTTCGAAGCCCTAAAGTTGCGGTGCAGAAAACCTGCCGCCGCGGGTGGCAGAGGTCTAGACTTGGTGTTTATTGGCATGAGCGAGGCGGCTGGTTTCCGGCGGAAATCGCGGCCGCACGGCTAGGCGCACGAACATGCGCTCAGCGGATGCGAATAGCGGATGCGAACAGTGGAAAGGGAGAGAATGGCGCAGGCCCTCAACTCGGAAAAGATTGCCGAATACGCAGAAAAGTTCGCGGCAGACGCGCGGGCACGGATCGTTCAGAACGCGGTCACCCAAACGCCGATCGCAAAGGTAGCGGAGGATCGTGAGGTCATTAACTCGATCGATCCTTCGATGTCCGTCAAGGTAGATAAGTGGCCGGTTACGAATCAGAAGAAATCGGGGCGGTGCTGGCTGTTTTCCGGGCTGAATTCTTTTAAGGACGCAGTGTATGCCGAAACCGGGCTGAAGAATTTTGAGTTCTCCCAGAACTACCAACATTTTTATGACAAGCTCGAAAAGGCCAACTATTTCCTCAATTCCATGATTGAGCTGGCCGATTCCACTTCGGAACGCGATGATCGCACGGTTCACTTCCTGCTTTCGGATCCGATTGGTGATGGTGGCCAGTGGAATATGTTCGTGGCTTTGGTGGAAAAGTACGGCGTGGTTCCCAAGTATGCGATGCCGGAAACCGAATCTTCCTCCAATACCGGCGCGATGAATCGCACCCTGGAAATGTTGCTGCGGCGCGCGGCGCGCGATATTCGTAACGCGCCGGCGGGGGAGCGCGAAGAAATCCGGGCCACCACGATGGAACAGGTCTACCGGGTGCTTGCTATTCATTTGGGCACCCCGCCGCAGAAGTTCCTTTGGCAGTGGGAAGATAAAGACGGCGAGTTCCACCGCGAAGGCGAGTTCACGCCCCAAGAATTTGCGCGTAAGTACGCGCCGAATCTGGGCGAATACGTGTGCGTGGTAAATGATCCGCGCAATGCATACGGCAAGCTCTACACGGTAGACCGGCTCGGCAATGTGGTGGGCGCCAAGCCCGTCACCTACCTGAATGTGCCGATTGCAGTGATCCGCCAGGCGGTTATTGCCGAACTGCAAGATGGCCGCCCGGTATGGATGGGCTGCGATACCACCAAGCAGGCAGACCGCGACCGCGGTATTTGGGACGGTCAGCTCTACGACTACGAAGGCACCTACGGGATCGACCTGGAGATGTCGAAGGCGGATGAGCTTCGCTTCGGCGAATCTATGATGACCCACGCCATGGTCTTCACCGGGGTGGATCTGGTGGATGGCCAGCCGCGCCGCTGGCGGATCGAAAACTCGTGGGGCGAAGGAATGGGCGATAAAGGTTTCTGGACCATGAATGATTCCTGGTTCGACCAGCACGTATTCGAAATCGCGGTGCCAGCTTCCCGCCTGCCCGAAGAATACTTGCCCGTACTGGAAACCGAACCTGCCGTACTTCCCGCTTGGGATCCGATGGGTTCGCTCGCCCGCGGCTAAGACCCACCGCATCGGTACCCGCGCGGTTAGCGGATGAATCGGTACCCGCGGGGTAAGCGGGTGAATCAGTACCTGCGCGGTAAGCAGGTAAATAGGTACTCACGCGGTAAGCGGGTGAATCAGTACCCGCGCGGTAAGCGGGTAAATCGGTACTCGCGCGGTTAGCGGGCGGGTACTTGGAAGAAAACACACGAACTGCGGGCCGGGGCGAACGCGATGTAGCGCCCGGCCCGCAGCTAGTAATAAGGAGAGTGGTTGGCTGTGACAGCCGCCGATATTTCTACCACGCAGTTAGCCCAGTGGGCACAAGATTTTACGGACGACGCCGCCGCCCGGCTGGCGCAAAATGCCGTCACTCAAAATCCGGTTTCTCGCCTGGCCCAAGATCCGGGGCGGGCCGCCGCGCTGGAAGGCGCCACTTTCTCCCTCAAAGTCGATAAGTGGGAAGTTTCGAACCAGAAGCAGTCTGGCCGGTGCTGGATGTTTGCCGGCTATAACGCGGCGGGCCGGCCGGGCGTGCTCCGGGCTACCGGTTTGGAAAACTTCGAGTTTTCCTTCGCCTACTTGCAGTTCTTCGACCAGCTCGAAAAAGCCAATGTGTTCTTGGTGCACATGGAAGAACTGGCAGACGTTCCTTTTCCAGGCGAGTTCTTGACGCCGAGCGAATCGGTGCAAACCGAACGCGATGCGCGCACGGTGGCCACCATGCTGGAATCTCCGGTGGGCGATGGCGGCTGGTGGACGTCTTTCACGAACCTGGTGAAAAAGTATGGGGCCGTGCCCAAGTACGCCATGCCGGAAATCGAATCGAGTTCGAACACGAAGGAAATGCACGCGGCGCTCGTGCGGCGCTTGCGGCGCGCCGCCTGGGAAATGCATACTTCCCCGGCCACTGAGCGGCCGCAACTACGCACCCAAGCCCTGGCCGATGTGTACCGGATTTTGCGGATCCACCTGGGCACCCCGCCCGAAAAGTTCATGTGGCAATGGGAAGATAAAGACGGCAAGTTCCACCGGGAAGGGGAACTCACCCCACAAGAATTCGCGGCCCGCACGCTTCCCGATCTGGACGATTATCTGTGCTTGCTCGCCGATCCGCGCCTTACCGTTGGTGAGTCCTATGTGATTGACCGGAGCGAATCTATGCTCGGCAAACCGCAAGTTTTCTGCGTGGTCCCCATGGAAGTGCTACAGAGTGCTACCGTGGCCACGCTCCGCGAAGGCGAACCCGTGTGGATGGCCTGCGATGTGGGGCAAGATATGGACCGCAAAAAGGGTATTGGCGATCCGCAACTGTTCGCACGCGGTGAGTTGTACGGCGTGGACATGAGCCTAGAACGGCACGCCGGAATCTGCACCAAGGAATACCTGCCCACCCACGCCATGGCATTCACCGGTGTGGACCTGGTAGACGAGGTGCCGCAACGGTGGCGGATCGAAAACTCTTGGGGTGAAGAAAACGGCGCGAAAGGCTACTTCACGGTTTCCGACGCGTGGTTCACCGAACACACCTACCTGGTAGTGGTCAAGGAAAACGCGATCCCGGCAAAATGGCGGGAACGCGTGCTCGCCGCGGCCCAGGCCACCCCGCACGTCCTACCCATTTGGGACGTGCTCAGCTAACCAGAGAAACGCTACGCTCATGCCCAAGACCCCAACAAAGCCGGCTAGCTCCGAAACTGATCCGTGCGGTCGCTATGCGCCCAGCCCCACGGGTGAACTACATTTGGGAAATTTGCGGACGGCTTTGTTGGCTTGGGCGCTCGCGGCCCGGCACGGGCGGCATTTTGTGCTCCGCATGGAAGATCTCGATAGGGAACGCAGCCGGCCGGCGTACGCGCAAGCCGAGCTGGCAGACCTGGCGGCTATCGGGATCACGTGGGATGAGCCGGTGCAGTACCAATCGTGCCGCGGCGCTTTGTATGAGCGCGAGTTTGCGCGTTTGCAGGCGGCCGGTTTGCTCTATGAGTGTTACTGCACGCGCCGAGATTTAGCGGAAGCGGCGAGCGCACCAAACGGAACGCCCGGTATTTATCCGGGTACGTGCCGCGCTTTGGGCCCGAAGCAGCGGGCAGCTGGCCGCGCAAAACTGGCGGGAATGCGGCGCGGCCCGGCTTTGCGCCTGCGTGCGCAAGTGCGCGAGTTAACGGTGCGCGACGCCGTGGCCGGTACCTTTACGGGGCCGGTAGATGATTTTGTGATCCGGCGCGGAGATGGAGTTTTTTCCTACAATTTCGTTTCCGTGGTAGATGATTGTGCAGCGGGAGTGCGGGAAGTTGTGCGCGGGGCAGACCTGTTGGCTTCCACTCCCCGCCAGGTCCATTTGCAGCAGCTTTTGGGTTACCCAAGGCCAGATTATTACCACGTGCCCATGGTGTTTAATTCGGCGGGCCGGCGCTTAGCTAAGCGCGACGGCGCCGTTACGCTTAGCCGCTTACGCGCCTATGGTTGGGACGGGCCGAGTGTGGTCAAACTCCTCGCGAAGTCTTTGGGCATTGTGCTTGGCAGTGGGGGTACGGCGCGCGAATTGGCCTGCGAGTTCGCGCAGAAGCTAACCTTGGACGCACTTCGTTGCGATCCATGGTACGTAGACGTGGAGAAGCTCGAAGCTGGCCCGGCGCTTGCCAGCTAGGACCAGCCAGAACTAGTCATAAGCAGTTAGGACCGGCCAGAAGCAGCTAGGGCCGGCCAGAACTAGCTAGAAGCACTAGGTGCTACCGGCATTGTATGCGGCGGCTTTAGCGCGATCGCGCGCGGCGGCTTTGCCGCGGTCGCGTGCGGTGGCTTAGTACGTGGGACTTTTAGTAACCCGCGGCTCAAAACATGAAATAGATGAACAGGGCGATGATTACGATGATTGCAATACCGCCAAAAACCCATCGCAGCGCGCGGCGCTGTTTTTTCGGAAGGTAATCCTCGCCGGGCACGTAGCCGCCAAAATCGTAGCCGCCATGTTGATCGGCGCGATCACCAAAAAGCATGGATGGTGGGTTGTTATCGGCGGTTGTGGAGTGGGCATCCTCGCTCGAACCGCGCCGCGAGGAGTCCGTACGTCGTCCCCAGAAAGCCATCGTTCTTTCCCCTCCACCGCGAATCGATTGCGCCAATCACGTGGCATCACGCGAAAGGTGCCTAGCAGGACCGCTAATTGCACTTAGTCTAGTGTGATCTGCCCCCAGATATGCAGGCCGTGTCACTTTTTGGAAGGGAATGTTGGGCTTGTTGGGCTTGCCCGCAAGTTGTTGATATTTTTCTAGGTGGCTTCCAAGAATACTTTATGCCCACCAACAAAACGTAATTAACACAAAGCGGTGTTGGACGTATAGATTATTTCATGTCGCGAAGAATAGCGTTTGGCAACAGTTGCGGTGCCTATGGTGGTGGTTTTTCTCCTGCAAAATGAGTTACCTTCAATCGGGAGAGTCGCTTGCTCTTCCTGCCCTTTGGTTGGTGGGTGCCACCATAGGGTGGATGGCATTATTCGCTGAGGTGTGGGCAGCCCTGCTAATCCGGCAGAGAGCTTTAGCCCGCCGCCTGCCCGTTCACGCGTAACGTCATATCGGCACCAAATCGTTAACTAAGTACTTAAGTGTGTTGAAAGCTAATCCGTCATGGCTAATTAAAGAAGTGGTCGAAATGAATGTGAGGAAACTTCCTTAAAAGTGTTGACGGGGTCCGCGCTCCAATATAAAATGATTCCATTCACGCAAAATGTGTGGTGTTCAGAACGCTACGGTTTGAAGGTCGGTGAAGCAATGAGAACGAAAAAACGTGGGCTAGCGGTTGCCGTTTCAGCTCTTCTTCTTTCTAGCGGGCTTGGCATTAATGGTCTGTTGCATGCCGCGATCTGAACCGTCTTGACTGATCGACGGACGTACAAAATGGTGGGGCGTGGCTCAGGCGGCTCCTTGAGCTACGCCCCACCCTTCTCTTTCTGTTGTTGAAAGTGAGGGCTGAATTGGCACGAGTATTGCTTGCAGAGCTGAGAACTTCGCGTAGCCGGTGGTGGTCACTGTTGCTTGCAGGTGTTTATCTTTTGGTTGCCTTGTTACTGTCGGAACGCGACGGTTGGAAGGTGTGGCTTAATGAAGCATCTATTTCCGCGGTTGCGGGGATCGTGTTCACCGGCATTCTAATTCCCATAATTGCGGCTATTGAGCAACAGATTTGGCGCAAGAGTACGCTTTCGGAACTCGGCGGAGTGACGCCTGGTAAGAAGTTGCTCGCCACAGCTGTGCGCCTGGGCGTTAATATGTTTTATTTGGCCTTGGTGCCGCTCGTAATTTCAACCGTGGTAATCCGCATTATGGCCGGGATAGCGGGCGCAGAAAATGGTATTTTCACACCGGTCTACGCGGCGCTGTGCGTCGTCTTTGCCTGCGCATTAATCTGCATAGGGAGCGCAATTGGCGATATGCTCCCCTCGCGCATTGCCGCGATAGTGGCGGCCGCAGTTGTAGGATTTGTGCTTTCTACGTATCTTTCCCCCGCACCGGCAGCTAATGATCCGTGGACGAAGGTGTCCTTGGCCGGCTATGGAGCAACCATAGGAACCCTATTGGGCGGCATTGTTTTGTTGCTACTCGGAGCCTTGATCAGGGGTGAATCAAGAGGAAATGTTCGTGTCACTACGGCGCAGTTGGCGCGTGGCAGTGGAGTTTCGATCCTTGCCATTGCCTGTGTTGCTTTGTTCTTTAACGGGCCGGTACGGGTTAACGGTGCCTTGCGAGATCCGCAGCCAGGAGTATGCGCGGAAAAGGGTGGGGCACGGGCCTGTGTATGGCCGGGCGATGAGGTGCGTCTGCCCTTCCTGCTCAATGTCGCGCAGAAGCTTGCTCGTATTTACGAAGCCCTAGGTGAACCGCGGGAAACTCTTACCGTCGTCGAAAAACAAATAATTGGCGGGGATTACACCGTAAGCCCAATGACCGGCGGCGATGGTGGCTTGTGGCTTGCTGCAGATTCGGTTGCCTTCGAAATGCTGGCTGACCGGATGGGGCAGGCGCAAACGGTGTGCCCCACAGTAGAAAAATCCCAGGAAGAATTAAGTGCCGAATGGGATATGAACTGGAAACTAAACGAAGTGTTCACGCAATATCTTTTCGGTGGCGAAAGGCCTCCGGAGGTCGAAGTTGAAGATGCGGCAATTGATGCCTCTTTGGGGGAGATTCGGGCGAAAACGCGTTCCTGGAGTGAAGCGCAACAAGCGGACTGGATCGTTTCCAATATCAAGGCGATAGATAACTGCGAAAGGCTGAAAGATGCAGATTAAAATTGAAGGCCTGGCTCAGGGATATGGAAGTAAAACCGTTTTCAGTGGAGTATCGATGGATGTCGGTCCCGGAATTACTGCTCTGATTGGCGAAAACGGTGCTGGAAAAACTACTTTCCTGCGTACTTTGATTACCCAACTTCGGCCGAAAGCCGGGCGGATTCTTTATGACGACGCCGTACCTGGTACTGCGCGTGCCCGGCGCAATTTGCGGGAGCGAATCGGCTACTTACCACAAGAATATGAGGCTGACAGCCGGTTTACGGTAGAAGATATTCTGCATTACACAGCCTGGATGAAAGGCGCGAGTTCCCGCGCCGATTTTGACGCGATACTAAAGCTCGTAGATCTAAGCGAATCTCGAACCACTAAATACGGCAAACTTTCCGGCGGCATGAAGAGGCGAGCAGCGATCGCGAGCGCGGTGGTAACTGATCCGGATTTGGTTGTTCTTGACGAGCCGACTGTTGGCCTGGATCCAGCACAAAGGATTCGTTTCCGGGCTTTGCTTGACAAAATTCGGGATAAGACCGTAATCGTTAGTACGCACCTTATTGAAGACGTGGTGGCTTCCGCGGATCGCGTGGTGGTGCTTTCTAACCATGGGGTTGCGTTTCAGGGTACGCCCGATGAGCTTGCGGCACGCAGTGTGGTGGCGGCTGCGCCGGGCGCGCCGCAGTTGGGCAAGCTTGAACAAATCGAACAGAGCTTCTTGCAACTTATTGGGGAAAGTAATGTGTGAGCGGCCAGGAGACTCTACACAAAATTGTAGAAACAATAGGGAAGTGGGCCAGGTGCGGGGAGCTTGGCTGGCGATAAAAGCGCGAAACGGGCAGGTGCTTATCCCCGTGCTTTTCGTAGCGAGTCTTGCGCTTGGCCATATGAGCAAAGCTACTTACAATTTCATGGCACGTGGCGGTTTGCAGGTGCCTTTGTTCAATGCTGCTACCGTGGTTTTCGGTATTTTGGTGGGCTTGCTCGTGGTGGCTGGCACGCCCCAAATGGAGGCCTTAGCCAGGTATCGCCCGGCGGTAGTGGCGTGTGTGCTGGTGGTTATAGGCGAGATTTGCGGGTGTTTGGCTCTGGGTATTGGGCTGTGGGTGGCGCAAGGGAGTTTTTCTCCGGAAAACATTTTGCACCTGTGCCGGTTGGCATTGTTTTATGGTGCTTTGGGGATTTTCTCTAGCGTTTTTTGGGGCAGGTCGCTCGGGTGGTTGTTGCCGGTGGTTTCGGTCCCGCTATGTTTCTTCCTTGGGGTGGACGGAAACGGGATCCCTTATCCCTGGAATCCGGTATCCGCTCCGATTACGGACTGGCCGGCCACTGTGCTAGTGGCTACCTTGCTGGTCGTTTCGCATGGGTACCTGGTTTATAAACCGTGGACGGTGCGTGGGGGAAACTAGTGGCGAGAAGTGCTTTGGGGTAAAGTCGCGCCGGCCTACCTCTTCTCTTAGCGCTAAAGTGAATCGGCTTGCCGTCGCCCTGCTTTCCATTACTAGAAACCGTGCCTTGTATAAGACAATTCGTAACTAGCTGATACTCTGTTCACTTCGAGCCGAGCTGGGGACTTAAGGCCTAAAGAGGGTTATGCTGGTTCGGTGCCTAAAGCACGATGTGGCCAAGGGAGCTTTGCCCTTAAAACAAGGGAGCTTCACCCTTAATAACAGGGGTGTATGTTTCCGCAACTAAGGAGATGGAAATGGCGTATATCACTCTTACTGATCGGTCGGTTATCGTTACCGGTGCCGGATCTGGTGTGGGCCGCGCGATTGCACGTGCGGTGGCCGCGCAGGGTGCGTATGTAGTCGTCGGGGATATCAATGCGGAAACCGCGCAGGAAACCGTGGATATGATCGCGCAGGAAGGCGGCCAGGCAAGCGCCGTCGTCGGCGATATTTCGGCATCGGAAAACGCGGCGCAGCTGGTAGCAGAAGCCGTGGCGCACGGGCCATTGCGCGGCGTGGTGAGCAACGCGGGCGTTATGGACAACAACGCGGGTGTTGGTGAATACGAAGAAAAGCGTTTCGATCTGATCTTCGCAATCAACGTGCGCGGCCCCTTCCAGCTTCTGAAGGCGGCGATGCCCGAACTGAAGAAGAATGGTGGCTCGATCGTAAACATCGCCTCAGCCGCGGCCATTCGCGGTGCGGCAGCCGGCGTTATCTACACGGCGTCCAAGCACGCCATTGTGGGCCTGACGAAGAACACTGCCTACCGCTACGCGAAAGAAGGGGTGCGCTGCAACGCCATTCTCCCCGGCGGGGTAAATACCAACATTGGCAAAGAAATGGCCAAGCTCAACCTGGACCCGCAGTCGATGGAA
The DNA here is from genome assembly GCF_900618115.1 of Actinobaculum suis. Lineage (NCBI taxonomy): Bacteria > Bacillati > Actinomycetota > Actinomycetes > Actinomycetales > Actinomycetaceae > Actinobaculum > Actinobaculum suis. Next base: position 344,431 of record NZ_UYIO01000001.1, read on the forward strand.
GTCTTCGCTGGGCTACAGCAAGCGTCCGTGCGCATTGCCGAACCGGAAGAGATCGCGCATACCGCCGTATACCTGCTGGCCGATGAAACCAGGAACATCAACGGCGCGCTCATCAACCACGACGCCGGCTGGTGCGCTGGATAAAAGACGCGCCTTCTAGGGTGGAGGGCGCTCCCGGAGGGCTGCGTGTTGCCTACGGGCGGTGTTGGTTACTTCCCTAGTGGTGAGGGGCAAGCCCAGTCTTGCCCCTCTTCTTTTTAACTTCCTCTTAACTTCCCCATCTTCCCCACGGGTGTGTTGAGTTGTGGTTGAGTTGGGGAGGCTGGTTTGCGTGATGGAGTGGCTGAAGTGGCGGATTGGTGCGGTTTGCGGGCGATTTTGGAGCTTCCCCTTAACTTCCCCATCTTCCCCACCGGTGTGTTGAGTTGTGGTTGAGTTGGGGAGGCTGGTTTGCGTGATGGTGTGGTTTAAGTGGCGGGTTGGTGCGGTTTGTGGTCGGTTTTGAGGCTTCCTCTTAACTTCCCCATCTTCCCCATCTTCCCCATGGGGGTGTTATGTTGTGGTTGAGTTGGGGAGGTTGGTTTGCGTGATGGGGTGGCTGAAGTGGCGGATTGGTGCGGTTTGTGGTCGGTTTTGGAGCTTCCCCTTAACTTCCCCATCTTCCCCACGGGTGTGTTATGTTGGGGAAGATGGGGGACGAGATTCTGGGAAGGCCTCTGGAAGATGTGGTCAAGGAGATTCGCGATATTGCTACTGACACCCAACGTATTGAGGTGAAGAGCTCGGTAGGTAAGGATATTTTGCCTACCCTCAGTGCCTTTTCGAATTCTGGGGGAGGCATCCTCATTATCGGCTTGAGCGAACGGGAGGGATTCACGGTCGCAAAGGGTTTCGATGCGTCTGCCGCGCAGAACGCGTTGGTCTCCCGCTGTAATCAAATGACTCCGCGAGTGCACCCTGAGATACGGATCGAGCCATTTGAAGGGTCATCTGTAATCGTAGCGAGTGTCCCTGAGATCTCCGCGCATGAAAAACCATGCTACGTAACGGAAAGAGGAAGATACGGGGGATCTTTCCGGAGGTCTGGTGAAGGCGACCAAAAACTGTTGCAATATGAAGTTGACCGGCTATTGGAAGAACAACGCCCTCCGCGCTGGGACGAAGATCCCGTCGAAGAAGCTGAATTGGCAGATCTTGACAGCCATGTCCTCAATGCGTTTCTAGAGTCACAGCGGGCTATTCGGCCACGAACCTTTGCGGATGGGCAGGAAACTGCACTGACCCGACTGAAAGTTTTAAAGGACGGCAAACCCACGCTGGCGGCCTTGCTGGCAATGGGAGAGTATCCGCAAGAATTTTTCCCGCGCCTCACCGCAACTTTTGCGCTCTTTCCGGGTACTTCAAAAGGGGATATTGGGACCGGCTCCCGGATGCTAGATTCCAAGTCTTTTGCTGGCCCGACACATGAGATCGTGGAGAATGTGGTGAGTGCGGTACGCGTGAATATGCGTGAGGGTGGGTTTATTGGGGAAGTCTACCGTGAGGAACTCCCGGATTATCCGCTCGTCGCCGTACGCGAAGCCATCGTTAATGCTCTCATGCATCGTGACTATTCGCCGCAGGCGCGGGGCACGCAAGTGCAAGTAAATATGTTTGTGGATCGCTTGGAAATAATGAGCCCGGGTGGGTTATATGGCGGCGTAACCCTTGAATCTCTCGGCACCGCGGGGCAAAGTTCCACCCGCAATGAGCGGCTGGCGACCTTCTTGGAAAGCCCAGCCTTGCCCGGCGGGGCCTTGGCAGAAAACCGCGGAACAGGAATTCAAGTTATACAGACTGCGCTTGAAAGAGCTCTAATGCCACCTGCGGAAATGTATAACGATCTCACTCAGTTCACGATTATCTTCCGGAAACGACGCGTGGCACCAACGGAACGTTATGCGACAGCGTATGACAAAGTGAAAGCACAACTCGAGAGCCAAGAGAGTGCTAGCACCACGGAGTTAATGGAGAAAACCAAGCTCAGCCGTACTTCCATACAGCGCGCAATAAACAGGCTGATCGAAGATGGTATAGCTGAGCCAACTGAACCACCGCGGAGCCCTAGGCAAAGATACCGGGCCCGCTAACCGTATAGGAGACCTTTCCCGGACGGGTTGTCACTGCCGAGTGCACCCGGGCAGGTTGCCGACACCTAGAAATGCCGGGAGAAATCGGCGACGGCGGCGAACTTTCCTTGCGGGGCAACCCGTACCAAATCCGCGGGCGCAAGTTTTACGGAAAGCGTGCGCTTCCCACCAGAAACCAGCATGTATTCCAGCTCGCGCGCGGATTCATCAATAAAAGTAGGCGAGGTGATCTTTTGCCCGAGCGGGGAAATCCCACCCGTCACGTAACCGGTACGGCGTTCCGCGGCCGCCGGATCCATCATCGCGGCCTTCTTCCCGCCCGCAGCTTTCGCCAAAGCCTTCAAATTGAGCATCGCATTAGCCGGCACCACCGCTACCACCGGTTTACCATCGACCTCCGCCAGCAAAGTCTTGAATACGGTAGCCGGATCCAAACCCAAGGCCTGCGCCGAATCTAACGCATACCCATGTTCCATATGCGCGGCGTGTTCATATTCGACCTCCGTGAACGGCACCCCAGCCTGCTCCAAAACTTGCAAAGCCGGAGTCGCCGCCGCGCCCGGCTTTTGGCCCGCCGCCCCGCTACGCCCGCGGTCTCGCTTCTTCTTTGCCATACTTCCTAGGGTAGTACCTTCCCGCGCGGCCCCACGCCAGCGGAGATACGGCGTCGTACCCGCTAGTGTTGGCAACCCGGACACCAGAAGAGGCGGCGGCCAGCCATTTTTTCTTCGGCGATTGTGGCGCCGCAACGCACGCAAGGCCGGCCGGTGCGATGGTAGGCCACAAAGCGGGAAAGTTCCGGGTCATCTGCGGGGATTGGGTCGGGCTGGTATTCCGGCGGGATGGTAATAATGATGCCGGTAGCTACGTCCTTGCTCATGTAAAAGCACAGGTCATCCCAAAGTTTTTCCCATCTTTGCACGGATACCTTGTTGGCGGGCCGGTGCGGGGAAATCCCGATATGCCACAAACAATCTGCCCGGTAAATATTGCCCGGCCCGGCCACAAGCGACTGGTCCATTACCGCCTGCCCGGCAGGAATGCGCCGGCGGCGCACGCCCTCCACGAAGCGCTCCCGATCGCCGGGCTGATTCCGGATCGGATCGGGCCCCAAAGTGGCAAGCTTTTCTTGCACCTCGGCGCCCGTCAAAATATTGCATTGGGCCGGGCCGGTCAGCTGCGCCACCGCCGCCGCCCCCACAATGCGCAGCCGCGTAGTAGGCCGCGGGGCAAGCGCGGCCGTGACTTCAATATTGTCTTCCGGAAATTGAAGCGAGGTAGTCATGTCCTTCCCGCCATCAGTAGCTTGCCGCATAGCCGCCATCATCCCGGAATCTTCCGTCGGGGAAATCTGAATCCCGGCGCCCCCTAAATCTGCTACGCCGGCTCCCGCAAAAGCCCATTTTCCGTACAAACCCAAATGGATCTGCAACCACACCGGGCCTTCCTCGCCCAGCTCCGCCTCCGGAATTACTAATTCCGCGTTTTCTGCGGGGGCGTTTTCCGCAGAGGAGTTTTCAGCCGCGTGCGGGTGCGCCGCAACCACCGCGTTAGCGCTTTCCGCAAACGCCGTGCCAGCGCTCTCCGCAAACGCGGAATTGGTAGGAACTGAAACCGCGGAATTGGTATCGGTGGCTGCAACCGGCGGGGCGGGCGCATCGGCCGGCGAAATAGGTGCATCGGCTGGCAGGGCAGGCACATCGGCCGCAGAAAAGAAGGGCCAGAAAAGATGTTTGCCCCAGGCTTGGGCCCGGCCGGGGATGCGGCCATCGAGTATTTGTGCCCCGGCCGCGAAGCGCCCTTGCGGGGAAGAAGTATGCACGGGCCGCCCGCCAAATAGTGTGGTGAGAATCCGGGCATGCCGGTGAATGGAATGGCCCTCAGGCATTTCTGCGCTCCTGCTCCTCGTTCCGCTCAACTTAGCTATGACTCTATAAAAATGCTATCTGGAGACATTCGATTATAGGTGGGCAGGGGTTTTCGGGACATGCCCTAGCTCTCTCAATCCCGTCGCAGCCGCGCCGCGCGTCCCCGGCCGCAGCCGCGCCACGCGTTCCCCAGCTGCAACCTGTGCCCAGTCCTTCCCAGTTGCGGTCTGCACCGCGCCTCTCGGCCGCAGTCTGCGTCTTGCTCTCCCGTACACGTCCCTCTGCCCTGCGCCACATAAACTCAGGAAAGCTTGAGTGGAATAGACTCAAGAACTTGCGCGTTGTCTTTATCGGACGGGGAAACTACAAGGGTGAACCGGCCGCGCAAGGTACGAACCGGCAAGGCCTTAGCCACAGCGTAGGTACGTGTTACGACGTCGTTCTGCGGCGGCTGGCAGCCACGGCTGGCTACGGCGGCGGCGTTTTACTGCGGCGCGCTACGACGGCGGCGCGCTACGGCGTCGGGCTGCGGCGTAGCGTTGCGGCGGCACACACCACGGCAATGTTCCCCATGAGGAGAATTGGAGAAAATGGATAAGTACACAACGAAATCACAGGAGGCGCTAGCACAAGCTGTGCAGCAAGCAACTGTGGCAGGCAATCCGCAAGTGGAGCCGCTACATTTGCTAGGCGCACTCCTGGAACAGGAAGGCGGGGTTGCCAACGGTCTGCTGGAAGCCGTGGGTGCGAACCGTGCGAATATCGTCAACCGCGTGAATGGGGCATGTGCGGCTTTGCCGGCAACCAGTGGCGCTTCGGTACAAAACCCGCAAGCGGCACGCACTCTCGCGCAAGTACTCAGCCAGGCAGGGAAGGAAGCCACCGCGCTTTCCGATTCCTACATTTCCACCGAGCACTTGCTGCTTGCCCTGGCCGAATCCCAATCCCAGGCAGGGGAAATCTTGCGGGCGGAAGGCGCTACCCATGAAGCACTCATGGCAGCGCTCCCGAATGTGCGCGGATCGGCACGCGTCACTTCCCCCGACCCGGAAGGCACCTATAAGGCGCTCGAAAAGTACGGGCAGGACCTCACGCAAATGGCTCGGGAAGGAAAAATGGATCCCGTGGTGGGCCGCGATAGCGAAATCCGCCGCGTTATCCAAGTACTCTCGCGCCGCACAAAAAACAACCCGGTACTAATCGGGGAGCCCGGCGTCGGGAAAACTGCGATCGTAGAAGGGCTCGCCCAGCGCATGGTAGACGGCGATGTGCCCGAGTCCTTGCGCGGCAAGCGGCTCATTCAGCTCGACGTAGCTTCGATGGTTGCGGGTGCCAAATACCGCGGCGAATTTGAGGAACGGTTCAAGGCCGTGCTCAACGAAATCAAGGATGCCGACGGCGAAATCGTCACCTTCATTGACGAAATCCACACCATTGTGGGTGCCGGTGGAGGTTCCGAAGGCGCCATGGACGCGGGCAATATGCTCAAGCCCATGCTCGCCCGCGGGGAACTGCGGCTCATTGGCGCCACCACGCTAGACGAATACCGCGAACACATCGAAACCGATCCGGCCCTAGAACGCCGCTTCCAACAGGTGTACGTGGGAGAACCGAGCGTGGAAGATACGGTAACTATCTTGCGCGGTATCGCACCCAAATACGAAGCACACCACAAGGTGACCATCACGGACGGCGCCCTGGTAGCCGCCGCACAACTTTCGAACCGGTATATTACCGGCCGGCAACTACCCGATAAGGCAATCGACCTGATCGACGAAGCCGCCTCGCGCCTGCGGATGGAACTCGATTCTTCCCCGGAAGAGATCGACACCTTGCAACGGCAGGTAGACCGCCTAAAAATGGAGGAATCCTACCTTGCCGATACGGAAGATCCAGACGCTGCCACCACGGAACGGCTCGCCGAAATCCGTGCCGAACTGGCCGATAAGCAAGAAGAACTCTCCGCGCTCAACGCGCGCTGGGAATCCGAAAAAGCGGGCCGCAACCGGGTGGGCGATTTGCGCGTACAACTTGATGATTTGCGCACGCAACTCGAACTGGCCATCCGCGAAGGACGCTTCGAAGATGCCGGCCGCCTACAAAACCGGGACATCCCGGGCGTAGAACGCCAAATCGAACAAGCCGAAGCGGCCGAAAAATCCGGTGCCGGTAAGGAAACCGAACCCATGGTGGCCGAACGGGTTGATTCCGAAGAAATCGCGGAAGTCGTAGCCGCATGGACGGGCGTACCGGTAGGCAAACTACTACAGGGCGAAACCGAAAAACTACTCAATATGGAGCAGGAGATCGGCAAGCGGCTCATCGGCCAAGAATCTGCGGTGCGCGCGGTATCCGACGCGGTGCGGCGCTCGCGGGCCGGCGTTTCTGATCCGAACCGCCCCGATGGTTCCTTCATGTTCCTCGGCCCCACCGGTGTGGGTAAAACCGAACTGGCGAAATCTTTGGCGGAGTTCATGTTCGACGACGAACGGGCCATGGTCCGTATCGACATGTCCGAATACGCGGAGAAACACACCGTTTCGCGGCTCATTGGTTCCCCTCCGGGGTACGTGGGCTATGAGGAAGGTGGCCAGTTGACGGAAGCGGTACGCCGCCGCCCGTACTCGGTAATCTTGCTCGACGAAGTGGAGAAGGCCCACCCGGACGTCTTTGACGTTTTGCTGCAGGTGCTCGATGATGGCCGGCTCACGGATGGGCAGGGGCGAACCGTGGACTTCCGCAACACCATCCTCATTATGACTTCTAACCTGGGTTCTGCTGCGCTCGCGGATCCGAGCCTGGGCGAAGAGGAGAAACGTAATGCGGTAATGGTGGATGTGCGGGCCCACTTCAAGCCAGAGTTCTTGAACCGTTTGGACGATATTATTATCTTCCAGCCTTTGACGATCGAACAGATCGGCAAGATCGTAGACCTGCAGGTGAGCCAGTTGGAGGCACGGCTGGCCGAACGGCGCATCCACTTGGATGTAACCGCGGCAGCCCGCGACTATCTGACTTTGGAAGGATACGATCCGGCCTATGGGGCCCGCCCGCTACGCCGGCTCATCCAACGCGAAATTGGCGACCAGCTGGCCCGGGAAATCTTGGCCGGGCACGTGGAAGATGGCGATACCGTCCGCGTAGACGTAGCCGTAGGCGATGTGCCCACGGATGCGCAAGGCCGGCGGCACGGCCTCAACCTCACCGTGGAAGATAAAGCTACCGCGGAAGGCGTGGAAGCCTAAAAAACTGAGAGGCCTCGGCTACTGCGCCGAGGCCTCTTTTGTGACTAATATCGGGGGAAGGTCCCCGAAAAACCAACGACGGTGGAAGAAGATGATGGAAATGGCCGAAGAACGTATTGAAGACGTCATTATTGTTGGAAGCGGGCCGGCGGGATGGACCGCCGCAATCTATGCCGGCCGGGCCGGCCTCAGCCCGCTCGTATTAGCTGGGAAAAAACCTTTGGGCGAACTAATGCGCACCCACCGTGTATACAATTTCCCCGGCTTCGCCGAAGGCATCGAAGGCGGGGAGCTTATGGACGAAATGCGCGTGCAAGCTCTGCGTTTCGGGGCGGGCGTGATCTACGAAGAAGTAACGGGCTTCGCGCTATCTGAGCCCATCAAAGTGGTCCGTACCGATGAACGCGTGTACCGGGCCAAGGCCGTGATCTTGGCGGTGGGAGCACGGGCCCGCCAGCTCGGAATTCCGGGAGAAAACGAATTTGCGGCCCGCGGGATTTACTACACTTCCCGCGTGAACGGCCCGGACCTAGAAGGCAAAGAAGTGGCCGTAGTAGGCGGGGGAGATTCTGCGGTGATCGCCGCTTCCTTCCTTTCCCGCTTCGCCCGGAAAGTGCATCTCATCCACCGGCGCGACCACTTGCGGGCGGTTAGCCCACTGGCCGAACGCGTGCAGGACGCCGAGAACATTGAGATCCACTGGAATACGGAAATCACCCAGGCACTCGGCCAGCGCGATGGGAATCTGGAAGCAATCCGGGTACGTACCGCGGCGTCGGCCGCAAACGGAGGCACCAGTACCGAAAGTGCGGAAAACGCTACGGAAACCGATATTCCGGTAGATTCGCTTTTCGTGGAGATCGGCCGGGAACCGAATACTACGCTTTTGCAGGAGGAACTAGACCTGGGGTCCAATGGCTACATTTTGGTGCAGGCACCATCTTCGCGCACCAGCCGTTCCGGCGTCTTTGCCTGCGGTGATGCGATCGATCCGGTGTACAAGGAAGCGATCAACGCGGCCGCTTCCGGGTGCCGGGCAGCTATCGATGCGCAACGGTACGTAGAAGATATCGACGCCGTCGCCGCCGCCAAGTAAGCCGTGGAAGCCGCCAAGCAGGCCGTAGAAGCTGCCGCTAGGCAGACCGTGGAGGCCGCCGGCAAGCAGGCCGTGGGGGAAACGAGCGCCGAGCCGCTAGGTAGGGGCCGGGCTGGCAAGCAGGCGCTACGCGGCGCGAGACGCTACCGCGTAAGCGCCGGCCCACGGTTGTGGAGTGTTATCTAGTTGCCGAAAATGGGCTTGTGCTCCGGACGGCTGGCCTGCCAGCTGGCTCGCCTGCGCGTTTGCTTGCGCGCCTGCCTGCGCGCTTGCCTCGTACAAAGCGTGGCGGTGGGCTTGGCGGCGGCGTGCCCGGCGGCGCACCATTACGAAGCAGGCGATAGGGCCCGCAAAAGGTATGAGCGCAATCGCGCACCACAGCACTTTCACGCTCACCGGTAGGGAAGAAAGCGCCACCCAGTTGAGGGCGAGAAGGAAGAGAATCAAAGCGAGTGCGCAGGCGGCCAACACCAAACCGATTACGCCGATCACGGCCGGGAGGTTCAAACCGCGCACCATGTCCATGAGCTTGTCCATGTTTTAAAGCTAGGGCGGGCCGGGCGAAAAGGGATGGGCGCCAGCTCTCTTCGATGGTAGACCTAGGTGTACCATCGGGCGGCGCCCGGCTCCGCCGCGCGGCAAGTTTCCGTGGCCAGTGCCGTGCCAGCTGGATAGGATTAGGTGCATGACTTCCCGTGCTTTTGATCTGGGCGGTATCGACCCGCTGGATTTGCCGGCAGTGGAGCTGGCCCAAGAAATGAAAAATGGACGCGTGGACCCGGTAGAACACACCGAACGGGTGTTGGATCGTGCCCACGGCCCAGGCGCTACCATCGGCGCCTTCGCCAGTTATGCGGAAGATCTATCTTTGCGGCAAGCCGAAGCGGCCCGGCAGGCCATTGCCGCCGGAGACCAACGGCCCCTCCTAGGTGTACCCTTCCCGATCAAAGATGCCACGGCAGTAGAAGGCTTACCTTTCGAACTGGGTACGCCCTTGCTGGCCGGCAATATTGCTAGCCACACGGACGGCGTGGCCCAAGACATCCTGGACGCCGGCACGGTAACCATTGGCAAAACTAATGTGCCCGAATTCTTGTTCCCCGGCTATACCGAACCGGAAGGGAAAACCCCGGCCCGTTCGCCGTGGGATTTGCGGCGCACGGCCGGCGGTTCCAGTGGCGGATCGGCCACGGCAGTAGCTGCCGGTATCGTCCCTATCGCCCATGGGAACGACGGCGGAGGTTCGTGCCGCATCCCGGCCGCCTCCTGCGGCATCCTCGGCCTGAAAACTACGCGCGGCCTGGTTTCACCCGGCCCGCACGGCAATGCCGGCCCCGGTTTAGGCGTACACGGCGTACTTACCCGCACGGTTATGGATATGGCAGCCGGGCTGGATACGATCGCCCATATTCGCCCCGGCGACGACTACCCCTACCCGCACGAATACTCGTATTTGCAGATCATTCGGGCCGAACCGCGGCCCACTAGCACCACTTTTGAAGGATTGCGGGTAGGCGTACTTACCGAACCGCTCAATGTAGACACAAACGTGCATTCCGGGTGTCTGAATGCGGTAGATCGCGCTGTTAGCCTCCTTGAAAGCATGGGCGCACAAATCACGCGGATTAGCCGCCCCTTCGGCCCGGAAGATTGGGCGGCTTTCATGCCGATCTGGCAGAGCATGGCCGTCACCCTTCCGATCCCGCCCGGCGGCGTCGAAAAACTCAAACCGCTCACGCGGTGGCTATACGAAACCGGGCAGCAAGTAAGCCTCAAAGAATTTTTGGCAGCACAAGCAGGAATGCAGGCAATCGCCCGGCGCATGGGGCTCGCTTTCGCAGATTTCGACGTGATTCTCACCCCCGGGCTCGCTAAACCCGTGGTGGAACCGGGGTGGATGGAAATCCTGGACGACCCGGCGAAAGACTTCGAGCGGCAATGCGAATATACGCCGTGGACGAGCTCCTGGAATATGTTCGGCCCGGCCGCCCTCGCCGTGCCGCTACACCGAGAGACCATCCAGCGCGGCCAGTTCCGTGCCGAAAGCGATTCCGACGGCGTCCTTCCCGCCGGCGCTTCCGCCCGGCCAGACGATAACGAGCCGATCGAACTGCCCTTCGGCGTACACTTCGGCGCCGTGATGCCCGGCCAAGAAGCACTCTTGCTGCGCATCGCCCGCGCCCTGGAAATCCTCGACCCGTGGCCAGCCATTAAACGCCCGGTTGCGGCATAACGCGGCAAGGCACAGCTACGCCGGGCGGAAGCGGCCAGTACGGTTGCGCTGGGCCTAGCCCGGCCTAGTATGGCGCGGCGCGGCTACGCTGAGCCGAAGCGCAGCCGCGCGGTTACCGGGAAGGGCCGGCATGTAACTAGGGCAACGAGCACTAGTGCGGCCAGTGGCGGAGCTCTATGTTCGCACGAGAAAGAAACGCCCAAAAAACACGCCGTCCCGAACAGCCTTAAATCCAGCGTTAATCAAAATGCGTACTACTCTGGTAGCGTGCGGAAATTCCTTCCGTGACAGCGAAGTCTCAAGGAGAGGAACACTATGAAGGCAGCACGTTATTACGGTAACCGTGATATTCGGATCGAAGACATAGAACCGCAGCCCTTACTGCCGGGCACGGTTCGTATTGACGTGGCATGGTGCGGTATCTGCGGTTCCGACCTGCACGAATATTTGGACGGCCCGATCTTCTGCCCGCCCAAGGGCCACCCGCAGCCAATTTCTGGGGAGGAATGCCCGGTCACGCTCGGCCACGAGATGTCCGGCGTCGTTGCTGAAGTAGGCGAGGGCGTAGAAAAGGTAAAGGTAGGGGACCACGTAGTGGTGGAACCGTACCTGATTTACGACGACGTAGACACCAGCGAAAAGTCCACCACCTACCACCTTTCGAAGGATATGAACTTCATTGGTCTGGGTGGCGGCGGCGGTGGCCTCTCCGAAAACATCGTGGTCAAGGAACGTTGGGTGCATAAGATCCCGGATTCGATTTCACTGGACGAAGCAGCGCTCATCGAACCACTTTCGGTGGCAGTGCATGGCGTGCTCGACCGCGGGGAAGCGAAGAAAGGGCAGTTCGCGCTGGTGGGCGGGGCTGGCCCGATCGGGGTGCTGTGCGCGGCGGTCCTCAAGGCCGTGGGATGCACGGTGGCAGTTTCGGAGCTTTCGCCAAAACGGCGTGAAATGGCGCTGGAAGCTGCGGGCGTGGATTATGCCTGGAACCCGAACGAAGTTGACATTGTGGAAGAAGTGCAGAAAGTAACCGGCGGGAAGGGTGCCGAGCTGGCTTTCGAATGCACTTCGGTAGACGCGGTGCTCAACCAGCTGATTGCGGCGCTCGGGCCGCGGGGTGTGCTCGTAAATATGTCGATCTGGGGCCACCGCCCGCAAATCGACATGCATTCCGTAGTCATGAAAGAAATTGATGTGCGCGGGGTGATCGCCTACGTGAACACGCATCCGAAGACGATCGAGCTGGTCGCTTCCGGAAAGATCAACCTCAAGCCGTTCATCACCCGCAAGATCAACGTGGAAGACCTAGTAGAGAAGGGCTTCGAAACCCTTATTCACCACAACGAGGATCAGGTGAAGATCCTTGTTTCCCCGAACGGGCAAGGCGAAGACTAAACGCTTGGCCACCGGCTAAGAGTGCGCTACTGGCGCGAGCGTACCGCCGCAAAATGTGCGGTACGGCGAGAAGCTAGCGCTAACGCCAAAAAAGGAATAACGTGCGCCGCGAGGGCGTGGGCTGCGGCTCGCCCCTCGCGGCGCGGGCTTTAATAAAGCCGGGCTTTACTACAGTCTGGCTTTACAGCCTGGCTTTATAGCACACCTTTATAGCCCGCCTTTACCGCCCGCCTTTACCGCCTACCTTTCCCGCCCGCCTTTATAGCCCGCGCATTTCGGCGGTTATGGCCGGCCAGGCGTGGGAGTGGGCGCGGCCGAATTTCTGGGCACCCAAGAAAATGCCGGCTTTGCCCAGGTCTGGATCTACCCAAATAAAAGAACCCGAAATACCAAAATGGCCAAAAGTGCGGGGAGAGAAAACATCTGCCAACCAGTGTGGGCGTTTATGACCGCGAATTTCGCAACCCAAACCCCACAAATTGTCTTCCTGATAGCCATAGCCAGGCAAAATCCCCGGCAGGCCCGCGTACTGGGCGCTTTGTGCGTAGCGTGCCAGCGGCTCCGAAATTAGTTGTGGATCCATTAGTTCGCGCACAAAAAGCCGCAAATCTTGCACATTAGAAAAAGCGCCGTGCGCGGGCGAACCGCGCAATTCGGAAGAAACCATGCCGAGCGGGCGAAATACGGAATCATGCACCCAGGTAGCAATCGGCATGCCCACCCGCTCCTCCACGTAACGGCCCAGCACTTCATAGCCATAGTTCGAATACACGCGCCGCTCGTACAGGCCGTGCGCGGGTGGGGTTATTGGCGCATCGGTACCCGGGCCCCACGCCTGGCCCATATCGGATTCCTTTCCGTAAGCGTAACGGGTGAGCCGGCGGGCGCCGTCGATCCGACGCCGAAACTCCCCATCCACCGGAAGCCCGGAAGCGTGCGCGAGCAGCGCGCACACGGGAAGCTGCCACGCCGTAACTTCATCATCTAGATCTAACTTGCCCGCTTCGATCGCCACCAAAACCGACCAGGCCACGATCGGCTTGGTAACCGAAGCTAGCGGCCACACGACTGCTGTGTCCGAATCCCGATAGGTGAGTTCGCCGCCGCGCTGCACCACCCCGAGAGAATGTTTGAAGGGGAGGGTATCCGAAGCCAGGCGTGCACGATTCATGAGGTTATTCTTCCACGCGCGGCGGCTGCCGGGCAGCGCTCTCGGGTCGCAGTTTTGTGGTACCCAGCGCCCGGCGCGCGGCGTTCGGTTAGTACGAACCCGGGCGGTGCCTAGCGCGCGGCGCGCGGCCTGGTACGTAGCTGAGCTGGGGCAATGCTCGGTGCAGGGTTGGTGGCACGCGGCGTTTAGCAGGTAGTAAACAAGCAGGACTAAAGTCTGAGAAAAATGAGGCCTGGCGAATAGGCTCTAAGCCACAAACCAGACCGCTTTCGAAGAAGAAGGAGGCACTATGGTGACTTCTACCGCGGGACTAGTGGGCGTGCTGATAGCCGCTATCCTGCTCATTGTTTTTCTGATTGTTGTCCTCAAAATGCACGGCTCGATCGCGCTGACGATTGCTGCCATCGCCGTCGCCCTCGTTACCGGCGTGAAACTCTCAGACGTGGGCGACCTGTTAGAAACCGGCGTGGGTGGCACGCTCGGCTTCCTGGTGCTGATTATTGGCTTTGGGGCTGTGCTTGGCAAAATGCTGGAAGTTTCGGGCGGTGCGGAACGGCTCGCAAACACTATGCTGCGTGTTTTCGGAGAAAAACGTGCCCCGCTAGTTATGTCCCTGTTGGGAATTATTGCCGGCATCCCGGTTTTCGTGGAGGTCGGTTTTGTGCTTTTGGTGCCTCTCGTTTTCGTGGTGGCCCGCCAGGCTGGAATGAGCAAGTTGCGTATCGGCGTGCCACTAATTATTTCGCTCATGTGCGTACACTGCCTGCTCCCACCCCACCCGGCCGCCACCGCAATTTCTAATACTTTGGGTGCCGATATTGGCCAGGTAATTATGCTCGGCCTGCTCGTGGCCCTGCCGGCTTCGCTGATTGGCGGGCCGCTGTACATGCGCTTCGCGGACCGCTGGTTCGCGCGCCAGGAAGCCAAAGTCGAAATCCGTGCCGAATCCCTTGCCGAAAACCAGGCTGAAATCCATGCCGAAAGCAGCGGACGGCACGCTGCGCCGCAAACCCCGGCGCGGGAGCTACCCGGCTTCGGGATTACTTTATTTACGATTTTGCTGCCGTTGCTTTTGATGATCGGCAAGACTATTACCGAGGCCACGCTGCCGGAGACGCATGCCTTGCAACAAGCTTTTGCACTGGTAGGGCACCCGATTATTGCGCTGTTGGTCTCTACGCTTTTCGCCTATTGGTCGCTGGGATTGCACCGGGGTGCTTCGCTCAGTCAGCTTTCGGAAGTAACGGATTCTTCTTTCGGGCCGATTGCGGGCGTGCTGCTAATTATTGGTGCGGGCGGGGCTTTCAATGCGGTACTTACCGAATCGGGAGTGGCGCCGGCTTTGGCGGAAGCACTCGGAAACCTGCCGGTAAGCCCGGTGATTATTGCCTGGCTGATCGCGCTGGTTTTGCACTTTGCGGTCGGTTCGGCCACGGTGGCGATGATTTCCGCGGCCGGGATTGTGCTTCCGATGCTCACTACCAACCCGGATTTGAATCCGGCGGTGCTGGTTTTGGCGGTGGGTGCCGGGGCGATGGGGCTCACGCATGTTACGGATTCGCTGTTCTGGCTGTACAAGGAATACATGGGGATTTCGGTAGGTCGGGCCTTGCAAACCCTCACCGTTGGTACCACGATCGCTTCCGTGGTCGCCCTCGGCGGGGTGCTTATTTTGCACCTAGTTATATGACGACGCCGGCCGCCACCGTATCTGGCACGCCCGGACGGCGTCGTACCCGCTATCGCCGGTAGATAACCGGCGCATCGTACAAAGAGGCAAAACGCAAAGCACAAAAGCATAAGGGCGCAAAAGAACCAAGAACTAGAAAGGAAAACTCTCATGACGCAAACACCACAAACCCCGGAATCCAGCTCCGCGAACGCTGCTTCGCCCGCTGCCGCTAATACCGCCGCTAACCCGGAACCCAACCAGGCGAACTCCGCTCCGCAGCAGGTACTTGGCAAAGACCTTTCCGCGTGGGTGGCCGAATATCCGCTTCTGGAAACGCTCATGGACTATCAGGAGACCGCGTGGTTTAACCCGAAGGTCACCGGTGTTGCGGAAGGATTGGAGCACGTGGGTCTATCCGCGGCGGATGTGGCAGATACGCGGCGCCGGCTCCAACGCTGGGCGCCTTATTTGGCGCAGGTGTTCCCGGAGGCGCGGGCTACGGGCGGGATTTTGGAATCCCCACTGGTATGCGTACCAGATTTTAAGGCGCGCTTGGAAACCCACTACGGCCAGGAAATTTCGGGCCAGTTGTGGGCGAAACTGGATTCACACCTGCCGATTTCGGGTTCGATTAAGGCCCGCGGCGGCGTGTATGAAGTGCTCAAACATGCCGAAGATATTGCGCTCAAACACGGGCTGATAGAACTAACGGACGATTACCGCGCCCTGGATACGCCGGCCGCGCGGGAAGTATTCGGCCAGTACAAAGTGGCCGTGGGTTCTACCGGAAATCTCGGTCTTTCCATTGGGATTATGAGCGCCCAGCTCGGCTTCCAAGCGTTTGTGCACATGTCTGCCGATGCCCGGCAGTGGAAGAAAGATAAATTGCGCGCGCACGGCGTTACCGTGGTCGAATACGAATCGGACTATTCGGTCGCCGTTGCGGAGGGCCGCAAACAAGCCGAATCGGATCCTTCCATGTACTTCGTGGACGACGAAAATTCCACCTCCCTATTCTTGGGATATGCGGTTTCCGGCTTGCGGCTGGCCGGCCAGCTGCAAGCCCTCGAAGTTACGGTGGATGAAGAACACCCGCTGTTGGTCTACTTGCCGTGCGGGGTAGGTGGGGGCCCGGGCGGCGTGGCTTTCGGTTTGAAGTCCGTGTTCGGAGAAGCTGTGCGTTGCATTTTTGCCGAACCAACCCACTGCCCGTCCATGCTGATCGGCGTAATGACGGGCCAGCACGATAAAGTTTCCGTGCACGATTTCGGGATCGATAATGTGACCGCGGCAGATGGTTTGGCCTGCGGGCGGCCTTCCGCTTTCGTGGGTGAACACATGCAGTACCTGGTGGATGGTTACTATACGGTGGACGACGCCGAAATGTACCGGCTCGTGGCTCTCTGTGCCGAAACCGAAAACCTGCGCATGGAACCTTCATCAGCCACGGCTTTTGCCGGCCCGGCACACCTTCTTGGCAGTGGGGAAGCCGCTACCGCTTACCGGGAACGCCTCGGGCTCACGCCCGAAAAACTGGCCCGGGCCACCCATCTGGGTTGGGTGACGGGCGGCAATATGGTGCCCCAAGCTGAAATGGACGATTACATTAGCCGCGGCAAATCTTTGCTCTAAACGGCGTCTTTGCTGCGCCGGGCGGCGCGGAACGGCGTCGCCCGGGCACGCACGCAGGAAAGTGCCCGGGCACGCACGCAGGAAAGTGCCTGGGCGCGCGGACTGATTCGCGGCGCCGGGCGGGCCGGCGCGCTAAAGTGGTATGAATACAGCTAGGCGGGTGGCTATATCGCAGTTGAGCCCAGAGGGGCACTTATAGCCACCCGCGGACGCACAAAGGAGAAACATGCTTGATATTCGCCTCGTTCGGGAAAACCCGGATGCAGTTCGTCAATCGCAGGAAAAGCGCGGCAACGATCCGGCACTGGTTGATGCCTTGTTGCAAGCCGATGAAGCGCGCCGGGCCGCGCTGAATGCTTTTGAAACCGCGCGTGCGGAACAAAACGAAGTATCTCGCTCTATCTCCAAGGCGTCCCAAGAGGAACGGCCGGCAATCATTGCCCGGGCCAAGGAACTTTCGGAACGCGTCAAGCAACTCGAAGAAGCTGCGGATGTAGCCGAAAAGGCCTATGTGCATGCCAATTCGGTGATCGAAAACCCGATCCTGGAAGGCGTGCCGGCCGGTGATGAAACCAAATCGGAAGTAATCGAAACTATTGGTACGCCACGTGATTTCGCGGCGGAAGGTTTCACGCCGAAAGACCATCTAGACGTAGCCGAAGGTTTTGACGCCATCGATATGGCCCGCGGTTCTAAGGTATCCGGTTCGCGCTTCTACTACATGAAGGGGATCGGGGCCCGGCTGGAATGGGCGCTGCTCAATATGGCCATGGACCAAGCTCACGAGCACGGCTATCTGCTCATGAATACGCCTACGATCGTCAACCCTGATATTATGGCCGGCACCGGCTTCTTGGGCGAACATTCGGATGAAATCTACTATCTGAATGCGGACGATCAATACTTGGTGGGTACTTCGGAAGTAGCTTTGGCCGGCTACCACAAGGATGAAATCATCGACCTTTCGAACGGCCCCCTCCGTTACTCCGGATTTTCGGCCTGCTACCGCAGGGAAGCGGGTTCCTACGGGAAGGATACGCGCGGAATCATCCGCGTCCACCAGTTCAATAAGGTGGAAATGTTCGTATTCTGCCGGCAGGAAGACGCCCTAGCTGAACATCAAAAGCTTTTGGCGATGGAAAAGGAAATGTTGGCCAAGGTAGAACTGCCGATCCAGGTGCTCAATATTGCAGCGGGGGATTTGGGCTCTTCTGCCGCACAAAAGTTTGATTGCGAAGCTTGGCTACCCAGCCAGCAACGCTATATGGAAGTAACTTCTACTTCGAATTGCACTACCTACCAGGCCCGGCGCCTCAATATTCGGGAACGTACCGAAAAAGGTACGCGAACAGTAGCCACGCTCAACGGCACTTTGGCTACTACCCGCTGGCTCGTGGCCATGTTTGAAAACCACCAGCAGGCAGACGGTAGCCTCTACATTCCGCAGGCAATGCGGCCCTACCTGGGCGGCCTGGAAGTAGTAGAACCGCTCGGCCGGGAAGAATAAATTAAACAGGAGGGAGTGCTTTTCGCTTTCGGGAGGATAAACATTGTTTGTCAGCGTTTTTGACATGTTCAAGATCGGGATTGGGCCTTCTAGTTCGCACACCCTCGGCCCGATGAAGATCGGCAAACAATTCGTAGATGAGCTGCAAGAGCAAGGCTTGCTCACACGGGTGGATAGCGCCGTCGTCGACCTTTACGGTTCCCTTTCCGCCACCGGAAAGGGGCACAATACTGACCTGGCGATCACGCTGGGTTTGGCCGGCGAAGAACCGGAAACTGTGGATGTGGACGCTATCCCGCAGTTCATGGCACAAGTGCAGGCTACCGGCCGGTTGAAACTGGCCGGTACGCAAGAAGTGAGCTTCCCGGAAGAAGCGATTCGCTACCGCACCGAAACTCTACCTTTGCATGAAAACGGGGTCACGCTAACCGCGTATGCGGGCACCGAAAAACTGTATGCGAATACGTACTATTCGATCGGTGGGGGCTTCACGGTGGATGAGGCACATTTCGGGGCGCCCGCGGTAAACGAAGTGGAAGTGCCCTACCCGTATAACAGTGCGGCAGACGTGCTCGCATTTTGCGAACGGGACGGTATTTCCATTTCGGAGATGCAGTGGCGCAATGAGATAGCGGTGCGGCCGGCGGAAGAGGTGCGGGCGCATTTGCGGGCCATTTGGAACGTAATGCAAGAAAATATTCGCCGCGGCACCAGCGTGGAAGGGCCCTTACCCGGGCCTTTGCAGGTGCCGCGCCGGGCCAAAGCCCTCTACGAACGCATCAGCAAGAAGCGGGATAAAAGTGATCCGCTGCTCGCAATGTCGTGGTTGAACGTGTACGCGATGGCGGTCAATGAAGAAAATGCGGCCGGGGCGCGCGTGGTCACTTCGCCCACGAATGGGGCGTGCGGGCTGTGCCCTGCTGTGCTCGCTTACTATGATGCTTTCTTCGGCCCCACGGATGAAGAAAGCCGCGGCCGGTTTTTCCTCAACGCTTCGGTGATTGGCGCGCTCTACAAAATGAACGCTTCGCTTTCTGCGGCGGAGGTTGGTTGCCAAGGGGAAGTGGGCGTGGCCTGTTCCATGGCCGCTTCTGCCTATGCTGAGCTGCGCGGCGCCGACCCCGAAAAAGCGTGCAATGCCGCCGAAATCGGGATGGAACACAACCTTGGCCTCACTTGCGACCCGGTGAATGGCCAAGTGCAAGTGCCCTGCATTGAACGCAACGCTATGGGCGCGGTGAAAGCCGTGAACGCGGCCGCGCTGGCCATGCTGCGAGATTCCGATCCCATGGTAGGGCTCGACGCCGTAATCACCACCATGTACGAAACCGGCAAGGACATGCACCCGGACTACCGGGAAACTTCCCTGGGCGGGCTCGCCCGCAACGTGCCGTGTGCGTAAACGAGCTGTGGCGCACAGCCGGGCGCCGATTAGCTCCCATTTACCCAGAATTTGGGATTAACCCCGTATCCTTGAGGTATGACACGTGTAATCAAGAATTGGTTGACGGACATGGACGGCGTGTTGATCCACGAAGAGGTTGCACTGCCGGGCGCCGTCGAATTTATTGAGACTTTGCAGGAAAAGGAGTACCCCTACCTGGTGCTCACCAATAACTCGATTTTCACGCGGCGCGATCTTTCCGCGCGTCTGCACGCCGCAGGCTTGCAGGTGCCGGAAGAAAACATTTGGACTTCCGCGAGTGCTACCGCTAATTTCTTGGCCCAGCAGGTGGAGAATAAGCGGGCGTACGTGGTGGGAGAAGCCGGGTTGACGACGTCGATGTACAACGTGGGTTTCATTATGACCGATGTGAACCCGGAAGTGGTGGTGTTGGGGGAGACCCGCACGTATTCGATCGAGTCTTTGACCACGGCGATCCGGCTCATTGAAAAAGGAGCGCGGTTCATTGCCACCAATCCGGATGTGACCGGGCCTTCCGAGCACGGCCCGATTCCGGCCACGGGTGCGGTAGCTGCCATGATTACTGCTGCTACCGGCCGCAAGCCCTATTACATAGGCAAACCGAACCCGGTAATGCTACGGGCCGGCCTGAACTTGGTAGGCGCCCATTCGGAGGAAACCGCTTTGGTAGGCGACCGGATGGATACGGATATTTTGTGCGGTATGGAAGCCGGCTTGCAAACGCACTTGGTGCTTACCGGTTCTTCCACGCTAGAAGACGTGCAAAAGTTCCCCTACCGGCCCGATTACATTCGTAATTCGATCGCCGATATCGTGGAGCTTCTCTAGCTCACAACGTGTTAATTCGCGAACATCCAGCTAGCTGGCCAGAACGCTCCCAGCCTGCTAGCGGATGGCTTGCACGCTCCGGCCTGTTAGCAAATAGCTTGCACGCTCCGGCCTGTTAGCAAATAGTTTGCTGGCTGGTGGCTTGCTAGCGGATAGCTTGCTAGCGGGTGGCTTTCTGATTGTGCTGCGGCGCCGGGCCCTTAGCCTGGCGCCTTTCTAGTCTCTGCCAAACCTGTATACAAACCGGCCCCTAGCCCGGCTATACAAACCGGCCCCTAGTCCGGCGTATTTACGTGAACTCGAGAATAACGGGCACGTGGTCGGAAGCACCTTTACCTTTGCGTTCTTCGCGATCGATCCAGGCCGCCGAAAAATCTTGGGCGAGGGGCTGGCTAGCCCACGCGAAGTCAATCCGCATTCCGTGATTTTTCGGGAAACGCAGCCGCTGATAGTCCCAGAAAGTGTATTGGGCGCCGCTTGCCTGGCGGCTCAGTTCCACCAGCCCGGGTGCCGCCCCTTGGCTTTGCCCGAAGGCATGGAAAGCAGCGCGTTCTTCCGCGCTCGTATACATCTTTATTTCTTGCGCGAACAGTTCCGGATCCCATACGTCCGTATCTTCTGGGGCCACATTCCAATCCCCGCCCAACAAAATTCGGGCTTGCGGGCGCGCCGCCAACTCTGCCTTGACGGCTGTATTCAGCTTTTCTAGGAACTCCAGTTTGTAGTGGAAATGCGGATCCCCATAAGCGCGGCCATTGGGCACGTAAATACTCCACACCTCGATGCCGGTTTCCTTCTCGGTACCGCCCACCCGCGCGCCGATCGCCCGCGGTTCCACCACGGGAGTAGCCAGCAGAGCACCGCTAGCATCTTGTTTCGCAAAAGCCGGTTGGCCGGGGAACTGGGTTTGCACTTCAGAAATCCCAACACGGGAAATGATAGCCACCCCGTTCCACTGGTTCAGGCCTGCCGCAGCTACCTCGTACCCGGCTGCCGCAAAAGCATCAACCGGGAACTGGTCCGGCCGGCATTTCGTTTCCTGGAGGAGAAGCACGTCTAGGTCCCAGCGGTCTAAAACATCCAGGGCCCGTTCGGTGCGGGCCCGCACTGAATTGATATTCCACGTAGCAATGCGCACGCGCCCATCCTAGCCGCACCAGGATTTTAGGACTATCGGTTAGCTCGTGCCCGCGCAGCTAGAGTGCCCGCGCGGCTAGGGCAACTGCACAGCTAAGGTTCCCGCGCGGGCTAAGGTACCGGCGCGGGTGCGCGCCGGGCGGGTATGGGCGGCTAGGCTTAACCGTATGGGAACAGCATTGATTACGGGCGCGAGCTCCGGTTTGGGCCGCGAATTTGCCTGGCAGCTGGCTGCAGAACGTAATGACCTCGTTTTGGTGGCCCGCAACCGGGAAGCTTTGGAAACCGTGGCGGAAGAAATCCGGCAGGTGGCAAATGTACAGGTAGAGGTTTTCCCGGCAGACCTCGCTAAGCGGGAAGACGCCATCCGCGTGGGTGAACGCGTAGCCGATACGGCCCGCCCGATCGGTTTGCTGGTAAACAATGCGGGCTTCGGATTAGGGCAAGATTTTGCTACCGGCAGCCTGGAACAGGAAGAAAATGCGCTCGCGGTAATGGTGCGAGCCGTAATGATCACCTGCCACTATGCGGCCCGCGAGTTTTCCCGGCGCGGCTACGGTGGCATTATCAATGTTTCCTCACTAACCGCCCTTACCGCACAAGGTTCATATTCGGCCCATAAATCCTGGGTGCGAACATTTTCGGAGGGTTTGGCGGTAGAACTGGCCCCGCACGGAGTATCGGTAACCGCGGTCATGCCGGGCCTGATTCACACTGATTTCCATCGGCGTTCGGCTGTAGATAGTACGCAGTGGCCGGAGATTGCTTTCATACCTGCCGAAAAAGTGGTGAATGCTGCCCTTGAAGCTTGCCGGCGGCGCCGGGTGCTGGTAACTCCCAGCCTGCTATATAAGACCGCTGCCGGTATAACTCGCTTGGCGCCGCGCAATTTGGTTCGCAAATTTGCGGGACCAGGCCTTTCCGGTCGCGGGAAGTAACCACAGGCACGCACAGCGCGTGCCCACCTACGGCCGTTTGCCGCCGAAGGGTTGGGTAGCTGCCGGCCCACACCGAGCAGAGCCCGCGCCTTGCCCGGTGCTTAGAGTCAGGCAACACCCTGCCCGGTACTTACAGCGCCGTGGCTCCCATAATGGAGTTGAAGATTTCTTCGCCCGGGAATTCCGTGCCGTTTTCGGCTTCGGCCGGTAAAACAATCTGCGGGGTGGCGGTTTGGTCGTACACGCTCGTCGTCGTTAACGAAAACGCATTACCATCAACCTCGGTACCTCGAAAAGTGTACGAAACGCCTACGGATTCGAAAGTTTCCTTATTTACCAGGATTTGCATGGAAGAATCAGCCCCGGAAATCTTCATGCCCTGGGCTTCTGCATCTTTCATGCTTTCGAGGACGAACGGGCTCACAGGCCCGCTAATCAGATACGCCTCCGCGTTTTCTTTCACCTGGTAGAGAGCCGGATCGGCGAACAAATCGAGCTCGCCCGAACTAGGCACGGCAAGGCTGCCACTTTCACTAAGTAAACGATCGAAATCAGTGGCGGAAAGCGTTCCCTTCATCCACATCCCCAAGGCTTTCGCATACAACTTCACCTGCCCGTCCGGGGTAGCGGCAAGATAACCCTCGATATACAGATCCTGCCCGGATGCCTCACCTAGCGAATCGACGGGAATATCGGCCAGGGAATTCATGTCTATCGTGGTGCGCATAATTTTTGCTTGTGCATCAACTTCGTATTCCACCGGGATTGATACGGAAACAAAACCGACCGTAGGGTCCGTGTATTCAAAAGTGGTGACCGTGGAAGTTGCCATGGAACGGGCAAAAATATCGGTGGTGGTAGGCCACTGCGCGGCGTCGGCCTTGGTGCGCTGAAGTATTTGGTCAATAACTTGCTGGGCCGCTTCACCTTCCACCAGCTGGTAGTTTGCCGCGTCTTCGAAACTTGGCAGGTTCTGCGCTTCATCGGTGGCGGTACGCGGGAAGGTGCCCTGCGCGGCCGGGGCTTGTGCGGTTTCGAACAGTTCCCCGCTCCCCGTGTTCGCACAACCGCTGAGCCCCATGAGTGCCGCGGCTCCCACCGCCAAGGTTTTCTTGAGCTTCGCCATTGCTGTGCCTTCCCCGAGTTTCCGGTGTTTCGTGCGGAGCTTCCGGCGGCGCTTACACTTGCGGTGCCGGTGAAAACTTCCCGCGGCGCTTACACTTGCGGTGCCGGTGAAAACTTCCCGCGGTGCCTTCCGGATTTTGCGTTACTACCTGTGCAATATCCTACGCGACGCCGCCCCTCTGCGGAAATGCGAAGCCGAACGCAAAATGCGGAATCGTTTTAGTGCCGACGCCGCACACCGCGGAAAACTGTGCGTGGAACGCAAAGCGTACTTGCGGCGTCGGTAACACTAGGGCGAAAAACGCTGCCGCCTCCACGCGGCTACCAATTCCGCGAAATTGGTACGGCGTAGGGGCCGGGCGCATCGTCTAGGCTGGAATGCGTGGAAAATTCGGAAGGAAAGCAGTCAGTAAATCCGGAAAGCACGGCCGCAGGCCCCGGGGGCGCCGAAGCGGGCACCCCGGGCCCGAAAGCGGGCTTGACTCCGGATGCAGAAACGGGGGCCTTCGCCAATACGGTCGCGGGTGCGGACTTGCCGCCCGGTGTGCAACCGGCGAGTGGTGGTTCGCCTTATGGGGAGCGCCGCACGGTAGGTGTGGGGCCGTATGTGGGGCCGTGGCCGGAAGATCCGCGCCTTGACCCGGAACTGTTAGCGGCCGGTGATCACCGGAATGTGCTCGACGAATATCGGTATTGGACGGTAGAGGCAATCAAGGCTGATCTGGATACGCGCCGCGCCCCGCTGCATATTGCGATTGAGAACTTGCAGCACGATCTCAATATTGGTTCGATTGTGCGTTCCGCAAATGCTTTCAATGTAGCCGGCGTGCATATCGTGGGCCGGCATAAGTGGAATCGGCGCGGGGCCTTGGTCACCGACCGCTATCTGAATATGCATTATCACCGCGAACCTGCCGAACTGACACAGTGGGCGCAAGAGAATAGCTACGAACTCGTGGCCATTGATAATCAAGAAGGAGCCACACCGATTGAGAGCACGGCTTTACCGGCGCAGTGCGTGCTCGTATTCGGGCAAGAATCGGCCGGGATTTCCCCGGAATTGCTAGAGCTTTGCAATAGCGCGGTAGAGATCAGCCAGTACGGTTCCACCCGTTCGCTAAACGTGGCGGCCGCGGCGGCAATCGCCATGTTTGCTTGGTCGCTCCAACACCAGGCCGCGCGCAACTAGGCCCGCTAGGCCGCCCGCGCGCAAGTAGATCTGGCCGGGGGAGAGCGGGCTCACGGTGGGCACACGTAGATCCGCCCCGGGCGGCCTGCAAAGGCTCACGTATCTGCACAAGCAAACCCTGCAAGCAGCACGCATCTGCATAAACAAGCACTGCGCAGTAACTACCGCGCCACATATTGGCCTGCGCCACCGCCACCGGGCGGCCCGCCGGCTAAGATCGGTGCACATAACCATCATTGTTCAACCTGCTAATCGGGTTCGGCCTGGAAACAGGCGTGAACCTGAAACCGGGCCCGGCCTGGAGACAGGCTAGAACCCGAAACCGGGTCGCGCTTGGACAACAGGCTCGGCCTGGGTAACGGGCCGGAACCCAAAACCGGGCCACGGCTGAAACCAGGCCGGAACCCAAAAACCAGGTTGAACCTAAAAGAAGATCCGAAAAGAAGACCGGGAAAAGAACCCCGGAAGAAAAGCCCCGGAAGAGAACCGGAATAGAAGGGATTTACGTGGGAGCAACGCGAATCACTATTGAATTGCAGCGGCAGATCGACGAATCCTATCCGCTCATTATTGGACGCCACGTACTGCCCGAGTTGTTGCAGGTGCTCGCTCAACCCGATTTGGCACAGCGCCGCATCGCCGTAATTTCCGATTCCACCGTGGCAGAAAATTATTGCGGCGAGATTATGGAGGCGCTGGCCGCGGCGGGCCGGCCCGCACAACTGTTTACTTTCCCGGCCGGGGAGAAATCCAAAACCCGGGCCACGAAGGAACGCCTGGAAGATGAAATGCTGGCCGCTGGCTATAACCGGGATACCGTAGTGCTCGCGGTAGGTGGCGGAGTAGTCACCGATTTGGCCGGTTTCGTGGCAGCCACTTTCACGCGCGGAGTGCCCTATGTTTCTTATACGACCACGCTCGTGGGTGCGGCCGATGCGGCTATTGGCGGGAAAACTGCGGTTGATACACCGGCCGCAACCAATCTTATCGGGGCTTTCCACCAGCCGTGCGGCGTCGTTATTGACCTTGAAACTTGGCTCACGCTAGACGCCCCGAAAATTCGGGACGGTTTGGGCGAAACCGTGAAACACGCGTGCATCGCGGATGCCGAATTTTTCGCCCGCCTCGAAGATGCTTTCGTAACCCGCAAACTCACCCCGGAACAGTTCGTGCGGGAAGCGGAACTGGCCCACTACACAGCGCTTCGCAACGCCGAAATTAAACAGGATTTCGTGCAGTCAGACGTTACCGAAGGTAACCGGCGCATGGCCCTAAATTTGGGGCACACGATCGGCCGAGCCTTGGAAGCCGCGCTCGGTTTTACGTGGGCGCACGGCGAATGCGTGGCGGTAGGGCTGAATTTGCAAGCGCGTTTGGGGCGCAGCTTTGGCTACCTCACCGCTACCGAAGCAGAGCGGATTGAAAAACTATTGCTGGCTATCGGCTTGCCCACGGAAATCCCGGCCGGGGTGAGCGTGGACGCCATCATGGCCGCCATGGGGCACGATAAAAAATCCTTGGGCGGGCAGGTCCGCTTCGTATTCCAACGCGGCATCGGTGCCATGCAGACCTTCGAAAATGGTTCCTATGCGCGCGTAATTCCCGTTGCAGATATCCGCGAATTTTTGGAAGCACAACCGAAAGGTAAATAAAACTATGGGGAATAACCATGCCGAGCACGCCCACTCACACGGCGTGAGCCAAGACGCAGATCGGCGTTACTTGTGGGGCGCATTAATCCTGCTCGTGGTCTTTATGCTCGGGGAAGTAGTGGTGGCCTTCGCCTCCCACTCCCTGGCTTTGCTTTCCGACGCCGCCCACATGCTCACGGACGCCGCGGCGATCGCCATCGCGATTTGGGTGAGCCACGTGGTTACCCGCCCCGCCACTAAACGCTGGACTTTCGGTTTGGTGCGCGCGGAAATCCTTTCCGGACTGGCCAATGGTGCCACGCTGCTTATTTTGGGCGTAATCATCGTGGTGGAAGCGGTGCAAAGGTTCTTTGCCCCGCCGGAAGTTTCCGGGTGGGCAGTGGTGATCACAGCGCTCGCGGGCGTGGTGGTAAATGTTGGGGCCACGGCTCTGCTAGCCCGTGCCAATCGCGATTCTCTCAATATTCGCGGCGCCTACCAGCACATTCTTACGGACCTGTACGGTTTTATTGGTACGGCGGTAGCTGGCGTGATCATTGTGACCACGGGGTGGGTGCACGCGGATGCGATCGCCTCGCTTATCGTTGCTTTCTTGATGTTGCATGCCGGGTGGGGTTTGGTGCGCGACGCCGGGCACGTGCTTTTGGAAGGCGCACCCGCAGATATTAACGTGGCCGAAGTGCGCGAACATATTACGGGCGTGGAAGGCGTGCTGGCCGTGCACGACCTGCATTTGTGGTCGGTGGGAAGCGAATTCCCGGTAATTTCCGCACACATCGTGGTAGAAGACGAAGCTTTCTACGATGGCCGGCTCCCGCACCTATTGGATAAAGTGCAGGATTGCTTGCAGGATCATTTCGACGTCGAACACTCGACCTTCCAATTCGAACCGGCCGTCCATTCCTCCCACGAACCCCGCAGGGACTGCTAAGGCGGCGCGCCGCCGCTGTCCGCCGTGCTTAGGCTTGGCCGCCGCACTACCTCGAGCTTAGGCTTGGCCGCCGCACTACCCCGTGCTTAGGCTTGGGCCCGTACCGTGAATACTGCTTCCACTTCTACCGGGGCGTCGAGCGGCAACACGGCTACTCCAACCGCAGACCGGGTATGGGCGGCGGCTTCCCCAAAAATCTCTCCGTACAGTTCGGAAGCCCCATTGGCAACCACGTGTTGTTCGGTAAAGCCTGGCGCGGAAGCTACAAATACCGTCAGGTGTTCCACTCCGGTTAGGTTATCTACCCCACCGGCGGCTTGCGCGGCCGCGGCCAAAGCATTCAGCGCACTAACCCGGGCATAGCCAGCTGCCGTGGCCGCTTCGCCTGGCTCTACTTTGCCGCTGGCCACGAGCTTCCCATTCGTGGAAGGCAACTGGCCGGAGGTGCGCACTTTACCCGCGCCGCGGTCGGTTTTGGCCGGAACATATGCGGCAACCGGTGCCGGAACGTTCGGCAATTCAATATCCAGTTCTTGCAAACGCTGCGAAACACTAACCATAAAAACTCCTATCCGCTCAATTTCTTCGATGCCCCACAGGTGTTCTATAGGGCTATATTCATGTACCTATTATGGTGGGCGCGGAGCTGTTTTGTTGGCGCCGCTCATGGTGAGCGCGGAGATGTTTTGTTAGCGCTGCTCATGGTGGGCGGGTGGCTGCTCAGTTGGCGCCGCTTATGACGCGCGGGTAGCTGCTTGGTTAGCGCCGCCGGTTGCGGCGGGCAGGTTTTTCGGCCGGGCCTTCTCGCAGGGTGCGGGAAAGCTCATCTTCGCCTTCCATAATGTGGCGATACCAGTTTGTTTCATGCGGGAACTTGCGTAGGAGGGCCCGCCTTTCGCGTTCCGTCATGCCACCCCACACGCCAAAATCCATATTGTTATCGAGGGCATCGGCTAGGCAGAGCAGGCGTACCGGGCAGGTGAAGCAGATCTGGCGAGCTTGGCGCTGCGCAGCACCTCGCACAAAAAGCGCATCTGGATCGCTCGCGGCACACGCGGCATGGGATGCCCAGTCGGTATGCCGAGACAGCTGCCCCATATTACTCAAACCGTCCTCTTCCCTACTTAGCCAACCATATGTAAACAATTATCAACGGCACGCAGATAATAAAAACCGCTATCGCGGCGCCGCCCGGCAATTCCTATCCGAACGCGAGAGAGCTAAATACTGCACGCAAAACGCCCTGGTTGATTACTTTACTTGTACACCCGCAATGGTGCCAATAAATGGGCTGAGGGTGGAGTGTGAAACCACAAAAAATACCCTTCTGTAGCCCGTAACCTGGCCTAGCGGCGTTCTTACTGTACTTTACAGTACAGAATCACTAGAAAATATGGCGTAGCTGGCTCGCGGGCTTCCTCCCTTTTCGCGGCGCAGGCACGTATTCTTGAGACTATGGTAAATAACCGTCCACCTCGGCAGGCTACGGGACGCCAGATCGGCACTTTGCTGCTGGCTCTTATTTTGGCAATCGCGGGAGGAGGCGTGCTTGTAGCAGGCCTCATCCTCCCGCTTGCCATGACGGCCGGTACCGCCGCTAATGCGATAACCGGTGTGTTCGAAGATGTTCCAGATGATCTCGGTTTCACCGAACCTTCGGAACAGTCCGTGTTGCTGGCGGCGGATGGTTCGGTGATTGCGCGGTTCTATGCGGAGAACCGGATCGTGGTTTCTTCCGATCAGATCTCCCAGCCGATGAAAGACGCGGCGGTAGCGATTGAGGATCGGCGTTTCTACGAGCATCACGGGATTGACGTGCAGGGCACCCTCGGCGCCCTCTTCTCCAATATTGTTTCGGGTGGTACTTCGGGTGGTTCTTCGATCACCCAGCAGTACGTGAAGAATTCTTTGGTGGAGCAAGGCCGCACTCTCGGGGACGACGACTTAGTCAAAACCGCCACGGAGCAAACCCTTTCCCGAAAGATTAACGAAGCCCGGTACGCTATCGCCGTCGAAAAGACGATGACGAAAGACGAAATCCTCACCGGATACCTAAACCTCGTTCAGTTCGGCCCCTCCCAGTACGGCGTGGAAACTGCGGCGCAATACTATTTCTCCAAGTCCGCGAAAGACCTCAGCTACCTGGAGGCGGCCACGCTCGCCGGGATCACTCAGAACCCGGCGAAGTGGGACCCGGTAAAGCATCCGGATAATTCTTTCGAACGTCGTAACGTTGTTCTTACCACCATGTTGCGTGATGGTTATATCACTCAGGAAGAGTACGACGCCGGTGTCAACGTTCCCGTGGAAGATACTTTGCACGTTTCGCGGCAGGTAGCCGGGTGCGGGGCGGCCGGTAATTCCGCGTACTTCTGCGAATACGTGGTCAAGGATTTGTTGCAAGACGAATCTTGGGGCAAGGACGCTGCCGACCGTACCCGCCAGCTGTACCGGGGCGGCCTGGTTATTCGCACTAGTTTGGATCCGAAGAAGCAAGAAATTGCTTTCAATACGGTAACCAAGCATCAGCCGGTGGATGATCCTTCGGGTATTGAGGCCTCGCTGACTTCCATCGAACCGGGTACCGGGCACATCGTGGCGATGGTGCAAAACACCCGGTGGGGTACGCCGAATGAAACTGATGATCGCATGACCCAAGTGAATGTAAACGTGGGTAAGACCATGGGTGGCGGTTCTGGTTTCCAAACGGGTTCCACCTTCAAGATTTTCACTCTGGTGGAATGGATCCGCGCTGGCCATAGCGGGAAAGATGTGGTCTCTTTGAATGCGGATACTACTTTCCCGGCCGGTACTTTCAAGGCTTCGTGTTCCCCGCGTTCGGCAATGACCAGCTGGCGGGTTTCTAACCTGGGCTGGCCGGGCGGTGCAAATACCGTCGAATACGCGATCAAGAACTCGATCAACGGCGGCGCCGCCCACATGGCGATGCAACTCGACCTGTGCGATATTATTAACGACGCCGAAAAGATGGGCGTGCGTTTGGGAAATCCGGATGCGGAATGGAACTACGGGCCCTCCCTGGTATTGGGCGCGAATGAAGCTACGCCGCTTTCGATGGCCGTGGCCGTATCGACGCTGGCCAATGATGGTACGCGGTGCGATCCGATGAGCTATACGACCATCGAGGATCAGGACGGGAACGTGATTTCCAAGCGTTCTCCGAAATGCGAGCAGGTTTTGGAACCAGATGTGGCCCGGCAAGTCACTAAGGTTTTGCAGGGTGTGGTGACGCCCGGGGCTACCGGTGATAAGGCGCGGCTGGCGGATGGCCGCCCGGTAGCTGGTAAGACGGGTACCGCGAATAATGACTGGCACGCGTGGTTCGTGGGTTATACGCCGCAACTGGCTACCGCCGTGTGGCAGGGCCATATCGAAGGCAATATTTCAATGCTCAACTCCACGATCAACGGGCGGTTCTACCGCGAAGTTTATGGTGGTTTGTTCCCGGCCATGATCTTCTCCGAATACACTTCGCAATCTTTGGAAGGGGTGCCGCCGGCAAGTTTCCCGGCGCCCAGCCAGCCTAATATTCCGACGCGGCCACATTATGAGGCGCCAGCGGAAGAAGAGCACGAAGAAGCGACCGAAGAACCGGCAGTTGAGGAACCGGATAATGCTGCTCCAGAGCCGGCGGAAGATCCCGAAAACTGGGAAAATAACGGCAATGGCGCAGAGGGCACCAAAGTCGAAAGTAACTAGCCTTCTAAGAATGGATGGCTAGATTCACCAAGCCCGGAAGCAACCAACGGCACCGAAACTGAAACGGTAGCGGCGGTAAGGCCGGAAGTGGCCAACGGCTAACGGTATGGAAATAAAGCAGCTAACAGAACTTGAGTAACACAGGGAACTCGAGTAACACAGGGAACTCGAGTAACACAGGGAAAGGAAGTGCATGGTTTTCTCGCGTAAGGGGTGTGGCCGCCTACTTGGGGCCGGAGTGGTAGCCGGGCTGGGCGTGCTGGCCGGGGCCTATGTGGAGGCCCGGGCGTATTGTTTGCGGCAACGCACTCTTATGCTTATGCGGGAAGGCGCATCGGATAATCGGGCGAGTTCTTCGGAAAACGGCGAGGCTGGGCAGCACACCGGCGAAGAGGAGCCGTTAGTGCCGGAGCGCCCCTTGCGGGTTTTGCACTTGACCGATATTCACCTGGTACCCACCCAGCGCAAGAAGATTGCATTTGTGCGGAGTTTGGCCGCGCAGGATCCGGATCTCGTAGTGCTTACCGGTGATCTGCTGGCTGCTCCAGATGCACTGGATTCTTTGTTGTATGCGCTAGAGCCCTTTGCGGGGATTCCCGGTGCTTTCGTGTATGGCTCCAATGACTACTTCTCGCCACGTCCTAAAAATCCGCTCAGTTATTTGGATAAAGCTCGCTATCAGCACTCTTCGCGTGCCGCCGAGCCAGCAACCGAGGCACCGCGGCGCTTCCCAGATCTGCCATATCAAGAACTCACCGAACGCCTGGAAAACTATGGTTGGCTCAACGCCAATAACCAGCGCGGGCGCCTGCAAGCCGCCGGATGGGAGATTGATCTGGTAGGTGTAGACGATCCGCATATTGGCCGCGACCGGTTCCCGGAAGCTACACCGCACCTTGCGGAAGGGGTGGCTTTCTCAGAAGGGCAGTCTCTCGTAGCCGGCGTGGATGGAAAATCGCAAGCTGCTGATAAGAAAGCAGATCTGTACGTGGGGCTCACGCATGCCCCCTACACGCGTACTTTGAACGCCATGCTGGCTGATGGCCGCGATCTCGTATTTGCCGGGCACACGCATGGCGGCCAGTTGGCTTTACCGGTGATCGGTGCTCTAACCACGAACTGCGATCTGGTGAACCGCCTGGATTCCGGGCTGTTCTCCTGGCCAGATACGGGTGCGCAACCCGTGCGCGGTGATGGGGGAGTGGTCAGCCTGGAAGGGGAAATGTACGTGAATACGCCAACGGGTATCGGCACTTCCCCATTTGTTCCCTTCCGGGCGTTTCGGCAACCGGAAGCCGTTTTACTCGAAATTCGGGCAACGGTGCGCTAGATCTCATAGCTCAGGGTTTTACGTTTCGGCTTCTCTTAGTTATTATGTATGAGTTGCCAATCGGGGTATGGCGCAGTTTGGTAGCGCGCTTCGTTCGGGACGAAGAGGTCGTGGGTTCAAATCCCGCTACCCCGACAGATAAAGGGAAATCGCGAAAAACGCGGTTTCCCTTTTTTGTTTTCCACGCCGGCGCGCAATCGGGGTGTAGGTGTGGCGTATAGGCGTATAAGGCCTAGGCGGCGTATAAGCCTATAAGGCCGGCCCGCATGGTTCCTCTATCGCATTGTAAATAAAATCTGTTCTCTCGCCCCGAACCGGGCAAAAGTCCCGCCGTAAACCCTTTTCGCGATCTGCATCACTGCTGCTAAGCGTCTGCACAAATGTGAAATATAAGCGGGGCTCCAGCCACTACTGGTTATGCGGATTTAGGGGCTAGCGTGTAGTTCAGTGACGTACAGATTGCAATACTGTCTTCCAGGTAATCTGCCGGCCTACCAGCGCAAATATCGGCTTGTTATTTCATACGCCTGGGGCGTGCGGCCGGGCAATGCCTTAAGGGTTGCGGCGCGTCACCTAATGCTAAGCCGGGCTCATTGGGAAGGTTTCTCCTGCCTAACAGATGTGTGAGTTTGCTTACTGTGCGCGGGGTCGAAAGTCCCATGCCTACAAACCTAAATGGCGAAGTGGCGCCGAAAGAGCCTGAAAACTAACGTAAGCATTGATTAAATCCGCGAATGTGAAGTTCTCAAGAACTGCTGTGAAATGGCTGAATGCCGCGTAAATTTTTACATACACCTTCGAGGTTGGGATAGCGCACTGGCACGTTTTTCGAGGCTCGGCACGGCCTTGAGCTGCTTCCCGGGAGTTCGGACCCGAGAAGCGAACGACGCGCCCCCTTCCGGATTTTGGCGCGCAAAACCGCCAGTTGGAAGGTGTTTGCAAAAATATGGAGGAAATATGCAAGAAAAGCCGAAAGCGCGGCGGCAAAGAGCTAGAAGATCTCTAGCCCTCCTCGCTGTAGCTTCTTTGGTAGGTACGGGCTTTGGGTTGCCCGCGGCCGCCTATGCGCAGCCCCGGGGAGGTGCTCACGCTAATCTCACTCCTACGGATAAGACAGATGTTCGATCTGTCCCGAATTCGGTGGACTCTCCCGGTAGTACCGACACTCCGAATACGATTTCGGGCACGGTAAGCCTACTTAATTCTGACGCCAAGCCGCTCATCTTCAGTACCGGTAAGGTTCCGCTGAAGGGCGTACGTGTATATGCACAGTGGTTCGAGCATGGTGTTGCATCGCCCGTTTATACGTCGGTTTCTGATGATCAGGGCAACTGGGGCATTATCATGCAGCCCTTCCTGGGTGCTGATGGTGCTGTTCATACTTTCGATGCGGATCCGAATCTGCCCGAGGGCGAGAAGTTCCGCGTTTGGTCCGACAATCCTGATCCGTCCTCGTACTCGGTGCAGTACTCGTGGGGAAATCGGCAGATTTTCCCGAAGACTGACGCCTATGAACTGCAGGGTGGTACCAACTTCCTAGTCGGCACGAATGAGATCAAGCCCGTATCCATTTTCTACCAGGCCAATCCGAATCGGGAGCAGTGGCACCTAGATGCGGGTAGTGAGAACCTGGTAGACACTTCGGATGTGACTAAAGATGCGTACGGCCAGATTCGTGGTCGCGCCATGTGGCAGTACGGAGTTGACTCCATCATTTCGAGCTATGGGGTTACGCCGACTACCTGGGCGGCAAAGAATCCCGAGGATTCATGGGCGCCAGGCCTGCGCGTTACCGGATCGTATCTTAGCGATTACGGGGTTAACTACATTAACGATCACTTCACGAGCGAAGATGGGCGCAAAGCTCGCGAGTCTGGCTGGACTGACAAGGATGAAGCCGAGCTTCAGACTTGGATTCAGACGCAGATTGCGCGCGAAGGCAAGGAAAAGTGGATCGCCGAAACGGCGACCGCGACTACCGGTATTGACGGCACGTACCGTCTGCAATTCAAGGGTACTTTCGGTAATAGTGCAACCGAGAAGGGCATTGTTTCCGAGGGAAAGTTCCACAAGCTTGCGAACAGCCCTGCCGACGGTTGGTGGACTGCTGGCGCTCTGGTTTCGAAGCACATCAACTTCGATTACTTCGCCCTGACCGCTGAGAATGCAGAAGGTGTTGAAATTGCTAGCGCGACGCCTCGCACTGGTTTCGTGAATGTTTCTACTCAGAACGTCTGGGGCGTTGGTAACCCTGGTTTCCAGGAACGTTACGATTACAACTTCGTTTTGCAGCCGAGCGATCCTCGCTTTGATGTGACGCCGTATGATTCCAACGTCAACTTCGCCAAGATTGGTGACACTGCGGAAACTAAGACGACCGGCCTGGGCTATAAGTTTGACCCGGATCGTACTTACACGATTACGTGGACCACTGAAGAACCTCAGCCGGACGGTAGCTCAAAGACCGTCGAAGTAAAATCGTGTGAAATGGTTCCGCCGAACCAGGATGGCACGCTTGAGTCGTGCCCGCTCACCGTACCGGAAGATGCCTTCTCTCAAGGCGAGAAGTCTCGTACCTATACTGCAACTATTCGGGCGGTAACCAAAGATGGGAAGGTTTCGGAGCCTTTCGGTATCGATTCCTTCACGGCGCTACCGACGCCGGCCGCACCGCTTGGTTCGGTAGGGGACGAATACAACCTGCCGTCGAATTTGGAACTCACGGTTTCTAAGAAGTCGGATGCAAAGGTTTCGCGCGGTGACTACACCACGGAAAACCCGTTGCCCGAAGGATTGGAACTCGATCCGAAGACTGGCACTATTTCTGGCACACCCACCAAGCCAGGCACCTACCCGGTGACGCTGACTCGGCAGTACACGGTTGAGGTTCCGGGTGCGGATCCGATTTCGGGTACGCAGAAGGTCGAATACACGATCATCATCACCGATTCGCCGCTAGCCGACGGACAAGAGGGTAAGGAATACAGCCAGAAGGTTGAACCGCAAGGTCTTCCGGAAGGTGCCTCGGTTCAGAACATGCAGGTTACTAACCTGCCTGAGGGCCTGAAGTTTGATCCCGAAACACAGACCATCACGGGTACCCCGGCGGAAGGCACTTCGGATCAGAGTCCTTATGCCGATGTGAAGGTCACCTACGATGTAGTCCTTCCTGCAGGTGTGAATGTTGATGGTAGCGAAAAGGTGTATATCGGCAAGAATCCTGCCGACGTCGTTAAGCAGCACACCGATACCGTTACGCTCAACATCACGAAGCCGGAAATTGTCGATGATGATCACGATGGAGTACCCAACGAGCTCGACAAGTGCCCGGAAACTCCGGAGGGTCAGAAAGTTGACGAAAACGGTTGCTCTTTGAGCCAGAAGCTCGAAGGGTCCTACACGGATACTCCGGCCAACATCGGCAAGGAAGCTACTTCGGCTGCTCCGGTCTTCGATAATGTGAAGACCGAGGACGCCAAGGAAGCTGATCCGGCTCCTAAGGGTTCGACCTTCGCGCTCGGCCCGAACGCTCCGGCTGGCGCCAAGGTTAACGAAACCACTGGCGAGGTCAGCTACACGCCGACTCTCGATGATGCAGAGAAGACGATCTCTGTACCGGTTGTTGTTACCTATCCGGATAATGGAGGTACCGACAACCTGACGGCAAACTTCGTCGTCGGGAAGAAGGATGCGGATACGCACAACCCGAGCTATGGTGATGCGTCTGGTAAGCCTGGCGAGGAAGTGACTGTGCCGTTGGTTCCTGGTGATAAGGAACTGCCGGAAGGCACGACCTTTACTGGCCCGAAGGACGATCCTTCGGTGACGGTTGACCCGAAGACTGGTGAAGTCAAGGTTACGGTTCCGGCTGATGCTCAGCCTGGTTCCGAAATCACCAAGGAGATCACCGTTACCTACCCGGATGGTTCGCAAGAAACCATCCCGGTCAAGGTCAAGGTTGCTGAGCCGATCGATTACCAGCCGGCATACAAGGAATCGCCGCTCGTCAAGCCTGGGGAAACCGCAAAGTCCACCCCGAGCTACGAAGGCGACACTCCGGCTGCTGCTAACTACTCCATCGCTGACGGTTTCGTTGCCCCCAAGGGCTGGAATGTGGCGATTGACAAGGCCACTGGCGAAGTTACCGTTACCACTGCCGCAGAAGGTGTGGAAGGTCAAGAGTTGAAGGTTCCGGTTCACGTGGAATACCCGGGTACGGGTTCCGCGGCGGACGATATTGAAGCTACCTTCCAGCTCGATTCGGACGGCGACGGCGTGCCCGATGCCACCGACCTGTGCCCCGGTACCCCCGCGGGCGTGAAGGTTGATGGTTCCGGTTGCTCCCTGAGCCAGATCTACGACGGTAGTTACGCTGATACGCCGGCCAAGGTTGGCAAAGAAGCAAAGTCTGCTGCTCCTGTGTTTGACGTCGTATCCACGAAGGACAAGCAGGAAACCGAAGCTGCACCGGAAGGCTCCACCTTCGCCCTGGGTGAAGGCGCTCCGGAAGGCGCAGCCGTAGATCCGCAGACCGGCGTCGTCTCTCTCACCCCTGCACTCGAACAGGCCGGCACGGAAGTTACCGTTCCGGTAGTGGTGACCTATCCCGATAACAGCGGCACTGATAACCTCACCGCGAAGTTCGTGGTTGAGCCCAAGGATGCGGATACGCACAACCCGGCTTACGAAGATGCTTCTGGTAAGCCTGGCGCGGATGTGACCGTGGACCAGACTGGTGATACGAAGCTGCCGGAAGGCACGAAGTTTGCTGGTCCGGAAGGCGATGACACCGTGACGGTTGATCCGAAGACTGGTGAAGTCAAGGTTACGGTTCCGGCTGATGCCAAGACCGGTGACGTGATTTCTAAGGACATCACTGTTACTTACCCGGATGGTTCGCAAGAAACTGTTCCGGTGAAGGTGACGGTTGTTCCGACCGATGCGGATACGCACAACCCGGCTTACGAAGATGCTTCTGGTAAGCCTGGCGCGGATGTGACCGTGGACCAGACTGGTGATACGAAGCTGCCGGAAGGCACGAAGTTTGCTGGTCCGGAAGGCGATGACACCGTTACGGTTGATCCGGCTACTGGCAAGGTGACCGTGAAGGTTCCGGCTGATGCTAAGGCCGGTGACGTGATTTCTAAGGACATCACTGTTACTTACCCGGATGGTTCGCAAGAAACTGTTCCGGTGAAGGTGACGGTTGTTCCGACCGATGCGGATACGCACAACCCGGCTTACGAAGATGCTTCTGGTAAGCCTGGCGCGGATGTGACCGTGGACCAGACTGGTGATACGAAGCTGCCGGAAGGCACGAAGTTTGCTGGTCCGGAAGGCGATGACACCGTTACGGTTGATCCGGCTACTGGCAAGGTGACCGTGAAGGTTCCGGCTGATGCTAAGGCCGGTGACGTGATTTCTAAGGACATCACTGTTACTTACCCGGATGGTTCGCAAGAAACTGTTCCGGTGAAGGTTACGGTTGTTCCGACCGATGCGGATACGCACAACCCGAGCTATGGTGATGCTTCTGGTAAGCCGGGTGAGGAAGTGACTGTGCCGCTGGTTCCTGGTGATAAGGAACTGCCGGAAGGCACGACCTTTACTGGCCCGAAGGACGATCCTTCGGTGACGGTTGACCCGAAGACTGGTGAAGTCAAGGTTACGGTTCCGGCTGATGCTCAGCCTGGTTCCGAAATCACCAAGGAAATCACCGTTACCTACCCGGATGGCTCGCAAGAAACCATCCCGGTCAAGGTCACGGTCTCTGAACCGGCTGCGAAGGACGCCGATAAGCACACGCCTGGTTACGGCGAAGCGTCTGGTAAGCCTGGTGAGGATGTGACCGTGGATCAGACTGGTGATAAGAACTTGCCGGAAGGCACGAAGTTCGCTGGTCCTGAGGGTGATGACACCGTGACGGTTGATCCGGCTACTGGCAAGGTGACCGTGAAGGTTCCGGCTGATGCCAAGGCCGGTGACGTGATTTCTAAGGACATCACTGTTACCTACCCGGATGGTTCGCAAGATAAGGCGACCGTGAAGGTGAAGGTAACTGAACCTGAAGTTGTGGTTACGGATGCTGAAAAGCACACGCCTGGCTACAACGATGCTTCTGGCAAGCCTGGTGCGGATGTGACCGTGGACCAGACTGGTGATACGAAGCTGCCGGAAGGCACGAAGTTCGCTGGTCCGGAAGGCGATGACACCGTGACGGTGGATCCGGCTACGGGCAAGGTGACCGTGAAGGTTCCGGCTGATGCCAAGCCCGGTACCGAGATCACCAAGGAAATCACTGTTACCTACCCGGATGCTTCGCAAGATAAGCCGACCGTGAAGGTAACGGTTACCGAACCGGAGAAGCAGCCAACGGATGCCGATAAGTATCAGCCGGTTTACGGTGATGCTTCGGGCAAGCCGGGCGATACCGTAGAGGTTCCGCAGACTGCCGATCTGCCTAAGGGCACGAAGTTTGCTGGTCCGGAAGGCGATGACACCGTTACGGTTGATCCGGCTACTGGCAAGGTGACCGTGAAGGTTCCGGCTGATGCCAAGCCTGGTTCTGTGATTGAAAAGCAGATCACGGTTACTTACCCGGATGGTTCTAAGGAAACCGTGACCGTCAAGGTCAAGGTTGCCGAACCGACCCCGGTACAGACGGATGCTGACAAGTATCAGCCGGTTTACGGTGACGCTTCGGGCAAGCCGGGCGATACCGTAGACGTTCCGCAGACTGCCGACCTGCCTAAGGGCACGAAGTTTGCTGGTCCTGCTGGTGACGACACCGTTACGGTTGATCCGACTACTGGCAAGGTGAGCGTAAAGGTTCCGGCCGATGCTAAGCCTGGTTCTGTGATTGAAAAGCAGATCACGGTTACGTACCCGGATGGTTCTCAGGAAACCGTGACCGTCAAGGTTACGGTTACCGAACCGGCAGATACGACGCCGAAGGCGGAGCCCTCCGCCCCGGCAGCGGATCAGTCCGCGCAGAACCAGCCGGCTGCTACGGAAAAGGCAAAGGCTCCGAAGGCTAAGGTACAAGCGCCGGCAGAAAAGCCGAAGCGTGGCAAGCTGTCCTTCACGGGTAGCGATGTAGCTGGCTTGGCCGGTATCGCAGCACTGTTTGCTGTGGCTGGTGTAGCGTTGGTTCGCCGCAACAAGCGCAAGTAACAAGTAGCCTGGCAAGTAGTCCGACAGCTATCAAATGAATAGCTCAAAGTAGGTGGCGCCTCAGCTTAGGTAGCGCCGAGTTCTAGGTGGCGCCCGCTTCGCGCCGGCTTCCCAAATACTCTCTCAATAGAGGGAGGGAAGGGGCCGGGCGCGGCGGGTAAAACCAAAAGGCCCCGGCCCGGAGGGCACTACGAAAGTAGTGCTACTCCCGGGCCGGGGCCTTCTACATATTTAGACGTATACGCTTGAAACGTATATGCGACACGGAGGCGTTTCAGTTACTCAGCTACCAGAGCCTTAGCTGCCGCCTTCAGCTACCGGTACTAGCTCCCAGCTTCAGATACCAGGTGCTAGCTCCCAGCTTCAGGTACCAGGTTTCAGGTACCAGGTTTCAGCTACCACAGGCAGGCAATATTTTTTGCCAGCAAATTGGGTATACCTGGGATTCCAAGTTGCCTTGATTATTTTGATTATTTTGCAACTCTAGGCCTGGAAGGCCGCGTTGTCTTGGGGTCCCTATTGGGCCTAGGAAGCCGAGCCGGTCGAGGAAGCTGGGTTAGCCGGCGGAACTGGGCCACCCTGAGCCTGCGAAGCCGGGTTAGCTGGCCCGGTTTGCGGAGTTTGCTGCTGGCCCGGCTGGGCATAAGACGTGGGCGAACCGTAGGCACCCGGAGCGCCATACTGCTGCGTCGGGGCAGGAGCAGGCTGGGTGGGCGGCGTCGTACCTTGCGGATACTGCCAAGCCGGGGAAGCAGCCGGTGTGGCAGCCTGCCACTGCTGGGGCAGGAGCGGCACGGCGCGGCGCTGCGGCCGGAAAGGAATCGACAAACCGGCAAACACCAGGCCACACAGAGAAGCCAAAAGCAGCAAGTAAGCGCCCATTCCGTGTTCCACAATTCGCAACTCGTGCAGGTCCTCCGTAACAAAGATGACCATTATTGCGAACTCAAAGAAGAACGTGACGAACGCAAACGCAATAGCGGCGATTCGCACCCCACGTGACCCCGTTCGGAAAGTGAGCCCCGCCAAGATCAGCACCGGCAAGGTGAATATCAGGAACAAAAACCCGAGTGCCATCAGTTCGTCAGTAAAGAAATTGATGGTAAAGCGCCACGCTTTTGCCAACGGCAAGAACAAAGAAATAATTGCGAGACCGGCACATACCGCCACGCCTAACATCGGCCAATTGTTTTTCAATGTGGCCTTATCCCGCACCCACTTGAAATAAACACCCGCCGAGCCCGCAAAAGCATTGCTGGGCTGTTGATATCCGTAACCGGGATACGGAGCCGGGCCCCCACCGGGTGCACCTGCAGGCGGTGGCGGGGGTGTTTGGTTTCCCGGGTTTTCTCGGTGAACCGGTGGAACGGAATTGTTAGTGTACGGATAATCTTGTGGCTGTGAACTCGTCATGAGTAGATGCTTCCTTTCGAGCAAAATGCTTGCGGTGGCACAAGCAGATAAGGAAATACTATTCCAAGGTAGAAAAAGTGGCGCCGAGGTCCGCTTTTTAAACCTCAGCGCCACAAAATATTGGTAACCCGTTATACAACTAGCACGCACGGAGTAGTATGCGCCAAGCCCGCTGGTTACCGTGCCTGCACGCAGATCTAAGCGGGTAACCCGCACCCGCACGCCGCCGCCTCAACACAGAAATGGTTTAAATGGTTTTAGTGAGCGCGGCGTTGCAGGCGGCCAATTTCAATCAGCAAGACGGCCCGGCCTTCCAACCGGATCCAGCCCCGCGAAACGAAATCAGCGAGAGACTTATTAACCGTTTCTCGCGAAGCACCTACTAAGTGTGCCAATTCTTCCTGCGTCAGATCGTGTGCCACGAAGACGCCTTCCGGAGTGCGTTCACCGAAGCGATTAGCCAAATCCAGGAGGGCCTTAGCTACGCGTCCCGGCACATCGGAGAAGACGAGGTCTGCCATATTTTCATTAGTGGCGCGCAACCGCTTCGAAAGTTCGCGGAGCATGGAGATTGCCAGTTCCGGATGTTCCCGAATGAAAGCCTTCATATCGCGATGCGAAAGGGAAAGCAATTTCGTGGGGGCAATCGCGGTAACCGTGGAAGACCGCGGGCCCAAATCGAAGAGAGAAAGTTCGCCAATAATTTCGCCCGGGCCCAACACTGCGATGAGGTTTTCCCGTCCATCATCTGAAGTGTGGCTGAGCTTCACCTTGCCGTCGGTAATAATGTAAAGGCGATCGCCTTCGTCGCCTTCGTGGAAGAGGCTCTCGCCGCGCTTGAGCGAGCCATCACTCATCATCGACCCGAGAGAAGCCAGATCTTCCTGGCTCAGATCTTTGAAGAGAGAAACTGAACGCAAAACGTCTGTATCCACCGCATCCTACTTTCTGACTACTGTTATATTCGCTTACGCGATCATGGCGCAAAGCGCCACTTTCCGTTCACCTCACATCTTGCCAAAGATATAGCGAAAATGGTGACTTATGGCTCATGAACTGCGTAAATTACGCGAAGAAAGCTCAGAACCAGTGATAGAAGCGCCTTTTCGGCGTTCCTGGAAAGCCTAAAAATCATTCTACCCCGATAACGTGCGGTAGGGCACAACTCCGGTATTGGCGTGGGCGCGTCGCGAAGTTAGCCATGACCAGCTAGAACTCTATCCGAAAAAGGCTAAACCAAGTGAGGCAATGATAGGCACTACGCCCAATAGTACGAAAGCTGGTAAAAAACACGTAGTCAACGGTAATACCAACCGGGTGCCAAGCTCGGCTGCCGCTTCCCGCGCCTCCCGGATACGGCGGGCCCGGTGGCTTGCGGAAGCGCGACGCAAAAGCGGTACGGGAGCGGCGCCGTCGTGCCACGAAGGGGCAAGGGTATCGCGCAAAATACGGCACCTTTCGGGTACGTGCGTCCAGGCTTCCTCCCAGCTCGCACCTAAAACTAAGAGCCGCGCGGTAAGCTCCAGCCCGCACGGTTCCTGTTCTTCGGCGGTAGCCGCGGCGACGGCGCGCAGCGCGTCTGGTACGGAAGCACCGGAAACGAGGGCGGCCCGGGCAAGGTCGGCAAGGGTCGCTGGATCGGAAGGCGGCAGGGCCGGCGGCGGGGCCGGGCGGCGGCGCGCAAAGAACCGCGGCGAAGTGTAAGCACCAGCAGTAAAAAGCGCCAACAGGCCAGCGGCAAACACAAATATCATTGTCCCATTCCTGCCTGGCGCACCAGCCGCCGCGTCCACCAAATCCCGGTGCCCTCAAAAATAATTGCGAGCACCAAACACACCAGCCCAAAAGGTGAACCGAAAAGGAAACCAAGCGGGTTCGCGCCAAAAACAATCCCTAAGAAAATCCCGAAAATGGGCAGGCAGGCCAATATTCTTGCGCTGGAAAGCGGGCCGGCGAGCGCAATTTGGCGTTCCCCGGCCGCTTCTGCTGCTTCCGTAATACCCTGCGCGCAGGCCTCTAAAACGTCTGCGGCGGAAGCCCCGGTCAGATGCGAAAGTCGGCACACGGCGATCACGGGCGGGATTCCGTACAAGGACACGTCCTTGCGTTTGCGGCGCCGGCTTGCCGTTTCCCAAATCATGCGCAAGGCGCGCGGCACCCCGGTAGCATCAAGTTCGCCGCCGGCAGGTACCGAAAACCCTTCCCGGGCAACGGTTAGCCGCCACGCATTTTCGGTAGTGGCACCAGAACGCATCCGCGCTGCTGCTTCCGCGGCGAGCATCCCTATATCCGTAGTGCGGGCCGCTTTCCGTGCGGATTTCTCTTTCGCGCGGCGGGCCTTTTGTGCCGCGCGGCGTTCCCGGTTGCGTTGGCTTTGGGCCAGTAACGCCGGGCGCGTCCCAGCCCGGGGTGCCCGCCGCGTATAAACCGCGGCTAACAAAAGCAAGGCGCAGGCAAGGAAAATCATGGCGCGGCTGGCCTCCTACTACCTGGGGAGCTACCTGGAGGGTTCCCGGGATAGTTACTCGGAAAGTATCCCAGAGAGTTACTTGGAGGGTTCTCAGGAAAGTTACTTGGAGAGCTACCCGCAAAGCCGAGCCGCGGGCCCAGTTTTTTCCAGCCGGCACAGAAACGTAACCGAGGCGGTGCGGACGCGGCAGGTTTTGCCTGCGCGGCGGGTTCTACCAGGGCGGTGGGTTTTGCCGGGGTAGCGGGCTCTGCTAGGGCTGTGGGTTCTGCCAGCGCGGCGGGTTCTGCCCGGGCTGCAGGCTCTACCAAGATTGCCGGTTCGGCGCGTAGTTCTCCGCCCGCGCGGGTGAACACCCCTATCTGGGTAATCATCCGCATGCCGTGGCGGCGTTCCACGTGGATCACAGCGTCCAGGGCACTCGTGGCCTGGGCAGCAACCACGTCCTCCGTCATTCCCGCGAGCGCGCCCAGCGCGGTGAGCCGGGCGGGAACATCCAACGCGGAATTGGCGTGAATTGTTGCCCATCCTCCTTCGTGGCCGGTATTGAGCGCAGAAAGTACGTCCCGCACTTCGGGGCCGCGGCATTCGCCCAGCACTATTCGGTCGGGCCGCATCCGCATGGCTGCCCGCACCAGTTCACTCATACTCACTTCTCCCACGCCTTGCACATTGGCGTGCCGCACCTGCAAATGCACTACGTGCGGGTGGTGCGGGCGCAGTTCTGCTGCCTCTTCGATAACTAAAATGCGTTCGGTTTCCGGCACTTCCGAAAGGAGCGCGGCCAGTAAAGTAGTTTTTCCCGAACCGGTAGAACCAGAAATCATCACGTTGGCACGCCGTGCCACCAAAGCTTCCACGATAGGCAACAGTTGCGGGGCCACCATGCCATTTTCCGATAGTGCCGTCAAACTAAAAGTGATCGCCCGCTGGGTTCGCAAAGAAATAAGTGCTCCTTCCGCCCCGAGCGGCGGGAGTACCGCGTGCAAACGCAAACCCCCAGAAAAAGTGCCGTCCGCAATCGGGGAGGCATCATCGAGCCTTTGCCCGGCCGCCGCGGCCAGCCGTACCGCTAGTGCCCGCACATCTGCTTCGGTTTGTAGGATTTTTGCTAGTTGTGGGGCCCGTTCCAGCCCGTTCCCGCGATCTATCCATGCCCCGGCCGTCCCGTTGATGAGAATATCGGTGATATCTGGTTGGTCTAACAAGTTTTGCAGTTCCGGGCCAAACCCGGCGGCAATCGCGCGCAGGTTACGGTCGCGGCCCAGGAGTTCTTTGGCTCCCACCGCTTCCGGCACGGTTTCTGCCACCACCGTGGCCACTCTTTTTCCGCGCGCAAGATTTAGCCGCGCCGCCCGCAAACTAGCTTGGTCTGGCCGTTTCATAACGCACTCTTTTCCGCGAGGGTGCGGGCCAGGCGCGAAATGTCTCGATGCGTGGCAGAACGGGTGCGCGAGCCAAGCGCTAGGCCATG
Organism: Actinobaculum suis; assembly: GCF_900618115.1. Lineage (NCBI taxonomy): Bacteria > Bacillati > Actinomycetota > Actinomycetes > Actinomycetales > Actinomycetaceae > Actinobaculum > Actinobaculum suis. Next base: position 389,185 of record NZ_UYIO01000001.1, read on the forward strand.
CTCAATATCGGCGTCGAACCCGCGTAAGGGGCGGATGAGGTGTACGGGGTGGTCGATTTCTTCCGCGAATGAGGCAGCTTCTAATTTATTGGTGGCGCGCGTGGCTACGGTAACGGTACGGCTGGTGAGCCGGGAGAGGGCGAGTTTTGCCTGACTCACCCCACGCACCCCCGGCACGGTGAGGACCACCAGGTGGTCACACCAGTCCAGCCAGGTGGCGGCGGTGCTGCCAGGTTGCAAAGCTAGGCGCGGCAAATCTAATACGGTATGGTCATGCGATTGGGAAAGGGCATCAATGGCACGTTGTCCCACGGTTCCGGTGGGTACGACGGCGCCGCGCCCATCTGCCGATAACACCCGCAAGGTGCCGCGTGCTGGCAAAGCGTCGGCCAGGCGGCCGGGCACGAGCACGCCGGCGGATTCGGGAATATCGGCCCAGCGCAGGCCGGCCGCGTTTTCCATGGCTAAGAAACCTAAAAGCCCGGCGGAAGCCGGATCTAAATCGGCTAGGGCCGCCCGGGCGGGTAGGCAGCTAGCGATCCAACAGGCGAGCGCAGTTACCCCAATCCCGCCGCTAGCCCCAACCACGCCGATAGTCAGGCCGCGCCGGGTAGAACCGGCGGCAAGCATGAGTTCCAAAAGGTCTTCGGCTTGGGCGGGAAGTTCCAAGGTGATCGAGCCGGAAGCAAAATAGGGCGCGTAGGCCGGATGGAAACTAGCTTTCACCCGCACCCGGGCACCCGCGATTTCTTCAAGCCGCAGCACGGCTTCCTGCCCGCCGGCGCGTTCGGCAACCTGTTTGACGGCGATCCCTGCCAGTTCCGCGATCCGATTCACTTCCTGCACTGTAACCCCGTGCGAACCGGTGAGGGAAACCGTGTCCATAATATTTCCGCGAGTAGCATCCATAGCTGGCAGTCTGGCCAGAAAAGAAAACCGCGGCGTGGCCGGTGGGCGCCGCTGTGGAAAATAGGAACGCGGGGCCAAACTGTGGAAAGTTCGGAGCGAAAGTTCGAGGCGGACGGGCGGCGCGGTAAACCGTTTCGGCGGCTCGCTGGGTGGGCGGGTTGCTGGGTGGGCGGATCGCTGGGTGGGCAGGTTGCTGGGTGGGCGGCTCGCTGGGATTCAGGGTAGTTTTGGGCCACTGTAGGCCGCTGAGCATGGACTTATGGGCCTTGATAGGGAGAAAATGTGCAAAACGCCCGGCCAGTTTCGTACCTACAAAAATTTGTCGCGTATTCTTTTGGCAGAGAAATATTATAAGGAGGAACCTGTGTCAACTCCCAATGATCCGTACAACGCGCAGTCGCGCCGTCCGCTCGATGATGAAGACTTCTTGGCTCCCATCGAGGAATCCGTGCCGCCCGCGCGGAGTGGTAGCGCGATGAGTGCGGCCAGTATGGCCAGTGCTGCCAGTGCGCAGGAAGCTATTAGTGCTTTGGAAGAACCAATCTTCGACGAGCCGGCGGATCAGCAAAACGCAGGTTCTTATTCTTCCGGCACTGCCGGCGTGGCCGGTGCTACCAGTGGGGCCGGCACTTATGGTGCCACTAGCACGGCCGATGCCAAAGCTACCGCTGGCGCCGAAGCTATGGCTGGCACGGCTGCCTCAACCGGCACAACCGATACTGCCGGCACTACCGGTACTACGGGCACTGCGGGTGCGGAGACTGCCGCTGTCGAACTATCCGGCCCCGCCACCGTAACTGGCCCAGCTACTGTAGCTGCTCCAGCTGCCGTAACTGGCTCAGCCGCTACTTCCGGCACCGCTGGTGTTGCCGCGGGGGCAAGCGGTCCGCGCGCGCGGCGTTCCGTCTGGCCGGCGGGCACCATATCGGATTCCTCCATCGCAGGTGGTGCGGATGCGCCAAGCGCGGCGTCGAGTAGCGCGGCAGGTTCGGTGCCAGATGCGGTGCCACCTGTGGCCGGTACCGAAACTGTTGGCGGTACGAGTTTTGGCACGGGCACAGAAAACGTTTTTGACGGGGTGGGCGCCCCGGCTCCTACTCCGGCCCCGGCCTCCCAACAGGCCGCTATGCCGCCCGCCCGCGAGTATGCGACTTTGGGTCAAGCAGCCGGGATCGATAAGCCGGTGAGTGCAGAAGGCGGGGAGCAAATCAGCCCCTATGTGGCCGAAGAAATCCCGTACACACCGCCGGCCGCGCCGTCCGAGTTCTCACCTGCGCCGGAATCGGAAGCACAAAGCCGCATGTCGCAGTGGGCCACGGTCGAAGGCGGTGCTATCGCACTGCCGGAAGAACCGAAGGGCCGCGGGTGGACGCACGTGTGGGTGACCTTCGTGAGTTTCCTATTAGTCGTGGTCGGTTGGTACCTGATTTCTGACGGTATGGCCGGTTTGCGGCTCGCCCAACCTCTTACCGAAGAATTCCTGGCCGACCCAGCAAGCGCGCACGCAGCCGGCGTTTCTTTCGTTCCCCTCGTGGAACTTTTGGGCGGCGGCGCAGCGCTCCTTTTGCTGGGTTTGCTAGCGCGCAGGTCTAGTTTTGCGGCGCAATTCTTCGGCGTCGTCTTTATTGTGGCAGGCTTGCTCACGCTGTTCGTACCCGCACTCGGCATGTATGCGGCGCAGGGCTGGGCGCAAGTAACCGCCTCGCTCAACTATCAAATCGTCCAAAATATTACGGCGCACCTGTTCCGCAACTTTATGTGGGGTGGGTTCCTCATCTTCGGGGTGGGGCTGTTCAGCATCGGTTTCGCCGCCCACGGGGCACGACGCCGGGGCGCCCGCCGTGCCGAAGCAACAACCCGCCGCGAAATCTACGAACAGGGCAACTAGCAAAACTAGCAGAGGAGTCTAGCAAGCCGGCTGGGCGGCCGGCGCTACTTCCACGATTTTGGTAGTGCCGTGAATTTTGGTGCGTCGCTTCCAGGCTTGGACCAGGGCGGTAAGGCCGAAGAGCACGCCGTCCACGAAGGCCATCATGGCGGAGGTGGGCAGGTCGAGCCGCCACGCCACGAAGAAACCAATAATCGCGCTGGCAATGGCGATCGCGATCGTCAACGGAATTACCTTGCGCAGGTTGTGGCTAACCAGCAGCGCGGTAGCTGCCGGGCAGATCATGAGGGCAATTACCAGGATTGAACCGGCCACGTTAAAGGCCGCCACGATCGTCAGTGCCACCAAGAACATGAGCATATTTTCTACCGCGCGTACCGGCATGCCAGCCGTGAGCGCAAACTGCCGATCGAAGGTCGCGGTTTCTAGGACGCGGAAGTAACGCCAAATAAACAGGGCATTGATCGCGCATACCCCCAGCAGGATCCACATGGTCCGCGGGCCAATATCGTAATTCCCCACGATAATATGCTCGGTGCTCAGCGCCATGAGGTTCAGATCGCCGGCCAACACCGTATCGGTGCAAATATGGATATTTGAGAAAACCGTCGATAATAACAGCACGCCCAAGGAGAAGAGCGCGGGGAAGATAACGCCTTGGTCGGCGTCGCCGGCAAGGAGGCGCGAACCACGTAACCAGTTAGACGCCCACACAATAATCAAACCCATGAGCGTGGCCGCAACCACCATGATGGGGGAGTGTAGGCTCCCGGAAAGCGCCACGCCGATCACGATCCCGGGCAGTACCGCGTGAGAAATGGCGTCCACAATCATGGATTGGCGGCGCAGCACCACAAAAATACCCGGCAGCGCGCAAGTTACCGAAGCAACCGCGGCTAACAAGAAAGCAGCCGTAATAAAACTCATGAAACCGTCACTCCTTGCGCGCCTGCTTCGGGCGCGTCTAGTTTTTGCGCAGCTGCTCCCTGCGCGCCTGCTCCCTGCGTAGCTGCTCCGGGCGCGTCTAGTTTTTGTGCATCGGGTGCGGGCACCTCGGGTTCGGGTGCATCGAGTTCGCGCATTTCCTGCATATCGCCCGAAAGCTTGCGGCCGCGCCGGCGGGGGCTAAGCACCAAACCGACCACGAACATGAGGAACAAGAGCAGTACTACCACGGGCCCGGTCGGTACTTTGCCCGCACAAATTGACAGATAGGCACCTATCCCGCCGGCGGCCGCGCCAAGCAATCCGGAACCAAGCACCATTTGACTCATCGAGCGGGCAAATTGGTGCATTACCGTGGCCGGCAGAATTGCGAAAGCGACCATGAGGATCATGCCTACGGATTTCACGCCGGTCACAATCGCGATGGTAATGCACGTCATGAGCAGGCCGTTCACGATAGCGGGCCGGTAGCCGTAGCTCTGCGCGGTGAGCGGATCAAAAATACTCACTTTGAATTCTTTCCAGAACAAGATAAGTACGATGAGGATCGCAACTCCGAACCAGAAAATCGTGCTCAAATCAGAAGCCCGCGTGGTGGCAGCATTACCGAAAATATAGTTGGAAAGGCCGGAACGGTTCGGCAGGGAAGAATGATTTACCATGTGCAATCCGCACATCCCGCCGCCGTAAAACAAGGCGAGGCTTACTGCCATCGCAGTATCGGGGGCGATGGTGGTGCGCGCGGTGATCCAATGCGTGAACGCTACCGAAAGGAATCCGGATATGGCCGCGCCGATCACCAGTACCGTCATCGACTGGCCATTAATGCCGAGCACAGCGGTAGCGAAAACGAAAGCTCCCACCACGCCGAAGATCGCCGAATGCCCCATTACATCAGAGAGCAAAGACTGCCGGCGCAAATACAACAAAGAACCAAAAGCCCCAGCTAGTAGCCCTACCAGTAGCGCCGCCAAAAACGTGGTACGAAAACCGTAGGTGCCCAAAAACTCGCTGATTGGGATGAAGGAAAAGTCCATTCCGCTTACACCCCTAGCAGGTCGCTCGAAATTCCATAGGCTGCGGTAAGCGCCTGCGGTGCGAGCACCTTTTTCACGTCCCCGCTTTCCACTACGTGCCCGCCGGAAAGTAAAGTGGCGTGCGTGCAGAAACTCGCGAGGTTGTTCAGGTCATGATGCACGATAATCACGGTTTTTCCGTTCGCCACTTCGGCGCGCAGCACGTCAATAATGAGCGCTTCGGAAGCTTTATCAATGCCCGCAAAAGGTTCATCCATCAGTAATAGATCTGCTTCTTGGGCGAGTAGCCGCGCCACAAAAACGCGTTGCTTTTGCCCGCCAGAAAGTTGCGAAATGTGGCGCCGCCCCAGCTTTTCCAGGCCCACCTTTTCCATCGCCTGCTTGGCTAAGGAACGTTGTTTGCGGCCCGGCCGGCGCATCCAGCCCAGCTTCGGGTAGGTGCCCATGAGTACGACGTCGTTCACAACGATCGGGAAATCCCAATCAACATCGGCCGTTTGCGGCATATAAGCTACCCGCGGGCGCACTTTATCAAGGGGTTCCCCAAAGAATTTCGCGCTCCCCGTAGTGCCGGCCAGCAGGCCGAGCGAGGCTTTGAGCAGTGTTGATTTCCCCGAACCATTCGGCCCCACAATGGCGTGGATCGTTTGCGGAGAAACGGTTACCGAAACCGAATCGAGGGCGAGAGTGCGCTGGTAACCGGCACTCAAATCGCGAACGCTCAACGGTGCGTGCTGTGTCATTTTCACTTCCTCAGGAAAAGAAAGACTCCCGTTGTGAAGAATAACGAGGGAGGCTTTCTTAGCTAATTCGTGGCAATCGCGCTATTTGGTAAGCGCTCCCACAATTGCTTCAATATTGTGTTCGAAAGCGCCCAGGTACGTATCCAGAGGCGCGGTTTCGCCGAGGGTGTCAGCGAAAAGCTCGGTATCGGAGACTTCCACGTTTCCTCCCTTGGCGTGCACGGAATCCTGCAGGTGCTTAATCACTTCCGGATTCTTCAGGTTATCTTGGAAGACGACGCCGATCTTATGGTCCACGATCAACTGGGCCAGTTCGTCCATTTCAGCGGCAGACATTTCTGATTCCGAGGAAACGAAATCCGTGGCATAAACTTCCAGATCGTAGGTCTTGCCCAGGTAGTTAAAGGCATCATGGCCGGTAACCAGGAAACGCTTTTCCTTCGGGATTTGAGCCATTTGTTCCGCGGCCTTTTCGTGAGCCTTTTGGATTTCGGCATTGTACTTTTCCGCATTCGCACGGTAGGTAGCCGCATTATCGGGCCGCAGCTCGCTGAACTTATTGGCAATGTTGTTTACCGTGTACTGCCACAGTTCGGGCGAGTTCCACACGTGCGGATCGTGCCCTTCGATCTTGCCATCTTCTTCCCAGGGGAGAAGTTCGTTTTCGGGGATAGCTTCTGCCGCGGGTAGGGACCGTTCTCCCAGGTTATCGAAATGGTCCATCATGCGATGTTCCATATCGTGGCTCGTCCACACCACAACGTCTGCCTTATCGACCTTTTCGATATCGGCCGTGGTTAGTTCTTGGGTGTGGGGATCGCCGCCCGGGGCAACCAAGGTGGTGACTTCAGCTTCCGGATCGATATTCTGGATCGCGTCGGTAAGATAGCCGGTAGTGGAAACTACTTGGATCGGGCCGGAAGAAGTAGCACCTGAGGTAGCCTCGGCTGTGCCTGAATCGGTGGCCGTGTCCGTGGCACAACCGCTCATAGTGGTAAGTGCGAGGACGCAAGCGGCAACCGATCCGAAGATGCGTGCGATTTTCATGTGTTCTCTTTCTAGGCATAAAGCCGTCGAATAATTCCAATTTGCGTTAGAGCTAGAAACGCTATAGCGCGCTAGTACGGTTAGGCTAACCTAATTCGCTACCCGCCGTAAAGGTAGAGAACCTCTCATCTTTGAAAACCATTCGCATTAACGCTGCTTACGTGCATGAATGCGTGATTGATCGCCTGGCGCGCGGTGCACATGGTTTCCACAGTTGGCGGCGCGGCACGCAGATTCACAGTTTTTCCTCCCGGCCGGGTGGGGCCAGGCCACTTCGACGATTCTTTTCCTAGGCGCTTTTCGAAGACGCCGGCACGCTCGCCGCATTATCACGCACCGGAGTTTTAGTTTCCCGGTTGTTGGTAATTGCAATGCGGCTGCGAGCAAAGAACTGGAAGAAAACAAAGAAAACAACAGTGGAGGAAAAATGTCTACACATTACGCAGATATTCGTCATAATCCAGGTGAAGAAGGAATGACGACGGCGGAATATGCTGTCGGTACTGTAGGTGCAACAAGCATTGCCGGAATCCTGGTTTGGCTAGCCCAACAAGACTGGTTCAAGGATATGATTTCGGCGCTCTTCAAGAAAATCTTTCGCCTTTAAACGTATTTATCCTTTGTTCATTATCTAGGCCTCGCCTTGTGCGGTCTTTAGATACAAGGCGAAATAAGGCAAATTGCGCAGAAAAGTTATTTTCTGCCATCGTGTGTCATTTTCTAGCAACTGGTGGGCAGGCCGAACGGCAGCAAAAACTGCTGTTCGTGCCTGCCCACTAGGGAAGGCCGCCGGGAAGTCCCACGGTAAAGGCTTCCGGTAAAAGCCCCAGGGAAAAGTCCGGCGAAGGCCGAGGGAAGGCACTGGGAGGCACTGGGGACGGTCGCAGGGGAGGCCCCACAGTGCGGGAAAGGAAACAGAGTAAAGGGACTAGTGGTAGGCGGCGAAAGTAGATGCAAAAGAAAAATACGCAGGTGATAGATTGCGGCGAACCCGCATCTGCGGTGCGCTGGGCGGGAAAATCTAGGCGCGATAAATCCGAAAGCGGCATGGTAACCGTGGAAATTGCCTTAGGAATGCTTGCTTTGCTGAGCGTGGTGATTTTGGCGCTATATGCCTTGTGGACGGCGGTGCAATATTTTGAGGTGCAAGATGCGAGCCGGGAAATTGCGGTGCTCGCGGCCCGCGGTAGATCTTATGAAGAAGTTTCGAGCCAGGTACTTCCTTCCGGTGCCAGCCTAAAAATTGATACTGGTTCGGGGCAATCAGGCCGGGCACTAATAACGGTAGAAAAACGGGCGGCCGGCCCTTTTAATCTCCAGCTTCGTGCCGAAACCCTGGTTGATCTAGAACCGGGTGTGCTGCTCGAAAAATAAGCCGTAAGGCCGGTGCCGAGGCATAAAGCCGCGGTCAACGCCGCGGAGAAATCCGGGCCAGAACCCGAGCAGAACCCAGCTATAACCAGGGCCAGAACTCAGACTAAAACCTAGCCAGAATCCGGGCAGTAACCCGGCAATAACCGGGCCGCAACCGAGCAGCATTAAAGATCAAAAAGCCCAGTACTAACCGGCATCGAAAAAGCATGGCGCCGCGAGCATCGGAAGTAACACGGATACCGCAAACAAACTGAGTACTGCGAATAGCACAGGAAGCCAAACAACACGGTCAAGAAAACAACACGGTCAAGAAAGAACACGGTCAGGAAAGCGGCACGGTCAGGAAAACAACACCGTCAGGAAAGCGGCACCGTCAGGAAAACGGCACCGTCAAGAAAGAGCACGGTCAGGAAAACAGCACCGTCAAGAAAGTAACACAGGAAGGCAAATGTATGGAGAAGTGGAAGTGCCGGTATGTCGAAAGCCGCCAGGTCCGCCCGCGCTCGCGGCAGCGCGCGTGGGTGCTTCCACATTTACATAAACGAAACTGGCGGAAGGCCGGGGGAAGGAACCGCGCAAAGACCTGGGGAATGGGCCGGGCAAAATTCTGGGGAAAGAACCGGGCGAAAGCCGGGCAAACACATGTAGGCCCGCCAAAACCCGGTGGCGGTACCGCAGAAACAGGGGCAGGAAGTGTTTTGACTATTGGGGCTATTGCCGTGCTACTCGCGGTATTCGCGGGTGCTATTGCAGTTGCGCAAGGCCTGAAAATACGTGGTCAAGTGCGCATGGTGGCGGACGTAAATGCAATCCAAGTGGCCGACCGTATTATTAACCAACACCAGGAAGTGGGCCAGGCCTGTGCACTGGCCGCCGCGAATGTACAAGCGCAGGGCCTGGAACTCACCTCTTGCCGGGAAAATGAAGAAATCGTGACGGTAGAAGTTCGCGGCAAAGTGCCGGCGTTGCCAGGCGTATATATGTGCCAGGAAGCCCGGGCCGGCCCGGTATAAACTTCGTGCCGGCCGATATGAACAAGGCATATTTTGCTAGGGCTTTCCGCTGTGCTTCGTGTAGAACATTTAGGCTTCTTGTAGCGCATCTAGTAGTAAACGCAGGAAAGCTATGGCGGCCTTTTTGTGTAGCGGTTCGTTATTGTTTCCGCATTTGGGGGATTGGATACAGCGGGGGCATCCGCTATCACACGGGCAGGAATCAACCAGGTCCAAAGTGGCGGCTATCCAGCGGGCGCCGGCGTCGTACCCGCGTTCGGCACAGCCGGAACCACCCGGAATCGCATCGTGCACGATCACCGTGGCACACCCCGTATCGGCATGCAAAGCCGTGGAAAGACCGCCCAAATCCCACCGGTCGCAGGTGGCGAAAAACGGGAGCATGGCGATCGCCGCGTGTTCGGCACCGTGCAGGCCGCCCGGCACTTCGGCCGCTAGAATTCCGCTCGCGGCCAGAGCCGCCGGTGTGATCGTCCACCAGGTAGCTTGCGTACGTAGCTGCCGCACGGGCATGGTGAGCGGCACGAAACCGAGGTACATGCCATCGCGGGCGCGGCGCAAATCGTATCCGGTGACCTGCGATTCAACGAGCACTTCCCCGCGCGCCCACACACCAGTGGGAGTAGAAATCGAGTTTTGGGTGTCCAAGATTTCCACGCGCGATTCTTGCCGGGCAAAGGTGCGTAGGTCGGCTTCTTCTTGGCGGGAGACGAAGGCTACTTCGGCGGTGAGGGATTCGACGTGGAAGGCGGCGCCTTGGTGGATGTAGATCGCGCCCGGGAAAACAGTGGTGTCGGCCCGGTTTGAATCGACCGTGCCCAGTAGCGCACCCGTGCTTTGCTCGATAATGGAAACAGTGGTGCCACTACCGCGCAGGTCTACGACGTCGTGTGCACAAACTCCGAGGGAAGTGTTCCAGAACCAGCCGGTGGGGCGTTTCTTCAAGAACCCTTCCGCTTCCAGGCGGGTGAAGAACTCGGGGCCGCTCACCCCAAAAATGTTGGCATCGGCGCTCGTGAGAGGTAGTTCGGCGGCAGCCGCGCACACGTGCGGGACTAACACATTGGGGTTGGCTGGGTCGAAAACGTTTACTTCGGCTTGCCCGGTAGTAATCTGTTCCGGGTGGGAGAGGAGGTATTGGTCGAGCGGGTTTTCGCGGCCAATAAAAATGCCGACGCCGCTTTGCCCGGCCCGGCCGGCACGGCCGACCTGTTGCAAGAAGGAAGCGCGTGTGCCCGGCCAGCCGCAGACAATTACGCCGTCGAGCCCGGAAATGTCGATTCCGAGCTCCAAGGCGCTCGTGGTGGAAAGACCGCGCAAGGTTCCTTCCCGCAGTTCTTGTTCGAGCAGGCGGCGTTCTTCGGGAAGATAGCCGCCGCGGTAGGCAGCCACCGAATCACGCAGGTGCGCGGCAATTCTCTCTAAATATTCGCGGGCGATTTGCGCCACCCGTTCCGTGCCTGGCCGCGAACGCACAAAAGTGAGAATCCGCCCGCCGGCCGCAACCAGGCGGGCCATGAGCTCCCCGGCTTCCGTATAAGCAGAACGCCGAATTTTCGGCGTGGTGGTTTCGGTGGACGTGGTGGTTTCGGTGGGGGCGGTGGGCACAGTGGTTTCGGTCAGCGCGGTGGTTTCGGTGGGCGAGGTGGTTTCGGTAGTTTGGGCAGGAGTTTCGGTAGTTTGGGGAGTTTCGGGATGTACCGCTACTTCTTGGCACCGCCAGAAAACGATATTCCGAGCACCGCTCGGCGAAGCATCCGCGGTTACTACCGCAACGTCCCCAAAAGCATCCCCTAAAAACCTGCGCGCAGTACCTTGCGGATCACCAACGGTGGCAGAAAGGGCCACAACGGTTGGCCGGGCCCCATAGTGCCGGGCCAAGCGCAATAAGCGGCGCACTACATGCGCGATATTTGCGCCAAAAACTCCCCGATAGTAGTGGAACTCGTCGATAACGAGCACTTGCAGGCCGCGTAACACCCGCGTCCACCGCGGATGGTTAGCCAAAATCGAACGGTGCATAAAATCTGGGTTGGAAAGCACAATATCGGCATATTCGCGGGCAAAGCGCCGGCCGTCCCGGTCCGTATCCCCGTCACAAACCGCGGCCGTGACCTGCGGATTTGCGGCAAGCAGGAGGTGGTGGAGGGAATCGTATTGGTCGGCGGCAAGAGCTTTGGTAGGGGCCAAATAGATCCCAGTAGGCCGGTGCCGCACTGCCGAAAGCCGGCTGGGCGATTCATGGGCCGGCAAGATTTTGGCCAGCAACGGCACCCAGGCAGCCAAAGATTTTCCCGAACCCGTGCCCGTAGCTACCACGGTATTTATGCCGCGGTAGATAAGGTCGGCAGCGGTGGCCTGATGCGTCCACGGTTTACCGGCCCCCGCCTCTTCCAGTGCGGCCAATAGCTCTGGTGGCACCCAGCTCGGCCATTGCCCATAGCTGGCCGGGCGGGCGGGTATTTGCACCTCGCCCGCAATCTGGCCGGCCTGGGCGCTGCGCCGTATCGTATCGAGAAGGAAATCCACGGCTACCAGTGTGCCACGCCCTGCCGCCGGCGGCTTTCGGCGCGTGTTTCCGTGTGGGCACAGGTTTGATTTGCGGCCGCTTCCGCGCAAGGGACGCTAGTTTTTGGTGAGAGGTTTCCGCGCGGGCGCATAAACACGGCAGCGCAGGGCAGTAGGGTGAACCCATGGACGAATTCTTGCCCGCCGCTAGCGTGGAACAACTTGCCGCTACTTTGCGCGCTGACCTTGCCGCTTACCGGACCGGCCCGGTGCGTGAATTACTCGGCGAGGTAGCTTACGGTGCCGTTTTGCGTGAACAACGCTTGCCCGCAGTACGGCGCTGCCACGCGCTACTAGCAGCCAGCCCGGAGCCTTCCGGGGCATTTTCGCCTGCCCAGCGGCTGGCGGCACAGATTTTGCTGCTAATGCTCGGTGAACCGTTACCTGCCGGCACGCTTGCCGCGGCTTTGCCTGCCACGTGGGCAAACCCGACGGCGCGGCACGCGCTACTCACCATGGCCACGCCCGCAGCGCTACCCGAAGCCGAGGGACCAGATTCCACAGCTACGGCAACCGCGCCCGCAGCCGCGCGAGCTAAATCCACGGATCCGGCAACCGCGCCCACAGCCACTCTCGCAACCGTGCCCGCAACCGCGCCCGGAGCTGCGCCGGCAGAACCCGCCACGCAAGATTTGTGGCAAGCACAGTTCCAAATAGTGCCGGTGCTAGACGGCTATGCGGCCGAAGCTGCGGAAGCAGGCGCCCCATCCGCAGGGGCAGGCGCCACACCTGCAATGCTTGACGGCGGCCAAAATATGCGAAGCGCCAAGCGCATCGATAGACGCGGCGGCGCTCGCGGCCGCGCTAACCACACCTCCGGTACCGGTGCCGGCTCCAACACCGGCAGCGCAACCAGCACCATCGCCGGTACCGCCGCGAACGCCAACAGCGCTGCCACCACCGGCCAAGAGTTTCTGATTGCCTCCGATTTTGGGGAGCTCGCAGGCCGCACGCCCAGCCCGGACTACGTGATGCCGGTGGGCGGGGCTACGAGTACTTTGGCGCGCGTAGTCATGTACCCGGCGGGGCGGGTGCTCGATTTAGGAACTGGCGCTGGATATCACGCAATTGTGGCGGCCCGGGCCGGATGCCAGGTAGTGGCCACCGATATTTCTACGCGGGCTTTGCGTTTTGCGGCGCTCAATGCCGCGCTGGCGCAAGTAACAGAAAATATCGAATTGCGGCAAGGTTCGCTTTTCGAACCGGTAGAAGGCCAATTCCAGACGATCGTTTCCAACCCGCCCTTCGTAATTACCCCGCAAAGTTTGCGCGAAAAACGCGTTTTCGCCTACCGCGATGGTGGTATGGGTGGCGATGAGCTCGTAGGCGAGCTGATTGCCGGGCTCGGTAAATATTTAGCTCCGGCAGGCCGGGCCTATATTTTGGGGAATGCGGAAGTGCCCGGCGGCCAACCCTGGTATGCCCATCCGCGGCGCTGGGCACAACAATCCGGGTTAGATGCCTGGTTTATTGAGCGGGAAAGAGTAGATTGTGCCCGCTATGTAGAAATGTGGTTGCGCGACGCCGGTTCCCGCCCCCGCGATCCGGACTATGAGGAAAACTATGCTGCCTGGCTGGCAGATTTCGAGGCCCGCGGCGTCGCACATATTTCTTTCGGCTACGGTATTTTCAGCCAGCCCCATAACCCCCGCACCCCGGTTTTCTGGGAACAAGAACTTTCTGGCCAGCCGCATGCCAAGTTGCGCTACCATTTGGCACGCGTGTGGGGTAGCCGCCATTTATGCGGGGTAGCGGATAGCCGCCATCTAGGTGAAGCAGCAATGGAAAAACTGCGCTGGCGCAAGCGAGACGTGATGGAGCACCGGGTGTATGCGCCGGGCGCGGAAGATCCAGCGCGGATTATGCTCGTGCAAACCACCGGTTTTGGGCAATCTTTGCCGGTCAGCTCGGAAACCGCCGCCATTATTGGGGCCTGTGATGGGGACGTAACGCTCGGTGCCCTGATCGCGGCGGTTGCTAGCATCTATGGCGAAACTGAAGAAAAAATTAGAGATACGGTCATGCCGGAAATTCGAGAAGCCGTTATGCTCGGGGTGCTTGAGGAATACGCAGCAGCGGACGGATGAGGCAATGTCTCGAAACCCGAATGTGTAGACTGCTATTTCACCAGTGGAAAGTGGAGGGAAGCTTTTGAGCACGCTCGTTATTGTGGAGTCGCCGGCCAAAGCAAAAACTATTGGCCAGTACCTGGGCCCCGAATATGAGGTTATGGCCTCGGTGGGGCATATCCGGGATCTTCCCCAACCATCAGAACTTCCGGAGTCGATGAAAAAGGGCCCGTACGGGAAATTCTCGGTGGATGTGGAAGGGGATTTCACTCCTTACTATGTGGTGGCGCCGGATAAAAAGAAAACGGTTGCTGAACTCAAAGAAGCACTGCAGGATTGCGACGAACTCCTACTCGCCACCGATGAGGATCGCGAAGGGGAAGCCATTGCCTGGCACTTGTATGAAGTGCTCCAGCCCGAAGTTCCTACCAAACGCATGGTTTTCCACGAAATCACGCAGGAAGCGATTAACCGCGCCCTGGAAAATCCGCGAGATTTGGATACCAAACTGGTAGATGCCCAAGAATCGCGGCGGATTTTGGACCGTTTGGTGGGTTACGAAGTCTCCCCGCTCCTGTGGCGTAAAGTTTCTGCCGGTCTTTCTGCCGGGCGCGTGCAATCCGTGACCACGCGGCTAGTGGTCGAACGCGAACGGGAACGCATGGCTTTCGTACCCGCCGGATATTGGGATGTAACGGCCACTTTCACCGCCGCGAAGGGCGAATTTGAGGCGAAACTACAGTCCGTAGATGAGGCGCGGATCGCCACCGGAAAAGATTTTGGCGACGACGGCGCTCTCACGCCCCGCGCTATCAAGGCCGGAGTGCGGGCCCTCGACGCGGAAGCTGCTGGTGCAATCGCGGAGGCGATTAGCGGCGGGCATGCCACTATTACCTCACTGGAAGAAAAACCGTATCGCCGCCGGCCTGCGGCACCGTTTACGACGTCGAGCCTGCAACAAGAAGCGGGACGTAAGTTGCGAATGTCCTCCCGGGAAACCATGCGCACCGCGCAGCGTCTCTACGAATCCGGGTACATCACGTATATGCGTACCGATTCTACGAACCTTTCCACGCAAGCGGTTTCGGCGGCGCGCAAGCAAGTCAAGGAACTGTACGGGCAAAACTATTTGCCGGAAAAGCCGCGTATGTATGCTTCGAAACAGAAGGGCGCGCAGGAAGCGCACGAAGCTATTCGCCCGGCCGGTGACCATTTCCGCACTCCTGAACAAGTACGCCGGGAACTGCGCGGGCAAGAATTTGCGCTTTATGAACTGATTTGGAAACGCACGGTAGCCTCGCAAATGGCAGACGCTACCGGGCACACCGATTCTTTGCGGATCGAAACCCCGCTGGGCGGGGCTGCCGGTGCACAAACCGCGGTTTTCGCCGCTTCTGGCACGGTGATTACCTTCCGCGGGTTCTTGGCTGCTTACGAAGAAGGTCGCGATAAAACACGGTACGACGACGGTAAAGAAACCCGCTTGCCCGAAGTCACGCAGGGTGAAGAGTTGGCCGTTTCGGAACCGCAACCTACCGGCCACGAAACTTTGCCGCCGCCGCGCTATACCGAAGCTTCCCTGGTGAAGAAGATGGAAGAGTTGGGGATTGGCC
Organism: Actinobaculum suis; assembly: GCF_900618115.1. Classification (NCBI taxonomy): domain Bacteria; kingdom Bacillati; phylum Actinomycetota; class Actinomycetes; order Actinomycetales; family Actinomycetaceae; genus Actinobaculum; species Actinobaculum suis. The sequence continues at coordinate 404,391 of NZ_UYIO01000001.1, forward strand.
GGCCTTCTACCTATGCTTCTACGATTTCGACGATCACTGATCGGGGTTATGTGGAGCATCGCGGGCAAGCTTTGGTTCCTACCTGGACGGCTTTTGCGGTAATCCGTTTGCTGGAAGAAAACCTGCCGGAACTGGTGGATTATGATTTCACCGCCAAGATGGAAGAAGATTTGGATCTGATCGCGGCCGGGAAAGAAGACCGCGTGGATTATCTTTCCGCTTTTTGGCGCGGCGATGGGGAAAATAAGGGCCTGGAAGGCCGCGTGGAATCCCTGGGAGATATTGATGCGCGGGCGGTAAATACCACGCCGATTGGGGAAGGTATTAACCTGCGCAATGGCCGGTATGGTCCTTACCTGGAAGTGGAAGAAAGTGGCCAGCGGGCTTCGGTACCGCAAGGTATGGCTCCCGATGAGCTTACGGTAGAAGCCGCGCAGGAAATTTTGGAGAAGGCTGCGGCCGGGGATCGGGAACTGGGAATCGACCCGGAAACGAACCACGAAATTGTGGTGAAAACCGGGCGTTTCGGCCCCTATGTTTCGGAGATTATTCCGGAAGGGGAGGTGGCTTATACGCCTACCGGCCGGGTTTCGAAGAAGGCTCCCAAGCCGCGCACGGCTTCGCTACTGAAGAGTATGCAACCGGAAACGGTGACTTTGGAGCAGGCGCTGATGCTTTTGCGCCTCCCGCGGGAAGTTGGGAAAACTGCGGAAGGCGAACCGATTATGGCTACCAATGGCCGCTACGGGCCGTACATTAAGGCAGGTTCGGAGAGCCGTTCTTTGGAAAGCGAAGAACAGATTTTCTCCCTCACGGAAGAAGAAGCGCGGGCGTTGCTCGCCCAGCCCAAGCAGCGCCGCGGCCGGCAAGCTGCACCTCCGCTCAAAGAATTTGGGAACGATCCGGTAACGGGTAAACCCGTGGTCCTCAAAGACGGCCGGTTCGGCCCCTACGTAACGGATGGTTCCGTAAACGCTTCTTTGCGTAAGGAAGACAGCGTGGAGGATATAACCGCGGACCGTGCTTTCACTTTGTTGGTGGAGCGGCGTGAACGCATTGCCGCAACGAAGAAAACCCCGCGCGGCAAAGCCAAAAAGCCCGCCGCCAAGAAGACCACCGCGAAGAAGACCACCGCGAAGAAGAGTACGGCTAAGAAGAGTACGGCTAAGAAGACTGCTACCACGAAGGCGGCTACGGCAAAAGCAAGTACCACCAAGGAAACGGCAGCTAAGAAGCCCGCTGCGAAGAAGAGTACGGCAACGAAGAGCACCGCGAAGAAGGCATAACTATGGGGCAGGGCATCTTTATTTCTTTTGAAGGTGGGGATGGCGCCGGGAAGACCACGCAGGCCGCACTATTGGGCCAGTGGTTGGAAGCGGAAGGCTATAAAACGCTGGTGACCCGCGAACCGGGCGGTACCCCGCTGGGTAAAAGAGTGCGGCAGATGCTCTTGCATGGCGGGGAAGTGGCACCGCGGGCGGAAGCCTTGCTGTATGCGGCAGACCGCGCCCAACATGTGGCAACTTTGATCCGCCCGGCCTTAGCCGATGGTGCGATTGTGATCACGGATCGCTATATCGATTCTTCCATCGCCTACCAAGGGGCCGGCCGGGAGCTCAGCGGCATTCGCGAGATTTCCGAATGGGCTACCGGCGGGCTGTGGCCGGATATAACCGTGCTGTTGGATATGCCGGCAGATATTGGTTTGCGGCGCGCGAGCAAACATACCGGAGCAGACCGGATTGAAGCAGAAGGCTGCCAGTTCCACCAGGAAGTGCGCGATAAATTCTTGGAAATGGCGAAGGCCGAATCCGCCCGTTACCAGGTTGTGGATGCGGCTGGTACGCCCGAAGAAATCGCGCAAAAAGTACGTGAAGTGATCGCCCCCAAACTCGCCGGCTTGCGGCTTACCGGGACGCCAGGCCCCGCCGGTGCGGCGGGCCTAGGCGGCGCGGCGCGCCCGGCCGGGGCGGCAGAAAGCGGCCAGCTGTGAGCGTGTGGCAAAGCTTGATCGGCCAAGATGCGGCGGCACGCGAACTGTATAAAGCCGCGTGGGCGGCCCGGCTTACCGACGCCGCGGCAGGTACGACGTCGTACGCCACGCCCGCCGCGCCTACCGCTGGCCCCATCTCCACTACCGCTGGCCCCACCTCCGCTACCGGAGGCTCCGCCACCGCAATTTCTAGCGCGGCGCCCACCGCAACACCAACCCCGGCTTCCTCTGCCACCGCTGCGGTGCAGATTCCGGAGCAGGTGCGAGCCGCGTTCGGGGAGATTTCCCCGCAAGCTATGGCACAGGCCTGGCTGATTACCGGGCCACCTGGTTCGGGGCGTTCGCAAGCCGCCCGCGCTTTTGCTGCCGCCCTGCAATGTACCGGCACCGCGCCCGGATGCGGAACCTGCCGGGCTTGCCAAATGGTAATGGCCGGCACCCATCCGGACGTGGAATGGCTCTCCACCTCCGGCGTCACTATCACCGTGGAAGAAACCCGCAAACTGGTAGCTAGCTCGTACGACTATCCCACGGCGGGCCGGCGGCGCATTATCGTGATCGAAGACGCCGACCGCATGCTCGTACGCACCACCAATGTGATGCTCAAAGCCATCGAAGAACCGCCGCGCGATACGGTGTGGATCCTCATCGCGCCCTCACCGGAAGACATGCTTCCCACAATCCGTTCGCGCTGCCGCCACGTTTCCCTCGTAGTACCGCACGTGGAAGATGTTGCCCGCCTGCTTACCGAACGCTACGGTACCGACCCGGAAAGTGCGCTGCAGTATGCCCGCGCCGCCCAGTCGCATATCGGGCGCGCCACCGGGCTCGCTACGGACGCGAAAACCCGCACCAACCGGGAGCTTACTTTGCGGGGTGTGTTTTCCATGAAAACCGTGGGCGACGCCGTGCTCGCCGCCCAGCGCTTATATAACGACTACAAAGATTCTGCGGAAGAAAAACAGCGGGAAAACGAGCTTGCAGCGTACGCGAAAAAACATCCGGAAGATGAAGAAGCCCAAGTCAAAAATCCGTGGCTTACCGAACTGGAAAAACGCGAACGCAAAGAACTCAAACGCCAACTTGGTGTTACCCACAGCCGGGAACTGAAACCGGCGCAACGCGGCATGTGGACGGACCTGTGCCGCCGGCAAAAACAGCGGCAAACCCGCACCACGCGGGACCGGCTCGATATGGCACTCCTAGATCTGCTTTCCGTTTACCGGGACGTACTCACCGTGCAGGTGGGGGCCGGCGTGCCGCTCGTCAATGCCGATTTTTCTGCCCAGATCACCCAGATCGCGGCCAGCACCACGCCGATTTTGACCGTTAACCGGATGGACGCGCTCACGGAAGCCCGGCAAAGACTAAAAGCTAATGTGGCACCCCAGCTCGCCCTCGAAGCGGCCTACGTGACTTTGCGCCCACCGAAATAGGAAATAGTACGGCAGCGGGCGCGGGCGCCCGGTTGGCTGGTTAATGGCGGGAGGCTGGTGGTGGGCACCCGGTCGATCTGCTGGATGCAGTGAGAAGTTACGAGGCGCGAACGCTACCCGGGTGGTAAGGGCCGCGCGGAAACGGCCTTGTGGAAACGACGCTTTGTGGAGAACTACGCGGCGGGAACGAAAGTCTAATATCGTCTACGTATGAGGAAAAAAGCCGCCGCAGTAACCGCCCTTGTGTCCCTGGTTATGCCCCTCGCGCTCGCGGGTTGTGGCACGGGAGCCCTGTACGGGAAAGATAAGCAGGAAACGAGCGCTTCGGCGCCCGGCCCGCAAGCCGGAGCTGAATCGCCACAGATACCCGCCGGGCCGATCCCGGAAGGTCTCGAAGAGTTTTATAACCAGCCCGTGGAGTGGAAAGACTGCGGGCCTGCGGCACAGTGCACCGATATCCAAGTGCCGCTCGATTACGCCCAGCCGGAAGGTAAAACTATTACCGTGGCCATGAAGAAACGCGTGGCCTCCGGCAAGAAAATTGGCACTTTGTTCGTGAACCCGGGAGGTCCGGGTGGTTCCGGGATCGAAATGGTAGACGGGATCAACGCTTTCTTCTCGGATAAAGTATTGGCGGCGTACGACGTCGTGGGCTTCGACCCGCGCGGGGTGGGCAAATCTACCCCGGTGAAGTGCTTGAGCGATGCCGAACTAGACCGCGTACTTACCGCAAGCTACCCGGATGACGATCCGGAAACCCCGCAAAAACTTGACGCTGATCTGCAAACTCTCAGCAAGGGATGCGATGCGCAATCCGGGGAACTGCTACCTTATGTGGGCACTAACCAAGCCGCCCGCGATCTGGACGTGATGCGCGCGCTCACTGGCGAGGAGCAGCTCACTTACGTGGGGTACTCGTATGGTACTTTGCTCGGCACGCAGTACATGGAGTACTACCCGCAAAATGTGGGGCGGATGATTCTCGACGGCGCGGTGGATCCCAGTTTGGGCATTCAGGAAATGTCGGTGGAGCAAACCGCGGCATTTGAAACCGTCTTCCGGCGGTTCATGGCAGATTGTTTGACGCGAGAAGATTGCCCCTTCCACGGCACTGTGGATGAAGGCATCGCGCAAATGCAGGAACTTTTGGCCCGCGCGCAAACCCAACCCTATGAAGGTGAACCGGGCCGGCCAGTAAACGAAGGGCAAGTCATGACCGGGCTGGTCACTACCATGTATGACCCGGACTATTGGGCGATCGCGCGTACTGCTTTCGGCGCGATGCAAAAACACAATGACGCCTCCACTTTCCAGCTGATGAGCGATTTGACTGTTGGGCGTAAACCGGACGGCAGCTACGACAATTCTTCGGAAGCAAACTTTGCGATCAACTGCGCGGACTACCCGGCTGTTACCGAAGCAGAGTTAGCCGCGGGAGTAGAGAAAGCTAAAGACTTCCCAATTCTGGGGGCCATGTACGTGGGTAGTGACTCGTGCAAATTCTGGTCTTACCATCCGGATGCTGTGCCCGGGCCTTTCACCGGGAAGGGGGCTCCGCCAGTTGTGGTAGTAGGAACCCGTTACGATCCGGCCACGCCTTATCAGTGGTCGGAAAACCTGGCGAAGGCCTTGGAATCGGCAGTGCTCGTAACCTATGAAGGGGACGGCCACACCGCCTATAACCCGGACAACCAGTGCATTGCCGCGCCGCTCGATAAGTATTTGCTCGAGGGCACCGTGCCCCAAGACGGCCTAACCTGCCCGGCGCAGTAATGGCGCGGTAAGCACAAAGCACAGTAAGTGCAGTAAGGCAGTGAAGTTCGTGCCGCCCGCGCGGAAGGTGTCCATTGCGCGGGCGGCGGCTTCCCGCGTGGAGTTGTGAATACCACTCCAAAATATTTGCGGGAAGGGTGAACCTATCGCTAAGGTTATACGCGTGCTTTCGTCTAACCAACGGTATCTAGCCAACAGGTAAACGAGGCAACAGGCCACCTTAGCTCAGTCGGCAGAGCGATTCACTCGTAATGAATAGGTCGAGAGTTCGATTCTCTCAGGTGGCTCCATTTTCTTTTTGATATGAGCGCGTTTGTTGTGAGCACGTTCTGTTACAACCGCTTATATCTACCCCGCTTTTTGATATAACCCGCGTTGAAAATGGCGGATTTTGGGCGGTAATACTGCTGGGTCGTTACCATGCGTGGGCGCCGGTTTTACCAGTTATGTTCTCGGTACCAGTTTTATCCTCAGGCATCGGCTGCGCGGTTGTGCGGAAGCCGGCAGGAACATCCAGGTGTAGATCCGCAAGATAGCGCCGGCAATGCATGGGACGAAAGTTCTAAATGGGTGCGTACGGGCCCGTGCCTGAAATCTTGCAGTTTGAAAACCTCGCGCGAGGGGTCCGTCACACTTTTAGGATTGCGGTCTAGTGCTTTAGTCCGGGGTGAGGGCGCCGGAAAATCCTTGAGTATTCGCCAAACTTTGCATCGCTGAGAAGATGAATTGCAAGTTACTGTGCGCCAATTTGTGGCGCTAAAAAGGCAATTGCGAAAAATGTTCACAACCGCGATTGTTATGCTGAGGCAGCTGAATCATGCACAGTTTCGTCGGGAATGGATTCGCTACATGCTTGCAAATCTCTCCACTGTTCTGCGGCGTCCTCAGCGTGGGCGCCTTAACCACCCTGGCAAGCGAGCTTCACAAAAATTATGTGCTGCCGGATTAGCGGTAGCCGTGGCCAGCATGGCGCTGGTACCGGCCGCGATACCGCAAGCCGTTGCGGGGGAGGAGAGTACTAAAGCTTCCATAGTCAATATCTCTATGGGTACCGATGGCAGTGGGTAGGTTCAGGCGGTCAATGCATCATTTATTTATTCTGTTAGTTTCTCGTGTGGTGTCATGCCGTTGAGGACGACACGGGGTCGGTTGTTGATTTCGTCTTTTGCTTGTTGGACTTCTTCGTCGGTGATGCAGGTGAAGACGGTTCCTTTGGGGAAGTGCTCACGGATGAAGCGGTTGTAGCGTTCGTTTGGTCCGTGTTCCCATGGTGAATTCGGGTGAGCGAGGTACGCCTTGACTCTGGAGTCGATCTCGAAGTCATGAACTTCAGCCATTTACGCTCCTTGATCCCAGGTCAAGGTAACCATTTTCGCTGGCAGGTCTTTGATCATCACCTTCAACGCTTCGATCACGGTAGGTGAATCGCGACGGGCGGGAAGCCGGTAGATTAAACCGATGCTGCATTCACCCCGCGAACCTACCCACGGCGGCCTACGAGATGCAACGCGAACAAGACCGCTACCCGGCGTTCAAAATCCCGATGATGCTGGTACCCACGTCGATCGATAACAATCTGCCCGGCGCCGAACAGGTTTATCTTTACGAAGACGGCGTGACGCTCAGCCAGCTGACACGCGACACGAAGAAGATGATCAGCTCGTTTGAATCCGGACGCCAACTCTATCTTGTGGTCCGTAACGAGAACGCGTCAGAGCATTACAACGCGAACGTCATGGGCAACATTTTCGAACAGGAAGGCAACCAGCTGTTTGATGTGCGTTCGGTTGTGCTTGGGCACGCCCAGCAAGGCGGGAACCCTTCACCGTTCGATCGCACGCTAGCGGTGCGGCTCGTGGACGCGGCGATGACGAAACTTCAGGAGCTTCTTGACGCCGGCCGGCACGTGTCCTACCACGTGGGCATGATCGACGGCGAAATCGAAGCGCGGCCAATCGCGCACATGAGCGAACTGATCGACATGGACGACCGCCTGCCCTCCGACCCGCGGTATCTACCGCTGAAAGACATCGTCTACGTCGTCTCCGATTCAGCGGCTGATCTCGACTTGCGCCAGCTGCACCTCGTGGTGGACTACTAGCCGGCTACACCGGCAAAGTGTTTCCCAGCTGCCAAGCACAAACAGGAGCGCCGCGAAAACGAGGGCGATCCCGGCGTCGTTAATCTTCGAGAACGCACGCGTGGGATGGCTCCCGTCGGCAAGATTGCCCGAGCACCGGCGTAGGCGATAAGGGAGCCGCCCAGCACGTAGGCCGCGGTTTTCACGTCGACAGCAAACGCAAGCGCGACAATGATGCCCAACTACAGCAGACCGAGCGCGTAGACGCCCGCTGGCGGGAACTTGTTCGGTGTACGCGAATCTGAATCCATCGGGTCCCCGCTCATCAGTGCGCGAAATGCCTGGTGTGCGTGAGGTACATGGTCATGCCGGCCTCCTGTGCGAGGGCGATAACCTCGCCGTCGCGGATCGACCCGCCTGGTTGCACCACAGCTCGCACGCCATAGTCAGCCAGCGCTTTCACCCCGTCTGGGAATGGGAAGAACGCATCCGATGCTGCCACGCTTCCCCGAGCACGCTCGTGGTCGGTGAGAGTGTTCGCGCGCATGGCAGCAAGTAGGCAGGCGTCCACACGGCTTACTTGCCCCATCCCGATACCGACTGTTGCGCCGCCGTCGGCAAGCAAGATCGCGTTCGACTTCACGCACCGCACTGCCCGCCAGGCAAACTCGAGGTCAGCTCGCATAGCAGGATCAGCGGGTTGGCCGGCCACGAGCTCCCAGTCGTCCAGGTTCGCGTACGCCATGTCGCGTTCCTGGATGAGCGCGCCGCCGCTAATCGGCACGACGCCGTACCGCTCATAATTCGGGCCCGTCTGAACGATCCGCAGATTCTTCTTCGTGCGCAAGATCGCGAGCGCGTCGTCGTCAAAACTTGGTGCGACAATCACTTCGGTGAAGATGGGCGCGAGCTGCTCGGCCAGTGCTGCTGTGACGGGGCGGTTCGCGGCGACGACGCCGCCGTAGGCCGACACAGGATCGCAGGCGTGGGCGCGCTCGTGTGCCTCGCGAACGTCAGCACCGATCGCAACTCCGCACGGGTTTGCGTGTTTGACGATGGCGACGGCGGGCTGCTCGTGGTCGAAGACCGCGTCGACAGCTGCCTGCGTGTCCTGATAATTGTTGAAACTCATGGCTTTACCGCCCAACAGTTGGGCGTGCGCGAGCCCGACCCCGGAGGCGTCCCGATACAGCGCTGCCGGCTGATGCGGGTTTTCGCCATAGCGCAGGTCGGTTTCTTTGTGCCATGTGGTTGTAAGCGTCTGAGGAAGCGCGCATTCGTCGCCACCGGCTGCTTCACTATCGGCCACGTCTGGGTCTGCGAACCAGCGAGCGATCTGCTCGTCGTAGCTGGCCGTGAGCGCGAATGCTGCAGCGGCCAATTCGGCACGCAGGCCATCGCTGACCGTGCCGGACGCTTCCAGCTCCGCTGCCACTTGATCGTATTGACGAGGATCAGTGACGACGGCGACGTCGCGATAATTCTTCGCCGCCCCGCGAATGAGCGCCGGCCCGCCGATGTCAATCTGTTCAATACACTCGGCGTGGCTTGCCCCGCTCGCCACTGCCCCGGCGAACGGATACAGGTTGACGACGACGATATCGATCGGCTCAATACCAAGTTCGGTCATCTGCTCGCCGTGCACGTCACGCCGAGCGAGGATCCCGCCGTGAATGTGCGGATGCAAAGTCTTGACCCGCCCGTCGAAAGACTCCGGAAATCCCGTCACGTCTTCCACGAGCGTCACGTCGAGTCCTGCAGATTCGATCACGCCAGCCGTTGAGCCGGTCGAGACGAGCTCGTACCCCGCGCCGGCTAACACCCGGGCGAACTCGGTGATGCCCGTCTTGTCGAATACCGAAATTAGCGCACGTTTCGCCACAATAACCTCCAACGATCACTGCGCCCAGTCTATGCCCTCGCCACCAACACAACTGCGAGGCTAGTCCTCGGCAATCGCGTCCAACACGTCCAGTTTGGCGGCCTTGCGGGCCGGCAAGAACGCGGCCAGCGCGCCCACGATCAGAGCAACCACGATCACTACTCCGATCGCCTGCCACGGAATGACGTAGGTGGTGGCGACGTCGTCGGCCATAAACCGGGTGAGCCCAAGCCCTAGCGCCGTGCCGAACACGACCCCGACCAAAGTGCCAAGCAAGGTAATAATCACCGATTCTTGTAACACCATGCGCCGCACGCCCGAACGCTGCATGCCAACGGCGCGGAGCAGCCCGATTTCGTGTGTGCGATCCACCACCGACAGCGTGAGCGTATTGACGACGCCGATCACGGCGATCACCACCGACAGCGCAAGAAGCGCATACAACATGGTGAGCAGCATAGTGACCTGGCCGCCGGCAATATTCTTCATATCGCCCCGATCTGAGACAAGCCACACGTACTGGTCTTTCACCAGATCGTTAATCTCAGCTTTGATAGCTGAAACGTCAGCGCCGTCTTCGACGAACACGGCAATGAGCGGATTATGTGACTGGGCAGGCTGCAGATCTTGTGCAAGGCGCGCAGGCAACACGATCTGTGGCTGGCCGAAGGTGAGCGTGCCGGTTTCGATAATGGCACCCACCTTCACGACGACCATCCCATCTGGAGAGGTCAGCGCGATGTCGTCACCGACGCCGACGCCGATGCTCGCGGCCGTGTTATCGAACACCGCAGCTTGACCGGATTCCAACACGTCCGGTTCGCCCTCCACGAACTTCATACCCAATGACCCGATGGCCTTGGCCGACGACGCGCCCGCCATCACCGTCGCGGTACTTGGCTCCTGTGCGCTGACCGGGCTAGCTACGGCCCATCCGTTCGTCATCGACGCATCCACGGTTGCCACACCGGGGATCTTCTCGAATTCTTTCGCGATCTCCGGACCGTTTTGCACCTGCATGTGTGTGGTCACCAAAATGTCAGCAGAAATCTCCGTGTCGACGTTCTCGAAGATCGTCTCTTCCAGCGAGGCAGCCACCGAACTTCCCGCACACACGAGAGCCACGCCGATCGCGAGCGCCACCGACGTCGTGGCTGTCTTGCGCGGACTGGCAGTGAGCGAACGCGAAGCCAGAACACCAGTTGCCGGTGCGATCCTGCGAGCAATCCAGCCTGTCGCACCCGCAATCGGGTGGACGAGCGCAGGCATAACACCGATGATGCCGACAAACATAGCCGCCACACCCGGACCAAACAGCGCCGCTGTTCCGTTGACCGCACCGATGACCATGGCCACGGTGCCAGCCACGAGTAGGACGGCCGAGATAATCGTCCGCGTGGCAAGCGGTTTTTCTTTTTGTCCGCTACCTTCGCGCATCGCTTCAATTGCGGGCGTGAGCGCGGCACGCCGCGAAGGAAGCAGCGTTGCAAGCAAAGTGACAACAGTGCCAGCGATAATCGAGATGATGGCAGTTTTGCCGGTGACGAGCACCGAGCCACCCAGGGGCATGCCGACCGATTCCAGCCCGGATTTGATGAGTAGTAACAGACCTTGCCCGACAACCGCACCGATGATCGATCCGATGAGGCCAATGAGCAACGCCTGTAACATGACCGCCTGGAACACTTGCCTTGGCGAGGCACCGATCGCACGGAGCAACGCGAACTGGCGTTGGCGTTGACGCACTGAAATCGTGAACGTGTTCGTGATGATGAACGTGGAAATCGTAATCGCGATCACCACAAACACCAGCAAGAAAGTGTTGACCATGTCCAAGATTTCACCGACCGCCTCGTCGGTATCTGCCCGCGTCTGCTCTACGGTTTGGACGACGTAGTCGGCGGGTAGTTGGGCGGCGAGCCGGTCCTTGACAATCTCCCTTGTTTCCCCATCCTCAATCTTCACCGCGACCTCGGAAAACTCCTTGCCTATCCGGGCGACGAGATCGGCGTCGTCCATCAAGATCACGGAGGCGCCGGCCATCGGGGTGCCGTATTCGATAATGCCGACGACTCTTACCGCTGTCGGTTCGTCAATGACGAGGTGAACCTGGTCGCCCACTTCAATGCCTGCTCGCGTTGCGGCGGAACGTTCAATAATAATCTCACCGGATGTTGGGGCGCGCCCGTCCACAATTAGGGCGTCGTCCGTGTCTGGCTGATACGAGTATCCCAGCCCGGGTGCCCCCGGTATGTTCGCTTGGTTCCCGTCGTCGTCATAAATGTAGGCCATCGTCTGACGCACCGGATAGGCCACTCGCACCCCATCAACGCCCGTGATCGTCTCCAGATCAGCGGAGGTTAGGTTGCCGTGAATCGGCATTGGATCGGTTGCGATCTGCGGGCCAGACACGTAGACGTCGTCGCGGAATGTAGACGTCGTCAAGTTAGAAAACGACGCCGATAGCAAGTCGCGTAACGAGAGCGTGCCGCAGAGGAATGCCACGCCGATCGTCACGGCGATGACGGACATGAGGAACCTGCCGACATGCTCCTTCGCATCACGAAGGGTAACTTTCCACACGTCTTATTCGCCTTCCTTCAACGCGTCCAAGATCTGTTCCTTCGTGGGGTTCACAATCTCGCCAGAGATCTGGCCATCGGCAAGAAAAATCACGCGATCAGCGATCGCCGCGGATTCAGGTTCGTGGGTGACCATGATGACCGTCTGCCCGTCTTCATCAACCGAGCGGCGCAAGAACTCGAGCACCTGCTGGGTAGCCGTCGAGTCGAGGTTTCCGGTGGGTTCGTCGGCGAGCACGACGGCAGGCTTGCCTACCATCGCCCTCGCGCAGGCTACGCGCTGCTGCTGACCACCCGACAGCTCGGAGGGCCGGTGGGTGAGCCGATCTTCAATTCCTAGAGAGCGCACGACGTGGTCGAAAGCTGCTTGGTCTACTTTGCGCCCGGCGATCGTTGCCGGCAGTTCGATGTTTTCCCGCGCGTTAAGAGTGGGAACCAAGTTGAACGACTGGAAGATGAATCCCACTTCGTCGCGCCGAAGTGCGGTGAGCCCCTTTTCGTTCAGATCCGTGACCCGCTTGCCTGCAAGATCAACGGTTCCCGAGGTGGCCTCTTCGAGGCCGACCACACAGTGCATGAGCGTCGATTTTCCAGAGCCAGATGGTCCCATAACAGCGGTGAGCTGGCCTTGAGCAAAATCGACGTCGACCCCGCGTAGCGCACGGACCTGCGCCTGCCCGGTGCCGAATGTTTTCGTCAAGCCGCGAACGCTAATAATTGGGTTGGTGATGGGGGAGACCTCAGTTATCGCCGCAGTTGAAAGCATGAATAGCTTCAATGATGTAGCCAATGTGTGTTTTTAAGGTTACAGTTGGTTGGTTCAGGCGGTCAATACGTCATTTATTTATTCTGCTAGTTTCTCAGGTGGTGTCATGCCGTTGAGGATGGCACGGGGTCGGTTGTTGATTTCGTCTTGTGCTTGTTGGACTTCTTCGTCGGGAAGCCGGTAGATCAAACCGATGTTGCATTCACCCCGCGAACCTACTGCAGCAAACCCTAAATCCTTAATTATTAGCTCCGCGCTTGGTGCCGGGCCCAGTCAAACCCGCCCATCCGGCAAACTGTTCACCTGCCGTTTACCGAAATATTGCCGACTCTCCTCCTTGCGTTGCTAAATTAAAAGAAAAGGTTCGGCAACGGTAACGATGAGCTAAGGGAGACTGTGGCCTCTACTCCGCGATATATTGACTCGTTCTCGGGCCGCGATCACGGACTGAACAAGTGCCCGCGATGTGGTTCGGCTGAGGTCAAGGTCGACGCCGGCACGTTCACCTGCGCATACTGCAAGAACGCGTGGACCACCCGAACGGTCGCCGAACACTCATCCACCGACGTGCGGGAACTTACCGGCATGCACATCGGGCTGGGCGCCTCCGATATTGACAAGCACGCTTCCGACCTCGTTACGGTTAAATGCCAAGGCTGCGGCGGCGAGATCGTGCTCCACACCGACAATACTCTGCAAGCCCAATGTCACTGGTGCCGCCAAACCCTGTCGATTAACCGGCAGATCCCCAACGGCATCGTGCCCGACCTCATCCTGCCCTTCCAAGTCAGCCGCAAAGATGCAATCAAGTCGATGAAACGCCACCTGCGCAGCGGTGGCATCTGGGTCGATGGGCGTTTTCGCCGCCAATTCAACAAGGACGCCGTGCGGGCAGTGTACTTGCCGTATGTCGTGGTTGATGCGAATGCAACGATCACGCTCGAAGGACGCGGGGAACGTCAGCAAGGACGCGGGATGGAAGGGTCGCGGAGGTCATACGACGTCGATAGCTATCAGGTTGGGAGAAAGTTCAACATCGCAGTCGACGATCTGGCTGTCGAATCGTCTGCCGACTACAGCGTGTACTCAGAGGGCTACCACGAAAAGCGCCCGAGCCGGTTCAACATCCTGGCCACGTCTTTTAAGACGCTCGCCGCAGCCGTAGGCGTGGGAGCCAAGGGCGCCGTCAATATTCTCAACACGCTCCAACCGTTCGATACCGAGAACGCCGTCGCTTTCGACGCGAACCTCATGCGCGGCTACACGTCCGAACGGCGCACGCGCGACGTCGACGACCTCACCGACGTCGTCCTCTGGCAAGTCAGCACCATCGGCCGCCAGCGCATCCGCCCAACCCTCGCAAACTACGACCGGGGTGTAAGTTGGGACAAGCAGCACATCGACCTCGTGGGCTCGCGCTGGTTCGCCATCTACCTGCCCGTATGGCTCTATAGCGCGCGGTTCGCCAGCTCGAAGAAAGAGCCGGAGTTGGACTACCACGTGGCCGTCAACGGACGGACCGGCAAGGTCAACGGCTCGCTGCCGGTGTCCTATCGGACCCTCATGGCGTTCAGCGGCGGCCTCACGCTGCTCGCTTTCCTGCTCGGCCTGTTCCTCACCTACCTCGGATTCTTCCGCATGCCAGGCGAAACAAAGATCCTCGGCCTGGCCGCACTGTTGTTCACGCTAGCCGCACCGCTGCTCACCATGCTGACCTCGATCACGTGGGTGTATCGGCGGACCGTGAAACTCGAAGACACACACCCATTCGAAGACGAGGCCAACGCCCAGCTGTGGGACGTCACGCACCTCGACGAATTCGACTACAACGATCCGGACGTGTGGGAAAGCAAGATCAAAGATCGCAACGACCACCAACCCCGCATGCGTATCGAAGGCACAACAATCACCAGGCACACTCCCACATGACCCATCGCGTGTGAGCCCACGAAGGCGCTAGGCGCGAACCGACAACAGAACCTCAACCAGAATTTCAACCACTACCGACACCACGAAGAGGAAAGCACATGGGATTCATCAAAGCATTCGCCGGCGCGATTGGCGGCGCGTTCGCCGACCAGTGGCTCGACTTCCTCACCCTTCCCGCCGATCTTCTGCCGACGGCGGCGCTCGCCCCGGCCGTCATGCAGGAGCAGAACGCGGGGCGTGGCTCGAACACGCGGCACTCACGCGCGATCGTGAGTAACGGCTCGCGCGTAGTGGTCCCACAGGGCTACGGCCTGGTCACGCTTATCGACGGGCGGATCACCAGCTTCATCGCCGAGCCCGGCGGATACGTGTGGAATCCCGGCGACCAAAACGCGAAGACGCTATTCGTTGACGGCCTGATCTCACCCACGCTGACGACGTCGTGGCAGCGCTTCAAGTTCGGCGGCCAGCCCGGCGCACAGCACGTGGCAATCTTCGTGAACCTCAAGGAAATCACCGGGAATCGGTTTGGTACCCAGTCGCAGATCCATTGGGACGACGCCTTCCTAGGCACGCAAGTAGGCGCGGTGGCACGCGGCACGTATACGCTGCGCATCTCCGACCCATTCCTGTTCATCACAAACCTTGTGCCGGCCACCTACCTGCAGCCCGACGCGCCGGTTTTCGATTTCACCGATTCCGACAACCCGGTGGGCGAGCAGCTCTTCACCGAGCTGGTCGGTTCCTTGGCCGCTGCTTTCTCGCGCTACTCCAACGATTCAGAACGTGCCGGGCGGATCGCGAACCTGCAGGCTGACTCTGTTGGATTTGCCCGTTCGTTGTCTGCCGCGGTTGAGGAGAACTACCACTGGACGAGCCGGTTTGGCCTTATCATCCCGTCGGTCGCGATCGCTGCTATTGAGTACGACGCCGACACGACCAAGCTACTGTCCGACGTGCGCAAGGCCGACGCTCTAGCCGGTCAACGTGGCAATGCATTCTTGCAACAGTCTGCGGCTCGGGGCGTGCAGGCCGCCGGCGAGGCCGGCGGCGGCGGGTTGGCCATGTTTGGCATGGGCGCCGGAATGGCAGGCGGGCTCGCGGCGTTGCAACAGCCCGTTGGCGGCGCTGGTGCAGCTGGTACGGCTGCTGCTGCGGCCGGTCACTCTGGTGCCGGCGCTGGTGCAGGTGGCACTGCAGGCGGCGGTGCGGGCGGCACTGCTGGTGGTACTGCGGACGGCGAAGCAACCGATCCTGTGGCCGCTTTGACCCAGGCTAAGAAGATGCTCGAGATGGAGCTCATCACCGAAGCCGACTACGAGGCCCTCAAGAAGAGGATGCTCGGGCTCTAACGCGCTGGCGCGGCGCGGGCCGCCCGGAAAGCGTGGAGGTAAGAGCACCCATGCACAAAGCGGCACCAACACAAGCAAGGTGGAGGGTAGGTTCAGGCGGTCAATGCGCTATTCATTTATTTGGGCTTTGACCTGCGTAAACGCCGCTGTGCGAGCGCTCATAAGCGAGCACCCGCACAGCGATTCTGCTGGCGCATTATCGGATGCCGCCGCCTGAGCCGCCGCCGGACGAGCCGCTTCCGCCGCCAACCGACGACGATCCGCCGCGGCCCGACGAGGAACTACTACTCGAGCTGGAGCTGCTGGTGGTGGCGTCGGTGTAGACGCTGTCCATCCTGTTGGAGAAGTAGGTTCCTGTGGCGACGGCAGTGGGCGAGATGCTGGTTTGTTGCGCGTATGCGGGGTCCGTGATGTTGAACTGTTTGGCGACTTCTTCGGCGATGCCGAGGTAGCCTGCCCAGATCATGTATGCGTCCCATAGGAGCACGTTTGAGGCTGTACGCTCGTTGAGGAGCGAGAAGTCGCGCAAATAGTTTTTGAAGCCGTCGATTTTGTTGCGCATGTCTTTTCCAGCTTGTGTGAGCGGGAATTCCTTTTTGTGTAATTGATGAAGAATACTCGTTCTTTTTTCTCGACGACCGTGCGCAGTCCGAGTTCGATCTGGCGTTGGCGGGAATAATTGAATGCCGCGGTTTGCCATTTGGAGACTTCGGAGGTGTTCTTACGAGTGAATTTTTCGATTTCTTTGCGTTGTAAGATGCCGTCGTCGCGCGCGGCTCGGACGATGAAGTCCCAGTATGTGGCTTCGACGTCGGAATGCAGTTGGGGCATGTGCACGATGGCGAAGGCTGCTTCTTCGCGTTTGAACACCCATCCTGCTTCGTGTTGCACTTCGCGAAGTGCGCCTTCGTGAATCCACTTGAGTAATAGTGCGGTGGCGAGGTCTGGTAGCGCATAGCCGCGCAGGGTATAGATGTCTGTGATCGGGCCGTTGTAAGGGACTTCTCGCCAATACTCGCTTTCGGCTCTGGGGGTTCTTGGCCCACTGTGAACATACTCTGCCGACTTTGAGCGTTTCGGCCGAATCGCGCGCAAAAACGCCACCAAGAAGGCCCTGCCCACATAGCCGAGGATCCCGAAGATTGCAACCGCTCCAATCACTGTGATGGCCTTGGAAAAGAGGTCGTTGGTATCCCCATTAAGAGGGTTTGAGTCTTCCCAATCGGAGCCCTCTTTCGCGCGCTTTATTAATGACTCGGTGTCTTCGGGCCGATTGACGTTGGATGTGAAGAGAGGTTCGGGGAAGATGGCGAGCATCGTCATGTGGTTGTTGGATGTGATCGGCTTGGATGTGGCTAACCGTAGCGAGTTGGTAGTGATTACCGATTCGCCTTCGTATCCGAATCCCCATATTCGCGTGTTTTCGTGCGTATGCGTGACTCCCACGGTGTTGCGCAGCGAGATACTGACGAATTTTGTATCGGTCATGTTTCGCGGCAGGAACTGCCAGAAGACTGTTTGGGCGCCGTCGGAGAGCGTGTAGACGAAGTTGGTGACGGTGTACGTCATAACAGCTGTGTGGCGGCCGTATTCTCCGAAGCCGAAGCTTAGTTCGTAACCGTCACCCGTGTCGACGACGCCGGACTTGCCTGCCTTTTCTCGACGGCTTGCGTTCACGTCCCAGTCACCGATGTCGGTGAGTGGCTGGCCGTCGAGCACGACGGAGAAGCTGTGGACGTCAGAGTCACGCAGGTTGCCGAACGATATGTAGTGCTCGGTACCTTCCGTGGCTTCGAACGTGCGCGTGTCGGTAATGATGGCTGAGCCGTCTGCTTGGATTTCGGCGTCGATGTCGATCGTGTAGATCTCGGACGCTCCTGCTACGGGAGCGGTTGTGATGATGAGGAACGCGGCTACGAGGGCCGCCCACAGTGCTCTCATAACCAGGACACTGCTCTCAAGACCAGGTGGGCATTTCGGCTTTGCCGGGCTGGTTTGCGAAGTATTCTTCGCGGCGGAAGCCGAACAGTGCTCCGACGATCATGGATGGGAACTGTGACCGTTAGCGGTTAAGCTTGGTGACCGTGTCGTTGTACATCATGCGCGAGTAGCGGACGTTGTCTTCATACTTTTGCACCGCGCTCATAGCCGAGGAGTAGGTTTCTGACGCGCGTAGCTCCGGGTAGTTTTCGGCGAGCGCGTTTTCTTCATCGAGAGCTGTATCGAGCATCTCTTGAAGCGTTTCACGATATCGGTCGACACCCCCGAAACTTTCAATTTTCAACTCATCACGTGTCAATGCCCGGTACGAGCATAGGGAGATTAGTAACAGAAGTGGGAGAGCGTTGGGTCTCCGTGGCCTGGGCTGGATTAAATAGACCATGTGATTTGAGCGTGTCTTCCGTGACAGCCCCTGTTGGGCAGGAAGACTGGTAATCATGAAGAAATTCTCGAAGCACACCCCTGAGCAGATTGTGGCCAAGCTCGAGAAAGCCCGGGCCTTGAAGGCCTCGGGTAGTACTGTGGCCGAAGTCTGCCGTGACCTCGGCGTCAGCGAGGCAACCTACCATCGCTGGGTCAGGCAGTACGGCAACATGTCCCGCAGCGAAGCCCGCCGCTTTAAAGAGCTGCAGGAAGAAAACACCAAGCTCAAGCGCTTACTCGGGGAAGCCGAGTTGGAAAAGGCGCTGCTGAAGGAGCTTGCGGAGGGAAAATTCTGACCCCGGCACGCAGGTATGAAGCCATCGATTACGCTCTATCAGTGGGCTATTCGGTGCGCTTTGCCTGCCGGGTCGTCGGGGTATCCAGAGCGGCGTACTACAACGCCCGCAAACGCCACCAGAAGCCTAGCGCGGATAAGTACGCCGCTGTGCGTGGTGGTAGACCTCGGGTGTTGCGTATGGATGGTGTTGCGTATGGATAACGGCCCGGAGTTCATCAGCCAAGAGCTGACTCAATGGGCAGCCAAGCAAGACACTATCGAAGCGTTCATCCCACCGGGAATGCCCTGGCATAACGGGTTTGTGGAGTCCTTCCACAACCGGCTACGTGACGAGCTGCTAGAAGACGAGATGTTCGACGACCCTGCCCACGCGTCGCACTGCCTGCGACTGTGGTCTGGGCTTGCCCGCAAGTTGTTGACGTTTTTCTAAGCGGCTTCCACGAATGGTACCGCGGTTATTAATTCATATTCGACGGGTGTGTGACCGCCGATAGCCGTGTGGATCCGGGTCCGGTTATAAAACACTTCGATCCACTCTGATACTGACTCGTAAACTTCCTTGCGCGTGGCGAAGGCATACCGGTAGAAATGTTCTACTTTCAAGATCGCCCAAAAAGCTTCAGCCATCGCGTTATCCCAGCACACCCCGGTTCGTCCCATTGACATGTGCCCATCAATTCTCTCCATATACTCGCCCATTTCCTTAGACGTGAACTGAGCACCCCGATCCGCGTGCAACACCAATTTACGTGGCGCTTGCCCTCGTAGCCCAATCGCCATATCCAAGGCTTTTAGCACGGTTTGAGTGGTCTGCTTATCACTCATTGCATAACCGAGAACGCGCCGTGAATGGGCATCCCTAATGGCTACCAGATACACCCAACCTTCCCCGGAACGCAGGTACGTGAAATCGGTAATCCACACCCGGTCCAGGGCACCTTTATCCCACTTACGCTCACAGTGATCCGAATAGTCGCACTCTGTTTTTTCTCTGCGGCCCGGACGGCGAAAACTGCGGGCACTAATTGCTTGCAAACCCTGGCGTTTCATTGACCTGGCCACGGTCTTCTTATCCGCATGAATACCGCGCCGGCGCAGGGCTATTGCTAGACGCGGCGCCCCATAAGTTTGCCGGGAGTTTTCAAACTCTTTTGCTACCGCCTCATCAAAACGCCGCCGCTGCTGTGCCCTGGCCTGGCGTAGGGCGCTTCGGGAACGCCACGCATAATAACCCTGGCCAGTAAACCCCAAGAACTGCCGCCATGAATGTAACCGAGTATCCATAAGCCTTCTGCGCATCCATCAACTCGAACCGCTCCGTTGTTGTTGCTTGGCAGCGAAGAAGGCGGCCGCTTTTTCCAAGAAATCGCGTTCCATTCTCGCTTTGGCCAACTCCCGCTGAGTGCGAGCCAGCTCTTTTTGCAACTGCTCAATATCCGGCTTGCCACCCGATTCTACGAGCCGTCTCTTACGCTCTTGCCCAACCCATTTACCAAGAGTCTGCGCAGACAAGCCCAAAGCCTTAGCCACACACGCAATCGACTCGCCAGTATCAATCACCTGACTCGCAGCATCCTGCCGGTATTCAGGGGTAAACCGCCTTCCCTTACGATTCATAGCGAGCCAGAAGACACAACCTCCCAAGGAATCAACACCACAGGCAATCCCTCTAATCCAGTGTCAACAAAACAAGGGTAATCCCAACCGCAGATCTTCAGTGAAGCGTACTGAGTTTTGTTCCTACCTGTTTTTGAGAGGATTAGGAACATGGCGAAGAGGTATTCACCAGAGTTTAAAGATCGCGCGGTGCGGATGGTTGCGGATCGTCTAGGCGATGATCCGAGCGTGACGCAGTGGCAGGCGATTCAAAAGATCGCCCCGAAGCTTGGGGTATCGAATGAGTCATTGCGGCGCTGGTATGACCATGATTGATTCGGGTAAGAAAGGCGGAATAACACGTGAAGAACACGAAGAGAACAAAAGGTTAAAACGCGAGAACGCGGAATTACGGCGGGCGAACGAGATTTTGAAAACTGCCTCAGCTTTTTTCGCAGCGAAGCTCGACCGACCGGCCCGATAATGATTGCTTATATTGATGAGTATAGGGATCGTTTCGAGGTCGAGCCGATTTGCCGGGTATTGGGCGCGAGTCTGGAGGGAGGATTTATCACCTCCCGTGACTACCGGCTAGCTAAAAGCCGTCCTGCCAGCGCTAGGAGCATACGAGACCGGATGCTAACCGACGAGCTCAAGACGATCCATACTCGCAATTATGGCGTGTATGGGGTACGGAAAATGTGGCACGCAGCTCGCCGTGCCGGGTGGAATGTTGGCCGCGACCAGGTCGCCAGGCTCATGAAAATCGCCGGTATTAGCGGTGTTCGCCGCGGCCGGGTGCCGGTGACCACCCGGTCGGCACCAGCGCCAGATTCTCGCCCGGATCTAGTTGGCCGGCAGTTCAAAGCCGGCAGGCCCAACGAGTTATGGGTTGCTGATATCACCTACGTTCGCACCTTGTCAGGGTTCGTCTACACAGCCTTCGTCACCGACGTCTTTAGCCGCAAGATCGTGGGCTGGGCGACACGTTCATCCATGACCACCGGGGCTCTTCCACTGGAGGCACTTGAGCAGGCAATCATGGGCGCGAAAGAGGGTCTTGATGGTCTGGTTCATCACGCCGATCACGGCTCGCAATACACGTCAATTGCCTACAGCGATAAGCTCGCTGATTACGGGATTTAA
The DNA here is from genome assembly GCF_900618115.1 of Actinobaculum suis. Classification (NCBI taxonomy): domain Bacteria; kingdom Bacillati; phylum Actinomycetota; class Actinomycetes; order Actinomycetales; family Actinomycetaceae; genus Actinobaculum; species Actinobaculum suis. The sequence continues at coordinate 425,648 of NZ_UYIO01000001.1, forward strand.
GTCATCGACCGGTTCGGTCGGTGATTCCTACGATAACGCCCTAGCTGAAACAGTCAACGGTCTGTACAAAAGCGAGTTGATCTACTCCCAGTCCTGGAGTTCATGTACCGAGGTGGGAGTGTCAAGATTTTTGTGTATGGGGATGGTTATTGATATTTTTCAAAGCGCGCGGGATAGGCTACCATCATTTGGTTGATTGCCTGTCCCCAGCCACTAGCTCGTTCTCCTTCAATGTACCCGGTAGTGACCCGGGGTTTGCCCTTTCCCAGCTTCGCTGCTTGTTTCTCGCGTTTCCTGGCCCGCCGGTCCTCGATATGACCGATCATCAACCATAAGGCCTTGACCGCTGCTACATCGTTAGTGAACTGGATCCGATTCCGAGTAGCCTTACGTAACTCGCTGTTCATGGATTCAATAGAGTTTGTCGTGTATATAACCTTCCGCGCGGCGGGTGGGAATTGTAAGAACGGGATGAACCGATCCCACGCATCTAGCCATACCTGGGCTGATTGTGGATACTGCTTGCCTAGTTTGCTGCCCGCAAAGTCTTGCAAGGCCTGCCAGGCTTCTTCCTCACTGGCGGCGGTGTAAATACGCCGTAAGGCCCCGGCAACAGCCTTCCGGTCCTTGTATGAGACCCACCGGTTAGAAGCCCGGATCAAGTGCACCACACAGGTTTGGACGAGGGAATTCGGCCAGGTTGCCTCTATCGCATCCGGTAATCTGGGCCGGGCTAGTTGTTAGGACCGGTCGGTTTGAGTGCATTGCTGGGTTTGGTGCCATTGGTTGGCGTACTCAGTCGGTGGGATAAATCCTAGGCTCGAATGAGGATGATGCGTATTGTAACGCTCTGACCACAGTCGCAGGCAGTGCGACGCGTGGGCAGGGTCGTCGAACATCTCGTCTTCTAGCAGCTCGTCACGTAGCCGGTTGTGGAAGGACTCCACAAACCCGTTATGCCAGGGCATTCCCGGTGGGATGAACGCTTCGATAGTGTCTTGCTTGGCTGCCCATTGAGTCAGCTCATGGCTGATGAACTCCGGGCCGTTATCCATACGCAACACCCCAGGCCTGCTGGGCTGGGCTAGTTTTTAGGACCGGTTGGTTTGAGTGCCTTCCTGGGTTTGGTGCCATTGGTTGGCGTACTCAGTCGGTGGGATAAATCCTAGGCTCGAATGAGGATGATGCGTATTGTAACGCTCTGACCACAGTCGCAGGCAGTGCGACGCGTGGGCAGGGTCGTCGAACATCTCGTCTTCTAGCAGCTCGTCACGTAGCCGGTTGTGGAAGGACTCCACAAACCCGTTATGCCAGGGCATTCCCGGTGGGATGAACGCTTCGATAGTGTCTTGCTTGGCTGCCCATTGAGTCAGCTCATGGCTGATGAACTCCGGGCCGTTATCCATACGCAACACCCGAGGCCTACCACCACGCACAGCGGCTAAATTCTCCAGCAGGTCAATCACCGCAGTAGCGGTAATTGACCGAGCGACCTCGAAACCAACATGCTCACGGGTGAACTCGTCGATCACGTTGCAGATCTTGAAGGTTTTGCCCTGGTAGTCACTATCAAACTGGAAGTCCAGCGCCCACACTTGCCCCGGACACGCCGCTGGCTGCGTGCGGGGTGTTGGCACGGGCAAGCAGCGTCGCTTAGCAGCTTTGCGAGGAAAGACCCGCAGACCCTCCTGGCGCCACAGGCGGCGCACCACATCACGGCCACAGGTAAAGCCGGCCTGTCGGGCTTTCACCCAAGCGCGGCGATAGCCCCAGCGTCGGTACTCACCAGCGAAGGTGACCAGCCAACTGCGCAGAGCGGCGTACTTATCCGCGCTAGGCTTCTGGTGGCGTTTGCGGGCGTTGTAGTACGCCGCTCTGGATACCCCGACGACCCGGCAGGCAAAGCGCACCGAATAACCCACAGATAGAGCGTAATCGATGGCTTCATACCTGCGTGCCGGGGTCAGAATTTTCCCTCCGCAAGCTCCTTCAGCAGCGCCTTTTCCAACTCAGCTTCCCCGAGTAAGCGCTTGAGCTTGGTGTTTTCTTCCTGCAGCTCTTTAAAGCGGCGGGCTTCGCTGCGGGACATGTTGCCGTACTGCCTGACCCAGCGATGGTAGGTTGCCTCGCTGACGCCGAGGTCACGGCAGACTTCGGCCACAGTACTACCCGAGGCCTTCAAGGCCCGGGCTTTCTCGAGCTTGGCCACAATCTGCTCAGGGGTGTGCTTCGAGAATTTCTTCATGATTACCAGTCTTCCTGCCCAACAGGGGCTGTCACGGAAGACACGCTCAAATCGCATGGTCTATTTAATCCAGCCCAGGCCAAAAATACGAACTTGCCGTTGTCTCAAATTGCGCACTATGGGCTTAGGTACTGATCGGGCTGGGGTAATTTTGCGGATGAAAAGCTTACTCACTCCCAGGCGGGAATCACGTTCGGTTTAGAGTTGGAAACCGCAGACATGGGAGTGGACGAAGGTACCCCTGATTTCTTGGAGTAGCTACCTCTAAAAATGCTCCTCTGTCCTGATTATGCACCCGTTGCAGCGGGGATATGCCGGCCATCAAACCGCTAATTTGTGCATACCTAAATAATCCCTGATTGCGAACCAGGGCTAACGAATAAGCGGGTTTCTTAAGACGCCGGTTCGTAATGCGCAAAACATCGGACCTAGTTGCAGTAACTTGGCGGTGTTGGCTTTCGAAAAGCGGAGACGAATTATCGAATGGTGATTCAAAAACAGCCCTGCTTTTGAGTTTTTGGGAGCCTGCTCGTTGTGAAGCTCCCCTTGAATCTGTCGCCAACTAATCCGTACGTCACTCGGCAATGGTGGCGTCAAGTGATAGGTTTTCCCTTTCTACTATTGCTTGCAGGACGGACGCACTGTTTTCGAATGCTTGAATCTGATCAATGCCAATAATTGACATGTCGTAATCAACGTCGTCCCCTTTGACGGTGAGTTGGCTTGAGCACTCGGTGGCGTCGTCCGTTCGCACCAAATCTCCTATAGCTATTGTTGCCGTGACTGGGAGGTTGTTCTTCGAGAAGTATGTACGAGTGAACATGGCTCGACCTACCTGCCTCCTCGAGCGATGCAGAGCCCTAGCTTTGCGCTAATAGATGCCCAGCAAATCGCCCTTCCGCGAGCGCCGCCGGGGGCTCTTCTGCATTTTTTTGCATCGTTCTCATATTGACGGTAGCAAGATTGCTTCGAACTCGTGGGGAGTAGTGCTTGTGACTGTAGGGAAGCGAACGTGGGGCCGGCGTTAGCCGTGTTGAGTGGTGTCACTGCCCCGACATTCGGTGCGACGCAAGGTGCCTCACTCGATGAAGGGCTTTGCGGGAGTGCTGTGTTGGTAATTTGCGACTGTGCCGCACCTTGCTCAGCCGCGTGAGCTGAAAGGGTGCCGGAAAAAACCAGGCCGACGCTACAACCTAGCGCAACAAATACTTGCGCAAACCGTGATTTCATATGTTTTCTTTCGTTATGCCGCCATGTTTGCTGGCGGGCAGCGCGGAAAAGGCGGTAGTGCCTTGACCTCTTCGCGAGGACAGTTGGACGATAACCTTAAGGAATCGTTACTGTCAACGTGCTTTCGCGAAATTTTCGTGACAATAATTACTGGCGCGACTGAAGTGGGGTGGGCCTAGTCTCACAGTTGCTCATGATAGTTCGACTCGCATCAATAAGAGAGGAGCCGCCAGTGAATTCTTTGATAGGTGGGCCGGGCTAGTTTTTAGGACCGGTCGGTTTGAGTGCATTGCTGGGTTTGGTGCCATTGGTTGGCGTACTCAGTCGGTGGGATAAATCCTAGGCTCGAATGAGGATGATGCGTATTGTAACGCTCTGACCACAGTCGCAGGCAGTGCGACGCGTGGGCAGGGTCGTCGAACATCTCGTCTTCTAGCAGCTCGTCACGTAGCCGGTTGTGGAAGGACTCCACAAACCCGTTATGCCAGGGCATTCCCGGTGGGATGAACGCTTCGATAGTGTCTTGCTTGGCTGCCCATTGAGTCAGCTCTTGGCTGATGAACTCCGGGCCGTTATCCATACGCAACACCCCAGGCCTGCCACCGCGCACAGCGGCTAAATTCTCCAGCAGGTCAATCACCACAGCAGCGGTAATTGACCGAGCGATCTCGAAACCAACATGCTCACGGGTGAACTCGTCGATCACGTTGCAGATCTTGAAGGTTTTGCCTTGGTAGTCACTATCAAACTGGAAGTCCAGCGCCCACACTTGCCCCGGACACGCCGCTGGCTGCGTGCGGGGTGTTGGCACGGGCAAGCAGCGTCGCTTAGCAGCTTTGCGAGGAAAGACCCGCAGACCCTCCTGGCGCCACAGGCGGCGCACCACATCACGGCCACAGGTAAAGCCGGCCTGTCGGGCTTTCACCCAAGCGCGGCGATAGCCCCAGCGTCGGTGCTCACCAGCGAAGGTGACCAGCCAACTGCGCAGAGCGGCGTACTTATCCGCGCTAGGCTTCTGGTGGCGTTTGCGGGCGTTGTAGTACGCCGCTCTGGAAACCCCGACGACCCGGCAGGCAAAGCGCACCGAATAACCCACTGATAGAGCGTAATCGATGGCTTCATACCTGCGTGCCGGGGTCAGAATTTTCCCTCCGCAAGCTCCTTCAGCAGCGCCTTTTCCAACTCAGCTTCCCCGAGTAAGCGCTTGAGCTTGGTGTTTTCTTCCTGCAGCTCTTTAAAGCGGCGGGCTTCGCTGCGGGACATGTTGCCGTACTGCCTGACCCAGCGATGGTAGGTTGCCTCGCTGACGCCGAGGTCACGGCAGACTTCGGCCACAGTACTACCCGAGGCCTTCAAGGCCCGGGCTTTCTCGAGCTTGGCCACAATCTGCTCAGGGGTGTGCTTCGAGAATTTCTTCATGATTACCAGTCTTCCTGCCCAACAGGGGCTGTCACGGAAGACACGCTCAAATCGCATGGTCTATTTAATCCAGCCCAGGCCACAGCGCCCACACTTGCCCCGGACACGCCGCTGGCTGCGTGCGGGGTGTTGGCACGGGCAAGCAGCGTCGCTTAGCAGCTTTGCGAGGAAAGACCCGCAGACCCTCCTGGCGCCACAGGCGGCGCACCACATCACGGCCACAGGTAAAGCCGGCCTGTCGGGCTTTCACCCAAGCGCGGCGATAGCCCCAGCGTCGGTGCTCACCAGCGAAGGTGACCAGCCAACTGCGCAAAGCGGCGTACTTATCCGCGCTAGGCTTCTGGTGGCGTTTGCGGGCGTTGTAGTACGCCGCTCTGGAAACCCCGACGACCCGGCAGGCAAAGCGCACCGAATAACCCACTGATAGAGCGTAATCGATGGCTTCATACCTGCGTGCCGGGGTCAGAATTTTCCCTCCGCAAGCTCCTTCAGCAGCGCCTTTTCCAACTCAGCTTCCCCGAGTAAGCGCTTGAGCTTGGTGTTTTCTTCCTGCAGCTCTTTAAAGCGGCGGGCTTCGCTGCGGGACATGTTGCCGTACTGCCTGACCCAGCGATGGTAGGTTGCCTCGCTGACGCCGAGGTCACGGCAGACTTCGGCCACAGTACTACCCGAGGCCTTCAAGGCCCGGGCTTTCTCGAGCTTGGCCACAATCTGCTCAGGGGTGTGCTTCGAGAATTTCTTCATGATTACCAGTCTTCCTGCCCAACAGGGGCTGTCACGGAAGACACGCTCAAATCGCATGGTCTATTTAATCCAGCCCAGGCCAACTACCGAGGGGAAACTTGCCTGGTACTGTCAAACAATCGGATGGCACCGCCACATAGATCCCTGCCTAGGGGCAGACTTGTCTTTCGATTACAGGAGTGTAATTACCCGTCTAGGATGGGAAAGCGAGCCGCATGGTGGGTGGTTCCAGTGTTATCCGGCTTTGGTTGCTCCGCGTATGGTGGGTTTGCGCCGGCGCAATCCGGTGACACTCGGCGAAGCATTTTTGAATACACCGGGACTTAACCTGCAGTTGCGCAAGGAATTCTTCAAACGCGTCCCCTCACCAATCGCACCTCCGGCATACTACTTGGCCCAGCAGCCGCAGAAAATCGGTAGATTCCAAAGAATCCCCTGGTAAGGCGGTGCTGGTAGAACTTGGCCAGGCGCAGAGGCCGGGCCTGGTTGCACTCATATCCGAGCGGAAAAATGCGGGCCGAGGTGTTTTGCCTCGGCCCGCACCGGCGTCGTAGACGTACTCAACTTACGCGGAAGAAGGTACGCATAAAATTCGGCATTATGTGCGCCGAAGCTGCCGCTTTAATCTCGCAACCAGTCAAGCATGCGGTAAAGCAGCTGGGTGGCACCGGGCATAAAGCCCGAGCCGTGGTGATAACTGGCATCCATCGTGGAAACAACTATTTCCGCCGGGAAAGTACCGGCGTCGTAGTAGAGCAGCGCATTCGCGTGGCCCGGAATTGCACGGTAATCATGCCCCCACGGGTCAATGCCCGGCGGCGTGGCAGCCGGTTGCGCGGTGGATGATTGCGTTGCAACTGATTGCGCGGTGGCTCCTGCCGCGAGGGCGTCAGGTTGCGCACCCGCAGCAGACTCCGCGGCCGGGACCGGTTCGAGGATTACCAGGGGAGTAGCGGTAGCAGGGGGATCCAAAACGGCGTGGTAGTGCCAGTGCACGGATTCTTCGCTCAAATACTGCCAGAGCGGATGGTCTTTATTGACGGAAATCCGGCCGAGGTTTTCCCCGGTGCGCCAGGCCCAAAAGTTCGTACCCCGCATCACTTCATTAGTTCCCGGCAACCACTCACCAACCTGGGAAGAGCCATCCACATAAAGCTTGCGGCCAGCACCGTCCAGGAAACGCACCAGCTTTGCGGCATTACGGGAAATAACTGCGCGGTGGCACCGCGCGGCGAGGAACACTGAATCAAACTCGGTAAAATCGCCCGCATACTCCGGCCAGTAAACTGCTTCCACATTGCGGGCCCGCACTGCTGGGTCTGCCACCGTGGCAAGGTGGAAGAAAGAACCTGTATGAACGTACGCAATCTTCTTCATTAGTTCCTCCCCAGCAGATAGTTTTCGATATTCGTACGCAATTTATAGGTCGAGGGCCCCATCTCGGTGAAAGAATCCAAATCATTACCCGCGTGGACCACTACCTCGCCGGCCCCGAGCCGGTAAGCAATATCCACAGGCAGGCGGTAAGGCCCGATTCCCGTAATTATCACTGCCTGCTCGGGAAGGTCGCCCAGATAAGCATGCCCATAAAAACCAGCGACGCCGATTTTTTCCAATTCCGCAAAAGAATGTTTGCCGGGCACTCCGGTACGATAAAGTAATTCCTGCCGGCGCACGCCTTCCCAAATCGGATGCGCTTCTACCTCGCTGAGCCACACATCGGCAGCCCCATGAAAATCAAGTTTCCGAATCTGCGGCAACTCATCCACGTAGACCCGCCGCGGATGTCCATTTAGTAGCAACCGGCCGCCCCCGCGCACCCACGCGCTGAGCAGTTGCCGTTGCTTGGTCAATTCAATTTGATCGCAGGCCCCGCTAATGCTGATCCCCGAAACCTGTGAAAGATCGGTATTTGCTAGTTCGTAAATATCGATGTGTTTAACCGCAGTTTCGGTTTCCCGCGCCGGGCCTTGTGTTTGTGTTTGCGCCTGTGGCGCGCCGAGCGTGGTTGGCTTACCCGGTAGAACCTTGAGCATTGTAGCCACAAGTATCACCCCTTTTTTTTATTGGTTTTGTAGTGCAGTGCGAGCCCTTATGATTGCGCGCCCTTGGCAACGGCGTCGTAATTCGCACTCTCGCCATTAATATCGACCCGGAGAACCTGGGCGATATCCGCGTCGGTAAGTTCGTAGTTGTAAATCCACGAAGTGTTCTCCCGCATTAGTTGCGGCAAATCCACCTGGTATTCACCCGGGTAGGCCAAAGCGGCCACCCAATTCCAGTACAGCGGAGATTCCGCGCACGGCACTTGCCACCGGTAAACCCCTAGCGGCGCCCGGTAGACGCGCTTATTCTTCACCGCCGAAACTTCGGCCAGCCGCGGATCCTTATACAGATCTTCCGGGGTGGCAGCGTCAAATGCCGAAAGGAAAATAATCTCCGGATCCCAAGCAAGTACCTGTTCAGGGGAGACGACGCCGTCTTCCGTCAACGATGAACGGGCCATGTTTTCCACTCCGGCCAGGTTGAATACATGTTCCGCATAATTTGTTTCCGTGCTTACGGAAATCTTTTCCGCGCTATAGCTCATCTGCAGGCCGCGGACGCGAGGCTTACCCAGGGCCGCCACCTTTTCCGAAACTTCCTTTTGCGAATCGTGCATGTAGGAGATCAACTTGTTGGCCCGGTCTTCCTTGGCCAGGATCTGCCCGAAAATCTTGATCCAGGTTTCCAGGTCTTCCTGGGTGCCGTATTCCAGGCCAATAACCGGCAGGCCGGCCTTATCAAGTGGCTCAATAATGTCAGCAGAGCGATCACCCCACTGAATAAATACATCCGGCTCCAAACTCAAAATGGTTTCCATATTGGGAGTGAACTGACGGTCAGAAACCACCGGGGTCTCAACAGAAGCGGGGAAAATCTTGGAGATAATTCCTTCTTTATTAGCCTTGAGGAGGGAATCATTGATTCCCACGATCTTGTCCCAAGAACCATCGACGGCGGCGATAATGGTCGGTGCCGGAATAACCGCGGAAGCAATTTTATCCACGGGCGCCTCAACCGTAATCTGCTCACCGCGCTGATCGGTAACCGTTACCGTGGTTTTTCCGTTCGGAGCAGTGGCAGTTGCGGTGGAATCAGCCGCCGCGCTAGAACTATCCGCCGCTGGCTGCGATCCTCCACATCCCGTAAGGAAGAGGGCGAGCGCGGCCACCCCGGCCGCTATTTTTGTGCGAGCGCGGGTTTTTGTACGGGTGCTTTGCATATGTATTGTCCTTTCGGTTGGTTGTGAATTACTTGTTTGTGGAAATTTGGGATTCGGGCGCGGTGTAGTCCGGAAGGACCACGCGCTGCGTGCCCTGCGCGAACTGCACGGTAGAAACTTGTACCGGGGTGCGATACAGGGTAGATAGCCGGGCATTATCGAGCACTTCTTCCGTCTTTCCGATCAGAATCTCGGCATCCATCACCATGGTCCGGCCCGCAATAAGGAAGGCATGGGAGGGATCATGAGTGGTGAACAGGCAAGCAATGCCGTCATCACGCAGGCTTTGAATAATTTCCAACACCCGGCGCTGATTGCGCAGATCGAGGGCGGAAGTAGGTTCATCCAAGAGCAACGTCGTCGGCTCTGCCACTAAAGCTCTGGCAATGAGCACCAACTGGCGTTGCCCGCCAGAAAGATAGGAATAATCGCGGGCCCCAAGTTCGGCCATCCCCACTCTTTCCAGGGCGGCCCAAGCCGCTTCGATATCTTCTTCCTGGGGAGTGGACCACGGGCGCAGGTTCCGCGCGCGCCCCATAAGCACCATGTCACGCACCGAAAAATGGTGCGAGGCCGCTTGTGATTGCGGTACGAAACCCACCGGCCCGTCTGTTTGAACATGCCCTTCTCGCGGTACGCGAATACCCGAAAGGCAGGAAAGCAGCGTGGTTTTCCCCCGCGCATTCGGCCCTAAAATGGCCAAACAATCACCGTTTTCCACGGAAAAAGAAACCTTGCGGAAAAGGAAATCATCACCCTGGTAGGCGTGCCCCAGATCTGTAGCTTTAAGCAATGGACTGTCCCTTCCGTGCTCTTTGCACCAGCAGGCCGATGAAAACTGGCGCCCCAATAGTGGCAGTGAGGATGCCGATCGGAATTTCTACGGTGGTAGCGCAGCGCGCGATCGTATCGATTACCAACAGGTAGAAGCTGCCCGCTAGGAAAGATTCGGGGAGCACCACTCGGTTATCGTGGCCCACAAGTAAACGCACCAAATGGGGAATTACCAGACCTACCCAGCCGATCACCCCGGAAACCGAAACTGCGGCGGCGGTTAGCAAAGACACCGCGAAGATTAACGTCCACCGCAACAGGCCCGGGTTGAGGCCCAAAGCGCGCGCTTCTTCATCCCCCAAACTCAAAATGTTTATGCGCCAACGCAACGCGAAAACTACGAGGCAACCCACCAAGACGGGCAGCAAGACCACCGTCACTTTCTGCCAGGTTGCGGCAGCAAAAGAACCCATGAGCCAGAAATTGATCGAGGGTAGTTTTTCGTACGGATCAGCCACGTAAGTCATGAGGGAAACCATGGCGTTAAAGAACGCGGAAACCACGATGCCGGCCAGCACGATCGTCAAAGTGGGCGAACTGGTGCGGATTTTGCCAATGGAAAGCACAATGCACACCGCTAGCAAGCCGAAAAGGAAAGAGCTCCCCATCAAGAGCAGGCTGGAAGTGCCAAGTAGAATCGCGAGCACCCCACCAAAGGCAGAAGCCGAGGAAACTCCCACAATGTCCGGGGAAACCAAAGGGTTGCGGAACAAACTCTGCAGCACCGCACCGGAAATTGCTAGCGCCCCGCCGATCAGCATCGTCAAAATGACGCGGGGCAGGCGAATCTGCAACACCGCGGTGAGATGGGCCGGGCTTACAGATATGTGGTCGGTATTGATTCCCACTAGCGGCGCCGCGGATTTCCACAAAATCCGTACTACTTCCGCGGGAGAAATCGCCAGCTGGCCCATACCAATAGCCACGATTGCGGCGCCAAGCAAGAGTAGCGCGGTGGCGGCGATCGTTATCCGGTGCCGGCGCTGAAAACCAGCCAGTACTTGATCTGCGGCGCGGCGCGGTTTGCGGACGGGTTTGCCGGGTTTGCGCCGGGCGTCGGCAGCGAGGCTGGTGCCGGCAGCGAGGCTGGTGCCGGCAGCGAAGCTGGCGCCGGATTTGCGCCGGGCGTGCCGTTTATTCACATAATTCCTTCCCAAGGTTTTGTGCTCCGCGCCGCAGGTGTGCTATCTGGGCAACGGAGTGACCGTGCTTCCAAACTGGATTCACCGGCCACAGGTACGGCCTTCCATTTGGAGGTAAAACGTTCGCAAATTGGCCGGGCCACAGTTAGGTGACCCTTACCCCCAAAGTGGTAAGGCATCCCTAACCGTATAGCCCGAAAGTCCCAGGAGCAATAGTGCGTCGCTATCCAGACAGAAGTGAAACGTTGAAAACTCAACGGCGGGGCTGGGTTCCGTAGCGCAAAAACAAAAATGCAATCTAAGAAATCACCGGGAAAAGGGACGTGTGGGTGCTTCTTGCGCGCGCGTGGCGAGGCCTACAATGGAAGGCGAAGAGGCGTGAAGGGGCGGGCGGCCGACCTTCACAAGACACGAATGCTCAGGAAGGAAGAGCAACCAAAATGCGGAATTTTCAGGTAAATCTACGTAACGAGGATGGAGCTTGGACGGCCCAGGGCTATCACCTGCCCGAACTACAAGCACAGGGTTCTACTCTCACCGAGGTACGGCAAAACATTGAAAAAGCGCTCCCGGAAGTCGCAAAGATTGAGCCGGGAGAGGGCTGGCACGTGATTTATCAGATGGCGAAAGACTAAACATAGATTCGGGGCTTCGGTCCTGAGCTCTGGCGTGGTGTGGGCCGGCGCGGAATCACTCCCGTATTTTATGGCGACGCCGGCGCGGGTGGGGCGGCAATGTGGCCGCCCCACCCGCGCGGTTTGCTAACGAAGTAGGGGAAGTAGGGAAAGGAAAAGAAAGGAGAGGCATGGAGGGTAATCGCCGCGGATCGCGAGAGGACGCTGTGCGCTCATTGCCCGGCGTGATTTGGGCTTTATGTCTCATTATCCTGGCCAAGCAGTTTCGCGAAAACCCGGAATACGCCAGCACTTCGCCGCTGATTTTCTGGTTACTCGTGGCCGGCATGGGGCTGGCGCTATTGGGCGGTGGCATCGCCCTCTATTTGAGTGAATACGACGTGCGGGAAGTTGTGGTGCTCGCCATTTTCGCCTTGCTCACATTTGTCCTGCTCTGGTTGGCCAATACGGAAACCATGCGCCTGGTGGTAATCGTTATGGCAGTGGTCTACACCAGTTTCTATTCCGCGCTCGCACGCAGTTAGTTCAAGCTGGGCGGCCGACGCCGGCTCACAACCCATCCGTTCCGCTCTCGCGCGTAGCTAGCAATCGTAGTTGGTGCCGGCAGTTTGCTCCTGTAGCGGGCACGCGCAGAGGGTTCTCGCGGCCAGCCACAAAATTCATGCCGAGCCGCACGCGGCGGTAGCGGCGCCGGCTATAGCGCCCCACAAAACCATTTCCGTGCAAGGCGGTAGGCTGGACCCGTGAAGAAATTATTAGCAGCAGCCGCCCTCACTTGCGCGGCGATTTTCATGACGGGATGTTCTGGTACTCCGCAGGAATCCCCGGCCACTCCGAGCCCCACGGCTGTCCAGGATGAGTGCGCGCCCGGTAGTGACGCCAGCGATACCGTTCCGGGTTGCTAAGCTCTCGCAACTTACCCGGGCCAGGCAAACCGGGCCAGGCAAACCGGGCCAGGCCGCTAGTTACCCAACGTCCTGTTGCCCAACGTCCTGGAAGCAAGAGCGTTCACGTGAAAGAATGTAGGCATGACGTACACCCTCGTACTGCTCCGCCACGGCGAGAGCGAATGGAACTCGAAGAATCTGTTTACGGGTTGGGTTGATGTTCCCCTGTCTGAAAAGGGACGGGCGGAAGCGAAGCACGGCGGCGAACTGCTCAAGGAAAATAACATTTTGCCGGACGTTGTGTTCACCTCGCTTCTGCGTCGCGCGATTACGACGGCGAATATCGCGCTGGATGCCGCAGATCGGCATTGGATCCCGGTACACCGCGATTGGCGGCTCAATGAACGCCACTACGGTGCTTTGCAGGGCTTGAACAAGAAGGAAATTCGTGATGAATACGGCGAGGACCAGTTCATGGCCTGGCGCCGTTCCTACGATGTTCCGCCGCCCAACATTGAACTCGGCTCTACTTGGTCTCAAGATCAGGATCCGCGCTATGCCGGCCAACCGGTACCGCGGGCCGAATGCTTGAAGGACGTTATTGAGCGCATGCTTCCCTACTGGGAATCGGAAATTGTGCCCACCATCAAGACTGGCCAGACGGTTCTCATCGCCGCGCACGGTAATTCCCTGCGGGGCATCGTCAAGCACCTTGATGAAATTTCGGATGAAGCGATCTCCGGTCTGAATATTCCTACCGGGATTCCGCTGGTCTACGAATTGGATGAGGAAACGCTCAAGCCCGTCAAGAAGGGCGGCACGTACCTCGATCCAGAAGCACAAAAGAAGATCGACGAAGTTGCCAACCAAGGCAAGTAGGGTTGCCAACCAAGGCAAAACAAATTAGTTCTTGCTAAAAAGCCCCGGAGTAGCCGCAACACACAAGCGGCTTACCCCGGGGCAATTATTATGTAGCGATCTTTCGCGCGGCCGAGCTTTCGGGTCGGCTAGCTTTCGCGCGGCCGAGCTTTCGGGTCGGCTAGCTTTCGCGCGGCCGAGATTTCGGGTCGGCTAGCTTTCGCGCGGCCGAGCTTTCGGGTCGGCTAGCTTTCGCGCGGGCTCGCTTCGCCAAGGCCTAGTTTTGCCTAGGCCCAGCTTTCGCGCGGCCTAGCCGAGCATTTCTTCTTCAGTGCTCGGGCGCGGTTCCACATCAACATGCAGGCCAGTAATCAAGAACCGCATATTCCGGGCCGCATTCACGCCCTGATCGCCGTAGCGTTCCAGGAAACGACCCAGAAGGATCACGTCCACCACGGTTTGCCGGGACAGATCGTTACTCTCATCCAGAACCAAATCGAAAGTCTGGCGGTGCAGTTCGTCGAGCTTGTCGTCGTCGGCCTCAAGCTGCTTCGCCAACTCGATATCTTGGGTTTCGATCATCTTGGCCACTCGCTGGCCTTGCTTCGCGGCGGCTTCACCCATTTTCACGATCAGATCGTAGGCATCGCCATCAACGGCAGTCTGCGGGAAGCGACCGCGGGCGATATAGGCCACGTGGCGTGCCAAATCACCCATGCGTTCCAAAATGGTAGCGATCCGCAAGGCGGTAACCACCGTACGCAAATCGGAGGCAACGGGCGCCTGCCGCGCCAGCAAGGAAATCGCCATTTCTTCGATTTGCCGCTCCAAATGATCGATATGCGAATCCGCATCAATCACGCTTTCAGCCAGGCCCAAATTGGCATCGCGGAGCGATTGTGCTGCCTGATCCATGGCTTTCGAGGCGCTACGGGCCATTAAGGTGAGAGTTTCTTCAAGCACCCTCATTTCATTGCGAAATTCTTCGCGCATACATGCTCCTTTATTTTCCTGAATGCAAATGCAGGCACGGCATAAGGCGCCGGGAGGCGCACTCGGCGTCTATAACACCAGCTTATGATGAACTGGAAAATACGGGCGGGTAAACGCGCGGTAAATCGCGGCTCGCGCTGCCTCACGCATTTCCCGCAATCCAAAATCCTCGCTACTCTGAGGATATGCACGGAATGCTTCCCGCGGCGAATCTCGACCTTGGAGTGCCGCCGCAGATGATGATGCTTTTACTTATCGCGGCTTTGCTCGGACTGGCCGTGGGAGTTACGGCCTCGCTTGCCTACATGCATTCTCAACGCACGTTCAAAGACGGCGCTAGTGCCCGTTCCGTGCAAGCCGAATCCGAGCTCAATGCGAGCAGAATCCTCGATACGATTCCCGAGTTCCATATTCTCGTGGGCCCGGCAGACGTCGTCGAACGTGCCTCTACGCAGGCGTACAGTTTCGGGATCGTAAAGAACGGGGCCCTGGACCGCCCGGAATTCAAACAGCTGGCCGCGGAGATTCGGAGCACCGGGGAAATCGTGCGGAAAAGCTTGCGTATCCGCCGTTCCGTGCTCAAAGACCAAAGCGATATTCGCCTCGCCTTGTACGGCGCGCCGCTTTCTAATGGGCGGGTGCTCATTCTGTTTGAAGACAATACGAAGAAAATTCGGGTGGAAGAAACCCGGCGCGATTTTGTGGCGAATGTTTCCCACGAACTAAAAACTCCCGTGGGTGCTATTTCCTTGCTTGCGGAAACGATCGCGAGTGCGGCAGACGACGCCGTAGCAGTACGCCATTTTGCGGGCCAGCTGAACCTAGAGGTGGAGCGGCTGCGCGGGCTGGTTATGGACATGATTGAGCTTTCGCGGGTACAGGATAAAGACGCGCTTTCGGTACCCGAACTCGTGGAAGTGGATGCGGTAATAGCGGAGTCTGTGGCCCGCATGAAAGTGGAAGCCGCTGAACGTGACGTGAAAATAGTCACGGGCGGTACATCGGGGCTGCGAGTATATGGGGACCGAAAAATGTTGGCCACCGCGATTCGTAACCTTTTGGATAACGCGGTGCGTTACACCCGCCCGCACGGCCGAGTTTCCGTGGCTACCAGCCTGGAGGAAAACCAAGTGCGAATAGCGGTGATCGACCAAGGGGAAGGTATCCCGCCAGAACTGCATGAACGTATCTTTGAACGCTTCTACCGTGGGGATCACGCGCGGGACCGGAACTCCGGCGGATCCGGGATCGGCTTGGCCATCGTCAAACACGTGGTGCAAGACCACGGTGGGCATATCCGGTTGTGGAGCAAAAAGGGGCAAGGATCTACTTTCACGATCGTGTTACCCGAGCCGTATATTCCGGATTCGGCCGGCCCAGCTACGGCCGCCGCTGCCGAGCTTGCCGCAGCTCCGAGCACAGCCGCCGCTACCGGGCCTGGTCCGAACGCTGCGGCCCCTGCCTCAGTCACAGCTACGGCTGGCCCGGCTCCCGCGCAACTTCCGCAAAGTCGCGCGGGAGCTCCGGAGCGTGCCGCGCAACTTCCCGCGGGAAGCAGAGATAAAACCGCAAATAAAGCCGCGTCGCTGGCGGGCAGTACCACTAAAACTGGCGCCACTGAGGCGAAGGAAACTTCCCGTATCAGCAATAAGTAGTAGAACGTCGGCGAAAAAGCGCCGCACTACCCGCGCTAGCGAGTAGAGAAAACGAAGGGATAGATACTAGATGACACGGATTCTCGTGGTTGACGACGAACCTGCGTACCGCGATACGTTGGCGTTCAATTTGGAACGTGAAGGCTACGAGGTGGAGACGGCGTCGAATGGTAATGCGGCGATGGAGAGCGTGCGGGCCCGCACCCCGGATCTGATTCTTTTGGACCTCATGCTGCCCGGCCTTTCCGGGGAAGAGATTGCCCGCCGGGTGCGCCAAGAATCTAATGTGCCGATCATAATGCTCACCGCCAAGGATTCGGAGATCGATAAAGTGGTGGGTCTGGAAGTTGGCGCCGATGATTACGTGACTAAGCCCTATTCGTATCGGGAACTCCTGGCCCGCGTGCGGGCGGTATTGCGCCGCGTGGAAGGTGGCGGGCCGCTGGAAGAAGAGGAAGAAGTACTGCGGGTGGGTCGGGTAGAAATGGACACCGAAAAGCATGAAGTGCGGGTGGCGGGCGAAGAAATTCAGATGCCCCTGCGCGAATTCGAATTACTGGAGCTGTTTATTCGCAACCCGGACCGAGTGCTCACGCGGTCGCAGATTTTGGACCGGATTTGGGGCGTGGACTACATGGGGGATTCAAAGACCCTGGACGTACACGTGAAGCGTATTCGTTCCAAGATCGAAGAAGAGCCGCGGAACCCGAAAATGTTGGTGACCGTGCGCGGTCTGGGCTACAAGCTGGTTTCTACGGAATAGCCCGGTTGGCCCGGTTGGCCAGGTAATCCCGGTTGGCCCGGTTAGCCCGGTTGGCCCGCTTAGCCCGGGAACTGCTTGGGGTGCGCGCGGGGCGCGCTAATCGCAGCAGTTGGCGCAGGGCGCACTAACCACAGCGGTGAGCGCGGGGGGAGAAGTGCTGCCGTTGGCGCGGTAGGTGCGCGCGGGGTGCTCTAACCGCGGTAGGTGAGTGCGAGCCATAACCGCGGCAGATAATCGCGGAGAGTGGAAAAGAAGGACTCGCGCGTAATATAGCCCAGATGGTAGAATGGCACCTTGTATAGCGCGAGTTTAGTCGCGGTGGGCAAGCTTGGAAGGGTAGTTGCTCGATGCCGTTTAAGGTTGGCGAAACCGTTATTTATCCTCATCATGGAGCCGCCGAAATTATTGATATTTCGGACAAGGTGATTAGGGGTGAGAAGCGGCGCTACCTCACCTTGAATGTGACCCAGAGCGACATGGTTATTCAGGTTCCCGAAGCCTCCCTGGAAGAGGTCGGGGTGCGCGATGTTTCCAATGAAGAACAGTTGCAGAAGGTTTTCGATGTGCTTCGCGCCGTCGATATTGAGGAACCTTCTAATTGGAGCAGGCGTTACAAGGCGAACTCGGAGAAGCTTTCTTCCGGTGACGTAATGAAGGTAGCGGAGGTAGTGCGTGATTTGACGCGCCGCGATCGCGATCGGCATCTTTCTGCCGGAGAAAAGCGCATGTTGCAACAAGCTCGCGGAATTCTCGGTTCGGAAGTAGCTTTGGCCCGGGAACTTTCCGAAGAAGATACGGACGCCTTACTAGACGAAATCTTAGAAGAAGGTGCCCAGGCCGCCGCCAAAGCCGCGGCGGAAAAGAAAGCTAAGAAGAAGTCGAAGACCGCCAAGAAGTAACTACTTTGATTTGGCCGGCCCCGGTAACTTTTGTGCTGTTACCCGGGCCGGCCAAAATTATGCTCGGCCGCAGCTCGATTATGCTCGGCCGCAGCTCGATTATGCCCGGCCCAGCGCCGGAGTTTCCTCGCGATCCACGCGCAAGAAGAACAAAAGCCCGGCAAATAATACGATCGCGATGCCAAGCACGCCGAAGTGTGCGGCGTCGGCCCGGGAAACCCCGGTGAGGGCAGCACCGGCAGCGATAGAAACCCCGTACAACAGCGGGGAAAGGAAAGAGATCGCCCGCCCGGTAGTGGCATACAAACCGAACATTTCCCCGCTCAGTTCCGGAGGAGTAATCCGCGCCAGATAGGTACGCGAGGAACTTTGTACCGGGCCCACGAAAATACAGAGCAGCAACCCACATACCCAGAAAGCGGGTTTACCGGCACCGCGCAATAAGAACACGCCTAAACCAGCCACCAACATGAGCGAAAGCGAAGCAATAATCAGCCGGCGCGAACCGATACGGTCGTCGAGCCGCCCAAAAATAATCGTAGCCACCCCGGCCACCAGATTCGCGGCGATCCCGAAAACCATCACCTCCCCGGCAGAAAAACCGTAAGCAGCGGCCGCTAAAGTCCCACCGAAACTAAAAACGCCAGCCAAACCATCCCGGTACACCGCGGAAGAAATAAGGAACCACACTACAGAACGGTTCGTACGCCACAAGGTAATAATTTGCCGCACAATTTGGCGGTAGGCACCAATAATTCCCAGCCGGGCAACGTCTTGCGGTTCCGTATCGGCAGAAGTGAGCATCAAAGGCGCCGAAAACACCAGCGTCCACACCGCACAAGCCAACATGCACACGCGAATATCGAGACTTTCGTGGGAAGTAACGCCAAACCAACCCACATCCGGCCCAATGAAACCCACGTACAAAAGCAACAGCAATACGATGCCGCCCACATAACCCATACCCCAACCGAAACCGGAAACTCTCCCCACGTTCCCCGGCTCCGAAATGTCGGTAACCATGGCGTTATACACCACCGAACCGATTTCGAACACAATATTGCCGATGGCTAGGAGCAATACGCCGAGCCACACTAGGGAAGGGCCCGGTTTCACCCAAAACATGCCGATCATGCAGACCACCGTGGCCAAAGTGGTAATCGTCAAAAGCGTGTTCTTCTTGCCCGTACGGTCTGCCCACTGCCCAATAGCCGGAGCCAGTAAAGCCACAATCACGCCGGCGGCAGAAAGCCCCCAAGCTACGTGCGTATTAGCGTCTTCCCCGAAAAGCCTGGCAGTGGTGAGATACGGGGTGAAAACAAAAGTAGTCACTACCGAGTTAAAAGCGGCAGATCCCCAATCCCAGAGCGACCATGCCATAACTTTGCGTGTAATAAAGCCGCCGCGGCGCTTGCGGGACGCAGTTCCGGTAGCTTCAAGTTCTTCGGCCATACGCACCAGAATAAACGTTCGGCATGGATTTCGGGTTGGCAAACAGTAAACGGGACAATATCGCACGCAACACGATATCTGAGCGGTTTAGGTGCCGGGCGCCGAATACGACTAAGCTGAAGGGGTGAGCTTAGAGATATACGACTCGTTGTACAGGACCAACCGGAAGTTCGAGCCGCTCCACGCGGGGCAGGTTGGAATCTATCTGTGTGGGGCCACGGTACAAGGCTCCCCACATATTGGGCACATGCGTGCCTCCGTAGCTTTCGACGTGCTGGTGCGCTGGTTGCGCCGCCTCGGCTATAAGGTAACGCTGGTCCGTAATGTCACGGATATTGACGATAAAATTTTGGCGAAGTCTGCCGCGCATGGCGAACCCTGGTGGGCTTGGGGCTACCACTACGAACGCGAATTTACGCAGGCCTACGAAGCGCTCGGAGTATTGCCACCTACATATGAACCGCGCGCTACCGGCCACATTCCGCAGATGCTGCAGCTAGTGCAAGACATTCTCGATAACGGGCATGCCTACCTGGGTGAAAACGGGAACGTCTATTTTGACGTAAAATCCCTGCCTGATTACGGTTCGCTAACCCGGCAAAAGCTTTCCCACATGGTGGCAGACGAAGGTGAAGCGGAACCCGATAAGCGCAATCCGCACGATTTCGCGCTGTGGAAGGGGAGCAAACCGGGCGAGCCGGAAACCGCTTCCTGGGATGCGCCGTGGGGGCGCGGCCGGCCGGGCTGGCACTTAGAGTGCAGCGCGATGGCCACCCACTATTTGGGTAACGAATTCGATATTCACGCCGGCGGGATCGACCTGCGTTTCCCACACCACGAAAACGAACAGGCCCAGGCCCACGCAGCCGGCCGGCCCTTCGCCCGCCTGTGGATGCACAATGCGTGGGTTACCGTGAAGGGCGAAAAGATGGGCAAGTCCCTGGGGAACGCCCTCGAAGTGAAAAATATTTTGCGGGAGGTACCGGCAGTGGTACTTCGCTTCGCCCTGGGTACCGTGCATTACCGTTCCACCGTCGAATATTCTCCGGAAACTTTGGCGGAAGCGGCGGCCGTGTGGGAACGGCTAGCCGGTTTTGTGGAACGTTCCGTGGATGCGGTGGGCGAAGTAGATGCCGACGCCGTAGCTACCCTCCCGCTTTCTGAACTACCGGCAGCTTTCGTGGATTCCATGAACGATGATCTCAATGTGAGTGGCGCGCTCGCGGCTATCCATGAGGAAGTGCGGCACGGAAATAATGCGCTCGCGGAACGCGATGACCCGGTAATCCGGCAAACCCAAACCAAGGTGCGGGCCATGTTGGATGTGCTCGGCCTGGATCCTTTGGCCGCGCCGTGGCGCGATCGGGCAGGTACCAACGCTTCCGGGGAGGCACTGAGCAAGATCGTGGAAAGTCTGCTTGCCCAGCGGGCCGAAGCCCGGGCAGAAAAGGATTGGGCGCGAGCCGATTCACTGCGCGATACTTTGACGGCAGCGGGTGTTATTGTGGAAGACTCTCCGGATGGGGCGCGCTGGCATCTGGAAACAGCCTAGGGTTAGCAGGCGCGAGCACAACTCCGGCACCGGAAACAGAACCAATCCACGTAAAACACGTAAAAGCAGTGAAGTGAGGACGTATGGCGGACGGACGTACGCGGCGCCCGCGGGGCAAGAAAGGCCCCACGAAGGGTAGCGGCGGTAAAGGCAAGCGCAGGTTACAGGGCCGCGGCCCCACCCCGAAGGCGGAGGACCGCGTTTACCACAAGGCCTATAAGGCCAAGCGGGAAGCAGAAGAACGGGCCCAGCGGGAAGCGGCGCGAAAGGCCGCGCGGGTACCGAAATTGCGCAGCATCCTGCACTTGCAGGAAGACCACGAACTAATTTGTGGCCGCAATTCTGTACTCGAAGCAGTGCGGGCCGGTATACCCTTAGCGCGAGTTTTCCTCGCCGCTTCCATGACGGGCGATAAGCGACTCACGGAAGTGGCACAAAAAGCAACGGCTTTCGGCGCGCCCCTCATCGAGGTTTCGCGCACCGAACTCGACCGCATGGCGGGTAACGAAAACCATCAAGGGGTGGCCATTGAGGTGCCGCCATACACCTATGCGAATCTGGAAGATCTTGCGGATAAGGCGGATGACCGCGCCTCGGCCCGAGATGAAGCACCATTGTTTATCGCCCTCGATTCGATTACAGATCCGCATAATCTGGGCGCGATAA
The DNA here is from genome assembly GCF_900618115.1 of Actinobaculum suis. Taxonomy (NCBI): domain Bacteria; kingdom Bacillati; phylum Actinomycetota; class Actinomycetes; order Actinomycetales; family Actinomycetaceae; genus Actinobaculum; species Actinobaculum suis. The sequence continues at coordinate 446,887 of NZ_UYIO01000001.1, forward strand.
TGCGCAGCGCGGCGGCTTTCGGAGCGGATGGGGTGATCATTCCGGAGCGGCGCGCAGCCGGCGTTACCGCCACCGTGTGGAAGGTGAGTGCCGGTGCGGCTGCTTTCATGCCGGTAGCGCGGGTAACCAACTTGGTGCAGGCACTTACTACGTTGAAGTCGCGCGGCTATTTCGTGGTGGGGCTCGACGGCGGGGGCGAGGTCTCCATTGAAAACTTGCATTTGGCGGATGCTCCGCTGGTTTTGGTCACCGGTTCGGAAGGTCGTGGCCTGGCCCGGCTCACGCGCGATACCTGCGATCAAATCGCTTCCATTCCGATCTCGGAACGCATGGAATCCCTCAACGCTTCGGTAGCTACTGGGATTGCCCTGTTCGAAGTGGAACGCGTGCGGCGGGCCCGCCGTGCAGAGACTTAGTCTGAAGCTTGGACCGAGCTTGAGGCTTAGCCTGAGCCCTGGCCGATCCTGAGGCTTAGCCTGAGCTTGAGGCTTAGCCTGAGCCTTGGCCGATCCTGAGGCATAGCCTGAGTTTTAGCTGGGCGGAGCTCGCAAAAAGGCATAGCCTGAGTTTTAGCTGGGCGGAGCTCGTAAAACAGTTGGCTAGGCTGGGTGGGTTTTGGCTGCCGAACGGCTACGCTATTACGTGTATGCAGATGCGGTAGCCGCGCTTGGCGCGTACCGCCGGCATTACCTCGCAAGCCCTTAACATTGGAGAGGCGGTAAGGCATGGAAAATGCGGAGAAGCGTTATCCTTGGCGGCCGGTTCGCGGAGAAATTCTGCGTAATGACCAATCGCTGACGAGCCCGGCAGATATCGAAAACTTCTTTGCTGAGCAAGGTGTAGTAGCTCGCGGGGAGCACGAAGGTGCCCTATTCCGGTTCGAGATCGCGGTTACCGGCCGGCGCCGACGCATCGCCACCATCGAAACTGGTGCGGACGGCACGGAGACCATTGTGCCGGGGCAACATCTCACGGATTTCCTGGAAGCAGCTTATGCCCAGCTTAGGAAAATCCGGGTGGAGGCCGACGCCGAAATCTATGGGGACACCATCGACCTAGGCGAAGTACCAATCACCGAAGACGATCTCAAATACGCCGATCCCACTGCCTTAGTAGCGGAGGGCATAGCTGTGGGAGAAAGTGCGCCCGCGGAAAGCATGCTCGCAGAAGACGTGACCGCGAGGGAGAGCGCGCTCGCGGAGGATAGCGTGCCCGCTGGGGACAGTGTGCTCGCTGGGGACAGTGTGCTCGCGGGGGACAGTGTGCTCGCGGGGGACAGTGTGCTCGCGGGGGACAGTGCGCCCGCCGGGGGAAACCCGCCTGCTGCAACGAAGATACCGGCGGCGGCGTCGGCCCCGGTACCGTTGGAAAATACGGCGCCGGGTTCGGAACCGGGTGAGGCTTTGTTAGCTTCCGGTGAAGGGAAAATCCCGACGCTAAATTATGGCCCCATGCTGGTACTTTCGGATGTGTCTTTCGCGCGGGTGCCGGGAGTGGCCGCTAATATTGGCGAGCCGGTCGCGGTGTTGAAGGCTGCCGATGGGGCGAATGCGATGATTGCCAATGTGCCAATTTCGCGGGATGCCCGGATTGGGGGCCGGCCCGGTTTTGTGCTTATTTTGTCTGTGGATCCGAGCGGGCAGCGCAACCCGGTCCTAGTGATTCGGCAAGAATCGGGGATCGCTTCCTGGAAGTGGATCGACACTCTTTCCGATATGCGGCACACGGAAGCTTCCGCGGTGGCGTCACAATTTTCGCGGCAAGAACTTGGTTCGGGGGCGCGCGTACAAAGAATCTTGCGGGATTTTCCGAGCGTTGCCACCGGTGATCTGATCGATGCACTAAACGCGCCCGCCCGCGAAGGGGTCGAAAAGTTTGTGGCCGCGTTGGGGTTGCCGGAAGAAATCACGCAGGCCCTGGCCGGGGAACTCGATCCGAGCGAAGTGCCGGGGGCAACTGTTTTCCAACCGGAAGGTTTTGGGAAACGTTTCCAGGCGAGCATGGCCTACGAGGTTTCCGGGGAGGGCAGCCGGCCCGGGTTCTGGAAACTTTACCGCAAGATCTACTTGCAACACCCGCGGCTCATGATCGGGGCCGCGCTGGGGCAAGTCGGCGCCGGGGTGGTACTCACCGCGCTAGGGGCGCGCCGCTGGGAAGAAAAGCGCGGCAAAGTGATGGCCATAACCGGTACCGGGATTATCCTCAGCACGAGTTTCCGCATGATAACCGCCCAGTGGATTCGCAATGCCTTGGAAAGCACCGGACTGGCAGAAAAACTACGGCAAGAACAAGAACGTTTGCGCCAAGCCCGGGAAGCAGAAGCAGAATAACGCAAGGAGAAGCGTGATGGCCTGGAATATTTTCGGTATCCCCGAACCATGGAAAGACGCCGGCGCGGCAAACGCTGGCGCGGTAAACGCTGGCGCGGCAAACGCTGGCACGGCGGAGGTAAATGCTGGCGCGCAGGGTGGCGGCGCGCAGAATAGTGCCGCGCAAGGTAATGGCGTGCAAGACGGCGCGGGAGTAGATGCTGGGGCCGGCCAGTTATTTGATGCGAACTGGGTACCAGAACCGGTGGACGCCGATGTTGAGGCTTTCTGGACGCGGGCGATTACGCGCGCCAAGCTCAATCCTTTGGAAGTGCTTACCGGGGCGGAAGATCTCACCACTTTGCGCCCGCCCGCCTTCGCTTTTGGTGGTACTGAGGAAATGGCTGATGAGCTTGCCCAATTGGTGGTCGATGGTAAAAAGACGGTCACCAGTTCCTTGCGGGAGACCTATACCGCCGAAGGAGAAGAGTTACCGCAGGCCGGAGAGCTTGCGATCGTGACCGATGGCCGGGGAGTTCCGCGGGCACTAATTGCCATCACCAAAGTGGAAGTCATTCCTTTCCGCGAGGTAGACGCCGAAATTGCGCACAGCGAAGGGGAAGGCGATCTGAGCTTGGAGTACTGGCAGCGCGTGCATGCCGAGTTCTTCGCGGCCGAAGCTGCCGAAGTTGGTATTGAGTTCGATCCGGAAACGTGTCACGTCGTCGTCGAACACTTCACCACGCTGTACACGGACGCCACCGATAAACTCACCTCAGCAAACTAGCGCACGCGGCAAAGCCCCCGAACCCGGCAAAGCCGCGCGGCCGGTAAAACCGCGCGTCCGGCAAAGCCACGCAGCCGATAAAAAACCGCGCGTCCGGCAAAGCCGCGCGGCCGATAAAACCGCGGGGCTGGGCATGCTACTTATTGCGGATCCGTTCCTGGGCTTCTGCGGTGGCCGCTTCGGTGTCTATGCATTCCGGGAGCGAGGTGAGGGTGGGATCCGGGTATTCCTGGGCCACTTGCTCGGCGGTGCGAATACCGTCGTAGTTATCGCCAAGCACCACGGTAAGGGATTCTCCGCTCATATCGTTCGAAAAAACGATCGTGGAATCGGGGATATAACGCGCTACCGTGTAAGCGCCAGGCAGACCTTCCGGGCCGGAAATGATTTGCGCGGTGCCTTCCACCGTGTCGTTCCAATTACCGGTATTAGAAACGTTCATGCCTTCGGCGGTGAAGGACTTCGCAGCGCTACTGGCCAGGCCGCCCCGGTTAGTCGAGTTGTAGACCAGCAGGTTGATGGTCGCCGGATCGACGGCGGTAGCTCCCGCCGGCGCGCACGGAACCACCGGTGGGGGTGGGGCCGCGGGCCGCGAAAACGGCTTATTGATCGGCGAAGGTAACACTCCCACCCAAATCAGCAGAGAAAAGGCGAGGAGCACCAATAAGATCCCACCGAGCGTGCCAAACACGATGGTTTGCCGCTGCTGCGTCTTTTTCCGATAGGCGCGGCGCGCCTCTACAATTCCCTGACTCACGCTCTCAACGGTAATTTATTTTGCCGGCGAATGGGGAATTGACGCGGCCCGCGGGCAAACAGTATCGCGCGCCCCGCAAAACACTGAAAGACACTTGGCGAACAATGCGAATTACCTCGCATTCGCTCACCGCTAAAACTGCCGGGTGTAATATCGCGGAGGCGCTTTGGCCAATCACTCACACAAACAAGGAGTAAAGCGTGGCAAGAATCTGGAAATTGCACGGGGATGGCGTACATATTGCCCCGGGAGATGTGGTTCAGCCTAATGAACGGCTAGCATGGCCGGCCACGATAGGAATCGGAATACAGCACGTGGTTGCAATGTTTGGGGCCACGTTCCTAGTTCCATTGCTTACGGGTTTCAATCCTTCGACGACATTGTTCTACACCGGGATTGGAACCCTTCTTTTTATCCTCATTACCGCCGGAAAATTGCCCAGTTACCTGGGCTCTTCTTTTGCCCTCATTGCGCCAATTAGCGCGGTAACGGGATACGTGCAGGGCGGGACGATGGACGCGCATGGGCAAGCTCTCGCACAGGGTGGGATCGTGCTCACGGGCGCCTGCCTGCTCCTGGTGGGTGCCATTGTTATGGTTTGTGGTTCGAGCTGGATCGATAAACTCATGCCGCCGATCGTGACGGGCGCGATCGTGGCGCTCATTGGTTTCAACCTGGCGCCTTCTGCCTGGAACTACGTGAAGCAAGCGCCGGTTACAGCGGTGGTGACGATTGTGGCGATCTTGTTGGTCACGGTGTTGTTCAAGGGGCTGATTGGGCGGCTGTCGATCCTTATCGGCGTGCTTATTGGTTACTTGTGCGCGGTGGTGCGCGGGGAAGTGGATTTCTCCCCGATCGCGGATGCGGGCTGGGTAGGTTTGCCGCATTTCCACGCCCCGGCTTTCGATTTCAGCACGGCTGGCCTGTTCGTGCCGGTGGTGCTCGTGTTGATCGCGGAAAACGTGGGGCACGTAAAATCGGTTTCCGCGATGACGGGCCACAACCTTGACGGTTTGACGGGCCGGGCCCTGTTCGCCGATGGTCTTTCTACCATGTTGGCCGGTACCGGTGGGGGTTCGGGTACGACGACGTACGCCGAGAATATTGGGGTTATGGCCGCAACGCGCGTCTATTCGACGGCGGCCTATGTAGTTGCGGCGGTTACGGCACTCGCGCTTTCTATGTTCCCGAAGTTCGGCGTCATTATTGCGACCATTCCGGCGGGTGTGCTGGGCGGTGCGGCCACGATTCTGTACGGCATGATCGGCATGTTGGGCGTGCGTATTTGGGTGCAAAACCGCGTGGATTTCTCCGACCCGGTAAACCTGAACACGGCGGCTATCTCCATGATCGTGGCAATTGCTAATTACACCTGGGTGATTGGAGATATGACCTTCTCCGGGATTGCGCTCGGCTCCTTTGGTGCGATCATTATTTACCATTGCATGCGTTGGATTTCCCGCTGGCGTGGCACTTCCTTGGAACCTGCCACCCCAGCTTCGGCCCCGGCCGGCGCGGAAGTGGAAGGCGAGGAACTGCAACGTTCCTGGGAGGAAGACCAAACTGGCGAAAAGGCCAAGCGTATCGGCCACCGCCGCCAAGCCGAACCGGAAACCGCGGCAGGTAGCGGCCAGTCCGCGAATGCGGAAGCTAGCACGGCCGAACCGGAAACCGGCCCGGCCGAAGCTCCGGCTAGTAAATAACTAGCCGAGCGTAGCAGCAAGACGAATACATTAGCTGGCAGGGCAATCCTGGCAGGGCAATCTCGGCAACGGTGAATATGACTCCAGCGAGGGGCGCGGCGCCGGCCGCACCCCTCGCCGTTTTGCTAGTTAGTCGGTTGTCCTAGCTAGTCTGTACTAATAGGAAAGGCTAGCGAGGGAGGAAATAGTGGTGGAAAATCCCCAGGAACTACTCGAATTCTTGGATCCGGAACAGCGGCGCGTGGCCACGACTTTGCGGGGCCCGGTAGTGGTGCGGGCAGGTGCCGGCACCGGAAAAACGCGGGCGATCACGTACCGGATCGCGTACGGCGTCGCCACGGGAGAGTACCACCCGAATAATGTGCTCGCGGTAACTTTCACTTCGCGTGCGGCGGGGGAGATGCGTTCTCGCCTGCGTGACTTGGGAGTTGGTGGTGTGGCGGCACAAACTTTCCACGCGGCAGCTTTGCGTCAGCTGTCTTATTTTTGGGGAACGGCCGTGGGTGGAAAAATCCCGCCAATCAGCGAATCGAAATCTCCCTTAGTCTCCCAGGCAGCCGCACAATTGGGGATGCCAACAGACCGGGTTTCGGTGCGTGATTTGAGCGCCGAAATCGAGTGGGCGAAGGTTACTTTGGTGACGCCCGAAAAGTATGCGGAACGGGCCACCGCCGCCGGGCGTACCGATATTGCGGGGCAAACTCCGGAAATGATTGCCCGGCTGCTCCATAAATATGAAGACGTAAAAACTGAACGCGGCGTGATCGATTTTGAAGACGTTATCCTCCTGCTCATTGGCGTGCTCTTGGATCGTGCGGATATTGCGCGGGAAATCCGCGCCCAATACCGCTATTTCGTGGTGGATGAATATCAGGACGTTTCGCCCCTGCAACATCGCCTGCTCCAACTTTGGTTAGGCGGGCGGAAAGACATTTGCGTGGTGGGGGATGTTTCCCAAACGATTTATTCGTTTACGGGTGCTTCGAGCTGGTATTTAGCGAATTTTGTGAAGGAGTTCCCGGAAGCGAAAGAAATCGAGTTGGTGCGTGATTATCGTTCGACGCCGCAAATCGTGGAAGCGGCCAATACGATCATTGCCGATGATGAAAGCGAAGGTGCAGTACATCTAGTTTCCCAAGTGGCTTCCGGGCAACCAGTGGAATACCGCGAATATGAGGATGAAGAAGCTGAGGCCACAGAAATTGCGGAACAGATTGCGCGCGCCCAACAAGATGGCACGCTGCTTTCCGATATTGCGATCCTGTATCGGACCAATGCGCAGTCGGCACAGTTTGAGACCGCGCTGGGCCGGGCCGGAATTTCCTACCAGGTGAAAGGATCGGAGAAATTCTTTTCCCGGCGGGAAGTACGCGAAGCCATGGTTGCTTTGCGGACGGCCGCCCGGGCCGGCGTAACCGGGGAACTGGCGGAAAATGTGCGAAGCGTGCTGCGGCAAACGGGGTGGCGGGATGAAGCTCCCGAAGGTGGCGGTTCGGCCCGGGAACGTTGGGAAGCACTGCATGCCTTGCTGGTGCTCGCGCAAGATATGGAAGAAAAACGCGGGGCCGATTTGCGCGAATTTGTGGCTGATCTAGAAGAACGCTCCCAGTTGCAAAACGTGCCGGAAATAGAAGGGGTCACGCTTTCTTCTTTGCACGCCGCGAAAGGTTTGGAGTGGGAACGGGTATACCTGGCGGGTATGAGTGAAGGGCTCATGCCGATCTCCTTGGCAAAAACTCCGCGCGCCTTGGCAGAAGAACGCCGGCTTCTTTATGTAGGGGTTACGCGGGCCAAGGATTTCTTGCAAGTGTCCTATGCGAAAGGGCGTAATAGTCGCGGCCGGAAGGCTTCCCGTTTCCTAGACCAACTGTGGCCAAAACCGGAAAGCCCGGCTACGGAATGGCGGCGGGGCCGGCGGGAACGGCGCGCCGCAGCAGATAAAGAGTTCCGCGAAAACTATGCCGCAGACGTACCCCTGTTTGAGGCCCTCGTGCAGTGGCGTGCCGATATGGCCCAAGCAATCGATAAACCCGCATACACGGTTTTCCATGACACCACGCTCCGCGCCCTCGCGATAAGCAAACCGGCCAGCATGGAAGAACTCGGGAAAATTCGTGGCATCGGGCCAGCCAAACTCGCCCGCTGGGGAGAAGAACTCCTCCGCGTCCTCAGCACCGGGCAGCCCTAAACACGGAGCGTGGCCGTGAACGCGGGTAGCCCTGAACACGGCGCGTGGCCGTGAACGCGGGTGCCCTGAACACGGCGCGTGGCCGTGAACGCGGGTAGCTCTGAACGCGGGTAGCTCGGGATTCCCGCCGGGGCGATGGAACTATCGGTCCGCAATCACGGTGGGTGATTCGGATACCAGTGGAGCAGGCTGCGGAATGTCCAGGGGAGGGAAATCGGTGGCGGTGCAGGCGCAGGTAGCGCCGGGGCGGATCGCGGCCAGGCCCGGGATGCCCGGCGGGGGCGGAATTCGCAGTTGCTGGTCGCACAGCTCTAGGCAGCATAGGGCCCGCGCGGCCAGCAAAGCGGCATGCTGCAGTTCCAAAAGTGGGGCAAAACCGGGCGGCCGCGTAAAAAGCTGCGGGCTAATATAAGCCCACTCCGGATCGGCATCAACGCGATGCTCATACACGCACCGGGCACAAGCACTCTGGCCCGGCACCACATACGGCCCGACCGTTACGTCCACATCTTCGGAACACACCAGTAAATGCGGGATACCCGCCTGGAAGAAAACATCGCATTCCAAAGGATTGATCGCCCCGGCCGCAGTCACCACCGCGGCGTCCGCCACAACCTCCGCTGCGGTGGCCCGCCCCCGCGTAGTAGCAACCGCTTTCGTTTTCGTGTTTAGGGGATCGGTAGTCACCGTGATTTCCAGTTGCAAATCGCGCATCCCCAAAGCTCCGCGCATAGCCTCCACGCGCGTACCAGTGCCTATCTGGCTCACGTTTAATAACGCCGGATGGTCCGCAAAACCCGTGGGTGCGGCGTCGAAAGTAACCACACTGGCCGCACCGGCAAGCGCCAGGGCAAACACGATTTCTACGCCCAAAGGATCTAAGCGCGGCACGCAAATATGCCTTCCCGCAACCGGTGCCAGCATGCCAGCTGCATCACCAGTTTCAGCTTGGCTCTCGGCGCCGCCCGTTTCCAGATTATCCGCCGCGCTCACGGCCTTCGCTTCACTGCTTGAGGCGGTACCAGGGAGTGAATTAGGGACGGTCCCGGGGAGCCTGCTGGAGCCGGTGCCAGGAAGAGAAGCGGAGGCAGTGCCGGGGCGGGGACTGGAGCTGGTATCGGGAAGCGAATTGGAGCCGGTACCGGGAGACGAATTAGAGCCGGTACCGGGAAGTGAGAGCGGGTGGTCAATTACGCGGGCACGGTGCAGTAGCTCTAATAATTCGTAGAGGCGGTCTGTATTGAGGCCATGTTGTTGGGCGAGCCGAGTTATTTCCGGTAGTGATCTATCGACGGTTAGCGCGGAAATGAAATCTTGTTCGCGCGCCGAAAGGCCAGCTATCACCACTCCGGCGCGCGGGTCGGTACCGATCTGCAAGGCCGCGCGGTTGCGCCAATAAACACCCAAACGAGATTTGATCTTCATGGGCGCAGACTAAACCGCTTGACCACACCCGCCAACTCCCAATCCACAGGTCAGCTACCCACGGGCAGGCTTGCAGGTGTGCCAGCGGTACCAATCCCGCCAATCCTGCGTAAGTAGCGCATGCGTAAGTGGTGCAACCGCGCCAATTCGTTATTTCAGTGCAGGCTAGGCTTCCAAGCTGCGCCACGCTGTGCCAAGTGGCAGCCCGCTGTGCCAAGCGGCAGCCCGCTGTGTCAAGCCCCGCTAAACTGCGCAAAGCTGTGCCACGTCGCCGCGCGTTTAGGAAGCGGGCGGTGTATTTTCGGGGCCGGAACCCGCGGTCGTATCTGTAGCCGGACCTTCGGCGGAGCTCCCCGCAGCGCCTTCCGCGGAGCTTCTTCCCGCGGTATCTTCGGCGGAGCTTGCCGAGGAATCTTCCGCGGAATCTGCAGCGGAGCCGGCCGCCTCCCCTGGGGCAGAATTGGCACCGGCATCGGCACCGGCATCGGCACCGGCACCGGCATCAGTATCGGCACCGGCCGCGGTGGCCCGTGCATTGGCATCGCCGGTCACGGTTTCGCCCCAGCTGGGCTCATGCGGAATTGCGGGGTTGGAACCGGAAGTGCTATCCGCGTTACCGGGAGCGGCGGCGTTATCCGCGCCTTCCAACAGTTCAGCCAGGAAAGCATCGAGTTCCTGTTCGAGCGAAGAATCGGTCTCTTCGCTAAAGAAAGCATCAGGGTTGTCCAAATCTTCGGGCGTGGGCAGCAGATCCGGATGGTTCCACAGAGCATCACGGCCGGTAATATCCCGTTCGGCTTTGGCACGCCGCCAAAAAGCGGTGGCTTCCCGCACGCGGCGCGGCGCCAATTCAAACCCTACGAGCGGGCCGAAAGCCTGGTTGAAAGGCGCTTCGGTAGCGTCCCGGCGCACGAAAATTTCGGCGAGTTTGCGGGCGGAAGGCAAGTGGGCAGCTACGGCGTCGGCAGTTACCGCCGCAATCCAGCCCACCACCAAAGAAATCAAGTGTTCCAGGCTGGCTAGCGAAGCTTCCTGTTCCGGGTTCAGTTCGAAAGCAAACACGTCTGTGAGATCGATTTCGGGCACTTGGCCTTCCATCATGTGTTGCGGATCCAAATCCATTTCCCGCACGCTGTTTTCGATCGCTTGCGTATCAATAGAAATTTCGGAAGCAAAAGCGGCCACATTATCCAAAATGCGGGTACGCAACCACGGGACGCGGGAGAAGAGCCGGGCCGCCGCGGTCTCTCGCACCGCGATATACAGCTCCAGTTCGGAAGCCTCAATATCGAGCCCCTCCCCGAAGGCCTCAATATTTTCCGGTACCAAAGCACAAGTCTCGCCCTCGACTAGCGGGAGGCCGGCGTCGGTAGTACCAAAGGAAATTTCGGCCAACTGTGCCAAACCGCCACCGTATTGCACGCCCAGGATGGAAGAAACAATCTGGTCCGTCATGCTGCCAGACTCTTGGCCGCCCAACATGGATTCGATTATGGCGCGCATTTCTTCGGGGGCGTGCTCCAACTGTTCGGCCATTACTTCGCGGAAAGCGCGCGCAATATTTTCCCCTACCGGTTCGGTGAGTTTCTTGAAGGTAGGCAGGCAGTGGGCCACGAAGTCAAGGCGGCTCCACACTTGGGCCGGGCCGGAAACCGGGCCGATCTCGATCACCGGGTCTAGCCACAGCGAAGCCGTATCCAAAGCGGATCGTGCACTTTCCCCTTGCAAAGCAGAAGGCGTGGAAGAACCATTGTGGATCACAGTTTGCCGCGCCACTTGTTCACCCACATGCCAGTTCACCGGGCCATCCCCAGCACTGCCCAGCATCGAACGGATTTGGTTCGTCACGATCTGGAAACTTTGCGGATCGGGCATAGCAGCACCGCCGCCGGGCATACCGCCCGGATTATTGCGCATAGAATCCAGAATCTGCTCGGCGGCTTCGTCTCCTAAAACCGCTCGCAACATCTTCTCGAATTCGTCATTCGGGTTGGCGTCGGCCATTGCTCCTCCTTCATCGCTCGGTTCACACTATTCCAGATTGCGTGGCCAAAGCGAGCAATTTCAGCTTCACGCAACGCCGCCGGGCCGCGGTTTATTCCCTCGCGGGTGGTTCGCGGGCAGCTCGCGGGTGGATAATCCGCGGGTAGCTATTCCGTGCGGGGACGGTACCCGCGCGTTCGTTCCGGGCGTGCCCGTTTGCGGGGGCGTGTTTCGCACGTTTCCGCACGCGTTTACCTTTACCTTCCCAAGGTACTAGGAAAGGTATGGGAAATTATCCTATTTTCCAGACTCGTGGTGCATGATGGGCAGGTGGCTAAAGGAACTTTGAGAAGTGGCACGGCTTTCGCCGTCGCCTCCGTTATCGCACTCGTCACCCCGGGCGCATACCTGGTTGAATCTGCCGGGCCCGCTATCGACACCGTGGGGGAGATCGACGGCGTCAAACTCGTGGACATTTCCGGTGCCGAGACTTACCCAACAGAATCAAACTACTACATGACCACGGTATCTGCCGCGGGAAACCCGGATGTGGGTGTGCCCGGTGCCCTGGCCGCGGTGGCCCTGCTCGATAAAAACTCGCAGCTCCTGCCCATTCGTGCCCTCTACCCGCGCACCTATACGGCCGCGGAAGACGAAGCCCAAAACGAAGCTGCCATGCAAGATTCGCAAACCGTGGCCGCAGATGTTGCTGCTGAACTGGCGGGCCAGCCGGTGCGCATGAAACTCACCGTTACCGGAGCCCTGGAAGGAGGCCCGGCCGCGGGCAAGCTCGCCGCCGGCGATGTGCTCACCTCGCTTAGTGTGCCGGGAAGCGCCGCTGGGAACGCGCCTAGCACCGAGCCGGGCGGCGAGTCTGGTACCGCGGGTGCCGCGGCCGACGGCGCACAACCGGGCGCCACGAAGTCCGTAGAAACTACTAGTTTCTTGCAAATGGCGAAACTGCTTGCACAAACAGCTCCGGGCACCCCCGTTCAGGTGGGATATTTGCGCGAGGGCGAGCCCGGGGAAGCAACAATTGTGACCTCCGCCTACAATCCTGATCCTTCCGGCTGGGTGAAACCCGGTTCGCAACTGGGCATCGGCGTGACGGTGAGCGACGTCGAATCGCCGGTGCAGGCAAAGTATGCGGTAGAAGATATCGGTGGGCCGAGCGCCGGTTTGATGTTCACGCTCGCTATTTATGACGAGCTCACGCCCGGGTCGCTTGCTGGTAAGGCCACGATTGCCGGGACTGGCACGATGTCTTTCAACGGTGAAGTGGGGCCGATTGGCGGGATTCAACATAAATTGCGCGGCGCGGCGGCGGAAGGGGCTACGGATTTCTTTGCCCCGGCTTTAAACTGCCCGGAAACTGTGGATTGGGAACCGGAAGGCATGAACGTGTGGGCGGTGCGCAATATTCAGGAAGCGATAGCGGCGGCCACACAAATTGGTGCGGGCCAGCGCCCGCAGCTACCCACCTGCCGCGAGCTTGTGGAAGCTGCCCCGCACGTGCCAGATGCCCCTCCTGCGGATGATGCCTCTCCTGTAGCGGACGCAGAATAAAACCTGCCGGGCAAAAGCGGGCAGGTGCGGGTAGGGGGCGTGCAGGGGCGTGCAGGCCCTTCCCGCGGCGGACGCAGAGTAAACCCCTGGTGGGCATAGGCGAAAATATTTTTCGCTGAAGAAAAGTTTTGCCCACATATCTAGCGTGGAAACTGGTTCCGCTGCCTGCGGTCGGTTATCGTTTAACAGATTGTAGGAAAAGCCGTGTGCGAAAGAACACGGAAACGTTAGGACTTCAGCTTGACTACTTACCAGACTTCGACGCGCACGCGCCGATCAGGGGGATTAGGAGCATTCATCCCCACGCTGGTGATCCTTGCTCTTATCGTGGCGGCGCTTGTGGTTACCGCAAACGTCTACACGGAAGTGCAATGGTATTCCCAGCTCGGTGCAGTGCGGGTTTTCTTCACCCAGTGGGGGTGGGCGCTGGCGCTCGGCGTTATCGGCGTCGTACTGACGATGGCCACGGTGATCGTCAACCTTCGCGCTACGAAACCAAAACAGGCAGATTCGGTTTCAATTCCGGCGAATGTGCTGCGCTACCGTAACCTGGCCGAAAAACACAAGTGGCTTACGTATTTGATTTTGCCCTTTGCGATTGCCCTGCTTTTTGGGGCGCCGCTGGCCGGGGAATGGCGCACTTATCTCACGTGGATTAATCGCACACCCTTCGGTGAGGTGGATCCGCAGTTCGGCCGCGAGGTTAGCTTCTACGTTTTCACTTTGCCGGTAATTCAGTCGATTCTGACCTTCTTCACCACGCTGATTATTGTGGCGGCCGCGGTGGCTGCCATCGGGCACTACCTGTATGGCGGAATTAGCGTGGAAGATGGCAAGTTCCGCACCACGAACCGGGCGCGCGTACATTTGACGATCCTCGGCTTCCTTCTCATTTTGATTTTCGCGGCGCAGCTGTGGATTTCCCGGTACAACCTATTGCTGGGAGAAAATGAACGTTTCTCGGGTGCTTCTTACACGGATATTAATGCGGTCTTGCCAGGCCGAACGATCCTGGCGATTCTGCTGCTGATTATTGCCGTGCTTTTCGTGGTTTCGGCCTTGCGCGGCATGTGGCGGTTGGTGACTACGGGCGTGATCGTGGCGGTAGTTTCCGCGCTAGCCGTGGGTTGGGCCTGGCCGCAGCTCGTGCAAAGCTTCCAGGTACGGCCGAACGCAATCGAAGCTGAATCCCCGTACATTCAGCGCAATATTGATGCGACTTTGAAGGCCTACGGGATGGACGATATTGAGACCAAGTCCTACCAGGCCCGTACGGAAGCCGAGTCTGGGCTGCTTGCGGGGGATGCGGAAGCAACCGCACAAATTCGGCTCCTCGATCCGAATATTGTTTCCCCCACCTTTAACCAGATGCAGCAAAACCGGCAGTACTATGCCTTCCCGCAGCAGTTGGCGGTAGATCGCTACCAGCTGCCGGATGAAAAAGAAGGGGTTTTGCGCGATACCGTAATTGGCGTGCGTGCCTTGAACTTGGATGGCTTAGATCCCAACCAGCGCACCTGGATTAACGAACACACGGTGTATACGCACGGTTTCGGTGTAGCGGCCGCTTACGGTAATACGACGACGACGCAAGGCCAGCCGCAGTTCTTCCAGGCTGGTATTGCGGCCGATGGTCAGGCTTCCATCAACAAGCTGGGCGACTATGAGCCGCGCGTGTACTTCGGCCAAAACTTGCCGGAGTATTCGATCGTGGGCGCCCCGGAAGGTACGGAACCGTGGGAAATTGATTACCCTTCCGATTCTGCGGGCGGGCAACAGTACAACACCTATGACGGTAACGGCGGTCCCTCGGTGGGCGGGATTTGGAACAAGCTAATGTATGCGATCAAATACCGCTCTACGGACATCATGTTCTCGGACCGGGTTACCGATGAATCCCAGATTCTGTTCGTGCGTGATCCGAAGGAACGCGTGCAGCGCGTAGCCCCCTACCTGACGCTTGATTCCCGGGTGTACCCGGCCGTGGTGGATATGGATGGGAATCCGGATACGCCGAAGCGGCTGGTGTGGATGGTAGATGGTTATACGACGTCGAACTCCTACCCGTATTCGGCACGCGAATCTTTGCAAGAAGCGACGGTGGATGCGCTGACCGGGCAGGTGCAGCAATCCGCGCAGGTCAACTACATCCGCAATTCGGTGAAGGCCGTGGTGGATGCTTATGACGGTTCGGTGACTTTGTACCAGTGGGATGCGGAAGATCCGATTCTGAACGCGTGGGACCGTATTTTCCCGGGCATGCTCACCCCGGTTTCGGAAATGCCGGGTGATCTTATGGCCCACGTGCGTTACCCGGAGGATCTGTTCAAGGTGCAGCGCCAGTTGCTCACGCGTTACCACGTGACGGATCCGGGTTCGTTCTACACCACCGGTGACTTCTGGAATATTCCGACCGATCCGGGGGCTACGACGACTACCCAGCAGGGAGCGTTTGTTACGAACCAGCCGGAGGCGGGCGCCGGAGTGGCCCAGCCGCCCTACTATTTGACCTTGCAAATGCCGGGGCAAGATAGTGCCGAGTTCTCGCTTTCTACGCCCTTTATTCCGGGTGGGCAAACCAACCGGAATATTATGACGGGCTTCTTGGCCGTCGATTCGAATGCGGGTAATGAGGATGGCAAGATCCGCGAAGGCTACGGGAAGATGCGGCTCTTGGAGCTGCCGCGAGATTTGACGGTGCCGGGCCCCGGCCAGGCGCAGAATAACTTCTTGGCGGATGAGAACGTATCCCGGCAGTTGAACCTGCTCAACCAGGGTGGTACCCAGGTGCGGCTCGGTAATTTGCTGACCTTGCCCGTGGGTGGGGGCATGTTGTACGTGCAGCCCGTGTTCGTGCAAGCTTCTTCGGGTACGAGCTACCCGTTGATGCAGTACGTGCTCACGGCCTTCGGGGATTCCAATAGAATCGGTTTCGCGCCCACTTTGCAGGAATCTTTGGATCAAACCTTCGGTGGTGATTCCGGTGCTAAAGCCGGGGATGCCGCGCTGGAAGATTCGAAGAGCGACCGCGTACCGCCAGCAGCGCGGGGCGATGGCAAGGACGCGCAGGATGGCGCCACGCCGGCTCCGAAGGCAGAAGGGCCGAAGAAGGATAAGCCCGCGGCAACTCCGAAGCCGGATGAGGCGGCAGCGCCAGCACCGGCAGCGGACGCTCCGGCACAGGACCGGCTGAACGCGGCGCTGGGCGATATGCAAGCGGCCGTAACGGAAGCGGAAGAGGCTATGAAGAACGGTGATTGGGCCGGCTATGGAGCCGCTCAAGACAAGCTTCAAAAGGCCTTGGACCAAGCCGTAGCCGCAGACAAGGAGCTCCGGCCTTAAGAACGGACAAGGAACTCCGGCCTTAAGAAGTAGGGCACTCCGCCCTAAATAAAAGTGGCGCCGCTCGCTTCGGCACTAAGCGCCGTTAAAGTGGCGCCGCTAGCTTCGGCACTAAGCGCCGTCTCTGAAACTAAGGCCGGTTGGCCACAGGCGGGGCACGTTTAATCGTGAACGTGCCCCGCCTGCTTTGTTATTTCCTTTTACTTCCTAGTACGCGGCCCTTTGTTTTCCGGTACGGGGCTTTCTGGTGCGCGGCCTCATGCCGCGAGACTTCGTGTTGTACGACTCGTTGATGCGCGGCCTCATATTGTGCTGCTTCCGAATGCGCAATGTTACTCAAAACACCTTGCGTTTTTGATGAAAGGTGAGTAATGTAGATATCTGTCGCCGCGGGGTGGAGCAGTTCGGTAGCTCGCCGGGCTCATAACCCGGAGGTCGTTGGTTCAAATCCAGCCCCCGCCACTACTGAGGAAGCCTCAGAACCTTTTGGTTCTGGGGCTTTTATCATTTGTGTTAGCTCCTCTGGAAGAAGTTCCGTAATAGGCACGCCGAGCGCTACCGCGGCTCCCACAACGTCGGAGGCTGACCAACCCACGTGGCCGCGCAGTTTGCGTGAAAGCGTTGCAGGCGCGACGCCGATTTTGTCTGCCAGGTCAGTTTGTTGCATTTTGCGTCTGCGCACCCAAGTCAAGACGCGTTCAGCGATTATGTCATCGACAGTAAGTTCGACTGTTTTGTATTTCACGATCATGTCCACAACATTAGCAGTTACGTCCAATCTACGCAATTTGCTAATGATTGCACAACGAGCGCACGGCTGTTATGATGATCCCGTAATTGCAGAAACGACAAGAAGGTGATTCGGTGTTCATGACTACGGCGGAGGTTGCGAAGCTTCTTCAGGTGTCTCGCAGCACCGTATTGAACTGGTGCAGAAACGGAAGTCTGCCTGCTATCCGTACACCTGGTGGCCAGTTTCGCATTCCTAAGTCGGAGGTTGATCGCATTCTTGCGCCTGCTAATGGTGGTGGGGTTGCTCGTTGTGAGAAGGATGTGGCGTCATGAGTTGGCGGGCGTCTGCGTGGGCTTTGGATCAGGTGCGTGGTATTGGTGCTAATTGCAAGCTCGTGCTGCTGTCGTTGTGCGAGTTTGCGAATGATGAGCAGGTGACGTGGCGGTCGATGGGTGAGATAGCTCATCGTTCTGAGTGTGAGGTGCGTACCGTGAAGACTCATTTGAAGTCTTTGGAGGAGTGGGGGCTCATTACTCGCACGCCTCGTTATCGGTGGTGCGATTCTGATGCCCCCTCGTGTGCTAGTCGTGGTGCTCATAAGCACCGGTCTGGTACTGATTATCGGGTGAATATGGAGGTCGGTGACTTTGATGCTTCAAAGCAGGAAGCACCAGCCGGTAAACCTGAACCTGCGGAAAACCGTCCTGTGGATAACTCGCCTGTGGATAACTCGCCTGTGGAAAACTTGCCTGTGGATAAGTCCACAAGTGCAAAGTTTGCACCTGTGGAGGAAGTGGCGGAATCACGCGGGAAAGTCCACAAGTGCAAAAGTTTCACCTGTGAGGAGGGGGAGGGTTCCACAGGTGCAAATTCTCGTCTGCCACAGGTGCAAAAACATGTACCCATAAGATCAGTTAACCCCCATGTAGATCCTCCAGCCAGCCATACGTTGACTGGTTCTAACGAGACCGGGCGGGTAGGTTCGCGTTCGGGCTTGGTGGCTGGCGGGCGTGAAAGTGTGCAAGGCGGGACTGGCGACGTGGTGGCCGGGGCGGCTGACGCCGGCCCCGGCGAGCCTGGCCTGTCCGGGCCTGGTCGGGGCGGGCCGGGCTTGCGCGTGGTGGCAGACCCGGCCCAGGACACCTCGCCAGCCCCGGTCTCAGATTCCGCGGCTGGTGTGGGTGTGGATTTGGGCTTGGTGGATGCGTGTGTGCCTTCTCGGTTGCGTGAGGTGTTACTGCCTTCGGCGTTGGGCCGGGTGTGCGATCTGCTGCGTGAAGCGTTGCGTTTGGGTTGGAAACCGATTCAGATTCACACGCGGTTGAACATGGATCCGTTCCCGCAAGATGCGAAGAATCCGGCTGGTTTGGTGATTTTCCGGGTTGGCCAGTTCACCAGTGAGGTGCCGGCTACGGCCCGTAAGGCCCGGTCGCATACGAACTCGCTGGTGGACACGAGTGTTCCGGCCGGTGAGCGGGCTAGTGCTCCGCCTGCTGGGTGGGCTGAACTGGGCGAGAAACTGCGTGCTAACGCGGCTTTAGCACACCGGGAACGGGGGTGGTAGCAGCTAGTTAGAACCATATTCTGGAAGAATGTTTTTATTGGGGATTTCCTTACGAGACGAGGGGGAGTGAGAGATCCATGGACAACACGAAAACAGTGGTGTTAGACGAGGTTGAAAGCGCCGTGCCAGGCGAGGAAAACCCGGCCACGCCAGGGGCCGTGCCGGTTGGTGGGGTAAGTGGTGTTGCGCCAGCAGGACCGGAAGATTTGCCGGTAGCCAGGCGTCGGCGTTGGTGGGTGTGGGGTATTACCGCCCTGGTTGTTGGTGGTCTGGCCGGTGGTGCTTATTGGGGGTATTCGGCGTATAACGCTACCCGGGTTAGACAGGCCTACGAGAAGGTTTGGCCGGTCTACCAGGAGGCTTACCTGGAAGCCGGGCGGGCTGTGGACAGCGCTCGGGGTGTGTGGGAAACCTGCCAAGCAGACGCCTCCGATCTGGGGTTGGAGTGCGGGCCAGGACCAGAACTTGCACACCAGCGTGAGCAAGTGGACCTGGGCAAAGAACAGGCAAGCACCATCAAAAACCAGACACGTCAGCTTGAAGAACTAGCAGACACTTTGACCGTGTTTGCTGGCGAATGGAATACCCAAGCTGACCAGTGGGTAGAAAGTATTGGGACTGCGCGGCGGACGTGGGCAGAAGGTACGCTTAGCGGGCGGTTAGGTGCCGTACTCGAAGTAGCTGATAGTGGTAATCAGTTAGTAGCTGCCTATCCTGATAGTGATGAGACGGGCCGGATTGGTCAGATCCGGCAATCCCTTACCGACCTGCAAACCAGTATCGGTGGTGACGTGTCTGGTATGGATAGTAAATGGCGCGAACAAGCACTGGAAACTATCAAGACTGGGGAAGAAGAACTACCAGGCCTAATCCAGGCCCTGCAGGCGCGCCACGATAGTGAGCAAGCCGCCGCTGCGGCTGCGGCCGCAGCAGCTAACCAGCCACGCACATCGAACGTTGCAAGTACAGGTAGCAATAGGGCCACTAGCCAGCCCTCCGTGAACAAAGAAGCTACTAAGAGCAGTAGCTCGAGTGCTCGTAGTGGTGGCAACAGCGGACGGAAAGCTCCAGCCCCCGCTCCAGCTCCGGCACGTCCACCCGCCCCCGCGCCTGCGCCACCACAAGGAGGCGGATGGGTAGAAACAGCCAACGAAGGTGCGACATTTTGCCTTGATACCGAAGGAAATGCTTGGGAAGGGCCGTGTCCCTAGAAAGACGGAATTGGCACAGGATGAGGAGGTCGTTGGTTCAAATCCAGCCCCCGCCACTACTGAGGAAGCCTCAGAACCTTTTGGTTCTGGGGCTTTTATCATTTCTACTGTTTCTTCTGGTGCAATGTGGGGCGTATTGGCCTGTGGCTATTGCAGACAGGTACGTCGAAAAGATAGGCCCCTACCAGATGGACCCGATAAAGTTGTAGGCCGCATTGTCGCGGCCTCAACAGCCTCAAACGTTCGCCAGATTCGTGGGACCTGACCCCCTGTTGGTGGACATAGGCTAGCCCCGGCGTTCAGCCGGAGAAAGGTAGTCTTCTACCATGTCCCGTAAAACATATTCCGCGCAGTTCAAGAAAGACGCGGTAGCCGCGTACGAGTCCAGCGAGGCTTCAATGGCGCAGGTTGCTTCTGATCTGGGAATTAATCGTAATTCGCTGCAAAACTGGGTAAACCAGTTTGGCACCGGGGTGCGGGCCAGGCGGCGCAAAGAAGCAGAGGCGGCGCGGGTCTTATCTGAAGCAGAGAGAATCCGACAACTCGAAAAGGAAAACGCGCTTTTGAAAGAAGAACGCGATATTTTGCGCAAGGCGGCGCAGTATTTCGCGAAGGAGATGGGCTTGTGATCCGCTTCAAGTTCATCGAGGACCACCGTACTGAGTTCTCAGTCAAGCGGATGTGTACCGTACTGAAAGTAAGGCGTTCTTCCTATTACAAGTGGGCCGCAAATGCGGCCCGGCGCGAGCAACAGGTATACGCTGACGGGCTGCTAGGGGAGCGAATTCGGATCGCTTTCGAGGCGGAAGGTGGCTTGTATGGTGCTAAACGTATAGCCGCGTTGCTTACTGCGCAGACCCCGGACCAGCCGGTAAATCACAAACGCGTAGCACGGGTGATGAAAGCTCTCGGGTTGGCAGGTTTTACGAAAAAACGTCGTGTTCGCACTACTGTCAGTGATCCACATAAGCGGGTCTTTGATGATCTTCTCGAGCGTGATTTCACCGCGGCCAGGCCTAACGACAAGCTTGTCGGGGACATTACATATCTTCCCCTTGCCGGGCAAAAGAATATGTATCTGGCTACTGTGATTGACTGTTTCTCCCGGAAACTGGTCGGTTTTGCGATTGCAGATCACATGCGTGTTGAACTCGCCCGAGAGGCATTACTGATGGCCGCAGACCAGCGAGGATCCTTGCGTGGAACGATTTTCCATTCTGATCACGGCAGTGTATACACCTCCTCTGTATTTCAAGAAACATGCCGCCAGTTGGGAGTACAACAATCCATGGGAGCTGTAGGCAGTAGTGCCGATAACGCGCTGGCAGAGTCATTTAATGCAACGCTCAAACGAGAAGTTCTCAAAAATGCGAAGGTTTTCCCCAACATGCTCTCCTGCCGCCGGCAGGTCTTTGCGTGGTGTACTCGGTATAACACGAAACGATTGCACACCTGGTGCAATTACCAGGCCCCAGACACCTTCGAAAAACACGCGTCAGCTACACTTGACCTTGCAGCATAAACACCACCCCCATGTCCACTTTCCGGGGGTCGGGCCCGAAGCTCAATTTCTAGAGATGTAATCTATGGGGCAACAATAATAACGAACGGGTCTCTTCTCACAGTTTCGAAAATTAAAGCTTTGGCAGAGGCGTGTGCAGTTGATCAAATTGTTGTAACGTTAAGCAATCTGGCGTATTGCGAGTTTTGTTTCATTTAGTGGCGAGGCGTCGGCTCGGCGGTTTGAGGCGGAGGTGGTTTCCGCAATGATTCAGGGCTTGGACGTGAACCCCCGCGTTAACGGAGTAAGGAAACTCGTTAGCGGAGCAAGAAAAGCGGTAACTGCCGGGAAGCGGGCTAATGAAAGCCTCTAAAGGAGAGAACCACGTGAAAATATGGTGGATTGGCCACCTCTGGCGTATTTCTGGAGCCTGGGGACGTACGGCCCTGCTAGCTATGCTGGCGCAAGCGGCCTGCGCGGCTGCCCTGCCCCTCATTTTCGGTTTGCTCACTCAAGCCGTACTAGATGGCGCCCAACTTCGCGCCATCTGGGGATATCTTGCGGCAGTAGCCGGGCTACTTATTGCCGGCGGGATTTTGGAGCCGATCTCCGAGTATTTGATTGGGCGCGGCACCAGCTACGCCCTCGAAAACTTGCACCGCGACTGGTTCCGCACAATCCTTGCCGTGCCTCCCGCGCAGCTATCGGCCCCGCAAATCTCGCGCACCACCAAGGATCTTTCGCGCTGGGAGGTCACCGACGCGCTCGATAACGCCTGCACGGTCGTCTTCTACCGCATGAGCGGATTCCTTTCTTTCCTGCTCATTGCCCAGTGGAATATCTGGATCGCGATTCTCTTGGCCGGCGCACAGGTAATCTTGGGATACATAAGCCTTGGGTGGTCGCGCAGCCTCGAGAGCGCTCCGTCCGCTGCCCAGGCGCGCTCAGATTACTATTACGCCCTGCTCACGCGCCCAACCAATGCGCGCGAACTCCGTATTTTTGGCACGGCCAAGATCTTCTTGCGGCGTTTCGAAGAGTATTGGAGCCAGTACAAGGCATCCGGCCTGGGTGCGGTTTCCGGGCAGGCGCGCCGCGTATTCCTGGTTTCCATCTTCGTTTTCCTTGCCTACCTGGGCGGTTTCGTGGCCCTCGCGCTGAGCGCCGGGACGGGAGCCACCACTGCCGGTACCGTGGTAACGGTCGTCGGTGCGGCCATGAATCTCACCGGCCTGGGCATGATCGGTTCTTCCGCGATTATCTACAGTGTGTACAACGGCGTCGTCGGCCGCCTCACCCAATTCCGCGCGCTACGCACGCAGCCGAGCCCTGCGCTATCGGCACCGCCAACCGCGCGCGCTGATTCACTGGATGCCGGCTCGATACGCCCGCCGAAGGTGGAGATCGATCATCTTTCCTTTAGTTACGACCCGGAAAATTCCGCCCCGGTGATCGCTGACCTGAGCCTCGTTTTAGAGCCAGGTACGACGACGGCGCTGGTGGGCGTCAACGGTTCCGGGAAATCAACGCTGATCAAGCTCCTCACGGGTTTGGAAACTCCGGACGCGGGAAAAATCAGCATCGACGGAGGAGCCCCGCGCGGGCAAGCAGCGGTCGTTTTCCAATCCCCAACTCGTTATCCCTTCGGGGCGCTCGTGAATATTCAGCTTGGCCAGGAATTTCCGGGCGTAGACGTAGCGGATATTGCACAGGCTTCCGGAGTGGACGCGCAGTGGCTCACGAGCGGCGAGAAAACGGCGGAAAAGACCGGCTTTTC
Organism: Actinobaculum suis; assembly: GCF_900618115.1. Lineage (NCBI taxonomy): Bacteria > Bacillati > Actinomycetota > Actinomycetes > Actinomycetales > Actinomycetaceae > Actinobaculum > Actinobaculum suis. The sequence continues at coordinate 469,733 of NZ_UYIO01000001.1, forward strand.
CGGCGGGCAGTGGCAGCGCATTGCCTTGGCCCGGTGCCTGTACTTCGCGCGCGGACGCGGCGGGCTCGTGATCCTAGATGAGCCGACCTCGGCCATGGACCCGATTTTTGAACGCGAACTTTTCGCGGATTTCCGCACGCTGACCAGCGGGCTCACAACATTGCTCGTCACGCATAGGTTGGGATCGGTAAAAAGCGTTGATCGGATCTTGGTTTTGGATGGGGGCCGGATTACCGAAGACGGCACCCACGAAGAACTCATGGCACAACATGGCACCTATTACCACATGTTCGAAACCCAGCGGCACCTGTATGCCGATCAGCCCGAAACAACCGAAAGCGAACCGGAGGAAGAAGCTGGAATGTCGCACGTGACCGGCATCCGCACGCGGCACGTTGCCGGCACCAGCACGCGGGAAACAGCCGGAATGCCCCAAGCTGCTGGCACTAACGCACATACCCGCAGCACATCGGAAGTCGCTCATACTTCGCACAACGGACAGGAGAGTGAGTAGTCGTGCGTGCAACAGAACCGCAAGCATCGGATAGTTCGCAGTCTTCTCCACCAGCACGGATGTCTTCACCGCGCGATATTTCCCGCGCCCGCGCCGTCTCGGACGTGATGCGCCGAGCCTGGCGCAGTGCTCGCGAAGCTTTCCTGCTGGCCCTCATTGAGCCTCTAGCGGCTCTGACCGGAGGGCTTGCCCCGGTATTCGTCACTCTCATGGTGGAAGGAGCATTACAACATAATGCGCAGATGATGGGCATCTGCGCCGGGATTCTAGCCGGCGTCGTTTTCCTCAATATTTGCGCCACCGTGGTAGGTACGACGGCGCGGCTCAACGTGATCCGTGCGGTCGGGCATTCCTATGATGCTTCGATCGCCCGCGGGCTCGCGGCAGTTCCGTATGTAGACCAGTTGGCCGAGCCACAACTAGCTGCCGCAACTCAATTGCTCACGCAAAGAGCCGGGTTGCTCGCGCAGATCGCGAATGGGTGGCTCTCTGCTTTGCGGATCATCATGCAATTCATTGGAGTTGCGGTTTCGGCAGTTTTAATCTGGCCGTGGCTGGTGGTGATTCCTCTCGGGGCAATCCCCGCGCTGCTGATAGAAAACCGTTTAGACGCCGTGGATGAGCAGGCAGAAACGGCCTCAGCAAGCAAGGAAGAGCGCCGCGATCTTCTCTACGAGACTGTAGAAACACCGCTGGCACGTAATGAAAGCACCCTGTGGCATGCCGGCGCGTATCTGCGCGATAGGTTCGCAAAAACGCTGCGGGGTTGGCGTGCGCCTTATGACCGAGCGGCTGGTACCCGATATCGGGCCATAGCCTTGCCCACGCTCATCGTCCCACTCGTTACCGCCGTCGTCATTATCTTCTTGACCTTGCGAATCACGACGGGCGCAGCCATGGCTGCGGCCCTGGCCGGTGCCTTCCTCGTTACTTTGCAGCTCAAGGACGTTACTTGGGCGGTACCGCAGTTGCTACGCGGTTTGCTCGGCTCAACGCGGGCGGTCCGCCGCGCCCTGTGGGTGGAAGAGCAGTGCGCCCACTACGCGGCTACTTCTACCACCGAAGGACGCCACGCAAACGCGGGCAGCGTTGCCGAAACTGCTCGGGAAAACACAACGGAAGCGCCCGCCTGCCGCGAGCAGACGAAGGTTGCGGGCCAGGGCCACGCGGAAGTGGCAGGCCAGCCTCCGGTTTCCGCGGCGCCTGCGCAGGCATGCGCGGTGGCCTTGCGCTGTGAGGGCTTGACGTATCGATATCCGGGCACGGAAGAAAATGCGCTCCACGATGTAAACATTGAGATTCCGGCCGGGAGCACGGTTGCTTTGGTCGGCCGCAACGGATCCGGGAAAACCACCTTCCTTGATCTTGCGCTCGGACTACGGCAACCAAGCGCCGGCGTATGCGAGTGGGAAGGTGAGGCCACCGGCGTCGCCGCGACTTTACAGGACTTCTTACGTTACGAAGCAACAGTCATGGAAAACGTGGCCTTCTCACGCGAACGGGTGGCGAAGCTGGCCAACCGGGCTAAGGATCCAAACCTCGTGCAAGAACCGAAGGCCGGTCAGGATGCAAACCTCACGCGGGAAGCTGATCCGGTGCGCGCAGCGCTGGAGGAAGTGCAACTTGGGGGCGTGCTTGCGGATTTGCCGGAGGGTGAAGACACCGTGCTCGGCACTCGTTGGCAAGGTGCGCATGACCTTTCGGGCGGGCAATGGCAACGCCTGGCGGTGGCTCGCGCGCGCTTCCAATTGCGGTACGCGCAGGCCGGAAGAATTGCCTACGACGAAGCCTCGAGTGCCCTAGACGCGTTTGCGGAAGAGCAACTGGCGAAGGTGTTCCTCGATAAAACCGGGCACGCGAACGTTACTTTCTACGTCACGCACAGGATGAGTATCGCCAAGAATGCGGACCTGATTCTTGTGTGGCACAACGGCGAAATTCTGGAATCGGGTACACATGCCGCCTTGATGGCGCAGGGCGGGCTCTACAGAGAAATGTTCGAAGCACAGGCGACCGGGCTTCACGAAGCCTGAATTGGGCCCTACCTGGAGATTGACCGGTTTGTTGTAGCAAAAGAAAACGAAGAAGGCCCCCACGCAAAGTGGACATGGGGGTGATTGGGATTACCCTTGTTTTGTTGATACTGGATTAGAGGGATTGTCGGTGGGGTGGTGGTTTCCACTCGCGTCTGGGCTTTCATTTCTATTGCGGATCGGCGCGCGGATCTGATGGTGTTACGGGGAGAGCGTGAATAATTCCTACGGGGAGGCCTTTGTTTAGCAGACACTTTCCGTGGCTACTCCGAATGTCTCATACAGTTCCGGTAGCAGTACTTGTCATTTTGTGTCGCCCGCATGGGCCGGGCTAGTTTTTAGGACCGGTCGGTTTGAGTGCCTTCCTGGGTTTGGTGCCATTGGTTGGCGTATTCAGTCGGTGGGATAAATCCTAGGCTCGAATGAGGATGATGCTTATTGTAACGCTCTGACCACAGTCGCAGGCAGTGCGACGCGTGGGCAGGGTCGTCGAACATCTCGTCTTCTAGCAGCTCGTCACGTAGCCGGTTGTGGAAGGACTCCACAAACCCGTTATGCCAGGGCATTCCCGGTGGGATGAACGCTTCGATAGTGTCTTGCTTGGCTGCCCATTGAGTCAGCTCTTGGCTGATGAACTCCGGGCCGTTATCCATACGCAACACCATCCATACGCAACACCCGAGGTCTACCACCACGCACAGCGGCGTACTTATCCGCGCTAGGCTTCTGGTGGCGTTTGCGGGCGTTGTAGTACGCCGCTGTGGATACCCCGACGACCCGGCAGGCAAAGCGCACCGAATAACCCACAGATAGAGCGTAATCGATGGCTTCATACCTGCGTGCCGGGGTCAGAATTTTCCCTCCGCAAGCTCCTTCAGCAGCGCCTTTTCCAACTCAGCTTCCCCGAGTAAGCGCTTGAGCTTGGTGTTTTCTTCCTGCAGCTCTTTAAAGCGGCGGGCTTCGCTGCGGGACATGTTGCCGTACTGCCTGACCCAGCGATGGTAGGTTGCCTCGCTGACGCCGAGGTCACGGCAGACTTCGGCCACAGTACTACCCGAGGCCTTCAAGGCCCGGGCTTTCTCGAGCTTGGCCACAATCTGCTCAGGGGTGTGCTTCGAGAATTTCTTCATGATTACCAGTCTTCCTGCCCAACAGGGGCTGTCACGGAAGACACGCTCAAATCACATGGTCTATTTAATCCAGCCCAGGCCAGCCCGGGCTTTCTCCAGCTTGGCCACAATCTGCTCAGGGGTGTGCTTCGAGAATTTCTTCATGATTACCAGTCATCCTGCCCAACAGGGGCTGTCACGAAAGACACGCTCAAATCGCATGGTCTATTTAATCCAGCCCAGGCCAAAGGCTTGGCCGATGATTCCGAAGAAATACCCGCATCACTTGGCTCGTGATGGATCCTGACCTACTGAGTACACAACGACACCGCTTATCAGATCCGTAATCAGAACCGGGAAATCACGATAATCGATAGCGAGGTATTTTCCGTAACGCCGTCGCCCAGCTTTAATAGGCTCGACTATCTCAAAAACAACCTGATGGAATTCATCGTAACGCGGATCTGCGATATCAATGTCCAGTTCTCCACCATTGTCGGAGTCTGTTGCTGTAAAAAATACCCCTGAGTAATGTTCGCCATCTTCAAAAAGTATCGATAGAGGGTTGTTTAGATTCGCGCTTGCATACTCCTCTACGGGCCAAACCTGAAATTCTTCTTCTGCATGCAGGTACATTGGGATCAACTCCTTGTCAAAGGGTGGGCAGGAACAAGATGGCAGCCTGTTTGGGAATAGTGGATGGTGGCTCGGCTAGTGGGACGACTCTTGCCAGTTCGGACATCACGATAGAGACCGACGATAACCCCACAATCGATCACTTCTCGATTCTTGCCCCACCATTCTCCGGTACCGGCTTTTAATTCTACTAATGCTTGAATTTGGGTGATATCAAGCGTAATGGGTGACCTCTTCGGATCATAGCCTTGCTGTCCAGGAAGATGCTTCGATTGTTTTCCAAAATGCACCTCGGTTGTGAAACCCCGAACAGCTCGGAATATACGACCTTTGTAGTCGATCATTTTGCTTCGAGGCTTACTCATGCCACACCTCGATTCTTGGACCTCTGCCAAGTGTCTGGGGAAAACACATGAACCGGTATCCCTAGTTCAAGCGGAACCTCTCTCAAAGCCCTAGGCAAGCATCCGTACACAACGAGATCTGTAGGCATCTTCAGACGGCAAATTAGACTGATTTCCTCCCGAAATTGATGCATACTGTTCGATTTCTTGATGCATCCGTGAGTCCCTACTGCAAGCGTCCTTGAAGATGGCACACCTGCCAGTGCGTAGGAGACGGACTCTCGTCCAGTTAGACGAACGTTCGGGATAACTTGAACCCCATTCCTTTCCAGCCATGCACCCAGTAGTTGATTCTTATACGTTGCGTGCATTCGTTCGCAAATAGGCAAATTCTCGTAGGTCGAGAAATCAGGGCTAACGACTCCTGAATATTCGCTGAGGCGAGGTAGGTACTTTTCAGGATTATTCCAAAACCTAACAAACTTCTGATCATCTTCATAAAAATGTACCCACGTCCCTGGCTTGATCTCGCCGCCTCTTGTGGTCTCTGAGAATACTTCCAAGAACTCAGGAACTTCCTCGCAACCTTCGATGATCGGGATGTCGTATGGGCGCGCAAGTTTTAACCCATTTAGCAATCTCCAGTTACCGACGTCCCTCCAATCCTTGGATGGTGTAATCGTTCGGCTCTCCATATTGCTCGTACGTAGTACACCCATGTGCTCAGGTAGAACGAGATTCGGCAAAGGTGCTTGCAACACCTCCGAATGTGAGCATCTAGAGCTTGACATATAACCTCTCATGTTTACAAGTTCGCTAATGTGCTTACAGTATGATGAAAAAAATATGCCCTCTCGACTTTAAATCGCGAGGCTAAGGCTTTTTACTCGCAGAGCGGTGGCGTGTAGTGACGTTTCGAAAGTGCTGGCAAGTTCGCGGATGACATCTTTCTTCTTCCAGCTAGAAAGATCGTACCAGCTGCCGGGAACCTGCGCCCGGAACGCTTGCTTAAATGGCGTGCGCGGCATCAACAGCGCTGCACCCAGGTAATTTGCTTGAAACTCGGCTCGATCAAAAGCCTCGGAAGCTACCTCCTCGGTAGCGATGGTGAAGGGGCGGTAGCTGTTATTGCTAGAACACTTCATCGTCGGGTCGCGATAGTAGATATGCTGATGCAGAATCAGGTGAGCGCATTCGTGTGCGACGGTGAAGCGCATTCGACTTTCCGGCGAATCACTTAGCGCATCATGGTCAATGACAATCGTTTGAGCAGGAAACATCACGTCTATGGCTCGGCCACGACTGTCGAGCACCGGAGTTGATAAGTCTTGGAATATAGACATTCCGAGAATGCTTCCATCTTCTGATAGCCGGTGATAATCAAGTGTCGCCTCGAGGTGGAACTCGGCGAAACTCTCAATATCGAGTGGCGCGGGAGAATCTAGGTGTGAGCCACCTCGATATGTGGCGAGCAATTTCTCCGCTTTCAACTCAAGTTTCTCTTTTGATATATATGCGGGCTGAAGGCTCACTAGTTTGAATCCTCGCCTTCGATAATGTCGATAATGCTCTTCCACTGTTTATCGCTCAGATCGCGCTCTTTGGCGCGCCGAAGGGCAACGCGTGCAAGATTGGTCTCCATGATGTAACCCGACAGGTCAGCAGACACTTGGTTATCGCGAGTCCTTGCAGCTAGGTCGAACATGTGCTCGCGTTCGGCGCTGGTAAGCCTTAGCGCTGCTGCAATGTCCTCGAGCTTGGTGTCTGGCGCTGCTCGACGCCCTTTTTCTATGTCGCTCAAATACGGTGCGGTCACTCCGATCATGTCGGCAAATTGCCTCATCGTATACTCGTGCCGCTTGCGATGGTCAGCGAGGAACTTCCCGAACTCTAAACGCGTATCCATCTTCCCTCCTTGCTTGTTAGCTAACAGGCTAACAGCTGGTGTGTTACGGCGCAAGCCCGACTCAACAACGGAGCACCACCGTTGTGGCTTCTTCTAGTCTTTGTTGTTGAGGCGTGAGTGGATCAGTGGTAGTAAGACACGATCCATGTCGGCTCTGAACTGGGCGTCTGAGAGGTACTTGATCGCGAAGTCCTGGTTTTGGTTCATGCGGTCAAGGACGATGTCTTGGATGCGCTCAGAGTAGACGATGGAGAACAAGGACCTGACCCCCTGTTGGTGGACATAGGCTAGCCCCGGCGTTCAGCCGGAGAAAGGTAGTCTTCTACCATGTCCCGTAAAACATATTCCGCGCAGTTCAAGAAAGACGCGGTAGCCGCGTACGAGTCCAGCGAGGCTTCAATGGCGCAGGTTGCTTCTGATCTGGGAATTAATCGTAATTCGCTGCAAAACTGGGTAAACCAGTTTGGCACCGGGGTGCGGGCCAGGCGGCGCAAAGAAGCAGAGGCGGCGCGGGTCTTATCTGAAGCAGAGAGAATCCGACAACTCGAAAAGGAAAACGCGCTTTTGAAAGAAGAACGCGATATTTTGCGCAAGGCGGCGCAGTATTTCGCGAAGGAGATGGGCTTGTGATCCGCTTCAAGTTCATCGAGGACCACCGTACTGAGTTCTCAGTCAAGCGGATGTGTACCGTACTGAAAGTAAGGCGTTCTTCCTATTACAAGTGGGCCGCAAATGCGGCCCGGCGCGAGCAACAGGTATACGCTGACGGGCTGCTAGGGGAGCGAATTCGGATCGCTTTCGAGGCGGAAGGTGGCTTGTATGGTGCTAAACGTATAGCCGCGTTGCTTACTGCGCAGACCCCGGACCAGCCGGTAAATCACAAACGCGTAGCACGGGTGATGAAAGCTCTCGGGTTGGCAGGTTTTACGAAAAAACGTCGTGTTCGCACTACTGTCAGTGATCCACATAAGCGGGTCTTTGATGATCTTCTCGAGCGTGATTTCACCGCGGCCAGGCCTAACGACAAGCTTGTCGGGGACATTACATATCTTCCCCTTGCCGGGCAAAAGAATATGTATCTGGCTACTGTGATTGACTGTTTCTCCCGGAAACTGGTCGGTTTTGCGATTGCAGATCACATGCGTGTTGAACTCGCCCGAGAGGCATTACTGATGGCCGCAGACCAGCGAGGATCCTTGCGTGGAACGATTTTCCATTCTGATCACGGCAGTGTATACACCTCCTCTGTATTTCAAGAAACATGCCGCCAGTTGGGAGTACAACAATCCATGGGAGCTGTAGGCAGTAGTGCCGATAACGCGCTGGCAGAGTCATTTAATGCAACGCTCAAACGAGAAGTTCTCAAAAATGCGAAGGTTTTCCCCAACATGCTCTCCTGCCGCCGGCAGGTCTTTGCGTGGTGTACTCGGTATAACACGAAACGATTGCACACCTGGTGCAATTACCAGGCCCCAGACACCTTCGAAAAACACGCGTCAGCTACACTTGACCTTGCAGCATAAACACCACCCCCATGTCCACTTTCCGGGGGTCGGGCCCCAAGTCCAGGGAGTTGTGGGCGCGAGCTTTGATCTCGGCGTCTTCGATCATGTCCTCGGTGAGCTGTTCGATGACCTTGTCCATGTGGGTGAACTCGGTTCCCCAGCGGTCGTTGAGTTTCGAGATGATGTTCGACAGGCTATCTTTCTCGTCTTCGCTCGCCCCTGCGGTGTCGGGGTTGTTCGTCAGTTGGCCTTCCTCGTCCATGAGGTCGATTGAGTCTTCGTAGACTTTTTGGATGCGGTAGTACTGCAGTGCAACCTCGTCTTCCAGATGCGGGGCGGGATCACCGTCGATGCGGAGTTTCCGGACGAGGAGTTTGGTGTAGGCGGCGAAACGATGCAGCCGCTCGTCGTCGTAGCGAATGATGTGGGTCAAGAAGTCGTAGTTGCGGTTGAACTTGTTCATCCGTGCTCGCACTTCGAGTTTGTCTTCATCCTCGAGCTCATTGAAACGCGCGACCGCAGGATCCAGGTAGGCGTTCAGGCGGCTGAAATCGAGATTGGTCTGCTTCGTCTGCTGGGTGAAGAACACTCTTGTGAAGCCCTCGATTTCCTTGTCCGTCCACAGGTGGTAGGAGGCGAGGAAGTGGTACAGGTCGTAGACGATGTTCGGATCAGTCTCTTCGGTGATACCGGTGGAAATGTAGTAGTCCTGGAACGACTTTTGGATCTCCTCAGCAGTGTTGACGAAGTCGAGCACGAATGTGTCGGTCTTGCCCGGGTGCATGCGGTTGATCCTCGACAGGGTCTGCACGGCCTTCACCCCGTGTAGTTTCTTATCGACGTACATGGTGTGCAGCAGCGGCTGATCGAAGCCGGTCTGGTACTTCTCTGCAACGAGCAACAGCTGATACTCCCCGGTAGCGAACCTTTCGGGCAGCTCGGCTTCGGGAATCTGGTTGAGTTGTTCCTCGGTGTACTCCGCCCCCTGATCTTCGACAGCCCCCGAGAACGCAACTAGGACGCCAAGGTCCGTGTATCCCTTCTGTTTGATGTAGTCGCGGAAGGCGAAGTAGTAGCGTACCGCGTGCAAGCGCGAACCCGTCACCAGCATCGCTTTAGCCTGGCCGCCGATCTTGTGGGCGACGTTGGCACGGAAGTGCTCGATAATGATTTCTGCTTTCTGTCGCAGATTGTACGGGTGCAGGCTCAAGTACTTGCCCAGAGCTTTGTTCGCCTGCTTGGTGGAGTACTCAGGGTCATCGGCAGTGGTTTTACCGATCTTGTAGTACGTCTGGTATGTGGTGTAGTTCTGCAGCACATCCAGAATGAAGCCTTCTTCTATGGCTTGCCGCATCGAATACACGTGGAACGGGCGCGGGGTCGCATCTGGCATCGGGGTACCAAAAATCTCCAGCGTCTTCTGCTTCGGGGTGGCGGTAAATGCGAAGAATGACAGGTTCTCTTGACGACCCTGCGTGCGCAGTTCTTCAGCGATCTGCTCGTCGATCTCGAGTTGTTCGGCCTCGACCTGCGCCTCGGCGGCCGCGTAGCGCTCTAAGAGGTCTTCTTCGGACTCTTTACCCGCCGTAGCGGTATCCGCCAGAACCTGTTTCAGCTTCTCCGACGCCTCACCAGTCTGGGAGGAGTGTGCCTCATCCACGATGACAGCGAACCGTTTGCCAGCCGTGGCAACCTTGCTCACATCTACGAAGGGGAACTTCTGCAACGTCGAGATGATGATCTTCACCCCGTCAGCCAGCGCGTCAGTAAGCTGGCGGGAATTCTTATCAACCTTCACCACCACACCGGCAGTGTGATCCATCGAGAAAACCGTGTCCTGCAGTTGCTTATCCAACACACGCCGATCCGTGATCACGATGATGGAATCGAAAACCGCCCGCTGCTGGTCATCATGCAGATTCGACAAGTGATGCGCTAACCAGGCGATCGTGTTCGACTTACCCGAACCGGCCGAATGCTGCACCAAATAGTTCTTTCCAGCACCGTTTTCCTTGGCGTCCGCCACCAGAGCACGCACCGCATCAAGCTGGTGATACCTGGGAAAGATGAGTTTGTCTTTGCGCCGGTCATTTTCATGCGGGACGAACTGGACGAACCTGTGCAGAATGTCGAGCAGGGAATCCTTCGCCAGCACCTCCTCCCACAGGTAGGACGTCTTGTACTTACCTGGTACGGGCGGATTCCCAGCACCATTTTCAAAGCCACGGTTAAACGGCAAAAACACCGTGTCCATGCCCGCGAGCTTGCTGGTCATCCACACCTGGTCAGTATCAACGGCGAAGTGGACCACCGCGCGGCGGTTCAGCCCGAACAATACTTCAGAGGCGGGCCGAGAACGCTTGTACTGATCAACAGCATCCCTATAGGTCTGACCTGTGAGCTGATTCTTCAACTCCATCGTCACCACCGGGATACCGTTGACAAACAACACGGTGTCAACGGAGTTGGTGTTCTTCGTCGAGTACTGCAGCTGACGTACCACAGTCATCCGGTTAGCCCAATACTTCTCCGCCAACACCTCATTCAAATCCGAACCAGGCGCAAAAAACACGAGCTTGAACCGAGCCCCCAGGTCTTCTACGCCACGGCGCAACACCTCGACCACGCCACGCCGATCAAGCTCGCGAGCCACCCGTTTACAGAACTTCTCGCCAGCCTTCGCCCCATGAATGCGCTCCAGGCGCTCCCATTGCTGGGGCTGGATCTCTCGCACAAAATCGAGCAGATCCTGCGGATACAAACCAAGCTGCTTATCAAAACCGGCCGATGGTCTCGATTCGTAGAGATCGAACTCAGAGGGGCCAACATGTGTCAACCAATACTCGATCTCATCTTCAAACCTGCGCTCAGACGTATCCATCACTCCACCTCTCCCACACGAACCTTGCCCGTCACCAGATCATTAATAACCTGCTTGCGATACCTACCCAACAACTCAATCTGCCTTTTGATGCCCTTAATAGTCGACTCAATCTGGGCTGACTTTTCTTCGAGGAAATCGGCGATCTTCTGTTGCTCGTCCTCCGGGGGAACGAGGATCGGAATCTTGCTGATTTCCTCGTAGTTTGCGGATTGGCGAACACCTCCGCCGAGCGAGTAAAACACCTTTGCAAGGTCATAAAACCGCAGTAGCCATGCAAGATACTTACTAACGATTGGCCCGCGAACCTTAAGACCGATGTACGCGCTGGTGATGATTCCACGCTCCTCGGCGAGAGCGCTTCGGAGACTGCGTTTATCGTTTTGCAGATCAGTCATTCGAAGGACGATGTAGCCGGGTTCGACGATTTGGTAAGAATCGAAGGAGGCTGGAAGTAAACCAAATGCGAGGTCGATATCTTTGCGAATGACCCGGCCATAACTAAGGCTGAGCAGATTCTTCTCTGATAAATCTACATTCTTGGCCTTATTCTCATCGGTAACGACCGAGATCGAAGCCGTTTTCCAGGCTGCTGGGGCCATGTCAATCCAGTCGATTCCGCTATCTTTCATCGGCGCATCAGGATCCAGCCCACGGGTCACGGTGCGAGCGATCAACTCACGCCTGTACCGCTCCAACAACTCAATCTGGCGAGCCATCTTCCCGACCAACCCATCAATCTCAGCAGTCTTTACGTCAAGGAATTCGACGATTGTCTGCTGCTCTGTAAGAGAGGGGTTTGGCAAAGGGAAATTCAAGAAGGTTTGAGCTGGGAGCCGCCATCGCCCCATGTTGGAAACGCCTTGGCCGTACTTGTAATAAATTCGCCGAGAGTAGAGGCTCTGGAAAACATACGAATAGAACGGCCCATGAACTCGACCGGGCTCAGTGGGAGCAAAGACGCGGTAATCGGGACTAGTGAGACCGTCATACGGCGATTGATCGACCCAACCTGTAAGAAGGTCCATAGAGTTCATGGCAAAGTCGCCAGCGAATACTTCCTGGTAGCCGTCGTAGTTACCGGCCATCTGACCTTCGTTTTCAGAAATATTTCTTGGGCGGATCCCTCGCTGCGTGATTGACAAGATTGTTTGCCCTTTATGGGGAACCTGTCGCTTTAGAATTTTGAACAGCATCTTTGTCTTGACAGCATCCCAGTCTGCAGGCAAGTTTCCGATCCACTCATCAAGTTGACCGTGCATCACTGCACCTGCTCGCTGAAGAGTTTGGCGATGTCGGCTTGGATGCTTGCGGAGAGGGCTTGGATTTCGGTGAGGGTTTCTATCGGGTCGCCGAGTTCTTCGTATTTGTAGAAGTAGCGGGTGAAGGGGATCTCGTAGCCGATCTTAGTTTTGCTGTGTTCGATCCATGCGTCGGGGGCGTAAGGGATGACTTCGCGTTGGAAGTACGCTTCGACGTCTTCGCGGAACGGGATCTGTTCGGTGTCGCGCAGGTCTGGGTCGGGTTCTGGGTTGCCTTTCGTATCGAGGCAGATATCCGCGTCCGGATTCTTCACACCTAGTTCTGCCACGATCTTGCGCAGCACAGTAATGCTGATCTTCTGGCCTCGCTCTTTGAGGCCTTCGCGGAGCACATCAGTGAACTCGTCACGGTTGAGAAACACGCGCTCAGAGTCAAGCCCCTGTAGGGAGTCGATGATTGCGTCTTGTAGGCGCTTGCCAGCCTCGATCTCCTGGGAACGGGCTGGTTCGGCCTTCTTCCTGGAGGTGGCCAGTGCAGCGAATGTCTTGGATTCTTGAAGCGCCTCGATCGCCTCAGGGTTGGCCTGGAAGCTGAGCCGCAAGGGGCGTTCGACTGTGACTTCGTGATAGGCGAAGTCTTCGGTGTCGAAAATCTTGGACACCTCGGTTTCCTGGAACGCACCATAGATACGCGTGATCTCGGCAATGTTTTCCTCGGTGAGTTTTTTTCGCTTTTCACCGAGAGGTTTGCGCATCCGCTGGAAATAGTTGGTGGCGTCGATGAGCTGCACCTTGTTTTTACGGCGGCGTTCCTTACGGTTAGAGAGCACCCACACGTAAGTGAGGATTCCGGTGTTGTAGAACATCTGATCCGGTAGGGCGATGATCGCCTCGAGCCAGTCGTTTTCGAGAATCCAGCGGCGAATTTCGGACTCGCCCTGGCCAGCCCCACCGGTGAACAGCGGGGAGCCGTTGAAGACGATGCCGATCCGTGTTCCGGGTGCATTGACCGGATCGTTGGGATCGTAGGGTTGCATCTTGGAGATCATGTGCTGCAAGAACAGGAACGAGCCATCCGAGACCCGGGGTGTGCCCGCGCCGAACCGGCCCTGATAACCCTTGCGCTCGGCTTCCTCGCGGATCGGGGCTGCGTACTTCTTCCAGTTCACCCCGAACGGTGGATTGCACAGCATGTAGTCGAAGTGCTTACCTGCGGTCTTGTCATCAGTGAGCGAATTACCTAAGTAGATGCGCTCTTGGCGTTCGCCTTTGATCATGATGTCCGATTTCGCCACCGCATAGGTTTGCGGATTGAGTTCCTGGCCGAACACCTCAAGGCGTGCGGTTTCGTTCATGTCCGCGACGTGCTGGGCTGCAATCGACAACATGCCCCCCGTGCCTACCCCTGGGTCGTAGAGCGAGGCCATCGCCCCATCAGTGCAGATCCGGTCGATGTCCTCATCGGGGCTGAACAGGATATTGACCATGAGCTTGATGACTTCGCGTGGGGTGAAGTGCTCACCAGCGGTTTCGTTCTGCAAATCAGAGAACCGGCGAATGAGCTCTTCGAAGATGTGGCCCATCTGATCATTGCTGACTACGTCCGGATGAAGGTTGACTTTTGAGGACGTGAACTCGGAAAGCACCTGATAGAGCAAGCCCGCTTTATCGAGGCGTTCAATAACATTGTAAAAATTGTATGCCTCCATCACTTCACGCGCAGCGGGAGCAAACGCTTGCACGTAGTAGCTCAAGTTCTGCTCAAGATTATCCGGGTCGTCCAGCAGGGTCTTCAGGGTGAAATTCGAGGTGTTCCAAAACGGGTAACCCGTAGCTTTCGCGTATTGCAGCTCCTTGACCTTGTTCGGCACCGAGGTGGCTTTGATATCTAAGACCGCTTGCTTGGTGTCCACCAGAACCGAATCGAGGCGGGTCAGCACAGTGAACGGCAACACGACGTCGCCGTATTCGTGTTCCTTGTAATCGCCACGCAGGATCTCCGCGATATTCCAGATCAATGAAACGTGGCTGGAGAATTTGTTAGTGCTCACTCGGGTCGATTCCTTCACTCATCAGTCGTTCGTAGCGCTCGTTGGAGATCACCACGGCGATTGGTTTGCCGTAACGCAGAACGTAGGCTGGCTCATCTTTCTCAGCAACCTCTTTGATCAGGCGCGATGCTTGACCGCGCGAGAGATCACCGATGTTGATATGGCGCATCGGAACCTTGCGTCGCTTGGCCACCACGGCCTCCCTCTACCTCGAACGTAACGCCTCCAAGTTTCCCACAAACCAGCCGCCTCCAGGGCGAGAACACGGCGTCTTTTACATGTAAATTTAAGACTGATTCGCCATGCGCAATCCCATGTGATTTTACATGTACTCTGAGCGATACGAGAGCCAGTGGCACCCTGCTGCGCAGAAGCCGCCCCCTCACTTTGAACTAGTCAACGTGAACTCTGAGCCAGACCCCGTTACATTATTGAAGAGCCCGTTGGGGATGATTTCCTGGGATGATGGGCTTGTCGGCTGGATGGTCCTGGCATGATTTTGTCCCCCCTGGGCGGATTCTAGTGGTGGTTGCAACGGTTAGGTGTTGATGAGTTCGAGTATTTTTTCTGATGGTTTGTTCCAGTTTAGTGTTTTGCGTGGCCGGTCGTTGAGTTCTTCGGCGACGGCGTCGAGGTAGGCTTCGGAATAGGTGGATAGGTCGGTTCCCTTGGGGAAGTATTGGCGTAGTAGGCCGTTGGTGTTTTCGTTGGTACCGCGCTGCCATGGTGAGTGTGGATCGCAAAAATAGACGTCCATGTTCAGGGCGGTGGCTATTTTCTTGTGTAGTGCCATTTCAGAGCCTTGGTCCCAGGTGAGCGTGTTACGTAGTAGTGCGGGCAGGTGACGCATCTTTTTGATGATTGCTTCTTGTACGGCGCCGGCATCGTGATGGCCTGGTAGGTGCAGAAGGATCGTGAATCTGGTGGCGCGTTCCACGAGAGTGCCGATCGCGCTTTGGTTGCCTGTTCCCAGGATGAGATCGCCTTCCCAGTGGCCTGGTATGGCGCGGTCTTCCACGCTGGCTGGCCGGTCGCTGATCATGACCATAGGCTCGCGGAAACGTGGTCTTCTTTCTGGGTGGTGTGGGCGTGGTTTTCTGCGGGCACGGCCTGTGCGTAGGGCGCGTGTGACTTCGAGTTTGAGGGAGCCTTTGGCTTGCACGTAGATGGCTTGGTAGATCGTTTCGTGGCAGGCATGCATAGCCTTATTATCCGGGAAAGTGCGCGTGAGCCAAGCAGATATTTGTTCCGGGCTCCAGTGTTTAGCGAGTTTGTTTTTCACGGCTCTAAAAAGGGCTGGGTTGGCTAGGATTTTGGGTTGTTTGGGACGGCGTTGGCGGGCTTTGGTGAAGCGTACTGAGTTTTGTTCCTACCTGTTTTTGAGAGGATTAGGAACATGGCGAAGAGGTATTCACCAGAGTTTAAAGATCGCGCGGTGCGGATGGTTGCGGATCGTCTAGGCGATGATCCGAGCGTGACGCAGTGGCAGGCGATTCAAAAGATCGCCCCGAAGCTTGGGGTATCGAATGAGTCATTGCGGGGCTGGTATGACCAGCACCTGATTGATTCGGGTAAGAAAGGCGGAATAACACGTGAAGAACACGAAGAGATCAAAAGGTTAAAACGCGAGAACGCGGAATTACGGCGGGCGAACGAGATTTTGAAAACTGCCTCAGCTTTTTTCGCAGCGAAGCTCGACCGACCGGCCCGATAATGATTGCTTATATTGATGAGTATAGGGATCGTTTCGGGGCCTGACCGATTTGCCGGGTATTGGGCGCGAGTCTGGAGGGAGGATTTATCACCTCCCGTGACTACCGGCTAGCTAAAAGCCGTCCTGCCAGCGCTAGGAGCATACGAGACCGGATGCTAACCGACGAGCTCAAGACGATCCATACTCGCAATTATGGCGTGTATGGGGTACGGAAAATGTGGCACGCAGCTCGCCGTGCCGGGTGGAATGTTGGCCGCGACCAGGTCGCCAGGCTCATGAAAATCGCCGGTATTAGCGGTGTTCGCCGCGGCCGGGTGCCGGTGACCACCCGGTCGGCACCAGCGCCAGATTCTCGCCCGGATCTAGTTGGCCGGCAGTTCAAAGCCGGCAGGCCCAACGAGTTATGGGTTGCTGATATCACCTACGTTCGCACCTTGTCAGGGTTCGTCTACACAGCCTTCGTCACCGACGTCTTTAGCCGCAAGATCGTGGGCTGGGCGACACGTTCATCCATGACCACCGGGGCTCTTCCACTGGAGGCACTTGAGCAGGCAATCATGGGCGCGAAAGAGGGTCTTGATGGTCTGGTTCATCACGCCGATCACGGCTCGCAATACACGTCAATTGCCTACAGCGATAAGCTCGCTGATTACGGGATTTAAGTCATCGACCGGTTCGGTCGGTGATTCCTACGATAACGCCCTAGCTGAAACAGTCAACGGTCTGTACAAAAGCGAGTTGATCTACTCCCAGTCCTGGAGTTCATGTACCGAGGTCGAATGGGCTACCTTGAACTGGGTCCACTGGTAGAACACCGAACGACTCCACGAATCACTCAACTACACCACCCCACACGAGGTCATCACAAGATACAAACAAACCCGGGTCAGCGAGCTGACCCCCGTATAAGAAACGGAACAAAACCCAGTACGCTTCAGGGCTGGTGTAGTGCATGCCGCCGCTGGCGCGGGTTTCCGGGTTCAGGGTGGATTCGAAAACGCCGCCGAAAATTGTGGGCGAGATTTCCGCCCAGTTGGTATCCCGCGAGACCCGGTTGACCAGGAGATCATAGAGTTCCTCGGTGAATAGTGGAATTTCGATTGGGCCGGAGGTACGAGAATTAAACAGCCCTCCGTTGACGTAGGGGAAGGCTTTGAGATCGTCACTTAAATACGGATCGCGTTCATCTTCCGGAGTGTCAAGCACCTGGAAAAGCTCGAGGAGGCGAGTGCGGACCTGATCGGGCCGCGTATTGGCGAGGAAGTAGTGGAAGGAATCTTTAGAGAAAACACCGGCGTCTTCCGCAAACAAACAAAACACGAGCCGCACGCACAATACGTTGAGGGAATGCTGGCTGCGTTCACTATCCGGATCGATGTACTGCTCGCGTAAGCCGCGATATAGCTCGCCGATAAGCGCGCCGGCATCCATCGAGACTTTCTCTTCCCGGTGGCGCCGCGTATTAGCGGGGTTGATGAGGAAATCGAGAAGATGGTACTGCTCCGGGAGCTCCTCAAGCCGGAACGAAAGATAGTTTTCTTCCGGTTTCACTTCGTCCAGGTTGTGAATGCGGAATTCGGCGAAATTGCAGACGATGATGTAATCGGGCCGCTGCGAATTGGGGAGCGAATTCGCGTAGTTCATAGCCTGTTCAAAAGGCGTAACCATCTGGCCTTGGCGCATTTCTGCATGATCAAGATTGACGCCGATGGATTTCTGTTCGATGAGTGTTTTCGCATCCGGAATGATGGCATCGATATAGCCACGCCGGGAGGTGCCTTCCTCGTAGCGCACGCCCGTGACGGTTTGAACTTCCGGCATGCCCATGACCGAACGCAGCAAATTACCCCAGAACTGTTGGGTATCGCCCTTTTCATAGCCGCGCCCGCGCCACGTTTCCGCGAAAGTCTGCGCGTTGTGGCGCCGCTGAGTTTCGGTAAGCGTTGAACCTGTAACCTGTGCCGTCATAGCCCCCATGTTAGCTGCAGGGTCCGACACAAAATTGTGGCGCAGGGTAACGCCGTCGCGAAATCTAACACTTATTCGTGGATTGGCCGAAGTGTAACGGTATATAAAAGAGGAATACAGAGGAATACGCAGCGTAGCCCAATTGCCATAGGAGAAGGGGTCAAACGGCTTTGCGCGAAGCAGATCAGATCAGTCAACGCTCCCCTTTTCGAAAACTGCACTTTCATCTCGGAACAGCAAGCGCCCGTAGCGGTAAGCGCCTGTAGCGGTAAAACGTCAAAAGCAGGAAGCTCCAATAGCGGCAAGTGCCAGTAGTACCTTCCACATCAGCAACACCCAAACCAGTACACCCAAACCAAAACACCCGAACACCCGAACACCTGAAATAGTCCCGGGTTTCTCCCGCGCGCAGGCTTGGCTAGATATTATGGCTGCATGGCAACACGTGAGCGTGAGAGTGGGTGTGGATAAACCATGACCGAGCACGCCAATGTAACTATCTACGACGTCGCTAAGCTTGCGGGCGTCTCGGCCTCCACGGTTTCGCGAACTTTCTCCTCGCCGGCGCGCGTGAGCGAGAAAACGGTTGCCAAGGTACATGAAGCCGCCCGCACGCTCGGCTACAAACAAACGGGATCGGTCTACTGGGAAGAATCGGAAAGTCCGCGCTTACTTGGAATCGTGATGGTAGAGATTGCGAATCCGGTTTATCGCGATATTCTCAAGGGCTTCCAAGATGCCGCGGCGGCCAAGGGCTACAGCATGGTGGTGATCAATTCCCCGGGAACTCCCGAAACCGAGAAGCGGACTCTTAATGCGGTGCTTCCGTTCCTCGATGGCATCGCTTTTCCGATTTCTTACCTGAGCCTCGCGGAGATCCGTAAGTTCGGGCGCGCAAAGCCCGTAGTGCTAATCAATAGGCACGCCACTGGGCACACGTGCGTGGTTGCTGGTGTCAAACGTGGCGTCCACGAAATGTGCGAGCACCTGCAAGAACTCGGCCATACGCGGCTCACCTATTTAGCCGGGCCGGAACAATCATGGACGAACGCGTTCCGCTGGCGTGCTCTGCAACGCGAGTGCGAACAGCGGGGACTTTACGTGCGGCAGGTGCGTGGCCTCGTAGCGATGTTTGAAGGTGGGGAGAAAGCGGCTCGCAGGTGGCGGCCGGAACATGGCACCGCGGTGGTTGCGTTTAATGACGCGATGGCGGTGGGTTTCATCCGCGAAATTCGCCGCCGGGGCATGGCAGTGCCGCAGGACGTCTCGGTAGTCGGTTTCGATAATTCGTATTTGGCTACCCTTGCCGATCCACCTCTCACCTCACTTTCCTCCGGTGGTGAAAACATCGGTCGCAAGGCGGCCGAATCGCTGATCTGGCAGAACAACAACCGCCGAATCCGGGAGCGCAAAACGTTCCTGCTTCCGGTTGAGTTCGCGGTGCGGGGTAGCACGGGCCCCGCCCCAGTGGTCCAATAGGGGTAGCGCGGGCCCCGCTCCGGCTGTACAAAAGTGGGAGAAAGGGCCCCGCCCCAGTAGTCCAATAGCGTTAGCACGGCACGCAAAAGGAGCCTGGTATTGGTCCGGGCCGGTAAAGCCAGAAACATACCAGGCTCCCCATCTGCGGGATGCGTGCAAGAGGCAGGGCGGCTCTGCGAAAAACATAAACGCAGCGGGTGAGGCCCTGCCCGCTCTGCCTCGTAACTCGGAGCTAAGCGCCTCTAGACCAGGAGCTAGGCGCCTTGTTCCTCCTTCAGCCGGAGCCAGCGTTCACGCACTTTGTAGGCATTGAGCTTGGGCTGGCGGTCGCGGGTAAACATACCCTTCTTGTTCCCCGCCACGCGCATGGTGCCCGGAACGGTCTGGAAATCGGCGAAGTTCCACATCTGTTCACCCTGGATCTGCGGGTAGTCGTCAAACACGCGGTGGAACATGGCGAGGTTATCTGCCTGGAACTCTTCGGACCACGGGCGGGCGAAGAAGTCCTTGTTGCCGTTTAGCGTATCTGGGCCGTACTCGGTAAAGATGATTGGCTTGCCGGGGAAACGTTCGATCCAGCCGTCGATTTCGCGGCGTAGCGCCGCTTCGGCGTCGTTCAGTTTGCCCGTGTTCACATACCAGCCGTAATAGCGGTTGAGCATGATGACGTCGAACAGGTCGGTAATCTTCTCAACGTCCGGGGTCGAGAGCATGACGTTCACGTAACCAACCGGGCGGGTCGGATCGGCTTCCCGTGCCAGTTCGACAAGTGGTTTGAAGTATTCGCGGGAAGCGTCCGTGTTCGTTTCCGGTTCGTTAGCAATCGACCAGATGACGACCGACGGATGGTTTTTGTCGCGCGCAATGAGGTTGCGAATTTCGCGAGCGTGCGCCTCTTGAGTGGTCTTGTTTACCGTTTCTTCGGAGAAAGTGGTGAAGCCCTGCGAGCCGAAGATACCGCCGCCAATGCCCATGTTCAAACCAACAGCGGGGGTTTCATCGATTACTACCCAACCCTGTTCGTCCGCGTAGTCCATGACTTCTTCGGCATACGGGTAGTGCGAGGTGCGGAAGGAATTCGCACCCTGCCAACGCATGATGTCAAAATCGTTGATCATCGAAACGTCGTCGTGCTGCTTCCCGCGAATGTAGTTATCTTCGTGGCGGCCGTAACCGCGGAAGTAGAACGGCTTGCCGTTGATCTTGAACACGCCGTCCTCGATCGTCACGGTGCGGATGCCGAAGCGCTGCGGGTAGACGTCGCTATCGGCCGTCACCTCGAGCGTGTATAGCGCGCCGTGGCCGGGAGCCCAGAAATCAGCGTTTGCGACTCGCAGTTCACCCGTGGCACCTTCGCCAGCGGCAACTTCCGTGCCGGTAGCGTCCAGCACCCGCACCGAAACCTGCTGCGCACCGTTGGCGACGACGTCGTACTTCACCACACCGTCCGTGCCGTCAATGTCGGTAACAATCGTGACATCTTGTACGGCAACCGCGGGGCGGGTGTAAAGCGAGACACTGCGGTGAATACCGGCGTAGTTGTAGAAATCGTGGAAATAGTGCTGCACATCGTTGCCGTCCACGTCTTGATCCACATAGCCCGGCGGGATGGAATTCCAACCGAGGCGATTATCAACCGCCACCGTAATCGTGAATTCTTCGCCTGCCTGCACCTGATCTGTAATATCGGCTTCGAAGGGCAGGTACCCGCCCACATGGCTCACTACTTCGGTGCCATTAACAAACACCGTGGCTTCGTGCGTTGCCGAGCCGAAATGCAGGATTAGACGATCTTCGCCAAACTTGGGAGCGAAGGTAGTGGTCTGGTACCACACGTAACCAACGTGGTCATGCGTGGCATTATCGATGAAGACGTCGTTGTACGACCCAGGTACTGCCATCTTGCGGTTGGTGTCGAGCGGGCCGGCGAACCATTTTTCCGCAAAGCCGGAATTGTTTGTATCGACCTTGAAATCCCAGGTGCCGTTCAGCGACTTAACCTGGCGCGAACGGGATTCTCTCACACGTAACATATTGGCTCCTTTACCAAAGATGTAGCTTGTTCCACTCCAGTATCTCGGAATATGGCACCGTAGCGGTCAAGTTGCCAAAAGTTGCAGGCGGCCGTGGCCGCCCCAGCTACTAGCCGGTGGCCGGTAGCTAGCAGTCGGTTAGCCGGGAATTAGTTGCAGGCAGCTAAAACCTGGTCACGTGTGAAAGCTAATCAACACCCCAGAGGCGGTTCAGCATCTTTTGCGAACGGCCGCCTTCGCGCAAGCCAGTCACGCGCATGGTCTTGCCCTGTTTGCGATATTTTTCGTGGATCGAATGCAAGGTGGAAACCGCGGAAGCGTCCCAAAGAACGGTTCCGGTTAGGTCCACGGTTACCGGCGAAGTGTCTTCATTGAAGGCGAAGGAGTAGAAGAGATCATTCGAGGAGGCGAAGAACAGCAACCCTCTGATCCGATACGTGGTGCCTTCCGGAGTGCTTTCCCGCTCTAGCTCCGTGAACTGGGAAACGTTATGTGTGAACACAATAATTGCCACTACCACGCCGGCAATCACGCCGATCGCCAAGTTTCCGGTAGATACCGTGAGTATCACCGTCACCAGCATGATGAAAGTTTCGGAAAATGGCATCACGCGCAACGTGGAAGGTTTGAGCGAATTCCAATCCATGGTGCTCACCACCACGGTTAGCATTACGGCCACCAGGGCTGCCATCGGAATCAGCCCGGTAATATCGCCGAGTGCCACCACCAATACGAGGAGAAATATCCCGGAAACCAGGGTGGAAAGGCGGGTACGAGCACCGGCCTGGATGCCTACTACGGTCTGCCCCACCATTCCGCAACCGCCAATGCCGCCAAATAGGCCGGCCACCAGGTTAGCAATGCCTTGCCCCCAAGTTTCTCGGGACTTAACCGAATAGGTTTGCGTCGCATCATCCACAATATTCGCGGTGAGCAGGGATTCCATCGTGGCCACCAAAGCCATCGCAAAGGCGTACGGGAAAATGATCTGCAAAGTTTCCCAGGCCAGTGGCACCTGCGGGATCAGCAAGGTAGGCCAAGAGGAAGGCAATTCGCCCATATCTCCAACCGTGGGTACGCCAATACCCGTCACGACGACGAAGATGGTGAGGACCACGATGGCCACCAAAGAGGAAGGGATCGCCTTCGTCAATTTGGGGAGCAACCAGACGATGAGCACGCCCGCAACAACTAGTGGGTAAACCTGCCACGGCACATTAATTAGATGCGGCAACTGGGCCGAGAAAATCAAAATGGCCAGCGCATTTAGGAAGCCAATATTTACGGATCGGGGAATGAAACGCATCAACCGTGCCACCCCGGCCACACCCATAATGATTTGCAGCAGGCCGCCAAGCAATACCGTGGCAATCAAATAGTCCATGCCGTAATCGCGCATTACCGGCGCAATTACAAGTGCCACCGAACCGGCAGCCCCGCTCATCATGGCCGGCCGCCCTCCGGTAAACGCGATCGTGATCGCAATCGCCGCGGAAGCAAAAAGGCCGACCTTCGGGTCTACGCCCGCCACAATCGAAAATGAGAGCGCTTCCGGAATCATTGCGAATGCCACCACCAGGCCGGCAAGTACTTCCGTAATAAACGTCCGTCCGGAAGAAAATGCGGTCTTAAACGACCCAATGGTGTCTAATGCAGTTGGCCGCGTCTTGTGAGGCATGGGCTTCTAACTCTCTTTCTTGCGGTGCGTGCAAAACAGCAGAATTGTTAGGCTATCGCATACCTGTAGCACTTGTAGTGCCGCCCTGGTCACAAAAGTTGCAATGCTAGGGCAGAATGCCAGCGGCCCGCATAGATCACGTATGGCGTTTTAGTTCCAAAGTCCTTACAGTTCAGAAAGTACGGGTCGTGGCCTAAAACTTGCCGGTTAAAAAACCGCGGGCAGGGCCCAAGCCAAGGTATAAACCCGGTTTGTGCCCCGCCCGCGGCCCTAATAATTGTATTTAGGCCTGCGCGGAAAGCAGTTTAGGCTTGCGCGGAAGCGGAGTCGCTAACGTCGTCGGGCCGGGGAATCAGGGAGGAGAAGGCCAGCGCGCACAGCACCAGCGCCGCCCCGCCAATAATCGCCCACCGGTAGCCGGCAAGCACGTCGGCACTTTGCCCCACGAAGGTGTTGATCGCGTAAAGGATCGCGAAGCTCAAACCGGCACCCAGGTTGAAGGCACCGGAATTCATGCCGGGCAGGTAACCCTGGTTATCGGCCGGGCTGAGTACCACACCCAAACCGTTGAGCATAATGTTGACGATACCCGCGTAGGTAATACCCACCGCGATGCTAATGAGCAAGAGCAGCAGGCGCGTGGGCCGATCGGCTACGAAAGCGGTGAAGAAAAGCAAGCAACTGGTGAGCAACAGACCCACCTGCAATACGCGCTTGTAACCGAAACGGGAGGCCAACTGGCCACTGATCGGACCCATGAGCAGGCCGGCAATCGCGTACGGGGAAAGCGTCCAGAAGGAAACTTCCGCGGCGCTAATTCCCGGGCCTACCGTCGCGTCTTGTGCCAAGCCCGGCACCAGCCCGTTCATCACCGCGAAAACGCCGGTCATGGTCAGCAAAGTGGTACCTAGCAGAGCCCAAGTGCGGCGTTGCTTCAAATACGTGGTGGTAACTAGCGGGTGTTCCACCCGGTTTTCTACCTGCCAGAAAATCCAGAAGGCAATAATTGCTACCACGATGAGTGCGCCGAATAGCGCCCAGTTCGCTTCGGCCAGTTTGCCGGCCTCGTTGAAGGCAAAGTAGAGAGCGGCAAGCACGATCACCAGCGGGAACGTGCCCTTCCAGTCCATGGGTACCTGTTCTTCCGCGCGCGATTCTACGGTGCCGTGCCAGATCGCGAAGACGGCGATCAAGCACACCACGGCCATCACAAAGAACACGGACTGGAAACCCCACTTATCGGCGAGCCAGCCGCCTGCCAAGGCATCCACACCCGCAATACCGCCGTTGATTGCGGTGAGCACAGACATAAGTTTGGCGTATTGGCGATTATCGGGCACCTGTACGTGCAACATAATCAGTGCCATGGGAACCACCGGTCCGGCCACGCCCTGAATAACGCGGCCCACGGCCAATAGGGGCACTCCGCCCACATATGCGGAAAGTCCGGAGATCACGCACCCGATTCCGGTAATGGCGAGCATCCACAGCATGATGCGGCGCCGGCCAATCAGGTCGCCCCAGCGGGGGAGGAAGAGGGAGAACAGCGCGGCCGCGGCGAAGAATGCTGTTTGGGTAAGGCCAATTTGGCTGGCATCAACACCGAGCTGGTGTTCCATAGTCACCAGGGCGGGGGAGAGCATGGAAGCGTTGAGTTGGAAGGCGAAGATCGCGGCAATGAGCGCGATCATAAGCACCGGAACACTTGGTGTTTTATCCACGACTCTGCGGGAGGTAGTGGTTTTCATAGGTGGCTCCTCTTTGAGCTAGTAGGGGTTCAGACGGGCGGGCGGGCCTAGTCGAAAACTATGGTCCCGCCCGCCCGCGCAAGTTTATTACTATAGGTTGATTACTATAGGTCTGCGAGCTCATCCTCGCGTGGTTCGGTGGCACCTGGTGAGTACAACACGCGGCGGGCCAGCGCATGACCATCTTCGGTAGCGCGGATCACATCGCGATGACGCAAATATGAGGCGAGGAAACCGGCGTTGAAAGCATCGCCAGCTCCCGTCATATCGCGCGGATTCTTGGCAGGTTTCACCGGCACGGTAGCGTGCAGTTTTCCTTCGATAAATATCTTGGTGGCATTTTTACCCGCCCGGGCCAGGAGGGTAGTTTCCGGCAGTTCGGCTAGGAATTCTCCCGGCTGGTCGCCGTGCGCGAGGTCCATGTATTTTGTTTCGTCTTCATTGGCAGAAACAAAATCTGGGCGCAGTTCGCGCATTAGCTCTTTGAATTTATCGATACCGAAAAAGTCGATCATTCCCGTGGAAGAAACATCGAAGGAAAGCATTTTGCCCTGTGCTTTCACTTGCTTCGCGGCCGCAATCACGGAATCGGCGGTGGGGTTGCCTTGGAGCGAATAACCGGTGATGTGCAGCAATTCGATGCCGTCCAGCCACTCCGGGGCAATGGTTTGTAATTGCCCGGAAGCCCCGCGCGAAGGAAACATATTCCGTTCGCCATGGTCGTTGATCATAACCACGATCATTCCGGTAGCGTCCGCCACCTGGCATTTCACCTCCACTCCGTGGCTTTCCAGTTCCCGGGTGAGGGTGATCCCCGCTAGGTCATCGCCTACGCAACCGATAAAACGCGTGGGGTAGCGGCTACCCGCGAAGGCCGCCACGTTTGCGGCAGAACCTCCGCGGGTCATGGTGATCTCAGACCTGGTATCAGTTGCCGGGCGCACCGGTTCCTGTAACCAGATCACGATGTCTTGAACAATATCTCCTATAACACCTAGCATGACGCATCAGTTTTTCTTAGGAGGCAAGTGCCGCGGCGATATCTGCGGCCACGCGCGCATTGTTGAAGTACAGGGCTACATTGGCGTCCAGGCTGGCATTGTTGGTTTCCTGGCGAATGAACTCGAGCAGGAAGGGCGTTACTGCTTGGCCTTCCACGTTCTGATCTTCCAGGGCCTGCCAAGCCTTTTCGATGATTACGTCCAAGCCTTCCGGATCGAGCTGTTCGGCTTCCGGAACCGGGTTGCCCACGCAGATCGCTTCCGAAAGGCCCATATCCCGCATGGTGTTGAAAATAGTGGCCACTTCTTCCGGCGATTCCACGCGGTTGGCCAGCTTGTAACCGGAATCGGCCACGTAGAAGCCCGGGTAGTTGTTCGTCTGGTAGCCCACTACCGGCACCGAAAGGGTTTCGAATCGTTCCAGGGTGGCGTGAATGTCCAGCACGGCCTTCGCACCCGAGCTCACCAGTACGATCGGATACTTGGCCAAAGCCAACAGATCGGCAGATTCGTCAAAGTTTTCGGAAGCGCCATGATGTACGCCGCCCAGACCGCCGGTGGCGAAGACCTTGATACCGGCCTTGTATGCCAAGAAAGTGGTGGCCGCGATCGTGGTGCCGCCATTCTTCTTGGTTACAGCACCGTAAGCCAGGTCCCGGATGGAGGCCTTGAAGACGTCGTCGTCCTCACTAAGTTCCTTGATCTGTTCCGGGGTGAGGCCTACCGTGGGCACGCCGTGGTATACGCCGATGGTAGCCGGAACGGCACCTTGGGCGCGGATAGCTTCTTCGCCTTCGAGCGCCACTTCGTAGTTGCGGGGGCGCGGCAACCCGTGCGTGAAAATGGTGGATTCGAGGGCAACAACCGGCTTGCCCGCCGCTACCGCGGCCACGATGGAATCAGCAATTTTAATGGAAGCCATTTTCTTTCCTTTGCATGCTAGATGGTTCTCTTAGGCCTTATCTAATGCGAAAATAGGAGCTGGAACCAGACCTATTTACCTATTCTTTGATAGGAAAGCCTTATGAAGTACACGCTACATCAGCTTCGCACCTTTGCGGTATTGGCGCAAACTGAACACTTCGGTAAGGCCGCCGAGCTTTTGGGGGTTTCCCAACCCACGGTCAGTAACGATATTCGTAATTTGGAGAGGGCGCTCGGGGTGGTCCTTTTCAAACGTTCCCGGGCCGGATCGAGGTTGACGCCGGCCGGCGCGGCGCTCGTAGAACAAGTGGACCTGGTGTTGCGGGAAGCGGAAAAGCTGGGTGAGTTAGCCCGGGCCGCGCAGGCCACACAAACCGTCCGTTTCGGGCTTTCTCCCAGTTTGGTGAACCGGTTAGCGCCGGCGGTGCTCGCGGCGCTCGACCAGGAAACAAATACCCGGAGCCCGCGCACGAGCGTGAAGCTTTTGGAAGTGGGAACCGGGGAACTAGAAGGATTGCTTATCCGGGAGCAGGCCGATTTGGTAGCCGGGCATTTTGTACAAGCCCCGCCTGGCGCGCGCGGGGCCACGATCGGCCAGGACGCCATTTGGGTGGTTTCTGGACCCGGCAAATTCCATCCCGATAAGCCCGTAGAAGTAGCGAGTTTACGTAATAAGAAGCTGTTGATCTGGCCGCGGGAAAACAGCCCGCGCTATTACGACTATTTGGTGGGGCTATTGCACGGGGCCGGGATCGAACCGGAAATATCCCATGCGGGCTTGCGCGTTTCGGGCGCGTACTCCTATATGCTCACCACCGGCCGGGCCTATTCGCTGGTCCCCGAAGATTTCGCTTTGGAAATCCCGCAAAGCCTTTCTGCCGCACCGATCAGCCCACCGGCCAGTATTCCCCTCGATGTGGCCTGGCGCCAGCCGGCCCTACCCGGCGTCGAATACCTAATCCAGCTGATCATCAAAGTACGCGAAAACTGGGCGCACGCGGGCTAGGCGCGGGCGCCGACGCCGTGGGTGGTTGTTTCAAGCCCGGTAGCGGGAAGGCGCGGGTGCGGTACGGATAGCGGAAGGCCCGGGCGCGGCGCCGACTATTTTCCGTTTTTCTTGGCGCCGCGCCAAGCTTGGAAGAAAGCAAGGCCAATGAGCGCCAAGGTAAACCAGAGCAGGTATTTGTTGATGAGCTGCACTACCGCGAGCACTTCAGTTCCAAAGGTCCAGCCGAGCGCAATAAAGACGCCGTTCACCGCCAAAAGGGAACAAATATTGAGGAGCGCCGTTAGCCAGGCACGTTGCCGCAAGAAACCAAGCAAGCCGTTCACGATCGACGTCGGGATTGGACCCGGGCAGTAACCCACCGGTACCAGGCAGGAAGTGAAGACCTGAGCGCGCCGCGAGGCCAGCGCCCGCCGCGCCAACCGTTGCACGCGGGGCGTGTACTGGGTAGACAGGTCAATAAAGTCCATGCCCCAACGCCGGCCCATCCAATAGTAGAAAGGCATGAACTTCAGCGCGCCCACCAGCGTGCACAGCCAATAACCCCACCACGGGCCATCACCCACCGAAGCATTCGCCCCGCCCAGCACCGAAGAAGTGTAGCCACCCACCAGCAAGGTGTAAGCCCACGGGTGGTTCAAAAGCCAGGCGCGCAAGGGAATAAGCACAATCCCAAACACGAATATTACGAAGAGCATGGCGATCAGAAAAATATCGGTGCGTTGCGGGTTCGCAAGAAAATCCGGAACCTGCACTTCCTCGGCTTCGGCTGCTTTCGAAAGCGCTCCCTGCGGTATTTCCGGGGATGCGCCGTTTTCGTGTTCCGCCACTCGTTTCCCGCCCTTCCTTTGTCTGTTTGCTTGATGCCTGTTTGCCCGTTGCGGTTGCCGGGGCTTACCACTGCCCGCGCGGTTATCGCCCGTAGCTCTGATGTCGGTCGCTTACCGTTTGGAGTATATGCGGGGTGCGCGGTTGCGCGTATTTTGTTTTACCTTCGCGTGCGCATTGCCACGCGTTACTATTAACCGCATGTGTACCGATTCCGTAGCATTACACCCCGGCCTAGACGAGGTGCGCGAATACGCCGCCGCGGGCCAATACACGCGTTGCCCGGTGGCAATGCGCCTCCTTTCCGATTTTCTTACCCCGGTAGGTGCGCTCGCGATCCTCAAAAATGCTTCCGACCACGTATTCCTCCTCGAATCCGCGGGGCAAAATAACACTTGGGGTCGCTACACATTTTTGGGTCTAAATCCGAGCCTGGAAGTTACCGCTCGGGACGGCCAAGTCACCATCACTCCCGGGGAAACATTTACGGCACACCCCTCGCAAATAATCCGGGATATTCTGGCCCGCTACCGCAGCCCGAAAATTCCGGGCATGCCTACTTTTACCGGCGGGCTGGTGGGATATTTCGCCTACGACTACGTGAAATACGCCGAACCTTCGCTGCAGCTAGCGGCCGCGAACCCGCATGGTTTCAATGATGTAGACCTCATGCTGTTTGAAACCGTGATCGCCTTCGACAATTACGCCCAAACCATCCAGCTCATAACCAATATTGATGTGCAGGCCCCCGATCTGGAAGCCGCCTACGCCCGCGCCGCCGCACATCTGCAAGAGCTCGCTCAGTTGTTGGTATCTGGTACGCCGAGCCCGCATACGCACGGCCGCCTTACCGGGCCGATTACCGCGGCGCTCAGCGAAGCCGAGTTCACGCAGTTGGTGCGCCGCGCCCAGCATTATATTCACGAGGGCGATATTTTCCAGATCGTGCCTTCTAATGCGCTTTCCGCGCCTTTCGAAGGTTCACTTTTCGATACCTACCGGGTGTTGCGTACGATCAACCCTTCCCCATACATGTTCTATTTTTCGGGGGACGCGATCGAAATAGCGGGGGCTTCCCCCGAAACTTTGGTCAAACTTGCCGACGGCGTACTCCACACTTTCCCCTTAGCGGGTACGCGACCGCGGGGGAAAACACCCGCGGAAGACGAAGCCTTGGCCACCGAACTTTTGGCGGACCCAAAGGAACGGGCCGAACACAATATGCTGGTAGATCTGGGCCGTAACGATATTGGCAAGATTTCAGAGTTCGGCACGGTAGAAGTGGAAAAGTACATGGAGATTTTGCGCTTCTCCCACGTAATGCATATCGGTTCGGTAGTGCGCGGGAAGGTCCGCGCGGATAAGGACGCGCTAGACGCCGTCGAAGCACTACTTCCCGCCGGAACGCTTTCCGGGGCGCCAAAAATCCGGGCCATGGAAATCATTAGCGAACTGGAAGGGGACCGGCGCGGCCTGTATGGCGGGGCGCTCGGCTACCTCGATTTTTCTGGCAACCTGGACGTGTGCATCGCTATCCGCTGTGCCTATAAAGCGGGCGGGCGCGTGTGGGCGCGCAGCGGGGCCGGAATCGTGCAAGATTCGGTACCGGAAACCGAATACCGCGAAACCGTCAATAAGGCTGCCGCGATGCTAGACGCCCTGCGCGTAGCTGAAGAACTCATCGGCCCTGGAAATGTGGTGTTCCCATGATCCTGCTTCTCGATAACTACGATTCTTTCACTTATAACCTCTACCAGGTGATTGGTGCTCTCAATCCGCAGGTGCGGGCCGTGCGCAATGACGCCCTGCAGGTAGCAGAAATCGCGGCCCTGCATCCGGAAGCGATCGTGATTTCGCCCGGCCCGGGTTTCCCGAAAGACGCCGGTATCAGCGAAGAGCTTATAGCTAAGCTGGGCCCGCAAGTGCCGATTCTTGGCGTGTGCCTGGGCCATCAAGCTATTTGCGAGGTGTACGGCGCAGAAATTACCTACGCCCACAAAGTGGTGCACGGGAAAAGCGACCCGGCCGCCGTCGACACTAAATCCGTACTCTTTTCCGGGCTGGAAGCCACGCAAGAAGTAGCGCGCTACCATTCTTTGGCGGTGCGGGAGGATACTTTGCCGCCGGAGTTACGGGTTACCGCGCGTAGTTGCGACGACGCCGAAGTTATGGCCGTGGAACATACGCGCTACCCGGTGTACGGGGTCCAATTCCATCCCGAATCGATTATGACTCCGCAGGGGCCGGCGATGCTGGAGCGCTTTTTAGCGGCAGCACATGCGCTATAGCGGCCACTGCCTGGCGGCGGTAAGCACGGTGGTTAAAACTATCGAAAAGTATGCTTTGAATCGCATAGCCTTCGATAAGTCCAATAAAGAGCGGGGCGATACCGCACATATCGGCTTCCGGATTGCCTTGCTCGCGGGCCCAAGTCTGCATGAGGTTGAGCAACTTGGTGGAAAACTCGTTGTAGATATCTTTGAGTAGCCGGCCTAATTCGCCATCGCCTAAAGCGGCGGCGCCCAGTTGCACCAGAACTTTGGCGCGTTCGGGATCGGCGTCGAGCGCGTCAAAAGCCATGGTCAAAATATCGTGCGGGGCCAGAGCCTGTTCGGAAGCAAAATTGATAGCCCAGCGCGGGGCAGAAATAGCTTCCGCAATAATTTCTTTGAAGATCGCCGGCTTGTTTTCAAAATGGTGATAGATCGCTCCGGCAGACGTCCCCGATTCGCGCACAATATCCGAAATAGAAACTTGGGAAACGCCTTTGGTGAGAATCAGGCGGCGCGTGGCCGCCAAGATCTCCTGGCGGCAAGATTTGTGAGACGTCATACCCTCAGTCTAAGCGGCGTTGCAGGGTTTTCCGGTAAGGAAATGCCGCGCACCTGCCGCTAAGTCAAGAACATTCCTGCTGCTAAGGCAGGAATTTAGGGTAAAACGCGGGCGAGGATTGGGAAAAATGCGTGTGTTTAGGAAAAATAATGGACATATTTACCGAAAGTTGTGGGCAAATCTACCGCGCTGTGAATTACGCAAGATTAGCATCACGGAAATAGGCGGAAATAACATACTGACCAGAACGATCGTTATGGTTGAACAAGTACTAATTACAGAACGATCATTTTGGTAGCTTCGCGGGTTCGCGTCACCCGAGCTTGCGGGCAGTCATACATCGCATACGCTGATTCGCCTCGGAGGGGTACAGAACTATGACGGGTGCTCCCGTTCCCAATGCTCAGACTGGACCGGCAAGCGCACCGCGCGCGGAAAAGACGGCGCCGGCGGCGGCGCCAAGCGCGGAAACCCCGCCGCAAACTGCCTCGGAAACCGCGCCGGCAACCCCGCTGCAAACCGCCCCGGAAACCTCGCTGCAAACTGCTCCGGAAACCTCGCCGGCAACCGATATCACTTTGCGGCTGGGGCTAGACGTAGGTTCCACCACGGTTAAGGCGGTGGTCACGCGCGGCACGGAAATCATTTTCTCGGCCTACCGGCGTCATAATGCGGACGTACGGCGGGAAATGTTGCGTCTGCTCACCGATGTGGCAGAGGCTTTCCCAGAAGAATCCATGTATGCGGCGATTACAGGTTCGGGCGGGCTTTCGGTTTCGCAAGGCATGGGCGTGGGTTTCGTGCAGGAGGTGGTGGCCTCCACGGAAGCAATTGAGCGGCTCAACCCGGATGTAGACGTAATGATTGAACTGGGCGGGGAGGACGCCAAGCTCACCTATCTGAAACCCACCCCGGAACAGCGAATGAACGGTACGTGCGCGGGCGGTACCGGGGCGTTTATTGACCAGATGGCGAGCCTGCTGAATACGGATGCGGCCGGGCTAAACACGCTTGCCGAAAAGTACGAGACGATTTATCCGATCGCTTCCCGCTGTGGGGTGTTCGCAAAAACTGATGTGCAACCGCTTATCAACCAGGGGGCGCGGCATGAAGATATTGCCGCTTCCGTTTTCGAAGCGGTGGCCATTCAAACCGTGGGCGGGCTGGCCGCGGGCCGCCCGATTCGCGGAAACGTTATTTTCTTGGGCGGGCCTTTGCATTTCTTGCCGCAAATGCGAGAAGCGTTCCGGCGGGTACTGGGCGAGCAGGTGGAAAACTTTGTAACCCCGGAAAACGGCCAGCTCTACGTGGCTTTGGGCGCGGCCATGCTAGCTAGTGGGCCAGCCCAACCGGTAAACGCATATATTGACGCTTTGGAACACGCCCAGTCTTTGGGTTCGGCGGCGCCCACTTTGCGCCCGCTTTTTGAAAACGAGGCAGAAAAACGCGAATTTGATGAACGCCACGCCCGGGCCACCGTGCCGCAAGTAGATATTAAACAGGCGCGCGGCCCGCTCTGGCTCGGTATCGACGCCGGTTCCACCACGATTAAGACGGCCCTCATCGGCGCCGAGGGGCAGATCGTGCATTCCACGTACGGTTCCAATGAGGGCGAACCGGTGCAGGCCGCCGTGGAATTGGCCCGCACAATTATGGGAGCCATCCCGGAAGGGGCGTATTTGGCCCGCGCGGCCGTTACCGGCTATGGGGAAGATTTGGTCAAGTCGGCCTTGCACGTGGATGAAGGCGTGATTGAAACCATGGCCCACTACCGGGCTGCCGCCCACCTTTCCCCGAATGTCACCTCCGTGATTGATATCGGCGGGCAAGATATGAAATACATCAAGATCCGTAATGGCGCGGTGGATTCCATTTCCGTGAACGAAGCCTGCTCGGCCGGTTGCGGTTCTTTCCTACAAACTTTCGCCGCCACTATGGGCACCGATATTATCGAGTTCGCGAAGTCTGGTTTGCAGGCTAAAGCTCCCGTTGACCTTGGTTCGCGGTGCACGGTGTTTATGAACTCGGCCGTGAAAGCCGCGCAGAAGGAAGGCGCTAATGCGGCCGATATTTGCGCCGGCCTGTCCTATTCGGTGGTGCGCAACGCCCTGTACAAGGTAATCAAGATGCGTTCGCCGGAAGAACTCGGGGAACACGTGGTGGCCCAGGGCGGTACTTTCTTGAACGACGCCGTTTTGCGTGCCTTCGAATTGCTCACCGGTAGGGAAGTAATCCGGCCCAATATTGCCGGGCTCATGGGAGCATACGGGGCAGCTTTGACGGCCCAGCGCAACTGGGAAGAAGGTAGCACTTCGAGCATGTTGCGCCGGGATCTAGACGGTTTTGCTTTCGATACCGAACAGCGCGAATGCAAGATTTGCCAAAACCGGTGCAAACTCACGATCACTACTTTTGATGATGGTACCCGCCAGGTTTCCGGGAACCGGTGCGATCGGGGAGCTTCCCTGGAAAAGCGGCCGAAAAAGTCGGAAATTCCGAACTTGTACGACTATAAATACGAGCGGATTTTCGGGTACCGCCGCCCGCGCGGCCTACCCGCCCCGCGCGGGCCGATTGGAATTCCGCGCGCCTTGGGGATTTACGAAAACTATCCGCTGTGGTGGACGATTCTTACCGAGCTGGGTTTCCGGGTGCGTATTTCCGGGCGGTCTTCGCACGGGCTGTTCCAAACCGGTATGGAATCCATCGCTTCCGAAAACGTGTGCTACCCGGCCAAGCTTGCCCACGGGCATATTGAATGGTTACTTTCCAAGAAGGTCAAAACCATTTTCATGCCGTGCGTGAATTACGAATACCAACAATTCGAAGACGCCGATAACACCTTCAACTGCCCAATTGTGGCTTTCTATCCGCAAGTACTGGACCAAAACATTGAGGGCTTGGACGATCCGGAAGTCCGCTTCCTCTATCCCTTTGTGACCCTCAATGATCCGCAAAAACTGGCCGAACAATTGGCGAACTGTTTCGCCTATGCGGGCGTGACCGTGGAAGAAGCCAGCGAGGCGGTTGATGCCGGGTTTGCGGAAATGGAGAATGTGCGCCGCGATATTAAGGCGGAAGGGGATCGGGCACTCCAGTACATGCGCGAACACGATATGCGCGGAATCGTGCTGGCCGGCCGGCCTTACCATATTGATCCGGAGATCAACCACGGTATTCCCGAACTCATTCAGCGCCTGGGCATGGTAGTGCTTTCCGAAGATGCCCTTACCGGGGATATGACGGAATCGACCATTACGGACGAACTGTACGTGCGCGACCAGTGGACCTACCACAAACGGCTATACGAGGCGGCAGCCATAGTGCGGCGCACCCCGGATCTGTCTTTGGTGCAGCTCAATTCCTTTGGGTGCGGGATCGATGCGGTAACCACGGACCAGGTGCAAGAAATCCTGGAAAAGACGGGCGATATCTACACTTCCCTGAAGATCGACGAAAACTCCAATCTGGGCGCCGCCCGGATTCGCTTGCGCTCCCTGCAATCGGCCACAATCGAACGTGCCGAACAGGCTGCTGCCGAACAGGCCGCTGCCGAACAGGCTGCTGCCGAACAAGCTGCCGCCGAACAAGCTGCCGCCGAACAGGCCGCAGCGACGGCGTCGTTTGGGAAACTTACCGCGCCGAACGGCGAAGCCATGCGCTCGGTGGATATCGATACCACGCAAAGCGAGGAAGAAGCAGGCTACTCGATCACGCCGGCGGGAGCACCGGTGTTCGGGGAGGAAGAGGCCCGCACGCACCGGATTTATGTACCGCAAATGTCACCGGTACATTTCCGTATGATTGAGCCGATTCTCTCCCGGGCCGGGTACGACGTCGAGGTGCTCGAACATGCTTCGCGCGAAGATGTAGAACTAGGTTTGCGTTACGTTAACAACGACGCTTGCTACCCGGCGATTATGGTGATTGGCCAGCTCGTCAATAAGTTTGTGACGGGCGGGGCGGATCCGGATCGTTCGAGTGTGGCGATCACGCAAACCGGTGGGATGTGCCGGGCCACTAACTATGTGGGCATGTTGCGGAAAGCTTTGCGGGACGCCGGTTATCCACAGGTGCCCGTGATTGCACTTTCCGCGCAGGGCATTGAAACTAACCCCGGGTTCAAACTCACGCCGCAGTTGCTACACCGGGCGGTACAAGCGGTAGTGATTGGCGATCTGCTCCAAACCGTGCTGTTGCGCGTACGCCCGTACGAAGTAGAAGAGGGCGCGGCGATGCGGCTGTACGAACGGTGGGATGCCATTACTCGCGAATTCTTCCGTTCCGGTTATTCGGAAACCGCGGGCCGGCGCGTGGGCTACACGTGGATTATCAAAAATATTGTGCGCGAATTTGATGAGCTCCCGCTACGCGATGAACCGCGCCGCCCGCGCGTAGGTTTGGTGGGCGAAATCTTGGTGAAGTTCCACCCGGATGCTAATAACGACGCCGTACGGGTCATCGAATCTGAAGGTTGCGAAGCCGTGCTCCCGGGCTTGGCCGCATTCTTCTTGCAGGGCATGTACGTGGCCGATTACAAGTGGGAACACTTCGGGCTGGGCACGAAGGCCGGGCGGAGCGCTCAAAAACTGGGGATTAAGGCTGTGGAGGTATACGAAAAGCCGATGCGGGATGCTTTGGCAGCCACCGACGGAAAATTCGACGTCCCAGCCAAGATCGACCATATTGCAGCTCAGGCCCAGAAGATTATTTCTTTGGGCACGCAAGCTGGGGAAGGCTGGCTGCTGGTCGGGGAAATGATCGAGCTGATCGAAAGTGGAGCGCCGAATATTATTTGCGCCCAGCCTTTCGCTTGTTTGCCGAACCACGTGGTGGGCCGGGGCATGTTCCGCGCCTTGCGGCATGCCTACCCGCAATCCAATGTGGTTTCGATCGATTACGACCCGGGGGCTTCGGAAACAAACCAGCTCAACCGGATCAAACTCATGGTTTCCACGGCCCATAAGGCCTGGGCCCAAGCCATGGAAAGTGGGGAACCGATCCAGCGGGCAGATGGCAAACTGATCGACCCGCACACCGGTGTGCTCGCAGACTGGTCTGGCGAAGACGAGTTTGCAGCCCAGCGCGGCTTCGGCGCATTCTCCCGGGCTCGGGCCCGAGCAGGTAGCCGGGCTGGCACCCAAACCGGCTGGCGCGCGAGCGGGGCCTCTTCCCGGCCGGGCAAGCGCCGCTCCGCCAGAGTGGAAATGCAGCGCGGGGCTGATGGCCGCATGCGAGCCGTACTCGTTCCGGCCGAAAAACAATAAACGTGCGGCATTAACGCCAGCAGCCGGGCGCCGCTTTGAAAGCGGCGCCCGGCTGCGTGCCGCACGGCTTACTCGCCTGGCGGCTTATCTGCCGCGTGGCCTGGCGGCCGTGGCTTAGCAGCCGTGGCCTAGCGGTTTTTGTGCACTGGCCGCTCGGCTAAGCGATTAACGCCGAGCGGCCGGTGGGCCTAGTTTTTCTTTTCGATCGGGCCGAGCACCATGCTCGCCCAGGCCGAGTGCAAGGATTCTTGATCCGAAGGCTGGAAGAGGCCGGCCAGCACATCCCGGTACAAACGGGAAAGTTCGTGCGTTTCGTAGTAAGAGCTGCCCCCGCAGGCGCGGATGCATTCATTGACGGCCCGCAAAGAAGCTTCCGCCGCCAAATTCTTGGCCGCGGAAAAACGCGGATATTCGCCCGGGTCGCTCAACTCCCCGCCATTATCCACGCTGTGCGCCAGTTCGCGTAGTGCCGGCCCCACGGGATACATGGTGAGTGCTGCTTCCGCGATACGCCACCGAATATCCGGATCATTGGCATACACGTCTTGATGCAATACAGACTTACGCTGCTTTACGTGCGCGGCCGCTACTTCAATCGCCCGTTCGCCAATGCCCTGATAAGTAGCACCCAGCAAAATCTCAAAATTAGAGAAAATGCCATACACTACCGGTTCCTTAGAAGGCCCGGGGTTCACCAAGCCGAGCACATTTTCCGGCGCAATCCGCGCCTCCTGGAGCACCGTAGTATTCGACTGCGTGGCCCGCATCCCCGTCACATGCCAATCGTCTTTGATCTCAAAGCCGCCGTCGTTCCGGTTTACGAGGCCAAACACATTTTGCGTGCCCGTTTCCGAAGTAACCGCCCCGAAAGTCATGAGCCAATCCCAAGCGGGTGCGAGCGAAGTGAAAACCTTGGTACCGGAAAGCAGATAGCCGCCCTGGCCATCTTCCCGGGCCTGCGTGAGGGAACCGAAAAGCACCAGGTCATTGCCCGGTTCGGAAATCCCGAAAGCGAAAAGTTTGCCCGCGGCAGCTTCCCGCAAAATCTTTTCTCCGTTGGCTACCCCTTGCCGTACCAGCCAGCGGCCCAAACCCACAATAATCTGGTGCATATTAATGCCCAGTGCCGTGGCCGGCGCGGCTTTCGCCAAACGCGTCTGCTCGGCGGCAATTTCCGCCAAACTCAAACCGGCTCCGCCGTATTCTTCCGGAACAAAGGCGGCGTAGTAGCCGGCATTGCACAAATCTTCGTAGTCATTGAAAGGGAATTCGTTAGCGGCATCGTGTGCGGCCGCCCGTGCATGGAGAGTGCTCAGTAGCTCATCCGATAGGAATGCCATGGTGCTCCTTTGTTCAACATCCAGTACGCGCTTCGCGCACTCGTTAACTTTACGCGCCCGTGGCGGGGCATGGCACACCTAAAGCACGCGAACCTTCGCCTACCGGTGCTGCGCACGCCTGGGCCTCGCGCGGGCCAATACCTACTCCCGCGCCGGTCCGTTCCCACGCTGGCCAGATCTCGGGCTCGCTAGCGTCACCCGGCACCTCACGCTGCTATTTCCGTTGCTTTCGCCTCTTCGGGCCGTATTACCGCGCCCGCGTGCCTTTCTGCTGGGAGGCGAGATAACCCACACCGGTTTTGGTTAGACGGGCCGGGCCTGTAGAATCACCGGTGACTCCCCACGCGGCGTTATCTCGCAAAACTCCCCCAGGGTCGGAAGGCAGCAAGGGTATGCGGGCTCTGACGGGTGCGTGGGGCGTCTTTTTTTTGCGCGGGCGGGCCGCGCGGCCCAGCTAGTTCGTACCGGCCCCCGCGATCTTTGGCCTATAAGCCCGATATTTGTAGCGTATAAGCTCCAGCTGGCTTGTCTCAGCTTGTGTCTGCCTGTACCGGCCCTGCGATATTCGCCCTGTTTTGCTGCGAATGTGGGTTAACCCTTGGGGAGTGGATGCAACACGAGCGCCGCGGCAACGTAGACTGGCGAGCGTGAGCATGGCACTTTATCGGAAGTATCGACCGGAGCGATTCCAAGACGTGATCGGGCAAGATCATGTGACGCGGCCCCTGATGGCCGCCTTACGGGCTAATCGCACCGTGCACGCCTACCTGTTTTCGGGTCCGCGCGGGTGCGGCAAAACTACTTCGGCGCGGATTTTGGCCCGCTGCCTGAATTGCGCGCAGGGCCCCACCGATACCCCGTGCGGGCAATGCGATTCTTGCCGCGACTTGGCCTTAGATGGCGCGGGTTCCTTCGACGTCGTCGAAATGGACGCCGCCTCCCACGGTGGGGTAGACGACGCACGTGACCTCGTGGAACGTGCCGCTTTTGCCCCGGTACGCGACCGCTACAAGATTTTCATTATTGACGAGGCGCACATGGTGACCACGCAGGGTTTCAACGCCCTGCTGAAACTTGTGGAAGAACCGCCACCCCACATCAAATTTGTTTTTGCCACCACGGAACCGGAAAAGGTGATTGGCACGATTCGTTCGCGCACCCACCACTATCCTTTCCGCCTGGTCGCTCCAGACACCATGGAAAAATATTTGGCGGGGATTTGCGCCCAGGAAGGTTTCACCCCCGGGCCGGGCGTGTTGGGGCTCGTTGTGCGCGCCGGCGGTGGTTCGGTACGCGATTCGATGTCCGTGCTCGACCAGCTCATGGGCGGTTCGGAATCTTCTACCCTGGAATATGAACAGGCGATCGCACTGCTCGGGTACACCGATTCGGCGATGCTGGACCGTACCGTTGCGGCGGTGGCGGCAGAAGATGGCGGCAAATTATTTGCCACCGTGGAAGAGTTGATTGGCGCCGGGCACGAACCGCGCCGTTTCGTGGCTGATTTGCTGCAGCGTTTCCGCGATCTGGTAGTGATTTCTTTGGCGGGGGAGGCCGCGCCAGACGCCCTCGGTTCCCTTCCCCAAGACCGTTACGAACAGATGGTGGCGCAAGCGCAAGCTCTGGGCGCCGCGCGTGCCACTTATAGTGCGGAACAAACCAATGAGGCACTTTCGCATATGACGGGCGCCACCTCGCCGCGCTTGCAGCTCGAGTTGCTTTGCGCGCGCCTCCTGCTTCCCGCGTATCAAAAACACGGGGGTGCGGTAAACGGTGCCGGTTTTGGCGGTGGTGGTTTTACCGACGACGCCGGAGCTCGCGCCGCGCTTTCGCAGGCCGGGGATCAACCGGGCACGGCTCCGGTCCGGCCAGCTGCGGCCGGCGGAAAATCGGCACGCGATGTCGCCCGGGAACGCGTTATGGCTGCGGCCCGCCAAGCTTCCGTGCAACAAGGCACGGCGCAACGCGGCCCTGCCGCACCTGCACCGGCTGAGTCAACAGCTGCGCCTGTCGCACCTGTACCGGCTGCTCCGGCGGCTTCACAATCCGCGGGCGTTGCCACCCCGGCTCGGGCGGGCGCGGCTCCCGCAGAGGCAGCGAACGAGCCGCACGAAGAGGTGGAGAGCAAGCCGCGCGAAGAACCGGATTTCGTGCGGGTTTTGCAGGATCAGTGGCAAGCGGTCACTACGTCGGGGGCCTTCGCGCAGGGCATTTTTGCAGAACCGGCGCGCCCGGTGAGTCAGGACGGAAATACGGTGACTATCGCTTTTGCGGGCGAGCGCGGTTTGCAATTATTGGAAAATCCGCGCAACTTGGAGCGGCTTAATAAACACCTCTCGATATTTACGAACAAGGTGGTGGGGCAAAACATTACGGCACGTCCGGTGCCGGAGGCACAGCTTGCGGAAGGTGATGATGCTCGCCCAAAAGCTGAGCCCGCGTTCGCGGGCGCGAAGAATATAGCGCAGTCACCGGCCGGTAGCGAAACGCCGCCTTTGCCGGAAGAAATTTCGGACGAGGAAGAGGAATACCCGGAAGAAGAAGAAGTTCCCTTCTACATGCAGCGCATGCCCATGCCGCGTTTCCCGGCAGAAATGCAAGCTACAGCCGGGCCTAGCCAAGCCGGCGCCAACGTAGCGGCAACGCCGGACGGTGCGGCAACACCGAGTCCGGCTCCAGAAGTTCCGGGAGTGCCGGAAACTCCGGAATCGCCTGCGCCCGCGCCAGCGCCGGCGCCGGGGCCGACCTTCCGGATTCCGACCATGCCCAAGACCCACCAAAACCCGCAAGGCCCGGGCTTTTCGGCAGTTCAGGCCGTGCGGGAAATGCAAAGCGGGCAGCGTGCCCCCGGGGTCGCCCCGGGCATACCTTCCGCCGCGAGCAACGCGCCGGCGCCGATGTCACCGGCCACCCCGGCACGGACCCCGGGTGCAGATCAGACCGGTGCGGGAGCCCCAAGAGCGGAAGGATCCGCAGCAGCAGGAATCTCAGCAGCGGGCACCCCGGTAGCGGGTGTCGCGGCGGCTGGCAGTCCGGTAGCGGGTGTCGCGGCGGCCGGCAGTCCGGTAACGGGTAGTTCCGCGACGGCGAAGAGTGAGCTTTCGCCCGGTAGCATGGGCAGGCCAGGTAGCCTGGGAGCGGGGCAAACGGCGTCGTCACCAAGTGGAGCCACCGGCACTTTCGCTAGCGCTGCCGCGTATGCGGGCGCTGCGGCAAACCGGGCGGGCAATAGCCTGGATCCGGCTTCGGCCACGCCGGCGCCGGGCTCGCCAAGCTGGTTGGATGAGGAATCGGTTTCGGCAGATGATCCGAAGATTTCGGAATCTTCCGTGGTCGGTGTGGACGTGGTGCTCGAAACTTTCGAGGCGCAGATTATTGAGGAAATTACGGAGAGCGAGGAGAGCGGTTACTAATGGCTGGAATTTTTGATGGTGCGGTACAAAACCTCATCGACGCCTTTAGTCGCCTGCCCAGCATCGGCCCCAAAAGTGCGCAAAGAATAGTTTTCTACCTGCTCGAACAAGACGAAGCAGAAGTAAAAGAACTGGCCGATGCGCTGCTTGCCGTAAAAGAAAAAGTGCATTTTTGCGAAATCTGCGGAAATGTTACCGAACAAAAAGTGTGCACGATATGCTCCGATCCGCGCCGCTCAGAAGAAACCATTTGCGTGGTGGAAGAAGCTAAAGACATCGTGGCCATCGAACGCACTCGCGAATATCGCGGAAAATATCACGTGCTCGGCGGGTCCATTAATCCCATCCGCGGGATCGGCCCCGAAGACCTGCGTATTCGTGAACTTCTGCAACGTCTCCAAAACGGAGCGGTCCAAGAAGTTATCCTCGCCACCGACCCAAATATCGAAGGCGAAGCTACCGCGGCCTACATTATCCGCCTCCTCAGCCCGATCGGCATCAAAATTTCCCGGCTCGCCTCCGGCCTTCCCGTGGGTGGCGATCTCGAATATGCCGATGAGATCACCCTCTCGCGTGCCTTCGAGGGCCGCACCAAGGTAGCCGGGTTCGACGCCGCCCCCGCGCAGCCAGCCACACCGGAAGCCGCAACCGACCCGGCTACGCCCCCGAACCCGCCGGCTGCGAATCCGAACCTGCCGGCCGTGCCGGCCGCTGAAACCGGGCTGGTTACGCCCCCGAACCCGCCGGCCGTGCCGGCCGCTGAAACCGGGCTGGTTACGCCCCCGAACCTGCCGGCCACGCCGGCCGCTGAAACCGGGCCTACCGCGAACACAAATCCGCCTGCCACGCCGGGCGGTGAAACCAG
Source organism: Actinobaculum suis (assembly GCF_900618115.1). Taxonomy (NCBI): domain Bacteria; kingdom Bacillati; phylum Actinomycetota; class Actinomycetes; order Actinomycetales; family Actinomycetaceae; genus Actinobaculum; species Actinobaculum suis. Next base: position 512,070 of record NZ_UYIO01000001.1, read on the forward strand.
CCGCGCCGCGCACCCAAACCCGCCGGCCGCGCCGAAAAACTGAGCAAGACTCATCACACATTGGGGTATGGCGTGAGATAACCGCGCATCCCGCGTGAAAGTCTCGTTAGAATTACGCCAGCAAAGCCGCAAAAGGAGTGGGCTGTTTTGGCGCTAATAGTTCAAAAATTCGGAGGATCATCCGTCGCGGAAGCGGCGGGGATAAAACGTGTTGCCGCGCGGATCGCGGAAACAGCACGGCAAGGCAACCAGGTGATCGCGGTGGTTTCCGCAATGGGCGATACTACTGACGATCTGCTTGACCTGGCGCACTCAGTGACGGATAACCCGCCGGCGCGGGAACTCGATATTTTGCTCACCGCGGGGGAACGCATTTCGATGGCCCTCCTATCTATGGCCGTCAACGGACTGGGCGTGAAAGCGCGTGCCTTTACCGGGCAGCAGGCCGGAGTGCGTACCGATCAAGAATACGGGTCAGCCTCGATTATTGGGATTGTCCCGGAAAGAATCGTGCGCACCTTGCAGGATAATTGCGTGGCGATTATCGCCGGCTTCCAGGGTGTGAACGAAGATAATGATGTGACCACTTTGGGGCGGGGTGGTTCGGATACGACGGCGGTGGCATTTGCCGCTGCCCTGGGTGCGGACGCCTGTGAAATCTATACGGACGTGGACGGCGTATTTACTGCCGATCCGCGGATTGTTCCGGCTGCTTCGCCGCTGCCTTTTATGACCTATGAAGAAACTTTGGAACTGGCCGCACACGGTGCGAAAGTTTTGCATTTGCGGGCGGTGGAATTTGCGCGCAAGTTCGGCGTGCCTTTGCATGTGCGCTCGTCGTTCTCTAACAAAGAAGGAACGTGGATAGTGGAAGATACCAGCCAACAACTCACATCGGGTGGAATTGAAGAACCAACGGTTACCGGAGTTGCGGCAGATCGCAACCAGGGGAAGATTTCCGTGGTGGGAGTGCCGGATAAACCCGGAGTGGCGGCCCGGATCTTCGCCGCCGTTGCCGAAAAAGACGGCAATATTGACATGATCGTGCAAAACACTTCGCTTTCGCGGAAAGGGTTCTCTAATATTTCCTTCACCGTGCCACGCGCAGACGTAGATAGCGTGGTGGGGGCGCTCAACGCCCGCAAACGCGAACTTGGATTTGAAGACATTAAGGTAGAACCTTCGATCGGGATTCTTTCTATCGTGGGCGCCGGAATGCGTTCCCACAGCGGGGTTTCCGCGAAATTCTTTGGCGCTCTGGGAGACCTGGGCATAAACGTAGATATGATTACCACCTCGGAGATTCGTATTTCCGTAGTGGTAGATGAAGAAGTATTAGGAGAGGCTGCCCGCGCGGTACACACCGTGTTCGGTTTGGATGCGGCGCACGCGGCCGTGGTGTACGGAGGAACAGGACGATGAGTTTGACTCTTGCGGTGGTTGGCGCAACCGGCCAGGTAGGGCGGGTAATGCGCGGGCTGTTGGAAGCACGTGGCTTCCCCGCGGATCGCGTACGCTTTTTTGCTTCGGCACGCAGTGCGGGTACGAAGCTGAGCTATGCCGGCCACGAAGTGACCGTAGAGGACGTAGACGGTGCCGACTATTCGGGTATCGATATTGCAATTTTCTCTGCCGGTGGGTCTACCTCCAAGAAGTATGCACCCCTTTTCGCGCAAGCCGGGGCTACCGTGGTCGATAATTCTTCGGCCTGGCGCAATGATCCGGAAGTGCCGCTCGTAGTGGCGGAAGTAAATCCGGAAGCCCTCGCGCATCGCCCCAAGGGGATTATTGCGAACCCGAATTGCACCACTATGGCGGCCATGCCGATTTTGAAACCGCTCCATGATGCGTATGGTTTGGAGCGGCTCACGGTAGCCAGCTACCAGGCCGTATCGGGTTCCGGGGTGGCCGGCGTAAAAGAACTATCCGAGCAGATTGAAGCGGCCGTAACCCAAGATTATCGCCACCTAGCTTTGGATGGCACGGCCGTGGATTTCCCGGAATCGCATGTTTATAAGGCGCCGATTGCTTTCAACGCGGTAGCTTTTGCCGGCAATTTGGCAGAGGATGGTTCGCTAGAAACCGACGAAGAACAAAAACTGCGCTATGAATCGCGCAAGATCTTAGGTATCCCAGATTTGCGGGTGGCGGGCACGTGCGTGCGTATCCCGGTTTTCACCGCGCACGGCTTGGCCGTGAATGCCGAGTTCAGCACAGAAGTAGACGTAGCGCAGGCTACCGAGCTAGTGCGTGCAGCCCCCGGCGTGCACGTAGTGGACTTGCCGAATCCGTTGCAGGCCGCCGGCAAGGATGGTTGCTTCGTGGGCCGGATTCGCCGCGATCAGGCCGCCCCGGAAGGCCGCGGCCTCGCCTTCTTCTGCGTGGCCGATAACCTGCGTAAGGGCGCGGCGCTCAACGCCATCCAAATCGCCGAGCTACTCGCCGCGGCCGCGGCCTAAAGTAAGCCGCGGCCTGAGGTACGCAGTCTAAACAAGCCGCGGCCTGAGGTAAGCGCCTAAGGCAAGTGCGCACTACCGCGAGGCTACTCACGTGCTTCTTCCCCGGCTGGGGTGGGCGAAGTATCGTCCGCACCGGCCGGGGTTTCGTTTGCTTCCGGCAGGATTTCCGGTTCGGTAGCGTCCAGGAAAGCCTTTTCGTCCCGGCGGTGCTGGAGTACTTCAGTAATGAAAGACTGCACGGCTTCCGCCTGCGGTACGTCCCGGCCCTGCCGTTCGGAAATGAACCAGCGGTGTTCCAAAATTTCGTGGAAAATCTCTGCCGGTTCAAGCTTTCCGGAAAGCTCAGGTGGGATCGCGGCGATGGTGGGCTCGTACACATCCCGAAGCCAAGCGTGTGCCACGGTGCTTTCCGGCTGGCCTTCCAAATCGTTAGTAGCCGCGTATTCGCCAATATCGTTGAGGATGCGCCGCGCCTGATTTTCTTCCACGTTCAGCCCGGCAAGCCGTTCCACCTTGCGCGCATAATGCCCAGCTTCCACCACCTTCGGCTGAATATTTAGCTGGCTGGCCCCCGGATGGGTAGTAATAGAAAGCTCATCGACGTCGAACCCGAGCCGGTTGAGCCGTTGCACGCGGTCCGTCACTTTCCACTTTTCGCCGTGGCCAATCGTGGTTACGGCAGTAACTTCGTCCCACAGTTCGTGGTAGCGCTTCTCAAAATAGTCACCTACGGAAATCGCGTCGAAATCTTCGGGCAAAATACCGCCGGCAATCAGATCCATGAGCTCGCCAATAATATTCGTGCGGGCCACATCCGTATCGTAGTGGCGTTTGCCGTCCGTGATCGGATCGAAAAGCTCCCCGGTTTCGGCGTCTACCAAATACGCGGCGAAAGAGCCGGCGTCGCGCCGAAACAGCGTATTGGAAAGAGAAACGTCACCCCAAAAGAACCCGGCTAAATGCAAACGGACCATGAGCACGGCCAAAGCATCAATGAGGCGATTGATCGCTTCGCGCCGGTGGTCGTGCCCGATCACCGCGCGGTACGGCAAAGAGTAGGGGAGGTGGTCGGTGATGAGGCACGCGTTGAGCGGTTCCCCGTTTTGTTGTACCCGGCCCGTGACGACGGCGGTTGGCGTGACCGTGGGCAAATTGAGTTTGACCAGGCTCCGCAGCAGTTCGTATTCCCGGAAGGCGACCGGTTCAGAAATCTCCTTTACGGCGATCGTCTTCTTTCCGCCCAGCCGCACGAAGCGCACCACATGGCGCGAAATGCCCCGCGGTAAGGCGGCAATAAGTCTTTTCGGCCAGGTTTCGAGTGGGTAAGACCAAGGCAGGTCAATCAGATCGGGTTCGACCTGGGCTGCAGTAATGCTGAGCTCGGCTTTCACACCCCTAGGGTAAAACACTTACGGGGCTTATGCGATCGCTAAAAATAGATAGTGAGGCAGAGCAAATTCGGCGCCGCGTGGGGATGGATTGCCAAGTTGTCGAAGGTTGCCGGGGTGTTAAGTTGCTGGACGGTCGGGGTGTTAGGTTGCCGGATGGTCGGGTTGCCGGATGGCGAGTTGCCTGGTTACCGGGGTGTTAGGTTGCCGGGCGGCGGGTTGCCGGGTTGCCTGGTTGCCGGGCGGCCGGTGAGGTAAAACACGACGCCGGATCTACTGGCCCTGTTCTAGGAAGCGCTGCACGAAATTATTTTCGGGATGTTCTGCCAGTTCTGCGGGCGTGCCGATCTGCACCATCCGCCCCTCGTTCATTATCCCAATCCGGGTTCCCAGGGCTAGGGCTTCCTGCGGGTCGGCCGTGAGATAAACGGTGGTCACCTGATTGTGCTGCTGGAGCAAAAGAATCAGTTCGCGGGTGTGAGCGCGCAGGTCCATATCCAAATTGATGAGTGGTTCGTCCATCAAGAAAACCTTCGGGGTACGCACCAGCGCGCGCCCAATAGCCACTTTTTGCCGCTCGGCGCGGGTGAGATCGCCCGGTTTGAGTTCCAGTTTTCCGGAAAGTTCCAAGGCCTCGGCGGCGTCTTCCACGCGTTCCGCAATAATTTCGAGAGGCGTTCCGGCAATTTTTAGTGCGAAACCCATATTTTCGCGGACGGTCATATGCGGATAGAGCGCATAGTTTTGGAAAGCGATAGCTACGTCGCGCAGTTTTGGCGGCAAGTCAGTTACGTCTTCCGAACCGACGTAGATGCGCCCAGAATCCACGCTTTCCAGCCCCGCCAACATGCGCATGGCCGTGGATTTGCCGCAACGCGGCGGGCCCGCGAGTACAAAGAATTCGCCGTCGTTAATAAAAAGATCAAGGTTATCAACGGCGGGTGCAACCGCGTTGGGATAACGGCGGGTTGCGCCGTCGAAGGTAACGGATGCCATGGCCGTCCTTCCTCGGAATAGCCAGATGCGTTAAAAATAAAAACAGAATAGTGGTGGCTCCGCTGGCGAGCAGGCCCATCCCTGAATGCCTGGCGGAGCGAACACTTACATTATTACAGTGCCAGGAGCGGTACGCGCAATTAGCAAGAACACATCACGCGGCGGGTCGCCGCATGCGTAAAATTTACCTGCTGACCTGCTGGGACTTATCTCCCGAAGAGATGTTTATGGAAGGCCCCGAGACCGGTAAGGGGCTGGTTTGGCGTTGGCGTTTTGCGGCGGCGTTACATAGCTCTACCGGAGAGCGAAAACTAAGGTGGCGGGATAGCCAATTATCCTCGGGTACCTTTGGGGTATGCATAGCGACATCGGAGGGTACCGCCTGGTGCGGTCGATCGGCCAGGGCGGAATGTCTACGGTTTACGAGGCGATTGATGGTGGCGGTACGCGTGTTGCCTTGAAGCTGCTACACCCGGCGGCGGTGGCAGACCCGGCCGGGCGGGCGCGTTTGCGCCGTGAAGTGGACATGTTGCAACGGGTGAAGGGTCCGTATGTGGCAGAGGTGTTAGATGCCGAGATCGAGGACGAAACTGCCTTTATCGTTACCGAACTGGTTGATGGCCCTACCTTGGCAGAAGACGTGCGCACCGACGGCCCCTATGACCGGCATGACCTCGTAGAACTTGCCACACGGCTGGGGCACGCTGTACATTCCGTGCACGAGATAGGGGTGCTACATCGCGATCTGAAACCTTCTAATGTGATGATTTCTTCGGCCGGCCCGATTCTGATCGACTTCGGTATCTCTCAAACGGGTAGCGATACGCGGCTCACCCAACGCGGTTCGATCACCCACACGCCCGGCTACCTAGACCCGCGCGTGCTCATGGGCGCCCAACCTGATGAAGCTGCCGATTTTTGGGCGCTCGCCGCCGTGATCGCTTTTGCCGCCACCGGCCACGATCCTTACGGAGGAGATAGCGCGCCCGTAATCATGCGTAAAGTGCTCGACGGCGAGGCCGATCTTTCTGGTGTCCCGCCCGCAATCGCCCAGGCTTTCGCGCAAGCCCTGGCCGGCCGGCTGGAAGAACGCTTGCCGTATGCGCAACTCATCGAGTGTTTGCGCGATTCGCAAGCTTGGCAGGGCGCTCCGGTTCCGCCGCCTGCTCCCAACCAGGCCACCCGTGCCTATAGGCCGCCGATAGCGGGAGACGGAGAAGGATCTACAGGGGCAGCTGTACAAAAACCCGGCCTGGGCCGTGCCGCTGGAATGGGCGCTGCCGCCGGCCTGGGTGCTGCGGCCGGCGCGGCCCTCGGCGCTAGCATTGCTTCCGGCGCGGAAATTGGAACTCGAGCTGGAGATGGCGCCGGCGGCGGCCTTGGAGCGGGCGCTGGCGGCTTTGCTGGAGCGGGCACTGGCGGCGTTGCCGGAATGGGCGTTGGAACTAACGATCCGGATGCTACGCGGCCCTATTCCGGCATTCCACACGATTCAGGCCTAGCCCTAGCTTCTTCGGAATTGTCGGAGGCGGGATCTGGTTACCACGGCGCTGCGCAAGCAGGTTTACAGCCGGGCAGTACCGCACCGGATAGTGACCGCACGCAGGTGCTTAGCGCGGGGCTGGATACTGACCGCACGCAAGTGCTTAGTGCCGGGCCGGTTTTTAACGCGGGGGCGGATAGTGACCGCACGCAGATACTGCCGGGCGGGCAGGAATCAGCCGTGCCTGCCGGAACGCCAACTTTGGCCTATCCGGTAGCCCCCAAATACCAGCTAGCGCCCGAGTATTTTGCGGCCGATAACGAATACGAGCCCGTGGCTGGTTATGGGCCGCCGGCGGCAACACCGGCCCCGGCGGTAGCGCCGCAAGCAGCTTCGTATCCGCAAGCGGCGCCGCCGGTCGATATCGCGGTACCAGTGGCGAATAATAATGGCGCCCCGGGCTGGCCGGGTGGCGAACCGCCCGCCGGAGCCGGCCCGAACGCGGGCGTACCGGGCGGGCAAGCCCAGCCCGGCGGCGTCTGGCAAGGCGAACAGGTTGGTTCCTGGCAAGGTGAGCAGGGCGCGGGCTGGCCGGGCGCTCCGGCAGGAATGGCCGCACCTGCACCCACACCCCGCTGGGCGCGGCCTGCTGCCAACGCACCGTTTCTGACTTTGCTGGCCGGATGCATCCTGGTGCAACTATTGTGGCGCTGGCCGATACCCACCGGCCTGGCCTACGTGCTGGGATGTTTCGTTTTGGCCGCGCTCGCGATCACCCGCGGGGCTTTGCAAAAACGTCGTTTTGCGGCGGACGGAACACATAGTGGCGATTTGCTGTGGGCCGTGGGCAGATTTCCACTGGCTTGCGCGCAAGCCCTGGTAAACGGGATAGGCATGGTGATTACCGGGGCCGCTGGCGGGCTCGCCCTGGCCTGGGTGCTTTATCTTTTTGAGCTGGTAACGGTTGATTTTGCGTTCCTGGCGGGAGCTACCGGTGCAGTGCTAATGTCGTGGTTTGGCCCGGGCGGTGCGTGGACGCGGGAAGGTTCCCGGATCGTGTTTTCCGTGCTCGCCCCTTCGCCCGGTTACCGGCGTTTTTGGGGAGTGCTACTCGCTTTGGGCGCGGTGGCTTTACTGGCCGTCACGCTAAGCACGCCAACCAAATGGGCGCCGCTACCGGACGCACCTTTCTTTATTCCCGGCGCACCCGACGTCGATTTGGAATCCATTTTTGGCTAAATCAAAGGGAATACTGTGGCCGGGTCCGCCTTTGCGGGCTGAGAAAGGCGATACGCTATAAACGATGCTAATGCGCGACGGCGTAGCAAGCGTTCGGCGTCGTCGAAAACACTGAAGGAAGAGAATGGCGAAAAACGAAACGAAGGCACAACGCCGTGAGCGCGCCCGCGAGGCGGCCGCGAAACTTCGTGAGGAAGAAAAGAAACGCACCCAACGCAACCGCCTAATCGCGATAATCGTGGGGATCGTGGTGGTGGCTCTGGTGGGAGCAGCGATCTGGTACATCGTTTCCGGCAATAAGAAGTCGGCGATCTCGGATGCGGGTGAACAGTCGAGCACGGAGATCACCACCAAACTGCCGCAGGAAATTAACGAATTCGGCGGAATCAGTATCGGTAAGGAACTGGCTGCCGGTACCTCTAATAGTGGAGTGCCGCGGGTTTCGATTTACTTCGATTACCTGTGCTCACACTGCACGGTTTTGGACGATGAATACGCCGAAACTCTACGGCAGATGGCTCAGGACGGGAAGATTACTCTCGAGTACTATCCCACCTCGATTTACCCGAATATTCCCTTCTCTGCAGACGGGCAGCGCATCGAATTCTGGATCGCGGAGCACGCTCCCGATAAGTACCTGGACTTCCACAATAAGGTGTTCGCGGATATCACCATTCCGCTCTTTGCCCAGCCCACCGAAGGGGGCGTGCAACCGCCAGATGTTTCCGCCCTGTATGACGAAGCTAAGCTCGTGGGGCTCAGTGACGAGCAAGTGGCGCAGATGAAGCAAGATATCGACGGCGGTGCTTACAAGGAACTGTCTGAGCAGGCCCTCAAGCAGTTCACCAAGAACGGTTTCACCGGCACGCCGACGATCCTGATCAACGGCAAACAATACAATGAAAACTGGGCGAATGGCGCCCTGCTCAAGGCCATTGAAAACGCTAAGTAGCAAGGTTTGCTAGCCGCGCTTTGCTAGCCGAGCTTTGCTAGCCACGCTTGGCTCCGCTAGGCGTGCTTAGTGGCAAGCTCGGGCGTAGAACAGCCCGGTAGCAGAGCAACCCGGCGGCAAAGCAACCGAGTAACAAAGCAACCGAGCAACAAAGCAACCGAGCAACAAAATAGCCCGGCGGCAGAGCAACCCGGCGGTGGGGAACCCCGGCGGTAAAGTAGCCCGGCGGTAAAGTAGCCCGGCGGTAAAGTAGCCCGGCGGCGCCGTAATGCGAAGCAAATTACATAACAAAAAGGTCCCAGTGCTGGTCCGTGGCTTATATCTCGGCCTGGCACTGGGACTTTTCCTTAGAAACCGGTACACTTCTTCAGTGCCCGCCTAGCGGGCCACGCCCTTGTAGCTCAGTTGGTAGAGCACCTGTCTTGTAAACAGGGGGTCGCAGGTTCGAGTCCTGTCGGGGGCTCCAGTTTTATTTGCTGATGTGCAACCATCCGTTAACCTCCTATTCATATTACTTTCTCGGCGTAATCAATTTGGGCTTCCGGGTGTTTTTATCTCTTTCGCGCCGTGTTAGCTTTTTTCTAAGCCACAACCGATGGCCAAAGTAGACAGTTGGCGGAATGCAGGATGTACACCCGCGGGCAAGGAGGCCCTGGCATGGAAAACGCACAGCAAAGAACGCACAGCAAAAAAGCAGTCGGCGTCGTTATCGCAGTAATCTGCGTGGCCCTTTGTGCGGCTGTAGTTTATGGTCTCATGCGCTCTGCACGCAGCACCGCGGAGCCGCCCGCATCGGTATCGCGCGAGGCCGCCGTCGCCAAGATGCGGGAATGTACGGACGCGTATGCGAACACGAAAACCTACACCCTCGAATCTGGCCGTACGCTGGTAGCGCCGGTCACTTTTCTCGATCCGGAGGATGTGGCTACGTGTTGGCGGGAAAATAACCCGGAAGAAGTGGCCTTTTTGGAAAAGCAGGATTGTTTCCCGGCGCAGGTTACTGAACGAAACTGGGATAACGCGTGGGCGTGCGCCATGGAATGGGACGCAAACCTTCCGGGTACAACGTGGTACCTGAGCAAAGTGAAAAACAGCTTTGGGGTGATGCCAGATAGCGTGGCGGAAGCGATAAAGGCTTACAAAAAGACGCCGAACGCAAAAACTCTGCAAGAAATAGCAGAACTGGTACCAAGCACCAGCTCCAACCAAGAAACCCTTGCTGCCGAAGCTGCCGCGCACGGGGTTACGCTGGAAGTTGCACCCTAGCCATTCGCTACCGGTAAAGACCAGTCAATAGGCGCCCCTCCCTGCGCAACCAGGAGTTCGTTTGTGCGGGAGAAGGGTCGGGATCCGAAGAATCCGCGCGAAGCGGAGAGCGGGGAGGGGTGCGGGCTTTCAATCGCCGGGATCGAACCGAGTAGCGGACGTAATTCTTGTGCCTGCCGGCCCCATAGAATGGCCACCAGTGGGCCGCCGCGCCGGGCAAGGGCGCGAATCGCGTGGTCGGTGATTTTTTCCCAGCCGCGCCCGCGATGCGAGGCAGGTTTCCCGGGTTGCACGGTAAGCACACGGTTTAGGAGCATTACACCGCGTTGGCACCACGGTGTAAGGTCTCCGGTGGCTGGGGTGCCAACTCCGACGTCGGCCTGCAATTCTTGAAAAATGTTACGCAGGGAACGCGGAATTGGTTTTACTTCCGGAGCTACCGAGAAACTCAGTCCAACTGGGTGGCCGGGGGTAGGATACGGATCTTGGCCAACGATAAGCACGCGCACATCCGCCAGCGGATAAGTGAAAGCGCGCAATACGTTCTGGCCGGCCGGGAGATAACCACGCTGTGCGGCGTTTTCGGCGCGCAGGAAATCTCCCATGCGGTGAATATCTGGTTCTACGCTGGAAAGTGCGGCAGCCCAATCGGGGGCAATGATCTCGGAAAGCGGTTGCATAAACCCCAGGGTAGTAGCCACACCGCCAAAACGGGCAAAGCTTTCCGAAAGGTATGGGGTTTCCCGAAGGTGTGGGGCTTCCCGAAGGGCGTCCGCCGGGGTGGGGTTACCCGAAAGAGCGCCGGGGAAAAGCGCCGGGGAACACTAAGGAATAAGAACAAAGAAGGAAGGCGAATCGGGTACGTGAGTGCTGCAGAAGAACGCAAGGCGAAGGCGGCCGCGCGCGAGGCGCCTAGCCGGGAACAGCCGGCCGCTACCCGAAAACAGCCTGCGCGCGAGGCGCCTACCCAGGAACAGCCGGCCGCTACCCAAGGACAGCCCGCTACTCAAGAACAGCCTGCGCGCGAGGTGCCTAACACACTTGCCACCGAGCCCCTTACTGCCGCGGAGCAGAAAGTCTTGCATAATGAGAAAACCTGGCGTTCGCGGTTTCGGCGCAAAGCGGCATCGATCACCGCTTTGGGGATGACAGAAACCGAGTACTACCTGCTGGTGGCGAGTGCCGTGGAAAAGCCCGCGGCGGAGTTAGCGGATCCGGAACTAGTACGCCGGATCCGGAATTTACGCGCAGAGCGGGCTAGGGAGCGCGGCACATTCGGGCGTGGGGAATCGTTCCCGCAGAGGTGAAAGGTTAGGCTAGAGCTGTGGCTAAGAAGTATCCGGAGGACGAATTCGATATCGCGGCACGCCAGCGAGTAACCCAAGGCGCGCACCGCAAACAGAAATCGAATGCGAAATGGTGGATCGCCCTGGTGGCGGTCTTGATTTTGGCGCCCCTCGTGGGAATTGGGCTGATAAAGCTCAATAATGTAAACGTAGATTCCTTGGTGAAGGAATCTCCTACCCCGGCCGTGGTAGAAACGGCCACGCCAGAACCGGATCCCTCGGCTTCTTTGCCGGTGTATGGCGAAGGCGAACAGCCCGGTGAAAGCCCGATACCGGAACCCGGCCAACCGGTGAAGCCGGGTGCGAACGGGGCAGAAGATGGAACCGAGGCAAATGCGGACGCGGCGGAAGCAGAACCGGCCGAAAATCCCACGCCCCAGGCCGATACTTCGAAGTCTATTTCCTTGCTCAACGCTTCCGGAATTAATGGCTACGCGGCAAAGAACCAGAACCTTCTCCTCGAAGCCGGCTATACGAATGTGGCGATTGGTAATTACCGCCACGCCGCCCCGGCCCATAGCCAGATCTTCTACCCGGCCGCAGCCGATCTACCTACCGTGCAAGCAATTGGTGCGGCCTTAGGGATCACCGATTTCGTGGAAAACGCACAAGCCACGGGTGGCAACCAGATCGTCGTCGTACTCGTGGACTAGGCGAAACCCACCGCGCGCGGACGCGCCGAATATCAGACCCGGCGGGCGTGCTTGCCGCGAAAGCCCACCCCCAGCGGATGCGCCAGCCACCGGATCAGTGGGAGCACTGCCTGGGCGGTACTTGTGATGGGCGAGGCTCCCGGTGAGGTGTGCTAACCCGTGGCCGCTGCGCGTGACACCCGTGCGGCAAACCCTGTTTGGTATTGAAAAACCGCCGGTATTTCTTCCCACTCTCGCCAGGCGCGAAAAGTTGAGTTCCAAAGACTCAAGTTTGCGGCGCGCAGTTTTCCGTAAAAGGGCGGGAAATTGCGGGTTTGTGCCGTATTTGCGGCGAGCGTGAAGCGTGGCTCAATATTTTCTAAAACTTGCACTCTCCGGGTTCGAGTGCCAAAATTCTAACTGGCACTCGAAGTGACAGAGTGATAATTCGTTCGGCCGATGAGGAGCTTCCAGCCGCTATGGAAAACGGTTGGCGCTTCGTCCGTCGCGGGCATCAGCCGGAAACATCCCTAGGGGAGGAAAATCCGTTATGGCAAAGACCATTCTTTTCGATGAGGATGCTCGCCGCTCTATGGAACGCGGCTTGAATCTTCTCGCCGATACCGTCAAGGTAACTCTTGGGCCCAAGGGCCGCAATGTTGTTCTGGACAAGAAGTGGGGCGCCCCCACGATCACGAACGACGGCGTTTCCATTGCTAAGGAAATCGAGCTGGAAGATCCGTACGAACGCATCGGTGCGGAACTGGTCAAGGAAGTAGCGAAGAAGACCGACGACGTGGCCGGTGACGGTACCACGACCGCTACGGTTCTGGCGCAGGCGCTGGTTGAGGAAGGCTTGCGCAATGTGGCAGCAGGCGCGAACCCGATCGCGTTGAAGAAGGGCATCGATAAGGCAGTCAAGGCGGTTTGCGCCAAGCTGCTCGAAGACGCCACCGAAGTTGATACGCCGGATCAGATTGCTTCTACCGCCGCCATTTCCGCGGGCGATCCGGAAATCGGCAAGGTCATTGCCGAAGCTATGGATAAGGCCGGCAAAGAAGGCGTTATTACGGTGGAAGAATCCACCGGGCTGGAGCTCGAACTGGAGCTCACCGAAGGTATGAACTTCGACCGCGGCTACCTTTCGCCGTACTTCGTAACCGATTCCGAACGTCAGGAAGCGGTACTCGAAGATCCGTACATCCTGCTCGTAGACAGCAAGATTTCCAATATGAAGGATCTGCTCCCGGTGCTGGAGAAGGTCATGCAGGCGGGCAAGCCGCTCTTCATCGTGGCAGAAGATGTAGAAGGCGAAGCGCTGGCCACCCTCGTGGTCAACAAGATTCGTGGCGTCTTCAAGTCGGTAGCCGTGAAGGCTCCGGGCTTCGGCGATCGCCGCAAGGAAATGCTGCAGGATATGGCAGTGCTGACCGGCGGCCAGGTAATTTCCGAATCCGTGGGTCTGAAGCTGGAGAACACGGACCTCTCCATGCTCGGCAAGGCCCGCAAGGTTGTTGTTACCAAGGATTCGACCACTATCGTGGACGGCGCGGGCACGGCTGAAGATATTGAAGGCCGCACCTCGCAGATCCGCAAGCAGATCGAAAACTCCACCTCCGAATATGACACGGAGAAGCTGCAGGAGCGTTTGGCGAAGCTTGCCGGTGGCGTGGCCGTAATCAAGGCCGGCGCGGCTACCGAAGTGGAACTGAAGGAACGCAAGCACCGCATCGAAGATGCCGTGCGGAACGCGAAGGCCGCGGTTGAGGAAGGCATCGTCGCCGGTGGTGGCGTGGCCCTCATCCAGGCCGGTGCGGAAGCATTCGATTCGCTCACCTTCGATGATAAGGACGAAGAAACCGGTGCGGAGATCGTACGCGTAGCCATCCAGGCGCCGCTCAAGCAGATCGCGATCAACGCCGGTATGGAAGGCGGAGTCGTAGCCGAAAAGGTCAAGGGCCTGGGCAAGGGCGAAGGCCTGAACGCGGCTACCGGCGAATACGAAGACCTGCTCAAGGCTGGGGTTATGGACCCCGTCAAGGTGACCCGTTCTGCACTCCAGAACGCGGGCTCCATCGCGGGTCTGTTCCTCACCACGGAAGCGGTTGTGGCCGATAAGCCGGAACCGGAAACCAATAACCAGGGTGGCGAACAGGGCGGCGGCATGTACTAAAGCGCCCCGCGCGTGAGCGCGGCCGTGAATACACATACGCGCTCTAAATAACGACGCCGAACGGGCGGGCAACTTTACGTTGCCCGCCCGTTTTGTGCTAGCTACGTGCCGCTTCCGCAATCCGACTTTTTGGCCGCGCTCGATATTTTTCTTGGGGTTGGCGGTGCTAGGGGTTTGCGGCGCTGTGAGAAGGCGGTGCTAGGGGTTGGCGGCGCTATTCTTCCGGTTCGCGCTCCACTCCGTGCGTGGGCGCGGGCGGCAAATCCGGATTAGCTTGGGCCCTAATATCAGACAAGAGTTCAGGATCGAGGCGCGGAAGCTTCCCGGTTTCAGAGGCCAGAGTTTTATCACGCAAAGGCGAATCGGCCTTGGCCTCCAAAGCTTCCCGCACTTCCCGTTCCAAAGCTGCAGCATGTTGGGATTCCTCAATCCGCCGCAAGATTTTCTCCGAAACTTCTTCCCGGCGCCGCTTACCCTCCCGAGCTGCGCCCGCGGCTGCCGGTACAGCTGGAACCGGAGCGGCAGGAACTTTAACGGAAGCCGCCGTAGCGGATGCCGGTTTAACCGGGGGAGCTGTAGCGGAAGCAGCCGTAGCGGAAGTAGCTGTAGCGGAAGCAGCCGTAGCGGGTGCCTCGGCGTGTGGGGCAGCGGCCGGCTCCGCCTCTGCCTCCGCGAGCGGTTCGGCCGCCGGTTCCGGGGTGGGGAAGCCGGGTGTGGGCAAATATTCTTTACCGCGCGGGGCCGGACTGTCCGTGCTCCGCAATTCCGGATAAGCCGCCAAGATGCGGTCAAGTTCGGCGGTGAGGTTCTGCCGTGCCGAGTTTTCCCATTGCCGGGCGGTAGGCGTGAAATACAAGTATTTGCGGGAAAGTAATTTCTGGATCACGCTACTGCGGCCGCGGTAGTAGGAAGAATCGTCATAGAACGAGTATTCGCGGCGCAAGCAGTCCAAATAGGAACGGTAGTGTTGCGGTGGTTCTGCCAAAACTGCCAAATGTGCATCACGCAAAACCATGAGGTCAATATCGCGCGGATCTACCGGTCCGCTCGTCGAACCGCCAATCACTGCCCACTTTTCGGGATGTTTACTGGCCATTCCACGAATCAATTCCGCTACGCGTTGGGAAGCTTCTTCGGGCACGTCTAATTCTCGCAAAGCCGATTGCGCGGCCAAAGCCGAAGCGAACTCGTTTTCGCCCGGGTTGCGCCGCGTGCCGGCGTCTTTCGGCGTCGTAAATTCGACGCCGTGGTACCAGGCTGCTAAACGCACCACATCGGGTGAGTGGGTTTCGGTGATCAGTGCCTCTAAATCTTTGAGCATCGCTACCACGTGCGAAAGGCCGTGGAAAGTGCGCGCGGGGTCGCTCCAGCGAGCAATCAACTCCGCACCGGCGGCTTCGATTTGTTCACGCGGGGCCGGGGAACCGAGCCCTCGCACCGAACGGTAGTAGCTTGCAGGCAACCACGCAGGTATTTCACCCATGAGACCTCCCCGCGGGCTGTTCCCGCGCATCGCTGCCGCCCCCGTGGTGGGCGCTAACGTAGTGGCAGTCTAGTCGGCAAAAACATGGGCGGAGCAATAACAAGGCCTAGGCGGTGTGAAACCGCAAACGTCCGCTCACAAAACCTTCCCTTATGCCCCGCCCTGGTTTGGGCAGGAAGCGGAAGCGGGCGCGCCGCCACGCGGCAGGCCACCCGATCAACTAACGTAGAAACGTGACCACTATAAACCCGAGTTTTACCGCTCCCGCCGGTAAACCTATCGCTTTAATAACGGGCGGCACTTCCGGTATTGGCCGGGCTTTCGCGCGGCTGCTCGCCCAACGCGGCTACAACCTGGTGATCGTAGCCCGGGGAACTACCGGGCTGGCTGAAACCGCTGCCGAATTGCAAGCTAGCGGCGCTGCGTGCGAACAAATCCGGGCCGATCTGGCCGATCCGGAAACGGTCACGGCCCTATGCGAATGGGTTGCGAGTCGGAATTTTGCTTTCGACGTTTTTGTCAATAATGCGGGGACGGGCCTTTACCAACCATTAGCCACCACAGACTTCGCGGAGGCGGAAACGGCCCTCACGGTAATGGGCCGGGCCCCGGTAAAACTTGGGGGAGCGGTAGCCCAAAAAATGCGGGAAGCCGGTTCGGGGCAGATTATCAATATTTCTTCGGTGCAAGGTTTTGTGCCGATGGGCATGTATGCGGCCATCAAAGCTTTTATTCGGGTGTGGTCTGAATCCTTAGCCTTGGAACTGGCCGGAACGGGCGTGACGGTGACGGCCGTGTTACCCGGGTGGGTGCGTTCCGGTTTTCACCGTGCCTCTGGCGGGCGGCGTAGCGGCGTCCCCGATTTTCTGTGGCTCGACCCCCAGCAAGTGGCGGCGGCAGGGTTACGCGCAGCTGAGCGCGGCAAGATCCGGTGTACGCCGAGCCGGCGCTACCAGGTGATCGCTTTCTTAGCGGAGAAAGGGCCACGCCGCGTCGTGAACCGGGTAGCCCGCGCCCTGCGTTCCGCCAAATCTAGCGCATCCACCAAACCAAGCGCTTCTGTACCTGCGAGCACGCCGGCTGAGAGCCCCGCAGCAAGTTCCGGTTCTTCCACAGGTACCGTTGCAGGTACGTTTAACGACGGCGTCGGCACGAACCACGATATAATTCAGGCCACGAATGCAGAACTTGGCGAGCACGGGGTGAGGTGATCGGTAGTGGAGGAACTCGAACCGATTGATCCCTATCTCGACGACGGCAAAGCCAAGCGCCGGCATCGGGTGCGCAAATTCCTCACCAAACCGGTACTCAACACGGTTCTGAAAAGTACCGTGCTGGGGGAAGAAAACATTGAGGATTTAGACGGGGCTTTCGTGTTGGTGCCGAACCATTCTTCGCACCTGGATGCACCCATGATTTTCTCCCTCCTGCCCGATAAACTCACGGAACGGCTGGCCACCGGGGCAGCCGCCGATTATTTTTATCGCAACCCGGGGATTTCTGGCCTCACCTCGCTGTTTTTCAACACTTATCCGATTGAAAGAAAGAAGAACACGCCTTCGAAACACGGACGGGGTTTGAAACCGGGCCGCGCGAAGGGAATGACGGGTCGCCTCTTGCGGGCCGGAGTGCCGATCCTGATTTTCCCGGAAGGTACACGTTCCCGCACCGGCGAACTCGGCACCCCCAAAGCTGGGGCCGCCGCGCTCGCCCAAAGATTCGAAGTACCGATCGTGCCAATCGCAATGGCGGGCGGGCACGAAGCCATGCCGGTAGGCGCGGTACTGCCCAAACCGCGCAGCGAAGTATTCCTCTTTATTGGCAAACCCATGTACGGCCAAGAAGGGGAAGACGCCGATTCCTATATGAAACGCGTATTCCGCGCCATCGAGCTCATGCTCGAACAAAAAACCGCCCACCCGGTGGAAACCGACGGCACTAGCGCCTTCGACCCCAAATAGGGCAGTTTTTCTTTTCCCGTGCTGGCGGGTGCTCGCGGCGCGTTTATTTTAGTGTCAGTGCTCTGCGGATTGTGCGGGTGCCGGTGATTCTTCGGGAGAGAGTAGGCCGGCCGCGCGCATGGCAATCTCATCGCTGGAAGCACCCGGGAAAGCAAGTTGGACGGTGAGGCCGCCGCCCGGAGTTTCGAAAGCGTGCGCGCTGCCGCCATGGGCGCCCATAATCGCGGCCACGATCGCCAGGCCTAGGCCCGAGCCGCCAGAGGCACGGGAGCGGGAAGTATCCGTACGGTAGAACCGCTGGAAGATCTTTTCGGAATCTTCCGGGGAAATACCCGGCCCGTGGTCCCGTACTTCAATAATGCCCCAACCGTTATCAATGCCTACCGCGAGCTCTACCGGGGTTTCTTCTGGAGTATGTGCCAAAACATTACTGAGCAGATTGGCGATCACCTGGGTGACCTTATTGTGGTCGGCCGTGATTATGACATTGGGTGGTTCGGGGCTTTGCAAACCAATTAGCTGCGAATGCCGCTGGGGTGCCCGGGCTTCCAGATCGTAGAGGGAATCTTCCGCAATATCCGTGAGGGAGAGAGATTCCAATTCGAGGGGCCGGCCCTCATCCATCCGAGTTAGTTGCAAAAGGTCTTCTACCAGTTCGGACATGCGAGATGCTTCCGATTCGATGCGGCCCATACAGTCGGCCACTTTATCTTCGGGTACCCCGTTCATCCGGTACAGCTCGGTGTAGCCCTTCACGGTAGCGAGAGGAGTGCGTAGCTCATGCGAAGCATCGGAAGCAAATTGCCGCATTTGGGCTTCGCTGCGTTCCTTATCCGCAAAGGCATCTTCAATTTGGGTGAGCATCGTATTAATGGAAGTGGCCAGAGAACCCACTTCATCGGCGTCGTCATCGTGGGGAACGCGTTTCGTAAGATCGCCGGCCGCAATTGCTTGCGTGGCCCGTTCAATATCGCGCAAGGAACGCAAAGTGCGGGAAATTGTGGCGCTCACGGCAAGTGTGCCAGCCAGCATCGTGGCTACCCCGAGCAGCCCGAAGATCAAAGCGAGCCTGGTTACGGTGAACATAATCGGGGCGAGGGGCTGAGCAATAATCGCGTAGCCGAGCACTTGCCCGCCTTCATCTTTAACGTCCAGCACGAGGGCACGCCATTTTTGCCGCCCATTTTCGCCAGCCACCGTGAAAGGATCACGGTTGACCTTGGCGTCTTCGCCGCCCCGCAGAGCCTGCTTGATAATTCCTTCCGGGTTACCCGGGATGCCATAACGCAAAGAAGTGGAGGGGCGGATTTCGATCGGCTCTACAGCAACGTCCGGGGAAGCCCCGAAAGACAGGTAAATGTAGTAGTTGGAAAAACTGTAGGGAGTTTGGCCTTCGATCTGCCGTTGGTTTTCGATGTCATTGAGCAGGCGGTCAGCCACGCTATAGCCAGAATTGCGTAGGTCGGCATCGGTAGAACTGAGCATGTATTGCCGCATTAGCGTGGTGGTGGCTATCCCTAAGAAGAGAATTGCGGCACCGATAATTACCACGAAAACCGCCACGAGCTGTTTCGTGAGTGAACGGTGAGGAATGGTAGACGCCGCCTTTTGCCGCCGGTTTTCCCGCCCGCGGCGTTGCTTCGTGCCGGCTTGTGGGGAAGTGCGGAAAGTGTGTGCCTGTTGCTGGGGCGTTTCTTGGGTTGCAGATTGCCGCATCGCCGGGCTTCACCTACTTCGAGGTTTTGTTACCGCGGAGGACGTAGCCGATACCACGCCGCGTGTGAATTAGCGGGACGATTTTTTTCGCTTCTTCCGGATCAGTGATCCCCAGGTTTTCCGGAGAATCGATCTTGCGCCGCAAATAGGAAATATAGGATTCGACGATGGAGATTTCACCCTGCCAGTTGTAATCCCAAACGTGATCCAGAATCTGGCTCTTGGAGACCACACGTTCGGCGTTGATCATGAGGTAGCGCAAAAGTTTGAACTCGGTGGGGGAAAGTTCCACTTCCCGCCCGGCACGCCGCACCTCGTAAGAATCTTCGTTCAGTTCCAGATCTAGATAGCGTAACACCGGCGAATCCGCTTCTTCCGGGTTGGAGCGGCGCAATACCGCCCGGATCCGCGCTACCACTTCTTCCAAAGAGAAAGGCTTGGTGATGTAATCATCGCCGCCGATTGTGAGGCCCTGTACTTTATCCTTCACGTCATCACGCGCGGTCAGGAAAAGTACGGGCAGGTCCGAATCGCGTTCCCGCATGCGGCGCAGTACTTCAAAGCCGTCCATGCCGGGCATCATAATGTCAAGAACTACCAGGTCAATTGACTGGTTTTGCTGGTGGGCCAGGGCTTCTTGCCCGTCTGCCGCCGTGAGTACCTCAAATCCGGCGAAATGCAGGGAGGCGGAAAGCAGTTCGCGCAAGGATGGTTCATCGTCGACGACGAGGATCGTGGCTTCCGGTTCTTTTTCTTCGTTTCTAATATTGCTCTGAGCACTCATACTTAGACATTGAACGCGTGAATTCTGGGAGTTTTCTGGACGTTTACTGGGAAAGGGATTGCCCCGGTGCGGGCCGGAAAATCGGCGCGAACCGGGGCGAATCTGTAAGTTAGCAGCAGCGCTGCTATTAGCGCGGGCAGTAGGCGGCCGGCGGGAACCAGCTGCCCATGCCGGCCGCTAGCACCGCGCTGTAGCAGTTCCTTAGTGGTGCTTTAGCGTGCTTTAGTAAGAGGTGAAATCTTTGCCTTCGATTTGTTCGGGTGCACTGCCGCTTTTGAGGGCGGCCAAACGCGCTTCGATTTCGGCGTCGTTGGAATGATCTTCCAACTCGGCAAACTGATCGGCCAGGGAAAGGCTAGCCACTTCCGCCTTACCCGCGGCCAGGGCTTCGTCTCGGCGCACGCGTTCTTCGAAGCGGGAGAGTTCCGAGGTTGGATCGAGCACGTTGATCGAGCTGATCGCGTCTTGTACACGTGCCTGGGCAGCAGCGCTCTTTTGGCGCGCCACCAGGGAATCACGCTTGTTCTTCAGCTCGTTGAGCTTCTCCTTCATCTGGATGAGCCCGCTCTTGAGCTGTTCTACTACTTGTTGCTGGCTGGTAATAAGCGGTTCGGCCTCTTTGGCTTCTTTTTCAAACTCGATCTGCTTGCCCAAAGCAACCTTGGCGAGGTTATCCCAATGGGCCGCGCCTTCCGCATCCCCGCGCCCGCGCATCTCATTGGCCTTGGCTACCGAAGCGGCTGCCTTGTTACCCCAGTCTTGGGCAGTGCGTAGGTCTTCCTTATAGTCAGCTTCGGATAGCCGCAGATTGCCAATGGTTACGGCCACGGCGTCTTCGGCTTCCGCAATCGAGTTGGTGTAGTCCCGCACCATTTGATCCAACATCTTTTGGGGATCTTCCGCCCGGTCGAGCAAAGCGTTGATATTCGCTTTGGCGAGCTGGCTAATCCGCCCCAAAATCGTTTGCTTCTCCGCCATTATTGTCCTTCCTTCCGCGCCCACGCGCCGAAAAACTATTTTGCGCCGGAGCGCCGGAAATATACTTGCGCCGGAGCGCCGCGTTTCTATGTTCTTACGTTACTGAAAACCGGGGTGGTATTGCATCCTTATGCAGGGCTTTTAGTTGTTTTTTTGCCTGCCGGCGAGAGCTGTAGCGCAGCCGGGTGTAACCCAGCTTGGTACCGGCCGTCGCCCAAAACTTTAGAAGGAGAAACCTCCTCCCTTTGCGCCGCCGGAACTACCGCCAGAACTCCCACCGGAACTTCCGCCGGAACCGCCGCTCCAGCCGCCCCAGCTACCGCCCCAGCCGCCGCGGTTGCCTGAAGTTAGGCCGCCAATAATCACGCCGGCCAAGAAATTGCCCCAGTCTCCGCCGCCGCTGTGCCCGCCGCGCCGGTCTTGATAGTCATCCCAACCGGAATTGACGTCGGTTTGGGCGCGATGCAAAGCCTGTTGCGCTAAAGAATCAGCTTGCCGGTACCGGGAAACCGCCGTTTCGGGGTCACTGTTTTCGCAGGCCTGCCCGTGCGCTAATTCCCGCTGGGCAGAGTTGAGAGCAGTGCGGGCAGGGCTACTAACCAGCCGCCGGTACTGGTTTATATAGTCTTCCGCTGCGGCCACCGCAGCCCCCGCCTTTTCCCGCAAACGGCCGGCCGTGGCCACCATACGATGCCGGTTTTCTTCTTCGGTGCGCACTTGCACTAGCGCCTCATCCAAAGCGGCTTCCGCCTCGGTGAGCGCCGCAATTCCCGCGAAAGGATCAGCCCCGTGCCGGTTATAAGTGCCCACGACTTGCTGGGCGGCCTCTTTTTCAGCCTGGATATGAGCATCGTCGCTACCCAAACGATCCGCATCCGCAATATCGGCATAAATCGATTTCAGCCGTTCCACCAGTTCGTTTTCGGCTTGCGTGAAGGAATCTTGGGCGTGCGAAATCTTCTGATACTTTTCCTGCGCCGGCGTCAAAGCTTCTTCCGCGATCCGCGCAAACGGTACCGCCTGGTTACGTTCCCCGGCCTGCACATGCTCTTGCCCTTCCCGGATCGCTTTTTCGCAAGCTTCGAGTAGCCCCGGAATTTCGGTTTGCAAGGTTCGCAAAGTCTGCATCGCTTCCGGACCGTACCGCTGCGTGAGGGTATCTAATTGTTGCCCCGCAGCCGGCAAACCTGCGCGCAAGTCCTGGCAGGAAGCAGCCAATTTGCTAAGCCGCCGCTCCACGTTTTGTGCCAGATCGCGCAGCTCGCGCAGTCGCGCGTTTTGTTGGTCTACCAACTGTTGGGCTTGCCCGCTCAAAGCGAGGATCTGGTTGTGCATGTCCCGAGCTTGCGCGGGAGTTTCCGGTTCGTCATCATCCAATTGCCGGCGAATCTCAAAAGCTTGCGCCAGCAAAGCCCGTGCCTGTTGGAATGCCTCCGCAAACTGGGCGGCCTGCGCCTCCCCAAATTCGGCCTTCGCAAACTCTGCTTCCGCGCTGGCATCGCGTACGGCGTCGTCGGCCGCTAAAAGCTGCCCGGAAGCCCGCTTGGCAAGCGCATCCAGCTGCTCACTTTCCTGGTGTTTACGTTTCCGGTAAATAACGACGCCGACCACCGCGCCAGCGCCCACCAGCAGGAACACAATAATCCACGGGGCCGGGTTGAAATCGTGTTGATTGGCGTATTCGGCTTCCAGATTTTGGATGGCCCGCTCGGCCGCTTCCGCCCAGTTACCTTCCCGCAAAGCGTTCATGGCCGAGGAGTCAAAAGCATCCCGCACTTCTTCGGCAGTGAAAGACTGAGGCCCGTAGCCCACCGAAACCTGGCCGGCCTGGGTAGCAACCGCAATCACCGTGGCATCTTTCGCCTGGCCGGAAAGATCATGGGTTTTGCGGGCCCAATCCTCCGCACCGGCACCATCAAAAACATCCACGAAAACAAAGCGCACGGTTTGGCCGGTATTTGCCGCCAGCTCGTTGAGCTGGGTGCGCAGATCCGCCGCTTCGTTCTTGGTAAGTACCTGCGCGGTATCGGTGACCGCAGAAATTTGTTTTAGCGGTTCTTCAGCTCGGGCAGGGCCGGCCGGAAATAAGGTAGCTACGCCCGCACACAGCGTGGCCAGAGCTAACCCGATGGCCCGCCTACCGCGCGGATGCCACACTCTGGTGTTCTTTTGCCGCGCGACTTTTTCGGGGTGGCGCGCGGCCTTCTGCGTTTCTTTCCGGCGTCGGAATCTCATGCCTCAAAACTACCGGAAGTGGCAAGCCCAGGGTAGCGGCAAACCAGGCAGCGGTAAGCCCAAGGCAGCGGTAATCTCCAGGCGGCAGCAACCCAAGGTCGCGGCAACAAGTGCGCCGCGCGCGTAGTGAAAGGTGTGTCAGCGGGGCAACTGTAGCCTACGCAGGGCTCGCGCTATACTAGGGCGGTGCTTCCGCGCGGCCGCCGGCCGGGCGGTTTTTCCTAGAAAGCGAGTGTAAATTGCCAACCGGTAAGGTCAAGTTCTTCGACGAGAAGAAGGGGTTCGGGTTCATCGACGGTGATGACGGTGTGTCAGTATATCTGCCTGCCGATGCTCTCCCCGCGGGGGTGAAGCGCATCAAGCGCGGCACACGAGTTGACTATTCGGTGGCTGATACGCGGCGCGGCCCGGAGGCCCTCACGGTAGAAATAGTGGAACCGGTGGAATCCCTCGCGCATATTAATAGGCGTCCCCCAGAAGACATGGTGCCGGTAGTAGAAGATCTGATTCGTCTGCTCGATTCGGTATCTGGGCAGCTGCGGCGCGGACGCTACCCGGAAGGAGGCCGGCGGCTGGCCCGCGCACTGCGTGCCCTCGCCGATGAATTTGATGGCTGATCTCAAACTAGAAGCCGTGGCACAAGCGGCAGTTATAACTCCGGAACAACCAGACCGCGTTTACCCGCAAGCAGACTGCGAGGGGGAGCGGTTGCTCGTACGCGCGAGTGAAACTGCGCAAGAATTCCTCAAAAATGAGATCCCGGAACGGTATGTGGGGGCCCACGCTGGCCTGATTCTGGAAGAAGAACGCGTACTCACGCACTATTTCAAATGCGAACACCCCGGCTACCAGGGCTGGTATTGGGCAGTCACCATAGCCCGGGCCCCGCGCTCGCGGCGCGTGACCATTAGTGAATACGAAATGGTGCCGGGCGAAAAGGCCATGCTGGCCCCGCGCTGGGTTCCCTGGGCAGACCGTATGGAAGCCATCGAAGCTGAAAAGCGCAACCAGGAAGAGGCCGCAGCTGAATACGAACGCCGCGAACGTGAAGCGCGGCGGGAGCGGCGCGCCCAGCAAGCCCGCGCTGCCGAAGCCGGGCAGGTAGACGGCACCGAGCCGGCAAAAGAAAAGACGCGCAGGCGGGAGTGCATCTCGCGCACGGACTCGGCGCGCACGGAATCAGAGCGTACAGAATCAGGGACGCCGCGCACGGAATCAGGGCGTACAGAATCAGCACGCGCGGAATCGGGGCGCACAGACTCGACACGGCAGGGTTCTTCTCGGAAGGATATTGCGCGGAAAGTTTCTGCACGCGAGGAATCTACGCGGAAGGGTTCTGCGCGCGAGGAATCGCGCGGCAGGAAAACGCGCGGCACGAAAACTAGCGAAGCAGGGGCCGCGGGCACGGATTCGCCGCGGGCAACGCGCGCTGCACATCCCGAACTGTTCCCAAGTTTGGCAAGTTCGCGGCGGCGAGTGGTGCGGCGCGGTTCACGCGGGCGCCGCTATCTGGCCGGGCAAGAATCGGAGGACTGACGCGTGTTACGGCTGCAGGGCCGTGCGCGTGCCTATGACTGGGGTGGCACGCAGGCAATTCCGGCTTTATTTGGCTATGCGCCCGCGCAAATCCCAGTTGCGGAACTCTGGTTTGGGGCCCACCCAGACGATTCGGCCACGGTAGGTGGCAGCGCGGATACCCCGCTATTTGATCCAGCCCAGCTCTACCCAAAATCTCCGCAGGCCGATCACCGTTTGGAAGCTAACACACAGCGCCGCCGCCGGCGGCTAACCCACTGGAGAAACCGCGGCCGCGATGCGCGCAACGAACGCGAAGCGAGTAACAATAGCGCCACCGCGCCTACAGATTTATCCTTGCGGGAATATATTGCCCGCGATCCAGTAGCCGCGCTGGGCCCGGAAGTGGCCCGGCACAGCAGCGAATTGCCGTACCTGCTCAAAATTATTGCGCCCGAACAGCCTCTTTCTTTGCAAGTGCATCCTTCTTTAGAACAGGCACGCTTCGGTTTTGCCCGAGAAGATGCCGCCGGTATTGCGCGCAATGCCCCGGAAAGAAACTATCGGGATACAAACCATAAACCGGAACTGGCCTACGCCCTCACGCCTTTTGAAGCGCTCGCCGGATTTCGCACTAGCCGGCGCATTGCCGGCGTACTTTCCGGCCTGAATACCGAACTTTCCGCGCGCATGTTAGAGCTCATGGAAGAAGGTATAGGCACGGTTTTCTCGTGGCTACTTTCAGCCGAAACTCGGCCCGATAGTGAGCAAATCCAAGCGGTAGTTGAGGCCTGCGCGGCCCGGCTTGCCCGGGGAGAAAGCCCCAGCCCCCGCGCCGACCGCATCGTGGGCATGCTCGCCGAGCGTTACCCAGAAGACCCCGGCGTAATCGCCTCCCTCCTGCTCAACCCGCTCAGCTTGCGGCCCGGCGAATCCGTGTTCGTACCCGCCGGAACCGTGCACGCATATCTATCTGGCACAGCGATAGAAATTATGGCCTCCTCCGATAACGTGTTGCGCGCCGGGCTCACCCACAAACACGTGGACGTGCCCGAGCTACTGCGCATTATGGACACCGTTGCCGCCCCGCCGATTCGGATCGCCCCGGAACGGATGTCTGCCGCGGTATCAACCTTCTATGCCCCGGTAGACGATTTCGAACTTTCCGTGGTCCGTTTACGTGACGCCACCGCCACCGAAGCGTTACGTGCCCGCGGTCCGCGTACCGTCCTTTGCCTCGAAGGCGCGGCGCAACTAACTACCGACGCCGGAAGCGAAATGCTCAACACCGGTCAAGCAATTTTTGTGCCCGACGCCGAAGGCCAACTCCGCGTGCGCGGGTTTGGCGAACTCGTGGTAGCCAGCGTGCCCTAAGCGCGAGCATTGGCAGCTGCCGCACCGACCGCCGCATCCGACCCTCGCATCCAATCCCCGCATCCGTTCTCCGCAGGTGGGGCGACCAGTAAGCTTGGCCGCCGCTCACCCCGGGGTTCATGATCCGTTCTCCGCAGGTGGGGCGACCAGCAGGGCGGAACCCTAAAAATGGGTGGCCGGGCAACCAACAGGGCGGGACCCTAAAACTGGCAGGCCGGGAGGAAACTCACAGTGGAGGCAAAACCGCGAAATGTCGCGGAAAACTCTCGGTGCGTCTCGAATGGCGAGACGAATCTCGCTCCGAATATCCAAATGGCGAGATTTGCGTTGCTTCTGCGCGGGCAGACGGAGAGAATTAGTCCAGTCAGAGGCAATTTCTCGTACCGGCGTTGGCTTTCGCCGTCGTTCGTAAGGCGCAAGCAGCACCTCAGCCGGTACGGGGCCGGGCCCGCGGCGCGCAACCACGCCACGTACGGCCGGGCCAGGCGCCTAGGCGCTCCGCGTTAGAAACGCGTATAAGGAGAATACATTGACTGCTAAAACGCAGGTTGAAAACACGTCCGCGCCCGATGCATCATCCGCACCTACCAAATCGAGCGGGATTCTCGGCTATTTCAAAGTGAAGGAGCGCGGCTCAACCGTAGCGCGTGAACTTCGTGGCGGCCTCGTAACTTTCGTCGCCATGGTTTATATCCTCGTCCTCAACCCGATTATTCTTTCCGGGCCGGATTCTACCGGCATGTACCTGGGTGGAGGCACAGAACCGAATATGCCGGCAATTGCGGCCGGCACCGCCCTCGTTGCCGGAGTAATGACAATCCTCATGGGGGCGGTGGCGAACTTCCCCATGGCCATGGCTGCCGGGCTGGGATTGAATACTTTGGTGGGCGCCGTAATCGTGCAGATTCCGGGTATGACCTGGGCAGACGGCATGGGCATTATCGTCCTCGAAGGTATTGTGATCACCCTGCTCGTGCTCACCGGCCTGCGGGAAGCTATTTTCCGGGCGGTTCCCAAGTTCTTGCGCACCGCCATTTCGGTGGGCCTGGGCCTGTTCATTACGCTCGTTGGCCTCACCAATGCCGGCATCGTTTCCGGAAACGCAGAAGGCGGCACCATCCTCAACTTCGGAATTAACGGTTCCGTATCTTCCTGGCCCTTCCTCGTATTCGTAATCGGCCTGCTCGTAACCTTCGTGTGCATCGCCCGGAAAGTTTCCGGGGCCTTGCTGATCGGCATTGTAACTTCTACCGTGCTCGCCGTTATCGTGGAACAGGTGGCCCGCCCGGGATTGCGTGCCGACGGCGTAGTGACCGGCTGGTCGGGTAGCGCTCCGGTACTTTCCGGAAGCCCGATACAAATCCCCGACTTTGCCACCCTCGGCGAATTCTCCATCGTGGGCCCGTTCCAAAAGATCGGGGTTATCGCCGTCGTCGTCCTCACCTTCTCCGTAATGCTCGCCGACTTCTTCGACACCATGGGAACCATGGTGGCAGTGGGCCGGGAAGGTAACCTCTTGGACGAAGAAGGGCAACCCGAAGGTACCTCGCGCGTGCTCCTCATTGACTCGCTTTCCGCCCTGGCCGGCGGTATGGGCGGCGTCTCCTCGAACACATCCTTCGTGGAATCCACCACCGGCGTGGCTGATGGTGCGCGTACCGGCCTCGCCTCGATCACTACGGGCGTGCTCTTCCTTCTCTCCATGTTCTTCGCCCCGTTGGTCACCTTGGTGCCCTCCGAAGCGGCGGCACCTTCCCTGGTCGCGGTGGGTCTGCTCATGCTCGACGGCGTTATCGAAATCAACTGGGAAGATCGCCTAGAAGCCGTACCGGCCTTCATGACCATCGTGTTCATGCCCTTTGCCTACTCGGTTACCGTGGGCATTGGCGTGGGCTTCATCTTCTACGTGCTCATGGCCGTATTCATGGGCAAGGCACGGCAGATTAAGCCGCTCATGTGGGTTTCCGCGGTACTCTTCGTGATCTACTTCCTGCTAGATCCGCTGCAAAGATTGCTCGGAATCTAAATGCTTGTTCTGAATCTAAGCGCCGGTTCGGAGTCTAAGCGCCTGTTTGGAATCTAAGCGCTTGTTTGGAAGCTGTAGAACAAGCTAAATCCGGGCGCGTGCCGGCTGGCGGCGCGCACATAATTCCATAGGTAACTCCCGCGGGGAGGTACGGCTACACGGCCTGACTAATAGCTAAAAGCAAGTAGCTAATAGCTAATAGCAAGGAGGGGCGGTGGCCGTGCCTCCCCGCAACCTATTTTGCCGGGCGCGGCAGACTGTAGCAGGGTAAAGCAGCCAGCTGCGAACTGGCGTCGCTGCGAACCGGCGTCGCTGCGAACCGGCGTCGCTACTGCACCCCGCCGGTATTGCCGCTGCTGATTCGGCACGTTCGCAGCGAAGGGTAGCGATCAATAAGACAGAGACAGGTGTCCCAGAACTGTCGTACAATATAAAACCGTTCTGTCGCAAGACGGCGCCAGAAGGCAATATTTATTACTGATAATCGCGGGGAGCTGAGCACTCTTGGGGCGTACATTCGCCAGCCTGAAATTCTACAATTATCGAGTTTGGTTCTTTGCGGCTTTGATTGCAAACACGGGTACGTGGATGCAAAGAATTGCGCAAAACTGGCTTGTTATCAACGATCTCACCGATAATAGCGCCTCCGCAGTAGG
The DNA here is from genome assembly GCF_900618115.1 of Actinobaculum suis. Classification (NCBI taxonomy): domain Bacteria; kingdom Bacillati; phylum Actinomycetota; class Actinomycetes; order Actinomycetales; family Actinomycetaceae; genus Actinobaculum; species Actinobaculum suis. The sequence goes on from NZ_UYIO01000001.1 coordinate 540,732, forward strand.
TCTTATTACCGCCCTGCAGTTCGTGCCCGTTATTTTTGTGATGCCGGTGGCCGGCTCTTTGGCAGACCGGTTCGATAAACGCAAAATCGTGTTCGTTACCCAGCTGGGTCAAATGCTTTCCGCTTTCGGTTTGGCAGCCCTGATACTTACCGGCACGGCCAATCTGGGAAATGTGTGCCTTTTCGCCTTCATTTTGGGGATCGTGGCAGCTTTTGATTCACCGCCGCGCCTCACCTTTATTTCGGAGTTGGTACCGCCGCGTTCGCTCCCGAACGCTATCGGGCTGAATTCGATGTCCTTCAATATTGCCCGCCTGATTGGCCCGGCCCTGGCCGGCGCGCTCATTGCCGCGGTTGGCACCGGGTGGGTTTTCGTTATCAATGGCGCCATGTTCTTGGCCACTCTGGTAGCGCTCTTGCTCATGCGGCCCAAAGAATTTCATCCGGCTCCGCAGTCCGAACAGAAGGAAGGGACCGTGGAAGGGATCGTGCACGGCCTCAAGTATTTGCGGCGCCGTTCCGATCTCATGCTGATTTTCGTGGTGGTGGGTATCGCTTCCTGCACTGCCATGAACAACAATTTGACGACGGCGGCTATGTCTACCTCCGTTTTCGATAAGGGCGCCGGCGAATTTGGGGTAGTGGGATCCGTCCTCGCCATCGGTTCGCTCAGCGGTGCACTACACGGAGCTCGGCGCACCGCCCAGCCACGCGTGCGCTCGGTCGTTGGCGCGGGGTGCGGCCTGGCCATAGCCATGGCGATTAATGCCTTAGCGCCTAGCTTCTGGCTCTACACGGTCACGCTGATTCCCGTTGGGTACTTCATGATCGTGATGCTCACGGCGGCTAATACCGCCGTGCAGATGTCTACCGCTCCGGATATGCGCGGCCGCGTGGTTTCCCTGTACCAGACCGTGGTGCAAGGCGTAGTCCCGGTAGGGGCTCTGCTCACCGGGTGGATTTCGGATGGCTTTGGCGCCCGCTGGGGCGTGGGCATGGGTGCTATTGGGTGCGCCGTTGCTGTTGTGGGCGCACTCATCTGGGGCCGCCACAAGTGGGACGTGGAAATCCACTACCGCATCCGCGAACCCCTGCACCTTGAAATTCTTGGCCCGCTAGAGCACGAACAAGAGCAAGCAGAAGAAGAGGCAGCCACCACGGCGTCGGCCCCGGCAGAAGAAGCAGCCCCGGCAGAAAAGGCCGGGCCAGAACTGGGGCGCGAAAGGGCTGCGAGCCAGCAAGCAGAACACGCGGCAGAAAAAGCATCGAAAAAGAAAACTGTAGAAATTCCAGAAAACATGGATAATGTGAACGGGATGGGCATCACGGAGGAAAGTGCCGCGGCAGGTACCTGCGATGCCGGAAGCGCAAGCGAAGACGCAGCGCCAAAATCCCGGAAAACGGAGGGTGAAATAGATGAGTAGTCGGCCAGAAGGGGAAGGTCTCGTCGATACCCGCGAGATGTACCTCAAGTGCATCTACGAGTTAGAAGAAGAGGGGATCGTCCCCATACGGGCACGGCTTGTGGAAAGGCTCAACCAGTCCAAACCTACGGTTTCGGAAACCACTGCCCGCCTGGAGCGGGATGGTTTCTTGGTTGTAGATAAACAGCGGGTTATTCGGCTCACCGCGCGGGGGCGTGCCCGGGCTACTTCCGTGATGCGCAAGCACCGCTTAGCAGAACGGCTATTGGTAGACGTGATCGGCCTGCCCTGGGAGCATGTGCATCTGGAAGCATGCCGCTGGGAGCACGTAATGAGTGAAGAACTGGAAGCCCGGATCGCGCAGATTGTGAAAGACGCCAGTCGCGATCCCTTCGGCAACCCCATCCCGGCAGCAGATGTACTGGGCCCAGGCGAAAATGCGGCCCGCCCGGCCGGCCTGGTCTCGGTAGAAAAATATCTCGCCGACCGCCGCGCCGCGCAGGCAGCAAACCAAAGCAGTGGTGCGTCAGAAGGTGGAAAGACGCCGGCGCGCGGCCCCGCAGACCGCAGCGAAACCTCGGTTGGCGCCGGCCAGGCCGCTAAGGCACCGCACCCGGATAGCACCGTGAGTACGGATAGCACCGCGAGTACAGAGTGTGCGCAAAGCGATACGGTAACGCTGGCCCGGATTGGCGAAACCCTGCAAACTGAGCCGGAGGTTTTGCTGGCTTTGCGCGAAGCCGGAGTAATGCCCGGGCAGCAAATCCGCATTATTGACGCCGCCACCGCAGCCGAATGTGCCCACTGCGGGGAACAGAGCACAGCACCCCAAGCAAGTGCGGGAGTAACAGAAGCTGCCGGCGCAGATGGCCACGTTATTGCGCAGAGTGCCAAAGGGTCGTTAGAGCTTACAGAGTGGATGCAAAAGCACCTGCAGTTACAGGTCTAGGCTCGCGGGGCATGCGGCTGTGCGGTGAGCAGACTAACAGGCCGCGCCAGAAATTGGGGCGCGCGGCGGCGGACTTTCGGGTAATGTATACGCGGCGCTTAAAGAGGCATAGCGGCCGGAAAGGTCACTGTTTCTGGCAGCTGCCGCAAACTGCGAACTGTATGCCCCCAGTCACAAAAAACGTAACCAGATCGTAACTTCTCGTGAACTTTGTGATTTGCGGACCAGTGCGGTAGCGATGGTGCCGTGCCTCGGAAACTGGCGGATTCTCGCCAGTTCTAGGGATTGATTTAATAGTTTGCGAAGAAAGTGGCGTAGCGCTCTGTTATCGAAACGTGACATTTCGGAGAAAGCTAGGTACTCTCTTCTTATATCCGGAGAGCGCGCTCTCTCTGGTTTCGAGTTTTGAAGGTTCACCAAGGAGTTCTTTTATGTCGGGAAGCCATGCGTATCGCGAGGCTAAGACTGGGATTCTCAATTCTTCTGCAGGGCGCGGTGTTATTGCCGCTCTCGCTTTCGGCACTGTCACCGGTTCCTTGATTCCGGCTGCCACTGCGGATACCCAGGATGCAAAGGCAACCCCTCTAAAGGCGGTATCTAACCCGCACGCTAATAACGAGGCAGTTGCTACGGAAGCAGTAACGGCCCCGGCAGATGCACAGTGGAAGATCGAACAGATCGAAGTAGGCGATACGCAAGCGATTGCGGACGCCTTCAGCGTGGAAGCGGCCCCCGAGGTTGAAGTAGCTGCGCCAGCCGCAGAAGCACAAACCACCACGGAAACGGCAACGCGTGGCACTTCCACGCAGGCAGCTACCGCCGCTGATGAAGAAGATGTAACGCCGCGCGCGGCGGTCAGCGGTTCGGGCTCTTCCGTTACCGGAACGGCTCTGGCCTACGCTGGTTCTCCCTACCGCTGGGGTGGCACCACTCCTTCGGGTTGGGACTGCATTGGCTTCGTGCGTTGGGTATATGCCCAGCACGGAGTTTCCATCGGAAGCACTCCGGCCTCCGTACTGTCGGCAGGTCGGCAGGTTGCCTACTCGGATGTACAGCCGGGAGATATTCTCTACTGGCCGGGTCACGTAGCGATTTCGCTCGGCAATGGCAAGAACGTAGCCGCCTGGAACCCGTCCATGGGAACCACGGTCGGTCCGGATTCTTGGGTAGGTACGCCCACCGTTATCCGCGTGTTCTAAACAACACGAACTAAAAACTTTTTCTCCACTCCGGGAATTTCAATACTCCTCGCGCTAGCGCGAAAAATATTTCGGTGCCGGGCATCCGCCTAGCACTCAAACAGCAGGTGAGCTTGCGGGCTCACCTGCTGTTTTTTTATGCCCGGCCGCGGTTCGGCAATGCTTTATCACCAGGTAATTCTCGGGACGGTAAAATATTGGCGCGTTAATATTTGGGGCTAGCTTTGCAAAGTGGAAGAATAGCGGCATGTACGTGCACGAAAATCTCGTAGTCGTGGGAGTCGATGGATCGGAATCGGCGCTGGCCGCATTGCGGTGGGCAGCAGCGGTAGCGCGCAATCGCGGTGCCGAACTGCGCGCAGTGACCTGCTACCAGCCCGGCCCGGATCCAGAAGCTTCCCGCGTGGGTGCCGAATCAATCGCCCACGAAGCCCTGGCAAAAACTGATACTACTGGCCTGAAAATAAGTGTTCATGTGGAAGCCGGCTCCGCGGGAGAGGTGCTCGTTGAACAGTCGAAAATTGCTTCCCGCGTCGTCGTCGGATATTTGGGTGCAGACACCACGGGAGGTGCTGAACCCGGACCGGTAGCCGCCTACGTGACCACCCGTGCCTACTGCGCCACCGTAGTAGTACCGCGCACCGATAGCACCCGCCTGCCCATCCGCCACATCGTAGTGGGCGTAGACGGCTCCACCGCCTCCCGCTACGCAGTAGAACTAGCCGTGCGCATGGCCGGCCGCTGGGGCGCCAAACTTTCCGCCATCAACAGCGTGCACGTGGAATCCCAGGCGGGGATGCTCGTGAGCCCCGAACTAGCTAAGGAAGTCCTGGAAGATACCCGGGTGGGGCTGGAAGAAACTGTGCAGGAAATCATGACGGGCAAGGAAGAAATCGAGGTCAAATGCTACGCCGTGGAAGGTTCGGCGGCGCGCTTACTCGGCGAACTCTCCTCCTCGGTAGACCTCGTGGTGGTCGGTACGCGTGGGCGGAGCGGCGTGGCGCAGTTTATTTTCGGGTCGACGGCGCAAGGCGTGCTCCGCAATGCGAAATCTCCCGTGGTGGTAGTACCAGCCCGCGCGGCCGAAAACGTGCACGCCCCGAATACGAACGTGCCCTGGGAAGCCGGGTTCTAAACCCAGCGACGGCGAAAACCCGGCCGCAGCGTAACTTTGGTGCCGCGGCAGCATAACTTTGGCGCCGCGGGAGGCTGGGCCGGGCATGGCGTGGGCCATGGCGCGCGGATACGGCGCCGGCCGCCTGCCAGGCCCGCAAGTTCCGCGCCGCAAAACATCTAATCTCGCCCTACCGCAAACCCGCACCTTAAGACAACCGAGAAGCGGCTAACAAGCACTCGGAATTAGATGCGGGGCGCGGTAGACTAAGCGGGTTGCCCTCGTAGCTCAGGGGAAGAGCGACCGCCTCCTAAGCGGTAGGTCGAAGGTTCGAATCCTTTCGGGGGCACTGAAAATCATTTGACTGTTCCGGGGTTTTTGCTTTCCCTGGAACAAACTGTGCTGGAACCCAGTCACCAGCAAAATTTCGCGTTGGTAGTAGCTCACACACCGGAATTCCGAGAAACTCTGACGTCGCTACAAGGTCGGTAGAAGACCACTCGGATGTGCCGCGAATGCGTTTGGATACGTTGGTTGAGGCCACGCCAAGGTGATCTGCCAGCTCTTTTTTCGTTTTCCCCTCGATGAATAGGTACTGATTGACCGTTATTCCGATGCATTCGGGAACGGTATATTCACGATTTCTTTGCTGTGTCATAACCTCAGAATACTCGAAACTGTCAAAAATCGTCAAGGCGGGCTGCTTGGATCAATCGCGTCGGTCGTGTATGCTGGGTCGTGACTGACGAAATTCGAGAATGCTAACTAGAAGGGTTAGGCGCGTGGCTGAGATGTTAACGAGCGGACAGGTGGCTGAACTGCTTGCGGTTTCTCGTGGGACCGTTGTGAATTGGTGCCGCACGGGCAAGGTGTCGGCTGTTCGTACGCCTGGTGGGCAGTATCGAATTGCGAAGTCGGAGGTTGATCGCATTCTTGCGCCTGCTAATGGTGGTGGGGTTGCTCGTTGTGAGAAGGGTGTGGTGTCATGAGTTGGCGGGCGTCTGCGTGGGCTTTGGATCAGGTGCGTGGTATTGGTGCTAATTGCAAGCTCGTGCTGCTGTCGTTGTGCGAGTTTGCGAATGATGAGCAGGTGACGTGGCGGTCGATGGGTGAGATAGCTCATCGTTCTGAGTGTGAGGTGCGTACCGTGAAGACTCATTTGAAGTCTTTGGAGGAGTGGGGGCTTATTACTCGCACGCCTCGTTATCGGTGGTGCGATTCTGATGCCCCCTCGTGTGCTAGTCGTGGTGCTCATAAGCACCGGTCGGGTACTGATTATCGGGTGAATATGGAGGTCGGTGACTTTGATGCTTCAAAGCTGGAAGCACCAGCCGGTAAACCTGAACCTGCGGAAAACCGTCCTGTGGATAACTCGCCTGTGGAAAACTTGCCTGTGGAAAACTTGCCTGTGGATAACTCCACAAGTGCAAAGTTTGCACCTGTGGAGGAAGTGGCGGAATCACGCGGGAAAGTCCACAAGTGCAAAAGTTTCACCTGTGAGACGGGGGAGGGTTCCACAGGTGCAAATTCTCGTCTGCCACAGGTGCAAAAACATGTACCCATAAGATCAGTTAACCCCCATGTAGATCCTCCAGCCAGCCATACGTTGACTGGTTCTAACGAGACCGGGCGGGTAGGTTCGCGTTCGGGCTTGGTGGCTGGCGGGCGTGAAAGTTTGCAAGGCGGGACTGACGACGTGGTGGCCGGGGCGGCTGACGCCGGCCCCGGCGGGCCTGGTCAGGATGGGCCGGGTTTGCGCGTGGTGGCAGACCCGTCCCCGGGCACCTCGCAAGCCTTGGTTGCAAGCTCTGGGCCTGCTGGTGGGCCGGTCGCGGGCGGGCTGGCTGGTGTGGGTGTGGATTTGGGCTTGGTGGCTGCGTGTGTGCCTTCTCGGTTGCGTGAGGTGTTACCGCCTTCGGCGTTGGGCCGGGTGTGCGGTTTGTTGCGTGAAGCGTTGCGTTTGGGTTGGAAACCGATTCAGATTCACACGCGGTTGAACATGGATCCGTTCCCGCAAGATGCGAAGAATCCGGCGGGTTTGGTGATTTTCCGGGTTGGCCAGTTCACCAGTGAGGTGCCGGCTACGGCCCGTAAGGCCCGGTCGCATACGAACTCGCTGGTGGACACGAGTGTTCCGGCCGGTGAGCGGGCTAGTGCTCCGCCTGCTGGGTGGGCTGAACTGGGCGAGAAACTGCGTGCTAACGCGGCTTTAGCACACGGGCCCGACCCCCGGAAAGTGGACATGGGGGTGGTGTTTATGCTGCAAGGTCAAGTGTAGCTGACGCGTGTTTTTCGAAGGTGTCTGGGGCCTGGTAATTGCACCAGGTGTGCAATCGTTTCGTGTTATACCGAGTACACCACGCAAAGACCTGCCGGCGGCAGGAGAGCATGTTGGGGAAAACCTTCGCATTTTTGAGAACTTCTCGTTTGAGCGTTGCATTAAATGACTCTGCCAGCGCGTTATCGGCACTACTGCCTACAGCTCCCATGGATTGTTGTACTCCCAACTGGCGGCATGTTTCTTGAAATACAGAGGAGGTGTATACACTGCCGTGATCAGAATGGAAAATCGTTCCACGCAAGGATCCTCGCTGGTCTGCGGCCATCAGTAATGCCTCTCGGGCGAGTTCAACACGCATGTGATCTGCAATCGCAAAACCGACCAGTTTCCGGGAGAAACAGTCAATCACAGTAGCCAGATACATATTCTTTTGCCCGGCAAGGGGAAGATATGTAATGTCCCCGACAAGCTTGTCGTTAGGCCTGGCCGCGGTGAAATCACGCTCGAGAAGATCATCAAAGACCCGCTTATGTGGATCACTGACAGTAGTGCGAACACGACGTTTTTTCGTAAAACCTGCCAACCCGAGAGCTTTCATCACCCGTGCTACGCGTTTGTGATTTACCGGCTGGTCCGGGGTCTGCGCAGTAAGCAACGCGGCTATACGTTTAGCACCATACAAGCCACCTTCCGCCTCGAAAGCGATCCGAATTCGCTCCCCTAGCAGCCCGTCAGCGTATACCTGTTGCTCGCGCCGGGCCGCATTTGCGGCCCACTTGTAATAGGAAGAACGCCTTACTTTCAGTACGGTACACATCCGCTTGACTGAGAACTCAGTACGGTGGTCCTCGATGAACTTGAAGCGGATCACAAGCCCATCTCCTTCGCGAAATACTGCGCCGCCTTGCGCAAAATATCGCGTTCTTCTTTCAAAAGCGCGTTTTCCTTTTCGAGTTGTCGGATTCTCTCTGCTTCAGATAAGACCCGCGCCGCCTCTGCTTCTTTGCGCCGCCTGGCCCGCACCCCGGTGCCAAACTGGTTTACCCAGTTTTGCAGCGAATTACGATTAATTCCCAGATCAGAAGCAACCTGCGCCATTGAAGCCTCGCTGGACTCGTACGCGGCTACCGCGTCTTTCTTGAACTGCGCGGAATATGTTTTACGGGACATGGTAGAAGACTACCTTTCTCCGGCTGAACGCCGGGGCTAGCCTATGTCCACCAACAGGGGGTCAGGTCCCACCGGGAACGGGGGTGGTAGCAGCTAGTTAGAACCATATTCTGGAAGAATGTTTTTATTGGGGATTTCCTTACGAGACGAGGGGAAGTGAGAAATCCATGGACAACACGAAAACAGTGGTGCTAGACGAGGTTGAAAGCGCCGTGCCAGGCGAGGAAAACCCGGCCACGCCAGGGGCCGTGCCGGCTGGTGGGGTAAGTGGTGCTGCGCCAGCAGGACCGGAAGATTTGCCGGTAGCCAGGCGTCGGCGTTGGTGGGTGTGGGGTATTACCGCCCTGGTTGTTGGTGGTCTGGCCGGTGGTGCTTATTGGGGGTATTCGGCGTATAACGCTACCCGGGTTAGGCAGGCCTATGAGAAGGTTTGGCCGGTCTACCAGGAGGCTTACCTGGAAGCAGGGCGGGCTGTGGAGAGCGCTCGGGGTGTGTGGGAAACCTGTCAAGCAGACGCCTCCGATCTGGGGTTGGAGTGCGGGCCAGGGCCAGAACTTGCACACCAGCGTGAGCAAGTGGACCTTGCCAATGCGAAGACGAGGACGGTCAAGAATGAAACGAGACAGTTAGAAGAATTAACGGATAGCCTGGCCGTGTTTGCTGGCGAATGGAATACCCAAGCTGACCAGTGGACTGAGAGTATTGGGACTGCGCGGCGGGCGTGGGCAGAAAACGTGCTTAGTGGGCGGTTAGGTGCCGTACTCGAAGTAGCTGGTAGTGGTAATCAGTTAGTGGCTGCCTATCCTGATAGTGATGAGACGGGCCGGATTGGTCAGATACGGCAATCTCTTACCGACCTGCAAACCAGTATCGGTGGTGACGTGTCTGGTATGGATAGTAAATGGCGTGAACAAGCACTGGAAACAATCAAGACTGGGGAAGAAGAACTACCAGGCCTAATCCAGGCCCTGCAGGCGCGCCACGATAGTGAGCAAGCCGCTGCTGCGGCTGCGGCCGCAGCAGCTAACCAGCCACGCACATCGAACGTTGCAAGTGCAGGTAGCAATAGGGCCACTAGCCAGCCCTCCGTCAACAAAGAAACTACTAAGAGCAGTAGCTCGAGTGCTCGTAGTGGTGGCAACAGCGAGCGGAAAGCACCAGCTCCAGCTCCGGCACGTCCACCCGCCCCCGCCCCCGCGCCTGGTGTCAGTCGAGACCAGGCTATTGAAAAGAGTTACTGGTCTAATCCAGGCGATAGTTTGGGCGGCGGCTGGGTAGACACATCTACTGGGCCTAACTTGTGCTGGATTTTGGACACTAAGGGAAATGCAGTCCCGTGTCCGTAAATGTGAAAAAACTGGGGAACTAGCAAATTAGGAGGTTTGTCCACGCGTTTGTGTAGTTAGGGCGGACTGTGCGGTAGTTGGCGCTGCCGCACAGTCCTAGAAGATGATTTCTTGTTTCCAACCAGTTTGGTTGGCGTTCGTATTGTAAATCAACTCCTTAAGGGGTAATTATGCCGAATTTGGCTTATCGTCGGGGTGGTACTTCCCGGCGTAGCGGGGTTGTTCTCGCTTTATTGGCAGTATTGACGTTGTTTGCGTCGATGCTTGGCCCGGTTAGTTCGCGGGCGGATTGGGATTCCTCGGTTGGTCGGGGGATCGACGTGACGGGGGTTAATCAGTATGGCCCGTTGCGGTTAGGGCCGCATTATGTGGAGACGGCGCAGATTAATGGGGAAGTGATTGAGGCTTACCCGATTTGGTGTATCCAGGCTTTGTATGCTGATCCGGGGCCTAATCAGATGACGGATATTGCAACGCTTACGGATTCTCGTAAGCTGGGGCCGGCTGAGTTGGCGTTGGAGACTCCGCAGGCGGCGTGGTTGTTGCAAAAGTATGAGCGTAATAAGGACGACAATGTTAATTTGGCGGCCTTGTCGTATCTCATGCATGTGAATTTCGAGCAGGATTACAAGACCCCGGGCGATGCGGCTAATACGGTTGCAGTGCTGGTGAACGCGGTACGCTCCCAGCAGCCCGCGGTTGAGGCCCGCGCTCAGCAATATGTTGCTGAGGCTCGTGCTTCTGCAGCTGTTGGTTACGAAGCTGGCAATGTAGACGGCGACGGACAACGCACCGGCAACATCCACAATATTGGTGTACACCCAGAAAATTCTGGAGTATGGGTCCCTGGTATCCCGGTCACAGTCACGTTATCGGGGCCGGCGGTTTTTGATGCGACTGGTACTAATACTTGGTCGGGTACAACGGGTGCGGAACCTATTACGCTTAATTGGTCCGCAAACGGAAACGGTGTGGTTAGTTCCCAAGTTAGTTACAAGTCCCCTGCACGTCGTACGTTGACGCGGTTTGCGGCTAATGGGGCTATTCAGGACATGTTGTCTTATGGGAATAGGCCTGCTTCTGACCCTGAAGAGGTTTCGCCTGGTCCGCGCGAGTTTCGGGTGATTTTTGATTTCCAGCCGGTGGGTGTTTCTAAGGCTCGTGTGGTGGAAGTTAATACGGACTCGAAGGTGCGTGATGATTTCAGGACCGGGGTTGATAAGTCTTATGGGGATGGTACTTGGACCGTGGTGGATGGTCAGCCAGTGCCTGTGACTTATACGGCTACGGCTTATTTGTCGCGTACGAAACCGGTAGAGACGGATACGGTTCCTGCTGGTGCGGTGAAGGTCGGCTCGGTGGATGTGGTTGCTAGTGGTGAGGGTCAGGACCTTACTGCGGAGCTGGATCTGCAAGAGCGTGGTTGGGTTACCTGGGTGTGGTCTGTGGATAAGGCCAAACAGGGCGATAACGCTAAGTACGTTCACGATAATTGGGCTGACCATTATGGGCTGGCTGATGAGACAACGAAAGAGAATTTCACTTTCCGGCCTATCGGGGTGTCGAATGTTGGTAGTGCGAAGGTGATTGAGGCGGGCGAGGTTCCTACTGATACTTTCGTGGCTAATGCTGATCCGGCGTTCCGGGATGGTGAGTGGACGCGCCTGGTTGAGGGTGATGGTTCATTCGACGAGGGTGATTATGTTCCGGTGACTTATCGGGCTAGCGCGTATTTGACTGGTGAGGTTTTGCCGGTTACTGGTGAGGTTGTGCCAGCGGATGCGAAGTTGCTGGGGTCGGTGACGGTTACGGCTAAGGGGCCGGGAGAAGAGCTTTCGGTTAGCTTGGATAAGCCAGCACCTGCTGGGTTTGTGACCTGGGTTTGGGAAGTTAAGCCCGAAGACCAGGATCCGGCTGTTATCCAGTGGATTGAGACGGGTTGGGCTGACCATTATGGGTTGGCTGATGAGACAACTTCTGTGCGGTACGCGGCCAATATTGATTCGGCGTTGTCAATTCGGGATACGAAGTCTGGTACTTACCTGGTTGATGATGTGTGGGTTTCGGGTATGCCGTCTAATCATGGCGATTTTCCGGGTGGGGCCGGGTTCGCGGCTGATGCGGTGAAGATTAGCCATGAAGTTTTGTTCTTCCCGCAGGGGTTGGATGTTGTGGAGGCTAACCGGGATAAGGCCGAAAAGATCGGTGTAACGGTTGAGCTGGATGCTAAGAACGGGTTTTATGCCTCGGTCGGGGATCCATCGTGGTTGATGAAGAAGAATGATGCGGGTGAGAACGTGCCTGGCACGTACGTGTTTGTTTCTTCGTTTGCTGGTGATGATCGGGTAGCTCCGGTGACTACTTCGGTGGAAGATACTAAGGAACAGTTCACGGTCAAGGCGGTACCGTCGTTAGGGACAACTCTGATGTATGAGGGCCGTCACGATGAGGTTCCTGCGGTTGGTCAGATCGAGCTTGTGGACCGAGTGTGCTACACGAGTGTTGAGCCGGGTAAGACTTACGAGGTTGTTGGCAAGCTCATGGATAAGGCCACGGGTAAGGCTTTGGAAGATGAGTCTGGTAAGCCGGTTACTTCAAAGGTTGAGATTACACCGGAGAGTGCTAATGGGTGTACAGAGGTCGTGTTCAAGGTGGATGCGAGCTTGTATGCGGGTAAGCAGACGGTTGCTTTTGAAGAGTTGCGTGAGAATGGCGAGCAGGTAGCGGTTCATGCGGATTTGGAAGATGAGGGGCAAACGGTTTCGTTTGCGCCGCGTTTGAAGACGAGCGCTGCGAATGCTGCGGATGGTTCGAAGGTGGTTGCTGCCGGGCCGGGTGCGAAGATTGTGGACCAGGTTTGTGTAGCAGATGATTCGGCTACCAATTTTGTTGCGGGCCGGGAGTACCAGATTCGCACGACGTTGAAGACTTCTTCGGGTGAAGACGTGGTGGACCAGACCGGTAAGCGGGTCATGGTTGATACCACGTTCGTTCCTGAAAAGGTTGGGGACTGCGCGACGGTGACGATGGAGTTTGACGCAAGCAATCTTGCTGGTCAGAAAGTGGTTGTGTTCGAGGACGTGTCCCATGATGGCCAGCTGCTCACGGTACACCACGATTTGGAAGATGAGGCCCAAACCGTAGAGGTCGGCAAGCTTCCGGTACCGGATGCGGGTCGGGGTTCTGCAGCGCGCGGGCTTGCTCATAGTGGCGCGAAAGTGGCGGGGCTTGCAGTCCTGGCTATGGCCGGTGTTGGGCTTGGCGGGGTTCTCGTCTATTTGCGTCGGAAGCGCGAGCTAGCTTAGAAAAACCGTTTAGGTAGAAGCGGGTGTGGCGGTATGCGCGTGTTTGTGAATCGTGGTCTTTTCCGGGTGTGCGCCGTCCGTCGTCTTAGCCGCCTTGAAAATGAAGAAAACATGATAGCGGACCTCGCCGCTTACCCCTTGTGTTTTCTTACCTCACAGGGCGTGCCAAACATCTAGAAAGACCACAAATTGAGGAGAGGGGCAGGCCAGTCATTTATTGGCCGGGTAATGCCAACACACCCACCGGCCGGTCTGGTCTGCCCCTTTTCCTCCTTAATAGCTGATGAGAGCTAAAAGATTTGCCCCTGTTAGTGCCGGTTGTGCGGGCAGGTGGTGGGCCTAGTGTGTGGCCCCTCCTTGCAAATGTTCACATGCTGGGCCCACCACGTAAGCCACGACCTTGAACAAAACATTCCTCCAGGCACTGGCGGGGTGGGAAACGAAAATAGGCGAGTTTTGCTGGGATTGGAAGGAGTGGAGGGGATCGTGAAGATTTTTGAGCGGATACGCCAGGTATCGGTACGTGGGTGGATTGTTGTTGCAGTTGTGGTGTGTGTGGTTGCGGTGGGCGCCGTGTGGCTTGTGGGCGTGGTACGTGACCGGGCAGAAAGACAGGCCGCGGTTGAGGCATATCAGGTGGCGGTTGCCGGTTTTGCGGCCGATGTTGATAGCGCGCACGCCCGTGCGAAAGATGCGGGCGGTGTGATCGAGTTGTGCCGCGGATTGGCTGACGCGCCGCGTCAGGGAAGTTGTGAGAGTGCTGCACAGATTGCGTCCGCGATTTCGGATTATTCGACGGATATGAGCGTGGTGCGGTTTGACCTGGATATGGAGTCAAGCCCGGTCACCGATATTGAGGCGGCGACGCAAAGGGTCGGCCAGGCGCGAGAGAATCTTGCAGGTTTGACCGAGGCGCTAGCGGACCGGGTTGGTAAAGCCCAGGCCGTGATTGACGGGGCGCAAAGCGCATACAAGAAATCGAAGTTGCAGCCGGTGATGAGGGAGGCGTCTGAGGTGGCGGTTAGGGCGCGAAGCGAGATTGAGGCGAGTGATGCGGCGTTCCCGGGCCTGGGGGTTACGAAGGAGTTGGCCACGAAAACTAGCGAGTTGGACGCAGCTTTGAGTAGTGCGCAGGAAAGGTTTACCCAGATTGATTACGAGGAGGCACAACACTTGCGCACCGGCCTGGCTGGCCTTTCGGGCGAGGTTTCGGGGTTGACGTTGGACCTTTCAGCCAAGCGCACGGCTACGGACACGCAGGGCTTGTTTGATCGAGACCAAAACGCACAGTGAAAGGGCAGTGACTGATGATGAAGCGTCGAGAGTGCGTAGTGGCCCATCGGGGCCTAACAGCAGTACCGAACTGGCTGATTCATGACAGCGGATTGTCGTATGCGGCTTTGGGTTTGGCGCTGACATGCCTTTCCATGCCGGTCGGGATGCCGGTCGGGTATCGCCGCTTGGCGGGGCGCGGACTGGGTGAGGCGGCAACCCGAAAAGCACTGGCCGAATTGGAGGCACGGGGTCTGCGTTTCCGTTTTACCGTGCACGTTGACGGGAAAATACGCGACGTAACCGTGGTTTCGGATATGCCGTTGACACCGGTCCAGGCGGCTGGCCAGGTGACCGAGTGTTTGGGGTTAGAAGAAAACGATGGCCACGCCTTGGCCTGTACATCTCACCCGCAGCCACCCGCCGCCCCTCCACAAACCGAAGCTGATAGCCAGGCGGGCGTTTTAAAGCAAGAGAGTGTTTTTGGGAGGGAGGCAGTTCCGGGCGGGATTGCCTCGAGCAAGGTTTCCGGTCTTGCTCCCGTCATTGCTGGTAACGGCGGTGAATCTCCCTTCACAGGAGCAAGGCCGGATGTTAAAACGTGCGGGAAAGAAAGAACACCGCACAAACCTACCAACGGGGAAGGAAAGAAAGAATGTCAATGAGGGTGAAAGTAACCGCTGTGGGCGTGGCACTGACAAGCCTTGCGGCAAGCTTTGCAGGCGGGATTGCGGTAGTAGCTGCAGCTGAGGACCCGGCGCCCGTGGCAACCACACAACCAACCGGTGACCCGAAAACGCCGGCAGAATACACGGGCGGGGATACCGATCCGGTTCCTTCCCCGGTCACTGATCCGGCGCCCGTCCCCACTACTCCGGCACCTTCGGTGGAGCCGGCCCCGGTCACTGATCCGGCGCCCGTCCCCACTACTCCGGCGCCTTCGGTGGAGCCGGGCCCGGCCACTGATCCGGCGCCGGCGCCCGCGCCTGTGAGCTCGGTGCCTTCGGTGGTAGTCCCGCCGGCGCCTTCTCCGGTTGAGGTTCCTGGGCCGAAGGTTGAGCCTGGGCCGGTGCCCGGCCCGGGCTCTGGCGCACCCGCGCCGGCGCCTGGAAAGCACGTTTTGGCGGGACTTTCGACCTCGCTGGAAAACGTGGCGAAGGCTAACCGTCAAACGGCTGCAAACAGCACGCGCGGGGACCGTTTGGCGGTGTCTGCACCGGCTGGTAAGCAGCTTGTGGCAGGCCAGAGCGAACTGGCCTATACGGGTATGGCCGGGCAGGCGCTGGTGCTCGCTGGTTTGGTTTCTTGCGGTGCAGGTGGGGTATTGCTGACCGTAGCGCGGAGAAAGGCGTAGTGGATGGACATTCTACAAAGCGTTCTGGAGTTTATTACCAAGGCTGCCACGATTGGTGGGAGTATGTGGGCGCTGTGGGGAGGCATCGAGTTCTGGCTTGCCCAGCGTGATCAGAACGGTGCGGCTAAACAGCAGGCGATTTGGCAGATTATTGGTGGCGCGATGATCGTGGCTATGGCCGGAATGTTTGCCCGGATTGCCCTGTAAGGGTGAAACAAGAAGGGTAGGGCGGTAATGGCGCTCGAAGTCAGAGTTTTTAAAGAGTTCACGTCGTATCAGGCGAAAGTGGTGGCGGGCATGTCCTGGCGTCAGCTTTTGGTGGTGGCCGTGGCTTTGCCTGTGTTGGCGGGTGCCTATTGGGTTTCCTTCAAGCTCGGGTCGGACGATGTGGGCGTCATTATCGTGGCCCTTCTTGCTATTCCGGCGGGTGCTCTCGGGTGGGTAAGGCCGATGGGCATTCCTTTTGAGCAGTATGTGGGTTTCTGGTGGGCACACCGCCAAAACCGTTCTCCATTGGTTTATTGCGAAATAGGTGGTCATGATGACATCACGAGTAGGGGTAAGGAAAAGCCGCCGGTTGGCCGAAGCAGAAAAGCCATCGCGGCATTCGAGCGGGGCAACTAGCCCGCGCGCAACACACAGCGTTAGCGAGAATACCCGTCAGGGCCGTCAGGGGCGGGCGCGGCGGGCCAATAAAAGCACGCAGGCGGCGATTAGTTATGAGGCAATGGCCGAGTCGGGTTTGTGCTACCTGGGTGGTAAGCGTTATTCGATTACGTTGCGCATGTCCGATGTGGATTACCAGTTGGTGCCTGGCGAGGTGCAAGAAAACATCGTAGAGAAGTATGCAGCGTTCTTGAACGGGCATTTGGCAGGTCAGCATGTGCAGATCACGATCATTAACCGGGTTTTGGATAAGGACCGGTTGATCCGGGATGTGGCGATTTCCCCGCGTGGGGATGGTTGGGATCAGGCGCGGCGCGAGTATAACGACTTGATTTCTGCCCGGTTGGAAACAGGACGCAATAACACGGTGACAGACAAGTTTTTGACCGTGTCTGTGGAGGCTGAGTCGGTTGATGAAGCGAAAACGATGTTGTGGCGTATCGCGGCGGAAGACGCGGCCTTGTTGCGTGAGGTTGGTGGGTGTAAGGCCTATCAGCTTGGCGGGCGTGAACGGGTGCGGATTTTGCAGCACATGCTACGCCCGGGCCTGGTACCCGATTTTGACTATAAGGACTTGCTGGGGCAAAACGCGACGACGAAGGATGCGTGCGCGCCGTGGTCGCTTGACCACCGTTCGCGCGCTGACCGGGTGGAACTGTCCGGGTCCCGGTCCGGTTTTTGGCGTACGTTTGTTTTGCGCAAGCTCCCGCCGTGGATGAGCGACCGGCTGTTGAAAGAGCTCTCGGAGATTCCCGCGGATTTGACGGTTTCGCTGCACTTGGATCCGCTCGATCAATCGGACGGGCTGCTGAAGGTTAAGCGGCAGATCGCGTCGATGGATATGCAGCGGACGACCGAACTACGCAAGCTGGCAAAACAAAACTTGACGTATGATTTCATTCCCCACGAATTGCAGAATGCTTACGATGAGGCCGTTGCGCTACGTGACCGGCTCGAACAGTCCAACGAAAAGCTTTTCGAGGCGACGATCGTGGTGGGCGTGGCTGGGGATGATAGTGAGGCTTTGGAGGAAGCCAGTAAACGCGTACTACGGGTGGCGAGTAAGAACTCATGCCAACTGGAAGTACTGAAATACATGCAGCTGGAAGGGCTGAACGCGATTTTGCCGCTCGGCGTGTGCAAGATCCCGGTCAAACGCAATATTACGACGGCGATCGCGGCGGTCATGATCCCGTTTACGACGCAGGAAATCATGCACGATACGGGTAATTTCTACGGGATCAACGCCTTATCGAAGAACTTGATTATTGCGGACCGGACCTGCACAATGAACGCCAATTCCTTCATTTTGGGCACCTCAGGGTCGGGTAAATCCCAGTTCGCGAAGTTCGAGATGGAGCAAACTTTTTTGCGCCGTCCCCACGATGAGATTCTCATTATTGACCCAGAACGCGAATACGTGCCTTTGGCTGACGAGCTACAGGCTCAACGGGTGGTTATTTCTGCTGGGTCTTCGGACACAATCAACGCCCTCGACTTGGCGAAGGACGTACGGGACAGTGAATCTGACCCGGTGCGGGATAAGTGTTCGTTTGTCCTGGCCTTGGTCGAGGTTCTCATTGGTGGCACTGAGGGCCTGTCAGCTGAGAAGCGGTCCGTGATTGACCGGTGTGCGCAAACCTTGTATAGGGAGTATTGGAATACGCCGGGGGCGTCGGCTCCGACGTTGGCGTCTTTGTACAGTATTTTGCGCGAGCAACCGGAGAAAGAGGCTACCGAAGTGGCTACCGCCCTGGAGCTGTATGCTCGCGGGTCTGCCTCGGCGTTCGCGCAAGCAACGAACGTGGATTTGAGTTCCCGGGTCATCGTTTTCGATATTGCCGACCTTGGGCAGGATTTGCAGACGTTCGGGATGATGGTCGTTTTGGAGGAAGTGTGGACGCGTATTAAGCGCAATAAGGCGAAGGGCGTCCGCACCTGGCTGTATATTGACGAGTTCCACTTGTTGTTTGGTAATGACTATGCGGCTGCGTATTGTCAAAGTCTTTTCAAACGCGTGCGTAAATACGGGGCGGCAGCTACGGGTATTACCCAAAATATTGAAGAGCTTTTGGGGAATGAGCGGGCCCGGCTTATGCTCTCCAACTCTGACGGGTTGTTCCTTCTCAATCAGCAGTCCACGGACGCGGACGCACTGACTGAATTGTTGAGGCTTTCGGCCCAGCAGCGTGGCTATTTCGTCAATGTGACGCCCGGGTGCGGGTTGATGAGGATTGGGGACGCAACCGTGCCCTTCGATAATTCGATGGATCCGAATTCGCGCATATTCAAAGTTTTCTCGACAAGGTTTGAAGAAATGGGCGGGCAGGAATGATACTCGATCACGATTTAACTCCGGAAAATTTGCGGGTCATCGCCTCCGAATACCCGCTCACCGAAGAACTCCTGGACGAATTGCGCACCCACCCGTCCACGTGGCCACAGCTGCAAGCCTGGACGGACTACGTGAAAGCAACAGGTACTCGCATACCCGTCCCAGAACCAACCGAAATACCCGTTCCGGCGGGTATGGAGGAGGAAAACACAAGCAAGCCGGCCAAGCCGGTTAGGCGCCGTACCGGAAAAGTACGCACGATGGTGACTGCCGTCTTGGTTGTTGTGGCGGCTGTTTTCGGGGGTGCTGCGGGTATTACCACGTTCCTAAAAATACGCGGTGACAATGTGCAAGCATCAAGCGTGGAGGCAAGCGTAACTCCGGCGTCGCAATTGACAGCGTCCGTGGCGTATGGGGATGGTTTTTTCTGTCGTTCAGATGGGAGTTCGGTGGTTGAGTGCGTGGGCGCGAACGATTTTGGCCAGTTGGGGGCCGGTCATAGCGGTCCGGCTGGTAAACACGTGTTTGACGTGGGCGGGAACGTGGAGGAACTGGTAGCTGGGAAGAATCACGCGTGCGCGCTGGTTGAAGGTGGCCGTTTGCTGTGTTGGGGTGATAACCGGTGGATGCAAGCCGCGCAAAGCATCGAACAGGTGGTGCCTCCTACCCTGGTCAATCTTAATAGTGGTAGCCAGGTTAGTGACGTGGCGGCCGGTGAGATCCACACGTGCATTATCGACGCTGCCGGCCAGGTTGTGTGTTGGGGTTCGGATTGGCATGGTGAGCTTGGTAGCGGCACGCAAGGTCAGATAGCCCAGGGACAAACGCTTGTTGACATCGGCCCCGGCCCGGCACAAAAAGTGTATTCGTTGCGGTTCGCCACGTGCGCGGTAGACGATGCTGGCCAGGTTGTGTGTTGGGGGTCGAATGATTCAGGCCGGTTGCTCGCGGGCGGGCCGGCGATTGTTGGGCCTACCGTGATGGGGGAGGCCCAGTGAGCAGGTTTCGCCGTTATGGCGATGAACCCCTTGTCAAACCACACTTGCGTGCCTCGGTGCCTCTCACCCGTGGCCGCACAATTTTAGGGGAGACTGGCCGGGAAGAAAGGAAACTGGTCGTTGCCGGACGGCCCGGCCACGCGCGCGTGGGCGTACGCCGGTTAGGTGCAGGCACGAAGATTGCGGGCGTGGGCCTTCGCAACGTATCCCAGGCTGCTCACAGCGAGGACGCGGGGCAAACAATCGAAGAAATGACCAAAGGAAAAGCTTCGAGCTTCCTGACCCGCCGCCTTCCTGACCTTCGCCGGCGGGCCGGCATTGGCGGCCACCGGCTCGGGGTCCGGGCAGGTGGCCGGGCCGTGGGCGCCTTCCGCGCTGCCGGTGTAGCTTCCCGGGAGACTGCTGGTGTAGCGGTTCGCGAGAGCCTGGGCGGGGCGCGGGTCGCGGGCATGGTTGGAGGCCGGCTTCGCGGGGCGGGCGCGGCTGGCCGGCAAACGATGCACGTGGCTGGCCGGCAAAGCGCGCAGGGAGTGCGTGCGGCTGGCCAGATGGCGGCGCGCTTGGCCCAGGTGGTGGCGCGCCGGTTGGCGAGTTTCGCGGCTGGTGTGGCCGCGAAACTGGCCGTGCCTTGGCTGGCCTTGGCCGCGCTTTTCGCTATCCCAATCGTGGTGGTGGTGTCGTTTATTCCTTCGTGGGTGGCGAACTTTTTCGACGATGTTTCTCCCAGGACTCTCGGTTTTTCGATGGGGGATGACTACCCGTGGGCCAGCTTGGTGCGCGGGGGTGATGGTAATGCCCTTCCTGCTTATAACACAGTCAACCCACATACGAACTACTATTACGGCAATTGCACGGATTTCGTGTTTTGGCGTGTGAACCGGGATATGGGCGGCACGGTTGACCACTGGGTGTACACGCGCATGGACCTGACCCCGCTGGGTGGTAATGGCCGCCAGTGGGGTAAGCCGGGTAACCTGCCCGGCTGGACTACGGTCACGCGACCGGAAGATGCCCGGCAAGGGGATATTGTTTCCTTCGAGACGGGCGCGTTTGGCCATGATTCCCCGTTCGGCCATGTGGCCTATGTGGCCACCGTGAATGAACGGGGCGATATTGTGACCGAAAACTATGGGCTCGCCAAATATTATGTGGAGACTCTAGACAACGCCCAAGCACGCAAGCTCATGGATTCGGGGGCACTGGTCATTAAACGCAACCCGGCCTTGCAAGGCCGGGTCGAGGCTGCAGGGTCTGGGATTGCGAGTGGGGTTCTTGCCCGGGCCGCATCAAATATCGGCACCCCCTATGGGGGCGGGTCCCCGCCTGGCCATTTCGATTGTTGCGGGCTGGTCAAAGACGCGTTCTTGTATGGGGCTGGCATCCAGCTGCCGATGAGCGTGCCCGGTAACGGGTGGGCCACATCGAAATGTGAATATGCGATGTATTCGCTTGCCCCCTCGTATGGGGGTACATACGTGCCTTTAGCACAGGCGCAACCAGGCGACATCGTATTTTTCCAAGAAGTGGGCGTGTCAAAAGCGTACGACAACTTGACACACGTGGCGATCTATGCGGGTAACGGGCAAGTAATTGACGCTATCCCTGCTGGTGGTGTGGGCGTGCGGGCGCTGAGTTGGTATTCAAAGACCGAGGCAGTTGAGCCGATGGTCGTTCGCGTGGGAGGCAAATAGATGGGTGACATTATTATCTCCATGCTGGAGTCGATTTTCGCAGGGTCTTTTGCTTCCGGGGCGCAATCCTTGCGCACCTCGATTATCGAATACAACGAATCTGCCTACCATTTCGCGCAAAACGTTAATACGGCTGCAGTTAAACCGGTGGCGGCAGTGATCGTGGGTATCATTTTGGTTTTAGAGCTGGCCAGAATCAGTATCCGCTATACCGGTGAACAAAAAGCGGCAACGCAAGTGGTGTGCGTGGCCTTGGTCAAGTCGGCCCTGCTGATTATTGCTATTCAACATACTGACCTGATTTTGGCGGCGATGAACGGCGCGGGGGATGCGATTATTGGGGCCACATCGGACCTCACCCCAGCCGTTACAGACCAACAACTCCCAGAATCTTTGCGCCAGGCGGTGGAGGACACCTCCATGATGGATAAGGCCGGGCTCATGCTCGTCCTCTTCATTCCCTGGCTGCTTGCGGCCGTCGGATCAATCGCCGTTAAAATCGTCGTGTTTATCCGCTTTGCGGAACTCTACGTGCTTTCGGCGGCCGCCACGCTGCCCATGGCTTTCCTGGGGAATCCGGACACTAAGTCAATCGCCATCGGTTTCCTGAAACGATACGGGGGCGTGGTGTTGCACGGCGTGATGATTGTGATCATTATTGCCGTCTATTCTTCCTTCCAATTCTCCGGTATCGATCTGGCAGGATTGACCGGGGATAACCTGCTCTCGGAATTGACGAAGAATTTCGGGGCGCTTATCGGTGGCCCCGTCGTCTTCATGTATCTGCTCTTCGGGTCGGGGCGTCTCGCTCGGTCCATGCTCGGTGACGGCTAATCCCCGTGTCGCGGGTTAGGAGAATGTGGGGGCGTGGAGTTTGCGGGAAAGGAAGGGACGAACTCCACGCAAAATATAGATGCACTTATCGGTGGGCAGGCGCCCCACCTCGTCCCCGGTTAAAAGCTCTCGGCCAAGGAGGCGGTCAGAACGGGAGAAGGAACCGGACCTGCCCTTCGATAGGGATGTGTCCGTGCCGATAATCGTTTGTTTGCCAAGCATTTTGGAAACATAGTCCGTCGTCGATTTTTCTTGCCCGCCTAAAAATAAGAGTGAGTCGCAGTTGCCGATGATGGTTTCCCAGTCGTCTTTGTACAGGGATTTTCCTTGCGCGAAGTTCTGGATAATGACGGATACGGAAATACCACGGGACCGCATGACCGCGATTTTTCGTTCAAAGGAAGGGAGTTTACCAATATTCGCGAATTCGTCCATGAAACATTGGACCATGACGTCGAGGCGCCCGTTGTCGTTGTGGTCAGCAATATAAAGATTGGTCTCAAATAATTGTTCGTAGAAGATCGCTGCGAGGAAGTTAAAGGTTGCGTGCGTGTCGGGAATGATCAAGTAGAGCGCGGTCTTTTCCTTGCCTAGCAAGTCCAGGCGGATCGTGTCTTGTGCGAGAAGGTGGCGTATTTGTGCCATGTGGAGGGGTGCCATGCGCACCCCGAGGGAGATGATGACCGATTTTTTCGTTTCCCCCGCTCCTTGCAGATACGTGTTGTATTGCGAGTGGGCGAACCGTAGCCCGCCCAGCATGGTGCGGGCGTCGCTGGTGATTTTTTCGGGAGGATAGTCGTCGTATTCTTCCAGGAGGTCTTTGACCGCGTCGAAGATAAGGTCTACTTTGCTTTGTTTTTCCTCGTCTTGCTCTGAGGCTTGCATGTCCGCTAGAAGGTTGACGACGTCGATGAGCGTGCCCGGCTGGGTGGGGGTTTGCGTGAAATACACGTAGGAGATGAGAGCGTTGAGGAGGGCACGTTCGGCTTTCTCCCAAAAGTCCCCACCGGACAGTGGCCGCTTACCGGACGTGTTCGTCACCAGGTTTTCCGTCAAAATAGTGCAGTCTACTTCGGCCTGGTTGGGGTTGAAGTAGGCCATGGGGTTGAATTGGTCAGAGCGTGCGAAGTCAATGAGGTTGAGGACTCGCACCTGGTAGCCGTTTTCTTCCAGGTAGGCGCTAGTTGCTCGGTAGAGTTCGCCTTTTGGGTCAGTGATCACGTAGGACGTGTTTGCCTGGTGAATGTTGGGCATAACGTAGTAGCGGGTTTTACCTGACCCGGAACCGCCAATAATGCACGCGTTGAGATTTCGTTGGGTTGTGCGCGAGTCTAGCGATAAGGATTCCGTGCGCGTGAAAAGAAGATTGGAAGCGGTGGTCCTGTTTTTGTAGGGGCGGATATCTGACCGGGATGCCCACGTTGCTGACCCGTGTTCTTCACCCCGGCGGCGCTGCCGGTTGCGTGCAGTCCTGTCAGCAAGCAACATGACAACACACATCGCGACAAGGGCGCCGGCGATGAGATCTCTCGGCTCGCCGGAAATGTGGAGCGGGTTTTCGGTTAGGTCGGTGAGACAGTGGTTGAAGATCTCGCCGGGATTCATGCCACTGGCCGCGTCCGTGCGTACCTGCCAACTGATTTTGTTGGCTGCCCAAAAGCACGGCAGGGCGATAAATAGGTAGAGAAGGTAGGTCATGAAAGGCTGCGTTCTTTCGTGGTGTGGGCTTGCCCGGTCGGGTCAAGCCGGTTGTTAATACGCGTGGCAAGCCGGGCCAAAATATAAGCCCGATCAATATGGGAGGCACCAACCTGCCCGCCCTCCACGCCACTACTAATTTGTTCATCTCCGAATGCCGGGCCGGGCACGTCGCCATCACTTGGCGAGTCGCTTGCGGCCATGCCGGCCACGGCCGGCATTGTTTCCACCACCGCCGGCGCTGTTTTCTTCACTGGCAGGGAACTTGGAGTGGGCGGGGTTTCTGGGCCTTGGGTTGTTTCTTCCTGGATTGGGGCCAGTTGGGTTGCTGGTTGGGCGAGAATATTGGAGAGAAGTTTCCCGGCCCCGCCTTGTAGCGCGATGAGAAGCGTTGGGGAGGCATAGATGAGAGTGTCATCTTGGCCCATGCCAAGCCGGCGCAAATACGGGTCGGGTTTGCCTTCATCGAGGGCAACGATTTCGACGGGCGCAAGGCGCTGCAAGCTCGTCGTATCCGATTGGTCGCGGCTGGTGCGAGTAAGGACAACTATCCAGCTATTCATTGTCTTTTACCCACTGCTCGAACGTGTCGATAGCGAGAACCTCGGCTTCGATGCCGTAAGCATCGAGTTTTCCTTGCTGGTAGAGGTGCCCGTAAACGATGACGGGCACGTCCAGGTTGCCGCGCGTGTTCACGTAGTCTTTGAAAAGCTCGCGGGCGTGGCGGGCGCGCGGCCCGGTCATGCGCACGCTTATCCGCAATTCGTGACCGTCTGGCCCGGTCGTGGTCACCGAAAATGACAGGCAGGTGTCTGCCTGGGCGCGGCTTTCGCGCGGATATTTTTTCACTCTGCCAATCACGGCAATAATTGATTTCATCGCCGCGGCCCCAAACTACGCGCCGGTTTCGGCGTGCGTGTTTTTATCGTCACGGTTTTCTTCTCGATGCGTTTTTGGAGGTTTTCTCGCACTTTTTGCGCGGTAACTGTCCCCTCGCCTTCTTTTTTCACGACTTTCGTGTTCTTCTTAGCCTCTCCCTGTACCGCCTTGGCCGGCGTGGCAACTGTTTGGGTTTGTTTTTGGGTGGGGGCATCTTCCCATGATGTTTCGATAGTGGCCGGGTCGAGGTCGGTTTTCTCGGGTGAGGTTTGGTCGCGCGTGTGGGCGGTTTTTTCCACGCGGGCAGCCACCTGGGTGATGGCGTGGCGTACCGAGTCGATGTCTTTGCCTGCGAAGTGGAAATAGGTTGTCCCATCCGTGCCTTTCTCCACTGAGAAATTAATCCCGCGCTTCTTTAGGTCTCGGGAAAGACTGTTCATGAGATTAGAGGAGACGGGCAGGGAGTGCAGGTCTCCACCGGAAATATGCTGCAAGGTGCGTAGGCGTAGTTTGCCATGCGGGTTCTTTTTAGGTACGCCGGGCAGTTTTTGCAGGCCGTGTTCGGCGAGCTTGAGGCCGCGTAGGAATATTTTCGAACTGGCGGTGATAGCTATCCCAGAGACTTTCACACCCGTCCGGGTCAGCTCGGCGGTAATGGTTTGGGCGTATTGTTCGGAGCCGATAATGCTCATCGTGAGTGCTTCCTTTCCGGAGGATTGATCTGTTTGAGAGCTTTTTCTAAACGGGCCGCATCACGCGCGTGTGTTGCGAGGTCTTCGTCGATGGCGTCCGTGTTTTCGTTTCGGTCTGCTAGTTTTTGCCGGGTAAGGACAAGAGAGCTAGTTTCGGTGCGCAGAGCGGTGATGCGTGTGCGCAGTGCGGCCACGAAGTCGGGTTTTTCTTCGGGGGCCGTCAGGCGGTAGTCGCTGACGATGTTGATTACCGCGGCGTCGTCGCGTAGTGCCTCAACCTTGCGGTCGATGAGCCGATAGTAGGCTTGCTGGCGGGTGGTGAGCCCGCGCGTGACGATCGGCGCGCTAGTTGCTAGCGGGTCAAGGTTGGGGCGCGTGAACCACTGGTAGAGATCTTCAGGGTTATAGGTGCCCGCGTAGGCGCCGCGTTTATCGATTAGCGTGACCGGAAGTGTTTGGGGAAGAAACATACGCGAGGTTTGTCCGTGGGAGTTTATGGCGTCGCTGGAGACGATCATGAACGTGGGCGGGCTCGCCCCTGGTACGCGAACTTTGACCCGCTGCTTATCTACTTTTTCGATGAGTGAGGGCTGGAGGACGAACTCGCTGACGGCTTCGCGGCCCAGGCGGGTCATGATCGCACTTTCCGTAAAGGCAACTCCCAACCGGCTCCCGCGCACGGGCCGCCGTAGAAGTTTCGGGTCGTGGAAGACAATATTCTTTCCCCGCTGGGTGACCGATACTCCCATCTCTTTGAGAGTTGCCACCATCGCGGTCCACGTGGAGGTTTCGTAGATGGCCAGGTCGATCTTCCGCGCCAGGGTTTGCAGCTTGGACCGTCCAGCGGACCGGGCATAGATTTCCCCGATGGACACGCGCCCGCTCGCCGTCTTTTTCTTTTCGGGCTTGCGGGTAACCGCTAAACCAAGGGGCCCAGTTAAATCGTTGGATAGTTTCCGGAAAAGGTCCGCACGCGTTTTCGTCATGCGATACCTTTTCAACGTCACCCGGTTGACGGGATTAAACATGATGTGGTTGTGGATGTGGGACCGGTCAAGGTGGGTGGGACCTGACCCCCTGTTGGTGGACATAGGCTAGCCCCGGCGTTCAGCCGGAGAAAGGTAGTCTTCTACCATGTCCCGTAAAACATATTCCGCGCAGTTCAAGAAAGACGCGGTAGCCGCGTACGAGTCCAGCGAGGCTTCAATGGCGCAGGTTGCTTCTGATCTGGGAATTAATCGTAATTCGCTGCAAAACTGGGTAAACCAGTTTGGCACCGGGGTGCGGGCCAGGCGGCGCAAAGAAGCAGAGGCGGCGCGGGTCTTATCTGAAGCAGAGAGAATCCGACAACTCGAAAAGGAAAACGCGCTTTTGAAAGAAGAACGCGATATTTTGCGCAAGGCGGCGCAGTATTTCGCGAAGGAGATGGGCTTGTGATCCGCTTCAAGTTCATCGAGGACCACCGTACTGAGTTCTCAGTCAAGCGGATGTGTACCGTACTGAAAGTAAGGCGTTCTTCCTATTACAAGTGGGCCGCAAATGCGGCCCGGCGCGAGCAACAGGTATACGCTGACGGGCTGCTAGGGGAGCGAATTCGGATCGCTTTCGAGGCGGAAGGTGGCTTGTATGGTGCTAAACGTATAGCCGCGTTGCTTACTGCGCAGACCCCGGACCAGCCGGTAAATCACAAACGCGTAGCACGGGTGATGAAAGCTCTCGGGTTGGCAGGTTTTACGAAAAAACGTCGTGTTCGCACTACTGTCAGTGATCCACATAAGCGGGTCTTTGATGATCTTCTCGAGCGTGATTTCACCGCGGCCAGGCCTAACGACAAGCTTGTCGGGGACATTACATATCTTCCCCTTGCCGGGCAAAAGAATATGTATCTGGCTACTGTGATTGACTGTTTCTCCCGGAAACTGGTCGGTTTTGCGATTGCAGATCACATGCGTGTTGAACTCGCCCGAGAGGCATTACTGATGGCCGCAGACCAGCGAGGATCCTTGCGTGGAACGATTTTCCATTCTGATCACGGCAGTGTATACACCTCCTCTGTATTTCAAGAAACATGCCGCCAGTTGGGAGTACAACAATCCATGGGAGCTGTAGGCAGTAGTGCCGATAACGCGCTGGCAGAGTCATTTAATGCAACGCTCAAACGAGAAGTTCTCAAAAATGCGAAGGTTTTCCCCAACATGCTCTCCTGCCGCCGGCAGGTCTTTGCGTGGTGTACTCGGTATAACACGAAACGATTGCACACCTGGTGCAATTACCAGGCCCCAGACACCTTCGAAAAACACGCGTCAGCTACACTTGACCTTGCAGCATAAACACCACCCCCATGTCCACTTTCCGGGGGTCGGGCCCGTGGCCACGACGTAGTCGTGTTCCCCGCCCGTGATTTTTTCTATCAGCTGCACACCAAGGTCGTGAGCAAGATTCGGGTCATCAATTTCACCAGGCTTGAAGGACTGAATGATGTGGTGGGCCAAAATCAGGGTTGGTGAACCGCCCGAACGGCGCTGCCGTTCGGCCCGCGCCACCGTCTGCTCGAACGCGCGAACAATATCGCGCGGGAATTGCGGGGCAGCGCAATTCGACGAGACCATAATCCCGCCATTCGTTTTGTCAGGATTACAAATGTAGTCAATCGAGAACCCGAGAGTCTTTTTCACCTGTAAGACTTTGATGATCGCCATGTGCGCTCACTGGCCTATCTGCCACAAGGCGGCGAACTTCCTCAAGCAAGCTCAACGCTTCCATCGACAACTCGATCGTGATGCCCCGCTGTGTGTTAGCCCACCGGGCAATCTGGTTGATGTTATTACCGATGCGCGCAATCTGCGCGATCAATTCCTGATCGCGCTCGGGCCTGTACACAACTTCGACGCGTCCCCTGGCGAGAGCGTCACGTGCAAATTGAGAAAAGTTCGTGCAATGCGTGCTGCGCATACGGCGCAAAATCCGGTCCCACTCCACGGCGGAAAAATACAGGTCCTTACGGACTGTCCGCCTCCTATTCGCAGACATTTCATGTCTCCTTAAGGGGTTTGGGTATCCCAAGTTTAGCACAAGCGGGGCAGTTGTGTCCGGACAACTGCTAATCTTGCTACACCCCGCGCCTGCTACACCCCGCGCCTGGGACGAAAGCCCCAGGCGCGGGGTGTTGTTTAGGTGCTGTAAGAACAGCGAAAACCGTTTCGGTTTTCGCCTTTATCCCGCCTGCCGGCGGGCTGCGCGGGGTGCAGCGCGACGCTTTGCGCCGCGCTGGCGCAATTCCTTGCGGCGGAAAGGAGTTGCGGGCCGGCGGTGAAGGGAAAAATTTTGCGCCGCCTGTCAAAACATAAGGCGAGCAAGTTTTGCAATCATGGTTGGCAAATTTAAATCGTTATAGTGTGAAGATATTCGGTTGGTGCGGCGTGGCGTGAAAGTGTAGCGGGTGAAGTTTTTCGTAGGTTACGTGCAGGCGTGATAGTTAGGCGGTTGAAGAAGTGTGTGGTGGGTGGGGAAAACAGCAGCGCGGGCCGTGGTGGGGTAGGGTTTGCGATGGGAGATTCATCGCCGGTTTTTTGATCGGGGATTGAGAGTATGGAGTTTCCGGGTCGCCGCAGCGAGCTTGATGAGATGACGGATAAGGTTTTTCAGGCTGAGATTGCCGCTCTGGAGGTCAAGCGTGTGGCTATGCGTAAGTTGGTTGCAGCGGTGGAGGTGATGGAACAGGCTCACGCGGAAGTTTTGAAACAGCGTGATGCTTTGGAAGCGGCGGGGATGCGCCGCGCGTCGATCATTAAAGCGGTCGCGCCATCGACGTTGGCAGCGCGCGTGCTTCGCTCGAAGGCGCAAAACTTGCAGGCGCAAAAGGATGTGTCTCGTAGTGGCGAGGGGGAAGGTGGCGTATCTGGTGGGCCTGGCATGGCTGGCGAGGAACACCACGAATAACGTGACCGGCACGTAAGCCTCGCGCTCGGGCGGGCACTGTGCGTACGTGGAGGGCGGACCCTAAAAGGGGCCCGCCCTCCACGCGCGTTGTGTGTGGTTGGTTCTTATCTACTGATGGTTGGCCCGCCCCGGGTGGGTTCGGGCCCGTTTTGAGAGCGGGCGGCTATTGCTTTATTGACGTGGTCGAGTGCGTCGCGCGTGTCGGTTAGCTCGTCTTGGTAGGGGGAGGTTTGCTCGCCGTATTCTTGGATTTTTTCTATCTCGGCTTCTAATTCTTGGATTTTGGCGAGCGGTTTTTGCAAGCGAGTTTCCAGATCGTTGACTAGGTTCTCGATGCGGATGATCGTATTGTGGGTGGGTGCGCGTAGTTCGCTGACGGGTATTTTTACTACTTGCTGATTCCATGGTGTTTTTCCTTCCATGTCTAGTCGCTGCGCGTAGTAGAAGGGCGCGGGCGTGAGAAGAAGGGTCGGTTCGCGTTTGGGCGGCTGGTAGGACAGGGTCTTAAGGATGACCCCGTTGATGATTATGCTGGCGCGGAAATCGTAGGGCGTGCGCGCTTGGTAGACGTCACCGTACCCGTTAGATAGTGGCTGGGCGGCTGATAGTTCCTGGTGGGCTAAAGTTTTCAAGAACTCGGCTGCCTCGCGCCGGTCTGTGAAACTAGAGCGCATATGCCTGTCGCCAGATATGATGGTCATGCGAAAATCTTTGCCCGTGTATTCTGCCAGTGTTATTTTGAGCGTGTCGCGTAGCCGGTTAAGGTTTGCTGCTTGCCGTTTCAACATAGTGGCACGTGAGAGGTTGTAGCCACGGTTTGACTCCCAAGATCCTTGCAAACGCGAGAGCCTGCTTACCTTATTCTTCAGTTCGACTTGTCGGATAATGAGCGGGTCGGCGGTTGCGATCGCTTTCGATTCGGCATAGTCCATTTGGGCTTGCGAGATGTCTTCGACTTCCCTGCCGTCGAACTTGCCACGCATGACCTGAGAGATAAACGATTGTTTTCTCTCCAAGGTTTGCCACCGGTAGGCGTCCAGAGAATGCAAGGTGACATACCGGTAGGATTCGATTTCCTTGTTTTGGTTGCCTTGCCGGATGATACGCCCATCCCGCTGGGTGATATCGGCTGGACGCCATGGTGCATCGACATGGTGGATAGCCACTGCACGGTCTTGCATGTTTGCCCCGGTCCCCATTTTTTCGGTGCTACCAATAATCACGTTGACCCCACCCGTGCGGGCGCGCAAAAACAGCTGGGTTTTCTCAACCGTGGTTTTCGCGTCGTGGATGAATGCTATCTTCTCGCGTGGGATACCGCCTTCTACAAGTAGCTCACGGAGTTCTTCGTAGACCGAGAACCCGTTCTTTTTCGGGGTTCCTTGATCGCAAAAAACGATCTGCAAGGCCCCGCGTACCGAGTCCTCCTCCCCGTCATCGTTGACATAGACGTTGTCTTTTGTCCGGTTGAAGACGTCAAGGATTTGAGCGGCAACCACATCGACTTTGCGCTCGGTGACGTCGCTCGTGTCCATATCACCGAGGGCCCGCTCGGCCCGTTCGGGGGAGAAAAGACGGTCATCAAGAGCAAAAGTGGTCCCGTCCCCGGTCACGGCTAGCCAGTTATCGGCGTGCCGGTCTACATGTCGCGCTGAGATCATTTGGGCTCGCATGTCCAAGCGTTCTTGGAACTCTGCCATGGCTGGCCCCAAGTCCACTGTCTTTGTGACGGGTTGACGTTTACCGTCTTCGCTGCGTTTGGCAAGCTCGGGGACTTTTAGGTCAAGATCGGCTGCGAGTTTCACGTCAGCGAAGGTGTGCCACATGGCAAGTAGTTCTGGCACATTCTGGAAACGCGCGAATCGTTCCTTGACGGTGAACTGGCCGGCCGCGTTAAGCTCAACGTTTTGCTCCCGGACCGCGAACTGTTTAGCCCACGCGTCAAACACGTCCACGCCCGCATCGACAAGCAAATCTGGGCGCAAATAGTGGGTCATAACAAACATTTCCCCCATAGAGTTAGCCACGGGCGTGGCAGTCGCGAAAGTAACGCACCGGGGTGAAACATTGTCGCGCAACCAGTTGATCTTCATATCCATATCAGTTGCCCGCCCCGAACCGTTAGAAAGAAGATCAGCGGTTTGCTTGCCGGCCCCAATAGTAAGGTTCTTATAGCTGTGCGCCTCATCAACCACCAAGTAATCAACCCCAAGTTGCTCGAAGGTGAGCGCCCCCTTGTCTTGCTTTATCCGTTGCTTGTCAATCTCGCGGGTGATCGTGGTTTCTAGGCTTCTGCGTGCTTTCTCAACAGAGACTACAGACTTTTCCTCCCCGTTTTCTCGCAGGAACTCCAATAGCCGGTCGTATTGGTCAAGGGAGTGCCGGGCGTATTGTTCGTAGGAATCGGCAGATAGTGCGAGTTTCGTAAAAGCGGATTGGGAAGCAATGATGACATCCCACTGGGAAGTTGTCGCTTGCGCGAAAAATTCAGCCCGGCCCTCTTTCTGCAGGTTAGCAGTGTCAATCGCTAGCACGCGGGCCGCGGGGTAGGCTTGCAGCCACTCATTTTCAAACTGACCAACTAAATGGTTGGGGACAACAGCCATGGGCTTGTTTATCAGTCCGAGGCGTTTTTGTTCCATCACCCCACAAATCATTTCCAGGGTCTTCCCGGCACCAACCTCGTGGAACAGGCCGGCTGTTGGTTCTCCAATCATGCGTGCCACCGCCGATTTTTGGTGCTCGTAGAGTGTGATAGATGAGGCCAGGCCAGGCAAGCGTAAACGGTCGCCTGCCCGTGAATAGTCCCGGCCTACTAAAGAATTGAATTGCCGGTTGTATTTGGCTTGGAGCCGATCAGCCCGCTCGGCATCTGACCAAATCCACCGTGAGAATTCCGCCTGGATCTGTTCGGCTTTATCCTTGGCGGCTTCGGTCGGGCCTGGTAGAATAATCAGATTGCCCTCTTCGTCCTCACGCTTGACGGTAATCTCTTTACTCGAGAGCAAGCGGCGGAAGATCTCCGAGGCCCGCATGGCCGGAGTTCCCCACTTCGTGGTTTGCAGGAAATCATCGCTTGGCGCGCCGTTGAGCGTTACCGAATAGTCGCTTATCCCTGACCGGCGTACCACGGCTTTGGACGTGCGCAAAAGATGGTGAAGGAAGTCTTGATAGTCTTCCGTTTCGATCCACTGAGCCCCAATCTCGGTGGCAATCTGGTGGCGGGGAATATCGGGTGGCAAGACCTCGGTTAACGCGGCAACGTTTGCTTCATAGCGGTTATCGGTGAGTACAGCTTCGTGGGCCGCGTCTAGCTTGCGACGCACATTTCCGGAGAGGTATTCCTCGCGGATCACAAGGCCGGCATCCGGGTCGCGGAATATGAGGCCCTCGCGTAGCAAGTCCTCGGTGGGATCGGTATTCGTGCCCAGCATGTAGGCAATATATTGAGTGTCGATTTTTCCGCGTGCTTCTAAGGAAAGTTGTAGTGCGTCATCGAGGGAGTCAGCTCCTTTAGGGGTGTAGCGTGCATAGATTTGCCGGGAGGAAAGAATATCGGCGGGGCGGGCCGTGCCCGTCTCGTCATCGAATTTTTCCATGCCGAATGTGACCGCTGCGCGTGGATCACGCCGGGCGGCGACAACGGCGGGCGGGTAGATAACACGCAAGGTTTCTTCTTCGTGGACAGTGCCGTCCTTGTCTTTCTTGCGGCGAATCGTCGCACGTTTTTCATTACGGTTCAACGGCCCATATTTTTGCGTGTAGGCCATATATAGGGTGCGCACGTGTGAACGTACGTCCTCAAGCTGGGCGGAATAGCCCCGCTCCACGCTTTCCAACGCCACAAGTTCTTTCGCGTTTTCCATCAGTTCCATGATCGCGTGGAACTCGGGTACGTGTTTCTTCGCTAGCCGGATCGGCTCCCACGTGCCATTTCCGCTAAGCTTCTCCCCACCATTGGCGGTTGCCCGCAAAGAACCAACCGGTTGGTCCAGTTCCACATGTGTGAGAGTCACCTCGCCTTGTTCTACCGGGTGGTAGGCCAGGGGAGACATGCGAAGTATGTCGGTGAGGGTGGTTTGCAGCCTGGTCGCCAATTCTTTGTCGCGCACACCTGTAACAGTCAATGTCTGACTGCCATACATGCCATTGGCAAGGCTCATCTCACCCAGTACATGGGTAGGGTGGGCCGCCCAGTAAGTGTTCATCACGTGATCGTGGGCATTTCCATCCTGGTCGGTGAGCGTGAAGGGTGCGGTGAGCGTCCATGTATCATCGCCCGGAGTGTCTCCTTCCGCGCGGCGGCGGAATACTAGAAGGTCGGTGACTACTTGCGTGCCGGCGGTACTCTGGTGTGCTCCCGAGGGCAGACGCAACGCGGCCACCAAGTCCGCGCGCTCATACATATCACGGCGTGCCGCCGGATTACGCGAGTCCATCGTAAAGGACGAAGTCAGCAAAGCAACGTAGCCGCCAGCTTTGACCAAATCTAGGCTTTTAATAATGAAGTGATTGTGAATTGAGTGGTTGCCTGGGTTGTGTGCCCGATCTTGTAGCCGAATATCACCGAACGGCACATTGCCCACAGCCACATCGAACACAGCAGGAAGTTGCGTCTTCTCAAAACCTTCAATACGAATCTCATCATCCGGGTTCAGAACCTGGGCTATCTGGCCAGTCGTCGGGTCCAGCTCCACCCCGGTCATTGCCATGTCTGCCGGCGCGTTAGAAATAAAGGATCCAGCCCCGCACCCGGGCTCTAAACCGCGCCCGGCGGTAGCTCCGCATTCGGTGAGGGCTGCCCATATTGCACGCGAATATGCCGGGGCTGTGTAGTGGGCGTCAAGCACGCCGCGCCGGGCGGCGCGGTAGCCGTCTTCACCAAGCAAGGCGTGAAGTTTTTCCCGTCGGGCGACAAGGCTCTCAGACGTTTCGCGTTCGTCGAAGATGCGTGAAAGGCCGCCCCACCCGGACCAGGCTGCAAGAATTTCTTGCTGGGCGGGGGTAGGGCGGCCCTCGACGCGGGAAAGGGTTTCAATTGCGGCGATATTAGCATCCACGCGGGCCGTGAAACCCGAGGGAGAAGACAAGGGCGTGCGAGAAGGACCTACTCGAAGATCTCGTAGAGCGTTTCCTTGTACCCCTCCGCGACGCGATCCGGATGAGCGTCGATCCACTCCAGCAGCCACCGGGACACCGGCCCGGCCGGGTAGTATCGCTCGTAGTTGATCGCCAGGTCCCACAGCTGCGTTTCCACTGCTTCCTCGCCCATGAATTTCCATATCCACCGTCCCAGTGGTACCTCGTCCGGGCTGGGAGGGGCCATCATTTGGGCTAGTGTCACGTCCGGATCCGCGAACCAATATGTGTTCCAGATACTCATCAGGCTTTCCGCGTTCGCGTGAATTTTCGCTCCCCGCCCCGCCAAAAACCTCGCTAGCGGCACTTCGAGGTACCACCGCATTGCCCGCTCGAGGTCTCTCAGGTTCGAGGTGATCGTCTCCAGCGCCGATTCCTCCGAGTCCTCCTCGTCGATGTACGGCAGGTAGTCCTCCCACTCGATGTTCAGCCGGTCCCACTTTTCCGTCTCCGGGAACTCTTCCTCGGGAAAGTACGTCTCCCAGTTGGCGAACAGGTCCGCCAGAAGTGGGTGAGCCTGCGGGTGCTCGGGTAGCCATTCCTCCCAAAATCTCCACGCCTGGATCGGCATGAACTCGGCCATGATCGCGTTCAGCTCCTCGGCTTGCATCTCCCGCCTCACCCATCTGGCTTGCTCGGTTTTCTGCACCGTCTCCAAGAACGTTTCTCCCTGCACGATCGGATCGGGCAAACTGATCGCGCCTCTCAGACTCTCCTCCAAGACTTCCCGCTCCTCCGGATTCGACCCGAGCATGTGCGCGGCTGCTGCGAACGGATCTTTCGACATCATCTCCTCGTCCTTCCACTTTCACGGCGAACAAGCCATCAAAACTGAACGCCAACTGTTCTTCAACCATCGGTTGCCTACCTCCAATATAATCCTTATGTGGAGAAACATCCATGGCTCCATCATTTGTTGTGGGCATGGGTTCTACTTTTTCTCAAATAGGTGCCCTGACCTGCCCAAAGACTAGGTGCGCGCCCGTCCGGGCGTGCACCTACACGGCCCTGTCGGGCTCTGCGGAAAGGTGGTGTGGGGCTGGCGGCTAGCGTTGCCGTGGCTGCGCCTGCCTGCCTTACCTGCGGGTATAGGTGCGCGGGCGGGGTTAGCGCGGCGCGGAAGGCGTTAGCGGTGGCCATGGAGAGTAAGTCATTCATGTAGAGATAAACGCAAGCGGGGACGCACGTTGTGCGTCCCCGCTCTTCTCCACTGTCCTAGCACGCCTCTCCACGGTCGGCGCGCTAGGTAAGCAGCGACAAAACTAATCGATTGACGGCCCCATGTCTTCCCTCGCTCGGTCCAGGTATTCATTCACTGCGGAAATGATGACCGAGGTTATGGTGACATCGTTCAGCGCGCAATACACGCGCATCCTCTTATGCAAGCCGGTCGGACAATTAAAGTGTACATCTTTGAACCGGTCATCGCGTCGGCGTTCAACTCTCCTATCCATGACACGAATACTCCCACAACTATGGAGAAAGATCCATACCTCCGTATTGTTTCGTTGGTTGGCGTGCCGAACAGTAAGAATGAGTGGGGGCTAATAGGAGTTATGGGGTCATTCGCCCTATTGGCGCCATAAACCCTATTAGCCCTTTTGTTCCTTTTTATCTCTTTTGTTTCCTGTGGGGCTTATGAGGGGTAGAGTTTATTATTTGGGTGTTTTTGGCCATGTGAAGGTCGCGGTTTGGCGGGTACCGTCGTCGGTGATGATGTTCTGGACAATGACGCGTACGGGTTTGCCAGATTTTTTGATGACGGGCACGGTGGTGCCTTCTTCTAGGCCTCTGCCCTGGATGAGGTAGCCGTCTCCTTCGGGGTTTTTGGTGAAGGTGATGGTCGCGGGGTTTGGGTGATCGAGCCATACGAATCGGGCGGTGGCGAGGTTGTCGTCCATGGCGATGATCTCGGTGACTTTGACGGCTCGTTCTTTGCCGGTTTTCGTGGTGGCGATGACTTCTTCGCCTTCGGAAAGGTCGAGGCCTTGGATGGTCCATTCGCCGTCTGTTTTCCTGAAAATGATGGTGCCGTCTGCAACAGTTTCGGGATCGGCGCTGTTAGGCCAGTGGAAGTGTGCGGTATCCACGCCGTGGGAGGTTTCAATGAGTTCTCCTACGATCACTTCTTTATCCGGGCCCTTTTTAGTTTGTACGAAGCGGGTGGTGCCTTCTTCAAGGTCAATGCCATCGATAACCCATTCTTCACCGATTTTGCGGAAAATGACTGCACCTTCGTCGAAAGCCCCGCTTTCCGTGCTTTGAATGTTTTCCATTTTCTTTCGGTTTCCTTTCCGTGTTTAGCGGCGCCGGTAAGAGCGGCTGGTACGGGGCGGGGCTTATGGGGTCAATAGCCCTATTGGCCCCATAAGCCTTGTTAGTCCTGTAAACCCTGTAGGCCCCGTTTTTGTCCTTGTTTTTGGGTGGTTGGTGTTATGGGTTGAGTGGGCGGCCTTTGCGTAGCTGGCCGGCGGGTATGCCGTGGAGTGGGCCGGTGGTTTTTTCGGTTTGGTCTACGGCTTGGGCGATGATGGTGGCTAGCCATTGGGAAAAAGATGGTGGTCGGCTGGTAGCGGGTAGAGCGTTGTAGGCAGCCCGGGTGCGTTCTGCCTCGCTTTGTTCCATGTAGACCGCGATTTTCGTGCGGGTTTGCCCGGGCCTGGAAATGGTGGTGCTAGCCGGACGGGTCGGGGCTGGGTTTGCGGTGATGACCGGGTCTGTTACGGGTGCTTTCGCTAGGCTTGCTAGGTCGTGCACGTTAGGTTTTTTCATGTCATGTTCTCCTGCGTTTCATCAAGTTAAAGTGAGCCGTTTGTGCACTGGATGGTTTGGGCGGCTTGTTCTATTTGGTAGCGAACTTCTGCGATGGCTTTGCAAGCTTCGCTGGATTCCACGGTGAGCACAAGCCGCGTGGCCAGGCAGGAAAGGTTTATCCATGTGGCCCGATTGTCGTGGCGATTGCTTTATTGAACATCTGCTCGTATTGCGGGTCGTTGAGAGTTGCCTTGATGTTTTTGATAGATGCCATTAGTTGGGGTCCTTTTCTTGGGTTGTGGTTAGCGTGGTGATGATCGCAGTGAGCGCGTTATCGGTTTGCGGGTCGATACCGTGGGGGATGGGGGCGTGAGTGGACGCTGCGCGAGCGATGTATTCGCGTTCTGGCAGGTGTGTGTCGATCAAATATTGGCCGTAGTAAGCTGCCAAGTTTTCTTTCCACGTGCGCCGATCTACTCGGTCGGGCAGGTACTGATTGACCACGATCCCGGCCAGCGATAAACCGTGATTGTAGTGCGTACGCACGGTCGCAATGGTGGATACCATTTCGGCTACCCCGTCGGCACTGGTTTCGCGTGCCGTGGATACGATGAGCGCTTGGTCAGCGGCGACAAGCGCATTCGTGGTGAGCATACCCAGAGCTGGCGGGCAGTCAATGATGATGTGCGCGTAAGTGTTGGCCACGCCTTGCAGAGCGGTGGCTAGACGGCTTTCGCGCCCCAAGCTGGTATCTGCTTCCCGTGAGGCTAGTAACCGGTCGGCAGGGAGGATATCGACGCCGGGCCATGCCGGGCTTGCGTGTTGTATTGCTTCACGGGTGACGGTTGGTGCGGACCCGGCTGCAATGGCCGCGAGAACGTCATTGAGTGTCAAGGTTTCTGGGTTAGTGGTCAAGCCGAGTGCAGTCGTCGCGTTGCCTTGCGGGTCACCGTCCACGACCAGCGCGGGCGCGTCCTGGGTGGCAAGCCCTGCAGCAATGTTGGTGGCCAGGGTGGTTTTACCTACCCCTCCTTTCTGGTTACATACCGCGATGATCATTTTTGGCCTCCATCTCCTTGTTCCATGCAGTGATGATTGGGGTCGTGGCGAGCTCGTCCATTGTGGGCTTGCGACCGTGTAGGGTTTGGAATTGCCCTGAAGCTGCGCGCATGGCGGCTTGCGCGAATTGGGAAGATAGACGCCCCTCAGTGTCGTCGATCAGGCGAAGAACGTCAGATACGTACATGACCATGCGGTGGTCCTCCGTGAAATAGATATGTGGCTGATCCATGGTGTTTCCTTTCAATTAACAATCAACGCCAGCACCGCCGGCAGTTCCCGCGGTGCTGGCGTTGATTTGGCTGGTGGTTTCATGAGTTTTGGCGATCAAGCTGCCCAGGCATAAATGGTTTTCAACCCTCATCATCTTCTCCTTCTGGGGTTTTCTGGGTTTCTATGGTGTGGATATAGGCGCGGATCGTGTCGGCGTCGCGGGCGGTGCTGGTGCCGGTTTCCACACGGTGCAAAACTTCTTCTAAGCGCGCCTTACCCGTAGAGCAGGGCGGTGCCACTGCAGGGTTTTTTCGTTCCATAACGCACTCCTTACCGAATAACAGGGGTAATCAGGGCTTACAGCCCTAACAGGGATAATGGGGTCAATGGAGTTAATGAGGTCTAATTTGTCTCTTTCGGTTCGTTTTATTGATACTGAGCACTGCTTACCCCGCCTCGTCGTTGTGATTTCTGGTAATCACGCAATTCTCCGTTCGGGTTTAGGTATGTCGAGCTTCATTAAGGCGTCGCGTCTCTGTGTGTCATCCACAGCGACATAGATAGCCGTTGATTGGAGAGACTCATGTCTCATAAGGGTTTGCACTACACGAATATCGACACCTTTTGCTACCAAATTGGTTCCAAAGGAGTGACGTAACTGATGGGCGGTCATCCGGATGCCATGCCGACCAAAAGTCTCAGATATGGTGCGTCCAACAGAACTGCTTTTTATTGGCTTTCCGGGATGAATATAGGAAGGGAACCACCACGAATCACAGGGCATGTGAGCGAAGAACTCTTGCAACGTTGGATGCAGCGGAATGATCGCTAGTTGATTTCCCTTACCCAAAACCGTTAGCTGACCAG
This sequence comes from Actinobaculum suis, assembly GCF_900618115.1. Lineage (NCBI taxonomy): Bacteria > Bacillati > Actinomycetota > Actinomycetes > Actinomycetales > Actinomycetaceae > Actinobaculum > Actinobaculum suis. The sequence goes on from NZ_UYIO01000001.1 coordinate 579,909, forward strand.
TTTCGGGGTCGTAGTCGTTACCGTGAATTTTGGCTATCTCGTGAATGCGTAACCCCGCGAAAGTGGCTAGTAGTATCATTGCGCGGGTTCGCCGGTGAAGATTACTTGATAGAACTCTTTGTATGTGTACATTTGCTACCGGTCGTGGGTGATGTTTCGGGCATTTTGGTGCCGGAACGTGTTCCAAGGGATTATTTTGCGCATATTTCATCGCGGTAAGCCATACGTAGAAAGCTTTTAGCGACCTGAAATAGGTCCACTTGGTGTTTGCTGACGGTTTGTCAGCAATCCACTCCAGGATTTGCTCGACTCCCGCTTCCAATAGATCTACATGCATGTCGCGGGCGAAGGCGGATACCACTCGTATTCTTTCGTTAATGGTTCTTACGCTTAGATTTTGTGCGGTCATCGCTTTTTCCCATTTCATGCAAATAGATAAATTCACATCTCTCATGAAATTACGGTAACGTACGCCACGTGAGTGGATGGCGTTACCGTTGGTCGAAGACTTGACGGTACCGGCAATTACTGAAAACGAAAGTCCAAATATAAGCTAAGGCAAAAACAGATACACTAGCTTCGCGAATATAAGCGGTAGGTCGAAGGTTCGAATCCTTTCGGGGGCACGAAAAGGTCGGGGCGCCTGATTGGCCCGGCGAGCAGGTGAATTGGCACCGCCGCGGGTATGTAATGCGCGCGCGTGCCGCTACGCTCGCGCCGTGTTTTATTGCCGAAGGAAAATGCCCGGAGAGGAAGCGATGGGTAAGCAAACCGAGGAAGAAAAGCCAGCCCTGCGCATTGTAATGCCCGTAGTGCATACCTCTCCGCTGGCAACCCCCGGTTCGGCAGATGCGGGCGGGCTAAATGTTACCGTCACCAAAGTGGCCGGCGCGCTCGCTGCCCACGGCCACCGCGTAGATATCGTGACCAGGCATTTTGCTCCGAATATGCCCTACGTGGAAGAAGTCAGCCCGGGAATTCGGGTTTTCTACCTGCCGGCCGGCCCGGCCTGTATGGTCGCTAAATCCGCGGCGGAATCCCTGATTGCGCCTTTCACACGCGAGTTCCAAAACTGGTGGGAAAACTATGGGGAAGGCGTGAATATTATCCACGCCCACCACTGGTTTGCGGGCGTGGCCGCCGCGCCAGTAGCTCGGCGGGCCGGGGTGCCGTTAGTTGCTTCCTACCATTCGGTAGCCGCGCCGGAAGGGGCGGGCCTGGAACTGGGGGAACCGGCCGAATCTCCGGGGCGGGCGGCTGGGGAAGCCGAAATTGCGCGTACCGCGGATCTGATCGTGGCGGTTTCGCAGGCCGAAGCACAGATGATTACCGACCATTACGGGCAGCCGCGCGGCCCGGTAAAAGTGGTGCAACCCGGGGTCGATACAAAACTGTTCCATCCGGCTACCGGCACGGAAATACCGGCGCAAGTAATGCGGGTTACGGAGGGGCGGCCCTACATTTTCTTCGCGGCGCGCCTGCAACCTTTGAAAGCACCAGAATTGGCGATTCGCGCTCTGGCAGAAATTCCGGTTGCCTCCCGGCCGTTGCTCGTGCTTGCGGGAGAAGCGTCCAGTGATTTTGCGGGCTATGAACAAGACCTGCAAGACTTAGCAGCCGCGGTGGGCGTGGCCGGGGATACACGCATGATTAGCCCGCTTTCCCGGCAAAACCTGGCGATCATGCTCGCCCATGCCAAGTTGCTTATTAGCCCTTCCTATTCAGAAACGTTTGGGATCATCAATCTGGAGGCCTCCGCTTCCGGGATACCCGTGGTAGCTTGGCGCAGTTCCGGGATTCCCGAATCCGTGCGCGACGGCGTCACGGGAACCTTGTGCCGCACGCGCGAACCTGCTGAATGGGCGCAAGCGGTAGTGCGTTATTTGGAAGATCCAGAACTCTGGGCCCAGCATGCGGCCGGAGGCCGCCAGTTCGCCCTCGCCCACACTTGGGATAAGGTCGCGCGTGAATATATTGCTGCCTACGAATCGGTGGTTTCATAAAACATGCCCGTACACGCAAAGAATAATCCGGCAAATAACCCGGCTCGGCCGGCCTCGGGAAGTTCCCTAACCCTGGGAAACACTTTGCCCCCGGGAAGTAGCCCCTCCCACCCGCTCGACCTTGCAAGTTTTTTGGATTCTCCGGCTCGGCAAGTAGTTATGGGGCACGTGCTTTTCATTCATGCCCACCCGGACGACGAAGCCGTGCAAACCGGTGCCCTCGTGGCCGCGTTGGCCGCCCGCACCCAAGTTTCGATTCTTACCTGCACGCGCGGCGAAATGGGGGAGGCAATTCCCGGGGTGCTCCCGGAAAATGCCACCGCGCAGGATTTTATTGCGCAACGTTTGCGGGAAACTGCGCGTGGCCGGGAAATCCTGGGCGCCCAGGCAGGATATTTCTTGGGCACTCCGCCGGCTTTGGCCCCCGGCGCCCACGCGCGCCACTATTCGGATTCGGGGATGCGGTGGATTCGGGAAGGCCTGGCTGGTCCGGCGCCGCAGGCTCCCGCAAATGCGCTGGCTTTGCTTCCCCTGGCCCAAGAGGTTGACGACGCCGTTGCCCTGGCTACGGCCATCGGTGCCACGGTGCTAATTGGCTACGACGCGGAAGGGTCCTACGGGCACCCGGATCATTTACGGGCCCATGAAATCGCACTTGGTGTGGCCCGGCGCACCGGCCTGCCGCTTTTCGAAATTGCCTCCGGCGGCATTGCCCCCGGCAGCGGCGTTGCCTCCGGCAGCAGCGTTGCCTCCGCCGATACCTCCGGCGATACCTACGGCAGCGCACCCGGTATTACGCCCGGCGGTGCGGCTGTTGCCCCGCCTGCCGAGGGCGCTTTTACGTGGGTAGATGTGAGCGGCTATGTGGATACGGCGGCCCGCGCGTTGGCGGAGTATCGAACTCAATTGTCACTGGTTGAAAAACAGGGACGCCTAATGATCCGGCATGTGGGTGGGCAATACCAGGAGATTTACGCGCAGGCCGGGTTGCGTGCCCGATCTTTGCCCTGAGAAATACGGGTAACGTGCGAAAAATATCGCGGCGAGGATCAAGATTTTTTATGCGCGCGCGGCTACGGTATTGGTGTGAGTCCTTTCTTCAAGCGCAATCGCAATAAAAATAATGCCTCCCGCGAGGGCGTGGAGGAAGTACAAGCCGGGGAATTCTCCACACCGAGCGCAGAAAGCCCCGCACCGAGTGCTGCCAGTTCCGAGGTCGCCAACTCGGAGGCTGCCAGCTTCACGGAACCCGGTTCCGTGCCGAGCGCGGATAGCACCGCGGGCTTCTCACTAACGCCCGGCGAAACCACAAGCGCAGCGGAGGGCACCACCGGTGCCAGCTTCGCCTCTGCCAACAGTGCCGCAGATAACGCGGCAGAATCTCCCGCTGATTTAGAACTACCACTTCACCGGGATGTAACCGCGCGCAGCGAAACCCAACTTACGAGTAGAACATTGGCCCCGAGTGCGGAATCACTGCCCTCCGCTGGGCCGGGCCGGGCGGCGGGAACTCCGCCGGCACGGCACGCAGCCTTGGGTGGCGGTTGGTCGCGCCGTAGCACCTTACGTTCGGGCCGTCGGTACCGGGCTGCCGGCACTTCTTCCCGTACTGATTCACGTGACGCAGAAGCGCGGAACACCGGCCTTAGCGGTGAAAGCTTTTGGGGCGGGGGCGGTGCCACCGCCACGACCAGCGCGGAAGAAGCTGCTGAACCTGCGGTGCAACTACCGGAACCTAGCCGGGAAGAGCTTTTGGCCGCAGCGCTAGATGAATGGCGCCAAGAGCTTACCGCCGCGGTCGCTGAAAACGAATCTAAAGGCACCAATCCGGTAATTGATCTCACCCATCCGCATCCAACCGGTGCCGCGCAAATCGCTTCCGGCTCGCCCGCCCTGCTCACGTCTTTGATCCGGGAACCGTACGCGCAAAACGAAGCGCTCAGCACGCTGGTCCAACTGCGCCAAAAAATCGCGGAAAACCGGGAAAAGTACGGATATGCGGTAGTACATTTCGCGATCGGGGAGATCACCTGGACGGAACTACCTCCTCGCAAAGATGGCGACCAGCTCGAAAACTTTTATGAAGAAACCGGGGAACTCAAACTTGATCCGCTAGAAATCCGCCGGCGCGAAGCCGCTGCTGAGGCTGGCCTGGGCCTGGCCTCCGCTAATCTTTCCGGAACCGGTACCTCTAGCACTTCCAGCACTGCCGGCACGGCCAGCACCTCCGGCGTCGCCACCCACGCATTCGCGGCAGGCGACTCTACCGTGAACTCTGCCGCGAGCAGTTCTGCTTACAGCGGCGGCCCGGTAGATGACAATGCGCAAGCCGAGGCCCTCGCCCGCCCTAATTCTTCATATTTGGAAACAAGCACAGCAGTCCGGGAAGTCCAAGAAGTCACCCACGCGGTGCTTTTACGCACGGTCCGTTTGGAAGACGAAGGCAAAGATTGCCGCATCGTCCCCACGCGGGATATTTCCGTGAACCCGAAGATTATTGCGGCGCTGCGCGCCCACGGCACTCCCACCCGGGAGATTCGCAAGCTTTCTTCCCTGGGATCCATGAGCGAAGACGAAGCGCTCAACCAGGTGCGCCAACTCGCGCAAATATATTTGCCGGGCGCGAGCTATACACCGGCCCGCAAACTCGGAATTTTCATCGATCCGAACCGGGAAATCCTCGAAGACGTCAACCAAGCCCGGCCCTATATTCGCCGCTCGGGAGTGTTGGCCGCAGTTGCGGGCCATACCGAAACCCGTAAACTCACCACGGTTCCCTTAGCCCCGGCCGATAAAGAAGACCGCAGTCCGGAAGGTGAACGCGGGGTAGGCGATCAGGACGTAGCCGAACTGGCGGCGGTGGAAGCCGTAGCCACGGGCCGCGACGTCGTTATTGACACCCCGCCCGGATCTAACGACTTCGGGGCGAAAGTATCCGTGGCAGCCGACGCTGCCGGTTCGGGCCGTTCGGTTTTGTACGTGCCCGGAAGCGCGAACGAAGCGCGCGCTTTCGTGGAAGAAATGAACCGGCTCGGCGTGGGCAACCTCGTCGTCGACTTTACGGATTTGGACGGGGCACCTTTGCGGTTGCGTACCGGCCTGCGCCAACGGATACCGGAGGTGGACGACGCCGCTACCCTAGAATTGCGGGCGCGGCTCAAGGAAACCCGGCGGGCCCTCAAAAACTATGTGGCGGCTCTGCACGAAACCGATCCGGCGTGGGGAATGTCCGTACACGACGTCTTACAAAAACTCACCCAACTCACGCACGGGCAGCACGCTCCGGCTACGGAAGTCCGCCTGGCTGCGGATGTGGCACGCGACGTTTACGAACACTGGGATGAAGTGCTCGAACAGCTGGTGGAAGCGGCCCGGGCCGGCGCTTTTGAAGGGACGGACGGTTCGCCGTGGGCAACCTCCACGGTCCGTACCGAAGCGGAAGCGGAACGTGCCTATTCGGTAGCATCGCGAATGGCGAGCGAAACCGTGCCCTTGGCGATGGAACAGTCGCAACGGATCGCTTCCGAAACCGGTTTGGACCGGCCGGCCACGGTGGCCGCGTGGATCGAACAAACCAAGATGCTCGACGGCGTTTCCGCCACGCTCGACGTTTTCAAGCCGGATATTTATGCCCGCTCGGTGGAAGATATGGTGATTGCGACCGCGACCGATGAATGGCGCGCCCAGCATGGGGAAAGCATGAAGCGGAGTCAACGCCGGGCACTGCGCAAACAAGCCAAGGACTATGTGCGGCCCGGAGTTTCGGTGCACGACATGCATCATGCTTTGCTGGAGGTCAAAAAACAGCGGGAAGTGTGGCGGCGGTATTCTTCGGATTCTTCCTGGCCCACTTTGCCGGAAGGTATGCCGATGATTCGCGCTACCGCGCGGGAAGTGGAAGAACGCGTAGCCGAACTGGAAAGCTTCCTGCCCGGCATTGGCAAACTTGACCAGATGCCGATCGAAGAACTTTTGGCTTTGACCCGCAAGCTCGCGGCCGGCCAATCGGTGATTGCCAGCCAGCCGCGGCGCAATGAGTTGCTCTCCGGTTTGCACCGGCGCGGGCTGGGCGCACTGGTGGAAGACTGCGCGCAACGCGAAGTTCCGGTACAAAAAATTGCGAGCGAACTCGAATTGGCCCTCACCAATTCGATTTTCGAACAGCTCATTGCTCGCAATACGGTGCTTGCCGATTTGGGGCCGGCCGAACTTACCGAACTGCTCACCCAGTTCCGCACGCTCGATAAACAGCACACGGAAACTTTGCCGGGGCCGATTATGCGGGCCGCGGTAACAAATATGCGCAATATTGCGCGTAAATACCGGGAAGATACCCTCACGTTGGATGCGCGTTTGGGCACGGGCGGGGTAGCGGCTCTCCCGGAAGTTACCCGCGATTATTCGGCGCTGGTCCAAGCTTCCCGCCCGGTGTGGGTAATGCCGGCCGCCGTGGTGGCACATATTTTGCCGCCCGCCCCCTGGGCGGACGTAGTGCTCCTAGATGGCATTGGTAGCACCCCGCTTTCGCGTGTTTTGGGGGTGATGGTGCGCGGTGGGCAGATCGCCGCTTTTGGGGATGTGCGCGGGGCAGAACCCGGCAGCGCCCTGGCGGATTTGGCCGAAGTGTTACCGCACGTAGAACTACCTGCCTTCCGCACCCAACATGACGGCCTGGCCACCGAGTTCCTATCCGAACTCGGATATGGAGACGTCCTCGTCCCCATGCCAAGCACGCGCGAAAATGACCCCCACCTGCTTACCGTGGTAGATGGGCGCGGCGTGCCTGCCCCTTCCACCGGCATGGTGGAAGCTACCCCGGCCGAGGTCGACGCCGTAGTAGATGCGGTAGTCAACCACGCGCTGAGCCGGCCGCAAGAATCCTTGGCAGTGGTATCAATATCGGAAAGCCACACCGAACAGGTACGGCAAGCAATCGACCGGGCCGTGGCCGAAAACCCGGCCCTCGCCAATGGCTTGCGCGAATCCGGGTCCGAACCTTTCGCCGTGCTCAACGTGGTAGAAGCGGAAGGTTTGCGCCGCGATTCTATTATTCTCACGGTCGGCTTCGGGAAAACCGTACACGGCCGGGTACTCCACTCCTTTGGCCCCCTGCACCGGCCGGAAGGCGTTTCCGGTTTGGTGGCAGCAGTTTGTGCGGCGCGGCGCGATACGCGAATCATTTCCGCGATCGGCCCGGGAGAAATCGACATCGACGATCTGAGCGGGAAAGGCCCGCGCCTGCTCGCATACCTGCTCGATATTGCGGGTGGGCGGGGCGCTAACCATGCCGAACCGAGCATGGTGGGCTTCACCGCTCTGGAATCTGACCTGGTAAGCCGCCTCCAAGCCGCCGGCCTTTCCGTGGCCACCCACTACGGATATGACTCGGGGATGCGGATCCCCATCGTCGTCACCGAAAGTGACGAAGACGAAACTAAACCCGCGGAAAGCCCCGCCGGTACGTCAGCTGCTATTGCGCCGCTTTCCGGAGCGTCTACCGAGACTTCCGCTCCGACTGGAAACCTCACCGCCCCGAGTGCGGGCGCGCCTAGTGCGGTCTCCGGCGGCGGTGCCGCCTTGCCGGCTAGTACGGAGCTGTCTGGTATCGGTACGAGCGAAGCGGTGGTGGCGCCTAGTATGAGCGGTGCCCACAACGCTAGTTGCAGTGCCGACGCCGCCGTGCGCACCGCGGTGGAAGCGGGCGTGAAACCGGGGCACAAGGTTGCGGTGTTGCTCGACGTCGATGACTACGTGGCCGAGCCTTCGCTGCGCCGCCGGGACCGTTATACGGCCGAGGTTTTGGAAGAGCTAGGGTGGCGCGTGTATCAGACTTTCACGGCTTCCTTGTTCTTGGATCCGGCTGGGGAAACAGAGCGGATTATTGAGCTTTTGCGCCGGCCAGATGCAGATGCAGAACCAGCCCCGAGCGGGCCGGAACCGGTGGAAGTGCCGAGCACGGTGGAAAGTGCAGCCTGGGCGGCTTTCGGTACCGAAGATGACCATGCGGAAGTAGAACGGGAACTCGCGCAGGCCGCCGCCCAAACGGAACGGGAAGAGGCACGCAAACAGCGCGGCCCGCGCCCGGAGATCACCCCGGGTTTGCCGCTCGCCGCATATTCGGACGATCAGCTCGATGCCATGGTGGCCTGGATCGGTTCGGACGGTGTGGAACGAAGCGAACTGGACTTCATGAAGGCATTGCGCGCCGAACTGGATATTAAGCGCCGCGGCGCCCAAATTGACGCGATTTTGCGCAACGTGGTACGCCGTTCCGGTCTGCTTTCTCCCCAGAACTCGAAACCGGGTTCTTCCCAAAACTCCCAGCCGGGCCGCTAAATCATGCAGGCAAAGAAACCCTCCGAAGGCAGTACTGGCCGGCGGCGGCACCGGCCCGCGATCCAGCTTTCCACGGTAGACCAAGCACGGCTCGCGCGCGGAGAAATTGCTAGCGCAGAAGAAGCACTGGTGCAAGCCCTGCAAAACCCGGTGACCGCCGTGCCCCCAGCGGGCGCGGCACGTCCGGCACGCAGCCATGCCCCCGCGCCGCAGCCGCAGAGCGCGGCTACGGGCGCGGCTACGGGCGCGGCGAAGCAAGCGACCAAGCACACGGCAGCAGGAGCGGCAAAGAAACACACAACAGGCGCGGCAACGAGCGCGGCTACGCCTCGCGCCAAGTCCGGTGCTAAACAGCGCCCTGGTAGGCTTACGGGCAAAAATACGATTATCGCGCGGAATGCGGAAGAACAGCGCTTGCTAGATGAAAGGCCGCCGCATTTCGGTAAAATCTAGAAACCGAAATGCGGCGGCCGGCAAGCGCCAAAAGTAGCACAGTAGCGGGCTAGGCTCGAAGTGGCGCGGTAGCGGGCTAGGCCCGGAGTAGCGCGGTAGCGGGCTAGGCTCGAAGTGGCGCGGTGGCGGGCTAGGCCCGGCGGGCGGCCAGCATGAGGCCGGCCAATTCCCACGGCTCAATGATTTCGGGCCAGTCCGGAATATTGCCGGAAGGAGCCCATGCCACTACCCAAGATTCGCGTTCACGCGGGGAATCCCCGCCATGGCCGCCTTCATCACGGTGGCCATGATCGGTAGTGAGCACCACCAGCCAGTCTTCATCCCGCGCCGAAATCACCTCGATGAGGTGCCCCACATGGGCGTCAACTCGGCGGATCGCCGCGCGGTATTCTTCGCCTTGCAGTCCGTATACATGGCCGGCGTCGTCCACGTCGCAAAAGTACACGAAACCCACGTCAAAAGCTTCCGGAGAACGTAACTTCGCTGCGGCAATATCTGCGATTTCGGCGTCGATGCGCTGGTAGCCATAAGTTTCGCCGTCGCGCACGATCACGTTATGCAAACCGGCATATTGCTGTTCCATACGCGGATGAATGATCGGGCCTAAACCGCTTGGATCTACCAAAACCGGCCAACCGGCAGCGGCGAAAGTGGTAGTGCGCTGATCTTCGTAAAAGGCCTGGCTAAGGAAATCTGGGCAGTTCCACGTGCGGCCACCCACGCAGGAATTGTCACGCAAACCGTGTTCCGCATGGGTAGTACCCGTGAGAATAGAACCCCATCCGGGCGCAGAAATCGTGGGCACTTCCATCGTCATCTGATGCCAGGATCCCTCCCGAGCCAGGCGTTGCAGATTCGTACCCACTCCCGGTTCGGCCGCAATCGACCAGCGAGTACCATCCAGGCCTAAAAGTAATAGCGGGCGCGGCCGGACCGCGGGCGAAGTAGAAGAAACCTGCATAGCCTGTGCCGGGGTGGCTTGCGGCCCCGGTGCAGCTACGGTTTGCGAAGCTTGCGAACCTTGTGAGAGCTGCGAGGGCTGCGAACCTTGCGAGGGCTGCGAAGCTTGCGAGGGCTGCGAACCTTGCGAGGGCTGCGAAGCTTGCGAGGGCTGCGAACCTTGCGAGGGCTGCGAATCTCGCGAAGCTTGCGAGGAAATAGTCTGCGCGGCGGAAGCCGCATTACGGGCAAATGAGTTCACAGGGCGCTCCAGGCTTTTTCGAGGCGGCGGTAGATAGCAATCTCATCCTCGGAAGGGGTATCCACCACGGTGTCGGTGCGGGCTACGCGTAGGGAAACACGGTCGCCCAAAGCAAACTTGCTAGCTTCGCGGGCGAGCATATCGACCCGCAAAAGGCCTTGCCCCAAATCCCCTTGCACCGTGAGTGAGGAAGACATTCCGCGCAACTGGGCGTCGATAACCTTATAGCGCGCCTCCGGATCCTTTTCCATAATGAGCTGTTCAGGCCGAATCAAAGCGGTTGCCAGTTCACCTTGCGCGGCCGGCGCATCCCGGTTCACGATCCGCAAGTCAGTATCCAAAACGCGCAAATCATCTCCTATAACCTTGCCGATCACCCGGTTGGCTACACCCACAAACTGGGAAATAAAAGGCGATTGCGGATGCAGATACAGATCTTCTGGGGTACCAATCTGTTCAATACGCCCATTACTCATTACGCCTACGCGGTCGGCCATGGTGATCGCTTCTTCCTGATCGTGCGTCACCATGAGAGTGGCAATCCCCGCGTTTTGCTGAATACGGCGAATCTCATCGCGCAACTGTACGCGTACCTGCGCATCCAAAGCCGAAAGCGGTTCGTCCAAAAGCAAAACGCTCGGTTCGATTGCCAAAGCCCGCGCCAACGCCACGCGTTGCTGCTGCCCGCCAGACATTTGCGCCGGGAATTTCTCCATTTGGTCGGCCAAGCCCACCATCTCCAAGAGTTCCTGAGCGCGCCCGCGCCGCTTAGCCTTCGCTTGCCCGCGAATTTTCAGACCGTATTCCACGTTTTCTTGGGCGGTCAGATGCGGGAACAAAGAATAGGCCTGGAAAACGATACCCATATTGCGCTCGCGGGTAGGCGTATTAGCAATATCCTTCCCGTCAATGAGTACCTCGCCCGCATCCGCGGTTTCCAACCCGGCTAATACGCGCAGGCAGGTTGATTTGCCCGAACCGGAAGGGCCGAGCAAAGCTACGAGCTCACCCTGCTTTATTTCTAGTTCGAGATCTTTAAGTACGGTGACGTCCCCGAAGGACTTCACAATATTTCGCATATGTACAAAAGAATGAGACACGTTTAAATCCTTTACTTGCGGCGGGTGCGGCGCTGGTCGCGGTTGGCGAGGGAAGAAATCGCCTGGAGTAAGAACCAGCTAATGATCGTGACAATAAATGACAGTGCCGCAACGCCCTTGGGGGAGGAGGAAGAAACTTCCACCATGTACACCGGGAAGGTGTAGTGGCCGAGCAAGGAAGCCATTGCGTATTCGCCCAACACTCCGGAAATACAAAGCAGAGAAGCAGAAAGCATTGCCACGCGTAGATTGGGAATGATTACCCGAGCCAGGGTTTGCGCCGTCGAAGCACCTAAAGAAGCGGAGGCCGCAAACATGGTTTGCAAATCGAGAGATTTTACGCCCGCATCGATCGCCCGATAACACAGCGGCATTACAATCACCACGTAGAGCGGCACCAGAGACCAAATCGAGGTAACGAAAGCCGGGATAGTGGCCCGATACAGCTCCGAAACGCCCGAAACGAGGGCTACGGCCGGCACCACCATAGGCAAAATAGAAAGCGTTTCCGCGGCCTTCGCCAGTTGCGGGGCCCGCAAATTGAGAAACACGATGGTGGGTACCAAAAGCACCAGCATGAGTAGCGTGGTGGCAATAGTAAGCAAAACTGTGTTCACCAGCGCTTCGCCGGCCCGCCCCAAACCGAATACTTCGAGGAGTGGGTCGAGCGTAAAGGGCTTGCCCGGGCGCGAAAAACCGTAAACGGCGGCCGCCAGCCAAGGGAGTAACAACCCTGCCAAAGCCACGCCAAGAATCGCTACCGTACCCCAGTTGTAATCGGCCGAAGCACGCAAGCCCCGGACTTGCGGCGAAGCTGGTTTTGCGGGCCGCACCCGCTCGGAAGCGGGCCGCACCCGCTGGGAGGCGGGCCGGGCCTGCCGGGTTGCGATTAGTTCTTCAGCCATTGGTCACTCTTTCGGGTTAGATAGAAACGGATACCCATGGCAGCCAAAATAATGACCATCATCCAGGTCACCAGGCCGGCCGCGAGTCCAGGGTTGAGCAGCACATTGCCGGAAATGTAGAAACCAATGAGGATCGGCACGAGGTTGAGCGAACCTCCGGCAAGCGCGAATGCCGTGGCATATGCAGCGAAAGAATTCGCGAACAACAGGAGGAAAGAACCCAGCAAGGTCGGCCACAAAACGGGGATAACGACGTCGCGCAGGTACTGTGCTCGCGTGGCACCCAGTGAGGCGGCCGCCTCGTACCATTGTTTCTTGATGCCGCCGAGGGCGGGAAGCATGAGCACCGCCATGAGGGGAATCTGGAAATACAGGTAAACGAGGGTTACCCCGGTGAAACTCGTAATCGAAAAACCATCTAGCATCCCGGGGAACAGCTTGTTCAAAATCCCGGTGAGTAAGCCTTGTACGCCGAGCAGAGCAATAAAAGCGTAAGCCAAGTTCACGCCTCCGGATTGGGAGGCGAGAGCCGAAAAGCTGCGTACCAAAGAGTTTAGCCAGGCGGGTTTGCGGGCGCTTTGCAGCGCCCAAGCCAGGACCGTGCCGAGGATCGCGCCAATAAAAGCGGTGAGCACGGAAAGCTTGGTCGTGAGCACAAAAGCTTCCCGGTGCGTGCTGTCCATCGCTTCCGCCATCGTTTCGAAGGAGAAACTGCCATCGGGGGCGCGGAAGGCCGTAACCAGATTGGCCAGCAACGGGAAAATAAGGAAGAAGGCCATGAAGGCGAAGAAAGGCAGGGCGCCTGCCCAGGTGCCGGCACGAACCGAACTCCAGGGCAGGCGCCGGCGCTTCTCACCTGCGGCCTTTTCCTGTTCAACAGGATGGGCTACAGAAGTCATGGGTCTACATCTTCACTTTCTTAGCCCATTCGGAAGCAATAACCTTATTAGCCTTATCGCCTTGTTCCGCGGAGGGTAGTTTCACCTGGGCCACGATCTCGGGATCAGGCAAAGAAGCCAGGGCTTCATCGGAAAGCTTTCCGGCTTCGGCAAGTTCCGTGAAACGCGCCGGGATGGCCCCACCTAGCGCATACTGTTCCGCACCTTCATCGGAGGTCAACCAGTCCACCCAAAGGCGGGCCGCATTCGGTTGCGGAGAATTCACGGTTACTGGCTGGGCGTAATAGTTCCCGAAAACGCCGTCTTCCAGCACGAAGTACTGGAAGTTCACGCCGTCTGCCCGGAGCTGTTCTTCCCGGCCCAACCAGTTGTAATTCCAGTCGAAGATAATATCTGCTTCACCTTGGGTCAATCCGGCCGCGGCGGAAGAAACCGTTACGAGGTTGCCAGAATCAGCCAGTTCCGCAAAGAAATCAATTCCCGGCTGAATGTCATCGAGCGAACCACCATTGGCTAGGGAAGCCGCAAATACGGTAGCGATAGAGGAAGCTCCCTGGCGCGGATCACCCGGGATCGCGATCTGGCCCTTATACTGCGGGTCTTTCAGATCGGCGAAAGTCTTCGGTACTTCTTTCACCTTGTCCATATTTACCCCGATGGCGATAACACCGTAGTAGGCGCCAACCCAGTTCCCATCCGGGTCTTTCAAATGGTCCGGGATCGAATCCCAATTTGAAGGCTTATAGGGGTCAATCAGGCCGCGGTCAATGGCCGCATTGGTAAAGGAATAGCCGATATCCAGCACATCTGGCTGAGTTGCCTGCCCCTTGAGGTTCTCCACCGCTTGCAACTCTTCTGCCGAAGAAGCATCCGGAGAATCGACCTTCACCTTCACGCCGTACTTTTCTTCAAAACCGGCGAAATGGCCCTTGTAGTTAGCCCAGGTTTCCGGGTAGGCAATGAGGCGAACTTCGCCTTCTTCTTTCGCCTTCGCGGCGATCTCTTCCAAATTGCTGCCAACAGATTCCGATTTGGCAGCTGAATTTCCATTCCCGCCACCGCAAGCTACTAGAGCTAGCGTGGAAACAACAGCGGTAAGGGCGCGCAGGGCGCGAGTGAAGCCACGACGATTAGCTGTGGACGACATGTTTTTCCTTTCGTAGTCGTAGCAGTTAAACTGCGCTACCGGGGAAGCATGTCACCGTAAATTTACGTGGCGGCATCGCCCGGGTGAACACTTGCGCAACAAATGGCGAAGAGTTCGTGCCCGGGCACGCGGAGATTTTCGTATGCTGGGGTGCTTAGCCATGTAGAAGCCGGCGTGCTAGCTGTGTAGGAGCTGGGTACTTACCAGTGCAAGATCTGGAGTAATTAGCCGTGGCAGAAGCCGGCTTGATTAGACGTGCAGGAGAGGTGCGAGGTGCGTGAGCGGGGTGGCGACGACGTCGACCACATGGCCTTCGCTCGCCCGGGCTGCCGCTAGCCCTTGGAAGGAATCTTCGAAGATAAGGCACTCGGAAATATTCACGCCTAGCCGGCGGGCTGCTTCCAGGTAGGGGGCCGGATCTGGTTTGGCGGCCACGGGGTCACTGCCGGTTACTACGGTGTCGAAGTATTTTTCGCTAAGTGATTCTAAAGCTAAGGTGACCAGATGGCCGGAAGTTGCGGTAACCAACGCTTGGGGGATAGCGGCCGTGCGGAAAGCGCGCAATAATTCGGCGGCGCCGGGAACCAGCTGGCACCGCGAATAAGCCCGTTCGCCCAGTAGTTCTTCTACTTCATCCAGGAGGGCACTGCCGTCTGCAGTTTTTTGTGGCCCGCGGGCCACGGCTTCCTGCAGGCGGGCAGCGTGATCGGCCACGGAAGCCCCCAGCACATAAGCTCCATCTGCCGCAGTCCAAGTACCGCCATGGGCGATCACAATTTCACGGGAGCATTCGGAAAGGGCATCTTCGGTATCAATAATCGTGCCGTCCATATCCCAGAGTACGGCTGCGGGAATATCGGCAAGGCCAAGACCGGTAAGCACGGCATGCAAGCTCATGGGAAAACCGTATCAAAATCCAACCCTGGGCTGGCACTGCCGGCCGCGGCAAAAACAAAAACTGGCCGCTTGCCACACGTGGGTGCGGCAAGCGGCCAGCGGCCAGATAGTAATTCCTTAGCGGGAAACTGCTACCCCGATGCCATTGCCAAAGTTGGCAATCCATGCGGCATCACTGGGCGCCCCGTAAACGAAAGCAGAGTCTGCGGTGCCGGAGGTGAGGCTGTTCTTCACGTAGAAGGTGTTGCCTCGCTTCACTGCCACAGTGTCCTTACCATCGCCGTCGAAGTCGCCGGTGAGGGCGGCGTCGTTCGGGTTGCCGTAGGCGAAGTCGAGATCTGCGGTGCCGGAGGTGAGGCTGTTCTTCACGTAGAAGGTGTTGCCCCGCTTCACTGCCACAGTGTCCTTACCATCGCCGTCGAAGTCGCCGGTGAGGGCGGCGTCGTTCGGGTTGCCGTAGGCGAAGTCGAGATCTGCGGTGCCGGAGGTGAGGCTGTTCTTCACGTAGAAGATGTTGCCCCGCTTCACTGCCACAGTGTCCTTACCATCGCCGTCGAAATCACCAATCAGGAACTCGTCATTCGGGTTCCCGTAAGCGAAGACCACATCGGCAACCCCGCTAGTGTTCGAGTTACGCAGGTAGAAGGTATTACCGCGGCGCACGCCCGGAGTGGCAACGCCGTCGCCATCCCAATCGCCGAAGAACACGACTTCTCCGTTATTGCCGTACTGGAACTGCTGATCGGCCACCCCGGAGCTCAAAGAGTTCCGCAGGTACACATTGCCGGTGGCCGGTTTGGCCGGGGCGGGCTCGCTGGGTGCGGGCTCGCTCGGCGCAGGTTGCGCAGGTTCGCCGGTGCCTGGCTGTTCGCCCGTGCCCGGGGTCTCGCCCGTGCCCGGGGTCTCGCCCGTGCCCGGTTGTTCGCCGGTGCCCGGTTGTTCGCCGGTGCCCGGTTGTTCGCCGGTGCCCGGTTGTTCGCCGGTGCCCGGTTGTTCGCCGGTGCCCGGTTGTTCGCCGGTGCCCGGTTGCGGTTCTACAACTTCCGGCTTGGTGACGTTGAGCGTCACCTTTACCGTGCGGATTACGGAAATCCCGGCCGCATCGGTGGCCACGAGGTTTACCGTGTTCTCACCGGGAACGAGCACCGTGCCCGGCACCACCGCGAGGCTGGTATCGCCTTCCACGCCAGCAGCGCCGTCGTCTTCCACCCGGTAGTTCGCCAGCACCTGGGCCGCCAAAGCAGCCTGGTCACCAGCTTGTTCCTGGGCCACGGTGAGCTCCACCGTATCCGGACCGGAAATAACCGGTGCCAGATCCTTGGTGAAGGTCACGGACTGCGCGGTTACGTTACCTGCCAAATCGGTGGACTCCACGCGAATCGTGTGGGTACCGGCCGGCAAGGTGGAAGCGTCGAAGGCATAACCCAAATCGGTTTGCTCCGGGCGGGTAGCCGTCACCTGCGTGGAGACCGTCTGGGTTTCAGAAACATTCTGGAAGCTTTCTTCCACCGACTGCACTTCACCCACGAGGCTCGTTTCCTGCATATCCACTTGCTCGCCATCAACGAGCACCCGCAAAGACGCCAAGTTCGGATCCTGGACCGAAATCTGTGCCTGTGCGGCTTCGCGCAGCAGCTGATTCTCGCTTACTCCCGCGATCGTGACCTGCGGAGCGTCCTTATCAACCACCACCGGAATCACCGATCCCAGCACCTGGGTGTGCGAATCGCTTGCGAACATGAGGATTCGATCCCCGTCCGCAACCGGCACATCGTAGCTGAACTCTTGCCGGTTCTTACCCCCGGCCCAGTTATCGTCACCGAAGAAGTCCGCAACTTTATTGCGGTTGATGGTGAGGCTGTAGCCCCAGCCGTCATCTTCGATCGAACCGGCGAAACGCACCTGATCCTGGTTAGTGAACAGGGTGCCGTTCAGCAGATGCGGTTCGGTGAATTCCACCGTGGGCGGCGTGGCATCGAAGAAGATGTTCATGGCTTGGTCGGCGCGGGTAACGCCGTCTGCGTCCACGATCTTCACATGCACGTTATTGATGCCCGTGGTGAGCGGCAAGGCCACAGTGAAGGTCTTATCCGCAGCGATCTGGGCCGCTACCGGTTCCGGATTGGCCATGGTGCCATCATCTTGGGCCCGGTTTTGCGGGGTGATCTCGAAAACAGAAACGTCCGAGCCGAGTTTACCGGTGAGGGTAACGACGCCGTCTACCGGCTTTGCGCTCGCCCCCACGAAGCACATATTCAGGCCCCGGCAGTCCATGTTTGTGAACGAGGGGTTCACAAACTTCGCCGGTGCCGGCTTATCGCGGCCCGCAATCAGCACCGATTCGGTGGCCGTGTTCACGCCATCGGAGGCGGAAATCGAGACCGCATAATCGGCGGGCTTAACCTTAATAGTTACCGTGAAGGTGCCATCGGAAGCCACTTGTGCCGGGGTGGAATTCACCCGCACGCTCAACTGTGCGCCTTCCCGTTCATCAGTAACCTTGCCGGTAACAGTTGCCGAGCCGTCTTCCGCCACAGCCAAGCGGCCAGCGGCGTCGAGCCCCGAAACTTGCAAGACCGGCGGGGTTGCATCATACGTAAAGTTCAGCTCCGTGGCGGAAACTTGCGTACCGGTGCTATCGAAGCCAGCCACCGTTACCTTATTCGCGCCCTCCGTGATAGGGACGAGGGAAGCAAAGGTACCATTTTCGAAGATCTTGGCATCTTCGCCGTTGAGCGTCACCTTGGTGATGTCACCGGAGACCACGCCCTGCACGAACACGGAAGGATCCTTCGGGGAAACCACCTTCGAGCTGGCGCCCAAAAGCTGGCCATCTACCGCAGCCGCATTGGTAACCACCAGGTTTTGCGGGGCGAAGACCTTCGCCGCAGTGCCGGTATTCAAACCGTGATCGACCGCGGTTACCGTTACGTAGGCCAAACCGTTTTCTACCGGGAACTCCCACGTATCGTTATCCAGCTTGGTGAGCGGCAGTGGCTTGCCTTGCGGATCGTTGACGGTGGGATCCCCGGTAACCCCGGAGGTAGCGTCCGTTACCGTCACCTTGGCCTTGCCGGCCACCGGATTCGAAATCTCGATTACCGGCGCCGTGTTATCGACCCCAAACTGCATATCGGTTTGCTGCCATTCGAAGCCTTCACCCAAGCGGGCCTGGATCCGGTAGGTGTAAACCCCATCCGGTACCGGATCTTCCTTAGCCGTTTGCGGGTTGTAAACCGTTCCATCGAAAGCCGCGAAGCTGGGTGAAACGCTAGCGTTCTTCCCCTTCTTCTCATACGTGCGCGCAATATAGCGGCGCAGACCTTGCTGCTGGGAAAGGTCGCGCACTACCTGGCCATTGGCGTCGAGCACTTCGTAGCGGAAATCTCCCGCGTTACGCAAAAGCAGGTAGGAGGGGATCACAGAATCCAGGTAGCCGTCTCCGTTCGGGGAGATCCAGTACTTCAGGCCATCGGCCGGCAGGTACACCTGGTATACGCCCCACAGCATGGCGGGGGCTACCAGGCCCGTCTTTGCGCCGATCCCGAGCGTATCTTCACCCGGCTTAGCCACGATCGGTTCCGCATTCCAGTTCCCTACAAAACCGAGGTACGGGACGGAAAGATCCGGAACGCCCGCGGTGGCAGAAGCGAAGCGCGCCCAACCTTCAATGAAATGATCGCCGCTCTTCGTATCCGGCTTCAAAGTGAAGGTGACCTGGGCGGTGCCATTAGCCGGCACTTCCACCGTGGAAACATTCGGCGTCAAAGATTCCTTGGAAAGGAAGGTGGTGGTTGCTTCCCCGGCCGCATTGGTCTCATTGACCACTTGCTGGGCCGGCAAAGTGTAGCCCACGGAAACATCCGAATGGTTTTCCAAAGTAACGGTGAAGCTCACCGGTCCTTTGATTTCCCGCAAAGCCACCCACGGGTTGCCATCTACCGTTGCGGTGACGGGCGTTTGGGCCGCCTGATCCACGCGGATCAAACCCGCACCAATCTGGCGCGGGGCGAAAGGCACCCCGGCAGCAGTGGTCGGAATCTGGGCGGTATTTGCCAAAGCTTGCTGGATACGCGTATTCGTTTCGACCGCGTTCAGCTGCGGGTAACGCTGAACGTAGAGTTCCCGCATCACGGCCACGGCGCCCGCCACATTCGGGGAAGCCATGGACGTACCGTTTTCGGTAGCGTAACGATTGTTGTTTTGCAGGGAGTACACCTGCCCACCAACGCCCGCAATCTGCGGTTTGAAATCGAGGGTGGGCGTGGGGCCCCACGAGGTGAAGCTGGAAGGTTCGCCGGGTGCCGAATTCGGCAAGACGATCGTATCCTTCGTGGCGCGCAAGGTTACTTCCTTGCCGGCCGTGAGATCGTCAATGATTGCCAGGCCGTCGGAACGCTTGAGGGAACCGCCGAGCACATTGAAGGAATCAAGGCCGGCCATGCCCACAAATTCGTCCCCGCCTTCCGCGTGGTTGTAAACGAAGACGCCCGCCGCGCCGTGGTTCACGGCATTGCGGAACTTATCTTCGAAGGTGTTTCCACCGCGTTCAATTAGCGCGATCTTGCCGGAAAGGTCTGCGGCCTCGCCCTTAAAATCTTCGGGTTTGCCGGTACCGGCGTTGACTACCGGGTAGTCCTTATTATCAG
This sequence comes from Actinobaculum suis, assembly GCF_900618115.1. Taxonomy (NCBI): domain Bacteria; kingdom Bacillati; phylum Actinomycetota; class Actinomycetes; order Actinomycetales; family Actinomycetaceae; genus Actinobaculum; species Actinobaculum suis. Next base: position 599,499 of record NZ_UYIO01000001.1, read on the forward strand.
CTTCCCCGCGTTGGATAGAAATCGCCACGGCCCGTTCGGTGCCGTTCGCGGTGACTACGCCCTTGGGTTGCGTGGAATGCGTGTTATTGATCGAAGCTACAGAGAAAGCTTCATCGACCGTGGAGGGGCTACCTACCGTGCCATCATCGAGGAAACCGAAAGCATCGGTATTCTCCCCGGCAGGGGAGAAGTTCTGGCCGTCATTACCAGCGGCGACGACGGTCATAACCCCGGCTTCCTTCGCCTTTTGGATTGCCACTGCGGTACCGGAAGATTCTTCGTAGTTACCGTTTGGCGAACCGAGAGACATATTAATGACGTCGGCACCGAGCTTCACCGAGTCTTCAATCGCGGCGATAATATCGCCATCGGCAGCGCCTCCGCCGCCGCCGTTGGAGAAGACTTTCATCGCCAACAGCTGGGCATTGGGCGCAATGCCTTCTACCCGGCCGGTCTGCTCAAAGGTTTCCCCAGGTTGCAGGCCGTTCGCGCCCACGATGCCGGCCACGTGCTGGCCGTGTTCGGAACCGGTGGTGTCAATGATTTCGTAGGTCTGATCGGCGTAGTTGAAGCCATTGGGCACCTTCTCCGTGAAGGTACCGGAAGTGCTCACGGCTTTGATCTTGGCTTTGCTCGGATCGTCGAGGCGCAGATCCCGGTGGCTGGTATCGATACCGGTATCCACAATAGCGACGACGGTACCGGTGCCATCAGCTCCAGCAACCCGGTAGGCCTCCGAAGCTCCCTGCTGATCTCGGGCCGAATGTTCGGTGGGATAAGACTTATCGCCTTCCGGCAGTGCGTCTTCCGTTGGGTAGTAGCGCCGTTCGATCTTCACCGATGCGACTTCCGGCTCCAAGCCGAGGGCCGTCATCTGGCCGGCCGGCATGGAAGCAGAAAAACCGTTGAAGAGGAAGCCGAACTGGCGATCCACTTGCAGGCCGTATTTATCCGTCCAGCGAGCGAGCAGATCATTTTGTGCCGCTACGTTCGCATTTTCGGTAGCACTGGAAGGCGTGGCCGGCTGATTTTTCAGCGTCACGATTACATTTACTAGTGTTGCATCATCCAGGCGGATAATATCTGCCGGGTTAATGCCGAGCTTTTGCAAGCTTTCCGGATCGAGATCATCGGTGGCTGCCGCGGTAGCGGCCGCCGCCTCACGCTGAGCCTGGGCTTGCGCTTCGAGATCCGCGGCTACCGCGGGCACTTGCGCGAGCGGATCATTTGCCTTAGCGGTGGCTTCATCGCCAGCGGGCGGAGTGGTGGCAGCGGCTTCCTCCTTGGCCGCTATCTCCGCTTCAGCCTTGGCTTGCACCTGGGCTTTCGCCTCCGGATCGCCACGGCGGATACCACCAATTTCGGCCGGAGATGCCGTAGCCGCACTTTGCGAGTTTTCGGCTCCACCTCCCGGCTCTGCTACAGCCGCCGGCAAGGAAGCCGGCGTGAGGAGCGCGGCCAACGCAAAAATTGCACCGACCCGCAACCATGGTTGTTTTCGCATATAAATTCCATTCCATCAGGTGAGAAATGAATGCAGTCGCCACGCGCGTGGATGAGGTGGCGAGCAGCCCGTATCTGTTGATACGGGTGTACTAAACCCTAGGTGGAATCTGTTGAAACTCGGACTGGCGGTTCAACAGGTGGACCCCCCTTAGTAGAAAACTTGAAAGCGTGCCAGGTGCGCGAAAAGTGCCTGAAAGAAGGCTGGATGAATTCTTAAGCTGAGAGGAAAGTCACCAAAAGTGCGTCAGTTGCGGTAATCTTAAACGAAGATGCGTGGGATTCACCTGTTATTCAGCGCATCGACAACAGTGAAAGTCTTGAAAACCGCAGGTTGTAGCACAAGGGAGTGGGAACAATGGCCTATAAGACCACGAATCCTTATACAGAAGAAGTGGAAAAAGAATTTGACACCTTCACGGACGATCAGGTGCGTGAAGCTATTGGGAAGGCCGATGCTGCTTTCCAGGAGTGGAAGGAAACTTCTTACGCGCAGCGGCGTGAAGTACTCCAACGGGCGGCCGATATCCTCAAGGCCGAAAAAGAAGATTATGCCAAGGTAATAACCACCGAAATGGGGAAGACCCTGGCCGAGGCCAAGGCAGAAGTGGATATCTGCATCGGCATGTTTGAGGACTATGTGAAGAACGGGGAGAAATATCTGGCTCCCCGCGTACTGGAATCCACGAAGTACGGGGAAGGTAGCGCCACCCTGTACTACGAACCGCAGGGCGTAATTTACATGGTCGAACCCTGGAACTTCCCGTACTACCAGCTGGCCCGGGTGGCGGCTCCGCAGCTCATGGCCGGCAATACGCTGCTCTACAAGCACGCTTCGAACGTGCCGCAGTGCGCTCTCAAGTTCGAAGGTTTGATGCGGGGAGCTGGCCTGCCCGAAGGTGGCTTCATCAACGTCTTCGCTTCACACGGCCAATCGGATCTAATCTTGGCTGATCCGCGGGTGCGCGGAGTGGCCCTCACCGGTTCCGAAGTTGCGGGCGCCGCGGTTGCGGCCACGGCAGGCAAGTATCTGAAGAAGTCCACGATGGAACTGGGCGGCACTGATGCCTTCATCGTGCTCGAAGATGCCGATATTGATAAGACGGTTGCCTGGGCAGTGACCGGCCGGCACTGGAATGCTGGGCAGGTGTGCTGCTCTTCCAAGCGCATGATCGTGGTAGACGCCGTTTATGATGAGTTCCTGGAAAAGTACCGGGCCGGGGTGAAGCAGCTCGTGGCCGGTGATCCGATGGATCCGAACACGCAGCTGGCTCCGCTTTCTTCCGCGCAGGCCGTAAAGGACCTGCAAGAACAGCTTGATAAGGCGGTGGCCGAAGGGGCTAAGGCCGAAGAAGCTGGGATTGAACTGCCCGAGAAGGGCTTCTTCTTCCAGCCCACTATTTTGACGGATATCCCGGAGGATGCCGAAGCTCGCTACGTTGAGTTCTTCGGCCCGGTATCGCAAATCTACCGGGTAAAGGATGAAGAAGAAGCGATCCGCTTGGCCAATGACTCCCCCTATGGCCTGGGAGGTTCGGTATTCACCGAAGATATCGAACGGGGCAAGCGCGTGGCTCGCAAGCTCGATACCGGCATGGTTTACCTGAACCATCCGACGGCGGTAGCCGCCGATATTCCCTTCGGCGGGGTAAAGCGTTCCGGCTATGGCCACGAACTGATTGACCTAGGCATTCACGAATTCGTGAATATCAAGGTGGTTGTAGATTCGCCGATCGATAGCGATTTCTAAGCCCAATCGCCCCGCGCGCGGCGCCGGGCGCGGGAAATAGAAAAACATAGTAGTACCGGGCCGGTACCAGAAATGGTGCCGGCCCAGTGCTTTGCCTGGTTCCGGCTCGTTGCAGCCGTTCGTTGCGGCCGTTCGTTGCAGCGCGCTGGTAAACCGGGCAAGTACGGTAGTGGTTTTTACGCGAGGGCGCAGATTTTAGGCGATGGCGCAGGTTTTAGGCGACGGCGCAGGTAATGGCCCCGCTTTGCGCCGTCGAAACATTGACGCGTTTGGCAAGCTCTAGCAGTGCTTCCGAACTTGTGGCTTCGGCCAGGAAATGGCGGAGTAGGGAAGCGGTGGCGCGGGCATTTTTGAGTGTGGAGTGGGCGCTGGGAAAACCGATGCTGAGCGCTTTGCAGCAATCGGAAAGATTATTTGTGCGCTGCCCGAAAGGATACCGGTGGGCTAGGGCGAGCGTATCGATTACCTGGATATCTTGGTTGATACCCAGGCCGGCCCGGCCGAACTCAGCGGCGAGGAAGGAAAGATCGAATTGTGCGTTATGCGCAACGATAATGCGCGAGCAAATAGTTTCTAGCAACCAGGGGGCCAGGGCCGAAAAAGAAGGCGCCCCGGCCACATCTTCCGGTGCAATACCATGCGTGACGGCCTGGCCAAGCGGACGGTGGGGATCGAACATCGAGTGAAAACAGCTCACTTCGGTAGCGTGCTCATCGAGGAGCACTAATCCCACTTCGACTATCCGGTCCGCACGTTGGGGAGCAAACCCGGTTGTCTCAACATCTATTACCGCAAAACCACGCATAGTGGAATTATCTACGGAGAGATCGTTCAAAAAGTGGGATTGTGACTAGGAAGCGCTGTGAATCCCCGCTCATGTCAGACAACTGACAAATTTAAAGGTGCACAAAGTCAAATTGCTGTTCACGATAGTTCGAAAATATGCATCTTTAATGCAGCACCTCAGTGCAATCTGTGATCTGCGCCCGCGGATCGGGGTAAACGGATTTTAATTTCATAGGCGATAAATAGTATTAGTAGCCATAAAGGTCCGATAAATGCGGCGATGCGATATTGCGGTAGGTAAACCATTAGCCCTGCACAAAGGGCGAGCATAATGAGCACAAAAACGCTGCTCACGCGGCCTCCCGGCAAGGGGAAGCGCAATTTAGCAACGCCCTCCGGGCCAATTTTCGAGCGGAATTTCCATTCGGTAATAATCACCATGGCCCAATTAATTAGTGCCGCAATGAGGGCAATGGAAAGTAAATAGGTGAAGGCAAAGTCTGGGAAAAGGAAGACTACGAATACCGCGATCACGGTAATGGCCGAGCTTACGAGCACTCCCACATACGGGGTGCCGCGGGAGGACAATTTGAGTAGCACGCGTGGCGCATTGCCTTGTTCGGCGAGGGCATAGAGCATCCGGCCGTTGGAGTACAGCCCGGAATTGTAGACGGAAAGCGCGGCGGTGAGTACCACGAAATTAAGGATATGGGCCGCGAATTTCACGCCGACGGAATCGAAAATCTGCACAAAGGGGCTCGTTTCGCCGTCGATCTGGTCCCACGGCACCACGGCCATAATGATTGTCAAAGACCCTACGTAGAACAGCAAGATCCGCCAAATCACCGCGTTGATTGCCCGCGGAATTGAGCGCTGTGGATTGTGTGCTTCCCCGGCCGTAATTCCAATTAGTTCGATCCCGCCAAAGCTGAACATAACCACCGCGAAAGCAGCGGCTGCGCCACCGAGCCCGTTCGGGAAGAAACCGCCGTGGTCTACCAGGTGGGCGAAGGAAGGAGCTTCCCCGGTCGGGCCAGTAACACCCAGGAAAATAACGACGAGACCGAGCCCGATCATGCCAATAATTGCTACCACTTTGATTAGGGCGAACCAGAATTCGAACTCCCCGAAAATTCGCACGCCCGCCAGGTTTATTACGGTGATCACCAGCAGGCAGAAAACGGCGGTAAGCCAGCGTGGCACCTGCGGGAACCAATATTCGACGTACAAGCCCACCACGGAAAGTTCCGCCATGGCCACAAAAATATAGTTGAACCAGTAGTTCCACCCGGAAATGAAACCGGCCCGCGGGCTCCAATGCTGGTAGGCATAGTGGCTGAAAGCCCCGCTAACCGGTTCTTCCACGCTCATTTCTCCCAGCGCGCGCATAACCAGATATATAACGAATCCGCCCACCAAATAGGTAAGAAGAATGGCTGGCCCGGCCAGGGAAATAGATTCATGAGAGCCGTAGAACAGGCCGGTGCCGATAGCCCCTCCCAGGGCGATCATCTGAATATGCCGGTTTTGTAGGTCACGGCGCAGATGCGCGGAAGTTTCATTGCGAGCAGTCACCGGGCCATTGTAGGACTTAGTTGGGTTGCATGTGGGGTTTGTACCATTTGGCGCAACGCGGAGGGAGACTGCACGGTGAAGAAACTGCGCCGTGAAGAAAATGCCCAGCGAAGAAACTGCACGGCAAAGAACCACGCGGGGAAGTAACATGCCGGGCGAGTTTCCGGGCGCCGCGCCCGTTTCTTGAGATGGCGCGCCCAATCTGGTTACTTCCACTAATGTGTACTTACGCCGTACGGGTACAAAAATCCCGGTAGCGGCACGAAAGTAGCTTCGTGGCAAACAATAAAACCGCACCGCGGAGGGTGGCACGCGAAGTGAAAATCGGCAGTAACCGAAGTGAAACTCGGTAGTACATAAACCGATTGTTTCGAGTTTAGAAAGTAAAAACAGCGAAAGGAAAGCGAATGAGTCGGATCCTGACTACGCACGTGGGTTCCCTACCCCGCCCGGATTCCCTCCGGGAGGCCAACGCGAAGATGTCTGCCGGCGAGATGTCGCGCGAAGATTTCCAGGCCCAACTGGACGCCGCGGTGGCCGACGTCGTAAAGAAGCAGCATGATATTGGCATCGATATCCTCAACGACGGCGAATACGGGCACATGATGAAGGACTTCCAGGACTACGGTTCTTGGTGGACGTATTCTTTCACCCGGATGAGCGGGTTGGAGTACACCGATGAAGGTTTACATGAGGGGCAGACCACGGGCGGGGGAGCAGTAGAGCTCACTACCTTTAATAACCGGCGGGATTGGGTGCGTTTCAAGGACGCCTACACGAATCCAGAATCCGGTATTTACCAGGCGCAGGGCAAGGAAGCGCAGATGCCTACGATTACCGGGCCGGTGAAATATACCGGGCATGATGATGTGAAGCGCGATGTGGAATTTACTTTGCAGGCGCTCCGGGCAAATGGGCTTTCCGCTGCTGACGGTTTTATTGCGGCACTTTCTCCCGGTTCGGCCGCGCGGATTTCCAACACCTACTACAAGACGGAAAATGACATTCTCTTCGCCATGGCGGATGCCCTGCACGAAGAGTACAAGATCATTACCGACGCCGGCCTTACCGTACAGATTGATGATCCTTCCCTCGCGGAAGGTTGGGATCAAATCAATCCGGAACCGCCGGTGGAGGACTACCGCAAATGGGTAGAAGTGCGGATTGAAGCTATTAATGCGGCCCTGGAAGGAATCAATCCGGAACAGGTGCGTTTGCACGTGTGCTGGGGATCTTGGCACGGCCCGCACACCACCGATATTCCGTTTATTGACATTGTGGATAAGGTGCTCAAGGTGAATGCACGCGGCATTTCCTTCGAAGCAGCGAATGTGCGCCACGCCCACGAATGGAAGATCTGGCGGGAAGTGGAATTGCCGGAAGATAAGGTACTTATTCCCGGCATGGTTTCGCACTCCACCAACGTGGTGGAACATCCGGAACTGGTAGCCGACCGCATCCAAAACTTCACGGATATTGTGGGCCCGGACCGGGTGATCGCCTCCACCGACTGCGGTTTTGGCGGGCGTATCTTCCCCTCGATCGCGTGGGCAAAGCTCGAAGCGTTGACGGAAGGCGCCCAGATCGCTTCGAAACGTCTGCGCTAAGTACCGCTAAAAGCGCTAAGCCGCTAAAGAGCTAAGCCGCGCTAAAAGCGCTAAGCACCGCGAAAGGCGCTTAACACCGCGAAAGCGCTAGCTCTTACCAAAAAAACGAGCATAGCGTGCGGCGCGGCCCGAAAGTATAAATGTGCGGCGCGGCTGGGAAGTAATAATTCCAGCCGCGCCGCACATTTTTATCTTATTTCCCGCGTTTTTGTTTTGGTTTCCCGCGGGTTTTAGTTTTCCTCTGCGGTTTAGTTCCCCGCGGGCCCCTGGCGCACCGGGTTTTAGCTCCCGCGGGTCCTAGTGCCCCGCGGTTTTAGTTCACCGGGGATTCGGTGAGCGTGACCTGTACGGTTTCTTGCTTATTCGTATTGCCCCGGATGAGGGAAACCTCGATCGTATCTCCCACCTTCTTGCCGCGAATATACTTGGCAACATCCGAAGCATTGGTGAGCTGCTTGCCGTCAACCGCGGTAATCACATCGCCGCGTTCAATACCGGCAGCTTCGGCGCCCGAACCGGCCGTTACCGACTGTACTGCCGCCCCGTTTTGCGTTCCCACAATGGTCACGCCTAGGGCCGCATTCCGGCCGATCTGCACGGTGCCAGATTCATCGCCCGCGCGGATCTGCTCCACCACCTTCGTAACGTCCCCGATTGGAATCGCCCAACCGAAAGCCGTTTCGGAAGTCTTCCCCAGATTGCCGGCAGTATTCATGCCGACGATTTCGCCGTCGGAATTGAAAAGCGGCCCACCCGAGTAGCCGGGCACAATATCAGCAGAAGTACGAATCATGCCGGTGAGCTGTTCGTTCGTACCGCCACCTTCATCTTGCACTTCCACGTTTTCGTCGATGCCTGTTACCTTGCCGGCCAGCGCCGTTAAGTAGCCTTGCCCGTTTCCGTTCCCCACGGCAACGACGTCGTCTCCCAAACGCACCTTAGAATCGGAAATTTTCACGGTGGGCAGGTCGTGTGCGTCCTGGAGTTGCAGTAGCGCAATATCGCGCTTTTCGTCGTGCCCGATCACTTCCGCTTCATAGGTTTTCTGGGTGGTGGGTACCGTTACGCGCACCGAATTTGAACCCATCACCACGTGGTAGTTCGTGAGCACCTGGCCGTCCGCCGTCAAAATCGAACCGGTACCGGCACCTAGCCCCGCGCTCAAAGTGGTGTTAATGAGTACGACGCCGGGCGTTTCCACCCGCGTGCCCTGATCGATCGGCGTGCCCCCATTGCGAGTTTCGGGCTCATAGTTAGGCACCGGCATGTACGGATCTACCGGGTTGCCATTGGAAGGGCCCCACTGGTGCCCGTCAATGCCGGAATCAGGTAGCTGTTGGCCAGAACCATCCGACGGGTTGAGCCAGCCTTGGGAAGAATCTTGGCGTGAGTTACCCAACCCGAAATAGCCGAGCCCGGTGCCGGCCAGCAAAGCCAACACCATGCCAATCACAATGAGCAGTGCCGTAACGCCCTTCGAAGGGCGTTTCTTTTGCGCTGCTGGTGCGCCCATACCCGCATAATCTGGGTAGCCATAACCGTACGGAGTGCCCTGCTGTCCCCAGGTGGAATTCGGGTTTTGCCACTGCGGGCCACTGCTCCACGGATAAGAACCACGGTAATCAGCTCCGGAATTGGTGCTGTGGTAATAGGCACCGGGCTGGCCATAACCAGAACCTTGGCCATAACCAGAACCTTGGCCATATCCAGAGCCTTGGCCATAACCGGAACCTTGGCCATAACTGGAACCCTGGCCGTAATCGGAACCGTAGCCTTGCCCATAGCCGCTGCCGTAACCGTAAGTAGAGCTGTGGCCGTAGCTAGTTCCCGGCTGGGTGCTGCTGGCGCTGGCAGGAGATGAAGCAGAACCGCCAGTGTTGCCGCTACCACCTTCCTGTGGGCGCTGGTTACCTGAGTTGTTCCAGCCGGCATCGGATGGGTTCGATGTGCTCATTCCTTCCTCCTTGCCTTCGGGCAAATTATGCTAATCAACCTGCTAAAATTGCGCGCGGCGGTATTACGAGCGTAATCGCCGGCGCCAACGAGATACAGTGTTTTCCTCCTAACTGAAAGTTATCTGGAAGGAAACCAGAAATATACAAAGTGAGATAATAATATTTAAATCCAGCTGGAAAGCCACATATGTGCCTGCCAGAACCAGCGCGGCACCGTCATTCCCGTCCAAATTGGATACCAGAAAGCCGCGAAAAGTACAATAACTACGGAGGCCGCGGCGAAGATACGGCGCCCGCGCGGAGTAATGGTAACGGGCGCGGTCACTTCCCGTGCGGGAAGTGAATCAGTGAGGAACGCTATTCCGTAGGTGAGGGCGAGTACCGTAAAGGGGAGAAGCGCGACGGCGTAGAACTGGAAAATTGTGCGATTGGCGTACAAGAACCAGGGCAACCAGGTAGCCGCATAGCCGGCGAGGATCGTCCACGCCCGCCAGTCGCGCCGCCAGAAAGCGCCGAAAAGCACGACGCCGAGTGCCAGGACGGCTGGCCACCACACCGCAATATTTCCGATAGAAGTAATTGCTTCCACGCATTCATGGCCTTGCTGGCACACTTGCCGCATACGTTCGTCGTCGCTCCCTACCCAATAGAAAGAAACTGGGCGCAACTGGAGTGGCCACTCCCAGGCTTGCGACATATACGTATGCTCCGAAGAAAGATGGGTGTGGAACTCCATCATCTTCGCGTGGTAGGCGAGCCAGTTATTGAAAGCTTGGGGCAGGAAGGAAAACTGGGGGGCGTGATAAGCCTGCATATCGGCCGCTACCTGCGCGGGCGTCCAGGAACGCATAAATCCGTGGGGGTTGGTAAACCAGGGCAACCAGGCCGCCAAATAGGTGAGCAGGGTGGTGGGGACGAGCCACAAAAAAGCGGGGAGGCCTTCCCGGAAAATGCCGGCACTGAACCAGCGGCGCACGCCAACGCTACGCCGGGCCGCGCAACCCCACGCGAAAACGAGGATGCCGCCTACCGCTACCGCATAAAAGCCGGACCATTTCACGCCGCAAGCCATCCCGAACAGCAGGCCGGCAACCAGCAACCAAGGGCGGCAGAAAACCGCCGGGCCCCAGGCACTAGCCGGAGAAAACTGTTCCGAATCGGGCCCTAATTCCGCAGTTTTAGTAGCAGTTACTAATTCCGAGGTTTTAGCGGCAGGCACTGATTCCGCGGTTTCGGTGGAAACAGAACTATTGTGCGCGGGCGCGGCGGCGCGCGGTGCCGGGCAGCTGGTTCGTTCTTGTTTCCCCGCATCAGAAGCCGGGGCAAGCGGTACCGAAAGCGGTTTGCGGCGCAGGGGTGAGCGGGCCACACGCTGGGCCAGGGTGGCGCGCGTGGCCTCACGATCGCGCAGAATCGCCCAGAAACCGGCGAGAATAAAGAAGGCCAAGATGTTATCTAGTAGCCCGGTGCGGGAAAGCACAATCCCCATACCATCTAGGGCCATCGCTAGGCCCGCAAAACCGGCGAGGGTAGGGGAGCGGAAGAGCCGCAAAGCTACCCGCACCAGCAACATCACGGCAAAAACCCCGATGAGCGCGGTAGCAAACCGCCACCCGAAAGCACTCTGCTGTCCAAACAGGGCTTGCCCGGCTGCCATTATCCATTTCCCGAGCGGAGGATGTACTACATAGTCGCCGCCGGTTTGCTGCATGGAATAATCACCGGCGGCAAAGAGCGCATCATTTTCGGTGCCGCCCTCCCAATCGGCTTCGTAGCCGAGCCGCAACAAAGAATTCGCGCCCTTCACATAGTAGGTTTCGTCGAAAATAAGTTGGTGCGGGTGGGCCAGGCCCACAAATCTGACTAACGCGGCCACCAGGCCGGTGGCGAGCGTCACCAACCAGCCGGCTCGCGCTTGCGCCCGGGGTAACAGGCGCTGCCCCGCCCCCGCGATTCCCAAGCGACCGCGCAGACTGTTCTCAAAATGACCGGCGGTAATGTGTGGCAACTGCACAGTTTGCGGTTGGGGTACGGATGAATCCGGTGTACTTGCGGTGGGTGTACTTGCGGGCATGTTCGCGCTAGGAGCAGTACTTGCGGCGGGCGCGTTTGCACTGGGCGCGTCCGCACTGGAGGCGTTCGCACTGGACACGTTTGCACTGGACGCGTTCGCGTTGGGCGTGCCGGCGCCGGTGTTAGATACGCCCGTGCGCGGCATGCCTGCACCGGGCACGGAAGCAGGGTTTTGCTCTTGGTGGCTCACGTCAGGATTCTATCGAGCTACGCCAGGTTAGGGGTGAACCGCACCCGGCGCTTGCCCAACCACAGTGTGCGCATGGCGCCAGTTCTGGCCCGCTTAAAGCGTGTGGTTAGTACCGGTTCTGCTGTGCTTCGTATTGTGCATGGCAAGCAGGCAATCCCTTTGATCCAGTGTCAACAACCCTTTGATCCAGTGTCAACAAAGCAAGGGTAGTCCCGTACCCGTTTACACTGGGGGCATGGATATGCGCGAAACCGGAAAACTTGTGGTGGCGGGAACTCCTATAGGTAACGACGCCGATGCCAGCCCGCGGCTTTTGGCAGCTATGGCCGAAGCGGATGTGATCGCGGCGGAAGATACGCGGCGGTTCATGAATCTCGCGGGCCGCTTGGGGGTGCAACCATCCGGCCGTGTGCTTTCCTATTTTGAGCACAATGAATCCGAGCGCGGGCCGCAACTCATTGCGGATATTGAGCAAGGTGCAACCGTCCTGCAAGTTTCTGATGCGGGAATGCCCGCGGTTTCAGATCCGGGCTACCGTTTGGTAGCGCGCGCTCGGCAAGCAGACCTTCCCGTGGAAGTAATTCCGGGCCCTTCCGCGGTACTCACCGCACTGGTAGCGAGCGGGCTTATGAGTGACAGGTTTACTTTCGAAGGTTTCTTGCCGCGCAAAGATGGCGAACGCCAAGCCGTATTACAAAGGCTACAGGGCGAGGAACGCACCATGATCTTCTTTGAATCACCGCGCCGCCTGCCCGCCACTTTGCAAACCCTGGCAACAGTTTTCGGAGAAAGCCGGCAGGCCGCGGTATGCCGCGAACTGACGAAAACCCATGAAGAAGTAGTGCCGGGAGAGCTGGGCTTTTTAGCCGAAAAGTTCGCGGGGGAAGTGCGGGGCGAAATCGCGCTGGTAGTAGCTGGTGCAGACCCGGCCGAAAAAGCCGCACAAATACAGCCGGCCGCAGTGGCCGAAGTGCAAGAACTAGCCGCGCTCGGGGTGCGGCTAAAAGACGCCGCCGCCTTTATTGCCCGGCACACAGGCCTGCGGAAAAACGAACTTTACCGGGCCGCGCTCGCGGAGAAATAACGCGAAATAGCGCGAAATAACGCCCGGCTGCGGTGAAATGAAATAACGCCGGCCGCGAAGAGAAAACGCCTGGCCACGGAGAGAAAACGCCCGGCCGCGAAAAAATAGCGCCCGCATACGTGAAATCCCGGGCCGGAAACGCGGGTGCGCGTTTCCGGCCCGGGATGCGGGTAAAACTAGGCCATGCTATTTCTTGCCGTCGCCATCCGGGTTGAGCGGATCTACCTCAATATCGGAGAAGTCGAAATCGGCTTCGGAGGCCTCGGCGGAAAAGTCGGCATCGAGGTCGATGCCTGCTAAGGCTTCGTCGAACTCATCGCCCAAGAGGGCTTCGAGTTCATCATCAAATTCCTCTACCGCGCCGCTATTAATAGAGATAGGGGCCTCGGCATCGTCACCAGTTTCCGCGGCGGTTGCGGCCGCGCCGGCGGCCACAGAATCTGCAGCCGGCTTAGCCCTATCCGCAGTATCCGTAGCTGCAGTGTCCCTAGTCGCAGTATCCGTAGCTGCCGCGCTCTTAGCCCGGGAATTTCCCGCCGGGTGGGCGGTTTCTACCGGGTCATCAATGCTGGGCAGATTGCGGGCGGATTTTTCAAGTTCGGCAAGGATTTCGTCATCCTTATTCCGCTCCGTTTTCTGGTAGTCCAGCTGGAAGTCCTCGTTGAAATCGTCGAAATCATCGTCGTCGTACACTTCGTATTCATCACCGGCGTGAATCGGCATCCGCAGCCCGCCAGCGCTGGAACGAATTGGGAAACGCGAGGAAAACTCGAAGTCTTCATCCTCATCCTCGGGAAGAAGGCGATCTTCCGGTTCTACATAGAAATCAAAGGCGTGGGAAGAATCAATTTGTTCCACCCCTCCTTCATCCATTTCGAAGCGGGCCAGCACGCCGAGCTCTTCGGAGGTAGGAACCGTCAGGTCGGAAAAGACCCGAGTTTCAAAGCCGCGCCGCCGCGCATCCAAAGCCGTGGCCTTCACGCAATGAGATTCCGCAATGCCCACAATGTCTACATACTTGGTATCCAGATCGCGCAGGATTTCTTCCAGGGAATCACCCACGGAATCTTTCCCATCGAAACCGGAATATCCGGCCGAATACTGGCCTTTCTTCACGTACACGTCGATGGGCAAAGAAGCAATGGCATCATGCAACTCCGCCTCTTCCGTGCCGGCCACGCCATGCGGCGGCCAGGAATCTACATAGTCCGGATTATCGGAAAAATGTTTTCCGGGGTTAATATGCCAATCCTGCGTGGTGAGGATGAGATCATATTTATAGGCATTGTTAGTTACGAAGTCAGCAATTCTTTCCGCTACCGCGTTTCCACCTTCGACGCCGAGGGCGCCGCCTTCGCAAAAGGTTTTCTGCACGTCCACGATGACGAGTACTCGAGAATCCTCAATCATTATTCTCTCTCCCTGAATAGCGGGGTGCGGCCCTCTCACCAATAACTTACCTAATACGAATCAGGGCCGGCGCCGTGATTCTATCGTGAAGCTCCGCCCGGGGCCAAGGGGCGATAAAGCCAAACATACGCAAAACCATGCCAGCATGCACGCGCCGAGGCAAGTTCGTAGCGGTAGCCGTTAGTTGTTAGCGGTAGCCCCTAGTTGCGCGGGCAGCTGCTTAGCGGTGCCGCTAGCTGCGGGGCGGCTGCTAAGCGGTAGCCGCTAGATGCGGCGGGGGCGCCGCGGGAAAGGTGGGCGCCGTTCGTCGGAGGGGCGCAAACCAAGGAGGCCTTCTCCGGCGGCTTTGAGTTGCGCGGAAGTTTCTTCCGGGTCGCCATGTACCACGACGACGTCCCGCGGATACGCCTGCCCTCCTGCCTGCACGTGGCGGAGCCGGCGTTGTTGCGCTGCCGCTTCCGCCGCGCGTTCTGCGGCCGCCAATTGGGCCGGATCAGGCCCCGGGGAAACCCAATGCGGCCGCGCGCGGCGCGGCAAATGTAAAGAGGAATTAGCAGGCATGGCCTCATTCTAAAGAACCGCCATCAAAAGACCCTGGGACGCCCAAACTCCGAATGTGATTTCGCTTGCGCGTTTGGTGGAGCTTTACTCTGCTGGGAATACTGGCGCCCCGAGCCGAGTAGGCTTAGGGGTATGACGCATATTCTTTCCGCGGTTGCATGGCCGTACGCGAACGGCCCCCGCCATATCGGCCACGTAGCAGGTTTCGGTGTTCCCTCCGATGTTTTCTCCCGCTATATGCGAATGCGAGGGGAAAACGTGCTCATGGTTTCCGGTACCGATGAACACGGCACGCCCATCATGGTGGCGGCGGATAAAGAAGGCGTAACCGCGGAAGAAATTGCGGACCGCAATAACCGCATCATTGTGGAAGACCTCGTAGCCCTCGGCCTTTCCTACGATCTGTTTACACGTACCACCACCGTCAATCACGAGCGTGTGGTGCAGCAAATGTTCGAAACTTGCCGGGACAACGGCTACATGGTGATCCAAAAAACGCCGGTGGCAATCGACCCGGATACCGGCAACACCCTGCCCGATCGCTATATTGAAGGCACCTGCCCGCTGTGCGGCAACGCGGGAGCCCGCGGGGATCAATGCGATAACTGTGGCAACCAGCTTGACCCGCAAGATCTCATCGATCCGGTATCGAAGATTTCCGGGAAAACCCCACTTTTCCAAGAAACTGACCACTACTTCCTGGATCTTCCCGCACTGGCAGAGAGCCTGAGTACATGGTTAGACGGCGTCGAAAAAACTGGAGAATGGCGGCCTAACGTTATTTCCTTCTCCCAGCATTTACTGGAAGACGTTCGCCCGCGCGCAATGACTCGCGATATTACCTGGGGGATTCCGGTACCCGGGTGGGAAGATCAGCCCAATAAGCGGCTATATGTATGGTTCGACGCCGTTATCGGATACCTTTCCGCCTCGATCGAATGGGCGCGGCGGCGGGAAAAGGCCGGCCAGGGGAGCGCTGCGGATTGGCGCCAGTGGTGGAATGATCCGCAGGCCCGCTCTTATTACTTTATGGGTAAGGATAATATTGTGTTCCATTCCCAGATTTGGCCGGCGGAAATTCTGGCCTATAACGGGGAAGGGAAACGCGGCGGCGAACCGGGCGAACTGGGCCGTTTGAACCTGCCCACCCAGGTGGTGGCATCCGAGTTCTTGACGATGGAAGGGAAGAAGTTTTCGTCGTCGAAAAATGTGGTGATTTATGTGCGTGACGTGCTGGAACGCTACCAGCCGGACGCCTTGCGCTACTTTATTTCGATTGCCGGCCCGGAAACTTCGGATGCTGATTTTACGTGGGCCGAATTTGTGCGGCGCAATAATTCGGAACTGGTGGCCGGTTGGGGAAACCTCGTCAATCGGACGGCGGCGATGATCGCGAAGAATTTCGGGGAAATCCCGGAACCGAGCGAACTTGCCGATATTGATCGGGAACTGCTCGATAAGATCGAAGCCGGTTTTGAAACCGTGGGGCAAAATATTGCGGCACACCACCAGCGTGCCGCCCTCACGCAGATTATGCGGCTGGTGGGAGAAGCTAATGCGTATGTTTCCGCTACGGAGCCGTTCAAGATGAAAGATCCGGCGCAGCGTCCGCGCCTGGCCACGGTACTGCATACTCTTGCCCAAGCGGTTTCGGATCTGAACACCATGATGAGCGTATTCCTACCGCATTCTTCGAATACGATTGACGCGGTAATGGGCGGGACAGGCGATATCGCGCCCATGCCGCAACTGGTAGAAACCACGGATCTGGATTCGGGTAAGGCATATCCGATCATTACTGGCGATTACACCAATCCGCGGCCGTGGAAACGGCAACCGGTACAGGTAGGCACCCCAATTTCCAAACCGAAACCGGTGTTCCAAAAGCTGGATCCGGCCGTGGTAGAAGAAGAACTGGAAAGGCTGGGCCTGGGCGAAGAGGATGAGTAAAAAGAAATCCAAGCGGCACATTTTTCCGGGTATTCCGGAACCACTTCCATACCCGGTGGTCGATAACCACACGCATATTACGGTTACCGGTGATCCCAACCGGGAAGACGGCACCGGGGAAGACGGCCGGCCCCTAAGCGGGGCAGAACAAGTGCGGCGCATGGAAGCTGCCGGGGTGCGGCACGCGATTAGTTCCGGATGCGAGATCGGCACGCTTCGCGGCACCGTGGAATTGGCCCGTGCTTTCCCGCAGTACATTAGCGCCGCGCTGGCAATCCATCCGAATGATGCGGCCTTGCATGCGGGAGTAACCGAACCGGGCCCGGATGGAATCGTCCACGGCCAGAATGCGGATCACTTAGCCTACAGTTTGGAAGAAGCTGTGGCCGCGGTTGCCGAACTTGCCCGCACGGAAGAATGCGTGGTGAGCATTGGCGAAACCGGGTTGGACTATTACCGTACCGCGGAGGCCGGGAAGGCCGCCCAGCAGGAATCCTTCCGCATGCATATTGCCTTGGCAAAGGAACTGGATTTGCCGATGCAGATCCATGACCGGGAAGCCCACGCGGATGTGATCGATATTCTGCGCCGGGATGGTGCTCCTGCTCGCACGGTTTTCCACTGCTATTCGGGAGATGTGGAAATGGCTCGCATCCTGGCCGAACAAGGCTGGTATGCGAGTTTTGCCGGCAATGTTACCTACCCGGCAAACACGGATTTTCGGGCGGCTTTGCAGGAACTACCTGCTCACCTCGTGCTTGTAGAAACCGACGCCCCATATCTGACGCCGCTTCCTTGGCGCGGGCACCCGAACGCCCCCTACGCGGTGGTCTACACGGTGCGTGCCACCGCAGAATATCGCGGCTTGGCACTAGATGCGTGGTGCCGCCAGCTCGATGCTAATACCCGCGAGGTATACGGCATCTAAAGCTCGTGCGGTACTAATCGCGCGGTACTAACGCGCCGCGGATTGCAGCTTTGCGGCGCGGGCCAGGGCCACGATTTGCGCGAACCCGGTAACTATGAGTACGCCGGCACCTACCACGTAGACCCAAAAGCCCCACCCGTAAGCCGCACCGAAATCAATGGTGAGGCGTACGGCGTCGGCTCGGCAGAAAGCAAGGAGCGCCCCTGCCAGCACCGCGCCACCCAGCGGTATCAGTACCGCCGCAAGCGTGCTGAGCTTGCCGCGATAGAAAGCGAAAACGGCACCGATTATGGCCGCCACTATGCCGGCGAGCGCGAGGAGGAAGGGGAGATCGGCGTCCGTATATATAAGGGTGGAGAGAAGGGTTTCTTCCGCGGTGCTGCCCGCGTCTACTTGCCCGGTGAGTACCGGGAAGGTAAACAGCCCTATCGCTAACAGCACGCCTAAGCACAGGTTGAAGACGCCGATACCGCGGGCCACGCGCGCGGTTTTGTTTTGCACCGGTGGGGTGGGCATGGAACCGTAAGGTGGGTAGGCTGGATAGCCTTGCGCGGGGAAAGCTTGGTTTGTACCGGGATAGGCCGGGCCCGGGTAGGCCTGCGGGCCCGGGTAGGCCTGTGTGCCCGGGTAAGACTGTGGACCTTGATAGGACTGTGGGCCTGGATAGGTGGTCTGGCGCGGATGCGCCGGGTTAGCGTAAGCCTGAGCCTGAGGGGCTGAGGTCGGGCTGGTTGGCGTGGCACTTTGCCCGGATTCGTGCGGCTGGGACTCCGAATTGCTCATAGGAATAAATCTAGAACACTCCGCTTCCAAAATGCCGGAAGTTCGCTTGTTGATCAGCTCGCTTGTTGGACTCACCACGGGCAGTAGCCAGAAGGTCACGATTTGATTACAATCGATCTCGATTCGTTATAAATCCGAGATATTTCGGGTGGATCCGGCCGGGACCTAGTGGCAAAAACCGCTCCTAGAAACGGCGATTCATAGCTCGCAGAGCCCTAATATCTAGCATCTACGCAGTTAGATAGCCCAGAATGAACGGATTTGTAGAAGGTTCGAGAAGGGGAAAGCTTTGGGACGTCACGGCGGGGAAAACTCCAGTATTTCCGAACGGGTGGCTCGGTCGATGGCCGATGCTCCGAAGCCTGGCACACGGCGTGCGCTGATTCTGGCCGAACGGGAAGCGCAGGAAGCGGCAGCTATCGCGGCTACGCAGATTGCGAAAAACACCTCCACTTTCGCGCGGGTAGGAACCACGGCTACCAATGTTCCCAGCTCGCTCCTGGCGCGCTCTACCGCAGCATTGGCTTCCGTCTTGATTGCGGCCCCTACCGTGGCTTTCGCCGCCGGTACCATGGGTAATACCGCGCAGGCGGCTACCGATAATCACCCTGATCCGGCCCAAAAAGCCCATCTTTTGGCCGCAAATAACGCTGCCAAAACTGTTACTTTCGTGTTTGATGGCACCTCTAAGACCATCACCACTACGGCCCCTACTTTGCATGATGCGTTGCAGGAAGCGGGTATCCAGGTAGATGGGGACGACGTCGTCTCGCAGGAACTGGCGGCGCCCGTTACCGATGGTTCCACCGTGAATATCACCCGCGTGGAATACAAGATGGTGACGGAAGAAGTAGTGGACGCCCACGAAACCAATGAGGTAGAAGACGCAGCCTTGCCGCAAGGCGAACGGGATGTGGAAACCGCCGGGCAGGATGGCGTTTCTGCTAACACCTACCAAATTCGGGTGGAAAACGGGAAGGAAGTTTCCCGTACCTTGCATTTCACCGCGCAAAAGCAACAGCGCGTGGACGAAGTGGTGAAGGTAGGCACGGCCGCGCCGAGTGCCCGCGAGAATACGGGTGGCAACGGTGGGGGTGCACCGAGCGGGGCAGTAGCCGTACCGGCCGGTTCGGCCCAAGAAATTGCTGCCGGCATGCTTTCTTCCTACGGCTGGGGTGGAGACCAGTTCTCCTGCCTCGTTACTTTGTGGAACCGGGAATCTGGGTGGAACCACCTGGCGCAAAATCCTTCTTCGAGCGCGTATGGGATTCCGCAAGCACTGCCAGGATCGAAGATGGCTTCTGCGGGAGCTGATTGGCGTACCAACCCGGCCACGCAAATCAAGTGGGGCCTGGGCTATATTCAGGGCCGTTACGGCACCCCGTGCGGCGCCCTAGCGCACTCCAATTCCGTGGGTTGGTACTAGAAACTAGCCGTTCAAAACCGGTTATAAAACTCGCTCTGAAAACTCGACGCGGAAAACTTAGTGCTGGATTGCAGTGGCAGGCCAGTGAGTGTTCTAGACTCGAGGGCGATGACTGATATCCAAGCTAAGAACGGGCAGTTGCCCGAACTCGATCTGTTAACGGCACGGGACGTGCGCGGCCTGGCACAAGTGCTCGGCTTGCGGCCCACGAAAAGCCGCGGCCAAAACTTTGTGATCGATCCGGGAACCGTCCGGAAAATCGCGCGGGAAGCCGAAGTGCAAGCGGGCGAGTTTATTCTTGAAGTAGGCCCGGGCCTCGGCTCCCTTACCTTGGCGTTACTGGAACGCGGCGCCCAGGTAGCCGCCGTCGAAATTGACGAAAAACTGGCCGGCGCACTGCCGCAAACCCTCACGGTACACGGGGCCGCTCCCGATAATTTCGCGGTCACCAAAGGCGATGCACTACATTTGGCCGGCCCGCAGTCTCTCACGCTTCCCGCGGCCTGCGCGCGGGACGGGCGGCACGAACCGGAAAAGCTCGTGGCAAATCTGCCCTATAACGTGGCAGTGCCAGTACTATTGCAGATTTTGGAACGGTTCCCCACGATTCACACCGCCGTGGTGATGGTGCAATTAGAAGTGGCAGAACGGTTGGCAGCTACGCCCGGTTCGAAAGTTTATGGTGCTCCTTCGGCGAAAGCGGCTTGGTATGCGCGGGTGCGGCGCGGGTCGAAAATTTCGCGGAGCGTGTTTTGGCCGGTACCGCGCGTAGATTCCGCCCTCGTAATCGCCGAGCGGCGCCAGCCCGGAGAACTGCAGCACCAGCTCGGTACGGCGGAGCAACCCGGTACGGCGGAGCAACCCGGTGCGGCGGAGCAACCCGGTGCGGCGGAGCAACCCGGTGCGGCGGAGCGCCAGCTTGGAGAAACTTTGACTGGGGAGGAAAACCTGGAGAACGCAAAACTGCGGGAAGCAACTTTTGCGGTAATCGATGCGGCTTTCGCACAGCGGCGGAAAACCTTGCGCGCGGCACTCGCAACCTGGGCGGGTAGCCGCGAAAAGGCAGAAGAAATTTTAGTGGCGGCCGGTATTGATCCGGGCGCGCGGGGCGAAACTCTTAGCATCACCGATTTCTTGCGCATCGCCCGTACCGCCGGCAAATAAAGGAGTTTTATAGATGGCAACGCCACTGATTACCGCGCATGAACTACGCCTTGAATACGCTACGAAAACTGTCTTTGATTCTTTGACGATCGGCGTGGCCGAGGGGGACCACATCGGAATTGTGGGCCGTAATGGGGACGGCAAATCCAGTTTATTGGGAATGCTCGCCGGCACCGTGAAATATCAGGCGGGCCGGGTTACCCGGCGCACCGGCCTAAAAATTGGCCTGCTCGCACAAGGCGATAACCTAGACCCAGAGAACAGTGCCGGGCAGGCGGTGGTAGGAAGCCGTGCGGAACACGAGTGGGCCGGCAACCCGAAAATTCGCGATATTATAACCGGGCTCATGGCTGATATTCCGTGGGAAGTGAAAGTCGGTGAGCTTTCCGGTGGGCAACGCCGCCGGGTAGCTTTAGCCGCCGTGCTTATCGGAGATTGGGATGTTATCGCCCTAGACGAACCTACGAACCATTTGGATTTGGAAGGTATCACCTGGTTGGCCGGGCATTTGCGCCGCCGCTGGCCGCAAAACCAAGGCGCTTTACTCGTGGTCACGCACGACCGTTGGTTCCTGGACGAAGTATGTACCCAAACCTGGGAGGTCCACGATTCTATCGTTGAACCCTTCGAAGGCGGGTATGCCGCCTACGTATTACAAAGGGTGGAACGGGACCGCATGCGTGCAGTGGCAGAACAAAAACGGCAAAACCTCATGCGGAAAGAACTTGCCTGGTTGCGGCGCGGTGCTCCGGCACGCACCTCGAAACCAAAGTTCCGGATCGAAGCTGCCAATGAGCTGATTGCGGACGTGCCGCCGCTACGCGATTCGGTGCAGTTGCAGCATGTGGCCATGGCCCGCTTGGGAAAACAAGTAGTGGATCTGGAAAATGTGTCCGTGAGTTTTGGGGCCCAGGAAGTGCTTCGCGATATTACCTGGAAAATCGGGCCGGGTGATCGCCTGGGTATTCTCGGTGCTAACGGGGCCGGCAAGTCCACCCTCTTAGCGCTTATTGCCGGGGAGCTGGAACCTACCAGTGGGCAGGTAAAACGCGGAAAAACGGTGAAACTGGGTGTGCTTGACCAGCGCTTTTCGCAGCTGCAAGAAATTGGTGGGTACCGCGTGCGGGAGGTACTTGCCCGCCATAAAACGAGTTTCCAAATTGATGGGAAAGAGTATTCGCCTGCCCAGCTTTTGGAGCGGCTCGGTTTTCGGCGCGAAGCGCTTTCCCAGCGGGTAGCTGAGCTTTCCGGCGGGCAAAAACGGCGGTTGCAGATTCTTATGCTACTGCTGGCGGAGCCCAACGTGATCGCGCTCGACGAGCCCACCAATGACGTAGATTCCGATACGTTGGCCGCTTTGGAGGAGATGCTCGATTCCTGGCCGGGCACCCTTATCGTCGTCTCCCACGATCGCTACCTGCTAGAACGCGTTACCGACCAGCAATATGCGATACTCGCGGGCACGTTGCGGCACCTACCCGGCGGGGTGGAAGAGTACGTGCGTTTGCAGGCGCAAAGCGAGAAACGTTTGCCGGCGGTTTTCGCCGCGAAAACCGGAACGACGCCGGACGGTACTGCCCCGAGCGTGCCCGGCTCGGAAACCGGGCCTGCTACCGAACCGCAACTAACCGGGGCACAAAGGCACGCCCTGGCAAAAGAAGTAGCAGCGATTGAACGTAAGCTAAATAAAACCAACCAGCAGATTGGCCGCATCGAAGAAAAGATGCTCGCCCATGACCAAAGCGACTACCAAGGCCTAGCCGAACTCACCCAGAACATGAAGGAACTCGAAGCCGAAGCCACACAATTGGAAGAACAGTGGTTGGAGGCTGCCGGAAAACTGGAGTAGCAACAGGAGTCTGCAGCCCCGAACTTCGGCAGTTCTAGAAGCACGGGGACATATTTCCGGCGCGGAGAACCCGCAGGCGGAGAACCCGGCGGCGAGGAACCCGGCGGCGATGAACCCGGCGGCGAGGAACCCGGATACCCCAGGCGCGAGGAAGTTAATTGAAGAGGTATCTATCTGGCGCGAATTGCCTACACGTGCGGGATAAGGATTCTCCTTCTTCTGTTTCGGTGCTTACCAAATTTTGGTTCTTCTGGTTTTCCGTCCATTCGAAAATCGGATGCCAAAGCTCTCCATCACTGAGAGCGCTTTCCACATAGCTTTTTTCGCTGGGAATGACGCTGTGATCTACTACTACGCCGAAGGATTCCGCGCAGGGGATGTAGAAACCGGTGAGGTATTCGTACTGGATGCGCCACTGCTCTTCACCCCATTTCTGCCGGTATTTCGCTGCAATTGGGTATTGCGCAATGCACTTAGCTTCAGCTTTGGTTGCAGCGGCTAGCTGATCATCGGGTATCTCATTGGTGATAGATCCGCCCACAGCCATGGAAGGGAAGCCCGCATCGGTGAGGCACTGGGTCATAATGTCTGGCCATTCGTCTGTGCTGATTTCTCGGATGACTGGTGGGAGTTCGGTTTCAGTCATTGCCGGTAGCGGTGGGTTTGCTGTGGATAGCGCCTGATTGACTTGGTCGAGGCGTGATTGTTTGGCGAATTCTGCGCTTACCGGGCGCGGTGCGGGAGTGAAGCTCGGTTTCCAGGTGTTGATATCACGCGGTGAAAAACTCGATGTGGTGCTGGGGCTCGAATCCGGTGGAGAGCTTTGAGTATCGCAAGCGGAGAGCGCCAAGGTGCACCCCACCATAGCGAGTATTGCGGCGCGAAGTACCCGTTGCTGCGTCATCTTGACCTCCGTATAAGGCGATGGAACCCTCTTTCGAACCGCGTTGATCGAAATAGTGAGATTAATGTAACCTGATGGTGTGCGTTCGTCAAGGTCTTCTTTTGACTAAGTATTGGCTTCGCAACGCATTAATGATGACGCTCAGAGTGGAGGTCGGATATGAAGCGAAAAATCGCTGGGATTCTTATTATCCTGGTGCTCGTTGCGGGCGGAGCTTACTGGGCCGGAGCTACTCTGAGTCGCAAAACGTTCACACCAGAACCATTTCCTACTCCCGCTTTGGTAAAGGTTTCCGAACAAACCGTGGGGCGGACGCTAGATTTGGCTGCGAGTATAGAAAGCCAGCTGGCGCCGGTGGCCGCAAACCAACTGGCGGGAGTAATTACTTGGGTCTCAGATGCCCGAGAATTTGGGCAAGGCGATCCGGTGTACGCGGTAGCCGGGGTGCCCGTCCGGGTAGTCAGCGGAGATACTCCTTTTTACCGCGAGCTAGCTCCCGGAACCCGCGGCTCTGACGTTCATCAGCTCACCCAGTTGCTGACCGATCTGGGATATCTGCGCCGGGCTGATAGCGAATTTGGTCCCGTCACCGAAAAAGCAGTGAAGGCCTGGCAAAAATCACAGGGGAGAGAAGAAACTGGCACGATACAACTGGGTGAACTCGTAGCCATTCCAAGTATTCCTACCACCCTGGTTCTTGATCGCAAGATCGCTAAACCCGGCCTAGATCTCCAGGGTGGAGAGAATATTATCTCCGCTACTACCGGTGATCCGAATGTATATCTCATGGTCAGCGAACAGCAAAGAAATCTAATCCCCGCCGGAGCTGCTGTTACTTTGCAAAATGGAGAGCAAAAGTGGCGTGTAGCAATATCAGATATGAACCAGCGGACGGAGGATGGCTTCTATAAAATCTCCCTAAAAGGCGAAGACGGCGGGCCTGCTTGCGGAGCCGAATGCGAAGGCCTTGGCGGTGGTGAAGGAGTATCTTTGCCAGCTGCGGTAGAAGTAATCCCGGCCGTAACCGGCCCCGCCGTGCCGCGCGCCGCAATTATGACCAACGCTAAAGGTGAATCTTATGTGGTGGATGAAGCTGGAAATCACATAGCGATCACGATGAAAGGGGCGGCGGAAGGCATCGCCGTCGTAGAAGGGGTGGAACCGGGTACCACTATCCGCGTGTTCGGGGAGGCTGGCGCATGAGTGAGCCCCTGAGCATGGCCTGCCAAGGCTTAAGATTTCGCTACGAAAAACACTCTCCGGAATTATTTGGTGGACTCAACCATCGTTTTGCGGCCGGTACGATGACGGCGCTAACCGGTGCTTCCGGGGCTGGTAAATCTACCTTGCTGTATTTGCTAGGTCTTATGCTTACACCGATAGCCGGTGCTATTACATATCGCGGCCGGGAGCTTAGTTCGTTACCGGATTCAAGCCGTTCAGAATTTCGGGCGAAACATATCGGTTTCGTTTTTCAAGATTCGGAGCTAGACGCCTTTCGCACCATCCTCGATTCAGTGCTCGAACCTGGCCTTTATGCGGGCCAAACCCGTAAAAACTTAGAAGGAAAAGCGCTCGAGCTGCTCGAAAAAGTCGGTTTGGCGCAGATCGCAAGCCAGCGGCCCACCCAGATTTCTGGAGGCCAAGGGCAAAGAGTTGCGGTATGCCGGGCCTTGGTGAACAATCCGGAGATTATTTTGGCAGATGAACCCACCGGGAATCTTGATCGGGATAATTCCAGTACCGTGCTCGACCTTTTGCGGGCGGCCAGCGAAGAGGGACGGATAGTTATTATTGCTACCCACGATCCGTTTGTAATGGCAAATTGCTCAGCGGTTCTCAATATTACGGAGGCGGTGGAAAATGCGGTGGCGTGAACTAATCCGGGAAGCGTGGAAAGACGCGCAAACCCAAAA
This sequence comes from Actinobaculum suis, assembly GCF_900618115.1. NCBI lineage: Bacteria > Bacillati > Actinomycetota > Actinomycetes > Actinomycetales > Actinomycetaceae > Actinobaculum > Actinobaculum suis. Next base: position 624,913 of record NZ_UYIO01000001.1, read on the forward strand.
AATCCCCTCCCTCTTGCTTTTATTGGTTACCCTCGGTGCTTGCCTGGCAGCATTGTTGACGGCCGGGCAACAGGAAGCACAAAAAGCCGTACTGGCGCAAAAATTGCAGGATCCCGCCTCACGGATGCTGGTAATCCGCGAAAAGAAAGGCCTGATCACGCCGGAGGTTTTAGCATTAGCCCAAGCAACGCGCGGCGTAGAAATAGCCGTCGGGGTAGTAAAAGTAGACGATGTTGAGCCAACGGTTCCCGGTCTGCGAGTTCCTGCTTGGACGGTCTCAAATGTGGAAGCAATCTATGCGTCAAGTCTCGGCCGCGCCCCGGAAACAGGGGAGGCCTTAATCCAAACCGGGGAAGCTGCAGAATACGGTTGGGAGGTTCCCGCCGGCGTCTTTACCGATCGCGACGGCCAAGAATTTCCCGTGGTAGGTGAGGGTGCTCCTCGCCCGGGATTTGCTTCCTTCGCGAACGGGGTGCTTATTCAGGCAGATCCGCACCCGGCGGCGTATCAAAGCTTGCATGTGCTCGCGAGTTCTTTGGAGGTGCTGCCAGATGTGCAGACAGCCTTGCTTTCCTATATTTCGGCGCAGGGCGGAGCCGAAATTTCGGTGGAGAATGCGGGCATGCAAATAGTAAGTGAGTTGACCGGTGGGGAATATGCCCGGTACGGGCAGTCGATTCTATTGACGGTTCTGGTGGCGGGCGGATTCCTCACCGCCGTCGTTACTCTCACCTACGTATTACTGTATCGGCGGATTTTGGGCCGGCGCCGCGCCCTCGGAATTACTCGTTTTGAACTCGCTTTACTCACCCTGCTACGAATTGCGATCCCAATCAGTATCGGGGCCGCGATAGGCGCGCTGGTGGCATACACCTACGCGGCTACCCGATTGGCCACGATTCCGCTCGATTACACCGTGGCGAGCGCGCTCATCTTGGTGATTATCTCGGTGCTGGCCGCGATCGCACCAATTGCATGGGCCGTAAACCGCGACCCGGCACGAATCATGCGAACGCCCTAGAAACGCCTCCCTTAGGAGCTTTCTTCCGAGCTCCCCTCCCCGGAACGCTGCGGCTACGCCGCGTTTTCGTTTCGGCTACGCCGCGTTTACTTTCGGCTACGCCGCTTCCGTCCGGCTTACGCCGCCTGGTTTCCCTCCGGCTTACGCCGCTGGTTTCCCTCCGGCTTACGCCGCCTTGCGGAAGATCTGGGAGAGCTTCACGCGTTCTCCGATGCGCAAGATAGAGCGTTCGTAGATAACGGCGCCCAAGCGGCTGAGCAGAATCACGGCCAGCCCCGCCAGCGCATAGGCAATAAGCTGTTCCGACCAGCCGGATTGATTAGCACCGAACCGGATTGGCATGAAGTACTGCGAAAAGCCGGGCACGAAGGAAAGCACTTTATACCAGGTGGCATCAATGGATGATTGCAGGCCGAAAACAGCCGCGTAGAAGGGAATTAAAGCGGCGAAAATCAGGGCGGAAAGCGGGCCGGAAAGGTCTTCTTGCCGTGAAACCATGGACGCAATCCCGCCGGCAAATGCCGCCATGATGAAGTATCCGAAAACTACCCAAATGAGAATATTGAGCAGAATCGGCCAGATCCCAACTTCAGTGATTAGGCCTAAACTTGGCATAATTCCGGAAATATAAACCGCGGCCAGCGCGCCCACAATATAGGTCAGGTTAGTCACCAAAACGGCTCCGCCCACGCCGAGGACTTTTCCTAGCAACAAGGTAGAGGGTTTGACGGTAGTTAAAATAATTTCCACCACGCGGCTCGATTTTTCTTCTACCACACGTACCGGAATGCCATTCACTCCGCTCATGGTTACGAAGAGAATAATTGATGCGCCTATAACTCCTGCCGCCACGCCGAAAAAGTTTGTGTCCGCAAAAGCGGCTTTTTCGGTCAAATCGGTACTGCTCAGGCTTTCCGCGGCGAGCAGTTTGCTTTGTATGTCCGGAGAAATATTGCTTTGCCGGAGCAAGCTGCCCACGGTTGCCGCTTTCGTTATTTCAACATACTGACTGCTCGGCGCACCGCGGCTGTTGGTATACACATGAGGCACTTCCGCAGTGCCGCCGATCACCGCATCGGGAGCGTCCTCCCGCGCGAACACTTCTTCCGGGGTGGTCTCTCCCACGTTTTCCACTTCCACGCCTTGTTCGCGCAGGAGAGGTTCTAGCGGCGCGGTTTGCGTGGTTACGGCGAATTTCGTGACTTCCGGTGTATCGGCGTCGTTGAGGAGGAAGCGCCCTACCACCCCTGCGCCGAGGAAAATCGCCACCGCTACAGCGATGCTAATTATGTTCGCCCGCGAAAATAAGAGGGTTCGAAATTCGCGATCGATAATAACGCGGAGCATTAGGCGGCCTCACTTTCCGGGGCGGGAGTTTCCTGTTCGATAGCGTCTTTGAAAAGTTCGGTGAGGTGGGGGCGGCGCGGCCCAAACTCGTGCAGGGTTCCTATCTGGGTAAGTGCCCGCAAAACCGCCTGGTCACTCACATTGGCGGGGAGGTTGAAAATAACGCGCGTGAGGCCCGGGCGTGCAGGTGCATCTCCGGTGCCTTCCAAAGGGTCAGGTTGGGCGGTAATTCCGAGGGTAGCCAGGGTGCTTTGTACCGTTTCTGGTGGGGCGGCGACGGCGACGGCGAGGGGCGCCGGCGCATTTCCACGCAATTCGCTAATCGAGCCGTGTGCGAGCAACCGCCCTTGGGCCATGATACCGACCGAATCGCACAGTCTTTCCACCAGGTCTAATTGGTGAGAGGAAAACATAACCGGTGCGCCAGCATCCGCCATGAGCCGCAACACTTCACTCATTGCGGTTACGGCTACGGGATCTAACCCGGAAAACGGTTCATCCAAAATCAAAAGTTTCGGTTCATGCACCAGGGCGGCCGCCAATTGCACGCGCTGCTGGTTCCCTAAAGAAAGTTTTTGCACCGGGTCGTCTAGCCGTTCATAGACACCAAGAGTGCGAGCCCATTTTTCGGCATTCTTAGCGGCCTGCGTGGTGGAAAAACCGTGTAAACGCGCAAAGTAAATGAGCTGTTCCCGAGCCTTCATTTTCGGATATAAACCGCGTTCTTCAGGCATGTAGCCGATCTTTTGGCGGCGGGTAAAAGTAATTTCTTCCCCATCCCAGAGCACTTCACCGCTATCCTTCGATAGCAGGTTTAAAATAATGCGCATGGCGGTAGTTTTGCCGGCGCCATTAGCTCCTACAAAGCCAAAAATCTCGCCGGGCCGAACGTCAAAACTCAGCCCGTTGAGAACCTGATGTGAGCCGAAGCTTTTATTGATCTTGCGGAGACTTAGCACCCTTGCTCCTTGCTGTCTGGCGCCCGGTAAGGCCCTCATAGATACCGGCTAATTATAACTGAGATAAATGCGCCATGCCACTATCTTTCATTCGTGTAGGGGTTCGATCGCACCGCTCTCTGGAGTTTTCGGAAACCGGGATTGCTTATCACGGTGCGGGGTGATGGGGTATGGGGGTGGAGCCGCGCAGTTTTGGTTCGGTTTCCAGGCCGCGCAATCCGTCCCACACGAAATTGACTACATGGGCGGCCAGATTTTCCTTATCTGGCACCTTCTCATCTACCCACCACTGGCCTACCTGGCCGATTCCGCCGGCGAGCATTTGCCCATAAATCGGCGCGGTACGCGGATCGATCCCGGAAGCTTCCAACATGGGAGCAATGAGTTCCGACACGATATCGGCAATGTCGGCGAGCACCGTGGAGAAAGAATCTCCCTCCAAAGTGGAAGGGGAGCGTTGCACGAGGAGCCGGAAGCCCGCCTCATTAGTTTCGATGTATTCGAAAACAGCGACGACGATCGCCTCCAGGGTTTCCCGCGCGCGTGCGTCCTTGTACATCTTCGAAAAAATGAGCTCCGAAAGAGTGGTAAGTTCCCGATCTACCACCACGTTGTAAATACCCTCTTTCCCGCCAAAATGTTCATAAACGACGGGTTTGGAAACTCCGGCCTGGGCCGCAATTTCTTCGATTGAAACGGCGTCGTACCCCTTGCGGGCAAATAGATCGCGCGCCACTTGCGCCAGTTGGACGCGCCGTTCGTTGCGCGTCATACGGACGCGTTTATAGGGGCGGTTCGGCGCACTTTTGCCCTGATTATCCGACGTCGATTCAATTCGTGACATAGCTCTATTATGCCTAACGGGGGATTATTCGCTAGACTATGGCGGTGCGCTTCGGAACGGAAACGTAACGGAAGCGATCCGCCCTGGTGTAACGGCAGCACAGCGGTCTTTGGAACCGTATGTCTAGGTTCGAATCCTAGGGGCGGAACAAAATTTGGGTTTTGCGGAAAATCAACCCTGTCATCAACCCTGCCATCAAATCTGCACTGCCATCCGCGCCCGCGGCAGATAACATGGTGCCGGAAGAAGCGAATGCTACTAGTAGATCTCGAAAGGGAAATGAGCGATGGCAGCTCCCGCAGCAGTTATTATCCTGGCCGCCGGCCAAGGCACCCGCATGAAATCAGAGCTACCGAAAGTGCTCCACGAAATGTGTGGGCGCACCTTGCTCGGGCACGCGATCGTGGCGGCGCGCGGCCTGGAACCGCAAAACGTGGTGGTAGTGGTACGCCATGAACGTGCCCAGGTAGCTAGCCATGCGCTCGCGGTTGACCCGGAGGTCATTATTGCCGACCAAGACGAAGTGAAAGGCACCGGGCGCGCGGTATGGTGCGGTTTAGCCGGGTTGTCGGAAAACATTTCGGGGCCGGTACTCGTAATGGCCGGAGATACCCCGTTACTCACTTCCGATATTTTGGCGGAGCTGTTCGCGCGCCACGGGGAAAACGCGGTTACCGTCCTCACCGCGCAAGTACCGGAAGCTACCGGATATGGGCGGATTGTGCGGGATGCGCAGGGCAAAATATCCGGAATCGTGGAAGAAGCAGATGCAACGCCGCAGCAGCACACTATCCGCGAGATCAATACCTCTACTTACGTTTTCGACGCCGCTTTCCTGCGCCGCAGTCTCGCCCGCCTCGGCACCGACAACGCCCAGGGGGAGATGTACCTCACGGATGTGGTGGCGCAGGCTTACCGGGAAGGTGCGGGCATTGGTTCGTATATGGCGCCCGATTATCGCACCGTAGAAGGGGCGAATGACCTGGTGCAATTAGCGGCTCTGCGGGCAGATATGCGGCGGCGTATCTTGGAGAAGTGGATGCGGGCCGGGGTGAGCATTATTGACCCGGCAACCACCTGGATTGATGTGCAAGCAGAGCTGGAACCCGATGCGGTGGTGGAGCCCTTCACGATTTTGCGCGGGAACGTACATATCGAGCGGGGGCAACGCGTGGGGCCGGGCGAATACGGGACGCGCGCCAACTAACTGCTAACTGCGGATGCGGTGCGCATTGTGGCGGGGCGGCCAGGCGGATGAATAGTGGCGATGGGCCACGCGGATGAGTAGTAGGCGATGGCACGCGGATAAGCAGGATAAGCAGGATGAGCAGTAGGCACGCTCCGATTGGCCTGGTATGCGCGGGGCCTGGGCCTAGGTATTATGTTTCGGGTAAGTCCAGGTACGCTCCGGTAAGCTTTAGCGGCGCCCATATAGGTTCGCGGCAAAACTGCTTATTGTAGGGCAAGGTGGACGCCGCCTGGGTGAAAGTCTTGAAAACTCATAGCTTGAGATTTTCATAGCTTGAAATGCATAAAGCGGGTACCGTTAGAGGGCGCTGGTTTTCGCGTGCCGCGTGAAGAGTTAACCCTACGTTTCGGCTGGTGAGGCCCGGGGTTAACGCAGCTGACATAAAAGTATGCGGGGAAAGGTAAACGGATTCATGGCCACTGGGATACGGATATCGAACGACAAAAGGCTCGTTTTAGTTTCGGGCAGAGCGTTTCCGGAACTAGCGGAGGAGGTAGCTAAAGATTTAGGGATCAGTCTCCTTCCCACTATCGCGTACGATTTTGCGAACTCGGAAATTTACGTGCGATATGAAGAATCGCTACGCGGCTCTGATGTATTTATTTTGCAGTCCTTCACCGACCCGATTAACAAGTGGTTGATGGAGGCTCTTCTTTTAGTGGACGCGGCGAAGCGCGCCTCGGCCAAACGTATTACCGCGGTCATGCCTTACTATCCGTATGCCCGGCAAGATAAGAAACATAAGGGGCGCGAACCGATTTCGGCGCGCCTCGTGGCCGATATGTTCAAGACGGCCGGTGCGGATCGGATTATGAGCGTGGATCTGCACGCCGCCCAGTCGCAAGGCTTCTTTGATGGTCCGGTAGACCACCTGTGGGCAATGCCGACCTTGGTAAAGTACGTGCGCACGCGGATTGATCCAGAAAACTCGGTTATGGTTTCCCCGGACGCGGGCCGCATCAAGGTGGCAGAACAGTGGGCTGCCCGCCTGGGTGGGGTGCCGCTGGCCTTCGTGCACAAAACCCGGGATATTAGCCGCGCTAATGTGGCGGTAGCTAACCGCGTGGTTGGTGATGTTGCGGGGAAGACGGCGATCATCGTGGACGATATGATCGACACCGCGGGTACCTTGGTCGGCGCAATTAATGTGGTCAAAGAAGCCGGGGCAAAAGAAGTTATTGTGGCTGCTACGCACGGTCTGCTTTCCGGCCCGGCAGTGGAAAGGCTGCAAGCAGCCGGATGCCGTGAAATCATCATTACCAACACGCTCCCGGTTCCGGAAGAAAAACGTTTCGAGGGTTTGACAGTACTTTCAATCGCACCGGTACTAGCCCGGGCGATCGACGAAGTATTCGAGGATGGTTCGGTAACCTCGCTATTCGACGGTGCTTATTAATAGGTGCTTATTAATAGGTGCTTATTAGGGCGCTTATTAAGCAGCGCCTATTAGGCGGCGCTTATTAAACTGTGCCCGCTGGCTGTGCCTGCTGGCAGAGCGGGGCAAGGTAACACTTGCGGTAGGCGCGGCACGGCAGGCTCTTCGATATGATGAGGCAGTGCTACTCGTAAGCGTTTTCGGTATTGGACTTATTGGTGCAATCATTGGTTATCTTTCGGGCGCAGCCTCGGTATTTACCTATCCGGCCTTGCTTATGCTCGGATTTCCGCCGGTGATCGCTAACACTACAAATGTTATTTCAAACATTGGTGGCAGTACCGGAACTACAATTGCGGCTTTTCGGCAAATCCGGCAAGTACGTAGCTACCCGCGGTGGCCCCAATACCTGATTGGGGCAGCGGGAGGCGCGCTCGGAGGCTACCTGTTACTGGTAGCAGACCCGGGCGTTTTTGAAGCCGTTGTACCTTGGCTCGTCCTTTTCTCCGTACTGTCAGTTGTCATCGCCCCGATCTTGCACCGCCTCGGCCGCCGGGTAAATATTGGCACCGGCGCCTTTATGGTGCTCGTCTTTATTGTTGGTATCTACTCGGGATATTTTGGCGCCGCCTCCGCCATCTTGTACATGGCGATGGCCCGGCTCCTTACCAATATGACCACGCGGGAAGCCCTCGTTATGAAAGCGCCCGTTACCCTCGGCGCCAACCTGGTTGCTGGGATCTACTACGCCGCGATGGGTGCGGTGGACTACCCGGCCGCCCTAAGCATGATGGCCGGCGGTATCGTGGGCGGATGGATAGGCCCGAAACTCGGCCGGTTCTTCTCCGACCGCGTGATCAATATCCTCATCCTCATTTTCGGCCTAGCCCTCTTCTTCTGGCTACTTTTGCGCTAGGCCGCTCTTACGCTAAGCCGTTCTTACGCTAAGCCGTTCTTGCGCTAAGCCGTTCTTGCGCTAAGCCGTTCTTGCACTGAGCCGCTTTTGTGCTGAGCCACCTTTGTACTAAGCCGCTTTTGCGCTAAATTCCGTGCCGCATTCCATGCGTTTTCTGGTTATGGGTTTTGGCGGTGCGTTTCCCGCGAGCTTCGGCCCTGGCGTGGCAGGGCGAAGCCGTCTATAATAGCGGGGTTGCTTCGGCGAGGGAGCGGGAAATCCCGATACTCCGTTATCGACGTAGCAGGCACATTCCTTCGGGCTGGCCTGCGTATGTAAAACGAGGTCAACACGGTAAAAGTATTTCGGTGCCAGCGGGCGGCAAACGCTTTATCGCAGCTTTTTGCCCGGGCGCCTGAAACCGAAAGAAGGAATATTTATGGCAATGGAACAGAAGAGCCTCACGGCTCAAGAACGCCAGGAATTTGGTAAGGGCGCTTCCCGCCGGTTGCGCCGCGATGGCCAAACCCCCGCGGTACTTTACGGACACGGTGCCGCTCCGGCCCACCTGACCGTTGATGCACACGATCTCTTCCTCATTGTTAAGGACAACCCGAACGCCCTGCTGAGCGTAACGGTAGAAGGATCCGAATCCGGCAATCTCCTGGCACTGGTCAAGGACATTCAGCGCAACCCGGTTACCCGCCGCATTATTCACGTTGACCTGCAGCGCGTGACGCGCGACGAAAAGGTGGAAGTGGAAGTTCCGGTGGAAGTTGTGGGCGAATCGGCTCCGGGCACGATCCACACCATCGAATTCCTCAACGTGCAGGTTTCTGCTCCGGCTATCGACATTCCGGATTCCGTGATTGCCAACGTGGAAGGCATGGAAGACGGCTCGCAGATCACCGCTGCCGACCTGCAGCACGCAGACGACGTCGAAGTACTGCTCGATCCGGAAGAAGTTGTGGTTTCCGTTATGCGTCCGGAAGTTGATCTGGCGCTTGAAGAAGCCGACGCCGCCGTGGCCGAAGCCCAGGCGGAAGAAGCTCGTGAAGAATCTGAAGAACACGGAGCAACGAACGGCGAGTAAACACTTCGCCACCTGCCCAAGCTTTGCTTCGGCAGGCATAAGGTTATTGTTCGCAGGCCCGCAGAGTTCCCGAATCCGCGTGATCTTGGGGCTCTGCGGGCTTGCCCGCACTGGAAGGTAGGCCAGTATGTACGTCGTCGTTGGGCTCGGAAACCCTGGGCCACGGTACGTAGGCACCCGCCACAATATTGGGCACGACGTCGTGGAATGCTTGGCGCAACGCGCTAGCGGCACGCTTAGCGCGCACCGGCAGACGCGTACCCACCAACTTTCCGTACGTGCCGGGTATGGGCCGGAAGCGCAGCGGGTTATTCTCGCTACTTTAGACACGTATATGAATACTTCGGGCGGGCCCACGGCCGCGCTTTTGCGCTACTATGACTGCTCGCCGGAAAACCTCATCGTTATCCACGATGAACTTGATTTACCGCACGGTACCCTCAAACTGAAGCGCGGCGGGGGCGAAGGCGGGCATAACGGTCTGAAGTCGATTTCTCAAGCTCTGGGCACCAAAAACTATATTCGGTTGCGGTTCGGAATCGGCCGGCCGCCGGGCCGGCAAGACCCTGCCGATTATGTACTTGGCCGCTTTTCGGGCGCGGAGAAAAAGGACCTGGGCACGCTTATTGAGGAAGCGGCGGATGCCGCGGAGGAAGTGGTGCGAAACGGCCTGGAAACGGCCACACTCCACTTGCATACTAAACACCGGTAGCACTAACCCGCCGCTAACGCGCCGGCTTTAGTAAGACGCCGATCGTGCCCGGAACTCGCAAACCCGGTAAGCCTTTAGAAACTCAGTAATCACTGAGGAACCTGGTAAACCTCAGAAAATCTGCAAGCCCCCAGGAACCCGGCACGGCTCAAGAAACTTAGTAATTCCTAAGGAACCTGGCACGGCTCAAGAAACTCGGTAAGCACTAGCAAGAAAAACTTAGCAAGCACCTGCTCAGCGAAGGAGAAAAATGGATCTGCGCCCACTGCTCGCGATCCTGGCACAGGATCCGGTGGTCAGCGAGGCAATCAGCTCGCGCGCCAAACAGAAAAATGTGCCCATGCCCCGCGGGGTGATTGCACCGCTGGTGGCTTTGCTTACCGAAACGCCAGATACTACAAAGCTGGGCGCGCGCAAACGGCGCGACGAGCAAAACCAGCACGCCGAGCGAACTCAAGGTGGCGGCGCGCAAGGGCCAGAAAACTCGCAGCTACAGGTCGTAGTCACGCCCACCGGGCGGGGAGCGGAAGAATTGGCGGGCGCGTTACGGGCTTATTTGCCCGAAGATGCGGTCGAAGTTTTCCCTTCTTGGGAAACCCTCCCGCATGAACGGCTCTCTCCGCGCGCAGATACGGTAGCGCGCCGGATCCTCGTGCAACGCCGCCTCGCCCGCCCGGAAGAATTTGCACCTTTGCGGGTATTGCTTATGCCGGTGCGGGCGCTGTTGCAACCGCTCACGGCGGGATTGGGTGAACTTGCTCCCGTGCGGGTGCGCCTGGGCGAACAGGCTCGCATGGAAGACATTGAGGCCGGGTTGGCTGCCGCGGCCTACACGCGGGTGGACATGGTGGAGCGGCGCGGCGAGTTCGCGGTGCGGGGCGGCATCCTGGATGTTTTCCCGCCTACCGAAGCCCACCCGTTGCGGGTGGAGTTTTTTGGGGACGACGTCGAAGAGATCCGCAGCTTTTCGGTTGCCGATCAGCGATCCATCGCGGAAAAAGGGAGCCTGTATGCCCCGCCCTGCCGGGAAATTTTGCTCACGGATGCAGTGCGCGAACGCGCTAAGCAGCTCCAGGCGGAGCTACCGGGAGCCGTGGATATGCTCGAGAAGATTAGCGAGGGTATCCCTGTAGAAGGTATGGAATCTTTGGCGCCGGCACTGGTAGAAAAAATGGTGCCGGTGGTAGAAACTTTGCCGCCCGATGCCCGCATAATCGTGGCCGAACCGGAAACGGCGGCGCAACGGGCCGAATCGCTACTGCAAACTACCGAAGAATTTATGGAGGCGGCATGGTCGGCCGCAGCGGCCGGCGGCCCGGTACCGGTAGCCGCCCAAGCCGCTAATTTTGCAACCCTGGAAGAAACCGAAGCACAAGCCCGAAAACGCGGCCAGGCCTGGTGGACGATAGCTGGTTTTACGGCGCCCGAAAATGGGGGAGTGCAGGCCCGCCAGCCACGCAAATTCCTTGGCAAAGTAGATGAGGCCATCGCCGAAATTCGCCGGCTGAGCAAAGCCGGGTGGCGTACCGTGCTGGTGACGCAAGGAGCGGGCCTGGGCCGGCGACTCACCGAACAGCTCGGAGAGGCCGGCGCCCCGGCAAGCTTTAGCGAAGATTTGCCAGCGCGCCTGGAAACCGGGGTGACGCATGTGACCACGGCGCCCATTGGCGAAGGCTTCATACTTACCGAGCAGCATTTCGCGCTCTTGGCGGCCGCCGATATTACTTCCCGCGGGGGTTCTTCCACGCGGGCCGTGCGCAAGCTGCCCAAACGCCGCAAAACTACCGTGGACCCGCTTTCCTTGCGGCCCGGCGATTTTGTGGTCCATGAACGCCACGGCGTCGGCAAATTTGTGCGCATGGAAAAACGCGCTATCGGAGCCGGGCGTGGCAACCAACGCGAATATTTAGTACTCGAATACGCGCCTTCAAAACGCGGCCAACCCGGCGACCAACTGTGGGTACCCACCGACCAGCTGGACCAGATTAGCCGCTACGCGGGCGGAGAATCGCCAAAACTCAACAAAATGGGAGGTGCGGACTGGGCAAAAACCAAGCAAAAAGCGCGGGCCGCCACCCGGCAGATTGCTTCGGAACTTACCCGTTTGTACGCCCAACGTTTAGCCACCCCCGGGCATGCTTTTTCGCCGGATACACCGTGGCAACGCGAACTGGAAGACGCATTCGAATACGTAGAAACGCCCGACCAGTTGCACACCATCGAAGAAGTGAAACGGGATATGGAACGGCCCGCGCCGATGGACCGGCTAATTTCCGGGGATGTGGGATACGGAAAAACCGAAATTGCGGTGCGCGCGGCCTTCAAAGCCGTTATGGATAATAAACAGGTCGCGGTTTTGGTGCCAACCACTTTGCTGGTCGATCAGCATCGGGAAACATTCGAAGAACGCTACTCGGGTTTCCCGGTGAAAGTGGCCGCGCTTTCGCGTTTCCAATCGGAGAAGGAATCCGCGCAGGTAATTGCGGGGTTGCGGGACGGCACGATCGACGTCGTAATTGGTACCCACCGCCTGCTTACCGGGAACGTGCGTTTCAAAGATTTGGGTTTGGTGGTTATTGATGAAGAACAACGTTTCGGGGTGGAGCATAAGGAAACCCTGAAACAAATGTATCCGAATGTGGATGTGCTTTCGATGTCTGCCACCCCAATTCCGCGTACGCTGGAAATGGCAGTAACAGGCGTGCGGGAAATGTCTACTTTGGCTACTCCGCCCGAAGAACGCCACCCGATTTTGACGTACGTGGGCGTTTTTGAAAACAAGCAGGTGAGCGCCGCGATTCGCCGCGAGTTGCTACGCGATGGCCAGGTTTTCTTTGTGCATAACCGGGTGCAGGATTTGCCGCGGGTGGCGGCGAAAATCCGCGATTTGGTGCCCGAGGCACGCATTGCGATCGCCCACGGGCAAATGGGTGAACGCCAGCTTGAGGAAGTAATCCAGCAGTTCTGGGAACACGAAATCGACGTGCTTTTGTGTACGACGATTGTGGAAACCGGGCTGGATATTGCCAATGCGAACACCCTGATTGTAGATAACGCCGATAAAATGGGGCTTTCGCAGTTGCATCAGTTGCGCGGGCGGGTGGGCCGCGGCCGGGAACGTGCCTATGCGTATTTCTTGTACGACCCGGACCATACGCTCACCGAAACCGCTTTGGAACGTTTGCGCACCATTGCGTCCAACACCGATTTGGGTGCGGGGATGCAGGTGGCGATGAAAGATCTGGAGATTCGCGGGGCTGGCAATATGCTCGGCGGGCAACAGTCGGGGCATATTGAAGGGGTCGGTTTTGATTTGTACGTGCGCATGGTTTCGGAAGCCGTGGCACGTATTCGCGGGGAAGCCGCACCGGAAGACGACGCCGCTGCCGAAGTGCGCATCGAGCTCCCGGTGGAAGCCTATCTGGCGGAAGACTATGTGCCTTCGGAACGCTTGCGCTTGGAAATTTACGGCAAGATTGCCAATGCTCGCGATGATGCTCAGCGGGCGGAAGTTCGCGAAGAAATGATCGACCGGTACGGGGAACTACCCGAAGCAGCCGAAAGACTATTTACCTTGGCACGTTTGCGCGAGTTGGCACGGCGGGCCGGGCTTACCGAAATTACGGTAGCGGGGCGAAACCTGCGGTTCGCTCCCGTGCAGTTACCGGATTCGAAGCAGGCGCGTTTGCGCCGGCTCCATCCGCGGGCCCTGCTCAAACCCGCAATTCGCACCCTCTTAGTGCCAATTCCGGATGCGGGTGGAAAGAAGCTCGGGCAAAGCCACCTTCTAGAAGGCGATGCTCTTATCGAATGGGTGGCAGATTTTATCCACAGCATCTTCCTCGCCAGCATCGGCAGTGCACCCGGGGTCAACGACTAGGCGCACTGCCAAGGCCTAGGGCGCTGGGTTTTAGCCGCCGTAGACGGCGAGGAATTGTTTGATCCGCGGATCGGCGGAATCGAAGAACCCGGCAGGATCGCCGTCGTAATAGATTTTCCCGTTGAGCAAGAACACGGCACGGTCTGCCACGCGGCGCGCGAAGTTCATATCGTGGGTGACGATAACCATGGACTGGTTTTGCTCCGCGATTTCGCGTAGCACCCGGGAAACTTCTGCCGCCAGTTCCGGATCGAGGGCAGAGGTAGGCTCATCGCACAGCAAATAATCCGGGTTGAGCGCTAAGGCCCGGGCAATAGCCACTCGTTGCTGCTGGCCACCCGAAAGTTGGGCCGGGTAGCGTTCCCCATAGCCGGCTAGCCCCACCCGGCCCAGGAGATCTTCCGCCACTTGGTTTGCTTCCGCTTCGGGAGTGCCATGCAAACGCGGGGAAATCGTCACGTTTTCCAAAACGGTTTTATGCGGGAACAGGTTGAACTGCTGGAACACCATCGTGGTTTTCGCCCGAATAGCCGCGATTTGCGCGCGACTCGCCTTTACCGGGAAGGTGAGCGCGGCGCCGTCGATATCGAGTTTTCCCGCATCCGGCCACTCTAAGAGGTTCACGCACCGCAACAGCGTGGATTTTCCGGAACCGGAAGGCCCCATAATCACCGTGGTTTCTCCGCTCCGGATCTCCAGGCTTACTCCGGCTAGAGCAGTGGTCTTCCCAAAAGTTTTCTGAATGTCTTGGAGATTAATCATTGGTCCTCACTACATAGCGCGATGTGGCCTTTTCAAGCCGGCCTTGGATCCACGTCAAAACCGTGGAAATGACGAGGTAAATGAAGGCTACCTCGACGTACATAATGAGCGGCTCATAGGTACGGGCAGTGATCTGCTGGGCTACCTGGGTTAGATCCGCCAAGGTGATAACCGAAACTAGGGAAGTGCCCTTTACCAGGTCAATGAACTGGTTCATCAAAGTGGGTAGAGCCACCCGCCATAGTTGCGGATAGATGATGTGCCGCAAAGTCTGCCACCGGCTCAGCCGCAAAGAACGAGCCGCTTCCCACTGGCCTTCCGGTACCGAAAGCTGGGCACCGCGAATTGCCTCACCCACATAAGCCCCGGTATTGAGGGACAAAGTAGCCACCCCGGCCGTCCACGGAGAAAGGTAGAGGCCGATGGAAGGCAAACCGAAGAACACGATGAACAGTTGCACCAAAAGCGGGGTGCCGCGGAATATCCACACATAAAACCAGCCGATGGCACGGAAGATCCGCAGCTTAGAGAGCCGCAGTTGGGCGGTGATAATACCGAGTACCAAAGCTATCGCGATTGAAATAAGCGAGAGCGGAATGGTGACGGTAACGGTTGCCGAGATGAGTGCGGGGAAAGATTCCACCCACAGCTCGATTGCGCGTTCCATTTTCTACCTTTCGCCGGGAACAAGTTTTGCGGGGCCGCAGTGCCGGGCCGCGGCGAGTACCGCAGTGCCAAACCGTTGGCCGGCACCACTAGTGCCAGGCCGTGGCCAGTACGGCAGTATCGCGCCACGGCCAGTACGGCAGTACCGCGCGCCACGGCCGCAGGTGCGGCCCGGGCCCAGCCGCCGTCGCTACTTAGTTGTTGGCCGCCGGAATATTTTGCGGCGTGTACTTGGCAATGATCTCGTCAAGCGTGCCGTCGTTCTTGATCTGGGTGAGCGCCTCGTTGATTTGGCCGAGCAGCTCTTCGTTACCCTTATTGAGCATGATGGCAGTATCATCTCCAGGTGCACTGGTGATTTCTATCAGACGCAGTTTCGAATCCGGGTGCTTTTCCAAATAGTAAGCCAGCGTGATATCTCCATTGGCAGTGCAATCTGCCCGTCCCTGCTCCACCAGCTGAATCGAATCTGCGAAACCGGAGGTCGGCGTAATCTCTGCCCCTACCGCTCGCACGTTATCGGCATAGTTTGAAGAAGCACTTTGCGCGCATTTCTTCCCAGCTAGGTCAGATTCGGTGTGAATATCAGAATCTTCGCGAACGGCTGCGAAGGCATGCGTAGTGTAATACGGCTGCGTGAAATCGTATTTCAGCTTACGTTCCTCGGTGGGGGCCAAATTATTGATCACGATCTCGTAGTTTTTATTATCCAGCCCCGCGATTAGTGACTCCCACGGTGACTCCACATATACCGGGGTACGGCCCAAGTGCGCGGCCACTGCGTCGGCAATCTCCTTTTCAAAACCAACGAGGTCCCCGCTCTCATCGTGATAGCCGTAAGGCGCGAAAGTACCTTCCAAACCAATACGCAAAGTATCACTACTGGCATCGCCGTTTTGATCACCGGAAGCTCCGGTGCCGGCCGTGCCCTGGCCTGAGTTGCCCGAGCAGGCCGTCAAAGCGAGGAGGGCGGTGCCGGCCGCGGCCAAAATCTGCGTTATCTTCCTAGTTTTCATGATGTTTCCTTTACTGATTCTTGTTTCCGGGCGCGAAGCTGCTGGCGAAGCTGAAGCCGTTGGCGAAGCTGAAGCCGCTACTAGCTTTCCGCGCCAATTTTCGTTTGCGGCAACGAGCCGGTTTTAGTTTGCGCTAGCAGCCGCGTTTTGTTCCTTTCCGCGGTGGGAACCAGGTTGTTTATAACGACGTCGTAATTATTGGTATCCAGGCCGGCAATGAGAGAATCCCACGGCGATTCGATAAATACGGCTTGCAACCCCAAATCTTGCGCAATTACATCGCCTATTTCTTTCTCGAAGCCCACCAATTCTCCATTTTCATCATGGAAACCGAAGGGCGCGAAGTTACCATCCAACCCGATTCGCAATTCTCCTTCCCGTACCGTCAAACCGGCCGGGGAGGCTTCGCTGCTGGTGGCATTAGTGCCACTATCACTGGCCCCTGCTCCGCTGCCCGCCTGCTGCGAACAGCCGGTTAAGGGGAAGAACGCGGCGGCGAGTGCGAGGCCGCCAGCCAAAAAATGTTTCCGCATGTTGTTTTACTCCTTTACGTGTGGAACCCGCGCTACGTGTGGAACCTGCGCTGCGTGTGGAACCTGCGCTACGTGTGGAACCTGCGCTACGTGTGGAACCTGCGCTGCGTGTGGAACCTGCGCTACGTGTGGAACCTGCGCTACGTGTGGAACCTGCGCTACGCCTGTTTCCGGCGGAGCCGCAGCCTGGCTATGCCTGCTTCCGGGCGGCTAGCGCGGTATCGAGGGCGTTGCGCAAGTCCGCCTGCAAATCTGCGATATCTTCAATGCCCACGGAAACCCGGATTAGCTGGTCGGAAATTCCGGCGGCTTCCCGTTCGGCAGGCGTGAGGTCTTCGTGGATTTGCGTGGCGGGATGAGCGATGAGGGTTTCCACCGAGCCGAGGGAAACCGCGTAAGCGATCAGTTCTAACCCGCGCGCAAAATCTTTGTGGCGCAGGCCGGGAGCCAATTCGAAACCGAATACCGAACCAGCACCGGCCGCTTGTGCAGCTTGGATTTCGGCTTCCTGCTTCGAATACCAGCCGGGCACCAATACTCGGCTCACGGCCGGGTGGGAGCTGAGTAGCTCCCGCAAAACCGCCGCATTTTCCTGTTGCTTATCCAGCCGCACGGCAAGAGTTTTCAGGCCGCGCAAAATCGAATAAGAATCGAAGGGGGAGAGCACATTCCCGAGCGCCTTGGTGGCCCGCTTGTACTTTTCGTAAGCGGCGGCGTCGTTGAGCACAATAAACCCGGCGAGTACATCGGAATGCCCACCGAGGAACTTGGTGGCCGAATAAACCACTACGTCTGCGCCCAGTTCGAGGGGCCGCTGCCACAGCGCGGTGCTAAACGTGTTATCTACTACTAGCTGCGCGCCGACCGCGTGCGCGAGTTTCGCGGCGTGGGCAATATCGGTGACGCGGAAAGTGGGATTGGTTGGTGTTTCAATAAAGACGAGCGTGGTGTTTTCCGGAAGCGCCTCGAGGTTATTGAGATCGCTTTCAAAACTGGCGGTAATGCCGCGGGCGGCGAAGAACTCTTGCACATACAAGAAAGTGCCGCCGTAAACCGCGGAGGTCAAAACCACGTGGTCGCCGGGTTTGAGCTGGGAGAACACTGTGGAAATTGCGCCCATACCGGTGGCCGTGCCGATCGCGTAGGCCGCCCCTTCCAGGCTTGCCACGGCTCGTTCCGCGCTTTCCCGGGTGGGATTATTGGATCGCTGGTAGGCATAGGGGGCCTCGCTGCCATCGGCCGGGAGCCGGTAGCTGGAGCTGAGGTAAATCGGTTCGGCGATTGCCCCGAACTCGTCTTTGTGTGCGGTATGTACCAGCCGGGTGGCGACGCCGCGGCGGGTAGCTGCACTGTTGTGGGTGGCGGCGCTGTTGTGGGTGGCGACGCCGTCGCTTGCTGGCCCGGATGCGGAGTTGCCGTTCGCGGTAACTCCGGTGGCAGCAGCAGAAGCAGCAGAATTGGCAGACATAGAGGTACTCCTTGTAGTTGTTCGTAGGATTTTGATCTAAAAGGAAATTACAGTGGGCCGAAAAATATGCTCAGAAATAGAAATTGACACCCAGAAATAATGAAACCAACCAAAATGACACCGAAATTAGTATCGCGAGGTTGCTCCAGAATGGGTTACGCAGAAAGTGGCGTGGCCCGGGCAAAATGCGGAGAGAAAATACCGGGGAAACTGCGTGGCCAGGAAAACCCAACTGTGGGTAACTGTGGGTGTCTGCTAAGCAGCGCCAGGTTTTTGTGCGCGGCCGGTTTGTTTCCGCTGCCGGTTTCGTGCCGCGGGCGTTCCCTCGGCAGAAAATGCGAACCGGTGCCTAAAAGTTTCTAGGTAAATCGTGCGCTAGGGAAACAGTGCGCGCGGAGAAAACTGAACCAGGCCGGTGTACCGGGTAGCACGCCGGGCTAGACCGCACGGGATCTCAAACGAAAATGCCAATGCAAATTGGTGTAGCGGGAACCGAAAATGCGTACACGGACTATCGGTCACGGACTTATCGGTCACGCACTACCAATCATCTGGTAACTCTGGATGCGGAGATCTGAGGCGTAAAAACTAGCCACGCATCATACACATACACATCGCGCAGAGGCGCATGGCGAACATGCGCGCGGAGCCAGAAGCAGGCTGGGCGGACATGATAAAGCGCGACGTGTTAAACATGAAAGAAACCATATAGTCTCAACGCGGCTTTCTGCAAATCTCTCAGAATGTGAGAAACACCGGGTAGCTATGTTTGCAAAAATACGCAAGCTGCGGAATGTGCCCGATTTGGCCCAAGTGCCTGATTTAGCTGGCGTAATAGGGTGAAGGCGCGTACCGGCAGTGTTTGTAGGTGGTGATGCAGGAAGGTGATGCAGGAAGGTGTTGCAGGAAGCCGTGCGGCTTTAAATGTGCCCAGCGTCTCGTGGGGGAATGTGCGCAGTTCCTCATAGGGGAGGGCACAGAAGTCCCGAAATATGGCTAGCTCTGGCCGAAATCACTAGTAGGAAACGATTTCAAAGGCAATAAACGGCCCGGTTGGGGCGCGAATGGGAGATAATAGCCAAAGCGGAATGATCCGCTAGCCCGAAGATATGGGCTCGCCAACACGTAAGGAGTACCTGTGGCATTCATTGAGGCGGTTAACGCTCGTGAAATTCTCGATTCGCGCGGCAACCCGACGGTTGAAGTTGAAGTAGTTCTGGACGATGGCACCTATAAGCGTGCCTCGGTTCCGTCGGGCGCATCCACCGGTGCCTTCGAGGCCGTAGAAAAGCGCGACGGCGATGATTCGCGCTACGGTGGGAAGGGCGTTGAGCAGGCGGTTGAGGCCGTGAATGAAACGCTCGCGCCGGAAGTTATTGGTATGGACGCTTCTGATCAGCGGGAGCTGGACGCTCTTATGCTCGATCTGGACGGCACGGAAAACAAGGGCAAGCTGGGCGCTAACGCGATCCTGGGTGTTTCCCTGGCTGCTGCACATGCGGCCGCGGAATCCGCAGGGCTGGCTCTCTACCAGTACCTGGGTGGCCCGAACGCTCACATCCTGCCGGTTCCCTGCATGAACATCCTCAACGGTGGTTCGCACGCCGATTCGAATGTGGATATTCAGGAATTCATGATCATGGCTATCGGTGCGCCCACCTTCAAGGAATCGGTGCGCTGGAGCGCCGAGGTTTACCACGCGCTCAAGTCCGTGCTCAAGGGGCGCGGTTTGGCCACCGGCCTGGGCGATGAAGGTGGCTTTGCGCCGAACCTGGATTCGAATGCGGAAGCTTTGGATCTGATTATTGAAGCCATCGAAAAGGCCGGTTACAAGCCGGGCGAAGATATTGCTCTGGGCCTGGATGTGGCCGCTACCGAGTTCTTCAAGGATGGCAAGTACCACTTCGAAGGTGAACAGCTCACCGGTGCGGAAATGGTTTCCTACTACGAAGACCTCATCCAGAAGTACCCGCTCGTTTCTATCGAAGATCCGCTCTCCGAAGACGAATGGGCCGACTGGACCCGGATGGAATCCGAAGTGGGGGACAAGGTGCAGATCGTGGGCGACGACCTCTTCGTCACCAACCCGAAGCGCCTGGCCCGCGGCATCGAGGAGAAGGCAGCTAATGCCCTGCTCGTGAAGGTAAACCAGATCGGTACTCTGACCGAAACCTTCGACGCCGTTGACCTTGCCCACCGCAATGGTTTCCGGACCATGGTTTCGCACCGCTCGGGTGAAACCGAAGACACCACGATTGCCGATCTTTCGGTGGCTGTCGGCTCTGGCCAGATCAAGTCTGGGGCGCCGGCTCGCGGTGAACGCGTCAACAAGTACAACCAGCTGATGCGCATTGAAGACGAACTGGGCGATGCCGCGGTTTACGCGGGCCGCTCCGCCTTCCCGCGCTTCCAGGCATAGGTAGTAGCAATATACGGGCACGGTAGTCCGAAAGGAGGGGCGGGTCGCCAGATAGGCGACCCGCCCCTCCTGCCTGCCCGAACATTTGTGTTGCGCATACCGAATATTTTGTTGCGTTACAAGGTCCAGCTGTACTGTTTGGCAGAGGCCACTAACTTAGCGTAGCTAAGTTGTGCTTAATGGCGATTAAGGGGTTTGGCCGCGTGATACACTCCCGGCCAACCCTGGCAATGTGCTAACCGGCAGGTTTTGGATATTGAGGTAGCGGCCGGGTGTGCTTTCTTAAGTTTGGGTGTGCTTTCTTAAGTTTGAAATGAAAATCTGGGGGAAACGGAGCGGTACGCATGGCCGGATACTCGGAATTATTTAGACGCGCCGATTATGCGTGGTGGGTTTTCGGTGATTCCACGCTCGCGCTGAGCTCCAGCTTGGCGATTGCCAACTCGATGCTTCTCGTTGACGTCTCGGGCGAGCCCGCGCTCGCCGGGTTGCTCGTGGGAGTTATTAACTCGTGCGGCCTGCTCGCGGCATTTTTGGGCGGTGGCCTGGCGGATCGGCGGAGCCGGCGCAAAATAATCGGCTGGTGCATGAGCTTTGCGGCCGTGGCCGAGTTGGTGCTGGCAGGGGTGCTCATCGGCATGGAGTTCCTGCACTTTGGTGCTAACGAAGGGCCGGCCCCGGTTGGGGCGCTCGTGGCGTTCGTAGTGCTACTGCTGTGCACCACCTTCGCGGTTGATTTTTCTAGCCCGGCGGAAGATGCCGCGCTGAAAAACATCGTGACTCCCGCGGAATTTCCCCGCGCCATGAGCCTGGCAACCGGGCGTTCGAATGTGCTAAGCATCGCGGGATCGCCGCTGGCCGGGGCGCTCTACGCGTTACATCCGGCCGCTGTGTATTTTGTGCGGTCCGGCGGATTCGCCGGCATGGTGCTAGCACTCCGGAATATCAAACGAAATCTGGGGCCGCGCGAAGTGCCACCCGCACGCGAAGATTTGCCCACACCACAAGAGCCATCCGCACGCGAAGATTCGACCGAGTTTGGCCCCGACGTTGCCGATGATCTGCCACCGGATTCGAAGAATGCGCGGGAATCGGCTCCGGGGCGCGGCACAAATCCGCGCGCGCCCCGGAGCCGGCACGGATTTGGCGGATTTGTGTTTTTAAGTTCAAACCCGGTGCTCCGCCGAATCGCGATTGCGGCGCCACTGATTAATCTGGCACTCTTCTTGGCCATGCAAACCACGGTTTTCGCAGGCCGGAGCGGCGGGCAATCCACGCTTACCATCGGCATAATTTATGCAGGTTTTGCCATCGGGGGATTAGCAGGCAGTTTCGTAGCGCCCAAGATTACGGATACGTTCCCGATAGGCCGGGTGGTGCTCTGGGGTTTGAGCGGCATGGCCCTGGCGCTCTTGGCATTTTCCTTTGCGGTTGGTGATCCGTGGGCAATGTTCGCCTTGGGCGCGGTATCGATGCTTCCTTCCGCCGCGGTGAATGGCGGGCTTTTCGGGTACGTTTTTGCGGTTACCCCGGAATCCTTGCAGGGCCGGGTACAGGCCGCTTTCCTAGTGATAGCTGGCCTGGGCAACGTGCTCGCAGCCCCGCTCGCGGGCGGGATCGTGGCCGTAGGATCTGCGTGGTTGCTCAGCGTGGCGGTGCTCCTTACCTCGCTTGCCGCCATAGCCCTCCTCGCTTCTTCCCCGGATTTGCGCGGCCTGGCACGCCTAGAAGACGTATACGAAAGCTGACCACACACTGAAGCTCGCCGCCCGTCCCGGTGCAGATCTTTTTCGCGTACGGCGCGAGCTGCGTTGATTCTTTTTCGCGCACGGCGCCAGCTGCGTAGATTCTCTTAGCGCACGGCGCCAGCTGCGCAGAGCCTTGTCGCGCATAGCGCCAGCTGCGTAGAACCTTGTCGCGCATAGCGCCAGCCGCGCACTTTCTCACGTGTGGCGCGCGGCGAGCACGGTGGGTAAGTATCGCGGCAGTGCTTAGACTGGAGTGTATGAGTTCACGGCGTCCTCCCATACCCCCAGCGCGGCGCGGCCGGCCCCGGGGTGAAAGCGGCGACGCCGAAAACCGGCGGAGCTTACGGGGGTTTTTCCGCGGCGGTAACAAGCGGACTGAAAAAACTTCGAATAGTCGTGAGCAGCGCCCCTTGGCCGCCCCGGTCGCACCTTCGCCTTTGGCAAGTGGCACCCCAAACCGGCTGGGTACTTCCCAAACCGCGCCTTCACCCACGGGTTCTTCACCGGCCGCTTCCGCACCGCCAGGCGCGGCACCACAGCGAGCCGGGCAGGGCCGGCGTCGGCGGACTGTGGCACGGCAAGTCCGCAACCGGAAAGCAGAAGCGCAAGCTACCCTGGGCGGAAGAACCCAAACCGGCAAGCGCGCAGAAAGGCGCTCCGAAACGCGTGGCGCACGCCCGGGTAAGGCACGGCGCGGGCAAAGTACCGCACGCACCGGCCGCGGTAGCCCCAAGAAACCGCAGGGGAAACGCGGGCTTACTTTCGAAAGTGGAAACGGGCCGCGCACAATCTCCCTCCGCCTGATCGCGGTATTCCTATTCGCCGTCCTAGCCCTCATTATTATTACGCCTACTTTTACGCGGTATTTGGGGCAACAGGAGCAATTACGCCAGGTTCGGGCTGAATATGAGGATCTGCAGCAGCGTTCTGCCGATTTGGAAGCACAGCTCGCGCAATGGCAAGATGACGATTACGTGCGCCAGCAAGCCCGGCTCCGGCTCGGCTATGTGGTTCCCGGCGAACGCCTTTACGTCACGCCCGGTTTTTCGGAAGCTACGGCTCAGGAACGGCAGGAAGAAAAGGTGGCGGAAGCTAATCGCACCCGGCGTTCCAAGACCCCATGGTATATCACCTGGTGGGAGTCCACGCAGATTGCTGGGTATGCGAGCGATGGCGAGGTAGATAACCCGAATGACACCCCGCTCCTCGAACCCGCCCCGGCCGCGGAAACTTCCGCTCCCGAAGGAGAAGGCGAAGCCGGAGCAGAGAACGGGGCCGAACCTGCCGGAGCGGGCGAAGCCGGAGCAGAAGGCGAGCCCGCACCCGCGGGTGAAGACGCGGCCGCGGAACCTCCCGCCCCGGAAGGATAAGACAATCAGGCGCCCAAACAACCCGGTACCGGGTTAGGCGCCCAAGCGATCCGGTACCGAGCTTGGCACTGAAACGACCCGGTACCGAGTTTGGCGCCAAAACTATCGGCACCGAGTTAGGTACCAAAACTACCTGCACCGAATAAGGAAAGAGAGAATGCAGTACACGCAAGACGGCGCGGAAATAACTCCGGCCCTGTTGACTTCCATTGCCGCTAATGCGAGCCCCGTGCGCGCGGGTGACCTGGAGGCGATCGCCACGCAACTGGGAAGGGAGCCGCGCGGCGTCGTCGGTATTGGGGCGCGGTGCGCCTGCGGAAAACCGGCGGTGACGATCACTTTGCCGCGCCTGGCTGACGGTTCGCCTTTCCCCACCCTGTTCTATTTGAGCTTGCCGTATGTGGTGCGGGAAATGTCCCGTCTGGAAGCCGATGGCCGGATGGCCGAAATGACCGCCGAACTTACCGAAGATACGGAGCTTGCTACCGCTTACCAGCGCGCCCACGAATCGTATATTGCGCGGCGCGAGGTTTTGGGGCAGGTTCCCGAAATTTCTAATGTTTCTGCCGGGGGAATGCCCACGCGCGTCAAATGTTTGCACGCGCTCGCGGGCTATGCCCTGGCGGTTGGGGAGGGAGTGTGCCCGATTGGGGATCGCGCCCTGGAAATGAGCGGGTGGCAGCCCGATGTGTGCCACTGTGAGGAGGACTAGCGTGCGGGTGGCGGGCATAGATTGCGGCACTAATTCGATTCGGCTCCTGATTGCGGAGGTTCCGGGTTCAGGTGGGGAAGCGTTGCACGACGTCGTCCGTACCATGGAAATCGTGTACCTGGGCCAAGGTGTTGATAAAAACGGGGTGTTTGCGGAGCCGGCATTGGAACGCACGTTGGCGGCCGTGGCAGACTATGCCCGGCAATGCGAAAAGCACGAGGTGGAATCGATTCGGTTTGCGGCAACTTCGGCTACCCGGGATGCGGCGAACCGCGATATTTTCTTGGACGGAGTGGAAAACCTACTCGGGGTACGCCCGCAGGTGCTTACCGGCGAACAGGAAGCCGAAACCTCTTTTAGCGGGGCGCTTTCCGCCCTGGAAACCACTGGGTCTTCCCCGATTTTGGCGATTGATCTTGGGGGTGGTTCCACGGAATTAGTGCTGGGCACCCGCGCCGGGAAAGTGCTGGCCGAATACTCCATGAACGTGGGTTCGGTGCGTATGCGCGAACGGCATTTGCATGAGGATCCGCCTACCCCCGCACAAGTAGCCGCCGCGCGGGCAGACGTGGAATGCGCCTTAGACGAAGCCGAAAAACATGTGGACCTGGGCGCAGCAGCCGAAGTAATCGGCCTGGCCGGCACGGTTACCTCGGTGGCAGCCAAATGGTTGGACTTGGAAACCTATGATTCGGAAAAGATTCACGGTTTGCGGATGCCAATAAGCGCCGTGCGGGACGTATGCGAATGGTATATTTATTCGCCCCGCGCCGAGCGGGAAGCTCTCGGTTTTATGGCGCCCGGGCGGGTGCCGATGATTCCGTCTGGTGCGCTGGTGTGGCAAACCGTGGTGAACCGGATTGCTCAGCGCGTAGCCGCACAGGGCCGCGAACTAGCCGCGGTGCGTATCTCCGAACACGATATTTTAGACGGCCTGGCCTTGTGGGCGGCACGCGAACCCCGAGCCCCGCACTACTAAGTGTGCTGTGGGTGCGGCACAGAATATGCCGGTGGCCCGGAATGCTTCCTGGAAGCTCCGGGCCACCGGCACTTTGCTAGCAAACCTTGCCAGCAATAACTAGATTGTGTCTATTTGTATCGGATTATTTTGTAACGCTACAGGAAGAAGGGAACAAAGCCGGTAACGCTACCGAGGCTTTCATCCGAGCCGCCTGCCAAGCAATCCGGATTATCTGCCTCGCGTATGTATGATTCTCCACGCACCTTCTTGGAAGGGCGTTGAAACTTCCTGGACTTTTCTTGGGATTTGAAAAATCCGGAAACTCGCCATTTCCCTCTGCGCAGCCGGCTACTCGGAGTGACCACGGCTTGAAACCCGCAGCCGGCTACCCGGCGTGATTCGCAGCTTGCGGCCCGCGGCTGGGAACCCGTGGCTTGGATCCCGCGGTTTGGATTCCGCAACTTGGAATCAGGCTTGTGGGCCGCGGCTTGTGGCCGCGGCTTGTGGCCGCGGGCTAGGCCCCGTTCCGCGTGGTATCGGGGCAGCGCGCCGCCGGTCCTAGCCGCGCTCCTGCGGGTGTACTTCGTGAGTATCGTCCACAATTCCCGGATCCGGATCTGCCAGGTGCAACATATCGTGCTTGCGCCGGTAGTTGACCCGGAGCCGCGTGAGAATCGCGCCGATAATCGCGGAAATGAGGCTGCCCATAAGCACGCCTACGCGAGCATGCGCTTCGTGCGGATCTGTGGCCGGGAAGGAAAGCGTGGCAATAAGGAGCGATACCGTGAACCCGATACCAGCGATCACTGAAATCGGGATGATATCCCCAAAGTGCAGGTCTTTATCGAGCTGGAGGCGGAAGAGTTTTACGAACAGCCAGGTGCCACCGGCAATCCCAATGAACTTGCCGAGCGGCAGGCCGAGGTAAATACCAATGGCTACCGGGTCGGTTACTAGAGCGCCCAGACCGCCCGAATCAACCACGCTCACGCCGGCCGCGAAGAAGGCGAAGACCGGTACGGCCACCCCGGAGGACCAAAAGTCCATTTTTTCGATGAAGCGGTGGGTGAGCGGCGTCGTCTCCCCCTTCTTCAAACTCGTGGGCACCAGCAAACCGAGCGCCACTGCCGCGATCGTGGCATGCACTCCGGATTGGAAAGTGCAATACCAGGCGAGGATGCCCAGGGGCCACAAATTCCACCAGCGGTTCCAACGTTTGGCGCAAAGGAAGCCGAAGGCGAGCACGGCAAGCACCGCGCCGCCGAGCCACAAGAAATTGATGCCGGAAGAGAAGAAGACGGCGATAACGATAATTCCGCCCAGGTCGTCTGCAACCGCGAGGGTCATGAGGAAGATCTTCGCGGCGGAAGGCATCCCCGTGCCACACAGGGAAAGAATGCCGAGCGCAAAGGCAATATCGGTGGCCACCGGAATTGCCCAACCTTGATAGATATGGGCGCCCGAAATGGCTTGTACCGCGCAGTAGACCAGGATCGGACCGGCCATACCGGTGATTGCGGCCAGCACCGGCAAACTCGCTTTGCGTAGCGAGTTTAGAGAACCGATAGTGAACTCTTCTTTAAGTTCGATGCCCACGGTGAAGAAGAAAATGGCGAGCACGGCGTCTGCCGCCCAGGTGGCGAGGCTGAGGTGAAGACCGAGTGCCTCCGGTCCTACCTCGGTGTTTGCGAGCGCAAAATAAGCTCCGCGCCACGGTGAGTTAGCCCAAATTAGTGCGATGAGTGCGGCAATTACCAATACCAGGCCAGCAAATGCATCATTTTCGAGAGCCTGCCGGTACCGCTTAAAAGGGTTGCGGGAGAGATGCGTGGGCTTAGTACCCGACGCGGGGGCCGCAACCTCGGCCGCGTTTTCTGACGCGTCACGATGTGAACTCATAATTCCCCTATTCGTGCGGCAAAGAGCCGCATAATCGTGCGATAAATCTGCATCCAGCCTAGCCGGAAGAAAACATTCGTGCTGCGGACAAACATCATGAGAAACACAGATAAGCGGTGAAGCATTTCGCTGCGCGCGGTGTGGCATGGCGCGCAGCGGTGTGCAGCGGGGTGTGGCGGGACATGCGGCTTGGTGTGGTGCGGCGCGGCGTACGACGCTGTGTAGCGTGGGCGTGGCGCGCGGCATATAGAATAAATGCGTGCTGAAAATCAAAGACACCCGCTCGGTATTCCTCGCGGTGAGTGGCGATTTGCGCATACAATGAGGTCTGCGCCCCCGTAGCCCAATCGGCAGAGGCACCCGACTTAAAATCGGCTCAGTGTGGGTTCGAGTCCCACCGGGGGTACCACGAGGAAGCAAAACTGTGGGGCCAGGAAATCTCCCGGCCCCACAGCTGTTATTTGTAATATTCGCCGCAGCCTGTGCGGCTTGCCAGCAGCCCTATGCTGGCAGCCAGCAACTCTGGTTTCTTACCGGCAAGCTACACATCCGACTTGCGGTACTTGGCAAAACCGATCGCACAGGCGCCGATGGTCCAGGCGAGGAACACCAGGAAGCCCGCCCACTGCGGCAGATACTGGTCGGTTACATCCATGACGATGTGCCGGGTCTCCTCCGGTGTGAGCGCCGCCGGGAAAGCGGCGTGCGGCAGGAACTGCACCAGCTGTTCTTGCACAAATTTGATCGGAATGAGCCGCACCAAATCACCCAGCAATATTACGGCAACCGTCAGTACGATCGCCCCGGCCGAAGAACGTAAGGCATAACCCACGCCCATGGCCAGCAACGAACTACAAGCCAGTACCGGCGCATACAGCAAATACACGGAAAGCATGGGGCCGGAGGTGCTAAAGCCTACGCCAAACAAGGCCAAGCAAAGCAGCGTAGCCAGCAGCACCACGATTCCGACGACCAGTGCATAAAGCCAAATCGCTAAACCGCGGCCCAAAAACTCACGAATCCGCGAAGCGTCCGCCAGTGCCGTGATACGCATCGTGCCCACCGAATATTCATTCGTCACGCTCAAAGCCCCGAAAGCCAGGAAGAAGAGCATCGCTAGGACCATCATGCCCACGAGGGCAACGTAATTAGCGGTGATCTGCAGTTTCGAAGGGGAAAGTATCGCCCCCATCTCGTCGAGCGTCGCAAAGCTAAAGGTAATAATGGCTGCGAACAGTACAGTTACGACGACGCCGCACACCGTGACCCAGCGAATCGAACCGGTATGTGTGATCTTGTACCAGGAAGAAAGGAAACTTCGCCAGAAAGTAACCCGATAGGCCGGATCGGCGAACCGGGAAAGCCGGTGCGATACGGGCGCCGGTTGTGATGCGGGCGCCGGTTGCGAAGCTGAAGAACTGAATGGTTGCGGCGCAGCTGCCGCGGAAGGCGTGTTCATCGGATACCTCCGGTGCCGGGGAACGAATCTGGATGCGGATAATTAGGGCCGGCCGGGCCGCCTTGTGCGGCCGGGTCGGCCGGTGTTGCCGGGCCCGGTTGCCACGGACCGTACGCGCCGGGCTTCACACCGGCCTGGTAATCTACGGCCTCGCCCGTGATCTCCATGAAGATGTCTTCCAAGGAACGATGCGTGGTGTTTAGCTCGTGTACTTCCACCCCGGCCGAACCAAGAAGATGACCCAATTGTTGGGCGTTCCCACCTCGAACTGCCACGCGGCCCGCACCAGAAACATCGCTCGCCACGCGTTCGTAGCTGATATCGGCGTCGTGCAAGGTTTTCTCAATCGCGGAAAGTACTGGCCCGCCAATAAACACAATGGTGTTGGCAGCGCTTTCCGTGAAGCTTTCGATAGAACCGGAAGCGATGAGGCGGCCGCGCCCGATAATAATAAGGTCGTCTGCGGTGAGAGCCATTTCGCTCATGAGGTGCGAGGAAACCAGAATTGTGCGGCCTTCACTCGCGAGTTGTTTCATCAGCTGGCGCACCCAGCGCACACCCTCCGGATCTAGCCCGTTAACCGGTTCGTCAAAAAGTAATACTTCCGGATCTCCCAGGAGCGCCGCCGCGATTCCCACGCGTTGGCCCATACCCAAAGAAAAACCGCGCAGCTTTCGCTTTGCCACCGCCGTAAGGCCGGTTAGTGCGAGCACTTCATCCACACGAGCCGCAGGAATACCGTGCGTGATGGCGATCGAACGCAGATGCTGCTGCGCGGTTCTTCCCGGATGGAAAGCCCGTCCGTCCAACAAAGCACCCACGGTGGTGAGCGGGGAAGTAAGTTGCCAATAGGGCACACCCCCGATGGTGGCACGGCCCGAAGTAGGCCGATCCAGGCCTAAGATGCAACGCATTGTGGTGGACTTGCCGGATCCGTTCGGCCCTAAAAAGCCCGTTACCCGGCCGGGTGTAAGAGTGAAACTGAGATTATCCACCGCGAGCGTTGGGCCATAACGCTTCGTCAACGATTCAACCTGAATCATCGCGCTCCTTTCTTGGCGCAGTGTGTGGTAAAGTGCGATGCCGCACCTCACGCTCATAGAGTACATAATTACGGGTGACCGAAAAAGTGCGATTTAGCATTCGGTGCTATTCGGCGTTTCATGGGTGTTTCTGGATATGGTGGTCACCCTGAACATCGTCATGCATCTCATCATGCGTCTCACAGTGAAATCCCAGACTTCCTCGTGAAAATGTGTGGGTGTAAATACCGGGGCTGGTGTGCCCGGGGGTGACAATCCCGCGGTGACCTGGCCGAGCTGAGGTAGTAGTCCTCATCCCGGGAGGTATCGATCAAGGAGTTCGAGTGTCTAATCCGGTTATGAGCAATAACCCGTATTTCAAGCCGGGTGCGTCAACGCCTAACCAGACGTATTACGGCGGGGGAACACGCACCGCTCAACAAAATCCCTATGTAGCAGCGGATCAATATCCGTACGCTGAAGCAAAACCGCAGGATTCGGCGCAGGCCACGGCCCAAGCTTGGGCTATGCCGGCCACCAGCCGTCCAGTTGCGGAAGCCATGACCTACGACGACGCTATGGTGAAGACCGCCATTCTCCTCGGTGTGGCAATCGTCTCCGGGGTGTCGACGGCGCTCTTCATTCCGCCGAATGTTGTTATCGGCGTAGCCGTGGTGGCGTCCATTGCCGCCTTTGTGGTGGGCATGATTACGGCTTTCCGGCCCATGGTTGGTCCGGCTATGGCAATCGCTTATTCCGCTTTGGAAGGTGTGGCCCTGGGCGGTATTACCGGTCTGATCGATCGGATCTACCCGGGCGTGGCATTCCAAGCGATCTTGGGCACGGCGATTGTTGTGGGAGTGGCCGTGTTCTTGCATATGTCCGGAAGGGTACGCACGTCTTCCAAGGGACGGCGCGTAGTTCTTACCGTGCTCGTTGCCTACATTATTTTTGGTCTGATCAACCTAGTTTTGATGCTCACGGGCCTTACCGGCTCTTTGCGGATGCTTTCCTTTGGCGGATTGAAGCTGGGACTGATCTTGGGCGTGGTAATGATCGCCATCGGCGGTTACATGCTCATTGGAGATCTGGAAACCGCGAAGTATGCGGTAGCTAATCGTGCGCCGAAGCAGTTTGCGTGGACGGTTGGCTTGGGCATCGTAATGACGATCCTGTGGATCTACCTGGAGGTTCTCCGCCTAGCCGCGATTTTTGCTTCAGATGAGAGCTAGCAGTAAGAGAACTAACAGTAATTGGTGGCGATAGGAGCCACCAGCGCAAGTAGCTACCCGCAGTAGCTACTTGCCTGCAATAGCGAAGTTTCCACACGGAGCTTCCATGCGGAGCAATGCGAATAGCACAGCCTCCATAGCTAGGCAATACGATAAGGGTGGGTGCGAACCACGAGGAAATCCTCGGTTCGCACCCACCCTTTAGCTTTGTGCATAACTACGCGAGCAAGCGTTGTTTATAGCGCGAGCAGGAGCCCTGTTTGTAATGCCAGTAAGCACTGTTTGTAACGCGGGCAAGCGCTGGCTAGATTGGCGCGCGCTCGCGCTAGAACTGCTTGCGAATATCGACCACGAAGACGAGCACGTCATCTCCACCAATCCCGGCCTGCGGGATGCCACGGCGGCCATAGCCGAGCGCGGGCGGGATGGCGAGCAGGAGCCGCGATCCTACGTTTTTCCCCACGATGCCCCGGTCCCAGCCGGCAATAACTTGGCCCACGCCAATCCCAAAGGTGGCGGGAGTGCCGCGATCATAAGAAGAATCGAAAAGCTTGCCGCCCCAGATCACACCGTGGTAGTCACATTCGATTTGCGAGCCGGCGCGAACCATCGGGCCGTCTCCTTCCACCAGGGTTTTCACTACCAAACCCTGCGGGGCTTCGCCTTCCGGCCATTCGAAATCCGGTCGGTCTCCGAAACCTCCAGAAACCTGCGGCATTGCGGATTCTGCCATGTTTTGTCCTTTCGTATATAGCGCGCCTAGCAAGAAAACTAGCCGGCCTGTGTTTAACACCCAGCAGGAGACTAGCCGGCGTGCGTATCGCGTGCAGAGCAAACGGCCGGCCTGCACAGATACTACCGCGCGCGGCCAGCAGCTAGTTACCGGCCGCCAGCGGGCCAGCTCCCGGGAGCGGGCAGGGTAGGCCCGTCCGGGCATGGCAACGGTACCCGTGCGGGACCTTAAAAAGATAGGCCTGGTGTTCTTCTTCAGCCAGATAGAACGGCCCGGCCTCGCTGGCTGACCGCAATTCGGTGGTGATTTCACCTTTGCCCGCGGCGGTGAGCACCTCTTGATACGCGTGCAACATAGAACTAGCCAGGGTGGCCTGCTCCGGCGTCGTCGTAAAAATTGCGGAACGGTACTGGGTTCCCACATCATTGCCCTGCCGGTTCGCGGTGGTCGGATCATGCGACTCGAAGAAAAGCTGCAACAGTTCGGCGAGCGGCAAAGAATCCTCGCTATAAACCACTCGCACGGTTTCCGCATGCCCGGTACGGCCGGTGCATACCTCCGCATAAGTGGGATTGGGCGTAAAACCGCCCATGAACCCCACCGCGGTGCTCACCGCGCCCGCTTTCCAATACAGTTCCTCAGCACCCCAGTAGCAACCCGAGGCCAAATAGATGAGGCCCTGCCCGGGCGCCGGCGCCGTGAGCGGGAGAGTGCCCAAAACCGGATGGGGCGCCGGATGCGGGTTCACCGGTTCTGCCCGGCCCGGTAAAGCCTCGGCGGCATTACCGGGCATAGCGGAGAGGGCATCGAGGCTCGGAAAGTCGAACATGTTTAGCCTTCGTAGGGTTGGATTTTCAGGATTTCTACCGTGACCGCACGCCCGCGCCGGTTGCGGAACGTGGCGCTTTGCCCTTCTTTGAGACCCAAAATCGCTTGTCCCAAGGGCGCGGTTTCCGGGTACACCTCAATATCTACCAGGTCGGAAGCTTCCCGCGAACCGAGGAGGAAGGTTTCTTCCACCCCACCAATCTTCGCGGTTACCACACACCCGGAGGCGACGACGTCGCCCGTGGGCGGTTCAGATACTTGGGCGGTATCCAGCAGCTGTTGGAGCTCTTGGATCCGGCCTTCCAGTTTGCCCTGCTCTTCGCGGGCTGCCTGGTAGGCGCCGTTTTCAGACAGATCACCCTCGGCGCGGGCCACTTCGATCTTCTTGGTAATATCCGCGCGCCGGGTAGTCATCATCTCTTCCAGTTCGGCCTTGAGATGATCGTATGTGGCAGGCGAAAGCCAAGTGCCATTTTGTTGTTCTTGTGCCATATTTTTCCTCTCGCGGCTCGCGCCGCAGTTTTCTGCCGCGGCTGAGGCCGCGGCAACGTCAGATTATATTGTGGGCGGAGCTGGTTACGCGCTTACGTTAGGCACGCCAGAAACGCACGGAATGTGCACGGTTTTGCAACCGGAGGGCGAACTAAGAGAGGGCCGCGGCGGTAGCTCGAAAGTGCAGATTCACAGTGCAGATTCACAGTGTAAGCCTGTGCGAAGTGGCAAGCCTGTGCGAAGTGCGAAAAAGGCGTCCCGGGAAACCCGCTGACGCCACAGAGCTCTTTCATGCGAAAGCCGGCAAACGACCCTCACATATAAAAATTCATGCCCGAACCGCGGGCATGAGCTCCCGTGCATTCTAACAGCGCCAGGAATCTTTAGCCAGGATTTGCAAAAATGTTGAGGTGCGGGAAGGGTAGTTGTCCTAGCAAGGAAAAGCCCTAAGATAGTCAACAGTTCAAATAGGGGAGGGGCATGGCGGAAGAAAAACGGCTCATGTGTGTACATGCACACCCGGATGATGAATCGTCGAAGGGTGCGGCAACGATGGCGAAATACGCGCAAACAGGGCGTGTACGAGTTGTAACCATGACCGGTGGCGAGCGGGGAAGCGTCCTCAATCCGCACTTTGACCGGTCGATTCTTTCCCGGAAAACTATGGCGGAGTTGCGCCGCGAAGAAATGGCGCAGGCCGCCCGAGCACTGGGCATCGAGCAGGTTTTCCTCGGATTCGTGGATTCGGGTTTGCCGGCCGGATACCCGCACGGGGATGTAGAACTGCCGGAAGGGTGTTTTGCAAATGCTAACGAGCGGGAAGTGCTGCGGGCTTTAGTAGCCCAGATTCGGGCTTTCCGCCCGCACGTGCTCACTACTTATGACGAAAACGGCGGGTACCCGCATCCCGATCACGAACGCACCCATGAGGCTTCGGTGAAAGCAGTGCGCGTAGCGGCCAGCCAAACCTGGCCGGATTTAGGAGAGCCGTGGGCGGTACAAAAGGTTTATTATGACGTCAGTTTTTCCGCGGAACGTATCCGGCGGATCCATAACGCTATGCTCGCGGCCGGTATGGAATCGCCTTTCGCGGAACGGCTTGCCGCGCTATCGCAACGCCAACCTTTGCATGAGCCCACTACGCGGATCAATGTGGCCGCTTACTTCCCGCAGCGCGACGCCGCTTTGCGTGCCCATGCTTCGCAAATCGATCCGGAAGGTTTCTTCTTCGCCGCGCCGCGCGATATCGAAGCCCGCGTGTGGCCCTATGAGGAGTTCTACCTGGCGTTTTCTCGGGTGGGGCAGCCAGCCGAAGGAAGCATCGAAACGGATCTATTTGCCAGAATCCCCGGATTAGCCGCCGAATAGGCGCCCCGCCGCCAGCGCCCTAGGTGGCTTCCGGGGTGCCGGGCGCGGGCCAGCCGCGGAAACCGGGCCGCGGTGGGCCGCGTTGAAAACCGGGCGCTGCTTGCCGGCGTCGGAAACCGGGCCGCGGTGGGTCGCGTTGAGAACCGGGCGTTGCTTGCCGGCGTCGGAAACCGGGCCGCACGCTGGCGCGCAGCCCTTACAGGACTACGAAAGCCCTTATAGGATTACGAAGAAGACGGCGATGGTGTGCAAGGTGTAACCGATAACGGTACCCAGGTGGAAGAACTCGTGGAATCCCCAATACCGGGGGCACGGGTTGGGCCAGCGGAAAGCGTAGGCCATAGCGCCAATGGTGTAGGCGATTCCGCCCAATAAAATGAGCCAAATTGTGGCCGTGCTCCCATTGCGCACCATTTCTGGGAAGAACCAGACGGCCACCCAGCCCAGTGCAATGTAAAGCGGTACATACACCCACCGCGGGGCGCTCGGCCAAAAGTGGGAGATGAGGATACCCAGAATTGCGCCAGCCCACACGATTGTCAAACAGAGGCGGGCATGGGCCGGGCTCATAAGCCCGATCGTTAGTGGCGTGTAGGTGCCGGCGATGAGCAAGAAAATATTGGAGTGGTCCATGCGGCGCAGTACGCGATGCACGCGAGGCGACCAATTCCCCAAATGATATAGGGCTGAATGCCCGAAGAGGATCACGGCGCAGGCCATAAAAATCGCGCAGGCTACTTTTTGGCCTGCTCCATCGGCGAGGCAGATCTGCACAATACCGACGGCAATCGCCGCCGGGGCCATAATCGCGTGTTGCCACCCGCGCAGCTTCGGTTTCGGGAGGTTAGCGAGCTGTTTCTTGCGTTCGCGATAACGGGTGAGCGGTGCGGTGTGTTGCGATGGCCGGGTGTTGGTGTTCATACCTTTCAGTCTAGAGCGCTCCGGCCTCCGGGCGGAAGAAAGGTGGGCATAGTTTCAAATCCAGCTCTTCGCCGTGTGCTTTGGGCGAGAGGCTGCTGCGCACTTGGGCGGGTGGGCCGCCGCGTGTTTCGTGGGTAGCCGCCGCGCACTTGGGCGGGTAAGCCGCCGCGCGGCAAAGTGTGGTGTTGGTGCACACGCCTGGTCCGTGGCCCCACCGGGTGGAAACCTGGCCGATAATAGGGGAGTACCGGGCGGTTGGAAAAAGAAGACTGGGTGGCCGGAACGAAAAGACCGGTGGTCGGAAAGAGAAGCGGGAGCTTAGCGTGGGGCTAAAAAATTTTGCATATCGCCTCTATGACTGGAATTTGCGCCGGGAGCTTGCTGGTAAGGAGCTGCCGCGGCACGTGGCGATCATGTTGGATGGCAACCGCCGGTGGGCGAAGCAGATTGGTAAAGGCCCGACCTTTGGGCATGCGCGCGGGGCATCGAAGATCGGGGATTTTCTGGGTTGGTGCGATGCGGTCAATATTGAAGTGGTGACCTTGTGGTTACTTTCCACCGACAATGTGCAACGCGACCCGGCCGAACTGGGCCCTTTGTTGAATATTATTGCGCGCACGGTAGAGGATTTGGCGGCGCAGCATCGCTGGTCTTTACAGATCGTGGGATCGGATAGTTTTATCCCGCAAGATATTGCTCAGCGTCTGCGCCGGGCGGAGGAGGCCAGTGAGAATAGCGGGCGTATGCGCGTGAATATCGCGGTTGGTTACGGTGGGCGGCAAGAAATTGTGGACGCCGTGCGCGCATATTTGCGGGGAGCGGCCCGTGCCGGGCACACGATTGAGCAGGCTGCCGCCGATTTCGAACTGTCCGATATTACGAATCACCTGTACACGGCCGGCCAGCCTGACCCGGATCTTGTTATCCGCACTTCCGGGGAGCAACGTATGAGCGGTTTCCTACTGTGGCAGTCTGTGCACACGGAACTGTATTTTTGCGAAGCCTACTGGCCAGATTTTCGCCGCACCGATTTTTTGCGGGCCTTGCGTGACTACACGGAACGAGATCGGCGCCGCGGTAAATAACTACGCCGTACGCCGCGCTAAGCCGTACATTCGTGTTAAATGTAGGCGTCGGTTACCGATTGGCTTACTTCTTCACGCGTGGGAAATACTCCGCGCGGTTTTTCGGTAGCCAGCTGGGCTGCCGTGGCCGCAAAAACTCCGACCGCATGAATATTCGAAAGAGAAACTTCGTCTAGGCGCTCGCGGACGCTTGCTCCCAGCAAAGACACTCGATCTAAAGCATCAATTAGGGCAGCTGTAAACTCCGCGTTGCCGCGAGTGCGGGAATCTTCCCAGTGAGAATCATCGGACTGCATCACTGTGGTAGGTGCGGGACCTGTAGAAGTGGCCGGGGCAGGCGCCGCCGTTGCGGTAGCTGCGGTGCCGTTGGCCACGGTGCCGTTGGCCACGGTGCGGTTGGCCACGGTGCGGTTGGCCATGGTGCGGTTGGCCACGGTGCCGTTGGTCAAGATTCCGTTAGTCGCGGTGTTATTGGTTGTGTTGTTGTTGGAGCGAGTTTTGTTTTGGGTGCGGGGTAGGGGCCGGATGATTACGCCGCCTTGCGCGCGCGAGTAAATAATGCATTCGCCGTTATCAAGGGGGATGGCGACGATTGCCGGGCCGAAGCTGAACCAGTATTGGGCGAGTTTGTTGTACGTACGGGTGGAGGCGGAGATTCCGTACAATTGGCGCAGGTCCGCGGCAGAAACGCACACTACGTCTGCGGCGCGGATGAGTTTTTCGGCTTGCCTGCGCGCTTTGTCAAAGTTTGTGCGTACGCCTTTACTGATTGCGGGTGAGTAGACGATTGTGGCAGATGAGCGGGCTATGTCTACCCATTCCAGGGCGCGAGTAGCGGTCTCTTCGGTGTGCATGGCAGAGCCGCCGAGCACGAGTACTTGTGGGTCAAAGAGGGAAAGGTCGAGCCGCCGGGCTCCTTCTTTTGGAGCTTCGGGCAAGGTGAGAGCGGGTAGGCCGGATTCGCGCGCTATTTCCGGGGTGAAGCGCGGCGTGGGCGCAGTGCGTTCCCGTTTGGGCCGCAAATACAGTTCCAGCCCGGCCGCATCTGCTTGGGCGCGTAGGAGTTTACCGGCCTCGTCATTGCCGAGGTCGGTTACGAAACGCACGCTCCGGCCAAAAGTGGCGAGCCCGAGGGATACCCCGAACATGGCGCCATGTGCTTGGGGCTGCTCGTTAGGAAGGCCGTCCACGTAGACGGCGCCGAGTACAAGACAACTCATTCGAAATCCTCGGGGTGGCGAACTAATGGCTGGGAATCAAATTCCGCCGGGTCATCACTAAACTCGTCGGGATCGAAATCGTCATCTTCGGTATCAGCCGTGTCCGAAGCAGAAAGCGTATCTGGCGCGGTTTGCGCAGCAAGCGTGGCCGAGGCTGCCGCGGTGGCCTGGCTGGCCCGAGCGGCTGCTAATTCTTCCGGGGTGAGCTGGACGGCAGGTACATCGGCGGCGCTAATACCATCCACCGCAGCCTGAATAGCGCTCACCCGCTCGGTACGAGAACCCGTAGTGGCACCAGGGATGGGCGTAACATCAGGATTTGCGGACTGCGCGGCACCGCCCGGCGCAACAGGAGCGTTGCCGGGTACAGGAGCGGCCGGCGTAGCCGGCCGGTTCGGCGCGGCAGAACTGCTACTTTGTGCAGGTGTAGCAGAACTGTTCGGCGCAGAAGCATTTCCGGGCACTGCATCGTTTGGCTTTGCGGTTTCGGTTTGTGGGGGCAGGCCTTGTTCGGCGCGGCGAATACGTTCGGTAGCGCCGTCGAGCCACTGCTGGCACCGTTCGGCCAGGGCTTCGCCCACTTCCCACAGGCGTAAGGATTCTTCCAAAGGAATGGATCCTTGTTCGAGCCGGGAAACGATCTCTACTAGTTTGCCGCGTGCTTCTTCGTAGCTCATACGCGAAATATCAGTAGCACTGATTCCGCGCGCGGGCATTTCGGAAGTAGCCACTACGCACCGCCTTTCACATTCAGGTTGAGGCGGCCGTGGGCAAGGACCGCCGAAAGCATATCGCCCGTACTCACCTGTTCAGTGGACTTCACAACCTCTCCTGAATCGCGCAAGAGAATTGCGTATCCCCGATCGAGTGTAGCCCGCGGAGAAAGCGCGCGCAGTTGAACTAGCAGATTAGAGACGTCGCTCGCGCCAGCAGCCAGATAGCGCTTGGTGTGAGAACGCAACCAGTCTCGCAAACCCGTAAGGTCAGTTTGCCGCATTTCCACCATGGTTTGCGGGCGGGCCAGTACCGGCCGTCCGCGCACCGCGTCAAGTTCTTGTTGGGCCCGGGAAAGCCGGTGCTGTACAGCGCGGCGGATCCGCGCCCGTGCCTCCGTGATTCCTGCTTGTTCTTCCCGCACATCCGGCACGATATGTTTGGCCGCATCGGTGGGGGTAGAAGCCCGGAAATCGGCCGCTAAATCAGAGAGCGGATTATCGCCCTCATGCCCGATTGCGGAAACGGTAGGGGTGTGCGTGGCCGCGATTTCGCGGACTAGGCGTTCATCGGAAAACGGTAGTAGGTCTTCTACCGAACCGCCCCCGCGGGCCAACACGATTACTTCCACTTGGGGTAGTGCATCTAGTTCTCGCAAGGCCGGGATCATGGCTTCTACCGCACCTTGGCCTTGCACTTGCACTTCCCGCACTTCGAAAGTCACGCCCGGCCACCGAATCGAAGCGTTGACCATCACGTCTTCTTTAGCTTTGGTATTGCGGCCCACAATCAGGCCGATAGCGCGCGGGAGGAAGGGGAGTGGTTTTTTGCGACGCGAATCGAAAAGTCCTTCCGCTGCTAAACGGTTTTTGAGTGCTTCAATGCGGGCGAGAATATCTCCCACCCCTACGGGACGGATTTCTTTAGCCCACAGGGCCAAAGAACCATTGACGGCGTAATAGTCCGGTTTTGCCCACACTACTACGCGCGATCCTGGCTGTACCCCGAGGGGAAGTAGATGGGTCATAATTTTGACCGTCATCGAATAGTTTTCTTCCAGATCGCGCAAAGTGAGGAATTGTACGCGGGCACCGGGGCGCCTTTGCAAGGTGATGACTTCGCCTTCTACCCACAACCCGGACATAGCGGCCACGTATTCGCGGATTTTGACCGCCAAGAGCCGCACTGGCCAAGGGTGTTCCGGGCTGGTCTGAGCCGCGCGTTGCGGTAAATGTGCCGGAACCGGGATTTTCGACGCCATTAACCTTCCTTCCGTACTGCTTCAGCATTCTAGCAACCGGCTTTTTGCATGCACAGGACGAGTATCCGGGTCTGTACCTCTAGTCAGCTGTTCCTGAGCCGCTACCAGTCCTTTTCGTCGTCATTATTGTGCTCAAAATGTGCCCGTAGTTCCGGGTTTGTGATGCGGCGGACTTGGGCGGCGTCGTCATTTATTGGAGAAGGTTGGGGAAGATCCGGATCTAGAGAAGCAAAGCGGCGGGCAGTTACCAGCACGCGCGATTCCAAAGAACCAATTGCCGAATTATAGGAATCCACCGAACGGCCCAAAGCGTTACCTAAACGATTTAGATGCTGTACCACGGTGGAAAGCCGGGTAGTTAGCTCCCGGCCGAGCGCGGCAATACTCTGCGCTTCTTCGGTCACCTGCGCCGAAGCCCAAACGGCTGCCACCGCCCGCAAAAGCGCGAGCAAAGAAGAAGGAGAAACCGGTGCCACCCCGCCCGCGTAAGCATCTTCTAAAAGCGTGGGGTCGCGTTGCACCGCTTCTGCTAGCAAAGATTCTGCCGGCAAAAACATTACGGTCAATTGGGGAGAGGAAGGGTATTGGGCGTGATAGCAGCGTTTGCTCAAAGCTCGCACATGGGAACGCACCGCCCGGGCATGGTCTTGCAAAAGTTCTTCCTGGCGGGCCGCTTCCTCCTGGGTTACCGGGTCAATCGCCTGGGCGCGCAAAAGGGAACTGAGCGGAACTTTGGCGTCTACCGCAATATGGGCACCACCGGGCAGATGGATCACCATATCGGGGCGTTGCAAAGTATCCGCCCCGGAAGACGAATTATGGAGCGTTACCTGTTCCTCAAAATGCACGTGTGGCAACATGCCCGCCGCTTCTACAATGCGCCGCAGTTCCGCCTCACCCCACATGCCGCGCGCCGAGGTAGAGCTCAATGCCGCCCGCAAAGATGAAGTTTCCCGCGCTAAATCATTTTGGGTGCGGGCTGCCTGCACCAATTGTTGGGAGAGTTTCGCCTGCTGCGCAGACTGATTAGTTTCCAGATTGCGCACCCCCTTATCCATGCGTTCCAGCTGTTCGGCGATCGGGGTGAGGGTACGTAACAGGGTGGAATCAGTTTGGGCGCGCTCAATGAGCCCATTGTTTTCCTGTTCGAGCCGTTCCGCGCGCGCCTCGGCGGCCGCCTGCATCGCCTGCACCTGCGCGAGCTCCTTGCGGGCCTGTTCCACCGCTTGGCGTTCCCCGGCCGGTTTGGAGAGCCGCCCGAGCACAATCCCCAAACCTAAACCGATAGCCAAGGCCACCAAAAGCGCGACCAATACCTGTGCTGAAATCTCCATGTGCCTATTCCAGCACGCCCCTCCGACACAATTAGTTCGCGCGCGGAAAATCCCTAGCTCGCGCGCGGAAAACCCTGCACTTCGCGCGCGGAAAACCCCTAGTTAGCACCCGAGTTAGGGCGCGGAAACCCTAGTTCGCGCGCGGAAAATCGTCGAGAGCGCGGGCAGCCTTTTCCCGCCCGTACGCAATCATTTCTTTCCCCATATGAAAATCGAGAGTATCCACAATGTCCGCCGGGATTTCAATTCGCACCGAGACGGGCATCGCCGCCGCCCGGTAGCGCCCAATCGCATTTTGCATCGCCGCGATCGCGAGCTCACCCACCTGGAATAAACTCATGCCTTTCGGCAAATCCGGCAAAATCTCCTCCGGCGCTTCCACGTGGCTTTCAATTGCCCGATTGTGCCCAAAAGTTGGCGCGTCAATATCCAGTTCCCGGGCCGCCGCGCTCGCGGTACTTTCGGTTTCCGGAGTGGGGTGCGCTTGCGGGTCCCTATGGTGTATCGCCTCGGAAATCGCCGCCCGGGTAGCCGCCGTGAATCCTTTACTGTGCTGGGCCATATTTTCCCGCAGACCTTCGAGGGCCGCGCCGGCGCGATGAAAAATGTGCGAATCTGCCACGGCTCGCAAGGGCGCGGTAAGGCCGGAAGTAGCGTTGCTGGAAGCACCATTGCCGGAAGTATCGTTGCCGGAAGTCGCTGCGGCGTCGTCATTTTTCTCCCCGGAAACTTTTGCTTCCAGGTACTGT
This sequence comes from Actinobaculum suis, assembly GCF_900618115.1. NCBI lineage: Bacteria > Bacillati > Actinomycetota > Actinomycetes > Actinomycetales > Actinomycetaceae > Actinobaculum > Actinobaculum suis. The sequence continues at coordinate 666,260 of NZ_UYIO01000001.1, forward strand.
TCGTGCGGATCGTGCAGTACCGGGCCGCGCAAATTAACCGCTACCACCGCATCAAAATCCGTGGGCAAAACCGGTTCCACGGGAAGCGGGTTGAGAACGCCGCCGTCTACGAGAATGCGGTCTCCCACACGCACCGGCCAAAAAATGCCGGGCAGGGAGAAAGAAGCGCGGATAGCCGGCTGGAGCGGACCTTTTTGGAACCAGACCTCGCGCCCGGTGAGCAGGTCTACGCATACCACGGTGAAGGGTGCGCGTAGGTCTTCGATGCGCGGGTTACCAACGACGCCGGCGATCGCGGCCGTGATTTTCTCGCCGCGCAAGAGCCCGGGCCCGCCCAGTGACCAGTCGTAATATTTACGCACTTCGCGTTTGGTCAGACCGGTGATCCATTCTTTGAGTTCGGGAAGTTTTCCTGCCGCCCAGGCCCCGCCGACGACGGCGCCGATGGAAGAGCCACTTACCGCCACGATTTCATGCCCGCGCGCTTCGAGCTCCTCAATCACCCCGATATGAGCCCAGCCGCGAGCTCCGCCCGAACCTAAAACCAAAGCTACTTTCATAATTCAGCACCTAACTCGTCCAAGTGATCCGTGTTTTACCAGCTGGTTCGCGTCTACTTGTGGCTTCCCTCAAAACTATAGCGAGCACGGGGCAGGGCGGGAACAGCTAGGATGGGCCTGTGGCTTTGACAATTGGTATTGCTGGACTGCCCAATGTGGGCAAATCGACTCTATTTAATGCTTTGACGCGGGCGGGCGTGCTCGCCGCGAACTATCCCTTCGCCACCATTGAACCGAATATTGGTGTGGTGCCGCTCCCCGATAACCGCCTGCAAGTGCTGGCGGATATGTTCGGGGCTAAGAAGATCATTCCCGCCACGGTTTCTTTCGTGGATATTGCGGGGATTGTGCGCGGGGCCTCGGAAGGGGAGGGCCTGGGCAACCAGTTCTTGGCTAATATCCGGGAAGCTGATGCGATTTGTTTGGTGACCCGCGTGTTCGCAGACCCAGACGTCACGCACGTGGAAGGCCGCGTGGATCCCAAGGACGATATTGAGATCATTACCACGGAGCTGATTCTCGCGGACTTGCAGACCCTGGAGCGCACTATTCCCCGGTTGCGGAAAGAAGTGACGGGGAAGAAGACGCCGCCGGAAACCCTGGCCGCGGCAGAAAAAGCTGAAGATTTGTTGCAGCGCGGTGAACTGCTTTCTAATCATGCTGCTGAATTTGATCCGGATGTGCTCAAGAGTTTCCAGCTCATGACGTCCAAGAAATTCATTTACGTGTTCAATGCGGATGATGCCAGTTTGGCTGATACCGAGTTGCGGGCAGAATTGGAAGAGTTTGTGGCACCCGCGCAAGCAATTTTCTTGGATGCTGAATTCGAATCCGAACTTATTGAGCTGGACGACGCCGAAGCAAAGGAAATGTTGGAAGCTACCGGGCAAACGGAATCAGGCTTGGACCAACTCGCCCGCGTGGGCTTTGACACGCTCGGCCTGCAAACTTTCCTCACCGTCGGGGAGAAAGAAGCCCGGGCGTGGACGATTCACAAGGGTGATACGGCTCCGCAAGCCGCCGGGGTAATCCACTCCGATTTCGAGAAGGGGTTCATTAAGGCCGATGTGATCAGCTTCGATGAGCTCGTGGCTGAAGGTTCGATCGCGCAGGCACGAGAACACGGCAAGCTTCGCCAAGAAGGCAAGGAGTACGTGATGCAAGACGGCGACGTCGTCGAATTCCGCACTGGTATTGCGGCGGGAAGCAAGCGGTAAAAGCGCGGGCAAGGTGGAAGAAGAAGCGCAAAACAAAACCTGCGGCCGCGCGGCCGGACCATTGGAAAGGCGCGCGGCCGTGCCGCTAAAACGCGGCGGGGCCATAGGAAAGTAGCGCGGCGGTACCGCTAAAGCAGTGCGGCGGTATTTCAGAAAGCCGCACGGTGAGACCGTGGAAATACGTCTGGGGTCGTAGTACTCGGGAATGAGAAAAACGTGCGCGGCGGGCCAGCGGGGCCAGATAAAGTAACGCCCGGTAGAAATGCCGGGTGGGATGGAAGCTCGGTAGAGGGAGTTCCTCGTCTACCCTCACCACTCATCTCAAAAATTTGCCCGCGGGAACACCAAGCCCGGGCGCGTGCCGCACGAGTGGTGGGGATAGTGCGGCTCGACTACAAGGAGATCCCTTCGTGACACACACATCGATCCCCTCCCGCGCGCATACATCGCGCGCGCGTACTTCCCGCATCCGTACCTTCCCCGGGCGTCACTTTCGGTTGGCAATGGGTGCGGCGCTGGCATTAGCTTGCGCTTTGGCCGGATGTAACGGCCCTGGTAAAACGCCGGACACAAGCGCTGCGGGTGCCAGTCAGAGTAGTGCAGCGGCTGCCGCGGCCGGGCAGCACCCGGCGAACAATAGCGGGACTGGCAGTAATACAAGCGCTCGGAGCCGGGTGGCGAGTACCGAGCTTTCTGCTTCCTGGCAGGAAAAGAATTTCGCGGATTTTTATACGCAAGATATTTCTTGGCGGCCGTGCACGGAAGCAGACGGCCTGAGCGAAGAACTTGCCGCACTGGCAACGCAAAGCGGCACAGACGTCAGCACATTCCAGTGCGGCACCGTGAAGGCGCCGTTGAACTGGGCCGATCCTGGCGATACGCGAACGGTTGAGCTAGCCGTCTCGAAGATTCCTACCCGCGGTGGACAGGAAAAGCCCAAGGTAATGTTCACCAACCCGGGTGGGCCAGGGATTGGCGGCGTGCAGCATTCCATGGTGATGGCTACCTCACCGGCCTTTGCGTCCGTGTTGGAAGACTATGAACTGTGGGGATTTGATCCGCGCGGGATCGGTAATTCGGCGGCCGTGCGATGCGAAAGTGATTCGAAGCTGGCAGCTGTGCAATTAGCTGAATGCGCCGAATCGAGCCCGCTGGCACATTTCATGGGGACTTCCTATGTGGCTCGCGATCTGGAAATGTTACGCGCGATTAGCGGCGCACCAGAACTAAACTATTTGGGCTATTCCTACGGGACGGTGCTGGGAGCCACCTACGCTACTTTGTTCCCCGAAAAAGCTGGGCGCATGGTTTTGGATTCGGCGCAAGCCTCCGCCTGGGCTGGTTTGCGGGCACTGTACGATCAAAAATTGGCCGTGGCGAGCGCGGTGGGCAAACTTGCAGATTCTTGTGGGCAACTAACCACCTTGGAAGGGGAAGCAGTGACTTGCCCCTTTACTTCCGAGCGGGAAATGTTGGACTTCAAGAAATCTTTGGAGGCGACCCCGCTCGTGGCCAGCGATGGAACTGCCATGCACGGTGCGGAACTGCAGTCATACCTGACCAGCGCCCTGTATGGAGATCGCGCCAGCGCTTTAGACCTATTGGGCAAGGCCCGGCAAGGCGATGTGGCGGCTCGCGATGAAGTGGTTGCCAAGGCGGCCGAGCCCGGATCAGAAATCGATACCGCGGGGCAACTGGTGGTGTGCCCTTCGGCGGAAAAGACGCCGGATGTAGCCGGTTTGCTGGCTTATATGGAAGAGAACGGGATTCCCGAGTTCTACGGTGGCAAGCCGGCGCGCGATAAGATCCTGGGCGAACTGACGGAATTCGAATGTGCGGTACTACCCGAAACCGGCACGGATATTACCGATACTTTCGACGCTTCCCAGGTTTCGAATCCCGTGCTGGTGATCGGTATTACCGGGGACCATGCCACCCCGTATAAATACGCGGAAGAATTACGTACCCAATTAGGCCAGGCCCGCTTGCTTACGGTGGCGGGTAGCGGGCATGGGGCCAGCTATTCCGATCTTTCGACGTGCGCGGATACTGTTGCTACGAATTATTTGCGCCGCGGTGAACTGCCAGCCGAAGGAACTGTGTGCCCGGCCGATCAGCCGAGCAGCGCGCAAGGATAGCGTTGAATCGCGTAAGCATAGTACTGAATAAGGTGCAGGATAATATTATCTATGTATTAAGAATATTCGCTCCGGCAGTGCGGCCTTGCTTGCAAGATCGCACCCTCGGATAGGAAACAGGAACGGGAGTTTCGAACGGTCTGTGCCGGGACCGTTCGAAACTCCCGTTCCTGTTTTACGGGTTGCGGTTCCGGTTTTAGGGATTTCCGTTCTGGTTATATCGATTGAGGTTCTGGTTTTAGGGATTCCCGTTCTGGTTATACGGACTGCGGCTGTGGGCGGCGGCAGATTTTCTGGGGCGGCGGCAGATTTGCTGTGGGCGGCGGCAGATTTTATGCAATAACCTGTGCGGAGCTTGGGACCAGTGTGGAACACAGCGGGACCGAAGGCGGATAGAGTGGGATAGCTGGCCGCATCGAAGGCCTTTAGGCGCGGTGCCTGCAGGGCCTTCGCGTGCTCCCGGCAAGCTATACCTATCCAAAGGAGCACCAAGAATTGCAAGATGTTTCGCTACTCTCGGCCCAGGAGGTAACCTCCCAGTTCGCTGTAGATCCGGGCACGGGACTGAGCACTACGGAAGCTCAGGCTCGCCTCACCCGCTACGGAAACAATGAATTGGTGGGAAAAGAACCCGAACCGGCCTGGAAGCGTTTTGTAAGGCAACTCAAAGATCCGCTGATTTATTTACTATTCGGCGCGATCGTAATTTCCCTTCTGGCCTGGGGGCTGGAAGGCGCCAGCGGCCTACCGATCGACACCCTGGTAATAGCGGTGATTATTATCGCCAACGCAGTTATCGGCTTTGTGGAAGAAAATAAGGCCGAAGATGCCGTGGCCGCGCTGGCCACGATGGCAGCCGCCCGGGCCACAGTTTTCCGCGACGGCAAACTACAAGAAATCTCTGCTTCGCAAATCGTGCCGGGGGATATTCTTTCCCTTTCCGAAGGCACCGCGGTGGGAGCAGATGGCCGCTTGCTGAGCGCCACCGCCTTGCATATCCAGGAGGCCTCCCTCACCGGGGAATCTATGGCCGTGCAGAAAAATCCCCAAACCTTGGAAGAAGAAACCGGTATTGGTGACCGTCTCAATATGGTTTACAAGGGGACTGCGGTTACTTCCGGCGTGGGCCGGGCCGTAGTAACGGCCACCGGGATGGATACCGAAGTGGGAAGAATCGCCACGCTTTTGGACGAAACCGAAAGCGCTCCCACCCCGCTCGAAAAAGAAATCGCCCGGATTTCGAAAACTTTGGGCCTGCTCGTGATTGTTATTGCGCTCGCGGTGATGGCCGCGCTGTGGATTATCAACGGCGTGAGCTCTTTACACGAAGCGGTTGATATTTTGCTGCTCGGAGTTTCTTTGGCAGTGGCGGCCGTACCGGAAGGGTTGCCGGCCATTTTGTCTTTGGTGTTGGCAATTGGCGTGCAAGCCATGGCCCGCCGCAAAGCCATTATGAAGGACTTGCATTCGGTAGAAACTCTGGGCTCTACCTCGGTGATTTGCTCCGATAAAACCGGCACGCTCACGCGCAATGAGATGACGATCCGGAAGATCGTTACCGCTTCTGGCACGGTGGAACTTACCGGTACCGGTTATGAACCGGTAGGGGAAGCAAAAATTACGCAAGGGGATCCGCTCCCCACACAGCAGGAAGCAAAACAGGTGATTATTGGCGGAATGGCTGCCAATAATGCCCAGCTCACCGAAAATGAACTGGGGGATTGGGAGATCTTGGGAGACCCCACCGAAGCTGCTTTCCTGGTAGCCGGCCCCAAATTGGGACTGAACCGGGAAATAGGGCCCGCCGCGGTGGAACGGATTGCGGAAGTACCCTTCAATTCGGCCCGCAAACTTATGTCTGTGCTTGTAAAAATCGACGAATCGCTACACGTTCCCGGAGCAATCCAAAAGCCAGATGAGGAGCCTACGAGCACGCCGGGCCCGCGCTACGTGTTGTATGCCAAGGGTGCGCCCGATGTTTTGCTGACGCATTGCACCGCCGAATATGTGGGTGGGGAAACGCAGAGCCGCCCGCTCACGCCCGCGGCGTCGAAAAAGATTTTGACCCGCGTGGAAGCGCTTTCCGCCCGCGGCTATCGCACCTTAGGGGTGGCTTTGCGGCCCGCGCAGGCAGCGGAAGCGGAAGACTTTGGGGAGGTTTCGGAAACGGAACTGACCTATATAGGCACGGTGGCAATTATTGATCCGCCGCGGCCGGAAGCTAAAGAAGCAATTCGGCAGGCACACGGGGCAGGAATCCGTACCGTGATGATTACCGGGGATCACCCCGTTACCGCGCAAACCATTGCCGAAGAGCTCGGGATGAGTATGCCGCGCGAAGAAGCCGAGAAGGTATCGGCGGTGCTTACCGGCCAGCAGATTAGCCGGATGAGCCAGGAAGAACTGGACCGGGAAGTGCTCCGCACTGATGTGTATGCGCGGGTGGCGCCGGAACATAAATTGCAGATCGTGGAGTCTTTGCAAAAGCAGGGGCAGATTGTGGCGATGACGGGCGACGGCGTGAATGATGCGCCGGCCCTAAAAACTGCCGATATTGGGATCGCCATGGGAATCACCGGTACGGAAGTTACCAAAGAAGCGGCGAAAATGATCCTCGCGGACGATAACTACGCCACGATTGTGGCGGCCGTGCGCCAAGGTCGCAATATTTTTGACAATATTCGCAAATTCATGCGCTACTTGCTCAGCTCGAATATGGGCGAAGTATTCACCGTCTTCTTGGGGGTGGTGTGCGGCGGGCTGATCGGCCTCCACGATCCGCAAAACCCGGCCGCCACCGTAGTACCGCTCCTCGCCACCCAGATTCTGTGGATCAATTTGGTTACAGATTCCGGGCCGGCACTTGCTATGGGGGTAGATCCCGAGGTCGACGACGTTATGAAACGCAAGCCGCGCCCGCTCGGGGCGCCGGTGATTGATCGGACCATGTGGGAACAGATTATTCTGATCGGCCTGGTAATGGGCCTGACTTCTTTGGCCGTCTACGACCTGTGCCTCCCCGGAGGATTTATTGGAGGCCTCGAACACTTAGCGGCCCCGGGCGAAGAATTCGCGGCGGCCCGCACTACCGTATTTACCGCCCTGGTGTTTATGCAGTTGACGAATGCGCTCAATTCGCGGTCTGCCACTATCACTGCTTTCAAGCACATGTTCTCTAACCACTGGCTGTGGGGAGCGATCGTGCTGGCCATCGTTTTGCAAATTGCCGTGGTGGAATGGGCTCCCTTACAGAGCGCCTTCGGCACGGTTTCCTTAGCTCCGCAACATTGGGGCTTAGCCATCGGAGCGGGCCTTGTGGTACTGGCCGTGGAAGAACTTTGCAAATTTGGCCGCCGTGCCTACGCCCGGCGCCAAGCCAAATAGCGGGCAGCGCCGCGATTCTGGCACGCTGCCGCAGCCGCGAGCCCGCGGCAAGCGTACAGCGCCCCGAATCGCCCGGCACAGGGACGCAAATAGGCCGGTTTCAAGGTGCTGCGTTAAACCTCGCATTCAAAATGCATAAACGGGCCTAGATGCAAAAGCGGGCCGCGGGGTGGGAGACAATTAGCCTCCCACCCCGCGGCCCGCTAGATTCAGCCAGCTCCGGCTGCCCGCCAGTTTTACTTGTCCGCGAGCAAATCTCTTCTACTTGTCCGCGAGCAAATCTCTTCTACTTGCCTGCGAGCAAGTCTTCGTCCCAGCCGGCCTTCACGAAGTGGCTATCGAATTCGGTCTGGAACAGCTCGTTGGTTTCATCCGTCTGGAAGGCCTTGATTACCTTGCGGTAGGTTTCCACCTTCGCCGGATCTTCCAGATCGGAAGTACTCGCGGCCACAATATTCCAGTAGCGCCGGTCGTCAAGCGTGGTGTCTTCGTAGATCACCTTGTCAGACCCCAACCCGAAATCGAGTGCGAAGGCATCATTTACGATCCCAGCCGTCACGTCCGGCAAAGAAGAAGCAATAATATTCGCCTTGAGTTCCTTGATCTCCACCTGCTTATTGAAGCTCGCAATGTCTGCAACGGTTGGCAAATCGCTAGCTTCCGGTTTGAGATTCAAAATCCCTGCCGATTGAAGCACGCGCAAGGCCCGGCCACCATTAGTCGGATCATCCGGAATCGCTACCGTATCGCCATCCTTGAGTTCATCTACAGACTTGATCTTCTCCGAATACAGATTCAACGGCACGATAAAGGTGTAACCGATGTTTGTAATCTTGTAGTTGTTCTGCTTGATGTCATTTTCGAAGAAGGTCTCATGCTGGAAACCATTGAGATCAATTTCGCCAGAGTTGAGCGCATTGTTCGGCGTCGTATAGTCAGCGAACTGCACGAATTTCACATCGATACCTTCGCTTTCCAGCTTCTGCGTAGCCGGCTTCCACAGATCCTCGTAGACGGTACCCACAACCCCTAGCTTGACCGTAGTGCGGGCGTCCTTTCCGGCGTCGGCCGAACTACTCGAGCTGCCACCCGAACCCCCGCACCCCGTCAAGGCGAGGGCAAAAGCGGTAGCGGCAACAAGTGCTTTCCTAATTCTCATGAGTTTCATTTTCCTTTCGTGTCCAATAAAAAGTTTTTAGTTCCAAGTGTTCTTGCGGGCTATCCGATTGCCGATTATCTGCACGATCGAAACCATCAGGATCAAAACCAGTACGGTTACCCAAGTTACGTCGAGCATGTTGCGGTCGTGCCCGTATTGAATGGCGAAATTACCGAGCCCGCCGGCGCCGACGGCTCCGGCCATGGCGGTTAGCCCAATGAGTGAAATCGTGGTGATCGTGGTAGCGCGGGCCAGAGGCGCGATGGATTCTTTGAGATAAACGTTCCAGATAATATCCGGCGCGCTTTTCCCCATGGCCTGTGCGGCTTCTACCAGCCCCGGATCAACCTGCGAAAGGGCGCTTTCTACCTGGCGGGTGAAGAACGGCGTGCAGCCGAATACCAGGGGCACAATCGCTCCTTCCACGCCGATAGCCGTACCCATAATCAGGCGCGAAAGTGGCATCACGGCCGTAAGCAAAACGATGAAGGGAATCGAGCGGAAAATATTCGTTACCTTATCGGTGAATTGGTAGAGGGGCGCATTTTGCAAAATACCGCCCGGCTTGGTTACCACGAGCACGATGCCAAAAACTAGCCCGAGCAGGAAAGAAATAACCCCCGACCATACCGTCATTACAATCGTGTCAATAATGGCCTGATAAAACTCGGGCAGGCGGGCCATCACATTCGGAATAATGCTAACGAGGAAGTCGTGCATCTTTAAGCACCTCCGTACCGATATTGTTTTCGCGCAAATAAGCCAAAGCCGTGCTGATGGAACGATCCGGGCCGGAAACTATGGCCACGATCCCGCCCACCGGGCTGCCCGCCACAATCTCCACATCCGCAAAAATAATGTTCAAATTGATTCCGAATCGCCGAGAAACCCCGGAAACAATAGGTTCGGAAACATTGCTAGTACGGTAACGCAGCCGCACAATCAGCTCGCCGTCGTTAATCTGCGTTACCGGCGAACCTTCCGCAATCAGCCGTTCTGCCTTCGTGAGCTGCGAAGTGGAACGAATGAAATTCTGGGTCACCTCTTCTTGCGGATCGGTGAAAACCTGCAGGATATCGCCCTGCTCAATCACCTTTCCGCTTTCCATTACGGCCACTTTGTTGCAGATCTGTTTCACCACGGCCATTTCGTGTGTGATCACCAGGATCGTAAGCCCAAGTTTTCTTTGCAAACTGGCCAGAAGTTCCAAAATCTGTTGCGTGGTTTGCGGGTCCAGCGCAGAGGTAGCCTCATCGCATAGCAAGACTTCCGGGTCGTTGGCCAGCGCCCGGGCGATCGCCACCCGTTGCTTTTGCCCGCCGGATAGTTCTCCGGGATGTGCGCCGGCTTTTTCCCCGATGCCTACCAGGTCTAAAAGGTGGGCTACCTTTTCCCGAATTTCTTGTTTGCGCAGGCCCGAGCCGCGTAGCGGATAGGCCACGTTTTCGGCCACGGTACGGGAAGGGAGCAGATTGAAATGCTGAAAAATCATGCCGATCTTGGTGCGTTCGTGGCGCAATTCGCGGGCACTAAGCTGCGTGAGATCTTTCCCGCCCACCAGCACTTTCCCGTGTTCTGGCCGTTCGAGCAGATTCACGCACCGCACCAGAGTCGATTTCCCCGCCCCGGAAAACCCGATAATGCCGAAAATATCGCCCCGATTAATACGCAAGCTCACATCGTTGACCGCGACCGTGCGCGAATCACCATCCACGAATGTTTTCGTAATGTTTTCCAGCTCGATGAGCGCCGGCTCGCTGGGGGCAGACCTTTCCGCTGCCTGGGGTGAACTCATTCCCGTTTTCCCTTCTTATAGAGGATTCTCATAGAGGATGATACGGCCCGGCGCATTTTCTGTGCCGGTTCCTGTTTAGCTAGTGCTACCTGCGGGTTTCTATTTATGTTCAGGTTTGACGCCGCTACGGGTTTCCTCGCCGCTACGGGCTACCTAGCCGCTGCGGGGGCTTACCGCTGCGGGTGTACCTTTTCATGTTCGACGCCGTCGCCGTGCTTGCCACCGCTAGCACCTTGCCGGTGCGGGAAATTTTCCAAAGCGGCGTGCTGCTGGCTGGTGCGTGACCGAAATGATGCTTTGCCCTGGCTGCATCGCCTTTTGGTAATACTTACGCACGTTTTGGTAATGCTTACTGCCCTGCCGGTAAGGCTTACTGCCGGCGAAATCCGCGATAGCTAAAACGAAAAGAGCGGGAAGCTTTTCGCATCCCGCTCACAAATTCTGCGTGAAGTCACATTCGGCTGTGTTTCACGGAAGCGGGATCAGCACACATGAGCATGCCCGGCATCATCATCGCAGAGGCGAGGGCCAGGGGCATTGCGAGAGGCAACGTGTGCTGCATAAGAGTTCCTTCGTGAAACAAATGAATCGTATTTGAAGACATTCTGACTGCTCGGCTAAAAATTTGCAAGTTCCATCCAAACCGGCGTGGAGATTCGGCTCTAAAATAAGGTCGAGGTGCGGCCCCAAAGCGCGGAAATTAGGCGCGAAAAGAGCGCGGAGAAGCGGTCCGTTTGGGCGGCGTCGTCGTACCTGTTTGCACAAGTCGTAGTACCCGCTTGCGCAAGCAGGTAGAGCGGGCTTAAGCTGGAGGTCCGTGAAGAAAACTTTGGGCGCGGCAGGCGCGAATCCACGGCAGCAGTCTCAGCACTCGCAGCAGACGAAACAGATCTTTATTACCGGCGGGGTTGTCTCTTCTTTGGGGAAGGGAATTACCGCGGCGAGCCTGGGCAATTTGTTGCGGGCCCGCGGTGTTAAGGTCGTAATGCAAAAACTTGACCCCTACATCAACGTGGATCCGGGAACCATGAATCCGTTCCAGCACGGTGAAGTTTTTGTCACTGAAGACGGCGCCGAAACGGACCTTGATATTGGGCACTACGAACGCTTTTTAGGCGTTAACCTCACCAAAGACGCTAATAGCACCACCGGTAAGGTCTACCAGGAAGTGCTACGGCGCGAACGCGCCGGCGAATATTTAGGCGAATGCGTGCAAGTAATCCCGCATATCACCAATGAGATTATTGCCCGTATGCGTGCCCAAGCGGGCGCGTCCGCGAGTAGTGCCCCAGACGTAATCATTACGGAAATTGGCGGTACCGTGGGCGATATTGAATCGCAGCCCTTCCTGGAAGCGGCCCGCCAAGTGCGCCATCTGATTGGCCGGGAAAACTGCATGTTTATTCATGTCTCCCTGGTGCCTTATCTGGCGGCCGCGGGCGAACAAAAAACCAAACCTACGCAGCATTCGGTGGCGGCCCTGCGCTCTTTGGGTATTCAGCCCGATGCCATCGTGCTCCGTTCGGCCACTGGCCTGGGCGCGGGCATTAAAAAGAAGATCGCGCTCATGTGCGATATTGACGAAGCGGCGGTTATTTCCTGCCCGAATGCCGATTCGATTTACGAGGTGCCGAGCGTATTGCGGGCCGAAGGCCTCGATTCTTATGCAGTGGAGCGGCTGGGTTTGCGCACGCAGGAATTCGTTTGGGAAAAGTGGGAGAAGTTGCTTGCCGCGATCGCGCAGGCCGAACATCGCGAACCGCTCGAAGTGGCGCTGGTGGGCAAATATACGGACTTGCACGATGCGTATCTTTCCGTGGTCGAAGCGCTACACGCGGCCGGTTTCGCCTACGGGCGGCGTGTGCGGGTGCGCTGGGTGGAGTCGGCTTCGTGTACGACGCCGGAAGGTGCCCGCCAGGCTCTAGCTGGGGTACAGGCCGCGGTGATTCCGGGCGGATTCGGGGACCGCGGTATCGAAGGAATTATTGGGGCGCTGCAATTCTTGCGGGAAAATCAAATCCCGGCCCTCGGGATTTGCCTCGGCCTGCAATGCATGGTGGTGGAAGCCGCCCGCAACTTGGCCGGGCTGGAAGGTGCTAATTCCACCGAATTTGCTCCTGCCACCCCACATCCGGTGGTTGCTACCATGGCGGAACAAGCCCGCTTTATTGGTGGGGAAGGAGACCTGGGCGGAACCATGCGGCTCGGTGCTTTCCCGGCCGTGCTTGCGGAAGGGAGCCTCGCGGCTGAACTTTATGGCACGCGGGAAGTTTCCGAACGGCACCGCCACCGCTACGAAGTGAACTCGGCCTACCGCGAAAAGTTAGAGGCGGCCGGGCTGCACATTTCGGGAACCTCGCCAGATAATTCTCTGGTCGAGTTCGTGGAACTGCCGCGGCAACTCCACCCGTATTATGTGGGCACCCAGGCGCATCCAGAATTTAAGAGCCGCCCGGATGCCCCGCACCCGCTTTTTACCGGCCTGATTGCGGCCGGTCTGGAACGGGCAGCAGCCGCGCGGTAAGCCGCGGCGCGCCGGTGGGTTTTATCCGTTTATAGTTAAGGCCCGCGGGGGAGCATATCCACCCGCGGGCCGAGGTTACCGCGGCACGTAGTGGAGGAGGAAAGCTGTGGCAAAACTGTATTTCCGATACGGAGCAATGAATTCCGGGAAGAGCACTGCCCTCTTACAAATCGCGCATAACTACGAAGAGCGCGGAATGCGGGTGCTGCTAATTAAGTCCGCGATAGACACTAAGGCCGATGACCGCATTTCCTCCCGCATCGGAACCGAACGCCAGGTGGATTACGTGGTAGCGCCTACCGAAAACCTGTACCGCATAGTCGTCGTCGAAAATGAAAAAGCGCCGCTGGCCTGCGTGCTTATTGATGAGGCACAATTCTTGGATCCGCGGCAAGTTGACGAACTCATGGGCGTAGTGCTCAAAGCAGATATACCAGTAATTTGTTACGGTTTGCGTTCCGATTTTCAAACGCACGGGTTCCCCGGCTCGGATAGGCTTTTGCAGGTCGCGCATTCGATCGAGGAATTGAAAACGATTTGCCGGTGCCAGCGTAAAGCGATTTTCAATGGTCGTACCGTGAATGGTGTTTTCGTTTCGGAAGGGGAACAGGTAGCGATCGACGGCGAGGTTGGCTACGAATCCCTGTGCGGAAAGTGCTATCTGGAAAAGGTGGGAGATTTTACCGGCACCTCGCGCTAACCCGGAAGAAAGTGGCTGCCCGGTAGGCGATCTGCATCTGCCCAGCAGGAGAATTACCTGGCCGCGCGTCTCGCAATAAAACATTACCGCCCGAAATGTGATCTGCGCCCGGAAACTTTTTATTCACAAAAGCTTTACCCTGAATTTATGTGGGCTTATTAGCGTAACTGTCCGTCAAGAACGAAGTAGGTAAGTACCTCAACGAGGTACAGCGCATACAGCAGCGTTACCGAGACAGACGCGAAGGGTGGGGCAGCCGTGGATTCAGCGCAAAACCTTCCACCGGAGAAACACCAGCCGCTAGGCAAGCAGCCGCTAGGCAAACGGTCACTAGACAACCAGCCACTAGACAAGCAGTCACGAGGAAACCAGCCGCTAGAGAAGCATCAGAAATCACCCCCGGAAACACGCCGGAACTCCCCGCCAAAAACAACCCAAGCCGGTGCACGCGAACACTCGCCGTCACGGCGTCGCCGCCGTTTTTCTTGGTATCACCTGCACCTCGCCCTCACCAATCCGGCCACAATCTTGGGAATCTTACTTCTCGCGCTTTTTGCTGTGCTGATTTTAGCGCCGGTTATTTCCCTCTTACTTTCCGCGGTGCAAGTAAACCCGGGCGATGCGCGGCGGGCGGGAAGCCTGGAAGGTAGCTTCACTGCGTACTATCTGGAACGCGCAGTTAGTTCCAAAGTTTCTCCCATAATTTTTTGGGAGCCGTTGCTCAACACGTTGGGCCTAGCCGCGGTTACTATTGTGGGCGCGCTTGCGTTGGGCGTGCCGGTAGCTTTCTTGCTTACGCGTACAGATCTGCCCGGGCGGAAATGGTTTTCCACGGCCCTGATCGTGCCCTACATGATCCCCGCGTGGACCTTTGCCCTCGCCTGGCGGATTATCTTCAAAAACCGGAAAACTGCCGGTTCGATTGGGTGGTTGGAACAGCTCGGCATTTCGCCACCAGACTGGCTCGCCTACGGGCCATTACCCATTGCGATTATCTTCATTTTGCATCTCACACCTTTCGTGATCCTGTTGGTGACCAATGCGATCGCCAATATTCCGGAAGAATTAGACGAAGCTGCGCGTATTTTCGGGGCCAAGCCGACCATTCGGGCCTGGCGCGTCTATCTGCCCTTGCTCAAACCCTCGATTATTTCTGCGGCTACCTTGATCGTGGCAAAAGTGATCGGCGAGTTTGGGGTTACCTATGTGCTGGGAACACCCGCCGGCTTTGACGTACTGGCCACTACCTTGTACCAGTCTCTCAATACGCGCCAAACCGGAGTGGCAGCCGTTATTTCCGTGGTCATGGTAATAATTGGGGCTTGCTCCCTGTGGGTGGATTTCACCTTCGTGCGCAATACGAAGAAATACACCACCGTTTCCGGGCGCGGGCTGGCCGTCAAGGTACAAAAACTGGGCCGCGCCAAACCGTGGGCAACCAGCGCGATCGTGCTCATGTTCCTAATTTCGGTAGTGATACCGCTCGGTGCACTGGTGCTTTCCACGGTCATGCGCACGCCCGGCGTGATGAGCACTGATAATTTCACGCTCGACTACTGGATCGGCACCGATCTTCCCTTCGCTAATTTCCGGGATGGCGTTCTCATTAACTCCGCTACCTGGCAGGCCGCCAAGAACACGCTGCTCTTCGTGGGCGTGGCGGCCATAGGATCAGGCGTGCTCGGCATGCTCGTTGGTTACGTAACCGTCCGTTCCCCGTGGCGGTGGATCGGCACGGCCCTACGGTCTTTGACCTTCACACCTTATTTGGTGCCGGGAATCGCTTTCGCTTCCGCCTATATTTCCATGTTCGCCCAATCACACGGCCCCATTCCCGCCCTGTACGGCACCGGATGGATTCTGATTTTCGCGATGATGATGGACGAAATGCCTTTCGCCTCCCGCTCCGGCGTTTCCGCCATGATGCAACTTGGAAAAGAACCGGAAGAAGCCGGGCAGATCCTGGGCGCGGGCTGGTGGAAACGCATGCGCACCATCGTCTTCCCGATTCAACGCAGCGCTCTGGCCTCCGCGATCCTCCTCCCGTTCGTTTCCGGAGTGCAAGGCCTTTCCCTGGTGATGGTGCTGGCCACTCCCGGCACACAGTTGCTGACCACGCTCTCCATGAACCTGGTGGATTCCGGATACGACCAAGCTGCCAATGCCATCACCACCCTGATTTGCGTGCTCGCCCTGGCCGGTACCTGGTTGGCCCGCAAGCTATTCAAAGCCGATCTTTCCACCGGAATGGGAGGTTAGAAAGTGGCCGTGTATTTTCGCCTATTCGCAGCCTTGCCGCGGCTATCCACAGCCTTGCCGCGGTTATTCGCCGCGCATATACGCCGCGCGGCCTCGCAGCTGTTTGCAGTGCCGATCCCTAACCCCTATCTCCAGTGCCAAACCAAAGTTTTTGAAAGGAACGTTCCATGAGCATCGTGTCTCTCCAAAACGTTACGAAGGTCTTCCCGGGTGCCGAAACGCCTTCGGTTGACGATGTGAGCCTAGAAATTAAAGAGGGGGAGTTCCTATGTTTGCTCGGACCTTCCGGGTGTGGTAAATCCACTACCTTGCGAATGATCGCCGGCCTGGAACCGCTTACCTCGGGTGCCATTTCGATCGGCGGCAAGGTGGTAGACGACGTCGTCGCCTCCCGCCGCGTGCCGGCCGAGCGGCGCAATCTGTCCCTCGTTTTCCAAAGCTATGCCCTCTGGCCGCATATGTCCGTGCGCGAGAACGTGGAGTTCGGCCCGCGCTGCCAAGGTCTATCGCGTACCGAGACAAAACAGATCGTGGATGAATCTTTGGAAAAACTTGCGATCACGCAGTACGCCCAGCGTTACCCGGCCGAGCTCTCCGGCGGCCAGCAACAGCGGGTGGCGATCGCGCGGACTCTGGCCTCACGCACCAATGTGATGTTGCTGGACGAACCGCTTTCCAATCTGGATGCCCGTTTGCGTTTGGAAATGCGATCCGAGTTCCAACGCATTCACCGGGAAACTGGTTCCACAATGGTTTTCGTAACTCACGACCAGTGGGAAGCGATGACTCTTGCCACCCGCATCGTGGTGATGAACGAAGGGAAAATCCAGCAAGAAGGTACCCCCATGGAAATCTACGGGCGGCCCGCCAATACCTTTGTGGCTCAGTTTATGGGCTCCCCGCCGATCAATATGATCGACGCCGAAACCGCGCACGGTGCCTTAGGTCGTTGGCTGCAAGCGCGCGGCTGGCAGGCCCATACGGCCGGCTTCCGCCCCGAAGATTTGCGGTTCGTACCAGTAGCCGCACCCGGCAGTGCGGGCACTACGGGAGCTACGGGCGGAAATGGGCAAATTCGTGGTACGGACGCCAGCACGCGTAGCCCCACGGCAGCAAACGCCAGTGCTGGTGCGGTAGGTGTGCCGGCAGATGCTTTGCGATTCGAAGTGGAGATTTCGGGCGTCCTTCCCACCGGTGGATCCTGGATTATCGAAGCTAAAGAAGGAGATACCACATTCTTCGGCACTGCTACGCGCCGGCCGGCCCTCGAATACGGGCAGCGGGCTATCGCCTGGGTAGAGCCGGAAGCCATCCACTTGTTTAACGCCGCGGGCAACCGCATCGAACCGGGGCAACGCACAGGGCGGTAGCCAAATAACACAGGGCGGTAGCCAAAATAAGCAGCGCTCGCGCCTGCCGCAACTGCCCGGCGCACCCGGCAAACCCGGCAGATCCGGCGCACCCGGCGCACCCGGCAAACCCGGCAGATCCGGCGCACCCGGCACACCCGCGCCGGCTGCCCAACAACTTAGTCAATGCACACCTAGGCAATGTAAATCTCCGGAACAACACGGAAACACATACAAAAAGGAAAACAAGGAAAAACTATGAAAACGAAGAAAACACTGCGGGCCGCGCTCGCGAGCATGGCCGGCATCTGCCTGGCCCTTACCGGATGTTCCAATACCGGTAGCTCCAACGGGGAAGCGGCCACGGAGAATAGCGGTGCGCCGTCGGCGGCTTCTACCGTGGATACGGATTTTGATTTGGAGGAGCTGATCGCGGCTGCCAAGAAGGAAGGCCCGATCACGATTTACGATAACGCTTCCGCAGTGGAAGACATGGCCGAGGCATTCACCGCAAAATACGGGATCGAGGCTACCGGGGTGAAAGTGAATGCGGCCGAGGCATTCGAGATGGTGACCCGGGAAGCGCAGGCTGGCAATGTGCAAGGCGATGTGGTCGCCATTCAAGACGTGCCGGCACTTACCAATGATCTATTGCCGAGCGGGCACGTTTATTCCTGGATTCCGGGGGACCTGGTAGACGATATTGAACCGGCCCAGCGCGATCCGCTGATTATGATCAATGACCCGAACTTCTGGACCTACAACACCGAGGTCTACGATTCTTGCCCGGTTTCGAATGTGTGGGAGCTGACGGAAGAGAATTGGAAGGGCAAGGTGGCCATGGAAGATCCGGAAGGCGCCAATAAGATGCTCGACTGGTTCTCGCAAATGTCCCAATTTGGTGAAACCGAAATGCGCGATGCCTATAAGGAACATTTCGGTAAGGAATTTGCGGGCGAATCTGCTACCGAAGAATGGGTGGGCAAGCTGGCCGCCAATTCTCCGATCTTGACCGATTCGAATGAAAACGTTTCGGCCGCGGTGGGAGCACCGGGCCAAAGCGAACCGCCCGTGGGCCTCATGGCTTCTTCCAAGTACCGGAACATTGAAGAAAAGGGCTACCACATGGGCACGTGCGATAACCTCAAGCCTTGGGCCGGCCTGGCCGCTCCGAAGGCCATCGTGATTGCTTCCGGTACCAAGAATCCGAATGCGGCGAAGCTCTTCGTGCATTTCGCGCTGACGGAAGAAGGTATCGATCCGCAAATCTCCGACGGTAAGTACTCCTCGAATACGGCCATTACGCAACCCGAAGATCCTTCCGGTGCAGCCGCGATGCGTAGCAAGATCTTCTTCTTCGATAACGCGGGCGCGACTGAAGACTGGGATTCCCGGGTGGAATGGACCGATCTGTGGCGGGTCAATAACAAGTAAAACGGCCCGGTGTGCGCTCGCAGGTAACTAACCGGTGTGCGCTCGCAGGTAACTAACCGGTGTGCGCTCGCAGGTAACTAATAGGGTGGGAGAATGGCTATGAATTCTATTGTGCAACGCCCGCGCGGGATACTCCTCGATTTTGGGGGCGTGATCGTCAGTACGCGGAAACGGGAAACGTGGGTGCAAGAAGTTGCAGCCGAGATTTCGCAGCTTATCGATGGCGCGCTACCGCTGGAACGCATAGAAGCGGATGTGCGAGCCGGGGAGACCGCGGCGAAACTCGTGCGGAATGCGCTCGCCCGGCCAGCCCGGGCACCCGAGTTCACCCATACCGGGTACATTCTCGATTTCGTGGCCGCGGAATGGCCAGAGCACCTGCGCCGGCAAATAGCCGAACATGCTTCCCATCTGTGTTACCTCACGGGATTGCGTAGCGAGGAACGGGAAATGCGGCGCGGCACGCGCGAACTCCTGGAATGGTGCCGGGCGGAAGGCATCGCAGTGGGGATAGCTTCCAATGCGCTTTCCGGCCGAGTGCATCGCGAATGGAACCGCGACCACGGGCTGAGCCGCTTTTTCCGGGCCGAGGTATATTCCGATGAAGCCGGGATCCGCAAACCCGATGCGCGGTTCTTGTGGCGCGCCGCGGAAGCGATCGGCGTACCAATTTCCCAATGCTGGTACGTGGGCGACCATCTTGATCGCGACGTATTGTGCGGCAAACGTGCCGGCGCCGCCAGCGCGGTGCTCATGCCCGCCCCGAACGCCGAAAAACGGCCCTTCGCAACCGAGGTGGAGCCGGACTTGACGGTTGCCGACCCGGCAGAGTTGCTTTCCGTTCTGCAGAGTTTGCCGGCGCGAGGGGCAAAAGCGGCGGCAACTTCCGCGGCGACGTCGAGCGCACCGGAAACCTCCGCACCGGAAACCGCCACGCAAGTTGCCGCGCCAACTTCCGCGGCAACTACTTCGGAGCCCCGTACTCCGGAAGCCGCGGAACGCGTGGCAGCGGCCCGGCAGTTACGCCGCCAAGCCGAAAACGCGGTGCTCCGCGTGGAGGAATATTTACGCGGCGCATTCCGCGGGAATATGCACGTGGAGTATAAGGAGGGCGTGCACGATCAAGTAACCGAACACGACCGGGCGAGCGAGAAAATCCTGATCGACGCCCTGCTCGCACAGTGCCCTACGGCGAGCATTATTGGCGAAGAATACGGGATGATTGAGGGGAGCGGGCCGGTCACTTTCTATTTGGATCCGATCGATGGCACCTCAAATTTCGTGCAGGGCATCGCGTTTTTCTGCGCTTCCGTAGGGGTAGCGTACGACGGCGAAATTTGTGCCGGAGCGATTCTGGACCCTATGGCTCGCAACCTGTTTTCAGCAGATAGCGAGGCCGCGTATCTCAATGACGCCGTGCTGCGCACCCCGCAGGCGCTACCAGCCGGAAGGGCCACGCTCATTACCGGCTACCCCACGGTGAAGGATCTGAAAATTGATGGGGAAACGGCCCTGCAACGGCAGGCCCAGCTGATCCAGAATTTCTCTTCGGTGCGCCGAGTAGGTTCAGGAGCGCTGTCTTTGTGCCATGTGGCGGCCGGGTGGACCGATAGCGCGCTTGGTGCTTCCGTAAATGCATGGGATATTGCGGCAGGAATGCAGATTGTGCGCATGGCCGGCGGTACCTACCAGCCGCTCTGGTATGGCGAACCAGAATCGGGCACGGCGGATCAAGATGCCCCCGGCTATTTGGCGTGGGGCCCGGGCGGGAACTATCCCGTGCTCGAACAAGTAGCCGCACAAATCCGCGCCGCACGCTAGCACAAGCTAGTACACGCCGGTAGCGGCGGCGGTGAAACCCACCCCGCTCCGCGGTAGGCAACGCTAGGTCGCACTAGGTAGAAGCAAGGCGAGGCTAGGCAGAGGCAATGCGGGGCGAGGCTAAGCACAGGCTAGGCAAAGAGCGGTAAGAGTTCGGTGAGCGTATCCACGGTGTAGTCGGCCTCGGAATCGAGGGGGATACCCGGCGTGAAAATCATGGCGGCCTCAATTCCGGCCCGGTGCGCGGCCACCGCGTCGATCGGGCGATCCCCAACCGCTAAACAGGTTGCCGGATCTAGGCCGTGCTTCGCCAAGATAACCTGAAACATTTCCGGATCTGGTTTGCGCGCATACCCGTCCGGCGCGCACACCATCGCATCCACCGTTACGCCCAAACCTTCCAGCAAGGCTGTGGCTGATTCCCGGTCCCGGTGCGTGACCACCAGGTTCAGCCCCGGCACGGCCGCCGCCAAGGCCTGCACTCCGGGCATAGCCGGGGCCGGAAAACGCTGCCAGCGCCGCTTCACACTCCGCTCCGCTTCCTTGAGTACCGCGGCCGGCATCCCATATTTTTCGGCCAGTTGCGCGATTGCCGCCCGAATCGAAACCCGGGTGAGCGGAGCAACATCCATCACGTCGATCTGGTGCCCGGCCGCCTGCACTGCCTGCTTGAGCGCCGCATCCACCTCCGGATATGTATTCACCATCGTGCCACCCATATCCCATATCAGATGTTGCTTCTTCATCCCCACAACTCCTTCGGTTCCGGCGGCCGCGTTCGCGGTGTTTCCCGGCGGGCCTATTTTCTTTTCTTCCGCCCTATTTTCCTTTGCTGACGTTCTGCCCGGGTGCCTACTCACAAAATTCTAGCCGCGGCGCGGTAAGTTGGCACTTTTTGTTTATAGGCAGAAACTCATTTTGGAAAAAATAGGCCTAGAATCGGAGGAACATTTATAGGCGCTCGTATCCATTCGAGACCTAAAGAGGAAAATAGTGGGGAAAGGAAAATGGGAGTTCTACCTGAAGAAATTCGGCTCACCCCGGCACAGGAACAGGAAGCAATTGCGGTACAAAAGCACTTGCACGCCAATCCGGAGCTTTCGCAGCAGGAACACGAAACGGCAAAGTATCTGCGCGAACAGTTCTTAGCGATTCCGCTTCCGGAGGGCGTGGAACGGCAGGTTACTACCGCGGCGAACACTGGTTTTGGGGTTTCTTTCCGCAACGGGGAGGGCCCGGTGGTAGGTTTCCGCGCGGATATGGATGGGCTTCCGGTGCGCGAACTTACCGGTTTGCCTTACGCTTCCCAGCGCACCCAAGTTTCTGCCGAAGACGGCGAAGAATCCCCAGTAATGCACGCGTGCGGGCATGATTCGCATATGGCGGCCGCGCTCGGTATTGCCCGGCAATTGCTTGCCCACCCGGATTTGTGGCAGGGCACGGTGGTATTTATTTTGCAGGAGGCCGAAGAGATCGGGCAGGGCGCTAAGGCCATGCTCGCGGATGGTTTTTGGGATCGCCTCCCGCATCCGGAAGTGCTTTATGGTGCGCACGTGATTCCGCGGCCGGCCGGCACGATCAGCATGTATCCGGGCGGGGTCACCACCGCCACGGACGGCTTTTCCATTACCGTGCGCGGTAAGAGCGGGCACGGTTCGGCCCCGCACACCAGTATCGACCCGATCGTGATCGGCGCTTCGATCGTGATGCGTTTGCAGACGATCGCCGCCCGGGAAACCGATCCGGACCGCATGGCTGTGGTCACGGTAGGGTCTTTCCGCGCGGGCAACCGCTGGAACGTGATCCCTGCCGAAGCTGAATTGAAAATCACCACGCGGAGCCGGGACGCAGAAACACGGCAGATTATTTTCGACGCCGTACACCGCATTGCGCGGGCGGAGGCCGCGGCGGCCGGCGCTCCCGAACCTGAAATCAAAGTGCTAACGCGCGTACCGGCCACGGAAAATGATCCGGGTGAAACCAACCGCTTGGCGCAGCTATTTGCGGCAGAGTTCGGGGAAGAGAACATGGTGCCCGAACCCTTCGGCTTTTCGGAAGACTTCTCCGAATTTGCCCGCTACCTGGATATTCCCTATGTGTTCTGGCTGTACGGCGGTTTTTCGGAAGCGCAAATGAACCGGCCGGGCGGGCCGGTAGCTAACCATTCGCCGTATTTCTATGCCGATCCGGAACTTTCCCTACCTACCGCCATTCACGCCGGGCTCGTGGCCATCCTCTCCCGGCTCGGGAAGTGAGTTTCCAGCCGGTAAAAAAGTAGCGCGATCGCCCAGGCGTTTGCGCATTACGTCAATTGCTTGCGGATTGGAATCGACCAGCACGAAGCGGCGGCCTAACTGTGCCGCCGCTTCGCCGGTAGTACCCGAGCCCGCAAAGAAATCCAATACCCAGTCTCCGGGAGCAGCAGAAGCCGTAACAATCCGGCGCAATACGCCCAAAGGTTTTTGGGTGGCATAGCCGGTCTTTTCTTTCCCGGTAGGGGAAACGATGGTATGCCACCAAACATCGGTGGGAAGTTTGCCGCGGCGTCGTTTTTCCGGGGTAACCAGACCGGGAGCCATATACGGTTCCCGGTCCACTTCCTCGGAATTGAAGTAGTAGCGGGCCGGATCTTTTACGTAAACGAGAATCGTATCGTGCTTGGCAGGCCACCGGCGTTTCGTTCGGCTCCCATAGTCATAGGCCCAGATGATTTCGTTGAGGAAACAATCCCGGCCAAAAAGCGCATCCAACATGACTTTCGCATAATGCGCTTCCCGGTAATCCAGATGCAGATAGAGAGTGCCGGTAGGGGTGAGGAGCCGCCACGCTTCGCGCAAACGCGGCTCCAAAAAATCCCAGTAGTTCTCGAAACTATCGTCGTAGCCGAGCACTTCTCCGCGTACCGTTTCATAGGTTCGCCCTCCAAAACCTACGCGTTCACCCGTTGCGGCCCGCCGCACTTGGATAGTTTGCCGTTCTTGGCGCCGCCCGGTATTAAAGGGCGGGTCAATATAGATCAACTGGAACGAAGCATCCGGAAAATCTCGAATAATTTCCAGATTATCGCCTTCAAATACCAGGTTGTCTCCGTCTGCATGCCACATACTCATAGATTCTCGCCGGCCAGATCACCGGCCTCGCTTCCTACCTCCCATACTGATTATTCCCGGCGGTCGCGCCAGCTACGCGTGCGGCCGGGCCCACCCGCGCCAACGCGCGCGAGCGCGGGCGGGCCGCACTGACACCCGCGCGCGAGCGCGCCGCACTCACGCGGGCACGCTATGCATCGCGCCCGCGTGGGCACGCTATGCATCGCGCCCGCGTGGGCACGCTGCACTCCGCCCGCGTAGGCGCGAAGGCGCACAGTTACCGTACCCGCGTGCCGTCGGCAAGTTCGAAAAGATGGCGCAATACTTCGCCCCTGCCGGTGCGCAGGCCATTGTGCTCGTTTTCGGAACTAATGAATAGCTTCACGTCGGGCAAGTGTGCCGCCGTTTCCAAGGAGTATTCCACGGGCACGTAGGCGTCGTGGAAATACACGGCGGCCGCGCCCTGCGCTGCGGAGTTCCGCAAAGCGGCGGCGTCGTACAGTTTTGGCCACTGCCAGGTGGCGAGCAACTGCGTTACTTCCTTCCACGGTTGGAAAGCGGGCACGGTGTCACTCCACTGCGAAAATACGTGCTCACCGGTAAGTAGCGTGGGATCTTCCCGGAACTGTTCCGGCAAGCACCGCTCCGCACTCCAATTGGTCACCACCCCATCCGCGTAAGAAGATTCGTGCATTACATAGTAAATCGGGTTGCGCCCACCGTAAGGCAACATAGCCGCCAAGTCATAGCGGAAAGCATTGGACTGCGGATCTTTTTCGAGCAGGTAGTACAAGGAGAGCCAGCCATCGTTCATGCCCAGCACGTGCCCGATGGAACGCAGCCGCGATTCAGAAACCACCTCGCCATCCGGGAGCACAATTTCGCCCTGCCCGGCCCGTGCTACCAAGTCGCGCACTTTCGCCCGGTGTTCGGGGAAACGGTGGTAGTAGTTCTCGGAGAGCCACCGCATCTTTTCGTAGGTGAGGGAGTACACGTCGTCGGCACTGTGGTCGATCGCGGAAAGCCCACCGGTGAAATATGCCTGGTCAATTGATTCGGGATGCACGGTCAAATAATGCAAAGTGGTGAAGCCACCGAAAGACTGCCCCAGCAGATTAATCTTTTCCGCGCCGAGTTCCGTGCGCAGGGCCTCGCAATCCCGCACGATCCCATCGGCTCGCAAATGGCTCATGTATTCAGCTACTTGCTCCGCGGTGCCGGTTTCCAAAATCGCGTCGTTTACCGGGGTGGAAAGCCCGGTACCGCGCTGATCCACCATTACCACGCGGTACTTAGTGAGTGCGGTTTCCAACCACGACGGCGTTAGCGGGCTACCTGCCGGGCGCGGCGCTTCACTGCCCGGGCCGCCCTGCAAGAAGAAAAGATAGGGCAGGTTTTCCCCGCCGGGCCGGGTAACTATCCGGGCAAAAATTTCAATTGTGCGCTTATCTGCGCTCTGGGTGGTGAGCGGTACGGTGAGCCGTATTTCTTCCAGGCTGAGGTTTCCCAGCTGCTTCGTAGTTCTAGTCATGAATACCAGCGTACAGCCCTGGCAGCTACACTATGGGCCATGGAGAATGCTAAAGCGGAAGCTTTCCGCGTGGCTGTGAAAGAAAACGCAACGTCTTTGGCCCGTTTTATTGCGGCTTCACCCACTTCGTATCATGCGGCGGCGGAGATCGCGCAAGCTTTGCGCGCGGCCGGGTTCCGGCAAGAAACCGAAACGGAAACTTGGAGCGGCGCGCCTGGCGGGCACTTTATTGTGCGCGGGGGCGGCGTGTTGGCCTGGTGGATTCCGGAACAAAAGGTGCGTGGCTACCGCATCGTCGGTTCGCACACGGATTCGCCCAGCCTCAAACTAAAGCCGAATGAGGCCTCGCAACATTTCGGTTTTACCCAGGTGGATATGGAAGTTTATGGCGGGCCCTTGCTCGGTTCGTGGCTAAACCGCGATCTCGGATTGGCCGGCCGGGTTACCGACTATGCGGGCCAAACACATCTCGTAGCTACCGGCCCGTGCATGGTGATCCCGCAGATCGCCCCGCACCTGGACCGCTCGGCTTCCACCAAACTTGATCTAGATCCGCAACGCCACCTGCATCCCATACTTACGGTGCCGCTCCCAGATAGCGCGGAGGCCACGGCGAGCACCTCCACGGCTACCGGCGGTGAAGGCGCGGCTACCGGTGGTGAAGGCGCGGCTACCGGCGCTGGCGCTGCCACCGGCGCTGGCGCGGCTACCGGAGGCGAAACTGGCCGGGCTGCGGCGCAGTATCCTTTGCGCCCGCTCTTGGCCGCGGCGAGCGGTGGGGCAGTGCGGGCCGGCGATATTGCTTGGCACGATATTTATGCTTACACGGTAGAACCGCCGGCCCTGAATGGGGATTACCTTTCCGGCCCCCGGCAAGACAATCTGGTTTCCGTCCACGCTTCTTTGCATGCTTTCTTGCGCTATGCGGCTAGTTCGCAAGCTCGGGAAGCGGATTTTGTGGCCGTGTTTGCTGCCTTCGACCATGAAGAAGTTGGTTCGGGTACTACGAGCGGCGCCGCCGGCCCGATTTTGGAAACTGTTTTGCAACGGTGTGCGATTTCGTTGGGCGCCAGCCCCGAAACGTACGCGCAAATGCTTGCCGGCTCCATTTGTATTTCCGCCGATTCCGGCCATTCGATGAACCCGAACTACGCGGAAAAGTATGACCCCGATCAGTACCCGGTAGCCGGCCACGGCCCGATGCTCAAATTCAACGCCCAGCAGCGGTACGCTTCCGATGCTGTTTCCGTGACCGCGGTATTGCAGGCCGCCCGGGCCACCGGCACCCCGGTACAAAACTTCGTTTCCAATAACGCGGTGCCCTGCGGAACCACGATCGGCCCGCTCACCGCCACCCGGCTCGGAATTTCCACGGTAGACGTGGGAATTCCTTTGCTTTCCATGCATTCAGCCCGGGAACTGAGTCATAATGCAGATACGTACTGGTTGCGCCGGCTCATAGAAGGCTTCTGGCTGGGCGAGGCGGCTCGCGAACCCGCGGCGCTTACTGAGGTGCCCGAGAACGCGGCGGCTACTAACGCACCCGGAGTAGCAGGTGCTGAGGTATCCGCGGGTGCGGCTGCTGGGGCAGCACCCGAGGTAGCAGCTGGCACGCCAGACCCATCCGTCGCAGCTACATCTGCGCCCGCACCGGCCGGGGAGGGCCAGTAACTATGGATATGGAATACTCGCCGATCTATAATTTCGCGCATTCGCTAGACCGCGCGGTTTTCGTACGTCCGGAAGCACCTTCGATCACCTACGGGGAGCAAACCTGGACGGTGCGAGAAGCCGCGGATACTTCGCGCCGGCTCGCCCAACTTTTGGTGCAGGCCGGCATTACCCGTGGCGACCGGGTGATGATGGTGGCGCGCAATTCGCCCTACCATTTCTTCCTGGCGGTGGCGTGCGCGCGGATCGGCGCTGTATTCGTTCCAGTTTCTTTCCGCCTCACGCACGTGGAGTTGCAGCGCCTCGTCGATTTTTGTGCTCCGCGCGTGATCGTGGTGGAACCGGAAGTGGGAGCCGCAGGTCCCTTCTCTTCACCGGGTACTTTGCTCAGCTTCGTGATCGACGACGACGTCCAAGCCCCACCGTTCACTCCCGCCCTCAAAAATGGGTACATCGCACTGACGGCATCGTTTGCCGGCTTTTCGGCAGATTTCCTTTCTGATGGTAAGCGCGGACTGTCGGCACTGAACACGAATGGTTACCCGGAAGGGGTGGCCGTTATGATGTTTCGTCCGGCCCTGCCGGAAGCTCCACGCGCGATTGAACTCACCTACGAAAACCTGTGGTGGGCGGATCGTAACGCCCAAGAATCCTTCGGCATCGGCGTCGACTCGGTGCTCCTACTCGCCTCTACCTGCTGTTCGATTGGCGGGCTGAACGGAGGGACGATTTTCCATTTCGCGCGCGGCGGGCACACGATTATTACGCGGAACTTTGAACCGGGCGGGCTGCTCGATGCGATCGAAATGCATGGCGTTAACAGTCTTTTCGCGGTTCCTACGGTTTATATGCTCATGTTGGAACACGAATCGTTCCTCCGCCGCAACCTAAGTTCTTTACACACCCCGCTAATCGGGGGTACGCCGGTGCAACCAGCTTTGCTGGGCCGGCTCGACGCCGCTGGAATTCATGCCATCAACGTGTGGGCGAGCGCGGAAACCGCGGGCCCGGGTGCTTTCCTGCCCTCGCGCTATTCGGCAGAAAAACCCGGTTCGGTAGGCCGGGCGGTGCCCTATCTAGAGGCGCGGATTACCGGCCGAGACGGCCACGAAGTAGCACCGGGAGAATGCGGGCATCTGGAATTTCGCGGCCCGGCAGTTTCGGACGGTTATTGGCATGGCGAGGCTTACACGGAAAAATCTTTCCACGACGGTTGGTTCCGCTCCGGCGATCTAGCGGTAATTGACCGCGACGGTTTTATTTCCCTGCACGGGAGAGTAACTTCCACGATTAAGTCCGGTGGAGAAACCATTTACCCGGAGGAAGTGGAAGATGTGTTACGGCAATATCCGGGCGTAGCCGAGGCCGTGGTATGTGGCGTCCCCGATGCCCTGTGGGGTGAACGGGTAGCGGCCGCCGTCAAAATGAATACCGGGGAGTATCCCGCCACCGGGCAGATACCTGCTTATACGGGTCAGATCCCGGTGCAAACCGGGGAGCGCCCGGTTTACCCAGGGGGAGGGGATCGCCCGGCATACCCGCAAACCGGCCGCATACCAGCCCAAACCGGGGAACGTCCGGTGCCTACCGGAACGTACCCGGCACCTATCGCCACGGGTTCCATAAGTGTTGCTACCGGCCCGGTGCGAATTCCGCGTTTGCGCGCTGAATATCACGAGGATGCAGGGCAGAACATTTATGCAGAACCGCAAGAATGTGGGGAAAATGGCACTCCTGCGAGCCTGGCAACCGCCTCGCATCCGGTAGAAGGGGTTAAGATTCCTACCTTGGAAGATATGCAGGCTTTTGCCGGTAGGATCTTGGGGCGGCACAAGTTGCCGCGAATTTTGGCCGTTGTCGATTCCTTACCACGGGATAGTAAAGGCAGGCCATCGCGCCAGGCCGCGCGCGAATACTTGCTAAAGCTCCGTTCGGGTCACCCTTCCGAATGAGTGGTGGAAGCTAGTAGCACTGAGAAAGCGCAAGTGATTAACCTGACCTCCCGTAGCGGAAGTTGAGTAAGTGCGCGAGCCTATAGGTAATCTTTACGGTTGCCAGGAAGATTCAATGCACTGCGCCACGCAAAGCTTCGAAATTTTCGCGGTAGGTGTAATCTTCCATGCATGGCTTTTGCGGGTCTTGGTTCTTTTGAGCTCACCCGGTTCTTTGAACTAACCCCGTGAAAGACTCAGGCCCGTAGTACAGGGGGAAACCGAGTGATTAGATACATAATCCGGAAGGTCGGATCCTGGCTGGTACTCGTGTTCTTAGCAGTGAACATGACGTACTTCATGGCATCCGCCTTCCTCGATCCAACATCGAATTATTCGGAAAGGCGTCCTCCGATTCCGCCGGAGCAAATCCAGCGTTATTTGGAACCGATGTACCTTTCCGATAACCAGCCGCTTCTCACCAAGTGGTGGCACTGGCTCACGTCCATTCTCACGAAGTGGGATTGGGGTGAAGGCTTCGTCGGCACCGGCGTGGTAAATGAGGAGATCGCTAACCGTGCCGTAGTCTCCGCGCAACTCTTGCTGGGCGCCACCATTATTGCGGTGGCTCTGGGCGTTGCTTTGGGCGTCTATACCGCGTCCCGCCAGTACAAGCTTGTGGATCGCGTGATTATGGGCTTCTCTGTGGTTTGCATGAACCTGCACACCGCAGTGGTTTCCGTGGTTATCGTTATGTTCGGCGTGTGGCTAAATAAGACCACTGGCACCACGGTTTTCTATGTCACCGGGGCCGCCGGGGGAGATGTGTCCTTCCTCGAATTCTTGCAGCGAGTCACGCTACCAACGCTTTCGCTCGTCATTATTAACTACGCGAGCTACCACATCACCCAGCGTTCGCTGTTGCTCGATAACATTGATCAAGATTATGTGCGTACTGCGCGCGCGAAGGGCCTTACCCGTAACCAGGCCATTCGCAAGCACGCTTTCCGCACTTCCCTCATCCCGATTGCCACCTCGGTTGCTTTCGCGATTCCGGGTATCTTCACCGGCGCAGTTGTGACCGAATCTATTTATGCCTGGCGTGGCATGGGCCAGTACCTGGTGCAAACGATCGCGAAGAACGATATCCATGGCGCGGTAGCTACGGCCGCCTTCAGTGCGGTGCTTACCGCTGTAGGTGCCATCCTTTCGGATATCTTCATCGTCATTGCCGATCCGCGAGTGAGGGTGAGCTAAATGAGCACTATCGATCCAAACTTAGGCACGTCTACCGGCGTCGCCTCGCGGCCGGCCGATGCCGCTTCCTATGAAGAATCGGCGATGGTGGAAATTACCAGCATGAAGAAGACGACCCTGTACCGGCGTCGTTTCATGCGCAATAAGCCGGCTGTATTGGGCGTCATTATCTTCGTGCTCTTGGCCCTGTTCGCGATTTTCGGGCGATACACCACCAAGTGGACCTACTACGAAGTTGATACCGGGCAGTTTTCGAAGCCGCCCAGCGCGGAACATTGGCTCGGCACTACCATGGCCGGCAATGATCTGTACGCGCAGCTCATTCACGGGCTCGGCCGTTCCATGGCAATCGGTCTTTCGGTAGCTATTTGCACCACGATCATTGCCTCGATCGTGGGTACGGCTGCTGCCTACCTGGGTGGCCGGTGGGAATCGGCGATTTTGACCGTGTTGCACTTCCTCTTGGTGATCCCGAGCTTCCTGCTTACCGCCCTCGTGGTGGCTAACCGCGGTGGTGACTGGAAGATCCTCACCGTGGTGCTCATACTTTTCGGGTGGATGTATAACGCCCGAGTCATATGGTCGCTGGCACTATCCGTGCGCGAACGCGAATATATTAAGGCCGCGCGTTTCATGGGTGTGCCGGGCTTCAAGGTCCTTACCCGCCATATGATCCCGAATATCGGTTCGCTCCTCCTCGTTTACGCGGTGCTCGGCGTGATTTCCGCCGTAATGTCCGAAACCTCGCTTTCCTTCCTCGGTTTGGGCGTGAAGCTCCCCGATGTTTCACTCGGTAACCTACTCGCCGACGGCGCCGGCTCCTTCCGTACCGCCAGCTGGGTGTTCTGGTTCCCCTCAATTACTTTGGTTCTTCTCACGGTGTCTATGCAGCTCATCGCTGATGGCCTGCGCGATGCACTAGACCCGAATTCTTCGGCTGGAGGTCGCTTGTGAGCACTGAAACAAATCCGCAAACCGCAGTAACCGCCGAGGCGGCGGCTCCTAGTGGACTGCGCGGGCACGCGGCGCGTATCGCCCCGCACACCCCGCACCCGCCTCTCGATCCGGAAAGTGCTGCGCGGTATGGCAACCCGGTGCTTTCGGTACGCGACCTCAAGGTGCGTTTCCCTTCGGAAGCGGGCGTTGTGCACGCCGTCAACGGGATGGACTTCGACCTTTACCCGGGCCGTTCCCTCGGTATCGTGGGTGAATCTGGTTCTGGAAAGTCCGTGACCTCGCTGGCGATTATGGGCCTGCTGCCCGAATACGCCTCCGTGGAAGGTTCGGCGCGTTTGGGCGATGCGGAACTTATCGGCCTGACAGATAAGGAAATGTCGCGGCATCGCGGTGCCGATATTGGCATGATCTTCCAGGATCCGCTTTCCGCGCTCACCCCGGTGTTCTCCATCGGTTACCAGTTGCGTGAAGCTCTGCAGGCGCACGACCGCAAGCTTTCTGACCGGGCCGCCAATGAGCGGGCCCGGGAACTGCTGGAACTGGTGGGTATCCCTAATCCGGAACGCGGCTTGAAATCCTATCCGCACGAGTTTTCGGGCGGTATGCGCCAGCGCGTGGTAATCGCGATTGCGATTGCCAACAATCCGCGCGTGATTATTGCTGATGAGCCGACGACGGCGCTAGATGTGACCATTCAAGCGCAGATCCTCGAGATTATCGCCAAGGCGCAGGAAGAAACCGGTTCGGCCCTGATTATGATCACCCACGATATGGGTGTGGTGGCCGGGGTGGCCGACGACGTCATCGTGATGAAGAATGGCGACCCGGTGGAGCGGGGCACGGTGGAAGATATTTTCTACCACCCGCAAAATCCGTACACCATCAAGCTGCTTTCGGCAGTACCGCGTATTGACCGCAAGTCGAACCAACCGCTGGTCACCTCGGAAGAAGAAGCGGTGGAATACCGCCGCCGGCTGGAAGCCGGTGAATTTGACGAAGAAACCGAAGCTACCGGCCCCAAGGATTTCTCCCAGGAACCGGTGGTTTTGGAAGTCAATCACCTCACCAAGAAGTTCCCAATCCTCAAAGGTGCGTTTATGAAGCGCCGTATCGGGTGGGTACACGCGGTGAATGATATTTCCTTCAACCTACACCGCGGAGAAACCATCGCGATTGTGGGCGAATCCGGGTCCGGTAAATCCACCACGCTCCTGGAAATCATGGACATGGGCGCGGGTAAGGATCTGGAAGGCGAAATCATTATCGCCGGCAAGGATGTGACCAAGCTGAGCCGGCGGGAACGGCGCAAGCTGCGCAGCCACATCCAGATGGTGTTCCAAGATCCGATGGGCGCACTCGATCCGCGCCTCACCGTCAAGGACATTATTGCCGAACCCCTGCAGTCGCTGGGTTGGGAAGGCGATATTGATAAGCGTGTTTCCGATCTGATGCACCTGGTGGAACTGCAACCGGAAATGATCGACCGGTTCCCAGCCGCTTTCTCCGGTGGGCAACGCCAGCGCATTGCTATCGCCCGTGCCCTAGCTACGGAGCCGGAAATTCTGGTACTTGACGAACCGGTTTCCGCGCTTGACGTGACGATCCAAGCGGGCGTGCTGAACCTATTGGAGAAGCTCAAGGTAGAACTTGGGGTTTCCTATGTGTTCGTCTCCCACGATTTGGCAGTGGTACACCATATTGCCGATAAAGTGGCTGTTATGTATTTAGGTGAGTTCGTGGAAACCGGACCTACCGAACAAGTATTCGCTAATCCGCAACACCCGTACACGCAGTCCTTGCTGTCCGCGGTGCCGATCCCAGATCCGAAGATCGAACGGCATCGGAAGCGGATCCACTTCGAATCGGACGCTACGAACGTGGTCTACGACGAAGGAAAAGAGCCTTCGGCTTACTTGGAAGCTAAGGCGAAAGCGAATAAGTAGCAGGCTCGCAAAGTAGTAAGCTACGTAAATAAGCTACGTAAAGTAGCAAGCTGGCAAACTAGTAAGCTCACAAACTAGCAAGCTCGCAAAGATGCGGCTACGCGGATTATCTCTCGAAGGTCCGCGTAGCCGCTGTCCAATATATGGGCATTTTAAAGTGAGAAAATGAACTTTAAGCGATCTGGCCCGCACTGGGCACTCACCTATGCTTATTGTTTAAACATTCTGACGCCCGGCGATCGTTCGAGCGTTAGGCCATGGGAATCCGCGGGTGGGTCCGCGGGGTGTACATGGCACTTATGAAGGGAATCGGAATGAAGAAAACTGGATTCATTGGGGCGCTCGCCGCAGTGTCCGTGGTCCTGGCCGCCTGCTCTGGTGGTGGATCGGGAAGCTCCAAGGCTGCCGATGGCGGAAATAAGGATGCCAAGGGCGCAGCTGAAGTGGTAAACGCAGATGGGGTGCAGTACCTCAAGGCGAACTACGCGGACCTCAAGCAGGGTGGCGCACTACGCCTCCCGCTCGGCGAACTCACCGCGCAACAGAATCGTTTCCAGCAGGAAATGACGGCAGATACCGATACGCTATGGGATTGGTACAACCCGCAGATTAGCGGTTTTGAAGCAAATGGCGAATTTGCTCCGAACCCGAACTATCTCGAATCTGCTACTTCGGAAGTTGTTGACGGAAACACGGTTGTGAAGTACAAGCTCAACCCGAAGGCGAAGTTCAACGACGATACACCGATCGATTATCAGGCATTCCAGACCACCTGGAAGGACAATAACGGTACCGATGAAGGCTTCATCGTGAACGGTACCGATGGTTACTCGCAGATTAAGTCCGTGGAAAAGGGCGATACGGATCAAGACGTCGTCGTTACCTTCGATGGGGCTTATCCGTGGTGGCAGGGTCTGTTCAACAGGGTTTTGCACCCGGCCGTGAATACGCCCGATGTATTCAACAATGCTTACAAGAACAATGTGAAGCCGGAGTGGGGCGCGGGCCCGTACAAGGTGGAAGAGTACAGCTTCCAGAACGGTACGATCTCCTTCGTACCGAATGAGAAGTGGTGGGGCGAAAAGCCGAAGCTGGACAAGGTGACTTTCCGGGCCATGGATTCCCAGGCCACCATTAACGCCTTCACCAATTCGGAAATCGACGTGGCCGGGGTTTCTACCGCTGAAAACTTGGCCGCAGTGGAACCGATGAGCGACATCAATATCTACACCTCGATGCTTCCGGCTAACTACATGCTTACGCTGAACTCGGCTTCGGATGCTTTCAAGGATCCGAAGGTGCGCGAAGCCGTGATGATGGGTGTGGACCGTTCCGCGATTGCGGACGTACGCTTCCAGGGCACCGGCTACAAGGAAGATCTTCCCGGTTCCTTCATTCAGTTCTCTACCCAGCCGGGCTATGAGGATAACTTCAGCGCTGTGGTAAAGCACGATCCGGAAGGGGCGAAGAAGGTCCTCGAGGAAGCCGGCTACACGAAGAATGCTAACGGCGTCTTCGAGAAGGATGGCAAGCCTCTTTCCGCCCGTTACGTTATTTTCGGTGATAACCAGACCACCAAGGCTATGGCCACAGTGGTTCAGCAGCAGATGAAGGATCTCGGCATCGATTTGCAGATCGATTCGCGCGCTTCTGCGGACTTCTCTTCCACGATGAAGAACAAGGACTTCGACATGGTGTTCTCTGGCTTTAGCTCCACCGATCCCTTCGGTGTGGCTTACTTCGGCCAGATCTTCTACTCGCCGGATGCTCCGCTCTTCTCTGGTCTGAACAAGTCTGGCACCGGTACACCTGAACTGGACGCTAAGATCGACGCTTTGGCCAAGATTTCTGATCCGAATGAACAGATCAAGCAGGGCAATGCGCTCGAAAAGGAAGCTTTGGCACAGTACGGCCTGCTCCCGGTTCTCAATGGCCCGGCGCAGTCGGCAATGAAGCGCGATCTCGCGAACTTCTCCACCGGTTCCTTCCGCACCAATTTCGTCGAGAACGTTGGCTATGTGGAAAACGCTCCGGAATGGAATGGCACGCAGCAAAAGTAATTGCTAAGCAAGCCTTATAGGCAGCCATAAAGCAATAAAACCCCGGTGCCCCGGCGGTAGTGATACGTAATTATCACGACCGCCGGGGCACCGCCATACCCGCCTAATAAAAGCCGCTCTCGTGCAATACCTGCCCACGAATAATATTCGTTCCCATACCGTGACCGGTTCCCATACGGTAGCCACTCGTGAACCGTAGGTTCCCTCACGCTGTAGCTGTTCGGACACGTGACTACTCACGAACCGCAGGCTCCCTCATACCGGCGCCATTCCCGTACCGCAGCCGCAGGTAGGTGTCGATTTTCCCCGAAATCTTAAAGATACGTGTCCAGTATGTGGACAAAAGAGATGAGAAAGTAAACTACAGGTAACGTATTCCCTCAATGGGGCTCACCTATACCTAATACTTACTGAATGGACATTTAAGTGGCTGGGAATATTCCCCTCAAGTCGCAGGTAGCGCGCTGCAAACCCGCGTTATTGGCTGAGACCCAAAACTTTCATGAAGGGAATCGGAATGAAAAAGACAGGATTGATTGGGGCCCTGACTGCGGTAACCCTGGTCCTTACCGCCTGCTCGGGAGGCGGATCGGGAAGCTCGAATGGCGCCGAAGGTGCAGGTAAAGGCACCGGCGGCGTTGAGATCGTAAATGCTGATGGCGTGCAGTATCTCAAGGCCGACTATGACTCTCTCAAGGAGGGTGGCGTACTGCGACTCCCGCTGGGTGAGCTGACCTCGCAACAGAACGTCTTCCAGCAGGAAATGACCTCTGATACGCGTGACGTATGGCAATGGTACAACCCGCAGATCAGCGGTTTTGAAGCAAATGGTGACTTTGCTCCAAACCCGAATTATCTGGAATCTGCTACTTCGGAAGTCGTTGATGGAAACACGGTTGTGAAGTACAAGATCAACGAGAAGGCGAAGTTTAACGACGATACGCCGATCGATTACAAGGCTTTCCAGACCACTTGGAAGTCGAATAACGGCTCCAACAAGGAATACATCGTCAATGGCACGGATGGCTATTCGCAGATCAAGTCCGTGGAAAAGGGTGATACGGATAAAGACGTCGTCGTTACCTTCGATGGTGCCTACCCGTGGTGGGAAGGTCTGTTCAACGATATCCTGCACCCCGCAGTAGATAGCCCGGAAGTTTTCAATAACGCTTACAAGAACGAAATCAAGCCGGAGTGGGGCGCGGGTCCGTACAAGGTGGAAGAGTACAGCTTCCAGAACGGTACGATCTCCTTCGTACCGAATGAGAAGTGGTGGGGTGAAAAGCCCAAGCTTGAAAAGGTAGTTTTCCGGGCCATGGAATCCCAGGCCACTATCAACGCCTTCACCAATTCGGAAATCGAAGTAGCTAGTGTGTCTACCGCTGAAAACCTGGCCGCGGTGGAACCGATGAGCGGCATCAATATTTACACCTCGATGACGCCGGCGAATTTCATGCTCTTCATGAACTCGGAATCGGATGCTTTCAAGGATCCGAAGGTGCGGGAGGCCGTATCTATGGCTGTGGATCGTTCCGCGATTGCGGACGTCCGCTTCCAGGGCACGGGCTACACGGAAGAGCTGCCGGGCTCCTTGGTGTATTACTCAAATCAGCCCGGTTACGAAGATAACTTCAGCGCGGTTGTGAAGCACGATCCGGAAGGGGCGAAGAAGGTCCTCGAGGAGGCTGGCTACACGAAGAATGCTAACGGCGTCTTTGAAAAGGATGGCAAGCCCCTTTCGGCCCGTTACGTTATCTTCGGTGATAACCAGACCACCAAGGCTATGGCCGCGGTGATCCAGCAGCAGATGAAGGACCTGGGTATTGATCTGCAGATCGATTCGCGTGCTTCTTCGGAGTTCTCGTCCACGTTGAAGAACAAGGACTTCGATATGAACTTCTCCGGGTTCCGTTCGAGCGATCCCTTCGGTGTGGCTTACTTCGGCCAGATGTACTACTCGCCGGATGCTCCGCTCTTCTCCGGCCTTAACACCTCTGGTACCGGTACGCCGGAACTGGATGCCAAGATCGACGCATTGGCGAAGGTCTCTGATCCGGACGAACAGATCAAGCAGGCTAATGAGCTCGAAAAGGAAGCTTTCAAGGAGTACGGCCTCATTCCGGTACTGAATGGCCCTTCGCAGTCGGCCATGAAGCGGGAATTGGCGAACTACTCCACCGGTTCCTTCCGTACTAATTTCAAGGAAAAGATTGGTTTCGTAGAGAACGCTCCCGAATGGGACGGCTCGAAGCAGGGCAAGTAACGCCTTGCAGAAGTAAGGCCTTGCGGAAGTAACGCCTTGTGCAAGTAAAGCCTAGAGCGCTCTTAGAAACGCGAATCTAATAACCTGAACGAGTGCCCCGGCGGGCAGTGACCAAAAGATCACGACCCGCCGGGGCACTCGCCTGTGGGAAAGAAGGTGGTGGCCTTCGGCATGTAGTGGTAGTCAGCGGCGGGCCGGCTGTGGAAGGATTACGGGCATGTCCTCCACCTATCGTCTTCGCTCAGCAACGCAAAAAGCGGCCGCTATTGGTTTCATCGCGGTGGGAATCTTGGCCGTGGTGGCACAGATCTTTTCCGGTTCGGGCTGGAAATACGTGCCTTCTACCGCCATTTTCGGTATCGGCATGGCCGTTTTGGGGTGGGCCGGATTCTGGTTGCCGGCAGTGACGATAGACAACCAAGCGGTGAGCTTCCAGAATACTTTCCGCACGGTACGGATACCTTTTTCCCAAATTAGCAGCGTCGATTCTCGTTTTGGCCTCACCGTAACGGATGTGCGCGGGCGGTCTTTCCGCTCGCGCTGCTTCGGCGCCACTGGCGTGGGGGCGCGTTTCAAAGCCACCGGAGAAGACGTTCCCGTCACCGCTTCCGGTCACATCGATATCACTACCTCCACCCGGTCGGCATTCAACCTCATCGAAGATCTACGCGATACCTTCCACGAACTTACGCGTAATTCTGCCGGCCAGCGCATTACCAGCAGCCCGGCCTGGGACCGCATTGCCGGCATCCTCGCCGGCCTGGCCATCGCGGGTTTCGGAATCTGGTGGACTAGCGCCCTTTCCCTGCAGGCACTGCCGCTGTAAAAGTGCTACCGGCGCGCGGTACGGCGTCGTACCTGCGGCTAGCGCGCCTGCCCGGAACCACCGCATCTTGCGCGCCTGCCCGGAACCGTATCCCGCGCCCGGTACTTTTACGCGCCCGGTACTTATACGCGCCCGCTACTTTTACGTACCGAGCTTTCGTGTACGGGATTTTTACGTGCTGGAAGCGGAAAATCAGGCTGCGTAACGCGTACGGTTGTAGCTGCGTAACGCGTATGGCAGTAACACTGCTAACACTCGCCGCCCGGGGCTTGCCGCATACGAGTAACATGGCCTGGGCGCTTCCCTCGGCACCGCGCCGCTTCTAGTGGAAGCAAGTGGAAGCAAGAAAGGCACATTTTTGAGCACTCGTAAAGATCTTCGTAATGTCGCGATCGTGGCGCATGTTGACCACGGTAAGACCACCCTAGTGGACGCCATGCTGTGGCAGGGCGGGGCCTTGGGGGATCGCGCGAACCCGGAAAAAACCGGTACGCGCGTGATGGATTCCGGGGAACTGGAACGTGAAAAAGGAATTACGATTCTGGCTAAAAACACGGCGATCCATTACCGAGGGCCTTCCGCTAGCGAATTTGGGGCACCGGACGGGGTAACGATTAACGTGGTCGATACGCCCGGGCACGCGGATTTTTCTGGAGAAGTGGAACGCGGTTTGTCGATGGTCGACGGCGTTGTACTCCTGGTGGATGCTTCGGAAGGGCCGCTTCCACAAACGCGGTTTGTACTCCGCAAGGCCTTGGAAGCGCACTTGCCGGTGGTGACGGTGATCAACAAGGTGGATCGGCCGGACGCGCGGATTGCGGCAGTGGAAGAGGAAACGGCGGACCTGCTTTTGCAGCTGGCTACGGATTTGGACAATCCGGATGAAGAAGCCCTGGAAAAGCTTTTGGACGTTCCCGTGATTTATGCTTCGGCGAAGGCGGGTTATGCGTCGCTGCAGCGGCCGGCAGATGGCGAACTTCCCGATAACCCCGATCTCGAACCGCTGTTCAAGGCGATTTTGGAATACATTCCGGCTCCCGAATTTGACGAAAACGCGCCTTTTGCCGCGCAGGTAACCAATCTGGACGCCTCGCCCTTCTTGGGCCGGCTCGCATTGTTGCGTATCTACTCCGGGCGGCTGGAAAAGGGTGCCACGGTAGGGTGGGTACGCCACCCGCAGGCAATTGTGGACGGTATTGAAGAACAAACTAGCGCGGAAGAACACCACGCGGAAAGTAAAGCTGCGGCGGCCGGCACCAACGGTACCGCCCCGCAGATTTCTTCCGTGCGGATTTCTGAGCTATTGGTAACCGAAGGGTTGGAGCGCCGCCCGGCACAGAGCGCTTATGCGGGCGATATTGTGGCCGTGGCTGGTATTGATGAGATTACGATCGGCGATTCTTTGGTGGATCTGGAAGATTCGCGCCCGCTCCCGCCCATCCACGTGGATCCGCCCGCAATTTCCATGACCATTGGTATTAATACTTCGCCTCTGGCTGGCCAGGGCGGGAAGGGCCACAAGCTCACCGCTGGGCAGGTAAAGGCCCGCCTGGAGCAAGAAACCGTGGGTAATGTTTCGATTCGGGTTTTGCCTACCGACCGGCCGGACGTGTGGGAAGTGCAAGACCGCGGCGAACTCGCGCTGGCGATTTTGGTGGAACAGATGCGGCGGGAGAATTTCGAGCTGACCGTGGGTAAACCGCAAGTGGTGACTCGCATGATCGACGGTAAACTCCATGAGCCGATGGAGCGGACCACGATTGATGTGCCCGAAGAATTCTTGGGTACCGTTACCCAGTTGATGGCGGCTCGCAAAGGACGCATGGAAACCATGGCGAATCATGGGAGCGGCTGGGTGCGGATGGAATTCGTGGTTCCGGCGCGCGGCATGATCGGTTTCCGTTCCCAGTTCCTCACCCAAACTCGCGGTACCGGTATTGCGGCTTCCATTTCTGATGGGTATGCGCCGTGGATGGGGGAGATCGAATCGCGCGCCACCGGTTCTTTGGTGGCCGACCGAGCCGGTCAAGTTACGTCTTATGCTCTGTTGCGGCTGGAGGATCGCGGTACTTTCTTCGTTTCCCCGGGCGATGAAGTGTATGAAGGCCAAGTGGTGGGCGAAAACCCGCGCGATGAGGATATGGACGTGAACGTGGTGCGGGCCAAGGAAATGACGAATATGCGTTCGGCGACGGCGGACGTGATGGAAGTCTTGCAGGCACCCCGGCAAATGACCCTCGAAGAATCCATTGAGTTCGCTTCCAATGACGAATGCATTGAGGTAACTCCGGAGAAGATCCGCATCCGCAAGGTCGAACTATCCGCGGTGGAACGCGGCAAGCTGGCTGGCCGGCGCAAGCGTGCCGCGAAGAAGTAGGGATTGGCTAGGCTGAGACCTATGACCTTTGGTGCGCATACACAACCGCCTGCCGGAGACTCGCCGGCCGGAAACCCGCCTGCTGGAAACCTGCCTGGCGGGGCCCCGCATCCAGGAAACTGGCCGAGCGGGGGCCCGCAAGCGGGAAATCTACCGGCCAGAAACCCGAACCTGCCGGCCGGCGTGCCGGTGGGCGCCGGTGTACCGGTAGAACCGGGGTTCCCAGCAGGCTCCGCCGTGCCGGCAGCCAATTCGGCCTTGCCGGAAGATCCATACGCGCGGAGTAAATCCCAGCCGGTGTGGTTGCGGGCTCTTATGGGCGCAATTTTGGGTGCCTTTGCGGGCATTTTGGGTGTGGTGACGCATGGCGGAATGGCCGGCCTACCCGGGTTGACTCTCAATATGATGTGGGTAGGCCCCATCATCGCTTTCGCGGTGCTCGCCACGGGCGCCTGGTATGCGCTCGATACCTGCAAGAATGCGGGCTGGTTGAGTTATTACGTGGTGGCCGAAGCGCTCACCTTTGCTTTTATGTGGCGGGCGCCCGCGAACGACGTCGTCTTGGTGAACGCAACGCTGGCAAATATTTGGCTTGTGCTTGCGCCCATCGCGGGGGTGGCACCGCTGGTGGTATATGCCGTGCGGCGCCGCCGCAATCTTCGGCGAGAGCAGCGCGAGTTTTACCGGCAGCAGGAAAACTCCGGCGCGAATATGGCAAAACAGGGCTAATAAGAAGCAGTACGCGAGTGCGCGGTGGCGTCTGCAAGGTGCGCCGCGCCCGCCCCTGCGCGCCGCGAGATCCAGGTGCGTGGGAACGGGGGGAACCGCGGCGTAAAAAGGTAGAATCTGGCGCGTAGCAGAGGGAGTTGAAGTGGCAGATTTTGAAAAAGACGGAAACCTTCCGCACTCGGTGCCCGAAAACCGGCCGGAAGCAGCCGCTGAAACGAGGGGTTCCGCCGCACAAGGGCATATAGCTGTACCAGCAGGAGCCGCTGCGCAAAAGCCGACCCCGGAAGCTGGGGAGGGTGCTACTGCGCAAACCGAGAGCCTGCCCGAAGCACGGCCAACCCCCGAAGTAGAGCGTACTTCTGAAACACAGCGAGCCCCCGAAGCAGGGCGCACCTCCGAAACGGAAAATGCCGCAACGCAAAAGTCGGCTGCTGAAACACCGGCTGCGGAAACGCCTGCTGCTGAAACATCGGCTGTTGAAACACCTGCTGCGGAAACGATGCTCCTTCCGGAGCCGCAACCAGCTGCCGCACCAGAGACCGGGCCGGCGGCAAAGCCAGAGGCGGCCATGCAAGCGGCGGCAATGCCTGAGGTAGCCACGCAAGCGGCGGCAAAGCCAGAGGCAGCAACACAAAAACTGCCGGTGGTTTCTCCCTACGCTAGCCTGAGTAGCGAAATTCGCGCGCAGGCCAACACCGAGGCCACGCAAGCTTTACCTGTTGCCGGTATTACCCCTGGGGCCGGCGGCGCGGGCACCGCGCCAACTGCCGCTTATCCGGCCGCGGCCTATCCGGTTTCCGCAACGGGCAGCGCGGGAGCCCCAACTGCGGCTTACCCGAATGCCGCTTATGCGAATGGTGGCTACCCAGCACCAGGATTGCAAGGGAACGCAGCTCCGGGAGGCGGCGCTCGCCCAGTTCCTGCATCCGCTTCGGCATCCGCGCCCGCCCTCTCGCCCGCACCCGCTCCGGCACCCGCTCCGGGATCCGCGCCCGCGCCGGCACCTGCGGTAGCAAATGCGCCTGCGCGGCGTTTGCGCTGGCCGTGGGTAGTGCTCACGCTGATTATCCTGCTGGCCGCGGCCTATACGGGCCTAGCATATTATGCTTCGGGCCGGGTGAGTCAGAATACGAAAGTTGCCGGTATTGAAATTGGTGGCCTCGATCCCGAGGCGGCGCAAGCTACCCTCACCAGCGCGTTTACAGAACGGCTCAATCGGGACGTTACCTACCTGGTAGATGGCCAGGTTTATACGGCCAATCCGGCAAGCTACGGCTTGCAAGTAGACGTGCCGCAGACTTTGCGGGGCTTGACTGAATTCTCTTTGGATCCGCGCCAAGTGTGGGCTCACTTTGTAAGCGAACATGAACTTGCGCCCGTATACACTTTTGACGAAGCTCAACTTGCCGCGCACACCGAAGAACTCATGGCGAGCACCGGCACCCCGGCTGTAAATGCCACCTTGCAATACGAGGGGATTGCGCCGATGATCACGCCCAGCCAGTCGGGGGCGGCCGTGCCGGCGGATGTTGCCCGGCAGGCGCTATTGGATGGCCCGCTACAGGGTCAGGAAAACGTGGAGCTGGCGGCCCAGCGGAGCGAACCGCAAATTACGGATGCCCTGGCCACCCAAGCGCAAAACGAATTAGCCACACCGCTGGTTTCCGGAGATGTACGGGTCAAGGTGGGAGAAGCCCAAGCCGTGCTCCAACCTGCCACCCTCGCCCAGGCGGCAAGCTTTGCTCCCGGTGAGGCGGGCCTGCAACTCCAACTTGACGGCAAAATCTTGGGAGATGAAGTGCGCAAGCAACTGCCGGATGCTTTGAAGCCGGGTGAAGACGCGCGCATCGAGATCGTAGACCACACCACGCCCACGATTATTCCTTCCGTGGACGGGCAGACGATTGACGATGCGGATCTGGCAGCCCAGGTTTCCCAAGTGGGAATCAAAACGGTAGCGGCGGAACGGGAAGCAAAACCGAAAGTGGAAGCAAGTCCGGCGTCGTTCACCACGGAAGATGCCGAAAAGATGGGGATCAAGGAAGTGGTGGCAGAAATTTCGACGCCGCTCACTAGCGATTCGGTACGTACCACGAATTTGCGGGTCGGTTGCCAGAAGGTAGCGGGAACGCTTGTCAAGCCGGGCGAAAAGTTCTCGCTCTTGCAAACTTTGGGGCCGATTACGCACGCGAATGGTTTTGTGGATTCGGGCGTGGTGGCCAACGGCTTCAATGACACAGCGCTGGGCGGCGGGCTGTCCCAGCTGTCTACGAATACTTTCAACATTGGTTATTTGGCTGGTATGGAAGATATTCAGCACAAGCCGCATTCGAAGTATTTTGAGCGCTATCCGATGGGCCGGGAAGCCACTTTGTGGGAAGGTTCGATCGATATGGTGTGGGGCAATCGCACGCCCTATGGCGCGGTGATTGACAGCTATATCGCGAACGGCCAAGTGGTTACTAAGCTTTGGTCCACCAAGTATTTTGACGTGAAGACTTCGACTTCTGCGCCGCGTAACTACACCCAACCCACGATGGTGCAAGATTCTGGGCCGGGTTGCGAACCGCAGGGCCGGGGCGGGCCTGGTTTCACCGTCACGGTGGCGCGGACCGTTACCGACCCGGAAGGGACAGTGGTTGAGGATTCTTCGTACAACTGGACTTACCAGCCCGTCAACGGGCGCACCTGCGACTAAGGTGAGGGGTGTGCCGAGCCCGCGAAATCAGCTAGGCTAACGCGGACAGCCGTGTGACTTGCACGGAAACCTACTTCGCGTTTGGTACCAAGCGCAGGAATACTGGGACAGCTGCGG
The DNA here is from genome assembly GCF_900618115.1 of Actinobaculum suis. NCBI lineage: Bacteria > Bacillati > Actinomycetota > Actinomycetes > Actinomycetales > Actinomycetaceae > Actinobaculum > Actinobaculum suis. Next base: position 710,049 of record NZ_UYIO01000001.1, read on the forward strand.
TGTTTGCAAGAAACGCGAGCAGCATTGCTGCTCGCAGAAAACGTAGGCAGCCGCGTTGCTTGCAGACGGCACGGCCAAGTTGCTTGCAGACGGCACGGCCAAGTTGCTTGCAGACGGCACGGCCAAGTTGCTTGCAGGCGACACTGCCGAGAAACACAAGTATCCGCGCGGTGAGCTAACCGTAGTAGAAGAACTAGCCTTAGTAGTGAGTGAAAAAGTAGCGAGAAGGGAAGTGGACCGGTGGCTTATGTAATTGCGATGCCGTGCCTCGACGTCAAAGACAAAGCATGCGTCGATGAGTGCCCGGTGGATTGCATCTACGAAGGTAACCGGATGCTCTATATTAATCCGGAAGAATGCGTGGATTGCGGGGCGTGCGAACCTGTGTGCCCCACGGAGGCTATCTATTACGAAGATGACCTCCCCGCAGAGTGGAATGTGTTTGCAGAGCTCAGCGCCGAATTCTTCACTGATTTGGGCAGCCCGGGTGGGGCTCAAGAAGTCGGGCCGCAAGATTTCGACCCGCCCTATATTGCCAACCTGCCGGCAGACGCGAACGCGGAAATGGTCCGCGCCCACGACGCCGGCGAACTATAGCGCTCACGCGACGCCGGCGAGCTATAGCGCTCACGCGACGCCGGCGGGCTATAGCGTCCACAATGCCGGCGGGCTAGAGCGCTCATGTCACCAGCTTTTGCGCCCGCCCGGTAGGCGTGCATTGCCCGGTAGACGTGTACTGTGCGCCATAGCCGGCCGTAGCCGCCCAATCAACCGGCGGCTACGGGGTTCATACGGGGTTCACACACCATCTAGCCGGGCTAGATTTTGGCCGCGAGGGCGCGTACCTGGTGCCAGGAGGCTGCAAAGGACGGTAGCAGGGGCAGCGATTCGACGGCGTCGATATCCACCCACTGCAAAGCAATGGATTCAGCGTCGGGTACCGGGCTCACGTCGCCGTCTATCCGTGCCACGAAAGTGGTGTATTGCCAATCACCGCGATCTGCCACGTGCTTGGCGCAAATAGAGAGCGCACTAGCTGGGATCCCAGTTTCTTCCCCGAACTCGCGCAGAGCGCCCTCGCGCGGCGTCTCATCCCATTCAATGGCACCGCCAGCTACCGCCCAGGTTCCGCCGCCGTGCGACCACTGCGAACGGTGCTGCATTAAAAGTTCTAACCGGCCGGCCGCGGTGCGCCGGAACGCCGCCACTCCAGCCGCGCCTTTCATACCCCAATGCCGCGTGCCGTCCTGGCTGAGCATAAACCCGTCCGCGCCGTGGCTGTAGCGGCCCTTCCGCGTGGAAGCCAAAAGTTGCGCCGTCCACGCGGGAAGAACCCCGCGGGCCGGGGTTGCCGGAGCGGCCCAAAACTGGGTGAAAGAGAGCCCATATTCAGCGGCCATGCGGCGCAGTAGCGGCAAAGAGAGACCGACGACGCCGTGATAATCGCCGTCGATCTTTTCAATATAAGGCCCGCCCCGGCCATCGGTAGTAAAAGAGCCGGCCACTTCGAGCGGTTCCCCGGTGGCAATATAAGCGTCGATTTCCGAATCGGAGAGCGGAGCAAAATGCACGCGAGCATGGGAAACGGCACCCAAAGAACGCAAAGTTCCGGCATGCACCAAACAATGCCCGGTATGTAAAACCCCAGACTTGCCACGCATTTGCCGCAACCGTTCTCGCGCCACCGCAGGAGAATGGGGTTTGCCGTGCACTTCGCCCGCAAAATCAAACATAGAATCGCAACCCAGCACAAAATCGGCGGCCGGCTGTGCCGCTGCCGGCAAAGCGCCAGCTACAGCACGCGCTTTAGCGGAAGCTAGGGCGAGTACTTTTTGGGCCGGGGAGGCCCCGCCGCGTTCCAAACGCGCCAGCAAGGCCTCCTCATCCACATGTGATACCTGTACCAGCGGTTCCACGCCCGCGGCCTGCAAAGTAGCGAGGCGGGCCGGGGACTGGCTGGCTAAAAGCAACTGCAAACGCGGCAATACCGGGCCGTCCGCAGGGCCGGGCCCGGCCGGGCCCACCCCGGGGAAAACATTTGCCCGGTCTTTAGGTGGGCGCGGGGGAGTAGTTTCGGGTGCTTTTTCTTCCTCGCTCATGCGAGCTCCTGCCGCAAAACGTCGAGGCCCACACCGCCCAAAGACAGTGCTTGCATATGCCAATCCTTGAGATTGAAGGCGCTTCCTTTTTCTTCGCGGGCATGATCGCGCAGCTCATTCCAAATCCGCTGGCCGATCTTGTAGCTGGAAGCTTGGCCGGGCCAACCCAGGTAACGATCCAACTCGTAAGCAAGGAAGGATTCTTCCATCGCCACGTTTTCGCGCAAGAATTCCCAGGCACTGGCATGATCCCAGGGCTTGCCGGTACGGGCGGGCTCGTAGGCAGAACCGGCCGGTTGGACCGCGAACTTGGCCCAATCCCCGCTGTCTTTACCCAGATGCACGCCCATATCAACGATAATCCGGGCCGCCCGCAGCCGTTCCGAATCCAAAACGCCCATGCGGTCGCCCAGATCAGATTGGAACCCAAGTTCGGCCATGAGCTGTTCGGCATACAAAGCCCAGCCTTCGCCATGCCCAGAAACCCAGTAGGCTTGCCGCCGCCACGTATTGAGCATGCCCTTCAAATAGACCGCCAAGCCCAATTGCAAATGGTGGCCGGGCACGCCTTCGTGGAACACCGTCGTCTTCTCTTGCCACGTGGAGAACTTGGTAACCCCGGTAGGCACTGACCACCACATGCGGCCAGGCCGGGAGAAATCATCGGAAGGTCCCGTGTAATAGATTGCGCCAGAATCCGAAGGGGCGATCATGCACTCAATCGTCCGCATCGGTTCGGGGATATCGAAATACTTTTGTACCGCTTCCATTGCTTCGTCCGCGGTTTTTTGCATCCACGCCTGCAGTTCTGCCACCGAGTTGAGGGTGTAGCGCTCTTCTTGGTCGAGGCGGTGCATAGCCTCTCGCACGCTCACCCCATCGCCATACAAATCTTTGGCGATCTTGCGTTGCGCCCGGTCGATGCGGCGCAATTCGTGCAAGCCCCATTCGTAGGCGGCATCCAGATCCACCGTAGCGCCTAAGAATTCGCGAGAGTGGAGGGCGTAACGGTCGCGGCCGACGGCGTCGTACGTAACTGCGTGCGGGGCGATCCGTTCCCGTAAGAACTGGGCAAGCTCCCCGTAAGCGCGCCGCGCCGCTTCCTCCCCGGCCTGCAAAGCACGGGCGGTATCCGGCTGGGCCGCCATGCCCGCCTCGCGTAATTTCGCGAAGGAACCCGTGGGGCTCGCTGCCTGTTCGGCCTGTTCAATACAGCGCGTTACCTGCCGTAAGGGGAAAACCGGGCCTTTTTCCAGGCGGAGGCTAAGCGAGGTCTGATATCCAGCTAGCGCCCCGGGCACGGCCTGCAAACGCTGCGCGATAGTTTCCCAATCCTCCCGCGTTTCCCGGGCCATCACATCAAAAACTTCGGAAATACCCTGCACGGGAGAAGCCAAATTGTTCAGCTCGCCCACCGATTCGCCAGCTTCGAACAATTCAATTTCCAAGCCCAGCCGTTCGCGCAGTCCCGCCGCCGTCACGCGGTCGGTAGCGTCCGCTTCCGGTAAAGTAGCAAGCTCGCGCAAGGTGGCGCGGGCCAGGTCAACCTGGGCAGCGATTCCGTCTGGCGAAACATCATCCAGCTGGGTTTCCGGAGCGCCAGCAATGCCCGTATACGTTACGGTTTCTGGCGAAGTATCCAGCTTTTGCTGATAATAGCGTTCCGCAAGCGCATCAATTGCGGTAAATTCACGTTCTGTCTGCACTCCTTTACAATAGTCGTTCCGCTTCGCTTTGGCTTGTGGGGCTTGGCAGGTAGGGCTTAGCGGGTGGGCTTGCAGGTAGGGCTTGCAGGAAAAATATGAACCGCTAAAGTAGTGTGTGATGAGTACCACGGCGTGCTAGGCTTTTCTAGTAGAACTCAGCAGTAAACATTCTGAAGACCAACGTGTTTGAAGGGAGGAGTGCTTTGCCGGAACAATTCGCGTTGCCGCAAGGTATAGCCACGCCAGCCGCAGCAACGCATACAGGGCATACACCTTCAGAGCATCCGGCGCCCACCGCGCAGCCAGCTAACACCGCGCAGCCAGCTGCCGCCGCACAAGCAGTGCATGCGGCACCCTCCGCAAGTACTACTACGGGTGCGCAGGCGCCGGCAAGCCCCAAATTGGTTTCCCCGCAACGTTTGATTGACGAAGTGATGGGCCCGGGCCCCGCGAACGGTGCAGAGGCGCTCAAAAATGCGGGGAAAACGGAACATTTTGCACGTTTTGCGGAAAAGGAGCGCCGCCGCGCTACCCGGCCCGGCCGTTTGCACACCACCGATGTTGATGAATCGGCACGGATTGCTAAAAGCCAAGTTGAAGCTTTTGAAGATGGTGGTGTGCTCGATGAAAAACACGGCGGGCCGCGTTCGGAACGGGTGCGCCGGCACGTGCGTCAATTGGAAGGCGGCGAACCTACCTACACTTTGCGGGAAGCTGGCGAAATCACGGGTATGGGTGCGGAAGCCGTGCGCCGCATGTGGCTGTCTCTGGGTTTCCCCACGATTGCTGACGAAAACGAGCGGGTTTTCACCAATTTGGACATTATGGAACTGGCTCGCTGCGCGGAGGTTATCGAGGAAGGTTCCCTCAACCAGGTGGCGGTGAATGCACTTTTGCGGGCCAGCTCCCACACTTCAGACCGGCTGTTGCAGTGGCAGCAAGAAACTTTGGTGGAACTGGCCGGCCGCGAATACGGGTTCACGCCGGTAGAGGCCCGGAGCTGGGTGCTCGACCATTTCATGGACTACGAGCGCCTGCTCCAAGAAATCCTTACTTATTCATGGCGCCGCCAGCTAGCGGGCTTGCTGCGCCGCTCCGAAGCCGAACTTTCCCAACTGGAAACGGCCAATGTGGATTCCCTGGAGCTGAACCGCGCCGTCGGCTTTATTGACCTGGTGTCCTTTACGAGCCGTACCGAAAGGCTCAACCCAGGCGAGTTTATGGACCTGATTGAGGCCTTCGACTACACCTGCCGAGACGTTATCGTCAGCGGCGGAGGGCGCGTGGTGAAAACCCTCGGCGATGCCTTCCTGTTTATTGCCGACGACGTCGTTACCGGTGCAAACGTCGTCTGCGACGTGGTAGACGCCTTGGGGGCGATACCCGAAATGCCGGCCGTGCGTGCCTCGCTCACCTGGGGGCCGGTATTGGCCCGCTTCGGTGATGTTTTTGGCGCGCCGGTGAACCTGGCTTCCCGTTTGGCGGATGTGGCCAGCCCGGGCACGATCCTGACTTCCAAGCAAGTGGCCCAGATTTTGCAGATGGTGGCCGAGGGGCAATTTATGGCTATCGGTGTGGGTTCGCCGGAGTTGCAAGGCTTGGGGGAAGTGGCAGTAGTGGAGTTGCGGCGCGTGGCCGCGGCTGATGAAGACTTTGCGGATACTGATTTTCAGCCGCATCTGCCTTAGAATTGACCATGTGACGAACCTCTTGTTAGTGGAAGATGACGCGGCTATCTCGGAGCCGCTTTCTCGCGCTTTATCGCGCGAAGGATATACCGTTCGCCTGGCCGCAACTGGCAAAGAAGCCGTGGAAGCCATGGGGAAAAGTACGGATTTGATGGTGCTCGATTTGGGCCTGCCGGATATGGACGGCTTGGAAGTGGCCCGGTATGCTCGCCAAAATGGTTTCACTTTCCCCATTTTGATTTTGACGGCTCGTAGCGAAGAAGTCGATATGGTGGTGGGCTTGGATGCCGGAGCCGATGATTACGTGACCAAACCCTTCCGGCTCGCCGAACTTCTGGCTCGCGTGCGGGCACTCTTGCGCCGCACTGATCCTCCCGAAACGGCGCCGCACGAATTAGCTGCTCAAGACATTGTGATTGATACGGCCGCTTACCGGGTTACCCAAAACGGGAAAGAACTTCCGCTCACCAGCAAAGAATTCCACCTGCTTTCGGTACTTATTCGTAACGCGGGCAATGCGGTTTCCCGTGAGGAACTCTTGCAAGAAGTTTGGGGCCCGGAAAACGCCGAATCCACGAAGAAGCTCGATATGCATATTTCCTGGTTGCGGCGCAAACTCGGAGACGACGTGGACCACCCGCGCTATATTTCGACCGTGCGGGGAGTGGGTTTCCGGTTTGAGGACCGCTAATGCGGTTACGCGCAGTATTACTCTGCGTCACGGTGGCGGGCGTAGCGGGAGCGTGTACAGGTATACCGCTCCTGCTGCTTCTTGACCACTATTCGCGTACCGGTTGGGACCGGCCCACCGCCGTGATCGGCCTGGCCATCGGTCTTTTTCTGGTGAGTCTGGTGGTGGGCGGGCTGTTCGGCGTCGTCGTGGCACGCCGCGAATCGCGCAAACTAAGCGCCCATCTGATCTATTTGGCAGCCGCCGCGGAACAGCTCGGTGCCGGGCAAACCCGCCCGCGCATGAAACCTTCCCGGATTGAAGAAATAGATCTTGTGTACCAGGAAATTCAGCGTGCCGCCGACCGTTTCGCGGGGCGTCTTTCCGCCGAACGCCAGTTTTCGGCAGACGCTTCGCACCAGTTGCGCACACCCCTCGCTTCGCTTTCCATGCGGTTAGAAGAAATTCAGTATCTTTCCGACGACGCCGCGGTAAGCCAGGAAGCTACCCAATGCCTGGAACAAATAGAACGGCTCACGCAGGTTATTGACGATTTGCTGGCCCGTTCCCGGCAGGAAAGCGCGGGCACGGAAGCGGTGGCGCTAGAACCGGTTTTCGCGCAACAAAAAGCGGAATGGGAACAGGCTTTTGCGGCCGCGGGCCGGGAAGTGGAATTCGTGGCGGCCAGCCACGGCCCGGTTTTAGCCAGCCCCTCCGGGCTTTCCCAAATTATTGCCACCCTGGTAGAAAACTCCCTCAAATACGGAGCGGGAACCACCACGGTGAGTTCGAAAAATGTGGGCCAAGGTGCCGTAATCAGCGTGGCTGACGAAGGGGAAGGGGTGGCCCCAGAAATTGCCGAAGCGGTTTTCACGAAAGGTTTTTCTACCGGCGGCTCTACCGGGATAGGCCTACCGCTGGCTCGCGATATGGCCGAAAGCTTTGGCGGGCGGCTGGAACTAACACAAAAACAGCCCCCGATTTTCACGCTCTCGCTCCGTGCCCTGCCCGAAGAACTAGATCCGCGGCGAGTAATGCCCAGCGGAGGCGTGATTTCTGTGGGCGCGCGGCGGCGACGCTACTGAACGCCTGGACAGCCTGGACAGCGTGGCGGGTGGTGCGGAACCCCTGGACGGTGTGGCCGGTCGGTACTGAGGGGCGGTACTGATCTGTGGCAGGTGCGGGGCGTTATTTATCTGTGGCGGGCGTGGCCGGCGCAGCGAAGACCACGGTTTTATACATGACGTACCGGAAGGCAGTGCCAAGCACCAGGCCAACGATATTGGCGGAAATATTATCGGCCAGGGCAGAACGTAAGCCCAGCACGTAACGCGAAAATGCCAGGCAAACCAAGGCAATCAGCATCCCACCAATATTCACGAGCGCAAATTGGGTGAACTCGCGTGGTTTATTGTTAGTGCGCACCTTCCGGAAAGTCCAGAAACGGTTGGCCACCCAAGAAAAAATTACGGAAACGCTGACGGAAATAGTTTTCGCCGTCATGGACGGATCACCGGGAAGCTGCACGATACCGGCGTGCGCGAGCAGGTTGAAGAGCCCTACATCTACCACGTAGGAAGCGAGCCCAACCGTGCAAAACTGCAAAAACTCGATGAACCACTCACGAAAAGACTGGCCTTTAAGGAACTTATCGACCAGTTTCTGGAGACCTGCGCTAACTGCCACGGCTCTCAGTGTAAGCGAGCCGGAGAGGTTAGGGCTGGATATCGATACCTATGGCTTCGGCCTGGGTGATCGTACCTTGGCGTACCTTTTCGAAGAATTCGGGAGTGCGCTGCGGGTCGAGCAACACATTGGATTGCCCGTTGGCACGGTAGTTGAGATCCGCGATGGGTGGCACTCCGGAAACCCCGGATTCGCCGAGCACGGAACGCAAGGACAGGCCCGCGCGGCCAAGGTCTAGCAGGGAGCTATCTTCATCGGTGGTTAGCGCACTGGCCGCCGCACCTACGAGGTCACGTTGCCGCTGGGGATTTACGAGGGTAGAAGCGGAAGCGGCCTTGGAAATCAGCTTCGAAATGACTTGGCGTTGCCGGTTGGTCCGCCCAATATCGCCCAGCGGATCAGATTTACGCATACGGGAAAATGCGAGGGCGGTGGAACCATCCACATCATGGCAGCCGGCCGTCCATTCCATCCCGGAATCAACATCCGAAACATCGGCGTCGTAACACAGGTTGACGCCGCCTACCGCATCTACCAGGTTCGCTACTCCGCCCATCGAAACCTGAATGTAGTGATCAATATTCAGGCCCGTAAGGTTTTCGACCGTGGCCACGAGAAGTGGTTCCTCACCCAGCGCGAAAGAAGAATTGAGTTTGCCATGCCCGTGGCCGGGGATTTCCACGTAGGAATCACGCGGCAAAGAAATCAGGGAAGTGGTGCCGGAGGCGGGGACGTGCAAGATCATGATCGTATCGGCACGGTGGCCGCTAATCGCCCCAACCGCGCCGGCACCATCTACATCCGAATCGCCTTCCCGCGCGTCCGAACCCACAATTAGGTACGTGGTGCCGGGAGTGTTGCCGGAATTGCTAAGCGCGGCCACATGGTTCATTTTTCCCGAACCATAAACGTACAAATATGCGACCCAAGCCACCACGAGCGCGATTACCAACAAAAAGACCAGCAAAACGCGCCGCCCCCAATGCGGCCGGCGGCGAGCTGCCGCTGCCCCAGGGGTGCCGACGCCGGAGCCCGCGCCACTACCTGCGCTCGGCCCGCCGCTGTAGCCCGCGCCATAGCCTCCGCCGTAACGCCCGGCAGCGCTGGCACCTACGCCGGCGTTTTGGCTCGCCCGCGGGTGGGAGCTGGAACTCGCGCCGGGGCCAGCGCCGGGCCACCCGTGTTCACCCGGGCCACCTGCCCGCTGCGCGGCAGCATCGTCTGCGCGCCGGGCCGCCCGGCCGCCCGGGAGGAAAGCCGGTGGTTGCGAGCCGGCATAGCGTTTGCCCGCAGCGCGCGCATCAGCCTGGGACAGTCCAGCCGATGCGTCTTCGCCCGGCTGTGCACTGCCGCGCCGGGAAGGCGCATAAGCATCGCCGAAGAATTCCGGATCGCCGTAGATATTCCCGGGCGTGGCGTTCGCGTTGTTTTCGCTCCCCATAATGGAAGTGCGCCGCACCTGACCAGCGGGCCGGCGCGGGGCGCCGGCCCGCTGCCCGGCTGCCGTGAGATTTTCTTCCATTTGCGCGCTGGGCCGCCATTCTGCCCGCGGGCTGGGGGCCTGTTGCCCGCGCGGATCGGGAAGCTGTTCGCGTGCTAGTTTTTCTTGCCGGCGGCGCAGTTCTTCGCGCCGGGCGGCCCGTGAAGCGCCAGGGTTACCGCCAGCATTCGCAGCGCCAGAATTAGCAGCTGCCCCGCCGCGCGCGACCCGTTGGGCGCCCGCCTGGTTAGGCCGCGGGCGGCGCCGCTTAGGTTCAAACGAGGGCGGTTGCTGATTCATGAGGGACACCTGCTAGTTTGCTAATTGTTTCTACAGTTGTGGTTAAGGATAGTGTGGCGATCTCGCGATGCGCGGGGATCTCTTCCTACGTTTATACCGTATATGGCAGTAATATTCTCTCTTTAACCTTGCCGCAATTCTGCCGCCTTGCAAACCTGCCCGCGCCGGAAACTTGCCGGGCCAGAAATCCGTTTGCGCCGGAAATTCGCTCGCCTTGCAATTCTGCCACCTTGCAAATCCGCCGCCGCCCCAATTCCGCAGGAGCAGCAAATCCGCCAGCGCCGCAAACCCGCGGCGGCGGTTACCTATTTTCTGGGGATAGCGTTTTCCCGTGTGCATACCGGAGTAGTGGGGGAAGGCTGCGGCTCAGTTTGGCCCGCCTCGCCGGCTCCCGCACCACCGGCTCCCGCACCACCGGAACCCGCCTCGCCGGCTCCCGCGTCAGTTCCGGCGCCGGTTGTACCTTCGTTCGTGCCGGGTTGCAGGCCGCCTTCGTGCCCGCCCGGAGTGGAAGAATTGGCAGCCGGTCCGGATGCCGGGTTGCCTGCCTCAGCTCCCGCGCCGGAATTATCCGTGGCGGGGTTAGCGGCGTCGTACCCGCCACCGGCAGGAAGCGGTTCCCCGTTGTTATAACCTGCCGGTTCGTAGGCACGCGGTTCGTTGGCTTCCTCATACATTTCGAAGGGGACGTCATTGTTAATTGCCCACCACACGTATTTCGCGGACTTATCTATTACCACCCGGTTGCCCGAATACTGGAAAGGCATGGTAGCAAAATGGATATTTTTCGGGTCTATTCCGCGCACCGAATTAGCTAGGCCGGCGATTGTGGAGATTTGGCCCAGCCCGGAAGAAACACTCACGGATTGGGAAACGGCGTCTACCACGCGCAAAAGCTGCGGCGCATCTGCCAGCAAGTTTGAGCTGAGCACCTCGTTGGCCACGGCCATCACCAGTTCTTGTTGGCGGCCGATCCGCGAAATATCGGAACCGTCCCCGATCTGGTAGCGGGCACGGGCCAATGCTAGAGCCTGCTGACCGTCCAACAACCGGCAACCGGCCTCAATATCAAGACCAGCTTTTTCGTCGTGCATAGGTTCTTCGAAATACATGGGCACGCCGTTAATTGCGTCCACGCTGGTAATGAAGGAAGCGAAATCTACTACCACGTAGCCGTTGAAACGCAGCCCGGTTTCTTCCTGCAAAGTTCGCATGGTACAAGCCGCCGCAGAAGCAACATCACCGGTTTGCCCGCCGGCCGCAAAAGCGGCATTGAAACGCACATCCGTCATAGCTTTCGTAGTGGTGGTTTCTTCGCTATCCGGGCCTTTCCGGATCGTGCAAGACGGCACATCCACCGCGGTGTCGCGGGGAATGGATACCACGTCAACGCGGCTACGATCAGCCGCAATATGGACGATCATGGTGGTATCGGAACGCATGCCTTCTACTTCGCCGGCCGCCCCCGACCCATCAACATCCGAAGCCCCGGATCGTGCATCCGAGCCGAGCACCAGGAAAGTGAGGGGCTGGCCCGCGGCAATGTCTTGGAGTTCGTTCTCCTTAGTTTCAGGTAAGAGTTTCGTAATATCCGCGCTATCGATATTGCCTTGCACGCGCGACCACAGGTAGCCAGCGGCGCTCCCAAAAGCTAACAGGAGAGCGAGAATAATCAGGCCGAAAATACGCATGATGCGAGGGCCTCGCCGCTTGCCGAGGAGATGTACTGGGGCCCGGTTACTATTCGCCACGCGTCCATCATAAAGGCCTGGAACCAGAAAACGGCGGAAGAAGGGCAGTCTGCAAAGCGATTTTAGAGGAGGGCCACGGTGATCTTGACCGCACACGGATATTTCCAAGTAGGCTAGGCGCGTGGATATACGAGTGGTAACCGTGGCCTATAACTCTGGTACACAACTTGCAGACTTTGTGGAATCGCTCCCCGGTGCTTTTAGCACGCCCTACGAACTGGTGATTGTGGATAACTCCGGGTTCAATGAGGACGCTTTCGCGCTGGCGCGGCGCCATGGCGGGCAATACATTTGCCCGGGCGATAACCTCGGCTATGGGCGAGCCGCGAATCTGGGGGCTGCCGGGTTTACCGGCCGGTGGCTGTTCGTAGTAAACCCAGACGTAGTATTTGCCCCCGGAAGTGGGGACGCCATGATTTCCGGGGCGCGCTTGTGGCCCAAAGGTGGCGCTTTCGGCCCGCGCATCGAAACTCCAGAAGGCGAGATTTATCCTTCCGCCCGGCGCTTCCCACGCCTAGGTTCGGGCATCGGGCACGCCCTTTTTGCAGACGTGTGGCCTAATAACCCGTGGAGCCGTGCCTACCGAGAAAATGCGGACACCCGCCATGCCCATACCGTGGACTGGTTGAGCGGTGCCTGCCTCTTGCTTCGCCGGGAAGCTTTCGCCCAGATCGGTGGTTTTGACGACGCCTATTTCATGTTCTTTGAAGACGTCGCACTGGGGGAAGCACTCGCCCGGGCCGGCTGGCAGTCAGTGTTCTTGCCGCAGGCACATATCTCCCATGAGCAAGGCACTTCTTGGCGGGAACGCCCCGCGCGCATGATCCGCGAACATCACCGTTCCGCCGCGCACTACCTCGATGAGGTTTACCGCGGCCCGCTCTATGCTCCGTTGCGCGCCGCTTTGCACACGGGTTTGCGCGCCCGGGCAAATATTCTCACTCGCGGGAAAGCATAGGGCAGGGGAAAGCATAGGGCGGTTTAGTCGCGGGCGAAGACGTCGCGCGTGAGGACGGGTTTTTCCGTGGCTGGCATGTTTGGATCGCGCCGGTTGGTGATTATGGCTTCCACCTTGCCGGTGAATTCTTCCCAATCCTCGAGTACTGGTAAGCCGTACAATTCGGGACCGGTGAGGGCGGGATCGTAAATATAAACTTGGACGCCCCGAGCAGCGATTTTCTGGGCCAGTTTTACGGTCGCCGAAGCTCGATGGTTATCGGAGCCCGATTTCATGGCTACCTTGTAAATACCAATGGTCTTGTAGCCGGCTTTCGCTACCCGATCTGCCAGGTAGGTAATCCGCGTTTCATTCGAATCCACGATCGCCGAAATCAGGTTTTGGGGCACGCCTTCAAAATCGGCGCGCAGTTCCTTCGTATCCTTGGGTAGGCAGTAGCCGCCGTAGCCAAAGCTCGGATTGTTGTAATGGGAGCCGATACGCGGATCGAGCCCCACGCCGTCGATAATCTGCTTGGTATCGAAACCGTGCGTGAGCGCGAAAGAATCCAACTCGTTGAAGAAAGCCACCCGCATCGCCAGGTAAGTATTAGAGAAAAGCTTGATGCACTCGGCTTCGTTCGTATCTACGTGGAGAATTTGAACGTCCGGTTGAAGTGCCCCTTCCGCCAAGAAGTTACCGAACTCGGTAGCGCCTTCCTGATATCCGGAAACTACGATCCGGGACGGGTTGAGATTATCGTAAAGGGCTTTGCCTTCCCGCAAAAATTCGGGGCTGAACACTAGTTTCGCTGCCGGGTGGCGGGATTGCTGGGAAGCGGTATAGCCGATGGGGATGGTCGATTTGATAACGATCACGGCCTGCGGGTTATGTTCCATCACCTGCATGATCGTGGCGTCTACCGAACCGGTGTCGAATTCGTTGCGTTCTTCGTCGTAATTGGTAGGGGTAGCGATAATAACGTAATCGGCCCCGGTGATTGCTTCGATGTTATCGGTGGTGGCCCGGAAATCGAGTTCCTTTTCGCGCAGGTACTCGGAAATTTCGGCATCCTTAATTGGGGAAATCCCGGCGTTGAGTTGGGTAACCCGTGCTTCGTTTAAGTCCGCACCAATAACTTCGTGCCGCTGTGCCAAAAGTACTGCGTTGGCAAGCCCGACGTAACCGAGACCAATTACCGCTATCTTCATTTCTCTTAAAATCCTCACTCGTCCGGTATTTTCCGAGTCTAGGGCGAAAAGAACCGCAAAACTGTGATTCCTAGTGCAGCCGCTGCTCGTTTTCGGATACTATCAGCGCTCTTGCCCAAAAAAGTGTTTTGTGGGCACGGGGTGGTTTAAACAGCCGCTATGCCGGCACATGACGACGTTTCGCCAGCGGTCCCACACGGTGGCGTTCCGCCGCCCAGTAGCGTTGCAATGCCAAGAGAGCGCTAACGCGTTCGGTCACTAGTTAGCAACGGGCCACTAGCTAGAACGCCCAGCGCCATCCCGAACCGGGCACTCCGAATGGATTGTAGTGAAGATAGCCGTGTTCCGTATCGGTATCGAGGGCAAGCTTTCCCGCAACCGCTTCGCCGGGATTTACGAAGGGCTGGATTGCTTCCGCATCGCCGAAGCATTCGTAGCTCTTCACGCTCAGCGTGCCCTCCTCGATCACCCCGGCCGGATTTGTAATGTACCAAACGTCACGGTCCAAAGTGAGGAAGGGGTACTTGGGATCTTTCGCCGCGTATTCGGGGCTCATCTGTGCGCTCAGATCAATTACGAGGAAATTATCTTTACTGGGATGTACCGCGCTGCCGTCTAGTTTCGAAGGGCAAGTGGTCTGCTGCGTAATACTGTTGACAGTCAGCTCAAACACCGAGGTATTCCCACTGTCTGCGGCAAGCCCGATCGGAGTGCCCACGGTAGCCTCCACATCCCCTTCCGGAGAAGTTGGTACCGTGCTCGGTTCTTCCCCCGCGGAAGCAGGAGAAGCGGAAGCTTGCGCGGAAGCTGCGGGGGCGGCGTCGGCACCGGGCACGGCCTCGCGACCAGGTGCGGCGCTCGCTACCGGTACCGGATCAGGATATGGATCTGCGGCCTGGGCGCTCTTGCTACAGCCACTCAGCCCGCACAGCCCAAAGGTAGCTAAACCGAAGGCCGCGCCTGCTGCCACAGCTTTTTGGAAGAACGCGTGGCGGAAAGCTTTGCGGAAGGAAGGTTTCCGTGAGGAAGGGTTCTGGAAGGAAGGTTTCCGTGAGGAAGGTTTCCGTGAGGAAGGTTTCCGTGAGGAAGGTTTCCGTGAGGAAGGGTTCTGGAAGGAAGGTTTCCGTGAGGAAGGTTTCCGTGAGGAAGGTTTCCGTGAGGAAGGTTTCCGTGAGGAAGGTTTCCGTGAGGAAGGTTTCCGTGAGGAAGGTTTCCGTGAGGAAGGGTTCTGGAAGGAAGGTTTCCGTGAGGAAGGGTTCTGGAAGGAAGGTTTCCAAAACAATGTAGTGCGGTGCGGGGCGAGGCCGCGTTGCCGGGTGCCTTGCGAGTTATTGCTAGCTGTGGGTGCGTGTGTCATTGCTTCTGTGCCTCTCTTGCTGGGTGCTACTGCCGTCCCTTAGGGCCTGCTCAGCTTTACTGGGTGCTACGCCGTCCCTTAGGGCCTGCCAAGTTCTGTGGGGCCGCCGCTTGCTTCTTGTTGGCTTTAGCGGGCTGCTTTGCCTGCATTGCCTGGTTCTGTTTTCTTTTAGTAACGGGTGAAATCTCCATCGGGGAGGAGCACGCCGTGGGCGCGGGCCTGTGCCTGCCGCCAAGGCGTGGCCACGTAAACATAGGCGGGCCCCAGATTCGTATCCACGATTTCGCGCGTGTAATTCATCCGGTTGAGGGAACGCCCCGGTACAAAACCTTCCCAACGGTCCAGTTTGCGGATCATCTGGTTGTAGTTCGCGGGCCCGAAGGTGAGCACTTCTCCAACCAACCCGTGATTTCCAGGTACTGCCCACGGCCACACCCCGCGCAACGGATTACCGTTGGTCACCCACAGTTCCGCCCACGGTGCCCGGGCAACTCGCTTCGAGGTATAGGTACCATTCACCACGAAATCTGCTTCCTGCCCGGTACGCAAAGTGCCGTAGACCATCACCGGTATACCTGCCGATTCCGGTTCTGCTTCCATCCGCCGCACCATGAGCGTATCGCGGCCGTCCCCGTTCCAATCGCCGGCGTAAACGGCGTCGATATTGATTCCGTAAGCGAAAACCGTTTCCGCTATGCCGGTTTTGAGGTCGTTTTTCACGAAATATTGGTTGGCGCGGCGCACCGCTAGCGTATCGACGCCGTCGCCGTCCCAATCGCCTACCAGCACAGAGTCGTTTGGGTTACCGTAAGTAAACTCGTGGTCGGCGATTCCGGTTTCTAGGTTGTTCTTTACGTAGTACTTGTTGGCGCGGCGCACCGCCAGCGTATCGCGGCCATCTCCATTCCAATCACCTACCAGCACGGTATCGCCCGGGTTGCCGTAGACGAAAACTTGGTCCGCCACACCGGTTTTGAGGTCGTTTTTCACGAAGTATTGGTTACCGCGGCGCACCGCTAGCGTATCGACGCCGTCGCCGTCCCAATCGCCTACCAGCACAGAGTCGTTTGGGTTACCGTAAGTAAACTCGTGATCTGCTATGCCGCTTGCCAGGGAGTTTTTGACGAAGTATTGGTTGGCGCGGCGCACCGCCAGCGTATCGCGGCCGTCTCCGTTCCAATCACCTACCAGGACGGTATCGCCCGGGTTGCCGTAATAGATCGAAAAGTCGGCCACCCCGCTGGTCAAAGAGTTTTTGAAAAAATACTGGTTGGTAGCCCGCACCGCAGGCGCGAGCGGCAAATTGGGCAAAACTGCCGGCGCTGATCGCCCGGTGGCCGGTGCACTAGCGGCAGGATAGGCAACCTGGGTGGCGGTAGAAGTTGCCGCCACTGTTCCAACTTGGTTGGTGGCAGAAGCGGCAGGCATAGCGCCAAAAGTAGATGCTCCCAAAAGTAGCGCGGCGAATCCGGCGCCGATTCTGCGCCTTCTGCGCGTTCTTCTCGTAGTTGTTCGCGCAGCTGCTCTCGTGGCTGTTCTGAGGGGTATTGCAATCCGAGTTTCCATGGCTAGCACAATCCGATCTGCTCGGTGGTGAGTGGCGTTAGCACAATAGTAGATGAAAAGTAGCGGTTAGAAGGGAAAGTTGCCCTTGCGAAATCGGTTGTGCACTGAGCTCTTTTACACCCGGTAAGCTTGCCTTGCATATCACCAAAACAAGTACGGCCAAAAGGAAGGTAGACCGATATGGGTAAGCGCGGGCGTTGGGGCCTCATCGTTGCTTGGTTTTTACTGTTGGGCACTGGTATCGGATTGATTGTTCCGGCTGATGGTGGGCCAGATGAGATGGCACACCAGGTCTATGCCTACGCCGTCGTTTCTGGGCAAGCACCCATGGACGCCAAAGGCACGGTAGAAGTCCCGACCTACGTAAAAACCGACGAATCGGACTGCTGGCGTGATTCCGAGGTTACATCCGCACTATGCGCGCAGCAAATCGAGGGGCGTGATTCCACAACCATGGTGGAGGCGCGTTCCGCCGCCGCGAACTATCCTCCGCTTTACTATGCGATAGTCGGGTGGCCGTTACTCTTCCTCAACGGATGGCCGGCTTTATTAGGCGTGCGTATCCTCAGCGTATTGCTGTTTAGTTTGCTGGCCGGCACTGGTATTTGGAAGATATCGCGAGAAGGGCGCGATATCCCAACCTTGCTGCTTACACTTGCCGTCACCACGCCCTCGGTATTTGCAATCGTAGCGGGGGTTAACCCGCAGGCCCTTGAAATTGGAGCGAGCATCCTCTTTGCCGGTTATGCATGGAATTGGGTGCTTTATCGCGGGCAAAATAGGATACCTTGGCCCGCTCTTACCTTCGCGGCGGTTTTGATGATCCTTTCGCGCAGTGTAGGCATGTTGTGGGCGATAGCGCTGAGCCTCGTATTTCTGGTTGCGATGCCGTGGCCGCGGTTGCGCCAGGAGCTTGCCCGCCGCGGGCTGTGGACATATGCCGGGGTATGTGCACTAGCCTGCGTAGCTGTTTTATCGTGGGGCTTACTGTTCCCACAACCGCTACAGGATCCGGAGCCCCAATCGATCGGCGGGGTAGGCCCCATCGTACATTTCATGGGAAATCTCCTTCCGGAATGGGTAACCCAATACGTGGGTGTAATGGGTGGTGCACATACCGCGCGCATGCCGCAGCCTTTCGTCTACCTCTACTTGCTGATCCCTCTCGGCCTGCTTTGGTGCGTGCTGGTGCATGGTAAATGGCGGCAAAGGCTGGTGCCGATTCTCGGAATACTATGTGCTGGTGCGCTTTGCCTGGTAATCGTGATTACCTTGTGGCCGCGTACCGGCCCGATGTGGCAGACGCGCTACGCAATGCCGCTCATTATGCCCATTAGCCTGTACGTTGCCGCTTTGGCAAGTAAAATCTATGGCCGTATCCGCCTGGCACCATCTGGTACGTATCGCCCGGATAGTTCCAAGGTATCCGGGGCAATATCCGATAAAAGTGCGCTGGTAGGCAGTGAACTGGTAGGTAGCGAAGCTGCCGGTGCAACCACCGGAAATTCTGCGAGTGGAAGCGTTACTGTAGCGGGTGTAGGTTCTAGCGCCGTTCGCGGGCTTTCTTGGCAACGGCTCGACGCCGTGGCCGCGCGCTTTGCCGGCGTTGTTGCAGTTGTGTGTTGGCTGTTCTTCTTGCGTGAATCTGCCGCGCGGTTCTGGCAGGGCGCTAGTTGGAGCCTTGACGTACTCAGTTTCTTGTATTCAATGCCGTGGTCAGCCCGCCTGGGAATAACACTTGCGGTGGCAGCGCTCGTTGCTGGCCTAGTGTTGTGTTTCTACCTCATGCGGAAGTCTCGTGGCGAGTTTGCGCCATCTACAAGTGACGCCGAAACATTGCCAAAAAGCGAACCTGGTACGCAAGCAGCTGATACGCAAGAACCTGGTACGCAAGCAGCTGATACACAAGAAGTAGGAGTTGGCGCGCGAGATCCGCAAGAAACTCCAGCAGAGCCGTAAGGTACCTCAGCAGAATCGAAGTTAACAGGAACAGAAAATACGCGGTAGGTGCGGGATAAACACAAAGTTCCCGGCACGGCAGTTAGCGCTAACTACAGCGAAATTGCTCTGAAATTGCCTCGAAATAGTGAACTGTTGGGTAGCTGGCTACCAAATGAGGATAGCTAGCCGCTAAATGCTTGGTTCGAGAGAGAATAGTTAAACTAATGGCCGCGCGAAACCCTGAGTGTTTCGCGCGGCCATTAGTTTGCTAGAGCCTTACGGCTCCGTGTTAGCCTCCGTGAAGCCAGGCTAGGAAGTTTTAGTGGCCGGCCTTGCGGTACTTGGCTTCTACTTCTTCCTTGGCCGGGCGCCACCAGTCTTCATTGGCCTTGTACCATTCGACGGTCTGGTGCAAGCCTTCCCGGAAGTTCTTATACTTCGGCTCCCAGCCGGTTTCTTCCACCAGCTTGGAGTTGTCGATGGCATAACGCTGATCGTGGCCGGCACGGTCCGCTACGCGATCGTAATCATCGGCGGCCCGCCCAAATTCTTCGTTGATCATCTTGATCACTTGCAGGTTATTGAGTTCACCATCGGCACCGATCAGGTAGACCTCGCCAATACGGCCCTTATTGATGATTTCCCAGACGGCCGTATTGTGGTCGTACACGTGGATCCAATCGCGAACCTGGGCACCATTACCGTAAACGCGCGGGCGGATACCATCGATCAGGTTGGTTACCGTACGCGGAATGAATTTCTCCACGTGCTGGTAGGGCCCGTAGTTATTCGAGCAGTTCGAAATCGTGGCCTCCACGCCGAAGGAACGTACCCAGGCATGCACCAGCAGGTCCGAAGAAGCCTTCGAAGCCGAATATGGGGAAGAGGGCACGTACGGGTCACCTGGCAAGAAGCGCCTATCTTCGCCAATCTCCAGATCGCCATACACTTCGTCGGTCGAAACGTGATGCAAGCGGGTGCCGTGGCGGCGGCAAGCTTCCAGAATCGTGTAGGTACCAACAATGTTGGAACGAATGAATGGAGAAGGATCGAGGAGCGAGTTATCGTTATGCGATTCGGCGGCGAAATTCACCACTACGTCCGCATCCTTAACCAGCGGATCAACCGTATCCATATCGGCAATATCGCCCACCACGAGTTCCACCCGGTCCAGGCCTTCGATCGACTTCGGGTTGCCGGCGTAGGTGAGTTTATCAAGCACCACTACTTCGGCATCCGGGTGTTCTTCCACCGTCTGATGAACAAAATTAGCGCCGATAAAACCGGCTCCACCAGTTACGAGTACACGCATGGGATTCCTTTCCATAAAGTTCTGTGAGCGCCGTGCGGTTCCGCGCATCTTTCTGCGCAGGCACGAATCCGCCCACATCCTTTCTTATACTTCACGCTACCAAGCCTGGCTGAGCCGAGCGAGCACGCAAGTGCGGGCCGCGTGAAGTTTCACCACGTTCTAACGTACACGAGCGCGGGCCTGTAGTGCGCGGTAAATCGCCGAGAGATGCACGGCAGAACCGCACAGAGGTCCGATCATGAGCGCAGAAATAGTGCGAATCTCTAAAGCGGCTGGCATAAACATCAGCGTTACAGAAATAACGACGGCGAGGGCCCAGCCGGCCATATTCCAGCGATGTAGATCTAAAGCCAGCGCAATTGCCCCGCCCAGCATGAGCAAGGCCAAACAGGCCGCTGCGGCTACCAATAGCCCCAACACTAAGCCCGGGACCACATAGTCCGGTCCGTAAATGAAACGCATCAACCACGGGCCCAAGAAATAAGCGGCCACGCCGCCCATCGCGGCCACACCGGCAATCCCGGCGAGTAGTTTCACCAAGGCACTTCCGGCCTTTTCCGGCCGGTCTACAAAAGCGGCGATCACCATGGACTGGAAAGCTACGAGCGGCATGAGCAACGGCGCCCTAGTTACCGAAACTGCGGTAACTAGGGGAGCGGCCGCGCTATAAACCGCCGCGTCACTAGTCAGGCTCATAAGCATCGGGAAGCCGTTAATAAGTACCGCGGAGAAAGCCGTAGCGGCCATGGCCTGCGCCATACGGGAAAGCAATTGGCGGAAATCGAGGCTAGCTTCAGCCCGCCAAGCTCGGCGTACCGGCTGCAGGCAACCGAATCCGGCCCAGGTGAGCGTGGCCAGGGTAACTCCTACATACAGGCCTGCCAGTTCGGTACCGGCCAGCCCGGCCACTCCGGCCAGCACCAGCCGCACCGTTGGTTCAGCAGCGGAAAGAACCGCAAAGAGGTTCCAATTGTTCTGCCCGGCCAAAGCGCCCACGGTCCCGAGCTGGCCCGGGTAAGCGAAAGCGACGAGCATCAAAGTTGGCACCATGAGTTCTAGTGGAGCTTGGGCACCGAAAATTGCGCGCCAGGCAGGCCACAGCGCGGCCACCACCAAGGCAGCCAGCACCGCTATCAATCCGATAGCCGCAAACACCCGCGTGGTTCTCCTATTCGGCGTAGCTGGCTTCGAGTGTGGCGCAATATGGTCCGTACCTGCGGGCACACTGTCATTGCCGGTATGGCGAGCGGCTCGCACGGCGCGCGTCGTCTCATTTTGGATCCCGGAAAGCACCGCGGTGATAGCGGAAAACGCCGACCAAAAAACCAAAAAACTCGCGTTATCTTGCAAGCTAAGCACGCGCGCGGAGACCACGGTGAGGAAGAAACCAGCGAGACCAGAAACGATCGCACTGGCCGCAACCGCCACCACATTTGAAGTATTCGCAGCAGCGGAAGCGTGCGGGGTGGCCGGCGGGCGAGAAGGGGAGGCTGTACTCACGAGAGCCTTTCGAGAATCATGGGCAAAGCCCGTATAGAGTTGGATGTTGACGAAAGTAACCTTACGCGCCAGGGAGCGCAAGATCGGGGCAGTATGGCAAGAACGAGCGTGTGTATGGCCACCTACAACGGGGCGGAGTTTTTGCGCGAACAGCTGGATTCGATACTTAGCCAGCTGGATGCGGATGACGAAATCGTGGTGGTCGATGACTGTTCTACCGATGCCACGCCTGAAATCTTAGAGGAATATGCGCAGCAAGATAAACGCGTACGGGTGATTGCCCGGCGCGTGAACTTCGGGTACGTACGTACTTTCGAACAGGCCCTGCGCGAAGCTCGCGGCCAGTATCTACTTCTTTCTGATCAAGATGATGTGTGGACTACCGACCACGTAGAGGTGCTGCTGCAGGCGCTCGGAGCGCGGGAAGATACTTTGCAAGCGCAGAACGCGGAACAACCTGGCGTGGAGGTGCCGAGCGGGAAAGCCGCGAACATGGTTTCCCAGGAAGTGGTTCCGGTGCGTGTAGCCGCTACCAATTTGGGTACTTTAGGTGGGCCGCAAGCTTTGCGAGGGCCATACGGGCAAGCCGATTGGCATTTGCGGGAAGCCGATTCGAATCGGGGCGCGCGTAATATTGCCGGTATTTTGGCAGGAAATATGCCTTATTACGGATGCGCCATGGGAATCACCGCGACTGCGCGGGATGCGGGCCTCTTGCCGTTCCCGGCTTTCCTTTCCGAATCGCACGATCTGTGGATTGCACTGTGGGGCAATGTGCACCAAGTAATGCAACATCGGGAGGAACGCACGGTATTGCGCCGTTTCCACGCGGCTAATGCTTCTCCCTCCAAACCGCGCGGAGTGGGAGCGGCCCTGCAATCGCGGGCCATGTTGTTGCGCTGCTTGCGGGAAATTCGCCGGCGGCAAAGCCAGAGCCGGCCGGGCCGTAACTAGTACCGGGCCGTAGCTAGCACCGGGCCGTGACTAGTAAACAGTGCTGCTAGCGCAGGCACACCCGCAAACCGTGCTAGCGCAACCACACCCGCAAGCCGTGCTAGCGCAACCACACCCGCAAACGCTGTTAACGCAGGCACATCCTGCGAACTTTCGAAACAGCTGGGTTTTTTGAGATAGCCCGCCGTCTTTCTTAGGGAGAAGTGGGTAATTTTCTCCGCGGAGAACGGGGGAAATTTTCTTTAGCAAGAATTGGATAATAAGGAGTAGCCCGTGAGTTTTGACATTATGTTGCCCTTCTGGGGAGAGCCGAAATATCTTTTTGAAGCCGTGGAATCCGTTCTGGCACAAGATAGTGAGGATTGGCATCTCACCGTGATTGATGACCGGTACGGTGATCCACAAGTACCGCAGTATTTAGCGGCCCTTGACGATCCGCGTATTACCTACCTAGAAAACGATGAAAACCTGGGCGTGGCAGGTAATTTCCGTCGTTCTATTGAACTGGCCACTTCGGATTACCTCATGGTGATGGGTTGCGATGATGTGCTCTTACCGAACTACGTTTCCACCATGCAACGGGCAATCGCTACTAATCCGCAGGTCGATATTATCCAGCCGGGTGTGGAAACTATTGATTCGGCCGGGAAAATCCGGTGGAACCTGGCCGATCGGATTAAGTACAAACTCCGGCCTAATACTGCGGGCGGACCGCAAATTCTGACCGGAGATAACGCCGCTTCGCGGCTTTTGGTGGGGGATTGGCTGTACTGGCCTTCGCTCACCTTCCGGCGCGAGACCATCGCCGCTACGCCTTTCCGGGAAGGGTATGAAGTGGTACTGGACCTCGGCGTCGTGATCGATATCCTCATGGGCGGCGGAAAGCTATTGCTCCTTCCGGAAGTAACTTTCCGGTACCGGCGCCACGACGAATCAGTTTCTTCCGTCAAACTCCTGGACGGTTCACGGTTCGCGGAGGAACGAAGCTACTTCGCCCAGGCGCGGCAAGCAGCGCAAGCACGCGGGTGGAAGAAAAGCGCGCGGGCCGCAAACACCTATCTAACTTCCCGGGCACACGCTTTGGCGCTACTGCCGCAAGCCATAAAACACCGCAATAAAAACGGTGCGAAAACTTTGGTGCGGCACGCATTTGGCCGCTTGTAGGCGCGCTCGCGGGAGATTCTTGTAAGCACGCTCGCGGAAAATCTGCGCGCGGGAAGTGGCGCGCGGGAAGTGGCGCGCACGCGGAAAATCTGCGCGCGGGCAATCTCTGGTGGTTAGTTTTCTGTTAGTTTTCTGCGCGGTGAGCGGCGGGCGCAGAAGGATCGATTTCGCTAGCCGGGAGGGAAGATTCCACGCGCCCCAAGCGTGCTTCCAAGATTGCTACTTCTTCGGTGAGCCGGCGGCGATCCTCTTGCAGGGCAGAAACTGCCGCCGAAAGTTGGATCGAAATAACCAGGAGGATAAAAGCGGCGGCCACCAAAATCATATTGGAGGCACGCTGGAAACCGAGCAGATCAGAAACCCAGAACAGCAAGGGCGGCCAGATCGCGATCACGAGCAAGCCGATACCGATAATGAACCAGATATATACGTAGGTTTGCTTCAGGCGCCGCGAACGCAAGAGCCACCACAGGTAAAGCAAAAAGCACAGCGCCGCAATCACCGGCAGTAGACGTACCATCCAGGCGCTCATTGGCGTCCCTCTTCTTTCTTGTTGAGCTCTTTTTCGCGTGGGCGAGTAGCAGCCACCGCCATTGAAATCAGCCCGCGCAGCAAAAACTTTGCGGATTTCCACACATTATGCGATGGCTGGCCGGCGATGCGTTCGCGCATTTCTACGCCCACCTGTGCCACGCGCAGATTGTGTTTAGCTGCGATCACCAAAGCTTCGATCGTATCGCCCAGATATTCGGCCGGCATTTCCTCGGCCAGCACTCCAATGGTTCGCCGGTTTGCGAGTTTGAAACCGGAAGTGGTGTCCGTGAGTTTCACCTTGCAAATCCGGGAAAGGATCCCGGAAAGCAAAGACATTGCCCAGGCGCGCGGGCCGCGCACCTCGTAGTTACCCACCCCCGCAAAACGGGCGCCGATCACGAGGTCAGCCCCGGTTTCCTGCATGGTTTGCACGAGTTTGGCAATATCGGCAGGCCGATGCTGCCCATCCGCATCTACCTGAATAGCCATCTCGTAGCCGGCCCGCCAGGCGTACCGGTAGCCGGCGCGCATCGCGCCACCCACCCCGAGGTTGAGGGGGAGCGTTAGGGCAGTGGCTCCGTGTGCTCGCGCCACTTGCGAGGTGCTATCCCGAGAACCATCATCAATCACGACGACGTGTGCTTGCGGCACATATTCGTGAATCTCCGCCAGGACCGCTGGCAAAGCTTCCTCTTCATTCCACGCCGGAATGAGGATCGCCAGCCCGGTGCCATCAAAACTGCAACTTGCCACGCCTATAACTCTAACTGCTAACCGCACTGCTTACAGGTAGGCGCCGCGCGCCGGTGCACGCCGGTAGAGTGGCAGAATCACGCTGGGAAGAAACCGTAACATCTACGTAAAACGCAGCTGCCTGAAAAAGGAAAGGGAAAGCATGGAAAAAACTCGGGCTAAACATGCTGGTGCGGCGCGCAGTAAAGGCCGGGCCTCAGGCCAGCACCGGTGGTTTTTCCCGCGTTGTTTCGCGGCCCTTTTCGCCGTGGTTTTCGGGCTGTCTTTATTGACGGCGCCTTTTGCCGGGCCCGATGAACAGGCACATTTCCGCTACGGCTACGCGGTGGTGACCGGGCAAGCACCACTGGAATCCGATACGGTACTTGTTCCGCGCTACCTGGCCGCGGCAGATATGCAATGTTGGAATGATCATCCAGAAGACGTGCGCACCTGCCCTGCCGCTAATTTGCACGCGGGAAATACAGAAATTCGCGTGCCAACGACGGCGGCTAACTATCCTCCCTTGCACTATTTGCTCACGTGTTGGCCTTTGCTGTTCACCCAGGGGCCACTAGCACTTATCGCGGTCCGTTTCCTTTCCGCCGCGGTATTTTCTATGCTCACCAGCTACGGACTTTCGCAGCTTTCGCGGGCCGGCCGGCGTGGCCGGGCGGCGCTGCCAATATTTGCGGCGCTTTTGTTCCCCACCTGCCTGGCTGTTGGGAGCGTGCTCAATCCGCAGGCTCTGGAACTAGGATGCGCGATTGCTTTTGCCGGCCTCTGTATACGTTTGTTGGGCAGCGCTGCGGCACCGGCGGTAACGAATTCTCCTGGGAAGGATTCTTCCCGAGCAGATTACGCGCAATCTAATTCGCCCTCCGCGTCTGCGATTGCGGCAATACCCAGTGGGCGTATCTTGCTGGCAATGGCACCAATTTTGGTGCTCTGGATTCTGGCCCGGCCGGTAGGTCCCTTTTGGGTAGCCGTAGTAGCGGTTGTTTTCGCCCTGGCGCTGGGCTGGCGCACCTGCCTCGCGCTTTTGCGCCGCCGGGAATCATGGATCGCTGCGGCAAGCGCTTTCGCCGCCTGCCTGGTATGGCTATGGTGGCGCTACCTGAGCGCAGCAACCGTACCAGTAGCGGGGAACGTGGACTACGGCGAACTACTGTTACAGGTACTCAGCAAGCTGCAGCTGCATCTTTCTTCCGTGCTGGCCTGGGTATCGGTTCCGGTTCCCAATTATTTGCGCTATCTAGCCGAAGCACTTCTTATCGGCACCCTCATTATTGGTATTTGGCGAGGTAACAGACGGGAAAAAATCGCGCTCGCGGCCGGAATAGTATTCTTCCCGCTTACTATCTTGGTCGTGAACGGGCAGGTTTATGCCGAAGCCGGATACATGTGGCAACTGCGCTATAGCTACGCTCTCCTTATGCCCATTCTCATGCTTGCTTGCTATGCCGCAGCGAACAGAAACCAAGAACCTGCCACGCAAAGAAATGGCGGCATCGCAGAGAAGAAAAACAATACCGCGGGAGCCCGCAACAGCGCGGTGCGAACAAAGAGCGCGGTTAGAACCAACAGCGAGGTACGAACAAATAGCGCTAACGGCGTCGAGAATGTTTTCCGCGGCATCTGGATTGGCATGTGTTTGGTGCTCTGGATCGGGTTCTTGTGGAATTTCCCGCAACGCATGTGGCTTGGCACCGCGCGTATGAATCCGAGCTTGTTACCTGGGATGGTAATAGCGGCCTGGCTGTTTGCGGCTGTGGCAGTGTTTTGTTGGTTCTGGCTCATCGGCCACTGGGAAAGGAACTTAGACACTGAGAGAGGGAAAATGTACGCGCGGAAACCCGTGTTTGGCACCATAAAGCGAAAGCGTACTGCAAAACTTGCGAGGAGAAGCTAAGGTGTTCCGAAGGCAATATTTCGGAGGCGGGAGCACTCCGGAGGCTCTGTGAAATCCAGACGATTCGTAGAGTCTGCAAAATCCTAACGAAACTGAAAACCAAAACACGCATACATTCACGCCGCGCAATGAGTTGTGGGGGCGGGCACCGGAAAGGCACCGGAAAGCTGCCTAGTGCAGGGCCTTTGCGCACCGAGTACTGTACTGGGAATGGGTGTATCACGTGGAGGATAGTAAGGCTGTGGGGTTCTACTCGAAAGCTATCCACTGCTGATTCAACCGCGCGATTTAGAAAGCCGGAATTTCTGCCGGCGTGCTCATTGCGCCAAATGCCGCCCAAGTTCCGTACTGTGGGCCGGTGGTGCGAGTAACACGAGAAAAGGAGTGAGGGAAGCGTATGCCGCGCGTAGACACTGCCGGGAACCTTCCGCAGGAGGAAGTATTGAACGCGGAGACCCCGGTTGCTTTCGAAGTACCGGTAGGCACTCCTACGCGCACGCGCTGGGGCCGGATTTGCGATTTTTTCCGATCCGCAGATGGTATTGCCAGCACGGTGCTCTGGCTCTTCCTTTTCGGATTTTTGGCGGTCACGGTTTTACCGGGGATGACTTCTAGCAAGGTTTTTGGGCCAACGGGCCTCCTGCAAATGGCAGACCCGTGGCGGTGGACGCTCGAATCTGAAAAGGATCAGATCCCAAATAGCGGGCAATGGGATGTATACGATAGTGTTATTCCCGAATCCATTTTCATTACTGAGTCCGCGCGCGCTGGGCACTATCCGCAGTGGAATCCCAACCAAGTTGGAGGTACCGAAGGTGGCGCGGTGCCCAATGTGGCGCTTCTTTCCCCACTCTCCTTACCCTGGTGGATTATGCCCGCCGCCTACGCTCCGGCAGGCGTAAAAATATGCGAAACGATAGCGGTAGCGCTCGGATTCTTCCTGTTGCTCCGGCGCCGATGGAAATTCGCTAATTTCACGGTACCATTGGCCACCCTCATGTACATGAGCTCGGGATTCATGCTCGCTTGGACGGGGTGGCCGCAAACCCGGGTAGCGGCCATGCTGCCCCTCTTGCTATGGAGCGCAGAAGCGCTGGTGAGCCGCAGAAAGTGGACAACTAGTGCCTGGTTCGGGCTGGTGCTAGCTTCGCTACTGCTGGGCGGGTTCCCCGCGGTGGCGATTTACGGGTTATACCTTGCCGGCGGGTTTTTCCTTCTACGTTTTGTTACCGAATGGCAGGGGATACGCGAAGCTCTCCGTACGCTTGCCCGCGGCCTCCTCGGGGGCATGCTAGGCCTGGGCCTTTCCGCTATACAAATGCTCCCGTTCCTAGATTTCTCGAGAACCTACGTTGATTTTGAAACACGGCAGCGAGGCAGCGGCCCATTGCCGAAAGAGGATTTAGCTACCGCCCTGGATCCGTCTATCTTCGGAGTTGATTTTGATTTGGCTAAATGGCCTACACATTGGGTGGAAGGCCTGTCTTACATAGGTGCCACAACCTTGGTTTTAGCCGCAATCGGAGTTTTATTTGCATATACGGCAAAGCGCGGTATCGCAAGCTATTTTGCGATAGTAGCGGTTCTTCTCCTTACCGGACTATACGGTGAGGACATCGTGACTCATTGGCTTCTCAAGATGCCTTTCTTGGCTAGCTCTTTCCTGGGCCGCGTACGGGTAGTCATGGACCTGGCATTCGTTGTGCTGGCCGCGATAGGTGCGCAAACGCTCTACGGGGGCGCGCCTCGCTGGAATGAGGCGCGCGAGCGCTTGCAACAGCGTTGGTACCCGAGGATCCGCACGATTTTCGCCGGGGCGGTGATTGTATATTGCGGCTACCAGTTGCGCGATAGTGAGAATCTGGCGCTGGAAAAGCTTGCAGAAGACTACCCCTCCCAAGTCATTCAGCACGGAGTGACCATGGGGTATGTGGTAGGTACTTTACTGGCGGTGCTGGTAATTATTGCGTTGTGCGTGACCTCCAAAGAAGAACGCACCCGGGCGCTGGCCCTCGCAGCTTGCGGCGGGCTAGTTGCCGGGCCAGCTACAGCGACCGCCCGCACGTGGTGGCCGCAGTCCAGTACGGAAAGTTTCTACCCTCCTACCGCAACACACGACTTTCTGGCAGCTAATTTGGGGCAGGATCGATTTGCGCCCGTATCTATAGCAATGCTTACAGGATCGCAAGATGCATACAACCTACGAAGCATGAATGGGCACAAGTTTACGGATCCGAGATATGTGGAAATGCTGGAAAGAATTGATCCAGATGGAAGACTCTCAGCTACTTATTCGTTGACGAGCTGGAAGGGACTGCGCGGGGCTGCGGAGCATGGAATCTACGACAGATTGGCCGCACGCTACTTTGTGACGGGCCCGGAAGACCTATCGTTGAGCGTTTCCGGTGCAGTAGAGGATATGGAGCCAGTGGTATCGTATGCACTCAGCTCCGGTGGTGATACTGTTACGAGCGAAATTCAGCAAGGGCCGTTGGATGCCCTACTAATTCGTTCCTTTGGCGATGAAGGATTGAGGCAAAATAACGGTATTTCGCACCTGCAGATTACAGACTTGGAGGGCAACCTCCTAGCAGAAAGCCGCATTCCCTTGGACGGTATGATCGATCCGATGGTGTTACCGATTGATGGCACTGCGATCCCGGAAGATCAAATGTGGCAAGCTCAGCTCAGTCTTGAAGATACCGATGCGCAGGCTACCGTGGGCGTAAATGAGACAGGAAATCTCGTCAGCAAGCCGCTTAGCTTCATGGAAGAGCTGGGGATGGAACTTGCTTTCTATGACGGCACGTTTATTTTTGAGCGGCCGGGAGCGCTCCATCGCATCCGCTGGGCAGATGAGCAAATCGTAGCCACAGATCCGCAGGAGCGGTTAGACATTATGGACGATCCGGAAACGCCCGGAGAAGCGGTGATTTTGGAATCTCCCGATGTCGTACGTGCGGAACCTTT
Source organism: Actinobaculum suis (assembly GCF_900618115.1). Classification (NCBI taxonomy): domain Bacteria; kingdom Bacillati; phylum Actinomycetota; class Actinomycetes; order Actinomycetales; family Actinomycetaceae; genus Actinobaculum; species Actinobaculum suis. The sequence goes on from NZ_UYIO01000001.1 coordinate 739,519, forward strand.
AGGTACCGGGGAAATTACTAATATTGATACACCGAACCCGGATGATACCTATATTACGGTGCGCTCCAATGGCCCGGGCTGGGTAGTAGTAGCTGAAAATCTGCGGCACAAGGGGTGGCAGGCTAGCCTTGATGGGCAGAGCACGGAAATTGTGCCGGCAGAGTATTTCGCGGGAGCAGTTTTTGTTCCAGATGCGGGCGAACACGTTATTACTTTGAAATATCGGAATCCATACTTCGAAAAGGGCAAGTGGGTTTCCCTGCTTTGCCTCCTCGGAACCCTCGGTATCCTTGGCGGAGCGGCGATCAGTAAGCGGAAAGGTAAAAATAAGTGAAGGTATTCGTGCAGATCCCGTGCCTGAACGAAGAAGCGACCCTCGGGACGGTGATTGATTCAATCCCGCGGGAAATCCCTGGTGTTTCCGAAGTAGAAATCTTGGTTATCAACGACGGCTCCACCGACCGCACGGTCGAGGTAGCAAAAGCACACGGGGTGAAACATTTTGTGCACCACGCCGGCAACCAAGGGTTAGCACGTTCTTTCCGGGACGGTACCGATTACGCTTTAGCACACGGTGCCGATATCGTGGTGAATACCGACGGCGATAACCAATATCCACAATCAGAGATCATTCGCCTCGTGGAACCACTGGTGCGTGGAGAAGCCGATATTGCGATCGGGGATAGACAAACCGCCACGATCAAAGAATTCTCCTGGTTCAAACGGAAGATGCAGGCCTTTGGATCTGCCGTAGTAAACCGCGCCGCCGGCACGAAGCTACCGGATGCCGCCTCGGGCTTCCGGGCGTATTCGCGGCTTGCTCTCTACCGTCTGAACGTGATCACGCAATTCTCCTACTGCATGGAAACAATTATCCAGGCAGGAAATAAGCAGCTGCGAATTGCTTCCATCCCGATTACCACAAACCCGAAGACGCGCGAATCGCGTCTCTTCAAAAACATTTGGCAACACATGTTTAAATCCGGGTGGGCGATTATTCGTTCCTACCTGATGTTTAAACCCCATGTGCCCTTGGGACTTACTGCCATACTAACGGGAATCATTGGGCTCATCCCCTTCATCCGCTTCCTGGTTTTCTACTTGATGGGTTATGGCGCGGGGCATATCCAATCTCTAATTTTCGGCTCGGCGATGCTCGTGGCCTCGATCATTTCGGTAACGATTCTGATCGTTGCGGATCTGCAGAAAACCAACCGCACTCTCATAGAAGACAATTTGGAACGAACCAAGGAGCTGCTGTACGGCCCGCCGGCCCCGCAGCAACGCCACGAGCCGGCACCGCAAAAACGCAGCGAGCCGGCGCCCCAACAAGGCAGCGAGCCGGCACCGCAACAACGCAGCGAGCCGGCGCTAACTGATACCGCGCCGGCCACGCCGCCCGCGCACGGCGTCGCGGATACCGGCGAATAGTTCACGGCGCCTTTCCGGGCCCCGATCAATGAGGAAACCATTGAAGGCCACATATTTGCCTGCCCACCAGGTGTAACGAATCCGCCACCGGGTGGGCATTAGGGCCCGGCCGTGCCGCACCAAATCAAGAGTGTTACGCACAATGTAGTAATTGCGCATGGGGGAGTGCACATGTACGGGCTGTGCCCGGCCGGGAAGCATCACCACTTCATCGCCAAGGGAGTGGTGCAAATGCGCGGCCGGCACGCAGATCAATCGCCACTTGCGGGCATGGGCCCGCAAACCCCATTCCAGGTCCACATGGTCGATAAACATCGCGGTGTTCATATCACCGACGTCGTCTAAACACTCCACGCGGATAAGGCATCCGGAAGCAACCAGAAATGCCACGTCTAAAATCTCTTGCGCCAGCTCTTCCGGGTAGGCGCGCTTAGGCGCCCAGCGGCGCGCTACATATACCAACTGGTCGGCCCCCGCGCGATCTTCTGCGGGAAGTGGGCCGGCTGCCCCGATCCGGGGATCGGTCTCCAAGCCGGCCAATAAAAGCGAAACCATATCGGGCGCCGGCACAGAATCGTGATCGGAAAGCAAAATATGGGTGGCTTCGAGCTCGCGGGCCCGCGCAATACCTAAGTTCTGTGCGGCTGCTATCCCCAGATTGGTACCGGTGGCCAGAAAATCAGCGCCGGCGCGCGCGCAGAGTGCCGAAAGTTCGCGCACAGTGGCACTAGCAGAGCCGTTATCGACCACGACGACGGCCGCTACCTGTGCGCTCAGCGCTTCCAATAAGGCAGAAAGCGCCGGCGGGTTGTACGTAACGACTACTGCTACCACCCGCGGCGTTTCCCGCCCTGCGACGTCTCGGTCTGTAACTTCCTGCCCTGCGGCTTCCGGGTGGGTAACTTCCCGATCTGCAAACTGTGTTCCCACTAGGCGCGCAAACCTGCCTGGAACTTTTGGTAATCGGCGTAGGTGGGGAGAAGACCTTGTGCCTGGGCTTCACTAAGGCCGGGGGCGGCGGTGTCTTTCTCCGAAAGCAGCAGCTCGAGTTTCTCGCCGTTGCGGCCGGTCTCGGGGTATTCCAAACCAATTTCTTGGCACCGCGGGTTGATGCCGTGTTCGCGGCCGGGCGCGTATTCGGCCGAACACATGTAAAGCACCGTGGAATTATCTTCAAGCGCCACGAAGCAATGGCCCAAGCCTTCGGAAATGTAGATCGCCTTCCGGCTCTCATCATCCAAAAGCACCGAATCCCACTGCCCGAAGGTGGGGGAGCCCACTCGGATATCCACCACAAAATCCAGTACGGCGCCGCGCGGGCACACTACATATTTGGCCTGCGAAGGCGGGATCTCCGCAAAATGGATACCGCGCACGGTTCCCGCCTTAGAAACTGAAATATTCGCCTGGCGCAGATCGAGCTTATGGCCCACCTTTTCCGCAAAAAGGCTCGACTTATAAGCTTCGAGGAAGATTCCACGTTCATCGGGGAAATGCTTGGTAGTAATTTCCCACGCACCCTCGATTTTAAGTTCCTGGATTTCCATGTTGAGCACGCCTTTCTATATGCGATACCGCCTCGGCCACGCAAGCTGAGCAAGTATCAGCAATCTATGATCTCGAAGCATATGGTACGTCACCCGGTACAAAAGAGATGCATAGAGTAGACTTTCCGCTTAGATTGAGTGAGGAAAAAGTGGACCCGGAGAAGCCAGGTTCACTCATGTGACGTAGGCGGGAGGTCCGGAATTTGGCCAAAACCAACGTCCGGCAAAATCGATCATTGTCTCAGATCCGGACGCTAATAACTGCATTCGGGCAGCGTGATCTGAAAGCAAAATTCAGCGGTACCGCATTGGGCTGGATTTGGTCGCTCGTGGTGCCCATGGCCACCCTAGCGATCTACACCCTTATCTTCGGCGGGCTTTTCCGCATGGTTCCGCCCGGGATAGCTTCCCGGCACGAAGGCATTGGGATCTTCGCGGTCTGGCTTTTCGCCGGGCTTACCGTATGGGGATTTTTCCAAAACTCTGTGAACGCTGGCATTAACGGCCTCCTTTCCTCTGGAGGTCTCCTGCAAAAGGTGTACTTCCCCGCTTACGCGCCGGTGCTCGGTGCCGGCTTTGCTATCGGCGTACAGTCCCTTATTGAAGTGGGTATCTACCTGGCAGTTATGTTGCTGCTAGGAAATATTTCGTGGACTTGGCTCCTCATTCCTTTCGCGCTCGGGTTGCTAGTGATCTTCACCTGGGGAGTGGCTACCGCCATCGCTATTTGGAATATTTACGTGCGCGATCTAGCCCATCTGGTTGGAGTGTTCCTGCAACTGGCTTTCTATGCCACACCGATTATTTATACCTCCACGATTGTCCCGGAGAGTTGGCACGGTATTCCGTTGCGCTGGATCATCGAATCTTCCCCAATGGCTGAATTTATCAATCTCTTCCGGGCCCTTACCTATGATCTGCGAGCCGGAACCTGGGAAGAATGGTTAGCCTGCCTGGCTTGGACCGCACTCGCGGCGCTCCTTGGCGCCTGGGTATACAGGAAATGGGGAGCGGACTTGGGAGAACGGATCTAAAGATGCAAACACAGGGAAACCAAGGTTCCGAGCACGATTCGGAATATGCGATCGTCGTCGAAAACGTGACGAAAAGTTTCCGCATGCAATCGGATCGCCGCGATACGTTCAAAGAACGTTTCGTGAAGGGGCGCTCCAAGCACGTCCACGAATTCCGCGCGCTAGATGACGTTTCCTTCAAGATTAAGAAGGGCACCACTTTTGGGCTCATTGGCCACAATGGTTCCGGTAAATCCACCATGCTAAAAATTTTGGCGGGAGTTTATCGGCCTACCTCGGGAAAAGTTCTTGTGGAAGACAAAGTGGACGGTCTCTTGGAGCTAGGCGCTGGATTCCACGGTGAACTTACCGGGCGGGAGAATATTTATCTCAACGGGGCAATCCTGGGCCGCAGCAAAAAGCAAATCGAAGACACAATGGACTGGATCATCGATTTTGCTGATATCGGACGATTTATCGATGAACCCGTAAAGGTGTATTCCTCCGGTATGACGGTCCGGTTGGGTTTTGCGGTAGCAGTAGCTATACAGCCCACAATTTTGGCGGTGGATGAAATCATTGCCGTGGGTGATGAAGAATTCCAGCGCAAATGTTTTGAACATATGCGGGAGTTGCGGGAAGCAGGCACCACTATTGCCTTGGTTACGCATTCGCTTTCTTTAGCGAAAGAAATGTGCGACGAAGTAGTTTGGCTCGAACATGGAAAAGTCCGAAAAATAGGATCTGCTGATGAGACCATTTCCGCCTATGTCTCTGCTGTTAACGCGAAGGAGGCAGAGGCACGCATTCGGCAGAACCAGGAAATCGGTGATGATGAGTTCAAGATGAACCAGGGAAGTGGGGAACTTCGCGTAACTGGTGTGGAAATTATTGATGATGCCGGTAATCCCATGCCTTTCTTGAAATCGGGCGAGCCGGCAACGTTGCGAATCCATGTGCGTGCTGTAGAAACCCGGTACCGTGTGGAAGTTGGCCTGGGTTTTGCGGTTGCGAATGGAGTAACAATTGCGGGGCCCAATTCGCGCGTGGCGGGTAATTTGTATGATTTCGAAGTTGGCGAAACCTTCGTAGACTATCGTATGGATCACGTCATTTATGAACCCGGGGTTCTTTGGCTAACGGTATCCCTGGTGCGAGATGGGCATATTTTTGACTATTCAGATAGGCAAATTCAGCTCACCGTCCGCGCGGATTCGGTATCTGAACAGCCCGGTGTGATACTGATGCCACCAGGGCAATGGAGTAGTGCAGCGGGGTCCCCGATAGAAATATCTACGCAAAGGAGTGACTGTGACCGATAAGGACGCACAAAACGCTAGCGAAGAGCTAAGGCAGTTACGCGCCGCGCTGAGAGCTACGCAAGGTCAATTAGCCCAGGAGCGGTTGGCCCGGGAGGAAGTGGAAGCGCGTCTGCGCCGGTCCGAGCGACTACTTGACAATGCGTGGGAACAGTTGGCAACCTTGCGCAATTCTGATTCCTGGCGCGCAACTGCACCGCTGCGCTTGGCTAAGCGCAGGTTCGGAGCGCACTTGCGATGAGGGTATTCCACTGGAAAAACGGCGAGCTCGTCTCCGAAGCATCGCGCGGGCAAGTACGCATAGAACGCGGAGATATTGATGCTCTCGAATATTCGGAGCGGGTAGCCTTGATCGCCCAATACTCGGTTGGTGAAGCCCAACCGCGTTCCCTTTCCCGGTATTTGGAAGAACTTGCGCGCAATGATTTCCTGCCGGTTGTAATTTCGGTGGCACCATGCACTGGGAAATTAGAGTTCCCACATGGTTTACCGGAACAGACGATCATTATGCGCCGGCCGAACATTGGCTACGATTTCGGTTCCTGGGCTACCGCCCTCGGCGTTTTGCCACGGGTACGGGAAAAATCCGTGGTACTCCTGACGAATGATTCCATGCTCGGCCCCTTCGCCCCGCTCGCAGAAATCTTGAGTTGGGCGGCGCAACCCGGCATTCCAGATATTCGTGCACTAACCAGTTCATATCAATTTGCGCGGCATTTGCAAAGCTATTTCCTGTGTTTCCGGGGTGGCATTCTTGCCGATGACCCGTGGGTGGAATTTTTCAACTCTATTCGGGTACAACCCGGCAAAGACGATGTGGTGCTCCAATACGAACTCGGGGTGTCTCGCCTGGCTTTCGCGGAAGGATACTCCACAGAAGAGTTCGTGGCGGGCCCGGATTTAGGGGTGCCCTACGGTAACCCCACTATTGATGGGTGGAAGAAAATGCTGGATTGGGGCGTGCCCATGCTCAAGCGTACGATCATGACGCATCCGGCTACAGAACAAGAAGGTGCTGAAGCGCGTGCCTATATCGCGCGGAAATTCGGCGAGAATATTTCGGAGTGGTAATGAAGGACCGACGCAAGAACGCTATTGAACGCCGCCTTTCCTACACGGTGGCCCGTGCCCGGAACGCGGGAGCAAACCTACTCCGCTGGGGAAGTATTCATGGTTTGCGGACGGAGCACCCGGCCGATTTTGTGGAATACGTGGCCCGGCAGGGCGGGCGGCAAAATCCTGGTTTCCCGGAACAGTGGCGGCTAGACCCGCAGTTTGAGATAGCTAACCCAGCGCGGGTAGCAGTGGTTTTGCATTGTTACTACCCAGATTTACTTCCGGAACTATTCGCCCACCTAGTGCACATTCCGGTGGAATTCGACCTGTTCATTACCAATGCCAGCGGGCAGGAACTGGATATTCCGGCTCAAATTAGCCAGCAGCATTGCCATACCCTCGTGGTCGAAGTGGAAAACCACGGGCGGGATATTTACCCGCTGGTACAGCTCGTCAATTCAGGAGTTCTCAACCCGTATGAACTAGTTTTGAAAATGCATACGAAGAAGAGTGCTTGGCGGGAAACACATGCCACCTTGGAAGGCAGTGGGCAGGCGTGGAAAGATCAGTTCCTTACCGATCTTGTGGGGTCTGAAGAAACCGTTCGTGGCATTCTAAATGCTTTTGCCGCAGATACTTCCCTAGGTACCGTTACCGCTCGCGATTCCATTGTGGGTAGCGAGTATTGGGGTGGTGACCAGCGGTTGGTGGAACAGCTGCTGTGCCGTATTGAGCTACGAATTGATCCGGATAAGTTGCGTTTCGCTTCGGGATCTATGTATTGGACGCGCGGTTTCATATTGCAAGGTTTGCGTGCCTTTAATCTGCAGCGTCTAGATTTTGATGAGGAAGCCGGGCAAATTGATGGAACGACGGCGCACGCCGTCGAACGCATACTCGGGATTGTGACCGAGGAGGCGGGCCTCACGCTGGCAGAAACCCCGCAGCTTTTGGAGGTATCTGCGACCGATACCGAAACCGGAAAGGAAACAGACCATGCCGCTACCCCCGCGGATAATGGCTGGCAACGTTATGCGCGCGATGCTAGCCGGCAGGCACGGGCGCGGGTTATTCCTTTCTATTTGCCACAGTTCCATGATTCTCCGCATAACAACCGCTGGTGGGGGAAAGGCTTTACGGAGTGGACTAACGTAACTTCGGCGGTGCCTGCCTATGGCGGGCACTACCAGCCGAAAATCCCCACAGAACTCGGTTTTTATGATCTAGCACGCGATTCGGTGCGCCAGGCACAGCAAGAACTTGCCAGCGCGCACGGCATCGCCGGTTTCATGTACTACTACTATTGGTTCTCCGGAGAAAGGCTTTTGAACCTGCCGATTGAAAAGCTGCACGCTTCGGATATTCAAACCCCATATTGCATTATGTGGGCGAACGAAAACTGGACGCGGCGGTGGGACGGGCGTTCGCAAGACGTCCTCATCGGGCAGGATTATGATCGCGTTCCCGCGGAAGATTTCATTGATGACATTATGGAATTTCTGGCGGACCCGCGCTATATGCGTTACAAAGACAAGCCAATTATCGCGGTATATCGGCCCGGGCAGATGCATAATTTCCCGGAAGTAGTAGCCGAATGGCGCCGCCGGGCGCGGGCCGCGGGCGTGGGAGAACTGTATGTGCTGGCCGTAGCAGTAGCGAAGGATTTCGATTCTCTGGAAGGCACCGTGGAAGAAAACGGGCTGGATGGCACGCTACAATTCCCACCCCATAACCTGCCGTGGGTAGCTGGCCCGGCTGCGGAAGTGGGATTGGATTCGCGTTGGCGTGGAAACTTTATGAGCTATCAGGGTTCTCTGGAAGCGTCCATTGCGCAGGCACCGGAGCTGGAGGATCACGATTATCCGGGAGCTATGGTCACTTTTGATAACACCGCGCGGCGCCAGTGGCGAGCAGATACTTGGTACGGATCTAATCCCTACTCCTTCCGCCGCTGGGTGGGTGCCTTAATGGATACCTTGGCCGCGCGCGAACCAGCAGATCGAATGCTCTTCATCAACGCTTGGAACGAATGGGCGGAAGGTGCCGTACTGGAACCCACTACCCGATTCGGGAGGACTTACTTGCTCGCTCTTCGCGATGCGATCTACTCCTAGAGATAGGAGCCAGTAGGAGTACCCTGGTAATTAGCCATTGGTTATCTTTTATTTAGTTGCTAGGTATGCCCCGCGCGTTCGGCCACATAATCGGTGGCATGGCGCGCGGGGCAATAATCAGCGCTAAACTTTCAGGAATTGTGCAGGTATAACGCTGCGCACCCTCGATCAAAGGACATGTTGAATGCGTTGGATCATTACCGGAGCGAAGGGAATGCTCGGTCAAGACCTCGTGCAGCGAGTGCTACGCGAGGAACATGATGTGGTTGCGCTAGATCGCAACGAGATTGATATTACCGATCCGGCAAGCGTACGGCAGGTAATTAAAGATGCGGATGTGATCGTTAACGTTGCCGCATACACCGCCGTCGATAAGGCAGAAGAAGAGGAAGCGGCAGCTTTCACCACGAACGCTACCGGTCCGGAAATCCTCGCCCGCCGGGCTGCCGAAATCGGGGCGAAGCTCGTGCATATTTCCACGGACTATGTTTTTTCGGGTGACGCCGTAGACCCTTATGAAGAAGATGGTCTTCTCGCCCCGCGTAGCGCATATGGCCGCACAAAGGCTGCCGGAGAGTGGGCGGTACGTACAAACACGGATGACTACTACATTATTCGCACTGCCTGGCTGTATGGCGCGCATGGCAACTGCTTCCCGAAGACGATGGTCCGGCTCTCCCAAACTCACGATGAACTCACCGTGGTTACCGATGAAGTTGGCCAACCTACCTGGACTTGCGATCTGGCGGATCTGATTGTGCGGCTGGTTGCTGCCCAGGCACCTTCCGGGATCTATCACGGCACGGCTTCTGGAAAAACCAACTGGTGGAATTTCACTCGGGAAATCATGACCTCGATCGGGAAAGACCCAGAAATCGTCAAGCAGACCACGGCTGCCGCTTTCAACCGTGCCGCTCCGCGCCCGCATTTCTCGGTGCTCGGCCACGACGCTTTGGAACGGGCCGGAGTGGAACCGATCGGTAACTGGTTAGAACGTTGGCGAGTAGCCGCTCCGGAAGTACTCGCGGATGTATTGCCGGCACCGGCATCAGAAACGAACAAGTAACGGAGTGTGTATGAGGGTTCTCGGCTTTGGTACCTACGATGTTTCTTCCCACCCGCGGGTTGGTATTATCCTCCGCGGCCTGGCCGAACATGGGGCAACGGTGCGGGAACTCAACGTACCACTCGGTATTGGTACCGCCGGGCGGGTGGATGCCCTACGTAATCCACTCGCTGCGGCGCGTTTCGGGGGCCGGCTCGCCTCCTGCTGGGGGCGCCTTGCCCGCCAGGCACGGCGTTTTCGCGGTGCCTGGCGGCCCGACGCCGTAGTGGTTGGTTACCTGGGCCACTTTGACGTGCTCTTGGCGCGGCGTTTATTCCCGCATTCGACGATCGTGCTGGATCATCTCATATTTGCCCGGGATACCGCGGCGGACCGGCAACTTGATGGGGGCCTGAAAAATACGGCTCTGGGAGCGCTCGATACGGCGGCTTTACGCAGTGCCGATATTATCGTGCTTGATACCCCGCAGCATCGGGAGATGGTTCCCACCGAGTTGCGGGAGCGCGCAGTGGTAGTACCAGTAGGTGCTCCCGAAGAATATTTCGCGGCTCGCCAGCAACGGCGAACTAGTGCGGACATAGCTGCCCGGCCACCACGAATTGTTTTTTATGGTTTGTATACGCCGCTACAGGGCGCGCCGCATATTGCGCGGGCTTTGGCACTTTTGGGTGAGGCCGGATACAAGGCCGAAGTAACCATGATCGGGGATGGCCAGGAACGCGGCGAGGCAGAAAGTATTTTGGGCGCGGGCGTGGGAGATGTGCGCGTCACCTGGGAAAACTGGGTGGATGCCGCAGAACTGCCGGCGGTTATTGCCCACCACGATATCAACCTGGGTATTTTTGGCACTTCGGCGAAGGCTTTGCGAGTAGTGCCAAATAAGGTTTATCAAGGAATGGCGGCCGGCCTCGCCACCGTTACCTCGGATACGGTTCCGCAGCGGGAAATGCTCGGGGAGGCGTGCCTGTATGCCCAGCCGGGCAATTCGGAAGCTATCGCAGAAGCGCTTGCGGAACTTTTGGATAGTCCGCAAGTTTTACAGGATATGCAGCTTGCGGCTAGCCAGCTTGCCGATAAGACATTCCATCCGGCAAATGTGGCCACGCCTTTGGCACGCCGGCTCGGTTTAACCAGGTAGGTTTGTAAAGGGCCGGTAAACGGGCCCAATGGTAGGTTCCCAGTGGAGCGCAGCACCCCGTGCGCACAGCAGTGGCGCTAGCGGAGTAAACAACGCTAGCTGCGCAAGCGGCGCGAGCTAGCAAGTAGCGCAAGCGGCGCTAACCGTGCAAGTAGCTCTAGCTAAGCAAGTAACGCTAGCTGCACAAGCCACGAGGGACGTGCCTAAGCGCGGCAGAAAAGGAGTAAGCGTGGGTAATGCAATAAAAACCGCGGGCCGGAAAATAGTGGCATTCCTGCGCGGCCCAATCTTCCGGACGGGTTTTATGGTTTTGGCGGTGGTCGCGGCTATCTGGGCAGTGGTTGCCAATTGGGAAGAAGTGGTAGCGTCCGCCAGCCAACTCACGCCGATCACCCTTGTTTCGGCCTTCCTAATGGCGGTGCTCTACGTTCCCGCCACCATGCTTTCGTGGCGGGCGGTTATAAACGATATTGGGGAACCGGTGCCGCCGCGGGTGGCCCGCCGAATTTTCTTTTCCTCCCAGGTAGCAAAATACTTGCCCGGTGGGGTATGGAATTTCGTGGCCGCCGCGGAAATCGGGCGGGACTATAAAATCTCTGGCCGCCGTTCCTTCTTCGCACTCCTGATATCGATGGCAATATCAGTGGGAACCGGCCTAGTTTTCGCTCTTCTCGCGGTTATTTATGGGCCGGCAGAGATAATGCGCGAACATATATGGGTGCCTTATTTGCTCCCGATAGCACTGATTTGCCTCACCCCGTGGGTACTTAACCACCTGGTCAATATTGCTTTGCGGATCCTGGGCCGCGAACCTCTAGAACGCCCATTATCTGCCAGTGGTACTCTTCATGCAGCCGGTTGGGCTTGTGCTTCCTGGCTGATCATTGGCCTGCAACTGTGGCTTATGCTCATCGAATTAGGCATGGCCACCAGCATGGAAACTTATATTCTCCTGGTGGGCGGCTATGCCCTCGGGTGGATCGCTGGCTTCCTGGTCTTCTTTGTACCCGCCGGCATTGGCGTGCGGGAAGTTGCCCTTGCCGCAGTGCTTTCCACCGCGGTTGGCTACGGTGAAATTGTGGTGGTGGTGCTCCTTTCCCGCGTTTTTACTACCTGTGCAGACCTGCTTTTGGGGATCACCGCTTCGATGCTCATGCGTAAAGACAAGCACGCGCCGCTAACGCCCGGCCAAACCGGAACAGCCGATACCGGGCCGCAAAAGGCGCAGTAGATAAGCGGATAAAAGCGGCCGCCCCGGCAAGGTTTTTGCCGGGGCGGCCGCTTTCTCCGTTGGTGAGTCTACGAATTACTGCTCGCGCACAATCTTGTAAATGTATTGCTGATTCTTTCGCGCCCGCTCCTTTACGTTTGCCTCTTCGAGAAGGGTACGCGTTGGTGTGCCGGATTTAACCGTGGGCGTCGGGGTAGGCGCGGCGCCTTCTGCAGGAGCAATCGTCTGCGCCGTAGCTTCTGGTTCTTCTGGTTCGAAATACTCGGCCGGGGTGTTGTGTTCTGCCCAACGTTCAATTGTGAACGTCCCCGCGGGTTCCAGGCACTTAAACCCGCGTGTGCCCAAGTATCCGTCAGAAAGGTTGCGGGTGGAAACAATAGTCGTCAGATTTGGGAATCGTTGCGCTAATTCGCACGGACTGAGCAGTACTTGCACCACATCGTAATTCGGGTTGCTGAAGATCGGCGTCGAATAACGAGACCAATCAAAGAAGATATACCCGCCACCACGACTCCAGTACTTCTTATGGCTATTATCCGGATCTAGTTTTTGCCATTCGGAATCTACCGGACCGGAACGCAGAAGCCCCGAAAGTGTGGGCACTCCGTTTGCGATAAGTAGTGCATTTCCGGCCATCGAATCGGCTACCCACAATTCGTCATTAGCACGCGCTTCCTTTCCTGCTTCACGCAACATATTAGAGGCGTCTGTACCGCGGAAAGAGCCCAGTCCGAGCTGAATTGGTGGAGTTGCGGCAATACTGGAAATTCCAAGTGCCGCGGCGACCGCTGTAGTGATAGTCCGGCGTGGCCTATACACGAAAATGAAGGTTACCGCGGTGCCAATAAAGGCCCAGAAAATGACATCTTTATAGGAGAACCGGGGTAAATAACGAACCAAGAGTTCAGACCCGGAATGCATCAGTAGCAAGGCTACGGTGGCGGATGCCGCTAATGCCGTGCCTAGGTGGCGCTCTTGGATTTTGCTCAGTGAAAGCATAAGCCAGACGGAGATAAGCGCCCCGACGACTTCTACGGTTCGAGCCGCAGGTACGGAATTGAGGAGCGGAATCTTTACGCCAAATCCGCCCGTTCCTACGAAGGACCAACCGAACCAGATTAGACACCAAATGCCGAGCGCGATTTCAGGAAGTCGATCAGTAATTTTTTGCCGCTGATAAACCAGCACTAAGACGAATGGAATAATGATAAGCAGGAAATTCCATGATGTTGCTAGCTCACTAATGTTACCGGCATAGGAGCCGGGCATCGGGACCGGTTTGACGTGTGTCCGGTTCAAACCAAAGAGGAAGTTGGCAGAAAAAATCCAGCCCATATCAAGAGCTTCTCCGGTGGTGAGCCGCTGGCCGGGATATACAGCGCTGGAAAGCGCGGCCATGCCTCTGCGCCCTTCCCATAAAATGGCAACCACGAGCGCCATGGTGAGAATGGCAGTGCCGCCCAAATTCGCCAAGGAACGCCGGTTCCACCGGGCAAGTATTTTAACGCCGGAGGTCAGTAACAGACCTCCACCTAAAATAAGAGACCAGACGAGGTAGCGACTGGCAATACCAGCCAATAGAATCGCGGCTAAGACGCCTAAGCCCACGGCGGGTTTCCAACTACGCCGCTCCGCGTAGCGCGCCGCGAGAAGTAGGCACACGCAACCAAGCACAGTGAAGCCCATTTGGTCGGAAATCTGGTGAGTCCACCACCAATTCGCGGGTGAGAAAACAGCAAGAAAAGCCGCTGCCCAACCTAGGTTCCACCTCCCACCCATGAGAACTATCCAGTAGGGCAAAGCCAGCAACAAAACTAATGTAGAAAGCCACCAGTTTGCGGCGAAATGTTGTGCATCCGGAAGGAAACTAAAGACCTTTAGGAGAGTGGTATCCCAGAAAACGAGGTGCTGAACGGGCCCTATCGGAATCCTTTGCACGATCGAAGATTCTTCGGAAAGCGGGCCGGTGGTGGGCATGTCGCCGGTTTCCATCATGGAAAGTTCCATCGGCGTTCCGGCCATGAATTCATCTGAACGTAAGGATTGTGGTGGACCGATTGTTACCGAGTCCGGTCCGTTTCTAAATTGGTTGCCGAGCGAAGAAGTAGTTACCGCAAAAACCGACAAAAGTATATAAACCGCGATAACTACAACCGTCAAACGCCAGTGCCAGCGCGGGGCAGGAGGAATGGTCCACTCGGTGTTGCGCCAAGAAGAGGTGCTAGAAGGTGCTGGCTGCTTCGGCTTCTGAGACCGGCTCAGAAGTGATGGTGCTTGCAGCGCCGCAGATCGTCCCGAAGGTCCAGTTAACGTAACCACAGCAGTCCTCTCGCTCTCCTCATTCTTTAGCACCGAAAAAGTTTAGCAACTATTGACCAGGAAAAAGGGTCTGCATATGTGCAGGTGCTCATTTTCTGGCGCTGTGTCGGACCTGACCCCCTGTTGGTGGACATAGGCTAGCCCCGGCGTTCAGCCGGAGAAAGGTAGTCTTCTACCATGTCCCGTAAAACATATTCCGCGCAGTTCAAGAAAGACGCGGTAGCCGCGTACGAGTCCAGCGAGGCTTCAATGGCGCAGGTTGCTTCTGATCTGGGAATTAATCGTAATTCGCTGCAAAACTGGGTAAACCAGTTTGGCACCGGGGTGCGGGCCAGGCGGCGCAAAGAAGCAGAGGCGGCGCGGGTCTTATCTGAAGCAGAGAGAATCCGACAACTCGAAAAGGAAAACGCGCTTTTGAAAGAAGAACGCGATATTTTGCGCAAGGCGGCGCAGTATTTCGCGAAGGAGATGGGCTTGTGATCCGCTTCAAGTTCATCGAGGACCACCGTACTGAGTTCTCAGTCAAGCGGATGTGTACCGTACTGAAAGTAAGGCGTTCTTCCTATTACAAGTGGGCCGCAAATGCGGCCCGGCGCGAGCAACAGGTATACGCTGACGGGCTGCTAGGGGAGCGAATTCGGATCGCTTTCGAGGCGGAAGGTGGCTTGTATGGTGCTAAACGTATAGCCGCGTTGCTTACTGCGCAGACCCCGGACCAGCCGGTAAATCACAAACGCGTAGCACGGGTGATGAAAGCTCTCGGGTTGGCAGGTTTTACGAAAAAACGTCGTGTTCGCACTACTGTCAGTGATCCACATAAGCGGGTCTTTGATGATCTTCTCGAGCGTGATTTCACCGCGGCCAGGCCTAACGACAAGCTTGTCGGGGACATTACATATCTTCCCCTTGCCGGGCAAAAGAATATGTATCTGGCTACTGTGATTGACTGTTTCTCCCGGAAACTGGTCGGTTTTGCGATTGCAGATCACATGCGTGTTGAACTCGCCCGAGAGGCATTACTGATGGCCGCAGACCAGCGAGGATCCTTGCGTGGAACGATTTTCCATTCTGATCACGGCAGTGTATACACCTCCTCTGTATTTCAAGAAACATGCCGCCAGTTGGGAGTACAACAATCCATGGGAGCTGTAGGCAGTAGTGCCGATAACGCGCTGGCAGAGTCATTTAATGCAACGCTCAAACGAGAAGTTCTCAAAAATGCGAAGGTTTTCCCCAACATGCTCTCCTGCCGCCGGCAGGTCTTTGCGTGGTGTACTCGGTATAACACGAAACGATTGCACACCTGGTGCAATTACCAGGCCCCAGACACCTTCGAAAAACACGCGTCAGCTACACTTGACCTTGCAGCATAAACACCACCCCCATGTCCACTTTCCGGGGGTCGGGCCCGTCTGTGCATGGTTTTCGCCTGGGTAAATAATAGATGTTGTTTGACCCGCATTCTGTCCCTGAATATAGTGCTGAGACAATATTTCACTTACATGAATGCCGCTTTGTGCTTTCTGGAAACGATTTTTACCTATTTGTGCGACATGGGAGGTTTTGCGCATGTCTACTCGGTTTATTCGTTCGGTTTTGGTAGGAATGCTAACCATCGTGTTAATAAGTTCGGTGGTGGGATGTTCGGGAGCAGATACTGGGCAGGCGCCAAAGATAGTCAGCAAGTCAGATTTTTGGGAACCTGATTATAGCGGGGGGGGGTGAGGCGGAATACTGACGGCAAACCCGATGAACTACGGGTTAATCTGTTGCGCTACGCAAAAAATGCCCCTAAAGAAGAGATTGCTTTTAGCTGGACCAATCATGCAACACACCGGCAAGAAAGCGCTAATATCTCCATTTTTCAGCGCGTAACAGATGAGGATCCGCTGGTTACCTCTGGATGGATCGACGGCCCGCGCCATATTTCCGTTTTTTCGGAAACTATTAGCCAGGCCTTGCAGGATGGCGAACTTTATTACTGGACCGTGACCGTGAAATATGCTGATGGATCAGAAATGACTTCTGATCGAGTTCCCTTCGTCACTGCTATTGGTGAAGAATGGCAGGGAACGGATCTGGCCTGGCTACCCGGGGCAAAGGGAACACTGACCCGGGCAGAAGTAAACGCCGATGAGACCATAGAAAGAGCAATTCTTTCTGTAACCGGGTTTGATACCGAAGCGCAACTGCGGCATCTTTTCACGGCATATGTCAATGAAACCGAAATTGGGGTCGGGCCAACAAGGCGGCAAGGATCTAGCGTTTTCTACAACACCTGGGATGTAACCGCGGCACTTCGGAAAGGTACCAACGTGCTCGGTCTTTACAGTTATAGTGAAGCGCCGGAAGCGGGGATCCTAATGCAGCTTACTTATTTCTACAAAGATGGGTCACGTAAAGTCGTATATAACTCTTCTCGCGATCGCCAAGCCACACGGATGCATTCGCTAGATACTTCCGTGTATAGAAAACCGGATGCGAGTATTGGCACTTATTATTTCCATGAGTTGGCGCAGAATGTAGATCTTGACCGATACCCAAATCAGTGGCTTGAGCCAGGCGATGGAAATAAGGCCATGTGGCAAGAACCCACGTGGAAGCCGGTAGCTTACGAGTTGCGTCCCTCTATCGTCGAAAACACGCAGCGCCATAAGAAAGCCCCGGTAAATATTACAAAAAATGCGGAAGGAATCTTCACTGTCGATTTTGGGCAAGTGGTGCTCGGCGATATCGAATTGCGCGTACCGGAAAGAAAAGCAGCCACAGTTCGCGTTGATCTATCCGAAGAATTGTTTGAAACAAAGGCGCGGGTACCGATGCGAACAGGTAACGCATATTCTGAAGAATGGACCTTTACTGGCAAAGCCAACTGTTTTTCCGGGCAGTCATTGAAGGCCTTCCGGTATGCGACGATCACCTTCTATCCAGGGGAGCTGACTACTGAAAACGTTAGCGCCTTGGTGCACAAAAATCCGGAGGCTACCTCGATTGCGCAGATGTCCACCGAAAATGCACTCCTAAACGAGATTTTCGAGTTAGGATCGCGTACTTCGGAAGCAACTTCATTCGACGCCGTTGTGGATTCAGTTTCGCGTGAGCGGCGCCCCTATGAAGGTGATGAGTTGGTTGCGCAACGTATGCGCGAACTGATGAGTAATGATTATCTGACGGGGCGCAATACCTGGAACTATCTGATGGAAAATCCTACGCAATACACCGAATACAGGCTGATGACCATCCTGGGAGTAGCGCGAGATTACCGCCATACGGGCGACCTTCGGTATATAGAAAAAGTTTACCCGCGGTTACAAGAACTGAGTGAGACAGTAGAGTTTGATTCCGATATTGGGCTGGTGCGCGCAAGCGGAGAGACCATTGATCTCGTGGATTGGCCGCGCACGGAAACTCCCGATTTTGATTTTGACGAAACTAGGTACAAAACAGTTATTAACGCAGTGGCTGCTGCTAGCTTTTCCGAGCTTTCCATGCTTGCCGATAATCTGGGCAAATCGTACGACGCCGCCCACTATGCGCAACTTAGCGAAACTATCCGCAAGACCGGAGACGAAAAACTATTTGATCCTAAGACCGGGGGATATCGGGATGGCCTCGACATTAATGGTCAGCCACTTCCGAACTATTTGCGGCAAAACGACTACGTGGCTCTAGCGCTCAACTTTCCCAGTTCAGAGGAAATTGCGGCACGCATAGCGGAATCAGTTGCGGCAGATGCCGGCCAATCGATGGGAAGCATTTATATGGGCTACTTCTATTACACAGCATTGGTTGAGTCAGGGAAAACACGTGAGGCCTTAGAAGCGCTGTCGAACCCAGACGAAACAAATATGCGTTCCTACGCTCATGTGCTGAGAAACCTGGGAGCTACTTTGGCCCCGGAGGCATGGGATCCCAGTACAAAAGAAAACATGACTTTTTCGCATGCCTGGGGAACTGGTGGTTCGATTGGGCTCATGCGGGCCGTTGCCGATGTTAACTATGATCCCTTACAGTCAGTAACCCATGTTTTCCTTGGGGAGACTCCAGAAGGGAAATACTCGGTGCAGGTGCCAACACTGGGAGGTAGTGTTCTAGTCGAGACCGAACGGCGTGGCGAAAACGTTTCGGTTAACATCTCCAGCCCGTCGGACAGTGAGCTACGGCTTTCGCTACCAAGCACCGCCACCTCGATGGTGCTGGACGGAACAACGGTTCCGGAAAGCGGAACGGCCCCGGAAAGCGGAACATCGCTGGAAAGCAGGGGCGTAGAGACGGTGGGCGGTGATCACGAACTTACCTACACGCTTCCCCGCTAATTTGCCATCGCGATGAACCCAGTTAGAACTAAGCTGTAGCGCTGACACTCATTTCAAACTAAGTTGTAGCGCTGATGCTCATTTCAAACTGATTTATCGAAATGATTCCAGTTCGATCGGAGCTGGCTGATACTCATTTCAAAATGCACAATGCGGAGTAGCCATTGCTTCGCATAGAGCAGCTCCTACGCGATACGGCACTTAGTGATAGTGCGAACAGCTGGCGATAGTTCCGAAGTTCCAACAGCTGGAAAACCAGCACACTTGAAAACCAGAAACCAGTGGCCGGGAGGCGAGATGTTTCTTGCCTCCCGGCCACTGCTGTCTAGAGAGTATTTCCCAATATTTGCTTAGCGGATTCGCCTTCCCGCCGCCGCGCTTAGCTCTTTTAGTAAGCACCGCGCGGGAGAGAAGCGTTTCTTTTCGTGCGCGCGCCGCTGGGCTCCTTTCACGCGCGCTGCGCTGGGTTCTTAGTAAGCGCCGCGCGGGGTATTCGACCCGGTATCGAGGAGTTCGAGCAGGTAGGCCCCGTACCCAGACTTGGCGAGTGCTTCCCCGCGAGCCCGTAGTTCGTCGTCGGAAAGGAAGCCCTTGCGCCAGCCGATCTCTTCCGGGCAACCCACGGAAAGGCCCTGGCGGGCTTGAATCGTGCGCACGAAGTTCGTGGCGTCGGCTAGGGAATCGAAAGTACCGGTATCCAACCAGGCGGTACCGCGATCCAATACCTCTACGGAAAGCTTGCCCGCCTCCAGGTAAACACGGTTTACGTCCGTGATTTCGTATTCGCCGCGTGCCGAAGGCTGCAAAGTCTTCGCAATTTCCACCACGTTATTGTCGTAGAAATACAGGCCGGGTACCGCATAGTT
Source organism: Actinobaculum suis (assembly GCF_900618115.1). Taxonomy (NCBI): domain Bacteria; kingdom Bacillati; phylum Actinomycetota; class Actinomycetes; order Actinomycetales; family Actinomycetaceae; genus Actinobaculum; species Actinobaculum suis. The sequence continues at coordinate 758,935 of NZ_UYIO01000001.1, forward strand.
CGACTTCGGATGCTCCGGCTTTTCTTCAATCGAAATCGCGCGGAAATTCTCATCGAACTCCACAACTCCGTAGGCACGCGGATCGGAAACATGGTAGGCGAAAATAGCGCCTCCATCCGGCTGCACATTTGATTGCAAAGCCCGGCCCATGGTGGGGCCATAGAAAATGTTATCGCCTAGTACCAGCCCAGCTGGCTGATCGCCAATGAAGTCTTCTGCAATCACGAAAGCCGTGGCTAGGCCATTGGGCACTTCCTGTACGCCGAAGTGCAAGTTCACGCCGAATTGGGAACCATCACCCAAAAGCCGGTGGAACTGCGGGGCATCTTCCGGGGTCGTGATGATCATAATGTCCTGAATTCCCGCCAGCATGAGCGTGGAAAGCGGATAGTAGATCATCGGCTTATCGTAAACCGGCACGAGTTGCTTTGACGTCCCCAGGGTAATGGGGTGTAACCGCGTACCCGAACCTCCAGCAAGAATAATTCCGCGCATAAAAAGCGTCCTTTCCTAAGTTGCCGTTTTCTATTGGTGGCGAGCCTATCCCACCAGTTTTCACTAAGTGGCGAGGAATCCCGCCACTTTAACTCGTAGGCGAGCCCGCTTTAACTCGTAGGCGAGCCCGCTCGCCCCGCAGGGCGAGGGAGCCCGCGCCTTTGCGAGCTCGGCTCGCCGTACTGTTTGCGGACCGGTTCTCGTAGCCCTACGTTTCAGTTCGCGTAGTCCTACGCTCCAGTTCGCACGCCTGTGGTACACGATACCTTCTATAGCGCCGCTTGGCCCGAACTTGGCGCGTGCGTAACGTGCGGCACATCCGGTTCAGCATGTGGGACACCGCGGGAAACCGCACGAAAAACCATGAGGATGACTGCTATGTCCAAGAAAATGAAGCTAAATGTGCGTAGTTCGGAAGATCGCTCCGCGCTTATCGCGGTCACCGTATTTCCGCTCATTATCCTCGCGGCCTTCTGTTGGGGTTTCTTCGCCCCGGCTTCCGCCGCACACTTTTCCCCGTATACGAACATTCTTCTTGGGGTAATTATGTTCGGTATGGGGCTCACCTTGAAGCTTGCTGACTTCAAGTTAGTATTCACGCGCCCCATCCCGGTATTTATTGGGGTTATTGCGCAGTACCTCATCATGCCGGCAACGGCCTGGGCGATTACCGCCATCCTGGATCTGCCTCCGGCCGTTGCCGCTGGCGTCATCCTGGTGGGATGCGCGCCGGGCGGGACGTCGTCGAACGTTATTTCCTACCTGTCGAAAGCTGATGTGGCGCTTTCCGTTACCATGACGTCCATTTCCACGCTGCTGGCTCCGATTATGACGCCGTTGCTGACCACCTGGCTGGTGGGGGACCGGATGCCGATCGACGGAGCGGGTATGGCCATTTCCATCGTAGAAATCGTGCTCATTCCGGTGGTTTCCGGTTTGGTGATCCGCTACCTGGCAGACCGCTACTGCGAACGTTTCTTCACTTCTTACGTACTTCCGGTGCTGCCGTGGATTTCCACCTTCGGAATCGCCGGCGTGGTCCTCGGGGTGGTTTCCGGTTCGGTAGACGTGATCCGTTCCGCCGGGCTTATCGTTTTTGCCGCAGTTATTTTGCACAATCTGTGCGGTTACGGTTTTGGTTACCTCTTCGCGCGCCTGTTCCGGGTACGCAAGCGGGCAGCGCGTACCACCTCGATTGAAGTGGGAATGCAGAACTCGGGCTTGGCTGCCGGACTGGCGAGGACTTTCTTCGGTCCGGAAGCTGCCCTGGCTGGCGCGATCTTCTCCATTTGGCACAATATTTCCGGGGCGCTGCTTGCCATGTACTACCGGTGGACGGAATCGCGCATCGATGATGACCCGGTGATTATTGACGGCCGCTACGTAGAAGTAAGTCAGCTGGCAGAAAAAGGTGAAGAACACTCCAAAAACTGAGCCCAAAGTCCCGTTTGTGGGACGACAGCGAAAAATGTCCACAAACCGTGAAATGGCTTTTTAGGTGGTTTTTGGGCGGTGGAACACCAGGTTTTTCTTAGCGTTTGATGTTGTATAAGGCTTTTACGCGTTTTTCGAACACCTAAAAATGCGCCAAAATCGCAAGGGTGCAATATACATCCCTGGCTTGACTTTAGGGGAATGACACGCGTGTAATTTAGCCAGACATCTGGGAAATGAGGAGGACCTGTGCGATCACGAAAAGACGAGCTGCGGCTCGCCGATAACACTGAGCTTACCCGGGAGGAAGCGCAGCGTTTGATGCTCGACATTTTCGACCTCGGGTACGAAAAGTCGGACGGCGAGTCCGCCCACTGGCAAGAATACGCGCTGTGTGCGCAAACTGATCCGGATCTCTTTTTCCCGGAAAAGGGTGGTTCCACCGCCCCGGCAACCTCCATTTGCCACCGTTGCCCGGTGCGGAGCGAATGCCTGGAATACGCGCTTGACCACGATATTCGGCATGGTATTTGGGGAGGCATGTCCGATAATGATCGGCGCCGGATCACGCGGGAGAGGCGGCGCCGCGCAGGCGGAGAGTAATGTCCGAATCCCACACCACGCGGGTAGTGGAGGATGTTGCAGCCTTTATTGTGACGCGGCCGGCCTCACCCACGCTTACCTCCACTCTTACCGCGGCCCTACTAGGCGAATGCGTGCCCGCCACCATAACCATTCTGGAAGCTACCGGCGCAGCGGAAACTGATATTTCCGCCGAAAACCGCGCCGGTATTAATAATGCGCTAGAACGCGTGAGCGGCGCACTGGGCGAAATACCGGCTGGCGTACAAATAACTACCCAACCGGTACTAGCCAAGAACCTGGGCCAAGCCATTAACCGTTACTGCGCCCAAACCGCATCCGCAGGTAGCGCAGGCGCGGCCGGCACACTCGCCGATAACGCCGCGTGGCTGTGGATTCTGCATGAAGATTCCGCCCCGGAACCTGGGGCTTTAGCCGCCCTATATCGCCGCGGTTCATCCTCGCGGGCAATTGCGGCCGTAGGCACTAAACAAATTGGGTGGGACGACCGCCGCGAACTGCTCGAAGTGGGGATTCGCGCCACGCGCTCGGCCCGCCGCGTACCCGAAATCGAACCGGGGGATAAAGACGGCGGCCAACTCGATGGTCGCTCAGACGTGCTCGCGGTTGGTACGGCCGGCATGTTGCTACGCGAAAGTGCCTGGCAAGAAGTGGGCGGCTTCGATCCAGAACTCGGCCCCTTCGGGGACGGCCTGGAAATCTCGCGGCGCTTGCGCGGCGCGGGCTGGAGAGTCGTCGTCGAACCGAAAGCGGCAGTGCGCCACGCGCGCCTGGCTTTCGGCACCTCGCACCGCAACTCCTACCGGGCGCGCCGGCTCGCACAAATCTATAACGCGGTATTGGCCGCGCCGGCCGGTTTAGCCCCCGTACTTTTCATGTGGTACGTACTCGCGGCCCTGCCGCGCTGCCTGTGGCGTTTACTCACCAAAGAACCACGCCTTGCCCACGGGGAACTAGTAGCGGGCCTGCAACTACTCGGAAAAATTCCGGCTTTGGTGCGCGGGCGGCAGCGCCACCGGAAGAGCCACACCATAGGCCGAGCCGGCATAAAAGACCTAGAAGCAACCGGGGCAGAAGTGCGGCGCGCCAAAAGGCAAACCCGGCGCGCCGAACGCGAAAGAATCGCACTGGCCGCCACTCCCGATCCCCTCGCTTTGCGTGATCAAGCCAAGTGGCGCCGGCGCACTCGCACCGCCCGCGGGGTGGCGATCTTTATTGGCCTGGCCCTCAGCTTAGGCTTCGCACTTCCCATGATCGGCGCGGGCACCGTAAGCGGGGGTGCTTTCCTGCCAGATTCGTGGACCGGATCAGAGATCATTCGCGGCGCCGCCCATTCGTGGCTGGCCGCAGGCGACGGCGGCCCGGGCCGAATCGACGCGCTCTGGTTACTTCTCGCTCCACTCGCTTTGCTCGGCGAACCGTGGGGCCTCAACTTTGGCACGGTTTTACTCGCCGTGCTTTACACGTCATTCTTCTGGGCCGCGCTCGCTGCGTTTTGGGCGGCCGGCACGCTCACCCGCTCGCCGCATATTCGCGCGCTAGCCGCCCTGGGCTGGGCGGCCGCACCTCCGCTTGTAGGGGCGGTGACCGCCGGTAGCGTAGCTGGAGCCGTGTTCCATATTGCTCTTCCGGTAGCGCTCGGCGCGCTTGCCGGGGTGGGGGCTGCCGCTTCCGCCCGCGCGCGCGAAACTCGCAGCGTCTCCCGCCGGCGCGGCCGTACCCAACCCACTGAAACCTCCACCGTGAGCACCGCCGCGGCCACCACCGCGACTAGCCCCACTACCACTGCAAACACTCCCGCGGCCACCACCGCGCACGAGCCGGCGCCTGTAACCTCAGCTTTCCCGCCGTCTGTGGCGGGGCTAGGCGTATGCGCGCTGGCTTTTGTATTCCTCGCCGCCGCAGCCCCGGTAATGCTCCTGGTCGCAACCGTGGTGGCACTGGCTTGCCTGTGGCGGTGGCGCCAGTTGCGAATGCTGTGGATAGCGGTGCCCGCCTGGGTGCTCATATTGCCTACCCTGAGCCCAAACTGGCGTTTGCTGTTCGCGGTTCCGGGGATGCCCGTGCCCAGCCAACCCACCTGGTTGGGGCTACTAACTTTCTCGCCCACCCTGGGCCGTTCGGCTACCGACATTGCGAAATTGTGGCGCGATAGCGGCCTGGCCGTCCCGGCGCGGATCACCGAGTTTTTGGGTGACGTGCCATTGGCAATCCCGGTACTTGCCGCCCTGCTCGTGTTGGTGGCCGCAGCGGCATGCCTGTTGCGCCGCCGGCATTGGCGGCGGATTCGTGCCGGCTGGGCGCTCGCGGCGGCTGGTTTATTGTGGGCGGCGGCCAGCACCCGGGTGGTTACAGGGCAGTATTTTGTAGGGTCGACGGCGTTTCCCGCCTACGGTTGGGCCGGTACCGGGCTGTCCTTTGCGCTGCTGGGCCTTTTTATTGTGCTCGTCTCCGGTGGGGATGGGCTGCGCACGGATATTTCGCGCCGTTCCTTTGGCCCGCACCAGTTGCTCGGGTTAGGCTCGGTGGGTTTGGTGGCCCTAGCCGGCCTACTTTCTGGCGGGTACGGAATTTCGATGGCAGTTGCCGGGGTAGGAGCTTTGCAACCGGTATCCGGGCCTGCCATCCCCGCGATTGCCGTGGCCGATCAGGCTTCCGGAGCGCGCGGACGCGTACTCGCCCTGCACGCGGATAGTAACGGGGTGCGGGCCGAAATATGGCGAAGCGCCGGGCTCAGTACGCATGAAGTTACGATGGCGCGCCAAGCTCAAGCTGCTACCTGTTTGGCCCAAAATCGGGCCTGCACGGATCCGGCCAGCGCAGATCTAGCTGCCGCGGTTGCAAACTTGTTGGAAGGCAATACGGGTGCGGCGAATAGTTTGGCCGCGCATGCCGTAAGTACCGTTTTGATTCCCACCGGCGAATCTGATGCCGTGGCCGGAGCTCTCAATGCGGCTCCCGGTTTGGAATACGTTACCGAAAACGAATCTGGGAAATTCTGGCGCGTAGTGGCAAGCGAAGGCGAGCCCGCCCGTTTACGGATAGACGGCCAGGCAATACCTTCCGGCCGGCACGGCGCGCACGTTGAAATCCCAACTGGCGGCCCCGCCGAACTCAGCCTGGCCGAAAGGGCCGACTCCGGCTGGCAAGCCAGCTTAGACGGGCACACTCTGCCCCCGGTAACCAGCGAAACTATCAGCACCGGTGCGGGCGCGAGCGCGAATTCCGGCACCGGCCCGGAAAATAGCGCGGCCACGGAAAACGGTGCCGGCGCGGAAGCGCGGGAAAATAGCGCGGCTGCGGGTAGCTGGCAGCAAAAGTGGGAGTTGCCGGCTCGCACCGAACCGATGATGCTCACGGTAGGATATCGGCCCGGCACTGATGTTTTGATTGGCCTTGCCCAAGCCCTGTGCGGGCTGGTGGCAATCGTGGTTGCCATTCCGATTCGGCGGCGAAAGGTGGTAGCGGCATGAGCGAAGAACAAAATCCCAAAACTCCCGCTCCCGGTGCTACCTCGCCCGGTGCTACCTCTCCCGGTGCTGTTACGCCCGGTGCCACTATGCCCGATGCCGCTACACCCGCTCCCGATGCTACCTCTCCAGGTGCTACCGCACCCGGCGTTACTGCGCCTAGTGATGCGAAACCCGGGGTGGCTATGCACGGCCGGCGGTTTACCAGCGCGGTGGTAGTACTCGGGTGTTTTGCCCTCTGTTCCGGCCTCGCACTATTCCCGCGTGAAAGTGCTGCCCCGCAGTTCCCGCTCGTGGTGGAAACCGAGACCATGCCCGCCGAGGTTAGTTGCGGGCCCGGGTTCACACGCACTTTCAGCGCTGGCATGGCGGTAGACGAAAACAGTGATGCCAAAGTAAGCACATCCGCCGTCGATATTACGGAGCTCCCTTCGGGCAGTATTAGCGTGCGGACGGGGAAACCGGCAGCCCCAGAAATCTTTACGGCCGCGGTTCCGGGCCCGGCAGTTTTGGCTGGCGCGCAACGCTATTTGGCAACGGATGGGGACGCGCGCGGTTTGGCGATTAATTCCTGCCAGTTAGCGGTATCGGAGGGGTGGATCGTGGCCTCGCATACGGGCGTTGACGTTTCTAACGTGCTGCTCGTAACGAATCCCGGGGTCAATCCGGTACGCGTCCAGATTTCTGGTTTGGGAGCGGCTGGCCCGCTTGAGCTTGGCAAGGCATCGTCCGTCGTCGTAAAAGGTGGCGCTACGCAGAAGCTACGTTTGGACGGTTTAGCGAGCGCCGATACCCGCATTGCCCTGCACTTGCGTTCCGATTCGGGTACCTTCGGGGCCACTTTACAAACTCACGAACTGGCGGGGGCGAAGAGCGCCATGGTCGATTTTGCGAACCCGGGGCCGGCCGCGAGCTCTTTGGTGATTCCCGGGGTCGTAGTGGGAGCGGACGCGGAGAAGGAGGCGCCCACCTTGCGGATTGCGAATCCGGGGGAGGAGACGCGGGTGCAGGTCACTTTGTACGGTCCGGAAGGAGCGCAACCGGTTACGAAAGAACCGCTCATGGTGTCTGCCACGTCGGTGCTTGATTTGACGTTGGGTGGTTTTGCGCCCGGCACCTACGCGGTGGGAGTGGAAACGGTTCCTGCGGAAGAAACTGTGGCGGGGCTAGAAGCCGAACTGCCGGCGATTGCCGCGGGGGTGCGTATGGGGTCGGATACCGATGGTACTTGGGCTGCCGCGCAACCTTTTGCCACCCACCAAGCACTTGCGTGGGGTGAGTTTGTGAGTGAACCGGAAAAGGCAGCGGCCGTGCAAACCGAAACCGAAGCGGGAGCCGGCGCCGAAACCGATAACGACGCCGCTACTGCGGCAACGGAAAACCAGGAAACCAGCGATACCGAGAAAAGTAATGACGACGCCGAAGATGCGGACTCTGCAAGTACGCTACCCGTGGTCGGCCGGCCGGTGGTGGCTGTGGCTGGGGCAGGCACGGTAACAATCCAACCTGTGGATGCGGACGGTAAAAAGCTTGATCCGGTGGTAGTGGATTTGGGGGAGGCCCCGGCCATTGGGGTGCGGGCGGTGGAGTTGCCACCTGCCGCCGTGGCCGCCACCATGGAAGCTACCGAGCCGGTTGCCGCGGCCGCGGTTAATGTGGAAGCTCTGGCCGGTGGTAAGGCGACGGCGTGGGTGCCCGCACTTTCTTCCAGCACCGAACGTGTTAGTAGCCGCATCCTCGCGGTGAACTAAAACTGCTTGGCCGGTAGCTAGGCCGGGCAGTTTGGCCAAGGCTAGGCAGGTGGTTAGCCCGGTAGCTAGAGCGGTAGCTAGGGCGGTAGCTAGCCCGGATGAATTGCTGCTACTGCAACAGTGTGTGCAGCTCCATGCCGGTGGCGTAGCTAGCTTGGGCACCTAGGCTAGTGGCGGCCACCGCGGATATGAAACTAGCGGCGAGGGCAGCCTGTTCTAAGGGCACACCGGCCGCGTGCAAAGCGAGCAGACTCCCAAAGTAGGAATCTCCACATCCGGTGGTGTCTACAGCGGCGGCTCGCATGGCCGGGACTACCGTCGCGGTGCCCGCAAACACTACCGAACCTTGGGAACCCAAAGTCACGATCACCCGGTGTAGGCCGCGTTCGGCCAGGGCCTTGCCCACGTGTTCGCGCGCCTGCGCGCTAGTGGCAATCTGGCCTAAACTCGCGGCCAGCGCGCCCGCCGGCGCGGAAGTTTGCCCGGCGGCGGCCGCCGCGCGGGTTTTCGTATCTGCCGCATTTGCGCCGGCTACTGTATCTGCCGTAGCCGCTGGATCTGCCGCACCTGCTGTAGCCGCCGTATTCGCGGTATCCGCCGCCTGTTCCCAGCCGAGCATACTTGCCAGTTCACCTTCATTGACCACGAGCACATCGGTGAGTTCCAAAAGTTCCGCGGGCACGGTTTCAAAAGGAGAGGGGTTGAGGAACACGGTAGTTCCCGCTTCCCGGGCGATTTTTGCGGCCGCAATCGTGCCTTCCATGGGGATTTCAAAACACAAACCCAAAACGGCGGCACCGGTTATGGCCGCCGCTTGCTCTTCCACAAAAGCTGCGGTTACTTCCGCGTTCGTGCCAGGGCTGATCACGATCGTATTTTCAGCCTGGCTATCAACCGTGATTACCGCACAGCCGGTAGGCGCATCAAGTTTTGCGCAAGCCGTCAAATCCACACCGGATGCGGTCAAAGAATCCCGCAGTAAATCGCCATTCGGGTCGCTCCCCAAAGCACCCACGAAAGCCACGGGTGCACCCAAACGCGAAGCTTGCACCGCCTGATTGGCAGACTTACCGCCGGGCAGAATTTGCAGGGGAGAACCATGCACGGTTTCACCCGGGCGCGGCAAACGATCCGTCTGAATTGTCAAATCTGCATTCGCAGAACCAACCACGCACACCTGGCCCCTTTGCCCGCCCGCCGGTTCGGTAGCCGCTACCTGCGACAGAGTGTCAGTATCTGCCGGGAGCAAAGCTTGCAGTGCTTCCCGGATAGCCGGAAGGGAATCCTCCGGTATTTGTACCGGTACCGAGGATGCTGGCACCGAAGGGGCCGGCGCCGAGGGGGATGGCGCCGAAGTAGCGCCGGTTGCCGAATTGGTTGCGAATTCTTGCGGAGCGCCAGGCATGTGGTCTTGCGGTGAACGTGGCGTGGAAGATGCGGAGGAAGATGCGGGCACGAGAAACCTCTTTGTTTTATACGTATATAGGTGTGTAGATCTAGAAGTGGGCATAGAAGCCGGTGCAAATGCCGGTGCTAATGTCGGTGCGAATGCTCGTGCCATTGCCGGTGCAAAAGCGGATATACACCATGCCCGGGCAAGAAAATCTGTACCCGGGCATGGCGATAGAGAAACGACGCTATAAAGCAACAAACAGCGGACGATGAACAAACCGTCTACATGTGAGGCTTTAGCGGGCGGCTGCGGGTGCGGGCACGAGCGCCGGCTTTAGACACCGGTTTGAGCCACCGGCCGCGAGCGCGCGCCGAGCTTAGTTGGCCGCGGTTTTCTGGCCCAGCCGATCGATTGCATCAATGGTCATATCCCAGAACTTGTCGAAGTCCAGGTCCATTGCTGCCTGGGTGGGGCAGTCTTCTGGAATGTGTCCGTAACGCAGTTCGGTTACCGTCATGCCAAGGGTATGCTCACCTTTGGTTTCCACATGAATCGGGGCCTTCACCGTGGTCACTACGCTCGGGTCAATCACGGCGGCTACGGCTACCGGATCATGCACGGGCGGGTAGTCGAAACCTTGGGAATCTTTGTAGGCCTGCCGGAAGAAATCGAAAAGCCCGAGCACAAACTCGGAGAGGGGCGTATCCAAAGCGCGGATCCGGGCGCAAACCTCATCGGTTGCCAGTGCCTTATGGGTTACGTCCAAGCCGATCATGGTTACCTTCCAACCGGCGTCGAACACTACCGCAGCTGCTTCCGGATCAACCTTGATGTTGAACTCCGCTACGGCCGACCAGTTCCCCACGTGCACGCCGCCGCCCATGAGCACGACTTCTTTCACGCGGTCGATAATGCGCGGTTCCTTGCGGAGCGCCATCGCAATATTGGTTAGCGGCCCGGTGGGTACCAGGGTTACGGTGCCCGGTTCGTTTTCCATAATCGTGTCAATAATGAGGTCGACGCCGTGGCGCGGGTCCAGTTCCGTGAGAGGTGCGGGAAGTTCGACGCCGTCTAGCCCGGATTCGCCGTGTACATCGGGGGCAATTTCAATATTGCGCAGGAGTGGGCCGGCACATCCGGCCGCAATCGGCACATCCGTGATTTGTGCCATGGCCATCACGCCTTGGGCGTTGCGCGTGGTGCGATGCAGTTCCGCGTTGCCGCCAATCGTGGTTACCGCGAGCAATTCAATTTCCGGATTTCCGGCCGCAAGCATGAGCGCAATCGCATCATCATGCCCGGGATCGCAGTCGAGGATAATTTTCTTTGCCATAAGATTCTCCTTTGAAATGGTGGCCGATAGTTCTTATTCTCCCATAAAGGTGCTTCGTTAGGGATCAGCGCAGCGCGGCTTTTTAGCGCAGGAGGAAGTCGATATCCTCGGGAAATTCGCCCAGGGCGCTGGCAAGTTGCTGCGTTACTACTTGATGAATGAAGAGGTGGCAGTCGGGGGCGCGGCGGGCGCTTTGCAAAATAGCGAGCCGATAGAAAATAAGCCGTCCGGTGATTTCCCCGCCTGGCTCAAAAGGTAGATAGCGGGCGAGGGGAATCCCATCTTCCCAAGGGGCCGGATCTTCGCTCGGCACGTCGAGGATCCCAAAATCCAGGCCGTCCATTTTTTCCCCGAGCACCATGCGGTAAGTGGCAAGTTCGTAGGCGATAACGTCGTCGAACTTTTCCGCCCGGGTACGCCAGGCCGGCAAAGTGAAAGGTAGGAAGGGGCCGCGGATCCCGCGCCCGTGCCGATCGCGCCGCCGGCCTTGGGAGCGGAGCGGAAAGATTTCTGACATGCCGCCCATCCTAGCTGTGCCGCGGCCGCGGCTTCGCGAACCGCCGTGCGAGCGGTTTGTGTGCTGGGCGGGCGGTTTGTTTTCTATGCGGGAGGTTTGTCTCTGAGTGGCGGGCGGTTGGTCTTTGGGTGGCAGGCGGTTTGTGTGCTGGGCGGGCGGTTTGTCTGCGGCCGAGCCGCGCCAGCCGTGGTACCGTTGCTTGGCGTGAGCCACGTACGGAAGTGCTCCCGAGTGGGATGCGAGAATGCAGCGGTTGCAACCATGACCTATGGGTATGCGGATGCGACCGCCGTTATTGGACCGCTCTCTCCAAAGCCGACTCCGGGCGGTCTTGACTTGTGCGCGCGGCACGCAGAAGCCGTAACGGTACCGCGCGGGTGGCAAATGATTCGTTTGCGCACCGAATTTGAACCGGCCCCGCCTTCCGAATCTGACCTTATGGCGCTGGCGGATGCCATCCGGGAAACTTCGCAGCGCGAAGCTCCCGCTCCCGAACAGGCCGATAGGCGCGCGCGCCGGGCCAGCGATGTGCCCAATTGGAAAACTGGTTACGGGAACGAACGCCGCCGCCCGAATCTGCGGGTGGTGCCCGACGCCGTTTCCGCTCCCGAATCTGCTTCCGCGCCGGTGGCTGGCTCCGCGCCGGTGGCTGCCAGCGCGCCAGAATCCGGTTCGGGGCTGCGCGTGGGCAGGGCGCCATATTCTGCTTCCACCGCCGGTTCCGGAAATAGTGCCACTAGTGCCCCGAGCGCACCAGAAAGTGCACGGGAGATTACTCTGGAACGTGCACTGGAAAGCGCGCCGAAAAATGCGGCGGAAAATGCTCCGGGAATTATGGAAGCCTGGAAAAAAGGCCGCAAGGGCCGCAAGTAGATACACCGCGTGGCCGCGCGCGGCTACGCGCGGTGCATTGCGGCGCGGTCCGGAGAAAAAGTGCGAATTTCATGAAAAGATATGTTTATGAGTACGCGCATTCTCGTGGTTGATGATGATCCGGGCATTTCGGAAATGGTGGCCATTTTGCTGGAATCGGAAGGCTATGCGGTAACAGTGTGTGCCGCAGGCAATAATGTGCTCCCGATTTTCCGTGCCGAACATCCCGACCTTGTGCTCTTGGATGTGATGTTGCCAGGGCTGAGCGGGGTGGAAGTAGCCAAGCAACTGCGGGAAGAATCCGATGTACCCATCATTATGATGAGCGCGCTTACTGATTCGGTGGATGTGATTGCCGGGCTGGAAGCTGGCGCCGACGATTACGTGACCAAGCCTTTCGAAAACGCGGTGCTTTTGGCACGTATTAAAGCGCGTCTGCGGCGCCAGGAACCCGAAGCCGATATTTTGCGCGTTGCGGACCTCACCATTGATCTGCGTGCTCACCAGGTGCTCCGCGATGGCGAAGATTTGCGGCTCACTCCGCTCGAATTTGATCTTTTGGCCTGCATGGCGCGCAAGCCCTACCAGGTGTTTTCACGCGAGGAACTGCTCGAACAGGTTTGGGGTTACCGGCATCAGAATGCTGATACACGCCTGGTCAACGTGCATATCCAACGTTTGCGTTCCAAGGTGGAAAAAGATCCGGACCATCCGCAGGTGGTGATTACTGTGCGCGGGGTGGGATACCGGGCCGGGTCTGTGCAGGATAGTAACCAAAACTCCGCGAGGGCAGAGGCCCGGTGATCCGCGTATTCACTGATTCTGGCGTGTACTCCGGATTTGGAAGCCGAGTACGCCGAATCCTACTGGAGCTTGCCGAACATTGGCGCGGAAGTATGATCGCCCGCGTGGTGGTCACAGTATTGCTCGTGGGAGGCTTGACGGCAGCTTTAACCGGTGCGGCCGTTGCCAACCAAACCCGAGACCGTTTATATAGCGGCGCGGTAAAATCTTCCACGGAACAATTCGAATCCACACGCGCGCAGGCCCAATCTACTTTTGATGCGCAATCGGCGCCCACCTCGGGGCAACTCCAGCAAATCGCCACCGCTTTGGTCCGCTCCCAGTACGACGCGCAAATCGGCGTCGTCGGCGCGGCACTTTTACGTACCCCGGGGCAAACTACCGGTACTTACGAAGTGGCGGAAGTTGCCACTCAGGCACCCGCAATCGGCGAACTAATCAGCAAAGAAATGCGCACTTCCGTACCGAAAGGCGATGGTGTGTACTACCAGCCGGTGGCGATTCCAAAACCGGGGGAAAAGGGGGAAAGCTCGCCGGGAATCGTGGTTGGGGCTCCCGTACGCCTGCCCAATGCTGGTAACTACGAGTTTTATATTCTCTACTCTTTGCAAAACCAGGAAGATACGGCCCGCATGGTCACGCGGATTCTCACTACCGCGACCGTGGTAATGCTACTTATTGTGCTGATCTCCTGCGTGGTAGTGGTGCGTTTCGTATTGCGCCCGGTGCGAGAAGCTTCGCAAAACGCGCGGCGCGTGGCGGCCGGCGTCTTTGACGTGCGAATGCCGGAAGAAGGGGAAGACGAAATCGCGCAACTGGGCCGTTCTTTCAACCAGATGGCGGAATCTATCGACGACCAGTTCACCCGTTTGGAACGGCTTTCGCGCGTGCAACAAAACTTTGTTTCCGCAGTTTCCCACGAACTACGTACGCCCGTCACCACGATCCGCATGGCCGGCCAGCTTATTTACGATAAACGCCACGAACTGCCAGATAGCTTGCGGCGCACCGCCGAACTCCAACACGACCAGCTTATTAACCTCGATACGATGCTTTCGGATCTGTTGGAGATATCCCGGTACGACGCCGGTGGCATGAAACTGAGCGCAACCCGGGCAAACCTTACGGAAATTGCTCGCAAGGTGGTGGAATCGCAAGTCCCGCTCGCCATTGACAATGGGGTGCGGGTGCAGATTGTGGAAGAAGGTGATCCGCACGCGAAGGTGGATGCGCGGCGCATTGAACGTATTATTCGCAACCTGGTGGTCAACGCGATTGAACACGCGGAAGGCGGCCCGGTGCGGGTACGCGTGGCCGGTGGGCCCACGGCGGTAGCCGTAGAAGTTTCGGATCGTGGCATTGGGCTTTCAAAAGAACAAGCCAGCCACGTTTTTGACCGTTTCTGGCGGGCCGATACTTCCCGGGTCCGCAAATCGGGCGGCACGGGCCTGGGCCTAACTATCGCCCGGGAAGATGCGCTTTTACATAATGGCCGCCTGCAAGCAATTGGGGAACCGGGCGTGGGGTCCACTTTCTTGCTCACCGTGCCCCGCGAACAGCACGCCAGTTGGGCGCCCGTGTTAGAACTGCAGGTCGCGGCTGCTGAGCCCTGGCCGGCCCCCGCGGGCGAGATTTATGGGGCCCCGCTACCGGAGCCGGCCCCGGCACCGGAGGTCCCGGCTGCGGCACCGCAAGCTCCGGCCTCGGCACCGCAGGCCCCGGCACCGGTGCTTCTCTTGGAAGCCCTGCCGCCTGAAGGGATGGCACCGGAAGGACTAGCACCGGAAGGAGTGGCACCGGAACAGGCCGCGCCGGGAGGAGTGGCACCGGAACAGGCCGCGCCGGGAGGAGTGGCACCCGAACAGGCCGCGCCGGAAGCTGGCCGGCAGGATGCGGTACGCGGTCCGGCTCCGGATCGGAGGGAGGAAGAATGAAACGCCTGCTTGGCGTACTCGTGGTAAGCGCTTTGGCTTTGACCGGATGTGGTACCTTGCCGCGCAGTGGCAGCGTAGAAGTGGTTAGCCCTTCGCCTACGCAGGATAGTTCCGTCTCCCTGGGGGCAGCCCCGCCGGTAACCGATGCCTCCCCGGAAGAAATAGTGCAAGGCTTTATCCTCGCGGCTGGTGCGGGAACGGATGGCGAATACGCGGTAGCCCGGCAGTTCTTGACCGATGATGCAGCTTCGCACTGGAATCCGCGTAGCCAAGTGCGGGTCTACCCGGATAACCAGAACGTAGACCCCACCGAAGTTAAAGGTACTAGCGCGCAGCCTGGTGCTGCGCAACCCGGTGCCGCGCAGCCTGGTACCGCACAATCTGGTACCGCGCAGTCGGGCGCCGCCCAGCCGAGCACTGGAAATGCGGATGCTGCCCAGTCCGAAGCTGCGTCAGCTGATAACCCAGGCGTAAAAACCGGCGGTGAGGTAGCAGGCGTGAAACCCGGCGGTGAGGCAGGTGTGAAAACCAGCAATAACGCGGGGGATACCCCTGGTGATAAAGGGGACAAAAGCAGCGCGCCCGCAGAAAACTCCGGGGAGGTGAGTACCGCTACGGTGAAATTGTCTCTCACCTCGGTGGGAACCTTAACGGAAAATGGCCAATACCAGGAATCTTCCGTAGACGCGGTGATCAATAGCGAGTTCGGTCTGGAGCGCAACGCGGACGGGCAGTGGCGGATTTCCCGGCTCGACGACGGCACGATTATGTCTGAGCATTTCTTTTCGCAAAGTTTTGTGGCCACGCCGCTGTATTTCCTCGACCGTACCTCTCACTATGCGATCGCAGATTTGCGCTGGTATCCGCGTGCTACTTTCACCACTTCAGCACTGCAGGGCCTGTTTGCCGGTCCCACAGGATGGCTGAAAGATGCTGCCCATTCGGCGATCCCGCGCGGCACCCAACTCAATGGTGCACCTACCGTAAAAGACACCACGATGACGGTGGATCTAACCGCGGAAATCCTTACCGAATCGATCTCCAACCAGGCCTTAGCCGTCGCCCAAATCCAAGAAACGCTTACCGCAGCGGATTCGGAAATCCAGGCGGTGAAGGTAACTGCCATGGGTATGGAACTCGATGTGGGAACGATTCCCCGCCCGGAAGTTTTTCCCTTTGGCAGCTATCCGATAACCACTCTCCAGAAGGGCAAACCTCGCTATGTGGAAAAGGATCGCACGATTTCCGCGCTTTCCCCCGAGCTGGAACAGATGGTCGATTTTGAGAGAATCGCCGTCTCCTACGAAGATTCCAAACCTATCTATGCGGGGCTTTCGCGCGGCGGGCAAACGATCGACATCGTAGACAGTAAAACCCGCGGCGTGGTTTCCGTGTTTACCGGTAATCGGCTCGTAGCCCCTTCTATTGACCATTACAACTGGGTGTGGTCCAGCGAACAGACCAATGGGGGCAACCTGGAAGTTGCCACCGCTGACGGCCGCTGGGTGTCCCTCCCAAGCGCCTGGCTAAAAGGCGCCACCATCCGTGACTTGCGGGTATCCCGAGAGGGTTCGCGCCTCGCCGTCCTTGCCGAAAGCGCCGGCACCATGATGCTCTACATTGCGGCAATCACGCGCGACGATTCGCATACTCCAAAGGCCCTTGGAGAACCGATCCAAGTGGGGCAAAGACTATCCGATGCCAATTCGATCGCGTGGATCTCTTCCACCGAACTTGCGGTGCTCGGCCGCGCCTCCGCCGGTGCCGATACCTCCATCTACCAGGTGCTGATCGGCGGTCCAATGACTCGCCTCGCCACCGTGTACGACGGCGCCGCCCGGCTCACCGCCGGGCGGTCAGGCCAGTCCGTCACACTCATAACCGAAGGGGGAATCGCGGTTTCCCGCAATGCGGGAGCCTGGCGCACCATCGCCACAGGCGTAGAAGACATCGCCTACCCCGGATAAGCGGGTGGCTCCGGCTGGCCTGAGAAATGCATAAGCCGCATAGGCGGTACGAAATGCAGTACCGGCAGGCCCCGGCTACCTGGAAAACCAGCCCTTGCCGGCCGGGAAAATATGTATCTGCCGGCCTGTGGAAACGGCTCTGCGGTGGGTTGTGGATGCGAGCTTGGCGGGCAACCTGTGCCCTGGCACAGTAGCCGCATGGCAATTTTCGAAGATATCGCAGACCTCTTCTTTCCCCGCTGGTGTGCCGGCTGCGGGGCAGAAGACGAAACCCTGTGCCGAGCCTGCCAAGAAAGTTTCATGAGCGGCCCAATTCGAGCTACCGAACGCGCTCCCTACCTCATGCGCGTGGAAGCCAATGGTGATATCGCGGAAAGATTTCCGGTTTTTGCCGCGGCAGAATATACGGGCCGGGCCCGCCGCGCCATCATCCGCTGGAAAAACACGAATGACTCCCGCCTGCACGCTGCCATGGCCGCGGTTTTCGCCGGGATATGCCAGCGCCACCTGCCCAAATTCCTGGCCGAAATGAAACTTGCACCGCGCCCGGGGAGCGGCCGGGCAGATACGCCGCTCGGAAACGTCGCAGAACCGGTAGGGCAGTTTACAACCGGCCCGGCAGCCCCGGCTTTGGCAGACCTGGCTTTGGCAGACCTGGCTTTGGCAGACCCAGCTTTGGCCGCCCCGACCCCGGCAAGCGCAAACCCGGCCGGGCCGATATTGTTTGTGCCCGCACCTTCCCGGTGGCGCCGTACCTTCGAAGGCAGATTCGTTGCCGGCCTACTGGCCGAAGCCGCCACCCAGAGCGCCAAAACTCTGGCCGTTTCCGCCGCAAGTTGCCAAGTGCTAGCCCAATCCCAGCTACTGGCTCGTACCCGGCGGAAAACCCAGACCGTCCCGCACGCGCAAACTCAGCTACCTTCCCAAACTCAGGTATCTGCCCAAAGCCGTATCTTGCCCGGGCCCGTTACTGCCTTGCAGCGGGGCCCGGCATTGAAATGGGGCCGGCTGGCCGAAGCAATCCCGGCCTTATTTGCTGCCAGTTCGGCGCGCGGCCCGCAATCCGTGGGCCGGCGCGGTGCCAAAGCCCGAAATATTTATGTGCGGGAAAACCACCTGGCCCGGCTCAGCCTCAAGCTCGCAGGTAAGCAAGATACCCCGAAGAAAAGCGGCCGGTACGGCGTCGTACTGATAGATGACGTGGTAACTACCGGAGCAACTTTAGCCGGGTGTGCGGACGCACTGGAAACCTACCGCAACACTCCGCACCTAAAACTGGAGGTAGTGGGGGCTATCACGTTAGCGGTAGCTCCGGATCCGCGCCGGCAGAAATACTTCCACAGGCAGCAGCCTAAGTAGCACACTTAGTATCTTTGTCAAAACAGTAATTACGCTGGTGGCGGCGTAAAACTAATCGCACCAGCAGGTGATATCGCCTACAATTAAGGCAACCCGAAAGTTACGGGAACCTGAACGTCCTGGAAAGTGAGGAGGTGTACATCTCCCTAACGCCTGAGAAGCGGAAAGAAAAAGGGGCCGCATGGCCACTCGAAAACCAGGAGGATATCGTGGAAATCGTTGTTACAGGCAGAAACAGTGAAGTTTCGGATCGCTTCCGCGAACATGTTGAAAATAAGCTTTCAAAGGTTGAACTGTTTGCACCACGAGCACAACGCGTTGAAGTGGTAATAACCAAGGAAAACAATCCCGCCCAAGCCGATACCGCCAAAACGGTAGAGATTACCGTACATGACAAAGGGCCGGTAATTCGCGGCGAAGCCTCAGCGGCGGATCAATATTCAGCGCTTGATCTGGCATCCTCCAAGCTTTTTGAACGCTTACGGCGCGCTCGCGATCGGAAGAAGGACCATCGCCGGGGTGGTAAGCCCCAGGAAGTCGAGCCGCTGAATCTGCGTCCGGAAGATGTAAACGTGAAACCGGATGCGGAAGAGGAACACCCGGAAGAAGCACGCCACGCACCTACCCATTTGGGAGAAACGGTGGAAAGCCAGCTTGGCGATTCGCCGGTGATCGTGCGAGATAAGCTTTATGAGGCCGAACCAATCACGGTAGATGAAGCTTTGTACCAGATGGAGATGGTGGGGCACCCCTTCTTCATCTTCATCGATAAGGAAACCAAGCAGCCTTGCGCGGTATACCGCCGCCACGGCTGGACTTATGGCATTATTCGCCTCGATACCGTAACGCAGGCCTAAACAAAACTCTAATTGCGGGCCCGCACTCATAACGATTACTCATGTACAGCGCAATAACGCACGTACATAGGGATCCGAGTGCGGGCCCGCAACGCATATAGGCGGGCGGCGGTGTGGCGGCGAGGCGTGCGCCAGCCGGACTGCCGCACAAGCTGGGCTGTCGCACAAGCTGGGCTGTCGCACAAGCTGGGCTGCCGCACAAGCTGGGCTGCCGCACCGGCGGTTTTTGCCAGGCGAGAGAAACTGTGCAGAAAGCTGAGCTTTCGTAGAATCGGGGAAGGAAAACAAGGAAAGGAAAACATGAGTGATTCACTTCAGGTGGTCATTATCGGCGCTGGGCCGGCCGGAATTTACGCGGCCGATCTTTTGCTAAAAACGGAACATAAGGTGAGCATTGATATTTTTGATGAGCTCCCTGCTCCGTATGGCCTGGTGCGGTATGGGGTGGCCCCAGACCACCCGTATATCCGCTCCATTACCAATGCGCTTCACAACGTGCTCAAGCAGGATAATCTCCGCTTCTTTGGCAACGTGAAAATCGGCGAACACGTAACCGTGGCGGAACTGCATGAACACTATGACGCGGTGATTGTAGCCACGGGTGCTAATGCTGACCGCAGCTTGGGAATCCCGGGCGAGGACCTGCCGGGTAGCGTGGGCGGCGCGGACTTTGTGTCCTGGTATGACGGCCACCCGGACCACCCGCGCACCTGGGACCTTTCCGCTCAAGAAATCGCGGTTGTCGGCGTCGGTAATGTGGCCCTGGATATTACACGCATGTTAGTGAAAGATCCGCAAGCCCTGGAAAGCACGGATATCCCGCCGAATGTGGAAGCTGGGTTGCAGGAAAACCAGGTGCGTAAGGTACATATTTTCGGCCGGCGCGGGCCTGCGCAGGTCAAGTTCTCACTCCAGGAATTGCGCGAATTGGCGGCTTGTGACGGAGTGGAGGTGCGGGTAGTACCGGAAGATATGCAGTACGACGCCGCCTCTACGAAGACGGTCGAAACAGATCGCATGCAGCGGCAGGTCGTAGAAGAACTCGAAAAGTTGGTGCAAGCCGAACCGGCAGAGAACGAAGCACCGCGCCAGGTAATTATCCACTTGCTTTCCGCTCCCACGGAGATCTACGGGGACGGCAAGGTAGAAGGAATCCGGGTGGAGAAAAACCGTTTGCGCGGCGATGGCCAAGTAACAGGCACCGGGGAATTTGTGGACTATCCGGTACAAGCGGTTTACCGGGCGATTGGCTATGCTTCCGCGCAGGTTCCGGGCCTGCCCTGGGATGAAACAGAAAAGGTTATTCCCAACGCGGCGGGGCGGATCATGCACGACGGCGCTGCCCTGCCTGGCTACTACGTGACCGGGTGGGTGAAGCGCGGCCCGGTGGGATTGATTGGTTCCACCAAATCGGATGCGAAGGAAACCATCACTTGCCTCACGGAAGATATCGAGGCGGGCAAGGTGAAGGCTACGGGCGCCGGAGACGGGGGTGAGGGTATTCTCAATCTGCTTCGCAAGCGTGGCGTTCGCTGGACCACCCGGGAAGGGTGGGAAAAACTTGATGCGTACGAAGCGCAGTTGGGCGAAGCGAAGGGGCGGGCCCGCACCAAGGTTGTGGACCGCGAAACCATGACGGCCATCGCGCGCGGCGAAAAATAATGATGGAAAGGTTTTCTAATGCATGGCGAGTATAAAGAGCTCGGTCAAAAGATGGTGATCGTCGATCTGGATGTGATCGATGGCCACATGCGCAATGTGAGGATTTCGGGAGATTTCTTCCTGGAACCGGATTCGGCACTGTGGCGGATTACCGCAGCGGTGGAAGGGCTCCCGGCGGACACCAATTCGGCGGGTATCCAAGAAGCCGTGCAGGCCGCGGTTTTACCTTCCGATAATCTCTTTGGCCTCACCCCGCTCGGGGTGGCCACGGCAGTACGCCGCGCTTTGGGCCAAGCTCTGGACTGGCACGATATTGATTTCGAGGTGATCCACACCCCGGTCATCCATCCCGTGCTCAATATGACCATGGACGAAACCTTGCCCGAAGCCGTAGCGGCGGGCAAACACAAGCCCTTCATGCGGATTTGGGAATGGGATCGGCCCCTCGTGGTGATGGGCTCGTACCAGTCATATTCCAATGAGATAAACCAGGCCGGGGTGGACAAGTGGGGGATCACGGTCGGCCGGCGGATAACCGGTGGTGGCACCATGTTTATGGAGCCGGGTAACTGCATCACCTATTCGCTAGTGGTCCCCACCGCCCTGGTAGATGGCATGAGCTTCCAACAGTCCTACCCGTTCTTGGATGCCTGGGTAATCGAAGCACTTGCCCGCGTGGGCGTGAATGCCAAGTACGTGCCGCTCAACGATATTGCTTCCGATAAAGGCAAGATCGGGGGAGCAGCCCAAAAGCATTTCGCCACCGGGTACATGGTCCATCACGTCACGATGGCTTATGACATCGACACCGACAAAATGATGGACGTGTTGAACATGGGCGATGCCAATAAGAAAAACCGTGGGCATCGCTCCGCCAACAAGCGTGTTGATCCGATGAAATCCCAAACCGGCATGCCCCGCGATGAGATCATCAAGGTATTCATCGAAACCTTCAAGGAACGCTACGGCGCTACCGAGGGTGAAATCACTGCGGAAGATATCGCCATTGCGGAAGAGCGTTACCGCACCAAGTTCTCCACCGAAGAGTGGATCAAGCGCTTGCCCTAAAGGCTGCAAGCACCTTCCTTAAGGGCTGCGAGCGCTTGCCCTGTTGCGACGTTGGGTGTGTTGCCAGTGGCGGCCTTCCCTAGGGCTGCAGGTGCGTGCTCTAAGGACTGCAGGTGCGTGCTCTAAGGGGTTGGTGGCAAGGCCGCGAAGTGGTGCCCGGGCTGTAAACCCGGGCACCACTTGGTACAAGCCCGTGTGTTAGCCCGTGCGCCACTTGGTACAAGCTCGTGCGTGATTGCCGGAGGTGATCCGGATGCTGTTGGGCACAAGCCCGGGCTGTACCGTTGTGTCAGCTCGTGTGGCGCCGCCGGGCCGGGCCGGCCGGCGGCGGCCGGGATTGCGAAAAAGTGTAGCTCGCCACGTAAGGGGTAAATAGTTTGACAGGGGTGGGGGAGGGCCTGGTACTCTCATCTGGTGCCTCCGGGAGTACGGAGCACATGGCGG
This sequence comes from Actinobaculum suis, assembly GCF_900618115.1. Classification (NCBI taxonomy): domain Bacteria; kingdom Bacillati; phylum Actinomycetota; class Actinomycetes; order Actinomycetales; family Actinomycetaceae; genus Actinobaculum; species Actinobaculum suis. The sequence goes on from NZ_UYIO01000001.1 coordinate 780,899, forward strand.
GTTTCCCGAGCGGCCAAAGGGACCTGACTGTAAATCAGATGCGTTACGCTTCGTAGGTTCGAATCCTACACCCGCCACGGACGCGAAAGCGCCTGGGATACCCAGCGCGGAAGCTAGGAGCTAATCCTGGTTTTTGTGCGAGCATCCCTTAGCCCCGATAGCTCAGTCGGCAGAGCGTTTCCATGGTAAGGAAAAGGTCGAGAGTTCGATTCTCTCTCGGGGCTCCATCACTGCCTAGCAGTGATACGCGGCGGGGTAGCTCAGATGGTCAGAGCGCACGACTCATAATCGTGAGGTCGCGGGTTCAATCCCCGCCTCCGCTACTACTCAAGATTTAGAGTCGCTAAGTCGTCGGAAAACTCGGAGGAGCAAAGGAAATGGCGAGCAAGTCTGCTGATGTGCGCCCGAAGATCACCCTTGCGTGCACCAACTGCAAGGAGCGCAATTACATCACCAAGAAGAACCGACGCAATACGCCGGATCGGCTGGAGCTGAAGAAGTACTGCGCCCGGTGCAACGCATCCACGCCGCACCGCGAAACCCGCTAATACTTCACCGTTCAGGCGGAAATAACAATATAGCTTGGAACCACAGAGTTCCGTAAAGTGGCGAACTGCTCGCACAAACAACAGTGAGCAGGCCGCCACTTTTTTGTGCCCCAGAACCAGCCCGCTACCGAGTAAGCTGGGCGGTGTGACGTGCGAAATTCCTGAACCTGAAATGAACGCCGCGGATGGGCAGGCGGCACAAACCCCGCTAGTACCGCCGGTGCAATCTACCCGAATCCGGCCCGGTGCGCGTACTTTCGCCGAGCTCACTACGATTGGCGTGGGCGGGCCGGTGCAAGAAGTCCGCGCGGCGCATAGCGAAGCGGAAGTAGTAGAAGCTGTACGCGAAGCCGATGCCCAGGGCACCCCGGTGCTGGTTTTAGGGGGTGGCTCCAATGTGCTCGCCGACGATGCTCCGTGGAACGGCGTCGTCGTACGTGATATGCGCCGCGGTATTACGCTCCAAAGCGCTAACGCCTGCGCCGGCGCGAATTTCCGCGTGCTCCCCGGCACGCCTTGGGATGAATTCGTGGTGGAAGCGATTAAACGCGAATGGACCGGAGTGGAAGCGCTTTCAGGGATTCCCGGTGTGGTGGGTGCAGCGCCCGTGCAAAATATTGGTGCATACGGGCAAGAAGTTGCGGCCGTGGTAGCCAGCGTGCGAGTCTACGACCGCGCCACCGGTAACATCCGCACCCTCTTTTCTGCCGATCTCAACTTCGGGTACCGCAACTCCCTCCTGAAAGAAACCTTGCGTACGTGGGGCCCCAGCCCGCGCTACATCGTGCTCGCCGTTGATTTCCAAACCGGTATTTCCGCGCTTTCGGAACCGATCCGCTACCAGCAACTAGCCACCACGCTGGGTGTTGAACTAGGGGCACGGGTACCAATGCGCGAGGTGCGAAGCGCGGTGCTAGAGGTGCGCCGGGCGAAAGGCATGGTGCTCGACGACGCCGACCGCGACACCTACTCGCTGGGCAGTTTCTTCACGAACCCGGTGATGACCACCGCACAAGCCGCGAAACTGCCGGAAACAGCGCCGCGTTACGAAGTCCACGACACCGAAAAAACTACTTTCAACACCGGAGCCCCCGTGCACCCGGGCCTCGTGAAAACCTCTGCGGCCTGGCTGATTGAACACGCCGGGTTTGGCAAAGGCTACGGGCAGGGGCAAGCCCGGCTATCCACGCGCCACACTCTCGCCTTGACCAATCGCGGCCAGGCCACCGCTGCTGATATTCGCGCCCTGGCGCGCGAAATCCAGGCGGGCGTAGAAGCTCGCTTCGGTGTTCATCTTGAACCTGAACCAGTGGTGCTCGGCGGGGAACTATAAAGCGGCGGGCGTACCAGTTACAGTTCCGTAACGAAATCGCATTTTTCTTCTCGGTGGGTTACAGACGGCGTTACGCTGTCATCAGGGTCGGGGGATAGGACCGCCCCAACACAGAGAGGTGTGATTACCCATGGGCAAGAAATACACCGGTTTTATAGCGTGGGTGAGCGTCATAGTTTTTGCCGCGGGACTGGGCGGTTGTAGTAAAATCGGCGGCTCAAATTACTCTACCCAGCGAACTGGCACCGCGCGATGTTGTTTGGCATAGCGCGCACGAAAACCACACGCTTTACAGCTTAGAAGGTGTGAGCAGTATTGTAGGCGCGCGCGGGGATGGGCGCTACTTGGCGATTACCGATACGGCCTGGCAAACGGAACCACAAAATGCTAGTCCCCTGCGGCTCCAGCTTTGGGATCTAGAACAGCTGGAGAAAGGGCCGCGAGTACTGGTGGATGCACCCAGCATGGATACGGGGGAGAGAGGCAACTATATCGCTGATGCGATGGTATTTATTGGTGACTGGTTCTGGTTCGCCTATTCAGATGCTAACGGTACCCACCTGGACCGCCTGCAACTATCTACCGGAGAACGTGAACATATCGCCGATGGTCTTTCCTACTCCGGCGGGAATCTAGCTTTCTGGAACGGCACCGTGGTGGCCACGGTCGACGCGCAAGGCCCTACCGGGAATACCGCAAATGCCGCCGGAAGCGCCGAAAACGAGGCGGGAACCAAAACTCGTGGGGAAAAGCTTCAGCAGTTCGACGCCAGCAGTGGAGAAAAGCTTCCCCTGGATGAAAGACTGGCCGGCCTGAACTTCGTAAGTAGTTTTGTAGCAACCCCGCATGATCTCGGCCTGAACTCCGCGCGTAGTTCCAAAGCAAGCCCAGAATACCTGGTGGTTACCGAAAGCGTGCTTTCAGAAGGCAGTGGGGATGTGCAATGGATAATACCGGCCACGGGCGAAGCGAAATATGTGGACCCGGCCGCTTCACCCGCTCCCGAGGGGTGGAAGATCGGGCAACCGGTAGGCGAATACTTACCGGTCGCGGTAGAAGAAGGAACAATGGCACTGCACTTGCCGAGCGGAAACTGGTGCAAGTTGGACGCCAAAAAAATTGGCGAAGGCCTACACGGCCCATTGCTCACCGCACAAAGCTAGCCGTTGCAACAATAAAGCTAGCCGTTGCAATAATGCGGTGCCTTGCGGTGGCACGGTGCCTAGTCCGGACGCCTTGTACTGCTAGTTTTCGGTGCTGCGGTGGGTGTATCCTTCGGCGGGTTTAGCCCTCGGTAGGCTTAGTATTTGGCGGCGTTTTTAACCAGTCATCGACCTCGGCCAACCAGGTGCGTTTCGAGTTTTCGGAAGCGAAGCTGGCCCGAATAGAACGCCGCGCCAATTCCGCGAGTTCCGGATCCGAAAACCCTAGCCGCCGTGCCATTTCGTATTGGTCAGTGAGCCGGGAAAGGAAGAGGAGAGGATCGTCGGCGCCCAGGGCGATCTCGGCTCCGGCGTCGTACAAAGTGCGTAGCGGTACTGCCGCTTCTTCTGGGTACACCCCGAGGGAAATGTTCGACGCCGGGCACACTTCCAAACTGATTCCGGCCGCCACGATTTGCTCCAGGAGGGCAGGATCTTCCGCCGCGCGCACGCCATGCCCCAAACGGTCCGGATGTAAATATTCGATAGTTTCCCGAATTGCCCGCGGGCCGCGCAATTCGCCACTGTGCGGGACGGATTTCAAACCCGCACGGGCCGCAATTCGGAAGGCTGGGCCCCAATCGGCCACATTGCCGCGCCGCTCATCATTAGAAAGACCAAAACCGATCACTTCGCCCGGTCCATCACCGGCATAGCGTGCAGCTAAACGGGCGAGCGTGCGCGCATCCAGCGGGTGGCGGATGCGGGAAGCCGCCACGATCACTCCCACCTCCACGCCGGTGCTGGCCTGCGCCTTTTTAGCTTCGTCAAGCACAATTTCCAAAGCCGGAGTAATCCCGCCTACGAACGGCGCATAACTCGTGGGATCAATCTGGATTTCTAAGCGGCGCGAACCTTCGGCTGCATCAGCGGCCGCTGCTTCGCGTACGATTCGCCGCATAGACGCTTCGGAACGAACAACTGCGCGGGCGGCGTCGTACGAACGCTGGAAACGGAACCAGCCCCGCTGATCGGCAGGCACATGCAAGGCCACATTGTCCGTGAGGTTTTCCGGCAAACGCCGCCCTTGTTCGCGGGCCATACTCGCCAGCGTGGGCACACTCATCGAACCAGTGAAATGCAGATGCAGATGGGTTTTCGGAAGAAATTGTAAATCTCGCACCTCCCCATCATCGCATTATCCAGGGAGGAACGTGGAATGGGCGGGCGAACTGAAATTAACGTTGAGGGTTGGTTCTGAATAATCTGCGGTAACAGTTTGGTAACAAAGAACTAAGTCGGGTTAAAATCTGTTCTCTAACGGTAAAATAATTGTTGCAAGTCACAATGGTGGCGCGTAGCGCGTTGGGTGCACGACTTGTGAGTCATTGCCGTCAAGGGTGACGGAATCTTTTGAGATCAGACTCGGGCCAGGTTAAGGTCACATGCACCCGTGAATGGGAGGATGGAAAATGCGTAAAACAATTCGGTTTTCCTCGGTTCCTCGTAGTCACATTTCGACCTTTAAGAACAGGGTAAATGCTGACCTCACGAAGGGGCCACCCTCTAGCTGTAAAAATGTCAATTCCGGCTGGGGTGGACTATTCCCCGAAGGGGTATCCGGCAGACCGGACGATCGTGCGCCATATGGCGGTTATGGGATATAGGGGTTCTCTATGGTAAATCGAGGGGTGTATAAAAGTATATCGTTGGGTTTGGCGCTGTGTCTGGGCCTCGGGCTTTCGGCCTGCAACCCGAAAAGCGAGAAGAACGCGGATATGACTGGCCATAGCGCCACGCCCTCGGCGTACCCCTCCGAAGCCTATGTTGATGGATACAATCCGCCCCCGGAGCTGAGTGCGGAGCAGTTGCGCCGCTTCCGCGAAGCACCCATCTATGAGATGCAGGAAGTATCAGTTCCGGAGCAATATACGGATTCCGCGGTGCAGAAGCGTCCTGATTGGGCAGCTCCAAACATGACGGATAAAGATGTTATTTGGGCTGATGATTCTGGATTTTTGGCCGAGGTCCCCTTCAACCTCGATGAGGTAAATAAGGCCGATCGTGAAGGGCGACCTCCTTCGCTTCCAACGCGTGATGTTGTATGGCATGGTGCCGATGGGTCCGAGCGGAAACTCTTAACGCTGGAAGGTATGGATCAAATTTGCCATGTAGTGGGGAATGGTCGTTTCCTGGTTATTGCTTCTTCCATAGAGGGGAATCTGGCTCCGGCGGAGCCCGTCCGTGTGCGGTTATGGGATTTACAAGCAGGTGGTGATCCGGTTGAGCTTGTAAGTGCGCCAGAAAGTAATGCATTCGAGAATGGCAGTTTTCTCTATAAGTCATTTTTATTCGATGGTGACTGGTTGTGGTTTGGTTACTCACAGCGCGAAAAGTCCAATCTCGATCGGTACAACCTTCATACTGGCGAGATCCAACACATTGGGGAAAGTGTAACGGGATCCCTCGCCAAGTGGAATGGAACCGTAGTGACTACGGCGCTTGGCACGCCGGGTACAGATCAAGTGATACTGCGTCAGTATGACAGTGAAACTGGGGCGCCTGTACCTCTTGATCCGCGGTTAGAACCAATGAATCGAGTTGATGATATAGCTGCTACTGCGCATCATTTGTTCGTGTCGGAAACTATATATCCAACCAGTCCTTCCTACCCTACGTGGGTGGTTCCGGAAACCGGCGAACCGCAGATAACCGATCTGCAAAGTGAGCGGGGATCTGATTTCTGGTGGCTAAAGCGATCTGCTGGAGATTATCTTGCCGTGAGCGCTAACGAGGGAGACTTCGTTCTGCACGCCCCGAGTGGGAAGTGGTTTACTGTTCCGAGAGTGGATGTGCCGGCTATTCGGGGATTCGTGGTGGGGCCCATGGTCTACGAGCCGACAATGATAAACAAAGACATACCCCGCGGGGAGGTGGACCTATCGAAATTGCCGCCCAGTTTGTAGATAGCTACATAGTGGCAGCGAAACTGGACAGGCAAACCTGAAGGGCCTGTAAAAGGGCGCTTAAAAGGCTATAAATATAGTTAACAGAAGCGGGCCGGCGCGGGCGGTAATTACTGCCGTGTCGGTCCGCTTCTGCCGTGCCTGCGCATTTTTGCCAGCCCAGGCCTGTCTTTGCTAGCGCCGGCCCGCTTATGCTGCCGGCCAGTTTCTGCAGTGCTTTCCCATATGTGCCAGCGCCGGCCCGCCGAATCTGTTACCAGCGGAGTTGTAAATTCTGCTGGAATCTCGCATATGCACACTTACATGTACAAACTTCGGTCCCACCAAAGCGGAGCTAATTTATGCTCTATTGCCTGGTAGCGGCAAGAAATGGGAGGCGCGCCCCGGGGCATCGACGTCGGTTCTGAAAGTTGGGGCACAATATATGTATGGCGATAACGGACGGTGGTGAAGCACAGGCTCTCGCCTTGCTTACAAGCGGGGAAGCAGGGGCTATGCTCGCCGTGGCGTACGCTCCTCGTGCCGTGCATAGCTGGACCGTCCACTCTGTACATCACCGCCCGGGTGCAGGCGTTACCGTGGGATATCAAGTGGTAGTGACAGCGGAAGTGGGATATGCCGCGGGGGCTAATCCTGGCGCAAGTATGGGCACTGCCGCGAGAGGTCTCCCGAAAGTTCCAACAGGGGCGGCCGTACGTTCCGGTGCGAGTAATAATTTCGCGGGTGGGGCAGGACCTTCCGCAGCAGCTACCGCAACCGCTACGGAAGAAAAATATGTGTGCGCCTCCACGGCACAATTAAGCCGCCCGGATTTACCTTTCCTAAAACATATGACGCATGGCGGGCTGCAGGTAACCCTGTGGGAATACCCTTATGATCCAGAATTACCTGCCTTAGCGGTAGCGTGTTCCCCGCGAAAGATGAGTGAACTGTTGGGGAAGCGGGTCGGCGTCGAACTCAAAAGCTACCGGCCTACCCGCCGCGCGGTAGTACGCGTGGTAGACGAAGCCGGAAAGGGTGCTTTCGCTAAAGTGCTCAAACCGCCGGCCGCGGGATCATTGGCAAAACGCCACCATATGCTCACCGCCGCCGGCGTGCCCGCTCCGCGCGTGCTCGCAGAAAATGACCAGGGCTTAGTATTGATTTCTCAGCTTGCCGGTGAGCCTTTGGCCAATGCGTTGGGGCGCGGGCTGCTGGGGCAGGCACGCGCGGTGCTCGATAGTTTGGAGGCAACCCTAGACGCACTACCGGATTCGGTGATGCAACTATCTCGGCGTGCGGCGTGGTCAGATCGGGTGGAACACTATGCGCACGCGGCGGCCACGGCCTTACCGCAAATCCGTTCACGCGCCGAAGCCGTTGCCCACGGGGTGCGGCAAATCCTTTCCACCGTGCCGGCCGGCCCTCTCCAACCGGTACATGGCGATTTTTACGAAGCCAATATTTTCTTGCGGAATATTCCCGAAACTACTGCCCCCGCCTCTCCAAACACAACGTCCACGCGGCCGCAGGGGAGAATACAGGAGGGAACACGGGGGAGAGTGCAAGGTGGCCGTCTGGAAGCCGGGATTATCGACGTCGATTCCCTGGGCCCGGGTTATCGCGTGGATGATTGGGCGTGCCTATTAGGCCATATGTCTGTGCTCCCGCATTTGGCTCCGGCGAGCTATCCCCACATTCGCCACGATTTGGAAAGTTTTTGCCGCATGTTGGAATATCGGGTTTCCCCGCCGGCGCTGTATGCACGATGCGCGGGGGTAACCCTTTCCTTGGTGGCCGGCGCGGCCCGGGTGGATGGCACGCCCTGGGAAGAAGACGCACTCGGCCGGCTTACCGAAGCCGAAAACTGGCTCCGCCGTGCCCAGTCTTTCCTCGGTCCCGTAGATCCGCGCCAACCCCGCAAGCTGCGCTAGAACTTAGAAACAAATTGCGCTGGAACTTAGAAAGCAGTGCGCAAAAGCTTCGTAATGCGCGCGCATCCTTCCTCCAGATCAGCATCGGAAAGAGAATAAGAGAAGCGCAGATAACCGGGCGCCCCAAAAGCTTCCCCGGGTACCAGAGCCACCTCGGCGTGCTCCAAAAGCAAATCGGCCAGTACCTGGGAACTGGTGATCGTTACCCCGCGCAGTTGGCGGCCGATCCAGGCTTGCACGCCCACGAAAACATAGAAAGCGCCCTGCGGTTCAATCACCTCGAAGCCCTCGATTTGCCGCAGGAGTTCCACGAGCCGCAAACGCCGCCGATCAAAAGCCTGGCGCATATTTTCGATCTCGTCCCGCGGGCCTTCCAAAGCGGCGATCGCAGCGCGTTGCACCACATTGGCCACATTCCCGGTGAGGTGGCTGTGATAGTTCCGGACCGCCTGCATTGCTTCGGCCGGGCCGTACAACCAGCCCAAACGCCATCCCGTCATTGCATAAGACTTCGAAACGCCGGAAATAATGAGCGTGCGCTCTTGCATTTCCGGAACTTCTGCGAGCATATACGCCATGGTCGTATCGCCATACACCAGGTATTCGTAAATCTCGTCAATTACTAGCCAAACGTCATGACGTAGCGCCCAAGCCCCAATTTCTCGCAATTCGGCCGCGCTATACACCGCCCCGGTGGGATTATTCGGCGTGCAGAGCAGCAAGGCGCGGGTGCGCGGCGTCGTTACCGCTTCCAACTGTTCCACCGTAATCTTGTACCCATTTTCCGGACCCGCAAATACCTCGACCGGCAAGCCACCATAAAACTTGATGGTTTCCGGGTAGGTGGTCCAATAGGGGGCCGGCAAAATAACTTCGTCGCCGGGATCGAGTACCGCTGCCCAAGCTTCGAAATTTGCTTGTTTAGCACCGTTGGTTACCACGATATTTTCCGGATCGATAACGACGCCGCTATCACGCTTCGTCTTCGCCGCGATTGCCGTGCGCAATTCGGGCAGGCCCGGGCCCGCGGAATAGCCGTGATTGCGCGGATCAGCCGCCGCTTCTTGGGCGGCGCGGACCACGAAATCGGGGGTGGGGAAATTCGGTTGGCCCACCCCAAAACTAATCACCGGCCGCCCCTGCGCAAGCATGGCTTTCGCCCGCGCATCCGCAGCGAGCGTAGCGGAACCCTGGACGGCAGCGAGGCGGCGTGAAACTCGCCGGCTAGAACAGTTCTTCGTCATGCCCCCATTACATCACTTCTGCTCAGATATCTGTGCCTTCTTCCGAAAAATCACCACTGGCACCAGAAACATCACGGTTGGCTCCCGAAAAACCACCACTGGCTCGCGAAACATCACGGTTAGTTCCCGAAAAATCACCGCCGGCTCGCCAAACGTCACCGCTGGCTCCAGAAACATCACCACTGTTTTCCACAAAGCTCGAAGCACGCTTCGTTCTGCGAAGCACGCCGCGTTTGCGGGAAACGCGCGGGTAAAATTGCGGGGATTAGGGCCGGCGATACCCCGCGGCGTTGTGAGATGGCTCGCCGTAATTCGACGAGCGGGCGCTGAGTGGGTAGTATAGGGCGAGTTGTGGCAAGTAATTGTCATGCCATCCGCATCTGTGAAGCGTAAGCTCGGCACGGAAGCATCTATACTGGATGTTGAAGTGCTGGCATAAGTAGACAGTGCGAGTGGAAATATCCAACCTAGGGTAGTGGCGCAATTGGTAGCGCATCGGTCTCCAAAACCGACGGTTGGGGGTTCGAGTCCCTCCTACCCTGCGAACCGGCCCGCGGGCCGGGTGGTAATGATCGAGGAGAAGGGCTACCGGTGAGTCAAACAGCTGCCGCGTCCAAGCGGGAATCCGCAGACAAGAAAGGCGTATTCGCCCGCCTAGCTCAGTTTTTCCGGGAGATCTTTAGCGAGCTGAAGAAAGTTCAGCGCCCCACCCGCGATGAGCTGTGGCAAATGTTCATTACCGTTTTGGTTTTCGTCCTTGCGGTGATGGTTTTCGTAGGTATTTTCGATCTCTTATTTGGCCAGCTAACCTTCTGGATCTTCGGTTAGCTTTTGCCGAAGGAAAGTAGGGAAGCGTGGCTGAGGATAACCGCCAGCAGAATGAATTGTTCAGCGCTGCGGAAGAAGTAGAATCTCCGGTTGCGGCAGGGCAGGTCGCGGAAGAATCCCCAGCTGAATCGGCCACGGCTACGGCCAGCGCGCAAGCTGCCGAAATTTCCTTTAGCGACGCCGATACTGAGGCTCCCGGGGCTGTAGAACCTGCGGATGCTGATTCGGCTACCGAATCCGCAGAAGTTGCCGAGCAGGAAAATGAGCCTGCCACCGCAGAAGCAGAAGCGAGTGCTGCGGCAACTGCTGCCACAGATGGCACCGCCGCCGCTACAGACAACGGCGCGGCAGAGGCTGCGGAAACGCAAGCCGCGGAGGAAGTGGAAGCGGAAGCGGCGGATAAGAAACAGGGTGAAGTCGGTACCGTTACCGAAGAAGAGGTGCGCGAACGGTTGCGGGGCCTCGAAGGTAAATGGTACGTACTGCATACCTATTCGGGATATGAGAAGCGGGTCAAGCAAGATCTGGAAGCCCGCTTGGTCACCATGAACATGGAAGATTACATCTTCCAGATTGAGATCCCGATGGAAGAGGTCTACGAAATCAAGCGTGGCCAGCGTAAATTGGTACAGCGCGTGCGGATGCCCGGCTACGTGTTGATTCGGATGAACCTCACCAATGATTCCTGGCGTGTAGTGCAGGCAACGAACGGAGTTACCGGCTTCGTTGGCTCTGGTCGCGAACCCGTGGCACTCACTTTCGATGAAACCGTGAACCTGCTAACTCCCGTGGTGGAACTGGAAGCAGCCGCAGAAGCCAAGGCGGCGGGCGCACCTACCGCCGAACCGGAAACTGTTTCCCCGTTCGAAATTGGCGACCAAGTTACCTTGACCACCGAACCGTGGGCGGGCATGCCGGCAACGGTTTCCGCGGTGGATCCGGCCAACCAGCGCCTCACCGTAATGATGACTCTGGTAGGCCAAGAAACCCCGGTGGAGCTGGCCTTCACCCAGGTACACAAAGAAGAGTAAAAGAGAAACAAAAAGAGGCCGGTGGCGTGCGTATCACATGCTTCCGGCCTTTTCAGTTTGTGCCTGCTCGCGTAAAGTAGGTAGGCGTGCCATCGCTAGCCATTGCGATGGTTTTGATCAAGAAGAAAAGGACCCGATATGGCACCGAAGAAAAAGGTTGCAGGCTTTATCAAGCTGCAGATTCCTGCCGGCCAAGCCACGCCGGCCCCGCCGGTTGGCCCGGCCCTGGGCCAGCATGGTGTGAACATTGTGGAGTTCACCAAGGCTTACAATGCGGCCACCGAATCGCAGCGTGGAAACATTGTGCCGGTGGAAATCACCGTCTACGAAGATCGTTCATTCACCTTCGTACTTAAGACGCCGCCGGCTGCCCAGCTTATTAAGAAGGCCGCTGGGGTAGACAAGGGCTCTGGCCGTCCGAATACGGAAAAGGTGGGGCACCTGACGGCAGATCAGATTCGTGAGATCGCCAAGGTTAAGGAACCGGATCTCAACGCTAATGACCTCGAAAACGCTGCCCGTATCGTCGCCGGCACGGCGCGTTCCATGGGCATCACCACGGATGAAATCTAGGCCTTAGAGCCGAACATACGCGAAGCCGAAAAACGGCGGCGCGTCCAAAAGAGTGGAAGGGCCCGCGCAGGCCCGGGTACCACAACTGCAAAAGGAGAAGCAGAAATGGCAAAGCGCTCAAAGGCATACCGCGCAGCCGCGGAAAAGATTGCCCCCGGCGTGCTCTACACGCCTCGCGAGGCTTTTGAACTCGCAAAGGAAACCACCGTTACGAAGTTCGATGCGACGGTGGAAGTGACCTTCCGGCTCGGGGTTGATCCCCGCAAGGCCGATCAGATGGTCCGCGGCACGGTAAACCTGCCGCACGGCACCGGTAAGACGGCACGGGTCGTCGTCTTCGCCCAAGGTGCTCGCGCCCAGGAAGCTATCGACGCCGGTGCCGATGAAGTCGGCGACGACGAACTCATCGCGAAAGTGCAAGGCGGCTGGACGGACTTCGACGCCGCCGTTGCCACCCCGGACATGATGGGCAAGGTCGGCCGCTTGGGCCGCGTGCTCGGCCCGCGTGGCCTCATGCCGAACCCGAAGACGGGCACGGTCACCATGGACGTGGCCAAGGCCGTTTCCGATATTAAGGGTGGCCGTATCGAATTCCGCGTAGACAAGAACGGAAACCTCGCCTTCATTATTGGCAAGGCTTCCTTCAGCGTGGACCAGCTGGCCGATAACTACGCCGCCGCGCAGGAAGAAATCCTGCGTCTGCGCCCGGGTTCGGCCAAGGGCCGTTACATTAAGAAGGCCACGGTATCCACGAGTATGGGTCCCGGCATCCCGCTGGATTACTCGATTACCCGCAAGGATCTCTAAAAACGAGGCCTGGTAAATGGCCTCTCAGATCCCCATGGTTTGAAGGCCAGCGGTTTTAAAAGATCCGCATAAAACTTATATCCGCCCCGGTGGCGGTACGCGTGGCTCTGCTATCCCCAGCGTGGTGATAGCAGAGCCACGCTTTTTCTCTGCGTAGGCTAAAACTTAGAATTACCGGCAGAATTTAGAATTACCGGCACAGTGCAGCGCGCTTGCCAGCGGCGAGTATCCGGCGCGCGTATTCCCTTGCTCGCCGCTCTGCCAAACCACAGCAAGAATCGGAGAACGGGTAGTGGCACGTAGAAACAACCAGCGCGGCAATAATCTGCGCACAGACATTCGCTCCGGCCTGGGGGACGGGCTGTGCGCGGCGCTGCTCTTCTTGCTCGTCGCGGTCTGGGCTGGCGTTGCCCTAGCCCAACATCCCAGCGTGCACTCTTCGGGCGAATGGACCTATATCGATTACGCAGAAAAAATCTCGCGTGGCCACATACCCGTCCAGGGTGAAAAACTTGGCGAAGTAGCCCAAGAAAGCTGGGCCTGCAATTTTTCCGGTGTTACGGAAGGGGTCGTCGTGCCCCCAGACTGCGAAAACTGGCGCACCACGCCGATTGAAGAATGGCCCTACCGCGGCGAAAACTATAATGCCTTCCACCCGCCACTCTATTTTTGGGTGGTCGGCACCCTTTCCCGCGCCATAGAACCACTCACCGGTAGCTTCCTACTCGGTGCCCGCCTCGGTTCGGCACTACTCACCGGGCTGGGCATCGCCGCCCTCTTCGCCGCCATCCGCATGTGGAATGTTTCCCGCCCCGCCGCTTTCGCCGGCTCCCTCCTCGTCCTCACCGCGCCAGTGATTGCCGGCCCGGCCGTGCTCGTACATAACGACGCCGTGGGCGTGCTTGCCGGCGCTGCCGCCGTGTGGATGGGAGCCCGGATTTTCCAAAAAGGAAACTATTCGCCCTGGCTACCTGCCCTGGCCACGGCCGCAATCTGTTGCGCGCGGGTAATGGCCGTTTCCGGAATCGTGGTGCTAATGGCCTGGCTAGCGCTGTGCCTGCTCTGGCCGGCAGTAGGCGGGCTGGAGAAAAACTCCCGCCTGCCAGTTCTGCGCTATCTCGTAGTGCAAGCCGTGGTCATTATTGTGACCTATGTGGGCTGGTCGGCCTTCCAAAATCGGCGCGTACCCGAAGGCTACGTACCGGCCATTAGCGGCGTATCCACCGCGCCCCTGGACGGCATTTCCCTCGGCACCTGGTTGCATACACTCACCCAGCCGTACGGACTGAGCAATCCGCAAGGCGCCTGGCATATGTCCCTTGAGCTGTATGGGCCAAGCACGAAAATTTGGGGCACCTGCATTTTCGTGCTGTTCTTAGCGGCGCCCTTCCTGGCCTTGCTTTTGCGTATCCGGGACGTTCGCGACCGCAACCTCGCCGTACAAGCCGCAACCGGCCCGCTCGTAGTAGCCCTGCTGGTGCAAGTGCGCGAAGCCATCAATAACGGTGCCTATTTCACTTTCGTATTCCGCCGCTACGGAATTGCCAATGTGCCAGTTATAGGCGCCTCTCTCGCCGCCGCCTGCGACCGCCCTCGGTGGCGGGCCGCGCTGCAAATAGTGGCCTGGGTAGGATTCGCCGCCATGCTCGCAGGAGCACTGAGCTAAAACCTGTTTCGTGCGCCCGTATTTCCTCGTGCGCGGCCACACTGATTTTCGGTTTTCCACGCGTGGCACTGCACCGAGCGGGGAGGTACGACGTCGTGAACGTTAGGATGCACACAGGTACTGGCACGTACGGCGGGTAGGCGATATTCTTACTTACTGCCAAAGACCGCAGGTCCCGAAAGGGATAATCTCGCAAGAGGCCAGCGCAGGTAAGATACAGAGCTTAGCTCACTGCATCGGAAGTAGGCCGGTAATAGCCTGCTCGGCACGTACCGCGCGGAGTTTCCGCCGGCCAGCCGCAATCCTAAGGCAACTATGGCATCAGTCATGGAAGTGCGCGGGAAGCCAGATGCGTGGAATTGCCAAGCCCCGTGCTACCTGCACGGGGCTTTTTTGCGGGCCTTTCTGGATCATGCGGGGTTAGACCGAAAGGAGGCCCCATGTCGCGGAAGGACAAGGACGCAGTCATTGCCGAGCTCAAGGGACTGTTCGAGAGCTCCAGCGCTGTACTGTTCACCGAGTACCGTGGCCTGACGGTCGGCGAAATGAAGGATCTTCGCCGTTCGTTCAAGGGTGAGGCTGTCTATAAGGTCGCTAAGAATACGCTAGTGAAACTCGCCGCTGAACAGGCTGGCATTGAGCTTCCTGATGAACTCCATCAGGGCCCAACCGCCATTGCCTTTGTGCAGGGTGAGCCGCCCGTTATCGCCAAGGCGATGCGTACTTTCGCCAAGGAGCACGAAGCTCTGCAGGTGAAGGGCGGATACATGGACGGTCAGCATCTCGATGCCGACGGCGTGAAGACCCTCGCGGATCTCGAATCTCGCGAAACTCTTCTCGGCAAGTCTGCTGGCGTGCTCAAGGCGCTCCTCTACCGGACTGCCTACGTGCTCGATGCGCCGGCTTCCAAGGCGGTACGTACCGTCGAAGCCCTGCGCCAGAAGAAAGAAACCGCAGAAGCTGGCGCCTAAGCGGCCGGCATTTTGCTAATAAAAAACCACAGCAATGTTGCCCCGAATGGGCGCAGATAATCGCTCACACTGAGCGGGAAGGAAGGCCACCATGGCTAAGCTCTCTACCCAGGAGCTCATCGATGCTTTCAAGGAGCTCACCCTCGTTGAGCTCAACGACTTCGTCAAGGCTTTCGAAGAAGAATTCGACGTTACCGCTGCGGCTCCGGTAGCCGCTGCTGCTCCGGCTGCGGCCGGCGGTGAAGAAGGCGGCGCTGCTGAAGAGCAGACCGAATTCGACGTCGTTATCGAAGCCGCTGGCGATAAGAAGGTCCAGGTTATTAAGGAAGTACGTACCCTGACCTCCCTCGGCCTCAAGGAAGCCAAGGAACTCGTCGATTCCGCGCCGAAGGCCGTGCTGGAAGGCGTGGACAAGGACGCCGCCAACGCTGCCAAGGAAGCTCTCGAAGCTGCTGGCGCCACGGTTACCGTCAAGTAACTTGCCGGTGGGATAACCACCCGCACATGTTTTCCGCGAAGGCGGGTCTGCTACTAGTAATTTGGTGGCACACCCGCCTTTTGCCATCCGGAAGTTTGGTGGCAGACCCACCTTTTGCCATCCAGAGGGGCGGAGGGTAGGAACACATCACGTATGTAGCACTTGCTAAACTAGGGGAGAATGTGCGAGAGTATCAGCGAACGAAGAAGTTCGAGTGATGCCCTCCACAGGTGTAGGGATTGTGCTTTTATGCGTTAACGGGGTACTGTAGATATTTGCGATGACACTCCTATGCCCGTAGCCACTTCAGCCCGTTGATGTAGCTCCTGACGTCCGGTATTTAACAGACCGGCCAGGTGAGCACCCTAGAAAATGGTTGAAGTCGCCGCACCGGATTGGATTGTCTCCACATAGCTACGTCAGGGAAGGATCCACTTTGGCTGCTTCGCGCACATACTCGCTCGCCGCAGAAAACGGCAAGCCGGTAGTTGACCGCGTTTCTTTCGCAGAAATTCATGAGTTGCTCCAGGTACCCAACCTCTTGGGCTTACAAACGGATAGTTTCGGATGGCTCATTGGTTCTCAAGGATGGGCGGAAGAAAATCCCGGGGCAAAGTCTGGCCTCGAGGAGATTTTTGAGGAAATTTCCCCCATTGAAAACGCTGCCCAGACTATGGGCTTGGTGCTTTCGAATCCGCATCTGGAAGAACCGAAATACTCGATTCTTGAATGCCGCGAACGCGATCTTACATATTCGGCTCCGCTCTACGTGACGGCCGAATTCCAGAACTATGAGACCGGCGAAATCAAATCGCAAACCACCTTTATTGGCGATTTCCCGCTCATGACGGACCGCGGCACCTTCATCATTAACGGTACTGAGCGAGTGGTGGTATCTCAGCTCGTCCGTTCGCCGGGAGTCTACTTCGAACGTACCCCGGATAAGACCTCCGATAAAGATATTTACGGCGCGAAGTTCATTCCTTCGCGCGGTGCCTGGCTCGAATTCGAAATCGATAAGCGCGATCAGGTAGGCGTGCGTATTGACCGGAAGCGTAAGCAACCGATCACCGTCTTCCTCAAGGCGCTCGGCATGGAAGAATCCGAGATCAGTGAAGAATTTGCGGACTATCCGGTCTTGCTCGATACCCTGGAGAAGGACACCGTCCACACCCAGGAAGAAGCCCTGCAAGACATGTACCGCAAGCTGCGTCCGGGAGAACCGCCAACCGCAGAAGCTGGCCGGGCGCTGCTCAACAACTTCTACTTCAATCCGAAGCGTTACGACACCGCCAAGGTAGGACGCTACAAGATCAACCAGAAGTTGGGACTCAGCGATAACACCGAACGCCAGCTCACCCTGGAAGACATCGTGGCAGCCATCAAGTACATGCTGGCTCTGCACCAGGGCTTGGACAAGATGGACGAGAACGGGCAATTCCCGGAAGTGCTCGTGAGCGAAGATGGCAAGCCGGTTCGCATTTCCACCGACGATATCGATAATTTCTCGAACCGTCGTGTGCGTGCGGTAGGGGAGCTGATCCAAAACCAGTTCCGTACCGGCCTTTCCCGCCTGGACCGCATGGTCCGCGAACGCATGACCACGCAGGATGCGGAAGCAATCACGCCTTCCTCCCTGATCAATATTCGGCCGATCGTAGCCGCGATCAAGGAATTCTTCGGCACTTCGCAGCTGTCCCAGTTCATGGACCAAAACAATCCGCTGGCTGGCCTTACCCATAAGCGGCGGCTTTCCGCGCTGGGCCCGGGCGGCCTTTCGCGTGATCGCGCCGGCATGGAAGTGCGAGACGTGCACCCGTCCCACTACGGCCGGATGTGCCCGATTGAAACCCCAGAAGGTCCGAACATTGGTTTGATCGGCTCCCTGGCATCCTTCGCGCGCATCAACGCCTTCGGTTTCATCGAAACCCCCTACCGTAAGGTAGTTAACGGGCGCGTTACCGATGAAGTGGAATACCTGCAGGCAGGCGACGAAGATACCGTCAATATCGCCCAGGCAGAAACCCCGCTAGACGAAGAAGGCAACTTCCTGCAAGAAGAAGCCCTCGTGCGTCTGCCCGGCGGTGAACCGGCCCTGGTTCCGGTGGAAGAAATCGACTACATGGACGTTTCTGCCCGCCAGATGGTGTCTATCGGTTCCGGGATGATTCCCTTCCTGGAGCACGACGACGCTAACCGCGCTCTCATGGGTGCGAACATGCAGCGCCAGGCCGTCCCGCTGATCAAACCGGTTTCTCCCTACGTGGGTACCGGTTGGGAAATGCGGGTTGCCGTGGATTCGGGTGATGTGACTACTGGCGCCGCTCCCGGCGTCGTCACCGAAGTAGATGCGGATGCGGTACACGTTGAACAAGACGACGGCCGCCACGTTATCTACAAGATGCAAAAGTTTGAGCGTTCCAACCCCGGCAATACCGTCAACCAGAAGGTACGGGTTTCGGAAGGTGACCGCATCGAAGTCGGCTCGCTGATCGCGGATGGTCCGGCCACCGAAGGTGGGGAACTGGCGCTCGGCCAAAACCTGCTCGTGGCCTTCATGGCCTGGAACGGTTACAACTACGAAGACGCCATCATTCTTTCCGAACGGTGTGTGCAAGACGATCTGCTTACCTCGATCCACATTGAGGAACACGAAATCGACGCGCGTGACACCAAGCTCGGCCCCGAAGAAGTAACGCGCGATATCCCCAATGTTTCGGAAGATATGCTCGCGCATTTGGACGAACACGGGATTATCCGGGTAGGTGCGGAAGTACGTTCCGGCGATATCCTCGTCGGCAAGATCACCCCGAAGGGTGAAACCGAACTGACTTCGGAAGAACGGCTCCTGCGCGCCATTTTCGGCGAAAAGGCGAAGGAAGTACGCGATACTTCCCTGCGCGTTCCCCACGGCGAAACCGGGATTGTGATTGGAGTCCGCCAATTCACGGCGGAAAACAACGACGAGTTGCCCAATGACGTCAATGAAACCGTGCGCGTTTACGTGGCCCAGCGCCGCAAGATCACGGTGGGCGATAAGATGGCCGGCCGGCACGGTAACAAGGGTTGTATTTCCCAGATCCTGCCGGTGGAAGATATGCCCTTCATGGAAGACGGCACCCCGGTTGACATCATCCTCAACCCGCTCGGTGTGCCTTCCCGTATGAACCTCGGGCAGGTATATGAACTGCACATGGGCTGGATCGCCTCGCAGGGTTGGGACGCCACGGAAGCACGCGAACGCGGCGAAGAATGGGCACTCTCCCTGCCGGAAGAAGTTATCAAGGCGAAGCCGGAGCAGCGTATCGCTACCCCGGTGTTCGACGGCGCAACCCCGGCCGAAGTTGCCGGCCTGCTCCAGAACACTTTGCCCAACCGGGATGGAGATCGGCTCGTCGATCAATACGGTAAGGCCCGCCTCTTCGACGGCCGTACCGGCGAACCCTTCCCGGAACCGATCGCGGTGGGCTACATGTACATGCTGAAGTTGCACCACCTCGTGGACGATAAGATCCACGCCCGGTCAACCGGCCCGTACTCGATGGTTACCCAGCAGCCGCTGGGCGGAAAAGCTCAGTTCGGTGGGCAGCGTTTCGGAGAAATGGAAGTGTGGGCGCTGGAAGCTTATGGCGCCGCGCATACCCTGCAGGAAATGCTGACCATCAAGTCTGACGACACCGTGGGCCGCGTCAAGGTCTTTGAAGCGATCGTCAAGGGAGATAACGTTCCCGAACCGGGAATCCCCGAGTCCTTCAAGGTACTCATGTACGAAATGCGTTCGCTGTGCCTGAATGTGGAAGCACTCGACGCCTCCGGCCAGGCCATCAGTCTGGAAGACGAAGAAGATCGTTACTCCGCTCCCGTGCAAGACGCGGAAGGCCAGGAGCTTGCTACCGGCCTGGAAGATCTTTCCACCGGAGCCGATTTCTAAGAAACACATCACCGGTAGGCCGGGCGTGCGCCCGCCCGGCCTACCGCGAATCAGCTGACATCAATGGTGCAAAACTCTTGAGGAAGTAGGAATCTTGCTCGACGTTAATCGTTTTGACCAGATCAAAATCGGTCTTGCCACCTCCGACGAGATCCGTTCGTGGTCACACGGCGAGGTAAAGAAGCCGGAGACCATTAACTACCGCACCCTAAAGCCGGAAAAGGATGGCCTTTTCGGGGAACAGATCTTTGGGCCTACCCGCGATTGGGAATGCGCCTGCGGTAAATACAAGCGTCCCCGTTTCAAGGGCATCGTGTGCGAACGGTGCGGGGTAGAAGTAACCCGTTCCAAGGTGCGCCGCGAACGCATGGGTCATATTGAACTGGCCGCACCCGTTACCCATATTTGGTACTTCAAGGGTGTGCCCTCCCGTTTGGGCTACCTGCTCGACATCGCCCCGAAGGACCTCGAAAAGGTCATCTACTTCGCGGCGTACATGGTTACCGAGGTAGATGAAGAAGGCCGCCGGGAAGATATGCCCTCCCTGCTCGCCGAATACGAACTGGAACGCCAAGCGGTAGAAAAGCAGCGCGACGCCGATCTGGAAGCTCGCCACCAAGAGCTCGAACAAGAGCTCGCCACTGCCGAAGCAGAAGGCCAGGGCGGCCCCGAACGCGCCCGCATTAAGCGCGCCGGGGAAAGCGAGCTGAATAAGATCCGCCGCAAGGCAGATCGCGATCTGGAACGCCTGGCCGCCATGTGGGATCGCTTCACCAAGCTCACCGTAGGCGATCTGGAAGGCGATGAAGATCTCTACCGGGAAATGGAATCCCGGTATGGCGATTACTTTAAGGCCGCGCGCGGAGCAGAAGCCATCCAGGCCCGCCTGCGCACTTTCGACCTCGAAGCCGAACACGACAAGCTCGTAGAAGAAATCGAAACCGGCACGGCCCAAAAGAAATCCCGGGCACTCAAGCGCATCAAGGTAGTGAACGCCTTCCTGCGTTCCGGCACCAAGCCGGAAGCCATGGTGCTTGACGCTATCCCGGTAATCCCGCCGGATCTGCGCCCGATGGTGCAGCTGGACGGGGGCCGTTTCGCCACCTCCGATCTCAATGACCTGTACCGGCGCGTGATTAACCGGAACAACCGGCTCAAGCGCATGCTCGATCTGCACGCACCGGAAATCATGGTCAACAACGAGAAGCGGATGCTCCAAGAATCCGTGGACGCCCTCTTCGATAACGGCCGGCGCGGCCGCCCCGTGCAGGGCGCGGGCAACCGTCCTCTGAAGTCCCTGGCAGACATGCTCAAGGGCAAGCAGGGCCGGTTCCGCCAGAACCTACTCGGTAAGCGTGTGGACTACTCCGGCCGTTCCGTAATCGTGGTGGGCCCCACCCTGAAGTTGCATCAGTGTGGATTGCCTACCGCCATGGCACTCGAACTGTTCAAGCCGTTCGTACAAAAGCGGCTCGTAGACCTCGATATCGCCAAGAACATTAAGGCAGCCAAGCGCCTGGTGGAACGCCAAGATCCGCAGGTGTGGGACGTGCTCGAAGAAGTCATTCAAGACCACCCGGTCTTGCTCAACCGTGCTCCTACCTTGCACCGTTTGGGCATTCAGGCCTTCGAACCGAAACTGGTAGAAGGTAAGGCAATTCGCTTGCATCCGCTGGTGTGCGGCGCCTTCAACGCCGATTTCGACGGCGACCAGATGGCCGTGCACCTACCCCTTTCGGTAGAAGCACAGGCAGAGGCACGCATCCTCATGCTCTCCTCGAATAACATCCTCAAGCCCTCTGACGGCCGGCCCGTAACCATGCCTTCGCAAGACATGATTATTGGCGTCTACGGCTTGACGAAGGTCAAGGAAGGTAAGGCGGGCGAAGGCCACGCCTTCACCTCCACCGGGGAAGCACGCATGGCTTATGACCTCGGCAAACTGGACCTGAACTCCCTGTGCAAGATCCGTTTCGAAGGCGACGTCGAACCGCCCCTGGATTGGGAAGCACCCGAAGGTCACGAACCTGGCGAACCCTTCATTCTGGAAACCACGCTGGGCCGCACGATCTTCAACAATGCGCTGCCCACAACCTTCCCGTTCGTAAACGAAGTGGTCGATAAGTCGGCACTGGGCCGAATCGTTAACCACCTCGCGGAACGTTACGAGAAGGACGATGTGGCCGCCTCGCTCGATGCGATTAAGAACACGGGCTTCTACTGGGCGGGCCGTTCCGGCGTCACCATTGCGGTTTCTGACGTAGTGGTTCCCGATGAGAAACCGGCAATTATTGCGGAAGCGGAAAAGAAGGCTGCCGTAATTGAAAACCAGTTCCTCACCGGCCGTATTGAAGACGAAGATCGCCGCCGTGACCTGGTGGACCTGTGGTCCGACGTCACCGACGAAATTGCGCACGTAATGCGGGATAACTTCACTCCGGAAAACACCGTGAACCAGATGGTTGTTTCCGGGGCCCGTGGTAACTGGGAGCAGATGCGCCAGATCGCGGGTATGCGCGGGCTGGTAGCAGACCCGAAGGGTGCGATTATTCCGCGTCCGATTATCTCCTCGTACCGCGAAGGTCTTTCGGTGCTCGAATACTTCTCGGCTACTCACGGTGCCCGCAAGGGCCTGGCCGATACCGCTTTGCGTACCGCCGATTCGGGGTACCTGACGCGGCGTTTGGTAGACGTTTCCCAAGACGTAATCGTCAACGAATTCGACTGCCAGACCAAGCGCGGGCTGGCCAAGGAAATCGCGCAGCTTGTGCCGGCCGGCAAACCGGTTCCGGCGGGCGCGCTCGGTTCCACGGTTTACGTGCGTTTGGCCGAACCGCGCGGCGAACAGCGCTTTGCCCCGCAAGTACTGGAAGCTCCGGAAAGCGGCGAACTGCTCGCTCCGGCAGATCTTCTGATCCCCGAACGCACGCTCGACACCTCGGTGTACGCACGTACCTTGCTCGCGGACATTACCGATGAAGAAGGTACCGTGCTCGCCCAGGCTGGTGCGGATATCGGCGATGAACTGATCGAACGCTTGTTGCGGGCTGGCGTCACGCAGGTGCGGATCCGTTCCGTACTTACCTGCCAAGCCAAACATGGTACTTGCGCCCTGTGCTACGGCCGTTCCATGGCCACCGGCAAACTGGTGGATCTGGGCGAAGCCGTGGGTATTGTGGCCGCACAGTCTATTGGCGAACCGGGTACCCAGCTCACGATGCGTACCTTCCACACCGGTGGTTCGGCCTCCGCGGACGACATCACCCAAGGTTTGCCGCGTGTGCAGGAACTCTTCGAAGCCCGTACCCCGAAGGGGGAGGCGCCGATCGCGGAAGCGGCCGGTACCTTGCGGATCGAAGACGGCGAACGTATGCGCCGGCTTATCGTCGTGCGCGACGACGGCGAAGAAGACCTCGTCTACCAGGTGTCCAAGCGGGCCAAGCTGTACGTGCCAGAAGGTGGCCGCGTACAGGTAGGCCAGCAGCTCGTGGAAGGCTCCGTGGATCCCAAGAAGCTCTTGCGGATCTCCGGCCGCCGTGCGGTGCAAGAACACATCGTCAACGAAGTGCAGGCCGTGTACCGCTCGCAGGGTGTGGATATTCACGATAAGCACATTGAGATCATCGTCCGCCAGATGTTGCGGCGCGTGACCGTGCTCGATTCGGGAACCACCAACCTGCTACCGGGCGAACTGGTAGAAGTACCCCGCTTCGAAGAAGAGAACCGGGCCGCGATGGCCGAAGGCGGCAAACCCGCTGCCGGCCGGCCCGAACTCATGGGTATTACCAAGGCCTCTTTGGCCACGGATTCCTGGCTCTCCGCCGCCTCCTTCCAGGAGACCACGCGCGTGCTCACCGAAGCCGCGCTGGAGGGCAAGTCCGATCCGCTGGCCGGCCTGAAGGAAAACGTGATCTTGGGCAAGCTGATCCCGGCAGGTACGGGCTTCGAAGCGCTCAAGAGCGCGAAGGTAGAACCCACTACGGAAGCGAAGATGGAATTCGAGAAGAACAACGGCTTTGCGGCGCAAGGCCTGGATCCCTTCGACGATTCCTTCTCCTACGGCGATTTCCAGTACTTCGATCTGGGCGCCGGCTACGGGGCCTTCTAGGCCGGGCAAGGCCAAGGAAAACCGCTTCCGCGGGGCAAAAGCTGTGTTTCCTACCACCGCAGGGCCTTAACCTTTGACGTAAATCCCGTGTGGCCGCTAATCTTGGTAGGGTTGCCTGTTCGCAGGCGCGGCCACACGGTATGTCCACACCGAGGTAACCTGATAAAGGTACGCCCCGGGTGAACTACTGCTAGCGCGGATAAGCGGTGTGTATCCCGCCGCCCTGGCGAACGATAGATATTCATTTTTCAAAACAGGAGAAATAGTGCCTACTATTCAGCAGTTGGTCCGTCAGGGCCGCGCGAAGAAGAAGCGCGCCTCCAAGCGTCCTGCGCTCAAAGGAAGCCCGCAGCGGCGAGGGGTGTGCACCCGCGTATTTACAACTACCCCGAAGAAGCCGAACTCCGCGCTCCGGAAGGTAGCCCGTGTTCGCCTTTCCTCGGGTATTGAGGTCACGGCCTACATCCCGGGTGAAGGTCACAACCTGCAGGAGCACTCGATCGTGCTCGTGCGCGGTGGTGGCGTAAAGGACCTCCCCGGTGTTCGTTACAAGATCGTGCGTGGCGCACTCGACACGCAAGGTGTGCGCGGCCGCAACCAGGCCCGCTCCCGTTACGGCGTGAAGAAGGAGAAGTAAGCATGCCTCGTAAAGGTCCAGTCAAGAAGCGCGAGATTATTGCAGATCCGATCTACAACTCGCCGCTCGTCACGCAGCTGGTAAACATCGTGCTCCGCGATGGCAAGAAGGCGAAGGCCCAGTCCATCGTTTACGGCGCGCTGGAAGGCGTTGCTGAAAAGTCGGAACAGGATGCCCTCACGGTGTTCAAGCGCGCCCTGGATAACATCAAGCCGCAGCTGGAAGTCCGCTCGCGGCGTGTGGGTGGCGCGACCTACCAGGTTCCGGTAGAAGTCAAGCCGGCCCGCTCCACGGCACTCGGGTTGCGCTGGCTGGTCCAGTATGCGCGGCTGCGCCGCGAACACACCATGCAGGACCGTTTGCTCAATGAAATCCTCGACGCTTCCAACGGCCTGGGTGCTGCTGTCAAGCGCCGTGAAGATACACATCGCATGGCGGAAGCCAACAAGGCTTTCGCTCACTATCGCTGGTAATTCGTTGCGTAAGAACGCAGCATTTCTAACAAGAGAGAGCTAAACAAACGTGGCACAAGAAGTGAAAGCGCTTACTGACCTAACCAAGGTCCGTAATATCGGCATCATGGCGCACATCGATGCCGGTAAAACTACCACTACCGAGCGCGTCCTCTTCTACACCGGCATCAACCACAAGTTGGGCGAAACGCACGATGGTGCTTCGACCACCGACTGGATGGCCCAGGAGAAGGAACGCGGCATCACCATTACCTCGGCGGCCGTTACCGCCTTCTGGAAGGGATACCAGTTCAACGTTATTGATACGCCAGGCCACGTCGACTTCACGGTCGAAGTGGAGCGCTCCTTGCGCGTACTCGACGGCGCCATCACGGTGTTCGACGGCAAGGAAGGTGTGGAGCCGCAGTCCGAAACGGTGTGGCGCCAGGCCGATAAGTACGGCGTTCCGCGCATCTGCTTCGTCAACAAGATGGATAAGCTCGGTGCCGATTTCGAATACACCCTTTCCACCATTCGGGACCGCCTGAAGGCTATTCCTGCGGTGGTAACCTTCCCGATCGGAGCGGAATCGGAACTGTCCGGCGTCGTCAACGTATTGACGATGAAGGCAGTACGTTTCCCCGAAAAGGACGATAAGGGTAACGACACCTGGGGTGCCGTGGTGGTAGAAGAAGATATCCCCGCGGAACTGCAGGAACAAGCCGAGCTTTACCGCAGCGAATTGATGGAACTGGCCGCGGAAGCCAATGACGAACTCATGGAGAAGTACCTCGAAGAAGGGGAACTGACCACCGAGGAAATCAAGCAGGGCATCCGCATGCGTACCATCGCTTCGGAGATTTACCCCGTATTTGCAGGCTCTGCCTACAAGAATAAGGGCGTACAGCCGCTCCTGGACGGCGTTGTAGACTTCCTCCCGGCTCCGATCGACATTCCGGCGATCAAGGGCTTCAAGCCCGGCCACGAAGAAGACGGCGAAACCGAAGAGCGCCACTCCACGGAGAAGGAACCGTTCTCCGCACTGGCGTTCAAGATCGCGGTACACCCCTTCTACGGCAAGCTGACCTACATTCGCGTGTACTCCGGCGCCATTAAGCAGGGCGAGCAGGTGCTCAACTCGGTCAAGGGTAAGCGCGAACGTATCGGCAAGATGTTCCAGATGCACTCCAACCAGGAAATCCCGGTTGATGTGGCGCACGCTGGTCATATCTACGCTTTCGTGGGTATGAAGGATACGACGACGGGTGACACCCTGTGCGCGCAGGACGCGCCGATCATCCTCGAATCGATGTCCTTCCCCGAGCCCGTGATTCACGTGGCTATTGAACCGAAGTCGAAGGGCGATCAGGAGAAGCTTTCGGTTGCGATTCAAAAGCTCGCGGAAGAAGATCCGACCTTTACCGTGCGCCAGGATGAAGAAACCGGCCAGACCGTCATCGGCGGTATGGGCGAACTTCACCTCGACATTCTGGTAGATCGCATGAAGCGGGAATTCAAGGTGGACGCCAATGTTGGTGCCCCCATGGTGGCTTACCGCGAAACGATCCGCCGCAAGGTCGAGCATGTGGAATACACGCACAAGAAGCAGACCGGTGGTTCCGGTCAGTTCGCACGCGTTATCGTGACTATCGAACCCTTGGATTACACGGCCGATGGCCAGACCTACGAGTTCGTAAACGCGGTCACCGGTGGGCGCGTGCCCAAGGAATACATTCCTTCCGTAGACGAAGGTATCCAGGAATCGATGCAGAACGGCATCATTGCTGGCTACCCGGTGGAAGGTGTGAAGGCAACTTTGGAAGACGGCGCCTACCACGACGTCGATTCTTCGGAACTGGCCTTCAAGATTGCGGGCAACCAGGTGTTCAAGGAGGCCGCCAAGAAGGCGAAGCCGGTACTCCTGGAGCCGATTATGGATGTGGAAGTTCGCACCCCCGAAGAGTACATGGGCGACGTTATCGGCGACCTGAACTCGCGGCGCGGTACGATTCGTTCGATGGAAGATTCGCGCGGTGTTAAAATCATTCGTGCGGACGTTCCGCTGAGCGAAATGTTCGGTTATGTTGGTGACCTCCGGTCGAAGACCCAGGGCCGTGCAGTCTACTCGATGCAGGCTGGATCCTACGCGGAAGTTCCGAAGGCAGTAGCCGACGAAATCGTGGCGAAGGCCCACGGCGAATAAGCTCCTTTTTCGTTTAGAATTAGGAACTAATAATTCGACAAGGGCGGGTGCGAAAGCGCCAGTCCATAAAGCTGTAAGTAAATTTAGTTAGAGTCCCAGGAGGGCCCAGTGGCGAAGGCCAAGTACGATAAGTCCAAGGTGCACATGAACATCGGCACCATCGGTCACGTTGATCACGGTAAGACGACGACGACCGCCGCAATCACCAAGGTACTTGCGGACAAGTACCCGGATCTGAACGAGTTCACGCCGTTCGATCAGGTGGATAACGCTCCGGAAGAGCGCCAGCGCGGTATTACCATTAACGTTTCTCACGTTGAATACCAGACCGAGAAGCGTCACTACGCTCACGTTGACGCCCCCGGCCACGCCGACTACATCAAGAACATGATTACCGGTGCGGCCCAGATGGACGGCGCCATCCTCGTGGTCGCTGCAACTGACGGCCCGATGGCCCAGACGCGTGAGCACGTACTGCTCGCCCGTCAGGTCGGCGTACCGCAGATCATCGTGGCACTCAACAAGTCCGACATGGTGGACGACGAAGAGCTGCTCGAACTGGTAGAAATGGAGACCCGTGATCTCCTTTCTTCCCAGGGTTACCCGGGGGATGACCTGCCGGTAGTCCGCATCTCCGCGCTCAAGGCGCTGGAAGGCGACGCCAAGTGGGTTGCTTCCATCGAAGAACTCATGGACCAGGTAGACAACTACTTCGAAGATCCGGTTCGCGACACCGACAAGCCGTTCCTGATGCCGATCGAAGACGTCTTCACGATTACCGGCCGCGGTACCGTAGTGACCGGCCGTGTGGAACGCGGTACCTTGCAGCTCAACTCCGAAGTGGAAATCGTTGGTATCCGCCCGGTGCAGAAGACCACCGTTACCGGTATCGAAATGTTCCACAAGTCCATGGACTACGCCGAAGCCGGCGAAAACTGCGGCCTGCTGCTGCGCGGTATCAACCGCGACGATGTCGAACGTGGCCAGGTTGTGGCCGTGCCGGGCACCGTTCAGCCGCACACCCAGTTCGAAGCTCAGGTATACGTGTTGAAGAAGGAAGAAGGCGGCCGCCACAATCCGTTCTTCACCAACTACCGTCCGCAGTTCTACTTCCGTACCACGGACGTTACCGGCACCATTACCCTGCCGGAAGGCACCGAAATGGTTATGCCCGGTGACAACACCGAAATGTCCGTTGAGCTGATCCACCCGATCGCTCTGGAAGAAGGCCTCGGCTTCGCTATTCGTGAGGGTGGCCACACCGTTGGTTCCGGGCGTGTAACGAAGATCGTCCGCTAAGACCAAATGAGTAAAAGTGAAAGGCTCGGGCTAAACGCCCGGGCCTTTTGCTTTGTATACCGCCGCTAGAATATGCGGCTCGCCACTTGCAGCAGCGAATGCTTGCGGAAAGTGGCTCGCTCGCGGCATAATATACAAGTTGCTCGAAACGCGGTGTTAGCACCGCGTTTACGAAGCTGGCTTATCGGCCTCGCGCCGATGTGAATGAAAACTGGTTCCTTGTAACCTCACATAGGGTGGATTGAGCGCTCTCGTTCTCGTTGGCGCGACACGCCCGAGTGCGGGTACCGGGGCACCAACGCAGAAGAGAGGTAGACGCGCCATGGCGGGACAGAAGATCCGCATCCGGCTGAAGGCCTATGACCACGAGGTCATTGACAGCGCAGCCAAAAAGCTCGTCGACGAGGTCACGCGTACCGGCGCGAAAGTAGTCGGCCCGGTGCCGCTCCCGACGGAAAAGAACGTGTTCGTCGTCGTCCGCTCGCCGCACATGTATAAGGACTCGCGCGAGCAGTTCGAGATGCGCACTCATAAGCGCCTCATCGACATCGTTGATCCGACTCTGAAGACGATCGACAGCCTCCGCCGTCTCGATCTTCCGGCGGACGTCAACGTGGAAATCAAGCTCTGAGGTAAGTAGGCAATGAACTCCAAGCAGGCTACTGCCAGCAAGCCCGTCAAGGCTCTGCTCGGCACAAAGCTGGGTATGACCCAGACATGGGATGAACAGGGGCGTGTAGTCCCGATCACCGTTGTGCGCGTTGGAACGAACGTCGTTACCCAGGTGCGCACCCCCGAAGTTGACGGCTATTCCGCCGTGCAGCTCGCTTCGGGTGATGAACAGAAGAAGAACGTAAAGAAGCCGATGGCTGGGCATTTCGCGAAGGCCGGCGTGACGCCGCGCAAGAAGCTCGCAGAAATCCGCACCTCGGACGCTTCCGAATACACGCTCGGCCAGGAACTGACGGCCGATGTTTTCGAAGCGGGCCAGAAGGTTGATGTAATCGGCACCTCCAAGGGTAAGGGCTTCACCGGGGTAATGAAGCGCCACGGCTTCGGCGGTGGTCCGGCTTCGCACGGTGCCCACCGTATCCACCGCAAGCCCGGCTCCATCGGCGCGTGCGCCACACCGTCTCGTGTTTTCCGTGGCACGCGCATGGCTGGCCGGAGCGGGAAGAGCCGCGTGACGGTCCAGAACCTGTCCATCCACGCCGTCGATGCTGAGAAGGGACTCCTCCTCGTCGTCGGTGCCATCCCTGGTAACAAGGGT
Organism: Actinobaculum suis; assembly: GCF_900618115.1. Classification (NCBI taxonomy): domain Bacteria; kingdom Bacillati; phylum Actinomycetota; class Actinomycetes; order Actinomycetales; family Actinomycetaceae; genus Actinobaculum; species Actinobaculum suis. The sequence goes on from NZ_UYIO01000001.1 coordinate 810,299, forward strand.
GGCTCGGTCGTGGTTCGCACGTCCGTGAAGGGAAACTAAGCGATGGCAGACTTCCAGATTGACGTCCTCGATGCTTCGGGGAAGACCACCGGTAGCGCGGTTCTTCCGGAGGCCCTGTTCGACGTCGAAGTAAATATTCCGTTGCTCCACCAGGTCGTTAACGCGCAGCTCGCGGCGGCCCGGGCGGGCACACACAAGACCAAGACTCGCGGGGAAGTTCGCGGCGGTGGCCGTAAGCCGTTCCGGCAGAAGGGTACCGGCCGGGCACGTCAGGGTTCGATCCGCGCTCCGCAGTTCACCGGTGGTGGCACCGTACACGGCCCGCAGCCGCGCTCTTACGCGCAGCGCACGCCCAAGAAGATGATTGCCGCTGCGCTTTTGCAGTCGCTTTCGGACCGGGCTCGGGCCAGCCGCATTCACGCGGTTACCGCCTTCACCGAAGATGATGTTCCGTCCACGAAGAGCGCAAAGAACTTGCTCCACTCCTTCACCGAGGGACGCCGTTCGCTCGTGGTAACGGAGCGCGGCGAAGATACCGCGGTACGTTCCGTGCGTAATCTGCCCGAAGTGCACCCGATTTACGTCGATCAGCTCAATAGCTACGACGTACTGGTAGCCGATCACGTGGTATTCACCGAAAGCGCGCTCAACAAATTTGTGGAAACGCATACGAAGGGTGAGAAGTAATGAGCGATAAGTTCTGGAACCGGGATCCGCACGATATTATCCTCGCCCCGCTGGTGACCGAGAAAACGGCAATTGCCGAAGAAATTGGCCAGTACACCTTCTTTGTTGATCCGCGCGCTAACAAGCCGGAGATCAAGTGGGCGATCGAGAAGATTTTCGACGTCAAGGTGGCTTCCGTTAATACACAAAACCGGAAGGGGAAGACGCGGCGCACGCGTACCGGCATTGCCCGGAAGAAGGATACGAAGCGCGCGATCGTTACCCTGCGGGAAGGCACGATCGATATCTACGGCGACGTCCTGTAGGGCGAGCCCGAGAAGCTGAGGAATAGAACTCATGGGAATTCGTAAGTACAAGCCGACGACCCCGGGTCGTCGCGGTGCGAGCGTTGCCGACTTCGCCGAGATCACCAGATCGACCCCGGAAAAGTCGCTCGTTCGTCCGCTCAAGAAGACTGGCGGCCGGGATAACCGCGGCCGCATTGCCACCCGGCATCGTGGTGGTGGGCATAAGCGGCAGTACCGGATTATTGATTTCCGGCGCTGGGATAAGGATGGCGTACCAGCAAAGGTAGCGCACATCGAATACGATCCGAACCGCACTGCCCGCATTGCTCTTCTGCACTACGTAGACGGCGCCAAGCGTTACATTTTGGCGCCGAAGGGCATTTCGCAAGGCGACGTGGTAGAAAACGGCCCGGATGCGGATATCAAGGTTGGCAATAACCTGCCGCTGCGTAACATTCCGCTCGGTACCACCGTTCACAATGTGGAACTGCAACCGCTCGGCGGCGCGAAGATCGCGCGTTCGGCCGGGGCCTCAGTGCAGCTGGTAGCCCGCGAAGGCCGCTACGCGCAGTTGCGCATGCCTTCCGGCGAAATCCGCAATGTGGATGTGCGTTGCCGCGCCACGGTAGGCGAAGTTGGCAATGCCGAACACATTAACATCAGTTGGGGTAAGGCCGGCCGTATGCGGTGGAAGGGCATTCGCCCGTCCGTCCGTGGTGTGGCCATGAACCCGATTGATCACCCGCACGGTGGTGGTGAAGGTAAGACTTCAGGTGGCCGCCATCCGGTCAGCCCCTGGGGTAAGAAGGAAGGCCGCACGCGCCGTCCGAAGAAGGCCAGCGACAAGCTCATTGTGCGCCGTCGCAAGACCGGCAAGAAGCACTAGGGAGGTAATCGCTTATGCCGCGTAGTTTGAAGAAGGGTCCGTTCGTTGACGACCACCTCATGAAGAAGGTCGACGAACAGAACAAGAACAACACACGTAACGTCATCAAGACGTGGTCGCGTCGCTCTGTGATCACCCCGGATTTCCTGGGTCACACCTTCGCGGTACACGACGGACGCAAGCACGTGCCGGTGTTCATCACCGAAGCAATGGTGGGGCACAAGCTCGGGGAGTTCGCTCCCACGCGCACGTTCCGCGGACATGAGAAAGACGACCGGAAAGGGCGGCGCCGCTAAGGCGCTCCCAGGAGAGTAAGGCAGACAAATGAAAGCACACGCGCAAGCGCGGTTCGTGCGCGTCACGCCGATGAAGGCTCGCCGCGTCGTGGATATTATCCGCGGCCAGCGTGCCGTTGATGCGCTCGATACGCTGCAGTTCGCACCCCAGCGGGCGGCCGTCCAGATCCGCAAGGTATTGGAATCCGCCATCGCTAACGCTCGTTACCACGCTGATGAAGCAGGGGAGCGCTTTGATGAAGAAGACCTGTACGTCACCGAGGCTTACGCCGACGAAGGTCCGACCATGAAGCGTATCCGGCCGCGTGCCCAAGGCCGCGCCAACCGCATCCTGAAGCGCACGAGCCACATTACGGTTGTCGTTTCTGACGATAAACCGAAGGCAAAGAAAACGACTAGGCAGCAGAGGAGGGCCCGCTAGTGGGACAGAAGGTTAACCCAATCGGGTTCCGTCTCGGCATTACCACCGATCACCGCTCGAAGTGGTTCGCTGATTCGACCAAGAAGGGTCAGCGTTACGCCGACTATGTGATCGAAGACGTCAAGATTCGCGAAATGATTACCAAGACGCTGGAACGCGCCGGTATTTCGCGGGTCAATATCGAACGCCGCGCGGAGCGGGTAGTGGTAGACATCCACACCGCTCGTCCGGGCATCGTCATTGGACGGCGCGGGGCAGAAGCAGACCGGCTGCGTGCCGATCTGGAAAAGCTCACCGGCAAGGCAATCCAGCTCAACATTCTGGAAGTCAAGAATGCCGAAGCCGATGCGCAGCTGGTAGCGCAGGGCGTAGCCGAACAGCTCGCCTCGCGCGTCTCCTTCCGCCGCGCCATGCGCCGGGCTATTCAGTCCGCGGAGCGCGCCGGTGTGAAGGGCATCCGCGTGCAGGTTTCGGGCCGTTTGGGTGGCGCCGAAATGTCGCGTTCGGAATTCTATCGGGAAGGCCGTGTGCCGCTGCACACCCTTCGCGCAAACATTGATTACGGCTTCTACGAAGCTCGCACCACCTTCGGCCGGATTGGCGTGAAGGTGTGGGTGTACCGCGGCGATATTACCGACGCCGAGTACTACCGCAGCCTGGCAGAAGCTCCGCGGGGACGCGGCCGGGGCGGCCGCGGGCGCGGAGAACGGCGCGGTGGTGGCCGCGGGCGCGGTGGCGCACGCCGCCAGCAGCAGGCGCCGCAGGCGCAGCAAGCGCAGCCAGAAGCCGCAGAAGCTACTGCTTCGGCTCAGGGCGCTGGCGCCGCCAAGCCGAACACTGGATCGGAGGCATAAACCATGCTGATTCCTCGTCGCACAAAGTGGCGCAAGCAGCATCGCCCGGACCGTCACGGCATGGCCAAGGGCGGTACCGAACTGGCATTCGGTGAATACGGCATCATGGCCCTGGAGCCCGCCTACATCACCAATCGGCAGATTGAAGCGGCCCGTGTGGCTGCCACCCGTCACGTCAAGCGTGGCGGCAAACTGTGGATCAACATCTTCCCGGATCGCCCGCTTACGAAGAAGGCGCTGGGAGTCCGTATGGGTTCCGGTAAGGGCCCGGTGGAAACCTGGATTGCGAATGTAAAGCCAGGCCGCGTGATGTTTGAAATCGCTGGAGTGGATGAAAAGCTGGCCCGCGAGGCCCTGAACCGCGCCCAGCACAAGCTCCCGATTAAGACCCGGTTCATCAGCCGGGAGGAGGTTGAGTAATGGCTAAGGGAATTTCCACCGAAGAGCTCGACGGGATGACCGACGCCGAGCTGCTGGAAAAGCTCCGCGAATCCAAGCGTGAGGCCTTCAACCTTCGTTTCTCCGCGGTCACGCACCGCCTCGAAGATCAAGGTCGTCTCAAGCAAGTCCGTCGCGAAATCGCTCGGATTTACACCATTAAGCGCGAACGGGAGCTCGGCATTCGTACCGCTCCTGATTCCGAAGAGTGAGGCAAAAGATGAGCGAAACACAGGAACGTAATCACCGGAAGGTGCTTCGCGGCTACGTCGTCTCGGACAAGATGGATAAGACCGTTGTCATCGAGGTCGAAAGCCGGGTCAAGCACCCGCTATACGGTAAAATTATTACCCGTACCAAGCGTGTCAAGGCGCATGATGAAACCAATGAGGTACGCGAAGGCGATCTCGTGTCCATCATGGAAACTCGCCCGCTTTCCAAGACCAAGCACTTCCGCGTGGTCGAGGTAATCGAAAAGGCGAAGTAGCGCCCAGAGCACCAAGTCCGGTAAGGCTCGGATAGTTCCGAAGAACCAACCGGCATTCAGTTCGGCAAGGCTCAGTATTGAGAACCAGCACGACAACAGGAGAAGATAAATGATCCAGCAGGAGACGCGGCTAACCGTCGCCGATAACACCGGAGCAAGGGAACTGCTTTGCATCCGCGTGCTCGGTGGCTCTGGCCGGCGCTACGCCGGGATAGGCGATACCTTTGTCGCCACCGTCAAGGATGCTATTCCGGGCGGCAATGTGAAGAAGGGCGACGTCGTCAAGGCGGTGCTCGTCCGTGCAAAGAAGGAAACCCGTCGCGTTGACGGTTCCTACATCAAGTTCGACGAAAACGCAGCCGTCCTGATTAAGGACGATGGCACCCCGCGCGGCACCCGTATCTTCGGGCCGGTCGGGCGTGAGCTGCGTGATAAGAAGTTCATGCGTATCGTTTCGCTCGCGCCGGAGGTGATTTAGTTGGCAAAGATCAAGAAGGACGATCTTGTGCAGGTCATCGCCGGGCGCGATAAGGGTAAGCAGGGCCGTGTGCTCAAGGTAGACCCGAAGAAGGACCGCGTGATCGTAGAAGGCGTGCAGCGCGTCAAGCGCCACCGCCGGGCCGGAGCTCCCGGCTCGCAGACCGCTTCGGGCGGCATCGAAACCATCGAAGCCCCGATCCACATTTCCAACGTGATGCTGGTGGCTCCGGACGGCAAGCCCGTTCGCGTGGGCTACCGCGAGGTGGAAGTGGAACGTGACGGCCGGAAGAAGATTGTGCGCGAACGCATCGGCCGGCGTGGCGGGAAGGAGATCGAGCTGTGACCCCTCGGCTCAAGACCCAATACCTCGAGCAGGTTGTGCCTGAACTCCAAAAGGAATTCAAGTACCAGAACGTAAATCAGATCCCGAAGCTGCAGAAGATCGTGGTCAATATGGGCGTTGGCGATGCCGCGCACGACCACAAGGTCATGGACGGCGCGGTTGCGGATATGGCCGCTATCACCGGGCAAAAGCCGCAGGTGACGCGGGCTCGCAAGTCGATTGCGCAGTTCAAGCTCCGTGAAGGGCAGCCGATTGGTTGCCATGTGACCCTGCGTGGGGATCGCATGTGGGAGTTCCTGGACCGTTTGATTTCGACGGCGCTCCCGCGTATTCGCGATTTCCGTGGCCTTTCGCCGCGTCAGTTCGACGGCCGTGGTAATTATACCTTTGGCCTGACCGACCAGACCGTCTTCCGCGAGATCGACCAAGACAAGATCGATCGGGTGCGTGGTATGGATATCACGATCGTGACCACCGCGCAGACGAATGACGAAGGGCGTGCCGTTCTCCGCCACCTCGGCTTCCCCTTCAAGGAGGCGTAAGAAAACATGGCGAAAACAGCACTGAAGAACAAAGCGGCTCGTAAGCCAAAGTTCAAGGTTCGCGGCTACACGCGGTGCAACCGCTGCGGGCGTCCGCGCTCCGTTTATCGCAAGTTCGGCCTGTGCCGAATTTGCCTCCGTGAGCTCGCGCTACGCGGCGAACTCCCCGGTGTAAAGAAGTCCAGCTGGTAAGAAACTACGTCGCAGGTCCGGTAGGGAAACCGCGACGAGGAAGGGCAAAAGCCCAGAAATGACAATGACTGACCCCATCGCAGACATGCTGACGCGTCTGCGTAACGCCAATTCGGCGTTCCATGAGTCGGTGAGCATGCCTTACTCCAAGATTAAGTCCCGCATCGCGGAAATCTTGAAGCGCGAAGGCTACATCGCCGACTATAAAGTCGAGGATGCCGAGGTTGGAAAGAACCTGACCCTCACGCTCAAGTACGGCTCCAACCGCGAACGTGCCCTGGCTGGGTTGCGCCGCGTCTCCAAGCCGGGCCTGCGCGTTTACGCCAAGTCCACGAACCTTCCGCGGGTTCTTGATGGCCTGGGTGTAGCAATCCTCTCCACTTCTTCCGGTCTGCTCACAGACCGCGAGGCCAAGGACCAGGGCGTGGGCGGCGAAGTCCTCGCCTACGTGTGGTAAGGGAGGAATAGATACATGTCGCGTATTGGAAGACTCCCGATTACCGTTCCGGCCGGTGTAGAAATTACCGTGGCCGAAAGCAAGGTCACCGTGAAAGGCCCGAAGGGCGAACTAGCCTACGAACTTCCCGAACCGATTACGGCGAAGGTGGAAGACGGCGTCGTTACCGTAGAACGGCCGAACGAAAGCCGCGAGGCGCGTTCCCTGCACGGACTGTGCCGCACGCTCATCAACAATATGGTGGTTGGCGTTACCGAAGGCTATGCGAAGAAGCTCGAAATCGTTGGTACCGGTTACCGCGTGGCAGCGAAGGGCCAGGGCCTGGAATTTGCGCTCGGCTTCTCGCACCCGGTTGTTGTGAACCCGCCGGAAGGCATCACCTTTACCGTGGAGGGTAACAACAAGGTAACGGTTTCTGGAATTGATAAGCAGCTCGTTGGAGAAACAGCCGCGCAGATCCGGAAGCTCCGCGCCCCTGAACCGTACAAGGGTAAGGGCATCAAGTACGCTGGCGAAGTTATTCGCCGCAAGGCTGGAAAGGCTGGTAAGTAATGGCTGTTCCTCCACAAGGTAAGGGCAAGTTTGTAGCTCGCTCGCGCCGTCACTTCCGCCTTCGCAAGCGCGTGAGTGGCACGCCAGAGCGGCCGCGTCTGGTGGTCTCGCGTTCCAATCGCAATATGCAAGCCCAGGTGATTGACGATACCGTCGGCCACACGCTGGCCGCGGCTTCCACCCTGGAAGAAGCATTGCGCGATCTGGAAGGCACGAAGACGGAACAGGCGCGCCGAGTCGGCGAACTCGTTGGCAAGCGTGCCAAGGAAGCCGGCATCACCACGGTCGTCTTCGATCGTGGCGGCAACAAGTATCACGGTCGCGTGGCGGCGGTCGCCGATGGCGCCCGCGCCGCTGGACTCGAATTCTAACGGCTCAGGAAAGGCAGAGGAAATGTCTGTGAATGAACAGCAAAACCCGGCCGCCGAAGGCCGGAATCAACAAGACAATCGCGGCGGCCAGCGCGGTCGCGGCGAGCGTGGCGGCCGACGCGAACGGCGTGGCCGGCGCGAAGAAAGCCAGTACGTAGAACGCGTTGTCACCATCAACCGCGTGGCGAAGACCGTCAAGGGTGGCCGCCGCATGTCCTTCACCGCTCTCGTGGTGGTAGGCGATGGCAACGGCATGGTGGGCGTTGGCTACGGCAAGGCGAAGGAAGTACCCGCGGCGATCTCCAAGGGCACGGAAGACGCGAAGAAGAACTTCTTCCGCGTACCGCTCATGGGACGCTCCATCCCGCACATCGTGCAGGGTGAAGATTCTGCGGGCATCGTGCTGCTGCGTCCGGCTGCTCCCGGTACCGGTGTAATCGCCGGCGGTCCGGTGCGTGCGGTAATGGAAGCGGCAGGCATCCACGATGTACTCACGAAGTCCCTCGGATCTTCGAACGCCATCAATATCGTGCGTGCCACCGTGGCCGCGCTGAAGCAACTCGAACAGCCCGAAGCAGTGGCGGCCCGCCGTGGCCTGCCGCTCGAACGGGTGGCTCCGGAAGGCATGCTCCGTGCCCGAGCAGAATTTGATGCGCGCGAACGCGCAGAAAAGGAAGCTGCGGCCGCGCAAGCTGAAAACGAAGCCGCGGCAGCAGGAGTGGGTGCGTAATGGCAAAGCTAAAGATCACTCAGGTCAGGGGCACGGTTGGGCAGAACGAACGGCAGCGGGAGAACCTCCGCACGCTCGGACTGCGGAAGATCGGCCAGAGCGTGGAACATGAAGATACCCCGATCATTCGCGGTATTCTTCGCGTGGTCGCGCATCTCGTAGAAGTAGAGGAGGCGTAGCGATGGCAGAAAAGAATCCGGCCGAAGAGCCCAAGATTCTCAAGATCCACGACCTGCGTCCGGCCCCCGGATCCAACAAGTCTCGTACCCGCGTAGGCCGCGGTGAGGCCTCCAAGGGTAAGACCGCTGGGCGGGGAACGAAGGGTACGAAGGCGCGTAATACAGTACGGCCAGGCTTCGAAGGTGGCCAGATGCCACTGCACATGCGCCTGCCCAAGCTGCGTGGCTTCAAGAACCCGTTCCGCAAGGAATACCAGGTTGTCAATGTTGGGCTGCTCGCCGAACTCTTCCCGGAGGGCGGCACGGTCACGATTCCCGATCTCGTAGCCAAGGGCGCGGTTCGCAAGAACGAACTCGTCAAGGTCCTCGGCGAAGGCGAAATCTCGGTCAAGGTAGACGTGACCGTAGATGCCTGCTCCGGATCGGCAAAGTCGAAGATCGAAGCAGCTGGCGGTTCGGTAACGCTCAACGCGGCCGAATAAGCGGTTCGGTATCGCGAAGCGCGGCCGAACAATCGGTTCGGTAACACGCAACGCAGCCGAACAAACAGCAACAGCAGCGCAATAGATAAGTGCTTCAGGCACTTCTCACCGAATTACGCTCGCGCGTAGTTCGGTACGGCACTGGGGCCCCGCACAACTGAAAGTGCGGGGCCCCAGTCCTATATACGTATTGTGGATATGGCTATACAGCGTGCCGCCTCGGTGAGCGCTCAGGCACAGTTTTCGCTGTGTGAGTGCGAATCCGGAAAGTCGCGGTTATCATGGCCAAGGCATGCTTTCCGCGCGTGCTACCGTCAGGTAGTAGACTGCCAGTCATCACGCGGCAAGCAAACGCAATGCGTCACGTGAAATATTGGCCCTCGCGGGCACAAACGAGGCGAGCCCGGGCTCGCACCATCTGGAGGAACCTTGATTAAGGCCTTTGCAGCGGCGTTCCGCACGCCAGACTTGCGCAATAAGCTTCTCTTCACCATGTTCATCATGGTGATTTACCGCCTCGGAAGCTTTGTTCCGGCTCCCTTCGTGAGCCTCTCGAACGTGCGCCAGTGCCTTTCGACCCAGGCCGGTACGAATGACCTCGTCTCGATGATGAACCTGTTCTCCGGCGGGGCCATGATGCACCTGTCGATCTTCGCACTCGGGATCATGCCCTACATTACGGCGTCGATTATTGTGCAACTCTTGCGCGTGGTGATTCCGCGTTTCCAAGAGCTCCACAAAGAAGGTCAAACCGGGCAGGCCAAACTTACGGAGTACACGCGGTATTTGACCATCGGGCTGGCACTCTTGCAGTCGGCCGTCGTTGTTTCCACCGCTAACTACACCATTTTCCAGGGATGCAACCTGGACGTTATCCCAGACGCTACGTGGTGGACGTACACGATGACCATTCTTGCCATGACGGCCGGCACCGGCCTGATCATGTGGATGGCGGAACTGATTACTGAACGCGGCGTGGGTAACGGCATGTCGATCCTGATCTTCACCGGTATTTGCGCCGGATTCCCGGGCCTGCTTGGCGGCATCTTGCAAACCCACGGCTGGGGCACGGTTGCCCTCGTGGTGGCGGTATTCCTGGTGATCACACTCGTGGTTACTTTCGTGGAGCAGTCGCAGCGGCGCATCCCGGTCCAGTACGCGAAGCGCGTTATTGGCCGGCGCACCTACGGTGGTTCGACGACGTACCTGCCCATCAAGATCAATATGGCGAACGTTATTCCAGTAATTTTCGCGTCCTCGATTTTGATGCTCCCCACCATGATTTCCACCTTCGGCAGTCCGGAGGCCGGCTGGGTGCAGTGGATCCAACGCAACTTCACGCAAAGCGGTTGGGCCTATATTCTTTGCTATGCGCTCCTCACGTTCTTCTTCACCTTCTTCTACACGTCGATTGCTTTCGATACGGAAGAAGTGGCGGATAATATGAAACGCTACGGCGGTTTCATTCCGGGCGTGCGCGCGGGCCGGCCGACGGCAGAATACTTGCACTTCGTTTCCAACCGCCTCACCTGGGTGGGCGCTACTTACCTGGCGATCGTCGCGCTGATTCCGATTTTGCTTTTTGCGGCGCTCGGTATTCACCAGTCCGGTTTCGGCGGCACATCCATCATGATTCTCGTGGGTGTGGGCTTGCAGACCGTCAAGGACATCAACGCCCAGCTCCAGCAGCGGCACTACGAAGGCTTCCTTTCCGGCAATAACAGCCGCAAGTAGCTTCGCTGGAAAAGCTTTGCGCGCAGGCTCGGAATGCGAGCTGGGGTTGTTTCTGGCGGAAGCTACGCGCGTGGTGGCCGCTGGTAAAAGAAATAGCAGTAGAAGGACGAAACATGGCGTATCGACTGATTATCGTGGGTCCACCCGGAGCGGGGAAGGGCACGCAGGCGAAAGGTATTGCAGAACGGCGGGGCATTCCCGCAATTTCTACCGGTGATCTTTTCCGCGCTCACGCGGCCGCGCAAGACGAGCTCGGTAAACTCGCCGCTTCCTATTCGGAACGTGGTGCGCTGGTGCCCGATGAGGTCACCAACCGCATGGTGGCAGAGCGCATTGCCGAAGACGACGCCGCCGCGGGCTTCCTCCTCGATGGCTATCCGCGTAATCTCGCGCAGGTTGATGCCCTGGATGAAATGCTCGGCGAAACCAAGATCGATGCGGTAATCATGCTCGATGTGGACGACGACGTAGTGGTTCGGCGCTTGCTGGGCCGGGCCAAGCAACAAAACCGGGCCGATGATACCGAGGAAGTAATCCGCCACCGGCTTGAGGTCTACCATCAGGAGACCCAGCCGATCGTTGATGCCTACGCGGCGCGCGGGCTGGTAGTACGGATCGATGGTGGGGCTGGGATTGCCGAAACCACGCAGCGCATCGAAACTGCTCTCCAGGATTTCCTTGGCTAAACAACGAGGATGAATTTTGGCTTATGCGGAAACGGCCGCGCCCCGAGGCGCGGCCGTTTCCGCATAAGTGGTTGGTAGATAAAAATATTTTCGGTAGCGGTGCGCAGAAAACTATACAAACGCCAACCGCACAAGCAGAAGTACCGCAGAAGCAGAAGTACCGCAGAAGCAGAAGTACCGCAGAAGCAGAAGTACCGCAGAAGTCAAAAACAGCGCAGAGGTAGAAGAGGAAAAGATGAGAAGCCGCAGCGGCATTCAATATAAAACGAACGAGGAAATCCGCAAGTGTCGGCGGGCGGCACTGATTGTCCGGCAGATCCACAAAGAACTCGTGGCGGCCGCAAAACCGGGCGTTTCCACCGGGGAGCTAGATCGGATCGCTAAAGAAGTGCTAGACGCCGCTGGTGCGGTTTCAAACTTCTATGGCTACTACGACTACCCGGCACAAACCTGCATTTCCGTAAATGACACCGTGGTGCACGGCATCCCCAGCGATACCGAAATCTTACAACCGGGCGATATTGTTTCCTTCGATTGCGGGTCTCTGATTGACGGATGGAACGGAGATTCTTGCTATTCAGTGGTAATCCCTGGTGGGGATCCGGAAGTAACTGCCCGGCGCGAACGCCTTTCGGAACTCACTCGGCAAGCCATGTGGGTAGGTATCGCGGCCATGGCTACCGGAAAATATGTAGGTGATATTGGGGAAGCAATCGACGATTTTGCAACATCCCAAGATCCTGAACCGGGCATCGTGGAAGATTTCACGGGGCACGGGATCGGGAAAGCGATGCACGAACCGCCAAATGTTTTCAATTATGCGACGGCGGCCCGCGGTCCGCGTTTGCGGCCCGGCATGGTGCTGTGCATCGAACCGATTTTCACCGAAGGTGACCAAGCCAATCACACGTTAGCGGACGGGTGGACCACGAAAACGAATGATGGCTCGGATGCCTGCCATTGGGAATCACAAGTTGCGCTCCATAAGGGCGGCATTTGGGTACTCAATGAGCCCGACGGGGGAGCAGCCGGCCTCGCGCCTTTCGGCATCACTCCGGTTCCGCTCGAGGACTAACCCTCGCGGGTGGGTCCCGCGCGGATTAATTCGGTGGGGCTGGTTTTCATACGGCTCCAGCTCGCCTCTGCCCGATCTGGAAGGCACTGTATGCCGTGATGGACCACATGTGTTTGCGACCTTTTCAACACTGGGCGAAACCTAGTAGTATGGGAGGTCGGTACGTTTTGCCCAAAATGGAATTACGGGCGGGCTGCCTGTACCGTGCGCGGCAGGCGGGCGGTAGGAGTAATAGCGGAGGATCATGGCCAAGAAAGACGGAGTCATCGAGGTAGAGGGGACCGTTGTAGAAGCGCTTCCCAATGCGATGTTCAAGGTCGAGCTGGAAAATGGGCACGAAGTGCTGGCCCATATTTCTGGGAAAATGCGTCAGCACTACATCAGGATTCTTCCGGAGGACCGGGTAGTAGTGGAGCTTACTCCCTACGATCTGAGCCGCGGGCGAATCGTGTACCGCTATAAGTAAATACAGAGGGAAGCAAGGATGAAGGTCAAGCCGAGCGTTAAGCGGATGTGCGACAGCTGCAAGATCATTCGTCGCCACGGGCGCGTGATGGTCATCTGCAGCGCAAATCCCCGGCATAAGCAGCGTCAGGGTAACTGACGTTTTTTCAAGCATCGCCTGCTGTGAAGCAACCCCCGGTCCGGAGGCCGGGGCTCGCGTTTTGAGACGTGCGAGTACGGCGATGCAGGATACCTCCGGCCAGATATGAGGAGCTAAGAAATTGGCACGTGTCTCTGGCGTCGATATCCCGCGTGAGAAGCGGGTAGAAATCGCGCTTACATACATTTACGGCATCGGCCGCACTCGTTCCCATGAGACGCTCGCCGCTACGGGGATCAGCCCCGATACGCGCGTGCGTGACCTCACGGACGATCAGCTGGCGACGCTCTCGAACTACATCAACGAGCACTACATGATTGAAGGCGATCTGCGCCGCGATGTGCAGGCCAATATTCGCCGCAAGGTAGAAATCGGGTGCTACCAGGGTATTCGCCACCGCCGTGGCCTGCCCGTGCACGGCCAGCGCACCAAGACCAACGCGCGTACCCGCAAGGGCCCGAAGCGCACGGTTGCCGGCAAGAAGAAGGCCTAAGGGCCTGCCACTCGCATAGCAGTAGTTCGAAAGAAGGAAGAAATGGCTCGTCAGTCAACGGCGGCCCGGCGTCCGCGCCGCGCTACACGCCGCAACGTGGTACAGGGTCAGGCCCACATTAAGTCCACGTTTAACAACACTATCGTTTCTATTACCGACCCCACGGGTGCGGTTATCTCCTCCGCCTCCGCTGGGCAGATGGGATTCAAGGGCTCTCGTAAGTCCACTCCGTACGCAGCCCAGCTGGCTGCCGAATCCGCCGCACGCGGCGCGATGGAACAGGGAATGAAGAAGGTAGACGTCTTCGTCAAGGGCCCGGGCTCGGGGCGCGAAACGGCTATCCGTTCGCTCACCGCTACCGGTCTGGAAGTGACCTCCATTCAGGACGTCACTCCGCAGGCTCACAACGGTTGCCGGCCGCCGAAGCGCCGCCGCGTCTAATCCCGCACTTCGCCGGGTAAGTTTTCCAGCCAGCCGGCTGGAAAATATCCCCGAAGTACATCGAAAAAACTTTATAGCATCCCAATCTCGCTTCGTCTTTAGTGCGGGTAGCGGCAACTATTGCCGCGCCTGGCCTGGGAAAGCGCGAGAATCATGGGTAGTGCAGATTATTTCTCGTAACCGGTCCGAGTGTTACGAGGATTTGCGTGGGCGTCATATAGCGGTCGCCTACGGGAAGGATACAAAGTGCTCATTGCGCAGCGTCCTGTTCTCAAGGAAGAACAGATCTCGGAGCTTCGCTCCAAGTTCGTGATCGAACCGTTGGAACCTGGATTCGGCTACACCATCGGTAATTCTCTACGCCGTACCCTGCTGTCGTCGATCCCCGGCGCGGCAGTTACTTCCATCCGGATCGACGGAGTGCTCCACGAGTTCTCCACCATTCCGGGCGTGAAGGAAGACGTAGCGGAAATCATCCTCAACCTGAAGGAACTCGTGGTTTCTTCGGAACAGGATGAACCCGTTTTGATGTACCTGCGCAAGCAGGGCCCGGGTGAGGTAACGGCCGGAGACATTACACCTCCGGCCGGCGTTGAGATCCTCAACCCGGAACTGCACATCGCCACCTTGAACGAAAAGGGCAAGATCGAAATCGATCTCACCGTCGAACGCGGCCGCGGCTACGTTTCTGCGGCTCTGAATAAGGGTGACGACGACGAAATCGGGCGCATTCCGATCGACTCCATATATTCGCCGGTTGTCCGGGTTTCCTACAAGGTCGAGGCCACGCGTGTGGAACAGCGTACGGACTTCGATCGCCTCGTCATTGATGTTGAGGTGAAGCCCTCGATTACTCCGCGCGATGCGCTGGCTTCCGCCGGTAAGACCCTGGTCGAGCTCTTCGGGCTCACCACGGAGCTGAACGAAGAAGCAGAAGGTATTGAGATCGGTCCGGCTCCGGTGCAAGAGCAGCGTTCTTCTGATCTGCAACGTCCCATTACGATCCTCAACCTGCCGGCGCGTTCTCAGAACTGCCTGCAGCGTGAAGGTATCCACACCATTGGTGAGCTCGTACAGCGTAGCGAAGAAGATCTTCTTGATATTCGCAACTTCGGCGCCAAGTCGATCGAAGATGTCAAGGATGAACTAGCCAAGCTGGACTTGGCGCTCAAGGATAGCGGTGCTGCCTTCAGCTACAGCGACGATTACGGGATGCAGTTCAGCGATAACGCCTAAATAATCCCGGGCGAAGAATTTTTATAGGAGAACACAATGCCTACACCGAAGAAGGGTCCGCGTCTGGGCGGAAGCCCCTCGCATCAGCGCAAGATCATCGCGAACTTGTGCAAGGAACTGGTGCACCACAAGTCCGTCCGTACCACCTTGGCGCGGGCCAAGACGGTGCAGCCCTACATGGAACGCCTCATCACGAAGGCGAAGAAGGGTGATACGCACAATCGTCGCCTGGCGCTGAAGACGCTCAAGGATCGCGAGACCGCTTATATCCTCTTCGAGGAACTGGCCCCGCTGTTCGCGGAACGTCAAGGCGGCTACACCCGCATCGTTAAGATTGGTAACCGCCGCGGAGATAACGCCCCAATGGCCGTTATCTCTCTGGTCACGGAAAAGGTTTCGCCCAAGCAGGCAGTAGTCCGCGAAGCTGAAAAGGCAGCGGAGAAGGCCGCGCGTGCAGAAGCCGCAGCCGCTGAATCCGCAGAATCTGCCGAATCCGCGGAATCTGCTGAATCTGCCGAGTCGGCCGAATCTGCAGCATCGGCGCCGAGCGCCGAAAGCGCTCCCAGCGCAGATAGCCCGGCAGAAGCCGCAAAAACGGAAGAAACCAAGTAGCGCACACGGTTGCAATAGCTAACTAACACGTGGTTGCAATAACCAACGGGTGATTGCAGTAACCAATGCGTGGTTGCAATAACTACTGTGGTTGCAATAACTAAATAGTGCGATACGTCCGCGGGGCGCGTAGCTTTCCCAAGCTACGCGCCCCGCGCGTGTACATTTTATTGAAGCTACGCGCCCCGCGCGTGTACCTTATAGTCCAAATAATTATCGGCGTGGCGGTCGCTATTGTTTTGCGGGCGGGTCGTTCCCGGAAGCGGGCTTTAGTCAGCTGCGTGCTGGGTATTCTTGGAGGCAGGCTTTGGGGAGCTACGTGCTGGCTGTTCTTGGAAGCTGGCCTTAGCGAACTGTTATTTACCCACGGGCGGGCCGTTCGCGGCGGCGGGCCAGGCTCCAGGCTCGCACCCCGCCATTCATACCCGCCGCATTGGGAATGAAAGTTACGCGGGAATCAAAACGAGCCCGCACGGTGGGAGTAATCCGGGCAGCATTGCCCCCGCCAATATAAAGCTTGTCCCACCGGATCACAGGGAACAGAGAATCCACGGCGCGCAGCACACGCCGGCTCCATGCTGCATCTCCCAGGCGGATCCGCTCAATTTCGCCCACTACGTCGTCGTAAGTAAGGCCCCACCGCATTTGTGCATGCGAAATTTCCAGGTGCGGGGCAAGTACGCCGTTGTCAACAATTGCGGAACCTAAACCGGTACCGAAAGTGAGGACCACTTCCAAACCTTCGCCGGAAATTACCCCGGCCGCGGCAACCTCCGAATCATTAATCACCAGCGCGGGCACGCCAAAACGCTCTTCCAAAGCCGCCTGAATATCCAAACCATTCCACGCTGCCTCATTCTCCGGGTCGATCCGGGTATGCGGGCCGGAACGGCGAATATAGTGCGGCGTGTAAATCACCTTGCCATGGCGAATCATGCCCGGCATACCAACGGTAATCCGATCGTAGAGAGGTATCCCAGGCTCGCGCCCCAAGCCGGGAACTTGCGCCAAAAAGTCCGTATCACTGGCAATAATCTCCAGCAGCGCCTCGGGAGAGAAAGGATAGATCACTTCGGTGCGGTGAGCGGGGCCAATTTGGAAGCCACCGGCGTCAAGCAACGTCGTTTTGATACCACCACCACCGCAATCAACGGCGAGTGTGCGTACATCTTTGTGGGAGACTGCTTCCATGGAAGATACGGTAGCGCAAACAGTACGGGTTCGGTTCGATATTGCCTACGATGGCACAGGATTTCACGGGTGGGCGCGCCAACCCGGCCTGCGCACCGTGCAAGGCGTACTCGAAACTGCCTTAGAAACCATTTTACGGGAACCGGTAACGCTCACCGTGGCGGGCCGGACCGACGCCGGGGTGCACGCGCGCGGGCAAGTGGCCCACGCCGACCTAAGCGCGCAGGCAGTTGCCACTTTGCGGGACCGGGCCGGAAGATGCCCGGGAACTGTTTTACGCACCCGCCTGGCCGGGGTGCTATCGCGCGAATACCGGGCCGCTATGGCTGCCGCTAGAAGCAGTACGAGTGGCACTGCGGCCAATACCGCGGGGGCGAATAATGCTGCAGCGCCCGCGGGGACCGGTGCCGCGGTGCGGCTAAACGTGCCGCGCGGGGTGTCCGACGTCGTCGTACGCCAAGTCCGGAAAGTACCAGCAGATTTTGATGCCAGGTTTTCAGCATTGGCCCGCGAATATACGTACCGGGTATGCACCGGGCCGGCTGATCCGTTGCGCCGCCACGACGTTTTGTGGTGGGGCGAAGAACCGCTAGACGTGGCCGCCATGAACGCTGCCGCGTGCGGCCTGCTTGGCACCCACGATTTCCTTTCATATTGCAAGCCGCGCGAAGGGGCTACCACGATCCGCACTTTGCAAAGGTTGGATGTGGTAGAACTCGGAGGCGGGGCCGGCCAACAATTACTCATTCATGCCCGGGCCGATGCTTTTTGCCACTCCATGGTGCGCACGCTCGTGGGGGCGCTCCTGCGCGTGGGGAGTGGAGCACGGGATATTGAGTGGCCCCGGCGCCGGCTGGCAGAATGTAACCGCACCGGGGAAGTAGTGGTAGCTCCAGCGCATCCGCTCACCTTGGAAAATGTTATTTATCCCGAACCGGAAGGTTATGCGCAGCGCGCCCAACAGGCTCGCCAGCGCCGGGATGAATGCTGCTGAGCAAGACGCGAATGCTGCTGAGTGAGCCGCGGCTGAATGCTGCTGAGTGAGCCGCGGCTGAATGCTGCTGGGTGAGCCGCGGCTCCGTTGCGTAAGCCGCGGACGCGCGCGGTGGAAAGCCTCACACACGCACTTAATCTTTGACGGTTGTGCCTCTTCCCGGTATCCTGGATTGTTGTTGTGCGAAGTGAGTACGGTGCTTTTCCCACTCGCCGTGCCAATGCCCAACAAAGATTTTAAATGACCATTTGAGGTCTCGCGCGCGCAGAGCGCTCGTCAATTCGCTTCGCCCGGAAGCTTCTTAACCGCGGCGGTACAGAATCGGCTAGGCAGGATAACTGTGTGCTTGATCAGCAGCGTAGCGAGACCCTAACGAGAAACGAAGGCTACGCAAGTGCGCACGTACACTCCTAAGCCCGGAGACATTGACCGTAAGTGGTACATCGTTGATGCCACAGATATTGTTCTCGGGCGTTTGGCAGCACAGGTTGCCACCCTGCTCCGTGGGAAGCATAAGCCCATTTTTGCTCCGAATGCCGATACCGGCGATTTCGTGATTGTTATTAACGCATCGAAGGTTGCTCTGACGGGAAGCAAGCTCCGCGACAAGATGTCCTACCGCCACTCCGGTTACCCGGGTGGTTTGAAGGCCACGTCTTATGCCGAGCTCCTCGCAACCCGGCCCGAGCGTGCCGTTCAGGAAGCAGTGAAGGGCATGGTCCCGCGTACGCGCCTCGGCCGCAAGCAGATGACGCGGCTCAAGGTTTATGCAGGTGCCGAACACCCGCATATTGCTCAGCAACCGGAGCCGTACGAGCTCAAGAAGATTGCCCAGTAGGCGCAAAGCTTTTCGGAACAGGATTTACATAAATGTCAGAAACGAATGTTGACGCTCAGGTGGAAGAGGAGTTCACGGGTTCCTACACTACGGAAACCGAAACTCCTCGCACCGGACAGGGCGTATCTGCAATGGTGCCGGGCCATGGGCTCGGCCGTCGGAAGGAAGCGGTGGCGCGTGTGCGTCTGCTTCCGGGTACCGGCGAATGGAAGATTAATGGCCGTGGGCTCAAGGATTACTTCCCGAACCCGATCCACCAGCAGCTGGTGAACGCTCCGTTCGCTCTGCTCGATCTGGAAGGCCGTTTCGATGTGATCGCTCGCATCGATGGTGGTGGCACTTCTGGCCAGGCTGGCGCGCTGCGTCTCGGTGTGGCCCGCGCCCTCAACGAAATTGACCGCGAAGCGAACCGTCCGGCGCTGAAGAAGGCCGGATTCCTCACTCGCGACGCACGCGCGGTGGAACGCAAGAAGGCCGGCCTCAAGAAGGCCCGTAAGGCTTCGCAGTTCTCCAAGCGTTAAACGCTATTTTTACAACTTCATAGCGGCCCGGTTGTACGCGTGCACAGCACGAGCACAACCGTCGGCCCGAAAAGTATCGCTCCGCTACCAGCTCGGTAACGGAGCGATACTTTTTACCCGAGTAGGTTTGTACGAGCCAGGCGCTCGCACTTGCGGCGGCTAGTTTTTCCATTTCTTTCCTGCCGGTACTTATCGGCCCGCCCGCATTTATAGCCTTACCAGCACTGATAGAAGATTTGACCGTCAGGTGTGGCCGGGTGCGAGCAGGGGGCCGCTTGCCGCCGTACAATAGCCTTCGGTGTGAGAATTGCACCGGCCCAAACTGCCGGCCGGGTCTCCCGCGCACACTCGTACACGCCCCGCGCGTACCGCCTGCGCGGAGAAGATGCCAATAGTTAAAAACTGCGGCCGCGCAGCGTAGGGAAGGCACAGAGCAGGGAGAAAATATGCCGAGGCTTTTCGGAACAGACGGAGTACGAGGACTTGCTAACCGGGATTTGACCGCAGAGTTAGCTCTGCGGCTCGGGGAAGCAGCGGCCCGGGTGCTCACCCGTGGTTTTAGTGGCGAAGGCCGCCCGCGTGCGGTGATCGGGCAAGATTCTCGCGTCTCGGGCGGGATGCTAGGCCAGGCCGTTGCCGCTGGCCTTTCCGGAGCCGGGGTAGACGTTGAACACGTCGATACCATTCCCACCCCCGGAATTGCCTACTTGACCGCAGAAGGCGACTACGACTTGGGCGTTATGATCTCCGCCTCGCACAACCCCATGCAAGAT
The DNA here is from genome assembly GCF_900618115.1 of Actinobaculum suis. Classification (NCBI taxonomy): domain Bacteria; kingdom Bacillati; phylum Actinomycetota; class Actinomycetes; order Actinomycetales; family Actinomycetaceae; genus Actinobaculum; species Actinobaculum suis. The sequence goes on from NZ_UYIO01000001.1 coordinate 830,181, forward strand.
AACGGGATCAAATTCTTCGCCCGCGGCGGTTTTAAACTAGAAGACGCCAAAGAAGACGAAATAGAAAGCCTGCTCGGCCAAGAATGGGGCCGGCCAATCGGTGCGGGCATCGGCCGGGTTACCGATACCAGCGCCTATGCGGACCAAAAATATATTGACCACCTCGTATCCACGGTCAACACCCGTTTGGACGGCCTGAAAATCGTTGTTGATTGTGCCAACGGAGCAACTAGCGCCGTGGCGCCGGAAGCTTTCCGGAAAGCGGGGGCAGACGTCGTCGTAATTAACGCCAACCCGGACGGCTACAACATAAACGCCGACTGCGGTTCTACCCACCCGGAAAGCATGTGCCGGGCAGTGGTGGAACAGGGCGCCGATTTCGGCGTGGCTTTTGATGGCGACGCCGATCGGTGCCTGGCCGCCGATGGTAACGGCAACCTGGTAGATGGCGACCAAATCATGGCGATCCTCGCGATCGCCGCCCATAAACTCGGCTGGCTAAACAAAAACACCCTGGTGGTGACGGTGATGTCGAACCTGGGCTTGCTACTGGCTATGAAGGAACACGGGATTTCCACCGTGCAAACCGGGGTGGGAGACCGCTACGTGCTCGAAGAAATGCGTAAGAATGGCTATTCGCTGGGCGGGGAACAGTCCGGGCACGTGATTTCAATGCAACATGCCACCACGGGCGATGGCACGCTCACCGCTCTCATGCTGGCCCAACAAGTGGCCGCTTCGGGCCAGTCTTTGGCAGAACTTGCTTCTGTGGTCACGCGCTTGCCGCAAGTACTTATTAATGTTCCCGACGTCGATAAGACGGCCGCAGCCACCAACGAACAGGTGCAAAAAGCCGTGCGAGACGCACAAGCCGAACTGGGAGAAACCGGGCGAGTGTTGCTGCGCCCCTCGGGCACCGAGCCGCTGGTGCGCGTCATGGTGGAAGCCGGAACCGAAACCCAGGCCCAGGCAGTGGCCGAAGAACTGGCAGACGTAGTGCGCGAAAATCTCGCCCTGCGGTAGCAGGTAGCTGGGCCCTGCGATAGCCGGCAACTGGCCGGATCGAGCTGCTGAGCGGCCCGATCCGGCAGTGCCTGCCAGGCCGAGAGCGGGTATGCCTTGCTTATCCGCCCATACCCGGCACGCCTTTACAGTTTGCGGATCAAGACTTCTTCTACCCGGTGGTCGGGGCCTTTCCGCAAAGTAATATCGGCGCGGTGGCGCGTGGGTTCGATGTTTTCCAGCAGGTTCGGCAAGTTAATGGTCCGCCAAATATTGCGGGAGCGTTCGCGCAATTCGTCATCGGGCATATCCGCAAACTGGTGGAAGTAGGCATCCGGCTGGGAGAACGCGATATCGCGGAGCTTGAATTGGCGGTCTAGATACCAGCGTTCCAAATCATCGGGTTCAGCGTGCACGTAAATCGAAAGATCGAAGAAGTCCGAAACCACGGTTTGATCCGCATCTGGCGGATCATCCGGGAAAACCCGCGCCGGCTGTAACACGTTCAGCCCTTCCAGAATCAAAATATCCGGATGATGCACGGTAAGCATGGCATCGGGCACAATATCGTAGGTTACGTGGTCATAAATCGGTGCCGAAACATGATCGCGCCCGGATTTTACTTGCCGCACAAAATCGAGGAGCGCGGCCTGGTCGTAAGATTCGGGGAAGCCTTTCCGGTCCATAATCCCGCGGCGTTCCAACTCCGCATTCGGTAGTAAAAACCCGTCCGTAGTTACGAGTTCCACCTTCGGGGTTAACGGCCAGCGCCGAAGTAATTCTTGCAAAAGCCGCGCCGTCGTCGATTTACCTACCGCCACCGAACCAGCAATCCCAATCACGAAAGGGGTGCGCCGTTCGGTGAGCCCCAAAAACTGGGAAGTAGCCTGGTGCAGTTCCCCAATTTCGCGCGTATACATTTGCAAAAGGGCGGAAAGGGGCCGATAAATTGCGTCCGCCTCAGCCAAATCAATGGGATCTCCCAAAGCTTTCAGCCGCCGCACATCCGCGTGTGTGAGCGGAAGCGGCGAATTTGTAGCGAGCGCGCTCCATTCGTCATGGGTAAAAGAGACGAGGTGGGTGCTGGTCATGCCCCAAGGTTACCTGCATTCGCACAGTTTGTACGCACTACTTTTATGGCGGGCCGCGCCGCGCTATATTTTTTCAGGTGTGTGGAATCGTAGGATACGCGGGTTCAAGCCCCGCTAGTAATAGACCTCAAGATGTAGTGCTGGCCGGTTTGGCGCGCCTCGAATACCGCGGATATGACTCCGCGGGCGTGGCACTCGTGAACGAAAATGGGGAAATTGCCGTTACGAAACGTGCCGGGCGCCTCGATAATTTACGGCAGGCCCTCGCCGCGAAAACCGGCACTGGTATTTCTGCCATTGGGCACACGCGATGGGCCACGCATGGCGCCCCTTCGGATACCAATGCCCACCCGCACCTGTCTTTTGACGGCAAAGTAGCGGTAGTACATAACGGCATTATCGAAAACTATCGGGAGCTGGCCCAGCAGTTGCGGGAAACGCAGGGGATTGAACCCGTCTCGGAAACGGATACGGAGATCGCCGCCCATCAGCTCGCGGTTTTCTTGGCCCAAACCGGAGACCTAAAAGAAGCCATGCTGCGGCTTGCCAATGTACTGGAAGGTTCTTTCACCCTGGTGGCTGTGGACGGCAGCGGGCTGGTAGTGGCGGCGCGGCGTAACTCCCCGTTGGTAGTGGGTTTGGGAAACGGGGAGAATTTCCTCGGATCTGACGTGGCTGCTTTTGTGGGGGAAACCCGCCAGGCTTTGGAAATCGCGCAAGATACGGTGGTGGTTTTGCGCCCGGATACGGTAGAGCTGTACAACTTTGCCGGGGAGCCAACCGCGGGCCGGCCGTTCACGGTGGTTTGGGATGCTTCTGCCGCCGTCAAGGGCGGATACGCCACCTTTATGGATAAGGAGATTCACGAGGAGCCGACGGCGGTAGCCGAGACTCTGCGGGGCCGGATGGTAGACGGCAAACTGGAACTCGATGAGATGCGGATTTCGCCCGATGTTTTGCGCCGGATTGACAAGATCGTGGTGATTGCCGCGGGCACCGCTTCTTATGCCGGCCAAGTGGCCCGATACGCGATTGAACACTGGTGCCGCATCCCCGTGGAGGTGGAACTTGCTTCCGAGTTCCGCTACCGGGACCCGGTGGTTTCCGAAAAAACTTTGACGGTGGCAATCTCCCAATCCGGGGAAACCATGGACACGATCATGGCAATCCGGCACGCCCGTGAACAAGGTTCGAAAGTGTTGGCGATCGTAAACACTTATGGTTCGACGATTGCCCGCGAATCGGACGCGGTGCTTTACACCCATGCCGGCCCGGAAATCGCGGTGGCTTCCACGAAGGCTTTCGTGGCGCAAATTGCCGCCACTTATCTGCTGGGTCTTTATTTGGCACAGTTGCGGGGCAATAAATACCAAGACGAAATCGCGCACTATTTGGATGAGCTCGGGAAAATGCCCGGCCGGATTACCAAAGTATTGGAGCAAGAGGCTGATATTCGCGCCCTGGCCCAAAAAATGAAGGATGCTACTTCGGTGTTGTTCCTGGGCCGGCACGTGGGATATCCGGTGGCCTTGGAAGGGGCGCTGAAGCTGAAGGAAATCGCCTACATTCACGCGGAAGGATTTGCGGCCGGTGAGCTCAAACACGGTCCGATCGCCCTGGTAGAGCCGGGGTTGCCGGTGTTCTTTATTGTGCCGACGCCGCGCCGGCCCGAGTTGCACGCCAAGGTGCTTTCCAATTTGCAGGAAGTGCGTTCGCGCGGGGCGGTGACGATCGTAATTGCTGAAGCTGGGGACGAATCGGTGCGCGAGTTCGCGGAAGAGGTTTTCTGGGTGCCTAACTCCACCCCGACTCTCATGATGCCGCTGGTCACCGTGCTGCCCTTGCAGATTTTTGCTTCCGAAATGGCCGCGGCTAAGGGGTACGACGTCGATAAGCCACGCAACCTCGCCAAGTCCGTGACGGTGGAATAAAAACAAAATGTATCCAAAATTGACACCAAACCGCTAAAAAATGGCGCGCGCGCCTAAACTAGAAATATGTTGAGAACATACGAGGTGGCTACGGTACAGGCGGCAGAAGCCCCGCTCTTGGCGGCGGGCGTGCCGCTAATGAAGCGGGCGGCGCGAGCGCTGGCCAATCGGATCATTTGGGAGTTACGCACTCGCCGGATCCGCTTGGTAGGAGCCCCCATCGCGGTGTTCGTGGGCGGCGGCAATAATGGCGGGGATGCCCTCTATGCCGCCGCGCACCTAGCTGCGCGGGGCGCCCAAGTGCGGCTTATATTATGCGCGCCGCAAGTGCATGCGGCCGGCCTGGCTGCCGCGCAGCGAGCCGGTGCGCGCCTCGCTCCCGGTGCCTACCTGGCACCACCCGCGGTCGCGGTAGCTGATACTGTGCCGGCTGAGTCTGCGCCGGCAGTTGCCGCGCCAGCTGTGGCCGCGCCAGCCGCGGCCGCGCCGGAACTTTCCGCCGCCGATTTGGCGGCAGTGGCCGGTGCGGAAGCTAGCCGGGCGGCTGTGTGGATCGACGGTCTGCTGGGGATTGGCGCTCGCGGGCCGGCCCGCGAACCGATCGCCAGTGTTTTGGAAGTTCTCAACGCTGAACTTGATGCTTCCCCAATGGAGCCGCTCGTGGTAGCGGTCGATACCCCTTCGGGGATTGATCCGGATACGGGCGCTGTGCCCGGCCCCGCGCTGCGTGCCCATATCACGGTGACCATGGGCGCCGCCAAGGCCGGGCTAGTGGTGCCACCCGCCTGCGGCTATGCCGGCAAAATTGACCTGGTAAAACTAGGTTTTGCGGCCACGCTCGGGCAGTGGGCAGTAGCTACTCTTAGCGATGCGGACGTTGCCGATCTGTTGGATATTCCTGGCCCGGAAGCACATAAATATACGCGTGGCGTGGCTGGCATTCTGGCCGGTAGCGCGCCTTACCCGGGCGCAGGCTTGCTCGCTACCAAGGGGGCTCGGGCCATGGGGCCCGGTTACGTGCGCTACCTGGGAGAAGCCGCCGTAGGTAAGTTGATTGCGGCCCGCTACCCGGACGTGGTGCTTGCCCCGGGCCGCGTGCAAGCCTATTGCGTAGGTTCGGGCAACCCACCGGGTGGGAGCCAGCTCCTGCGCCACACCTTGGGCTTGCAGACCTCCGTAGCGCCCGCAACACCGGCTTTGGGTGAAGGAACAGCTGCCGCCGTAGAACCGGCCCGCGGCGCAGAACCAGTAGAACCAGCCGTGCCCGCCGATCTGGCCGCCGGCGTAGAGCTGGCTGCCCCCGTAGAACCGGCCTGCGGCGCAGAACCAGCCGTACCGGCAGATACTGCGGCGCAGGAGGCTATCTCTACCGCGGTACCGGTGGTAATCGACGCCGGCTGCCTGGACGATATTGCCAGCCTGCTCGCTGAAATCCCGGGCGGCCGCCTGCCCGAATATGCGGTACTCACCCCGCACGCGGGGGAAGCCGCGCGGCTATTGGCAGCTTTGGGCCATCCCACAAGTCGGGAGACGATCGAAGCCACGCCGTTGCTTTATGCGCGGAAAATTGCCCGCCTGACGGGCGCTACCGTGGTGCTGAAAGGCGCCGTCGATATTGTGGCAAGCCCGGGCGGGCAAGCCTACGCGCAAGGAGGTGCCCCCGGGTGGCGGGGAGTTGCTGGCAGTGGGGACGTTCTGGCTGGAGCCATCGCGGCTCTGCTGGCCATGCATCCGCAAACAGCGAAACAGCCGGGCGGGGCCGCGCTTTTGGCGGCAGCAGCGGCGCATATACACGGCCGGGCGGCGGCGCGCGCGGCCGACTGCGAATTTGGGTGGCAATTAGTGGAAGAACCGGAGTATGCTCGCGCGGCGGATACTGCACCGGCGCTCGGGGCAGTAGGCGCAGCGCCAGGCCGCCCGCTCACTGCCGCTTCCATCGCCGGCCAGATTGCGCCCGTTATCGGGCATATTCTGGGTAATTCGCTATCAGATTCGCAAGCAGATTTGCGAGCAACCGGAAGGCAGAGTGAAGTTGGTGATTGAGAGTTTCTATCCATCGCGGGCAGAGATTTCCTTAGGAGCCCTGGCGCATAATTTCCGGTGGTTGCGAGCACGCCTGCCTAAGACGAAGATTATGGCGATCGTGAAGGCTGATGCTTACGGGCACGGAATTGTGCCGTGCGCGCGGGCGCTAGCCGCGGCCGGCGCTGATTATCTAGGTGTGGCGCAACTGGGCGAGGCGATGTCTTTAGCCGCACAGTTGCGTGCTGATGAAGAAGCGACGCCGGCCGGCCCAGCCGGCCCTGGCGGTGCGGGGGCACTGCCAGCCACGCACCCGCCCATTTTCAGTTGGATTTATGCGCCGGGTTCGGATCTGCGGGCCGCTTTCCGGGCGGGAATTGAAGTCTCGGTAGGCACTCCCTGGGTGGTAGATGAACTAGAAAGATACGCAGGCGGGGGCATGCGCGGCGCAAAGATTCATATTGCCGTAGATACCGGGATGGCCCGGGAAGGTTTTACCCGCGGGGAATTGGAACGCATACTGCCGCGTTTGCAAGCTTTGGCAAGCGTGGGAGCCGTAGAAATCAAAGGTTTGTGGAGCCACCTAGCACAAGCAGACACCTTGAGTACTTCCGCTCTCGCACCCAGCGGTGAGGCCGCGGGCACAGAATCCGGTGCCGACCAGCAAACATATACCCACGTGGTCAATCCTGCACCTACGCAGGCCCAGATCAGCCGGTTTGAAGAAGCAAAGCAAATGCTTGCCGAAGTGGGAATAACTCCGCCGCTACTGCATCTCGCAGCTTCCGGCGGGGCACTTTTCCACAATAAAGCCCAATATTCGATGGTTCGGCCCGGCATTTTGCTCTACGGTATTTCCCCAAATCCGCAGGTGGCAACGGCCGCCGAATTGGGTTTGCAAGCAGTAATGACCTTGCGCTCGCGAATTATCGGCGCCCGGATAACGGAAAGCACCACCGGGGTGTCTTATGGTGGTACGCAAACCGTGCCGGCGGGAACCCACCTGGGGATCGTGCCGCTCGGGTATGGCGATGGTATTCCGCGGGCAGCTTCCAACCGGGGGCAAGTACTGGTTAGGGGCCATCGCTGCCCGATTATTGGCCGGGTATGCATGGACCAGTTTGTGATCCAATTGCCACCATCTGCCCGCCCGGGCGATGAAGTGGTGATCTTCGGTGATGAAAGTACCGGCGCGCCCACTGCCGATAACTGGGGTGAATGGTCCGATTCGATCGGCTACGAGATTCCCACCCGTATTGGCCCGCGCGTTCGGCGCGTATACGTGGAATAAAGCGCGCGCCTCCTAACTAACAGGCAGGAAGTAGATGCGGGGTTTATCATGGAGCGCGTGATGAAGGAAATCGTAATCCCGGATGCGGAAGAAATGCAGAGCTTCGGCAGGGCGCTGGGCGAATCGGTGCAGCGCGGCGATCTGGTGATGCTTACCGGTCCGCTCGGGGCAGGGAAGACGACGCTGGTGCGCGGGGTAGCAGCCGGCATGAATGTAAGCGGGCGCGTTACCTCGCCCACCTTCGTGATTGCCAATGTGCACAAAAACCGCGGTACTGGCCCGGATCTTATCCACGTGGATGCCTATCGTTTAGAAGGCCTCGAAGAACTCGATGCCCTCGATCTGGATACCAGTTTGGAAGATTCTGCCACCCTCATTGAATGGGGTACAGGCAAAGTAGAAGTCCTTTCCCCAGACCGGCTAGAAATCACGATCACCCGCCCGGAAGGTGCCGCTCGCGGCCAAGACGTAGCCGACCTGTACGTGGATGCGCCGCGCACCTTGACTTTCACTGCCACCGGGCAACGCGCTCATGATTTGCTGGCCGAAACTTTGCACCGCTACCAAGAATCCACGCCGAATCCCGCTCCTGCGGATGAGGAAAAGAGCGAATAAATGATTATTTTGACGATTGATACCTCTGACCAGACCGTAGTTGGCGTGGTGGAAACTAATTTCGGGACGGTTCCCGAAACCGAGGCTAAGTTCCATACTTTGGCCCGCCTGGTTTCTGCAGATTCGCGGAGCCATGCCGAAAACCTGACGCCCATGGTCAGCGATGCGCTCGACGCGGCTGATGTAGACGTGCCGGAAGCTATCGTGGCCGGTACCGGCCCGGGTGCTTTTACGGGTTTGCGTGCCGGTTTAGTAACTGCCCGCACCCTCGCCTTTGCGTGGGATATTCCGCTTTACGGGGTCCCTTCGCTAGATGCCATGGCCTACGGCGCGCTTAGCGCCGGCGCAACGCAAGTGTGGCCGGTGATCGATGCGCGGCGCAAGGAACTGTACATTGCCGGGGCTCGCGCAATTGCCGGGTATAGTGACGTCCTCGTTTTTTCGCCCCCGCAGATCATTAAGCCTGCCGAAGTAGCGACGACGACGCACGGCGCCCCGCTCGCCGTTTCCCGTGCCGATTTGTATCCGGAATTGGCCGGCGCCCAGCTGGTACTTCCCGAACCGGAATATTTGGCGAGTATTGCCCTTTCCCGTTTGGATAACGCGGCCGATCCGGAGGCGGCTTTGAGCACCGAACCGTTGTATTTGCGCCGCCCGGATGTGGCCCGCGGGGTGGCCCAAAAGGCGGGCGATGGCTACCGTTCCTAAACCCGCCGCCGATAATCCGGCCGGAAACCTCGCCCCCGAAACCGGCGTTACCCGCGAAGACCGCAGCACGAGCGAAGGCCAGGCTACCTACGAAGGTAAAAGCGCTGGCGAAAGCCACGCAGAACGCGAAGGCCGCGCTACCTACGAAGGTAATAGCGCCGGCGAAAGCCACGCAGAACGCGAAGGCAATACCGGCGGCGTAGCGCCGGCGCGCGCATTTCGGCTACGCCGGCAAGTGGCGATGCCCGCTGATGCGGATGCGCTCACGCGTTTCGATTTTGCGGTATTCGACCGGGAAGCCTGGCCGGAAGCCGCCTGGCAAGAAGCTCTCAGCTTTCCGGGTTGCCTGGTTCTCATAGATCGACTTATCGAAACCACGCCGCCCCGGCCGGAGGTAGACGATCTGGTTGCGGCCGGAGCCGTCAATTTAGGCGTGGAAGCAGAAATCATGACGATCGGCGTCGATAAATCCTTCCGCGGGCAGGGGATAGGTAGCTCCCTTCTCGATTCTTTGCTCACGGTAGCCGCGGCCTGCGGGGCCGAACAGGTCTTTTTGGAAGTGCGAGAAAACGATCCCGTAGCCCGCGGATTATATGAATCGCGCGGTTTTTACACCGTGGGCACGCGCCCCGGCTATTACCGAGGTACAGACGGGCTAATTATGCGGCGCGATATACATCGTGATGCACAGTAGGCCAGCTCGGCGCTAGACTTTGCGCGTGAGTATTACGGTTCTCGGCATTGAAACATCCTGTGATGAAACCGGCGTCGCCATTGTAAAAGACGGTGAGCTACTGGCAGACGTAACGGCCACCTCCATGGACGAGTACGCACGCTACGGCGGGATTATCCCAGAAATTGCCTCGCGTGCACATCTACAACAAATGGTTCCCACCATTACTGCGGCCCTCGAAAAAGCGCAGACCGCGCTCGCAGATATAGACGCGATCGCGGTGACCGCCGGGCCCGGCCTGGTCGGATCTTTGACGGTAGGAGTTTCCGCAGCAAAAGCACTGGCCTTAGCACTTGGCATACCCCTCTACGGCGTGAACCATATTATTGGACATTTGGCGGTAGATGAGCTCGCGGAAGGCCCTTTCCCAGAAAAGTTCATTGGCCTAGTAGTATCGGGCGGCCATTCCTCGATTTTGCGGGTGGGCAATATTGCCACGGAGGTGGAAGAACTCGGCGGTACTTTGGACGACGCCGCGGGCGAAGCCTTCGATAAAGTGGGCCGCTTGCTCGGCACCCCGTACCCGGGTGGGGTTTACGTAGATAAACTCTCGCAAGCTGGTGACCGGGAGGCAATTCGTTTCCCGCGCGGCCTGGAAAGCGGGAAAAACCGCGAAAAGCACCCCTATGATTTCTCCTTCTCCGGGCTCAAGACGGCGGTAGCCCGCTACATTGAAGGCTGTGAAGCACGCGGCGAAGAAGTTAATAAGCCCAATATTGCCGCCGGTTTTACGGAAGCCATCGTCGATACCCTGACGGAGAAAGCTTTGCGTGCCTGCCACGCCTACGATTGCGATACGCTCGTGATCGGCGGCGGCTTTTCGGCAAACTCGCGGCTGCGGGCGCTCGCGGCCGAACGTGGGGAAGCAGAAGGCATCACCGTGCGGATCCCGCCCCTGCGTTACTGCACTGATAATGGGGCGATGATCGCGGCACTGGGCTATGAGCTAGTAAAAAATAATGTGCCCGAATCTGCACTGGATCTTTCGGTGGATACCAATATGGATCTGAGCACCATCGTCATGAATTAGCAGAAGCGGGAATGGGGCGAGCACATGCCCAGGCAGAGTGAGGAACTCGGCGGTTTTGCTCAAGGGTGAATTATTTCGCTCTAACCTGGCACTCAACTTGACCGAGTGCTAGCTACAGCCTAACGTTAACTCCGGACGTAGTTCTGCTACGGCTTGTGCTTGGGTTTGGGCCCGGCCCCCGCGACGGCGGGTCCCGGCTCTGAGCGCTGACATAATTGCACGAGTCTAGAAGTAAAGGAGGAGACAATTGTCCGTCTCCATTAAGCCGCTTGAGGATCGCATTGTCATCAAGCAGGAAGAAGCTGAAACCACCACGGCCTCGGGTATCTATCTTCCGGATACCGCCACTGAGAAGCCAACCGAAGGCAAGGTGCTGGCGGTAGGGCCGGGCCGCATCGATGACAATGGGAACCGGGTTCCGCTGGATATTAAGGAGGGCGACGTCGTCGTCTACTCCAAGTACGGCGGGACGGAAGTAACGTACGGAGAAGAAACGTACATTATTCTTTCCGCGCGTGATGTGCTGGCTATTGTCGAGCGCTAAAAATACTAGGGCATGGCACTCGTTAATGCGCACTACCGGATGGTAAGCATTGGCCTATATCTGGCAAAAAAACCGGTAGTGGGTAAACGGCAATGATAGCGGGTGTCGCCCAGATTCTGGTCACTGAATATCGATATACATATAAGCGGTAGTGCCGCTTGAATGTGAGATTGGTGTTCGTGCGGATCTATTGGTAGGGCCGGAGCTGGGAGGTTATCTCTTAGCTCCGGCCCTATGTTTTGTTTTTATTCGCGATAAACCCCTATTGCTTTTCGCGATAAACCCCTAACTATTTGGGCCCTTTAGTTAAGGGCCCTTTAGCTCCTATTGTTCAGGACCTTTCTCCCGGACCGCGGAGGAATGACCCCAAGTATTAGATCAAATGTTCCATGCTGTTCACCGAGGTTTACGAGGTGTTTACACGGTTCCAGGATGATGCTGGGTGACCCTGTGAAAACACGGAGTTGTATTCAGGTAACACGAAGGAATAAATATGTCTAAATCGATTTTTAGGCGAGGGTCCGCATATATCACGGCCCTCGCCGTCGTTATGGGTGGGGCCACGATCCCCGCGTATGGCGAGCAAAAGACCGCTGGTGTGCAGGGTGAAGGGCAAACTGTTTCCACGCAGGCTGATACGCAGCAAGTTGGCACCGAATCTGGAAATACCGGAACCGAACAGGGAACCGCAGAAAGTGGAACCGGCGATGCCGGTAGCGGGGAAAGCGGATCCGGCGATGCCGGTAGCGCGCAAACCAGTACTACCAAGATCGATATTGCGGTGATTTCAGACTTCCATGGGCACATTGAAACTGCCGCCCACCTGGCCGGGCAAATTAATAAGTTGCGCGAAGCAAACCCGGGTAATACGTTCTTCGTGGGCAACGGTGATTTGGTTGGCGGTTCCGCCTACGTTTCCTCCATTGCAAACGATCAGCCCACGCTGGATATCCTGAACGCGATGGGCCTCCAAGGTTCCTCTTCTGGAAACCACGAATTTGATCAGGGCTACAACGACTACCGGGACCGCATTAAGAAGGAAGCGAATTTCCCCTTCGTCCATGCCAATGTGGAAGGGGCTCGGCCGGGAGACTTCGCGCCCTACTTTATGCTCAAGACCGAGGATGGGATCCGGGTCGCTTTTGTAGGCACGGTGACGGCCGATATGCCGAACCTGGTTTCTGCCTCCGGAATTAGAGGGCTTACATTCACCGATCCGGTAGAAGCAACGAACCGTGTTGCTGCCCAGCTCAAGGATGGCGACGAATCTAATGGGGAAGCCGATATTGTGGTTGGCCTCATGCACGAAAACCATGAAGTAGCGCAAAAGGTGGGTGCGGATGTAGACGTGCAGGTTGCCGGCCACACCCATTTGCTCGCCGAAACCACAACCGAATCCGGTGCACCGGTTATTGAACCCGGTGAGTTCGGCCGGAACTTTGGGCACATTGTGCTCGAATGGGATAACGAAAAGAAAGAACTGAAGAGCGTTACCGCCGAAAATAAGACGGTGTACGACGTCGAAAAGAAGGCTTTCACCGAGCCAGACGTGATTGATCAAGATATCGAGGCTCTGTATCAGAAGGCTAAGGCGCAAGCGGAAGAATTGGGCGCCCAACCGGTGGGAACCATTAGCGGTATCGCTAATCGCGGTACGAACGATCGGAACACAAACGATACTGGCGCTAACCGCGGTACGGAATCTTCTGTGGGCAATTTGATCGCAGAAGGCTTCTACCAGTACTCGCTCGGCATGGAGAAGAAGGCCGATTTCGGGATTATTAATCCTGGCGGTTTGCGGGCCGATCTAGATCCGAATGGTGATGGCCAGATCACCTACCAGGAGTCCTACAGCGTCCAGCCCTTCGGCAATTCTTATGCGACGATCGATCTGACGGGCGCACAGGTTTACACCATGCTCGAACAGCAGTGGAAGGATGCGGAAGATGCAGCCCGGCCACTATTGCGCTTGGGACTTTCCTATAACACCACCTACCTGTACGACCACGAAGGTGAGCCGGGCAACCGGGTGAAGGCGGTTTACGTTGATGGCAAGCTCGTGCCACGCGATGAATCGCAGACGTATACGATCGCTTCGAACCAGTTCCTGCTGGATGGGGGCGATGGTTTCAGCGTCTTCACGGAAGGTAAGAACTACGCGGATACCGGCATCGTTGACAACGTGGCCTTCAACGAATTCTTGAAGGCCAACCCGGACTTCCAGGTTTCCTACCGTCAGTCTTCAATCGGTATTAACGGTGAAGATAAACTGCAGCCGGGCAAGGAAGCCACGATTAACTTGGCCTCGCTCTCCATGACTTCCTCCGAACCGGTAACCGAAAAGGTAGACCTGTACCTGAACAACACGAAGGTCGGTACCGCAGAAGTGGATAACACGGTGACCCCGCATATTGACGACACCGGGAAGGCCACGATCACCTTCACCGTTCCCGCGGACGCTCCCTTCGAATCCACTCTGCGTGTGGTTGCCGGGGATGCCGATCTGACGATTCCGGTAACGGTGGGCGAACAGACGGCTCAGACGGACACGAATACGGCGGGCACGGATACGGCGGGCACGGATACGACGGGCACGGATCCGGCAGGCACGGATCCGGCAGGCACCGAGAAGCCCGGTGCCGACAAACCGGCTAGCGAAAAGCCGGTTGGTGTGTGGGCGGTTGGTAATGATGCTCGTGGTATTTTCTACGTGAACGCGTGGGGTCAGGGTAAGGCTGATCGTACGGTTAACTATGGCAACCCGAACGATGAAATCATCTTCGGTGACTGGGATGGTGATGGTATAGATACGCCGTTGGTGCGCCGGGGCAACGTGTTCCTGGGCACGAATGGGTTTAGTGGTGTTGCGCAGTTCGAGTTTGCCTACGGTAACGCCGGTGATGAGGTCCTGGTAGGGGACTGGAATGGTGATGGTAAGGACACTGTTGCCGTGGTTCGCGGTAACCAGGTCTTTGTCCGTAACTCGCTGACCAGCGGTGTTGCTGACGCGGTTTATGCCTATGGCAATCCGACCGATACCCTTATTGCGGGGGATTGGAACGGGGACGGCAAGGATACCTTGGCCGCTGTGCGTGGAAATATCTTCTACGTGCAAAGCAAGCTGGAGGATACCAAGGCACCGCTGGAGTTTACTTATGGTACTGCTGGTGACCGCGTGATTGTTGGTGACTGGAACGGTACGGGCAAGGACGGGGTTGGCGTGGTACGTGGCAACCAGTTCTTCTTGAAGAACAAGCTGGTTACGGGCGTGGCTGATGAGGTCTTTGCTTATGGTAATGCGAAGGATGTTTCGGTGGTTGGTGATTGGGACGGGGACGGGATTGACACCCCGGCCGTAGACCGCCGCTAACACGAAGCTAACACCGCTAGCGTCTAACGCCGTAGCTCGCGCCGTTGCTAACGTAAAGCCGGTTTTTAGCAGCTAACGCCGCTAGCGCGGAATCAAACCGCTAGCGCCTAAGTAAATACGAAACCCGGGAGGTGCGAGGCCAGCCAGGCCCCGCACCTCCCGCATTTTCCCCGCGTACTAATTCCGCGATAAATGCGGGTTCCCACAAGAACACAAACCGCGGAATTGGTACCTGGAGCTGCGGTGCTGAGGGTGTGACCGTTGAGGGTGTGGCCATGGAATAATTTGCGTTACTGAAGTTAGGGAGGTGGTTGCCATAGGGGCAGCCACCTTTGCGGCATTAACTGGTGAGCAAATGCTCGCTTTATTCGGAGAATATGCAGGGTGCAGGGCGTAAAATGGAAAAATGGAGTTCGAGAATGACTTTGCACCGCTAGCACTTACTTATGATGATGTTCTGCTCGTTCCGCAACCTACGGATGTTATTCCCTCCGAGGTTGATACTTCCTCTCCGCTCACTCGCAAGATTACCCTGAAGACGCCGATGGTTTCGGCGGCTATGGATACGGTGACGGAACGGAATATGGCAGTAGCTATGGCTCGCCAAGGTGGAATCGGTATTATTCATCGCAACCTATCCGTAGAAGAACAAGCTCAACAAGTTCGGGAAGTGAAAAGGTCTGAATCGGGTATGGTCACCGATCCGGTTACCGTGGGCCCGGAAGCCACCTTGAAAGAACTTGATGACCTGTGCGGCCGCTACCGCATTTCTGGCCTGCCGGTAATTGACGGCGAAGGCACGCTCCTGGGCATTATTACTAATCGCGACCTCCGCTTTGTCAAGAAAAGCGACTACGAAAATATCCGCGTTTCGGAAGTAATGACGCGTATGCCGCTCATTACTGCCCCCACCGGGGTATCGCGGGAAGAAGCACAAGAACTTCTTTCCAGTAACAAGATTGAAAAACTACCGCTCGTAGATAAGGACGGAAAGCTTTCCGGCCTTATCACCGTTAAAGACTTCGTAAAAACCCAGCAGTATCCGAATGCTTCCAAGGACGCAGACGGAAGGCTACTGGTGGGCGCCGGCGTCGGCTATCTGGGTGACGCTTGGGAACGTGCCACCGCGCTTGCCGATGCGGGCGTAGACGTAATCGTTATCGACTCCGCAAACGGGGAAGCCAAGATCGCCCTCGATATGATCTCCAACCTGCGTAAGGACTCCGGGTTTGATGGGGTCCAGATTATTGGTGGAAACGTTGCCACCCGTTCCGGTGCTCAGGCGCTTATCGACGCCGGCGCGGATGCCGTCAAGGTTGGGATCGGGCCCGGCTCGATTTGTACCACCCGCGTGGTTGCCGGGGTTGGCGTTCCGCAGCTCACCGCTGTACACGAGGCAGCAAAGGCGTGCGGACCGGCCGGTGTACCGCTGATTGCGGATGGGGGCCTGCACTATTCTGGCGATATTGCAAAGGCTATCGTGGCCGGGGCAGACACCGTAATGCTCGGTTCCCTGCTTGCTGGCTGTGAAGAAACCCCCGGTGAACTCGTGTTTGTTAGCGGTAAGCAATACAAGCATTTCCGCGGCATGGGTTCGCTCGGTGCCATGAGCTCGCGGGGTAAGAAATCCTATTCGAAGGACCGCTATTTCCAGTCAGACGTTACCAGTGATGACAAGATCATTCCGGAAGGTATCGAAGGCCAAGTGCCGTATCGCGGTGCGCTTTCTTCCGTACTTTATGAACTGGTAGGCGGGCTCAACCAGTCCATGTTCTATTCGGGTGCGCGCACGATTCCGGAACTGAAGGAAAAGGGACGCTTCGTACGGATGACGGCGGCAGGCTTGCAAGAGTCCCACCCGCACGATGTACAAATGACCGTGGAAGCGCCCAACTACTCCGGCCGGAGCTAAACGCGAAAGCAACGCGAAACGCCTGCAAGAAAGCCAAACGGCGAAAGCAAGGCTAACGCAAAGCTACGCGGTAAAGCCGAACGGTAAGGCTGCGCGGCAGAGCTGCGCGGAAAGATTGGCGGCAAGGCTACGCGGCGCAGCCGAAAGCATATGTAGAAAAATATCAGCGTAGCAAAAGCGGGCTGCGGTAGTTCCCACCAGATGGGGGCTACCGCAGCCCGCTAGTTTTATAAACACTATGCGCAGTTGCGGACCTACTTGCCGGGAGCGAAAGTCTCCTCTTCGGTATGAGTCTCATCTTCGGCATGAGTCTCCTCTTCGGTATGAGTCAATGGCCGCGAAAACTGCAAATTGCCAGTATTGGGATACCGGGCAGCGCCCGCTACCGCGGTACGGGCCAACCTTCTTGCGGGCCCGAACCGCGGCCCCGAGATTGCAAGAAAGTTTGGAATTCGTTATTGGCAGCGATCTGCAAGTCCACCACCTCGCGCAGATCCATCTTCGCCACCTGCGGGTACTTGCGGACTATCGCTCCCAGTACTCGCAAAGTTGCCCGCACGTCAGTTTCGGCGTCGTGGAAGGAATCGTTATTGCCAACGCCGTAATGCTCCACCAAGTCTATTAGTCTGCGCTTGCCACGCCGATAACGATCCAGAGCCCGATCTAAAAGATACGGGTCTACTACCGGGAAGATTTCGCCCCCGAGCCGCTCGGTGAGGGTCGGCAAGCCGTGCCGGCCCAACTCCGCCTCCAACAAGGTGAAATCATATGAAGCATTAAAAGCAACTGCGGCAAAACCCCGGCTTAAATGCGCCACGAGCGCATCCGAGATTTCTGCCAAAACTTTCGTGATTGGCTGGCCCTCCTGCTGGGCCCGCTCCGTAGTAATCCCGTGGATAGCGCTCGCCGCCGCCGGGATGGGCACTCCCGGATCGGCCAACCAGAAGCGAGACTGTGCGCCGTCGGACGTGACCCGTACGAGCGAGCACGTAACAAGGCGTTCTTTCGCCGGATTCACACCGGTTGTCTCAGTATCGAATCCGAGGATCGGGTTTTCGGTCCACATAGCAATTCCTTCCGCAGTTGACTGCTCCTACCTTAGCCGCCGCGAGGCGCGTGGGGAGGGAACGCTCTCTCGTAAGAATGCTAAAGCCACCGCGGAGTTGTGTAGAAGAGGGCATTGAGGTCTGTGTATAGTGAGCAACCCTTGGCCTGGGCTGGATTAAATAGACCATGTGATTTGAGCGTGTCTTCCGTGACAGCCCCTGTTGGGCAGGAAGACTGGTAATCATGAAGAAATTCTCGAAGCACACCCCTGAGCAGATTGTGGCCAAGCTCGAGAAAGCCCGGGCCTTGAAGGCCTCGGGTAGTACTGTGGCCGAAGTCTGCCGTGACCTTGGCGTTAGCGAGGCAACCTACCATCGCTGGGTCAGGCAGTACGGCAACATGTCCCGCAGCGAAGCCCGCCGCTTTAAAGAGCTGCAGGAAGAAAACACCAAGCTCAAGCGCTTACTCGGGGAAGCTGAGTTGGAAAAGGCGCTGCTGAAGGAGCTTGCGGAGGGAAAATTCTGACCCCGGCACGCAGGTATGAAGCCATCGATTACGCTCTATCTGTGGGTTATTCGGTGCGCTTTGCCTGCCGGGTCGTCGGGGTATCCACAGCGGCGTACTACAACGCCCGCAAACGCCACCAGAAGCCTAGCGCGGATAAGTACGCCGCAGTGCGCGGTGGTAGGCCTCGGGTGTTGCGTATGGATAACGGCCCGGAGTTCATCAGCCAAGAGCTGACTCAATGGGCAGCCAAGCAAGACACTATCGAAGCGTTCATCCCACCGGGAATGCCCTGGCATAACGGGTTTGTGGAGTCCTTCCACAACCGGCTACGTGACGAGCTGCTAGAAGACGAGATGTTCGACGACCCTGCCCACGCGTCGCACTGCCTGCGACTGTGGTCAGAGCGTTACAATACGCATCATCCTCATTCGAGCCTAGGATTTATCCCACCGACTGAATACGCCAACCAATGGCACCAAACCCAGGAAGGCACTCAAACCGACCGGTCCTAAAAACTAGCCCGGCCCAGCGTCACCACCTGGTAGCCCCTCTGAAGTCCAATTCTGAGGTGCATACACGATAAGGGTAGCGATTCCAGCTAGGCTGGTAAGCGTGAGCGAAGTTGAAATTGGACGCGGGAAACGCGCACGAATTACGTACACGTTGGACGATATCGCGGTAGTACCACGGCGCCGCACCCGGGATGTGCGGGAGGTCTCAACCACTTGGCAACTCGATGCCTACCACCTGGATATTCCGGTCATGGCCGCGCCGATGGATTCGGTAGGTTCCCCGGAAATGATTGTTGAGCTCGGGAAAATGGGCGGGGTGGGCGTCCTAGACCTGGAAGGCTTGTGGACCCGTTACGAAAATCCGAGCGAAGTTTACGCGGAAATAGCCCGTACCTCCGCCGAAAATTCTAATGCGGTATTGCAGCGGCTGTACGCGGCCGAACCAATCAAGAATGAACTAATTGGCCAGCGGCTCACCGAATTGCGTGATGCGGGCGTGGTGGTGGCCGGTGCCTGCTCGCCGGGCGCCGCAAAATCGCTGGTCGGCCCGGTGCAAGAAGCGGGCCTGGACCTTTTTGTAATCCGCGGGACCACCGTATCTGCCGAACATGTTTCTACCACGCGTGAACCGCTCAACTTGCGCACGTTTATTTACGACCTGGATATCCCGGTGATCGTCGGCGGCGCTGTTACCTACCAGGGCGCCTTGCATCTAATGCGTACCGGCGCGGCGGGAGTGCTTGCCGGTTACGGTGGGGGAGCTGCTTCGCAAACCTTGCGCACGGTGGGCATTGCCGCGCCCATGGCTACCACCATTGCCGAAATTGCGGCCGCGCGGCGCGATTATTTGGATGAATCGGGTGGCCGGTACGTGCACGTAATTGCCGATGGGTCCCTGGGTACTTCCGGCGACGTCGTAAAAGCAATTGCTTGCGGAGCTGACGGCCTCATGTTGGGAACCATGCTGGCGCGGGCCGCGGAAGCTCCCGGTGCCGGGTGGCATTGGGGGCCGGAAGCACGCCATCCGCGCCTGCCGCGCGGAGAACGCGTTTATGTAGGAACCGCTGGTTCCCTCGAAGAGGTACTTTTCGGCCCCACTTCTTCGGCGCAGGGGCACACGAATATTATGGGCGCGCTCCGCCACGCGATGTCTGCCACTGGTTACTCGGATATCAAAGAATTCCAGCGCGCAGACCTATCCGTCGTACACCGATAACACCCCGAAAGGACCGGTTTAGAGTTCTCAGGGCCTGACCTATCCGTCGTACACCGATAACACCTCACTAACGAGAAACGGTGTTGGTTGGCATCTGCTCCGCTAAAAGCAACGCTAAAAGCAACGCTAAAAGAAAGCAGAACGCCAACCAACACCGTAACCGGTTAGAAAAACTAGGCCCTTGGCATGATCCCTTTAGGCCTCGTAACGGTACACGTTTGTTTCTCGGGGTTGGAAACCGACCCGACGGTACAGGCGGTTAGCGGCTTCACGGGAGGGCCGGGAAGTGAGGTCCACCGTCCGCGCCCCTACCTTTTGGGCTTGGGCCAAAGCAGCTTCCACGAGTTCCTTACCGGCCCCGTGGCCACGGGCTGCGCTATCAACCACTACGTCTTCCACCCAGGCACGTTTCCCGGTAGGAATCGAGAAAGTCACCAAAGTGAGCAGACCTTGGATTGGTTCGCCTGGCGCCTGCCGGTAAACCAATTGGTACACGCCCGGTTGGTTTAGTACCTCCGCGGCGTGTTCTTGCGAAACACCGGGCAAAGAATGCGAAAGCTGCGGGATTAGCTCCTGATAGGCCGCAAATAGCTCCGGTGTGAGCTCCGAAAAAATCTCAATCATACTTATTGCCTCATTTTGTTTTTATTACAAATTCCAGTGCCGCTACTCTTGTTCCAGTGCCGCTACTCTTGGCACTACCCTTGCCGCTATTCTTCGGGAACCTCGGCCAGGTCGGCCAGCCAAGCCTCGGAACTAATATCGGAAGGCATTCGCCATGCCCCAAGCGGGCCGAGCGAACCGCCCGGAAGGATTTCTGGACCGTTCGGGGAAGTGGACCGCTTGAACTGCTGGCTAAAGAACCTGCGCACAAAAATCCCCAACCAGTGTTTGATTTCCCCGATTGAATATTCGTGCCGCGCGCCCGTATAACCTTGCGGCCACCCGGCTTCCCGCGTGGCATCATGCCAGGCATGGTAGGCCAGGAAAGCAATTTTGGCCGGCTTGTACCCGCGCATTAACCAATACAGGTGGAAGTCCTGCAATTCGTAGGGGCCGATCTGCTGTTGGGTAGACTGCATGGCGCCCTGTGCATCTGCCGGTACCAGTTCCGGCGAGATTTCGGTATCCAAAATTGCTTGCAGGGCCGCATTTGCTTCCTCGCCAAAACGGGAGGTTCCAATCACCCAGCGAATAAGCCCTTGCATGGAAGTCTTGGGGAGGCCGGCATTCACGTTGTAATGGCAAATATGGTCACCCACGCCAAAGGTCGCCCAGCCCAAGGAAGATTCGGAAAGGTCTCCGGTGCCGAGCACGATCCCGCCGCGCTGGCCGGCAATCCGGAACAAATAATCGGCCCGCAAACCAGCCTGCACGTTTTCGAAGGTTACATCGTAAACGGGTTCCCCATGCGCGTAGGGGTGGCCCAGATCGCTCAGAATCTGCATACCCGCAGGCCTAATATCGATTTCTTCGAGAGGTACGCCCAAGGCCTGGCACAGTGCATAAGCATTAGATTTTGTGCCCTGCGAGGTAGCAAACCCGGGCAGGGTGAAAGCCAAAATATTATCCCGGGAAATTCCGGCCCGATCACACGCCGTAACTGCTACCAGCAGTGCCTGCGTGGAATCCAGACCGCCGGAAACTCCCAGCACAATCTTTGGTTGGCCGATCGCCCGCAAACGAGTTTGCAAAGCACTGGCTTGCAAGTTGAGTACTTCTTCCGGATCGATCGGGTGGCCATGATCTTCCTGGAAGGGGAAGCGCGGAAGGGGCCGGCGCAAATCCTGTACGCTTTTGCCCAGTTCTGCCATATCCGGTACCCCAAGCTGGAAGGGAATCTCCGGGTAGTCCACGGCGAGCGCGGCCGGCATTCCCGGCGCTCCCACGCTTGCCGCATCCGTAAACCCGGGGGCGGAGCGCCGCGCCAAAGCAATACCGTCTAGATCAATATCTGCGTAGGTAATAATCGGTTCCGACGCCGTGGGGAAACCGGCTCCGCCCGCTTCGGCTCCAAAACCGGAGTTGGCCAGTAAAGAACCATTTTCCACGATAAAAGCGGAGCTTGCCCAGGCCGCAGAAGTGCTCGATTCCCAAGCACCGGCATTCACGTAGAGAATCGCCCCGCGGGAGCGCGCGGAATCTACCAGGGCGGCCTGCTGGGGCTGCCGCCAACTTCCCGCTACTGCCGGGCTCGCATCCAGCCGCACCGTGAGCGCCGCCGGATCAGATTCTGCCGCGGTGCTATTCGCGCCATTATTTCCCGCAAAATCAATGGTGAAAGAAAAACCGGGAAGATCCGTGGCCGAAAAATACAGGCCGGGAGAACAGGGAATACTGTCCTTGTCTAACTGATACACCAGCCGGGCAGATTCTGCTGCAGGCAAATCCTCCAGCCAGTCGGCGTCGTCGTACGGAATAGTGGGATACGGATACTCCAGGGACTGGCGCGCCAGGGAAGCGCCGGGCGCGAAATACCGGGAACCGTAAGAACCAGCCGAAAAAGCTTGTTGGGGAACGGCCCCCAAAACATAGCCGCGATGGATCACTACCGCGCAAGAATACAGCGCTTGGGAAGATCGCAAGGGCGCACCTACCACCAACATGGGGGTGAGGTCCTGGGAAGCCAGGCGAATCTGTTCCAAAGCGCGGTAGCTTTGCTCCAGCAAAGCATCTTGGAAATAGAGATCTTCGAGGCTGGCGCCGCTTACTGCCAGAGCGGGGAAAGCGGCCAAAACGGCGCCTTGTGCGGAAGCTTGCTGGGCGGCAAGGATAATGCTGCTGGCATTGGCGAGGGGCTTACCGGGTGTAACCGCGGGAGAAACCGCGGCGATGCGGGCAAAGCCATGCGTGTAGAGCGAATAGAAATCCTTCATGGTAAAAGTCTCTCACTGCTCTTCTGGGAGCTCATTAGTGAAATCAGCCTCCTGTAGGCCCATCGTCCCGGCAACGGAGTCAAAAACGGCGCGATTAGTAATTTTACCGGCCGCAGTGTTAAGCCCTGGGCGGAAGCCGGGGTCTGCGGTCAGCGCTTCGCGCCACCCGTGATTTGCGATTTGCATGGCATAAGGCAAAGTGGTGTTCGTCAACGCTTCGGTAGCAGTTTGAGGTACCGCGCCGGGCATATTCGCCACGCAGTAGAAGATCTTCCCATCCACGTCGAAAGTGGGATGTTGGTGCGTGGTGGGATGCGAACCTTCAAAACAGCCACCTTGGTCGATCGCAATATCTACCAGCACTGAACCTTCTCGCATTTTGCGGACCATGGCGCTGGTAACTAGCTTCGGGGCGGAAGCCCCCGGGATGAGCACGGAACCGATTACGAGGTCCGCATTGGCCACGGTTTCTTCAATGTTTTGCGCATTAGAAGCCAAGGTTTTGAAGGTGGAACCGTAAGTGGAACGCAAAGCGGCAAGCCGTTCTACCGAAATATCGAGCACGGTTACGTCTCCGCCCATGCCGGCGGCCATTACGGCGGCGCTTTCACCAGCCACACCGCCACCGACCACCGCTACCCGGGCGGGCCGCGTTCCGGCCACGCCGCCAATGAGCATGCCCGATCCGCCCTGGGCTTCCATCAGATGGTAAGAACCAATAATTGGGGAAAGGTTGCCGGCTACCCGGCTCATGGGGGCGAGCAAGGGGAGCTTGTTGCCTTCGCGCACGGTTTCATAAGCTACGGAAATTGTGCCGGCATCCAGCAGGGCCCGTACTAGTCGGGTATTGGAAGCCAGATGCAGGTAGGTGAAGAGTACGAGGTCGGGCCGCAGGTAGTGGTATTCCTCCGGTTCTGGTTCTTTGACTTTCAAAACGAGGTCTGCCGCCCAAGCTTGTCCGGCGGTCCCAATCTTTGCGCCTGCCGCAGCGTAAGCCTCGTCAGAAAAACCGGAAACGCGCCCGGCGTCGGACTGCACCACAACCTCGTGTCCAGCCTCGGTAAGTTCACGCGCACCGGCAGGCGTCAAGGCCACGCGGTACTCGTTATTCTTCAATTCAGTAGGGACTCCAATTCTCATGGTGCAAGTGTAGGTGGCAAAAGGGCGCGGTTCATCCCCTATTCGGCTACTGAGGCGGCACGTTGGGTAACTTGTGGCGCTCGGCGCAGTAAACTCGCGGTGCTTGGTGTGGGAAACTTGCGGTGCTTGGCGCAGTAAACCCGTGGTGCTTGGTGTAGGAAACTTGCGGCGTTAGGTGCAGTAAACCCGTGGCGCTCGGCGCAGGAAACCACGCCGGGCACCACGGGCGTTCTAGCACGTTTTAACGCGGTTTTAGCGCCGCTTCAAATTAGTGCGGAGCAGGTTGCGCCGGCTCAGCCTGCGGCTAATAACCAGGCAGATACCACCGAAAATCAGTACCAGGAACAAGAATTCGAAGGTTTGGGTTTGCCCGTCTGGGAACCAGCTATTGAAGAAAGTATCTTCCAGGCCTCTCACCCAGTTTTGGAAAGCTTCTAGGCCGGGTTGGGCCCAGGCCCCGAAACTCTGCACGGGCCCGGCCAGGAGTCCCGCAATCGGTTGGATCAGGAAACGGTCCAGGGTGTCTAGCCCCCAGCCGAGCACCCAATTGATCGGCCTGGAAAGGGCGGAGTAGATAACTGCGATCACCACCACGATCGCACCGAACATGGCCGTATGCAGCACTACCGTACGTACCCGCCAGCGCGTAAAAATACTGGCCAGGGCGATCGCTAAGGCATAGGTGGCAATTCCGATCAGGAAGTAGCCAAGAAGGATGTGCCAGTAGTTACCGCTATAGGGGAGAGACGCGCCCGGCTCCCAGGGCGGCGCAAAACCGTCTAGATCCGCATATCCCAGGGTGGTAAGTTCCGAGGTTTTAATCGTGCCGGAAATGGCCAGGGTGTCGGTACGCAAGCCGTGGATGAACAGCACCAGGTTGGTGAGGAAAGCTAAAACCAAGAACGCGAGGGATATGCTCCGCAGGCCCGCCCCGCGCAAGGCCCGCCAAATATGCACCCGCGTGTACCCGGCGTTCAAGTAGGCCTGGGTACGCAGAGTTTGCAGAGCCCCGACCAAAGAAACTATAGAAATACACGGCACCATTAACTCATGCAAAATGAGCAGACCCGGCACCGAGTGCAGATAAGCCAAGTGGGTGGCGTCCAACGGCGCGGTGGCATGCCCATTGGTGAAAGAAAGAAGCACCACGAAGATAATTGCAAAGCCCAGGGCGAGGATTTGCTGGCGGAAGAAGCGCCCGCGCAGCGAGCCCGCGCCGCCTACAAATTTTTCTGCCACGTGCCCGAGGCTGGCATTAAGCCCGCGGTATATCTCACCTAGGCTCCGCCCTTGGGCCACGCCAAGGTTATGCCGCCGGCCGGCATTCCGGCCGCGCCTGCCGGGGTGCGTGCCTGCCTGATCGGCGTCAGAGCAGGAGAGGGGCTGCGCTCCGGTAGCTGGTTTCTGGTCGTGCATCATTGCGGGTCTCCTCCCATGCTTTGTTTTTGTGAATCGGAGAGTGTGAGGGCCATGAGCACTTCGGTCAAAGAAGCAAGTTTGCCGTTTTGGCCGTACTTGGCACGTAGCTCGTCTGGGTCGCCGTCGGCAATTACAGTGCCGTGGTCAAGGAAAATTGCCCGGTCTAGCAGGTTCTGTATTTCCTCAATGAGATGCGAGGAAAGGATGATAGTGCGCGGGTGCGCGGTGTAATCAGCCAGCAAGCACCGGTAGAAAATTTCGCGGTACACCGCGTCCATTCCCAAATGCACCTCGTCCAGGATGGTGACGGGAGTGCGGGCTGCCAGGCCGAGCGTGGCGTGGAAGGCCGCGAGTTGCCCGCGCGAAAGCTGCAAGGGGGAAGCCTTAGGGGAGAGTTCGAAAAGTTCGAGCAGCTCGTGGGCATATTCGCCATCCCAGGTTTCGCGTGCCTGTTCCCACACGTGCATAGTGGTGGTGAGCGGAGAATCTGGGAAAGCCACTGTAGCTTCCGAAACGTAGGCGATTGCTGCCATGGCGGCCGCGCTTTCAAAAACACGTTCGCCGCGGTAGTACACCTCCCCGGAATCCGGTTTGAGCAGACCCGCTAAAAGCATGCCGAGCGTGGATTTTCCAGACCCGTTACGGCCTAGCATGCCGGTAATACTCGGACTCGTAAACTCTAGCGTGACCTGCGATATTGCCGGCTTTTTGCGATAGGTAAAGCTGAGTTTCTCGGTGCGTATCACAGCGCTTCTCCTTCCGTGTGCTTGGTGTTTTCTGTCTCGAAATGGGCGCGGGCAAACCGCAAAATCTGAGCGATGGTGAACCCTAAATTCAACCCTTCGTCCAGCGCGGGCCCCAGTACTTTTTCCGCGTACTCTTCTCTGCCGGTAGCGCGCAAAAGCTGTTCGGCTCGCGCGGTCACAAACATTCCCACTCCGCGCCGTTTCTCCAGTAACCCCTCATCTACCAGCAGGTTCAGTGCCTTATTAGCGGTAGCAGGGTTAATTTTGTAGGCGGCCGCGTACTGGGTGGTGGACATTGTTTGCGAACCTGCGGGCAATTGCCCGGAAAGGATCTGCTCGCGAATGTTCTGTGCGATCTGCAGGTAGATAGGCATTCCCGAAGCGAAGTCCATACACACCCCCTTGGTTAGTTACATGAGTAGCTAACCAAGTAACTGGGGTGCGTGTCAAGGGGGCGATTTTTCGCTCCGGTTTGCGGTGCCTGGCGGCGGTGTGGATAACTTGTCGACGACGCCGAAAAGCCCGCCCCAGAGCCATTTGGCCGCACGTTCCTGGCGGTGCTAAAAGCGCTTAGCAGGAATATGAAATAGCGCTTACTCGAAGGCTACATAGAGGTGAATGGCGTACGGAAATGAAGTCTCAAGCGGGCAAAATCACGCTCACAGCGGTGCCAAAGGCGTTACTCTGGAGATCTAGGCAAAAATAGGGCGCCACCGAAGGTGATAACGCCCGCGGTTAACGTATTTGCCTTCGTAGCTAGGCAGGAGAAAAAATGCAGGCAGCAGCTACTAACAAAGAGTCGACTGATGCGCCCGGCAAGGCCCCGGTGAATGCAACCACTGAGGGCACGGTAAATGTGACCACCGGGGGCGCCGTAAATGCGGCCACCAGGGACTCGGCTAGGGACTCAGCGATTGCGCCCCAGGAAGAGCCGGCACGCGGTAGCGAGTTAGCAATCGGCCAGCTCGGGCTGGGCCGGGCGGGGGCTATGCACGCGAAGATTCTCAATTCGCGGGTGGCACGTTTGGTGATCGCTGATCCCCAGCCAGGCCGGGCTGAACAAGTAGCTGCCGAACTGGCAGAGATTTCGCGCGCCCAAGGCATTAGCGGGGCCCGGGTAGAAGTAGCTAGCCCGGAAGAGATCGAAACGGGGACGGGCCGGGCCGCCGGTCTCGATGGAGTAGTAATTACCAGTCCCACCAACGTGCATGGAGAGCAGATTATTGCGGTAGCACAACGCGGGCTGCCGGTATTTTGCGAAAAACCGGTTGCTACCTCGCTGGCAGAAACTTTGCGGGTGTGTGCTAATACCCCGGCGGATGCGCCAATCCATATTGGTTTCCAACGCCGTTTCGATCCCGCCTATAGCGCCGCGCGCAAACATGTAGCGGCTGGAAAACTGGGAGAATTGCGGCGGGTGATTATGCACACCATGGACCAAAACCCGCCGCACCGCGAATTTCTGGCCGCTTCCGGTGGGATTTTCGTGGACTGCCTGATCCATGATTTTGATGTCCTGCGCTGGGTCACCGGCCAAGAAGTGGAAGAAGTCTTTGCCTACGGAAACGATTTGGGCCTAGCTGATTTCCGCGATTTTGCGGATGCGGCCGAAACCGTGGCCGTCCTCAAAATGACGGGCGGGGTGTTGGTAACGGCGTCGTCGTCGCGCTACAACGGGCACGGGTACGACGTGCGTATGGAACTGCACGGAACTACCCGCACCGAAGTAGTGGGAATGGATGAAAAGCTCCCTTTGGTTTCTCTGGAACCCGGGGTGAGCTACCCGCAGGGTGAACCGTGGGTGGATTTCATCGCGCGGTTTGCGGAGTGTTATGCCCGCGAAATTGATGCCTTCCTAAAAGTTGTACAGAACGGGGAAGCGGTACCGGCAGGGCTAGCAGATGCCGTGCGAGCCCTAGAAATTGCGGAAGCGGCCCAGCGGTCGTTCCAGGAACACCGCCCGGTAACGGTCGCCGAAATTCGGCAGGCTCACGCGGAAATCGGCACCAAGTAAACCGGCGATGGCCGAGCTAGCCGGCTTCTAGCAGCGAAAGCGAGACACATATGGACCTCAGGCTCGATGCGAATCTTTTTGATTACAGCTTCATCGTGCTCTATGTGGCCTTAGTGATAACGATCGGGTGGGTGACCCGGCGCAAGGTTACCTCGGCCGAGGATTTCTTCCTTTCCGGGCGCTCTTTGCCAGCCTGGATTTGTGCCATGGCTTTCCTTTCCGCCAATATTGGCGCGGTGGAACTAATCGGCATGGCTGCCTCCGGTTCGCAACACGGGCTACCCACCGTGCACTACTACTGGATTGGGGCCGTGCCGGCCATGGTGTTCCTCGGCCTGGTCATGATGCCGTTCTATTACGGAGCGCGGGTGCGGAGCGTGCCCGAGTATTTGCGTTTGCGGTTCGATAAAGCCACGCACGTGTACCAGTCGGTGATCTTCACTATTTCTACCATTCTGGTAGCTGGGATTAACCTGTTTGCCTTGGCCTTGCTGATCAATGTGCTGATCGGGTGGCCGCTATGGATTTCTATCGTATTTTCGGCGGGGATTGTGCTTGTCTATACCGCGGCCGGCGGGCTTACCGCCACCATGTATAACGAAGTGCTCCAACTCCTGCTCATTATTGCTTTTATAACCCCGCTGACCATTGGCGGTCTGGCGCGCGTGGGCGGGCCGGCCGGGCTCGTAGAAGCCCTGCAAAACTCACAGGTACTTGGCCCGGATGGGCTATCCGTGTGGGGCGGGACCGGGCTTAGTAATACCACCAACCCGTACGGGAACTGGATTGGGATTGCCCTGGGCATGGGCTTTGTGAATTCCTTCGGATACTGGACCACGAATTTCACGGAAGTACAGCGGGCGCTTTCTGCCCGCGATATGCGTTCGGCCCGGCTCGCCCCAATCCTGGCAGCCATCCCGAAAATGTTCCTGCCGGCCGTAATTATTGTGCCGGGGCTGATCGCCGCCGTGCTTATTCCGGAACTACATACCGGCCAACTGGCCTACAACGAAGCGTTACCAGCTTTAATTGGGCAGATTATGCCGCACGGTTTGCTCGGATTAGCTCTGGCCGGGTTAATCGCCGCGTTTATGGCGGGCATGGCAGCTAATATTTCGTCTTTCACAACCGTGATCACCTACGACCTGTGGGAAACCTATATTCGGCCCGGCAGGTCTGACTCCTACTACGTAAAAGCCGGGCGGCGTTTTACTTTCTGGGGTGTGATCATAGCCGTCGGCACGGCCTTTATTGCCGCCGAATTTTCGAACCTGCAAGACTACACACAACTATTGCAGTCAATTTTCAACGCACCCCTGTTCGCGACTTTCATCCTCGGCATGTTTTGGAAACGCATGAGCCCGCAAGCGGGCCTGTGGGGACTGGTGGCCGGCGCGGCCGGAGCCGGGTTTGTACAAATCGGCAACGCGGCAGGTTTTCTCACCTTTAATTCTTCCCAAGCAGCTTCCTTTATGGCCTCGGGCGTGGCATTCGTGGCCGATATTGCCGTATCCGTGCTGGTCACCTGGCGTACCCCGCCCAAACCCCTAGAAGAACTAGACGGCCTGGTATGGGGGAGAACCAAAATGACGATTCGCGGTGCCCTGCCTGCCCCGGATTTAGCGGCCGCGCAAATTGCCGAAGCCCGCCAGCGGGAAGCAGCCGGGGAAAAACTGCACTGGTGGGAACGGCCCGGCCCGCTCGGCGGCGTCGTTCTCGCGGTTTGCCTAGTACTCAACGTGTGCTTCGCCTAAAACCGCGTCGCTTAACACCGGGGTTTGCTCCCAGCTAAGCAAAAGGAAGCTAATCTGCGCTAAACCAAAGAAAACGAGCCGGCGCTAAGCCAAAGAAACGAAACAACCGCCCGGCAGAGAAAGAACCAAGTACCCAATAGAAAAAGAACCAATCAAACACCAGGGAAATAACCGCCGGTACTAAACAGCAAACTAGCTAAGCACCAAGGAATCGAACAAATGACTAAAGAAAACAAAGAGCAAGCGGCAGCAAAGGGCACGGCAGCGGCGCCAGCAAATCCTCGCCGGTCCGGCTGCATGCGGTTTTCGGTATTAGATTTGCGGGTTTGGATGGCGGTGATGCTGGGCGGGTTTGGGTTTATGCTCACGGTGTACGGATTATTCTTTGTGACCGCGGAAGATTTGGCGAAAGCCGCGGGGTTGAACCTGAATTTGTGGACGGGGATCGCTATGATCGCGGGCGGGGTGCTGTGTGCGTGGCGAGCCGCAACCCACCCGGAAAGCGATGCGGGAGAGGGAAACCTCGCTGAGACGAATCCGGAGGTGCTCTAGCCTCGAGATCAAGGTAAGGTTTGAGCAGGATATGCCCGCAGCGCTCGGGACAATCAATTGAGCGAAAAACCAAACCGTAGATCGATACACGGAGGGAAGCGAGGAAGGCATGACCATTGCGGTTGCCTATAAGGTTGCCCGTAATCCGGAAGCCGCCAGGGTTACGGAAAGCGGGGATATGGACTGGTCTCGTGCGCGCCCAGTAATATCTGACGACGACGTCGTTGCCATGCAAGTAGCGGCCGATCTCGCGGCGCAACTTGGAACCGAATCCTTAGGGATTACCGTCGGAAGCAGCATCGCGGCCAGCGGTGCCATCAGAAAAAGTGCTTTATCAAACGGTCCGGATCGGGCTCTCATCGTGGCTGATGATGCTACCGAAAAATGGACCGCCACCACGATGGGGCAGGCTTTGGCCACGCTCGTGAAACGGGAAGGGGATATCACCCTCCTTCTTACCGGCCCGGGCAGTATTGATGAAGGTGGCCGGGTGATCCCGGGGATCGCCGCGGCTCATCTGGGCTGGCCCTGTTTCCAAGACGTCACCAAAATTGAGCTTCGGGAAAACGGGACTTTTCGGTGCTTACAGCAAGTAGGTGCCGAACTACGCCGCATTGATCTATGCGGTCCGGCAGTAATCGCGGTTACCTCGGATGCGGCAGAAGTATCCGTGCCGAGCATGCGCGATATTATTGGCGCCGGCAAGAAACCTTACGCGGAAGTTTCCGTGGCCGAACTGGGGCTTTCTCCGATTACAGCCAGTCCGCTTGCCCGGCGGAAAGCCGCCGAAAAGCAACGCAAGCATATTATCTTTAGCGGGCAGGAAGCACCGGCACAATTGGCGGCCGCCCTGCGCGATGCCGGCTTCATTGGAGGTAACAAGTGACGGTTTGGGTTCTTAGTGCCGGAGCAGATGTGAGTGAACTCGTAGCGTTCGCCAAGCGCCGCGGTCCAGTAAATGTAGTGGGCGTAGCAAATGGTACGGAAGCTACTGATGCTGATGTAGCCGGCGCGGATCGCGCCATTCGCGTGGAACTGGAAGCGGGTATTCCGCCGGAAACCGCGGCAATGTACGTGGCCGGCCTGGTGGAGCTGGGCCCGAACGATCTCGTCTTGGCACCGAGTACAGGGGTTGCACGTGCCTTTGCGGGGGCCGTAGCCGTCAAATATGGCCTCCCGCTCCTTACCGGAGTGCGTAGCTTTGACGAAAACACCTTGACCCTTGCCCGCTTTGGCGGCGCAACCTTAGAGGACTATCCGCTAGAAGCGCCCCTAGTGGCGATTATGGAACCAATGTCCGCAGCCGCCGCAGAAACTAGCGCCGCCGCGGAAACTTGTGCCGCCGCGGAAACTAGCGCCGCCGCCGATACAGCCGGCGCACCAGCTACCGCAACACCGGCTGCCGCAACACCAGCTGCGGCTGCAGAACCGCCAGCTACGGCTGCGGCACCGGAAGTGGAAGTGCTCAGACCCGAGGAGGCAGACCTGCTTGGCTGTGCCAAAATCACGGACCGGCAAGCCGCCGAGGTAGGAGAAGTAGATCTTTCCCGCGCCGATAGGGTAGTAGCCGCCGGGCGCGGATTTGTACATAAGGAAGATCTGCACCTGGCTGCTGAACTGGCTACCGCCCTAGACGCGGCTCTCGGTTCTTCGCGGCCCCTGTGCGATGTGGAAGGGTGGATGAGCCGCGATCAATACCTCGGCTTGGAAGGCGTGCGCATGCGTGGCAGCCTGCTCGTTACCGCCGGTGTTTCCGGGGCAATCCACTTTACGGCCGGCGTGGCCGAAGCAGAGACGATCGTTGCCATTAATAATGATCCGGAAGCCGGGATTTTCGAAGTAGCCGATTACGGCATCGTGGGAGACCTTTATGAAGTGCTTCCGCAGCTTACTGCCGAAATCGAAAAGTTGAGATAACTATCAAGATTACTCCTCCCTCTTGACAAAAATCAGCCATCCTTTACTATTGCTTTACCTAATAGTGGGTTACCTGAATTAGCTTCGGAACTCCGGCGTAATTCAGGCCGGTCCCGGAAATAAACCCCTATGAAAAGTACATAGAAAGCAGTAAGTAAAGGAGGCTGATTCCATGCTGGCAAAGGGGAATGCCGCCGCGGAAAAGAACACTCTGCCCGGTTTGGACACCCAGGCAGGAAAAGCCGTTGTGAAAAATAAGAGGGGCTCTATTCTCGGAGCTATATTCCTCATGGCCACCTCGGCTATCGGTCCTGGTTTTATTACCCAAACCGCTACCTTCACCTTCCAGTTCGGGGCGGCCTTCGGCTTCGCCATCCTGATCTCGATCCTGATTGACATTGCGGTCCAGATGAATATCTGGCGCATTATCGTAGTTTCCGGAAAACGAGCCGGAGAACTGGCGAATGCGGCCCTGCCGGGTTCGGGTCTCGTGCTGGCCGTGCTCATTATTGGCGGCGGGCTGGTTTTCAATATTGGCAATATTGCCGGCGGCGGCATGGGCATGAATTCCATGTTCGGGATCGACGTCAAACTGGGCGGCCTCATTACCGCTCTCTTCGCTATCGGCATCTTCCTGTGGAAACGTGCCGGTAAAATCATGGACTCGGTAATTATCCTCCTCGGCGTCGTCATGATTTGCCTCATGTTCTACGTAGCCGTGGTTTCCCAACCTCCCGTGGGGGAGGCGCTGCGGCAAACCGTGCTTCCCGATACCATCAACTGGGCTACGATCACCACGATCGTGGGCGGTACCGTGGGTGGTTACATCACGTATTCGGGAGCGCACCGTTTCCTCGATTCGGGTCATAGCGGCCCGGCAGCGGTCAAGGACGTGACGAATGGATCCATCAACGGCGTCGTCGTTACCGGTGTTATGCGCTATTTGCTGTTCCTTGCCTGCTTTGGGGTGGGCGCCTCGGTGCTCGCCAAAGACGCTTCCGTGGTGATCATGGACCTCATTCCGGAAGAAATGAATCCAGCCGGGTGGGCATTCTTGCAGGTCATGGGTGATGCTGGTTTGCGTATCTTCGGCATGATCCTGTGGGCAGCTTCTATTTCCTCCGTGATCGGTGCGGCCTTCACATCGGTTTCATTCTTCTCTGTGTTCAACAAGAAATTCGCACATGGCTGGCCGCGCAATATCGCTACCGTGGTGTTTATCGCCGTTTCCTTGGTGTGCTTCCTCGTGTGGGGGCAAGCTCCGGGCACGATGCTCGTTTTCGCGGGCGGGTTGAACGGCTTGATCTTGCCCATCGGCCTCACGATCTTCATGTACATCGGGTGGTTCCGCGCCCGCGACCTGCTGCAGGGGTACCGTTACCCGAAGTGGCTGCTCGTAGCCGGTACGGCCGCGACGGCGCTTTCCTGGTACATGGCGGTGGTTTCCGTACGCCCGATTTTCGAAATGATCCAGGGCTAAACCTGCCAGCGCCCGCAAAGTTTGCGCTAGTACCGTAAAGCGGTGTGAAGGGATAAGGTAAGGGAATGGTATCGATTGATTTGAATTCGGATCTGGGAGAGAACACTCCTGATCGCGTAGTTTCCGACGACGCCGCTATGCTGGGCATTGTTTCCTCCGCGAATGTGGCGTGCGGATTTCACGCGGGTGATCCGGCGGGTATAGCCGCGACTTTGCGGGCCGCCGCCGCGCACGGCGTGGTAGTTGGCGCACATCCCGGATACCGCGATTTTGAGGGGTTTGGGCGGCGCGCCCTGGATATTCCGGCCGCGGAACTGCAAGCCGATATTGAATACCAACTGGGAGCTTTGCAGGCCCTTGCCCGCGCTGCCGGTACCACCGTGAGCTATGTAAAACCGCATGGCGCTCTTTACAATTCCTTGGCACGGGACCGCAAGCTCGCCCACACCGTAGTGCGGGCGATCAAAGCGGTCGATCCGAACCTGGTGTTCTTGGGTTTGGCCGGTACCGAAGGAATCGAAGTGGCCGCACAGGAAGGTTTGCAGGTAGCGGCGGAAGCTTTTGCAGACCGCGCCTATACGCCCAGCGGAGATTTGGTGCCGCGCAGCCAAGCCGGTGCCGTACTGCATGACCCACAGGAAGTATCCGAAAGGATTATGCGGCTGGTAGAAACCGGAAAAATGCGGGCGATTGACGGCAGTGACGTGCAGGTACAAGCCGATTCGATTTGCGTGCATGGAGATTCTGCCGGGGCGGTTGCCATGGCCCGGGCCATTCGCGAAAACCTAGAAGCCGCCGGAATCATTATCCGGCACTTCGAAGGCCGCGCAAATCCTAAATAGGGCCATGCGAATAACCACTAATTAAGGACAATTAGGGGCAAACTAAGGCCGCAATCTCGCGCGGCCTCGCCTGGCTCTGCCACACGAATTGCGTAAGCAAACTGGAAAAGATTGCGCAAGCGAGTTGGAAAACTACGCAAGCGAGCTGGCAAAGAAGAACAAGAGAGCTGGAAAAGAGGAAGAGGACACGAAATGTTGTTTGCACAAGGAGAACTGCTCGCCAGTGCGCAGGCGGCCCGCGCCGCTGCCCGCGCCGGTAACACCGATCCCACCAGCGGGGTGGCAGAAGGCCTTGTGCAGGCCAACCTTATTTCGGTTCCCCGCGATTGGGCCTATGACGTTTTGCTATACGCCCAGCGTAACCAGAAAGCAGTACCGCTGTTGGACGTGATTGAAGATGGTGGCGTGGAATCAAAGCTGGCGCCCGGTTCGGATTTGCGTACCGATATTCCGCGCTACCGGATTTGGCACGAAGGCAAACTCAGCGCCGAAGTTGCAGATGTAACCGAAGCTTGGGCGGAGCACCCGGACCTAGTTTCTTTCCTCATCGGCTGTTCCTTTACTTTTGAAGCCGGGCTCACGGCCGCGCAAATCGAGATTCGCCACCAAACGGTAGGCCGCAATGTTCCCATGTATGAAACGAATATTGCCTGCACACCGGCGGGCCGTCTGCACGGCGCGATGGTGGTTTCCATGCGGCCGATTCCTGCTAATAGAGTGGCGGAAGCGGTGCAAATTTCGGGCCGCTACCCGGCCGTACACGGAGCCCCGGTACATGTTGGCGATCCGGAATCTTTAGGTATTGCCGATCTGTACTCGCCGGAGTACGGGGATGCTCCCGTGCCGTTGCGTCCTGGCGAAGTGCCGGTGTTTTGGGCTTGCGGAGTAACCCCGCAAGCTGCCATCCAGGCCTCGGGCGTGCCTTTCGCAATCACGCACGCCCCGGGATGCATGTTCGTATCTGATGTTTTGAATGAGAGCTATGCGGTATGAGTTTTGAACCTGAATCCCTACTCGTACTTCCCGCCGCGGAAGATACCGTGCTGGTCGAATATCCGGATCTTGATGCTGTGCTCGCCCACTATCCGGCGCTGGTTGCCTCGAAAATTTACGGTGTGCGCGAACTTGTGCCAGCGGCCCGCACCATCGCCGTCTACTTCGAACCTTCCATGAGTAGCGCCCGCGAAATTGCGGAAGCGGTACGAAGCGTGGAACCGCTCGACGTGGTTTCCCATGGCGGGGAACCCACCGAAATCGAAGTGATGTACAACGGGGAAGACCTCGCCGAGGTAGCAGACCTTTTCGGGGTTAGTACCACCGAGCTCATTACCCGGCACCAAGCGGCGCACTGGAAAGTAGCTTTCGTGGGTTTTGCGCCCGGTTTTGCGTATTGCGTGGGTGATGACGAACTGTTTGCGGCCACCCCGCGCCGCACGACGCCGCGCACCCGCATTCCGGCCGGTTCAGTTGGGCTGGCCGCCAACTTTTCGGCGGTATACCCGGGCGAAAGTCCGGGAGGATGGCAGCTGATTGGTAATTCGCGGGCGCCCATGTGGGATATTCACCGTACCTCTCCGGCGCTACTTTCCCCGGGCGACGCCGTTAAATACGTGGCCGTGCCCGAAGAAATCCAACTTGCACCACCGGCTAGCCCGGAATCGACTAGCCCGGAATCGGCTAGCGCAGAACCGGCCAGCCCGGATTTGGTTAGCTCAGAATCGGTTAGTCCGGAATCGGTTAGCCCGGAATCGGCCGGCGCGGTTGGGCAGAGCACATCGGGAGCCGAAAAGGCCGGCGCGGTTTCGGCTCCCGCCGCCGCGCCCGAACCGGCTGATTCGACGGCGCTTCCGGAACGGTACTGGGAGATCATCAATCCCGGCGTGCAAATGATTTTCGAAGATTTGGGGCGGCCCGGTTTACTGAACATTGGCGTGGCTGCGGCCGGCGCGGCCGACCACCAATCGCTCATGGCCGCTAACAGCGCGGTGGGTAATGCCCCGGATACGGCTGCTTTGGAAATTGCGGGCGGGGGAGCTGAGATTCGTTCCCATGCTCGCTGCGAAATCGCAATTGCGGGAGCTACCGGGGAAGTAACCGTCACCGAAGCAGAAACCGGGTACAGCTTTGCACTCACACCCGGTTTACCGGCCGCTATCGAACCGGGAGATACCATTTCCATCGGCTGGTTTGACCGCGGGGTACGTGCCTATCTGGCTGTGCGCGGCGGCTACGAAGTGGAGCCGATTTTAGGTTCGCGTTCTCTAGACACTTTGGCCGGCCTGGGCCCACAAGCGCTCACGGCCGGATCAATTGTGCCGCTCAGCGAAAAAGTGGCCAGCGGCGTCGTCGCCGATGCTCCCACCGTGGGAACCAAACTGCCTACGGAAGAGGAAGTAACCTTGCGGATCGTGCTCGGCCCGCGCACCGACTGGTTCACCGCCGCAGCATTGGAAAACCTCACCGCACAAGCCTGGAAAGTAACCCCGCAATCAGACCGCGTGGGCATCCGGCTGGAAGGTGAAAAACCGCTCGCGCGGGCCCGGGAAGGCGAACTACAAAGCGAAGGGGCAGTAACCGGAGCGATCCAGGTACCAACCTCGGGGCAACCGGTAATTTTCTTGGCGGACCATCCACTCACCGGGGGCTACCCCGTGATCGGCTCCCTGGTGCGGAGCGATATTGATACCGCCGCACAAATCAGACCAGGAACCACCATTAGATTCAAGATTGTGACGCCGTTCACGCAACTGTAGCGGCAGGGGAAGGGAAGATGAAGAGAATCCTTATTGCCAACCGCGGGGAAATCGCGGTGCGGATCGCGCGGGCATGCCTCGACCAGGGATACACATCCCTCGCCGTCTACGCGGATCAAGACGTGGATGCAATGCACGTGCGGCTCGCCGATGAAGCTTATGGGTTGCGCGGGCAAACCGCCGCGGAAACCTATCTTTCGATCGAAAAAATTATTGGGGTAGCAAAGCGGGCGAAAGCTGACGCGATCCACCCCGGATACGGTTTCCTGGCCGAAAACGCGGACTTTGCGCGCGCGGTGGAAGAAGCGGGGATGACGTTCATCGGCCCCACCGCGGAAACTATCGAAAAACTAGGCGATAAAGTAACCGCCCGCGAAATTGCGCGGGAAGTAGGCGCCCCACTCGTTCCCGGTTCGGAAGGCCCGCTCAGCGGCCCGGAAGAAGCGGTCAGCTGGGCGGAAGAAAACGGTTTGCCCGTAGTGTTGAAAGCTTCCTACGGGGGCGGCGGGCGCGGCATGAAAATCGTGCACCAAATCGAAGACGTGGCAGCGGCCTACCAAGCTGGTTCCTATGAAGCACAAATGGCTTTCGGGCGCGGGGAAATGTTTATCGAAAAATTCCTGGACCGGCCGCGCCATATTGAAGTACAAATTTTGGGTGACGGCACAGGTAACGTGCTCGTGGTGGGAGACCGCGACTGTTCCTTGCAGCGGCGCAACCAAAAACTGGTAGAAGAAGCCCCGGCCCCGAACCTGCCAGATCCGATTCGGGAAAACATTCACCGCGCCGCGCACGATATTTGTGCGGCCGTGAATTATCGCAGCGCCGGGACGGTAGAGTTTTTGCTCGGCCGGGATGGCACGGTTTCCTTCCTCGAAGTAAATACGCGTTTGCAAGTGGAACATCCGGTGACGGAAAAAACTTCCGGAATCGATTTGGTACGCGCCCAGTTCGCGATTGCGGAAGGGGAAGGCCTGCCGGCAACCACCATGCCCGAACCGGTGGGGCACGCGATCGAATTCCGCGTTAATGCGGAAGATCCGGGCCGTGGGTTCCTGCCTTCCCCGGGCCATATTTCCCGTATCCG
The DNA here is from genome assembly GCF_900618115.1 of Actinobaculum suis. Taxonomy (NCBI): domain Bacteria; kingdom Bacillati; phylum Actinomycetota; class Actinomycetes; order Actinomycetales; family Actinomycetaceae; genus Actinobaculum; species Actinobaculum suis. Next base: position 868,292 of record NZ_UYIO01000001.1, read on the forward strand.
CCAGCCTGGTGGCTTAGGCGTACGCTGGGATAACGGCGTGCAAGCGGGCGATGACATTCCGGCCGAATTCGACTCTATCGCCGCGAAGCTGATTGTTTCTGCTTCTTCGCGCGGGGAAGCTTTGGCGCGGGCGCGGCGCGCGATTAAAGAAACTTCGATCGACGGCGTAGCTACCACCCTGCCATTTATGCGGGCCGTAGTGCTGCATCCGGATTTTGCGGGCGAAATACCGGCCGTGGATACCGGGTGGATTGAACGTGAACTCATCCCGGTGCTAGAAGCCCAACCGCGGGCGAAACTGCGCCGGCGCGTGGACTTCCACCGGGTGCCAATCGAAATTGATGGGCAGATCCGCACTATCGGCCTGCCCGATGGGGTAGCCATGCTCGGCACGCCGGGCGCGGCAGCCGCCCAAGCCCCGGCCGAAGACCCAACGGAACTGAAGAGCCCGATCACCGGCACCATGTTCCGCCTGCTCGCCGCCGAAGGCTCGCGCGTGGAAGCAGGCGAAACCGTAGCGATTGGCGAAACCATGAAAATGGAAACGAACATTATCGCGCACATTACCGGCACCATCCACTGGCTCGTAGAAGCTGGCGGTCCGCTCGAAGCCGGCAAACCGGTAGCACGGATCTCCTAACCGGCAGCGGTGCTGGCCAGAAGCTTGCAACACAGCGGGAGCTAGCAACATAGCGGGAGCTAGCAACATAGCGGAAGCTAGCAACATAGCGGAAGCTAGCAACATAGCGGGAGCTAGCAACACAGCGGGAGCTAGCAACACAGCGGGGCCCGGAAGTTCGTAAACTTCCGGGCCCCGCTGCTTGTGCGCAGCGTGTGCGCAGCGTGTGCGCAGCTTGCGCGAAGCCGCGCGGTGCGCTGCGCGCGGCTTCGTTTTACTTGCTGGAATTCACGAGCGCAGTTGCCTGGCGAGCGATTTCCAGTTCCTCATTGGTCGGCACCACAAACACGCGGACGGAAGAATCCGGCGTGGAAAGCTCGCGGGATTCCTTCGACCGCGTGGCGTTCACGGCGGCGTCGTACTTCACCCCGAAAGGTGCCAGCCGGTCGAGCACGGCGGCGCGGATAACGTCGTCGTTCTCGCCCACCCCGGCGGTAAAGGTGAGCGCATCCAAACCACCCAGAATCGCCGTATAAGCGCCAATGTACTTGACGATGCGGTGCACATAAATATCCACCGCTTCCTTCGCGTTCTGATCGCCGGCTTCCACCATCGCGTGCACGTCACGCAGATCAGAAGAACCGGTAAGTCCCATCATTCCGGATTCGCGGTTGAAGAGGTTATCGAGTTCTTCTACCGTCATTCCCGCTTCGCGTTCCAGGTGGAAAACAGCCGCCGGATCAATATCCCCGGTACGGCCGCCCATAACCAGACCTTCCAGCGGGGTGAGCCCCATCGAGGTTTCCACGGCCTTGCCAGAATCCACCGCCGAAACCGAAGCACCATTGCCAATATGCAAAACAATTTGCTTCGCATCATCGCGGCCCAGTAGCTTAGCCACTTCCTGGGAAACAAACTTGTGGGAAGTACCGTGAGCACCATAGCGGCGAATTTCGTACTTATCAGCCACGTCGCGCTTGAGCGCATAACGCGCTGCTTCTTCCGGCAAAGACTGGAAGAAAGCGGTATCGAACACCACTACGTGCGGTACCTGGGGGAGGAGCTTGCGCGCCACCTGGATACCTTCCAGGGCCGGCGGATTGTGCAGCGGGCCCAGCGGCTGCAAATCCTCGATCTTGGAAATAACTTCTTCCGTAACCAGGGCCGGGCCGTCGAAATACTTACCACCCTGCACTACGCGGTGCCCCACCGCCACAATCGAACCATCGGTGAGGGAAGGTCCGGTTTCCGCGAAGAACTCCAGTACTTTTTCCAGACCAAAAGCATGATTGGGAATCTCACCCACATATTCACGCTCCTGCCCATTACCGGTGTGCTCGATATGCCCGGAGGGCAAACCAATCTGTTCCACCAGCCCCTTCGCCGTGGATTCTCCGGTGACGGGATCGATCACCTGATACTTGATCGAAGACGAACCGGAATTAATTACTAGAACGGACATCGAATTCTCCTTATTGTTTCTCTCGAAGCCGATCGGCACAATCCGCCCCGTCACCGTAATGGATTCCTGGTTACACTCCAGAAAACTGGTTACACTCCAGAAAATCTGAGCCAGTGCGGATCAAACTCTTCGGACATTATTCAAAGTATAAGGTGCCGGGCCGCCAAGCCCGGCACCAAAGCTGGCACTCAAACCAGCGCTAAAACTGCCTAACCGGACAGCAAAACGCTTAGCCCTGCGCTTGGATGGCAGTAATAGCCACGGTATTCACAATGTCTTCCACCAGGGCGCCCCGCGAAAGATCATTGACAGGTTTATTCAGACCCTGCAAAACCGGGCCTACCGCTACCGCACCCGAAGAACGCTGCACGGCCTTATACCCGATATTGCCCGCATTCAAGTCCGGGAACACAAAGACGGTAGCCCGGCCAGCCACCGGTGAACCGGGCAGCTTCTTGGCAGCAACTGCCGGATCAACCGCGGCGTCGTACTGGATTGGCCCTTCAATCAACAGGTCCGGCGCCTTTTCCTTGGCGAGGCGGGTAGCTTCCACGACGGCGTCTACCAGCGGCCCCTTGCCGGAAGTGCCGGTGGAGTAGGAGAGCATGGCCACGCGCGGTTCCACCCCGAACTGGGCGGCGGTACGTGCCGAATCCACGGCGATCCCGGCTAGCTGTTCCGGAGTGGGGCTGATATTTACAGCGCAATCGGCATACACGTAAACGCGGTCATCGAGCAGCATGAGGAAGGCACCGGATACCGCGGCGGTACCCGGCTTGGTCTTGATTGTCTGGAAGGAAGGCACAATCGTGTTTGCGGTTGTGTGGTTGGCACCGGAAACCATGCCATCGGCTTCGTCCAGGTAAACCATCATGGTGCCGAAGTACGAAGGATCTTCCATCGTCTTTTGCGCCTGTTCGTAAGTCACGCCCTTCTTCGCGCGCAACTCGGCGAACTTTTCCGCATAGCGGTGTAAACGATCCGGATCGTGCATGGAAACGATTTGGGCGGCGTCGATATTCAGGCCGAGTTCGGCGGCCCGCGCCCGCACTTCCGCCTCTTCCCCGAGCAGTACGATATTGGCCACATCGCGGGCCAAAAGCTGGGCGGTGGCCTGCAAAATCCGGTCGTCTTCCGATTCTGGGAGCACGATCGTCTTCTTCGCGGCCCGGGCCCGCGAAATCAAGTTCGCTTGGAAAGCTAGCGGGGTGACCACATCAGAGCCACGCTTGACGGCGGCCAGAAGAAGTTCGGCGTCGTTCCCCGCAAACTTGGCGGCTGTACCTTCCGCTACGAAAACTACCTGGCTGGCATCCCCGCGGTATTCCGCGGCCAGGTTTTCCGGAGCGTCCGTAACCACCAGGGCAGAAACCGGGGCATAAGATTCACTAATTTCTTTGGCGGCCAACTCCGCCACTACTTCCACCTGGGCAGGGGAGCGCATGGAACCGGCAACAACCGGTACCACCGAGGTGCCCAGATTGGCAGCGGCTCGGCCACTGCGCGCCAGCATTCCCGGATTTACCGGGTCGCCATCGCACAGACCGAGGATGAGCACCGCATCCAATTCCTGGGCATAATCCGTGTAGCGATTGACCAGCTGGTTCATCGCCGTTTCTTCATCTTCTACGTAAGCCCGGCGGGTAGTTCCCCAGGCCTGTGGCGCATCGGCGCGCTTTCCTGCCCGTTCGAGAAGGGTCAGGAAAAGTGAGTCATTTTCAATTGGTCCATTCGCGAAGGCGCGGAACACCCCGATATTGGAGTATTCCTGGAGCAAAAGATCAATGTAAGCAGTGGCGACGCCGAGGGTACCGGCATTGCCTTCCGCCGCTGTGAGATAAACACTGTAAGCCACTATGTATATCCTTCCGGCCCGTAGGCCACTTCTTGCGGGATGGCATACTCCACCCACTCCCTTAAAGATAATCGCAACCGCCCCTAAAGTGAGGCACAAAGCAGATAAGAACATTATTCAGGTTGGAATGAGGTGGGCAGAAGCTAAAAAATCTCGGCACGCCGGGGCCTAAATAAGCTCATCGTTCGATATCACCGCGCCGGACCTGCACGGGAAGGCCCTCACCCCGTAAACTGGGAGGGTGAGTAACCCTGAGATTTCTCCCGTTCTAGTTGTTGATTTCGGTGCCCAGTACGCCCAGCTGATTGCGCGGCGCGTGCGTGAAGCACATATCTATTCGGAAATCGTGCCCGCGGCAATGAGCGCGGCTGAAATGCTGGCTAAGAACCCGGCGGCGATTATCCTCTCCGGCGGCCCGGCTTCGGTTTATGCCGAAGGAGCGCCCAGTTTGGATCCGGAAATCCTTTCTTCCGGCGTACCGATTCTTGGTATCTGCTATGGCTTCCAAGTAATGGCCCAGCAACTGGGTGGGGAAGTGGGGCAGACCGGAACCAGCGAATACGGCCACACGGAAGCCGCGGTAAATAACGATTCTTGCCTATTCCGGAACGTTCCGGCAGAAGACATCGTGTGGATGAGCCACGGCGATAAAGTGACGGGCGCCCCGGAAGGCTTCGAAGTGGTAGCTTCCACACCGGATACCCCGGTGGCAGCTTTTGAAAATGCGGAACGCAAACTGTACGGCGTGCAGTGGCATCCAGAAGTGCGTAATTCGCGCCACGGCCAGCAAGTGTTGGAAAACTTCCTGTATAACGCGGCCGGCCTGCAACCGGAGTGGACTGCTGGTTCGATCATTGACGATCAGGTAGCCCAGATTCGGGAACGCGTGGGTGATGCGCAGGTTATTTGCGCGCTTTCTGGCGGCGTGGATTCTTCCGTGGCGGCAGCGATCGTGCACCGCGCCATCGGCGATCAGCTCACTTGTTTCTTCATTGACCACGGTTTGTTGCGCGAAGGTGAACGCGCCCAGGTAGAGAAGGATTACGCGCAAACCATGGGGATCCGCGTAATCACCATTGATGATTCCGATATCTTCTTGGACACTTTGGCTGGCGTAAAGGATCCGGAAACCAAGCGCAAGATTATTGGCCGCGAATTTATTCGCTCCTTCGAACGTGCCGCCCGCAAGGTGGTAGATGAAGTTTCCGGCGAAGTGAAATTCTTGGTGCAGGGCACGGTATACCCGGACGTTGTGGAATCCGGGCAGGGTGATAGCAACTCGAATATCAAGAGCCACCACAATGTGGGCGGCTTGCCCGATGATATGCAGTTCGAACTTATCGAACCGCTACGCGCCCTGTTTAAGGACGAAGTGCGCCAGATTGGCCGCGAACTGGGCGTACCCGAAAAAATTGTGGCACGCCAACCCTTCCCGGGGCCGGGCCTAGCGATTCGCGTGGTAGGCGAAGCTAGCCGGGAAAACTTGCGTATCTTGCGGGCCGCGGATGCGATCGCGCGTGAAGAGCTAACCCAGGCTGGGCTCGATGACCAAATCTGGCAGTGCCCGGTGGTTTTGCTAGCCGATGTGCGCTCGGTAGGTGTGCAAGGCGATCACCGTACATATGGGCACCCGATCGTAATTCGGCCCATCGAATCCGAAGATGCGATGACGGCCGATTGGTTCCGAGTTCCCTACGATGTGCTCGCCCGCATCTCTACTCGCATCACCAATTCCGTTCCGGAAGTAAACCGCGTGGTTTTGGACGTTACCTCCAAGCCGCCAGCCACCATCGAATGGGAGTAAAACGCGGTTAGCTCCGCGGCCGGGGAGGGCTGTTTTCCGGGTTTTTTCCGGGCTGTTTCCAGGGAACGGCTTCGAGGTGTGGTTGTTCCTAAAGAACACAGAGCCTCGCCGAAAATAAGGGTAGGATGATAAACGTCACGTGGGGCGGGCTAGCGCTGGTGCGTGGCTCCAGGGCCGGAATAATCCAGGCGGATAGCCCGTTCCAACGATGAGCGGGAAGAAGATACCTACTCCGCAGCGACGCCAGATACGGTGGTTAATTTCACCGCCTGCGTGCGCGCGTTAATTAGCAGAGTTTCGAGATCGCGATCGCCGCCGCAGGAGGTCGCGTGAATACCGGGTTTGCGGGCATACAAGTTCACAGAACGCGGGAATGGAAGCCCCTCCTGGGACTTAAGTCCACGGACGAAATGCCCGGAAAAAGTGGTCAAGCATTTGAGAAAATGCTAGATGTCCTAATGGAATAAAAGGAGAGAGCCATACATATGGAGCGCACTGCAACCGAGGTCCCGGTCGCCGGAGAGGCGGCATGGGCTGGATTCACCCCGGGCGAATGGACAACTTCCATTAACGTCCGTGACTTCATCCAGAAGAACTACACGCCTTACGAGGGCGACGCCTCGTTCCTTGCAGGTCCCACGGAAAAGACCAAACGCCTTTGGGATCACCTGGAAGAGAACTACCTTTCGGAGGAGCGCAAGCGCCGCGTTTACGACGTCGACGTCGACACCCCGGCGGATATCGACGCGTTCCCGGCCGGCTACATTTCCGAAGATGACGACGTTATCGTAGGGCTACAAACCGATGTTCCACTCAAGCGGGCAATGATGCCGAACGGCGGTTGGCGCATGGTGGAAACCGCCATCCGGGAAGCCGGTAAGGAGCCGAACCCGCGCATCAAGGAAATCTTCACCAAGTACCGCAAGACTCACAACGATGCGGTATTCGATATTTACACGCCGCGTATCCGCGCGGCCCGGCACTCCCACATTATTACGGGCTTGCCGGATGCTTACGGCCGGGGCCGTATTATTGGCGATTACCGCCGGGTAGCCCTGTACGGTATTGACAAGCTCATTGCCGAAAAGCAGGAGGCCAAGGACGCAGTTGCGGACAAGACCTTCTCTGAACACTGGGCTCGCTACCGCGAAGAACATTCGGAACAGATCAAGGCGCTGAAGAAGCTCAAGCATCTGGGCGAAATGTACGGCTTTGATATTTCGAAGCCCGCTACTACCGCGAAGGAAGCGGTGCAGTGGACGTACTTCGGTTACCTCGCGGCAATTAAGAGCCAGGACGGCGCTGCCATGTCGATTGGCCGCCTGTCTGCCTTCCTCGATATTTACTTCGAACGTGATCTGGCCGCCGGGCGCATCACCGAAACTGACGCTCAGGAGATGATTGACAACCTCGTCATGAAGCTCCGCATCGTCCGCTTCTTGCGCACCATCGATTACGACCAGATCTTCTCCGGCGATCCGTACTGGGCTACCTGGTCGGATGCTGGTTTTGGCGAAGACGGACGTTCCATGGTCACCAAGACCTCCTTCCGTCTCTTGCAAACACTGCGCAACCTCGGCCCGGCTCCGGAACCGAATATTACGATTTTCTGGGATCCGGCCCTGCCCGCTGGGTACAAGGAATTCTGCGCGGCGATTTCCATCGAAACTTCCTCCATCCAGTACGAATCTGATGCCCAGATTCGTGCGCAGTGGGGTGACGACGCCGCTATCGCCTGCTGCGTTTCCCCGATGCAGGTAGGCAAGCAGATGCAGTTCTTCGGCGCGCGCGTGAACGCCGCCAAGGGCTTGCTGTATGCCATCAACGGTGGCCGTGACGAAATGACGGGCGAACAGGTAACCCCGGCCGGCGAATTCCCGGCCGTGGAAGGCGATGGCCCGCTCGATTTCGATGACGTGTGGGAAAAGTACGAGCACATGCTTGACTGGGTTGTGGAAACCTACGTGGAAGCGCTCAACATTATCCACTACTGCCATGACCGCTACGCCTACGAAGCGATCGAAATGGCCCTGCACGATTCGGAAATCGTGCGCACGATGGGTTGCGGCATCGCCGGGCTTTCCATCGTGGCCGATTCGCTTTCCGCAATCAAGTACGCCAAGGTGTACCCGATTCGTGACGAAACCGGCCTGGTAGTGGATTACCGCACCGAAGGCAAGTTCCCGATCTACGGTAACGACGACGACAAGGCAGACGAAATTGCCGCCACCGTGGTCCACACCATCATGTCGAAGATCAAGGAACAGCCGATGTATCGCGACGCTATTCCGACCCAGTCCGTACTTACCATTACCTCGAATGTGGTTTATGGTAAGGCAACTGGTTCCTTCCCCTCGGGTCACCAGAAGGGCACCCCCTTCGCCCCGGGCGCCAATCCGGAAAACGGTATGGATACGCACGGCATGGTGGCTTCGATGCTTTCCGTGGGCAAGCTTGATTACCAGGATGCGCTCGACGGTATCTCGCTGACGAACACCATTACTCCGCAAGGCCTGGGCCGCTCTAAGGAAGAGCAAGTTCAGAACCTGGTGGGGATTATGGACGCTGGCTTTATCGGCGCCGACGCTGAATAACCAAGATTTCCGGAAGCGGGGCCGCAAGGCCCCGCGGAAGGACGGTAGATGTGACGGCGTCCGCGCTTATTAGCGGACGTTGAAATAACCTCAGCGCGGCCAATAAAGAGTAAAATTTGGGTGGGATGGTAACACCCGTCCCACCCGGGTTCTGTTTGCTAAAGCAGGATTTCAAAGAAAAGAGGAATTAGATGGCAAAGACTTATGAAGAACGGGTTGCTTCGATGAAGGCCCAGCGGGCAGAAGCCGGCACGACCGACGGCCTCTACCACGCGAATATTAATGTTTTGGATCGCCACACTTTGGAAGATGCGATCGACCATCCGGAAAAGTACCCGAACCTCACCGTTCGTGTTTCCGGTTACGCCGTCAACTTCGTCAAGCTGACCCGCGAGCAGCAGCTCGACGTGCTTAACCGTACGTTCCACCACGGCGCCTAATTGGTCCAAAGAATTAATTTCGACCCGGTCGGGGACCGTGAAATCGAGGATGATTACCAAGATTTCCAGGCCCCGACCGGGCGTTTGCAGGGAGCGGGTCTAGCCGGAATAGATACGCTCACGGATGTTGAGCGGTCCGATCGTATTAAAAAGATGCGGGAAGGAACGCTCGGATCCATCCACTCGTGGGAGCTCGTAACCGCGGTGGACGGACCAGGAACCCGGATGACGGTGTTCTTCAACGGTTGTCCGCTACGCTGCAAGTACTGCCACAATCCGGATACTTTCCTCATGAAAGACGGCCAACCGGTCGAACTTGATGAGCTCATGCGGCGCATCAAGCGTTACCGTCGGATGTTCAAAGCTACCGGTGGTGGGATTACGCTTTCCGGTGGGGAAGTGATGATGCAACCCAAATTCATGGCGAACGTTTTACATGGCGCCAAGAAAATGGGTATCCACACGTGTATTGATACTTCCGGTTTCCTCGGGCGCAGTGTTTCCGATGAAACCATGCAAGATATTGATCTGGTGCTCCTCGACGTGAAATCCGGAAATGAGGAAACCTACAAGCACGTCACGGGCCGCGCCTTGCAACCAACGATCGATTTCGGAGATCGGCTCAACGCCGCCGGAATTGAAACGTGGATCCGTTTCGTTCTGGTGCCGGGGCTTACCGACGATCCGGAAAATATTAACCAGGTAGCTGATATTTGCGCACGGTGGCGAAGCAACGTGACCCGTGTGGAAGTTCTGCCTTTCCACCAGATGGGCCGCGATAAGTGGCACAACCTGGGCATTCACTACGAACTCGAAAATACTGAGCCGCCAACGAATGTCGAAGTGGAACGAGCCCGGGATATCTTCCGGCAGCACGGCCTGAACGTACCCTCGTTCTAGGTTGCGCGGGATATGACGCAGCTACGCGGTTAGTTCTTAGCCACAAGGCCGCTGGGCGGGAAAGACGAACCCATATTGGTTCGCTCTCTCACCCAGCGGCCTCGTTTGTTATTTTGTGCTACCCGGGCTTAGTGTTACTTGTTTTCTGCCGGGGCCGCAGCGGACTTCTTGGCAATGTTTTCCAGGTAGGTGATAAGCGTGCGCACTCCGTACCCGGTGCCACCCTTGGGCGTGTAGCCCCATGGTTCTTCCGAGTTGAAGGAGGGGCCGGCAATATCGATATGGCACCAGGGAGTATCGCCCACGAATTCCTTTAGGAACAGGCCGCCTACGAGCATGCCACCATAGCGCGAACCGCTGTTTTGCAGATCGGCAACTTCCGAATCCAAAGACTTGCGCAGGTGGTTAGGCAAAGGCATGGGCCAAGCAGATTCGCCGGCCTGTTGGGAAGCTTCGAATACGGCGTCCACTACCTCGTCACTACCCATTAGTCCAGCAGTGCGAGAACCGAGTGCCGCAATTTGCGCGCCGGTAAGCGTAGCAATATCGATCACCGCATCAGGTTCTTCCCGGACCGCCAAACAAAGTGCGTCGGCAAGTACGAGCCGGCCTTCGGCGTCGGTATTGTTTACCTCTACCGTTTTTCCGTTCGGCATGGTGATAATGTCATCCACGCGCTGGGCGGTAGACGAAAGCATGTTTTCAGCCACCGCGAGCCAAGCGGTCACGCGCACGGGCAACTTCCGGGCCGCGGCCAACCGCACGGTTTCCATCACGGTGGCGGCGCCGGCCATATCAGACTTCATCGAAACAAGACCCTGGCTGGGCTTAAGACTCATCCCGCCAGAATCGTAGGTGATGCCCTTGCCCACGAGCGCCACGTGACCCTGCGGGTTTTCACCGCCGGCCCACTCGAGGCGGATCAAGCAGGGCGGGAATTGGGAACCGGCGCCGACGCCGATAAGCCCGCCACAGTCGTCTTCCAGGAGGTCTTCGACGTTCCAGGTTTTGACGCTGATTTCGTCGTCGGTCTCTTCGTCCAAAATTTCGGAAATCGTGTAGAAGAATTCCGGGTTGAGATAAGAACCGGGCATATTGACCAGGTCACGCACCATGTTTTGGGCGCTAGCCAAACGTTCCGCGGCGGCAATAGCCTGCGCGGTAGCTTCTTCTTCACCTTCGGTGAAAACTTCGATCGCGGTAATTTCCGGTTGCTTCTTGAACAAAGTAGGCCGGTAGCGGCCCAAGTTCGCGCCCTCCACAATCGCTTGCAGCTCTTCCATATTCTGGTAGGGCATCTGCAAAAGCACCTTGCCGCTCACGTCCTTGCGGCGCAAAGCTTGACCAGCGGCCTCCCGCAAATCGGCCAGACTCGGTTCGGCGGGCAAAGCAATTGCAATGCACCGGCGAGCCAGTTCCTGGGGAACCGCGAACACAGACATCGTGCCGGGCTTATCATAATCCGGCATGGCCTTGATCGCTGTATTCAGCTCGGTAGCAGTTGCTTCATAGCCCTGGAAAGCCGGGCCAGAAAGTTGCGGATTCTCAGCTACTTTGTAACCAAGTACGAGAATCGGACTTAGTTCTTCGGTATCGGGTACATGATTACTCATACCTTCGAAGGTAGCAGACGCCCCGCACCGGCGCACTGAATCCGCGCCATCTGCCGGCGCCTTACTGGTACGTGCACCCGCGTACTCGAATCACAACCCGCACGGCTGCCTTGATCTATGTCCTAGCATTTGCCTCGCAAAAGCCGTTAAATAGGAACTATGAGTAGGTATGCGGTCAATAATCCGAACACTGGTATCACTGAAGAAGAATTTCCTACCTTGCGGAAGGAAGAAATTCCGCAGGTCATCGATACTGCGTGGCAGGCGTACGAAGAGTGGCGGCGCACTCCCATAGCAGAACGACGCCGGCTCATGCTCCGCTTCGGGGAGCTCTGCGAAGAAAATGCTACCGAGCTGGCCCGGATTGCCGGGCAGGAAATGGGTAAACCGCTCGCGGACGGTAAAACCGAAGTGGCAAATGTGGCGGCCCACGCCCGCTGGTTCGGAGAAAACGCAGAGCGTCTGCTGGCTCCTACCCAGCTCGCGGTTTCTGACGGGGTGCCAACTTATGTGCGGCATGATCCGCTGGGTGTGCTCCTGGGGATTATGCCCTGGAATTTCCCGTATTCGCAGATGGCCCGGTTCGCCCTCCCGCAAATTATGGTGGGGAATACGATCCTCATGAAACAGGCGGGGATTTGCCCGCGCAGCTCGGCCCGCTTTGCGGAACTTTTGCGCGAAGCAGGTTTCCCGGCAGGCGTGTACCAAAACATTTACTTGGATACGGCAGATACGGAAACGGTGCTTGCCGATTTCCGGGTCAAGGGTGTTTCCCTCACCGGTTCGGAAGCAGCCGGATCGGCGGTAGCCAGCCTGGCTGGCAAACACCTGAAGCGTTCCCTCATGGAACTGGGCGGTAATGATCCCATGGTCGTATTGGACGCGGCCGATGTAGCAGCAGTAGCAGAAAAAGCAGTGCGGTTGCGGACCTTCAACGCCGGGCAGGTTTGCACTTCCAATAAGCGGATTATTGTGCTCGCCAATATTTACGACGAGTTCCTAGCCGCCGCCAAAGAAGCAATCGCCAAAATCCGGGTGGGTGCTTTTGATGAAGATATTGATATGGGGCCGCTTTCCTCGATCGGTGCGCGCGATGAAGTAGTACAACGCGTAGCCCAAGCGGTGGCCGAAGGCGCTACTTTGCACTATGGCGGGGTAGCTTTGGACCGGCCGGGAGCCTACATGTTGCCGGCCCTGCTCACCGATGTGCCAGAAGAACAAGACATTTCCTGTAATGAACTGTTCGGGCCCGTCGTCGTCATTTACCGCGCCCGCGACGAAGAAGACGCGCTCCGGCTCGCCAACGCCACCAAATACGGTTTGCAATCTTCCGTGTGGAGTGAAGATATCGACCGGGCAGAACGTTTCGCCGCGCAGATTAATGCGGGCATGACGATTATCAATAACCACCGCGAATCCGGGCCGGAATGGCCCTTCGGTGGCATCAACAATTCCGGTTATGGCCGGGAGGAAGCCGTGTGGGGTTTGCATGCGTTCACCAATGAGCATGCGATCCGCGTCCACAAGACGGCGCAGGTGAACTAGCTTGGGGCGGCCGGGCGGGTACCCTAGGGGATGATGTCAGAGAACGATTCCTTGAAGTCAACCCTCAACCGGCTGCGGGCCCGCATCGAACAGCTCGACGCCGGCCCCGCCGCCCCGGCCCGCCTCACCGGTACGTCCGGTGCCGCCGAATCCGCCGGAGCGGCTGCTGCCGGTGCTACCGGAACGGCTGCTGCTGGAGCTACAGGTGCCGGTGCCGCCGGAGCGACCGCTGCCGCCAGTGCTGCCGGTGCCGCTGCCGCCAGTGTTGGCGCGGCCCACCCGGCCGGGCCCGTTCCCGGTAACGCAATTTCTACTACGCCCTATGCCGGCGATGCGGGCGCGCCGGGTGGCTATAGGTCGCGGCGCGATACTAGCCATATTGTGGCGGGCTTGAACCCGCAACAATTGGAGGCGGTGACCTATGAGGGCGGCCCGCTCCTCGTGGTGGCCGGCGCCGGTTCCGGTAAAACCCGCGTGCTCACCTCGCGCATCGCCTACCTGATTGCGGAAGGCAAAGCCCGTGCCTCCGAAATATTGGCTATTACTTTCACCAATAAGGCCGCCCGAGAAATGCGGGAACGGTTAGAGCAGATGCTTGGCGGGCTGGCCCGTTCCATGTGGATCTCTACTTTCCATTCGGCCTGCCTGCGCATTTTGCGGGCCGAACACCGCGCTCTGGGGATGCGTTCCACCTTCACCATTTATGATGCCCAAGATTCCCAGCGGCTTATGAACATGGTGTGCCGGGAAGAAAACATTGACGTCCGCGCTTATCCGCCAAAGTCTTTGCTCCGGCAAGTTTCTAATCTGAAAGACGAACTGGTAACGCCGGCCCAAGCGGCCCGCCAGGCCGAAGATGCGGCGAGCGAAGTACTGGCCCGCGCCTACCGTTCCTACCAGGAACGCCTGCAGGCGGCCAATGCCATGGATTTCGATGATTTGATTATGCGGGCAGTACAGCTCCTGCATGAACACCCCGAGATTGCCGAACGCTACCGCACCCGTTTCCGCCACATCCTGGTGGACGAATACCAAGACACCAACCATGCCCAATACGTGCTCGTCCGCACACTAGCCGGCGCAGAAGCTGATCTGCTGCGCGCCAATCTCACCGTGGTAGGCGACGCCGACCAATCCATCTACGCTTTCCGCGGGGCCACCATTCGCAATATTGAAGACTTCGAAAAAGACTTCCCGGGTTCCCACACCGTCCAGCTGGAACAAAACTATCGGTCTACACAAAATATTTTGTCTGCCGCCAATGCGGTGATCGCCAATAATGCGCATCGGCGTGCCAAGCGCTTGTGGACAGACCAGGGCGACGGCGAAAAAATCGTTGGCTACGTGGCAGATTCGGAAAGCGACGAAGCTAAATTCGTGGTCGACGAAATCGACGACCTGCGCGCCCAAGCCGGCTACAACTACGGAGATTTTGCGGTCTTCTACCGCACTAATGCGCAATCGCGGGCCCTGGAAGAAATGTTTGTGCGCGCCGGCATTCCTTACCGGGTTATCGGCGGCACCAGGTTTTATGAGCGCAAGGAAATCAAAGACGCCATCGCCTACCTGCAAGCGATCGTAAACCCAGACGATACAGTTTCCATACGGCGGATTTTGAACGAACCCCGCCGCGGCCTGGGCGCCAAAAGTGAAGAACATGTGGCCATGCACGCAGCCCGCTGGCAGATTTCCTTCGGCGCTGCGCTCGCGGACGTTGCCGATCCCGAAGCGCACGGCCGCGGGGAAGTAGCCGGACTAACCGCGCGGGCACGCAATTCAATCACCTCTTTCGTGCAGGCATTGGACGCATCGCGACAGCTCGCAGCAGCGGGGGCCAGCCCGGCAGAAGTGCTAGATAAAATCATGGATGAATCTGGGTATCTGGCGGCTTTGCAGGAAAGTTCCGATCCGCAAGATATTTCCCGCGTGGAAAACCTGGCGGAACTGCACGCCGTCGCCGTCGATTTTGCGAACGCCCCCGAAAATGCGGGCGCTACCCTGGCCGACTGGCTCGACCAAGTTTCCCTCGTAGCCGATACCGATCGGCTTCCGGATGGCACCGGCCAAGCCGATGCGAGCGGCACGAAGAACACTAGCAGCGCAGCCGCGGAAACTAGCGGCACGGGGAACTTCAACAGAACCGGAAATGCTAACCACGCGGGCGCAGAAACCGGTGGCGCAGGTGCGGCGGGTGCGGCAGGTGCGGCAGGTGCGGCGGCGCGCGTTTCGGATGCGGCGGGTGCGGCGGCGCGCGTTTCGGATGCGGCGGGTGCGGCAGCGCCGGCTGCAGACGCAGCAGACGAAGTAACCCTAATGACCGTGCACACCGCCAAGGGGTTGGAGTTCCCGGTGGTGTTCGTGACCGGCTTGGAAGATGGCACTTTTCCCCATATTCGTTCCTTGGAAGATACGGCGGAATTGGCCGAAGAACGCCGCTTGGCGTATGTGGCATTTACCCGCGCCCGGCAACGTTTGTATGTGAGCCGGGCGGCCACGCGTTCTAGTTGGGGCGCACCCCAACAGTACGAGCCCTCGCGTTTCTTAGAAGAGATTCCGGCCAAACTCTTGGATTGGCGCCGCGCCGAATCGTCGCAAGATATTTTGCGCGGTTCGGCAAGCTATGGCAGTTACGGCGGATATCGCGGGTTTAGTAACTACGATTACGGTGATTCGGGCTATGGCCGCGTGCAGTACCGCGGCGGCAGGAAAGAACCTGATCTGTCCTTTGACGATCCAGATTTTGCGCCACCCATTGGTTCCGGCAAAGCAAAGTTCGTGCCCGGGAAACTGGGCGTGCGGCGTCGGCAAACGGAAGATGCCACAACGCAAACCAGTACGAGACCGGCGCGTACCGGTACCGATAGCGCGCAAGCTGCAAGCACCGGCACCAAGCTGGGAACCGGAAACACGAAAACGGCGGCAACAGACGCGCAGAGTAACGCTGCGGAAGCGGACGGTACCGGTGGTTTACGAGTAGGGGACCGCGTGCAGCACAAGGCGTTCGGTACCGGCACGGTACTTTCCTTCGAAGGTAGCGGTAAGTCGACGACGGCGAAAGTGCGCTTCGGTGGGGGAGTGACCAAACGGTTACTGCTCCGCTTCGCGCCGCTAAGCAAAGCGGACGATGCGACAGATGCCGAATAGGAGGCGGTAGCAGCCGCCGGGGAAACCCGCCGGCCGAGTGCCGCAAAATATGGACGGTTTTCACCTTTGCGGGAAAATGCGCTAATCTGGTGCCATGGTAAGCGTGGAACAAAGAAGCGGCCGGGTGGCCTTGGGAACCGAGGGTTCCGCGGCCCTGGCGCAAACGGCGGCAGAAGACAGCCGGCAAACGCGTTCTTGGCACGCAGGTACCTGGCTGGAAGGAACTGCGCCAGCACGGCGATGGTGGTGGGCGTAATTTTCGCGCCCATCGTCTAGCTCAATGAAGGGGAATACCGTGCGTCGTACCCACCCGTATACCAGTTTTTTCGGCGGAGCTACCAGTTACTTCCGCCATTATCGCAATCACACCGATGTTCGTCGCTCGGCGGCTACCGCGCTTTCTATGCGCCGCATCGGTTCACGCGTGGCCCAAGCCATCGTGGCTCCGGCCGCCATCGCGCATAGTTCTTCAGAACGCGTGATCTTGCTACGCCCGCCCGGGGAGCGATAATTCACGCCTCCCCACTCCAGTGGCAACTGTTTGCACTGTTTTGTTGCACCGTTTTGCAATCTTGTGCGCGCCGTTGTTAGCGCTGTTCTTTGTAGCGTTATCAGTACTGCGGTCAGCACCGTGTATACGTCGCGCAGGTACGCAGGTAGTTGTGTATAAGCGGCGTTTTAACGGCAGTGTTTTCTAGTGGGCGGGATTTTCCGGCAGGCAATATTTACCAGTCGGCAGCGTTTTCCGGCCCGCAGTATGTGTGTTGCTCGCGGTAGCTATGTTGCTCG
Source organism: Actinobaculum suis (assembly GCF_900618115.1). NCBI lineage: Bacteria > Bacillati > Actinomycetota > Actinomycetes > Actinomycetales > Actinomycetaceae > Actinobaculum > Actinobaculum suis. Next base: position 885,057 of record NZ_UYIO01000001.1, read on the forward strand.
TGGTATCTGTGTTGCTCGTGGTATATATGCGGCCGGCAACGTCTTTTGGGTCGCTAAACATATCGCGGGAAGCCAGCAACAGAACCGCAACAACAGCGTAAAACCAACAACCACGCAAACAGTAGAAACCCAGTTCTAAGGCACTCGGTTTCCCGCCCCTGTGAGTAAAAAGCGGAGTTTTTTCTAAACCACAGTAGCACCGGCGAAAGAAAGAAGAACAATGATTAAAGAAGCAATCCAGAAGGTCGTTGGTAAAGGTGATTTGACCTTCGACGAAGCCTATACCGTCATGAAGGAAATTATGAGCGGGGAATCTACACCCACTCAAAACGCTGCTTATTTGGCCGCACTTTCCACTAAGAATGCGCGCGCAGAAACCACGGAAGAAATCTCTGGCTCTGCTGCCGCCATGCGTGAAATGGCCGAAACCTTCGAGGTTCCCTTTGACACTTTGGAAATTGTGGGGACCGGCGGAGATAACGCCTCCTCCTTCAATATCTCCACAACTTCGATGTTTGTTATTGCAGCCGGGGGAGTAAAAGTTTCGAAGCACGGTAACCGTGCGGCCTCCTCCAAATCAGGTACTGCGGACTGCTTGGAAAGCTTGGGCGTAAATATTGACCAAGACCCAGAAACCTGCACGCGGCTTTTGCGCGATATAAATATGTGTTTCATGTTTGCGCAGCGGTACCATAAGTCGATGGGTATCGTCGGTTCGATCCGTAAAGAACTTGGATTCCGCACGGTTTTCAATATTCTCGGCCCGCTGACCAATCCGTTGCGCCCGGAATATATGGTGCTCGGCGTCTACGACGGATACCTGGTAGAACCGCTCGCTCGCGTTATTAACGACCTTGGCGTGAAGCACGGCATGGTGGTGTACGGGAAAGATAAACTCGACGAGATCTCGGTTTCCGCGCCCACGGAAGTATGCGAGGTCAAAAATGGCGAATACCGCTCCTACGAGATTTATCCGGAAGTATTTGGCCTACCCCGGGCCAATAAGAGCGACCTTGCCGGTGGCACCCCGGATGAAAACGCACAAATCACGCGCGATATTTTGAGCGGAAAAATTCAGGGCGCAAAACGCAACACCGTGCTGCTCAATTCCGCGGCCGGGCTGTACGTGGCCGGCGCGGCGAGCTCCTTGGCTAACGGCCTAGAACTAGCGCGCGAACTTGTTGATAGCGGCGCTGCATACGAACAAATCGAAAAATTTGTAACCGAGTCCAACGTAAGGAAGTAATGAATATTCTGGCGCAAATTGCGGAAAATACGCGAGAATTAGTGGCCGAGCGGCGGCGTCGTACCCCGCTTACGCAACTACGCGCGCAGGCAGAAGCCGCACCCGCACACAAACTGGGAGATTTCGCTTTTGAAAAGGCTTTGCGCGGGCCGGATGTGGCCTTTATTTGCGAAGTGAAAAAAGCGAGCCCTTCGAAAGGCGTGATCGCGGAAGATTTCCCGTACCTGCAAATCGCACAGGAATACGAAGCGGCCGGGGCAGAAGCAATTTCCGTGCTCACCGAACCGCGCTGGTTCCTTGGGGCACCGGAATATTTAGCGGAAATTTCCCGGGAAGTTTCGATTCCCACCTTGCGGAAAGACTTCATAATCGACGAATACATGATTTATGAAGCGAAATTGCTTGGGGCGGCGGCGGTTTTGCTAATTTGTGAACTGCTCAGCACCGAGCAGGCTCGCGAATACCGTGAGCTTGCCGAATCTTTGGGGATGAGTGCCTTGGTGGAAGCTTATGACGACGCCGCGGTACAGCGGGCGGCCGCTTCCGGGGCGAAGATCATCGGCGTCAATAACCGGGATCTCACCTCTTTCGAAGTAGATTTTTCGAATGCCCAAAGACTGCGCGCCTACGTTCCGGAAGGCACGATTTTCGTGGCCGAATCCGGGGTGAAAACTCCGGCGGATGTGGATGCGGTACGAGCGGCCCAGGCGGATGCGATCCTCATTGGGGAAACCCTGATGCGGGCAGATAATAAAACTGCCGCGCTGGCAGAACTGCGCGGCCACTAGTACCGCCACTCACTCCACTAACTACTCACTACCTAATAATTTGAAAGGAAAGGAGCGGATATGCCTACTCAGCAGGCCGGACGTTTTGGCATCCACGGTGGCCAATACATTCCGGAAACGCTCATGAATGCTGTTATCGAGCTTGATGCGGCATACCAGAAATATCGCAATGACCCGGAGTTCAACCGCGAGTTGCAGGAACTGTTTAATTCCTACGCGGGCCGGCCCTCCCGGCTCTATTTCGCGCAGCGGATGACGCAAGATTTGGGCGGCGCCAAGATCTATCTGAAACGCGAAGATCTCAACCATACCGGTGCCCACAAAATCAATAATGTGCTCGGCCAAGTATTGCTCGCCAAGAAAATGGGGAAGACCCGCGTAATCGCCGAAACCGGAGCCGGCCAACACGGGGTGGCTACCGCTACCGCGGCCGCGCTTTTCGGTATGGAATGCGTGGTCTTTATGGGGAAGGAAGATACGGAACGCCAGGCGCTCAACGTTTACCGGATGCGGTTGCTGGGCGCGGAAGTAATACCGGTCGCTTCCGGCACGGGCACGCTCAAAGATGCCACTTCGGAAGCCTTCCGGGAGTGGACTTCACGTATTGACGATACTCATTACTGCATTGGTTCGGTGATGGGGCCGCATCCGTTCCCCACGATCGTGCGCGATTTCCAGGCGGTTATTTCCAAGGAAATGCGCGAACAGATTCTCGACGCGGAAGGCCGGCTCCCCGATATGGTGGTGGCCTGCGTGGGTGGGGGATCGAATGCGGCCGGTTCCTTCTACCACTTTATTGACGAACCGGGTGTAGAACTCGTAGCTACCGAAGCGGCCGGGCGCGGCGTGGATTCCACCGATACCGCAGCCACTATCGCCACCGGCCGGGAAGGTATTTTCCACGGTATGAAGAGCTACTTCTGCCAAGACGAATACGGCCAAATCGCGCCCGTATATTCGATTTCTGCCGGGCTGGACTATCCGGGCATCGGCCCCGAACACGCCTACTGGCATGATACGGGCAAGGCCCGTTACGTGCCGATCACCGATGAAGAAGCCGTAGAGGCTTTCGAATACCTTTCACGCACCGAGGGCATTATTCCGGCGATTGAATCCGCCCACGCCCTGGCGTATGCGATGCAGGTGGCGCCAAAGATGGACAAGGACAAGATCGTCGTTGTCACCCTTTCGGGCCGCGGCGATAAAGATGTGGCGGCGATCGCCCGCTACCGGGGAGAAGATATTCATGACTAACTCACTTCCAGATGCGTTGAGCGCTTCCGTTGCTCGCATTCACCGTTCCTTTGCCGCCGGCAAAGTATTTATCCCCTTCTTTACTTGCGGGGATCCAGATTTAGAGACGACGGCGAACTGCGTGCGAGCAGCGATTCAGGCCGGGGCCGGGCCCGTAGAATTCGGGATGCCGTTTTCGGATCCCATGGCCGAAGGGCCAGTAATTCAAGCTGCTTCCGCCCGGGCGATTGCGGGTGGGGCCACCACGGACAAAATCTTCGCGATGATTGCACAATTGCGCGAAGAATTCCCGGACACCCCGTTCATCACCATGGGCTACGCCAATTCCGTGTTTTCCTACGGGATTGAAAAATGGAGCCAGGCGGCTGCCGCGGCCGGGGTAGACGGCGCTATTTTGGCCGATGTGCCCCATGAGGAAAACACTGAGTTCGCGCCCACCTTCGCCGCGCACGGCATTTCCCTCATCCCGCTAATTGCCCCGACCTCCAAGGAACGAATCGCGCAAATCGCGGCGAGTGCCACCGGATTCATTTACGTGGTTTCCTCGCTAGGGGTGACGGGCGTGCGTTCGGAAATCACCACGGATATCGGATCGATCGTGCGGGTGATTCGCGATACCACACAGGTGCCGAGTGCCGTAGGATTCGGGGTTTCCACGCCGGAGCAGGCCAGCCAAATGTCTGCCCGAAGCGACGGCGTTATCGTTGGCTCGGCCATCGTCCGGCTGATTCACGAAAGCGGGCCCGAAAAAGCACCGCAAGCCGTGGGCGAATACGTCACCAAAATGGTGGCAGCCCTGCAGTAAGCCCTGCAGTAAGCGGTGCAATAAGCGAGGCGGGTCTGCAACAAGAGTCACGGCGCCGCAATAAGGGGCGCGGCCCTGCAGTAAACCGGCCCTGCAGTAAACGCAGTGAACCTCGCGAAGTTTCGGCTAGCGTGCGGCGTGTGCAACACACCAGCCGCGTGCTAGCCGGAGCCTGGCCCGGCGAGGAACAATAAGCTTGATGTTTACGTATCCTCGCCGGGTCGCCGTCGGCCTGGCCGTAGTTCAGGCTTACATGCTGACGTGGCTCGGCGTGGTGCTGGTGTGCGTGCTTGCCTATGTGCTCACCGCCAGCTCCCCACTGCTCGGCGACGTGCAGTGGCAAGACGCCAGCAACTTCGGCAGTTCGGTATGGTTACTCTCCTTCGGCACCCCCATCGTGGTAGCCGGAGCCCATATTTCCTTACCGCCACTACTGCTCACCCTCATTATTTTCCTGACGCTACGCAGCTTTTTACGTTCCGCGCGTATAACCGACTGGTGGGATGTACTCATTGCCGCGAGCACCGGCGCGGTTTTAGGGGCTATTGCTTCCGGCCTGGCCCTTGCCCATTCTTCACTTTTATGGGCGATTGTGGGTGGCGGGCTATTCGCCGCCTTCGCCGCGCAATTCGCCTGGGAAGAACCACCCGAAATTCTCTATCTGGCACGCCTAGTAGCCGCGTGGAAGATCGCGCGGCCACTGGTGGGTGCCCTCGCCATTTTCAGTGTAATTCTGCTGATTGTTGCCCTTATATCCGGGTGGGATCGGATCAGCGCCATCCACGCCAGCTACCTGGTTTCTGGCACTTCGAGTTTCTTGCTAGTGGTAGCTCAACTCTTCTTCCTACCTGCCGGGCTTGCCTGGGCGCTTGCCTATGCGAGCGGAGCCGGATTTGCGGTGGGGGAGGGCACACATTTCTCGGCCCTCGGTGGAGTGGGCGCTCCCATCCCGGCGATCCCGCTTTTCGGTGCGCTACCCGAACCGGCAGGTACAAAATCCTGGCTTATCGCCATCCTGGTGGCTATCGGGTGCCTGGCCGGAGTATACGGCTGGTACCGGGTACGCCAATCGGGCCGCTGGGAAAAACTCGCGCTGGCGCTGGCCGAAGTAATTTTGATTACCGCCGCCCTTGCCGCACTTACGCGGGGAGGCATCGGCCCGGGCCGCATGGCCGAAGTAGGCCCCAACGCGCCGCGCGTTGCCGGCATGATACTGCTAGAAGTAGGTCTTCCATTCCTCGCCGTGCCTGCCTTGATCGAACTTTCGCGTTTCGGTGCCCGCCGTCTGCAAGTTTATCTAGCCCAGCGCCGCACCCGAAGCAAGGTAGCGTCCTTACCCGATCCTGACGCCGGCTCAGCTGCGAACCCTGCCGGCTCAGCTGCGAGCACTGCCAGCTCTACCAGCGCCGCCAGCTCGGCCAGCACCGTCAGCTCGGCCAGCTCTACCAGTTCCTCCAGTACTAGCTCTACCATTTCCGCCAGCTCGGCCAGCCCCGCTAGTACTGCTAGTGCTGCTAGTAGTGTTCACAGTGCGGGCTCTGCCGGTACTGCTAACGCTGCGAGCCCTGCCGGCACTGTTAACACAGCGCCGAGTGCAGATACGGGGACGGGACCGGCGGTCGGCGTGTCGCCAGAGCAGTCTTAGCGTGTTAACTTGCCCGAAAATCCGCCAGTTTCACGGCGCGTCCGCCGTGGGGTGGAGGGGCGAGCCGCCGCACCGGCTTAGTAAAAATCTAGACTAGCTGAGTGTTTGCTCCTGATTCGAAATGGACCTTACTGGTCAGTGCCCTGATCTTTGTGGGCTTGGTAGCCCTTGCGGGCTGGCGCTTGAAAAATGCGCGTGGCATCTGGGGGCGGATTATTAGCGCCGTAGTGGTGCTACTAGTACCCGTTTCCGGTTTTGTTACGGTTTGCTTCGCGATCAACCACGCCCGGCATTTTGCCCCTACCTGGCGGTCCGTTGCCGCTTTAGCAGGAGTGAAAGAAGAACGCGAGGTGCAGGTAGAAGAAGCCGCGATCCCGGCCTACACCGGCCACGACCGGCCCTTAGAAGCACCTGATGGCCCGCAGTGGAAAGCCCAGTTTGTGCGCGACCCCGAAAACGGCGCCCTCAAAACCGATTTCACCGGCCCGAATTCTGGCGTTACCATGCCCGTTTGGGTGTGGGTTCCCAGCGACTACGATCCGGCGAAAACCTATCGGGTAGTAATCTTGCTGGAAGGCTATCCTTCACTCACCTCTGACATTCCAAAGGTTTTGGACCTGGACGGCCAAATGCCTGGCATAACTTCAGACACCATTATTGCCATCCCGAAACTGGAGCTGGATAGCGAATCCCCAGACTGTGTGGATATTGCCGGCCGGCCCCAAGCGGGTTCGTGGGTGACGAAAGACGTCGTCGGCCTGGTACAAGCAAACTTCTCTACCTCGCAAAACCGTAACGACTGGGCAATCGCGGGTGCCTCCTACGGCGGTTGGTGTGCTCCGGTACTCGGCCTGTCCCACCCGCAAATTTTTGGCAGCGTGATTTCGATGTCAGGCTACAACCCGCCCATGACAGGCCGGCTCCAAGACGACCCGCGGGCCGTTTCCTCCTACACCATCACCAATATGATGCAGAAAGCTAGTTGGCCGCAACGGTTCTACCTCACGGGAACCACCGGGGATACAGATTCGGAAGTGTTCCTACAAGAAGTGAGCCAGGTAAACAAACCAAATTTGCCGGTGGAAACCTACCTGGACCCGCGCGGCGGCCATAATTGGAAGATTTGGCATGACCATTTCCCCGAAGCCTTACGCTGGTGGCAAGGCGAAGTGCCCGATAACGCGGTAGCGAAGAAAACCGATATAAAACAGGACGCATTTTTTACCGGACCGCTCGGGCCAGTACTCTGCGGCCTGAGCGTGGTACTGCTCCTAGGTTGGGCACTGGCGCGCGGTAAAAACTGGGGCATACTGAAACACACCATCGTAATGCTCGCCATCGCCGGTTTGGGGGCGTGGTGCCTGCTATTGATCGTCAACCTGGATACTAAAACCGTGGTGAGCTTCGAATCCATCGATGCTTTCTTCAAACTCCTGCACCGGTAAGAAACTCGCGCAGCCGGGCCGGCGCTAACCGTAGCGGACTGCCCGGTGCCAGCGATGGTACCTCGCATAGCCGGGAAAGCGGGCAGGAGATCTACCCTTGCCCGCTCGGTGCAGACCTTGTTGCCCGGGGTAAGAATGCAGAGCCCCGGGGCTGTCCCGGCCTGCCCGGCTGCGAATATTTTGGCCGGGTGGCTACGCGCCGCTACTACTGGCGGGCGGCGGGCGGAACGGGGATACGCAACTGCCGGCGGGCGCGGGAAGTTTCCCGGGGCGAATCAACCGTAAGGACGGCTTGCGGGCGGCTCGGGTGGGCGGCGTCGTACCAGGTAAAGACCTGCCCGGTAGCGGTTTCGGTAACCGTTGGGGAAGAGGCGGCCGCGCTAATTTTCTCCCAGCTGCCCAGGAGCGCAATCTCGTGGCCAAACTGGGTGGAAAAAGCTTCCGGGGCGGGAAGCCACTCCGGGCCGGGCAAGCCGCAAATTGTGGCGGCCACGCGCTGCGCACTAGCAAGCGCAGACCGCCAATGCCCACCGAGAAGTAGTTCGCGGGTATCCATAAATTTGCGTGCGGCGTTACCAGTAACGGTACGAGTCGAGTTGTTGCCGGCGAAGGTACCTGCGGCGGTGCCGGTGCGTGCGGGGTTGCTCGTACCGGGGAATGCGGGGTTGCCGGTGCTGGTATACGCGGTGTTGCGGGTAGCCAGGTCCGGAGTGTCACCTGGCACATTATCGGAAACTTCGCTGGCAACCTGGCGCGGCAAATACGTATCGCACGCGTCCCCGGCGGCGAAAAGACCGGGAATAGGATCGCCGTTCGGGGCGAGTACCCGGCCGCGCACATCTACCACCAGGGCACCGCGCGGCGAAAAGGCAACCGGCTCGCGCACAAAACCGAGCGCCGGACGCGAACCGCTAGCTTCCACCAACACGTCAGGTTCCGCAAAGGCGGGCTTGCCGCGCCACAGTTTTTGCGGATAGGCCTCCGGATGCCAGACCACGCCCGCCCGCGCGCACCACCCTTGCCACAATTCGTCTACCTGCGCGCCCAGGTTCGCACCCAAAAAATGCCCGGAGCGGCCCCACAGCTCAACGTGCGCACCAAAGGCCGCGATAGTGGCCGCAAGCTCGGTACCAAGCCAGCCCGAACCGGCAATATGTACCACGCTTTGCGGGGTGATCCGCGCCCGCAAACTGTGCGCATCACGCGCGGTATACAAAGGTAGAGCGTTAGGGAGGGTCATTAGCGGTTGCGTGCCCGAAGCAATAACGACGGCGTCCACGATTTCTTCCGGCGCAGCAGATTCAATATGCCACCGGTCTTCAAAACGTTCCAGCAACTCATCGTGGCGCCACACCCGATCCGCCGGATCGGAAATAACGGTGACGCCGAGCGCCGCGAAATCTCCCAGGCCGTCTGCGGCTAGCAGATGCGTAAAATCCGTGAACAGGTTTTTGGACAGTGGCGGGCGGTCATAGGGCGGGCATCGCTCCAGGTCCCAGGCCAAAATCTCTCCGGCAAAACCGTTTTCCCGCAATTCGGCGGCGGTGCGCAAGCCCGCAATCCCCGTGCCAATAATCCCGATACGCATGCTTCCAGGCTAGTCGTTTCCGGCGCTGGCTGGGGCACGCTAGGATGGCAGGCGTGAATATCCGGATGCCTTGCTTTGCTTACTACGTGGTTGTGGCGGTGTGGGTCGTGGCTTGTATCGGCGCGGCCTTCCTGTGGTCGGCCCGCTACGCGGTGTATGGCCTGGCTGCGGGGATGGTAGTAGGTGCAGTAGCCCGGGCTTTGGCTCCGGAAGGGGCGGTGGCACGCATACGTTCCCGGTGGCTAGACGTTGCCACCCTGCTGGCTTTCGCATCCGTACTGACCTTCTTGGCTCGTTTTGCGAGCACCCCGCCGGTGCTATAAGCGGGGCACGCTACCGGTGTTTTAAGCGGGGCACGCTACCGGTGCTATAAGCGGGGCATGCTACCGGTGCTTTAAGCGGGGCACGTCGCTGGTGTTTTTAACTAGGGCACGCCGTGCGCGTGTCACGATGTGAACACAAATCGCTTTTAAACGAAGATCGTGTAAGGATTCATACATCATTTTCGCGGTAAGGGGAGCGATATAGCACAGTTGCCCGCCTCCTTCCCGCGATTATTTATTAGCGGAGGATGGTATGGAAACACTCAAGAAATTGGGGATCTTGCCGTGGGTTATCTTGGCAATAATCCTTGGCATTGTGTGCGGAATGTTTTTCCCGGAAGGGCTCTCCCGCGTCTTCTACACCTTCAATGACGTTTTTGCCCTGTTCCTGAACTTCTGCATTCCCCTGATTATCGTGGGCCTGATTGTGCCGGCGATTGGGGATTTGGGGCGCGGTGCCGGATACTGGCTGTTCCTCACGGCCGTTATTGCGTACGCCTCTACCTTGTTCTCTGGTTTCCTCACCCTCTTCGTCTGCAACGCGTTGTACGACAAGGTGTTAGATCCGAATGCTTTCGCGGGACTAGGGGCAAGTACCGGTTCGGCAGAAGCCGCGCAAGATACGTTTAGCACCACGCCGGGCTATTTGCCCACCGAAGTATTGCAAATGCCGCCCGTTTTCTCGGTGATGACGGCGCTCATTTTGTCCTTCATTATGGGGATCGGTCTGGCTTTGGTACCGCGCGGGGTATTGCGCCGCGGTTTCCTCGAATTTAAGGAAATCATCAATGCGCTGATTTCCAAGATCATCATTCCCTTGCTGCCCTTGCATATTTTCGGGATTTTCCTGAATCTCACCGCGAGCGGTGCGGCCTTTAATGTGATGCGGGTGCTGCTCATCGTCGTCGTGATTGTGTTGGCGTTGGAAGTGGTAATTCTGCTGGCCCAGTTCATTGTGGCCGGGGTAGTGGACCGCAAGAATCCTTTCCGGGCACTGTGGAATATGAAGGACGCTTACCTGACGGCGCTGGGTACTTCTTCCTCTGCGGCTACGATTCCGGTGACCTTGCGGCAAACGTTGAAGAACGGGGTGCGCGAACCGATCGCTAGCTTCGTGGTGCCATTGTGCGCCACGATTCACCTTTCGGGTTCGACGTCGAAGATCACGGCTTTTGCCATGGCGATTGCTTTCACGCAGGGGATGCCGATCACTACCGGGCAGTGGATTGCTTTCATTTGCATGCTCGGCATTATTATGATTGCCGCACCGGGCGTGCCGGGCGGGGCGATTATGGCATCGATTGGCATTATTACTTCCATGCTCGGCTTCAATGATGCCCAGGTGGGGCTCATGATTGCCACCTATATTGCGCTCGATTCCTTCGGTACCGCCACGAATGTGACCGGAGATGGCGCGATCGCCATGATTATGGACCGGATTGCCGGCAAGAAGATCGACGAGCGGGAAAAGCAAGAAAGCCCAATCGGCCAATACGAACCCTTCGACCCGGACGCCTACTTGGCAGAAGTCAAAGCACAATAAGAACAAACTGCGGGCGCGGCACAAACCCGTGCCGCGGCAGCCGACTCCCTCGACAACCGGTGTACGGCGAAGCGGGTGCCTCGGCAACCGGCGCACTTGTAGATAAACTAGGGCGCCCCGCACCAGGCAGGAACTAAACCTAGCCGGTGCGGGGCGCTCTATTGCGCTGAGGTAACGCGAGTTGGTAGTCAGCTACGCAGTTCATTGGCCGCTCATTGGCCGCGCAGTTGGTACCTGTGGTACCTGGCGCTTCCATATAGTTAGCGTTGGGTGGTGTTCGCGTACTTGGCACTCGCGTTAGTTGGCGCTAGTCCAGGTATTTGTCTGGGTATTTGCGGGTGTACAGATCTAGCGGTAGTTGTTCGCCCGCCCAGAAACGTTCTCCTACGGTGTAGAGCACCGGTAATACGCCCAACCACCACGGGTCATAGGGTAGGCGGGTTTCCATATTCATCTGCTCGTCCATGTGGAGGATCGGATGGGTTACAAATTCGCCGCGCACCTGCCCCACATAACGGGAAGCGAAACGGCCCGAATCGAATTGCCGGTCGATTTCGTCTAGGGCGGCGTCTACGAGTTTCACCGCGAGCGTCCGGTCATATGGGCTAGGTTCGCCGCCTTGTTGCTGGTGGCCAATAATATTGGCCCGCACATCGAAAAGATTGCCGCCTTCTTCTTCGAAAATATTAGCCAGGAGCTCAGTGGTGTAGTACTTGGAGGCGTTCTCATTGCGGATTACCAAGTAGAGGGTGCGGGTGCCGCTAAAGGAACGGATCATCCGCTGGCAATCATTAGTGAGCTGTTTGAGGGTAATACCCAGTTCGAAGAGGTAAACCTGTTCGGCGCCGGTAGCGATCCCGCTCATCAAAGCCAAATACCCGGAACGGCGTCCCATTACTTCCACCACGAAACACCGGTTGGTAGCCGAAGCCGATTCGCGGATTTTGTCGATTGCGCGCACATTAGTGTTCAGTGCCGAATCCGCTCCGATGGACAAGTCTGCGCCCGGCAAATTGTTGTCAATCGTGGCCGGTACACACACGATCGGAATATTGAAAGCCGGGTAGCGATGCCGTTCCTGGGTAAGTGCCAAAGCTGCTTCGTAACCGGCCAGGCCGCCAATGAGAATAATCCCGTCAATCTGGTTTTTCTCAATCGACTGGGCAAGCGTGAAGTACTGGTCGATCGTGGGGATCGCGCGGCGCGTGCCCAACGCGGCCCCGCCTAAACCAGCCCAAGAATCCACGTCCATCCAGTGCAGTTCGTGGACGTCTCCCGCAATCAAACCGGGGAATCCGCCTTCTACTCCCAACATGGTATAGCCGCGGTCAATGCCGAGCCGTACCGCCGTGCGCGCCGCCGGATTCATTCCGGGGGCCAGCCCGCCCACATGCATAATGGCCAGGCGCGGGCTACGCCCATCAGGGCGCGGTTTGGGGGCGGGGAAGGGCCGGGAGATCGCCGAGAAAATATTGAGCATCTGCTGGAACCCCTTGCCGCGGCTGGCCACTGCGGCGTCGTAATTACCAGCGGCAAGATCCTGCGCTACCTGTTGCGTGTTAGCTACCGCTTTAACCAGCGGCAAACGCTGCAGTTGGTTATTGCATACGCCGATAATGCAGGAGTCATCGCCGGCTTGCATCCCCATGAGTTCCACGGCGGCGGTGTAGCCAAGCAAAGTAGACATCCACCGGTCATAAGCGGAAGGAGTGCCACCGCGTTGCACGTGCCCGAGGGCGGTGATGCGCGGAGATTCGTGCAACCGGTCTTTAATTGCTTGTTGGATCCGTTGGGCCGTGATTTTTTCGCCGTGCCGATCCTCGCAACCTTCCGCCACAATAATGATCTGCGCGCGCCGCCCGGCTTGCCGGCCTTGGGTGAGACGGTTACACATGGCGTCTTCCCAACCGTCTTCCGGTGGATGTTCGGGAATAAACACGTAGTCGGCACCGCCACCCACGGCCGCTTGCAAAGCCAAATATCCGCACCGCCGGCCCATTACTTCCACGATGAAAGTGCGTTGGTGAGAAGCCGCGGTAGAAGTAATCGCATCAATCGCATCCAAAATACGGTGCAGGGCCGTATCCGTACCTACCGTAATATCTGAACCTACGAGGTCGTTATCAATCGAGCCGACCACGCCCACCACTTGCAGTTCCGGATATTTTGCGGCCTGTTCGCTCGTAATATCCCCGCTGGCTACCAGTTCTTCCAAATATTTTGGCCAGCGTTCGTGGAGTAGGTTGGCGCCGGTGAGTGAGCCATCCCCGCCGATCACTACCAGGTGGTCAATCCCTGCCTGTACAAAGTTTTTGACGGCAACGCGTTGGCCTTCCGGCTCCCGAAATTCGGAGGAACGCGCCGAACCGATCACGGTGCCGCCCTTTTCCAAGATGGAAGACATATCTCCCCACACCACGGGCTGGATGAAATCGCCACCGGCAATCGCCCCCTTCCAACCTTCGTGGATTACACAGGGCTGCCATTTATTTTGCAAAGAAGTACGTACTACCGCGCGCAACACGGCATTCATTCCGGGAGCATCGCCACCAGAGGTGAGAACGGCGAGCTTCGGACGGTCTGAGTGAACCAGGCCAGGGCCGGCTAGCTCTTCCGTAGAAGGCACATTTTGGCTTGAAGCACTCGCCTGCCTAATAGATTCAAGATTCGCCATGGGCTTCTCCTCACTTGTTTCTCCGATAATTCTTTCAAATGGGGGAAGATTTAGGCGGGATTTAAGCCCGCGATTCTTCAAACTTGGCTGCGATCTGCGGGTTTGCTGCATACTGCCGGTTTGCCGCGCGATCATTTTGGGGCGGGTAGTAGCTTTGCGGGTAGCAGGTGTAGTTCGGGGCGGGTAGTGGGCGTCTGCTTTTTCGGGGAGGGTGACAGCCGTTTGCGGGGGCGATGAGCCGCTAGCGGGGCAGTATTTTCGGGGGGGGGGGGGGGCAGAAATGCGGCCTGTCTGGCTGGCGCGCCTGCGCAAAGCGGCCTATACCACAGTGCGCGGCGTTGGTTAGGATGGTTGTGTTACATACTCTTCAACGTGGAGGACTCATGCAGAAACCAATTGATCCCACGAGTACGGCCGCATGGGCGAAACTCGAAAAATTGTATGCGGATTTCCAGGTGGATTTCCGGAGCTGGTTTGCCGCTGATCCGCAACGGGCCAGCGAGTTCACGTATGAGGCGGGGAGCCTCAACGTAGATCTTTCGAAGTCTTATTTGACGGCGCCGGTGCGTGATGCCCTCCTAGAACTGGCCGCGGAAACCAAGGTGCTCGAACGCCGGGATGCTATGTATGCTGGCGCGCATATCAACACCACTGAAGACCGCGCGGTTTTGCATACGGCTTTGCGCCGCCCGGCCACCGATGAGCTCGTAGTAGATGGGCAAAACGTGGTGGCCGATGTGCATGAAGTGAAAGGCCGCATGTACGATTTTGCGCGCGCGGTCCGCTCGGGCGAATGGAAGGGCGTGACGGGTAAACCGATCCGCACCGTTATCAATATTGGGATCGGTGGTTCCGACCTCGGGCCGGTAATGGCCTATGAAGCACTTAAACCGTACGTAAAGGACGGTTTAGAATGCCGGTTTATTTCCAATATTGATCCCACCGATGTGGGGGAGAAGCTACGCGGCGTCGATCCAGAAACCGTGTTGTTTATCGTTGCCTCCAAAACCTTTACCACCCTGGAAACCCTTACGAATGCGCGCCAGGCACGTACCTGGTTGCTCCAGCAGTTGGCGGCGCGCGGGGTACAAAGTGCCGACGCCGTAGCTAAGCACTTTGTGGCGGTGTCCACCAATTTGGAGAAGGTATCCGAGTTCGGTATTTCGGTGGAGAATGCCTTCGGGTTCTGGGACTGGGTGGGCGGCCGCTACTCGGTAGACAGCGCGGTTGGCCTTTCCCTGGTGATTGCGATCGGCCCGGATAACTTCGACGATTTCCTGGCCGGTTTCCATGCGATCGATGAGCATTTCGCGCAGGCAGCACCGGAAAAGAATGTGCCCTTGCTGATGGGCTTGCTCAATGTGTGGTACGTGAACTTCTTCGGGGCGGCCACCCACGCCGTGCTCCCGTACTCGCAGTACCTGCACCGTTTCCCGGCCTATTTGCAGCAGCTCACCATGGAATCGAATGGCAAGCGGGTGCGCTGGGACGGCAGCCCGGTTACTACCGCAACTGGCGAAGTGTTCTGGGGCGAACCCGGCACTAATGGCCAGCATGCTTTCTACCAGCTCATCCACCAGGGCACGCAGCTTATCCCCGCAGATTTCATTGCTTTTGCCAACCCCACCTACGCCTTGCGAGATGGGGAAGCAGACCAGCATGAGCTGTTCCTCGGTAACTTCTTCGCCCAAACGAAGGCCTTGGCATTCGGCAAGACGGCCGATGAGGTACGGGCTGAAGGCACACCGGAAGAAATCGTGCCCGCCCGCGTGTTCCCGGGTAATAAGCCGACGGCGTCTATCATGGCGCCGGCACTCACGCCGGCAGTGCTCGGCCAGCTCATTGCCCTTTACGAACACATCACCTTCACTCAAGGCGTGGTATGGGGGATCGATTCCTTCGACCAGTGGGGTGTGGAACTGGGCAAACAAATGGCAATCGACCTGGCACCCGCCATTGCCGGAGATGAAGAAGCCCTCGCGGCCCAAGATCCATCCACGCGCGCGCTGATTGCCTACTACCGCGAACACCGGCAGTAAAACTCCAGTTGCGTTTGCGGTGCGCGGTAGCGCGAAAAAGTAAAAACATATATCTACGGCCCGGGCTAGGAATGCGTTTTTCCTGCCCGGGCCGTTTATTTTGCGGCGCTGCTAATTAGGCGCTAATTAGGTGCCTACTAAATAGGTACCTGCTAATTAGGTAGGGGCGCCGTTAGTTAGGCGATAGTTAGGCAAGACCGCGCGGTTACCTTCGCCTCGTTTTACTGCCCGCTCGTATTTACGATTTCGCGGATTTCCGCCACGTTTTCTTCTAAAACGTGGAGCGGCATGCGGAAGGCAATTGCTGAAACGCTGATCGCGCCGGCCAAATATTGACTACCCGGCGCGTAGTACGGCACGGCCAGGCAGTTGAGTCCGTTTTCGCTTTCCTCGCGATCCACCGCGTATTGCTGGGCGCGAATGATTTCTAGTTCTTTCCACAATTTCGGTACCGAGGTAATGGTATGGGCCGTGCGCCTCTCCAATTCGGGCGTGCTACCCGCGCTGGGTGCAGCCGGCCCACTTGCCACGCCGGCTTTGGTGGCGTGTGCGGGGGCAGCTGCGTGTGCTTTGCCGGTTACGGCGGCGGCGCGTGCTTCGCCGGTTACAGCGGCGTCAGTATTCGGTGTATTCGGTGTACTCGGCGGAGTGAGGCCCAATATTTCGTAGAGGTCCGTGAGCGTGTGGGTTTTATAAGCGAGGAGAAGTTTGCCGACGGCGGTGGCATGGGCCGGGTTAGCGCCGCCCACTACCGAGGTTAGTTTTACAGCACGGCCCTGCGGTTCGGCCTTTGCTTGATAGATCACGCGGTTACCATCAAGTACCGCATAGTGCGCGGTCTCCCCGAACCGTGCCACCAAACGGTTCAGAATTGGTTGCACGCGCTGGGTAAGCGGCCGTGATTCGGCATAGGTAAAAGCGAGGCGCAAAAATTCGTCACTTATTTCGTAGCGCCCATGTGCAGAATTCGTTACCAGCTCGGATTTAACCAGCGAACTTAGGGAACGATGCACGGTGGATTTTGGGGCCGCCATAATTTCCGCCAGTTCTTCCAAACTGGCACCTTGGGGCCGGTGAGCGAGCACGATGAGGAGAGCCAAAACACGATCGGCACCCTTGAGTTTACTAAGGTCCGCGGAAACCAGTGGCTGGGAAACCAAAGGTTGGGTATGAGGCTGGGTATCGCCGTGATAATACGCGCTATCACCGTGTACAGTGTGCTGACTCATCGCTCTACTTCTTTCCTACAACGCTTGTTCTTGCCACGCCCGGCAAACCAGCAGGCCCGGCAAACCGGTTTGCCTTCGGCGTGCGGCGGTGAGCCTGAAGCGTGCGGGCACATGCTGGCACACCGTCGTGCGGCCGTGGCTCCAAGCTTTCGGTTACTTGGAAGATACCGGAGTTTTGGGCCTTTTGGCTTAAAACCTGCCGAAAAAAACTCAGAATTAAGCAAGATTCATTTTGCTAAAACGCGGTTCCGGTTGATGGAATGCGCTTTTCTCGCTACCGTGAGGTTAAATTCAGATAGACGGACTGAAATTCGCACAACGTGAATTTACCGTATTTGATGGAAGGAGTCCAATGGCTGGAATTCTGACCCAGACATTGCCGCTTACCGCGGCGGCAGGCGCTGCAAGCAGTGCCTCTCCCACCCAGCTCATCGTGGCCGCGCTGGTGGGTGTTGCCCTCATTATCCTTTTGATTACCGCACTCAAAGTGCATCCCTTCCTCGCCCTGCTCTTCGGTTCCTTTGTGATGGCCCTAATCGCGGGCACGCCACTCTTGGATGCTTTCTCCTCCTTCACCACAGGTTTGGGAAGCACCGTAGGCGGGGTAGGAGTACTCATCGTCCTCGGGTCCATGATCGGCGAACTATTGATACGTTCCGGTGGCGCCGATCAAATCGTAGAAACCATTATTGGGGCTACAGGAACCAAACGGCTCCCGTGGGCGATGGCCCTAATTGCCTTTATCATCGGCATCCCGCTCTTCTTCGAAGTGGGCGTGGTGCTCATGGTTCCGGTAATCATGCTGGTAGCGCGCCGCACGAAACAGCCACTCATGTTGCTGGCTATGCCGGCGCTGGCCGGCCTAGTGTGCTTGCACTGCTTCGTGCCACCCCATCCGGGCCCGCTTATCGCCATCGACACCTTGGGCGCCAATATTGGCCTCACCTTGGGAATCGGCCTGATTATTGCCATCCCCACGGTGATTATCGCCGGCCCGCTGCTGGCTCGGCCCATGGCAAAACTCGTGCCCACGCACGTAACCGACGAACACCTCGAAGGCCACCAATCGGAAGTCGCACACAGCGAGCGGCCCAGTTTCTTCGCTTCCGTACTGATCGTGCTAATTCCCGTGGTCCTCATGCTCTTGCATTCGATCTTCGAGATCGTGGGCTGGGAATCGGACCTGGTGGCCTTCCTCGGCAAGCCGCTCGTGGCACTTTTGGTAGCCGTGCTCTACGGAATTATTGTGCTCGGCCTGGGCCGCGGGAAAAGCCTTTCTGAAGTTTCCGATATTATCGGCGGCTCCTTCGCCCCGATCGCTTCCGTCTTGCTCATCGTGGGTGCGGGCGG
Organism: Actinobaculum suis; assembly: GCF_900618115.1. Lineage (NCBI taxonomy): Bacteria > Bacillati > Actinomycetota > Actinomycetes > Actinomycetales > Actinomycetaceae > Actinobaculum > Actinobaculum suis. Next base: position 902,986 of record NZ_UYIO01000001.1, read on the forward strand.
CGGCTTCAAGGAAACCCTGGTGGATTCCGGTATTGCCGACGTTATTGGCGGCTGGCTTTCCGGCCTGCCAATCTCCCCGCTGCTTGCCGCTTGGCTAGTAGCCGCTTTCATTCGCGTTGCCACCGGTAGCGCTACCGTCGCCACCATTACCGCGGCCGGTATCGTGGCCCCACTTGCCGCCGGCATGGTCCCGGTGGAATTGGCCCTCATGGCGCTCGCGATCGGTGCCGGTTCCACTTTCCTTTCCCACGTGAACGACGCCGGTTTCTGGCTAGTGAAGGAATATTTCCACCTCAGCGTGGGCCAAACCTTCAAAACCTGGTCCGTGCAAACCTGCCTGGTTTCCGTACTCGGAATTGTGTGGATCCTGCTCATCAACGTCTTCGTCTAAGCGTGCGGGGCGGCGCGGACAATTGCTGAAAAACAATGCGGCGCTGAAATCCCCATCACGCTTAGCTAGAGAAAGGAATAACTTTGACCTCTGCCCGTGCTTCTGCTACTACCGCTAAAAATCCTGCGGCCGCACCTGCGCTCCCGCAGCGAACAGTTCCCGCACCAAAATACTTGTGCCCGGTTATCACCCCGTTCCGCGAGGACGGGAGTATCGACGCCGATGCCTGCCGGACCCATTGGGATAAACTCTGCGCTTCCGGGTTGGACGGTATTTTGCTGCTCGGTTCTATGGGAGAGTTTTTCGCCCTCGACGCCGCCCGCAAGCAAGAACTGATTCGCCTTGCCGGGGCAGAACTGGCCGGGAAAACCCATCTCATGGTCGGAACCGGTGCTAATTCCGTAGCGCAAAGCGTGGAACTATCCCGCTATGCTTTTGACCACGGCGCCGATAGCGTGATCCTCATAGCCCCGTACTATATGCGGCTTTCCGAGGAAGATCTCTTCGCCCATTTTTCCCAGATCGCGCAGGCTTTAGCTGACAAACCCGTGTATCTATATAATTTCCCGGATCGTACTGGAAATCCTCTTACCGGGCCCCTAATCCGAAAGCTGGTAGAAAAACATCCGAATATTGTTGGCATCAAAGACACGATTTCGGATGTGGCGGGCACGCGCCAGCTAATTGCCGAAGTAAGCCCGTTAGCCCCGGATTTCATTTTCTATTCGGGAATGGACGAAAACTTCTTCCACAATGTGCTCGCGGGTGGGAATGGCTGCATTGCTGGGCTATCCAATGTGTTCCCCGAAGTATGCGCGGCCGGGGTTGCCGCAATCCAGGAAAATGATCTTTCCCGGATCCGCAGTATCCAGCGGATATTGGACGCAGCCTCGGCGCTGTACGGCGTCGTCACCTTCTTCCCGGCCGCGATCAAGGAAGCCACCCGGCAACGCGGGCTCGATATTTCCCCGCGTAGCGCGGCCACAAGCGCACCACTTACGGAGAAGGCACGTACCCAAATCAGCGGCATACTCGCCCAGGTAGAAGCACTAATGGAAGCAGAAGGGATCGCTACCACCTGAAACTGAGAACCAGAACCACGAAGGATGCACAAGATTCAAAGGAGAATGACATGAGCAACCTACTAGATGAGATTTACCAACCCCGCGAACCGGAGTTTTACCACGTAGATACGCACGCGCCCGGGCCGAAAGGGCGCCTGCCACTGACCGCTAAACAACTGCGGGAAGCCCCTTCCGGGGTGCTGTTTTCGATGACCCAAGGTGTGGGGATGGGGTGGGACCCCGAGACGATCGGGCAAGACGACGTCATGATTATCTCTACGCTAGGTGGTATGCGCGGGGAAGATGGCACGCCTACCGCGCTGGGCCTACATACCGGGCATTTCGAATTGGGAATGCTGATCGAAGAAGCCGCCAATGAACTAAAACGGCAAGGCGATGTGCCCTACGCGGGATACACTTCCGATCCGTGCGATGGGCGCTCGCAGGGCACTATCGGCATGTTCGATTCCCTGCCTTACCGTAATGATGCGGCGATCGTGATGCGCCGAATTATTCGTTCCCTACCCACCCGGAAAGCGGTAATGGGTATTGCTTCTTGCGATAAGGGCTTGCCCGCCACCATGATGGCACTTGCTTCCCAGCACGATACGCCCACGATTTTGGTGCCGGGCGGGGCTACGCGCCAGCCTACGGTTGGGGAGGACCTCGGCACGATCCAAACTATTGGGATTCGCTATGCGGCCGGGGAGATTGATCTGGACTATGCGGCCCTGGAAGGGTGCCGGGCCTGCGCTTCTGGTGGCGGGGGCTGCCAGTTCTTGGGGACCGCCGCCACCTCCCAGGTAGTTGGTGAAGCTTTGGGGCTGGCCTTGCCACATTCGGCCCTGTGCGTTTCTGGCGAACCAATCTGGAAAGACCTCGGCACTGCTTCGGCGCGCGCCTTGCACCGTATGAAGGAACAAGGAATTTGTACGCGCGACATTATCACCGATAAGTCGATCGAAAATGCGATGATTATGCACGCCGCTTTTGGTGGGTCTACGAACTTGCTCTTGCATTTGACGGCGATTGCATATGAGGCAGGTTGCCGGGTGCCGACCGTGGACGATTGGTCGCGGATCAATAAGATCGTGCCGCGAATTGTTTCGGTGTTGCCGATCGGCCCGGTTATGTTCCCCACCGGCGTGGTATTCCTAGCCGGCGGCGTGCCCGAAGCCATGCTCAAGATTCGCGAACTGGGGCTTTTGCATGAAGATGTGCTCACCGTTTCGGGGCAGACCCTGGGCGAAAACTTGGACTGGTGGGAAACTTCGGATCGGCGCCAGCAAGTACAGCAACGGTTGCGGGAAAAGAACCACACCGATCCGGGCGATGTGATTATGGATATCGAGGTAGCCAAGGAACGCGGCCTCACCTCCACGGTGACCTTCCCGAAGGGCAATATTTCCCCGGAAGGATCCGTGGTGAAATCTACCGCTATCGATCCGAGCGTAGTAGGGGAAGACGGCGTGTTCCGGCAAACTGGCCCGGCCCGCGTTTTCGCTTCCGAAAAGGCAGCGATCGCAGCGCTCAAGGACGGCAAGATCAAGGCGGGCGACGTTATGATCGTGGCCGGTGTGGGCCCGCGCGGTACCGGCATGGAAGAGACCTACCAGCTCACATCCGCGCTCAAACAGTTGCCTTACGGTAAGCATGTTTCGCTGATTACGGACGCCCGGTTCTCCGGGGTTTCCACCGGGGCCTGTTTCGGGCACGTGGGGCCCGAAGCTTTGGCGGGCGGCCCAATTGGCAAGATCCAAGATGGGGATCTGATCGAAATCGTGGTGGATACCGTGAACCTAGACGGTTCTCTCAATTTCGTGGGCAGTGCCGAAACCCCGCTTTCCTATGCGGAAGGTGCCCAGGTGTTAGCGAACCGGCCCTCGAATCCGGATCTGCAGCCCGATCCGGATCTGCCCGCAGATACGCGTTTGTGGTCCGTGCTGCAAGATGTTTCCGGTGGTATTTGGCGTGGTTGCGTGTACGACGTCGATAAAATCATCGAAACTCTGGAAGCGGGCACGGCTGCACTCGCGCAAAAGGAAAACCCTGCTGCGTAGGCAAATGCCCGCGCGTCCCTAAGCAAATGCTCGCGTGGGCCGCGTCAGCGGGAATGCGGCCGCGGGCGCGGAAGACACCCCTAGCAAATGCTCGCGTGGGCCGCGCGGGCCGCGCCGCGCGCTACAGGATTGAGGTGAAGAAATCCTGAGCGCGCGGTTCTTGCGGGTGGTCAATAACTTGTTCCGCGGCGCCCTGTTCCACAATGGAACCGGCATCCATAAACACCACGTTATCGGCCACCTCCCGCGCGAAACCAATTTCGTGGGTAACCACAACCATAGTCATCCCAGCCGCGGCCAAATCCTTCATCACGGCCAATACTTCGCCTACCAGTTCCGGATCGAGCGCGGAGGTCGGCTCATCAAAAAGCATGATTTCGGGTTCCATAGCCAAGGCCCGCGCGATCGCCACGCGCTGCTGCTGGCCGCCCGAAAGTTCGGAAGGATAGTGGTCTTGCCGGTCCGAAAGGCCCACTTGGGCCAAATAGTGCGCGGCTTTTTCGCGCGCTTGCGCGGCCGGCAAACCGGCCACTTGAGCCGGTGCTTCCGCCACGTTTTCCAAAGCCGTCATATGCGGGAATAAATTAAAACGCTGGAACACCATCCCCATGCGAGCCCGCTGCGCCGCCACCTCGGCGTCGGAACGTTTCTGCAACCACGTACCCGCAGCCGTAATCGCCCCTTGCCGTTTCGCGTTCCACAAAGCAAACCCTGTAGGGGCAGGTGATTCCGTCATCCCCTGCAACTCGCCATCTACGTAGATGCGGCCTGCCGAAATATTTTCCAGCTGGTTCAAACACCGCAAGAGTGTGGACTTACCAGACCCAGAAGGCCCTAAAAGCACCAGCACTTCACCTTGCTGAACTTCCAAATTGATGCCCTTGAGTACATGCAAATCCCCAAAATACTTGTGGACGTCCACCACTTGCACCAGCGGGGTAGAGGCAGTATCGGGCGCGGTTGCTACCGGCGCGGCGGCGGGCACGGCACCGGGTACAGCGGTCTCGGGCGCGTTACCGGGGGTGTTGCCGGGTGTGTTGCTGGGCGCGTTGCTGGGCGCGTTGCCGGGTGTGTTGCTGGTCGTGTTTCCGAGCGTATTCCCGGGGTCAGGTGCTTGCATTTTTTCTGCCTTGGTTTCCATCTGCGTCACCGTTCTTATGTATGCCGTTCTATAAAAATTCGTAACTATGTGTGGTAGCTCAGCGGTCCGCGCCGCGCCTAGGGCGTTACATCCAAAAATTGGGTACCGCGCGCCGTGGCCGCCCCGGCCCGGCCTTTCCCAGTGCCCGGCCCACCGCTAGCCAGGCCAGCACCATTTTCCGGCTCACCGCCAGCACCGGCAGCTTTCGCGGCGTTGGCGCGCGGATTATGCCCGCGTCCGAAATGCCGTTCCAAACGCGCTTGCCCCACCATGAGCACCGAGGTAATAGCCAAATACCAAATGGCGGCCACCATCAGGAAAGGAATCGGCAAATAGGTTTGCGAGCCCAGATCCGTCGTCGTAAACGTAAGCTCCAAAGTGAAAGGCACCGCGACCACCAGGGAAGTGGTTTTGAGCATGGAAATCGTTTCATTCCCGGTGGGCGGAATAATAATACGCATAGCCTGCGGGAAAATAATCCGCCTGGTAATCGTGCGCGGAGTCATCCCCAAAGCGAGCGCGGCTTCCCGCTGGCCCGGGTCGATGGACTGGAAACCGGTACGAATAATCTCCGCTAGATAAGCACCCTCATTGAGCCCCAGGCCCAGCAGCGCAGAAACCAGCGGCGTGAAAACCTGACTGGTTTCGAAAGTAATAAACTCCGGACCGAAGGGAATTCCCAGCGAAAAAGTAGAATACAGCGAGGGCAGCAAACCCCAGAAAATCAGCTGGGTATAAATAGGCGTACCCCGGAAGAACCAGATATACACCCAGGCCACCCCGCGCAAAAGCGGATTTGTGGACTGGCGCCACAGCGCCATCGTAAGCGCCAAAATAATGCCGATGACCATCGCGCCCACCGTCAGCAAAATCGTGAACAGCACCCCGCGCAAAATCCGCTTATCGAACAGATAAGAAAAGACGAGATCCCAACGGAAAGCCTCATTTCCCACCAGCGCTGAAACCAGCATGGCCGCCAAAATCGCGATCACCACGCCCAGCACAATATTCGAAATCTTTAGGTGCGACTGCGGATGAATAAGATCCGGTTTACTGGCCGCTCCGGCGCTCGCGGTAGCCACTCCGGCGCTCGCGGTAGCCGCTCGGGCGCTCGCGGTAGCCGCTACCGTGCTGTTCGCGCCGGCGTTTGCTTTGCCGTTCGCCGCGGCGGGCGCGGAAAGCGCGGAATTGGTTTCTTGTGAGTCGGTGGTGTGCATTAGTTGACCTCCGGGTTCAAAGTGGCGTGGGGTAGCGCAACTCCGCTGGCCCCGTAATAGGAAAGAATCTTTTCGAGTTCACCGGTATCGATGAGGTAGTTGAGGGCGTCTTCCACGGCCTGGGCTAATTCCGGATCATCTAGGGGAACGACGACGGCTTGCGGGGCCGAGTCAAATTCCTCGCCAATATGTTCCAGTTTGCCTTCGGTGCGAACTACCGAATATCCGATTACTGGCGAATCGGCCAAAGTGGCATCGTATTGGCCAGAAGCAACTTTCACCGAAATTTGCGCTTGGCTTTGCATCGGCATGATCGTGATTTCCGGCTTGCCTTCCGCCTCGCACTGCGCACTGGTTTCCTTCAAGAAGTCATATTGCGAAGTGCCAGTTTGCACGCCGATGGTGAAGCCACACGGATCTTCCGGCGTGAACGCGGCCGGATTACCAGCTGCCACCGCCCACGAAGTCCCCGCTTGCGAATAGGCGATCATATTGAAAGATTGCAAGCGCTCTTTGGTTACCGTAAAGCCCGAAAGTCCGACGTCGAACTTGGTTCCGATTTGTGGCAGGAGCGCATCGAATTCCGTGTGCTGGGTGGTGCCATCGCGCAAGCCCATTACTTTCGCGAGTGCCCGGGTCAGGTCGATTTCGTACCCGGTGGGGGTTTGGCCGTCAGATTTGCGGTATTCGAGCGGGGGCCAGTTCGTGGAAGCTCCGTTTCGTAGCACCCCGCGCGCGCGAATATTTTCCGGAACTTGCGCGGCAATTTCCGGGACTGCTTCTATATGCGAAACGTCGTATCCGGTTTCCCCGGGATCATTATCGAAAGCGCTAACCGCGGGCGTACAGGCGCTTAGGCCAAAACATGCGAGCGCCGCCATAGCAACCCGAGCTGGGGTGCGATTCACTGTTCCCTCCCTGTGTATATTCGCCTGCCGGAATTATCTGCTTGCCGGAATAATGGGTTATATGCCCTGCAAGTACCCCATCCGGCATGCGTTAAAAATGCACTATAGCGGATAATCATTCATTCTTGCTGCTAGTCTCGTGCGCTAACCGTGCGAGAAAGCTCACCCGCCTTGCGCGCGGGGGAGGTGGCGGGGTGAAACCGGGCCGGGGCGGGGCAGAGCTGAGGAGGGCTCGGGGCAGAACAGAAGGCAGAGCTGGGGCGGGCCGGGGCGAGCCGGACCGGGGCAAGCGCAATATCGAAACGCACGTGCTCACAAAAACCGCGTACCGTGTGTCCCTAGCCACAATGCCCGCTGAGGGCGATAATGGAAAGCACCCGAAAGCTTCGGTTATTCGACGGTGAAACGGATGTTTTCAACGGCGAAGCCTCAATAACGGAGAGGAATAAACATGCACGAGTGGATGGATACCACAAAGACGCCCGATGAGCGTGCAAAAGCTCTCGTGGCCGCCATGACTCTCGAACAAAAAGCGCAACAGCTGGGCGGTAGCACTCCGACGCTAGATATTTACGATCTGGATATGACCGATCCGGATGCGGATCTCAACCAGATTGAGATTTTGCGGCATGTAGACGGTATAGAAGAGCTCGGGATTCCGTATTTCGCGGTTACTAACGGCCCGGTAGGCGTTGGGATGGGTGATGGCCAGCCCTCACCGCCGGCCACCGCTATGCCCTCTTCGATGGGTATTGCCGCTACTTTCGATCCGGAAATTGCCTATGAATACGGCGACACCATGGGCCGCGAAGCTCACACGCTAGCCCAGCACGTACTGGAAGCCCCGGGCGTGACCATGAACCGCGTGCCGATCGGCGGGCGCAACTTCGAATACTTCTCCGAAGATCCCTATCTCACCGGAGTTATGGGCGTGGAAGTAACCAAGGGTATTCAGGCTAATGAAGTAATTGCCATGCCCAAGCACTTCGTATTCAACGATCAGGAAAAGGAACGTTTCCGCTACGACGTGCGCGTGGACGAAGCCGTTGCCCACGAAATCTATTTGCTCCCTTTCGAAATGTGCGTAAAGGACGGTCATGCCGCTTCGATTATGGCCTCCTACCAGCGTTTCAACGGTACGTATGTGACCGATAGTTTCGAATTGCTCACCGGGGTGCTGCGCGAACAGTGGGGCTTTGAAGGATACGTACAGTCTGATTTTTGGGCTACGCGTTCTACCGCCGGCGGCCTGAATGCCGGTATGGATCACGAAATGCCCGATAACAAGTGGTACAACGCCGCAGCCCTGCAACGCATGCTCAAGGAACGCATCCTGGAAATCGAAACGATTGACCGGGCTTTGGTGCGCCGCTACCGCGTAATGTTCGCGCTGGGGATGTTCGATAAGCCGCGCCAGGTCGGAAAGATCGATCCGGAAATCGGGGGTCGTTTCGCGCGGCGCGCCGCCGGCCGGGTTATCACCCTCCTGAAGAACGACGCCGTTGCCGGCCAGCCACTGTTGCCACTGGCCCCCGAAGGCAAGATCCTCATCCTGGGTGTGGATAAATACGTGAACCATATTGCCAACTGCGGCGGTGGTTCTTCGCAGGTGGTTCCGCTCTACGAAGTCCCGCCGGTACCCGGCATGGAAGATGTGATTGCCGAACTGGGTGGCAGCGCCACCGTGGAATCCTTCGTGGTGGCAGCCGACATGTCCAACCTGGAAGAGGCCAAGCAGGCCGCGGCCGGGGCGGACACCGTCGTCGTTATGGCGGGCCTGGAAACCACTGAAGGTGGCGACCAAAGCAGCTTGAGCTTGCCGCTACGCCAAGACGAAATGCTCTTCGCGGTACTTGGCGTAAACCCGCGCACGGTACTCGTGCTCAAGGACGGCGATCCGGTGCTCACCCCGTGGCGGCGCCAAGTGCCGGCAATCCTCGAAGCCTTTAATCAGGGCCAAGAAGATGGCCACGCGGTAGCCGATGTGCTCTTCGGGAAGGTCAATCCTTCGGCCAAGCTCCCGATGACATACCCCGAACGGGAAGAACACACGATTTACCACGGCCATCCGGAACGCTACCCGGGCGTTGTGGAAGCCGGTGGCTACCCGGTAATCCGCTACACGGAAGGCCGCCAAATCGGCTACCGGTGGTACCAAGCACAGGGCGTCAAGCCCGCCTTCCCCTTCGGTTTCGGTCTGTCTTACACCACCTTCGAACTTGACGATGTGGATGTTAATGCGGCCGGTGTGCGGGGCGGGAAGGATGCGTGCGGCCAAGTAACCGTGCAGTTCCTGCTCGAAAACACGGGCGAACGCGAAGGTGCCGAAGTGGTGCAGGTATACGCGGCAATCCCGGGCAAGGGCCAGCCGCCCAAGCGCCTCGTGGGCTTCAAACGCGTGAACCTGCAGCCGGGCGAAAGCCGCCGCGAAACCATCACCATCGATCTCGCCGCTTCCCACCACCCGCTGGGAGTGTGGGATCCGGCAGAAAAGAGCTTCGTGGTTCCCGAAGGTGAACCGATCGGCATTATGATCGGCAACTCCTCGGAGCACACGCCCTTCGGCGCAGAAATCATTTTGTAAAACGCTGCCGGCTGCCAGTTAGCAGCTAGCCAATCAGCAGCTAGATAGAAACCAGTAAGTGGGTCGCTGTTCGGTAACTGCCGAGTGGCGGCCCATTTTTTGTTTCGACCAGGTTTTCTTGGCTCGGCAGGGCTTAGCGGGGTTCTGTACGGGTTTTCTAGCTTCGGCACGCGCGGTGAGAATCCGCGCCCCCGGTGAAAAAACCAGTAAAAACTGCGGGATGCTTTACAGGGTGTCGCAAATGTGTATATAGCACGCTGAACTGGGCACATTGCCATCTACGCGGGCGGTGCTGTGTACTATGTGGAACGCGCTAGGTACGGTGCCGCGTGCTTAGCGTGGCGGGCGGCGCCTCCTTGTGGCAGGAAACTGTCAAGAAAACATAGGGGAGGCGCCGCCCTTATTTGTGATAGAAGCGCGTCTGCCTTGCTGCCCGGGAAATTCTTTGTAAACCTGGCCGCCCGGGAAATGTGTTGTAAACCTGGCCGCCCGGAAAATAGGTAATAAACAACAATGCGGGCGGTAGTGGGCCTCACGAAGTATGTAAGCATCGCGCGGATGCGGTGCGTTTCTCGTTTTTCATGAACATTGCCCGGAAAGCCTTCCGGCCAGGCTCCCGATAATCCGGAAATGGCGAGATATGGGCAAAAAGTGGGTAATGTTCATTTTTACGACGCGCGTCGTAAAAACGAACGAGTGGCGATATCTGTCACAAATAAGGCAAGGGTCCGTGTTCGCCCCAAAATCTTAGGTTACGGTTGCGTAAAGTTACGGTCGAGTAACTTGGTGTAGGTGGCGGCGGGCGTGCATGGCTAAACAGCGCGAAATTCGGCCGGCTTCCAGCCGGAGCCCAACCCGCCAGCTCGAAAGCCAACCGGCTGGGAAACCTGCCCGGAAACCAACCGGCTGGGCAACCAGCTCGGAAGTCAACCGGCTGGGAAGCCAGCTCGGAAACCAACTAGCTGGGAAAACTGGATAGTAGGAGCCAATAGGAAGCGGAGCCACTAGGAAGGAGGGGCCGGTGGAGGAGAAACCACTGCAGGAAGCAGCAGCGCAGTTTCCACAGCTCGCGCAGATTTCGCCGCGTGTATTGCACGTGGAGCGCACGGGGAGCACGCAAGACGATCTTGTGGCGCTATGGCAAGCCGGGGAAGTGGAACATGGCTGCGTGCTTATCGCTGATGATCAATCCGCAGGCCGCGGCCGAGTAGGCCGGCACTGGTACTCTGCGCCTGGCTCTTCGCTTCTCATTTCTACGGTGCTCGAAGTAAGTGAATCTTTGCGCACCCAAATCGGCTGGCTTACTTTGGCCGCTGCTGCCGCGGCCCGCCAAGCCTTGGCCCAGTTGGGCATCCCGGCCCTTATTTCCTGGCCTAATGACTTGGTGCTCCACCCGGGAGCGCCACGCAAACTTGGTGGCATCCTCGGAGAAATCGCCGGGGAAAAACCCGGCCGGATCGGCACCGTGGTAGGAGCGGGCATTAACTTGCAGATCGCGCCCGCTAACCTGCCTACCCCGGTTTCCACTTCGGTGGTGGCAGAAAACCTCCCGGTTCCCAGCCGGGATGAACTTGCGGCCGCCTATCTGGCAGGCCTGCTAGCCCGGCTCGTACAACTAGAAGAAACAGGTAGCGCGCGGCAATCCGGCTTGCTCGCAGAGATCAATCAATATTGCGAAACCTTGCGGGAAGGTGTGGTGGTCAACCGGCCACGCGCCGAACCGGTATGCGGCCGCGGCGTAGAAGTCACAGAAAACGGCGGAATCGTTCTAGAAACAGAAAACGGACTGGTCACCGTTACGGCGGGCGAAGTTTCGATGATAGAGGGCATAATTCGGTGAAAATTGAAAAAATTCTTGTAGCGAACCGTTCGGAAATCGCCGAACGCGTGATTCGCACAGCGAAAGATATGGGAATTAAATCGGTAGCTGTCTATGCCGATGCGGATCGGGAAGCCCGGTTCACGGATATGGCAGATTCCGCGTATGCCCTGCACGGCACCACATACGCGGAAACCTATATGAACGCGCAAAAAATTATTGACGTGGCTCTGCGTTCCCATGCCGATGCCATCCACCCGGGCTATGGTTTCCTTTCCGAATCCCCAGATTTTGCGCAAGCCGTAATGGACGCGGGGCTACGCTGGATTGGCCCCAGCCCTTCGGCTTTGGCTCGCTTGGGCGATAAAATCCAGGCGCGCCGGCTCGCCGAATCGGTAGGCGTTTCTCCGGTACCCGGTATCTCCGAACCGGTTTCCAGCCGCGCGGCCGTAGACGAATTCGTAGCGCGTTTCGGTTTCCCGATCGTTACCAAGCAGACCGACGGCGGGGGCGGGCGCGGAATTACCGTGCACGAAAATCCGGCCGATCTAGACCGTTTCTTCGCTATTCACGGCGACGACCTAGGCCAATTCTTCGTGGAACGGTTTATCCGCAGCGCCCGCCATATTGAGTCTCAATCGGCACGCGATTCGCACGGCAATTTCGAAGTAATCTCCACCCGCGATTGTTCGGTGCAAAGAAGAAACCAAAAGCTAATTGAAGAAGCCCCGGCCCCGGCCATGCCCGGCAAATCCGAAGCTATTATTCGCGAATGGTCGCGCCGCCTGTTCGACGCCGTCGACTTCGTAGGCCTGGGCACCTGCGAATTTTTGGTAGAACCAGACGGCCGCGTAAATTTCCTCGAAGTCAATCCGCGCCTGCAAGTAGAACACACCGTTTCGGAAGAAGTTACCGGGATTGACCTGGTGCGCGAACAAATCCGCATCGCCGCCGGGCACCGGCTCACCCCGGTACCCGCCCCGCGCGCCCACTCCTTCGAATTCCGTATCACTTGCGAAGATCCGGCCACCGGCATGGTTCCCACCACCGGGACGATCAAAAAACTGCGGTGGCCGGCCGGCCACGGCGTGCGCGTGGAATCCGGAATCGAAGAAGGCGATGTGATTGGCGCCGGTTTCGATCCCATGCTCGCCAAGCTGATTGTTACCGCCCCGGACCGCGAGCAAGCCATTGCCCGCTCCCATCGCGTGATTTCCGAGGTCGAGATTTCCGGGATCGCCACCCCGCTCGCCATGTACGACGCCGTTATCGGGATGCCGGAATTTAGCCCGCACGTACCTTCCACGCGCTGGTTTGAAGATACGGTATTGCCGAACTACCAAGCTTCGGCCGCGGAAGAAGCGGGCCCGGCAGGCGCCGGCCCTGAAGCCGGTGCTATGGGGCAAGGCACACCGGCCACTGCGCCCGGTGCCGAAAATAGCGGAGAACTTGAAGAACTCCACAGTTTTGTGATCGAGGTAAATGGTCGGCGCATGCGCCTTTCCCTGCCCACTTCGCTGGTACGCACGGGTGGGAATGCGGCTCGCCGGGCCTTGCAACCGCGGCGCGCAACTTCGGCAGCGCGTGCCGCGTTGGCCACAAACGCCCAGCTCATGGACGCACAAGGCACGGTAAATTCGCCGATTCAGGCAATCGTGGTGCGGTGCGTGGTAAAGCCCGGGGATGAAGTTTCCGAAGGCGATCTGCTGGTCGTTCTCGAATCAATGAAGATGGAAAGCTACGTGAACGCCCCGTGCAGCGGGACGATCGCGGAAGTGAAGGTGGAAGCCGGGCAAAATGTTGCGGCCTACCAGCCGTTGCTGCGCATCGACGCCGCCGGCACGGGCCAAACCCCGGGTGAGGAGAAATAGTGTCACTAACAGATTTGCGCTCGATTCACGAGTGGCAGACCGTTGATAACACGGCACGCGATATTGACCGCGAAGGGTTTGCGGATTATCAGGCCGCGCTAGCCGAAAAAGCAGAAGAAAAGGCCCGTAGCCGCCAACACAAACAGAAGAAAAATACGGCGCGGGAACGGATCGCCATGTTCTGCGATCCGGGATCCTTCCAAGAAATTGGCCGTTTCGCCGGCGGCAATATGGCCAAAGGCTACTCCGGTTCGGCCGTGGTTACCGGTATCGGTACCGTGGATGGGGCGCGGGTGGCCGTGTATGCGCAGGACTTTTCGGTTTCCGGGGGCACCCTGGGCGAAACCGAGGGCCACAAAATCGTGGCCCTCATGGAGAAAGCCTTGGAATTGCGGATCCCTATCGTCTCCATGCTCGATTCGGGTGGGGCGCGGATTCAAGACGGCGTCGTCGCCCTTTCCCAATACGGACGCATCTTTAAGAAAACGATCGAAGCATCCGGCGTGGTACCCCAAATTTCGTGCATTTTGGGACCGTGCGCGGGAGGCGCCGTATACGGCCCGGCACTTACCGACTTTGTGGTGATGACCCGCGATAACGCACACATGTTCGTGACCGGCCCGGACGTGGTGAAAGCAACCACCGGGGAAGACGTTTCCTTCGACGAACTGGGCGGGGCACAACTGCATTCCTTCCAGTCCGGAGTGGCCCACTACCTGGCAGAAGACGAAGAAGATGCGCTCGATTACACGCGTACGCTCCTGCGCTATCTGCCCGCCCACTGCAACGCGCCCACCCCGAAATGGGACTATGTGGAAGGCCCGGAAGACGCCGCGGCCGCCCGCGAACTATCCAGCCTGGTACCCCAATCCTCAAAACACTCCTATGACATGGTGGACGTAATTGGGCACATCGTGGACTACGGCGAGTTCGTGCAAGTACAAGAATGCTTCGCCCCGAATATTGTGGTGGGTTTTGCGGCCCTGGACGGCCAGTCCGTGGGGATCGTTGCCAACCAGCCGCTGTGCGATGCGGGCACGCTAGATGTTGACGCTTCCGAAAAGGCGGGCCGCTTCGTCCAGTTCTGCGATGCCTTCAACGTTCCAATTGTCACCCTGGTAGACGTGCCCGGTTACCGGCCCGGCACCGCCCAGGAACAGTCCGGCATTATTCGCCGCGGAGCAAAACTGATTTGGTCGTACGCAAATGCGACGACGCCGCTCGTCACCGTTATTTTGCGGAAAGCCTACGGTGGCGCCTACATCGTGATGGGTTCAAAATCTTTGGGCGGCGATTTTAATTTCTCCTGGCCCGGCGCGGAAATCGCGGTGCTAGGAGCGGAAGGTGCGGTGGCTATTACCGGCCGCAAGCGCCTACGGGAAGCAGAAGAGAACGGAGAAGATGTAGAAGCGGTACGTCAGGAACTGGCCGCGCAGTACACGCGGGAAAACGTGAATCCCTTCCTTTCGGTGGAACGGGGCGAACTCGACGCGATCATCACCCCGGAAACAACAAGGGAAACGCTCGTGGAATCGCTGCGTATCTTGCGCACTAAGGACCGCCAGCATACGGGCCGGCGCCGGCACGGGAATATTCCCATGTAGGCCGAAGGAAGGCCAGCGCCAGCGAGCAAAGAAAGGCCACCACCGGCTGGCCAAAATATCACGCTGCACAGAATTCCGCCCGGTTTCTCGCAGTCACGTCACCGCTAACTAGCAGACGTGTGGGGGAAACCTGGGTGCGAAAAACTGCTAAACGTAACTGAAAAACGTAACTCGAAAAACATCCATCTAAGGACTAACGGAGAAAAAATATGGCATCCGTCTACGATTCGCTTCGTACCGAAGCTTCATGGATCTTGCAATTCTCGGGGCAGGGCACGCCCTGGGGGACCGAGCTTGATGCGCTCATTGCAGACCCCGAAATTTTGCGCGCCCTGACCGAGCTGGACGACCAGGCCGAAGACCTGCTCGCCCCGGTCGTGCCCGAACTGGCACTGATTTCGGCGGGCCGGCTTGATCTATTGGGCCGGCGCGGCCCGGCTTCGCGCGGGGTAGCCCCGCACACTTCCGTGCCCGGCATCCTGCTCTTCCAATATGGTGCTGCTCTCGACTTGGACGCCCAGCCCAAACTGGCAATCGGCCACTCCCAAGGCGTGTTAGCCGCCGAAATCCTGCGCGCTCCGGCCGCGGACCGGCCGGCGATCTTCGCGCTGGCCCGCCTGATCGGCGCGGCCGCTTCCAAGGTGACCGCACAGGCCGGCATGGGCCCGGATGGGGTATCCACCCCGATGCTGTCCGTGCGCGGCGTACCGGTAAAACAGCTCAGCGCGCTGATTGACGAATTTGCCGATATTGATCTGAGCATTATTAACACCCGCGAAGCCTGCGTGGTTTCCGGTTCTCCGGCCGCCCTGGCCGGCCTGATCGTGGAAATCGAAGCGCTCGCCAAGCGTTCCGTGGAAGACCGGGAAGCTAAGCGGACCGGTGGGGAACCGCTCCAGCCCGTTACCGAATTCTTGAACGTGGCCGCCCCCTTCCATTCGCATCTGCTCGAACCGGCCGTACAGCTCGTAGATGATTGGGCGCAAGCGTGCGGGATTTCTGTTGCAGGCGCAGAAAAGCTGGCCCGCGCCGTACTTACGGACAACCTGGATTGGACGGAAGAATTCCGCAACGCGGTAGCCGAAATTTCGGGACCGGAAGCCGGCCAAGACACCCACTACGTGGTAGATGCCGGCCCGGGTGTAGCACTGCGCAAGATCACCCGCGATAACCTGGCCGGTACCGGCCTGTCCTACGTGGATGCGGCCACCGCGGAAGCCCGCGATGATCTGCTCACCGGCGATGCTCGCGTATACACCACGGCTGACTGGTCGGCATTTGCGCCCGCCCTGCGGGAAATCAACGGGGAAACCTACCTGGATACCGCGTTTTCGCGGCTTACCGGCCGCTCGCCGGTAATGCTCGGAGGCATGACCCCAACTACTGTGGATCCGCATATTGTGGCGGCCGCGGCCAATGCCGGGTATTGGACGGAGCTGGGCGGCGGCGGGCAAACTTCCGAAGCCGTGCTCACCAAGCACCTGCGGGATCTGCAAGCCGAACTGGCGCCGGGCCGTACCGCCCAGTTCAACGCCATGTTCTTGGACCGTTACCTGTGGGATCTGCAGTTTGGCGGCCGCCGCTTGGTATCCCGCCAGCGGCAAGGCGGCGCGCCCCTGGACGGCGTCACCATTTCCGCGGGCGTACCCGAACTAGAAGAAGCCCTGCAACTTATTAACCGTTTGCAGGCAGAAGGCTTTGCCTACGTTTGCTTCAAGCCAGGCACCGTAGACCAAATCCAGCAAGTAGTGGAGATCGCCAAGAAGAACACGGGTACTCCGCTCATCGTGCAGGTAGAAGACGGCCACGGCGGCGGGCACCACTCCTGGGAAAACCTGGACGATCTGCTGCTGGCCACCTACGCCGATATGCGGGAAGCCGGCCTGGTAATCACCGTGGGTGGTGGCCTGGGCACACCGGAACGCGCCAAGACCTACCTGACCGGCCAGTGGTCCGAACAGTACGGCCTGGCCCGCATGCCAGTAGACGGCATCTTCATTGGTACCGCGGCGATGACCGCGAAGGAAGCGAAGACTTCAGAAGACGTCAAGCAACTCCTGGTGGATATCCCCGGGGTATCGGCGGAAGATAACGGCGGCTGGGTAGCCGCTGGGGAAGTGCGCGGAGGTATTACTTCCTCGCAGTCTTCCTTGCATGCCGATATGTACAACGTGGAAAACTCGGCGGCCAAGGCCGCCCGGTTGCTCCTCGAACTGGACGGCAAACCGGAAGAAATTGCGGCGCGGCGCGAAGAAATCATTACCGCGATCAATAAGACCGCCAAGCCCTACTTTGGCGATATTGACGAAATGACGTACGTGGAAGCGCTGGAACGCTATGTAGAGCTTTCCTACCCGTGGCCCGATGAAACCGTAGCCACTCGTTTCCACGAATTCTTGCAGCGTGCCGAAGCCCGTTTGGCACCGGCCGATCACGGGGAAATCCCCACGATCTTCCCGGAAGAAGCCGCGGCCTGTGCCGATCCGGCAGCTTCTATTGCCCGCCTGGCCGAAACCTATCCGGAAGCCCGCGAAGAACTCGTTTTGCCTTCCGATGGGGCCTGGTTTGATGCGCTGTGCAATAAGTACCCCAAGCCGGTACCTTTCGTGGCCACGATTGATGGCCAAGTGCTGCGCAACTGGGGCCGCGATTCGCTGTGGCAGTCCCAAGATCCGCGTTACACGGCCGATCAAGTACGGATTATTCCCGGCCCGGTCTCGGTAGCCGCGATCACCACAAAGAACGAACCGGTAGCCGATATCCTGGGCCGTTACGAAACCGCGGCCGTAGCCGAAGTACAGGCTGAAGGTATTCAGGCACGCCCGGCCTTCTCCCGCACTTCCGAAGACCGTGATGCCTACCTGCGTTCGGTACCGTTTATTGTGTGGCACGGCCACCTGGCCACCAACCCGGCCGCGCTTATTGCGGAAGCCGAAATTCGGGATACTCCCGCCGGCCTAGAAATCTACGTACCGCTCGATACTGCCTGGGATGGCACTCAAACCACCCAGCACGTGGTGCGCGAAATGCGGATCCCCTTGGTATTGCCGGAAGACGTACACACCGGCGGCCTTCCCGTAGTAGACGACGCGCGCCTTATCGATTCCATGCGCGCCGTGCTGGCCGGAATGTCCGGCGTCGGCACCACCACCATTGGTGGTACCCCGATCACCGAACAACCCAAGATGGTCGACGGCGTTGCTACCTTCACCTTCGCCGTTTCCCCAGAAATCGGTAACCTGCACTCGGGAATTACCGCGCCGGGCGGCCGGGCCCCCGTAACGGTACCCTCCGCCCTGCTCGGCTCGTGCTGGCCGACCATTTATTCGGCGATGGGTTCGGGTGAAGCCGATGGCTTCCCGATTATTGAAGGTCTGCTTTCCGGCGTCCACTTGGACCATTCGGAAAAGATCAACGTACCGGTAGAAAAGATTTTGGGCATGGGCGAGCTCACGGCACGCTCGTGGGTAGATTCCGTGAAGGAATCTTCGGCTGGGCGCGTGCTCGCCATCCGCACGGATGTGAGCGGCACTTGGGAAGAAGACGGCGAAGAAGTAACCGGCGTCGTACTCGAATTCCAAGAACGTTTCGCCATGCGCGGGCGGGCCACCACCACGGATCTGCCGGAAGACCCGGCACCGCGGGGCGGAGTAGAAACCGAAGTTATTGATACGCCGCGTTCTACGCTCCGCAAGGTGAAGGTCACGGCTCCGTCCGATATGACTGCTTTCGCAATCGTTTCTGGCGATTACAACCCGATCCATGTTTCCAAGCGCGCCGCGATCGTGGCGGGCATGGAAGAACCGCTCGTGCACGGCATGTGGCTGTGCGCGGCAGCCCAGCACGCGGTTTCCGATCCGGATGCGGGGCGCCCGCCGCTGCGCATTACCGGCTGGACGTACCGCATGTTCGGCATGGTGGACCTAAACGACGAAGTCGAAATCACCGTGGAACGCACCGGGCGCCTGCCCGGCGGCGGCCTGGCTTTGGAAGTGACCTGCCGCAAGGGTGACGAAGTAGTGGCGCAAGCCACCGCTACCGTGGCTGCGCCGCTTACCGCCTACGTATACCCGGGCCAGGGCATCCAGGCGAAGGGCATGGCGCTCGATGAGCGCGCCGATTCGCCGGCCGCCCGCGATATTTGGGAGCGGGCCGATAA
Organism: Actinobaculum suis; assembly: GCF_900618115.1. Classification (NCBI taxonomy): domain Bacteria; kingdom Bacillati; phylum Actinomycetota; class Actinomycetes; order Actinomycetales; family Actinomycetaceae; genus Actinobaculum; species Actinobaculum suis. Next base: position 921,804 of record NZ_UYIO01000001.1, read on the forward strand.
GCACACGCGTGCAACTCTCGGTTTCTCCATTTTGGCTTTGGTGCGCGATAACCCCACCGAACTGGTGGTGCGCGGGGAAACCTTCCGCCATCCGGAAGGCGTTTTGAACCTCACGCAGTTCACCCAGGTGGCGCTAGCTACCGTGGCCATGGCCCAAACCGCGCGCCTGCGCGAACGTGGTGCTTTGGTGCGCGGAGCTTTCTTCGCCGGCCATTCGCTCGGTGAATACAACGCACTATCCGCCTACTCGAACGTATTCAGCCTGGAAGACGTGCTGGAAATCGTTTACCACCGCGGCACCACCATGCACCACCTGGTGGAGCGTGATGAAGAAGGCCGATCGAACTACCGCATGGGAGCCTTGCGGCCCAACCAGTTCGGGGTAGACGACGCCGGAGTGCGCGACTATGTGGCCTCGATCGCCGAAAAGACCGGCGAATTCTTGGAGATCGCGAACTACAACCTGGCGGGCCAACAGTACGCGGTGGCCGGTACCATTGCCGGGCTGGACGCCCTGGCCAAGGACGCCGGTGCGCGGGCGAAGGCAGCTGGCGGCAAGCGGCCCTTCATGCTGGTTCCCGGCATTGACGTGCCCTTCCACACTTCGCGGCTGCGCCCCGGGGTGCCCGAATTTAGGGAGACCCTGCTGCGCATCATCCCGCGCGATATTAACCTGGAGGTATTGGAACACCGGTACGTACCAAACCTGGTGGCCCGTCCCTTCGAACTAACCCGCGAATTCTGCGCCGCGATCCTCGAAGTAGCACCTTCGGAAACCGCGCGCGAACTGCTCGATAGCCTGGAAGAAAAGGTGGCGGAAGACCGCGTGGGAGTGGCCCGAGCCCTCCTCGTAGAGCTCCTCGCCTGGCAGTTCGCCTCGCCGGTGCGGTGGATTGAAACCCAAGAACTGCTGATCAGCAGCGGGGTGGAAGAAATCGTGGAAGTTGGCTTGGCCGCTTCGCCCACCTTGGCCAATATGGCCGCGCGGACGCTTGCCTTGCCGGCCCACGCCACCGATGAAGTGCGCGTATTCAATGTGCAGCGCGATGCCAAACTGGTATTGCGGGAAGACGTTGCCACCCCGGCACCCGAAGCCGCAGCCGAAACCGCTACCGCGGAAAGCGACAGCGCCGCTAGCGCGCCGGAAACCGCGGCGTCGGAAACCGCTGCGGCGGCTTCCACTGCGGCGGCCACTCCGGCCGATTCGGCTCCTGCACCGGCTCCGGCAGCTCCAGCGGCCAGCCCGGCGCCTAGTGCTGCTGCGCCCGCTGCCGCACCGGCTGGTGGAGCAAGCGGCCCGGCCGCCGATATCCCCTTCCAGGCTTCGGACGCCATGATGGTGCTCCTCGCCCACGAAACGAAGGTACGGCTAGACCAAATTGGGGAAGCCGATTCGGTGGAAGTCCTTACCAACGGGGTTTCTTCCAAGCGCAACCAGATCCTCATGGACATGACGGCCGAATTCGATTTGGCCTCCATGGATGGGGCCGCGGAAGCCAAGATTTCGGACCTGGCAACCCAGGTAAACGAAGCCGCCCACTCCTACCGTCCCTTCGGTTCGGTACTGGGAGAAGCTATCAACGACCGCTTGCGGACCTTGACGGGTGCGGCCGGCGCTAAGCCGAGCCGGATCGCAGATCGCGTGACCGGCACCTGGCAGCTCGGTGCGGGCTGGGTTACCCACGTCCAAGCCGAACTATTGCTCGGCACGCGGGAAGGTAAGTCCACTCGCGGTGGAGAACTAGCGACCTTGGGCTCCGAAGCCGAATTGGCTCCGACCAACGCAGCCGGCCTGGATGCGCTCATCGATGCCGCTGTGCTCGCGGTGGGTAATGTGAAGGGAATTAGCGTAGCTATCCCGCAGGCAGGGGGTGGCGGTGGTGCTACCGTGGATTCGGCGGTACTAGACGAGTTCGCCGCCAAGATGACCACCACTTTGGCCGAAAATGCGCGCGATCTACTGCGCCGGCTCGGCCAAGAAGAGCCGGCCACGCTGCCCGAAGCAGGCGATGATGTGGCCTTGCGCGAAGCTATGGCCGCCGAACTGGGAACCGGTTGGGAACGTTTCGTTACCCCCGCTTTCGATGCGAACAAGGCTGTGCTCCTCGACGATCGTTGGGCTACCGCCCGCGAAGACGTGGCCAAGATTGCCTTTGGCCGCGAGGTGACCGGAAACTTTACGGCTACCGGCCCGGAAGTGGCCCGGCAGGCCCGCTGGCAAGCAGCGCGCAATCCGGAACTCGCCGAACGCTTCGAACAGATCGCCCAAGATGCCCTTTCGGAAGAACCGGGCGCCTATTCGGGCAAGATCGCCGTGGTTACCGGTATGGCACCGGACTCCATTGCGGGTGCCGTAGCGGCCGGGCTCTTGCGCGGCGGGGCGACCGTGGTGGCCACCGCTTCCAATATTTCGGCGGCCCGCTTGATCTACGCCAAGCAGTTGTACCGGGAGAATGCCCGCGGCGATGCCGCCCTGTGGCTGGTACCGGCCAACCTGGCTTCCTTCCGCGATATTGATGCACTGGCTGAATGGATCGGCAATGAGCAACGGGAGACCGTGGGGGCTACCACCAACCTGGTCAAGCCGGCTCTGCTCCCGGATCTGCTGGTGCCTTTCGCGGCCGGCAAGGTATCTGGCTATATGACGGATGCCGGCCCGGAAACGGAAAACCAGGCACGCATCTTGCTGTGGGGCGTGGAACGCCTGATTGGCAAGCTTGCCGTGATTGGCGAAGATTCGGCAGTGGAACACCGCATGCACGTAATCTTGGCCGGTTCGCCCAACCGTGGCGTTTTCGGTGGCGACGGCGCATACGGCGAAGTAAAGGCGGCCCTGGATGCCATCCCGAACAAGTGGAAGGTAGAACCGTGGGGCCAGCGCACCACCATCGCCCACGCCAAGATCGGCTGGGTACGCGGTACGGGCTTGATGGGCGGTAACGACCCGCTCGTGGAGGCCGTGGAAGCAGAAGGTGTGCGCACGTGGTCTACGGAAGAAGCTGGGGAAGAACTCCTCACGCTCTTCACACCGGAAGCCGTGGCCCAGGCCACGCAGGCACCGCTCGAGAAGGATATGACGGGCGGGCTTGGCGCGATCAACCTGAAGGAAATTTCGGAGAAGGCTGCCGCGCACAGCTCGGCCGAGGCCGCTCAGAACGCGCCGGAAGCAGGGGCCGAGCCGGCTACGATCAAGGCTTTGCCGCGGATTGTGGCCCCGCGTCAGGCCAGCGCGCAAACTTCCGAATTTGCGGGTACTGCCCGGCCGGAAGATACGATCGTGATCGTCGGTATTGGCGAAGTGGGGCCGTGGGGCTCTTCCCGTACCCGTTTCGAAGCGGAACTGGGCGTGCAAGACGACGGCGATTTCGAGCTCACCCCGGCGGGCGTGCTCGAACTGGCCTGGATGACCAACCTGCTCGAATGGCACGATACGCCGCAACCGGGCTGGTATGACGCCGACGGCAACCTGGTACCAGAAACCGATATTTACGACCGGTACAAGGATGAAGTGGTGGCCCGCAGCGGAATCCGCGCCTTCGTGGATGACGGCCCGCTGCAGGACATCGGGACCACCGATTTGGCGCCCGTCTTCTTGGAGAAGGACGTCACCTATTCGGCGAAGAACGAAGCAGAAGCGCGCGATATGCTCGCCGCCGATCCGGAATTCACCCGCATTAGCGTGGACGAAAACGGAGAGTGGCAGGTCACGCGTCTGGCCGGTGCGCGCGTTTACATGCCGCGCCGCACTACGCTTTCGCGGCGTGTGGGCGGGCAGTTCCCCACTGATTTCGATCCGGCGAACTGGGGTATCCCGCAGTCGATGATCGAAGGCGTGGACCGGTTGGCCGTCTACAACCTGATGACGGCCGTGGATGCCTTCATTTCCGCCGGGTTCTCCCCAGCGGAACTGCTCGAATACATCCACCCGGTAGATGTGAGTTCCACACAAGGTACCGGATTTGGGGGTATGACCTCCATGCGCCGCATGTTCGTGGAACGCTTCGTGGGCGGGGACGTTCCTAATGACATCTTGCAGGAAGTGCTACCCAACGTGGTTGCCGCGCATACCATGCAGTCCTATATCGGTGGGTATGGTTCCATGATCCACCCGGTGGGTGCGTGCGCTACCGCCGCGGTATCCGTGGAAGAAGGTTTCGATAAGATCCGCACCGGGAAGGCCCAGTTCGTGGTTGCGGGAGGGATCGACGACGTCCAAATCGAATCCCTGATTGGCTTTGGCAATATGAATGCCACCGCTGATTCGAACGCGATGGCAGCCAAGGGTATTAATTCGCGCTTCTACTCGCGGCCGGGCGATCGGCGCCGGGCCGGCTTCGTGGAAGGCCAAGGTGGCGGTACCGTACTGTTGGCCCGCGGCGATTTGGCCCAGAAGATGGGCTTGCCGGTGCTCGCGGTAGTCGGATACGTACGTTCCTTCGGTGATGGTATTCAGACTTCGATTCCGGCCCCGGGCTTGGGTGCTTTGGCAGCCGGCCAGGGTGGTACGGATTCGCAGCTGGTCAAGGATTTGGCGGCGCTCGGAGTTACCCCGAATGACATTTCGGTGATCTCCAAGCACGACACTTCTACCAATGCCAATGATCCGAACGAAGCCGAATTGCACCACCGCCTCTTCAAGGCGATTGGCCGTTCGGAAGGCAACCCGCTCTACGTGGTTTCGCAAAAGTCGCTAACCGGACATTCGAAGGGTGGGGCGGCCCTCTTCCAGATGGCAGGCCTGTCCGAGATTTTCTCGGCCGGTACCGTGCCGGCTAATAAGGCGGTGGACTGCCAGGATCCGGCCTTCTACGACAAGGAATTCTTCGTGTGGCCGCGCGAGCCGCTACACCTGGGAACCGTGAAGGCTTCGATCCTTACCTCGCTCGGATTCGGGCACGTTTCGGCGCTCATGGTGCTGGTACACCCGGCGGCTTTCGAAGCTTCCGTGGAACGTACTTACGGGCGCGAAGCTGCCGATGAGTGGCTGCACCAGGCGAATGCACGCTTGGCGGATGGTTCGCGCCACCTGCAGGCGGGCATGATCGGCCATGAAGAGCTGTACACCGAAACGCCGGTGCGGTTCGAAGGTCCTTCTAACGACGCCGAAGCTGCGCTCCTGCTCGATCCGGACGCACGGGTCTAAGCCTGGCAGCGGTGCGAGAACACCGCGCCAAGCGTGACGGCCGGGGGCCCGCGCCAGCGGGCCCCCGGAAACCATCACGCCTGGCCGTGACTCAGCCAACGGCGAAGCGAAAACTGCGATCGAAAACTGCGATATATTAGCGGCGCGCGGCGCCCATCCAAGCCCTCTCGGCGGGAAATAGCCCGGTAGAAACCAAATCTGCCCGGCCGGTTGCCCCAGCCAGGAGGAAAACGGATCGGCCCGCGCGCCGCTTTTGCACCTGCGGTGACGGGCTCGCGGTGGCGGGCTTGCGGTGCGGAACCTTTGCGGCAGTTCTCCGCGGAGAGGAACCTGCGGCAAAATAGGATGCGAAGCCACCTGGCGTGGGCGCACAAACTGCGGCACGGGTGCGGCAAGCGATACCTAATGCGGGAATAATTAGCGGAAACGAGGCGGGATGATTCTAGGAATCGGCGTGGATACGGTAGCGGTGAGCGAATTTGCGGAACAGTTAGCCCGGCCCGGTTCGCATTTCGGTGCCGTGTTTACCGCGCGGGAACACCGCTATGTGGAACGGCGGGCCGCGCGCCGCGGAAAGGCAGAGCAGGCCGCTGCTTTGGCCGCCCGGTGGGCTGCTAAAGAAGCTTTTGTGAAAGCGTGGTCGGCGGCCTTGCACGGCACCGCACCGGTGGCGCCGGAAAACATATGGGCCGATATTGAGGTTTCCAATGACCGCTGGGGCCGGCCCACTTTGCAGTTGTTGGGGGAGACGGCCCAGGCTGTGCACGAAAGCCTCGGTGAAATACGGATCCACGTTTCTTTGAGCCATGATGGTGATATAGCGGTGGCGTTCGTCGTCGTCGAAAATGGTGCCTGAGCAACCGGTGGACGCTAGCACCCCAGCCGCAAGAATTCCAGCCGGGCCGTAAATATGGGATGAACCGGCGAAACTTTGGAAAAACAGCTACCCTGTCAGGAAACCAGGATAAGAACAGCACCTGTGTTAAAGATTTAGGTGAACTGATCTAGCGAACTGACCACGTGGCGCAGGTGGCGGCACGTGGGGTATCGACGTGATGGTTGTTCGTGCACCGCCTGGTTACGGCGAGAACGGAGGCGGGCCACGCAATCTCCGCCCCTGGAGTTAAGAAATAACAGGTAACTACTGAAATCTATTCTCGCTATACGAGAAGCAACTAACAAGGAAGAAAGAATGACGCGCAAGCTTGACCTGCCTATTCAGGACGTTGATCCGGAGATTGCCAGCATCCTTTCTGGTGAGCTCAGCCGCCAGCAGGATGGCCTGGAAATGATCGCGTCTGAGAACCATGTGCCGCGTGCCGTAATGGAAGCGCAAGGTTCCGTCCTTACCAATAAATATGCGGAAGGGTACCCGGGCCGGCGCTATTACGGGGGTTGCGAGTGGGTTGATAAGGCGGAGAATATCGCTATCGACCGGGCGAAGAAAGTTTTCGACGCCGGTTGGGTAAACGTGCAGCCGCATTCGGGCGCGCAAGCCAACCAGGCGCTCTACTCGGCGCTTGTGGAGCATGGGGATACCGTATTGGGGATGGCCCTGGATCAAGGTGGGCATTTGACCCACGGTTCGAAGGTGAATTTCTCCGGGAAAACCTACAATATTGCGGCCTACCATGTGGATCCGGAAACCTATGTTTTGGATATGGATAAGGTGCGGGAAGAAGCCCTGAAATCCCGGCCCAAGATGATTATTGCGGGATGGTCGGCCTATCCGCGCCAGCTCGATTTCGCCGCTTTCCGTTCGATCGCGGATGAGGTAGGGGCGATTTTGTGGTGCGATATGGCGCATTTCGCTGGTCTGGTGGCCGCGGGGCTGCATCCCAACCCGGTACCGGTGTGCGATGTAGTAACGACGACGATTCACAAGACTCTGGGTGGCCCGCGCGGTGGCATGATTTTGGCGCGCGACGCCGAACCTTATGGCCGCAAGCTCAACTCGTCCGTATTCCCGGGTACGCAAGGCGGCCCGCTGATGCACGTGATTGCGGCCAAGGCAGTGGCTTTGGGAATTGCCGGCACGGAAGAGTTCAAGGAACGCCAGCAACGCACTTTGCAAGGCGCGCAGATTCTGGCGGAACGGCTCAACGCGCAAGACGTGCGGGACGCCGGCATTAGCTTGGTCTCCGGAGGTACGGATGTGCACCTGGTCCTGGTGGATCTGCGCCATGCGGCCATTGATGGAGCACAGGGTGAAAACCTGCTTTCCGATATTGGGATTACGGTGAACCGGAACTCGGTACCTTACGATCCGCGCCCGCCGCGGGTTACCTCCGGTCTGCGTATTGGTACCCCGGCACTCGCGACCCGCGGTTTCCAGGAAGCCGAATTCCGCGAGGTGGCCGATATTATCGCCCAGGCCTTGGTAGCTGGCGAAAGCGCGGACGTAGAGTCCTTGCGTGCCCGCGTGACCAAACTGGCCCACGATTTCCCGCTCTATGAATACCTAGAAACGGACCAGCAGTAGTAGAGGCGTAGCTATTACGCGGGCCCGCAACCACTGTGCCGCAGCAAGTATTTGATATTTGAGCATGCGGCGGTGCATATGCGGGCCCGCGTAGTACCGGCAGGGCTTTTGGCGCGGAAGTACCGGCAGAGCTTTTGGCGCGGCAGCACCGACAGGGTTTTGGTGCGCCTGAGGAAGGCACCTGCGAAGGCAATAAATGTTGGCGCGCCTGGGGAAGGCACCTGCGAAGGTAATAAATGTTGGCGCGCCTGGGGAAGGCACCTGCGAAGGTAATAAATGTTGGCGCCTGCGCTGGCGAAATGTTTTGGTGCGCTGGAGAATCGCGCCTGGGGAGAGCGCAGAGCCCCGCGAGAGAAATCAGCCGCGCAAGAGAAATCAGCCGCGCTAGAGAATTGCGAAGCGCTAGAGAATAGCGAAGCGCGAGAGAATAGAGGACTTATGACCGCACAGATTTTGGATGGAAGAGAAACTGCCGCGAAGATTAAAGCGGAGTTGGCCGAGCAAGTAGCTGCCTTAAAGGAACGCGGTATCGTTCCTGGTTTGGGCACGATCCTGGTGGGAGATGATCCCGGTTCGGTTGCTTATGTGGGTGGCAAGCACCGCGATTGCGCTGAGGTGGGGATCAATTCTTTGCGTACCCACTTGCCGGCGGATGCTAGCGCTGCGGATGTACGCCAGGCAATCTTGGATTTCAATAATGATCCGGCTTGTACGGGATATATTTTGCAGCTCCCGCTACCGGAAGGGCTACCTGCCAATGAGCTGATCGAGCTGATCGATCCGGATAAGGATGCGGACGGTTTGCACCCAACTAATTTGGGCAAGCTGGTATTGCGCGTGAACGAGGAGATTGATTCTTCTTTGCCTTGTACACCGGCCGGGATTTTGGAGATCTTGCGCCGCTACGGGCTGAGCCTGAATGGTAAACACGTGGTGGTATTGGGCCGCGGGATTACCGTGGGCCGGCCGGCCGGTTTGCTACTTACCCGGCGGGAAACTAATGCCACGGTAACCTTGTGCCATACCGGCACCCCGAATACTCCGGAGATCGTGCGGGAAGCCGATGTGGTGATTGCTTCGGTGGGGCAGGCCCATTTGGTGAAGAAGGACTGGGTGAAACCGGGCGCGATCGTTATTGACGTAGGCGTGACCCGCGTACAAAACCCGGAGACCGGGAAGTTCCGCACCGTTGGCGATGTGGATCCGGAAGTGCGGGAAGTGGCCAGCTGGATTTCGCCCAATCCGGGCGGTATTGGCCCGATGACGCGCGTAATGCTCCTCAAGAACATTGTGGAACGCGCACAACGCCTAGCCGACGCTCCGGCCGCAAACTAAACATGCTAGGCCAGCCAGCTAAAACACGCTAGGCCAGGAAGCTGGGCAGTCAGGGCCGGAAGCATGGCAATTGGCTAGAAAGTAGCCTAGAAACTAGATAGCTAGGCAACTGGGCTAGGAAGCTAAGCAGCCAAGCCAGGAAACAAAGCGAGCTAGGCCGGCCAAGCTAAGCAAACTAGCAATAAATAAGCGGCCCGGAAGTACCCGCGCAGGGTACTTCCGGGCCGCTTGGTGCTTTCAGCCAGGCCTCTTCCTTAGGCGTTGCGGCGAATGGCTTCGGCTAGGACTTTCGCTTCTGCTCGCCAGCCTTCGGGGTTGGGATGCACAAAGCTGAGAATGTCGAAGCTGGTAAAGCTGGGCACAATCCAAGCATGAGACTGGTTGGCGCCCATGCGCGGATCAAAACCGTGGCCCGCGAAAACTTCGTGGACGTCCACAAACGTGAAACGGTCAGGTTGGGCTTGGGGCGTGCCACTAGTGCGGATAGCGGCATTGGCGTCTGCTACCACCCCGGCCTGGAGTTCATTTGCTTCCTCTTGCATCTCCACTAGTTGCTGGCCGGCGTCGTACCACCCCGCGGGGCCTTCGGGGAGTACATAAGAATCAAGGCTGATGAGTACCGGGTAGCCGAGCAGGTAGACGTGGGCGTTACCTTGCGAGGCCGTATCGATAGCGGAGAGTACCTGGGCGATGCGTTCGCGCAGTTCGGGAAGGCTGCGCGAAGCTTCGGAAAGGCGCTGCTGGCAGGTACCGGCGTCGCGGCCAATGAAACAAGAGATCACGATTCCGGTGAAGTTCGCATCGTTACCGCCAATGGTAAGGAACACGGTGTCTGTATCCGGGGTAACGGATTCGATTTGCGGTTTCGCCCACAAATGGCAGGCTACGGAAGCGGTGTAGAGCGAACCGGCCGGGGCGGGTGCCACGTTCCGGTATTCGTAGTACATATCCGGGGCGGGCGGAACGCCACAAATGTTTTCAGCTTCGACGCGGCGCTGCCATTCGGCAGCTTGGTCTTCCACCGTGGGGAAGAAGGTGCGCGGCAGCCAGTAGGTGCGGGTAGCTCCGCCCGTCCATCCCAAATGCCGCGGCTTAGTAATATCTGCGGTCACCGCACCCGAGCACGCCGCATTCGTGTATTCGGCACCGAATTCGCGGGCTACGATCGAGCCATAGTTTTCCGGAGAACGCATACAGAACTGGTCGCTGTAAACGCCGGTGCCATTTCCGGCCGAATAAGAATCACCCAGTTGCACGATTTTTTCGGGCATGCGGCCCGGAGTAGCATCCGGCACGTCAGCGGCGTCTGCGGGTTCCGCATCCGAATCGGAATCGGCCTCGGTGCCCGCAGGTACACCTGGCACTACGGCCGGCGTTTCGTTTCCGGCATCCGGCTTAGCTGCGGGCAGTTCGCCCGGGCCGGTTAGAGCACCATCATTTGGCGCGGTAGCGCCAGCTTCACCCTGGTGTGCGCCAGGTGTAGGCGCAGGGTTATTTGCCGGCGTTAGAGCTGGTGCCGGGCTGTGTGCTCCGGGCTCGCTATCTTCCGGTGTGGTTTCTAGATTTTCTGAGGTGGGAGTTTCTTCCCGGGTAGTAGTGGTATCGGTAGTACTGGATTCGGTATCCGCGTACGCGGTGGTAGTGGATAAGCCTGGCGCTACGGTAGCGAAGGCGAGACATAGGCCCAGCAGTACGGAGCTGAGCGAAGAGATGAACCGGCGCATCTGACCCCTTTCAACAACTTCTGCATTATAAGCAGAAGTTGGACAAAGACGTCCAGGTGGTCCATTCTTTAACGCAGCCCCTGCTGCGGTTTCTACAAGTTCCACAAACCGCGCAGATCCACGCCAAACAGGGCAAAACGCGGCGCAACAAACAGCGCGAAACTGGGTGAAACAAACAGCGCGGAACCGGGCAAATCGGGCAAAATCGGGCTGCGCGATACCGTGCCTGCAGTACTAGCCGCGCCGGGCGGCGTCGTACCGCAGGCACGGCTACTGCGCCCTGCAGTTTCGTTAGCTCCGGTTGCTGAGCTGGCGGTGGCGGTTGCTCTTTGGGAAGCGGCTGCTCAGCGGGGCTGCGGTTGCTCAGCTAGCTGGCGGTTGCGTTGCGTGCGGGCCGCAGTTATTCAGCGAGGCAGCGGATTCGCACCGAAAGGCAGGTGGGGCAACCTTCGAGTTTTTCGAACTCGGAGAGGGGAGTTTCGATCACTTCGTATCCGAAATCGCGTAACAGGGCGGCGGTTTGCGGAGCTGAAGCGGAAATGAGGAGTTTCGTTTCCGAGAGGCAGAGTACGGCCGCGCCTTCCGCTTCCGGTACGGGCACGAAGGAAGGGAATTTGCGTACATCATCCACATAAGGTTCGTAGCCGATTATGGTGCCATCGGGTAGTGCCGTTACCGCCGACTTTAGGTGCAAGACCTTGGATACGGGGATGGCTACCACCCGCGCGCCCAGGGGGCTGAGGATTTTCCGCAACTGGTTGATCCCGGCCGCGTTCGTACGCCCGCCGCGGCCCACGTAAATCGTGTCGCCAATTTTGAGGACGTCGCCCCCATCCAAAGTTCCGGGGGCCTGGATTTCGTTGATCGAACATCCCAGGGCCTTTACCGCGGCCTTCGTGCCCGCAGTTTCGGGTTTACGAGCATCGGCTCCCGGCCGGGTGATTACAGCCACGTTCTTATACATGACTACGGTATCTTCCACGAAAACGGAATCCGGGCAGTCATCGGCCGGCTCTACTTCCACCGTGTGCCAACCGGCTTCCTGCAGAACTTTTACGTAGGCATCCCACTGCTGATTGGCCGCGGCAACGTCTACCGGAACCTTTTCGATGTTATCCACGATCCCGTCGTCCAGAAGCGGGCTGGGTTTACGGATGAGAGCAATCCGAGACATTATTCCTCCTGAAATATTTCTTCGTATTCTTCCTGTTGTATTCGTATGCGGCTACCATCGGGCGCCCGTTTATTTACCTGCGGATACGGGCATACTATCCGCTTGTTTCTTTTCCTTGGTGAAGGTTTCCAGTTCGGAATGCCGGCGGCTCCACGTGAAGTAGAAAGTAAGGGCTACCGCCATCCAAATGGCGAAGGCCACCAGGGTGAAGGTATCGAGCCCGGAGATTACGTACAGGCAGGCCACCACTGAAAGTATCGGCGTGACCGGGTATCCCGGTACCTTAAAGGTACGCGGCATATCGGGCGCGGTGCGGCGCAAAATAATTACCCCAATGGAAACCAAAGTGAAAGCGGTAAGCGTGCCCACGGAAGTAAGCTCCGCCAAAATTCCGAGTGGCAAGAAGCCCGCCAGTACTGCCACGGCCAGGCAAACGATCCACGTGCTTGCCGCAGGCACGCGCGTGCGTGGGGAAACTTTTGAGAAAATGCGTGGCACCAAGCCGTCACAGCTCATCGAATAGAGGATTCGGGTTTGCCCATACAAGCAAATCAGGGTGACGGAGAAAATGGAGATCACGGCGCCGATTGCCAAAACTGTTCCCGGCCAGGTGGACTGGACAACGTTTTGCACAATGGTAGCTAGCGAAGCCCGTTGGGAAGCGAATTCTTCGGTGGGTTGAGCGCCGACGGCGGAAATCGCCACCAACAGGTAGATGGCCGTAACGATGGCCAGGGCGCCGATGAGTGCACGGGGCAAGGAACGCCGCGGGTCTTTCACTTCCGAACCGGTGGTGGCAACGGCGTCGAGCCCAATATATGAGAAGAAAAGGGAACCGGTAGCGGCGGTGATACCGCGCCACCCGAAGGGGGCGAAGTTTGCGAAATGATCCGCATTGAAACCGGTAAACGCAATGGCCGCGAAAATTACTAGCACTCCGAGTTTTATAAACACCATGAAGGTGTTGGCGGCGGCGGATTCGGAAGCGCCGCGCAAAAGCAGCACCATGCACATGAGCACGAGGAGAATTGCGGGCACGTTCACGATTCCGCCGGCGTCGGGCGCGTAGGAGAGGGCGTCGGGGAAGTGCCAGCCGAAAACGTTATCGAGCAGGAGGTTGAGGTATTCGCTCCACCCCACGGAAACCGCGGCGGCGGAAACTCCGTATTCCAAAACTAGGCAGGCACCGACGGCGAAAGCGGCCAGTTCTCCCATAGTGGCGTAAGTGAAAGAATAGCTCGAACCGGAAGAGGGGATAGCCCCGGCTAGTTCGGCATAGCAGACTACGGTGAGGCCCGCTACCACAGCGGCGAGCACGAAGGAAATAATCACGGCCGGCCCGGCTTGTGGCACAGCTTCGGAAAGTATGAAGAAAATGCCGGTTCCCACCGTGCCGCCCACGCCAATCATCATGAGCTGGAAGGTAGACATGGAGCGGCGCAGTTCCGGCCCCTCGTGGTGGCTCGGTAGCTGGGCGATGGAATCCGGGGTGTTTGCTGCCGTCACGCCCGCCGGTAACCGGCGGCGCAAAAGTTGGCTCGCAAGCGGAGTTTTCGCCATATTCTCTACGCTCCTTTCGCGCATTTTCAAAATCTTTCTGGCACCTGCGCGCCGCGCGAGGTTCGCATACGCACCTCTACGCACGGATCGCAAACCAGCCGAGTTTTATGCAAAACATGCGCATAAAATGCAGGCCATGGTAACGATTCGCGCAGGATCGCAAGTTCCGTAGGTGTAAGACTATACGCCCAGACGGATAAAAGTATGAGAACGCTCGAAATGTGGACGTGAGCTTTGGCATGACACCACTGCGGGGAGCTAATACAGTGAGTATTTTGGGCCCGCGAGTGGCCGCCAAATCCGTGCGGAACCGCCACCGCGGACGAGAGTAGCCGCTGCTGCGGCCGAAAATGGCCGGCGCGGAGGAAACGGCCGCTGCGGACGAGAGCAGCCGCTGCTACGGAGGAAAATGGCCGGCGCGGACGAAGGGGAGAGACATGAAAATCACTACGGTGAATGTGAACGGCCTGCGCGCAGCAGACCGTAAAGGAATGGGTGCGTGGGTGCAGGATACGGCGCCGGATGTGCTGCTTATGCAGGAAGTGCGTGCCCCGCGCGAGGCTATTACCAAGATTTTCCAGGGGAGCGGCTACCGGGTTTTCAATGCGATCTCCACGCTGAAAGGCCGGGCCGGGGTAAGCGTTGCCGTGCGCGAAGAAATCCCCGTGGGAGAAGTGCGGATTGGCTTAGCCGATCCGGGAGAAACTCCCGCTGTAGTTGCAGCAGGGCATGCTACCGAAACCCCCGCTACATCTGCCACGACAAATGCCGCGGCTTCCACTGCGGAGCTAGCCGCTACTTCCGAAGCACCGGTAGATACGGGCCGGTGGCTGGAAGTGGAATTACCGGAATGTGAGCTCACCGTGGTTTCGGCCTATTTGCATTCCGGGGTAGCTACCGACGCCGCAAAAATGGCCGCGAAATATTCTCATCTTGACCGCGTGACCCAGCGCTTGGCGAGCTTTGACCAAACCGCGAAAATATTAGTGGCCGGAGATTTCAATATCGTGCATACCGAAGCCGATATTAAAAACTGGAAACCCAACCACAACAAAACCGCGGGCGTGCTCGATTCCGAAATCGCCTACCTGGAGGATTGGTTCGCAAGTGGCTGGGTAGACGTCCAGCGCGCCCTGCTCACCGCTGAAGGTTATACGGAGAAAGGGCCTTATACCTGGTGGTCCCAGCGCGGCAAAGCTTTTGATAACGACGCCGGATGGCGGATCGACTACCACATGGCCACTCCAGCGCTCGCGGCCCAAGCCCGCTCTTTCGCAATTGGCCGGGCGGAAAGCTATGCGGCGCGGTGGTCTGATCATGCGCCGCTGACCGTCGAATACGAGCTGTAAATGCGGGGGCGGCAAGGTATCGCAGCCAAAATAGCGACTCTGCAAAACTGGGCCGAAACCCTGGTAGACCGGTTAGCCGATACTCGGCTGTGGCGTAGCCTCGCTCGCTATGCACAAGCACGCGGCGGTCTACTTTCGGGCGGGATTGCTTATTCGGCACTGTTTTCGGTTTCCGCGGCGCTCACGATTGCCTGGAGTGCCTTCATGGCCACTTTGGGGAAGAACGCGGAACTACGGGCAATTGTGATTAGCGGGATCAACCAGGCACTTCCCGGAATCTTGAAAGATCCAAACCGTGGCGGGGAAGGGCTTATCGATCCGGATGCCCTGGTGTGGAGCGGCGGGCACGGTATCGCTTCTATTATTGCGGCGGGAGTGATTGTGTGGACGGCGATCTCTATTATGGGCGGGATCAGTAAGTCGATTCGTGCCATGTTTGCCGTCAACCAGGTGGTCCAGCATGGGGTAATGCAGATGCTGCGCAGTTTCGGTGGCTTCCTCATATTGGCAGTGGGTATTACCAGCGGGGCAATCCTGGCCGCCGCGGCCGGTACTTTAGGGACCCGGTTGGCAGCGCTACTGGGATATTCAGGTGCGCTTTCGGCATTTTCCACAAAAGTTGTAGTGGCGGCTTTAGCTGCCGGTGTGGATGCCTTTATCATTGCATTCTTGATTCGGTTTACGGGTGGGATTCGGGCTCCGCGCCGCGATCTTGCGGCCGGGTGCCTGCTGGGCGGAGTGACTATGGCGGCCGTAAAAATCCTTGGGACCTCGGTGGTTTCTAATGTGGCCGATAATCCCTTGCTCGCCCCTTTCGCTGCCCTTGTCACGTTATTGTTATGGCTCAACTTGACGGCCAGAATTCTTCTGTTGACCTGCGCTTTTATGGCTAATCCGCCGCGGCAGTACCAAGCCGAAGAAAGCGCGGAATTGCGCGGGAAGCAACGGCCAAATTACGTGACTCTTTCGGCTCCGCACACGCTAGATTGGCCACATGATCCAATAACCGGGGCAATACAACCCGCCGCGCGCCGGGAGTAAAACCGCCCGGCGTTTGCGGGATTTCCGGTTTTACCTGGTTACCAGCTGGAAGGAAATAACTAAAAACTTGCGGTGCGCGTAGATTGCCCTGGCATAATACGCACTGGGTGCAAATGCGAAAATCACTGGGTGCAAACCTTGAAATACATGTGAAGGAGAAGCTGTGGCTTTCCATGCCATTATTCCTGCCGGCGGGGCCGGCACCCGGCTGTGGCCCCTATCGCGGGCCGGCCACCCAAAGTTCTTGGTAGACCTCACCGGCACTGGCCGCACCATGCTCCAGGCCACCGCAGACCGGCTCTCACCCCTTAGCGATTCTCTACTCGTAGTCACCGGCTCAGCCCATGCGGATGCCGTACGCACACAGCTCGCCTCTGGCGCGAAGACCTTAGGCCCGAAAACCTCCGGCGCGACCACCCCCGGCTCGGTCAACCCTGGCCCGGTCCACCCCGGCTCGATCACCCCTGGCCCGGCCACAAAAACAGACGCGGAGCTTGCAACACCGCCATTTCGGGCCGTGGTTGAACCCCAACCGCGGGGCACAATGGCCGCAATCGGTTTAGCCGCGGCCCTTTTGGAACGCGAATACGGAGAATGCGTGGTAGGTTCTTTTGCCGCCGATCATGCCATTGGCAACGTCCCCGCTTTCCAAGAAGCTGTACGTACGGGCATTCGCGCCGCCACAGCCGGCTACGTAGTGACCATCGGGATCACCCCGGAATATCCAGCCACCGGTTTTGGATATATTCACGGCGGCGCAAATATTGCCAACCTGCCCGGAGTTTGCCAAGTAGAATCCTTCGTGGAAAAACCTGACGCACAACGCGCCGCCACATATTTAGCGCAAGGCGGCTACTTCTGGAACGCCGGCATGTTTATTGCCAACACCTCGGTACTCTTAGGCGCTCTGGAACGTTTCCGGCCCGATATTGCTATCCCTTTGCGCGAAATTGCCGCGGCCTGGGATCTGGAAACAGATACGCAAAGCGCCGCGGTACGCGCGGCCTGGGAAAAACTGCCGGCGGAAGTAATCGACCGCGCCATTGCCGAACCTCTGGCCGCCACCGGCGGGGTAGCGGTAGTACCGGCCGCCATGGACTGGTCCGATGTGGGAGATTACGCTTCCGTAGCCGCACAGATTCCTGGCCCGCAGCGCACCCACCAGGTAGCTCCCGGTGGTAGCGCCCAAGAAACCATTGCCATTGATAGCGAAGGTGCACTTATCTATACCCACGATAAGCCCATCGCAGTATTAGGCCTGGAAGGCGGCGTCGTCGTAGATACTGGAGAGGTGCTTTTAGTAAGCACCCGGCAAGCCGCCCACAAAGTAAAAGACGTTACTGAGATACTGACCCAGCGCGGTTTAGACCACCTGCGCTAAAACGCCGCGCGCACGAACAGTACCGGGTGAAAGCCCGGCGAGAAGCTTAGAAAGCCGGGCGAAAGTCTGGCGGGACGCAAAGAAAGTAGGAGAAGATGACCCGTAGTGAATACCGCCGCGGCGCCCAAATCCGGCGTGGCAAGCTCATCCCGCCGATCACCGCAGATACCAAACTGCTCCGCGAACCAGAAAACAAAGACTGGACTCGCACCGACCCCTGGCGGGTGCTACGCATCCAAGCCGAGTTTGTGGAAGGGTTTGGCGCGCTCGCGGAAATCCCGCCCTGCATTAGTATTTTTGGTTCGGCCCGCACCGGCGCCGATACGCCCTACTACAATCTGGCGCGCGAAACCGGGAAGAAAATTGTGGAACTCGGATATGGCGTGATTACGGGTGGCGGCCCGGGAATTATGGAAGCTGCCAATCGGGGCGCGGCAGAAGCAGATGGGCTTTCGGTCGGGCTGGGAATTGAGCTACCGCACGAACAGGGGATGAACGAATACCTGAACCTGGGCATCGAGTTTCGGTATTTCTTTACCCGCAAGGTCATGTTTGTAAAGTATGCGGAAGGGTTCGTGGTGTTCCCCGGCGGGTTCGGCACGCTCGACGAACTGTTTGAGGCGCTCACTTTGGTACAAACAGGGAAGACGACGCAGTTCCCGATCGTGCTGGTCGGCTCTGCATATTGGGGTCCGCTGGTGGAGTGGATTCAGACCACGCTGGTAGGAGAAGGCATGATTTCGCCAGCCGATGAAGACCTCATAAAGGTTGTGGATACCGCTGATGACGTGGTGAAAACGCTTGCTAACGCGATTGACGCTCGGAAAGCGAAGCGAAACACAGGAAAATCACGCCGGTCGAACTAGCCGCATTCCTTGTAGAATAGGCGCATATAGTCGAAAGCGCCGGGCTTTTGACAGGAAAGGGATGCATAATGGCAGCAATGAAGCCTCGTACGGGCGATGGGCCCTTGGAAGTCGAACGCGAAGCCAAGGGCATTATCGTCCGGATTCCCGTTGATGGCGGCGGCCGGCTGGTCCTCGAGATCAACGACGAAGAAGCAACAGCCCTCAAGGAAGCTCTTGCGGGCATCGAGCGTTAACGCAAAAAGTTTTAAGACCCCCGGGAAATACCCCGGGGGTCTTGCTTTGTGTGTTTTAGGCATCTACCAGCTCGAATTTTGGCAGGTGTTGTGCCCCTTGGTTGGGCCTCATCGTCTGGCAACGCCGCCTGCGGCGCACGATAGATGGGCACTCGAAAACGCTGTAATTAGCTTTCCAGGTCAATGATTTCTTGTGGTGAGGAAAGCGGAGCTGGGGCGCCGTCTATTGCCCGGTCCCATAGTTCGCGTTGCACATTGTGCAGGAAATTGCGACCCACTGGTTCCAGGTAGCCTTGCGCTTCCAGTTCATTATCCACAGCATCGCAAGCGGCTTGATAGTCCGCGAAGGAAGCGTATTGTTGGCGAATACTTGCTGCCGAGTGTAGGCGCATTTGCCCGTAAACCGGGTTTTCGGGGGAGCCGGGTAGGAAATCGGCAATCGGATGGGCCACCATACCGATAACTATGCCTCCGGTGAGCAAACCATTCCGAATTTCCCACTGGTTTCCGTGGTGGGTAAACCACCGGGAAGGAGCGGCAGGAGTGCCCGTTTGTACCCAGTTTTCAATTGCGGCCATCGCCGCTGTTACTACGGGTTCAAGTGGGAGTGGCGATACCTGAGCCAAGAATTCAGGGTTCGTGACGCGCGCCTGGCGCTTTGCCTTCTGCGTTTCCGAATTATTGGGGATTACCCGGGAACGGGCGTCCGAATGCGGCGTGCGCAATACATGCCAGTGCCGCCGCCACGGACCATCACCCAGGCAAAAACTTGCAGGGGTTCCCTCATAGAGGCTCACATCCGCTTCAGAAGAAATAGCGATTACGGGAACGTCAATTTGGGCGGGAGCTACCAGATAAATCGCGAAAGCCGGTGCTTTTTCTGCATCATCTGGGGCCGAAAGATCGGGGGCTTGGCCGATGGTTTGGGGAATCCCGCTCTCTCGCTGATTGATTGCTTTGACATAAAGACCACCGACTCCAGGTGCATAACCATCATAGGGATTGGCACCCCCGGCAAGTTTGAGAATCTGGTGGAAATAGGTGAGGTATGTATTGGTGTAAACCGCCGACTGTGACTGTCCAATGAGGAAGACGTGTTCGGGGGTGGTTGGTGCTGTACCTGAACGTAGCCAGGCCGCAACCTGGGCGATTACATCCCAAGCTAGCCCTTCTTCATTCTCGGGCAAGGTAGCAAAGGGGTTCCAGCCCGGGGCGGAGGCATCTAATTGTTTCGGCTTTCCACCCCAAGTCAGATCCGCATACCGCTCGGGATCGAAAGTTTGCAAAGCAGAAATCTGTATGGGCTTTGCCGTCACGGCCACATATGTGAGCCGGCGGGAAATAATATAATCCCAGGCTCGCCGCCAATCATCTTCAATGTCGTACCCTTGGGAAGCATTGAGAATCGAAACCCAAGCGGTTTTAGGATCTGAATCAGCAGGCCGCCGAATAAGTACACGGGTCATGTAGGGTACATTTTCTTCGACCACGGTGATCGGGCGTTCTTTAGCCTGGCCCGCCGAATCCGCTCCGGTTCCAGTTGCTGCCGTGGTTGCGGCAGGGGTACCAGCAGGCTGTATGGAGTTGGAAAAGCCATACACATTGGCGGTGCCACGCAGGAAATATTCTTCTTCAACGTATCCAAACTCGGCGAGGTCAAGCGGTTCACGGGCATGAACCATAGTGGAGAACGGATAAGAATTTTCGGTTACCGGGATGGGACCACGTGCTTCCGGTACGGGCACGGTAAAGACGGTTTGGCCTGGCATAACTTCTCCCTTGAAATCACTTTCTGCACTGTCTGTGGTTCCAGCATAAGGAAGAACGGAGCACCTGCCGCTGGTCTTTAAAGACGATTTTCGTGCTGGTTAGGAGGAGGGTGAGTGAGGTCCGGGATGAGAGAGGGACTAGTCTGCGTGAGCAGTGATAAGACCGTAGTAGCGAGCGGCGGTAAGGAGCTCTACAGCATTATGCGAATCAAGTTTGCGCATGAGATTACGCCGGTGGGAACGAACTGTATTCACCGAAATGAATAGTTCGGTGGCAATTTCCGCATTCGTGGCACCGCCGGCAATATGTTTGAGTACGGCTAATTCTCGATCGGAAAGCGGTACTGGTGGGCGCGGTTCGGGCTCGGGTGGAACAAAAGCATTGACCGGAGAATTGGGTACGGCCGGCGCGGCGAGGCTATTTGCAGAACTTGCGGGGAAAATGCCGGCAAGGCGTGGATCTACCTGGGGGAGCGTTCCGGTAGCGGGTTCGGGGATGCTAGCCACCTCCCACTTTCGCGGCAGACCTTCGGCGTCGTACACGGTGGCGGTAGGCGCGCGGGAAAGTAAAACTGCGGCGACGACGCCGAGCTGGGCCAGCCGGGAGCGGTCACTAACCGAAAAAGCCCGCGGAGAACTGGTAGTTTCTACCCATAAAGCACCAAAAAACTCATCGCCAATTAGGCAAGGTTGAACGATTGCAGAACCGCAGGTGGCTACGCGGGCCTTTTCGTAGAGCAGGTGCGTACGCTCGTAAGCTAGCGAGCCATCATCAGGAAACTGGTAAAGCTGTGCAACTTCTGTTGGAGTACGGGCCCATACCTGCTGCCGGCTGCTGAGCACTTGGCCAAAAGGGGAATCTTCTTCCGTAATCAGGGTGGAACTGAAGTGCGGGTACCCGGATACTCCGATGGTGCCAAATGCTCGCTGACGTTGGAAATAAACATAGAATGCAACCAAATCAGCTTGAGGCAGTATCTCGTTTACAAGGTTGACGAAATAACGGGCAATTGTCCGACGGTCCCGGGAGGGATGAAGAATTACCAAGGCGTCAACCAGGCGCTGCGAAAACTGTAGATTTGTTCGCAAAGCGCCACCTTCCTTCCGAGCGTGAGCGGTAACAACTCACATCAGTATATCTATCTAATCTAGTCTCTATCGTCTTTTCGGAGGAGGGATATCTTCCCGAAATCATCCCCATAAGCCACGATCTTAGGGCCGAAAATCTATACGCTTGCGGCAATGAAATGCAGGTGCGTAATGACGCTTGCACCGGATGCAAAGTAGCATCCGGGGAACGTGGAAGGAACGACATGGCTGCATATAAAGGTGTAGCAACGGACGCCGACGGTAATGTAAGCCTCGAAAAATCGGCGAAAAAATCGGCAGCTTCTGGGTTCTGGGGAGCCCTGGCCGAATATTATGATTTTGGCCTGTATGGTACGGCCTCGGCAGTGATTTTTCCGGCCGTATTTTTCGGGGCCGGGGAAAATCACACGCTAGCAAATATTGCTTCCCTGGCCTCGTTTGGTGTGGCCTATTTGGCCCGGCCGTTGGGGGCCGTAGTTCTCGGCCATCTCGGGGATACTTGGGGTCGGAAAAAGACTCTCCTCCTCACACTTGGTTTAATGGGTTTCGCTACCTTGATAATCGGCCTCTTGCCTAGTTACGACGCGATCGGTCCGGTAGCGGGCGTGAGCTTGGTGCTGATGCGATTGATCCAAGGTTTCTCGGCTGGTGGTGAGCAAGCCGGTTCCACGGCGATGACGTCTGAGTTGGCTCCGCCGGAAAAACGAGGCCGGCTGGTGGCCTTCACTATGCATGGCCTATTAATCGGCCAATTGTTGGGTATTGCCGCCTTTATCCCGGTTTCTACCAATGAATCATTTCTTCTCAACGGGGGTTGGCGTATTCCCTATTTCGTCGCTATTCCGCTGGTGATTTACGCTCTCTGGGTACGTTCGAAGGCAGATGAACCACGCGATGTGTATGAAGCGCTCGCTCGCCAAGAAGCGGCTAAGGATCCCGCGGCCGTACAGGTGAAGCCAGAAAAGGTGGCGGCACCAGCTAAGCCGGCTCCGAAGAAAAAGAGTTCTCTCGCCGAGCTCTTTAAGTATCACTGGCGGCAAGTTATTCGCGTAATGGCAATGGCCCAATATGCAATTACCGGTGTGCTCGTCTCGAACTACATGCTTAACTACGGTGTCACCTATTGGGGCTGGGAAAAGGCCACCCTGTTAGCGCTCGCCACGGGAACTCTAGTTTTGGGTGTTCCTATTCAGCCGCTGTGGGCCGCACTTTCGGATAAGATCGGCCGCCGCCCGGTATATCTCATCTCGATGATTTCGCTACTGGTGCTGTTCCCCTTCGTTTTCTGGATGATTCAAGAAGGCAACTTGACGGTATTAGTGATCCTTCTCTTCGTTATTGGCCTGCTCGCGACCGGCGGCAACGTGGTGCAAGCTCCCATGTATACCGAAATGTTCCCCACGCGTTTGCGGATGACTGGTTATGCCGTATCCACTCAGATTGGCAATATTATTGTTGGCTTCACTCCGATGATTGCCGCCCTTCTGGTACGTCCCGGAGCCTTCGGTTGGGTACCCGTGCTTACTTTTACCTCCATCATGATGGGGCTGGGTATATTGGCCTGCCTCTCCACCCCGGAAACCAAGGGAAAGGTCATTACGGACGATCTGGAACAGGAAGTAGCAAGCCACGCTGGCAACTAAAAGCTAGGAAAAGGCGTAATTTATTGTAAAAACGCATTAGGGCAGCGGGGTGGTGGGGCGTGAAAAATACGCCGTAAACACTTACACCGGTTGTGGGTGCTCCCAATATCGGTGGTGTGGCGCTCCTGTAATCCAAGCGAGAGAGAATCAAACAAGCGCGAAGGCCTCGGAATGCCCGGGGCCTTCGCCGGTCGAGCTAGTCGATACGCGCGAGGAGTAACCCGTCGCCAATGGGCACGAGGGAGGTGGTTATCCCCTCCGTGCGGGAGAGGTGTTTGATGAGGTTACGGGTGGCGACGACGTCGTCCTCCCGCCGGGCCGGGTCAGCTACTTTCCCTCCGAGCAAAGCATGAGCCACCACGAGGAGCCCGCCCCGGCGGAGCAGACGCAAACATTCGGTAGCGTCTCCTTCGGCCTCCAAAGGATCACCATCTAGCAACACGAAATCGTAGGAGCTGGTGGCCAGGCGCGGCAAAATATCGGCACTGGCGCCATTAATTACGCGTACGCGCCCAGCTCGTGCCCCGGCTTGCCGGAAAAATTCGCGGGCATGATGTTGTGCTTCGGATTCGATATCGATCGTGGTGAGGGTAAGGCTAGAATCTTGGATCAGGTAGAGCCCGGAAACTCCGGTACCGGTACCAACTTCTACCGCCGCGGTAGCACCGGAAAGAGCGGTGAGCATTCGTAAAAAATTTCCCGTCGCGGGAGAAATACTCCGAATCCCAAATTCTGCTGCCAGATCGCGAGCGCTGGCCGTAATGGGATCTTCCACCACGGATTCTTCCGCGTATGCCCATGCCTGCACAAAATCGGCCATTCCTGCTCCCTGTAAATAAAACTAGCTGCCCCGCGGCGGTGGGGTAGTGTGCTGTTCCCGCTTGCGCGGTGTTGTTCCCGCTTGCGCGGTGTTGTTCCCGCTTGCGCGGTGTTGTTCCCGCTTGCGCGGTGTTGTTCCCGCTTGCGCGGTGTTGTTCCCGCTTGCGCGGTGTTGTTCCCGCTTGCGCGGTGTTATTCCCGCTTGCGCGGTACGAATCCATCTTAGGCGAGTTGGCCCGGTTCGGGCTTTTTGGCAGGCGTGACTCTGCTCTATGCCTTGCGGCAGGTTGCCGGCTGCCCGCGGTAGTTACCGGACAGCTTTCCCGGTTAGTTTTGGTGCGGCCGGGGCCGCTGGCTGAGCTGGGTGGCAATTTCCCGCAGTTCCTTACCAGCTGCTGTTTCCACGAGGGAGAGTACGGCGGGGGTGCCGGCGTCGGCCCCTTCTCGGATGGCGGTTTCAAAAGGAACCTGCCCGAGCAACGGAACTTCATAACCGAGCTTGCCGCTGAGCGTCCGGGCAACCGTTTCGCCGCCGCCCTGCCCAAACAAGTATTCGCGCTGCCCATCCGGCAGCACCATCCAAGACATATTCTCGATCACCCCGGCAACCGGTTGGCCGGTCTGTTTCGTGATCGTGCCTGCCCGTTCGGCAACATCGGCAGCGGCCGATTGCGGAGTAGTAACCACCACGAGTTGGGAAGTGGGGAGCAAAGAACCCACTGAAATTGCTACATCGCCAGTGCCGGGCGGCAGATCCAGGAGCATTACGTCAAGCTCGCCCCAGTACACGTCCGCAAAAAACTGTTCTAAAGCTTTGGAAAGCATCGGGCCGCGCCACATTATCGGCGAATTATCGCGCACAAACATACCGATAGACATCACTTTTACCCCGTGGGCTACCGGTGGCACGATCATGCCGTTGAGCTGTTGGGCGGGCGTTTCTACCCCGAGCATGCGCGGGATCGAAAAGCCATAAATATCGGCGTCTACCAAACCGACCCGCAACCCATTAGCGGCCAGCGCGGCCGCCAAGTTCGCACACACGGAAGATTTCCCCACCCCGCCCTTTCCGGAAGCGATCGCGTAAATACGCGTGGGCGAATCGGGGGCCGCAAAAGTGATTTCCCCGCGCACCTGTTTTCCGCGCAATTTGCGGGTCAGGTCCTGTATTTGCCGCGGCGTCATGGAACCCATGGTTACCTGTACGTCTTGCACCCCGGCTACGCTTTGTGCGGCTTGGCGCACATCCCGTTCAATGGTGTTACGTAAAGGGCAGTCCGAAGTTGTAAGCAGAATTGAAATCGCCACGTTCCCGGATTCGTCTATAGCAACGCTGTCCACCATATTCAGTTCCGTAATTGGGTGGCGTAGTTCCGGGTCGATAACTTTACTGAGAGCATCCACAATTGCTTGCTTCGTGACCATACGCAATACCCTACCCGGCACGCGTCTCGCATTGGCGGTACCTGCGGGGCGGGGTGCTAACGCGTCTCACAGTGTCGGCGCCAGCGAGGCGCGGCGCTAAGAAGTACGCTGGTAACTCGGGATTACACCGCTGTGTTTAACTCCGCGTTTCCGGTACAAACTAACAGTACAAACCGGGTGCGCATGGGTGTATACAAGGTGCGTACAAGAAAATTTTCAATATTGGCCGGCACTTCCTCACCTGCCGGCCCCGGCGGGAAATAGCTCTGGAACAAGGAAGGAAACCGGGCATGCAGGTGAAGCAACACCAGAGAGTTCGTGGTCTTGACGGCTTGCGAGCGATTGCCGCATTTATTGTGCTCGTGTTCCATATTTGGCCGGGCGGGATTGGCTATATCGGGGTAGACGTTTTCTTCGTCCTTTCCGGTTTCCTTATTACTTCGCTGCTCACGCGGGAATATCGCCGTGAGGGGCGGATTGATCTTCCACATTTTTGGCGGAAACGTATTCGCCGCCTTACTCCCGCGGTCACGGTAGCCACGATTGGCACGTTGGCGCTGGCCCGTATCGTGGGCGGGGATGCTCTCGTACAGTTGCCCTGGCAAGCATTCGGCGCGGTTACGGGGACCTATAACTGGTTCCAAGTGGCCAACGGTTCTTCCTATTTCGAATCACAGTCCCCGCGTTTGCTTACCAACATGTGGTCGCTGGCGGTGGAGCAACAGTTCTATCTGCTCTGGCCGCTAGTCGTGCTCGCTTTGGTGGCCCTGGTTGGCTCGCGGCGGATAGCGGTGTGGACGTGCCTGGGCATCGCCGCAGCTTCCGCAATCTGGCAACAAGTTTTGGTTTCCGGTGCCGATGACGTCACGCGCGCTTACGTGGGTACCGATTCCCACGCTTTCGGGCTCATGATCGGCGCGGCAATCGCTTTCACCCTCCCGGAAGCCATCAACGGTGCGCCGCTGCCGGTGGGCCGGCAAACCAAAAAGTATCTCGGGATCGGTTCCTGGGTTTGCCTCGCCGCGCTAGTGTTAGCCGGAGTCTTCGCCCCCGAAACGCGGTTCATGTACCCGTGGGGTTCGCTACTTGCGTGCCTGGCAAGCGCGGTAGTTATCCTCGGTCTACTAGGCGGGCGCGCCGCCGCCGCCCACCGCCTCGTAAACCTGCTCGATAAACCCGTTATGGTCTGGTTGGGGGAGCGGTCTTACGGGATTTACCTGTGGCATTGGCCGCTCATTGTGCTCGGTTTTTATGCTTTCAACCTGCGCAACTGGACGGTAGCCATTATCGTTATCCCGCTTTCCATCCTGCTCGCACACCTGTCCTTCAAATATGTGGAAACCCCGGTCCGTAAACACGGTTTCCGGGCTTGCGCACGCAGTTTTGTGCACGGGTGGTTGGTTTCCGGCGGTTGGCAGGAACGGGCGACGGCGGCCCTCACGGCCGTGGCAGTCGTGCTTGCCGGGTGGGCTCTTGCCACTTCCCAGCCGCAGTCTTCTGCCGAAGAATACGTGACGGCCGGCCAAAAATCCCTCGAAAACCGGGCCGGTAAAGGCGCGGCTTCAGCCAGCCCAGACGATGAAACTCCGAGCGGTGCCGGCGGCGACGAGCACGATGCTGGAAGCGATAAACAGGCGGCAGACAGCCAGGCATCCGGTGGAGATAACTCTGCTGCGGCCGGGAAAACCGGGGCGGATGCAGATACGAAGCAGGCCGGTGCGGGCGCTGATTCGGCTGCCGGGGCCGGCGCGAACCAAGCTAATGATCCGGCCGGGGCAGGAAAGCCCCAGGTGACAGAGCCACCTTTTGTACCGCTTGCGGCAGATGGTTCGAATGTGACGGTGATTGGTGATTCGGTGACGGTAGCGGCCTCTCCAGCCCTGCAGGAACGCATGCCGAATATCGCCGTCGACGGTGAAGTTTCCCGCTCTATCAAACCCGCACCGGGAATTATTAGCAGCATGAAACAGCAGGGGACTTTGCGCCCCTACGTAGTGTTGGCGCTTGCCACTAACGGTTCGGTGAGCGACGCCGATTGGGCCGCCGTCAAACAAGCGCTCGGCGAAGACCACCGGATCGTGCTCGTTACCGGGTATGGGCCGGCCAATAAAACCTGGATTAGGGAAGCGGCTGAGAAAATCCGGGAAATCGCGGCCACCGATCCGCACGTGCGGGTAGCCGATTGGGAACCAATCGCCGCCGCCCACGAAGAACACTTAGCGGGCGACCGCGTACACCCAGACCCAACCGCGGCCGGACTGTACGCCGACGAAATCCTGCGCGCCCTGCAAAGCTTCTAGGCTAAACCCTGGAAAGTCTCTAGAAAGCTAAGCTTCCGGCGGCGTAGATTCTGTTGCGGTAGATTTTCTTGCCGTAGATTCTGTTACCGTAGATTTTGGCGCCGTGTTTTCTGGCGCTGTGGTTTCTGGCGCTGTGGTTTCTGGCGCCGTGTTTTCTGGCGCTGTGGTTTCTGGCGCCGTGTTTTTTGGCGCTGTGGTTTTTGGCGTCACAGGTTTTTGGGACGAAGAAGAAGCAGCCGGGTTTGCATCGTGTTGGTTCGCAACCTCGCTGGCACTGGCTTCGGTAGCGCCGCTGGTACTGGTAGCGCTACGGGTAGCGGCATCGGCATCGCTACTGGCGCGAACCATTTGGGCGTATTCGGCTTCGACGGCGCGGCGGTCATCTTCTGCCCGTTCAGCTACCAGGCGGTCAAGTTCAGCCTGTAGTTCGGCAATACGCGTTTCCCTTTCGGCCAACCGGATCTCCCGGTTCTCATCCAGCTCATCACGCAAATCATTGAGCTCGGAACGCACAAAATCGCGGGTTGCCAATTCCCCTAAAGCCATCCGTAAACCCGAAATCTCGCGCATCAGATACTCGGTGTCATTGAGATTGCGGGCAGCGCGTTGTCGGTCTTGCTCATTGGCTACTTTGTCGCGTTCATCTTGCCGGTTTTGGGCCAACAGAATCATTGGAGAAGCATAAGAAGCTTGCAAAGAGAGCATGAGCGTCAAAGCGGTGAAACCAAAATCGGCCGAATCGAACCGCCAAGCTTCCGGGGCTAGTGTATTCCACCCCAGCCACGCGATAACAAAAATCGTCAAGTAAATAATGAAACGCGGGGTGCCTTGGAAACGGGCGAGGCGTTCCACCATCTGCCCGGTAGCTTCCGGATCGCGGCGTTTGCGGTGGAACCAACGCTGCCGCCGTTCTAGGGGCTTATCAAATTCCTCAGTGGACATCGGATCCCTCCTCCTCGTTATCGCGTTCACGCCAATCTTCCGGAAGCAGATGATCAAGCACATCATCTACCGAAACTGCACCCAGCAAAGAACCGGCATCGGTCACGGGAATCGCCGTCATGTTATAGGTAGCCAGTTCGCGGGTGACATCTTCAATACTGGCTTCTGGTTCCAAACCCACCACGTTCGTATCCAGGATTGAACCGAGCAGGGTAGCGGGTGGTTCGCGCAAGGCCCGTTGCAAATGCACGGCCCCTAAATATCTGCCGGTGGGAGTTTCCAAAGGCGGGCGGCACACAAATACGATCGCTGCCAAAGCCGGGGGAATATCAGCCCGGGAAGCCGAAGCCAAAGCTTGAGCTACCGAAGCATCCGGGCCTAAAATAATCGGGTTGGGCGTCATCAAACCGCCCGCGGTACGTTCGTCGTACCGTAGCAAGCGCCGCACGTCTTCTGCTTCCTGGTCGCTCATCGATTCCAGAAGCACGGCCGCGGTATCGGTAGGAAGGTCGGCCACCAAATCCGCGGCATCATCCGGTTGCATAGCATCCAAAACGTCACCGGCACGGGCCACATCCAAACCGGCTAGTACCGTAGCCCGATCCTCAGTACCCAACTCTTCCAAAATATCGGCGAGCCGTTCATCCGTAAGTTCGCGGGCTACCGCTTGCATTCGGTCTACAGGCAGATCGCGCAAAATATCGGCCACATCGGCCGGGCGCATATCGCTAATTTGCGCCACAATCGTGGAAGCACCTTGGGAACGGGCCGGGGAGGCCAACCCTTCCACTTCGCTCACTTTCACGATCTGCGATTTGCGGGAAGCAGAACCGGTGCCGCGCACATACAGTTCGGTGAGTTCCCATTCGCGCAGCTTGGTCCGTTCTATCGCAATATCGACCACGCTTACCCGTTCCCCGGTAGCTTTCAAAACTACTTCCCGGTCCAAAAGTTGGGCGATTACTAAGGTTTCCATGGGGCGCTGTTGGAAACGGCGAATATTGAGCACCCCGGTGGTAAGTACTTGCCCGTTCGCGATAGCGGTTACCCGGGTCAAAGGGAGAAAAACGCGCCGGCGGCCAGCCACATCTACCAGCAAACCAACGGCCGAAGGTGCTCCCCGTAATCGGAACACCACAACTACGTCCGCTACTTTGCCAACTGCATCTCCAGCTAAGTCGAACACGGAAGTGCCCGCCAGCCGTCCTACAAAAACGCGTGTACTGGTAGCCATGGTGACCTCCCCAAAAAATAATCAGGCCTGGGCATATATTGGCCTGCCGGCCGGCTCATCCTATCGGTTCAAAAGAAATTTTTGCCGTATGTAGAGAACCTGCGCAAGGCCCTGCCCGGGCCTTGCGCAGGCATAAAGGTAATAGGTAACAAGTAAGTAGGCTACCAAGTGCCGATTGCGGTGTTACACCAGTGGCGCAAAACCGCATCAGCAAACGGTTTTGCTTACTTGTTGAGAATCTGGGCCATCCAGTTTTCAACACCTTCGATGGTCCGCGGGATATCTTCGGAGATGCGTTCCACACCGTTTTCAGTGACGAGCACATCATCTTCAATCCGTACCCCAATGCCGCGGAAGCGTTCGGGCACCTTCAGATCATCGGCACGGAAGTACAGGCCGGGTTCAATCGTGAACACCATACCCGGTTCGAGTTTGGCATCCACATACATTTCTCGCCGGGCAGCCGCGCAGTCATGCACGTCCAAACCCAAATGGTGGGAGGTGCCGTGCGGCATCCAGCGGCGATGCCATTGCGGGCCGTCCTTACGCAAAGATTCGGCCGCGGTGCCCGGGAGCATACCCCACTTTTCGAGCCGGTCTGCCAGCACTTCCATCGCTGCGGCGTGCAGGTCGCGGAAACGCGCGCCGGGGCGGTTAGCAATTTCTAGCGCGTAGTTAGCGGCGTCGAGCACGGCCTGGTATACCTCGGCCTGATCTGCCGTGAACTTGCCAGAAACCGGGAAAGTACGGGTGATATCTGCCGTGTAGAGGGAATCGAGTTCCACGCCGGCATCAATCAGGATCAGATCTCCCGGTTTTACCTGGCCATCATTATCCTGCCAGTGCAAAGTATTGGCGTTATTACCAGAGGCGGCAATCGTCTCATAGCCCAGGCCGTTACCTTCTTCGCGGGCGCGTTGGAAGAAAGCGCCTTCCACTACACGTTCACCGCGGCTGTGTGCCACCGCGGCCGGAAGGGAAGCAATAATATTATCGAACCCGGAGTGCGTGGCCACCACGGCCTTGCGGATTTCTGCCACTTCCCACGGGTCTTTACGCAAACGCAGCTCGGAGAGTGCTTGGGCAAGTTCCAGATCGCGGGCCGAGTTATCTTTCTGCCCGGCGCTTTGCCGCAATTCCTCTACCAGCGCTTCCTTTTCCACGCTGGATTCGGGCACTACCCGCATTTGCACTTGCCCGAGATCTTTAGCTAAAGCATCGCGCAAAGTGGCAACATCTGCCGTGTGAATTCCGGTTTCGTTTTCGACGTCGCGCAGGGAAGGGCGTGCCCCTACCCAAAATTCGCCGTGTGCCGCATCGGCATAAAACTCTTCCGAGCTACGCGAAGCGCGCGGGAAAATATAGAGCGTAACATCGTGCCCGCCTTCTTCACGCGGGTTGAAAACTAGTACAGCGCCCGGTTCTTTTTCTTGCCCCATGCCCGTCATATGCGAAAAGGCGGAGTGGGCCCGGAACCGGTAATCAGTATCGTTGGCCCGAACTTTTGGTTCCCCCGCGGGTATTACCAACCGTTCGCCGGGGAACGCTTTCGAGAGTGCCGCGTGGCGAGCCGGCAGATAATCGGCCACTTCGGCGCGGGGGCGCGGGGCGGGACGCGGCCCCCAATCACTGCCCATAAATTCGCGGAATTCCACCGAGGAGGGTTGTTGCGAGCGATTATTACCGCGCGCCTTTAGTTCATCTTTTTCCTGTTCATCAGCCATATTCCCCATTATCGCACCCGGGGGCTAGAAAATGCGATAACGCGCGCCAAAAAGCAAGAAGCAAGAAGCAAGAGTAGCGCGGCAAGAACCGCCAGGCCGGCCAGCGGGCTTGCGGCCCGCGGGTTTGCCTCCTGGAGGGGCGGAGATATTGGCTACCGGCATAGAATTGTGCGTATGGGTGGTATTTTTGCGCGAACGGACACGCACACGCACACTACGGCTTCGGATTCAACGGTGACTCCGAGCGAACTAATGGCACAAGCCGCGGACTTGGGACTCACTGCCATCGCGGTTACGGATCATGACACGATAGACGGTTGGGAAGAAGCAGCCAGGGCGGTTTCGCACACCGGGGTAGCGCTCTTGCGCGGCATGGAGATCTCCGCCCACTACCACGGCATTACCGTGCATATACTGGGCTATTTATTCGATCCCGAAAACCCGTATTTGGTGCGCCACATGGAACGCGTGCGCGAATCGCGCCTGCACCGAGCCCAGGAAATGGTGGCCCGCCTTAGCAAAGATTTGCCCCTGCACTGGGAAAACGTAGTAGCAGTAACCCCGCCTGGCGCTACGATCGGCCGGCCCCATATTGCCGATGCGCTGGTAGCGGAGGGGGTAGTAAAAAACCGCAATGAGGCTTTCGCGAGCTATCTAGCTGATTCTTCTCCCTATTATGTGCCGTACTATGCGCCGGAAGCCGTGGCGGTAATCGGCTGGATCCGGGAAGCCGGCGGGAAAGCAGTGTTTGCACATCCGGCGGCCGCCCAGCGCGGAAGAATGGCTCCGCCTGCCGCTTTAGAGGAATTTGCGCAGGCCGGGCTGTTCGGCGTCGAAATTGATCACCCCGAAAATGCTGTACATTTACGAGAACCCTTGTGGCATCATGCGCAATCCTTTGGGTTGGCGCGTTTTGGGGCGAGTGACTACCATGGGCTTGGTAAAACGAACCGGCTCGGTGAATATCTCACCGCTCCGTCTGTGATGGAGGACCTCGTCGCCGGGACGCATTTGGAGGTCATTCGCCCGTGACATTTGATGTTGAGCTCTTCTTTATAACTTTTTGACTATTTTCGCCACCCTGCTGGTACTTTCGCCATGCTGCTGGTGATTGCGGATCCTTTTTCTCTTCAGCTGATGAGTGGAAGTACGGAAAAAGAGCCGACGCCGGAGCAGGCCAAGGTGAACGTAGCTTTAGTGCCACTCGGGGTACCGCTTATGGCTGGGCCGGGCGCGGTCGTGGCCATTATGAACGCGGTGGAAGATACTCGCCATTCTGCCATCGGGGCGTAGAGCCCAAATAAATTTTGAAGTTAATAACAGCTGAGCGCGGCCATTCGCGGCGGGACCATAGGACTAGAATGGCAACCCTAGATAGGGGGAGGTGATGAAATGGATAATTCAATAAGCTCTATCGTAAACGATATTACCCAGAATCCGCTGAAGATTTTTTCCACGGTGGTTCAATCATGGAATCATGGAGGGAATGGCGGAAAATAGGTTCGTGATTAACTCAAATATCTTTAATGAAGGTTAAATAGGCTAGGGGTTGCGACTGAACGTGCAGTGCTTTCGCAACCCCATTAGCAAAACCAGTTTTAACTATGCTTTAGTATTAGATGGTGTAGAAAGCAGTACCAGTTGAAGACCATTTCACAGTCGCCCGAAGTCGTAGCCTTGCGAAACTTAGTGGAATCATTCGCCGAGATGTTGCAAGACCTCACTATTTCCCCCGCATTGCCCGAGCGGTTAGCAGTAATTCGCGGGGCCCTGGTGGGGCTAACAACGAAACCACGTAGTGTTGCCGCTCCGTACTACTCAACCGATTTGGGCATCAGGAAGTTTCAGGATCCAGAGATTTTCTATACGAGCCACTGCGAAGTTAGCGGCTTTTATGAAGATCCTAAACCAATAATCGAAGCGTGTGTAAGAGCTTTTCCGCTCGAGTCTTTGGGGCTTCTTATCGATGGTTTGCTTTTAATGTTCGGAGATTACGACACGTTGTCAAAGGCAATTAGGTCAAGGTCTGTCGACATACTTGATAGGTCAAGTTACGAGACGTTGATTCGTTGTGGAACCGTTCTTGGTGCTTGCGGAGATCTCGGTGCTGAAGAATTCTTTACTAGTGCAGCCGCGGTCGCTTCTGGCACCTCTGAAGTTTATGGGGCAAGGCATAGATTGAGCGCCTTTCTAATCAAGCGTGCTAATTCGCTTGAGAAGGGAGTGGAAGTTCTAGAGCAGGCAAAAGCACAATATGTCGATACCGCTATCCGGAGTCCGAACGAGGATCTCGATCCTGTAGTTTGCACTGATCTTGCGTTGCTATATAACTTGGAAGCTCTTGCGTTTCTCGACGAAGACGCGGACACCTCCCGCGCTTGGTTATCGCTCAAAGAATCGCGGAAGAAGCTTACTGTAGCGGCCAAAGCCGCCAAGGGGACTCTCGCGAGCAGGATCCAGCGGTATTACAGCCAAGTGCAGATTAATTGGGCGCAGCTCCAATACCTGGACGGCAACCTTAGGGGAATGTGCGAAACTCTTCGCAATAATGTTGTTTTCGCGAAAAGGCAAGGCTCCGATTATCTGGCGGAAGCTGTAGGTGCACTCGCGTATGGCGAGTATCTTTCCTGCGATTACCTAAGGGCACTTATTGATAGCGTGCAAGCCTTTGCACTTTCCTATCGGCTTGGCGATGTAACCGCGATGGTAACGTTACGGAAGATAATCGTGGGTGTGTTTGTGGCACTCGACAGAACAGACGTGGCCGAGGAAGTAGCTTCTGCTATCGAAAAGGATCCACTCGGAATTGCTGGGCCTCTTCCTGCTGACTTCTCGCTTTCTGAATTCGTAACTTCTCTGTAGAGGCGGGTAATACATGACTGAGGAAAACTCTGAATTTGAATCTTTGCGTGGAGATTTTGGTTCTTTGCGGGGCGATAATCTGCAAACAGCACCTGCCCCGCAAACCCAAGTTGCCGATGCACAACATCCCCTGCTCATTGCCCGCAACCTGCAAAGATCCTTCAAGGGCCGGAAAAAGCCGGTGGTAGACGGCGTTTCTTTGACTGTGTTTGCCGGGCAGGTGCACGCGCTGGTAGGCCGTAACGGTGCTGGCAAAACCACTACGGTTCGTATGTGCTCCACGCTTCTGGTCCCGACCGCAGGAACAGTGGAAGTTTCTGGAATTGACGCTATTGCCCACCCGGAAAAAGCGCGCCAAAATTTAGGGATTTCCTTGGGCGGAGACCGTGGTTTTTACGACCGCGCAGATGCCGCCTCTAACCTGCTCTTTTTCGCTGATACCGCGAAAGTGCCGCGCCGCGTGCAACGCGAACGCGTCTGGGAATCTTTGGAACGCGTGAGCTTGGCTCCGCACGCCAAGGATAAAGTAGGTTCATTTTCCCGCGGTATGAAGCAGCGTCTGCATATTGCCCGCGCCTTGCTTTCGCACCCGCGGCTCTTGATTCTCGATGAACCGTCCAGCGGTTTGGATCCGGATGCTGCGCTCGAAGTGCGCCATCTGGTAGCCGAACTTGCCCAGGGTGGCACCGGCATTCTGCTTACCTCACATTCCATGGCGGAAGTAGAAGAACTAGCCACGCTCATCAGCGTGATTGACGCCGGTAAAATCACGGTGCGGGGGCAGGTGGCGGATATCGCCCAAGCCGCGGGCGTGCAGCAGGTTAGTATTTTTACTTTGCCGGCAAGCGCCGGTGCGCTCACCGAGCGTCTGCAGGCAGAATTTGCGACCACGTCTATTACCCCGCACGGTCCGGGGTGGCGAGTGCAGGTCTTTTGGCATTCGGCGCAACAGAGCGAGAGCGGTTCGCAGCGCGTCCAGGAAATACTAGGCGAAGGTCTGGCGCAGATGCCACCAGATTTTCATACACGCCCGGTTTCCCTGGAAGAAGCATTCCTCACCCTCACCGGCGATTCCCACGCTTCGCCTGAAAGATAGCGAGAGTCTTCATGATGAGTTCTTTGCTTCGTTATGGGCGGATGGGTGCTTTCCATCTGCGTGAGTTTTCCCGAGTCGGTTATTTTGCGCAGTTACTCCTCACCACTGTTATTTCCATGGTGATCATCCAGGAGCTGGCCAGATTCGCATGGGGTGGCGACCCGGTGCACGGGTTTTTGCGTGCCGGTGTGGTGGGTGTGTGGACGAGCGCCACTTCCGCCGCAGGCATCCTCGGTTTCGAACGCGCGAAAGGCACCCTAGTTTTCTTGCTCTCCGGGCAAGTTTCGCCTTTCGCTGCTACTTCCGCGGTGATTTCTGCGGCCTCCACTTACGGTTTACTTTCTTTCCCGCTCGCCTATCTGATGACCTGCCTGTGTGAATGGGCGCTCGTGCCTATCTCGCTTGCCCAGTTGCCGGTGCTCCTGGCTGAAATCGCGGTATTGTGGATCGCCTGCTTGGCGATGACGCACGTGATCGCAGCGATCTTTATCCTCACCCCGAACGCTATCCGCTACGAAGGGCTCCTCCTGGTGCCCGTGCTCGCTGTGTCCGGGATTTTTACCGGCGGGATGCTAACCACCACTCGCGGGTGGGAGTTCCTCTCCGCCGTGGGATGGTTGATTCCGGTGCGCGGCACCGTGCTTGCTATGTTCGACGCCGGAACAACCTACCCTGTTTCGTACCTTTTGCTCGCTAGTCTGGGCTGTTCTCTCGTGTGGTTCGTAGTGTCTTGGCGGTGCGGGGTACTGGCTTTGCGGCGGGCACGCCGGGCAGCAACTTTGGAGGTGTACTAAATGCATCGATTCTTCCTTACCGCGTGGATTTCGCTGCGCGCCTCTACTGCTTTTGCCACGGTCTTCACCGCGCTTGTGACGTTTATTGTGATGCCTTTGCTCAGTATTGCTTTCAATGTTTTGCTGGGCGATACTCTCAACTCGCCCGATGTTGTACGCATTATGTATGCCAGTGCAACGCTTAGCGCAGCGGCTGGCACCATGGCGGGATATACCTCGGAAGTGGTAAGAGCACGCGATATTGAAGTGGTACGAGCGATACAGCCCTATCGGCGGATCGACGTCGCCTTCTGGCTCGGTATTTGCGTTACCCCCGTGATTCTTTCCCTATGCACCTGCATCGTCAGTTTTGGAGCTGCCACCCTCTTTGCTCTCAGCGGGGGCAATTCCCACCCGCGCAGCAGCGGCGCGGGTACGGTTATGGCCAGCGGGGAAACAGGCGAGGTA
Source organism: Actinobaculum suis (assembly GCF_900618115.1). Taxonomy (NCBI): domain Bacteria; kingdom Bacillati; phylum Actinomycetota; class Actinomycetes; order Actinomycetales; family Actinomycetaceae; genus Actinobaculum; species Actinobaculum suis. The sequence continues at coordinate 958,239 of NZ_UYIO01000001.1, forward strand.
GTGGCCAGCTCGGCGAGGCTGGTGCCCGACCTTTGGGTGATCATACTGCTGATTTTGAGCGCGCTATTTATTGGTTTGTGCTTGGGGATTTTCGCGGCCGGGCTGGGCATCAACCGGGATAACCCTTACGCGGTTAGTAACGTTTTGGATGTGCTGTTGACCGTAACTTCCGGCGTGGTGGTGCCGTATGCGCTCTACCCGGTCTGGTTGCAAAAACTTCTCTTGCCTTTTCCCATGCATGGCACGATTGACCTGCTCGATTTGCCTCGTGCAGGAAGCGGGGATCGCTTGGTCTTCCTAGTGCCATGGCTACTCGATATTGCAGTAGCGCTGGTCTGCGCGGGGATCGGCCTGGCGGCATTTGCCCGGCTCGGCAAACACTTGCGCGAAGGCCGCGTTACCTCCGCGATATAAGTTCGCCAACGCTACAGCTACCGTTCGCTAGCTTCTGCTAGAAGAACCTGGCCCTTCGGATCGTAAAAATGAACTGCTCCTCATACGGTTGGACCGGATACCAGATACCAACGGATGGGGAGCAGTTCTATATAGGGCGCAGTAATATGCAAGAAACCGTGTGGCATCATGCTCAATCCTTTGGGTTGGCGCGTTTTGGGGCGAGTGACTACCATGGGCTTGGTAAAACGAACCGGCTCGGTGAATATCTCACCGCTCCGTCTGTGGTGGAGGACCTCGTCGCCGGGACGCATTTGGAGGTCATTCGCCCGTGACATTTGATGTTGAGCTCTTCTTGACAACTTTCGCCACCCTGCTGGTGATTGCGGATCCTTTTGGGAATTTGCCGGTGTTTTTGGCGCTAACTCAGCGTAATACGCGCTCCGAGCGCAACCGGATTGGGTGGCAGTCAGTGCTCACCTCCGCCATCGTGTTAGCAACTTTCGGGTTGTTTGGGCGCTTTATCCTGGACTTGCTCGGTATTTCCGTGGAAGCGATGCAGATTTCTGGTGGCATCTTGTTGCTTCTGGTTTCTCTCCAGTTGATGAGTGGAAGCACGGAAAAAGAACCGACGCCGGAGCAGACCAAGGTCAACGTAGCTTTAGTGCCACTCGGGGTGCCGCTTATGGCCGGACCGGGCGCGATCGTGGCCATTATGATCGCCGTGCAAGATGCCCGCACTTCTTCTTTCGGTGCCGTGGGCGGCATGTTGGCGGTAGGTGCGGCTTTCATTATTTTGCACCTGGTGGAATTGATAGTTTTCCGTTTCGCTAACCCGCTCCACCGGCTCCTCGGGGAAGGCGGCACAGTGTTCCTCACCCGCATTTCCGGCATGTTACTTTCCGCGATTTCCGTGCAACTCATTATTTCCGGCATACTGGGCGTGATCGCCGCGCAAAGCTAGCTAGCCTTGTAGGTAGCTAGCCTCGTTCGCCTAGCTGGTCTAACCGGCCTAATTAGCTAGATAGCACAGTTAGCTAGATATCACAGTTAGCCTAATTGCCTTAGCGCAGCACCGGCGCGTGAGCCAAGCCCGCTCCCTTATTGTTTTGTTGGGGTTGCTCGCCATTTGTTGGGCAGCACCGGCGCACGAACCGTGCCTGCTTGGCCCGGGTGCTGTGTGCCGGGTGCCGCGTGTTTAGTTACCGCGCGAACCACGGGAAGCATCAAGGTGGGAGAGCCGGCTGCGCTTGACTTGCGAGCCCAAGGCATTCCCAGAAGCATGATTATTCCGCTGCTTCGCGCTGCCATTTTGCCGCGGTGCCGTGCGGGTCCGCTTTACGGTGTTGCGCGCGGCTTTGCTTTGCGGCCGTGCGGTTTCGCGTTGCTGGGCGGTATGGCGTTGCCGTGCAGTTTCGCGTTTCTGGGCCGTTTTGCCATGCTGTGCCGTGCCCTTTGGTTTCGTTGCGCCACTGGGACGCTGCGTCCCAGTATTGTGCTGGCGCTTTGCGGTGGTACGAGTTTTTGCGGATTCGCCTTGTTTTTGTTTCGTGGCCGCCGCTTCTAGCGTAGCGGTGCTCAACCGGCGCCGACGCCGATCACCGGCTACGGGCGTGCTCGCGGTTTCCCGCTGGCTGGATTGACGTTCGCGCGTACTAGCACGCCCGTCCCGGCTGGCACTTCCGGTACGGCTGGCTCGGCCAGTGCGCGCCGCGCGTTCACTACGCCCGCCCCGCTTACCACTACTGCGCCATTCGCCGCGCGCTCCCCGCCCGCTCTGTGGGCCGCGAGCGCCGCGCCTACCGCGCCCGCTTCGCCGGCTGCGGCCGCCATCTAGATCTTCGATTTTTTCTGCCGCCAGGCCCGCCAAAGTACGTTCTGATTTGGGAAGCGTAGAACCGACTTCTTCCGGAATATCCAGATCCGAATACATATGTGGGGACGTGTGGTACGTCTCTACCGGTTCCCCAAGTTCGAGATCAAGCTGTTTATCAATGAGCTTCCAGCGCGGCACATCGTCCCAGTCCACAAAGGTGATAGCCGTGCCGCGGCTGCCCGCCCGGCCGGTCCGGCCAATCCGATGCACATAAGTTTTCTCATCTTCTGGGCACTGGTAGTTGATCACATGCGTAACATCATCGACGTCGATCCCGCGCGCCGCCACATCGGTAGCGACCAGCACATCAACTTTCCCGTTCCGGAAAGCCCGCAAAGCTTGCTCGCGGGCGGCTTGCCCCAAATCGCCATGTAAAGCGGCGGTGGCAAAACCGCGGCGCTGCAGGTCTTCGGCAAGGCGTGCAGCCGAACGTTTGGTGCGCGTAAAAATCAAAGCGAGGCCGCGCCCGCGTGCCTGCAAAATTCGGGCTATCACTTCGTCTTTATTCATCGCGTGTACGCGGTAGACGAGCTGGCGAATATTCTTCACGGTTTGGGAATCATCGCCGGGAGCCTGCGCGCGGATATGGGTGGGCTTGTGCATGTAACGGCGCGCCATAGTGATTACCGCGCCGGGCATAGTGGCGGAGAACAGCATGGTTTGGCGCCGGTCTGGTACCTGGGCCAAAATTGTTTCGACGTCGGGCAAAAAGCCGAGGTCTAACATTTCATCAGCTTCATCCAGCACCACGGTTTTTACGTGGGAAAGCTGCAAAGCCTTATGCCGCATCAGGTCGATAATTCGGCCCGGGGTTCCCACCACGATATCGGCACCGCGCCGCAGCTCCTCGTATTGCGGCTCATAGGCAACTCCGCCATAGATTTCCATCACGCGCACAGTGCGATGTTTACCGGCCATCCGCAATTCGCCCGCTACCTGTTTGGCAAGTTCGCGGGTAGGCAGGATAACTAGACCTTGGGGGAGGCCACGCAAGTTTTCCGGTAGTTTTTCCCACCCAGTTTCATCCGGGCCCACCGTGTTTTCTAACATGGGGATACCAAAACCGAGGGTTTTGCCGGTACCAGTTTTGGCTTGGCCAATAATATCGCGCCTTTCGAGTGCTACCGGCAAGGTGAGTGCCTGGATGGGGAAGGGGAAAGTAATCCCTTCTTCGGCAAGCGCGCGCACTATCGGTTCAGAAACCCCGAAGTCGGCGAAAGATTTTTGCGTCAGATCTGGCGTATTTGAGCGTGCGGAAGTAGTTACTCCTGATGACATTCATTTTTCCTTATCCGGGTGCGGAGCACCCACAGTAGGGCAGAAAGGCGAGTGTGGGACGCCTTCGCTACCAATCGGCAATGCGCAACAAGCGCTGGCGGCGAAAACCTGCGTGCCGCCGCGGCAGCCGATCGCGGAAATTCATGTAATCAAGATCCAAAAAGCTATACGACCGGGCAACCATCGCAAATAGTTTATGGCATACAAAGCCTAGGCGCCGTGATCCGCGCCTAGGCTCACACTATCTAATTGGTATGTACAAATGGATAGCGGCTAGCAGTTAACCTTTAGGGCTAGAGGCTGCATTAGAGACTGCACTAAGGCTGCAACTGCACTAAAGGCTGCACTAAGGCTGCAACTGCACTAAAGGCTGCACTAAGGCTGCAACTGCACTAAAGGCTGCATAGGGCTAGAGGCCAAGTAAAGCTAGAGGCCAAAGCCAACTCGCCGCGATTCGGCGGCATGTACTTCCACGAAAGCGATCGCATCTGCGGATACGAAAATATTCCCGCCCTTGCGGTCGGTCAAGGTGAGCTTGCCGCCGTTTTCTAGGGCCTGGGAAACGGCTTCCTGGATTTCTGCGGCCGGAGCATCTGTTTCTACCGTCAAATCACGCGTGGACTGCTTGAACCCAATGACTACTTCCATCTCTTCTCTTCCCTTCGCTTCCATTTTCGTTGCGTTATCAGCTTGAACAGCTTGATCAGCCTGCCGGGCCCGTTTCGTTCCGTTTTCCGTTATCAATCTGTCGGACCCACCGGTTACAGTTTCTGGTAGGCAAGCTGCTACTTTCTGGTAGGCGCCGCGACCAAGAAAACTCGGGGCTAGCCGGCTAGTGGAAACCGGCCGGCGGGCAGGCATTTTTCTGGCGTCTATAGTAGCCGTTTACGATGTACGCAAGAGCTTGACGGGCAGGTAGTTTCATCACCGGCGAATGTGGAAGCCCAGAAGAAGTGCTTCTTCTGGTACCTCCCGCAAAGCCCGGTAAAGAGGCAAGTGCAGAGAAACCGGTAGGGAAGAAAGTGCAGGAGAGCGCAGAAAGGTACAGGATGGCACATATAGCACATATGGCACGGACCGCATTTGAGCTTGATCCGGCACAGCTGGCGGTGCTGGACGCCGTAGCGGAAAACTCGGCCGGGGTGTCCCTTATTGGTGCGCCGGGAACCGGAAAAACCACGGTATTGGTTGCTTTGGCGGCCCGTGCGGAAGCCAGTGGGAAACACGTAGCCGTAATCACACAAGACCGCACTGCCGCTACCTCTTTGCGTACGGCCATCACTCAGGCGCGCGGTTCGCGCAGCGAGCGGCTTACCGTGCAAAGCTTGACGGCTTTCGCGTATGCCATTGTGCAGCGGTATGCGCAGGCGGTGGGCCGGCGCGATCCGGAACTGATTTCCGGGCCCGATGAGGATACGCGGCTGCGGGAGATACTGAACCTGGCCGGTGGCAATATTACTTTTCCGAGCTTTGTGACCCCGCAGATTTTGGAGCTTCCCGGCTTTCGGGAACAAATCCGTAATTTGATGACGCGTGCGCGCGAACTGGGCCTTACCTCCGCCCAGTTGCGCGAACTGGCAGAAACGGGAATTGCCGGGCCGATTCAAGGTGGCATGTGGCGCGCGGTTTCCGAAGTAATGGACCAGTATGCGGCGATTTCTGAATACGCGGATGCCGGTGAGTTTTCTGATGCACCAGACCGTTTAGACCATTCCCAACTGGTGGCTACCGCCACCGCAAATATTGCTAACTGGGAAGAAAACGTGCGCCATTCGGCCCGTTATGCGGGGGCTCAGCCGGCTCGCCCGCGCTGGGATCTGATCTTGGTAGACGATGTGCAAAACGCCCCGCGTTCCCTGCTGTTTTTATTGCGCGAATTAGCACGCGATGGGGCGCGTATCGTCACTGCTGGTAGTCCCGACGCCGCCGTACAAGGTTTTCGGGGTGGGGTAGCGGGCCTTCCTGGAATTTTGAGCCGCACGCCAGAATATGGCGGCCTGGGTTTGCGGGCAATGTATTTGGACGTGCGTCATCGGGGCGGGCCGCGCCTGGCCGGGGTGGCACAAAGAATCGAAAGTGCCACGCATATTGCCGGTACCACCGTGCAACACCGGAAAGCGCGCGCCCCGGAAGCTACAGCGCAGGAGGCGCTGGCCGGGCGGCGCCGTTCGGAAATTCGGGGTGCTACTTTCCGGCACGCGGAAGAAGAAGCCGCCTATATTGCCGGCTATGTAGCAGAACTGCAAGACAGGCGGGAAGGTACCCAGTTTTCCGATATTGCGATTATGACCCGTTCGCGCAATACCCATCGGGCTTTGCGAGATTCTTTAGTGCGGCGCGGGGTGCCGGTAGAACCGATGCAGTCGGCTTTGCCATTGCGGGAAAACCCGGCGGTAGCTTCCCTGCTCGGGGTGATTCGGGCGGCTTTCACCCAAGGTCCGCAGGCTTTTGTGGACCTGGAAACTATCGATATTGATGCGCTACTTACTTCGCCGGCGCTCGGTTTGGAACCGGTGCAAGTGAAACGGGAAAGCCGGCGGCTACGCGGGGCGGCTTTGGCACGCGGGCAGCGGCTTAGTAACCGGGAGGTGCGGCGGCTGGTACTTGCGGGGGCGCAGGCGGTGCGTGAGACCGGGGCACACGCCCGAGCTTTGGAATGGGTGGGCGGCGTTTTTGACCAGATTCGCACCGCCGGCGAAGCCCACGCGATGCGGGCAGAAAGCGTGTTGTGGGCGGCGTGGTGCGCGGTCGAAAAGGCCGAAAAGTGGCGGGAGACCGCTTTACGCTCGGTGCCGGAAGCAGAAGCGGCGGGCGATAATCTGGACGCGGTTATCCAGCTTTTCCGGGTGGCACAGCGCCTTGCTGATCGCGCCCCGGAAGCGCGGGTGGAACAGTTAGTGGAGGAAGTACTTTCCCAAGATCTTCCGGAAGATTCCATTGCGCGTACAGGCACTTCTCCAAACGCCGTGCATATAACGACGCCGTCCGCCTCCCAGGGCCGCGAATGGAAACACGTGATTATTGCCCAACTGGGGGATGGGATTTGGCCGAATCTGCGCATTCGCGATGCTTATACCGGCACGGGTTTGCTCACCCGGGTGGTGACCGACGAAATCGGAATTACAGAATTGCGGGCCGGATTGCGGGCCGGGCAAGAAGAAAACGCGCCGGTTGGGCCAGAGGCGGCCGGAACGGCACCGGCCGGAGCATCAGGTGAAACAGCACCGGCCGGGGCAGCGCTTAGCGGAGCGATGCCTGCCGGAGCGACCTCCGCCGGAGAGGCTCCTATCGGAGCCGCGCGGGCTGTTACCGATGCTGCAGTGGGCATGGAGGAAGTGCTGGATGATGAATTGCGGCAGCTCTTGCACGCGGTAACGCGCGCTCAAGAATCCGTGCTGATAACCGCCGTCGAAAATGAATCCGATAAGCCCTCCCGGTTCTTCTCGTTACTAGGTTTCGATCTAGAAGCTGCACCGAGCACGGATCTTGCCAGCGCGGCGGCAAACGCAAATGCAGACGCTGATCAGGCGGGAGCATCTGTGCCAGCTGGTTCTGCGCGGACCGGTGTGGACGCACCCGCTTGGGGTTTGCAGGCACCGCTCGGGCAAATCCCGGTGTTACGCTCACCGCAACCTCGGCGCGGCCGGGGAATTATCGAAACGGTGGGGGTGCTGCGGCGGCTCCAAAAAAGCGAGGACGAAACTACCGCGCACACCGCCACTCAGTTATTGGAAGAATTGGCGGCAGTCGGTTACCGGATGGCAGGCCAGAAGGCCTGGTTCGATACTTTCCCGGTAAGTACCGAAGCCGGTTTGGAAGCGCGCGCGGAAACAGATCCGGGAGCAGGTTCGCTAGCCGGCCCGCATGCTTTGAAACCGGGGCACGATGACGCTTTTGCGCAGGTGCGCGTGAGCCCTTCGCAGGTGGAATCCCTACTCGAATCGCCACTACAGGCTTTCCTGAACACGGTAGGTGCCAGGGTAGAAGAAGAAGCGGATGCGGCGTCGCTGGGAACTTTGATTCACGCGATTGCGGAGAAGGCTTCCGATAATCCCGATGTGGAGGAAATGCTAGCGGAGCTGGAGCGTACCTGGCCGGAGGAAATCGAAAACTATTTCCAGCGCTGCAACTATACGGAAGCGCAAGCCATGGTGGAAGTTTTGGCCGGCATGTTGGCTTACCAAAAGGAACTCTATCCGCATATCGAGGTCGAAAAACAGTTAAGTGCCCAGATGCCGGGCGGCCCGCAAGTTTCCGGGAAAATTGATCGGCTCTTGTATATTCCAGATACACCGGAGCAAACAGAGACGCCGGAGCAAACAGGTACGCTCGGGCAAACAGAGACGCTTGCGCCCACAGACGCAGACGCGCAAGCAGGGACGTGCTCGCAAACTGATGCCGGCGCGCAACAAACTAAGCTCCCACCCGCGCGAGCAGAAACGCCTGCCCAACAAGCTGAGCTCCCGCGCGCGGAGATTGTGGATATTAAGACCGGGAAGCGGGCAGAGACGGTGAAGGGCGCGGCAGATAATGCGCAGATGCAGGTCTACCAGTGGCTCCTCGAACAAAATGGCATTAAAGCGGTGGGGGCGCGGCTGGTTTATCCGCGCTATCCGGCGCCACGTAGCCCCGAAGGGATTCGTAGCGTCAAGCAGGAAGAGCTCGGCAAATCCGGCACCGAGCGCACGGAAGAAAAGATTGTTTTAGCTGGCAAATTGTTGGCAGCTCCGGCGGTACCCGTCCGGGAAGAAGAAGAGCATGGGCGCGGTTCGATACGAATCGTCAGTCCGCTAACGGATGAAGGAAGGTTGTTCTCATGAGGGCGCAGGATGCGGAAGAACTGCTGTGGAAAATCATCGCGCGGGGCCGCCCGGTGCCCGAAGTACGCGATGCAGAAACCCGCGCCGCCTACCAGTTCCCGACCGCGGAACAGCAACGGGTAATCTATTCGGAAGCTCCAGCCGTGCTGGTGATTGCGGGTGCCGGTTCAGGAAAGACGACGACGATGACCCAACGCATCGCCTACCATGTGGCCGCGGGGAACGTACGGCCCCGGGAAGTTCTAGGTTTGACCTTCACCCGGAAGGCCGCGGCAAACCTCTCCGAAAAAGTTGCCCAAACGCTCGGCGCGCTAGGAAATATTGGCAGCCCGCACGGAAACGAAAACAGGCTGGAAAGCGGTGCTGAGGCGTCCGGGCAAGATGATACGCGGGCCGGTTTTGCCCAAGAGTTGGAGCGGCCCACGATTTCCACCTATAACTCTTTTGCGCAGGAAATCGCCAGTTCCTATGGGATGTTGGTGGGGGTGGACCCCACGGCGCGGCTGATTACCGATGCGGAACGTTTCCAAATCATGGAAGAAGTGGTAGCCGAAACTCCGGATACGGAATTAGCGCAACTCTTGGATGGTATGAGCGCGCGGGCAACCACAGAAAACGCTTTGCAACTAGCCGCAGCCGTGATCGATAACTCGGTGGCCTACCAAGATGAATACGAGGCTTTGGCGGCCGCCCGCAAGTTTTTGACCGCAGAAGGCCAAGCCGTGGATTTGGCGGTACAAGAAGAACTAACCTTCAAAGCCGCGCTTTTACAACATCCCAAAGCAAAAGCTTCTTGGGATAAACTGCGGGGCGATAAAAAACCGGGCTCGCTACCAGAAACATTACTGAGCACAAACACCGCTGCTGCAAAAAGCACTGCCGCTATGGCAGATACGGGAGCACAGGTAACTGGCGGGGACAGTGCTACCGGACAAGCTCTTGGAAACAGCGCAACCTGGCCGGTAATTGGGCACAACGCGCTCGATAAAAAGCTAGCGCTCCTACAAATCGTGGAAAGGTATTTCGACCGCAAACGCGAACTGGGAGTAAATGAATTTGCGGACCAGGTAACCACGGCTTCCCGCATTGTTACCACCTATCCGGAAATTGCGCGCGAGCTTTCTTCGCAATACCGGTTGATTCTGCTCGACGAATACCAAGACACTTCGGTCAGCCAAGCCACCTTCTTGTTGAATGCTTTGGCCGCACATTTTGAAGGTTTTCGTTCGATTGCCGCTGTTGGGGATCCCAACCAAGCGATTTACGGATGGCGAGGTGCAAGCTCGGCCGCGCTCACCCAATTCGCAGATCTAGCCCAAAAAGCTTTAGATCGGGATGCTTCCAGGCGCAATATTGCCCCGCGCAGTGTGGAAACCATGCACCTGATGACGGCCTTCCGGAACGATCAAGCGGTTTTGGCGGCCGGCAATAGCGTCGTCGAACCTCTAGCGGAAGCCGAGTTCCACACCGCACCTGGGGAACGCTACCAACCGGAAGAATACCGAGCGCAAGTAACCGCGGAACGGGAAGAATACGCCCGCAATGGCTTCCTAAGCCCAGAAGAAGCACGTGACCCAAGCTATTGGCCCGCCAATATTCGCCCGCATGCTAATGCGGAAACAGATTTGGACCTAGCGGCGGATTCAAACCTTGCAGCGGGGGCGGATCTGAGTTCTGGTGATGCTGGCGTTGGCGGTGCCAGCGCTGGAGGAGCCAGCCAGCCGGCACACACGGGATTGAGTTTTGGGACGCCCGCGGTGGAAGTAAACCGTTTGCAGGGGCGGCCGGGAATTGGTGCGGGGAAAGTCTCCGAGATTCGCACTTTGCTGCGCGCCGATTCGTATCGGGCAATCGCCCGCAAAATCATGAATACCTACGCGCGGGTAGAAGAAGAAAATGAGCGGCGCCAAGCCCGCGGGGAAGAACCCCGGCAAGCCGAAATTGCGGTGCTTTGCCGCAAACGTTCCTACCAAGATTTGGTGGTGCGGGCCTTGCGAGAAATCGATCCGGAAGGCAAAGTGATTCGCTTCGAGAAGGTCGGGGGCGATTCTCTAATTTCGCGCCCCGAAGTTGTTACCGTACGGGCCGCGCTCGGCGTGGTGGCCGACCCGCGGCGCGGTGACCTTTTCGCCCGTTTGCTCGCCCACTGGAATATCGGGGCTCCCGATATTCGCGCCCTAGCTAAATGGGCACGCACCTACGCTCGCCTAGAAATCGGCAGCCTAGAAAATGGCAGCCTAGAAAATAGCAGTAATGGCACGGCTGTGGCCGGCACCGAAAAAGCCGGCAGCGCGGCCACGCCCGCGGTTGCCACCAGTGCCGAAGCCAAAGCCAACGCCAGCGCTAAAACCCGCGCCGAAGCTACAGCCAACGCCGGCGCTAAAACCCGCGCCGAAGCTGCAACAACCGCCGGCACCACCCCGGAGCCGGCCGAAAGTTTGGATGCACGCGGAGAAGCGAATCTGGTTGAAGCCCTCGCAGCCCTATTTGAGCCTGATGCGGAAGCTGCGCCTTCACCAACAGCAGCTTCCCGAACATCAGCTTCGCAACCTGCAGCATCGCAACCAGTACCTTCACAAGTAACACCTTCACAAGAAACACCTTCACAAGTAACACCGAGTGGCCAAAACCGGGTTGCGCGAAGCGGGCCAAGATCCCTTTCCGCGTTAGCCGCGGCCGCTCGGCAAAGTTTTTCACCCACCGGCCGGGCCCGGTTAGAAAATATGCAGCGCGTACTTTCACGTTTACGGGCGGCGGCACATATGCCCCTGGGCGATATGATGGCGCTCGCGAGCCACGAACTGGGGATAGACGTGGCAATCGCGAGCCGTACGCGCGGCGCCCAACGCGTACGTACCTCCATGGACCAGTTCATTTCGCTGGCCCGCCAATACCAAGAAGAGCACGAGGGTGCCGATCTGGCGAGTTTCGTGGCCTGGCTTGATGCCGTTGACGAACACGAATATGGCGGGGAAGAAGAAGCTGGTGAAGATGCCCCGCTGGCTGGGGCAGGAGATAGTGAAGAAGTAGAAGTGGTCCCCGGCGTCGTGCAGATTATGACGATCCATACCGCTAAAGGTTTGGAATGGCGTGACCTCGTCGTCGTTCCGGAAATGGTGGAAGGACAATTTTCGGTCAAGAAAACTGGTCTGCAAGGGTGGGCGAGTAGTGCTGGCGAGTTCCCGTACCCCCTGCGTGCCGACTACGAATATTTACCAAAGTTTGAGATTGCGCAGACCGGGGGCAAATTAGCGCTCGGCACCGCTTACGCACACTTTTTGGACGCCGTGGCCTACCGGGAAAGTGAAGAAGAGAGGCGTTTAGCATACGTGGCTTTCACGCGCGCCACTCGGGAACTGTGCGTGGCCGGTTACGCGTTCCGGGATGAAGAAGACGTGGCTAATACGGCTGCCGAATACGAAAAACTGGAAATCAAACGCGATAAAGCGATGGATGCGGTTTCGAAACAAGAAGAACAAGTGGCGAAGCGTGCCACAAAACCATCGCAAAATAAGTTGGCGCGGCTGAAGGCCGAATTAGCGCAAACCGAAACCCAACTTTTGGTGGGAGTGCCGGCCCGCGAACCTTCCCGGTTCGTGGAGCTCTTGCACACGGCGGAAAAACACGGCGAGCTACAGATAGACACCGGGGAACATGAACCTGATTATCCCGAGGCGTGGAAGAAACTGGCTCCGGCCACCTACACCTTGGAAGATTTGCGGGCCCTGTTCCCCAAAGAGACGCTGTTCCCACCCGATCCGGCCCCGCTGCCGGACTATTTCGCGCCCACAGGAGTTTTGCACTGGCCCCAAGATTTACAAAGAACCTTGCCGATCGACCCGGCAGAAGCAGCGCCCGGTGAACTTGCCGAACTAACCGAAGCGGTGGAATACCTGTGCCGGGCACGACGCCGAAGCACGGGCGCGAGCGCGGGCGGGGCGGATACGTATGCGTCTACCGCGGCGGGGGAGGCGGCGGCCGGGCAGGAAGCAGAAGTGCTGGTACAACCGTATTTCACTGCCACTGATGTGGTGAACCTGGCGGCCGCGCCGGGCGAATATGCGAGCCAGCGAGCCCGGCCGATCCCGCGCGAACCGAGCCGGGCGGCGCGTTTGGGAACCCAGTTGCACGCGCGGATTGCCGGGTCGTATGCGGCCGCAGCGACTTTGGACATAGATGCGGTAACTGGTTTCGAAAGCCCGCTGGTGGACGAAGATCTTCACACCGAGGAAGAAGAAGCCGCACTTTTCGCTGCTTTTGAACGCACCCGGTGGGCGAAATGCCGGCCGCTTGCGATCGAGCAGAGCCTGGAGGTGGTGATCGCCGGCCAGGTAGTGCGGTGTACGATCGACGCCGTTTTGGATTCTTCCGGCATGGCAGGCGAACCACCCGTCATGATCGTGGACTGGAAAACGGGCCGGCGGGTGCGCGGGCGCTCCCTGGCCAGCCGCGAATTACAGTTAGCGATTTACCGTTTAGCCTGGGCGAAAACCCGCGGGGAAGCCCTGGAAAACGTGGGGGCCCGCTTCGTCTACCTGCGCGAAGATGAATCCCGGCAAGATTTGCCGGCCGGAATGCTCAGCGAAGCAGAAATCACCGTCCGTTTCGAAGCAGCAATCGAAACAATGAACACCGAATACCGGGCAGTTATACGCGCACATAGCGGGCAGCTTTAAGCGGACGGATTCTTTGCCGACTTTTCCGGTTCCACACCGGTTTCCGGGCTGGTTTCCGCATCGGTTTCCGCACCGGTTTCCGCGCTGGTTTCCGCAGCTGCGTTTGCTGGTGAACCATTCGCTGGCGAAGCATTTTTGGGTGAAACGGGCGCCGGAGCGGGAGCGGGGATAGTCTGGGCCATGGCCGCCGGCTCGATAACAGTTACGGGCCCTTGCACTTCGGTTTGCGGAGCCGGAGCAGTGCCCGGACTGGCCGGTTCGGTCAGGGGCGGCTCCCACCGCACCTGGTCGGCTAAATCGCCGAGCATTTGGACGGCGTCGTTCCTAATCTCTTCGGAATGCGTACGCACCCCGTACAGCAACCACCGCACAATCGCCATTTCTGAGGTAAGGACGATGCGGTTGAAATCGGCGTCGCTGAGCTGGAAACCGCGCGTGTTTTCATACGATTCGATAAAAGCGGTCCATTCGGCGTCGTCTAATTCGAGCAGTTGGGCCAGGTCGCGCGCCGGATCGCCCACGGCGGCCTCCCCAAAACCGAGCACCGTAGAAAGCTGGCCGTTGGACCACAGGAAATTTTCGGAAGCCACATCCCCGTGGATCACGGTGGGCGTGAAATTCCAAAGATCATTATCGGCGAAGGCCGCTTCCCACCGGCGCCGCAAAATCGGCGGAATCTCCACTTCGAGAACGGCTTGGGAAAGCTCAGCAGCCATGCGGTCAGCCCATTGCCGGCCAGTGTAAACCGGCAGGCCGGAACGTGCCACTACCTCCGGATCGAGGTTATGGATAGAAGCGATACCTCGCCCCAGAGAACGAATTTGTTCCAGCGGGAGCGCGGTGAATGCGCGCGGGCGGCCCAAAGGTTCGGGGAACGCAACGGCGCGGCCCCCTTCTTCCAAATCCACAAAACCGGCCGGGCGCATAATGTCAAAAGGTAGGGCACCGGCGCGTAAAGCGTCCAGCAACTGCGGGGCAAGGGCCGCTTCCGCTTCCAAAATGGTTGCGGCAGTCGGATTTTTGGGTGCCTTGATAATCCAATGCCGGCCGCGCGAATCGAGCACGGCACCTTGCACAAAATCGTCCGTTTCTGTGTATGGCTGGCGGGTCGATACGACGTCGATCCCGAGGGCGCCCACAGCGAGCGCCGCAATACGCAAGGGAGAACTGCTCACAATCCCAACTTATCGAAAATACCTCTACCTAGTGGGCCCGCGCGTGGCGTGACACATCACTTTATCCACACCCTGTGGATAACGGATTGTCACTTCGCGCGGGCCTTCCTAGTCTAAAGCCGCTGTACCGGGCTGGGGCAACCGGTTCGCACAAGTTCACGTAGGTGGGAGGGAGCGCCGTGCAAAAAGCACAGGCACCAGGTTTGAAAGGCACGCCGCCGCCGGCACGCGAGAAGGTAGCACGCTACGCGGGGCCGGGCGGAAGGGGCGACGCCGCACCAGCGGCACCGCACCGTACCGGACCAGCGGGGCAAATGTCAGACAGCACGCGGGAAAAACGAAGCCGCACTTGGCAAACAGAAAGCCGCGCGCAGAAAACAGAAAGCCGCGCGCAGAAAACAGAAAGCCGCGCGCAGAAAACAGAAAGCCGCGCGCAGAAAACAGAAAGCCGCGCGCAGAAAACAGAAAGCCGCGCACAGAAAACAGAAAGCCGCGCGCAGAAAACACCGAGCACCGCGGATGCGCAAGTACAAATCGAGGCGAAGGTACGCGGATATGTACGCGAACGCGGGCTGGACCCAAACCGCCAACCGGCCCTTTTTGACCGGTTGATTGGGGAGGCAATTAGTGCCTACGAGGAAGAAACCACGCGAAGTGGGGGCGCGCGCCTTGCCGAGCCCGCTCAGGTACATGCCCAAGTGCGGGCTGCGATTGGCGGCTACGGCCCTTTGCAACCTTTGTTTGACGATCCGGAAGTGGAAGAAATCTGGATTGATACGCCTTCTACGGTTTTTGTTTCGCGAGGTGGGCGGGCCGAACTAACCAATATTGTGTTGACGGATTCGCAGGTGACCGACCTGGTGGAACGCATGTTGCGGGCGTCAGGGCGCCGCGTGGACTACTCTTCGCCTTTTGTGGACGCCCAGCTGGCAGGTGGGGAACGGTTGCACGTGGTGATCCCGGATATTACGCGGGAACATTGGGCCGTCAATATTCGTAAATATGTGGTGCGGGCCCGCCACTTGCGTGATTTGGTGGCTAAAAAATCGCTTACCGGGCAGGCCGCGAACTTTTTAGAAGCGGCAATTAAATCCGGTTTGAACGTGATCGTTTCCGGTACTACCGGGGCGGGCAAAACCACGTTTTTGCGGGCTTTGCTAGGGGCTGCGGACGCGGGGGAGCGGATTATTTCTGCGGAAGAAGTTTTCGAACTTGGCTTGGAACATCGCGACACCGTGGCTATGCAAACCCGCCCGCCGTCTTTGGAAGGGCGTGGGGAAGTAACTTTGCGGCGTTTGGTGCGCGAGGCGTTGCGGATGCGGCCCGGGCGGCTCGTAATTGGGGAGGTGCGCGGGGCGGAAGCTTTCGACCTGCTCATTGCTCTGAACTCGGGGATCCCCGGGGCGTGCACGATCCACGCCAACTCGGCGCGGGAAGCATTACTCAAGCTCTGCACCTTGCCTTTGTTGACCGGCGAGAACGTGACTTCGGAGTTCGTGGTTCCCACGGTGGCAGCCACGATCGACGTCGTTGTGCATCTCAGTATCGACCGGGCTGGGAAGCGCGAAGTTGCGGAAATTTTAGGAGTGCCGGGCCGGGTAGAAAGTGGCGTGATCCAAGCGGTTTCGCTATTTGGCCGCAACCGGGGTGGGGCTTTGCGGTTACGGACGAGCGAAGTGCCACGCCCGGAACTATTCCAACGTGCCGGTTACGACCTGCACCAACTCTTGCACCAGGAGGCGCCCCATCTTTCCCACCAGGAGGTACCCAGTTCGCGCCAGTGGAAGCAAACCGGAAGGCGAAGGCGAAACAGCGAAAGCGTACCGCAAAGCGGTAAGAGCGTAGTGCCCGGTGCGGCGCGTAATTGGGAGAGCCCGAGCTCGGCGCGAAACCCGGAAAAGCAGGGGAAGGAGTAGCCGGTGGGTATTGCGATTGGGGCGGCGGCCGGGCTCGGTATTTTTCTGGTTTTATGGGCGTCAGCGGCGTCAGTTATAGAACCGAAAACAATCTCGCCCGAAAAGATTCAGCACCGCCGGGCGCGCCGCAAAGCTTTTGCACAAGGATTGGGAGCCGGGATAGCTAGCGGCCTGCTAGCAATTTTGGTGATTGGCAATTTGCCGGTAGCGGGCGCGATTGCGGTTTTGGGTGCATTTTTGCCGCGCGTTTTCCGGAACTCGCGGCAGCGCAAAGCCCGGGCTGAGGGTCGCGAAATATGGCCAGAAGTGTTGGATTCGATTGTTTCGCGGCTGCGGGCCGGGTTGAGCGTGGGGCAAGCTTTGGCCGGTTTGAGCACTTCGGGTGGGGGCGCGCTGACCAGGCATTTTGAAGTGTTTGCGGAAGAATTGCAGGCAACCGGTAGGCTCGGCCCTTCCCTTGACCGGCTCAAAAACTCCTTGGGTGATCCGGTAGCGGACCGGATTATCGAATCGATACGTATTTCCGCGCGCCTGGGCGGGCACGATTTGGCAAAAACATTGGAGTCTTTAGCCGTTTCAATGCGGGCAGAAAATCGTGCGCGCGGCGAACTGCTTGCCCGCCAATCTTGGACGGTAAACGGGGCCCGTATCGCCGCGGTTTCCCCGTGGATAGTGCTAGCTTTGCTCGCCACCCGGCCCGGCACGGTAGAAGCTTTCCGAAGCAGCACCGGAACTCTAATTCTTTTGGGCGGGTTAGTGGCCAGCTTGGTTGCTTACGGATTGATGCTTAGGTTGGGCCGCCTGCCGGAAGAAAAACGCGTCTTTGCCGGCCCCGAAACTGGGTTTGAGTCCGCGCCCAAGCATATTCCCGGAAAGGAAGTAACGTCATGATTGCTTATCTTGCGGGAGGTGTGGGCGGAGCCGGCTTGTGTTTCCTAGCCTGGTGGCTGTTTTATCCCGGGCCGAGCCTTTCCGCCCGCGTCTTGCCCTACACCGAAGATGGGTGGACGCCGCGGCACCGCGCTTTACCGCTAACCCGCGCGCTTCTACGCGTTTTCGACCAGATCGGTTCCACGGCCGCTTCCGTACACCGCCGCACCTATTGTTTGGGTACTTTGAGCTACCGCGATTTCCGGGTCCGGCAGATCGAAGCGAGCAGCGCCGGGTTCGTAGCCGGTTGCCTTTTGGGAGCAAGCGCCCTGCGCCGCGGCGTACCACCGCTCATCGCGCTCATTTTTCCCGTATTTGCGGCCCTCGTGGGAGCCGCGCTCACCGACTATTGGTTGAGCCGCACCCTTTCCCGGCGCGACGCCGTCATTACCGGCGAGCTGCCCGATGTGGCCCAAATTCTTTCCCTCGCCGTCGGCGCTGGAGAATCGGCACTAAGCGCCTTCGAATACGTATGCCGGCTGGGAAACGGGCCACTCGCCGCCGAACTGCGCCGCACCGTGGCAGCCGTGCACGCCGGGGATTCTTTCGAACAAGCCTTAGCAGGCCTGCAAGAACGAGTGCACAACCCCGCAATCGAAAGATTTTGCGATGCCCTGCGCATCAGCTTGGAACAAGGCAGCCCGCTCGCTAACACTTTGCGGGTCCAAGCCGAAGACGCCCGCGAATACCAACGCCGGGAACTGCTCGAAAAAGGCGGCAAACAAGAAATCGCCATGATGGCACCCGTAGTTTTCCTCATTTTGCCGATAACCATTATTTTCGCCCTCTACCCGGGTATCTCCTCGCTCAACATGTGGTAGCGGGGAAGTGGCAGACCGCAAGCCTTGTGCTCAGGCTCGCCACAACCAAACGCAAACCGAAAAACAAAAATGCAGAAAGGCAAATCATGAAAAACACCGCGAACACCCCAACCTTGCACACCGGATTTCTTACCGGCCCCGGGGCTGCACCCGGTAACCGCCACGAGACGGAAGCCGGAGACGTGCCCGGCTGGGTGATGGTCACCCTTATGACGGTTGCCCTAGTTATCGCAATCTGGGCGGTTGCCGGGCCCGCTCTGGTTGACATCGTCAAAAGCGCTCTTTCCCGCCTAACTAATACCATCAACTAAGCCCCGCCACGGGAACCAACTAAGCCCCGGCGCAGGCATCAACTAGCCTCGCCGCGGGTATCAACTAAGCCTCGCCGCGGGTATTAACTAAGCCTCGCCGCGGGCATTAATTAAGTACCAGGGCGCGCATCAAATAAGTCCCAGCGCTAGCAAGGGGGAAATAGAAGCAAAGAAAAACCCAGAAACCATTTGAATCACAACCAGAACAGGAGGAAACATGCGTGCAAAACCGCGACCCCAAGCCCGCATCAACAACCTTGCAAAACCCTCCCGGGAGCATCCTGGCAGGGGGTCCTCCGGCAAGGTCCTCTCCGGTAAGGAGCCCTTTGCCAAGGAGCCCTGCGCCAAGAGGCCCTTCGATAAGGAGTTCTTTGCCAAGGGCTCCTTTGGGCCGGCAGCTTCGGGCGGAGAACAGGGTTCGGCGGTCGTAGGTTTTGCCATGCTTGCCGGCGCTATTATTTTCCTCTTCTTAGCACTTGCATATATCGGTGCGCATGTGTGGATACAACGCCAAGCTAATGACGCCGCCCTGCGAGCCGCCCGCACCATAGCTGTGGATAACTCTCCACACTCCATAGAGCTCGCTCGCCAGCAGCTTGCCCGCGATTTGCCGCAATGTGCCTGCAAGCTGGAAGCAAAACTGCAACAACAAGGCGGGCTGGCACAGGTAGAAGCGCAAATTAGCGGCGAAATATACATGTTCGGGCCCGCCGGCCAGCCACTGCGAGCAACCGCCCACGCCCTCGTCGAATGGCAATAACAGAAAGGAAAACCCATGCGCAACAAGGAAGGAGGGCACATATGAACCAAAACGGAAATGCTGCGGGGCGCGAAAACATCACGGAACTCGGAAACGAAAACACCACCGAGCGTGGAAACGTGATTGTAGAAGCCGTAGGTGCCATGACGATTTTTGGGGTCTCACTTATCGTATTGGCGCTTGCGGCGGCGTCGATTTTTAGTGCGAGTAGTGCGGCCACGACGGCGGCGCGGGAAGCTGCGCGAGCATTCGTGCAAGCGCGAGATACGGCCACGGCGGAGCGGCGGGCGGCGAGTGTGGCTGCGCAGGCTTTGGCAGATCAAGGCGTGGAAAGTAACGGCGGCATATCGGTGCAATGCTCAGATAATCCATGTTTGACGCCAGGGGCTACCGTCACGATTTCTGTTCACGCCCGCGCTCCCATTCCGTATTTCGGTACGGCGGTGCAAATCACCCGGAGCAATTCCATGTTGGTTGACCGCTATCGGCAAATGCCCGCGAGCTAAAACTGGTACCGGTTTTAGCAGTAACGGAGAGGGAACAGGGGAATAAGGAAATAGTGAGTAAAGAGTGTTGACCAAAGAGTAACTAGTAATGAGTAGGAGGGGAGGAACCGGAGGTGAAAAATATACGCAAGAAAAGACGCCGATTGGCGCAACCGGTGTGGCTGATGTTCTTGCGCCGGCGGCGGCCGCGGGTGCAATTGCGGCAGCTGCGGCAGCACGGGCGGCATCTGCGGCTGCAACGGCCGCGGCGGCAGTCGCAGCTACGGCATCGGCCGCCTTCGCGAACTTGGTTGCTACCGTTTGCCGAAGGTTCCGGCCGGGCTGATGCGGAAGGCGGGGAGCGCGGGAATCTTTTGGTGTTGGGCCTGGGAATGTGGCTCGTGGCTTTCGCGGTAATTATTGGCCTGGCCGGAGTGGGTGGGCTATATGTGGCCCGCCAAGATTTGCTGGCCCGGGCTGATTCTTTGGCGCTCAGCGCGGCTAATTCAATCAACGATGCGGCCTATTATTTGCCGCACGGCACTATCGGTCCGGAACCGAGTGGCGGCCGGGTAGTTACATCTGGCAGGTTACGGCCCGCGGAAACGGAGGTGTGGAAAATTGCGCGCGCCGGGGCAGGAGAAGCACAAGTAGTTGCTCCCACCGGGGTGGAGGGCAACGGCGTCGTCGTAACTTTGGAGAAACCCGCAACCGTACCCCTTTTCGAATTCACCGTGACGCTGCAAGCCACCGCCCGCGCCGAACTTCACCTTGGATAGCAGCACCGAGCGCGGGCTTGACCAGCAGCACCAAACCACGTGACTTTAAGCCGCGTAGCAGCGCTGCTTCGTGCCGAGCCGTTTCGGGCTAGTACTTTTCTGGCGGGGTACGCGTAACTCCCGGCATGCATCTGCTCGCGTATCTGCTCAGGCGCCTACCTGCTCGTCAACCTGCGCGCCTACCTGCTCGCCTACATATGCACCTGTTTGCGCACCTACCCGCCTACCCCTATTAGCCGCATTACTTGCCACAAAATCAGGCGCGGCGGTGGGGTAGCCTGGAACGCGTGGCAAGCGAGTATGCAGAAAGTATTGAAAAACTCCGCGCGGTTCTCACGCAGGTGGAGGCAGTTACTGACCCCGCGAAACTGCGGGAACAAATAGCGCAACTTACCCGCGAATCGAGCGCTCCGGATCTGTGGGATGATCCGGAACACGCGCAAGCGGTGACCTCGCGGCTCAGCCACGTGCAAGGCGAACTAGCGAAACTAACCGCGATGGAGAATCGCATTGACGATATCGAAGCGCTCCTCGAAATCGCGGAAGAAGAAGCGGAAACCGACGCCGCATCCGCGAAAGCTATTTACGCAGATTTGCGCACGGAAATTAATGACGTCGAAAAAGAGCTCGATGACCTGCATATTCGTACCCTGCTTTCCGGAAAATACGATGAGCGAGAAGCGGTGGTTACGATCCGTGCGGGTGCGGGAGGCGTAGACGCCGCCGACTTTACGCAAATGCTACAAAGAATGTATTTACGTTGGGCGGCGCATCACGGATATGCCACGAAAGTGCTCGATACGTCTTATGCGGAAGAAGCGGGCATAAAATCCACGACCTTCGAGGTAAAAGCACCCTACGCGTACGGCACGCTTTCCGTGGAAGCAGGAACGCATCGTTTGGTTCGCATCTCGCCCTTCGATAATCAAAGCCGGCGGCAAACTTCTTTTGCCGCGGTGGAAGTAATCCCCGTTATTGAACAAACCGACCATATTGAGGTTCCCGATTCGGAAATTCGGGTAGATGTTTTCCGTTCTTCCGGCCCGGGCGGGCAGTCCGTGAACACCACCGATTCGGCCGTGCGAATCACGCATATTCCTACCGGAATCGTGGTTTCTATGCAGGATGAAAAATCGCAGATCCAAAACCGGGCGGCGGCAATGCGGGTGTTGCAGTCGCGGTTGCTGCTCCTGAAACAGCAAGAAGAAGAAGCGGAAAAGAAGGAACTGCGCGGCGATATTAAAGCCTCCTGGGGAGACCAGATGCGTTCCTATGTACTGCAGCCGTACCAAATGGTAAAAGACCTGCGCACCGGGTATGAGACGGGGAACACGGATGCGGTGTTCGACGGCGAAATTGATGGCTTCATTGAGGCCGGAATTCGGTGGCGGGCCACTGGCGAAACACACGAAGGAGAACAATAACGGGAAATGCGGCGCGCCGCCGCGCGAATTCCAGTTGAGTTTCGTAGGGTAAGCGCGAAACGTCTCGAGCTAGGCAACTTATATGATCAGATTCAGTAACGTAACGAAGTTGTACCAGAAGGGTGCGAAACCCGCACTCGACGGGGTCAACTTGAACATCAACCGAGGGGAATTCGTATTCCTGGTAGGCCCTTCGGGCTCCGGAAAATCCACGATGCTTTCGCTCATTATTGTGCAGGAGCGGCCTACCGCCGGGCACGTGGAAGTCTTGGGGAAAGATCTTTCGCAGGTCTCCCAGCGGCGCGTACCTTTCTTGCGCCGCCAGATTGGCACCGTGTTCCAAGATTTCCGTTTGCTCATGGATAAGAACGTGTATGACAATGTGGCGCTCGCCCTGCAAGTAATTGGGGCGCCGCGGCACCGGATCAAAACCGAAGTGCCGGAAGTTCTTTCTATGGTTGGCCTAGACGGGAAAGAAAAACGGCGCATCCATGAACTTTCTGGTGGGGAGCAGCAGCGTGTAGCCATTGCCCGCGCGATGGTAAACCATCCGGAAATCCTCCTCGCAGACGAACCAACCGGAAACTTGGATAACAACACCGGGCTTTCGATTATGCGGCTCCTGGATCGTATTAATCGGCAGGGAACCACGGTTATTATGGCTACCCACGATTCGGCGATTGTGAATCAGATGCGCAAGCGCGTGATCGAACTTTCGAACGGGGTAGTGGTCCGCGATCAAGACCGTGGCGTGTACGGAGGGGTCCAAAACTAATGCGTTTCCGCTTTATTATTTCGCAGACCTTTAAGGGCCTAGTTGGCAATAAAGCCATGACGGCTTCCGTTATGCTCGTGACTTTCGTTTCCCTGCTGTTCGTGGGAGCGGGGGCGCTTTTGCAAACCCAGATTTCCAATCTGAAAGACGAATGGTATGACAAAGTAGAAGTCTCCGTTTTCATGTGCCCGCGCAATGGCGTGACCGAAGCTTGCGCGGCCGGAGAAGCCACCCAGGAACAAATTGACGATATTGATGCTTATCTGAAGACCCCCGAAATGCAGGCCTACGTAGAAAACGTTATGTTTGAAACGAAGGAACAGGCGCTGCAAAACTATCGGGAACAGATGCGGGATACCGCCTGGACGGAAGATATTACCGCTGATCAAATGCAGGTTTCCTTCCGCATTAAGCTCAAGGATCCGCAGCAGTACCAGGTGGTGGCCGATCAGCTTTCCGGCCGGCCCGGGGTAGAAGTGGTACGCGACCAACGCGAACAGTTAGAACCGATTTTTGCGGTAATGAATAGGTTTACCGTGGTGGCTGGTTTGTTGGCTGGGGTCATGATCCTCACGGCCTTGCTACTAATCCCGACGACGATTCGCCTTTCCGCGATGTCACGCGCCACGGAAACGGGGATTATGCGCCTGGTGGGAGCTTCAAACTTCTTCATTGAATTACCGTTTGTGCTGGAAGGTGCTATCGCAGCCCTAATGGGATCACTGCTCTCCGTGGGCGGTTTATTTTTGGTAGCAAAATTCTTCCTCGAAGACTGGATCGGCGCCGCTTTGCCGTGGATGAAAATCGTGGGCACCGCCGATGTGTGGATACTCGCCCCCTGGCTAATAATCGGCGCGGTGCTGGTGGCAGGCTTTGCCTCCTGGCTCTCTTTGCGCCGGTATGTGCGGGTATAAGTTTGCGGTAGATAACAGTGTGGATAGCAGTAGATAAATAAGGGGCTCGGGGCCCGGCAGTTCATATAATCCGGAGAAGGAGGATTGAATAAAGGGTGACACGGCGAAAGCTCATGCCGCTAGCTGCGGGTTTGGTTCTGGCTTTGACCTTGGTGCAAACAACTGCCCAAGGCTCAGATCGTGACGATTTGGTCCGGCAAAAAGAGCAACAGACCCAGCAAATGGAATCCATTCAATCCGAACTGGAAGGTGTGGACGTTAACCTGCAAAAGGTGTACATGGATTTGCAGGAAACTCGGGGAAAGCTTCCGGGCGCCCAAGCTGAACTGGCAAATGCGCAAGCAGAAGTAGCCACAGCCCAGCGTGAACAGGAAGCGGTAGGGGCCCGCCTGGACGCTGCCCAAGGGGAACTGGAAACGATTGGCACGGAGATAAAAGCGGGGGAGGAGAAGCTCGCCCAAACCCGCGATCAGATTGGGGAAATCGCCCGCGCCCAATACCGGGGTGAAACCACGCCTTCTACGGTAGAGCTCCTGGTGGGCTCCCAATCTTCCGAAGATTTTTTGACTGCCTTTGCTGCGAACGAGACCGCGCAACGCGTCCAGTCGGTCACCTTGACCGAGGTTTCGCAAACGACGGCGAGTAACCGTATGCGCCAGCAACGCCAGACTGCCGTGGAATCGGAAATCGGGGAATTGAAAGCCCAGGCCGATCAAGCTTTGGCCGATAAAAAACAGAAAGAACAGGCGGCTACCGAAAAGAAACAGGCTCTAGATGAACTGGAAGCTTCGATTTCTGATCAGCAAAAAGCCTTGGAAGGGCAAAAGGACGCTTTCCAAGCTTCTCTAAACCAGATGGCTGCCGACCGTGATTCCACGGCCGCGCAAATCGCGGCTATCGACGCCGAAAATGCGCGCAAGGCAGCTGAAGAAGCACGCCAGCGGCAAGCTGCTGCGGCAGCCCCGCGGAGCGGCGGAGGTGGCGGTGGCGGTGGCCGCGGAGGTAGCGCGCCGAATACCGGCCAGCAGATTATCCCGCCAATTTCCGGCCCGCTCTACGTGACCTCGCCCTTCGGGTGGAGAATCTATCCCTTCGATGGGCAGCGTTGGTTCCACAACGGTGTTGATTTGCGTTCCGCGTGCGGAAATCCGCAATTTGCGGCCAGTGATGGAACGGTTTCGGCGGTGCGCCCGGCCGCGGGCAATGGCACCCACGGAAACCAGGTGATCCTCAATTTGGGCAATATCAACGGTTCGAGTTACGTGGCCGTGTACAACCATCTTTCCGGTTTCAATGTAAGCGTTGGCCAGCGGGTTTCGCGCGGCGATATTATCGGCTGGACGGGCCAAACCGGCATGGTGACCGGCTGCCACGTACATTTCGAAATTTGGAAAGACGGCCAGGTTATCGACCCCATGACGCTCCCCGGGTTCTAGAATTGAAAGGTCCGGGTAAGCAAGGTTCGCTTCGGGAATGAGGGCTCACATTATGGCAACTGAGGAAAAAAGCCAATTCGCTACGGCTCCACAGGGCCCGGCGTCCGAATCTGGCAGAACTGAAAAAGGGGCGGAAGATCCGGCGTCGTACGCGGCCACCAACGCTAACCTTAACGCGGCGGCGTTCCCGGCCAAAACGGCAGCTACCGGGCAGGAAAGTAGCGGCGGGCGGCAAGTTTTGCGGCCGACGTCGATAATCTCGGCAGGTGCGCGCGGGAAAGAAAACGAAACCGCGGCAAATACTGGGGAACCGGGCAAGACGCCCGGCGGAAAAACTGCGAATAAACTTGGCAAGACTGCGCGCAAGTCAATTTTCGGGCGCCCGGGGAAATCAGCCGGGAAGCAGCCTGCAGGTAAGCAAGCCACCAGTAAACCGGCTTCTGGGGGAGCTTCTGGGGAAACGGCTTCTGGGGGAGCTACGAAAGCAGCGTGGGATAAGGCTGCCGGTACGAAAACTGGGAGCACAGCAGCTGCGGTGCGTGAGTCGAATGGCTGGTGGGAGATTCTTACCGGCGCCTTGGCGATTGTGCTCGCCTGGTTCGTGTGGGATCGGGCGAAGCTAGTGGATTCGCCATATTCTACCGGGACGCTGTTCTTCTCTTTGGGGTTGGCGGTTTCCGTGGTTTTGCTGCTAATCCGGCGCATGTTGGGTTCGCGGCAGGTGCGGCGAACTCTAGCGCTAATCGGCCTGGCGGTATCGATTGCGGCTTTTGTGCTCGGGCTGATTTTCGCTTTTACGGCTTCCACCGATCAAGCAGCCACGCAGTATTTCTTTAGCACGCATCTGCTGGATGTTACCGCACCGGCAATCGTGGACCTAATATTTGTGTTCGTATTTCTTTGGTTCTCCTTCCGGGACAACCGGGCCACTCGCGAATAACACCGCTGGGAAACGCGCAACTAGTGGAACGTGCAACCGGAGGAAACGCACAACCCCGCAACTATACAGGCGAGGGAGCGCGTAACCAGGGAATGCACAAACGGGAAACGCGCAACCAGTGAAACGCGCAACTTGGGAACGGCGCAACCTGGGGAACTCGCAACCAGGGAAACGCGCCCGGGGGATCGTTCACGCTAACGGGTACGATAGGCGCTCAGTACGGTAGCGAAGAGAGAAGGGAGATGAGATGGCTAAAAAGCGAGGGAAGCTTTCGGCAGGAGAGAAAGCGAAGGCAGCGGCAGACGCGAAGCAGGTGATTGCCCGCAACCGCAAGGCTCGGCACGATTATTTTATTGAGGACACTTACGAGGCCGGGCTTTCCCTGGCAGGCACGGAAGTCAAGGCACTTCGCATGGGCCGCGCCTCGATTACAGAAGCGTGGGTGGAAATCGACGAAGACCTGCAAGCTTGGGCGCATGGCATCAATATTCCGGTGTATGCGATGGCCTCGTGGACGAATCACGCGCCAACCCGGAAACGGCGGCTGTTGTTACACAAGCGCGAGATTGCCAAGCTTGCGCAGGCGGCAGACCGGAAGGGCTACACCATTGTGCCCTTGGAACTGTATTTCATTCGCGGGATCGCCAAGCTGGAAATCGCCGTGGCTCGCGGTAAACAAGAATGGGATAAGCGCGAAACCATTAAGCGGCGAGAAGCTGATCGGGAAGCAGAACGCGCAATGAGCGCGGCCCGACGCCGTGAAGGGCTCGTCAGGTAGCGTGGCTGTTAGTGCCGCGGGAACCTAGGGGAGCATTAGAAACGATCAGTTTGCGCAATCACCGGTGTTGCGAAGAAGCCTGGTGGCGCGAAAACACCGGAGTAAGTAGGGGCCTGACCTGGTAGGGCTGGCATAAGTAGAACAGATCAGCTATACTGTTATACCCGAGAAGTTCTGGGTTAGTGATTTCTCGGGTTGGTTCATAACCGCATAGGGGATGATCGGTTTCGACGGTGGTAGTTAGTTGGAGGGAAGCGGGTCGAGGAGGCAGGGTCCACTCGATAACGATCTCTGCAAACCAATAGGTGCCAACAAGAACAAGAGCACCGATTTCGCCCTCGCTGCCTAAGATAGCGAGCTTCGAAATCTGTCGGCCTTAGCGTAGCTTTCCGCTAGGGGTCCGGCATCGTTTAGAAAGCCACTGGGTGGCGGGCCTGCTACGGGTTCGTCTCCGACATTTAGTAGATAGGTTCGTCAGGGCCTGGTTCGCGTGGAACCCTGGAGCCGAAAATAACTAGCAAGCGAACTGCACCCGGAGAAGTCTTCAGTAGGTACCATCGGACCGGGGTTCGATTCCCCGCATCTCCACCAGGGCCGCTTCCTCATTTCGAGGGAGCGGCTTTTTCATGCGGTTTACGGCGAGACTACGCGGAAAACTCGGGGTAAACACCCAGTTCGTGAATATGCTTCTATATTGCTCTATGCACGCCTGTGTAGCATAGTGAGGGATACATTCCGGGACACAAGCAGGGATACATAATTCGAAAGTAACCCCGCCCCGAAAACATGCCAAGGCAAGGAGGCCCGCCAAATGAGGAAAGCGGAGAGAAGCGATTTCGGCAGCATCATAACGCGCAGAGGGAAACATATCGGCCGCTACCGTGTCAAAGGCCGCACCTACTACACCCCCACCCGCACCACAAAAACCGCCGTACGCAAAGACCTGTCAATCATTCAAACCTCGATCGAGGCGGGTACTTGGGAGCCGGGCGCGAAGCCGGCCGGTAGCGGGAAAATCACCACCCCCACCAAACAGCGACACACGACTACCCTCGCGCAGTGGTTTGAAACCTGGACGGAAGAGCTAGATACGGCTATGGAGAATGGGCTGCGGTCCCCTAATACGGTGCGGTCCTACCTCTCCCAGTGGCGGGCGCATATCCTTCCCAAACTTGGACCAGACACGCCCATAAACGAGGTCACGGAAGAGGACCTGGCGGATCTATGGAAGCAGGTGCTGAGCATGCGTGCACGCACCACCGCCAGCAACGTCATACGGTCCCTATCTGCAGGTTTTACCGCGGCTCATAAAGCTGGCGTGCTAGAGAAGATTCCAGCCATCCCGGAGGGGTCGCTGGCAAAACCTGGCCCGGTCACCGATGATGCTAGGGTCACTTACACCGCCGCGCAGCTAGACACGCTAATAGGCGCGGCGGCTCCAGAATACCGGGCAGCTATCGCCCTCGGTTCATATGGTTGCCTGCGTTCTGGGGAAATCGCGGCGCTGCGCCGCAACGATATTACCGAGAAGGGAACGCGGGTGCGTGTGGATGAGGCTACGAAGCGGGGCCCGAGCGGGAAAATCACTGCTGGCCCGCCAAAATCTCGCGCCGGATATCGCACAATCACCCTCCCAGATAATGCCGCGGAAATCGTCGTGGAGCATTTGCGAGTGTTTACGCCCGCGCCACCGAACTCGCTACTCTGGCGGGGCCCGCTAGGAGCGGAATATATTTCCACTAAAACCTTGCTGCGTGCGTATCGCGCGGCTTGCGAGAAGGCAGGGTTACCGGTTGGCCGGTTTCATGATTTGCGGCATTCGGGGCTTACGCTTTATGGCCGGGCGGGGGCTACCTTGGCGGATCTTATGGCCAGGGCAGGCCACTCGGACGTAAACACAGTAATGATTTACCAGCATTCGAGTAGGGACCGGGATTGCGAACTAGCGGCCCGAATGGCCGAAGGATAAGTGCGCAAGACATTTAGGATGTTTAAAGGAAGGAAGGAGTTTGTGATGGTGCGAGATGATGCGGTGCTTGGCGAGATTGAGGCGCTGGCGGTCGAGTTGAGGGAAGCGGAAGCGGCATATTCGCGGCTTTTAGAGGAACGTGCGGAATTGTTTCGTAGGGCGCGAGGGGAGGGGTTTTTGTCGCGTGAGATTGCCGAGCGGGCGGGCGTTTCGCGGCAGGTGGTGGAGCGAGCGGTAGGGAGGATCACCAAGAAGGGTGAGTGACGCACATCTCACGCAACCAGTGTTGCGTAAAGTGGGGGTAGACGATAGACTATAACCACAAGGCAAGGAAAAGAATCCTAGCCCACAACCGGGAAGGAACCCGAAAAATGGAACTCGTAATTACTACCGACACTTGGAAGCTCGAATTCGAAGACGGCGAAATCTGGACGCAGGGAACCTTCGAACCCGAAGTTGACCTCAACAGTGAAGCCTGGGATTTCTTCGACCAGATCACTGAACGCGTAGGCGAGATGAGCGACCTCGAACTCGTAAACCTCGGAGAAGATGCCTACGTCAGCGACGATGCGAAAATCATGAGCTGGAAAGTCTGGGTCATCATCGAACGCTACGGTATCAAAATCGATCGCGATGGCGAAACCTGGGTGATTACCGACAAATACGGGAACACGCTAGAAACCGGCGAGTTTGATCCGGAAATCGACATTCCCGCTGAAAAAATCGGCATTATTAACCCTGAGAAAATCAACTTTATCGACCTTGACGAGGTTACCGAGCGGATCGCCCAGCTAAGCGGCATGAAACTCGTCAACGATAGCATCTACGCCGGCTCTTACAGCACTTCTTTCGGACCCTGGTTCGTCTGGGACGTACTAGAAGTACTCTAGAAAAAATTGGTCACGAGGGGAGGGGCCGGAAAAAGACTCCTCCCCTCATCCCCCCCCCCCCTCAAAAAAATTTCGAAACACAAGCAAGAAAAGGCAAAACAATGGAACTTGCAACCCGTAATCTCACCGAAAACGACCTACTTGATACCGATTACTGGATGGAAAATTTTCTTCCGCGACTCACTCCGGTAGTGATCGGCAAGGGCCGGGCGGCCCGCCTCGAGTTCATTAATACCTTGATCCACGGCGGTGAGTGCGATCTTGACTATTTACGCGAAATCACCGCGCCGTACACGAAACTTTTCCCAGATGTAGACCCCGCCGCGCTCATCTACATCGAGGACTTAGGCGGCGCTGAAGAACAACTACTTTCTAAGCTTTTCGGGAAGAAAGTACGCCTCTACTCCGATAGGGTGCACGGCAATGTAATCACCGAGGTTACTGAAGAGATGGATGCCGAAAACCGTGAAAAGGTATTCCGCCATGAAATGCAAGTAGATCCCCGCAAGGCCATTACTCAACCCTATACGGCCGCATATCAGGCACTCACCCTAGCCGACGACATCAGATATGTAGTTTTCGAAGTGTTTACCGACGACCTTCCTCACCCGCACTTCGAAATACCCGAATACTTGAAAGACGGATATAATTACCTTAACGAGAATTTCTACCGGTGCGTAGACGCCTACCGCGAGAGCGAAGAAAATGGCGATCAAGTAGCAGAAGAACTGCGAGCAGAAGCATACGAACGCGCGTTTTCCTTCGATAGATTAGACTGGTATGGCCCTAGTGGCTGGGGGTCAAAAGACCCCGAAGGTGTGGAATATGAAGTAGGCACGGTTAGCGACATATGCGGGTGGTCGCTTGGCCGTAATACCAATTGGCGATACTACGAAGAGCCAGTATGGGATTAACCCAATTCTACCGGAGGGGTTCACTCTAGGGCGGGCCCCTCCACTCATATTCACCCCTGGAAGGTGGCACTCATGGAAAAACCTGAAGACTTACCCGAAATGACCGGGTTAGAGTTTGCGGCTATTCGGCATCGCATGAATCTCAGCCCCATAGACCTAGCCAAGATTTTGGACGTGACCACGCGGGCGGTGCGTAGGTGGGAAGCTGACGGGGCGGATATTCCCCCTGGGGTGCTAGAACAGCTACACGCCCTGGATGAAAAACACGCGGCGCTGGCACGCGAGTTGGCTTCAACTCCTGGTGTGGCGAGTGTTCGCCGCGACCCAACCCTGTACCGGGCACTTCCACGAAAATGGTATGTTTCCGCGTTAGCGCGAGCCATGGAAGGCAACCCTGACTTGCGAGCCGATTGGACATAGACGCGGCATAATGGGCTAAGGAAGATTTGACTCCACTGGTGTTTTCACCTCGACTTTTCGGCGTGTTAGGGCCGTTTTCCCAGTGCTTTCCAGTGGTTTCATTTTCTTCAGTTTGAAACAACTGTGAAAGCACTGGCGAAGTGGCGGTATCTCGCCGAATACTCTCATTATCTTTTCCAGTGATTTCAGTGCATTCACTGCCCCCGGGTAGCCTCCACACTCCACTAGCAGGAAAATCTACCTGCTTGTATTGCGCTCCTATCCTTTTCAAGGCCCGCCAAACCGTAGTAGACGACGTACCAAACTCTTCACGGGCAACATGACCGGTTCCGCTACCCGCCTTCGGTGGGAGTGCAGGGCCGGTCCCTTCGCTTTTGGGCACAAAAAATGGGGGTGTCAGCCAGGCCTAAGCCTAAACTGACACCCCTTTTTGTTTGCCCCCGCACATGCGGGGAAAATGCGCATGATATGAGGCACGCGCCTTACCCAACCGCGAATACGCGTTTTGGGTTACCCCCGCAAGCGCGGGGAATACACCCTACAATACCCGGCTCGGGCACGGTGCGCAAGGGCCGGTTTATCCGATCATTTCCCAACCGGTCCCGCCCGGCCGCCATGGCGCGCCCTCGATCAGGCACCTCCACAAACGCCCATCACACCGAACTAAGCCGCCCTTCGGGTAGAAACCTCCATCGAGCCAGTAGGGGGCGGTTTCAGGCGTGGCATGGGCACTAGCCTGTTCCGCCCGGGTAATCGCCTCACGGGCCTTACGCTCAGCCAGGCCTTCGCGGCGTTTGTCCTCGTTCATGACGGCCTGACGGACCCGCTCCAGGCCGGGCGCGGAAAGAATCGCCAAATTGGGCGGTAGTTCATCGAGGAACTTTGTTTCTTCCTTCGAAGGTTCCGGTACTTCCACGCCTTCGGTAGATGCCCAACCGGGGGCGTATACGGTTGCTCCTTCGGGGGCGCCCGGGTAGAGCACCGGCTCTATTACTTCTGCCGGGGCGGGGTCTCCGATCGGGTCACCGGTGGGGTTACCCTCCGGGTCACCGGTAGGTTCATAAGGTTCATAAGGTTCGCCAATCGGCTTTTCATCGCTCTCAATCGGCTTTTCATCGCTCGGGATGAACTCGGTTTTTTCCGTTACTGGCACTACTTTTTCTTCCATCTCATCTTCCTTCCTGTGAGGGTTAGTTTTCTGCCGCGCGGCGGCCTGACGGCTTTCCGGCCTCAAGGTTTCCCGTAGCAACCGCGGTATTTTCCTCGCTAGTGTCTTCCACGCTTGCAAGCCGCCCCACATTCCCGGCCGGGGTAGCCGCGTGTACGCCGCTACCATCTACCTCCGACACAGTTCCGTTTTCTGGTTTGATTTTCGAGGCAGTCGCCGCCACGCCGCTCGCCGAAAGACCGGCCAAAATGCCGGCGGTTACCCAATCCTGCACGGCGGCAAGGTCAAACCCGGCTAGCGCACCGTTAGCCACCACGCCCAAAACCAGGGCCGTGAGTAGGGTCCATGCGCCCCGTATTTCCGGAAAGTATTGTTTCAGGCACTGGGTTACTGCGAGGACCCCCGCCGCTGAAGCCACAAATTCCAACGTAATTTGATCCACCTGTTAGCCTCCTTGTTTAGCTGGCTTGCTGAAGCCAGTGCTGTAGCGCCTTCACGGTCATTGGCCCGAAATCGCCGTCTACCTCGCGCGGGCTACCATCAAGCGCCTGCGTGTAATGACCACGATCGCGAAGATAAAGCTGCAAGGCCTTCACCGTCATTGGCCCAAACTCGCCATCGACTACGCGCCGGGTCCCATCGATCTTTTCCGTGTAGTAGCCGCGGTCCTGTAGCCACCGCTGGAGGGCTTTGACGGTTTGCCCACCAAAATCACCATCAACCTCGCGCGGGGTGCCGTCGAGTTTCTGCGTGTAGTAGCCCTTATCGCGAAGAAGTAGCTGTAGGCCTTTTACGGTCATCGGGCCTAGATCGCCGTCAATGACGCGTTGTACGCCGTCTACGCGGCCCGTGTAATACCCACCAGCACTAGCCGCCGGGGCCTGTGCAGGGGCCGCGCTCGCGGCCGGGGCCGGGGTAGCCCCGGTGGAGAGAGACGCCCGGAAGGCGGCCATATCAATCGAGGGGCAAACCGGCTTACGGCTAGCCGGCTTGCAAATCTCCTTATGCCCTAGCACTGAGGAATACGGAATGCCGTAGGCGTCGGCGAGTGCTTTCACGCCGCGCCGATATGAATCCAGCTGGACATCCGGCCATGGCTCGCTACCGGAGTTTTCTGCTTCCACACCGATCGCGTAGAAATTATTTTGGGCGCGGGTCCAGGTCGCGCCCGTATGCCACGCCACGCCGCTGGCAATCACGTACCACCGGCCCGATCTACCTAGACCGAGCTGAGCGAGTGGACCGGAAAGGCCCGGCCGGCCGTCTCGTACGGTGCTCAAGCTCGGATAATCTGAGCTATTCCGTGATGCCGCCGGGCCGGCCGTATGGTGCATGACAATCGTTTTAGGGGTAGTGGGGAAATCAGCGTGCCCGCGATTGCGCCACCCGTCCACTTCGGTTACTTCGAGGCCCGCGCCGCGAAGAATGTCCGCTAAGTTGGTGAGTCTCATTATGTTTGTGTCCTTTCGATAGTGAGAAATCGTGAGAAATAGTGAGAAATAGTGAGAAAAAAAGGGGGTAGCGTTTTGCGATCCCCTTCCCACAACATCCCCACAGCTTCACACATGGGGAAGATGTGGTTATGTTGGTGTTATGTTGAAGTCTCCAGCCAGGCCGGTACCGCAGGTAGGCTCTTTTCCCTCACCCCCGCCCGTAGGGCCGCATTACGAAGTTCCCAATATGCGCCCTCGGTTCGCCATGCGAGCCGCTCCGTATCACGCGCAACCTTGACCGGCGAAGGTTGTGCCTTCTTTTCTGCCTTACGGGCCGCGATTGCATCCAAAAATGATTTGGCTATCACCCCGCCACAGCAGGAAACGATAGCTAATATTAATTGTGAGTAGAATTCTGCCACAACCCTCCCTCCGTATTCGCCAAAAAGAATGTTTTATGCGGCTTGCATGCCCCCGGGGTTTTGCGCCGCCCGTAGCTGGGAAGCGATGGTTAGGTATGCGGCGCGTTCGCGTTCTGCTTCCTCACGCGCGGCCCGTACGTCTTGCGGTTCAGCCCGGCCCTTCATCTGGAAAGAAACCTGAGCATACCTACACGCGAAAAACAGGACGACAAGCACGATCGGTACGATTGCTCGGGCTTGTGGCAAATCGAGCGAAGACCTTAATACCGCGAGGCCGATCCCGTACACGGACCACCCGCATCCGCATAGGGCCGCGGCGACTAGCTCGAAGGGTTTTACTTTTCCGCCCCACGCGGTGACCGCTCCCAGTAGCCCGCCCGCGGCTAGGCACACCACGCTGATTGCGCGGAATGTTAGGGCCATGTCGTTTACGAGCGTGGCGGCCATACCGAGCGAAATAATATAAGCCGCAACCATTAATAGGGTTACGGCTATGGGTTCTGCTATTGACCTGCGAAAACGTTCCCACAGGCCGCGTATTTTTACCACCACAAGACCCCCTTCATTTTTCCTAAATTTCTCTTCATATTTTTTTGGAAAACCTATTATGCGGGGGCCAATAGGACAGCGGACAAATCCCCGCCGTTAATGCCCAAAGTGTCGGCCATGTTCTGGTAAAGCCATACTGAAATACGAGTCCCGGCCGATTGGTATTTCTGAAAATTAACAACCAGCTGATCTTCTCCAGAAGTAGATGTACGGTAAGCGAATCCGTCACTGCCTACCCGGATTTCCAGAAGCGTACGATGTTCGGGATTGCTTGATACCGATGTGACGAGCCGGGCGCGCGTATTGATTGCCCATATCCCGCTCTCTGGGAGCGTGAGAGTCACATTATCGGCCGATAGCTTGAAATCGCCACGAACCCGAACCGGCGCATTAAGCCCGATATTCTGCCACTTATTACGTGGAATATTAGTCTGATACATGGACCCGTCCCAGATGGTCCGCCGGCCCCCGATCCACTCCAGGCCAACAGTCTTTTCATAGGCCGCGTAGATCGACCTTTCCGGGGTTACTGAGAAAAATAGGGGGAATGTGGCCGCGGGCGCTGAGGAAACAATTTTTTGCGCCTCAGCCACTGAGTTGACCGGAATAAACGCATGTACAGAATTAGAAAATGCCGTGAATGCGGCGACTATATCCGCCGGATCCCCATACTCCGGAATAGTATGTTTAAGAACAGTTTGTGTAGCCATAAAAAACGTGCATCCTTTCTAGCGCTAGTCTTTTACCCATTTCCCATTTCGGTAAGCAAACCCAAATAATGGTTCGATCCACACGATTCGCGGCGAAACAGTCGGCTCACCCACATCGAATTGGCGCGCGGTTCCTGGGATCATGTGGGTTACCCTGAATTGCATACCGACCGTGTACTCCCTACCCGGCACCAGGGTGATCGGTTGCTGGATAGTGGTCGCATAAATACCGACACTATGGGCCAAACCAACATCTAATTTCTGCCCGGTCTGCGAATCTTTAAAATAGACCCCCATAATCACCCGATAGCGATCCCCGGAAACCATCGACGTGTAACCCACCAGGTTGGCGGCGGCTAACGGGGTGAATTTTCGTTCGAAATCATGGAATTGCCAATGCCACGAAAGGCCTTTTGGCTCACCCTCAGCCCAAAACTCGCGCCCGAAAACATGGTGGCCTAGCGGGATCATTTCATCTCGCACCGGGGAGCGTACGGATAGGCCGGTTTCTACATCAGCAGAAACACGCACCTGCTCTTTACCTTGCTTGTACACGTGCAACCCGGTCGAATCGAGCACCGTGTTATCCCACGTCCCGGTATTAGACGCCGCATAAAACTTCGAACCCATGAAAGTTTTACCCGTAATCGCGTTAACCGTGATCTTGTCCGAAGTGACCGCGCCCGCCGTCAGGTGTTGAGTAGTAACCGCCCCATCTTGGATGAGGGTTGCGCCGGTCTTCGCAAGTAGCTCAATACCCCCAACACGCCACGTAGTGCCACCCGTGAAATCGCGCCATTGCAGGGAAACCGTGGCCGCCCGATCGGGGGCGGTTAAGTCTATGCCACGCTTTTCCCACCAATTTGCCGCGTTTTTCCGGTGGGTCCCGCCCACATACGTGTACGAAATTTGCCGCCCGTTAGCGTCCCGCCAAACAACAGCAGTATTAAAACTAGAGCTAGTGCTACCCCATTCGATCCACCAGTTCCACCGGTATTGATTGCCCGCCTGAACCGGGATATCACGCACCCACAGCGTGGAGGGGTTGTTTTTCCACCAGGTGCCTTTCACCCCGTCGGTAGGAGGCACCGTAGCCGAATATTGCCACCCGTCCAGGTCTTCCTGATACGCCCCGGCCCCGTTCCAAACGAGATTACCGCCCGCAACCGTAACCCGGCCCAAATCCGCGGCCTTAGCCACCAGGTCATTAGTCCACAGCTCTTCAGCGATACCCTTTTGCAAATTCGCATAAGCCACCGACAATTTGCCTAACTTAGCGTTAGTAATCGACGCATCCGCAATCTGAGCTGACCCGATAGCCGCGCTCGCGATATGCGCCCGCGTAATCGCATTATTGCCGATGAATTCCGGTCCTAGTTTCATGGTCTGCCAGGAACCATTGCGCCAAACGTAGGCCCGCATCGGCGTGGACCCAGAAAACACATACCATAGGGAACCGTCTTTTTTACCCGCCCCATCACCCGTATTCGGGTTGCGGTAGGCGAGAGTAATCAGGCCTTGAGCTGTGCTCATTTGACCCGTGAGCGTATCCGCTATATTCCGTGCTGAGAGTGCGTCAGCGGCCGCCCGATCAGCCAGGTCCTTCGCCGCCGTAACATCACGCGCCGTATCTTGGCCCAAGGTTTTTGCGGCTTGTGCTTCCGCGAGCGCAGAAACCGCCTGCGCCGTGGCAGATTCTGCTTTAGACTGCGCCGCAACCGCCGCCGCATTCGCCTTATCCGCGTCAGTCTTCGCGGTTTCGCTAAGCTGTTTTGCTTGGGTAGCAAGATTATTTGCGGCGTTAGCAGATTCTTTCGCGGTAGCCGCCAAATTGGCTACCTCATCGGCTTTTGCGGTGGCCGCTTGGACCGCCGAATTTTCTAACACTACCCATTTTTTGGCTTCACTATCGTAGATGTAGGGAAGTCCGTCCGCGGTGTTAAACCACAGCGTACGTTCTTCCATGGTGGTAGGTGCCGTATTTGAGCGCACGAACATCGAAGACCGCGAAAACAGGTTTTCGGCAACCTTGTCTACGTGCTTAGGTAGCGTTGCTTGTACATTTGTGGCTACGTTTTCGGCCCGGTCTGCCGCCGCCTTAGCCTGGGACGCGAGCACCTGCACATCCGCAATATCCGTCGCAAACGTCGATAACTTGTAGCTCACGTTCGTGTCGCTTGCACGTACCTCGCTTTCCAGCTTGTCAACCCGCGCAACGGTCTTTTCACCGGCCGCCGTAAGTTCGGTCCGTGCCGCCTCAAGCCGCGCATTAGCCGCCTCCATCTCACCAGGAAACGCCTCCAACACGGCTTTTTCATCAGCTGTTAAATCCTGAGGAAGTAACTCACGATTCGGAGCGGCCACACCACTACCAGAACCGCCCATCGACCGAGAAAAACGACCATCCGCAGACTCTGCCTCTAACGCAGCGACCACATACACCGGACGGCCCGCACCATCACACGAGCACAGCACACGAGTCCCTACCCCATACAACGCGGCAGGAGCTGGAATACTGAGCACCGACGAATCCCCGAACCGCACGCTCAAACGGTCTTCGTTCTCATTCGTGCCCTCCACAACCCCCACCATGGTCGGGCGATCCGCACCCCCGCCCGGCCCCGGCTTACGTGCCGCGTCTAACTCACTACTACGAACAACCCTCATAAGTTCCTAATCGCTTTCTATACCAATATCGACCACCAT
This sequence comes from Actinobaculum suis, assembly GCF_900618115.1. Lineage (NCBI taxonomy): Bacteria > Bacillati > Actinomycetota > Actinomycetes > Actinomycetales > Actinomycetaceae > Actinobaculum > Actinobaculum suis. The sequence continues at coordinate 995,907 of NZ_UYIO01000001.1, forward strand.
GGTCGCGTCAGCCGCAAGCGGCCATTCCGCACCAGTAACAACACCACTAAACCGGTCTCTGCCCACCTGAACCATCACCAGGTCGTACGGTTCCACCCGCCAATCGGGCACCAACTCGACCGGCACAGTACGGGCCCGCCGCAAATACTTCGCCAGCTCAGACCGAGCCACAAGCAACGCTTGCGCCTGCGACGCCACCGAACTGCCCGTAACATTCGCGGTGCGCCACCCAAAACGGTCCACCGCATACTTCCCGGTAGACGCGTACGCTTCACCGACCGCTTCAGAATCAGCAACCGGGACCACGACATGATTAAAAATGTCGTCCCGATTAGCCGCCCGCTCCGCACCGACCACCGTCCCTGCCTGCCCATCAGTAAAAACAAGCCCTGCCCCAGGTTCGTGGCCGGTAGGGATATCTGCTACACGCAGGCCACCATTCCAACCGGCCCGCGCATACAACCCCCAAGCATCAAACAGTTCTTCAAGCGTTTTGCCTAAATCAGTGCCGATACTAAACCCTTCTGGAACCGGGCCTTTGCCCGCGTCAGTAGCCCACTCGATTTGATCCACACCAGCAATACCGAAAATTGCGGACATCGCATTCCGGGCCGGTAAAGACGGGGCTACCGGCCGTGGCGTGCCAAGCTTCCGCTCCACAACTCGCAGCCCGAAATCTTGCGCATCAACCCGCAAATACGCGCTAGCCTCCGTTACACGGGTAACTAAATATTCGCCTGCTGGCCACCGGGATACGCCCCCCGCGGACTCACAAATACCCTCCAACCGGACCGTGGCCCCATCTGGGGAGACAACCTCCCGCCAATCCGGAAATTCCGCGTCTCCTGGCCGTGCGATCTGCAACCCAGCTACCCGGGTCGCGGGGTAGTGGTCTGCTTGCCAAACCAGCACGCCCCCAGCTACGGGAAACGTGTGCTCTACCAGGTCCGGGCTGGAAAACGTTGCTTCCACCCAAAACCTGCCGCCGGTTACCTGCTCCGGTGTAGGTGCGTCCTCACGCATCAATCCACCCGCCTTCTACCAGGCCCCGCCCGCTTAGACCTGCATCGCGCAATTGGGCGAACGAACTCCATCCGGTTTTTACGTCCCGCCAGGTAGCCGCCGCTTGCCGCACCCCGCCCGGCAGCTCACACGGCCACCCTTCGAGGGATACGCGCCGCAAATAGGGCGGATCATACGAAAAGATTCCATGAGTCAACGAAGTGACCGCGACCTGCCACGACGGGGGAAGGGACGGCATCGGGTAGGCGGTGCGTATCACTATCGGGTCGCCCCGATCCACCCACCCGACAAGCTTTTCCACATCTTCTAGAGCTGCTAAAAACTCGAATGCGACACTTTTACGCCGCACCCCAGATTGTGACACCACCGGGTATTGATTGCCGGGTACCCACGCTGTTTCTAACGCGGCCTCAATCCCCGCACCATCGCCCGTATCCAGCAATTGGGCATTTATCCCAGTCCGCTCGTATACGGATTGCACCACGTCCACCCCGGTAGTGGGAGGGTGCAAGACGATTGGGCTGGACCGGGCCAAGACTCGCCCGGCCCGAGTTTCTAGCCGGTACGAAATCTGCAAATTGAATGGTGCACGCACATCGACCAAAGCCGGCACGTCACTATCAGCCCCACTGCCAGCGACCCACTCGCTAGCCGTGGTAGCTCCGATAATTCGCCATGGCTCTGAAAGCTGGACGCCGGTCCACACAATGCGAGCCGCCCCTCGACCATCTGACACTTTTAGGCCCATCGCTCTTCTCTCTCACTAGCCTGCCGAATACGCGAATCGGCCACCGTAGACACATACGCAGTGAACTCGCGATCCCCAACCCGCAATACAACCTGGGGAGGAAACACTGCCCCAGCCTGCACAGTGGGGGCCACCGGAGCCGGACCCGGGTCCCCATCGGCGAACCGGCGCGTAGTACCCCGATTCACTAGCAGGTAGCCAAATCGGGCGGCAACCTCATCCAAAATGCGTAGCGACCGGGGCCGCTTCGCCACAGATAGCGGAATGTAGGCTTCGCCTCCGGTCTCGTCCTCAGCCCACACTCGATATGCCCCTGCGGGAGATATTTGAGCTACACGATGCTCATGGAAACCGCCATGCGCGTACATTGTTGCGACCATCCCACTACCGCCGGTACCACCACTGGGGTAGGCCGAACCTCCACCACGCACCGGGACGATTGGCACATGTACAGGCAAGGAGAGCCGCGCCCTCATACTGGCGACTTTGCTCTCAGCAGTAGAAGTATTCGCATCCACATTTACGCTTACCCGCTGCCCATCGAGTCCATCGATCTTGCACTGTGCATCACTAGCATTACCCTTAATCTGGGTTTCCGGGTCGCGGTTCTCCGCATAATTCACAAACGCGTTAAACACGTCCATGATAGGCACATCGTCCCCGTAGATATCGACCACGGGGTTCCCATTCTCGATAGCCTTCAACAGGCCCGCGGTGACCACTTCCGCGGGCATCGAGTTACCGTCAATAATCACGGTCCCAGTACGGTTACTGGTCCGCAAAATCCATTCCATGACCGTCATGTCAGCAGGCTCGAAATTACCATTAATTTCGACCGTTCCGGGGTTGCCTGCAACTTCCTCCAAAAAGTCGCCCAGCTTCCCTTGCGCCGGTACCGGGTTACCATCCAAAAGAATCGTGCCCGTAGTGGTATCCATTTCGATTTTCACTTCGCCCAACTTTTGGAGGGCCTGCCCGATTTCCACATCAACTTCGGAATGAATATTCCCAGGGATAAGGTTAAGAGCGTCAGCGAGCTCTTCTGCCCGGTCCCGACTCATACCCATAGCCTCAGCAATCGCAACAAAGTCGGCGCGTTGGGTTTCCATTTGGGCACGGATTTCCCCGGTTGTGGAACCGCTTTTTTCCATTTCGTTCCGCAGATTTAACGCGGTTTGGGCCATATCCCGCAGCGTGCCATTAAACCGCTGCCCTGCTTCTGTGGTCTCATCAAAGAATAGAGTCTGCTCCGAAAGCCCAGCAGAACCAAATTCCGTGATAGATTCCCGTGCCCGATCCGTCAGCAAAGCATGTTGCTCCAGCAAGCGCGAATAATTCGCGGTAGCACTCGCCGTATTATCCAACTCTGCTTTTTGGCGACGTAGAGCCTCCGTATTCGCTTCCGTCGAATCGCGGCTAGCGTCTTGAATCTGCCGATTCCGGTCCCACTCGACCCGTGAACGCGATAGCGCTCCTTCCTGAACTTGCATGGCGTCTACAAGGTCGCCAATGCCATTCACATATTTACGAGTATCATACTTACCGCGATTCTCGTCAATCACGTTGCCTACACGGCGTTGAGCATCCTCAACACCAAGAATCGCATCCGCAACATCTTCATATTCCAGGCCCCATTCACGCATTTTGCTCGGATCGATTTGATCTTCTAAATCAAAAATGATTTGGAGCCGAGCCGCGGCCTGATCAAGCTTGCCGGTAGTTTCGTCAATATACCGTAGGAGCTCTTGGCTCTTCTGAGTTATTTCACGCTGCCGTTCAGCGGCCTTAGCCTGCGCATCAGCCCACAAGCCGAAAGCTATAGCAAGCCCACCGACCGCCAAATTCATCGGGTTAAACGCTGTGGCTATAGCTCCTTGGATAGCCCCGGCCAGGCCGGTCACCTTCGAAGAAGCAGGGGTAATAGCCGAAACAAGTGACGCGCCGAAAGACTCACCCTCGTTACGCGCGATCCGGAAATACCCGACCGCGTCCATCAGACCGGCCCCGATCGATTCGAAGCTCGTCACAAGGTTCCCGATCGGATTCCTAAAAACCAGGAAGGCCGCGGCCGCGGTTTTGATCGGCCCGGGTAGGGAATCAAACGCTTCCGCGATAGCAGACACCGCCGACGCTAACGGAAGTGCCGCCTGTAAAACGTTGGCTAGGGGAGGGAGGAAACTTGTAAACGCGGTAGCCACATCCGCCACCGTGTTCAGCACGGCATCAAAACCGGGGGTGAGGCGCTCTACCAGGCCGATAGCTACATCTGCGACCACAACCCCAGCTTCTTTGAGTGCCGAAAACGCGGGCCGCAACGAGTCTGCAAAACGTGCGATAGCTTCCCGCGCTTGTGGTACCGCCAATACGAGGCCGGCGATACCCGCTACGAGCGGGTTCAAAGCGGGCACCAAATTACCGATAATCGGGATAGAAGCTAGCATTTGCGTGTTCCACGCAAGTACTGCGCTAGTAAGCCCGGCGATGATCGGCGTATACGGTTTGAGCCTGTCAAGCCCGGTAAACATGCGGTCCACGTCTACATTCGCGATCTTGTTATTCAGGCTTGTGAGCAGGTCAGATACCCGCCCAAAGGGTTCTTCCAGCAAGACCGCAACCCGTGGCATGGCTTGCTTAGCAAGGGCCTCCACGGACCGGAAAATGTCAGCAACCTGGTTGCCCCAAGTTACTGCCTGACCGCCGCCCTTCGGGTCGATAAACACGGCCCCGATAGCGGCCCCAATATCACGCGTAGACGCCTTAATCCGATCAGCGGCCCCACTCCACTGCTCTTTAATGCTAGCGGTGGCCCCACCGAACCGCTCTTGCATCCCCGTGGTGACCATCGAAATGAACTCGTTCGCGTCAATCGCGCCGCTAGAAATCATTTCACGAATTTCGCCGCTGGTTTTACCCATTTGGTCACCGATCATCGAAGCGGCATCCACACCACGAATGCCGAGCTGCATCAGATCAGTGGCGGTAACCTTACCGACCGACGATATTTGTGCAAGCACATAGGCAAGCTCGCCAACTTGGTGGGAAGACCCCCCGGTAGCGGCTACCGCCTGCTGGATAGCGTCCAACGTGGGTAGAACGTTTTCAGCGGCCATACCGAACCCGAGCATTTGCTGCTGGGCTGTAATGAACACATCTTTCGAGAATGGTGACGTGCGGGCAAACTCGTCGAGTTTGTCCATTTGTTTAGCCGCAGCTTCCGCGCTACCCATAATTGAAGACAGTGCAGCCCTGCTGTTTTGCTGCAAAACGTTATAGGAGAGACCTGCATCCAGCACGGTCTTAGAAAAACCGGCCACCCCGCCGGCCATGGCGGTTAGTGTAGCGGCGGAAGCTTTCCCCACCGCCCCGAATCCGCGCCGCACTGTGTCACCAAATCGTTGGGCCTTACGCCCCGAAGCATCAATAGCTTGGTCAAACTGTTGTGTTTCAGCCGTAATGAGGGCTGTCACCTGTCCTACTTGCATAGCTTTTTTAGCCCCTCCTTTCCGGGCACGTGCGGGCACTATTAATGATTTTGTTGGTTCTTGCGTTGCGGTTGCACACTAGCCAGCCGGGTAGAAAAACGAGTACCCGCCCGGTAGGAGAGTCCTAACAGGCGGGTACGGAACCACTCCCACGGCCTGGCCGCATAAACCGGGTCTCCCAGATCGATCTGGTAGTGGTCATGAAAATCGAGGACAACTTCCGGCCAAAACCGGAAAATATCCCCCCAATATACGATCAGCTGGTTTTCTTGCCGCTTGCGTTCTTTTTCCTGCTGCCTCGGGCTTTTTGGTTTGAGGTGGCGGGGGAGCGCGTACCTCGGGTAGACGCCTTGCTCATCCGGCTCCCCGACCCCATATTTGGCCCATTCTTCGATACTTTTGGGGCCTCACCACTCCCACTATCCTCGCTAGTGGCGGGTTTAGTAGCCTTGAGACTGCCTGCCGGGTCTTGGGCGGCTCTCAACCAGGTATCGGCCATTGTCTGCCCACCTACCCAAAACACCATTGCGTAAATGCCAAGCAGGGCGATATCTTGGCCCGGCACGCCGGTTTCTTTAAGCCGGCGCACATTGTCTTCCCCTAGAGCAATATCTTCAACATCGCGGTCTTTTGCTGCTTCCAGCGCGGCCCGTAAACGTCGATTCGTAGCCGTAAGCACTGCCTGGCCACAGGTGGAACATGTTTCCGGTTCTGGTTCGATTGTTTGTCGTTGCAACAACACCGTGTACAGTGCGGTGAGGGTCGCCCCATCGGCGGCGTTAGGCGGTTCTACTTCAAACTGGCCCAGCTTGGGATGAGACAACCGTAGCGGTTGCAGGAACATGGATTCCAACGCGGTTGCCCGCTGCTGGTCACTGTAAAAATGAGGGGTTTCGGTCATGGGATTCTCCTATCCAAAAAAGTGCGGGAAGTGCAGGCAGGCGAAATACCTGCTCGAACCTAGACGGAACTTGACGCGGCCGAAGTTAACGGGTTAGCAATCTTCGTGCGCCGCCCCTTCCCTGTGATCGTCACGTTGTAGCCGGCTACGTTCCCGTCTGCCGATGTTTGTGCCCGAGTCATAGACACGGTCCCAATACCCGAATAGGCCTTGTCAGGGTCCGGTTTACGGCCCCCTGCGGGTTCGTCATACCACCGGAATTGGCGGTTAGCTTTCGCCCCCATCGCGGTCGGTTCTTCCGCGGAGCGGAGCAGCTCAAGCTCCGGTAGGACAGACCCATCCGGAAGATGTAGCTCCTGGACGAAGAACGACAACGTCCACGATTCAGACGTCACTACCTCATTCGGAGCGCCCTTATCCGAATAGGTGGGAGCTGACTGAGTGATCGGCGTACGTGCCGGGTCGACGTCCGAAATCTGCCGGATTTTCTGCCACTGGGATTTCGCATCATCGTAAATGTCTACCCCCATCTCATAGGAATAGGTGTAATCCGCTCCGGAAGGGATTGACGGATCGAATGCGCCCAGGGTTTCCTTATTTAGTTGCGTCATAGTTGTGTTACTCCTTGTATGTGTACATCAAAATTTAGGGTTCCGACCATCGGGTTCCCTAGCTCTCCAATATCGAGAACCGCCCAACTCGTAAGCTTTATGCGTTGCACGTTCCCGTAATGCTGTGGGCCGGGTGACGGGCCTGTAAGAGTTTTCTCGCACCACCGCATCGCCGCATATAAACGGTCCGGCCCCGGCATATCACTCCACTGTTTGCCACTTGTGGGGTCGATGCGTATTTGTACCTGCACGAATGCCCTCCACGGCTCATGCCTCGGGTCTTCCGGGGTGTCGGGCGTGGCATAACACGTGACCGCCCACAAATTGACCGGTTCGGGCGGCGTGTAGCCGATAGTGACAAGTATTGTGTCACTTTCTTCCCAAAGCCCTACCCGTTCAGGGGTGTAGCCACTTCCTACGAGCATGTAGGGGTGGCCACCTGCCCCGCGGGAAGCATTAAGCAGCCAGTCAGCGACAGTTTTCTCAGCGGCGCGTTTCAAATCTAAAACACTACTCATAGGCCGCTACCTAAAGTTTTAGACACTTCGCGCGCCACAATAGCCTCAATATCGCGGCGTGATTCGAGCACCGGGGTTTCTAAGTATTTCGCTTGCCGCCCATTCTTGTGAACGTACGTCAAATTCTCGTGCTGGACTACCGCGTACGGAGTTTCGAAGCTGATACGTGCCTGCAAGTCACGGGGCGAATCAACCGCCCCAGAAGCTGAAAGCACACCTTCATCGAAAGGGACAATTTCTTTAGCACGGGACAACACCAAATTTGCGGCCTGGTTCAGGCCACTGTTTACCGCACTGGTAACGGCTCGTTTCACGGATTCCCCATCCCATTCCACCACTACGCTGGTACTCACTGGCAGTACACCTCCCAACATTCTGGGAACCCTTCCAGCTCCCACTTTTGGGCCCGCAATACTTTCAACCGATCCCCGGCTTTTGTTTTTATGCGCGCTCCTACCCTTACCTCGGGTACCGCGTCTAGCGGCATGTAAATTGTTCGGGTTGCTTGTTTCTCGACACCCTGCAACGTGCGCACGATTTGATCGGTTGCAGTAACAAACGCCGGGACCGTGGTTTCACCCCACGTTTTGTACTGGACGGTTTCCGCGCTGTACTCGTAGACCGGCGTGTATGTGACTGTCGTGTTATAAAACTCTGTAAACACTCCCACCACGCGCCTTTCTAGAAAATGTTTGGCTGGGTTACGTGCCGGGCCAATATGGCCCTAGCGGAAGGACACAACCTCACCCGGGCTTGCTGTTGTTCTTCAACAACCGCCCGCGCGTCCGCATATGTGACTGTGCCCGGTCCGAGTGTTTTAGATGCGGCCACGGAAGGTGTGGCCCGTGGCAGGTCGGGGTCTATCCCGGCTTTTTCCCATGCATCTAGCTGGGCTTGCCGGGCTTGATCGACTGCCTGCTTTAGTGGCCCATTTTTTGGGAGCCCGTTCTCATCAGGCTCGTATCTGGTTGTGCGCAGTGCTTGCCGGATGAGTTCGTTTACGACAGCGACGCGCGGCGTGTATTCCACATCCACACCCCCGTTTTTTCTTTCTAGTTTTTCGTGAAACGTGCCCGGGGTGGTGGGCGGCAGGACGGGGCACCCAAAAGAGGGTTTGTGTCTGGCTCGCCTTGCACCGCGAGACACACAGTAGGCGGGCGGAGAACACGGACTTACCCATCCATTTACCCACCTATTACATGCCAAGGAACACCGCGGCGCTAACCAGCACATACTCATGAAAACTGGGTGTGTAAACGTGAATGCGCGGGGGAGGGTTGGCCCATGACACCACCCCAGCTGTACCGCCCAACCCTCCCAATTTTGTGCACGCATTCGTTCCCACACTCAGCCCTTTTGGGTGCCCCTTCCAGCCACCCACTACCCCGGGCACGTCACGCCCCCTTTGTTTTAGGGTTTGGTGTCTTGTTTGGTGGCCGGTTTACTGGTACGGGTCGCACGCTTAGCCTCAGGCTTCGCGTCGGTCACCACGTAACCGGCCCGCTCCAAATATTCCCGAACCCCCGGGGCTAACTCGGCTACTGTCGCCACGCCGTCAACAAACGCGGCAACGGTTGTCCCGAATTGTGTTGTGCCTGAATATCCTGGAATAGGGGCTTCAATCTTTACACCCACAAAACCACTCTCCCTTACTTTGTGCTTACAATTTGACGCCACGGAACACGGCCGCCGCCTTCGTGGACTTCATAGCCACCGCGACCGGGCCAAGTTCGACTTCGCCACGGTGCACGGCCCTAGCCTGATTGAAATTAGGTAGCCAGTACTGGACCAGCGGCTGGCCGGCCAAAGACACGCCATGCACGCCATCAAGAGCGAGCCGGGCCGCATAGACGTCCGTGCCTTGAGCCTTGTCGTTCGCAATGATGTCCTTGTTCTGGCCCGGGCCTTTGCCTGCGTCGATCAGCTCGACGTCGCCGTAGTAGTGACGGTACGAGTGCAGCGGTCCTGGTTTTTCCACGTGTACGGAAAGGCGACGGGCTGCAGCAATTGCCTTACGAATGAATTTGTCATTCGCGATAATTACGCGCCGCCCGGTCCCTTCAACCTTCGCTAGGAGAGCGTCGAGCAGGTCGAGCATTGCCCACGCCTTTTCTTCGGTCATCGCCCCCGAAATATCGAACTCGGAGGTGTCTAGTACCTCCGTGGTTGTGCCGGCCAAAGTCTTGGAAAGGCCGTCAAAAGAGTTCACTTGTGCCGAGGAATCTCCGGTAATGAACGTTTCGGAGAACTTCGCGCTCGCGGCCCGGATAACCGCGGACATGTTCCGCGAAATTTCGTTGGTTTGTGCCGGTCCCACATTTCGGAATACGCGGTCCACTTCGAAGGCCCCACCGAGCGGGTGGAGGTCTACCGAGTGGCGGGTAGTCGGAGGGAGGTTAGCCGGCGTGTATTCCGTGTTGATTGCACGGAACGCGGCGTCCGCGAGCGCGGTTTCGCGCCGGTACGAATAGGTGAGGGTCCCGCCGCCCCCGATCGGGTTTACGGCGTCCTCGAAGGGGAGGGCGTCGATGAGCGTGGACGTGCGGAATTCGTTAATGATTGACAGGTCGAGGTCGTCTACCGCATTTTGTGCGGCGGCTTCCAAAGTAACAGCCATATTTTTGTTTCCTTACTGGTTAGTGCGGGCCGCGAGTGCGTCCGCAATGGTTACTTGATTGCGGTCCTTCTCTCCGCGCCCGGCGGTCGAGTGGGCCTGAGTGCGATACGCTCCCCAATCTGTGGTTTTCGTAGCGAATCGCGGGTTGTCCTTCACCGCTTCGCTGATTTTTGCGGTGAGTTGGTCTGTGTTGGTCGGGTCGATCTCTTTGAGGGAGTCGAGGAATGAGCGCGAATCTAAGAGCGCGGTAGGGTCTGCTCCGGTTTTGGTTGCTGTTTTCCATACCGCGTTTTCCAGGATTGCTTGGTCCCGCTGTTTGGTCGCGTTGTCCCGCTCGCTGGTGAGGTTTGTGATCGTGTCTTGTAGTTGTTCCGGGGTAGGGTCTTCTTCTTTCGTGGCAATTCCTAACGTTTGTGCGATTTCAGCGAGTTGTTGCTCGTAGGTGTGGGCCGCGTTTTTTGCTTCATTGCGGCGTTTCGCGTTTTCGTTGCGTAGCTTTTGCACTTCCGCCCACAAGTCTTCTTTAGTCCGGTCTTCTGGCACGTCCCGGCCCTGCTTTTCGTGGGTGTCACTCGCCGCGCCCTCTACTGGGGTTTCGTGCGGCGGTTTTGGTCCCTGGTCAGGTGTAGGGGCTTCTTGCGCTGGTCCATCGGTTTCGGAGGTCTGCCCGCCCGTGTTGGCAGGGCCCCCATCGACCATTGCTAGTAGGCGCTTTTGTTTCCACATAGTGTTCTCCTTTTTCCTTTATCTTGGGAGCGGGGTTGTTTCCCGCTCGGGTTTCCGTTTCAGCCGCGTCGTATTTGTCAACGCGCGGATTCTTGCCAAATAGGCTTGCCTTCGTTGGTCTGCTGCCTGTGCTACTTCCTCACTGAGTGCTACATCTCGCCGCCGCTCCCACTTGCGGGCCTGCCGCTCTAAATACCTTTGCTGCTGAGATAGTTCGTATAGGCGCGGGTCTGGTTTGGTTGGGGCGGTGGATTGCATCCCCGGAATATAGGCATCGATTCCGTGCCTGCAATTCGGGTGCCACAGGCCCGCTTCTTGAGCTTCTCTGATCGTCGCTTTCACGTTTACGGTCACCGGTTTCCCAGTCACTGCATGGTCGAATGTGCGTTTCCCTGTGATGCCGTCCAGGGCTAAGAGCTGGTGTTCCCATGGGGCGCACAAAGGGCACGTTTCCGGGCTGGTGGTGACTCGTACGACGGGGTATCCGAAGTCGGTAAACAGGGTTGTTGCGGCATGTAAAGCGGCCCGGCCCAGCGTGGTGCGGGCGGTCATTTCTGCGTACGTGTCGGTACGCCACCGCTTCCCGTCTTTCGTCGTGAACCCGGTAACCCCAAGGTCCGCATACCGATTTATCGCCTGCTGGGTTGCTTGCCTGCGCCCGGTCTGGCCCGCTGCGGCGGCGGCAATTGTTTCAGTAGCTACTTGCCGGTACGCGTCTTGAATGCCGCGGAGCATTGCTCCGATCGGGTCACCCAGGCCTTCTATTAGGCCGTGGTTCGCTTCCCACACTAGGCCCGCCAGCCGGTGTTGCGTGAACTCGGTGATTTGGTTCGGTGCGAGCTTGAGCTGGTACGAGCTTTGTGCCAGTCCTGCTTCGATCACAGCGCGGGCGGCCCGCTCCAGCACTGCCGCAAGGCCGCGTTGCTGTTGGTCGCCGGTAAGATCAGCTACCCGATTGTGGAAATCGGCGTACATTTCGGCCCGCCCCACTATGTATGCATCGCGGGCCTGCCCATGCTGGTAGGCGTAGGCGAGAGCTTGCACAAGTTGGGTTTCTACATCGAAAAGGTACTGCCCGATTTCCCAGGCAGCTTGCTGGGAGATTACTAGGGGTCTGACGGGTTCAGCCATTGAAAACTACTGCTTTCTAAAATTGGGCTAGGCGTCGTCGCGAGTGCCTGTTTCTAGCGTTGCGGTAGGCCGCCACACGTCCGGGTCTACCATGGTTGTGCCGGTTTCGCTTTGGATACGGGCCACTTCCGCGGCTACCTCATCCGGTCCCCAATCTGGGTGCACGTATGCGACCCGGGTAAAGGTGGATGCAGCTTCTGCTCCACGGAGCAGGGTCGCGGTACGGGCCCGCTCTTCTGCTGATTCGTGAATAGTTTCCTCGAATTCGATCCCAATGTTGGAGGGGGAAGGCCCGTTGTAGGTCGGGTCGAGGCTCAACATTTTCGGGATGAGTGCGCGGAGGGCGATGGTTTCGTACCGGATTTTTTTCGCCCGGGTAGTCAGGGTCCGGCGGGAGCGTGCACGCACTTCGGTTGCTGTGATGTCGGTATCGCGCGTGTAGTCCCCGAATGTGTCTTCCGAATAGCCACATGACCGGATGATTTCCTGTACGAGTGCTTCCACGGTTTTTGAGTGCTCTTCCACTCTGATCGGGAATTGTACGGATTCGATTGGCATGGCGTTTCCGGCGGTCGGGTTTGGTAGGACCCCTTCGAGGGGTGTGAATATTTCGCGGTCGAGGTCGAACCAGGCCCCGCTGCCACTGCCGCGGGTTTCTAGCATGTCTTTGGAGATGAGGATGCGGGCGCGGGCGAGGCGTAGGTCGCGCATCCATGAGGTCCATGTTTCGTCGAGGGCGTCGAAGAGTTGTTCCACGCCGTCGTAGTCTGATCTGCCCAGGCCGGCGGTTCCTGCGGTGTCGCGGAATTTGCGGTTGGGGAGATTGTTGGGCACGTAGACGGCGTTTAGGCCGGGGGTGCGTGCGTTTGGGTTGCCGATCGACCCGTCACTGTTTACGAGGTTGGCTAGCTGCTCGGTGGCTGGGTGTTCGGTGAGGGGGATTGCCATTCCGAGGTTGGTTGCTGTGCCCCGGTAGAGGCCGTGGTAGGCGACCCCGCGGCCTTGCTCGTCGAGCTCGTGGCGTTCGACTTGCCAATATACAGTTGTGTGATCGGTGTCGATGGGAGTTGCAAAAGTTACGGCGACGAGGTGGCCCCATGCGAATTCAGGGGCGGCCCGGTCTGGGCTGATTGTGTCTAGGAATGGCTTGTCGTTGTTTATGCCGGGCACTCGGGTGACGATGTGGTAGCGGCCGCCGTAGGCAGCCCCTATTTCCGCCCCTTCGAGGAGTGCGCCGTGTAGCCCGGCGGTGACATATTCGGCAATGGCCTCGTCGAATGTGGAGGTTTCGGTGAGGTCGGCGGCAGTGATCGTTGGCGGGTTTGCGTAGAGCAGGTTGGCGCTGGTTTCGGCGATATCTGAGGCGAGGGGAATATGCAATTTGGGGCGAGAGGTGGCGGTCGGGTTGTCTTGCTTTCCCCAGAAGAAACGGCGGAGCCCGCCGAAGAGTCCGTATCTGCCGAACGCGCCCCCGGCCGTGTTCGTGGTGGGAGCGTGTGCATACACTTCGGCGAGCTTTGCAGTGTCGCCGGTCCACCATGCGTGGTGTTCTTGGTAGGCACGGTTGAGGGCGTTCGGGTAGGGCGGCCATGCGGTGTTGTTTTTGGGGAGTGCCATGGTCTATTCCTTTCTGCGGAGTCGGCCGCGCCAGAGTGGTTCTGTGGTTGCGATGGCGTAGCGGGCGGCGTCGAGTGAATGGTCATCGTGTTTTATGGGGCGGTCGGTACCCTGGTCGGTAGCTTTCGCGTCCCATACGTAGCCGGGTATTTCCTTAATCAGGCCGGTACACCGGTCGGCTATTTTAAGTCGGTCGTTTGCGAGTAGGGACGCGACCAGGCGAATGCCGTATAGGACGTTATTGTTTCCGTCTTGAACGTTGCGTGCCCCGTCGTGGTGGAGTTGGGCTTTAAATGATGCGGCGGCGGGATCGACAATTATCCATCTTGCGGGTGGCGTGTTTTCGTGTGGCGTGTGGGCGGTGGCGGCCCATGTGATTAGGCCGTCGGAAAGTTCGGCGTCGGTCCATGCGCGGGTTCGGTTGCCTGTGTCTATGCGCCATTCGTCGGTTAGGTATAGGCGGCCGTCGGTGCCTAGCGAGAGGGTGAGGGCAGCAGTTGGGTTTGTAGTTCCGTAATCGACGCCGATTGCGTAGGTTTCGACCATCTCGGGAAGGTTGTCCCATGGGGTGACCATCGTGTCGGGGTCCCACATGTCGTATACCGCGCCGTCTGCTGATACCCATTTTCCGAGGATGAATCGGTCATACCAGAGGCCGGTGTATTCGGCTTTGATTGCGGTTTTGTATTCGTCGGTTAGGGCGGGGTTGTCGTCGAGGGTGAAGTGGAAAACATTCCAATCTTTTAGTCGGTCGACGCGATCTAGATAATTTGTTTTTAGCCAGTGGGCGGGGCTGTCCGGGTTGGTGGTGCCGAAGAGTTGTGCTCCGGGTGGGCTCATGCGACCTAGGAGCTGGGAAAAGAAATTTTCTGGTAGGACGGTGATTTCGTCGGCGTAGGCAAGTGCGATTGTGATGCCGCGTAGGCGGGATTCTGCTCGGTAGTCGTTTGCTCCTACGATGTGAATGGTTTTTCCGAACATCGTGGCGGTGGACGCGCCTTGCCGGTAGCTGGTGTTGGGGGCGAGGAATGCGAGGGTGGGTTCGGTGAGGATGGGGGAGAAAAGGTTTCGGTAGATGGAGTCTAGGTTTTTGCCGGTGATGAGGATTTCTCCGGGCCCGGTTTTGGTGGCGACGGCGGCGGCGAATCGGATGATGGATGACCAAGTTTTTCCGGATCGTATGGAACCTTGCCAGATATTTACGCGGCCTTGGGCGGCTCCGATTGCGTACATTTGTTTGGGGGAGGGACCTATTTTCATGCTTGATGGCCCTCCTTCTTTGGGTTTATTTGTCTGGTGGGGTGTTGTTTGTGGCGTAGTGTTTGGCGGCCTCAAGGAGCTGGGTGAGGGCAGCGGTTGCAGCAGCTTGGGTTTCGTCGGTTTCGGTTTGGAGCTTGTCTACGCCGTGGAGACGTTCGAGGTGGCGCATGATTGATAGTGCGGTGGAGATTGCGTTTGTGTCGCCTTCGGTGGCGGGCCGCCATATTCCGGCGAGGAGCGTGTCTAGGCGTTCTTTTTCTAGGGTGACGAGCTGCTGTGCGGATTCTCGGGTAATGCTCTCGTAGGCTTTGAGAACGACGTTTCGCACTTGGGTGTAGGAGATGCCCACTTTTTCGGCTATTTGGCGGTAGGTTAGGCCGGCTTTGCGGTATTCGAAGATTTGCTTGTTGCGTTCTTCGCGTTGGGCGCGGCGTTGGGCGCGTTCGGTGCGTATGCGGGCACGTTCGGCTGCTTCTTGCTCGCGTGCCTGGTCGTGTTCAGTCGTCGTGTGTTCATTTTTTTTGGTCATGTTGGGTCCTCCCGGTCTACGGGGTAGTTGCGTAGTGTTTTGGGCATATTTTTGGCCCCCTACGTTGTTGTGGGGGCCAAGTTTTTCTAGTGACTATTTGGTCTGGTCGAGCTTTTCGATGTAGGCGTCGCAGTCGTATTGTGCATCAATTATTTCGAAGAGGCTCTCTGCCTCAGTGCGGGTTATTTTTGGTATTGCGTTGCGTTTACGCGCGGGAAAGTCTTTGTATTTATAGCCGGTGAGTAGTTCAAATCTGGTGTTTTCCCACCGGTTTATGTTGTCAATTATCGATTCGGCGGGGGTTGTCGTTTTTCGGGGCGTGTAGTTAGGGAGCAGTGTGGCGAGGTCTTCGTATATGTCGGCCTGCTGTTGGTATAGACAGGCCATGCCGGCGATGCCGTCTAGGCGTTTTCCTGGTGCTCCGATGAGGTGTGTTCCGGCGGCGGTTACGAGGGCTTGCTGCTCGGGGGTGTAGTTGGTTGGTATGGGCTCTATTGGTTTTGGGCGTGTGTGGAGGGTGATTGCTGTGGCCGCGGCTAGGAGGGCGGCGATTATTGTGGTGGCGAGTGCTATGGCGCGTAGTGGGCCGTGTTTTTTGTGTTCCATGTGGGTAAGGGTATCAATTTGGTGTGGTGTGGTTTTGGGTGCACTTGCCCACTTGGAAATATAACACATCTACTTCTTCTGGTTGCGTGCAAGCGTTGCGGCTTGTCGCAGGTTTATTTTTCCTGCTCTTGATTGTAGCCGGCCGCGGTGTACGTTCGTATCGAGTATGGCGCGGGGGATACCGAGTAGGGTGGCGGCTTGCGCGCGGGGTATCCATGTGTCTGGTGGGGTGCCGATCATCTCTAGCCTTAGGCGTGTGTTTACGGCTTTCGTGTAGGTGGCCCGGGTCCAGGGCGTGCCGCATGTGGGGCATATTTCCCAGTCTGTGAATCCATCGTCGAGCGGGTAGCGTTCTAGTCTTGTGCCGTCGTTGGGGCATGTGTGGTTGGTGGTTTCTGGGTGTAGGCCTGCGAGCCGGGTGGCGATTGCGTATACGCGTTGGATTTCTCCGATCGTAGCCGCCCACGCTTCCGGCTCTAGGCGGTTGTAGGCGTGTTCTGTGGTGTCTGCTAGCCACTCGCATACGGGCGTGGTGGTGGGGCGCGTGTAGCCTAGGTTTTCCGCCCAATCGTCAGCTACCTCGCTAAGGATTTCGATGCACCCGGCGGGTGTACGCACCGCGCCGGTTTCCCAGTCGTCGGTTACGCGGTCTAGGCCGAATGGAAGCTGATCGGGGGCGGGCCGTGGGGTAGTGGCTATAGGCCGGGATGGAGTGGACCGAGGGCCGTATAGGCTTGCGTGTATTTCCGCGGTGGAAGCTTGTGCTTCGGTGAGCAGTACGGCGATCTGCTCTAGGATGATGCGGGCTTGCCGATCGGGCGTAATCCCGGCTCGCGTGTTTTCCATTGGGTACCTTTTCCTGCTCTCGCTCCCTGGTTTGGTGGTGTAGGCGCGGGGCTGATCCGGTTGGTGGGTTCAGTCCCGCGCTTCCACATTTTTTGCATATTTATACATTTAGGGGTGGGGCTTAAAAGGGCGGTTGCTCATCCCACATCGTTTGTTGCTGTCCTTGGGACGGTGCTTGCGATTGCTGTTGTGGTTGGGTTGCCCATGGGTCGCTAGCACTTCCACCGGCGGGCGCGTTATTCACCACCCCGCCAGAACCGCCCCAATTGCCCTGTGCCGCGTTTTGACCACCGCCCTGGCACCCCTGCATAGGAGCACCACTGTTCGCCGCTCCACGGGCCTGCTGGCCCCCATATTGAGGGGTGTAAGCCGAACGAGGAGGAAGAAACCCTTCCAGGCGGGGCCGTTCGATGGTCATTGTTGCGCCCGGGGTCCCGTCGCGCCGCTGGTATTCGCGCCGTCCAAGCTCACCACTCACCACGACGCGCTGCCCGCGCTGTAAATCGTAGTCGAGCACCGTATTCGCGTCCGTGCCCCAAAAATCGGCCTGTAGCCATACCGGGGCGCCCAAATCCGACCATTCGCCGGTTTTGCGGTCCCGCGTGCGTGGGGTTACCGCGAGGCTCAGCTGGGTCTTCGTTTCGCCGCTGTTCACGGTGAACGCCTCGGGGGTTTGCCCAAGATTTCCAACAAAAACACTTCTCATCGTGTGTATCCTTCCTGGTTATTGATTATTTTGTTTCTGTTTGCAAAGAAGCAAACAAATCTTCCATTCGCGCCTTGATCTCCGGCGGGCAACCCCGCCGCCCCGGGGCCTGCTCGATCAACCGCCGCCCCGCCCTAAATTCCTCGCGCTCGCGGGCCCGTCGCCGTTCGTCGCGATAGGTGCGTGCCAGGCTCACGATGTGGGCCGGCTGCAGGTATTCCGTCGAGGTGCGCCGGTGTTCGTCGATCGCGGCCCGTGCCAGGTCAGCAGTGAGCCAATCGGGTAGGGCCGATGCCCACGCGAGGATTGCTTCACGGCTCACCTGCCGATTATCGACGGCGGCGGCATAGGCGAGGATTGTGGCCGCTAACTCGGTAGAGACGCCCACGGGTCAGCTCCTTCCAGATCGATTTCTCCTATCGGGATTTCCCACGGATCAGGCCCGCGGGCTTGCGCTTCCTGCTCAGCGGCGAGCTGGTAGCCCGCCTCCAGCCATTGCGCCGCTCTCGACGGCGGCCGGGCCGTGGCGAAGTCAAGCTCATCCGCCCACCGCTCATCATTTAGCCAGCCTTGCGCCCATTTCGGATTTTCTATGCCGCGGGCCTGGACCCAATCGGCATACCGGGCCGCGGCCTCGACCAGGGTTTTTTGGGCTACTTTTTTGCGGGCCTTTTTGAAAGCCTCGAAAGCGCGGGCTTTGCCTTTGCGTACCGGGTAGGCCGCCCAGAATTCCTCAAACTCTGCCGAGTACTCGCGTGCCCGATCGGTTTGGGTTCCTGGAAGCTGACCCTGAACGAGTTCCGCCCCTGGCTCTTTTTCGGGGCCGGGTTGAGCTGGCTCATTTCCTGCTGGGAGTGAGCTGGGACCGGGTTGAGAGTCAGGCGCACCCGCCGCTTGCGGCGCGGTGTGCATATATCTCTGTTCCCCTGTTCCCCTGTTCCCCTGTTCCCCTGTTCCAGCGGCGGAAGATGTCCGCAAGTTCCGCCGCTCGTCGGCGGAAGATGCCTGCAACTTCCGTGATTCCCCTAGAAAGTCGCGATATGATGCGAAAATCTCGCCGTCGTCAGCGGCCTCCGGGCCGGGGTAGCGGGCCCGCGACTTGCGCTCAACCCGCTGATGCTTATCGAAGTTCACCAATCGGTAGTAGGGGCGCTTTTCGGATCTGTAAAACTCCAATTCGAAGCAGTCCGCAACTTCCGCCACCAAGCGGCGGAAAATCTCGGAGCTTCCGCCGCTCGTCGGCGGAACATGCCCGCAACTTCCGCCGCTCGTCGGCGGAACATGCCCGCAACTTCCGCCGCTCGTCGGCGGAACATGCCCGCAACTTCCGCCGCTCGTCGGCGGAACATGCCCGCAACTTCCGCCGCCGGCATTTGTGAGCTCTGCCAGATCATCATTCGGGAAGATATACCCCTCAAGCTCTTTTTCATTCAGAGTGCCCACCCCGCTATCATCCGCCCACGTCCACATTCCTATGTAGGTGAGCCGAGCTAGGGGGCTTGCTTTCGCCACAGAGGGGGATGAGAAGAATTCCGGCTTGATGGTTCTAATGCGCGCCACGGTGAATTCACCTCCTTCCTGTCTCTTTGTCTATGGTGATGATTTCTAGCCTCACCCGGTAGGTGCCTTTCCCGGCCGGGTCTGGGTCTCGTCGGAAATCGGGGCCGATCAAATACTCCGAGGAGTCGTCAGGCCACACACCGGCGTCGGTTAGGCCGTCTATCAGGGCCTTCACGGTAGGGGCCGCGTTGGCGGGGTCTGCTTTTCGGCGGGTTGGGTAGCCGATATGCGCCACCACTCTCACGGGCGGGTTCACGCGTGTCAGGTTTTGCCGTCTGGTTTCCAGGCGGGCATAGCCTCGAAGCGTGCGCGTCCGAGCGGCCCGGTTAGCCCAGTGCATCCTGCTGTTGGCCGATATCCACCACTCCCGCGGAACAGTGAAAGTTATGCGCCGTGCCGTATTGTTATCGGTTGTTTCGGGGGCGGCCACGCTATGCGCACCTCCTTTCTGTTAGCTTTTCCTGGTGGTCGCTAGCCGCCCATATGGTGCATTTTCGGCCCCGCCGGCTAACTCCATCTTCCGAATACCGGAAGGTCAGGCCGCATTTTTCTAGCTCTGAGCAAGCAGACCGGATGCGTTGTTCTGTCCATTTCGGGAACCCGCCCTCGCGAGGAATACCCCTGCAAAGCTGCTCTACGGTTGCAGGGCCGCTTTCACGAAGCGTGCCTAGCACCCACCGCCGGGACCCGCTCACTGCGTCATCGGAGAGTGATGCGGCGGCCTGCCACGAGGTCACCGGGTCATCGCGCCGCGCATACGCCGCCGGTACCGGTCTAAGCATTGCCTTCACCCGCTTGCGCTTGCGCTTGCGCTTGCTGTGCTTGCGCTTGCTGTGCCTGTTGGTTGATCTCTTCAACCTTCGTATGAAGGAAACCGATCAGCCGATCTGCCTCATCCTCGGTTAGCTCTTCCAGGCGGCGGGTACGGTGCCTGGAGGCCCATTGCACGGCGGCGGTCATTTTCCCAGAGCTGAGCCGTAGCGCCTCAACTTGTGCTTCTAGGGTTTCTACCTGCGTGGCGGTGAGCATTATTTCGGCGTCTTCGTATTCTTCGTCGCTGGGAGTCTGACGCGGGGCCGCGCCGCTGTTCGGGGCGGTGGGGGCGGCCGGTGGGTTTTCCACCTGTACCGTAGGCTGAGCCGGTTGGGGCGCGGTTTGGTGGTCCTGCACGGCCGGATTATCTGCCTGCGTCATCTCATCATCCGTATATAGCCCGGAAAGGTCCTGTGGGAACGCTTTCCGTAGAGCTAGTGCTTCGGCGCATTTGCCTAGCATGATCGCGGGCTTGGTCCGCCACATGGTGGTTAGCCGCCCATCACCGGTACGCCCTGCATACTCGCTCAACAGTGCCACCGCTGGGAATGGTTGTCCGTCCCGGTATACGGTGACGCGGGCGGCGAGCGGCGGCTCCTTATCTAGCCATACATCTCGCCATTGCCCATTAGGCCCGCAATACTCGGTAGCAGAATAAGAATAAGTACCACCGGCCTGGCTTGCGGCGCGCCGCGCAATCACCCTGAAACCGTCGATCCCGGTCTGAATCGTATATTTCATTTCTCGCTGGCGGGTTTGCGCGTTCCACGTAGAGCGGGGGATCATATATATTTGCCGGGCGAAAGGGTCCAGGCCTGTACGCCTAACTTGGTGGAAGAAGATCGCTAGATCGGCGCGGGAAGCTCCCTGCAAATCCAGCGCCGTAATCTGAGCGGTATTAAATTCGGTTTGGTCTTCCCTGATTTCAACTACACTACCTGCGGTTTCGCTCATTTGGTTTCACCTTCTTCACTGGTTTCGTCGTTTTCGGTATTGCTTTCGGTTTCGCTTTCGATGGCCCGGAATTCCGCATTAAACGCGCTCCACGCCGCATTTAGCCGGCGTGCTGACTCGACCGCGGCCTCCATATTTTTCATTTGCTTATCCGATAGGCGAGAAGTGACGTAGCCGCCGGATTCTTCGATTTCGACGCCCGGCGGGATTTCCCCATTCCCTTCGGCATCGAGCGAGGTTTTCAATGAGGCTAGATAAGCAGGGGAAGTAAAAGACTTGTGAACGCGCATCTGCCAAACTTCTGGGACTTTTCGCTCTTCTTCTAGCCAGTCGCCAAAAGCTTTTTCATCCCGTATCACATATCGTTCTGAAGTTTTTTGCCTGGAAACTGTAGCTAGGTCGTCGCCTACTACGCGCCGGTCCCCGGGACTCATGTGCGCTTCCAAATACATCCGGGCGCGTTTTACTAGGGTTTTTGCTTCATCCGTGAGGGCCGCTTTTTCCGCAAATTTCCCTAACGCTACAATTCCGAGTGCTTGTTCTACGCTTGTTATTTCGATCTGATCAGCCATTATTTTCTTCTCCTATAAAGTTTCAATTTTGGGGAGTTCTATTCCTTCCCCAAAAAATTCGTATCCAGCAATCTCGATAGGCGGCACGTGATCAGGGTTTTTCACCCGAATGTCCATATAGAGACTGGTTCCGAAAAATGTTGTTTTCTCACCATTCGGTAGGAAACCCATTGCGCGCACGATTCGCCGCGCGGTTTTACGGGCCTCATAAATCAACGCCTTCCGATCATCGGTGAGGTCGTTTATTGCGAATCTGAGCCTTACCAGGCCCGGCGAAAACACGATGTCACTCATTTTTCATGCCGCCTGCCTGCGAGTAAAGAAAGGCCGCCACCTTTTGCGCGTGGTTTTCGCGCGCCGGCCCTGAATTTTCTTGGCCGCGGTTTCCTGCATTTGCAGTTCTAGCCAGCCCCGCATTTCCCCGATATGTGGGCAATCCTCGATATGTGGCGTGAAAGCATATTTACTCATCGCTGTTTCCTTCCTTAGTGGTTTTCGGCCATGTCATATTGATTTCTTGGGCCGGGCGGGCCGCCCGCTTCCGGCCCCGGGCCCGGCGGCGTTGCTGAGCCTCACGCACCTGTCGATGTGCGTCCTTCCGGCCGATCACGTAGGCCGATACGATTCCAAAACCGAAAAACAAAATGCCTAAAACGCCTGCGAGTAGGCACGCGCCTAGGTCTTCCCATCGATCGCCTACGGCGTATGCGCCGCCGATCATGAATGCCATGCCGCCTACTAGGCCGCCTATGGCCGGGTAGGTCAGGTCAGGCCGGCGGGGTGAAGTCTTCTTACCCATTACGCATTACCCCCTTCTTCTTTTCTTGTTTCTTGCCAATCGCTGTAAACTTGGCCGCCCCGCCTCGCGAGGTTCATGTTGGGCGGCCCGCTCCGCTAAAAACAGATCCTCCCCATAGGCGATGCGCGCCGCGCGTTCCAGGCCGGCCCGAAGCTCGAAAGCCGCATTACGAGCGGTGAGAGCGCGAGTTCCTAGCTGGGTGGTCAAGAACGGCTCACCCGCTTCCGTAAACTTTTTCTTCATCACGCCGTTCATATTGGTGAGGCACATGTCCGCCTCATCTAGGCATTCATTGGCAGCCTTTGCCAGGCCTTGCGCCCGCTGAAGCCAATAAATATTTCTGCCGTACGCATCCAGGGCTAACCCAATAGCCATTTTTTCAACGCTCATCACAATTGCCCCCATCGGTATCTAGCTGTGCGCGTGCCATATCCGCAATGCGGGTGTACTTGCGTAGCTGACCCATCGCCATCCAAATATCGACGAGCGCATCCCTACAGTGCAGTCGCATCTGCGCGGCGTATTCCTCGCCGTAAGCCTCGCTTATCTTGTTTCCCTGCCGGATGAAAGCCCTACACAGCTCTTCGAAAGCTCTCAGGGTCTTCGTCGAGTCATCTAGCAGCCCCATTAGTGGGTGTTCCAGAGGATTGTTTTCATTCATGTTCACCGCGTTTACCCCTAGTCTCCGAGTAGCCAGGCGCGGGCTACCGACTCAACCCTGCTGGGTCTGCGTAGTAGGGAAATTGCTTCCCAGATATCGAGGTGTGCATCCCTACAAGACCGCTCCAACTGAGTGGTGTATTCTTCGTCGAAGAAATCGAGGATTTCGGCTCTCTGCTGACCGAAGGCCGTGAGCAGTGCTTCGAGAGCGCCCCGGGCGGTCGTCAGGTCGTCTAGGAATCCCCCGAGTGGCTGATCCTGGGTATTGGTTTTATTCATTAGTGTTTTCCTTTCGCCGAAGTAACACAGTTTTTGCATTGGCCCGCACCTCCATAGGTGCGAGAATTTGGGAGCCGGTCTTGAGGGATGCCGGGGGCGCGCATGACCGCCCCACATTGGGCGCATGTCCCTGCGAAATATGGCGATCCGGCCCCGGGCGTGGTGGTTTCTAGGGACGGTTCCGGTTTCTTCACCGCCGGCGTTTTCTTTGCCGGCGTTTTCTTCCGGCGGGCCGGTCGCTTCCGGTCCCGCAAAAACTTCCGATAACACCACCCACACATACCCCGACAACCAGCCCGAACGGTGCCCGGGTAGGCCGCCTCAGGCACCCCGGCCGGCCGCGTATCCGCCCCACACTCCTTGCAAGGGAATACCGCCGCCTTAGCCGCCTTTTCAGGGACGCGTACGAGCCGCGCCGCGGGCGGGGTCTCAGCCAGCTTTTTAGCCTCACCATCCGGTAGCGGCAAGATCGTGATGGTTTCGGTTTTAGCCCGGAAATCCTGACTCTCGACCGCAACCCCACATTCGGCCACGGTCCCGCGAGTGCTGTACTTTGGCACGCCCCTTGGTACGTAGCCGCGGGCGCGTATAGCGGCGGCGAATTGCGCGAGCACGGCCCGGCGGATATCCGCCCGAACCCCGTCTATGGGGATTGTGTAGGTGGCGTGCACATACCCAAAATCGCGTTTCAAAATTTGCATGTGTTATCCTTGCTTTGTAATTGCTATGGGTGGAACCAGTACCAGAAACCTTGTTTTTTGGTGCTGGTTCCCTTTTTCTTTTACGTATTTCCTGTCATCTACCCGGCGCATAGGTTTTGCCTTTCAGGCGCGTAGTAATCCCAAACCGAGCCAGCAGTTTCCCCATTTCGGAAAAGGGGATTTTTCTGCATCCAGTAGATGCGATCCGCTCATCCCACTCGCCACTATCGGCCGCTTGGCGCATATCCAAGATCGCGCCATCTCGCAGGACTCCAGTCGTTGAATGTTGCAGGTCTCCATAGGCTTCACCCCAATGGCATTCAAGGAATGCGGGGACGCTGGTCCAGAAGTAGGCCCAGGGAGTGCCGTGTATGACGCCCCGCGAAAGGTCAGAGGAACACCACTTCCGGGCGTCTTCTACCGTGGCCATAAACCTGACCCCGCTGTTATTCCCGGCCGCTGTGGCCGTGTAGAGGAATGCGTATTTTTCGAGCCCGTCCAGGTCTTCTACCCGTGTAGCCTCCGAATCGGTGGTTTCGGCTGGAGCATCGGCGAATAGCGCTAACTGTGCACCATGGGTCATTGTCTGCTCGCTCCAATCGGGCTACCTGCTCGTAGATTCCAGAAATTTATCCAGGTCGTAGGGCCTGATTCTCCAGAGCCGGCCGGCCCTCACGCCCTGTAGGTCGCCGGCGAGTAGCCAGCGGCGTACCGTGCCCTCACGGACCCCTACTCTTTCTGCGACTTGCTTTACTGAAAGCAGGTTTTCTGTCTGTGTACTCATATGGGTTCACCTTCTTCTTTGCTTTCCTGTTAGGCGGCTTTCGCTTCACACCGCCGGTTCTCTGACGCTCTACGTACGAATTCATAAGCCGGGATATTGAGTGCCTGGCTCACGAGGCCCAAGTCATCTAGCCGGATTGCCACCCGGCCGTTGATTCGGCTTGATAGCCAATTCCTGGAAACATTTGCTGCGGCGGCAACTTCCGTTACGGTTACGCCTTGCCGGGCCATTTCGGCCCGTATTTCTGCTGAAACATCCACTTTCTCACCTCGCCCCCTTATGGGGGACTCTCTTGCATTAAAAGTCGGGCACTTGCCCGCTTGTGACACCATTATGCCCCCATTTGGGGGTGCTGTCAAGTCCCTTGCGTGCAAGTGCGTTCATATGGGACCATATCGGCGTGGAAAGAATACTGCCTTCACGCGTAACCGGGCGCAAAAAACTAGAACCGGGGGCGCTAAACAGCGCCGCAATATCAATATTGGCGGCACATAACGACGCTCATGACCAGCTCTCTCTACGGGAGATAAGTCGCCGCACCGGCATTTCAGATTCAAGAATGTCGCCTTTATGGAGGTGTGAGCGTGCCATCCTTCTAGATGATTTCGAGGCCATATGCGATGCGCTTGGCCTGCAATCGTGGAAAGTGCTACGCGATGCACAGGAGATGGTCGCCGCGCAAGAACTAGCCGCCTCCAGTTCGCCGCTCGATGGGATCGACCCGATCACCTACACAGAGGAAGCTCTAGCCCGGGCCCGGCTAGCCACAAGCCAAGACGAATACGGGGCGGCCGCGAACCGCCCCCAACCAGATCGCGAGCGCGAAGACGGCGAGTAGCTACATGTTGCCCTCAATCAGCCTGAAACCAGCAACGGAAGAACAGCTCATCGCTGAGCTCTATAAACTTGGGGTGTGTGTGGTTTATGCGCCGATCAGTGGCGCTTCCGGCCACTACTACCATGAAACCGGGCTTGTGGTAGTTGATTCTCGCACCTCGCCCCGCTGGCAAATATGGACGCTCGCTCATGAGCTTGTGCACGCGTGGCGCGGCGATGACGGGCCACAGCCTGCGAGTGTTGAGGCGTTGGTAGATCGCACCGCGGCCCGGCTCCTAATCAGCGGGGCCGAATACGCCCTAGCAGAGCAGCTTTACGGGCCGAATATTGCCCTGATTGCGGAAGAGCTGGGGGTAGTGCCTGAGTGCGTGGAGGCGTATCGGGCGTGGCTGACCCAGACGCGCGGCGGGTCATAGCTGGTAGGGATACGTACGGGGATACGGGCCGCCCAAATCGGCAAGGTCGCGCGGTTTTGTTCGATTCCCCGCATCTCCACAACAAGAAGCCTGAACGGCGATTGAAGTCGTTCAGGCTTCTAGTCATTAAGGGGAGGTGACCATTAAGGGAGGCGACGAGGTGGTTGCAGCTTTCCCCGAAGGTTGCAACCATCAGGTGATGTCTCGCCGCGACGTCTTAGTGGTATCGCGGGGCCTCACAGTTTATGGCTCCAGTAGCCAGTTAGGGCGAATGTGGTAATGAGCTGGAATGATGCTACGCATTGGAGGGTGATGAACGCGGGAATGCTGAATGGACCTACAATTAGTGAAGCGCCAACGAGTGCCATGGAGAGCACGGTGATGATGGGCCTGCCGGACTTTACACGAATGGCCGCTTCTCGCTCGTTGGTTTCGCGGATGTAAGCCAGCTTGAGAGTGTGGCGTTTCTTCAGGTAGCTGCGGTATTGTTCGAGTTCGTTCATTTTGATTCCTCCAAGTCGGTAAAGTCGAAGACGTCCTCGATGGCGTAGCCAAAGTAGCGAGCGATTTTGTAAGCCAGTGGCAGAGAAGCCACGTATTTGCCGGTCTCAATCGAGGTGATTGTTTGTCGGGTGACGCCAACAGCAGTGGCTATGGGTGGAGTGCCGGGACGGCGTTTGACGTGGATAATGACGTCATCGTGTTTGACGTCAATAATGGAGTCAGATACTCTGACTCTCATAACGAAGTCAGTTTGCGAGCAGTGTTGCGGTGGGGTGGGATATTGAATGCAGTACGAAGGTAAGGTCACGGGTCCGGAGTCTCTCGGGCGCATACTGCAGCAGGCCCGTCTTGTGGCTGGGTTGACGCAACGCGAGTTGGCAGCGCAACTGGGTACCACCCAGAAATATATTTGGGAGCTAGAATCTGGCAAGCCATCCATCATCATGGAACGGCTGTTTGCTGCGATGCGGGCCACCGGCATGGAGCTTACTGCCACCATCAATGTTCCTGACGGTGATTTAGCGCGGGATGAGGTTGACCATGGGTGACCTCGTGGTTGAGCTATACGGCCAGCGGCTTGGGGTATTGCGCGGCGACTGGCGTACATTTGACCTGGTTCCCGATCCGGCTAGTGTGCTTCACTTCGGCCTTGATTCAATGGTGATGTCGATCGCCGTCCCTTTGCAAGTACGGTCTACGCGTTCACGGGCGCCCATCCGGCGTAATTTTTTTGCTGAACTGTTGCCGGAAGGGCGAATGCGAACGCGACTAGCGCAGATCTCCCGCGTGGCGGAGCATGACGTGATCGGGCTGCTCCGCCAGTTTGGGCGCGACGTAGCCGGAGCTCTGCAAATCTGGGATCCAGAGGAACCCGGTGAACCCAAGATTCCTAGATGCGAACCCGTTACGCACGGCGATATTGCACGAATGCTTACCGAAGTAGCGGAAGAGCCGCTGGGAAATAAACTGCCCGGTGGAAAGACGTCACTTGCGGGCGTCCAAGACAAGATAGTTTTGGCTCGTAGCGGTGATGGCTCGTGGAACCGAGTGCTCGACGGAGCGCCATCCACGCATATTCTCAAGCCTATTAATTCGCGATTTCCTACACTTATATACGACGAAGAGTACGGGGCCCGGCTAGCACGCTTCGTTGGTTTGACCGACTACGCCACCTGGGTCGAGGAATTCGAAGGGGTACAGGCCCTGGTGATTGAACGCTATGACCGTGATCCTGCGGCACCGCGAGGGCGGGTGCACCAAGAGGACGGTAACCAAGTGCTTGGTGCCTCCGGCGTGCAGAAGTACCAACGCCAAGGTGGAGTGGTCACCCTGGAACGACTCGCACGCGCTTTCCGGCGGACGGGTAACGCGGCGCTGGCAGAAACACTGTTCCGGCAGCTCGTGGTGGCAGTAGCCGTCGGCGACCTTGATATGCACGCCAAGAACATTTCTGTCCTTCACCCGCCAGACGGATCTCTCCGATTGGCTCCCGTATACGACATGGTGCCGCAAACTCACCTGCCTACCGATGGGGAGCTAGCGCTGGCGGTCAACGATATATATCAGCATGCCCTGGTGACAGGCGCTGATCTGGTAGCTGAAGGCGAACGGTGGGGGATAAATAATGCGGCCTCCATTGCGGAGGAGACGCTCGCCAGTCTAGCCGTTGCGGTCAACTCCGAGGCGCCACTACCGGGCGCCCATCCTGGCTTGGTGGACGAGATTGGCGGCTTTATCGAACGTCTCCGTCAGCAATAGTGTGGAGAAGTTGTTCCTCTACTGCTGGCCCGGCACTTCCTTTTCGTAGCAGTTGCCTGGCATGCCTATGCTGTGCGGCACCGTGAGGACTTGCGCAGCTTGCGCCGGTAATGTGAATAAAATGCGGCAAACCGGCACCCAGTAGCATGAACATTAAATACTTGTCAACTTGGCTGAATGTTGCGATTTTTTCAGTATCGTTGAACAAACAAGTGGTGCCACCTGCATTGCCTGTTCTGATAATTCACCCTTATTTTTCGTTAGGGATCGTTTTGTAGGTAGCGGTACCTTGGTGCAGCAAAAGTAAAGGTGCTGGAATTGAGCAAAAACTTCAGGAAACATGTGCAGCGCGGCGTGGCTGCAGTGCTCGCGATAGCAATTTCTGGTTTTGGGGAGTTGCGCAAACACTTGCGGAGGAACCGCAAGATCCGCAAGTGGAAAATATTGAGCAAACGGCGGACGCGGCGGCCGTGCAGGCAGCCTACGAGGCAACTGTTTCGGCGCGCGATGCAATAAAAGCGAAGGTGGAATCCGCTCAAGAAGCGTACGCACAGGCAGCCGCCGAGCAAGCACAAGCGCAAGCCGCTTATGAGGCGGCAACCGGTGGCAAGAAAACTCACCAGTTAGTTTCCCGAGATTCACTGAATCGCCAGGAAGAACTCGCTCTCGCGGAAGCAACCATTTTCGAATACGTCAACGGTTTCCGTGAACAGTTGGGGATTGCGCCGGTGGTGCGAGTTGATGGAACTCTGGCTGAAGAAACACGGGACTTCACGCAACGGATGGCCGATACCGGCGTGTTTGGTCGCGACTATTCTTTGCTCCCAGGTAACGATATTGGGCGATACAGCCGCGAAAACATCGTGATGTCCACGATATTCACTGATCTGGAAAACATGGCAGATCTATTCTTCGAGCTTTGGTTCAATTCCAAGGACGGCCATTACGATGCGCTGATTTACCCGCGGGCGGTCGCAGTTTCGGAGGCCGCGGCGCTTACTGGGCTTTCTGAGCGCGATTTACCCGCGGGCGGTCGCAGTTTCGATATCCGTTCGGGAAAATGATCGGGGCGAGGCTTACGGAACTTTGCGTGCCTATACGAAGCCTTATCTGGCGATGCGGGAAAAAGAACAGCATGATTTCTCGTTTGATAATCTCTACCAGCCAACGGCGATTGCAGATACGGTGAGTAACCCTGCGGCGTCGTGGGAAAAGCAAAAGCGTCCGGACGATTTTACGAGCGTCCGGCGGGGCCCGGTGCGAGCGTGATCAGCCCGGAACAGAAAAAGGCAAGCTACGAAAACCAGCTCAAAGTAGAAAGAACCGAGGATTTGCTGAGCGGGCAAGAAGTTTCTGCAAACAATCCGAATGCGCGGGGGCAGAACTTGGCCAGCGCGAGAGCAAACCTTGCCGCCGCAACGGCTAAAGCAGACGCCGCAAAATCTGCACTCGAAAGCGCAAAAGCTGAACTGGCACAAAAACAAGCAGAAGTGGATTCCGCGAAAGCTGAACTTGACCGCCTCACACACGGAGAAGGCGCCGCGTCCGCTAGTGAAAATCCCGAAGACGCACCGGGAGCTAATGCTGGTGACGGCGAGAAGGCAAGTGTGTGGACAGATGCTGCTAGCCAGAATGGGGCGCTATATGTAAACAGCTGGGATAAGGAACGGGCCGACCGGACTGTCAACTACGGAAAACCGCAAGATGAAATCATTTTTGGGGATTGGAATGGGGATGGTGTAGATACGCCGATGGTGCGGCGTGGCAACACATTTCTGGGCACGAATCGGTTTAGCGGTCTATCCCAGTTCCAGTTCACTTATGGAGTACCGGGAGACACGATTCTGGTAGGGGACTGGAACGGAAACGGTAAAGACACGATCGCGGTGGTACGTGATAACAAAGTCTACGTGCGCAACAGTTTGACAACGGGCGTGGCCGATAAGGTTTATGCCTACGGCAACCCGGACGATACTCTGGTGGCCGGAGACTGGGACGGATCTGGCCGTAGACCGCCGCTGGCCGTAGATCGCCGCTGATCGTAGACCGCCGCTGATCGTAGCCCGCCGCCAAATGTAACTCGCTCGAACATGGAAATCCGTGCACCGATGCGGTGAAGCGTGCCATAATTTGAATCGTGCGCGAGGCGAATGTGACCGAGATGCGGTCTGCAGAAGTCGAAATACCTGAGGAGCCGGGGGAGAAGCTACTTGCCAAAGCTCGACAGTATCCGCCGAGTGGTTTTACCGCGGCACTCGGGGCGGGCCTGGCGGTGCTGATTGGAATTGGTTCCGTGGCCCATGACGCGGTGGCTTTTCCCGGCCCCTTATTACGTGTACTAACCCAGCTAGCTAGTTCTGGTTTGGGGTACGTCATGATCGCGGTGCTGGTGGGCTGGTTTTCCAGGTCTTGGCGGGTTGCAGCGGGCGTGGCAAGCGGTGCGATTCTGGGCGCTTTGCTGATCTATTACGGCGCTACAGTTATGTGTAACTTGCGCCCGAGCGGGGGCAGCGCGGAACTAGCGCGAATCGCCATCGTGTGGATAATTCTTGGTTTAGCGTGCGGGGCGATTGTGGGGCCCACGGCGTTCTTCGCCCATTATGGGAATTTGCCGCAACGTTCCATTGCTACGGGACTGCCGCTGGGCCTAATTCTTGGCCCAGCGGCAGCATCCATCTTTAGCGGCGTTGACCTGCGCAGCCCCGAAATCCTGGCCGTAGTGTTAGTCACCGTAGCCATTCCCTGCGTGGGCCTGCTTATATCGCTTCGCCGCACCCGGCCGGCGTTACTCCTGGCTTCTACCCTTACGGGCACGATCCTCGCCGGCGGGCTGTTCCTGATCGTATACCTTGTACTACTAGCTCTTATTCACATCGAATTTGGCCCGGGTTTCCGGATTATCAGCAAACCAGGCTTTGATGGCATCCATCCGGTCCAAATCCTTGTTTTCGTTGAGCACATAGTTTTCTGCGTCCGCGAGCTCTTCTTCAGTCAGTTCCAACTCGGCCAACATGGCGGCGATTTCCGGCCGGTCTTCCGCAAAGCCCGTCCGTCCAAAAGCGTGGAGCTCTTCGGAGTCGCCCATGGCACCGAGGGGATCTTCAAGGTTGCGGATATCGTACGCGCCGTAGGCCCAGTGCGGCGTCCACAGCGTGACTGCGATATCTTCGCCCTTTTTCATTGCCCCGTCTAGTTCGGCGAGCATCGCCGCGGTAGAAGAGGTTTTAAGCGGCATTACGCCGTCCAGATCATATTGCGGGATTGCATCTTCTTGCACGACGCGCGTGATCCCGGCTCCGCCGTCGATCCCAATAATCTGGTTACCAAAAATGCCGGCATTATCTTTCAGGTCCGCAATAGACTCCACCGGAGCGTCATTGTTTACAGTGATGGCCAGCCGTGCGTCGTCGTACCACACGCCGAGGCTTTCAATGGAATCCCCGTAACGTTCCAGGTAGTTTTCGTGCGTATTGGGCAACCACACGTCCAAGAGCAAATCCATATCACCCTTGGAAAGCGCGGCGAAAATCAACCCAACGTCGGCATCGGTGAGCCGTACCGTGTACCCCTGTTCTTCCAGTGCTTGCGCAAACATTGCGGAGACGACGACGCCTTCATCCCAACCCGTCGGTACCCCCACAGAAATTGCGTCGGCGGAATGTTCCCCCAGAGAACAGCCCACCAAACCCAAGGTACAGGCCAGCGCTAGGAGCATCCGTGCCAGCAAGGTTCGCACCCGCCCGCGCGGCCGGGCCCCCGCACCCCGGGAAGCATCATCCAGGGTACTGGCCGGCCCGGCATCGCCTTGCGAAAAAGCTTGCCGAGCCGCTGCCTTTTGTGAAGTGTGCTCTCGGGAAGCGAGCTGCCGGGTTGCCAGCTCCCGGGAGACGATCTGCCCCGCCGGCGAAGAGTGAACCGGAATAGAAACGTGTGTAGTCATTACGCCTCCTACTCTGCTTCTACTTCGCGCCGGCCGCGGGCGGAAAGCCCGGCGGTAACGCGATCGAGGTAGACGGCGAGGATCACAACCGCCAGTCCGGCTTCCGCGCCGAGCCGCATATCTACCGAGGTCAGCGCCGAGTACACGGCCTGCCCCAAGCCTCCGGCACCCACCATGCCGGCCGTAACCACCATGGAAAGCGAGAGCATAATTACCTGGTTCACGCCGGCCATAATCGTGGGCAGGGAGAGGGGCAGTTCGATTTGCCCGAGCACGCGGCGCGGGGAAGCCCCAAAGGAATAAGCAGCTTCTACCACGGAAGCATCCACTTGGATAATGCCCAAGCGGGTGAAGCGCACGGCCGGAGCGATGGCGAAGAAGATCGTGGCCACGATGCCCGGTACTACCCCCACGGAGAACATAACTACCAGCGGAATCAGGTACACGAAGGCCGGCATGGTCTGTAAGAAGTCCAGAATCGGCCGCAACACTCGCCATGCGGTAGCAGATTTGGCCGCCCAAATCCCCAGTGGGATGCCGAGCAGAATCGCAATCAGTGACGATTCGAGCACCAAGGCCAAGGAGGCCATAGAGTTATCCCACTGATTCGTAAACACGAGCAGGAGCATGCCCAAGGTAGCGGCAATCGCCATTCCCCACCCGCGCGCGAAGTACGCGAGTACCGCGAAAACTGCGATCACGAGCCAGAACGGCGGGGCGGAAAGAATCAGGAAAAATAGGTCGTAAATCCAGGTGAGTGCCACCTGCAAAGCATCGAATAGGCCCTCCAGATGGGTGGTTAGCCAATCGATGAAAGTATCAACCCACTCGCCGAGTGGGATGCGGAAGCGTTGTGCCGCTTCACTAGCATTTAGAGCCACACTCAGATGAGTCATTAGTTTCGGTCCTCTTTCCCTTCGAAGGAATCACGCGTACGCCGCCGGTTTTCCTTTTTCGCGGCTTTCTCCATAAGTGCACCCGTTGCCGAACCGAGGGGGCCGCTGGCCACGCCTTGGCGCCGGCCCTTGCGCAAGATTGTTTCAGAAGGCGTCTCTAAAGGTTCATGGAATTCGGCACTGGTGCGGGCTGCTTCCCGCCGTGCCCGCCGGCCCGCCAGTACTTCTGTAGCGTCTGCGGATTCTGCCGGGTAGGGAACCGTATCGGGAACTGCTTGAATTTCGTCTGCGGCTGGTTGTGCCGGCTCGATCGTTTCGTCCTCAAAGTCATCACGATCCGAAAGAGCACGCAGGATCTGAATGCGGGGTACTACGCCCAGCAAGCGTTCATGTTCGTCAACTACCGGCACGCGAATCGCGGTTTCCGCCAGCGCGGTAACCAGTTCTGCTACCGGAGTTTCCGGGGAAGCAGCCATATAGTCAGTGCGTACCAGATCGCGAACCGTACGGGGCGGTTCTGGCCCGCGCATCGCCGCAATAATGTCTTTCGAGTAGAGCAGGCCTGCCAAACGGCGCGAACCGGGGTTTACCACCCAACCGGCTTCATCATCCACGCTGGAAAGCTTGCGCAATACCAGGTTCGGACCATCCGTCGTATAAAGCCGTACGGGCGGGGGAACCATAACGGAACCGGCGGTGATTACCCGCGAACGGTCCACATCGCTAATGAATTTCTCGATGTATTCATTGGCCGGATTCGTCAGAATTTCTTCAGCGGTACCGATCTGGTCTACTTTGCCGTGGCGCATTACCGCGATGCGATCGCCCAAATACATGGCTTCGTTCAGATCGTGCGTAATGAAGACGATCGTGCGCCGCTTCTGGTCTTGAATTTCCAATAGCAGTTCTTGCATTTCGCGGCGAATTAGCGGATCGAGCGCGGAGAAAGCTTCATCCATCAGCAAGATCGGCGAATCGGCAGTAAGCGCACGGGCAATACCTACGCGTTGCTGCATCCCACCCGAAAGCTGGTCAGGATATTTATTTTCCCACCCCAAAAGATTGCAGGTTTTGAGGGATTCCAGGGCACGCTCTTCACGTTCAGCTTTGTCGATTCCGCGAATTTCCAGCGGGTAGGCCGCATTTTCTATAACAGTGCGGTGAGGTAGCAACCCGAAATGTTGGAATACCATGGCCATTTTTTCGGCCCGGATCCGGCGGATCTCCTCGTCATTAGCGGCAGTTATTTCCTCGCCATCCACCCAAATTTTGCCGCCCGTAGCCGGGCCGAGCGCATTTAAGGTGCGAAGTAAAGTGGATTTGCCGGAGCCCGAAAGCCCCATGACAACGAATATTTCGCCTGCCTTGATTTCTAGGGAGACGTTATTGACAGCAACTATGCTTCCTTCGGGAAGCTCCTCGGGCGAGGCTCCCTGCTGGAGCATGCGAGTTGCTTTATCGGCGTCCTTTCCAAAAACTTTATATACGTTCTCACATTTGAGAGCGATCAATTACCTTCACTGTCCTTCCGTGGGTGCGCGCCGGTAATTGCGGCGGCGAGACCCGCGCGCAAGGCATGCACCCGATCGGCTGTCGATGGAATGCATCCGCGAAGGCCGGGTTGGCCGGACGAAAGTTTAGGCACATTCCTTGTTCGCAAGCGCTCTCACGTCGCGAACCAATAAGCACCATTGCAAGGATGAGAATCGAGCGCAAGGAAATAAACCCTATGCGTGGCGCAAAAAGTTCAAAAAATCTGATTTGTGGATCACGGGAAATCGGCACGGTTATGCGGAAAAAGGATAACGCCCGCAAGAATGCAAGAGATCTTACAGTGCGATATTTATCACTGGGAGGTCGAGGTTATTTTTCTTGTAAACAATAATATTCGGAAATTGAAAATCGGGCTTAAATGGTATTTTCTCGCACCATTAACTAATTAGGACGTGCTGTTTTCTTCTGGTTTCGAGACGTTTTTGAGATGCGGAATGATGATGTGATCTACCAAGCTGAGTAGTTCCGCCTCATCTATGGCCCCGCGGGCAAGTATGTCGCCCACGAGTAGCAGTAGCGGGAAGCGAATGTAGAGCGGTTCGAGTACGGCCTCGCTCAACTCGCCGCGCGCAATGGCAAATTTATATGAATTGGTCAGTGCTACGAAACCTGGGAGCACCGTGGTGGTAAGTAGCTCTTCGCGCACTTCCGGGCCTGCTTCCGAAAGTAAGCCAAAAAGTGCGGAGATGCCGATGTGGTCCAGGCGCGTGCGCGTGGCTTCGATGAGGGCTACAAATGCGGCGCGCAGCGAAGGAGCGGTGGCGACGTCGTGAAGCATGGCGGGTGCGGTGCGCAGGGCTGCAAAAACTACCATTTCCGCGCGCGAGGCGAAGCGCCTATACAGCACCGACTTACTGGTCTGGGCGGCGCGGGCCACGCCTTCAAAGCTCAAATTCTGGTATCCCTGCGCGGCAAGTTCTTCCATGATGGCGGCGGCGAGGGCATCCTCCAGCTCTTTCCCAGTGCGGCGTTGCTTCGTCATGTAGCGATTATAAGCAGGATTTTACAGGGGTTTGGAGCCCGGCGGCGTTTCGATGCTGAGGGTTTAGAGGGTCGGACCTGAGGAGCGATGAAGGCAGTTTCGCCTGGCAGGGCGTGGAGCGCTTAAGGAAATGGCGCGGAGTGCTTAGAGAATTTTGAGTTAAGAGACGCTTAGCACCCTACGAGACACGAGCCGTATCTGATGTGCTACCTTCTGCAAGGTACGAACCGTATCTAAAGTGTGAATTAATTTGGAGGGTACTTCCATGTCCGAAAAAACTCCCAGCGGCAAATGCACACAAACTACAACCGCGCAATCGCCCTCGCCCGGCCTTAGGAAAACGGCGGCAACTGCACCGGCGCAGGCACCGGCAACGGCGTCGGCACGAACTAAGCAGTCAAGTTTTAGCGGCCTGATACAGGCCGTGCTGGCGGCAAGCCTCACTGTGCTCGTGTTTTGTTTCGCCTTCGCACCCATGTTACGGATGGACGTAAAGGGGTTACCGGTGGTGGCGTTTTCCGCGGATACGGGCGTAGAAACTCCGCGCGGCGAAATCAAAATTGGCGATCAGGTGCTCGCGCAAATGGTGGAGAAAGTAAATGCGCAGGGCGCATTAAAAGTCACGGTGGTAGATACTCCGCTCGACGCCGCGCACTTAGATTCCTATTACGCGGCACTGGTTATCCCCGCGGATTTCAGCCAAAAAGTATTAGCTACCGCGCAGCCACCCGCCGCGGCTACAACCGCGCTACCGGGATCTGCGCGGGACTTGGCGCCGGAATCTGTTGCGGCGGGATCTGCGGCGGAATCAGTGCCGGGCTCTACGGCAGAATCCGCGCCGGCGGGCGAGTTGCCAGCGCAAGCGGATGCAGGGGCGGCACAGCCAACGATAACGCTGAAAATAAACCAAGGGAAGAACCCGCTCGCGGCTTCGATTATCGCCCAAGGAGTGCGCGAACTGACTGGCGAAATAACCGACGAACTGAGTGACAAACTGACTGACCAACTGACTGGCGAACTGACCAGTGAACTGACCGGTGAACTGCCCAGTGAACTAGCTAGCGCACTACCGGGCGCGCTAACGAAGGAAAATATGGGCAACCCTAACGCAGACAGCGCGAACTTGGCCCGGGAAGGGCAAGCTGCCGCGTCGCTTCCCGAATTGCAAGTGGAGTATTACAACCCGGTTCCTGCAGCTTTGGGCATTGCGGGCAGTTTGGCTCCGATGGGTTTCGTGATGTTGCTTCTGTGGCCGAGTAATGTAGGTGGCCTCCTTCTCGCTAATGCTACGCGGCAGCAAAATGGCTGGAAAGCTTTTGCTAATCAGCTACTTGGCATGGTGGTTACGGCCGCGGCCATTGCCGCAATAGCGGTGGGGTTATTGAGTGCATTGCTACGCACACAGGTACCTTTTGGCACCATGTTCGCATTTTCGTGGATCGTCACGCTGGCGTTACTGGCCCTTGTGGTCGGATGCGTGGGGTTGTGCGGAAGATGGGGGATGGCTATCCCCGTCTGCTTGCATATTATTTCGATGACTACCGTGACCTTCCCGGCAGAGTTTTTGCCGCCACTGTGGCGCGACTGGATTTACCCTTGGACTCCCTTGCAGTTCTTTGGCAACGGCGTGCGGGAAGTGCTCTACCTCGACCAAACTGCCTTGCCCTCGCAAACCGGCGCCTTCCTGGTGATTTTCGGAGTGGGCGTGGCACTCATGCTCCTAGGATTGGGGCGCACCGCGTTAGCACGGCGAAAGGCTGGCGCGACGGTAGCGGTGTAAACGCGAGCCAAACCCGTAGCGCGGGTGCTAGGTGCCGGGTGCGGGGTGCCGGGTGCTAGGGTGCCGGGCGCGGGGTGCCGGGTGCTAGGTGCCGGGTGCGGGGTGTCGGTGCCCAGTGGCTAGGTGTCCGGTGGCCAGGTGCTTGGCGTGGATGTCCGGTGGCCAGGTGCGGCGAGCTTGACCCCGGCCTAGTTTGCTGCCCCTTTTTTTCCAACTCGCAAGTACTCGCAAGTAGCTGGCTCGAAGTTTTACCATAACTTGCAGGAAAGTAAGGAAAAGAAGGAGGTGGAAAGTGCGCCGAATCGAGTTCGCAAATATTGCGCAGGCAAGCGCTTTCATCGAGTCCCTGGTATCCATGGAATCCCGGCCCACCTCGGCGTCGGAGGCGCCCACTCCGGCAAGTATGCCGCCCGTGCCAACCCAGCTGCCGCCCGAGTCGGCCCAGCTGCCGCTCGCGTCAACCCCGGCGTCGCAGGTGCCAACCCCGCTTCCACCTGCCGCTACTTCGCGTGGCGCGCGGCAAATCATCGGGGTGAGCGGGCCGCCCGGTACAGGTAAATCCACCTTCGCAAAGGATTTGGTGGCGGAACTAAACCGGCGAGCCGGTACCAATC
Source organism: Actinobaculum suis (assembly GCF_900618115.1). Lineage (NCBI taxonomy): Bacteria > Bacillati > Actinomycetota > Actinomycetes > Actinomycetales > Actinomycetaceae > Actinobaculum > Actinobaculum suis. The sequence continues at coordinate 1,033,631 of NZ_UYIO01000001.1, forward strand.
TTGCGGCCTATTTGCCGATGGACGGATTCCATTTCTCGAATGCGATCCTGGAGGCCAAAGGCCTGGCCGCACACAAAGGCGCCCCGCAGACTTTCGACGTGGCTGGGTATTGCGCTTTGCTACGCCGCGTGCGGGAACACCCAGCCGGAAGTATCTACGCGCCCGACTATGTGCGATCCAAGCACGAGCCGATCGCCGCTTCCATAGAAATAGGGGAAGAGGTGAGCGTCGTCGTCACGGAAGGGAACTACTTGGGCTTGGAAACCGGCGGGTGGGGCGGGGTGCGCGCATACCTCGACACCCTGCTCTATCTAGATACCCCGCACGCAGATTTGCACGCGCGACTAATCGCGCGGCAATTGGCGGGCGGCAGAACGCGCGCGCAGGCGGAGGAGTGGTTCCGTACCGTCGATGAGCCGAACGCGTTTTTGGTGGAAGCTACCGCGGCGCGCGCCGATTACGTAGTGCGTATGAGGTACGACGCCGCACCTACCGGCACCGTTTCCTAAACGCTTTCGAACCGCTCTCGAAACTGCTCTCGAAACCACACCCGAAACTGTATTCAAGCCGTTCTTGAACCGCTCTGGAAGGGCCTAAAACCGCTCCGAAGTACTTCCGAAGTGTCCGCGAACTATTCTCGAGCCGTGGCACTGAGCTTAGATAGCTTGCTTCGCATAGGAATCCAAGCGGCGAAGAACCGTGGCACCCCGGCTTAGCGTAACCAGGAGCGGGTGCCGAAGGACTGGATGGATTGCGCGGCAATTTGGGCGCCGTGATGCAAGCCGGTGACGAAAGTGGTTTCGTTGAGGGGTTTGCCGGCGATGGATTTGGTGAAGGCCCCGTGGAAGAAATCCCCGGCGCCCAGGGTGTCTACCGCCGCTACTTGGCAGGGCCGGACTTCGCCGTGTTTTCCGGCGGCGTGGTAGAGGATCGGCCGGGGGCCGCGCGTGATGGCCGCGTACTGCACGCCGAATTGTTCCAGGTAGGCAAAGAACGCGTGCGAGGCCTCGCTTGCCCGGGTGTGCCTTACCTGGCTGCTGCTCTCGGGGCCGGGCCAAAGCTGCGCACAAGTGCCCGCGAAAGCTTCGGAAACGATGGCGACGTCGATATAAGGCAGTAGCTGCTCCATGTAGGGTTTCCAGCTACCGCCGTCGAGGACGGTAGGGATACCGTGGGCGCGGCCAGCTTGCAGGACAGCCAAAGTGAGGTCAGTTTCGTAGCCATCGGTTTCGATTACATCAATACTGTGCAGATCGTGCAGATCGAGAGCAATTTCAGCCGGTTCGGGTTGGACCGGGCGCTGATCCGTAGCAGAAATAACGGCGCGTTCCCCGGTGCTTTCCGTTACCAGAATCGTGGCCACGGTAGACGAAACCCCAGCCGGAAGGGACTGCGCGTGCACAGTAACCTGGTGTTCTTCTAGATCAGCACGGATAAGATTGCCAACCAAATCGGCAGAGAGGCGAGTCAGCAAGATAGCCTCATCAGCTCTGTTCAGCGACGCACAAGTATGCGGGCCGGGGGCCTCCTGCGGGTGAGCAGCAGTATGCGGGCCAGGGACCGCCTGCGATGGACCAGCCGTATGCGGCTGAGAAGCAGACTGCGGTTTAGAGCCAGAATGTGGCTGAGAGCTAGCAGAAACAGTAGAAACGCGCGGGAAACGCTGCGCGAAGGCAACGGCCGCGTTAGCAGCCGGGCCACCTGCCGCGAGTGCCACCTGGCGCGCCCGGATTTTCTCATCTGGCTGGGGAAGCGCAGAAACGAGCTGGATCACATCTAAAGTCGCTAGACCGACGAACAACCCGCGCATAAGTACCCTCCTGCCGCCAATATAAGAGGCGTCGTTACGGCCCCAGATATACCCTGCCGATGCTGCCTCGTATGCCCAAGCTTTTGTATACCCAAGCATTCATATCCCCAAGTTTTCCCGGGGAACATTTAGCATAATGCTATGCTAGCCTGACGGCGAAGCCGGCCCGATAATGCAAAACCGGGATATGCTGCAGAAAGCGGGGACATAGTGCGAAAAACCGGGATAATATGCGCGGCCCTGCTTTTGCTAGTTGCGCTCGCGGTCCTTGCGGTTGTCATTTGGGGCCGTTCCGGCCAGCCGGTTCTCCCGCCGGAGCAATCAGTTTCCACGCACGCCCCAAGTCCAAAGAGTGGTAGCAATTACTGGGATGAGGAACGGATACAATCAGCAATACCACAACCGATGCCCACTGCGCGCTAACCTCAGCTGAAAATCAATTCCCAACTCGTAAACACAGACAAACCCCATTGAGGCCACACTCACATCGTTGAAACTTAAGGAAGTGCCCTAGGTCCTGAGACAATGAGCGCACATTCAATGTTCGATGCGAAGGGAAATGATTCGTGGGTAAGTGGTTCGGGCAAGCGGCGGAGATTGAAAAGCTCCGCGCGCAAGTGCGTCAGCAAGAATTCACCATTGCGGAGCTTCGTAAGCGTATCGCCGATTTAGAAGTGGCAAGCCTCTATCCCGAGACCAGTGCCGAACCAGCACCGCGCCCGGTCAGCAGCTACTTTCTTACGGCGGAAGAGCGGGAGCTGATTGCTAAAGGTCAAAAGTTAGCCGCAATTCAAGCTATCCGGGCTCGCACCGATCTTCCTTTAAAGGACGCCAAAGATTTAGTCGACGGCGCCGCGGCCGCCTAGCCCTACCTTTTCGACGCCGTGGGTGCTTCCGGTGCCGGCGCACTCACGGTAGCTGCCGGCGCAGGCGTAGCTTTCGCGGCCTTCGCCTGCGCGGCGCCCGCTTACATAGTTTTTGTAGCGCCCGCTTTCGTATCCTGCGCGGTGCCCGTTTTCGCGGCCGCTGGTTTTGTAGTAGCGGTTTTCGTAGCTTTTGCTTTTGCGGCTGCCGGTTTCGCGGCTGCTGGTTTCGCAGCTGCCGCTTTCACAATGCTTGTTTCCGTAGCCGCAGGTTCTGCGCCTTGCATGGTAGGTAAGTGTTCGAATTCTTGCCGAGTGAGCGGGATTGCGCCCGCGGTGCGGTCTGGCTTTTGCACCAGGTTGATGAGGTTCACCAGGGTAGGGGCGAGCGAAGAAGGCCCCGAATACACCAGATAGCGCGAATGCCAACGCGGCTTGAATTTCTCCTTGTAGGAACGCAAGCCCTTGAAGTTGTACATGCGATTTCCGAAGTCGTAAATGTAACGCACAATTCGTTCCTGGGCGCGTGAATGGCGCCGCGTACCCGTATTTGAAAGCGGTGCCATGCCCAAATTGAAGTGGGCGTAGCCATTCTCTTTCGCCCATTCGATGAGGGAAACAAAGATCCCATCCATCGTTCCGCCAGGCGCATCCGGCCGGATCCGCATAATGTCTACGGAGGCTACGCCATCTTCCATGGGCATCAAAGAGGCAAAACCTTCCACGCGTTCCGGCCCGCGTACCACCGCAATCGGCGCCCGGGAAAGATAGTTTGCGTCAAAGAAGCCGAGGGAGAAGCCCATTTCTTCCCGGCCGTTCAACCACGCATCTGAAACATCGCGGATCTCGCGGATAAATTCCTCGGTAAAGGGCGGCATCACCATTTCGAAATGTGTGCCCTTTTCACCCATGCGGTTACGCATCCGCCGGAAAATCTTGCCCTTATTACCCACATTGGAATAGCAACTCAGATCCACGGTGGCATCCTCGCCGATTTTCACGAAGCTATACCCGGTATTGGCTACCGCCGCGAGATATTTCGCGGAAATTTCGTAAATCGAAGCCTTACTTCCGTGTTCTTCCGCGTAGGAAACAAACTCGTCTAGCAGATCTTCAAAGGAATCCGGATCCCCAATCGGATCGCCCAAAGCTATGAGTGTATTGCGCCGGCTGCGGTACATGAGGGCGGCTTTACCGTCGTCGCTATAGAACACTTGTTTATCACCCAGGAAATACAGGTGCGTATAAGCGGTGGCACCCCACTTGTCTACGAAATCTTCGAAACGCGTCACGTCCTCCGTGGTGGGAGGTTCAAATTTGGGTGCCCGCGAATTGGAGAACAGCAGGGCGAAGGCGATAAGCACCACGAGCAAGAAATAGAACAGCGCGGTACGCCACCCGGCGTGCGGGTAAACCTGTACGCCTACCGGGGTCTTGATCCACCGCCACGCGAAAATCAGGGCGGGAATACCGATAGCGGTTACTAGCGAGACCAGGAAGGAACGCGGTTCGAAAGGCAAAGGTTCGCGCACAAAAGCCCCGCGGGAAAAGTACAGCAATAAGGCGAACAAAGCCAACAGTACGGTCATCTGGATATCGAGCCCGCGGGCTACGGAAGCCACAATTCCTACTACCAGCAATATCAAGCACGCCGAACGCACCCGAGAAACTCGCAAGCGAATACCGCGGGAGAGGATCACCAACATGAGACCTACGCCCAAGCAGGCGGCGCGCGAGGCACGCGCAACTTCGTGGGGCATCAAGAACCGTAAGAACCCCGGGAAATTAATGAAACGCGGGAAGATGGCGCTAACCATGAGCACTACGCCGGCGCAAAACATGCCGATCCACAAGATCGTGACCAGTAAGTTCTCACGCTTTTCTTGCTTTTCCAAACCGATCTTGGGCATCACGGTTTCGGCGGCCCAATATAGTGCCGCGGCCAACCAAGGGAGCAGGTAGTAAGTAATTCGGTACGCCACCAGGGCAAGTGCCAGGCCGGAAGGATCGGCGCCCATCCGTTCAAAGAAGAAGAAAACCGTGACGTCGAAGGTACCCAAACCGGCCGGGATGAAGGAAAGCAAACCGACCAAAGTGGCGGTGGCGTAAACGAAGATCGCCTGAATCAAACTGACATCGGGCACAAATACGCACACGCAAATCCAAAAGAACACCGCGGCTGCTAGCCAATCGGCCAGGGAGGCGAGGAACATGCCCAGTTTGGTGCGTGCATTTTGCTGGCCTAGTACCGATTTGCGCAGGTCAATTTTCCAAAAATGGAGCCGCCCGGCCAAGAAATAGAAGGGGATATACAAGCAGGCAACGATTGGCACGATCAGAAAACGCCCGTCGTAATGCGCGGCGAAAGGCAAGGTCACTAACAGCATCGCGAAAAGCCCGAGCAGGTTCGCCGCCCATACCGATACCGAAACCCCTACCGCCTTTTTCGGGTCGGCACCGGCCCGCGAATAGTAACGTGCGCGAATCGTGCCCCCGGTGAGCCCACCCAAACCCGCAAAATTATTGAAGGCCTGCGCAATCCACCCGATTTTCAGGGCTTGCATGGTAGGCAGCTCCACCCCTACGGATTTAGCGGCAAAGACGTCATACAGCCCGGTGGCGGAAAAAGCCACAAAAGCCAGGATTACTAATTCTGCCAGCACCGGCCGCGGCGTGCTTGCCAGAAGCTCATGCATGCGCTCCCCGGAGAGCTCTGCCACCTGGTTCCGAGCGATCAACACCACCGCAATGGCAATTATCACGTAGAAAGCGATCTTTAGTACGCGGGAGTGCTTTTTGATGAAGTCCTTCACTCATTCTGCCTTTCCAGTTGGCCGGTAACCGAACCCTTGCGGTGCTCGATTACGAGCGGGGCTTGCGGCCCGGTACGTTCGCGGCCGCGATTGGCTATCGGGGCAAGCAATACCGGGAGCGGTGAAAACACCGGGGATGAGCCGCTGAAAACCGCGAAATCCCGCGGTTCTTCCAGCTCTATAAGGCAAATCTTACCGCGGCGGAGGCGGGTGGCGGAAATAATATCCTGCAACCTTGGCATGGGGGCTCGTACGCCTCCAGCATGATGCCCACGTTTTTTGCAGGTAGCGCGAGTTGTTGCCCTCACTCCCATAGGGCCAGGTTAAGGTGCGAATTATGCACGGATGCGGCTAAAAGTAAAAGTAAAATAGCGAGATGAGTTACGACACGCGCAAAATTGCGTTTTTTGAGGGAAAAAACGGGAAGATTCCGCTACATTTCTGCCTAGTGGCTTCAGATGAGCCATTGACAAAAGAACAACTTATCGAGAGGAATTCGAATGTCCCTCAACCGTACTGAACTTATTGCAGCTATCGCCGAAGAATCGGGCCTCACCAAGGCTGATTCCGATCGCGCCATTGCTGCTCTGCAGACCGTGCTTGTTGACTCCCTTTCCAAGGGCGAACCGGTAAAGATCACCGGTCTTATGTCCTTCGAGCGCACCGAGCGTGCTGCTCGCAAGGGCCGCAATCCGCGCACCGGCGAGGAAATCGAAATTCCTGCTGGCTACGGCGTGAAGATTACGGCTGGTTCGAACCTGAAGAAGGCCGTGCAGAAGTAAGCTGCGCGAGCATTTAACAGGTAACGAGAGGCATATTGCGGATGCGCACGTTATCGCTGCATCTGCAACATGCCTGATTCACTTGCGAGTGCGAGTGATGCGAGTGCAAGTGAATTGAATGCGGGGGCTCCGGGAACGGGGCCCCTCGTTGTATCTAGCGGGCCCCTTGGCTCCTCGGCCCTGCGGACCCTCGCCCCCTGGCTCCTTGCCCTGGTTGTGTTTGGCGGCGCCGCTGCGGTGCGGGTGTGATTTCGGTACGGTGCTGGTGCGGCGGTGCTGTGCCGGTGCAGTGTCGGCGCCGGTGCAGGGCGCCGTCGAGTTTCTCACCGGGGCGGGGCTGGCACTCCCAGAAACTACCACTAGAATCAGGGCCATGATCGATTCCTCCTGCGCGTACTTTGTTTCTGGCTCTGCTCCGGCCGCTACGTCTTACGCGGCCCCAGCAGCCTCGGCGGCCCCGGCAGCTTTGGCGGCCCCGGCAGCCTCGGCGGCCCCGGCCGTATCACCGGCTGCTACCGGCACGGCCGCACCGGTTTCGGCTGCGCTTGCTACGGTGAAGGCTACGGCCTCACAACCGGAACCGCCGGCAGGGCCCGGGCAGCCGGAAGGGCCGAATCCGGAAGGTTCCCAATCGGTAGGTATCCTCGAAAGAACCGAGGAGCAACTCTCAGATGGCGACGATGAACGTTTCGCCCACTACGTGCGTAAGGACCGGCAACTCGAATCAGCTTTCACCGGTAAGCCGGTGGTGGCCCTGTGCGGGAAAGTGTGGGTACCTACTCGCAACCCTGATAATTTCCCGATTTGCCCCATGTGCAAAGAAATCCATGAACAGATGGGCAACCAGGGTTCTGCCTGGCCCTTCGGCCCGGACGTTCCGGGAAGCGGCCAGTGAGGCCCGAAAGTAACCAGCCGCGCAATCCACAATCTCCTTCGCGTCACGCCGCCGAAACGCTTTCGCCGGCGTATCCACGGCGCGCGGCTTGGGGTACGACGTCGTCTTTGCGCGCCTGGCAGGCCGAAGCACTCCAGCAATACATGGATTCGCAAGCCCAGGATTTCCTGGCGGTAGCGACCCCGGGGGCCGGGAAAACGACTTTTGCTTTGCGCGTGGCCGTGGAACTACTCGCGCACGGAATTATCGAAACTATTACTGTGGTTTGCCCTACCGAGCATCTGAAAACGCAGTGGGCGAATGCGGCAGCGCGGGTGGGCATCCAACTGGATCCAGATTTCACTAACGCGCAACGCTGGGAAGGCGATTTCTTCAACGGCGTGTGCGTGACCTATGCGCAGGTGGCGGCCAATAGTGCGCTACACAAGAAACGCACCCAGGCGCGGCGTACCTTCGTGATTTTGGACGAAGTACATCACGGCGGGGACGCTTTGAGTTGGGGTGAAGCGATCCGGGAAGCCTTTGATCCGGCCGTGCGGCGGCTTTCCTTGACGGGAACGCCTTTCCGTTCGGACACTTCGCAAATTCCCTTCGTGGAATACGAAAAAGATGCTTACGGTAATCTCACCTCCAAACCGGATTACCAGTACGGCTACGAACAAGCTTTGCGTGATGGGGTTGTGCGCCCGGTCATGTTCCTTTCCTATTCGGGGCAAATGCGCTGGCAAACCAAGCACGGGGATGTGGTAGAAGCAACCCTGGGGGAGCCGCTTACGAAGGACATGACTTCCCAGGCGTGGCGCACCGCGCTCAATCCGGAAGGGGAGTGGATCCCGGCGGTAATGGCCGCTGCGGATGAACGGCTTACCGTGGTGCGGCGTTCGATTCCCGATTCGGGTGGTTTGGTGATTGCCTCCAACCAGGCTGATGCGCGGGCTTATGCGCAAGTTTTGGCGCAGGTATCTGGAGAAGAACCCACCCTGGTGCTTTCTGATGATGCTTCCGCTAACGATAAGATCGCCGAATTCTCCGAGGGGACGAGCCGGTGGATGGTGGCGGTGCGCATGGTTTCGGAAGGGGTAGATGTACCGCGCCTAGCGGTTGGTGTATATGCCACTTCGGCTTCCACGCCGCTGTTCTTTGCGCAGGCGATTGGCCGTTTCGTGCGGGCGCGCCGGCGCGGAGAAACCGCAACCGTGTTCTTGCCCTCCGTGCCGCAACTGCTGGAACTGGCTTCCGAACTGGAAAAACAGCGCGACCATGTGATTTCGGTCCGGAAGGGCGAAACCGGGTGGGATGATGCGGCGCTGGAAGCGGCCAACCGGGAAGAAAAAGCGGAAGAAGATCTGGCTTTGCCAGGGTTTGAGGCGCTCGAATCGGGTGCCGCTTTTGACCGCGCGCTTTTCGACGGCGGCCAGTTTGGCCTGGGTGCAGAGGTCGGTTCGGATGAAGAAGCAGACTTTTTGGGGATTCCCGGGTTGCTCGAACCCGAACAAGTGACTACTTTGTTGCGCCAACGCCAGGCGGAGCAAGCCCGCCATCGCCGCAATGGAGAGAAGAAACCTGCCGCCCAATCGGAAACTCAAAGGCGGCGTAAAGCTCGCAAACAGCTTTCCCAACTGGTGGCGGCCTACGCCCAAAAGACGGGCGATCCGCACGCGCTGATCCATACCGAATTGCGGCGGGCCTGCGGCGGGCCGGAAGTGGCTCGCGCCTCTGCCGAGCAGATCGAAGCCCGCGTGAAGAAGATCCAAAACTGGTTCGTCGGCCGCCGGTAGGTGCCGGGCGCGGTAGGCGACAGGCGCGGTAAACATCGGTCTGCGGTAGCCGGCGCGTGAGCTTTGACACGGCGGGTGGTACGTACAAATTCGTGAAAACCAACTGAGCCGCGAAAAGTTCTCGCAGCGTCTCACATGGTGAGCGGCTTGCTGTCCATTTGGTGGACGAGGGCTCGATTTTTGGGTTTTGCGGCGCTTGAATAGTGGCGTGGCGCGTCAAAGCGCCACGTTCTATTCATGTGTTTGGTTGCGCCTCACGTGCCGCCCGCCTGCGGCCAGCACCGAACGCACGTCCGTAGGAGAACGATGGCAGGCACGCTCGAAAAGCGCGGTATTGATCTAGTCCCAGAAAACGAACGTTATGGCAAACCCCGTGATCTTTTCTTTTTATGGGCTGGCACCACAACAAATATTTTCACGGTAAGTTACGGAGCAATGTTGCCCTTGCTATATGGGCTCACCTTGCCAGAATCCTTACTAGTAATCCTCATCGGTAACCTGTTGGCCTACCCCTTACTTGGTTTTACATCTTTACAAGGTCCGGCTACCGGCACCACCACCATGACGATTTCCCGCTCCTGGTTGGGCACGCGCGGGGCGCGCATGAACGGCGTCTTCTCTTGGCTCATGCTGCTCGGCTTTGAAGCGGGCGGATTAATCCTCGTCTACTATGCGGCAGCCGCGCTCCTGGAGCGTTTCGGAATCATCTTGGCGGGCCCGCAAATGGTGGTAGCCGTCGTCGTACTAGCGGCCGCGCAAGCCATTATGCCGCTCGTGGGGCACCGCTTCCTCATGGCCGCGCAAAAATACGCGACCATCGTTTTCGCGCTTGCTTTCGCAGTTCTCGCGGTACTGATTGTGCCGCAAGTACAGCTGGGCGGGCAGGTAGGAACCGGGGCCGACGCCGCCGCGGGCACCTCCCTTGCCACTTTCGTTTCCGCGATCTCGCTGGTCATGGTTTCGGGCGGACTGTCCTGGGCACCGAGTGGTGGTAACTTCTCTCGCTATCTACCCATTCCGGATAGCTCCCGCGGGCACGGAAAACGCGCAACTGGTTCCGGGCAAGCCAAACAGGCCGCTGGTTCCGGGCAAGCCAAACAGGCCGCTGGTTCCGGGCAAGCCAAGCGCGCAGGTGGCTCTACTTGGGCGCAGATTGCGTGGGCGGCGAGCCTGGGCGGTTTCGTACCGTATGTGCTGCTGCAGAGTTTGGGCGCGGCGATGGCCACGGTAGCGGTGGGGCCAGACGTAGACCTTTCCAATCCGCTCGCCGTCCCCGCGGTATTGCCCGCAGCTTTCGCGATTCCTTTCCTGCTGCTGGTCATGTTCGGCCTGCTGATCCAAAACGGGACGAACCTCTATTCTTCCGGTCTGAATTTGCAGACTGCAGGTTTTAGGGTTTCGCGCGAAAAGATCGTGATTCTTGATTCGGTGATTTGTGCGGTGGTCGCTGTGGTCGCGGTTTCCCAGTCCAGTTTCTACGATCTGCTCAACGCTTTCGTTGCTTCGCTTTCGATTTGGTTGGCACCTTGGGTGGCAGTGTACGTGTGCGACGCCGTTTCCCGCGCCGGCCGTTATGACCTGGCGGGCCTGGCCGCCGAGGGTCCGGGCGGCCCGTACTGGGGAAGGGCCGGGATTCGCTGGGATGGTATGGGCGCAATGCTCGCCGGCATGGTCGCGGCCTGGCTGTTTTCTAATACCGGGTATTTCACCGGCCCGTTGGCCGCGGCGATTGCGCGCGGTGCCGGGTTAGAGGCGGCCAGTGCTCCCGACCTTTCGATTGCGGCCGGCGCTCTCGTGGCCAGCTTCGTGTTCCTGCTGGCCAGGCGCGGCAAGCACAATGCGGCCGCCCTCCCGCAAAACAACGAAACTCGGCTAGATCGTTTCGATAATGAAACTTCCTTAGACCGTCACGCCAGCGAAAGCCGGCTAGACCGTGACGATAACGGGACCGCGCTAGATCGTCACGATAACGGATCCTCGCTAGACCGGGCGGCGCAAACAGTAGCGGTACAAACCGTTCCTGTATCTAATAACTAACAACACCAACAGCAGACTTTGGGAACGCAAACCTGTTCCCGGGAAACACACAAAGGAGAAAACATGCCGAATCGGCACCTACTCGATGTTGCTTATGGACGTGCCCACGCAGACGTGATTATTGACGGCGGGCAGCTGGTCAATGTGATGACCGGGGAGATTTACCCGGCTTCGGTGGCGATTGCGGAAGGCCGGGTGGCGGCTGTGGGTGATGTGGAAGCCCAGCGCGGCCCGGAAACCAAGATTATTGACGCGGAGGGGCGCTATCTCACCCCGGGGCTGATTGATGGCCACCTGCATATCGAATGTTCGAAGCTTTCGGTCACCATGTTCGCGGATTTGGTTTCGCGCTATGGCACGACTTCGGCGATTTCGGGTTTGGACCAGATTTTGGTGGTAGCCGGACTGGCGGGAGTTAAGGAGTTCTTGGCGGAAGCGGAAACTGCGCCCATGCGGGTGTGGTGGGGCGCGCCGGCCAAGGCTCCCTACACGGTTCCGGAATCGAATGTGGGCCACCGGTTTGGTGTAGCTGAACACGAACAAGTGCAGCATCTGCCAGAATGCGTGGGTTTGTGGGAAACCGTGCAAGAGTTCGTGGAATACGGGGATGAAGAAGTTTTGACCGCCATGGACATGGCGGAGCGGAACCGTTTGCAGGCCTTTGGGTGTGCGCCGCTGGTGGATGCGCGGCGAGTGGCGGGCTATGCGGCCAGCGGGGTAGCACTGTGCCACGAGTCTTATTCGCCGGAAGAAGAGCTCGAAAAGCTGCGCAACGGGATCAATATTTTGATCCGCGAATCTACGGCGGCTCCCATGCTGGAAGAAAATATCAAGCTGGTTACGCAAATGGGGGCCCCGGCCGACCGCGTTGGTTTCTGCACGGATGATGTGATGGCTACCGGGATTTTGGAACGCGGCCACCTGGATTACGTGGTGCGTTTGGCGATCCAACACGGGGTGGATCCGGTGACGGCGATCCAGATGGCCACGGTGAACACGGCTCGCATGTACCGTTTGGATCACCAGATCGGTTCGATAACGCCGGGCCGTTTTGCCGATATTTTGCTGGTAGATAGCTTGGAAGATTTCCGGCCGGCGGTAGTGATTAAGGGCGGGGAAGTGGTGGCCCGGGAGGGTCAGCCGGTACGGCCCGCTCAAGCTCCGGAGCGTTCCGAAATCCTGCTCAATACTTTCCACCTGCCTGAAGTTACACCGGCGCGCATTGCGGTGCCGGCCGAAGGTACGCAGGCCCGCGTACAAACCATCGTCCTTTCCACCGGTGTGGCTTTCAAACGCCCGGGCGAAGAAGTGGAATTGGAGATCGTGGAGGGGAAGGTCCAGCCTGATATTTCCCAAGACGTTATTTACGTGGCGTGTGCGGAACGGTACGGAAAAACTAATAACTTGCCGGTGGCCTTCATTAAGGGCTTCGGGCTCAAGCGGGGAGCTATCGCCACCTCCGCTTCCCCGGACGATAACAATATTGTGGCAGCGGGTACGACGCCGGAAGACGTGGCTTTTGCGATCAACCGAGTAGCTGAAATTGGCGGCGGCCAAGTTGCAGTAGCAGACGGCGAAGTGCTCGCCGAACTGCCTTTGCCCGTGGGCGGGATTGTGGCCGACCTGCCGGCCGAAGAAATGGCCCGGGCAGAAAGCCATCTTGATGAGGTTGCACGCGAGCAACTCGGGGCCACCCTCGAATCTGCTTTCGGCCAGCTACTCTTCCTATCCATTACCGCAATCCCCGAATGGGCGATTACCGATCTGGGGCTTATCGACTGCGTGAGCTTCGAAGTAACCGATCCCGTGCTTTCCACCAAGTAAAACTGGCATTCTATGCCGGCTAAATGCTGCGCTTTCTGGCGCGCAAATCCGGCGCTGCTTGCCGAAATGTAAATCCGGTGCTTTTCACCGGGTAAACGGAGGCGCGGCCAGAGCTGAATATGGCAACTGGCCCGGTCCGCAAGACGATGCGGACCGGGCCAGTCGGTATGCACTGAGCATCCACGGAGAACGCGCGGTTCGCAGCACATCCCGGTGCGCTAAGCGAATCTCTGTGTACTTAGCGAACTCTGGTGTGCTTAGTGGATAACAGGGGCGTTGATATTGCCTTCGAAGATATCTTCACGCACGGTGGGGATTGCCGGTTCGCCGCCGGAAAGGCGCCAGCCATCGTAGGGGAGTTCGGCGCGGGATGCTTCGTGCCGGGAACGCGCGGCGGGTAGTACTGCGCGGGCCCGGTAAGCGGCGTCGATCTTTCCGTTTTCGATGAGCTGCACCTGAACCGGCCGCGCACCGCGCGCCTGCACGTAATCGAACCCTTCCGCAAAACTACGGGCAGAAACTACAAGTTCTTGATTTGCTCGGCCTTCCCGGTAGAGCCGGCCGGCTACCTTCAGGCCGCCTACGGAAGCTTTGTTTTCGGAAGTTTTGCCAACTTCGTGCATCTTGCCGTCCGCCCCTTGGCGTTCCACCAGTTTGTAAACCAGTTGTGCGGTGGGGTAACCAGAACCGGTTACCATGCGCGTACCCACGCCATACGCGTCTACGGGAGCGGCCTGCAAGGCAGCAATCGAATACTCGTCAAGGTCGGAAGTAACCGTAATATGCGTGTTTTTTGCACCTAGAAGGTCGAGCTGTTCCCGCACTTTGAAAGCGCCGGCCACTAGGTCACCAGAATCGATACGCACCGAACCAAGTTCGCCGCCGGCCTCGCGGGCGGCTTGTACCGCATTTTCTACACCGCTGGAAATCGCGTAGGTATCAACTAGGAGCGTGGTATCTACTCCCATATTCGCGATTTGAGCGGCAAAAGCTTGGGGCTCGGAATCGTGGACGAGGGTGAAGGAATGGGCGGAAGTACCAGAAACTGGTATTCCGTATTGGCGGCCTGCTTCCAGATCCGAAGTGGAAGTGAAACCGGCAATATAGGCGGCGCGGGCCGCGGCCACGGCAGACATTTCGTGGGTGCGGCGAGCTCCGAAATCGGCGCAAGGCCGCCCGCGGGCTGCCATGGTCATCCGGGAAGCCGCCGTGGCTACCGCGGAATCATAGTTGAGGATGGAAAGCAGCACGGTTTCCAAGATGCAACATTCGGCGAAGGTGCCGGTTACGGTGAGAATCGGAGAACCGGGGAAATACAATTCGCCTTCCATATAGCCATATACGTTCCCGGTGAACTTGTAATTGGCAAGCCACTCTAAAGCACGCTCGGAAACGATCTGGTTTTCCCGTAGATATTCAATTTCGGCTTCTCCGAACCGGAAGTTTTCGATCGCTTCGAGTACGCGGCCGGTCCCTGCCACCACGCCGTAGCGCCGGTTGCCGGGCATCCGCCGGCTAAAAACTTCGAAAACCGAAGGTCGAAGGGCGGCGCCGGACTGCAGCGCGGCGTCGATCATTGTCAACTCATACATGTCCGTCATGAGTGCTGTGCTCTGGGTCATGAGCAATAGCATAGCGTGCCGAGCCGCGCCAGGGACTACCAGGGACTATTTGGACCGCAAATTTTGGAAATACGCGATGCTCGTAGCCGCTAGCTGGCGCCGTACATATCCCTTTCCCAGCTGGTAGAAAGCGCTCGTAGTAGGATGGGAGGCATGAAAACGCCGGATCCGGGTAGCAATGGGAGCAAAGCGCACTCCACTTCGCAGCCGCATGCGGGGGAGGACAATCCTGGAGTGAGCGCGGCTGAAAACAACGCCGCAAATGAAGCGGCCGCAAGTAATGACGCGAGTAATGCCGCAAATGAAGCTACCGGTAATGCCGCGAGCAAAGCTACCGGCAAAGCCGCGCGCAAAGCTGCCAGTGAAGCTAAAGCCGGTACGGCTACCGGCAAAGCCGCGCCGTGGCAAACCGTTGTGCATAATGATCCGGTGAATCTTATGAGTTACGTGCGGTGGGTGTTCGAATCTTATTTTGGGATGAGTACCGAAACCGCGCAGGATGTGGCGATGCGTATTCACCGGCAGGGCCGTGCTGCGGTTTCGCGAGGCCCGCGCGAAATGATGGAAGCAGATGCTACGGCCATGCACACCTACGGGATTATTGCCACCATCGAACAGACCAGTGCTAAGGGTACTAATAGCGCAGACGACGCCGGAAGTACCGGGTGCGCTGGAAGCACCGGGGATACCGGAGGCCGCGAAAATACTGGAGATGGTGCGAACCACACGCCGAGCGCGTCAAGTGCGTCGGCGGGAGAGCCGGGCGCGCCTGCGGCAGAACCGAGTGCGCCTGCGGCAGAACCGAGCGCGTCTGGGAGAGAGCCGTGCGTCCCTCCGGAAGAGTCAAGCGCGCCAAGTGAGCCTCTGGCAAATCCGAGTGCACCGCAGGAGGAACAGTGAAAGCTTTCCTGCCCTGGCGCGGCGGCTACATGGCTCGCGCTGATGAAGTGGAGCGCCGCTTTTTTAGCGGTATTGCCCGTGATGTAGCCCATTTGTTGGGCCGCCATTTGGAACCTTTGCCGCCTACTTTGCCGCCCACGCCACGCGAACCGGAAGATATTCTCGAAGCCTATGCGGCAGAACTGGCAGACCTAGCAGAGCTAGCAGAGATAGCAGAGCTAGCAGACCCCGCGGAACTTGATGAAGACCAGCAGGAACCCGATCTGCCCTTGCCACCGCTCGATAATGCGCTGATTCGGCTTTTGCCAGATATGGCAGAAGATCCGGATATGGCCTATGAACTACGAGCCATTACAGAAGAATCCATTCGCACCGCAAAGGTGGAAAACTTGCGCTTCTTTGCCCATTCTTTACAGCAGGAAGCCGTTTGGGTGGGGAACGAAGACGTTCGTACCTGGGCCGGGGCGGCTAACGATATACGCCTCGTGCTCGCCGCCCGGCTCGGTATCCACAGTGAAGAAACTGCCTACCAAATCACCGAAAAAGGGTGGCGGATCATTCAGGACACGAACCACCAGATAGAAAACTCGGACGATTTAATGTGCGTCTTGTATGTTTTGCTCAGCTGGTGGCAGGATTCACTGATGCGAGCGCTGCAAGCGAAGAAGCTTCGCGGCTAGATTTGGCGTGTGGATGAACGACCGATTGGTATTTTTGATTCCGGAGTGGGAGGCTTGACGGTCGCACGTGCGATTCTGGACCAAGTTCCCGGAGAGCCCATGATCTATATCGGCGATACCGCGCACAGCCCCTACGGCACCAAAAAGATTTCGGAAGTGCGCCACCACGCACTCAACGTTATGGAAAAACTGGTGGCTTCCGGCGTGAAAATGTTGGTCATCGCCTGCAATTCCGCTTCCAGCGCGGCCCTGGCCGACGCTCGGCAACGTTTCGAAATTGATGCCGGAATTCCGGTAATAGAAGTTATCCGGCCGGCCGTGCGGCGCGCCGTGAAAACCACGCGGAATAACAAAGTGGGGGTGATCGCCACCCAAGCCACCATAGAATCCGGTTCCTACCAGGATTCTTTCACCGCGGCCCCGCAAATTGAGGTGTATACCGCAGCCTGCCCACTTTTCGTGGAACTCGTGGAAGCTGGGATCACCGCCGGGCCGCAAGCCCAAGCGGTTGCCGAAGAATATTTGGCACCCCTGCGCACAGCCGGCATAGATACTCTTGTGCTCGGATGCACGCACTACCCACTTCTAGCCGGAGTTATCTCCTATACCATGGGTGAAGATGTGGCTATCGTTTCTTCAGCAGACGAAACCGCAAAAGATGTATACCGGGTACTAGCAGATCGAGACCTGTTCGCAGCCTCCTCGCATCCGCAGCACCGCTTCTACGCAACGGGCGATCCCCATTCCTTCGGCGTCCTCGCTCACCGTTTCCTGGGCCCGGAGGTAGGTATCCCCTTATCCACGGAGGAATTAGGTTAGTGAGGCTTACGATTATTGGGTGCTCGGGTTCTATGTCTGGCCCGAAATCACCGGCGTCGTCGTACCTAGTACAAGCAGAAGGGGAAAGCCCCGAGGGAGGTACGCGCACGTACTCCCTGCTCCTCGACATCGGACCGGGAGCCATGGGGCACCTGCTGCGCTATCTTGACCCGGCCGCGCTTGACGCGATCGCTATTTCCCACCTACACGCAGACCATTGCGCAGATCTGGTGGGCATGCAGGTGTACCGGAAATGGAACCCGTATGGCGCGCTCGGCCCGGTACCCGTGTACTCTCCGGAAGATGGGCACAAGCGTATGCTCCAACTTTCCGGGGACGACCCGGAAGATACTTACGAAGGAGAATACGAGTTTCACCGGATCCGAGCCGGGGATAGTTTCACCGTGGGTCCCATGCACGTGGAAGTATTTGCCGCCTTGCATACGGTAGAAGCGGTAGCGTTCCGAATCACGGGACCGGCGGAAGCCAGCAAAATCCCGCCGGCCATCACGCGCGCTCCGATGCTTGCCGATTTTTCGACGACGACGTCTCTTCCCGCCATCCGCCCCGCCAGCACCACGGCACTACCGGCCGGCGCTCCACAACCGCGCGAAACCCTGGCCCAACCCGGCCGGCAAATGGTACTCACCTACACCGGAGATACCGACCTGTGCGAAAGCCAAATCGCGGCCGCTAAAGACGCCGATTTCTTGCTCGCCGAAGCCGCCTACCAAGACGGGCGAGAAAAAGTACGCGGCGTGCATATGACGGGCGGCCGGGCCGGCAAACTCGCCCGCATGGCCGGCGTGAAAAGGCTCGGCCTTACCCACCTGCAACCCTGGACCCAACCGGCCGAAATCTTGCGGGAAGTACGCGGAGAATACGCCGGGCCGGCTAGCTGCGTAGCGGCCGGAGAAGTGTATCGAATTTAGCAAACGCCCGGGCTGAGGGAGCGGCGAGCTGGGTCAAGCAGGCACCAGTCGCACGCCCAGCCGGCACCCGTAACGCCGGGTGCCGGCATTTTGGATTTAGCGGCCGCCAGGTTAGCGCGCTAGCCTTACAGCATGGCTTTTGAACGTGCTGATGGCCGCGCCATCGATGAAATGCGTCCGGTAACAATCTCGCGTCACTATTTCGAAGCGGGAGAAGGCAGCGTGCTGGTCACCTACGGCCGCACCACGGTACTTTGCGTTGCCTCCTTCGTCGAAGGCGTGCCGCGGTGGCTGAAAGGGCAAGGCACCGGCTGGGTAACCGCCGAATACGCCATGCTCCCACGCGCCACAAATGAACGCTCCTCCCGCGAATCCGTGAAAGGCAAAATCGGCGGGCGCACCCACGAAATCTCGCGGCTCATAGGCCGGTCCCTACGCACCGTCGTAAACATGAAAGCCCTCGGCGAAAACACCATCACTTTAGACTGCGACGTACTGCAAGCCGATGGCGGAACCCGCACGGCCGCAATCACCGGCGCTTTCGTCGCCCTGGCCGATAGCCTCAACTGGGCACTGGAAAAGAAAATCATCCGGCCCCGGCCCGTACTCTCCGATACCGTTTCCGCCGTCTCCGTCGGATTCGTAGACGGCACCGCCGTACTAGACCTACCCTACGAAGAAGACGTACGCGCCCAAACCGACATGAACGTAGTATCCACCGGCTCCGGCGAATACATCGAAATCCAAGGCACCGCCGAACACAAACCCTTCTCCCGGCAAGGCCTGGGCCAACTCCTCGACCTTGCCAACACCGGCACCCAACACCTGGCCCGCCTGCAACGCGAAGCCCTATTCACCACCAACCCGATCGACGAAAGGATCATCGCCCAATGAGCACCGCCTCCGCGCACACGATCGCGCTCGCGACCCGCAACGCCCACAAAGTTGCGGAACTAGAAGAGATTTTGGCGCCCTACCTGCCCGGGGTGCAGGTGATTTCGGCCCGCGATCTAGACCTTCCCGAACCGGTGGAAGACGAAATTACTTTCGCCGGTAATGCGTTGATCAAGGCCCGGCAGCTAGCGGCGGCCGGGTACGTGGCGGTTGCGGATGATTCGGGTATTTGCGTGGATGCTTTAGGCGGAGCACCGGGCCCGTTTTCGGCGCGGTGGGCGGGGAAGCACGGCGACGACACCGCTAACCGTCGGCTCTTGCTCGCTCAACTAGCGGAAGTGCCAGACAGATATCGGGGAGCCCGTTTCCATGCCGCGGCGGTGATGGTCACTCCGAACGGCCGGGAAGTGGTGCGAGAAGCTGATATGCCCGGCGTGATTTTGCACGAAGAACGCGGCGAACAGGGTTTCGGTTACGATCCGATTTTCCAAGCGGAAGGCCAAACCCGTTCTAATGCGGAGCTCAGCATGGCCGAAAAAGACGCGATTTCGCATCGGGGCAAAGCCTTCCGCGCCCTCGCCCCGATTATTGCTGCCGAGCTGACCGGCACCGCGCACTAGGCCGCTGGCCGTTAGGCGAGGTAGGCGAGGGCGCGGCGGAGCAGTTCGGCATGGCCGGGCGCCATTTCTTTTTGCAGGCTCGGTGTGCGCGCTTCCCCGGGGGTGAACCAGGAGAATTCCAGGGCGTCATCTCCGGGGTTGCAATCGCCTTGAATGGGCACAATGTAGGCGAGGTCGATGCGATGTTGGCGAGCGTCGAAGAAAGTACCTTCCCCGGAAGGGGTGGGGAAATATTCTTGGATGGTGAAAGGCACCATGCAAGAAGGAATCTGGGGGAGTGCCATTAACCCGAGGTCTTTTTCCACGTGCCGGAGCACGGCGTCGCGCAAAGGTTCGTGGAAAAGTACGCGCCCGGCCGGGAACTCGCGGGAAATACCAGCAGAATCTAGCCGTAAGAGCATACCGATCAGTTCTAGGCGGCCCTTATCGTCGAGCCGTACCGGCACAATATCCACGTAGATAATTGGTACTTTGCCACGTACAAATTCTAGGTCGTCCGGGTTTAACCAGGGGCCCATATCGGCCGCGTCAATTTCGCTCATGTCCCAATATTGCCAGCCGAGTTTTTCAACAGGAGGGTTTGCGCTCCGCATTTCTCCGAAGGCCTAACTGGAACCAAGCTAGTAATCTGAGCGTATGCGTTCCTCGAAAAATGTGCGGGTTATGAGTTTGGTGGTGCTGTTATATGCCCTGGCCCTCATTGTCTACTCCTGGGTAGCAGTGGGGATGGCCGGGTTTTATGCCGGTTTCCTAGTGCCCCTGATTATTGGGACTATTGGAGCTGTGGTTGGCGTTATTGGTTACTGGATCGATAACGCGTGGGTTTTTGCCGGTGGGGTGGTGTTCGCGCTCTGGTTTTCCCCGGGAACCCTCGGCTTTTGGCCCAATGGTATTGGTTTCGTAGCACTGTTGATTTGGGGATTCATCTTCGGAAAGGAAAAGCTCCATGAGTAGCACACCAGCAACCACTTCGGGCCGTCTCACCGCGGGCCAGGAAGCACCCGATTTCAAACTTGCCGGTCCGGATGGCGAAATCAGCCTGCATAGCGAATTAGAGAAACTGCGGGCCGCTACCACACCAGCCGCTGGCGTGATCCTATATTTCTATCCGAAGGCAGGAACCCCGGGATGTACGAAGCAAGCTTGCGATTTTCGGGATAACCTCAACTCTTTGCGCGCGGCAGGCTATACGGTGGTCGGGATTTCCGCGGATTCGGTGGCGGCACTGGCCAAATTCAAAGAAAAACAGCAGCTCAATTTCCACCTGGTTTCTGACCCAGATCACGCCGTGCACACAGCGTACGGTACTTACGGGGAAAAGAAGATCTACGGGAAAACCACCGTGGGTACGATTCGCTCTACCTTTGTAATTGACCTTGCGGGAAAGATACGCCTGGCTCAATACAATGTGCGTGCCACCGGGCACGTTGCCCGGCTCCGCCGCGACCTCGGTATCGATGGTGCAGCCGCGGGCACGGACGCCGCTTAGACCCAAGCCGCCGAGCATCTACGCCGCTGTGTACGTAAGCTGCCTACGCCCGCTGGGTATCTAAGCTAATTAGTAGTCAAGCCAATTAGTGCCCAAATGGTATGAGATGGTATGAGTAGGTACTCACCTTTACGCAAAACATTTGAAGCGCACTCGCAATGCGGGGTATGCTATGCGAGTTGCCGGCGCGAGTGGCGGAATTGGCAGACGCGCTGGATTTAGGTTCCAGTGCCTTCGGGCGTAGGGGTTCAAGTCCCCTCTCGCGCACCAAAAACGGGAGGTTGGGAGTTTTTGCGGAAACTCCCAACCTCCCGTTGTGTTGTATCAGGACTTGCTGGCCCTAAGGCTGGCTATTTCTCCGCTTTGGGCCGGTCGTCGTGAGTGTAGATATCCTCAATTACCCCGGCATAGCGTTCGAGCACTACTTCTCGCTTTACCTTCAGGGAAGGCGTGAGCATACCGTTTTCGAGCGTGAAATCGTCGGGAATAATCTTGAATTTGCGGATGGATTCGGCCCGGGAAACCTGGCGGTTCGTGCGTTCGATTGCGCGTTGCAAAGAAGCAAGTACAGCCGGGCATTCACGTGCCTGAGCCGGCGTCATCTCCGGTTCGCCGTGCGACTTCAACCAGGCCGGCAGCATTTGTTCATCGAGCGTAATCAAGGCCGAAATGAATGGTTTTTGATCTCCTACCACCACCACTTGTGAAATGAGGGGGTGGGAAACCAGGCGATCTTCCAAAACTGCCGGGGCTACGTTCTTCCCGCCGGCGGTTACGATCAGGTGCTTCTTGCGCCCGGTGATCGTCAGATTGCCCTTCTTATCGATCGTGCCGATATCACCGGTGTGGTACCACCCGTCCCGCAATGCTTCGGCCGTGGCCTCCGGATTATTGTGATAGCCACGGAAAACGATCGCACCCTTGACGAGCACTTCACCGTCTTTATCCAGCTTGACCGTAGTACCCGCCATGGGGATCCCCACGGTGCCCAGCGCCGGATTTGGTGGCCGGGTGGCAGTAGCAGCGCCCGTCGTCTCCGTAAGACCCCACGCTTCAATCACCGTAATACCAGCACCCCGGTAGAACCGGCCCAGCCGGGTGCCCAGGGGAGCGCCCGCAGAAACCGCCCACCGGACTCTGCCGCCTACCGCTTCCCGCAACTTACTCAACACCAACTTGTTCGCCACACCGCGTTGCAGGCGATGCCACGGCCCCCGGAAGCGTTTCGTCGCATCCTTCACGGCCACATTAGCTGCCCAGCGGAAAATCTTGCGGCGCAACCCGGCTCCCGCCTTAGCCTCGGCCGCGTTATATACCTTCTCCAAAACGCGCGGTACTACCAGCAAAATGGAGGGGCGGAAGGTCGCTAGATCGGCCAGCAAGTTTTTAATGTTGGGGACGTAGCCAAGCTGCACGCCCGTAGTCAAAGCCGTGTAGTTAATAATCCGCGCCATAATGTGGGCGAGAGGCAAGAACAAGAGGAGGTTCGCACCTTCTTCGAACACCAGATCAGGTTCGGCTTGTTCAATGCTGAGCGCCGCGCGCGCAAAATTCCCGTGCGTGATTTCCACGCCCTTCGGTTTCCCCGTAGTACCGGAGGTATAAACAATGGTCGCCAAATCCTCGGCCCGCACCGCCGCAATCCGCTCGTCAAGTTCCGCGGTACCTATTTTGAGGGCTTCTTGGTCGAGCCGGGTGCGGGCCTGTTGCGAAGTAAATACTTGCGGGTTTTCTTGCCCGCGCCGCACGGAATTGACCAGTTCGGCATGCGCGGTGGAATCGGTGAACACCATTTTCGCGCCGGTATCTTCCAACATCCACTCGATCTGTTCGGCGGAACTGGTTTCGTAGATAGGTACCACGACGACGCCGATAGACATCGCGGCCGCATCCAAAAGCGCCCACTCATATGAAGTAGAACCAAGAATGCAGATCGTATCGCCAGGCTTGAGACCCATCCCGATCAAACCGCGAGCGCCGCGCCGCGCCAGCTCTATATATTCGGCCAGGGAAACCCGTTTCCAGCCCGTGCCCAAAGAATTCTTGACCCGCACCGCCGTGCGGTTAGGGTGATCTTTCAGCCGGCGAGTGATGAGCCAGTAGATCGTCTGATTCGGATCATCCACGGAAAACCGCGGCTTTTCGTACAAGGAACCGTCCCGCAACTTCTTCATCAATCCTCCAGAGTGCGTGCCGCTCACGGTCGGGGAACCGCGAAAGGTAACGGCTGCGTCGCCGAGCAAAGGGATACGGCCACAATGCCTGTTTAAGCGGTGTTTCCGCGCAAGTAGCGTTGCCACCTAAGCAGTGTTGCTACGCAAGCAGTACTACCACCGAGGCATTTGCGTCCGCAGTCCGTCTTAGTTCATTTTAACGTAGTTGGTCTGCGCCGTTTTGTCTTTACGCACCTTTGCGCGGGCCGCCCTTACCGTGGATGGGTTCGCACATAGACACGCCGGCGATGCTGCTACGCCTGTACCGGCGATGCCGCTACGCATTTACCTTTATCTTACTGGGCGCGGGAAGCTCCCGCGGCAGGCCCCGGCGGGTAGGCTAAAACCATGAAAATTGCGCGCCTTTCCATGCAACAAGGATACCGTTACGCGATCTATGATCCGGACGCAGATGATTACATTGTGTTGGCTGATGATCCGCTTTTCGCGCGGGAAGTAAAACCCACCGGGCAGCGGGTAGCGAAGGCTGACGCCGAACTAGTAGCGCCCATGCTCCCGCGCACCAAAGTATTTGGTTTCGGCGGCACCTACAGCCAGGGGGCTACCGCAGCAGACCTTTCGACTTTCTTGAAGCCGAGCACCTCGGTAACCGGCCCGGAAGATCCGATTATGGTTCCACAGTGGGCGCCGGGGCTCGTGCACGAAGCAGAAATTGCAGTGGTAATCGCCCATCCGCTCAAAGACGCTACGGCCGCACAAGCCCGCAAAGCGATTTTGGGTTACACCGTGATTGATGACCTCACCGTGACGGGTGTGGGCCCAGCCCAAGCCAAATACTGGGATAGTTCGTTGCCGCTCGGCCCGGTAATCGAAACCGATTTCGACTACCAGCAAGCCCGTATCACCTCCCGTGTGAACGGGAACCTGGTGACCGATGTGCAGGCAGCCGATCTTGCTTTCTCCCCGGAAGAACTCGTAGCCATCGCCTCTCAGCACACTTCTTTGCTGCCCGGCGATATTGTGCTTACCGGAACCGGCACCGCCAACGGTGAAGTGACGCATCAGGATGTAGTGGAAGTAACCGTGGAAGGCATCGGTACCATCCGCAACCAAATCTTCGCCCCACACCTGGCCCCGCAGGCTAATTAAGAGCAATAAAGTAGCTGGCGGTTGGCGGTGGCAGCTGGCGGCAGGCGCTTGGGGGTAGGCCGCAGATAACTGGCAGCTGGCGGCAGGTAGCAGGCGGCAGACTGCCGGCCGGCGGGCAGGAGTACTGCTTTTGCTCGCCTTGCTGGCGTGGCTGGGCCCATAGTCGCGGGTACAAGCCACGCCAGTCTGCCCGTGCCTCACAGCTGTGCTGCCCGTGCCTCGCGGCGGCGCTAGCCGCGCCCCGTTGCCGTGCTAGCCGCGTCCCCTCAGCCATGCTAGCCGCGGGGGAGGACCTTCTCGATGGCATTCAGTGCGGCCTCGAGCACGGCGCGCGGGGTGGCAACGATCATCCGCCCGTAGGTTTCGTAGCCGGCCCCGCAAGCACCACCCGCGGTGAGGGAAACTCCGGCCTGGGTGCGGAGAACTTCGATCGGGTCGGAGCCCAGGCCCGCGTCCGTAAAATCAAGGAAAGCAATATAGGTGCCTTCCACGTGGGCCATGTGCACGCCCGGCCAGGTTTCCACGCGCGCTTCCAAAAGCGCCAGGTTCTGGGCCACGTACTGGCACATTTCGGTGCGCCACTGCTCGCAGTGCGTGAAGGCAATGCGCGCCGCGCGCGCCCCGATAGTGCTAGTGGGGCTGCTGGCCGCGCCGGCCTTGGGGGCAAAAGCCTGCCAATCGGCGTCGTTATGGAAAATCAGTTGCGCCGCTTTCAAACCGGGGATGTTCCACCCCTTGGACGCGGCGATTGCGGTGATCGTGTGGCGGCGCGTGGCTTCGTTGAGGGAACCGTAGGGGATGTATTCGCCGTCGATAAGTATCGGCGCGTGAATGGCGTCTTCGAAAACGCGCGCGCCCTTCGCTTCCACAATCTGTGAAATTCGCGTCAGTTCGGAACGGTCCAGGCAGCGCCCCGTCGGGTTCCACGGGTTACACAAAATCAGCAAACCGCCCTCGGGAAGCGCTTCTTCCAGAGCTTCAAAATCGAAGGCCCAGCGCCGCGCCTGCGGATCAAAGTGGGAGGGAACCTGCACCACTTCGCGCCCAAACTCGGCAGGTATTGTGAGGAATGGCATATATGCGGGGGTGGGGACGACGACGTCCGTACCCGGCGTGGTGAAATCACGAATAGTTACACGCAAGCCCTCTAATACTTCCGGGATGAGGATCATGCGTGAGGTATCAGGGCGCGGACCAAAATTGGCCATCCAAGAAGCCGCAGAATCCAGGATTTGCGGGGTTTCCGCGGCCGGAAGGTAGCCGAGGGTACCGCGCTGAGCTTCCCCGATCAGGTAGTCCCGCAATTCGGGCGCAATGCCAAAATCCATTTCCGCGAGCCACATGCAGATCGTGCCCGGGTATTTGGACCACTTAGAAGAACCTTCGGTCTGTAGCTGCGCAAGTGTTTTCGAATCGAAGTTGTATGCCATGTTCCTAGCGTATCCTTGTATTCATCATGGCTACGACATTGGCAGCGGGCAAAGATATCCGCGTACGTTTCTGTCCATCTCCGACCGGCACCCCGCATGTGGGAATGGTCCGCACGTGCCTTTTCAACTGGGCATATGCGCGCCACACCGGCGGAACTTTCGTTTTCCGCATCGAAGATACCGATGCCCAACGTGATTCGGAAGAGTCATACCAGGCGATCTTGGAATCCCTGCGCTGGCTCGGCCTGGATTGGGATGAAGGTATCGATGTGGGCGGGCCGCATGGCCCTTACCGGCAATCCGAACGCGGGGATATATACCGCGAGGTAGCCGCCAAGCTCCTGGAGGCAGGGTATGCCTACGAATCCTTCTCCACCGCGGAAGAAGTGCGGGAGCGGCGCATTGCGCGGGGCGAAAATCCAGACCTCGGATACGACGGGCGTGACAGATATCTCACCGAAGAAGAAAAGCAGGCTTTCCGCGAGGCTGGCCGCAAACCGTCTTTGCGGATCGCGATGCCGGACGAAGACATTACCTTCACGGATTTGGTGCGCGGCACGATCACTTATAAGGCGGGCACGGTACCCGATTACGTGATCGTGCGCGGTAATGGCGATCCGCTCTACACGCTCACCAACCCGGTAGATGATGCGTTGATGGAGATCACACACGTCTTGCGCGGGGAAGATTTGCTTTCTTCCACACCGCGCCAGATCGTGCTCTACCGTGCTTTGGAAGAGCTGGGGATTGCCAAGTTCACCCCGCAGTTTGGGCACTTGCCCTACGTGATGGGGGAGGGCAATAAGAAGCTTTCCAAGCGCGATCCGGAATCGAACCTGTTCTTGCACCGGGATCGCGGGATCATTCCGGAAGGGATGATCAACTACTTGGCTTTGCTCGGTTGGTCGATTTCTGCCGACCGTGATGTTTTCTCTCGCGAAGAGTTGGTGGAGAAGTTCGATATTGCGGACGTGAACGCCAACCCGGCGCGTTTTGACGATAAGAAGTGCGTGGCGATTAACGCCGACCATATCCGTATGCTTGAAACGGAAGATTTCACCCGGCGGATTGTGCCTTATATGGAAGGCGTACTTTCGGCGCCAAACTACGAGGAACTGCCGGAAGCGGAACGGGAGATTTTGGATGCGGCCGCGCCTTTGGCGCAAACCCGCGTGCAACTGCTCGGGGAAACGAAGGAACTGTTGCGGTTCTTGTTCGTTCCCGCCTCCCAGCTCGAATACAACGAGAAGGCGGTGCGCCGGCTCCGCGATTCTGCTCCGCAAGCTTTGGCGGCCGCGCGGGAAGTGTTTGCTTCTTTGGACGACGCCGACTTCACCGCGGAAGGCCTCAAGCCGGCTTTGGATGCCAAGCTCGTACAAGAGTTGGAGATTAAGCCGCGCCTGGCCTACGGCCCGCTCTTCGTGGCCATGACGGGAACCAATGTTTCCATCCCGGTAATCGATTCGATCGCTATCTTGGGCCGCGAAGAAGCTATCGCGCGCATCGACCAGTTGCTAGCCAAGCTCGCAACTGACCAAGCAGCAGCAGAATAAAGGGCGAATAAGGGCAGCAAAGTAGCGGCAGGGGAGTGGTGACGGCGTGCAACGGCAAATCGGTAAGGTGAGCGGTTGCACGCCGTTTCAATTTGCAAGAACTGCTGAGTATGAGTAATGTTGATGTTCGTCGCCAAGCGAGCAAAAGAGAGTTCGCAAAGGCGATGAACCCTTGGGGTATGGTGTAATTGGCAACACAGGTGATTCTGGTTCATCCATTCTAGGTTCGAGTCCTAGTACCCCAGCGAAACGCGATAGCGTTTAGGCCCCGTTCGTCTAGCGGCCTAGGACACCGCCCTCTCACGGCGGCAACACCGGTTCAAATCCGGTACGGGGTACATAGTATTTTGAACTATTTTATTGCTGATGTGATCCCGGGAGGGTTTAGGCCTCGTTTAGGCCCGTTTAGTCCTCGTCAGGGGTGAAGATGTCTTCTATCGTGCACTCAAAAACTCTGGCGATGGAAAATGCTAAGGGCAATGAGGGATCGAACCGGCCTTTTTCAATAGAGATTATTGTTTGTCTACTTACGCCGAGCAGTTCAGCAAGTTGTTCTTGGGTCCAGCCCGCCTGTTTGCGGCGTATGGCAAGGTTGTTTTTCATGACCTACCTATGCTTTGCCCATAGGTAGGAGACACCGTAGACGAGGAATTCGAAGAGGACTATTCCTACCAACACATGGGAAACGGTTCCTGATGTTAGGGCGGCGCCGATCCCAGCTACTGTGACGGTTGTGAGGAAGGCGTTCGTTGCCGCCTGGGTATGCCAGCGGTGTTCCACGGCGAGTTCTGGATGTGCAGTGGCACCAGGCAGGGTTGAACGGTCAACGAGTAACACCCACGCCAAACCGATGAGCGGGGCAGCCATACAGACCGCGAAAATCACCACGGCCGCCCATCGATATTCGCCAGGCGGATTAAATGCCACCCGTATCGCGGCGGTAACTATCGCCAGTAACGTCCCAATGATAAAAGCAAGGGGAGCGGCCTTGACTCTCGTTCCGCGTATATACCCCCATTTAGCTTGACTATTAGGCGGCTTAGCCATAACGGACTCCATTTTCCTTATCGTTCTGATTTCCTTATCGCTCTGACGCCACCACCATAACGTCAAGCAAGCTTTACGTCAAGCAGACTTTACGGCAAGTAAGCTTTACATCACGCACGCTTTAGATCGAGTACGCTTTACGTCAAGCGTATTTGACATTGCTTGTGAAAGGATGCTTCTCGCATTCGGCATTAGGTTTCCATTTGCGTCGTGGAGCGTTCCGTGACCGGCTATCTGAGCTGGTCGGTCCGAATAAGAAACTGTAACCAGTCCCGATAGCGTGAGCCGTGCTTGTGCGGCGGCTTGATGGACGTAGCCAGTTGATTAGTCCCGCTGCGGCTTCCTTTCAAAAAACAGCTATGGGTGCCTCCAAAACGGAAGCACCCATAACCTTAGCTCGAATAACAGACCCTTATCTGTTGCTACATAGTGACGCTACCTGTATTTTATTTATTCGCGCGAACAACGATCTGATCATGAAAACCCGTTTTGATTACGTGCTTGGATGTCAGTTTTGCTTTTCCAGGTTGCCATATGTCCAATAAGAGCCCCAGCGCACAAAACGCCTCCAATCCTTCCGGTACCAACCCAAAAGCTGATGGTTAACAGTACTAACCCGAGGGCTCCAATTGTGAAAAAGATTACTCGTGCCATTTTTAACTTTCGCACTCTGTCGTCATTCAAAGCAGGCACTATAAACATTACCTAGGTTAAAGAGCTCAATCAGAGTCTGTTGAGCCTCTGGTCCAGCCTTTTTTGCAGCCCGCTTAACGGCCCGCGAAACTGCCGTTTTAAATGACACTTTCGCTTTCCGCTGTGCGTCATAAACACGCTTGAAGGTCTTTACAAATTTAGTTGCGCCGCCGGCGGCCTTCAGAGCTGTGCGGATTTTCGTAATCTTAAAGATGGGCAGGTTTGTCACGATGGCAAGACCGATAGCACTAACGCAACCGACCACTCCAAAAGTTGTAACGGAGCCTGGCTGTGAGTGAAAGTCATCTCCCAGTCGCGCTTTCAACCAAGATTGCGCTGCT
Source organism: Actinobaculum suis (assembly GCF_900618115.1). Classification (NCBI taxonomy): domain Bacteria; kingdom Bacillati; phylum Actinomycetota; class Actinomycetes; order Actinomycetales; family Actinomycetaceae; genus Actinobaculum; species Actinobaculum suis. The sequence goes on from NZ_UYIO01000001.1 coordinate 1,062,776, forward strand.
GCATCTCCGGCTTGAAGCACGCTATCGGGAATCTCTTCAATCGCTTTAAAAGTAGCTAATAGCTGATCCTCTGATATTACAGGGGCGGGTGTCAGGGGCAGTATGCTGTGAGAATTATGTTGAGACGATGGCGTAGCCTCCCTAAGTGGTGCGGCATTAGCTACTCCGCCAAACGTAATTGACAACGAAATTGCGCAGACATTTACGATGGTAAGTCTCACGAGTTTTTGAAAATTCACGGATTCCATTCCTTTGTCATGCCATCATCTTTGATGGCGGGTTGCGCAACTGGGGAACCTGAGCTGCGGCCTCCTCTTAGAGACAAGATCGATTCTAGACTTAGGCATTCCTTGTTAACAATGCATTTGGGAGCAGTATCATAAAACGAGAAGCCCCAGCGAGTCGTACACCGAGCCACCGTTTCCGCGTCTACTCCATCCGCAAAAGCGCGGTCACTCTTGGCTGCACCCCTCAAACTCTAAGTCACACGCGCTCTACACACCGGCCGTGCCCGCAGAAAACCACGCCCGCACTGCTGCGTAATACGCTCACCTGGGATCAAGGCCCTGAAATGGCATTACACAAGAAAATAGCCAGCGTCCTGAAAATGGACGCCTATTTTTTTTGCGCCCCACACTCACCATGGCAACGTGGCACTAACGAAAACACCAATGGCCTACTACGTCAATATTTCCCCAAGGGAACCGACCTAGTCCGGCAGCGCGGTGAGCCGCTTGGCGGGTCGTCCCGCAGCGAGCTTCTCATACAACGGGCCCAGTTTCGCCCCAGCCCGCACGCGGCGACCGTCCCGGTTAGTGCCGCCTTGCGCCAGAAGATTTCTGTCCCCCAACGATTGTCAGTACACTTGTTTTCAGCATGGAGGTAGGGAATGAACGAACGCGATTTGAAACACCGCGATATACCTTCGCTGACCGCTGCTACTTTTCTCAAATATTTCGTACTTATCGGGTCGTCCCAGCTCACGGCCGTCATATTGTTTTATTTCGTGACTAGAGTGAGCGAAGGAGGCGAACTTCTGACAGCTTTGCTCAAAAAGAGCTCATTCACGATATTGGTCGGACTGTCACTCAAAAGCGGGGTAGTAACTGCCTCAATAATAGCCTTTATACTCCTTGCCCTCCTCTTCTTCGCGTTCCTTGGGTTGTTTATTAAGATATACGACCTATCCATCTTTTCCGCATTTTCCAGCGCTAGCTTAGGCGTAATGTTGTATTCACCAACCGTCAGCAAGTTCATCCTTCCAGACAACTATCAAATGCCGCCGGTGCCCCTTGCCGTTTCCATACTTTTCGCGGTTCCTCTCGCAGCGCTAGTCCTGGAAACTCTGATTTGCAAGAGGTAACTAATTGGTCTGCGACATTTCGGGACCTGGCCCCTTTGTTGGTGGACATGGGCTAGCCCGGCGCTTTGCCGGGGAACGGGGAAAGGTAGTCTTCTGCCATGTTCCGTAAGATTCATTCCGCGGAGTTGAAAGAGGGGTGCGGTAGCCACGTACGGGTCCAGCGCGAGCAACAGGTATACAGTGGCACAACTCGCACCTGGTGCAATTACCAGGCCCCAGACCGCCACGAAAAACACGCACCAACTACACTCGACCTTGCAGCATAAACACCATCCCCATGTCCGCTTTCCGGGGCTCGGCCTAAGCGTTCACAACCTCAACGGGAGGAAGTACCGCTAGAAGACGTCCGTAGCTCCCAGCCCGCGGAAACGTTCCAAGAAGGCTTGCAGTAGCTCGGTTACGCGTTGCCGCTTGCTCGCTAGCGCGTCTTCCTTCGAGAAACGGGAGACCGGTGGCAAGATCTCCGATACCGCCGTGCCATATAGCGGAATATCGGTACCATCACGGAAGGCCCGAGCAATGAGCTGATGAGTTTCTGCAGGTTTGAGATTTTCCTGCTGTACCAGGGCATTAAATTCTTCGGCGCGGCGCCGCTGTACGTAGGTCACCCATTCGTCGGAAAGGTCTGCGCCCACGTTGATCCGATCCAAGAATTCTTCGATGAGGTCCTTCTTGTTGCGGAGCGTGGGGGAGGCGTTAATCGCGCGGGTTACATCGGCGCGAATTTCTTTATCGTGCAGGTTCCCGTGCTCTTCTATGTGCTTTTGGACGAGCATGAGAATGTAGTCCACATTTACTTCTACCTGCCGGACCAGTTCGATTTCGAACACGACGTCGTTTGCAATTGACTCTTTATCAGCCTGGCTAAGTTCCCGAAACTCGCGATAAAGCTCCAAATATACGGCCTGGTAGTCTTGCATGTCCCGCGCGGGAAGCATGTTTTCATCCGCAAACTCGTCGAAGCAGTCAAGAATATTGACCAGCCGCAGGATCGATCCCCACAGGCCCACGAACTCCTTTTGCGCTTCTTCGCCAATAATGGCTTTGCCGAGTGGAAACTCGTCTTTTAGTTGCGCGATCTTCTTGGTGTATTCGTTGAAGTAATCCTGGTAGGGCTTGAGCAGTACGATGCCACCGGCGTCTTTGTTCCCAAATAGGGTGAGGGCATCGTTTGTGGCGTCTTCCAGGTTGCGGAAGGAGACGATGTTCCCGAAGGTTTTCACCGAGTTGAGGATTCGGTTGGTACGGCTGAAAGCTTGGATGAGCCCGTGCTGGCGTAGGTTCTTATCCACCCACAGGGTGTTGAGCGTTTTGGCATCAAAACCGGTGAGGAACATATTTACCACGATCAACAGGTCAAGTTCCTGGTTCTTCATCCGCTCCGAAACGTCCTTGTAGTAGTTTTCGAAGGAATCTCCCTCAGTACTAAAGTTAGTAACGAAGAGCTGGTTGTAGTCTCTTATCGCCGCATCCAGGAATTCTCTGGAATCTACATCCAGCCCGGAGGTTTCTAAAGATTCGTCGGTGATTATCCCGCTCGGATCGGCCTCATTGGGATTGTATGAATAAATGATCGCGATCTTGAGCTTTTGATCCGGGGTGAGCCCGGCTGCCTCTTGCTGGGCCTTGAATTCTTCGTAGTAGGCCTTCGCCGCGGAAATAGAAGCGGTGGCCAGGATCGAATTGAAACCGCGTTTGCGTTGCCCCTTATACATGTAGCTTTGCGTGCGGCGGGTTTTCTGGTCGAAATGCTCCCGGATATAGGTAACGATGCCGCGGATGCGGAGCGGATTGAGGAGCGCTGTTTCCGTTTCGATTCCGGCTACCTGGGTGTCTTTGCTTTCGGGATTAGTGGCGATCGTATCAACGTAGTCGATTCGGAAGGGCAGCACGTTTTTGTCCGTGATCGCGTCCACGATCGTGTAAGTGTGGAGCTTATCGCCGAAGGCCTGCGCGGTGGTGCGCAGGTTAAATTTTTTCCCAGCGGCCGCGTTTTGCGCAAAGATCGGGGTACCTGTGAATCCGAACAGGTGATACTTTTTGAAGGCGCGGCGGATTGCAAGATGCATTTCCCCGAATTGGGAACGGTGGCATTCGTCGAAAATAATAACTATGTGTTTCCCGAATGCTGGATGCTTAGGATTGCGTTTCACGAAATTGGAAAGCTTTTGTATCGTGGTAACGATGATTTTCGAAGTGGAATCTTCCAGCTGTTTGGTGAGAATCGCGGTGGAAGTATTGCCGTTTGCCGCTCCGGCTTCGAAGCGGTTGTATTCACGCATCGTCTGGTAGTCGAGGTCTTTGCGATCTACCACGAAAAGCACTTTGTCTATGCCTTCTAGTTCCGTGGCTAGTTGCGCGGTTTTGAAAGACGTAAGAGTTTTTCCCGAACCGGTGGTGTGCCAGATATAGCCCCCAGCGCTGAGGGTTCCCCAGGTGCGGCTATTGGAGGAAACAACGATTCTGTTCAAGATCCTCTCGGTAGCCACGATCTGGTAAGGCCGCATGACCATGAGGTTTTTATCGACGTCGAACACGCAGTAACGAGTGAGGATGCTAAGGATAGTGTGCTTGGCAAAAAAGGTGCGAGAAAAGTCCATGAGGTCGGCAATCACTTTGTTTTCGCCGTCTGCCCACCAGATGGTAAAGGCATAACTATTGGAAGTTTTCCGGCGGCCGCCTTTTCCGGTTTTTTCTTTGATAGAAGCTTCGCGCGTGGTGTTGGAATAGTACTTGGTGAGCGTTCCGTTGGAGATCACGAAGATCTGAATGTATTCGTACAGACCGCTGCCAGCCCAGAAGGAATCGCGTTGGTAACGATCGATCTGGTTGAATGCTTCCCGGATATCGGCACCGCGCCGTTTGAGCTCTACATGGACCAGGGGCAGGCCGTTGACGAGGATTGTTACGTCATAGCGATTCTCGTGCTTACCGGCTTCGTTTTCATACTGGTTGAGCACTTGGAGCCGGTTATTGTGAATATTCTTCTTGTCTAGAATACGAATATTCTTGGTGCTGCCATCATCCCGGTAGAGGACCTGAATATGGCCACCATCTTGGAGTTTCGCCGTCTTTTCGACGATCCCTTCATTCGGGTTGGCAAGCACTTCCGCAAAGAAGCGTTCCCATTCGCTATCGGTAAAGCTGATCTGGTTGAGCTTTTCGAGTTGCGTGCGCAAATTGGCAACTAGGTCTGCCTCACTGTTGATAGTGAGGTATTCGTAAGCTTGCTTTTCGAGCTGCCTGATGAAAGCGCGTTCCAGTTGCGCTTCACTCTGGTAATCTTCCGCGCGCTGTTCTCCGGGTTCATACCGGGCGACGACGGTCGACTGCCCGCCCGCCGCGACGAGCGAATACCGACTATCCGAACCGAGATTATTCATGCCGCGTCCCCAATTTCCTTAAAAGTCAGTAACTTATCCCGGTAATACTCATACTGTTTCCGCCTAGCCGCAATCTCCGCTGGCAAACCAGAAGAGATGTCATTAACCAGGGCGTCGAATTTGTCGAGGTAGGTTCCGATACGGTGTTGTGTCTGGAGGTCGGGTATTGGGATTACGATTCTGTCAAAGGCGCGTTTCGAGATGTTAATTCGCGTGACGCCGTTGGCCGTTCTTTCAATTTGCCGGCGAATCTCTCTGCTACGCAACAGGTGGGAAAGGAAGTGAAGATCGAAAGCATCGGGATCGTTTAAACGTACCCCAAAGCAAAAGCTGTTTAGATAAGTTGGGGTGTTTGGATTTTGTGAGACTACGGAAGACAAGCCCACTTCTTCGAAGTTTTCCGATGACGAGGTAAAAACCAAATCTCCTTTTTGGAGGGTGTTCTGACCTTCCGAGTCGTCCACATGTACAAGTCCGGTCCCGGTAGCAAAAATCCGGCTGCTGAATATATCTGCGTAAGTTGCAAATCTTGCGGTTCCGTTCCGGAAGTCGTCCTTGCTCTTTCCACGCAAGCCTGAGAACCGATACCCAATTTCAGCCATCGATTTGTGTCGCACCCCCCCCCCGTTCGGGTGGGAAACTGAGGAGCGCGTCGCGGTAATACTCGTATTGCGCGCGGCGTGCTTCCAGCTCTGCTTCCAGCTCTGCTTCCAGTTCCGCCTCCAGGTCCATGAATTTGTCTAGAATGTCAACTATGGCGCGCTGGACTGCTAGCGGTGGAATTGGATATTTGAACTCGTAAAATTTATCCATGCGAACGGATTGGAAGCTTGATTGCGTTGTGTTTTCCCGGCACCAAGACCCCAATTTAAACGTGTAATAGAAAAGGAATTTAATGTCGAATGCATCCCGGAATTCGGGTTTAAGCTGAAGGGAAGTGAACCGCTGATTGCATAAATGCGGCACTGTTACAAGTGCGTGCTCTCCAATCGTTGCAGAGGTGGATATGATTAAGGAATTTGCTGGAAATGGCTCGCCTCCCTTTACCGCATTGTTAGACACCGATTGAGAGGCTGTATCGAGAATTCTACCTTCGTCTCGTATGTCGGCCATACGGATCCAAGGCACATCGGGAGAGTTCCAGTAAGCAGGGTTCGACCTTGATGGAGTGTACCCGTTACGGGTGTTGAAAATCGTCCGGATTGAAGCGTATTCCACACCATTCGGGCACAGCTCGTGGATGAGTTTTTCGATGTGGTTCATTAGGATTCCTGCTCCTTAGTGGAAGCGGCTGCCGGAACAGAAGCATCGTCTTCGAAGTGGACGCGGACGGAAGCGGCGGCGTCGTCGGGGAAGGTAAGATCGGAAGCACCGGAAACCGGAACGGAAGGTTCGCCGGTACCTTCCAGATCGCGCACGATCGCGTCGATCTGCTCGCGCAACTGTTGCTGGCGGGCCACGATCTGCTCGATCTCCGAATTGAGTTTGACGATATCTACCGGCTCCGAAGTATCTTCCGGTTCCACGTAAGAAGAGACCGAGAGGTTGTAATCATTCTCCGCGATCTCCTCGCTAGTAATCAGTGCGGCGCGATGCTCGATAGATTCACGTGCCGTGTAAATATCGAGAATTTGCTGCTGATCTTCCTCGCGCAACATGTTCTGGTTACCGTTGCGGGTGAAGAGGTCAGAGGCGTCGATGAAAAGCACGCTATTGTCAGACTTCGACTTCTTGAGCGTCATAATGCAGGTGGCAATAGTAGTGCCGAAGAACAGATCTGGCGGTAGCTGGATAACGGTCTCGACGTAGTTGTTATCCACCAGGTATTTGCGGATCTTCCCTTCCGCGCCGCCGCGGTAGAGCACTCCTGGGAACTGGACAATCGCGGCGGTACCGTCAACCGCCAACCAGTTAAGGATATGCATCGTGAAAGCCATATCCGCGCGCGATCTTGGGGCCAGCACGCCCGCTGGCGAATAACGCGGATCGTTGATTAGAACCGGATTGCTCGCGCCATCCCACTTCGTGGAGTAGGGAGGATTCGAAACTATGGCTTCGAAAGGCTCATCATCCCAGTGCTTGGGTTCAGTAAGCGTATCGCCCAAGGCGATCGAAAAATCGTTGTAGTTGATGTCGTGGATGAGCATGTTGATACGGCACAGGTTATAAGTGGTGAGGTTGATTTCCTGGCCGTAAAACCCGTTGCGCACGTTATTCTTACCGAGCACCTTTTCAAACTTAAGTAATAGGCCCCCAGAGCCGCACGCGGGATCGTATACCTTATTTACCTCGGTTTTCCCAACAACCGTGAGTTTGGCGAGGAGCTCGGAAACTTCCGGGGGAGTGAAGAACTCGCCCCCGGATTTGCCGGCATTTGAGGCGTACATCTTCATCAGGTATTCGTAGGCTTCCCCGAAAGCGTCGATGATGTGGGTTGGCGCGGAACCTAACTGAAGATCCCCGATCTTATTCATGAGGTCACGAAGCTTTTTATTGCGCTGACCTACGTTTGAGCCGAGCTTGGCAGAATTGACGTCGAAATCGGCGAATAGGCCCTTGATGTCATCTTCTGAAGCAGTACCCACAGCCGAGCCTTCAAAGTTCGCGAAAACCCGCTGCAAAGTTTCGTTTAGATTCTCGTCGGTGGCTGCCCGGGCGCGAACATTGCCGAAAAGTTCGGAAGGCAAAATGAAGAACCCTTTATCTCGCACGGTTTCTGCCCGGCCGAGTTCGGCTTGTTCATCGGATATATCCGCGTAATTGAAATCAAGGCTCCCAGCCGCTCGTTCGCCCGCATTGAGGTAATTGGTCAGGTTTTCAGAGATAAAGCGATAGAAGAGCATACCAAGCACATAGGACTTGAAGTCCCAGCCATCTACGCTACCGCGGAGGTCATTCGCGATACCCCAAATGGTCTTGTGTAGTTCTGCCCGTTGTTCTGCGCTGAGTGCTGAAGATGAAGTAGCCACTTGTACATTTTGACATATGAGCGGCGGATTTGGGTGATGATACGAAACCCACGGGGGATGTGGAGTGTTTACAAGGGCCGGCTACGAAGGATTCTTTTCCAGAACGTTTCTTTTCTGGCGCGGAACGATGAATCTGGTGCGCTAGTTCGTTCGGTTTCCGTGGCAGGCGCGGTTACGTAAAACGGGGTTGTGGCAAGTGCGGCTGCGGCACGGGACTCCGCGGTGGGCAATGGCAACCGCCACGTAACTTCAGATGAGTTCCGTAGTTCCCAGCCCGCAGCCTCTTGGTCCGTGCCATGCTCCAAGCCGCCGCGGCCGGCCATCGGATCGTGATGCACGTCCACGACGAAATCGTCATCTACTACAGCCAAAACTCCGGCTTCACCGTTAAGGGCGCCTGCCGCTTCATGTCAACCACGCCCGACTGGGCCACTTGTTTGTCCTTGGAAGCGGACCGCTACGAATGCGCCCACTACCCAAAGATTAGCGTTTAAAAGGAATAGTTCCAGTCGGGTGGGATACCCAAGCTGGTCGGGCTGACAAGCGGATTGGGTAAGAAGTCGCGGCGGATGAGTCTAGTGACTTTGGCCGGCCAGGTTGTGCCAGGCGAGGCCACCCGAATGAGGCTAGACATGACGGTGAGCACGCCGAATACCTGCTCGCTTTGCCCTTCTGGGAGCGCGGCGAATTGTGGTTGCGTCCGTAGCGCTGCGGTGGGTGCCGGCGCGAAAGACTTGTTCCATAACCTGGCATGGTGTGCGCAGTAGTTACGAACGATGGTGAGTTGTTCCATCCACCGTACGAGCGGTGATTGAAGTTTGGCCTTGCGTTGCTGATTCTTCGATAAGGCCCCCAAATCGATTACGATGCCCATTTCTTCGGCAATAGTGCGCTGGTCAGACGCTGGTAACCCTTCATATAGGCGTGAGATATCCGCGAAGTCTAGTACCTCAGCCAGTACCCAAAACGGGTAGTTCCCACCGTAACAATTCCGGTAATGCTTAATCGCTTCATTGTTCCGATGAGCCCGCGAAATGCGCTTATCGAGCGTTGTCATCCATCTTTGGTGGTTAAAGGTTGGACGGAACCGTTGCGGATCGACGTATGTAAGCGGGTCGGTGGCGCTCAAGACTTCACCTACGCGGGTACGCATCGCTATCTCGATCCGTTCCATGCCGTCATGGACAAGTGAGCGCAGTTTTCGGTCTGCTTCATACAACGCAACTGCATCACTAAAACGCGTGCCCGGAAGGAACGCGTCCGCGCGAACACCGCGAGAAGTAAGTCGCCTGGCGGGATACCAGTAGGCCGATAGTCGGTAGTAGCTGACGTAGCTCAGCCATTGGTGCGCAAGCGCGTCGTCTACTTCCATGCCGCGAGAACGCAGTAACTCAATGTGCTGGGCAATTGTTAACGCCCGCTTTACCGGCTTACTCAATACATCCGCTCCGAGCCCTAACAGAGATCCAGCCCACTCCCGACCGGAGTCGAGGCGGGCTGAACGATTATTTCAAGTATAGCTATCTTTTGACTTGCCCGCGAGTTGTTGACGTTTTTCTAAGCGGCTTCCACGAATGGTACCGCGGTTATTAATTCGTATTCGACGGGTGTGTGACCGCCGATAGCCGTGTGGATCCGGGTCCGCGTGCAACACCAATTTGCGTGGTGCGCGCCCCGTAGCCCAATCGCCATATCCAAGGCTTTTAGCACGGTTTGCGTGGAACGCTGGGCCTGCCCCATCCTGCCTGCAGGGACGAGCGCTGGAAGTAAGACCTGTAGGTATGCGAATAGTAGATTTACTGAACGAGACGCATTGTCATGTCCACCTTGGGTAGAGCGGGATCGTCCGCGCAAGCCCATACGCAGTCATCTGTGCGCCCCGTGCAACCATCTTTGCGAACCGGAACGTTGATCACTGTTCCGTTACTGAAAGCAAAGCGGGCGGTCTCGACCTTCTCAGCGGTTTGTGGGCATATTGCGAAAAGATTATCCTGGATCTGAAAATAAAAGAGAACCGAGAAGCCATCGGGAAGTACCCAAGGTAAAGGTTCAGCAGGTTGGACGTTTAGAAAAGCTGGCCACATCATGTGACCAGAGCCATCGATGAGCTTCACCTGAGGTGCGTCGCGAACCACGCAATCTTGCCCTGTTGAATTAGACGCCACAAAACCATTCTCTCGCACACCAGTCATTTCCCCTTCCGGGGTATGGGCCTGTTTTGTGAAGTCGAGCGTTATTCCGAGGTCTTGCCAGTTGCAGTCCGGCAGCCCAACCAGTGATCCTCCGTTGCGATCTTCTGTTGGTTCTTCGCCGATGGAAGTTGGCGGCGGCGTGGCTTGAGAACTTGGTGTAGGAGAACTGACTGTTTCACTGGCGGGTGGGGTGAGGGCTTGTCCTGTGGGCGGATTTTCTGAGCGTGTGGAGTTCGCGCAGCCGGCCAACAGTATGCAGGCCGCAATAACGGCTAGTGGTTTACTCATGATCAATTCCTTCGCGCAGATCGAAGCTTTATCTAAGTCTACGCTTGCATGCAAAGGCAGCGTGGTTCATTATGGCCGGATTTCGTACGACGTCGAACAGTTCGCCCTGCGCTATAACAAGCGAAAGCCGCGGCCAAAGATTTGGACAACGGAGTTGTTTGTAACATAGATGATTTGATACTGTTTCGATGTCTCTAAGAGGCACCGCGACCCCGATTCCCATGTCGCGAACCCACCAGATTTTTCTGGCATGACGAAAGGAAGTAAAGGGGTCTATCGTCCAAACCTGCCTGTGAAGCACTGAGGACGGTTTACAATACTGCGTTCCCGAATTATCCGAAACTCAAGTGCAAAAAAGTCGGAAAGGTATGGCATCTGAGCAGATGAATGATGTTACCGTTATAGCCAGTCAGGCCAGGGAATTTATTTCATCCGGTCATTTTGCTGATCGAATTGTTGGCGTTGTCGAAAATGATCCGTGGTCAAAAGAGTCGCTGGATAGGTGTGAATCTTTTTTCCTCAACCATGGCGATACTTTTGACGATCAGCTCAAATATGAGTACATGTTGTTTTTAGGTGAAGGTTTGCGGCGTCGTTTTAACGGGGAATGGAGGCAAGAAACATTCACTATAGACGACAGCGGGCAAACCGTAGATGCGCTGTGCATATACTATCCGCATTCTGAACATTACGATGCTGTGACTAACCTGCTTGATCATGCTCGTGATGAAGCTAGCGGTACCTGGTGGTCAGATTTCTATACAGTTAACCAGCTATTTTTTGATTCTCTAACCACTGCATAGTACATGGGTGCATCTTGCATTTACACCCAGAGCCCTCTCAGCACGCACCTAAAGCTGAGAGGGCTTTTCTGTTAAAGAACCAGCCGGCCACCGAGGTGCACAGATGCGGTGCTAGTAGTATTCGCCACGATTTGCGGAAAGCGTTTTTTACACGCCACGGGCTAGCACTTTGGAAGGAGGCGGTTAGCTCTGCCATACTAGCTAGGTGCGTATTGCCCTTGTTTCTGATTGTTTCATGCCGCGGTTGGGCGGCATTGAGTCGCAGGTGCGCGACCTTGCTCTTGCACTGCAGAACAACGGGCACCAAGTGCTCGTCATTACTGCCACCCCGGCACAGCGTGGGGGCGGCTATTCTCATGACGTAGTGGAAGGTATTCGCGTGTTGCGGCTCGCCACCCCAATTTTTGGGGGTATTCCCATCAACCCGTTTTGTGGGAGGCAGTTACTTGCTGCTTTGCAGGGGGCCGACGTCGTACACATTAACACCGGCCTTGTATCACCCTTCGCCTGGCACGCCCTCTTGCTGGCCAAACTGCACACCCTACCCGCGCTGGTAACTTGGCATTCCGTACTCAAACCCACGGTGTGGCCGTATATTCCCTTCGTTCGGCCGATTACCGGCCCAACGATTCGCCATGCGGCGCCTTCGCAATTGGTGGCCCGGGAAGTTAAACAGGTGGTGGGGCAAAAAGGGGAAGTAGCGGTTATTCCGAATGGGGTCTCGCTACGTGACTGGCGGCAAGTAGCCAGTTGGCGCCTTGCAGCCCGCGCTAGCGAACCGGCATCAGAATCGGCATCGACGTCAACACCAGAACCGGCACCGGAAACGGCACCAGAGCAAGCGAAACTGCTTCGCGAACAGCGCCGGTTGCGGATTATTTCGGCGCGCCGCTTGGCCCCGCGCAAACGCACCTTGGAAATGTTGGAAATAGTGAAAGCGGCGCGGGAAATTTCGGGTTTGGATGCCACGCTCACTATTTATGGGGAAGGTCCGCAACGTTGGGAATTAGAGCGGTGGATTCGCTCGCATCGGGCCGCCAGTTGGGTGCGGTTGCCGGGCCGGGCTTCGCGCGCCGAGCTTATGCAGGCCTACGCGCAGGCCGATATCTATCTTTCCTCGTCCCGGTTGGAATCTTTTGGAATTGCCACTTTGGAAGCGCGCGCGGCAGGGTTGCCGGTGGTGTGCCCCACCAATACGGGTGCCGATGATTTTTTGGAAAACGAAGTTTCGGGTTTGTTAGGGGAGAGTGATCAGGACGTTGCCGCCCAGCTCGCCCGCCTCCTGCTGGACGATGAATTACGGGGCCGCATCACGCATCACAACGCCACTACTGAGCCGCGCGAAAACTGGGAGCTAGTAACCCGCCTTACCGAAGTCGAATACCGGGCAGCTTTGCGCGGCACCGAGTGAACTCGATGCAAGGCCGAGTGAACAAGAATCGGCCAAGCTCCGGCACTGGGTGCAAAAGAAGCAGCACTGAGTGTACAAGATGCAGTACTGAGTGAAGCTGAGTGCGTAATAAGCAGCGCCGCGGGGGAGAAGCAGCGCCGCGGGGGAGTTATTCGTCGAGCCCTTCGGTGTGCTGGAGTACATCGGTGAGCCGTTTGGCTGCCGCGCATACCGCCGCGGCATGCAAGCGGCCCGGTTGGCGGCCCATGCGTTCGAGCGGCCCGGAAATAGACACCGCGGCAATCACGCGGCCGGAAGGGCCGCGTACGGGCGCGGAAATAGAGGCCACTCCGGCTTCGCGTTCACCTATGGATTGCGCCCAGCCCCGGCGTCGTACCGCAGAAAGGTTCGTGGCGGTAAAGGAAGCACCATGCAAACCTCGGTGCAAACGATCCGGTTCTTCCCAGGCGAGCAACACCTGCGCGGCAGAACCGGCTTTCATGGAAAGTACCGCACCTACCGGGATGGAATCACGCAAACCCATTTCTCGTTCCGCTGCCGCAACACATACTCGCTGTTCGCCTTGGCGGCGGAAAAGCTGGGCAGATTCACCCGTATGGTCGCGCAAAGCTACGAGCATCGGGTGGGCGGCGCTAAGCAGGCGATCCTCGCCGGCCGCGGAAGAAAGTTCGGAAAGGCGCGGACCGAGTACGAACCGGCCTTGCATATCGCGGGCCACAAAGCGGTGGAACTCCAAAGCTACCGCGAGGCGGTGAGCGGTGGGACGCGCCAGGCCGGTAGTAGAAACTAGGCTGGCCAAAGTTTGCGGGCCGGCTTCCAAAGCGTCGAGCACGGCGGAAGCTTTGTCGAGTACGCCAACCCCGCTACCCTCTGCCGACTTCTTTGCGCTATCCTTCTTGGTGTCCATAACTTGATACTCCCATCTCACGAAGTGAGATGCAAGGAAGGTGTGAAGTGATGTGGACCGCTATGCGAGGCAAAGCGACATCGGAACGCGGCCTGGTTCTTATAAAGCCTTGGTTCTTATAAAGCCAGGGTTGTTATAAAACCTGGTCGGTGAAAAACCGTTGGTGGAAGCAAAGTAAAGGAGGGATCCTAATGTCGAAAACGCTCGCCGAGAAGGTATGGGATGCGCACGTCGTCAAAAAAGGAGAGAACGGTGCTCCGGATCTCCTTTACATTGACTTGCACATGATCCACGAGGTTACGAGCCCGCAATCGTTTGAGGGCTTGCGGTTGGCAGGCCGCCAGCTACGCCGGCCGGATTTGACGGTTGCTACCGAGGATCACAATGTGCCCACGGTAGATATTGATCGGCCGATCCAGGAGGTAACCTCCCGTAAACAGGTTGAGGCCTTGCGCCGCAACTGCGAAGAATTTGGGGTGCCGCTGTATTCGCTCGGGAGTGCCGAACAGGGGATCGTGCACGCGGTGGGCCCGCAACTTGGGCTCACCCAACCGGGGATGACGGTAGTTTGCGGTGATTCGCATACTTCCACCCACGGCGCCTTCGGTTCCATTGGGATTGGGATTGGCACTTCGGAAGTTGAGCACGTGATGGCTACGCAAACGCTTCCGCTCGCGCCTTTCAAAACTATGGCGATCAATATTCATGGTGAGTTGCGGCCCGGCACCACTTCGAAAGATATTATTTTGGCGATCATTGCCAAGATCGGTACCAATGGGGCACAAGGCCACATCATTGAGTATCGCGGGGAAGCGATTCGCAAACTGTCTATGGAAGCGCGGATGACGATCTGCAATATGTCGATCGAAGCAGGTGCCCGTGCCGGCATGATCGCCCCCGATCAGATCACTTTCGATTATCTGCGCGGCCGCCCGCACGCTCCGCAAGGCGAAGATTGGGATGCGGCCGTAGCCTACTGGAAGACCTTGCACACCGATGCGGATGCCGTTTTCGATACCGTGGTGGATCTTGACGCTAGCGAACTGGAACCGGTGGTCACCTGGGGTACTAATCCGGGCCAGGGCGTGCCGATTTCGGCGTCTGTACCAGATCCGGAAGCAATGGCGGATCCGCAAGCTCGCGAAGCCGCCGAAGAAGCACTGGACTATATGGGCCTGCAACCGGGTACCAAGATTCGCGATATTCCGGTCGATACCGTGTTTATTGGTTCGTGCACGAACGGGCGGATTGAAGATCTGCGCACGGTTGCCAAAGTGTGGAAAGGCCGCCACAAGAAACCGGGTATGCGGGTGATGGTGGTGCCGGCTTCGGCGCGGGTGCGGATGCAGGCAGAAGCGGAAGGCTTGGCCGATATTTTCGCCGAGTTTGGGGCCGAGTTCCGCAATGCCGGATGCTCCATGTGTTTGGGTATGAACCCGGATAAGCTCACTGCTGGGGAGCGTTGCGCTTCTACTTCAAACCGTAATTTCCGGGGCCGGCAAGGCCCGGGCGGGCGCACCCACCTGGTCTCTCCGCTGGTAGCAGCGGCGACGGCGGTAACCGGGCACTTCTCCCACCCGAACGATCTGTAAGAAGGCGCGGTAGCGAGAGCAGGAAGGGAAACGGAAGACGTTATGGAAAAATTTAGTGTACATACCGGGATCGGGGTGCCCCTGCGAGAAACTGCGGTGGATACCGACCAGATTTTGCCCGCGGCCTATCTAAAGCGAATCACGAAAACTGGTTATGAGGATGCGCTGTTTGCGGTGCGGCGGCGCGATCCGGAATTCGTTTTGAACCAAGAGGCCTATAAGCACGGTTCGGTGCTGGTAGCCGGCCGGGATTTTGGTACCGGTTCTTCACGTGAACACGCGGTGTGGGGTTTGCGCGATTGGGGCTTCAAAGCTGTGCTCGCCCCGCGCTTTGGCGATATTTTCCGCGGCAATATGGGCAAGCAAGGCCTGGTTGCCGGGGTTATTTCCGATGCGTGCGCGGAAACTTTGTGGCAGCTGCTCGAATCCCAGCCCGGAATTGAAATCACCGTGAACCTGGAAGAAAAAACGGTGACCTGCGGTGATTTCACGGATTCCTTTGAAATCGACGACTATACCCGGTGGCGTTTGCAAGAAGGCCTGGATGATATTGCGCTAACTTTGCGTGATGCCGATCTGATTCGGGAATACGAGGAGCGCCGGCCGAGTTACAAACCCCGTACGCTACCGCAAAGGCATTTGCCGGCAGCACCGGTTAGTTCGGCTCGGGAAGCAGATATGCCCACCCGGGAAGGCCCGCTCGGCGCGGAAGTACCGCTCGGGTAGGTGGCCACGCGCGGCTATAAGTGGCTACGCGCGGCTATAGGCGCGATTTGGTGCCGGCTCGGCTAGAGTTGCCAATGTTATTGGGAGCTTTATGCCGGGCCGGTTTTTGGATAGTAACCGGAGGCAGGCCGGACCGGTAGACTGGTGAGCGCGGTAGGCGCCGAACCTGAAGGGAAAGTTATGGTTTCTAAACTCCTTGTTGATGGTGGGCACCCACTTTCGGGTGAGGTTCATGTAAGAGGCGCGAAGAATTTCGTCTCGAAAGCCATGGTGGCTGCGCTCCTCACGAGGGAAACCTCAGTGCTGCGGAACGTGCCGCAAATCCGCGACGTGGAAGTGGTCTCTGACCTGCTCCGCCTGCACGGAGTGGAAGTTGATTACCAGCCCGAAGAAGGGACCGTCACCATCACCCCGGGAGAGATCCACCTGCCGGAAAACCCGCTAGAAGTAAATGCCCTAGCTGGTTCTTCGCGCATTCCGATCCTATTTGCCGGGCCTTTGCTACATGCATTGGGCGAAGCATTTATCCCGGATCTGGGCGGCTGCCATATTGGAGCCCGCCCGGTTGATTTCCATTTGCGCGTACTCGAAGAATTCGGAGCAAAGCGCGTGCAGGAAGCTGCCGGTATGCACTTGGTAGCACCCAAGGGGCTAACGGCCAAACCCGTCCGCTTGCCCTATCCATCCGTGGGCGCAACGGAACAAACCCTGCTCACCGCAGTTATGGCAGACGGCATTACGGTACTTTCCAACGCGGCCGTAGAACCGGAAATCGAAGACCTAATTAACGTGCTCCAAAAAATGGGGGCCGTGATCTCCCTCGATACGGATCGCACGATTCGCATCGAGGGCGTGAAAGAACTGCACGGTTTCCACCACACAGCCCTCCCAGACCGGATTGAGGCAGGCTCGTGGGCCTCGGCCGCTTTGGCTACGCACGGAGATATTTTCGTGCGCGGCGCCCAACAGCAACCCATGGTCTCCTTCCTCAACACTTTCCGGAAAGCCGGCGGCAAGTTTGATGTGCGCGACGACGGAATCCGCTTCTGGCATCCGGGCGGAGACCTGAACGCCATCCTCGTGGAAACCGACGTACACCCCGGATTTATGACGGACTGGCAACAACCTTTGGTCGTGGCCCTAACCCAGTCCAACGGGCTTTCCATTGTGCATGAAACCGTGTACGAGAACCGATTCGGTTTCACCCAGGCACTGCGGGAAATGGGCGCCAATATTCAGACATATCGCGAATGCTTAGGCGGGCACGAATGCCGCTTCGGGCAACGCAACTTCTACCATTCCGCAGTTATCCAAGGCCCCACCCCGCTCCGCGGTGCCGATATTCACGTACCGGATCTACGCGGCGGCTTCTCCCACCTGATCGCGGCACTAGCCGCCGAAGGGGAATCACGAGTATCCGGGGTAGACGTGATCGACCGCGGCTACGAAAACTTCGTAGGCAAACTACTCGACCTGGGCGCTGACATCACTGTGCTCGCCGAATAACCCCGAATACGCGCTCGCGGGATGAACGCGAATCGGCGCTCGCCAAAAATGCGCAGGTTCTAAAACCGCACGCTGCGGCTGCGCGCGATGTAGTTGTGAACACAGCGTGGCTGCGAAGAAGATGTAGTTCTCAGGCGCGTAAATGTGTATGAAAATCGAGGCGCGTTGCACCACAAAACATTACCCCAAAAGAGTTGTTCTAAATCTTTTGGGGTAATAGTCTGTGGGTATGGAAACAGAGAAGAAACATCCATCACCGCAGGCCGGTACATCACCGCAGGCAGCTCCGCCACCGCAGAACGCTCCGGCACCGCAGGCTGCTCCGGCATTGCGGGACGCTACGCCACCGCAAGCAGCTACGCCACCGCAGGCAGCTCCGCCACCACCGGCAAAACTGTGGCAGAACCGCGATTACCGGTGGTGGTTCTTGGGGGATACCAGCTCTCAGCTGGGAATTTCCGTACGGAGCTTGGCGATGACCTTCGTGGCCTACGCGCTTACCGGGTCCACGACCACGGCCGGACTAATCGGCACCGTGATGGGGCTGACCATGATCCTGGTGGGCGTGGTTGGCGGGGCCATAGTGGACCGAATGGATCGCCGCCGGGCAATGATCCTGTACGGAGCTATTTCGGGGGCGCTGTGGATGGTAGCCGGTTTCCTCTTGCTCACCGGACACATGACGTACCCCGTGCTGTTGCTGATATGCGCGGGCTCTTCGGTAACGGGCGGTCTATTTGGGCAGGCTACGAACGCCGCCTTGCGTTCCATCGTGCCGGTCTCGCAATTTGCGCAAGCCCAGGCGAATAACCAGGGACGCGATGGGGCCATTAGCATCTTGGGTTCACCGCTCGGCGGTTTCCTGTATGTGCTCCGCGACTGGTTGCCATTCTTTGTGCCCGCCCTGTGCTATTTCATTCTGGTTGGCGCGGCTCTCATGATCCGCACCGATCTGCGGCCACACCCAAACCAAACAAACCACGCCAACCTTACAAACCACGCAGACGCGGCGCCGAAAGCAGCATCTTTGGGTGCTGATATAAAAGCTGGCTTCGCATTCTTGGGCCAACACGGGGTTTTGCGCCAAATCTTTATTGCCGCCTTGGTTATCAATCTAGGTTTTACCGGGATTTCTACGGGCATGAACTTGTACCTGGTGGCCGGCGGTATTAGCTCTGTCCATTTGGGCATGATCCAAGCTGCTACCGGCGTCGTCTCTATTTTGGGAGCCGTAGTGGCGGGAAAACTCGTAAACAAGATTAAAACCGGCCAGCTTTTGATAGTGACCATGGGCTGCATGGCACTATTTATGTTGCCGCTGGTCTTTAGCCAAACTGCGCTCACATATCTGATTTGCATGTGCCTGGCGATGGCTCTGATCCCCGCGGTTAATTCGGGCCTGGTGGGCTTTATTATGGGGATCGTGCCCGCGGAAATGCAGGGGCGCGTGAACGCGATTTTCGGTCTGATGAACCTCACCAATACGCTTACCGGGATCATTTGCGGTTGGCTACTAGAAAATGCCGCGCCGTGGGTGTGCATGGCAATTTTCTGGCCGCTACTCGCGCTCAGCGTGCTGATCGCGATTTCCTCACGCCAGGTAAGAGAGATTCCGCTTCCGGACGAGTGGCAAGGCTACATCGAGCGGCTCTAAAGTACAGAGCACGCGGGTACCAACTGTGCGCATACCCGCCACGTGAGCTGGTGCTAACCTGGGCGGGAGAAGAATTTGGTGCGTGCAGTTTCGAAGTCGCGGGCAAATCGTTATTGAAAATGCTGGCGAGTACCGGAGGAGTAGCACCGGAAGAAAAGCACGCACGCGAACTTGCGGTAAGGAACGGAAGTACATGAGCGGTACGGCAGAGTCGGGTGCGAAAGCGAACATGGGCGCCGGGGCCGGCGCGCGCGGCACTGGAACGCCAGAAGAGATTTACGAACTCACCGCCGAACAGGTGGATGTGATGGCAAATCCGCAGCGCATGGCGATTCTGACCTCCCTCATGTTTGCCAGCCCGCAACGGCAAAAAGACCTTGCCGCCGATCTGGACCGCACACCTAACTCTTTGGCGTACCACATCAAAAAACTGCAACAGGCCGGCCTTATTCACGAAGCAAATGTTCCGGGCGCGGATGGGCGAGAAATCTGGTGGGAAATAGCGCCGGTGGTCGGGTGGAAGATTGACGATCGGGAACTGGGCCAGCGCGTAGTCACACAATTAGAAGCCGTGCGGTCTAGCGAACATGCCCGCTATATGGAAAACACTTCGGCACCTAAAACCACGGCTAGCGCGCACGAAGAAACCGTGCCTGATACAAGTGAAACTTCCGGCACAGAACAAACCCCGGTTACCGGCGCAGCTACTAGCAAGACCGAAACGCCACGTGCCGGCGAATCATTAGAGATTTTCAGCGGGATTGCCTTGAGCGAAGAAGAAGCCTCCGCACTAGCAACACAACTCATAGACCTAGTGGGAAGCTACCGCGAACGGGTTGGCAAAATGCCCGATGAGTCCCACCGCCAATACGTCCTCGACTTGCGTTTCTACCCGCGCGGCCGGTAACACGGGGCCAGCCATAGCAAGCGAAACCAGCGCACCTAAACAAAAAAAATAACCCGCCCGGTATAGATTTGACCCGCCCGGTACACACCTGGGCGGGCTGTGTACTGGGCGGGCCAAATAGTTACTAGCTAGCGCAAAGCTTTAGTCAGTGGCAACATCAATAACCACGCGAGCCGGATTATCAAGAATTTGTACCCGATAAGGGCGCTCCTTATCCACCCCAATGTGGATCGTATGCATACCCTCAAAGGGCCACTCGGTATACACCCCCTGCACAACCTTCGCACCGCCCATATTCGGGGCCTGAATATCTGGTAGCGGCTGATCCGGATCTGGGGTTTGCGCTTGGAAGTAGACCTCAGGAATTTGCGCCCCGGCCACACTAACTTCCAGGAACTTACTTCCCGGCATATCGATACGATCACCCTTCCCATCAGTGAAAGGTTCGTCTACCCAGGAACTAAACCAGCCAAGCTTACCGGCGCTCTCATATTCCACAACCACGCGATCATAACCGGGATGGCCCGCCACCCGCGTCGCCTTGATCTGCGCGGTAGCCTCACCCGTATTCTCCGCATCCGCCGATTTGGAATCACCGGTAATAAAGGGAGCCGTATCTACCGCATCCTCCCCGGCAGTCGCCGCCGCGCTCGCACTCGCCGCGCTATCAGAGGTATTTGCCGCATCGGTAGCCGATGCTGAACTGCTGGCATTCGCCGCACCTTCCGCACTTGGCCCGGCAGAAGAGCCTCCGGAAGAGCAAGCCCCAAGCCCGAGAGCAGCGCACGCTAGCAGGGCATATAGTTTTTGTTTTGTGATTCGACCCATAACGTGATCATAGTGTGCAGGCTATTTTTCGCCAAGTTAGCGGTATGACCGAAAACTATTCTTCGCCAAATCGGGTTGCGCGGCGGCGCTCGCGGCCCGCGGTGCGATACGGTTGGAGGGTTGCAGGTTCGCTCGAATCTGCGGTACCGGCTGGCCGAATACGTGTTTCACGAGCGTCCCGGTTGCAAGAGAATAATAACGTGCTTGGGGTTATGCGCGGGGAGCGCGCCCGGGAAAGAGAGGCAGAAACGTGGGAAAGATCCGGGTTGCCATCATTTATGGCGGAGTATCCGGCGAGCATTCGGTTTCGTGCTTGACGGCCGCTTCAGTAATGCGGGCCATCGACCGGGAAAAGTACGAAGTTGTTCCCGTGGCGATCGCAAAGGACGGGACGTGGGTACCCGGCGTCGATAACCCTGACCGGTTGGAAGCAGGTGGGCCGCACGGAGAAGTAACGGTGGGAAGTGAACGCGTGCTCACCGTTTACGGGCCGGGTCGGGATCTTTTAGTGGCCGACGACGCCGCTGGCAAGCTACGTTCGCTCGGGCCCATAGATATTGCTTTCCCGCTTTTGCACGGCCCGTGTGGGGAAGACGGTACTATCCAAGGCCTGTTTGAGCTTATGGGTTTGCCGTATGTGGGATGCGGGGTATTTGCTTCTGCGGCGGGGATGGACAAGCACTATACGAAGATGCTTTTGCAAGAACACGGCATTCCGTGCACGCCCCACGTACTTGCCGATCCGGCCCGGTGGGAAAATGAGCGCGAAAAGGTGCGCGAAGAAGCTGCGCAGCTAGGCTTCCCGCTTTATGTGAAGCCGGCGCGGGCGGGTTCTAGTTTGGGGATCACCCGCGTGGCCGAGCTATCCGAACTGGATGCCGCGGTGGAAGCGGCACGCCAAGTTGATGGCAAAGTGCTAATTGAACAGGGCATTCCGGGGCGGGAAATTGAATGCGCCGTTTTGGGTGGCCACGGCACGCAACCTCCGCGCGCTACCGTACTCGGCGAAATCGTGCTCACCTCCCAGTGGTATGACTTCGAAACCAAGTACGAAGATAATGGCGGTTTTAGCATGCAAATTCCGGCGCATATTCCGCCGCAAACCGCCACCGAAATGCGAGAATGTGCAGTAAAGGTTTTCACGGCCCTGGGTTGTGAAGGTTTAGCTCGGGTTGATTTCTTCCTCACCGAAGATCCTGCCCGGCCCTTCGTAGTCAATGAAATCAACACCATGCCCGGTTTCACGAATGTTTCCATGTATCCGGCGCTGTGGGAAGCAAGCGGCTTGCCCTATTCGGCGCTCATTGACGAACTTATTACCCTTGGCTTGGAGCGACCCCTGGCTTGCCAGGCATATTAGCTTGCCAGGCATATTAGTTTGCCAGGCATATTAGCTTGCCAGGCATATTAACTGCGCAAAACTTTCACCGGCTCGGGTGGTCAGGTAGTCTGCCAGGCTAACGCATGTGTAGTAGCGTCAGAAAAATATGTGAACTGTGCCCGCTCGGAATAAGTGCACACCCAATGTAGTTACAACTTCAACTAACGTTCGAGGGGCGGCGCCACACGGCGGTGCCAGGGAAAGGATGTAGATTCACATGAAAATTGCGTACATGGTGGGCTCGAAGGCCAAGGATTCCATCAATGCTGGCCTGGCACGGTTCTGGGAGAAGAACGCACCGGAAGGTGTGGAGCTAATTGATCTGCACATAAATGATTTCGATCTATACGGCCGCGATGTGGATGCGAACTACCCGCAGTGGGCGAAGGAATACAAGCAAAAGCTGGCCGATGCTGATGGCCTGCTGATTATTACGCCGGAACATAACCGGATGCCAGCCGCTTCGATTATGAATGCCATCGAATGGGCCTCCCGGCCCTGGGGAGAATCCGTGCTCACCGGCAAGCCGGTTTATGTGGCCGGAGTTTCCTCTTCTGGGATTGGTACGGCTGTGGCACAAAATCACCTGCGCGCTGCCCTAGGTTTCTTTAACGTCAAGCTGCTGGGCCAGCCGGAGGCTTATATCAATAACGCAGTAGCGCAAATCCAGCCCGATGGCACAGTGGATCCGGGTTCGGAAGCTTTCCTGCGCAGCCTCCTGCAAGCTTTCGTGGATTTCGTGAGCGCCGAGCAAAACAAGTAGCGCAGTGAAGCGGGCCGTGCCCGGCAATGTTGATCGTGCCGGGCAAGCCGGGCCGTGCTGGGCCAAGTGGAAAGCAGGCCGTGCCCGGTAATACTGATCGTGCCGGGGAGCCGGGCTGCACCGGGTAAGTTTTGTACCCAAACTGCAGGTTTTGGCGCCGAGCTGCTGGTTTTGGCGCCCTAGCTGCTGGGCTAGTGGAGAATAAGCCGGCTTGCTCATATTTCCGCAGGGCCGGACGTGAGATGATATAAGGCGTGTTTATTCGTGATCTGACTGAAGATGCCCTGTTAGCGCGTATCCTCCCGTTACTGCCGCGCCGGCGCGATCGTGCGCACGGCGTGGAAGTGCCCACGGGGGATGACTGCACGGTGCTTCGGATCTCGGATGGCAAACCCGCAATTTCTACGGACATGCTGGTAGACGGCGTACATTTCCGGCGCGATTGGTCTACCGGCCGCGATGTGGGTTGGCGGGCAGCGATGCAAAATATTGCTGACGCGGTAGCCATGGGCGCCCGCCCGGTTTCTCTCTTGGTTTCCATGCAACTGCCGGGGATGCTCCCGGTGGCCTGGGTGGAAGATTTAGCGCGCGGTATGGCAGATGCGTGCGCGCCGCTGGGGTGCGGTGTGGATGGGGGAGATCTGGTGAGCGGCGAAACGCTCACTATTTCTGTGACGGTAATTGGCGATCTGGAAGGGCGCGCCCCGCTTTTGCGGCAAAGCGCACTGCCGGGGGAAGCCGTGATTCACGTGGGAAACATTGGCCATGCAGCAGCCGGTTATGAACTTTTGCGGCGTGGATTTTCCCCGCAAGATTCCGCCTTCCCCAATACGGAAACCATGCTCATTGACGATTTTCGCCGGCCCAAGCCGCCCGTAGAGCAAGCTTTAGATGCCGCCCGGGCCGGCGCCCTGGGCGCTTTCATGGACGTTTCCGACGGCCTGATCCGCGATCTATCCCGGATCGCTGCTGCCTCCCAAGTGTGGATCGATATAGATACCGGTTCCTTGGAAGCAGACATGCACGCCTTACTGCCGGTGGCCCGCCACCTGGGCCGCACCGATCCGGTGGACTGGGTGTACCGGTGCGTACTTACCGGCGGGGAAGACCACGGTTTTGTAGGCACGCTCGACCGTCCCCACTCGCGAGCCTGGGGCGCACGTACCCCAACCTTGCCGGATGGTTTCCGCCGGATTGGTACCGTGCGCGACGCCGACCCCCACGGCCGCATCACCCTAGACGGCAATGCAATCTCCGGGCTGGGTGGATGGGACCACTTTGCCAAAACGGCACCCCTGGCCGCCGGCACCCAGCAATAGTGACGCCGCCCGGGAACCGCAGGCAGCGAAGACAGCGGGAAAGACGGCGTCGTGACCAAAATCAAATGTAATAGCGGTTCTCAATAGAGATGGGCAGTGGCGCCACGTTGTGACCAAAGGACCAGTGCGGCAAACTGTTCGGAAAGATTGAGATTTCAACCGACAAAGTGGCTGGTAGAGGCGGTGCGAAGGATGTAAGTCCCCGGGTAGGGGCGGAAAAATTGGCGATTCGGCAGGGGATTTTGGCGGATGAAAATCGCCAATGCCTGAGGCATAATCTACGTGAGTCAGGGGTGAATGTGCCGTAGCTTACTGCTACTCACCCAGCGTGTTACTGCGTTTCTCACTAAAGCAGTCGCTTTAAACGCAGTTTTGTGCTAAATGCATTGGCAGTTGCTACGGAGCCACGCCCTGGTTGGGGTGCGTGCCGGCCATTACCCGTATGGCCGGCTGCCCTGGCCACTGGCTTGCGGAAAGCTAGCTGTTTTCCGCGCGTATCATGCAGAACTCTCGGGTAAAGATGCCCGGACCTCAAGGAGGAAATATGCGCGCAGCAGTAGTTCGTCAAAATAGTGATGGACACGTAGATATCATCGATGATTTTGAGCTTCGGCCGATTCGTGCCAATGAAGCGAAAGTGCGGGTGGAATATTCCGGCCTCTGCCACACTGATTTGCATGTTGCTGCCGGTGACTTCGGGGAAGTTCCGGGCCGCGTACTCGGCCACGAAGGGGTTGGCATCGTCGAAGAAATCGGCGAAGACGTAACCTCGCTAAAGGTGGGGGATCGGGTTTCTATTGCTTGGTTCTTCGCTGGCTGTGGGCATTGTGAATATTGTATAAGTGGTAATGAGACTTTGTGCCGGAGCGTTGAGAACGCCGGTTACACGGTAGATGGCGCAATGGCTGAATACTGCATTGTGAAGGCGGACTATGCGGTGAAGGTTCCGGAGGGCCTGGACCCGGTGGAAGCTTCGTCCATTACCTGCGCCGGGGTAACCACCTATAAGGCGCTCAAGGTTGGGGAGATTAAGCCTGGCCAGTGGGTCGCAATTTATGGTGCCGGCGGGCTGGGTAACCTGGCCGTACAGTATGCCAAGAATGTATTCAAGGCGCACGTAATCGCCGTGGATATTAACGATGCCAAGCTTGAAACGGCCCGGAAAATCGGTGCAGATCTGACCGTAAACTCCGGGGAGATTGATTCGGGCAAGTGGATCCAAGAAAAGATCGGTGGCGCCCATGTTGCGGTGGTAACCGCCGTCAACCCGGCGGCCTTCAACCAGGCAGTGAATTGCGTGCGGGCCAACGGGACCGTGGTTTGCGTGGGCCTACCCAACGGTGCCATTGACCTGCCGATCGTAAAGACGGTGCTCGACGGCATCAAGGTGAAGGGTACCTTGGTGGGTACCCGCCAAGACTTGGCTGAAGCTTTCCAGTTCGGCGCAGATGGTTTGGTCAAACCGATCGTACGTACGCGCCCGCTTGGCGATCTGAATGACATGATCGACGAGATGCTGGCCGGCAAGATCGAAGGCCGCATGGTAGTGGACTTCTCGCTCTAAGAATTTCTTCGTGCCAGCGGGCTACCTTGTTTTAGGCAGTTCGTTTTGACGTGATAGTTTGCGGGGCGAGCATTGCTAGCCTCGCAAACACGTTTCTGGCAAAGCGCGGCAATGCTGGTTATTGATAAAAGGGTGGGGCCCGTAGTCGTTTCCGACTGCGGGCCCCACCTGAATTATTTGCTTTGCCTAGGCGGCGCGCTGCACCTTGCCGGCTTTGAGGCAGGAGGTGCACACGTTGAGACGCTTCGGGGCACCTTTAACGAGTGCGCGCACACGCTGGATATTCGGGTTCCAGCGGCGGCTAGTCCGCACGTGCGAGTGCGAAACGCTCTTGCCGAAGCCCGGGCGCTTGCCACAAAGTTCGCAAACAGAAGCCACGGTTCTCTCCTTCGGATTTCCGGAGCCAGAATGCCCCGAGGTAAGAATTACAACCACGCTAGTCTAGCTGTTGAGCAATTCACTTGCCAAGTCTGGGTTTCGTGCGATCGCGCACGTTGCCTACCTGCAGGATAAGGGACCTGACCCCCGGAAAGTGGACATGGGCTAGCCCCGGCGTTCAGCCGGAGAAAGGTAGTCTTCTACCATGTCCCGTAAAACATATTCCGCGCAGTTCAAGAAAGACGCGGTAGCCGCGTACGAGTCCAGCGAGGCTTCAATGGCGCAGGTTGCTTCTGATCTGGGAATTAATCGTAATTCGCTGCAAAACTGGGTAAACCAGTTTGGCACCGGGGTGCGGGCCAGGCGGCGCAAAGAAGCAGAGGCGGCGCGGGTCTTATCTGAAGCAGAGAGAATCCGACAACTCGAAAAGGAAAACGCGCTTTTGAAAGAAGAACGCGATATTTTGCGCAAGGCGGCGCAGTATTTCGCGAAGGAGATGGGCTTGTGATCCGCTTCAAGTTCATCGAGGACCACCGTACTGAGTTCTCAGTCAAGCGGATGTGTACCGTACTGAAAGTAAGGCGTTCTTCCTATTACAAGTGGGCCGCAAATGCGGCCCGGCGCGAGCAACAGGTATACGCTGACGGGCTGCTAGGGGAGCGAATTCGGATCGCTTTCGAGGCGGAAGGTGGCTTGTATGGTGCTAAACGTATAGCCGCGTTGCTTACTGCGCAGACCCCGGACCAGCCGGTAAATCACAAACGCGTAGCACGGGTGATGAAAGCTCTCGGGTTGGCAGGTTTTACGAAAAAACGTCGTGTTCGCACTACTGTCAGTGATCCACATAAGCGGGTCTTTGATGATCTTCTCGAGCGTGATTTCACCGCGGCCAGGCCTAACGACAAGCTTGTCGGGGACATTACATATCTTCCCCTTGCCGGGCAAAAGAATATGTATCTGGCTACTGTGATTGACTGTTTCTCCCGGAAACTGGTCGGTTTTGCGATTGCAGATCACATGCGTGTTGAACTCGCCCGAGAGGCATTACTGATGGCCGCAGACCAGCGAGGATCCTTGCGTGGAACGATTTTCCATTCTGATCACGGCAGTGTATACACCTCCTCTGTATTTCAAGAAACATGCCGCCAGTTGGGAGTACAACAATCCATGGGAGCTGTAGGCAGTAGTGCCGATAACGCGCTGGCAGAGTCATTTAATGCAACGCTCAAACGAGAAGTTCTCAAAAATGCGAAGGTTTTCCCCAACATGCTCTCCTGCCGCCGGCAGGTCTTTGCGTGGTGTACTCGGTATAACACGAAACGATTGCACACCTGGTGCAATTACCAGGCCCCAGACACCTTCGAAAAACACGCGTCAGCTACACTTGACCTTGCAGCATAAACACCACCCCCATGTCCACTTTCCGGGGGTCGGGCCCAAGTTTGGCTAACGGCAGGTGCGCCGTGCTTCGCCGTAGGAGGCTCTTGCTTCACCCCGCGAGGCCTCTTGCACAACAACAGGCGCACTCTGGTTAACGACCCTGGGTTAACAACAGTAGAGGATCCGGGACGCGCGCGGATCTGCGGGATCCTGAACGATCTGGGCGACCTGCACTCCGCTCTCGTCAGCCAAGGTGGCGATCGCGTCTCGTATGTCTGTCCCTCGGCGCTCGCCGCTCCAATCCATGATGCGAAAGGCTGCCGTTGCTTGCGGGGGAGCGTTTAATGATCGTTCTTCAAGCGCCTGATATGCAATCATCGTGCTAAGGAGCGCGACAAAAACTAGAAGAGTTGAGGTGATTTTCTTGAACATCTTCTCGTACGATCTAGTTGAGGTGGCGTTGGCGGATAGTTGTCTTGCCGCCAACGCCACCGATGAGTCTTGAAGTTAGGCTATCAAGTCTCTAGTAGCCGCAGCGAACCTTTGCCTTGCACGAGGTAGCCTAATGCGGGGGACAATAGCTACGCGCAGATAACCGCGCAGATAATAAGACCGCGGTGGTTCTGTTAATAAGTGTTAATAAGGCTGTGGTGGTTCTGTAGATAAGGCCGCGGTTGGAAGCACCGCGGAAATAATCGGGCCGCGCGAAGGCGGGGAAAGGGAAGCATGGCCGGCAAGGATTCACAGGCACAAACCGGCGGGAAGTCCGGCGTCGTCGCCGTAACTTCCGACGCTTGGACGGGGCTGCACCGGCCGCTGGCACGCACGCTAGGTAAACGCACCGCCACCCAACTGGGTAAACTCGGCCTGCACACCGTGGGTGACCTCGCCTACCATTTCCCCTTCCGCTACGCCACGCGCGGGCAGCTCATGCCCCTCCGCGAAGTCGCGGAAGGCGAATCGGTGACCGTAATCGCGCGCGTGGAGAGCACTAATTTGCGGCCCATGAATGCGCGGCGCGGTTTTATTCTCAAGGTAGATATTTCCGACGGCGCACGTATGCTCGGCCTGACCTTTTTTGGTAAATCCGCGGGCCCGCTCAAATACCACGAAACGCGGCTACAACCGGGGCAAACCGCGATTTTTTCGGGAACGGTTTCTTCCTATCGCGGGCAGCTCCAACTAACCCACCCGGATTATGAGCTAATCGAAGACGAGGCCACGCTGGCTACCGATATTGCCCGGCTCGCTCGGCCCATTCCGATCTATCACGCCACGGCGGCGCTGCCTTCCTGGAAAATCCAGCGGGCGGTGGCAACCATTTTGCCGGGTTTGCAGGCCAGCGATTTTCCAGACCCGCTTCCCGCACAGTATCGGGAAAAGCACGGCCTTCCCGGCAAATACGAAGCCGTGCTTGCCCTGCATGAACCGCGGGACGAAAACGCGTGGCGGGTAGCCCGAGCCCGCATGAAACACGAAGAAGCTTTCGTATTACAGGCGGCTTTAGCGCAACGTTCGGCGCGTACTGCCCAACGTGAAACTGCCGCCTACCCGCTCCGCACCGGCGGCATACTGGACGCTTTCGACGCCGCCTTGCCCTATACACTCACAGCCGGACAGCAAAGCGTGGGCACAGAAATATCGGCAGATTTGGCCCGCACGGCTCCCATGCAACGGCTCTTGCAAGGCGATGTGGGGTCCGGGAAAACCGTGGTGGCCTTGCGGGCCATGCTGCAGGTGGTCGACGGCGGTGGCCAGGCCGCTTTACTTGCCCCCACCGAAGTGCTCGCCCAGCAACACTACCGTTCCATAAACGAGCTTTTGGGCCGCCTGGCTTGGGATGTGCGCTGCGAGCTTTTGACCGGGTCGATGCGGGCTAGCACCAAAAGAACCGTTCTGGCCCGCCTGGCTTCAGGGGAGGCGGGGATCGTGATTGGTACTCACGCCCTCCTTTCGGATACCGTCTCGCTCCCATTCTTAGGCTTGGCGGTAGTAGATGAACAGCATCGTTTTGGGGTAGATCAGCGCGATCGGCTCGCCCGCGGCGTGCACACGCTAGTTATGACGGCAACCCCCATCCCGCGCACGATAGCCATGACGGTTTTTGGCGACCTTGCCATTTCCACTTTGAAAGACATGCCGGCCGGCCGGGCTGGTATAACTACGAGTCTGGTGCCGGCCGCCAATACGCCGTGGATAGCCCGGGCCTGGCAGCGAGCCCGGGAAGAAATAGCGGCCGGGGGCCGCGTCTACGTGGTCTGCCCGCGCATCGATGCCACCGCCGAAGAAGATACAGGTGCTTCGGTGGGGGCGGCAGATACGGCCGCGCCGGAACTGGCTTCCGTGGTGGAAACCGCGGCCCGCCTGCGCGCCCTACCGCAACTGGCCGGCATCGACATCGCCGTCATGCACGGCAGGCTAGAAACGGAAGAAAAGAACCGCGTTATGGCCCGCTTCGCCAGCGGAGAAAGCCCCCTGCTAGTTTCTACCACCGTTATCGAAGTAGGTGTGGACGTACCGGAAGCCACCATGATGGTGATTCTCGACGCCGATAGATTCGGCATCTCCCAACTTCACCAGTTGCGCGGCCGCATTGGCCGCGGCAGCAAACCCGGCATTTGCCTGGCCATTAGCAACGCCGAACCGGGAAGCGTGGCCCACTCCCGCCTGGAAGCTTTCGCTAGCACCACAGACGGTTTTGCCCTGGCCGAAAAGGATGTAGAACTACGCGCCGAAGGTGACGTACTTGGTTCTAGCCAGGCCGGCCGCAGCTCACACCTGCGGTTCCTCTCCGTCGTCAACGATAAAGCTATAGTGGAGCAAGCGCGGGCCGCCGCAAAAGCAGAGGTCGCCTCCGATTCTGAACTTGCCGCACATACCGCGCTTGCGGAAGCGATTGCAGAACTTGATACCGAACGCGCGGACTACATGGAGAGGGGCTAAAAATGACCCGTATCGTTGCCGGAGCGGCCAAAGGCAGGAATCTGAAAGTACCGAAAAGTGGCACCCGGCCCACTTCGGAGAAAGTGCGGGAGGCAATATTTTCTGCGCTAGAACATCGAGGTTTTATTCGCGACTGCACAATCGTCGATCTGTTTTCCGGTTCGGGAGCTTGCGGGCTGGAAGCTAAAAGCCGCGGCGCCAAGCAGGTAGTCTGCGTGGAATCTTCCCGTCCCGCGGTGGCCGTAATCCGCGAAAATGCGCGCCATGCGGGCTTAGAAATAACCGTGGCCGCAATGACCGCGGAAGCCTGGGTGGCCGAAGAGCGCCCCGAAAAATTCGACGTGGCCTTTATTGATCCGCCTTACAAGTACACGGACCAAAAACTCACGCAGCTATTAGCTAATTTAGAAGAGCACTTACAGGAAGACGGGCTGGCCGTCGTCGAACGTGATGCTAGAAGCCCCGAACCTAACTGGCCGGCCGGTTGGGAACTCGTGTGGGAACGCAGTTATGGCGATACCCGAGTGTGGGCCGCAGGTCAGAGCCAGTAAGCGACTACACTGGAGGATATGGTACGTGCCGTTTGCCCGGGATCTTTCGACCCGGTAACCCTAGGCCACCTCGATGTTTTTGCCCGCGCCGCAAAAATGTTTGACGAGGTGATTGTGGCAGTTGCTCACAATTCAGCGAAAACGCCGCTCTTTACCGCGGCCCAACGGGTGGAGTTTATTCGCCAAGCTCTGCCGGAAACTCTCGCTTCCCACGGCAAGCCGGGAAGCTACGGGAAGATCCGAGTAGAAGCAACCACGGGACTCTTGGTCGAATTTTGCCGGCAAGAAGGCGCGTCGGTCATCGTAAAAGGCTTGCGCAGCGCGGTAGATTTAGACGCTGAATATTCGATGGCGCTTATGAATCGCGAACTTTCGGGAATCGAAACCGTGTTCGTGCTAGGCGATCCGCGCAAGGCACATATCGCCTCGTCATTGGTCAAGGACGTTGCCCGGCACGGCGGCAATGTAGATGGGTTTGTACCCGAGAATGTGGCTCGGGCACTGAAGGAGAAATACGCATGAGCGAAGAAACTGAAGCGCAATCCGTGATGGAGATTCTCGACACGCTCATCGACATCCTCGAGGAAGCACGGGCCATCCCGATGTCTGCCTCGGTGATGGTCAACAAGTCGGAGATGTTAGATCTGCTCGTAGCCGCCCGGGATACCGTGCCCGAACAAGTAGTACGCGCAGACGGTGTGCTCTCCAACATTCAGCGCACAAAAGCCAAAGCACAGCAAGAAGCCCAAGAAATCGTGGCCACCGCCGAAACAGAAGGCAAACGGATCGTCTCCGAAGCCCGGGCCCGCGCCCAAAGACTAGTATCCGAAGACGCCATTACCGTAGCCGCCCGCAGCGAAGCCCAACGGATCGAAGACGAAGCAAAAATCCGGGCCGAACGCCTACGCGAAGGCGCCAACCAATACTCGGACGAAACTCTAGCCACCCTGGAAGGCCGGATCGCGGAAGTCTCCCGCTCAATCGAAGAAATCACCGCGGCAGCAAACAGCGAAATCGATCACGCCCTATCCCAAATCTATGCGGGTCGGCAAGTGATCGCCAGCCGCACCCAAGATTCCCGGGTAGCTTTCGAAGACGGCGGCTCCGCCTACGAACAAGAAAGCGTGTTCAGCTCGCGCAACGCCAACGCAAACGGCAACGCCCACAACTCGAACACCACCAACCGCGCCGCCTACGGCACCGGAAGCGCCGCAGAAAGCACCCAGAGCACCGGCTCGCGCCACCACGAAGGCCACGCGGCCGGAGCCTAAAACTAACAGCAACAGGTAAACAGGTAAACATAGCAATGCGCTAAAACCACAGCGCAGCGAGGAGTACGCATGTCAACCCGTGACACTTACGTTATTTCCCTAGTTGATTTGCCACGTGCGGAAGGCAGCGTGATCCACCACGAAGAAACCTATCCAGCACCTGCAGACATGGGCTTAGAACTCATCCGCGTACCCGCCGGATCCGAAATGTACGTGGCCGTAGATCTCACCTCCGTTGCCGATGGTGTATACATCGGCGGCAGCGTAGAAGTCGATATTGAGGGCCAATGCGCACGCTGCCTGCGCGATATTAGCGGGCACCGCACCCAAAAAATCGCAGACCTCGCCTACTATCCCGAACGGCGCGAAAAACTCATAGCAGAAGGAGACGACGACGCCGAAGACCACGCCCTCGTACTCAACGACGCCGTAAACATCGAATCCATCTTGCGGGACGCCATCGTCCTCAACCTCCCATTCAAACCGCTATGCGAACCGGACTGTGCCGGTTTGTGCTCAGTATGCGGAATCCGGCTCGAAGAACTACCAGCAGACCACCATCACGAACTACCACCAATTCAGTCCGCCGCGCTCGACGCATTAGAAGCGCAACTGCGGGCACAAGAAACAGGAAAGTAGGGGAGTCCAACGGGCTACAAACGGCTTATCGAAAAATGGGGTGCAGATCTTTCCCGCCCGCTTTTACGCCGGGCCTTGACACACCGCAGCTTCGCTTTCGAACACGACGAACCACACAACGAACGCCTAGAATTCCTAGGCGATTCCATCCTCGGCCTGATCATCGCCGAACGCGTTTTCCGGGAATTCCCCGACGCCTCAGAAGGCGATATGTCACGCATCAAAACCAACGCAGTATCCGAAAAAGCGCTCGCGGATGTGGCGCGGCAAATAGATTTGGGTTCGCATTTGCGTTTGGGCCGTGGCGAGGCAAAGTCTGGGGGTCGCAATAAAGATTCGATCCTTTCAGACACCGTGGAAGCACTTATTGCTGCTACCTATTTGGAACACGGCATGGAAGTAACCCGCCAGATCGTGGAGGGCTTGCTCAGCGAAAAGGTGGAAGAAGCTTCCCACCTGCCGCCGAATCTGGATTGGCAAACCAGTTTTGAAGAAGTTGCGCATACGATCGGCTACGAAGGCACCATGGAGTTTGAGATTACTTCCACCGGGCCCGATCATGCCCGCGTTTTCACGGCCGTGGCCTCGATGGATGGGCGTACGTGGGGGACGGGTAGCGGTACCTCGCAAAAGAATGCGCGGCACGCCGCGGCGGAAGCCAGTTACGGCATGATCACCCGCGAAGTCAAAGCAAAAGCGCAGAAGGCCAACGCGGAAGCTGGCGGTACTGCGGCGGGTGGTACCGCGGCGGGTGATGCGACCGGTGGTGGCGCGCGCGCCGGGAACGGTACCGCGGCGGGTGGTACTGCGGCGGGTGGTACCACAGCTACCGGTAAAACGGGTTCCGGCAAAGCCACCGCGCAGAAGAAAGCATAGAGATGCCGGAGCTTCCCGAAGTGGAATCGGTAAGGCTCGGCCTAGAGGCGCATGCCCGCGGGCATCGGATCGCGCGGGCGGAGAGCTTTGGGGAGCGTGTAATTCGCCGCGCCCCGCACGGCCTTGCTCCGATTATTGGCAAACGTATTGAAGCGGTGGCACGGCGCGGCAAGTTCCTCTGGTTCGAACTGGGCGACAACGCGGCAGCGGTGCCGGCGGGGGCAGCGGAAGCGGCACCGGCGGAGCCGGCGGCGGCTGGCTCGGTAGCGGCGATGGCTGATACAGCAGCGGCGGCAAACGAAGTTGCACCAACTGCACACGCCGCCACCGCAACTGTGGCAAACGCGAACGGCCCGCAAGCTCTAATTGCCCATCTGGGCATGTCTGGCCAATTCCGGATCGATGCGGCCCCGGAACGGCATCTGCGCGCCTGCCTGGTGCTTGATAATGGTACGCGTCTGGATTTTGTTGACCAGCGCACTTTCGGTTATCTGCAGCCCTGCGCTTTGCTTCCCACGGCGGATGCGCTACCAGGCGGGCAAGGAACCACGCGGGCCCTGCTACCGGAGCCTATGGCTCGCATCGCCCGCGATCCTCTGGATCCGGCATTTACTGCCGAAGAATTTGCGCAACGCTTGCGCCGGAAACGCACGGCCGTGAAAACCGCGCTGCTTGATCAGCAGCTGACTTCTGGGATCGGCAATATCTACGCTGACGAAGCCCTGCATATTGCCGGTCTGCATCCACGCCAACAAGCCGCTTCCCTGAAAAAATCCGAAGCCCATACGCTCTTTGCGGCAGTGACTACGGTTTTGCGAGAGGCATTAGCTGCCGGCGGTACATCTTTCGATGAGCTTTACGTGCATGTGGATGGCGAGGCCGGCTATTTCCAACGCAAACTTCGCGCCTACGGGCGTGCCGGCCAGCCCTGCCTGGAATGCGGAACCACCATGGAGAGCATTGTTATCTCCGGCAGGTCCTCCGTATTTTGCCCCCGCTGCCAGCCTCTCCGGCGTCGCAAAATCCGCTGACCTGCACGCGCAAACCCGCCTGGTGCCGAAACGCAATCCTGCCTGCCGCTGCATTCGGGCCGGGCTGGGCGCGGCGCGCTAGCACACTGCATAAACCGCGGAATTGGTACCTCGGGCACAAACCGCGGAATTGGTACCTCGGGCATAAACCGCGGAATTGGTACCTCGGGCACAAACCGCGGAATTGGTACCTTCGGTAGAAACCGCACAGCTAGTTTTTGGCAGGAGGGCGCGATACAAGTAGTTTGGGCGATGCGGGTCACAAAGGCGGACGAGGGCCGGAGGAGTAACCAAAAAATGGATAGAATTTGAGCAGGACTCCCGCAGTGGTAGTGATATAGCAAGAGCAGGAAATGAGGAACCGTGTCTGAGAATATTCGTGTCATGATCATTGACGATCATGAGGTTGTTCGGCGCGGGATAGCTGAGGTCGTGGACCGTTCGGATGGCCTGGAAGTGGTAGCCGAAGCCGGTAGCGTCCAGGAGGCCGTCCGGCGCGGAGAGTTGGTGCGCCCGGATGTAGCGTTAGTAGATTTGCGGCTGGGTGACGGCACGGGTATTGACATTATGGAGCAGTTCAAGGAAGTAACTCCGGAAACCAAGTGCATCGTTCTTACTTCTTTTGACGACGACGATGCTCTTTCCGAATCCTTGGAGGCTGGCGCGCGTGCTTATCTTTTGAAGTCTGTACGCGGTGCCGAGATTTCTGACAATATCCGCGCAGTTGCAGCCGGGCGAGTGCTCCTTGATGAACGGACGATTTCTCGCCGCCGGGCTGACCATGACGATCCGACGGCAGATCTTACTCCGTCTGAACGTAATGTTTTGGAGCTGATCGGAGATGGTCTTTCTAACCGGGAGATCGGGGACCGGCTTGGCGTTGCCGAAAAGACGGTGAAGAACCACATCACGAGTTTGCTTTCCAAGATGGGCTTGCAACGCCGCACTCAGGTAGCAGCTTGGGTTGCCGGCCAACGGGCCACCGGCTGGCGTAACCAGTAAACTCGCAGCAGGCAAATAATCACCCTATGATTCCCCGCGATTTGAGTGCTAACTCAAGCCGCGGGGTTTTCGGTACCTAGCCGATGGCGGCTAGCTTTAGCCAAGCGTGGATGGTTCTTAGCCGAGCGGTTCTTAGCCGAGCACGGCTGGGCTTGGACGCAGGACCGAGCGGTTTCGTAGCGGAGCACAGCGGGCGGTATCTAGCCGATGGAGGCGGTCCAGCGGACGGTTGTGCCTGATTCTTCGCGGGGGCTGATCGAGAAAGAGCCGTGATGGCGCTGGGCGCGGGCCGCCAGATTGGAAAGGCCGGAGCGGCGGCCAGTTTCCCGCACACCTACGCCGTCGTCCTCCACGGTAACCCGCACCCGGTGGTTCGCAATACTCACCTTTACCCAAATATGGTCGGCTTGCGCGTGGCGGACCGCATTTGAAATACCTTCCCGCACCACGGCCACAATGTCATCAGAAAGATCCGAGCCGAGTACGTCGTCCACCGCGGTGTTATCGGAGGCCGTAATATCTTCACTCAGGTAGGTGACGGTTAGTTCGGGATCGAAACCAAGCTGGGAAGTAACGGAAGAAATTTCGCGGCGCAGGCGCGTCAAAATCGGTACGGTAGCGGCCGGGTCGCGCAAGGAATAGATAATTTGCCGGATTTGGCCCACCGATTCGTCAATAGAAGTAATAGCCCGGTCGAGTGTGCCGAGCACTGATTCGGGCACGGTTTCTTCACATGCCAGATCGGCCCGCGCTGCTGAAAGTGCCATCCCGGAAGCAAAGAGCTGTTGGATCGCGAAATCGTGAAGGTCTCGCGAAATCCGGGAACGGTCTTCCAGCTGGGCAGCTTGGGCCCGCACGTGCCGGGCCGCCGCCAGTTCCAAAGCGAGCGCGGCCTGGCTGGCCACGTTTTCTGCCATTGCCAGATCGGCGAGGTTAAATTCCGGAGAACCGGCGGAACGACCCAGGAGGATCACACCTTTCGATTCTCCGCGTGCCGCCATCGGGGCATACAGCACCGGCCCAAAACGCTTGAGCTTTTCTGGTATGCCTACCAAATTCGATACATCGCTGACCACCCGCCCCCGCACTTCCCGGGCTACCCGCAAAGTAAGGCTGGATTGCGGGGGAATTAGACCTACAAGATCCTCAAATCCGGCACCGTCCACAATTTCACAAATCCACACGTCACCCACGGAAGGCAAAACAATAAGGGCCGCATCCGCCTGGGAAACTTTTCGCATTTCGGCGGCAATGAGCTGCAGGGCGTCTTCTTCATCGCTACCCTTGAGCAGTTCCGAAGTAATAGCCCGAGAAGCGGCAATCCACCGCGCCCGCGAATTGGATTCCTCGTACAAGCGCGAGTTTTCCACGGCGATTGCCGCGGCCGAAACCAAGAGCTCAATGTTTTGCTCATCGGCCGGTCCAAACCCGCCTTCTTTTTCTAGCAAGAACAGGTAGCCGACCACGCGATCCACGGAACGAATTGGGGCGGCAAGCGCATTGCTCGGCATCACGTCCAAGTCGAGCATATCGTTCCACTTTTCGAGCCCCGAATTAGCAATCACCACCCCCTCGTCTGGTAGTTGATCGAGGAAGAAAGAAATACGCCGCTTTACTTCTAGCTCGGTGGCTACGTTCCGGCATTCACCAGCGAGCAAAATATTATTCGGTTCCCCTAGCGAACTCATGAGCACGATTAATGCGGCCTGGCAATCCGTGGCATCCATAGCACCTTCCGCCAAGTTCTGCAGAACCGCAGTTTGGTCCAGCCGAGCAGTCAGTTGCAAGGCCCGGGAAATCGTGGCCGCGAGATCTTTCATCGTTGTGCCTCCGCCGGCATGTTTTCTGCCGTAAATGTTGGTCCTAAAAGCGGATCCGCCGCGGGGGTTTCAGCCATGATCGCTTCCGGTGCGGCCGCCTCTTGGGCTACCGCCCACGCGTATTCTGGCACGCTGGCCACCAGTTCCGCATGCGTTCCACTATGTGCCACACCAACTTCACCGTTCTCTTGGCGCGCCAACAAAATAACGTGATCGGCGGCGTCCAGAGGCGTGAGCCGGTGGGTTGCCAAAATGATCGTGCGCGGATGCTGGGTGCGTTTTCCGGCTCGCAGCAGATCCCGAATGAGCGGATCGGCAGTTTCCGGATCCAAATGCTCACCGGGTTCGTCCAAGAGCAGATACTGTGCGGGGGAGGCCAGGGCGCGTGCCAAAAGCAGACGACGCCGTTCGCCCCCAGAAATCGTGGCCGCATCGTCACCCATGATGGTATGTACCCCATCCGGCAATTGCGTGAGCCATTCACCCAAGCCCACTTCTGCCAGCAAAACAATTGCTTCGCGTTCGGTTACGGACGGGCGGGCAACCCGCAGATTTTCTAGCACACTAGTTTCGAAAATATGGGCGTCTTCCGCGGTCAAAGACAGCAACTGCGAAACTTCGGTGCGGTCCATACGGGAAACTTCCCGACCTTCCAAACGCATACTGCCCGCGTGCGGGCTGAGCATCCCAGACATTGAGAACAACAACGTCGATTTCCCAATGCCAGAAGGCCCCACGATTGCAACGGCCTTGCCGCGCGGGAAGGCGAAGTTAAATGGCCCGGCCACATCCGGACCATCCGGCCACCCAATGATGAGGTCGTGCGCCACCAGGCCCGAGGCCGCGGCGTCCGCAGCAACACCGGCGGCAGCAACACCGGCGGCAGCAGTATCTGCGGTGGTGCCAGCAGTGGTGGCGTCGGTTTCCGCAGCTGTCGTTTCCACCGCGTCAGCCGTTTGCCCAGAACCAACCGTTTCCGTAGTGGCAGCACTTTGCGCGGAACCAACCGTTTCCGCGGCGGCCGTTTCGCTCTTGGAGCTGGCGGCGCGGGCGCGGTCGAGTAGGTCGAGGATTCTTTGGGCGGCCTTGCCGGAACGGACCATCTGGATCGCGGCTTCACCCAAGGGCTGCGTGCCTTCAAAAGCGGCCAGGGGAGTGAGTACACAAACCGCCAGCGCGGTTTCCGAAAGCGTGCCCTGCGCGAGCTGCAAAGAACCAATAATGATCGCCAAAACCACGGTGGCCCCCATGGCCAAAGTGTCGATCGCAATAGAAAGAGCTTGCGGGCGGGCCGCCGCATCCCGGTTCCGGTAAATCTTGGCTTCGGTGTGCGCCTGGGCCGCTTCAAGTTTGCTCAGCTTGCCGGAAATACGCAGTTCATCGGCCGAATCAAGCATGGTTAGCGCCCGGGAAGAAATCTCGGTGCGGTCCTTCACCTGGGTTTCTTCGGCCAACCGGCCACCCTTGAGCGCAAAATACGGCCCCACAATCCCGGAAACGATCAGCCCCAATAGCAATACGATACCGATTGGCAAAGAAAGGCTCCCCACGATCGCCACCGAAATCAGGGAGACGAAGAAAGCCACCCAAGTAGGCTGGATACCCTTCACAATCAATTCGCCCACCGCATCCACATCGGTATTCATGCGGGCCAGTAGATCTCCGCGTCGCACCGAAGTCACCACATCGGTCGAAGAATCTGCGAGCGTGGAATAGACCGTGGTCCGCAGGGAGGACATCCCGTACAAAGCCACGCGGTGGGAGAAAATGCGGTTGAAATAGCGGAGTACTGCTTTGGAAACGCCCAGGGCACGCACCGCGGTAGCGGAAATCGAAAGTGCCATTACCGGCGGCATTTGCGAGGCTCGCGTAATCATCCAGGCGGAAACCGCGGAAAGCCCCACGGCCGAACCAATACCCACGGCTCCGGCCAAAACCGAGAGCCAAAAATCGCGCTTATTGACCTCGAGCAGCTTGATGATTCGCCGTAGTGCTACCCGTTCTTCTTGCGGTAACGCTTTCATGCTTGAACCTCCGTTGCGGGCGTGTTGGCTGGCGCGGGTTGCGTTTTGGCCCGTTTTTTCTTGCCCCCGCGTTCCATTGCGGCAAGCGCATTATCGCTGCGCGAGCCAGCCACGCGGATTTCGGATTCGGTTTCTTGCCGGTGTGCTATCGCTTCTGCCACCGCGGCGTGCTGTGCCAAAAACTCCGGGGTAGCGGTATCCGAGTGCACGTCAATTACTACGTCTGCCACTTCCACGAGGGCAAAGCGGTGCGCGATAACGACGACGGTACGGCCCTGCCGCCGGATCTCTTGGACAGTTTGCACCACGTGGTTTTCAGAGCGAGCATCCAAATGCGCGGAAGGCTCATCGAGGATCACCAGCTGGGAATCATCCAGCAGGGCCCGTGTTAGGGCCAGCCTTTGCCTTTGCCCAACCGAAAGCCCGGTGCCGCCCTGGCCTATCATCGTGTCCCAGCCGGCAGGCAAGCTAGCTACAACTTCGCTAAAACCAGCGAGCTGGGCGGCATGTTCAAGTTTTTCGCCGCGCGGGGCACCAATATTTTCGAGCACTGTGCCCGGAATCAACACCGGGCGTTGCGGCACCCAGGTGATTTGTTTCCACAGATCATCTCGGGAAATCTCTTGCACCGAAAGCCCACCAATAGTCACTTCGCCTTCGGTGGGATCCACAAAGCGGGTGAGTACGGCCGCCGTCGTACTTTTACCGGAGCCGGAAGTGCCGCGTAGAGCAACAATTTGGCCCGGCCGGATTACTCCATTGAGAGCAGCCGGCGCAACGGTTTCCCGGCCCGGGGCGAGCACCGAAAGGTTTTCGATCCGGATCTCACTGGTACGCAGGTCCGGGGCGGGTTGTGTACCGTCTTGCAGGGAATCTTGGGCTTCCAAAATGTCTAAAGCTTGTTCGGAAGCGGCCACACCATTCGAAGACGCATGGAACTGGGTACCCACATCGCGGATCGGGTTGAAAACTTCCGGAGTGAGCATGATGATAGTGAGCCCGGTAAATAGATCGAGATTTCCAGCTACCATTCGCAAGCCCACTTCCACAGCCACCAGTGCGGTGGATAGCGTGGTGAGGAATTCTAGTACCCCGCCGGAAAGGAAAGCCACGTAAAGAGTTTGCATGGTCTTCTTGGCATAGTCGTCACCAAGTTGTTTGACCCGGCGTGCCGGTTGCTTTTCCCGGCCTAAGCCTTTCAAAGTAGCCAGGCCGCCCAGCAGATCAAGCAGCTGCTGGCCCAACCTTTGCATGGATGCCAAGCGTTCGTTGGCGAAGGCAGCCGTCATGCGGCCTACCAGGATCATGAAAAGTGGGATGAGCGGAATGCAGAACACGATAATCAGCGCGCTCACCCAGTCCAAGATGAGGACGGTGGCTAAGCCTACCGGGGTGGCTAGCACGCATAGCACCAGCTGGGGGAGGAACTTGACGAAATAGGGTTCTAGATCGTCTAGGCCGGAAGTGACCAGCGTGGTAGTGGTAGAAGATCTACCTTCGGAAAGCCAGCGCGGGCCTAGATCCCCAGCTTTCCGCAGCACTTTCTGGCGCAGCGTGGAGATCGTACGCAGGGCAGCACGGTGCCCGTAGGCTTCCCGGCCGTATTTGAGCAGAGCCCGGGCGGCAAAAACAATTCCGGTTCCGGCTACTAGCCACAAAACTTGGGGCAGGGTCTTATCGCCGTCAATAACCGGGGAAATCGCGCCCGCGATAAGGAAGCATTGCGCCAATATCAGGCAGGTTTCTAGGGCTCCGAGCCCGCCGAGGCCCAAAATATAGCGGCGGGCGTGGCCCACGTATTTCATTAGGCGAGGATCAACAGGTTTCAAGGTACGTTTCTCCCAACTTTCTGCTCGCTCGGCTCATCTCATCCTAATCATCTGCGCCGCCCACGGCATCTTCATGTGGGAATGCACTTCCCATTTCCAGAAGGAAATAGCCGGAATAGGCAGCCTGGCCGAAAACTCTTTCCGCGCTTGCGTGAACGTAAACAAAACGTCGGTGTAGCTATGCCTGCGAGGTACAGCTACACCGACGTTTATGGTTTTTCGAGCTTTGGTTTCGTGCGCGTAGGGTGCGCTGCGGAACCGATATTTTCTTGCTTCAGACCCCCGTTAGGAGAGACCCCCGTTAGGAGCCTGCGGATTTAGCAAGATTCTTGCCTTGCTTAGGCAAGGGTTTCGAATTCGCGCACGCGCTTGGGATCCAAGCCCACGGGTTCTTCCGGAATCTGGCCGGCGTCGATGCGCTTGCGGAATACGGAGTAGGCCCAAATGGTGTAGGCCAAGACGATCGGCACGAAGATTAGCGCTGCAATGGTCATCACGCCGTGCGTGGGGCCGGTTGCAGCGGCCTGCGCCAGGGTAAGCGAGTAGGCCGGATCGATCGAGGACTTCATAGCATTCGGGAAGATCTGCACGAAGATCATCACTACCACCATGGCGATACCCGCGAAGTGCAGACCGAAGGCGAGGATCTCGCGGCGGGCATAGAGTGCCGCCACGGTACCAACCAGCAGTAGTGCACAGATGAGCAGCGGGATCCAAGCCAGTACCTGCTCGCTATAGGCAAACTGTGCCCACAGCGCCCACACGGCCGCAACCGCGGTGGAGACCAGCGAGGATTTCTTGGCAAGGTTCTCGTACTTTTCCTGCAGGGGGCCGGCGAGCTTGATCGAAAGCCACAGAGCGCCATGCGTGAAGAAGAGGCCGAGCACTGCCAGGCCGCCCAGAATCGTGAACGGCGTGAGGAGCGAGAGGAACCCGCCCGTCAGGTAGTGGTGGTTATCAGCGAGGGTTTGCACGTTCACATCCGCCGGGGCGATCGCATGGAAGGTGCCACCCGCTTCCGCGTAGCGGCCCACTTCGATCTTCATGCCCTGTACGAAGTTCGCGAAGGCTACACCGAGCAGAATCGGCACCAACCAGGAGACGATCGTGTGCGCGGTGTCCCAGAAGTTACGCCAGCCAGCCGTGGAGATCATCTTGCGCCATTCGAGGGCGCAGATCCGCACGATCAGGCACAGCAGAATCAAGATAAGAGCGAGGTACATCCCGGAGAACCAGGTGGCATACCACTCGGGGAAGGCGGCGAAGGTAGCGCCACCGGCGGTGAGGATCCACACCTCGTTACCGTCCCAGTGCGGGCCAACGGTGTTGACGAGGGCCCGCCGTTCGCGTTCGTCCTTGGCCACCGTCTTCAGCATCATGCCGGTACCGAAGCCAAATCCTTCGGTAGAGAGGTAACCGATCCAGCAGACCGCGATGATGATGAACCAGAGGACCGTAAGCGGTGTCAATGTAAATGCTTCCACTATTGATCCCTTTCTTAGTAGACGAACTGCGGGGTATCCGCGGCGTCGTACTCAATAACCTTCTTGTGGGTGTTGATGCCTTCCTTCAGGTAGCGGCTAAGCAACCAGAACCAGCACACACCCAGCGCGCCATACAGCAAGGTAAAGGCGGTGAGCGAGAAGGCCACGGAAGCTGCCGAAACCGAATGGGAAACACCCATATTGGTAAGGAGGAGTACGCCGTCGACATTCGAGGGGTACACCACCCACGGTTGGCGGCCCATTTCGGTAAGCATCCAGCCGGCGCTGTTCGCAATGAACGGCAAGGGGACCATCCACAGCCA
This sequence comes from Actinobaculum suis, assembly GCF_900618115.1. Taxonomy (NCBI): domain Bacteria; kingdom Bacillati; phylum Actinomycetota; class Actinomycetes; order Actinomycetales; family Actinomycetaceae; genus Actinobaculum; species Actinobaculum suis. Next base: position 1,105,883 of record NZ_UYIO01000001.1, read on the forward strand.
GAAGGTACCCCACTTCTCCGAACGGATAAGCCGATCGCCGCGGAGTGCCCAGAGTGCCGAGGCAGTAATAACAATGCCGAGCAAACCGATACCCACCATGACGCGGAAGGAGTAGTAGGAAACGAGTACGTTCGGCGTTACCGCATCTTCGCCGTACATTTCGGTGAACTTGGTAACCAGTTCGTCATTGACGTTTTCCATCTGCTTGATGCCTTCAAACACCTGCTGGTTGGCTTCGTCAATGGACTGCAAGCGCGATTCCGGACCGGTGAAGTGGTTGGTCATCATGAAGGATTCCAGGCCGGGGATCGGAATGTAGATCTGGCCGGCTTCTTCACAATTATTGCCCCACATGACCAGCGAGAGCTTCGCGTTTTCTTCGCCCGTGCACACGCCCATCATGGCCGCGGCCTTGGTGGGCTGAATATTGCCGAGGTGCTGGCCCATGAAGTGCCCGGAAAGAGCCGCTACGATCGCGGCCACCAGGCCCACCCAGGCACCGATCTTGGCGGTGGGCTTCCAGTATTCACGTGCTTCGCTTTCGTTGCCGGTGAGGCGAATCGAACGCGCCATCCACCAGATAGCAAAGCCTGCTACCAAAATGCCGGAAAGCATCAGGGAGGCGGAGAGCGTGTGCACGAAGGTCCACTGCCAGGTAGTGCCAAAGAGCTTCAGGAAGCCGCTCATACCATCGAGTTCCGCACGCCCGGTGGTCGGGTTGAATACTGCACCTTGCGGATCCTGCATGAAGGAGTTGGCCGCGAGGATGAAAGCAGCGGAAAGAATCGTGCCGATGGAGAACAGCCAGATGGTGAGGTTATGTACCTTGGGGGACAGGCGTCCCTTGCCGAAGATCCACAGCCCCAGGAAAGTCGATTCGAGGAAGAAGGCCAGGAGAGCTTCGAAGGCCAACGGCGCCCCGAAGATGTCACCAACGAAGCGCGAGTACTCGGACCAGTTCAACCCGAACTGGAACTCCTGCACAATCCCCGTGGCTACGCCGAGCGCAAAGTTGATGAGCAGGATCTTGCCGAAGAAATCGGTAATCCGCTGCCACTTCGGATCGCCCGTTTTGCGAGCCTTAGTTTGCATATATGCAACGATTACGGACAGCCCGATAGTCAGGGGTACCTGAATCCAGTGGTACACCGTCGTAATACCAAACTGCCATCGTGCAAGGGTGATAGGGTCCACCTTTTCACCTTTCTGATGTTGTCTAGTTGTGTTGCCGTTCTCGCCGATCCTCTTGCGGAGTAGCCTCGGCGGACCCGGCGCGTGAGGCGACGCGAATCGCCCCTGGCTTTCGTCCTAAGCTTAGACGCAAACTTGAACGTTTACGATTACTTACGCGCCAAAAGTTCGCGAGTTTCCCGAAAGAGCGGCCCCTTTCAGAAGAAGATAGAGACACCCTGGTCGAAAACGGGACCTAGGTCCCGATTGGCTTTATCTTAGCAGTCCGGGCATAAAGCCGTTATCACGGTTGGCGACTCTGCGTAGGGCTGGAGTTTTACGGTTTTTCTCACGCGGGCGTGCCAGCTGGGGTGGAGTGCGTGGTGGTGCAGATGGTGGGCGGGCCGATTCTGCTGGGTGGGCGGGCCGATTCTGCTGGGTGGGCGTGCTCCTGGAGTGAGCTGCGCATGCCGCCGGCGTGAGTTGAGCCCGTTTTGGGCGCAGGCCGAACGTGACGCGGATACGAGGGAGAGACTCCGCTCATGTCCTACCTGGTGGCGCATTCCCTTGTGTAAACTTTACAGGGGAATTTCGGGAGTTTCCGCATAACCCCGAAACTCGATTGCGGCGCTGCGCCTGGCTCCACCGCGGATTTTACGTAAGGCGAGGTGTTGAGCAAAGCTCGCGCGCAATCGGACTGAGAGCTTTTTGCTGCGGAGTGTATTCGCAGGTGTGATTGCTAGCGCGCGATGCGGGGTGCGCGGCAATCGGGAAGTGTAGGCGCATGGGCCTCAATACCAGTGCGTTTGGAGCCAGTGGTGGCACGAACGCGGAGGAAAATAATAATGAAACTGCGGCCGCAAGTGCGGGTGCCGCTTTCGGTTTAGGAGCAGGGTTCCAACCCGGTCTGCTATTCCAGGAACCGGACGTATCGCAGGCTATTCGGGTGCAACGTCCGGTGGGTGGCGGTTCCGTATACGTGGATACGGAAGCCGTTTTTTACGACGACGCCGAATACTACGACGAAGATGAAGATTTCGCCGCGGAAGAAGATGATGCAGGCGCAGAATCTGAAGCTGAGCCGGCCGAAGGCGGGCGGGATGGTCGTACCCGGCGCCGGGCGCGCCGCTCCAGCGGGCGGGAGGATGGCCGCGCCGCGGAGAGCGGGGAAGCCGCGGGTAAAACTCGGCGGCGCCGCGCGGCGAGCAGTGCACGTGAAACAGAGCGGGGTGGCACTACGGCCTCGGCCGGGCGGAGCGTGCGGCGGCGTCGTCGCTCCCTATCCGGGGCGGGTGCGGGAAGCGATGAAGTAACCGCACCGCAAGGATCTACCCGTTTAGCCGCAAAGCGGCAGCGGCGCCGGGATTCGCGCGATGCGGGCCGGCGCCGGCACGTGGTTACGGAAGTCGAATACTTGGCGCGCCGCGAAGCCGTGGACCGGCGCATGCTCGTGCGCGAACAAGACGGACTGAACCAGATTGCCGTGCTGGAAGACGGCGTGCTCGTGGAACACTACGTTGCGCGCCACACGCAAGTCTCGATGGTTGGCAACGTGTATCTGGGGCGGGTACAAAACGTCCTACCTTCCATGGAAGCTGCCTTTGTGGATATCGGGAAGGGCCGCAATGCGGTCTTGTATGCCGGGGAAGTGAACTGGGAAGCAGCCGGGGTGACCGGTAAGAACCGGCGTATCGAGCAGGCGCTGAAGAGCGGCGATCCGGTACTCGTGCAGGTAACGAAGGATCCGATTGGGCATAAGGGGGCACGGCTCACCTCGCAAATAACGCTGGCCGGCCGCCACCTGGTACTGGTACCGGGCGGGCAAATGACGGGTATTTCCCGGAAGCTCCCCGAAAAGGAACGCCGCCGCCTCAAGAAACTCCTGAAGGAGATCGTGCCGGCAGAACACGGGGTAATTGTGCGCACGGCTGCTGAAGGTGCGACCGCCGAACAGTTGCAAGCGGATGTAGACCGGCTCACTGCCTCCTGGGAAGATATTCAAAAGAAATCGCAAAACCCGAAGGGGGCGCCCAAGGTCCTCAAGGAAGAGCCGGAGCTTGCCGTGCGGGTGGTGCGCGATATCTTCAATGAGGATTTCGAAAGCCTCCAGGTGCAGGGGAACGACGCTTATGCCACGATCTCTGCTTATGTGGCGGAGATGTCGCCAGAATTGCGTGAGCGGGTAACCAAGTGGACGGATCGGGAAGATATTTTCGCTGCCAACCGGGTGGATGAACAGTTGGCGAAGGCCTTTGACCGAAAGGTGTGGTTGCCCAGCGGTGGCACCCTGGTCATTGACCGCACTGAAGCAATGACGGTGATCGACGTCAACACCGGTAAATACACCGGTTCGGGCGGTTCGCTAGAAGAAACCGTGACGCGCAATAATCTTGAAGCGGCCGAAGAGATCGTGCGGCAACTACGCTTGCGCGATATTGGCGGCATTATCGTTATCGATTTTATCGATATGGTGCTGGAATCCAACCGGGAACTGGTAGAACGGCGTCTGGTGGAATGCTTGGGCCGGGACCGCACCCGCCACCAAGTAGCCGAGGTAACAAGCCTGGGCTTGGTGCAAATGACGCGTAAACGCGTGGGGCAAGGCCTGGTGGAAGCGTTCTCCACCTCGTGTGAGGCCTGCGATGGGCGCGGGTATCTGATTCATGATCGGCCGGTAGAAAAGGGCGACGCGGGTACGAGTAGCCGCGCGGCACGGCGTAAGCGGCGGCGCGAAGCAAATGCGGCGAAAACAGTACCGAGTGCTTCCCAAAGCGAAGCACAACGTAGCGCTGCCGGTGCGGCCATGAATTCCATTGCGGCGGCCGGGCATAACGAAGAAAAGGCCGACGACGCCGCGCCCGGGAAAACCCGGGCGCGTGGCAAGCAAGATAAGCGCGGCCAAGAAAAGGAAACTGCGCCGGCCACACCGACTTCCGAAAACGACGGCAAGGATAAGAGCGGCACCGCAAAGGCGAAGAGCGGCACCGCGAAGGAAGTAACGGGCTCTGCCAACGAAAAGCGCGGCTCCGCAAAAGCGAAGAACGGAACTGGGAAGGAAAGGGCGAGCTCCGCTAAAGACAACGAGAAGGCTAGCTCCGCTAAAGACAAGGGCGGCTCTGCCAAAAACGCAGAGAAGAGCGGCTCCGCTAAAACTAAGGAGAAGGCTAGCTCCGCTAAGGATACGGAGAAGAGCGAGTCCGCCAAGGGGAGTGCTAAGCAGGCCCGGGCTGCTAAAGGTAGCAGCGCTGCTAAGGGTAGCTCCGCGAAGAAAAGCGCTGCGAAGGAAAGCGCCGCGAAGGAAAGCGCTGCGAAGCAAAGCGCTACGGGCGGCTCCGCGAAGGAAAGTAAGGCGCAAGTCGCTAGCGCTACGCAAACGCGAGCACGGCGGCGCCACGGCGCGGTTTCTTCGGGTGTAGTAACCCCGCAAAAGAGCAGCGGGGGCGGCGAAAAGGCCACGCAGGTGACGGTTACCGCGGCGCCTTCGGCGGGGGTGCAAGGCGGCGTTTCGGCCTCCACTACTCGGCGCGGCACTTCACGCGGCGTGACCTCGGGAGGTACGGTATCCACCGCGGCTAAGGAAGCGGCTAAAGGGTAGTGTTGAAGGCCATAAAAACGGAAGGCATTTCACAGTCATATCGACTTGAGACTTCCAGGCCAGAGACGCTACCCTGGATAGTCGGTGCTAAGGCACATGATCATGAGGCTGGCCGTCCGGTCGGCGTGAAATAGGATTTCAGGAGCAGAACGTGGTGTACGCGATCGTTAAGGCCGGCGGCCGTCAGGAGAAGGTGTCTGTCGGCTCCGTCGTCGTTATGAACAGAGTTGATGGCGAAGTCGGAGATACGATTGAGCTCGAGCCCATTATGCTCGTTGACGGTGAAAAGATCACCACGGCTGCCGATGGCATTAACGTCAAGGTCAAGGCCGAGATCGTCCGTGACGAGAAGGGTCCGAAGATCTCGATCGTGAAGTATAAGAATAAGACTGGTTACCGCAAGCGCATGGGTCATCGTCAGAAGCTCACTCGCGTCAAGGTGACGGAGATCGCTTAGTTCGCGGTCTCTTCGATAATAAAGAAGAGGTGTAGAAGATGGCTCATAAGAAGGGTGCAAGTTCTTCGACCAACGGTCGCGATTCAAATGCTAAGCGGCTCGGGGTCAAGCGCTTCGGTGGTCAGACTGTGAAGGCCGGCGAAATTCTCGTACGGCAGCGTGGTACCAAGTACCACCCGGGTACGAACGTGGGGCGCGGCCGTGATGACACGCTGTACGCCCTGTTGCCCGGTACGGTAGAATTCCGCCGCGGCCGGATCCGCAAGACCATCAATGTGATTGCGGCACAGGCATAAATACTTTTGCTAATCGAGGGGTGGAGGGCATAGCCTTCCACCCCTCGTAGCGTATATAACGGCTAATCACTGCGGATGCGTACTCGGGGTGCATGCGCGCAAACAATAACAGGGTGCACGGCGCTAAGAAAACACCCGGGGAGAACCTCGCGCGCAACGCGTAAAGAAAACTGAATGCGCGGCGCAAAGAAAACCAAGCTGGAAGGGAAACACTGTGGCTTCATTCGTTGATAAGGTCACGCTCCACCTCACTGCGGGGAAGGGCGGGAACGGGTGCGCTTCTGTGCGGCGGGAAAAATACAAGCCGCTAGGCGGCCCCGACGGCGCTAATGGCGGCCACGGCGGGTCTATTATCTTCGAAGCCGATACCAATGAGGCCACCCTGATTGACTATCACCACGCTCCGCATCAACGCGCCCAAAATGGTGAACCGGGCGCGGGAGATTTGCAGCGCGGCAAAAATGGGGAAGATCTGATTCTCAAAGTGCCGGCCGGCACGGTGATTCGCACCCCGGAAGGCGAAGTGCTCGCCGATCTTTCCACGCCGGGAGAGCAGTACACGGCTGCTAAAGGCGGGGTCGGCGGGCTGGGCAATGCCGCACTGGCCTCCCCGCGGCGCCGCGCGCCCGGTTTCGCCCTGCTCGGGGAAGAAGGCGAAACCAAAGATGTGGTGCTGGAACTAAAATCCATTGCCGATGTGGCCCTGGTGGGCTATCCGAGTGCTGGCAAATCTTCCCTTATCGCGGTAGTTTCCGCGGCTCGGCCCAAGATTGCCGATTATCCTTTCACCACCCTGATCCCGAACCTCGGCGTCGTTACCGCCGGCGAAATGCGGTACACGATTGCGGATGTGCCCGGGCTGATCCCGGGAGCTTCGGAAGGGCGCGGGCTCGGCCTTGAATTTTTGCGGCATATCGAACGTTGCTCCGTGATCGCGCACGTTATCGACTGCGCAACCCTGGAACCGGGCCGCGATCCGGTAAGTGACCTGCAGCAAATCGAAACGGAACTTGCGGCTTTTGCGGAAGACGTGCCGGTACTGGAAGGGCAAGTGCCGTTAATGGAACGCCCGCGCGTGGTTATCCTCAACAAGATTGATGTGCCAGAAGCACATGAGCTGGCCGAATTTGTGCGGCCCGATATCGAAAAACTGGGCTACCCCGTGTACGAAATTTCGACCGTGGCCCACACCGGTTTGAACGCCCTCACCTACGGTTTGGGGGAACTCGTGGAAGAAGCACGCCGCACCGCGCCGGAAGTGGAAGAATCCCGGCCCGTCTTGCGCCCGCACCTGGAAGAAAGCGTACAAGATTTCACAATCAGTAAGGTCCACCGCGGCGGCGCGGACTACTGGGTGGTGCGCGGCCAGAAACCCGAACGGTGGATTTCGCAAACCGATTTCGGTAATGATGAGGCCGTAGGCTACCTTTCTGATCGCCTCACTAGTTTGGGCATCGAAGACGAACTGGCACGCGTGGGTGCTCTGCCCGGCGAACCGGTAGTTATTGGCCCGGCCGATTCCGGCTTCATTTTCGATTGGGAGCCAACCATGGCGACCGGCGCCGAACTACTCGGCCCGCGCGGCACCGACCAGCGGCTAGAAGAACGCCAGCGGGCCACGCGCCGCGAACGCAAACGTGCCTTCCATGACCGGATGGACGCAAAAGAAGCGGCCCGGCAAGAGCTGCGCGAGGAACGCGATCTCGGAATCTGGACGGACCCGAGGGAGAAGTAAAATAAATGGCAAACCAGGAAACGGGAAAGTCCGGCGCGGTAGCAAAACCCCAAGCAGAATCGCAGTCACAGAGGGGATCAGGGGCGCAGGCGCAACCGGCGCTGCACACACAGGCGCAACCGGCGCTGCACACGCAGCCGCAAGCGCTCTCGCAGCGGGTACCGGAAAACGAGTCGCAAACGGCACCGCAGGCGACGTCGATTTGCGGGCGGCAGGAAGCGATTACTCAAGCGCGGCGGATCGTAGTAAAAATCGGTTCTTCCTCGCTGACCTTGCCGGACGGCTCGCTCAACCTGCAAGCTTTGCACTCTCTGGTAGAAGCGCTCGCTTCCCGGCACCGGGAAGGCTGCCAAATTGTGCTCGTTTCTTCCGGCGCGGTTGCCGCCGGCGCCCACTCGCTTCCCGTTTCTCGGCCCAAAACCATTCGAGATAAACAAGCAGCGGCCATGATCGGGCAATCACGCCTCATGGCCGCGTACGAAAATGCTTTCGATCGGTACGGGATCACCATCGGGCAAGTGTTACTTACGGTAACCGACGTTATTGATCGCAACCATTATTCCAATGTGCAGGACGCTCTAAATGCCCTGCTGGCAATCGGTGTGATTCCCGTGGTTAACGAGAACGACGCCGTTGTTACCGAGGAATTGCGCTTCGGCGATAATGATCGGATCGCGGCCCTCACTTCACATCTCATCAGCGCCGATGTGCTGGTACTCCTCACCGATGTGGATGGCCTGTATTCAGCGCCGCCCAAAGAACCGGGCGCATATTTGATCGAAACTGTTTCCGGGCCGGAAGATTTGGCCGGTTTACTGGTAACAGACCGCGGCAGCGCAGTGGGAACGGGCGGGATGCGTTCGAAAGTAGCCGCCGCCGAACTTGCAGTTTCGGGCGGCGTAGGCGTCCTCTTGACGGCCGCCTCGAAAGTGAAAGAAGTGCTGGCTGGCGAACCTGCCGGTACCTGGTTCGCGCCCACCGGGGAGCGGGAATCAGCGCGAAGTTTGTGGCTTGCCCACGTGGCGGAAGCGCGGGGGCGCGTCGTCGTGGACGCGGGGGCGAAAGCCGCCTTGCAGAAAAACCGGGCTTCGCTACTAGCCGTGGGCGTGATGGGAATAGCCGGCAGATTTGCCCGTGGAGACCTGATCGAAGTTGCCGGGCCGGATGGTAAAACCTTTGCGCGCGGGCTGAGCGGATGGAGCGCTGAAGCCCTTGCCGAAGCAATCGATACCGACGCCGCCCGCGGCACCCGCCCCGTAATTCACGCAAACGATATTGCACTCGGATAGACCAGATAGAAACGAACGGCAGATATTAGAGAGAATCGAACCGCAGGCGCAGGGAAGACCGAACCGCGGGCGCAACGAAAACCGAACCGCAGGCGCAGGGAAAACCGAACCGCAGGCGCAGGGAAAACCGAACCGCAGGCGCAGGGAAAACCGAACCGCGGGTAGGGGCGAAAACTCTAGCTTCTGGATATAACCAAAACCCCAGATGAATGCACCAAAAATACGCCGTGGGCACAGTGCGTAAAATGCGCAAGATATATAACAAATATGCGCATGAAGCATAAAGCGAAAGCGCGAGTTTTTACCGAAACTTTAAGGAAAAACTCACCCAAACTAGCTGAAATGCGAATAATATGCAAAATTGAAAAGGTGAAGCCTCGCACTTTTGGACATGTGCGTCTTGCCAAGTGGACAGGCGACCATTAGTTTTATGGTCATCACATCGAGCGGATCCTGCCATAAGTAGTGAACCCGCTTTCGGTGCGGAACGGAAGAGCGTCTCACAGCGTGGGCACCATCCAAGCCTTCGCCGTCTGTGTGAAAACAATGCACAGCTCTCAAGGTATTCCTTTTAGCCGGAAGTGAACGTGAAGCCACATGACTATACAGCTCCAAAGTCCGAGTGATCTCAATAGCGGCACCCAGGTGAACCGTGACGCCTATTTGGGTTTTGACCTGTCTCTGCTCGGGGCACGGCGCCGTGCGGAATTGCCTGCGATTCACGCTGATATGCGCCAGGTAGGGAGCTACGTACAGGCTTCTCATCGGGGAGGTTTGGATTTTGCAACCCTGAGCACATCCTTCCTCATGCGCTCTGACGCTGATGAATCCGGAATGGATGCAGCTCGTACCGTGGCGATGCTTGGCCAAGCAGGGATACGCGGCATGGCTTTTGAAGTGCCCGCCAACCCTCGTGCGATTGCCACACTGGCCCAGCTAAATCCGCACAATAGCGGCGAATCGATGCTGGAAATTGCGGTGACGCCGCAAACAGATCTGCCGGCATTGGTTGTTGCCTTGCGAGGCATGGTTGCCCGCGGATATGAAATTATGCCGCGCGTGTTCGCCAGCGATGTACAAAAACTAGATATCAAGAAATTGTGCTCTATTGCTACCGCGATCCGTTTGCGGGCGCAGTCTCCGCACGATGCGCGCGAAGCCCGTTATGCCTTGCGCTCTATGGCGCGGGCGGAAGGTCGCGAAATCCCCGTGCTCCTGGAGATGGGAATCGTGATTTCGGGGACTCGGCCCTGCGCGCGGGAACGGGTGCACCTCCTGCACGAAATGAACGAGGGCTGCCGGTTCGGCGAGATCGCTTCCGTAGTAGGCACCGTTTACGACGTCGCCGACGCTACCGAACAGTGGATTGGTATGGGAGCCTGCGATGGCGTTATCTACATACCAGCCTCCGCGGTAACCGACTTCGCCTCAATTATTCGCGGCGTGATCCCGCTCCTTAACGGCCGGGTAGTGGGCGAAGAATAGCGCCCGGTGGCTCCTAGCAGCGCGCGGCGGGCCCGTTGTAGCAGGTGGCAAAAGTGACCGCTTTTGAAGCGGGGGCGGCTGCCACATATAAACAGGCCGCCACATATAAATAGGTATAAAAGCAAAATAGTAGTGGGGCTCTAACGCAATGCCGTTAGAGCCCCACTACTGTACTGTGCTGTACTGTTTTGTTAATTTACGGTGAGTATTGCCGGGAGTTATTCGCCGCTAGTGCCGTTGTTTTCTTCCTGCTTGGCAATCCGCTGGCGAATTTCTTCCATATCGAGTTCGCGTACTTCCTTGACCAAGCTTTCCAGCGCGTTTTGCGGTAGTGCTCCGGCCTGCGAAAACACCCGAATGCCGTCCCGGAAAGCCATAATGGTAGGAATGGCCTGAATCCCAAAGGCTTCTGCCAAATCCTGGTTAGCTTCCGTATCTACCTTGCCGAAGGTGATATCCGGGTGCGCCTCCGAAACGCGTTCGTAGATCGGCCCGAACTGGCGGCACGGGCCGCACCACGAAGCCCAAAAATCGAGGAAGGTAATGCCTTCCTTTACGGTTTCATTGAAGTTATCGGCGGTGATTTCAACGGTTGCCATAGTGCACCTTTCTTGTTGCCAATATGGCCATATTGTTGGCCGTCATGCAGTTTTCGATTATGTTGGGAGAACGGTATCCGGTGAGGTTATATTCCCAGCCCCAACGCCTTCGAAAAAACTGGGGTAACACAGGCAAGTAGCGTGCTTTGTGCGCGCTAACTGCAGCCCGCTCCCGAATTAGCTTATGATATCCCACATGCAAGAGAAGGACATCACGGCCGGAGTCGTACAAATTGCGAAGCAAGCGCGCGAAGCAGCACGCGGGCTTCGGCGGGCGAGCGGTGAGCAGAAGAACGCCATGCTTGAAACGATCGCCACCAATTTGGAAACGGAAACCCCCGCGATTATCGCAGCTAATAAAAAAGACATTTCGCGGGCCGAGGAAGCGGGCCGGCCTGCCTGGATTATTGACCGTCTACGTCTGGATGAACAGCGGATTGCGAGCATTGCCGCCGGAGTGCGCGCAGTGGCGGCCTTACCGGATCCGGTAGGTGAAATCGTGCGCGGCAAAACCCTGCCCAACGGGTTGAAGGTACGCCAAACTAGAGTGCCTATGGGCGTGATTGGCATGATCTACGAAGCGCGACCAAACGTTACCGTAGACGCCGCAGTTCTCGCTCTAAAAGCTGGTAGTGCGGTAATTTTGCGCGGTGGCAGTGATGCCTTCGAAAGTAACCGGAAACTGGTTGAGCTTATGCAAACCGCCGCGCAAGCTAGCGGCTACGCACCAGAATCGATCCAGACCATCGACGCCTACGGAAGGCAAGGCGGCGTCGAACTGATGAAACTGCGCGGCTTGGTAGACCTGGTTATTCCACGCGGGGGAGCCGGGCTGATTCAAACCGTGGTGCGCGAATCTTTGGTACCCGTGATCGAAACCGGAACTGGCAACTGCCACGTTTATATTGACCGCCGTGCAGACCTCGCCAAAGGCCTGCGCATTGCCCTGAACGCTAAGCTCTCCAGACCTTCGGTTTGCAATGCGGCAGAAACGATTCTCGTGCACCAAGATATTGCGGAAGAGTTTTTGCCCGGACTGCTCTCCGGGTTGGTGGCTGGGGGAGTGCGTATACACGCAGATCCCGCAACCGTGGCGATTGCCGAGTACATGAACGCGGCAAATGCGCGCGCAGATGCGGGTGCCAACAAGGCCGCAGAAACGGATGCGGATGCGCCGGAAACGGTAGCGGGAGCGCCGGAAGCGGTAGCGGGGGTGCCGGAAGCGGTAGCGGAAGCGCAAGAAACCGGCGCGCCGGCCGCTCCCGTGCGCATTGTTCCCGCTACTGAGGAGGATTGGGCTACCGAATACCTCGATCTGGAGGTAGCGATTCGCGTGGTCCCGGATATCAACACTGCGGTTGAACATATTTCAACGTTCTCAACCGGGCATACGGAGGCTATAGTTTCTGAAGATATTGCCGCAATCAACTACTTCGAAGAAAGGGTTGATTCGGCGGCTCTGATGATCAATGCTTCCACCCGGTTCACCGATGGTGGCGAATTGGGGTTGGGCGCGGAGATCGGAATATCAACGCAAAAGCTACATGCCCGCGGGCCTATGGGTCTGGAGGAACTCACCACCACCACCTGGATCGTGGAAGGAAATGGGCAGGTGAGGTAGCACCCATCCGGAGAAATAACAGTGAGCGATAAAGAAGAAAATATTCAGATCCCTTTCGACGCCGTACGCACCGGCAGGCGGCGCCGGATCGGTATTATGGGCGGCACTTTTGACCCGATTCATCACGGGCATTTGGTGGCCGCTTCGGAGGTGCAGTACCGCTATAACCTCGATGAAGTAGTGTTTGTTCCCACGGGCAACCCGGCCTTTAAACAAGACCGGCACGTAACCTTGGCCGAACACCGCTATTTGATGGCCGTGATTGCTACTTCTTCCAATACTCGTTTTACTGTTTCGCGGGCGGATATTGAGCGTGGGGGTATTACCTACACGGTGGATACGCTGCGCGATTTGCATCAGATCTATCCGGATGCGGAACTGTTCTTTATTACCGGTGCCGATATTTTGCCGGAGATTCTACGGTGGAAAGAACCGGAAGAGCTGTGGAATTTGGCGAAATTCATCGGGGTTACACGCCCGGGTCACAAGATTTCGGAAGAAGTATTACGCGATAAGCATTTCGAAGTAGTGGAGGTGCCGGCAATGGCAATTTCTTCTACCGATGTGCGGGAGCGGGTGGCGCGCGACGCCCCGATTTGGTACTTGGTGCCCGACGCCGTGGTGCAACATATCCGGAAATATCATTTATACCGGCGTGGCGAATCGCCGACGCAAGCCCCGGCCTCGGTGGATAACTAAAGGTAAGCTGGATCGCAGTAGTAAGTGTCGGTCTAGGTAGCAGGCAAAAAAGGAGAACCAATGAGCGAAGGTGCCAGGCTAACCCGCAAGCAAATGCGTGAGCGGGGCTTATTGGATGCAATCCCGCACGAAGCCACCTCGCCGGTCGAAAAGCTTTCGCAGACGCAAGAAATTGCGCTCCGCCGCCCTTCCCGCAAGGAAATTTTGGAAGCTGAGCGGGCGGAAACGAGTGGGGGCCTAACGCCCACGGCCGCGCCTTCCCCGGCGGCGCCTTCTGCGGGTAGTGCTTCCCCCGCGGCGCCCTCGCCGGCAGCGCCTTCCGCGGGCACGGTTTCCTCCGCGATGCCCTCGCCGGTCACGCCATCTGCAGGCGCGGCTTCCCCTGCCGCGAGGCAGGTGCAAGAAACGGCTGGGTATCCAAGCGGACCGGGCGCTTATCGGGCAAACGATTACGATGATTACGATTTGGGCCGTGCGGATTATCCCGCGCGCACGCTAGCCGCGGAAACCCAAACCTGGAAAGCCCAGGACTGGTTACCGGCGAGCTCGCCTAGCCCAGCTGCGCCGGCGGCGCCAGAGTACGGGATTGGAAAAGCCGCGGCAGCGCCGCAAAATCGGGGCGGTACGGCTGCAGTACCAGAAAGCTGGGGTGGAGCTGCTGCAGCTGCGGAAAACTTGGGGGCGGCGGCGTCGGCACCGGAAAACTTGGGGGCGGCGGCGTCGGTACCCGAAAACGGGCGAACTGCGCATCCGGCCACTCCGGCCACCACGGATCCTTCGCACCCGCACGGTCGGGTTTCCGTTTTCGACCGTTTTGAAGACGATACTGACGTAGGCGAAAGCGGGCCGGAAACCGCAACTTCACCTGCCCAATACGGGGGAGTGTATCGCGGTTTTGACGGTGGGGAAACCTGGCGAAGCGGCACGGATACCGCGCGCGAGGCCGCGGATAGGCCCAGCTTGCAAGAACAGCTACGCAATATCACCATGGCGGATACGCGGCTTTCGGACGAACCGGAGTTCCCAACGGCACCGGAAACGCGCGCGGAACCGGCAGTGGAAGCAAACGTAGCTACTCTCGAACCGGAGCTGGAAGGGGAACCGGAAGCTGCGGAAACAGAAGAACCACAGCGTCGTTCCGGCTATTGGGCAGTGACCATGGCGATTTTGGTGGTTATTGGAGTCGTGATTGGTGTGCTCATCGGTACCATATGGGTCAGACGCTGGGCAATGGGTGAACCGGTAGCTCCGGCAGAGATGGAGACCGCACAGCACCTAGTAACTTATATAAAGGAGATTTTGTGACAGCATCCGAACGTGCGATCGAACTAGCTCGGGCTGGTGCCGCAGCAGCGGCCGAAGTAAAAGCAACTACGATCGAAGCTATTGATGTTTCGGACCGGCTCATTATTTCGGATGTATTTCTTATTGTGACGGGGAGTTCCGAGCCACAGATTAACGCTATTGTGCGAACGGTGGAAAATGCGCTGGTAGATATGGGCGCTAAGCGTTTACGCCGCGAAGGCTTGGGGTATGATGCCGGGTGGGTGCTTCTCGATTACGGTGAGCTCGTCGTGCATGTGCAAGGCGAGGAAGAGTATGAAGAATACGCGCTCCCGAAACTATGGGCGGGTGCCCCGAAAATTGCTCTTGGGCTTACTAACGAAGAACTTGGGCTCGGTGAAGAAACGGATACAGCTGCGCCACGGGCGAGCCTTTCCGAACCCGATACCGTATAGAGCGGCCCGGCCGCGGCGCACACAAAGCGCGCCCATTTGACTTCGTGGTGGCATTCGGTGCTTTCCGGCAACCGGAGGCCACCACATATTTTTGAAAACCGCTTTTTGAAAGCCATGGCTAGCAGACCAGCGCAACAGAAACGACTACAACCGAAATTACTACGGCAGAAACGATTACAACAGAAATCAGCGCAACCGAAATTACTACGATAAAACCGGCGCAACCGAAATTACTACGATAAAAACACTACAACAACTGGAGGAACGAACAGTGGCAGTTGATTCCGTCATTTTCTGGCGGCATGGGCAAACCGACTACAACTTCGAAGGGCGTATCCAAGGCTCTTCGGATATCCCACTAAACGCTACCGGGCTGGGGCAAGCCCGGCTTGTGGCGCCCCACGTAGCTTCCTACAAGCCGGCACGCATTCTTGCCTCGCCCTTGCAGCGCGCATTGGTGACGGCGCAACAGGCTGCCAAACTGCTGGACATGCGGGTAGAAACGGATAAGCGTTTCGAGGAGCGGCACTACGGCCTATGGGAAGGGCTCACGCGGGAAGAAATCCAGGCCAATTATCCGGCAGAATCGGAAATCTGGCGCCGCGGCGGACAGCCGGAAGGCATGCAGATCGAAGATAAAACGGCCTTGGGCAAGCGTGTGGCTGAAGCCGTGTACGAATATGCGGAGCAGATGAACGGCGGCACACTACTAGTGACCGCACACGGCGCTGCTATTACCGCGGGCGTGGCTGAACTCCTGGGTCTGAGCGGCATGTGGGGTGGAATCGCCGGGCTCGATAACTGCCACTGGACGCTTTTGCGCTACCAGGCAGACCGCGAGCAAAAGTGGCGCGTAGTGGCCCACAATCGCTACCTTAGCGATATTGCAGACCCGGTACGTAACTATCGGGAATAGAGCGGCGAGAGTGATTCCGGCTAGGCGGTGAACGCGATTCCGGAAACATGGCTAAAGATGTTCCGGCAACGTGACTAAAGATATTCCGGAAACATGACAAAAACTGCAGTTCCCCAGGCGTGATGGGAATCTCAGGGAAAAGAGCGGCTTTCGATTTGCAGTTGGCCAGAATCTCTACTATTCTTTATCAAGTCGCTCGGGGCTATGGCGCAGTTGGTAGCGCGCTTCCATGGCATGGAAGAGGTCAGGGGTTCGAATCCCCTTAGCTCCACCATTAGGACGCTCATTTTGATACAAAGTGAGCGTCCTTTTGTTTTGCCAATACGCCGCAAGCCCTCACAGGTTCGATTCCGCTGTGCAAAATTAAAATCCCGAACGACTGGTGCCGTCCGGGATTTCAGTAGAGCGCTTGAGATTGGCGGGCTACCCCTGGTGCGATGAGCGCAATAATTGCTGTAAAAGCACCTAACATGGTGCCCATCGTGATAAGTGCTGCTAGCCCGAGAAGATAACACTAGAAAAATTGGTTAGTCTTAGCTATGTTGCAGCCTATGGACGGTGTTATGACTTCAACTGCACATGTGACCTCCGACCGCCCGATGCGTTATGGCAAACAGTTGGCCAGCCATTTCAGTCATAAGATTGAGGCAAGCTGGAATAAAGATTCGGCTACGGGAACCGCAGTTTTCCCCATTGCGGATACCAGTGACAGCGTACGATGTGACATGTCCGCTGACGAAGGTCAGCTCGTGTTGGTACTCAACGGGCCAGCAGAACACATAGGCCAGTTTGAGGAGATTGTCGCACGCCACCTTTTGCGCTTTGCCAAGCCTGGCGAGCTGAAGATCACCTTCGTCCGCGACAACGGGGAGAGCTCTGCCTTCGTTTATGAAGAAGAGTAGCGATAGCTACGGACAAACCTGTTGCAAGGCGACGCAGAGAAGCCCTATTGCAAGGCGACGCAGGGAAGCGTCGAAAGTGAGAACTCAATGTTTGGGCGTGCCTAGGCGCGCCCTACCGAACGGTTCAAATTTCCCAAAAGCCGCGTGAAAATAGAGGTTATCGGCTACTTAGGCAGGCTTGGAAGCCGCCGAATCCATACCCGCCTTCCATGTGCGGTATCCACCTGAAAGGTTCTTGGCCTTGCGTCCATGTTGGCGGAGAATTCTGGAGGCGAGATACCCGCGTAGGCCGACTTGGCAGGAGACGATGAGGTCGCCGTCGGGTAGTTCGTTGATCCGGTCACGAATCTCGTCGAGTGGGAGGTTGATCGCGCCTGGTATCGCGCCAGTTGCGAACTCCCCAGGTCCGCGAACGTCGATCAGGTGCGCGCCAGCCTCCATGAGGCCAGCAACCTCATGCCACTGAACAGACTCGGTGAGCCCTTCGTGCAGGTTGCGGTTGATGTAACCGAGCATATTGATGGGGTCCTTGGCCGATCCAAATGGTGGCGCGTAGGCGAGCTCAAGGTCGGTAAGTTCGGAGGCTGTGATTCCGCCGGCGATGGCAGTGGCGATGACGTCAATGCGTTTGTCGATACCACCTTCACCAACGCCTTGTGCACCCAAGATGAGATCGGTTTCGGGATCGACGAGGAGCTTGAGGTTCATTGACGCCGCGCCAGGATAGTAGCCGGCGTGCGACGACGGATGGGAGTGAATCGCACGATAGGCGCGTCCGGCAGCGCGCAGCCGCTTTTCATTCCATCCGGTGCTTGCCACATGAAGATCGAATACTTGCACGATGGACGTGCCTAGAACAGGACGGTCAGCGGCCTCGCGTCCGGCGATTACGTCGGCGACCATGCGCCCTTGCCGGTTTGCGGTGTTGGCGAGTGCGACGAGGCTGGCATCGCCGGAGATCGCGTCCGTTTTTTCGGCCGCGTCGCCAATGGCGTAGATATTGGGATCGGAGGTTCGCATTGTAGCGTCGACGGCGATTCCGCCAGTTTCGCCGAGTGCCAGCCCGGCTCGTTCGGCCAGAGTCGTATCTGGGCGCACGCCAATCGCCGCCACCACAAGATCAGCCTGGATCTTAGTGCCGTCGGCGAGTTCGACATCGTCCTCGCCGATAGCCACCACGTGCGAGCCGAGGTGGAGGTCTACGCCGTGTTCGCGGATGTGGTCGTGCACGGGAACAACCATTTCGGGATCGAGAGGTGCCATGACTTGGTTGGTTCCTTCGACAAGTACAACCTTCAGCCCGCGGTGGGCGAGATTTTCGGTGACCTCAACGCCGATGAAACCACCTCCGATCACGACGGCGGTTGTCGCGGTTTGTGCGCCGGCCATGAGCGCGTCCGTGTCCTCGATGTTGCGTAATGGTAGGGCGCGCTCGATGCCCGGAATTGACGGGATCACGGGTTTGGCACCGGGGGAAAGGATGAGGGAGTCATAGGCGAGCTCGGTAGTGCCGGACGGCGCGGGGGAGTCCTCGCCAACGCGACGAATCTGAACGGTTTTCGCATCTGGGGTGATGCGCGTGACTTCGGTGTGTACCAGCACGTCAATGTTGAATCGCGCTTTGAGGGCCTCCGGGGTTTGCAGGAGGAGGGCGTCACGTTCTTCGATCACGCCGCCAACATAGTAGGGCAGGCCGCAGTTGGCGAAGGATACGTATCCGCTTCGTTCAACCACGGTGATTGAGGCGTTTTCGTCTAGCCGCCGCAGGCGAGTTGCCGCAGACATTCCGCCGGCCACTCCGCCGACGATGACGTATTTCTTCTGATCCGCTTGTGCAGAGTTGTTCATCTTCATGCCATCAAGATACATACCCATAGGGGTATCTTGCAAGTACCCCCAGGGGTATGTAAAGTTAGCGGCGACGATCTCGTAGCGCGCGAGTGCGCTGCAACGAACAAAAGGATTCAAGGAACAAGGATTCAAGGAACGATGTGCAGACCAGCAAAGTGCAAGACGTGTGGCAAGACGACGTGGGCCGGGTGCGGCCAGCACGTGAATGAGGTCAAGGCTACGGTGCCCGCGAGCCAGTGGTGCGACGGGCATGAAAACAAAAGCGGTAGTTCCGGGTTCTTCGCGCGGATTTTCGGGAAGTAATCATGCAGGTCAACGCAGATGAACTCGATGGCGTGCTCAAGCGGCTCAAGCGGGCGCAGGGCCAAATTGGCGGAGTCATCAAGATGATCGAGGACGGGCGTGAGTGCGACGAGGTGGTCACCCAACTCTCAGCGGTCGGCAAGGCGATTGACCGCGCGGCTTTCGCGGTGATCGCCACCGGCCTACGCGAGTGCATGACCTCCGACGACGAAACCGCCGAGCTGGACGCACAAAAGTTGGAGAAGCTTTTCCTCTCTTTGGCATAGTGACGCAGGAGGGTATGGGGTAATGGCCTGGGCTGGATTAAATAGAACATGCGCTCGATTTCATTGATCAGTGTTTCGTCGTGTTTGAGCCCTAGACGGCCAGCAAGAAGTTCGAGGAGTTCTAGTCTCTGCTTGCTGATCTTGCCTTCGACTGCAGCTGCGTGGATTGCAGCTCGGTAGGGGTTTGGAGCGCCATCTTCGGAGATTCCACTGATTCGCGCCCACAGATCGTCTTCATCTATTTCGATCTGGTTCTTGAATAGCTCTATGTAGCACTGGTATTCCTCGCTGTTGCCTGCGCTCTGCTCGGCAGACACGGTGAGATAGTGCAGCAGTAGACGTTCTTCGTCTTGAACGTCCCTGTCGACGTTGGTGATCCACCACATAGCTGCGCGTACCGCCTCGACAATTCCTGTTCGGGTAACAATGCGCCGGGAAGTTTCAATGATCTGCGCCTCGCGGCGAAGCAATGGGATGCGCTGATCCGCGTGCCTTCGGCAAAGGGGTGACCGCTAATCGCTCGGGCGAGCGGCGTTACCGCGTTGGCTCGTATCGAATTCTTGCACTCATCCACGAAGGAATCATCACGATTGAAGTCTTCTCAATCGGTCGAAGAAGCACGATCTACAACCGTTAAACAATCTCTCAATCAGGGACGGTGGGGTGTTAACGCAGGTCTAGCGATCAAGGCACGACCTGGAGATTAACAAGCGTTACGACCATGCGTGGCGCAAGACCCGCAAACGATACATCGCCGCCCACCCAGTGTGTGCTCACTGCCAGTGGCCTGGGCTGGATTAAATAGACCATGTGATTTGAGCGTGTCTTCCGTGACAGCCCCTGTTGGGCAGGAAGACTGGTAATCATGAAGAAATTCTCGAAGCACACCCCTGAGCAGATTGTGGCCAAGCTCGAGAAAGCCCGGGCCTTGAAGGCCTCGGGTAGTACTGTGGCCGAAGTCTGCCGTGAACTTGGCGTCAGCGAGGCAACCTACCATCGCTGGGTCAGGCAGTACGGCAACATGTCCCGCAGCGAAGCCCGCCGCTTTAAAGAGCTGCAGGAAGAAAACACCAAGCTCAAGCGCTTACTCGGGGAAGCCGAGTTGGAAAAGGCGCTGCTGAAGGAGCTTGCGGAGGGAAAATTCTGACCCCGGCACGCAGGTATGAAGCCATCGATTACGCTCTATCTGTGGGTTATTCGGTGCGCTTTGCCTGCCGGGTCGTCGGGGTTTCCAGAGCGGCGTACTACAACGCCCGCAAACGCCACCAGGAGCCAAGCGCGGATAAGTACGCCGCTCTGCGCAGTTGGCTGGTCACCTTCGCTGGTGAGTACCGACGCTGGGGCTATCGCCGCGCTTGGGTGAAAGCCCGACAGGCCGGCTTTACCTGTGGCCGTGATGTGGTGCGCCGCCTGTGGCGCCAGGAGGGTCTGCGGGTCTTTCCTCGCAAAGCTGCTAAGCGACGCTGCTTGCCCGTGCCAACACCCCGCACGCAGCCAGCGGCGTGTCCGGGGCAAGTGTGGGCGCTGGACTTCCAGTTTGATAGTGACTACCAAGGCAAAACCTTCAAGATCTGCAACGTGATCGACGAGTTCACCCGTGAGCATGTTGGTTTCGAGGTCGCTCGGTCAATTACCGCTACTGCGGTGATTGACCTGCTGGAGAATTTAGCCGCTGTGCGTGGTGGTAGACCTCGGGTGTTGCGTATGGATAACGGCCCGGAGTTCATCAGCCATGAGCTGACTCAATGGGCAGCCAAGCAAGACACTATCGAAGCGTTCATCCCACCGGGAATGCCCTGGCATAACGGGTTTGTGGAGTCCTTCCACAACCGGCTACGTGACGAGCTGCTAGAAGACGAGATGTTCGACGACCCTGCCCACGCGTCGCACTGCCTGCGACTGTGGTCAGAGCGTTACAATACGCATCATCCGCATTCGAGCCTAGGATTTATCCCACCGACTGAGTACGCCAACCAATGGCACCAAACCCAGGAAGGCACTCAAACCGACCGGTCCTAAAAACTAGCCCGGCCCACCAGCAAGCAGGACGGATCGCTCCAGCGGCCGAGGTCAACCGCATCATCCTGCTCGAACATGGCGCCACCTACGCAGAGAACAATCTGCAGACATTATGCATGCCCTGCCACTCCAAGAAAACCGCGTATGACGGTGACAGGTGGCGGACGGTTACCCACGAATGCTGCTAGTTGCTGCAACATGCCATCATCCGCTCTGATTCCGCGATTACCTATTGATAATAAGTAGACGTGACTTATATCATTAACCAGTACAGTCAAAACTCTGATATTAGAGGAGTTATGTCAAAGAAGACGTGGCATGGGATTGTGGCGGGCACAACCGTTATGGCGCTAACTTTAGGGTTCTGTAATGTAGCTTATGCATCGTCTTTGGACGGATCTTCGATTGGGAGCACAGCAACAAGCAGGGTGAGTGCATCGCCAAATATGAGTGACGCTGAGCTGACACGTATTCTTACGGCGCTTGAAAACCTGCCGGAGGAACTCAAGCACGCTGACCCGCGGACGACACCAAACTACGAACAACGGCTTTCAGAGGCGCTCCACGGCATGTGCATTGGTGGGTCACCGGCACGAAAACTCTACGGCGGCGAAAAGGGGATTTGGCGTGCGATCAGGTACGGCTGGGCAGCTGCAGACATTGGCGAAGAAGGCGCTAAGTTCTGGAAATGCTCCTGGGTGTTGACGGAGTGATCAGTGCTTGCTTCAGCTAGATTGACGGAAGATCCGGATTGGAAGCCGTCCCCTTTTGCGGATCAGTTTACTGGACACATGATCACGGGTTCGATCGTTGGTATTGGGGTGCTCATCGTTAGTGATATTGCCGCATATTTCTTTGTAGAAGAACCATCGTATGCGCTTATCTTTATCGCAATTGCCATCTCGGTTGTCCTTAAAGAGTTTCTGTGCACAGTTCATAGCCAGTACCGCAGTAGAAAGTTCAGGCATCCAATCCCAGGTGGTTGGGCGGTTCCATTCACCGATGTGATCCTCACTCTTATTTCCTACTTGTTAGTAGCCGGGATATTTTTCCAATTGAGTACCGCGCTCACCGTTATCGTGATTGTAGCTTTGGCTCTCGAGATTTTTACCCAGGTTGCTACCAAGAGTTGGGAGCGTGGAATGAGCACAGGAGAACTGCGAACTGCTCTACAAGAGACGAAAGAAATGACCATAGAACTATCTAAGGAAGATTAACGCCTTAGTTTGTGCAGTTCAGGTTCTTGGTGGGTGTTGTATGTGCTTATGCACGTACAGCACCCACCAACACATTTATATATCCCACGGTTTCTAACCCATTGAGAAAGTCGGGGTAGTGTGTGAGCAGGCAAGCAGAATCCGGTTGAGAAAAACACATTCTGCCAGCTGCGTTTGAACCAGTGGATCAATCAATTCGCGCGGTGGATGCCCATGCACGTCTGGAACGTTAACAACGCACTCGTTGACCTGTCTGATTTGTAGGGCTGGTTTGTTAAGGCGGTCTTGACCTCGCTTCGACGACGGATGACACGGCGTTCGTTCTCGTTTCCGCCCGAGACTGGTGACGAGCCGTACGTGATTGTGCCGTGGTTTTGGATACCGCAAGACAACCTGAAACTCCGCGCCGCCCGTGAGCACGTGCCTTATGACTTGTGGCAGCAACAGGCTTCCTGTAGACCACTGAGGGCAACGTGGCGCATTGGCTATATCGAGAAGTTAATTGAGGATCTTGGTGCCCGGTTTGATATTCGCGAGATCGCCTTCGACCGGTGGGGCGCGTTCCACAGCTGGAGCAAATCGTGGGCATCTGCTGGATGGGGCCCGCCCCTTAACTTCCGATCATTAAGCGATTACCCCTCGGAGCAAAGAGAGGAGTACTCTCGTTGCCATGAATACAGCATTGCTTGTAGGAGCTGGTCTGATCGGCATGTCGTTCGCGCAACGTTTTGTCGAGGCTGGCTGGAACGTTCACATCACCGACGTCGTGCCCGAAGTAGAAGATCAGGTTGCGAAAACTTTCGGCGATAAGTTTGGGACGAAGGTAACGTTTTCCACCGATCTGAAGAAGGCCGCCGAAGGAGTGGACTTCGTGCAGGAAGCGGGGCCGGAAAGAATCGATATCAAGCGTCAATTGTTTGCCGACCTAGCTGCAGCTACTGGCGAAGGAGTGCCACTCGCCTCGTCGAGTAGTGCCCTCCTGCCTTCGAAAATAGCTGAGGGCAATCCTGCTGCCGATCGTATTCTCATCGGCCACCCGTTCACCCCGCCGTCGATAATGCCAGTGCTGGAAATCGTTCCTGCGCCGAGCACCTCACAGCAAACCCTCGACCGGGCCCGCGAGGTTTACACCGAGATTGGTTTCGATCCATCGCAGCTGAAGAAAGAGATTCCCGGGTTCGTGGGCAACCGCATCCAGAAAGTTGTTTTGTGGGAACTTATCGGTCTGGTACAAGAAGGTGTTGTAGACGTCGAGGAAGCCGACCGCATTGTCCGCAATTCTCTGGGATTGCGGTACGCCACCGTGGGGCCATTCGAAGCCAACCAGCTCGGAGGAGGCAAACAAGGTGTGCGTGGGCTCTTCGGAAATATCGCTTATTCTTGGGACGAAACCCTCAAGGCTCTCCAGCCTGACCTAGACAATATGGAAGATATTTTCACTGCTATCGAAAAGGCATACGGAGATGATCCGGAGGCCCGCGCAGCCAAGCGCGATCACGACCTCAAGGGTTTCCTCAAAGTCAGAGAAGAAAAATAACACCAGCCGTGCAAAATACGCGCGTTACGCTGCCCTGTAGTTAGCGCGGTAGTCCGTAGCTAGCACGATAGTTTGCGCAGTTAGTTTGCCCCGGTAAATTGCGCGGTTACGTATAGTTCTCGTATGCCACACAAGTGGCAACTCACTGTTAGCGAAGGAGCAATACATGACGGGAATTCTTGCCGAAAAGGTTGCGATTATTACCGGTGGTGCCAGCGGCATGGGCGCAGAGAGCGCAAAGGAATTCGTCAAGCAAGGTGCGAAGGTCGTTAGCAAGTTGTGCCAGTTATGAAGGAACAGGGCGCGGGCGTCATCATTAATATGTCCTCGGCAGCCGGCTTAGTGGGGCAGGTTTCTACGGCAGCATACTCGGCCTCGAAGTTTGCGGTGCGCGGCCTAACGAAATCTGCGGCGATGGATCTGGGACTTTCCGGAATTCGCGTGCTTTCCGTGCATCCCGGTTCGATTGCCACGCCCATGACGGGCGTCGACGCCGAAGAACCACTGGCGTTGGCAAGCTTGAATCGGCATGGCAAGCCGGAAGAAGTGGCGAAGGTAGTGGCTTTTGCTGCCTCGGACGGCGCTTCCTACATTACCGGTACCGAAATCGTTGTGGATGGTGGCCTTGCCCTTGGTGATACACCCCAGATCTACGGAATGCTGTTCGGCGGCCAGTAAACAGACCAGCAAACAGCCAGTAGAAAAAATAACGCAACTCATTGCATATTTTCGGAAGTCAGCAGGCGAAAGCCGCCTGCTGACTTCTTTTTCTGCGAGCGCAAAAATACCGGCCGTCCAGAAAAACCGAAAATAGCTGAGAAGCATTTCGGAGTTACTGCAATCTATTTTCCGAGAAAATATGCCGAGTCTGTCAGAAAAATCTTTGCCAGTGAAGCAAATAAGTAGTAGAGTCGGATGATAGTGCGGAACTTAGTTCCACATGGTGGAGGCGCACCCTTTCGGGTTGGTCACATATTTGGTAAAACATGCGCGGGTTGTAACCTGACAATTCTCAATTCCGCGGCTTGAATCGGGACTTTTATCCCGAAAATTATTCCTGTCCGGATGGAAGGGTGGGGCCATTTTGGTACGAATGTCAGTATCCCCGTCCACCGGGTCGCAAATTAACTAACCGAGTGTTAGAAATTTGATAAAAAAGTGCCTGTATGCGAAATTTTGGCACGGCAGTACCAGTGAAAAATTCACGCCTGCGCGAATTTTGAATCAGTCAAGATGCCAACTTTACGGCGCTAGGACTTTTAGTAAGCGGAAAACTGAGGCGGTTAGTGAAAGCTGGAATGGTTTAGCCCTCTACTGCTTTTGTGAACTTTTTGAACCGCCCGCTTTCCTTGTAAAATCGCCGCTGTGGGGAATGTAACAGAATGATTGCGAAGCGCGCGCAATTGGTTAGGAAATGGCGGTAGTTGTAGTTTCACTTATCGGGCCGGGCGGAGGGGCGTTTAGTGAATTCTGCGAGGCGCTGGGAAAAGGTCTGCATTTTTACTGGTAAAAATGTACTTTTTCGACGGGCGAAATTTTGAAAATATTGCGAACTGGTTGAAACCTGCTCAATTAATGCATGAAAACGCTGTAAAAGAACGTTTGTCTAAGTTCCGGGAAGCTGTTAGCCTCCTTCTCATGGTTACAAAATCGAGCTTAAACGACGGTGTTGCTCGCGCCGATGGAAAGCGGCCAGTAAAGCCTGTATCACGCTTGCAGGCTACGCTGGTCCTCCTTTTGGGTACGGCATTTCTTTCTGGAACTCCGCTGTGGGTTAAGGCCACGAATATGGATCCAGCAACGCAGGCATTCCTGCGAGTGTCGATTGCGATGCTGATGTTGCTCCCGTTCGCGATTCGGGAAGCGAAGACGAAGATGGCACTGCCAAAGGCAGGCGTCATTATGTCTATCGTGGCGGGCCTGTTCCTAGGTGTTGACTTTACCTGCTGGAACTACTCCATCTTCTACATTGGCGCAGGCGTTGCCGCTATTCTGCTGAACTTGCAGGTTATTGTAGTGCCAATCCTCACGGCTATTTTCGATAAGTACCGTATTCCTGGGTACTTCATCGTTTTGGTGCCGATCATGGTGGTTGGCGTGCTCTTCACGGGCGGCGTCTTCGAACCTGCTGAGGCAACTGGACCGGAAACCATTTACGGCATCAAGACTTCTGTACTTGGTACGGCCCTGGGACTCACCTCCGGTATTTGCTACTCCTTCTACCTTTACTTCTCGCGGAAGGCCTCGGTATCCGCGCCGCGTAAGGACCTTTACATCCAGCCGATGTTCTGGACCATGGTGGCGCAGATGGTGGCCCCGACTATTTGGGCATACACGGGTTCCCCGCGCGGTGGCTTCGACTTCAAGTACGGCGTGCTGATTGATGGCCAGTTGCCGATGGTGAATCCGGAAACCACGCTTGGTGACCCGCTCACTGGCACCAATTGGTTCCACCTGATCTGCTTGATTGTGCTCGGCCAGGCTTTGGCGTGGACGATGGTGCAGTACGGTTCGGTGTGGCTGGAGCCGGTTCTCTCCGCTGGTATCCTGTTGCTTTCGCCGGTAACCTCGCTGATCTTGGCATGGCCCCTCTTCGGGGAAATTCCTTCGCCGCTGCAGTGGCTCGGCGTGGTGATGATTCTGGGTTCAGTGATGTATCAGAACGGATTACTGGACTTCCTGAAACCAAAGAGTCGTAGAGCCAAGAAGGAAGGCGATGGGCAAGCGGGTGGCACTGCCGCAGGCTCATCAGGGGGTAGTTCCCAGCCTACGAGCGAAGATCCACAAGCGGTTGGTGCCGGAAGCTAAATAAAAGGTTTCCTAGGATGCTTGGGTAGGCAACTGTGATACGGTGGACCTACCTGATGCAGTCCTAATAACTTGGCATTTTCCCACGCAGGAAAAGTAAAAATTCGAGCAAACGTATGAGGGCGGCGAGACAAGTGAAAACTATGGAATCGGCGCCCTCATTTACGTCCGTACCGAAGTAAAACTAAGGAGTTCGCATGCATCTAACGCAGCGTGAGCAAGAAAAGCTAATGATTGTTGTGGCCGCGGATCTCGCGCAACGCCGTAAGGACCGCGGCGTCAAGCTGAATCATCCGGAAGCCGTAGCAATTATTACAGCGGCAATCATTGAAGGTGCCCGGGATGGTAAGACCGTGGCGCAGCTGATGAGTGAAGGCGTCAATATTTTGACGCGCGATGACGTTATGGAAGGTGTACCGGAAATGATTCCGGACGTCCAGGTGGAGTGCACATTCCCGGATGGCACGAAGCTCGTGACGGTACACAATCCGATTCGTTGATATAAAACCACAACATCGTAATAAGAGAGTTTTAGCAATGATCCCAGGCGAATATTTTATTGCAGAGGCTGACGACATCATCCTCAATGAGGGCAAGGAAGCCGTCACCATTGAAGTCACGAATAGGGGCGATCGGCCGGTACAGGTTGGCTCGCACTTCCACTTCTACGAAGCCAATAGCGAATTGGAGTTTGACCGCGAAGCAGCACGTGGCAAGCGGCTGGACATTCCGGCTGGTACCGCGGTTCGGTTAGAGCCCGGCGATAGCCGCACGGTCAACCTCATCGATTTCGGCGGCAGTCGTAAGGTCTACGGATTCAACAACAAGACCAACGGTCCGCTCGATTAATCAAGATTCAGGATTAGCAACTACGTGCCCAAACAGAATGGGTCAAGGAGAAAATCGATATGGCTTTTAGTATGAAGCGTAGAGAGTACGCTGAACTGCACGGTCCGACCACGGGCGACGGCGTACGGCTCGCGGATACAGATCTGGTAGCAGTAGTCGAAAAGGATTACACCGTTCCTGGAGAAGAAGTTTCCTTCGGCGGTGGCAAGGTAATCCGCGACGGTATGGGGCAGAACTCTACCGTTGTAGATGAAGGTCAAATTCCAGATCTTGTGATTACCAACGTGATGGTCATTGACTACACGGGTATTTATGTTGCGGACGTGGCTGTCCGTGACGGCAAGATCTTGAAGATCGGTAACGCCGGTAACCCTGATATCCAGGACGATGTGGATATCGTAGTGGGGGTGCGCACCGAAGTTGTAGGCGGCGAGGGTAAGATCCTCACGGCCGGCGCGGTTGACACGCACATTCACAATATTTCCCCGGAACAGGTAGAATCCGCTCTGGACAACGGCACAACCACCTTCGTTGGAGGCGGCGTAGGCCCGTTAGATTCCACCAACGCCACCACTCTTACCTCCGGCCCGGGTAACCTCCGTGCGATGATCAAGGCCTCGGAAGGGCTGCCGATTAACATCGGTTTCCTCGGTAAGGGACACTCATCCACTAAGGATCCGCTCCGCGACCAGGTTCGCGCGGGCGCCATTGGCTTCAAGATTCACGAAGACTGGGGCTCCACTTATAACTCGATCGATACGACGCTGCAGGTAGCAGACGAAATGGACGTCCAGGTGGCGATCCACACCGATACCCTTAACGAAGGTGGCTTTGTAGATAACACCATTGCCGCAATCGGGGATCGCGTAATCCACACCTTCCACACCGAAGGTGCGGGCGGTGGGCACGCTCCTGACATCATTAAGGTAGCTGGGCTGCCGAACGTTCTCCCGGCTTCCACCAATCCAACCCTGCCGTACACGGTCAATACGATCGACGAGCATTTGGACATGATTATGGTGTGCCACCACCTGAACCCGGACTTGCCGGAAGACGTGGCCTTCGCGGATTCGCGAATTCGGAAGGAAACCATTGCCGCCGAAGACGTGTTGCACGATATGGGTATCATGTCCATCACGTCGTCGGACTCGCAGGCCATGGGCCGCGTGGGTGAAGTAGTGCTCCGCACCTGGCAGGTAGCCCACCGGATGAAGCAACAGCGTGGCGCCCTGGCGGGTGATTCCACGAATAACGACAATAACCGCATTAAGCGCTATATTGCCAAGTACACAATCAACCCGGCAATCGCCTCTGGTATTGCCGATACCGTGGGTTCGATTGAAGAAGGCAAGATGGCTGACCTCGTGCTCTGGGAGCCGGCTTACTTCGGCGTCAAGCCTTCGCTCGTGTTCAAGGGTGGTATGGTCGTCCGCTCGATCATGGGTGACCCGAACGCCTCGATTCCCACGCCCCAGCCGCGCACCATGCGTTATAACTGGGCTGCACGTGGCGCACTGGTCAACGACACCAGCGTTACCTTCGTCTCCACTGCTTCGCTGGAAGACGGCATTGAAGAGAAGCTGGGTCTGCGCCGCCGGCTCGTAGCCGCCAAGAACATGCGCACGATTTCCAAGAAGGATATGAAGCTCAATGATGCGACTCCGCACATTGAAGTCGATCCGGAAACCTACGTGCTGAGGGTTGATGGAGAAGAAATTACCTCCGAACCGGCCGAGGTACTGCCTATGGCCCAGAGGTACTTCCTCTTCTAAAACTCGGCACCTAACTAAAAAAGAAGCTAGCAGCGCGGCCGAGCCACTCGGCGCGGCCGCGCTATAAATTCGCTAGCGCACAGAGAAACGCGGTGGGAAGGGCCCAGAGCGCTTCCCACCGCTAATTCTCGAAAAAATAGTAAATAGCCGCGATATTAGGGAGCTAAGATGCTAATCACCGAAATAGTGGGTAATACCGCCACAGTAGATTTACCCGCTTCGGACTGGAAAATTGAGACGATTTCTTTCGACGACGAAAGTCGGCTCAAGCGAATCCAGCGAGCAGTAACCAGCACTGGGGAAGAAGTAGGCCTCCGGCTTTCGAATGAGTACAAGGAAATCAAACCCGGAGATATCTTGTACCAGCAAGACGGCCGGGCAATCGTCGCTGATGTAAAACCCACCGACGTGCTTATTATTAGCCCGCGGTCTATTCATGAGGCGCTCTCTGTTGCTCATGCCCTGGGCAACCGGCACCTACAAGCACAGTTCTTTACCGCCGAAGACGGCTGGGATGGGGAAGTAATGGTGGTCCGTTACGACCACACCGTGCAATCTCACCTCGAGCACGTCCAAGTCCCCTTCACCCGCGATAGCAAGGTTATGCCAGAGGCTTTCCGTCATGCCGAACACACACACTAATACCCGCGCAGATCTGGTCATGTGGCACCTGACCGATTCTGCTCTACCTACCGGTGGTTTCGCTCATTCTGCCGGCTTGGAAACCTATATCCAAACCGGGAAAGTAGGTAATGCGGAGAGCTTCACGGACTGGCTGCACGGCTACGTGCGCCAGGCGAGTTTCAATGACGCACTGGCAGTGAAACTAGCCTGGGAGCTCTACCATCGCGATCTTCCCGATGAAAGTGAAGCTTGGAAGGAAGAACTGCGGGAGTTGGACGCGCTCTACCGTGCAGCCCAAACCGCCTCGCAGGTGCGTACTTCCATGAGTTCTATGGGGAAACGGATGAGCATTATTGCATCCCTGATTTCTCCGGACGATCCGCGCATTACCGAATATAGCGAAGGAATTAAATCCCGGCGTTACCATGCCAATCCCGGTATCGTTACCGGATTGGTATTAGCCAGCGTCGGTACCGGAAAAGCAGAAGCTGTAACCGCATACCTCATGCAGATTATGCACTCGATGGTACAAAACGCGATTCGTGCAATTCCGCTCGGGCAAGATGCTGGGCAGCGCGTTATCGTCAATACCTACGACGTAATTTTGCAAGCTGCGGATATGACGCTCGCGCATGACGAAGCAGATATCGGCGTCGTCGCACCGCGCCTAGAGATTGCGCAAATGGAACACGAAACCCTACGTTCCAGAATGTTTATGTCATAAAAACAGTAGCCTCTGTCTATGTTATGCATGCATGTGACACTGACTCATAAAGACATGAGAAAGGAAAATAGCCATGTCTATTATTAAAGTTGGAGTGGGCGGCCCGGTCGGCTCAGGAAAGACCGCGCTAATCGAGAGAATCACCCGCGCCCTGGACGGCGAAGTCTCGATGGCCGTAATTACCAACGATATTTACACCACGGAAGACGCTAAAATTTTGGCGCGCGAAAGTGTTCTACCCGTAGATCGCATTATTGGGCTGGAAACCGGAGGGTGCCCACACACGGCGATCCGGGAAGATACTTCCATGAACGACGCCGCTTTCGAGGAACTGCAGGAACGGCACCCAGATCTGGAACTCGTGTTCGTAGAATCTGGTGGCGATAACCTTTCCGCCACTTTCTCCCCGGAACTCGTGGATTTTTCGATCTACGTAATCGATGTGGCGCAGGGGGAGAAGATCCCGCGCAAGGCCGGCCAAGGCATGATCAAGTCGGATCTCTTCGTTATCAATAAGACGGATTTGGCGCCTTATGTGGGAGCCGATCTGAGCGTGATGGAAGCCGATTCAAAGGTCTTCCGAGGAGATAAGCCGTTCGTAATGACGAATCTGAAGACTGATGAGGGCCTGGAAGGCGTGCTGGAATGGCTCCGGCGCGATGTGCTCATGTCGGATCTCGCGGTCTAGGAGGGTAATAGCCGCGTGGAGAATCTGGAAAAACACTTTCGGCAAGTAGGTTCGGAACCTGAAACCGGGGTCCTGGAACTAGATATTGGGTTATCGGGCGGGCGTTCGATTGCGCTCGACCAGTACCACCACCAGGCCTTTAAGATTATTCGCCCGCATTATCTGGACGATTCCGGGCAGGTGTATTACACCATTGCTAATCCGGGCGGCGGATATTTGGGTGGAGATTCCTACCGGATTGATATTAATGTGCAGCCGGGTGCCTCGGCCCTCGTCACGGATCAATCGGCAGCGAAGGTGTACCGGACCCCGGGTAACTACGTGGTACAAAATATCAACTTCTCGGTAGAAGCCGGCGGGGTTTTGGAATATATTCCAGACCAGCTGATTCTCTACCGGGAGGCGGATTTCCGCCAAAACCTGGTTGCCCGGGTTTCTAGCGAAGGTTCCTTGTTTATTTCCGACGTCGTCACGCCAGGATGGGCGCCAGATGGTAGCCAATTCGGGTACAATCAGGCGCGTTTGCGCAATATTATCTACGTTGATGATGAGCCGGTAGTTCTGGATAATATTGTTATTCGCCCTGACGATCCGGGATTCGCCAAAGAACTGGACTTTTACATGGATGGGCGCACCCATTTCTCTACCGCGATTTGTTGCGATCCAGGAATTGATGAAGATCTCTTCACCCTCGTACAAAATGAGGTAAAGGAATATTCTAGTAGGTTTACGGACCTGAACGCGGCCGTTACTAAGCTCGACAAACCGGGCTTTATGCTCCGCGGGCTTGGCAACCGCACCGAACATTTACTAGAACTAACCATGCTTGTAGCTAATATTGTGCGCGCGGAATTGCGCGGCCAAGGCAAGCTGCACCTGCGCAAATACTAGAACTACTAGGCAGGCGGTATGGTTGCCGGCTAAATAGCATTAAACCGGGCGCCGGGCGGCATGTGCGAAAAACGTACATACCGCTCGGCGCTTTCTGCGCGCCGCCCGCCCGCGCATGCGGAGTGCCAGGGTCTAAAGGCAGACTGCCAGAAACTTGCAGGCCAGGGGCCCGAGGTCTAAAGGAGGACTGCGAGCGGTCTAAAGGCAGGCTAAGGCTGATTGCTGTCTTCGCCGCGCGTTTGAGTTCGGTAGTTTACTAAGCCGGCAGCCGCTTGTGTAGTAGCTGGCTGCTCGGCAGCGGCTCGTGCGGTGGCGGGTTACTCGGCGCCAGCTTGTGCGGCGGTACCTTTTGCGTTCGTTTCCACCAGGTCCACATCTGCATCGTCTGCTGACGTAGAGCGTGGTATTACCGCTTCGCTGTGTGTGAGTCCGATCCAGTGCATTACCTGGTGCACGTTCTCACTGGCAATCGCGTAGCGGATATACCGGCCCGAACGGGCACTTCTCACAACCCCGGTTTTTTCCATTGCCCGCAAGGCTGCCGAGGCCGTAGGAACCCTCACTTCGGCCAGTTCCGCCAATTCCGTAACCGTAAGGTGCATATCTCCAGCAAAATGGATGGCGTTGAGAAGCTTCAGGCGCGTGGGATCGCCAAGTATTTTGAAAATATCAGCCCATTTTTCAACGAGCTGCTTATTTCTTTCCGCATCAGCCACGTGTCATCACTCCTTGCATATGAAATCCAGGGATTATGAGCTTCCTAGGATGTACTACTACCAATAAATCTACCCGATACTCTTATCTGCCTGCATGCGGGCATAAGGGCACATGAAAACCAGCAGAAAACAAGGGATATCCGACCTAAGCCCTTCCAAAGATGCGTGATTTTTGACCACTCATCGCAACTTGCCAATCAATTGAGTGATTGATAGTGTCGAGTCTGTGCATCAGGTTAAAGATTCCTTAGGTTTTGCGCAGCGGAAACGCGTCACGCTCGCGTGGTCCGCTGTTCTGACCTGCGTCTTGCTGGCCGCATTCGTGATCGGGATCATCATAGGCCCGACGCCGCTGGAGCTTTCCGACGTGTGGTTGGTGCTCAAGCACCACCTGGCGGGTGGCTACCTCCCGGCCTCGCATACGACGATTGACTCCATTGTCTGGCATATTAGGGTGCCGCGACTTCTGCTTGGAGCGGCAGTGGGGGCCGGACTCGCGGTGGCAGGTGCAGTGTTGCAGGCAGTAGTGCGTAACGTGCTGGCAGATCCGTACACGCTCGGTATTAATTCTGGGGCTTCCACCGGGGCGGCGCTGGCCATCCTCTTTGGCGTGGGCGCGGGCTTTGGCCAATTTGCCTTGCAGGGAGCGGCCTTTGTGGGCGCCATGGGCGCCTCCATTCTCATGTTCGCCATCGCACAGCAAGGTGGTCAACTCTCTTCCCCGCGTTTGCTGATGTCCGGCGTCGTTGTTGGATACACACTTTCTGCCGTAACCTCCTTCCTCGTTTTTGCGTCGGATTCGGCCGAGGGGTCACGTAGCGTTATGTTCTGGCTACTAGGTAGCCTCGCGCTCGGTAAATGGGATTTCGCCCTCGCGCTGTCGCTCGGCGTGGTGATCCTGGTAGTGGTGATTCTGTGGCTGTTAGGTACGAAGATTGATGCGCTCACCATTGGTGACGACGCCGCCCGTACCCTTGGCGTACATCCCGATCGGCTGCGCATTACCCTCACGATTCTTACCTGCTTAATGGTTGGGACCGTGGTATCAATGGCTGGTTCGATTGGCTTTGTGGGGCTGGTAGTGCCGCATGCTTGCCGGCGTTTGGTAGGCGGCTCGCATCGTCACCTATTACCGGTAAGCGCGTTAGCTGGAGCTGCCTTGCTCCTGTTGGCAGATATTACGGCCCGGGTTTTGCTGGCCCCGCAAGAAATACCGATTGGCATCCTGACGGCTACCGTCGGAGCGCCCTTGCTGTTCTTGATTGTTCGGAGGGCAAACGCATGATCGTCGCTGAAAACATTACGTTCAAACACATTCTACGTGGCGTGTCTATATCAATTCCGGATCACGGCGTAACTGGTTTGGTAGGGCCCAATGGTTCCGGAAAAACCACGTTGCTGCGGTGCCTGTTTGGGGCCCTGAAGATATCCGGCGGAAAGGTAGAGATCAACGGTAAGGATCTCAACTCGTATCGCCCGCGAGAACTCGCCGGGGAGATCGCCGTCGTCGCGCAAGATTCGGGGGAGCCGCCGCAAATTTCGGTAGCCGAAATCGTCCGGCTCGGTAACATCGCCAGCGGCGGCCAAAATGATGAAATAATTTATGATTCGCTGGCAAGGTTGGGGATGGAAGATCGGGCAACCTCCTATCTCAATCAACTTTCCGGGGGAGAGCGGCAACGGGTGATGATTGCGCGCGGATTTGCGCAAGCCTCGCGCCACCTGCTCTTTGACGAACCCACGAACCATTTAGATATCCGCTACCAACTTGAGGTATTGCACGAGATTTCTAAATACCCGCGCAGCGTCACGGTAGTTTTACATGATCTGAATTTTGCTTTGCAGTATTGCGATTATGTGTACTTGCTGGCAGAAGGAGAGATCGTTGCAGCGGGTGAACCGAAAGAAGTATTCCAACCTGAAATTTTAGAACCCGTATATGACGTGCGGGTAACCATGAGGGATGGCATCCTCCGATTCGAAAGGAAAAAATAAGTGAAGAAAACACTTATAAGCGCGGTTGCCGCGGCCGCGCTTGTATTCTCACTCTCGGGCTGTACCGGAGAAACCGAAAAAGCTACCGGGCCGGAAACTGGAGCAATTCAGATTGAGAACTGCGGCCACAATCTGACATTCGAAAAGGTACCGGAACGGGTAGTGTTGCAAAACGCTTATTCGGTGGAGACCCTGGTGAATCTGGGAGTGCTGGACCATGTGGTAGCAAAGGCCGGGTATTTCCCGGAAATCCTTTTTGACGATGCCACGAATAAGGCCTTGCAAGACATCCCGGATATGACCAACCGGATCGGTGAATCCGGACATTTGGTGATTAGCAAGGAAGCAGTAATGGCCGAAGAGCCGGACGCGATCTTCGGGGCTAGTGACTCTGTAAACCAAGACACTACTACCGAAGTTCCCGTGATCATTAACCGCGGCTTCTGCGGGGAAGTAAAGAACGCTTCCTGGGATGACGTGTTCCGCGATGTAGATCTTTACGCCGATATTTTCCGCAAGCAGGAAGAAGCTGAAAAATACAAGGCAGAACTACAAAAGCAGATTGATGCGCTGGATTCCACGGTTGGCGCAGGCAAGAAGGTAGCGGTGCTCTACCCGGGTGTGGGCGGGGCCTCCACCTACGCCTATGGCAAGGACTCAATGTCCAACCCAGTGGTAAAAGCACTTGGCCTGGAAAATGTGTTCGGAGATGAAAATAAGCGCGTCTTCGAAGTAACCGCGGAACAGATCGTAGCGCAATCACCAGATGTAGTGTTGATTTTGCACATGGGCGAAGCGGACGCAGTTTCTGCAGTCACCAGCCTTTCTGGAATGGAAACCACGCCAGCAATGCAAAATGATGCGATTATTTCCATGCCGCTCTCCTTCGCTGAGCCGCCCACGCCGCTCGCCGTAAAAGGTGCACAATACCTGGAAGGTGAGCTCAAGAAGCTCAAGTAATACGAATAATTGCGAATAGCTGCAAGGCTGGTCCGCGTGGGCCGGCGTGGCGGGGCTGGAAGCAAGGTTGGCTAAACATGCTGGCTAAGCAAAGCTGGTGGCTAGCGCGAATCTGGTGGCTAGCGCAAAGTTAGTGGCTAGTGCGAAGTTAGTGACTAGCGCGAACCTGGTGGCTAACGCGAAGCTAGTGACTAGCGCGAACCTGGTGGCTAACGCGAAGCTAGTGACTAGCGCGAACCTGGTGGCTAACGCGAAGCTAGGCGAAGCTGGCCCGGCGCCGCAAATTAAAACTCCGCTGGTTGGTACGGCGAAGAGCTGTACCAACCAGCGGAATTTTTTGGTTTCTGGAGCCAAGTATTTTTTGTTTCGGGTACGCGTGTGGTTTCGGGTACGCGCCGGTTTCGGGTACACGAATTTTCTGTTCCCGGCGCGGAGTTTTCCAGCTCGCGGCCCTTAAATTCCCTACCGTGGTCCTTTTCATTTAATGTGCGCATGGGGGAGCTGCGTAGCCGTGGCATCGCGACGGGTGTACTCTAAATGGTGGAAATGATTACCGCTCTCAATGGAAGGTGTATTCGATGAAACGTCGTCTCATCGCTCTTGCCTCGGCCCTCACCCTCACTTTTGGCCTGGCCGCCTGTGGCAATAATTCAAGTTCTAATTCCAGTGCTGCGCCAGCGGCGAGCAATAGCGCGAGCACAGCTGCGGGCGAAGCGGGCAAACCCGGCGTCGTCGCCTCTACCAACGTGTGGGGAGCGGTGGCGCAAGCAGTGGCGGGCGAGTACGCCGAAGTAACTTCGATCATTACCAAACCGACGCAGGATCCGCACGATTACGAAGCAACCGCGCAAGACAAGCTTGCTTTTTCGGATGCGAGCGTAGTACTCGTCAATGGTGGCGGGTACGACGAGTGGGCTACCAAGCTGGCAGCTTCGGCAAAGTCTGCGCCCACGGTGATCGACGCCGTAGCACTTTCCGGTTTGCAAGACGCCGCCGGCGATGAGAATTCTGAAGGCGCCAGCGAAGGAGATGCCGATACGCATGAACATGCGGAAGGTGAGGCGGAAAACCACGGGGAAAACGACGCCGATCCGCACGCCGCTACCGATGGGGAACATGCGGGCCACCATCATCACGCCGATTTTAACGAGCATGTTTTCTTCTCACTGGAAACTGCGGGTAAGGTGGCCGATGAACTAGCCAAGCAATTGGGCGCGGCGGATCCCGTTCACGCGGAAGCCTATACCGCGAACGCGAAGGATTTTAAGGCCGACACTGAAAAGCTGCGGGCGCGCGCCGCGGAAGTAGGTAAGGAACATCCGAATACCGCGGTGCTCGCAACCGAACCGGTGGTCGGCTATTTGCTTGCGGATATGGGCATTGCGAACCTGACTCCGGACGAGTACATCGAGCAGTCGGAAACCGATGCGGGCCCTTCGACGAAGGTTATTGCCGAAACTAAGGAACTGCTGACCAGTAAGAAGGTAGCGGCCCTGTTAGTGAACGGGCAGACTACGGACGCAGTTTCTGACCAGTTGGTGAAAACCGCGGAAGAAATGGGGATCCCGGCCGTTGGCGTCTACGAGACCTTCCCGGAAGGTATTTCTACATACGAGCAGTTCGTGGGCGATGCGATTACGGCTATCAGCGCGGCCCTGCGGTAAGCGGCCCTGCGGTAAGTGGCCCTGCGGTAAGTGGCCCTGCGGTAAACGGCCTGGCGGTAAGCTGCCCTGCGGTAAAACGCGCGGGCTCGCACGAATCAGCTAGCGAGCTGCTGCAATAATTAGTTAGGGCAACACTGCAATAGCCAATTTGGGCGGCGCCGGCAAAGAAAGTGATTTTTCAGATCGGCAGGAATGGTTTGGCAAGGCGTGAAAGGTGACGATGGGTTCTGGGCAATGCGCGCAGTTGGTTGACGCCGCGGTAGCTTTCGGGCAGCGCGTGCTGTGGAAGCACGTGAATCTGGAAATAGCGGAGCACGAATTTGTGGTGATTCTCGGGCCGAATGGGGCGGGGAAAACCACGCTTTTGCGGGTGCTTTTGGGGCAGCAACGACTCACGGAAGGTAAAGCTTTCGTGGCCGGGAAACCGGTGCGGCGCGGTTCTTCCAATATTGGTTATATTCCGCAGCGGCGGACGGTGGACTCGTATGCGCCAATTCGGGGGCGGGACCTGGTAGCCATGGGTTTAGATGGTCACAAGTGGGGCATCGGGTGGCCGAGCCGGGCTAAACAACGCCGTATTTCGGCAGCGATCGACGCCGTGGGGGCCAGTTCTTATGCGCAGGCACCACTTTCGGTGCTTTCCGGTGGGGAACAGCAACGTTTGCGTGTTGCCCAGGCGCTGGTGACGGACCCGGTGCTCATGGTTTGCGATGAACCGTTGGTGAGCCTAGATATGAATCATCAGCAAGCGGTGGCCCGGTTGATCGATCAGGCCCGCCGGGAACGGCCGATGGGAGTGCTTTTCGTGACTCACGAAATCAATCCGATTTTGCCTTATGTGGACCGGGTGGTTTATATCGCCGGGGGACGCGTAAAAATCGGTACTC
Organism: Actinobaculum suis; assembly: GCF_900618115.1. Taxonomy (NCBI): domain Bacteria; kingdom Bacillati; phylum Actinomycetota; class Actinomycetes; order Actinomycetales; family Actinomycetaceae; genus Actinobaculum; species Actinobaculum suis. The sequence goes on from NZ_UYIO01000001.1 coordinate 1,144,157, forward strand.
CCGATGAGGTGTTGCGCACCGAGGTGCTCAGCGAACTGTACGGTTCGCACGTGGAAGTATTGCGCCAAAATGGACGGATCATTGTGCTTGCGGATGAAGAAAATGCGCCGCACGTGCACGGTGCAGAAACCGAATTGCGGGTGAGCAATGTTTGATATCCATGCGATCATCAATTTCGATAACTTCGCGGAGCTGGTGCCCTTAGTAACTGGATCGCTTCTGGCCGGGCTTATTTTGGGGGTATTGGCTGGCCTAATCGGACCGATGGTACACGCGCGCGATCTGGCTTTCGCCGTGCACGGCACCTCTGAGATCTCTTTTGCTGGCGCTTCAATAGCGCTCTTTTTCGGAGTTTCGGTAACCGGCGGGGCGATTGCCGGGTCACTCGTAGCCGCGATTATTTTGGGGATGCTCGGCGTACGAGCTACCGAACGCAATGCTGCTATTGGCGTGATGTTGCCATTTGGGCTCGGTATTGGGATGCTTTTCTTGAGCTTGTATCCGGGCCGTTCTTCTAATAAGTTCGGGCTCCTTGCCGGGCAGATCGTGGCGGTTGATACTTCCGAACTGACCACGCTCGTGGTGGTAGCCGTAATCGTGGCAGCGTGCATGGCTATAATCTGGCGTCCGCTCTTCTTCGCTTCCGTAGATCCGGAAGTGGCACGGGCGCGGGGCGTGCCCGTGCGGGCGCTATCAATTATTTTCATGGTGGTACTCGGTTTGACCTCCGCGATGGCCGTGCAACTGGTAGGCGCTCTGCTCGTGCTTTCCTTGCTGATTACGCCCACGGCTGCCGCGGCGAAGGTTACGGCCCGGCCAGCCATGCTCAGTTTGCTTTCGATAATCTTTGCCACGGTTTCTTCCGTGGGCGGTATCCTGCTGTCCCTCGGGCCCGGCCTGCCAATCAGCCCCTACGTGACTACGGTGAGCTTCCTGATCTATCTGGTGTGCCTGGGGATCGGAGCCGTGCGTAAACGCACCGGCTGGACGAAACGCCGCCTCAGCCAAACAGAAAACACCGCGGAGCTAGCCGCGAGCGCGGCGTAAAACGGAACGGGACCACCGCGGAACGTTAGGAGCACAGCGTAACGCGGGACTACCGCGGAACGTTAGGAGCACAGCGTAACGCGGGACTACCGCGGAACGTTAGGAATACCGTTGCTGTAGGTGAGCTAGTAAAAAGCCCGGGCCAGTTTCTTATTACTGGCCCGGGCGGTATCCGTTCTTCGGCCCGGCAGGGCACCCGCGGCTTTTTTCTGCAGTATCTAGCCCTTAGCGCACCACTAACGCGGTTGTGCAGTGGCTAGTGGCTACTAGTTTGCGGGGGATGGGTGTACGCAGACGAGGTTGCGGTCTCCGTAGGCTTGGTCGATCCGGCGTACCGGCGGCCAGTATTTGTTATCTACTTGGGCGGGGCCTGCCGGGTAGGCGGCTTGTTCCCGCGTGAAGGGGTGATCCCACTGGGAAGTGATAACACTTGCCGCGGTGAAAGGTGCCTGTTTGAGCGGATTGTCTTCCGCTGGCCACTGCCCGGTTTCCACCTTGCGGATTTCTTCCCGGATCGCTTCCATAGCAGCGATGAAACGGTCCAGTTCCGCTAATGGTTCAGATTCGGTGGGTTCTACCATGAGGGTTCCAGAAACGGGGAAGCTCATCGTAGGAGCATGGAAACCGTAGTCAACCAACCGTTTTGCCACATCGTCTACGGTGATTCCGGAGCTGGCCCGCAGTGGCCGCAGATCGATAATGCATTCGTGCGCCACCAAACCATTACGCCCCGTATACAAGATCTGATACGAATCGCTTAGTTTATGGGAAATATAGTTCGCGGCGAGGACGGCGGCTTGGGTCGCTTCCCGCAAACCGGCAGCTCCGAGCAAACGGATATACGCCCACGTAATCGGCAGCACTCCGGGTGAACCGTAGGGCGCGGCCGCAACCGGCCCGCTCTGGTACACGTATTTTCCAGCATGTGTGGAAACCTGCTCTTGCGGATGGCCGGGCAGGAAAGGCGCCAAGTGGGCTCTCGCGCCCACAGGGCCTACTCCGGGTCCGCCTCCGCCATGCGGGATCGCAAAAGTTTTGTGCAGGTTCAGATGGGAAACATCTCCACCCAATTCGGTAAAGGTGGCCGCTCCCGCTAGGGCATTGAAATTGGCACCGTCAATATAAACCTGGCCGCCTGCTTCGTGGACCAGCCGTGAAGCTTTCCGGATGCCCGCTTCGAACACCCCGTGTGTAGAAGGATAAGTGACCATGAGTGCTGCCAGTTCAGAACCGTACTGTTCTATCTTGGCGCGCAAATCATCCAGATCGATATCGCCATTTTCCGAAGTGCTAACCACTACTACGCGCAAACCGGCCAGCACGGCAGAAGCCGCATTCGTACCGTGGGCGGAAGCCGGAATCAGGCACACGTCCCGGTGGGCTTCGCCGCGCGATTCGAGGTAGGCACGAATCGTAAGCAAACCAGTCAGTTCACCATGTGCGCCCGAATTTGGCTGCAAAGTTACGGCGTCATACCCGGTCAAAGCGGCCAACCATTTTTCTAGGTCCGCAATAATTTGCAAACTTCCTGCCGCATCTCCAGCCGGTGCGAAAGGATGCAAACCAGTAAACTCCGGCCAGGTAATAGCCGCCATTTCGGTAGCCGCATTGAGCTTCATCGTGCACGAACCAAGCGGAATCATGCCTCGATCCAGCGCATAATCCCGATCCGCTAACTGTTTTAGATAGCGCATAAAAGCGGTCTCGCTGTGATACTTGTGGAAAACCTCGGCTTCCAAGAAAGGAGTATGGCGCCGCAGCTCCGCTGGCAGGTTTACCAACGGGGTTTCCGTTGCCGCCGCGGCGTGCGAAGTGCTTGCCGCTGCGGTGTGCGTGGTGTGCGGCGTACTTTCTGGTGCGGTTTCTGGCGCTGAGTTCGCAGTTGCGCCGCCGGCTGGGGCCGCTGCGGGTGAGCTGGACATCGGCTCGCACTGCGGATTCGTGCCGGCCGGAAGAGCCGCAAGCACTTCCTGAATTGCGGCAAGGTCTTCCGGCGTCGTCGTTTCATCACAGCTGAAGCTGAGCGTATTCGCATCAACGCCATAGGCCAGGTAGCCGGCCTGTGCCAGTTTTTCGCGGCAGGTTTCGGCTTGGCCGGGCATTTCCACCCGGAAGGTATCGAAGAAGTTCCGGGTAAGAACTTGATAGCCACCGGCACGGAAAATATCGGCCAGTTCCTGGGCTTGGCCGGCCACGCGCCGCGCGATCGCGGTGATTCCCGCCGGCCCATGATAGACGGCGTACATGCCAGCCATAACAGCCAATAATGCTTGAGCGGTACAAATATTCGAGGTCGCTTTTTCGCGCCGAATATGCTGTTCTCGAGTTTGCAAAGCCAAACGGTAGGAAGCCTTGCCCTCGGTATCGTGCGAAATAGAAACCAAGCGGCCCGGCAACTGACGTTTTAGTTTATCCCGCACCGCCATATAACCTGCGTGCGGGCCCCCGAAGGACATCGGGATACCGAAACGTTGCGTGGTTCCCACCGCAATATCTGCGCCCAGTTCACCGGGCGATTCGAGCAAAGTAAGCGCCAATAAATCGGCCGCAATAATCGCCAGCCCGCCGTTTTTTTGCACCGCCGAAATGAGCGGGCGCGGATCACGAATCTCCCCATCGCCGCCCGGGTACTGTAAGAAAGCCCCGAAAGCGGGCGGAAGTGCAGAAAGCCCAGCGGTATCATCCGGATCGAATTCCACCAGTTCGATTCCTACCGCACGTGCCCGCCGCGCTAGCACCGCCCGCGTTTGCGGGAAAGCGGAAGCATCAACTAAGAACACATTGCTGGCGTGCTTCTTTCCCGCCCGGCGCGCCAAAAGCATGGCTTCCACCACCGCGGTAGCTTCGTCTAGCAAAGACGCATTCGCAATATCCAGCCCGGTCAGATCAGCCACCATAGTCTGGAAATTCAGGAGCGCTTCCAAACGGCCCTGCGAAATCTCCGGCTGGTAGGGCGTGTACGAGGTATACCAGGAAGGGTTTTCGAAAATATTCCGCTGGATAACCGCGGGCATATGCGTTCCGTAATACCCCTGTCCAATAAAAGATTTACGCACCGTATTTCGGCTCGCAATTTCTCGCAATTCCGCCAGCACTTCCGGTTCCGAAACGGCTTGCGGCAAATTCTCCGCTTGCGCCGCATCCAGTTTTGCGTCTAAAAATTCTGGGAGGGCGGCCCGGAAAAGCGCTTCCGGATTCTCGTAGCCGGCCGCCTGCGCCATTTCCACACGTTCGGCGGGAGTGGTGCCAATATGGCGGGTCACAAAGGCAGCCACCTTAGTTACCTCCAATAAGCAGGTGGCGGTATTCTTCGGCGCTAAGTAGTTCAGTTTCCTCCGCAGAAACCGTGATCTTGTAGAGCCAACCGTCGGTATAAGGCGCGGAATTTACGAGCGAGGGGTTTTCCAACGCCGCCTCATTAATTTCCGTAACGTCACCGGTTAGTGGGGAAATCAGATCGGAAACCGACTTGGTAGATTCAATTTCCCCGGCCGCTTCACCTGCCGTGAGTTCATCGCCAATATCTGGCAAATCCAGAAAAACAATATCGCCGAGTTCAGCGGTGGCGTGCGCGGTAATACCAACCGTGGCGATCTCACCCTCCAACGAAACCCATTCATGATCTGCGGTGTACTGAAGATTTTCGGGAATTTCCATGATGTTTACTTTCTCTTGTAGAAGGGAAGAGTGGTAACGGTAAAAGCAAATCGTTTACCTCGAATATCCACACTGATTTCGGTACCTTCGCCAGCAAAAGCCGGATCTATATATGCCATGGCAATCGGATACCCCAGGATAGGGGATAGAACGCCTGAGGTGATATGCCCTATGTTACGGTCTGCGGCAAAGACTTCGTAGCCCGCTCGTGCCGCGCGCCGCCCTTCGCCGCGCAAACCCACCAAGACGGGGAGCGTGGGAGCCTTTGTTTGTGCTTCCCCGGCCGCCAGAGCGGCAAGTGTTCCCGGATAGTCAGTTGGGGGAGTAGCGGGCGGCGTTGTACCCGGTGCCGTGCCTGCAGCTGTACCCGGCGCGTTACCTGTAGCAGTAGCTACCCCGGAACTTTTATCTACCCCGGCACTTTCCGGTGCGGTAGCGGGGTTTTCAGTGCCGACGACGAGGCGCCCCAAGCCCGCCTGAGCCGGGAATATATCGGGGCCAAGCTCGTGGCCATACAGGGGCATTCCCGCTTCTAAACGCAAAGAATCACGTGCGCCAAAACCGGCTCGTAATAAGCCGCGCGGCTCGCCAGCGGCAATTAGCGCATCCCAGACCGTGCCAATATCTGCGGCCGGCGCCATGATTTCGAAACCGTCCTCCCCGGTATAACCCGTGCGGGAAAGGAAACAAGAAATACCGGCAAGAGAGACTTCTTGCCAAGAGTAATACCGCATTTCGGACAGCGGGATGTGCGGGGCAAATCCGGAGGTAGCAGCGAGGATTTCCGCCGCGAGCGGGCCCTGCAAAGCCAGCAGACCGCTTTGGTCCGAAAGATCAGTGATCGTAACTTCCGGAAAACTGGGATGTGTGGTTGGCGCTTCTGCCGTATCTGCTGTCTCGTTTGCCGCCGTGGTATTTGCGCCGGCGCCCCCTGCGGTAGCTGCGGTAGTACCGGCAGTAACGCCGTCCCGATTGTTGGCAGTATTATTGGCAGCACCGCTAGCTGTAGCACTGCCTTGCCCGGCGCGTTCCCGCAAAGCTTGCAAAACGGCCGCGCGGTTTGCCGCATTCGGGATGAGGAGGAAAGCATCGGCGGCGAGGCGGAAAACGATTAGGTCATCAATTATGCCGCCGTGTGCATTGAGCACGAAAGTGTATTTGGCGCGGCCCGGCCGGGTTTTAGTGAAGTTACCGGCCAGTGCATAGTTGAGGAAAGCTAGGGCATCCGGGCCGCGTACCTCAATTTCTCCCATATGGGAGACGTCAAAAAGGCCCGCCGCCTGGCGTACCGCTTTGTGCTCCGCCAAATCCGAAGTGAAACGGACCGGAACTTTCCAGCCGCCAAAATCCGTAAAAGTAGCGCCCGCTTCTTGATGGCGCGCATATAGCGGCGTAGTTCGAAGTTCGGCCGTACCCGTAGTTATTTCTGGCATCATCGCCCCTTACATACCGGTGTAGCTAAATATTCCCTGGTCTTTCAGGCTAGGTTACCCTTTGGTTCGCTTTGCGCCCACCCTTTCCGGCAAGTAAAACAGCGGGCGCGGCAGAATCTGGGGGCGGGCCCGGTTCGGTGGGCGTGGCCTGCCCATAGGAACCCGGTGAACCCGGTGAGCCCGGTGAGCCCTATGAACTCGATGAACCGGACGAACGTGATGAGCTCGATGAACGCACGAACCCGATGAACCCGCCGCCACGTGTTTTACTACTGAAATCCCAGTTTGCTTCGATAGGCTGGAAACGTGGCGAATCAACTGGATTACAACAAGCTTCCTTGGGAAAAGAACCCTAGCAACCTCGTTTTCGATATTGACGGTACTCTCACGGACGAACGCTCGCAGGTTTCCGAGCGTACTTTGAAAGCTTTGCGCACTGCCGCACAGGCAGGTTTTCCGCTGACTTTGGCTACTGGCCGGATGCTTTACGGCGCAACTAATGTGTTTCGCCGCGCCGGGGTGGAACACGGATGGGTCGTGGCCGGTGGAGGCGCGATCGTTTGGGACGGGGAACGTATTGTGCGCACATTCCCGCTTGGGGTGGAGCGCGCCCGCGCGGTAATTGATTTTGCCCGCCGCCAGGAACTGGTGCTCACTGCTGCAACTGCCGATGAGCTTTACGCGCAAGCTTTCAACCTGGAATTTGCCCGGTCTGCCCCGCGCGAGGTGCTGCAAAATGCCAATGAAGGCCGGCCGATTATTGAGACCGATTTGGAATCCCTAGATTTGACGCAGGTGCTGAAAATGGGACTTGCGGCGCCCGCGGCCCGGCTGGACGAATTAGCAGCAGAAATCGAGGAGCGTTTTCCGGGGTCCGTGCGCGGCCACGCCATGTTTTACGATGTACAGCCACCCGGCGTCGATAAGTGGGTAGGTATTTCCGAAGCTTTGCGGGATCGCGGATTGCTAGCGGAAGAAACTTTAGGGGTGGGAGATTCCGATAACGACGCTGCCTGGTTGGCCCAAATCGGGATGCCGATTGCGGTGGCAAATGCCAGCGCACTGGTGTCGCAGATAGCTCGCTGGCAGCTCCCTGATGTGGAAGATCCCGTCGCGCACCTAATTGACTCCTTAATCACATTTGCGTGATCGAAGTTTTCCGGTTTTACGGGCTTTATGCCGGGTCTAACGGAATTTCCCTGTTAACCTTTCAAGTTGATTGCGAGTGTGATGTTGGACTAAATTAGGACTTATGACTGATGCATTCCGTAATTCCTCATTGCCGCACGTAGTAATCGTGGGTGGCGGATTCGGTGGCATTGCGGTAGCGAAGGCGCTCCGCAAGGCTCCCGTCCGGGTAACGCTGATTGATCGCAACGCTTATCAGACCTTTAAGCCGTTGCTTTACCAGGTTGCCGCTGGCGCGCTCAACGCTGGCGATATCACGTACTACCTGCGCGCACTTGGGGCAAAGCAAAAGAATTTCCGTTTTGTTCTCGGCGAGTTCCAGAAGGTTGACACCGATAGCAAGGTGATTTATCTGGACGATAACCGGACCATGAGGTATGACTACCTCATTATGGCCACTGGCGTGGGTGCGAATTACTTCGGCACCCCGGGTGCAGAAGAACATACTTTGCCGATTTATTCGCGCGATGAAGCCATTACATTGCGCGATCGGCTCTTTGGCTTGCTCGATGGCCATGACTTCAACGAGGATGGTAAGCCATTCCGCGTAGTGGTGTGCGGCGGCGGGCCGACCGGTGTAGAAACCGCGGGCGCCATTGCCGAACTGAAGAAATACAACTTCCGCGAGCTCTTCCCGGGGATGAACACAGATGCTTTCGAGGTAACCCTCGTGGATATGGCGCCGGTAATCCTCGGGCCCTTCACCGAAGAAAGCCAAGAAGCGGCCAAGCAGGCCCTGCTCGATCGCGGTGTGAAGATTATGCTCAAGGAAGCCGTGCGGGAAGTGGAAGCTAACCGCATCAAGCTCCAGAACATGGACACCAAGGAAGAACACTGGATTGATGCCAACCTTATCGTTTGGTCTTCCGGCGTCGGCGTACCGAAGGTTGCCTCCCAGTGGGGTCTGCCGCAAGGAGCGCGCGGGCGCATCCAGGTGGATGAGAACCTGCGCGTAGAAGGTGCCGACGGCGTCTTTGCCGTTGGGGACGTAGCGGTAATCGGCGAACGCGGTTTGCCGCAGCTCGCCCAGCCGGCCAAGCAGGGCGGTACACACGTTGCCAAGGTAATCAAGAACAGCTTGCAAGGTGTAGAGACCGAACCCTTCGAATACGTGGATTTGGGCTCCATGGCCACGGTTGGGGCAGGCTTTGCAGTTGCCGAAATTACGAAGGTACCGCCGATCTCCGGCCGGATCGCCTGGTTGATCTGGAACTTTATCCATGTGGTACAGCTCCAGTCGGGCCGCGAACGGGTTGCCACCACGGCCAATTTGATTTCCAAGTACTTCCTCTTCCCAGGCAAGCACGATTTGGTTGCGGGCGATTACAACGTCTTCTCCAAACGGGCGCGCGATGGGGTACTTTCGGCTTCCCAGGATCTCGACGATGCCGCGGTAGCCGCAATTACCAAAGACTAGTTATTCCTAACTAGCAACTAGTTACTCCTAACTAAAAATGTAAATAGCGAGTACACAGCACAGTCAGTGGGCCGGTACTCAGCGCAAGCTGAGTACCGGCCCACTGCGTTGTCTTGGACGGCACTGTGCTGTCTTGGAAGTGGCGGTGTGAAGGAGAAACAAATCAGAAAGATGCCCGAAAGATAAATGTGTCGGAGGGGTAGGTGATCATAGGGATATGGCAAGCAGATGCCTCGGAAGCAGAGGCGAATAAAAGGAAGCAGGGGTGAATATAAGGATATGGAGAAGCAGAAACGAAGTGTCTCCTGGTGGGAGTTGCTCCCGGTTGATGTGCGGGAGGAAGTGATGCGGCGGGTAGGCCGGCCCGCTTCCAATGTTGATCTCATAACTGCCGGGAGAGCGGGCAATATTTGGGGGTGGTGGATCCCGTTTCGGCAGCGCACGCCAGGCGCGGGTTAGCTAAGGGTTAGCTATGGGGTAACTATGGGGTAACTATGGGGTAACTATGGGGTAGAGGTGTGTTAAATGCGGTTGGAAACGGGTTAGATTGCGGTGACAAGGATGGACTCGGCAGCAGGAAGGGAAAGAGCGAGCGGGCCACCAGGTGAGCTCATATGCATGATTCCGGTGCCACTGCCGATCGTATCCACCGTGATTACCGTGCCTACTTCAACGTCTACGGAGGAAAGATATTGGAGCAGGTTAGGGAACTGGTCGGAAACCCTTTCGATGCGGTAAGAATGCCCGGGTGCGGCGTCGGAAAGCGGAGAACCTACCGAGTTGTTTTCGGCGGTGCCATCTAACCGCGGAATTGGGTCCCCGTGCGGATCATGGCTGGGGTAACCAAGTAGGGCATCGAGTTTGCCGATGAGCTTGGGGGAGGCCGCATGTTCGAGCCGTTCAGCTTCCTCGTGGACTTCATCCCAGGTGTAGCCGAGGAAACGTACCAGGGCGGTTTCGATCACCCGGTGGCCGCGCACCAAACGGGCCGCCTCCTTTTGGCCGCGTCCGGTCAGTTCCACCGAGCCGTAGGGAGCGTGGGAAACCAAGCCCTGCCGTACGAGCCGGGTAATGCCTTCGGAAACGGTAGAAGGAGAAAGATCAAGCTTCTTCGCCAAAGCCGTGGAAGAAGGAGCCTTCCCAGTCCACTCCACAAATTTCCAGATGGCGGAAATGTAGTCTTCACTCGAAGCCGAAAGATCCATGTGTTTCCTTCCTTATTCTTGCCACCCTGCTAGTGCCTATAAACAGCCCGGGCTAGTGCCGTATATGCATTGCCTGCGCTAGTGCATATAAACACCCTCGCTGGTAGCCACATTATTATTATCAGGGTCCTGGATGTGAGGGATACTGTAGTAGCGAGATCTTTACCTCTGCAAAGGCTGATTCTTGGTATCTTGAAACATGCACATGCCCCCGGTACTGCTCCGGGAGTTTTTTAAAGGAAGAAGGATAGACCTATGAGTGAACAATTCACCGGGGATTCGAGTCAGAATTCTGCACAACCTAATCCGAATGCAGCCCAATACAAGCAAGGTTTTGAAGCCCAACAGGGATTCGAAGCCCAGCAAGGTTATGGTCAACCCCAGTCGCAACAACAATGGGCCCCTTCCGCCTATTCGGCTCCGGCTCCCGGCCAGCAGACACAATTTGGTGGCTACGGCTATCCGCAACCGGCACAACCTTCGGCTTTCAGCTTGCTCTTCTCCACTGATTTCAATCGCCGCGGCGGGAAAGCCTTCGCAAAGCTCGCCCAGACCCTTTCCCTAGTGGTAGCGGGCGCGCTGATTGTTTTTGCGCTATTTAGTTTTATTTCCGTGCTGGCGCAGGGCGGGGCATACTACACCCCGGGCGCGATGGCAATTATCGCCTCGCTCATCGGTTTCGTTTTCCGCGTCTGCTTGGCACTTCTCATCCCGGCAGTGGTGCGTCTTCTCGGTGAAGCAGCCACGAAGGGGGAAGAACCGGCAGCGCAGCAGTGACGGGACAGGTCGCGTCAATCCCTACGCCAGGGCTCTACGATCTTCTGGCTTTCGATTTAGACGATACGCTGGCCCCCTCCAAATCACCCTTGCCTACGCGTATGGGCAAGGCCCTGCGGGAACTATTGGAAGTATCCCAGGTTTGCGTGATTTCAGGCGGAAATTTCACCCAGTTTGAAACCCAACTCTTGGAAGGTTTGCAAGCTCCGGAAGAGTTGCTCGAAAAACTACACCTCATGCCTACTTGCGGCACCCGCTATGTGGTCCGCAAAAACGGGGCATGGGTGGATGTTTATGCGCGCAACTTGAGCGCGGAACAGCGCCAAGCAGCCCAAACCGTACTCGAGGCAGAAGCTAAACGGCTCGGCCTGTGGGAAAGCAATACTTGGGGAGAAATCCTTGAAGATCGAGGTTCGCAAATAACTTTCTCGGCCCTGGGCCAGCAGGCACCTTTAGAAGCCAAACGGGCCTGGGACCCAGACGGGAAGAAGAAAGAAGCGCTGCGCCAAGCCGCGGCGGCCCGGCTACCCGATCTGGAAGTACGTTCGGGCGGATCAACCTCGGTGGATATCACCAAAAAAGGTATTGATAAAGCCTACGGGATTGCCGAACTCGCAAAACAAACCGGAATTCCAATCGCGCGTATGCTCTTTATTGGAGACCGGCTTGATCCAGGCGGCAATGACTATCCAGTAACCCGGCTCGGGATTGCCACCCACGCCGTAGCCAACTGGGAAGAAACCGCCGCTTTCATCGAAGCCTATGTAAATGCCGTGCGCGGCCCGGAAAAAACCTCCGGCCCCAAATCAAAATAGCGAAACTAACCCAACGGGGGTGGTTGTACTTGGCTTTTGCCAAGCACAACCACCCCCGTTCGTCGTCGTTCCGGCACTGCATAACTTCTAAGGCCAGGCGGTGTAGCCTGTGCCAGTCCGTGCCAGTCCGTGCCAGTCCGTGCCAGGCCGGCGCCGGTCCGTGTACGCCGTGCCAGCCTGCGTCACCTGTCCCAGTGTTGCACCTACCGGCACTAGCCGCGCCAGCCGTGACTTAGCTCAGCGAGTGCATATCGGCCGGCACGAACTCGCCCCAGCCTTGCGCGATGAGCGCGGCCCGAATCTTTTCGGTATTGGCATCCAATTCGGCACCGTCTACATTCTTTTGTGCAGATTGGAAGCTAATGAGTTTTTCATCTTCGGAAGGGAAAACGTGCAAGTGCGTATGGGGTACGCCCAAGCCGGCTATTACCAGCATCGCCCGGTTTTCTTCGAAAGCCGCGATCTGTGCATTCCCAATCCGCTTCGCCACTAAGAACAGGTGCGCGGCAAGCTCATCGGGAATGTCCGTAAACTTGTCATACGGTTCGCGTGGTACCACGAGCATATGGCCGTGGTTATGCGGCTCCACATCAGCAAAAGCCACCACGGAATCATCCGCCCAGGCAAAGCGCCCCGGGATCTCCCCGGCAATAATCTTCGTGAAAATCGTCATGCCCCAATTCTAGCCAGTTCAAGGAATAACCAGCCCGAAGCCTGTGCACAGTGTGGGATGCAACGGGCAGAACAGGCAAAGCGCGTTAGAATTACGGGCAGCTACGTTAACACGTTATAGGAGTAAACAACATTGAGTGCTGAATCCGGTACGCCGTATCGTTACACGGCGGAATTGGCTAATGAAATTGAAGCCCGCTGGCAGGAACGCTGGCAGCAGGAGGGTACTTTCAACGCGGATAACCCGGTTGGAAACCTCGCCGGTGAGCACGCGCAATTACCGAAATACTACATTGCGGATATGTTCCCGTACCCATCCGGGAAAGGCCTGCACGTGGGCCACCCGCTGGGCTATATCGCCACCGACTGCGTAGCCCGCTACCAGCGCATGCAAGGCAAAAACGTGCTGTACACGATGGGCTATGACGCTTTCGGTTTGCCGGCGGAACAGTATGCGGTGCAAACCGGCCAGCATCCGCGCATCACCACGGAAGAAAACGTGGCGAATATGCGCGGCCAGTTGGCCCGCCTGGGCCTTTCCCACGATTTGCGCCGCTCTTTTTCCACTACCGATATCGATTATGTGAAGTGGACGCAGTGGATTTTCCTGCAGGTTTACAATTCTTGGTTTGATCCGGAAGCCCCGCGCCGAGATGGGCGGGGAACCGGAGCGGCCCGGCCGATTAGCGAACTGGTAGCACAGTTCGAAAAGGGTGAGAAAACTCCTGCCAATGGCCAGCCGTGGGCAAATCTTACCGCGGCAGAAAAAGAGGCCGAACTGGCCGAATACCGCTTGGCTTACGTGGCGGAAGCACCGGTTAACTGGTGCCCGGGTTTGGGTACCGTTCTCGCCAATGAAGAAGTTACCGCAGAAGGGCGTTCCGAACGCGGCAATTATCCGGTTTTCAAACGCAATCTGAAGCAGTGGATGATGCGGATTACCGCTTACGCAGACCGTCTGATTGACGATCTTGACACCATCGACTGGCCAGAAAAAGTGCGGGCCATGCAGGTGAACTGGATCGGCCGTTCCGAAGGTGCCACCGTGCGTTTCACCGTGACCGGTGGGGGTACAACGCCCGAACTTGATGTTTATACCACGCGGCCCGATACGCTTTTCGGCGCCACTTTCATGGCCGTAGCTCCCGAACATAAAGTTTTGGGTGGTACCGCGCCCGGAGCTTCCGGCGACGCCGCGGCCCTCGCCGTTCCCGATACCTGGCCGGAAGGTACACGCAGTGAATGGACGGGCGGAGCAGCCAGCCCGCGGGAAGCCGTCCGCGCCTACCGGGCTCAAGCCGCTTCCAAATCTGATACGGAACGTACTGCTGATGAGCATGAAAAGACCGGCGTATTTTCCGGTCTGTACGGCATCAACCCCGTAAATGGCGCCCAGGTGCCGATCTTCGTGGCCGATTACGTGCTTACCGGGTACGGAACGGGTGCGATTATGGCGGTGCCCGCCCACGATGATAGGGACTGGGAATTCGCGCAGAAATATAACCTCGACGTCGTTCGTACTATCGGTCCGGAAGATGATCCGTACGGCCCCGATCTGAGCGCCGGTGCTTATACCGGAGATGGTGTGGCCGTAGATTCGGAAAACGCAGAGGTTTCCCTCAACGGGCTCGGTAAGGATGCCGCAAAAGCACGCATGACGCAATGGCTTACCGAACGCGGCACTGGGAAGGCGACCGTAAACTACCGCCTGCGTGATTGGTTGTTCTCCCGGCAGCGTTACTGGGGTGAACCTTTCCCGATCGTGTGGGATGAAGAAGGGGTGCCGCACGCTTTGCCGGCCTCCCAGCTCCCGGTAGAGCTGCCGGAACTTTCCGATTATTCTCCGGTTTCCTACGATCCGGACGACGCCGATTCCCAGCCGAAGGCGCCGCTCAGCAAGGCCACAGACTGGGTCAATGTGGAACTTGACTTGGGCGATGGGCGCGGCCTGCGCAAGTATCGGCGCGAAACCAACACCATGCCGCAATGGGCTGGTTCTTGCTGGTACGAATTGCGCTACACCGATCCGGAAAACCCGGATGCTTTCGCAGATCCGGAAAACGAAAACTATTGGATGGGCCCGCGGCCGGAAAACGGAAACGTTTCCGGCGGGGTAGACCTGTACGTGGGCGGCGTCGAACACGCAGTTTTGCATTTGCTGTACGCCCGGTTCTGGCACAAGGTTCTCTACGACCTCGGCTATGTATCGTCTTCCGAACCTTTCCACAAGCTGTTCAACCAGGGTTACATCCAGGCTTATGCGTACACGGATGCGCGCGGGCAGTACGTGCCCGCCCAAGACGTAGAAGAAAAAACGGCGGCCGATGGCACCACCGAATACTTCTACCAGGGGAAGCCGGTCACCCGCGAATACGGGAAAATGGGTAAGTCCCTGAAGAATATCGTCACCCCGGAAAGCGTTTCGGATGAATACGGCACGGATACTTTCCGCGTCTACGAAATGTCGATGGGGCCGCTGGACGAATCCCGCCCGTGGGAAACTCGCGCAATTGTGGGTTCGCAACGCTTCTTGCAACGGTTGTGGCGCAATGTGGTAGACGAAACTACCGGTGAAGTCACAGTGGTGGACACCGAGCCGGATGCGCAAACCGCTAAGCTGTTGGCGCGCACGATCGCGGGCGTGACTGAAGACTATGACGCCATGCGTACCAATACCGCGATTTCTAAGCTGATCGTGCTCAATAACCACCTGACCGGGTTGCCGCAAGTGCCTCGCGCCGCCGCGGAAGCGCTGGTGCTCATGGTTTCCCCAGTGGCTCCGCATATCGCGGAAGAACTGTGGGAGAAACTCGGCCGTACCGAATCTTTGGCACGCCACCCCTTCCCGCAGGTCAGCGATGAATCTTTGCTGGAAGACGACCTCGTAACCTGCGTTATTCAAGTGCAGGGGAAGGTGCGCGCCCGGATCGAAGTCCGGCCTGATATCGCTGCCGAAGAGTTGGAAAAGTTGGCGCTTGCCGAAGATAAGGTGCAAAAGTACCTGGATGGCGAACCTCGTAAGGTCATCGTGCGTGCGCCGAACATCGTAAACGTAGTGCCTTAGGAGAGTTTATTGTGGCGCAACAGTTGACTCGAATATCCGCGGAAGAATTCGATGGGGTACCGGCTTGGCGTTTACGTTCTCCAGACGGCGCCACCGGGCTCATCGCCCGGCAGGGTGGCACTTTGCTGTCTTGGCAGCCAGAACCCGGCGTCGAAGTGATTGACGGATACACCACCGCGGCAGAACTGCAAGCAGTAGCCGGGAAACGAAGCCTGATTTCTGTTCCTTGGGTGGGGGAGATCGACGGCGGAACATACCAGTTTGGCGGTAAAACCTACCAGGTGAAACAGACCGCCAACGGGCTGCTCAGCAAGGTCGAAATGCGGCGCGTGCGGGCCGGAGATGCACTCATGCTGGCCGGCACGATCAAACCCAGCGCCGCCTACCCGTGGAAGCTGGAAGTGAGCGTGGTTTTCGCGCTCGAACAGGGCCTAGATGAACGCCGGCATCTTTCTTTGACGGTAAGCGTCAAAAACGCTTCCGGAGAAGAAGCGCCGGTAGCGATCGGGTGGTCTCCATATGTGAAGCTGCCGGAAGTAGCGGGTATTTCTAACCTTTCACTTTCGGTGCGGGCACGCACGCGGATCGCCGCCAACCCGGCCGGTGTACCGATTCCCGGTGATGCGGCTCTAACCGGAGTATCCTCCCCGGTGGTTTATGAATATATCGGCCGGGAAAAGTTGCGGGAAACATTCACCAACCTGGTTCCTAATAGCGACGGCGTAGTAGTCACTCGCATTGGAGACCCCGCTACCGGGAGTTTCCTGCAGCTCACCCAAGAACCAGCAGAATCGCCCTTCGTGGCGGTATCTACCGGGGATAGTTTGGAGCGCGACGCGCGGCAGGCTCTGGCTTTGGCCCCGCGCACGGCCATGGTCAACGCTTTCAATCGGCCAGACCAAGCCGTATTTTTGCGGCTCGGCCGCGGGGAGCGGCGATCTATGACGGCCACCCTCAGCTACAAAGCCGCCCGGTAACTACACCCGCCGAATAGATTTAGCCGTCCGGTAGTAAGAACTGCCGGGCGGCTAGAACTACCGGCGGCTAGAACCACCGGCGGCTACTACGGCCAGGCAGTTCTTACTTACTACGGCCAGGTAGTTCCTACTTACTATGGCCAGGTAGTTCCTACTTACTATGGCCAGGTAGTTCCTACTTACTATGGCCAGGCAGTTGTACCTATGGGGCGGCTGTAGCTGCCCAGCAAGTTTCCACAATTCTTTCGGCGGGAGTGGTATCCACAGGCGGCGGCGCAATTCCGCACTGTGCAAGCGGGATTAGCGAATATACCCGTATGTCTGTCCCACCTCCGCGTTCAGCACCGCGGCCGCACACTCTTGACCGGAGCGATATTTCGGCCGCGGCAATCGCGGAAACCAGCGCTCCGGCCCCTGCCGCGGGTAGGCGCGCCGGCTCGCGCCGCGCGGAGCTTAGCCGCGCCGAATCTCGCCGGGCGGAGTTTCGCCGTGCGGCCGCGGCCAGACCAGACCTCGAAGATGCGGGCGAGGTGCGGCGCGGGCTGGCTTCTTTAGCTTTAGCTTCTGGGACCGGCGAAGATGTTGCGGCCATAGGGGTAGGCGGCCCGAAAAACCGGTGGCGGTGGGAAAAACCGTCACTGCGTGCTTTCGTCGTCGTAATCCTGGGAGTATTAGCACTTCTTGCCGCCTGGGTCGCGGGAAACGCTGCCGCACATAGCGCCACCGCGGGAAACACCGGCGCAAACGAAAGTTCACTGAACACTAACTCTGCCAACTCCGCTTCCAAAGACAGTGCGAGCGCAGCACCGGCCGCAGGCGAAGGCAGCACCCTGGAAACCAGCGTGCCCGAAGATACTCCCGCTACCGATAGCAATGCGAGTACGGCCGCGAGCGCGGGAGAAAATAATGCCGCCGGCGGTAGTAGCGGCGGAAGCAACACGGCTGGAGCGCGGGGCGGGGGCACCGGAGCGGAAGCGGTGGTTGTCTATGTTTCTGGGCAGGTGGCACGGCCCGGTGTTTATAGTGTGCCGGCGGGCAGCAGGATTATCGACGCTGTGGATGCGGCTGGCGGGCTTACCCCGGAAGCAGATCCGGTAGCTACCAACTTGGCGGCCCCCGTTGCTGATGGGCAACATATTCACGTGCTCAAACCGGGTGAAACTCTGCCTACTGGAACCAGTGCCGGCGCCGGGCATGCCAATGGAAGGGAAGGGGCGGGTGCTACTGGCAGCGGAAACGGCACAGGAAATGGTGGAGGTGGAAGTGGCGGCCCGGCCGGCCGAGTAAATCTCAATACGGCCTCAGCTGCCGAATTGGAAACCTTACCGGGGGTGGGGCCGGCTACTGCGCGCGATATTCTCGCGTGGCGGGAAAATAACGGACCGTTTACGAGCGTGGAAGACCTCCTCGAGGTTTCCGGAATTGGGCCCAAGAAGTTCGAAAAACTGCGTGACTCGGTGACGGTGTGACCGGGGTTGATCTGCGTTTAGCGGGCCCTGCCCTCAGTGCGCTCGCCGCCGCTTGGATTACCTTGGCCGGTGCCTACCGGTGGCTGGCAATCCTGGCCGGGATAATCATCCTTGCTGTGAGCGTAGCTTGGTACATTGCGAAGTCTGCCGGGCACAGCCAGCCCGGGTTCGGGAGAAAACCGCTAGATGCACGGCCACGTATGGAAAACTGCGCCTTTTGGAATGGGCTCGGCCCGCTTTTTATCGCGATCGGCCTCGGGTTCACGTTAGGTGCTACCGGTGCGGGTGTGGCAAGTTTTATGGCACGCGTAGAGATACCTGCGTCTGAGGTATCTGCGGCAGAGAAACCCACGCGAGAGGTTTCTGGGCGTGAGGCTCCCGGCCGGGCACAAACGGTGACGGTCTACGGCACGCTCACCGAAAACGCGCGGGCATACCGCACCCCGTGGGGAGAAGAAAGCTGCCAGGCCTCCGTACAGCCACACAGTATTACCTTCTCCACCGTCGGTCAAAATGGCACGCAGTTGCGGCACGGCCCGCGCGCCCGTTTGCGCATCACCGTTCCATGCGGGGCGCTACGCGGCCAAACTATTACTGCTACCGGCCGGCTCAGTGCCTTAGAAAACCGCCGCGAAGCAGCATTTTTGCGCGGCCCCGCAGGTGAAATTAGTGGCACGGGTACGCTCACGGCCCGCGCGGTGGCAGCTATCGATAGCGCATTTTCGGAAATTCTCGCTAGTTTTCCCGCCCATGCGCGCGGGCTGTTACCCGGGGTGGCCTTAGGCGATGAATCCGAGATGAGTCCATCGCTGGATGAAGCCATGAAAACAACTTCGTTGGCACATCTGACCGCAGTTTCCGGTGGGCACGTTTCGATCCTGACCGGGATTGTGCTGGCCTTTTTAGGACGCCGCTACCGGGTACTTACCGGATTGGGATGCGCGGCCGCACTGGCGGGCCTAGTAACTCTAGTAGGTACCGAGCCCTCGGTTTTACGTGCTGCCCTTATGGGAATCATGGTGATAGCCGCGATGCTACTCGGTAAAAACCCGCACGCCTTTTCCGGGTTGGCCTTCGCAATTCTTTTTGCCTGCGCGCTCGACCCGTGGCTTGCAACCAGCTACGGTTTTCTGCTTTCTGCCTCCGCTACTGGCGCAATAGTGGTTTTCGGGCGGCCTCTTGCGGCCCGTCTCAGCCGTATTCTTCCGGCCCACCTGGCCGATCTGATCGTTATCCCGCTGGTAGCCCAACTAGCCGTGACTCCGATTCTTGCCCTTTTTGCGGATCGCAGCTCCATGTGGGGAGTGCTTGCAAACATTCTCGTGGCACCGATCGTGACCCCGCTGACCATCCTGGGGCTCCTCGCGGCGATTACCGCACCTGTCGCACCGGCGGTGGCAAAACTGTGCGCCCAGTGTGCTTCGCTTTGCACCTGGTGGCTGGCAGGAGTTGCCGAAACTGTGGCCGAGTGGCCCGGATCTGGGATTCCGATTTGGGCGGCCGCAATGTGCGAAATCGTAATGCTCATAGTGGTAGCCCTACCGTGGCGGAAATTCTTCCCCGAATCCCCGGTGGCTCGCAACACCAAAAAGCCGCGGTGGCAGGTAGTGATCGGTAGCGGCCTTGCAATGTGCATCTTGGCTGGCCTGCTGCTTGGCGGTGGGTACGTGTGGCGCTGGGCAAGTGGCCAGCGCTTACCTGCCGAGTGGGAAGCCATACAGTGCGATGTAGGCCAGGGGAGTGCTTTCTTAGCGCGAAAAAACGGTGCCGTGGTGATGGTCGACGTCGGCCTGGCGGGCGGTACCGCCGCGAAATGCGTACGGGAAGCCAAGATTGACCGCATCGATCTGCTCATTCTTTCCCACTACCATGCCGATCATGTACGCGGACTGGCAGAAGTTATGGAGGTAGCTCAGATCGGGGAAGTGTGGACTTCACTGAATGAGGCACCGCGCGAGAACTCGCGGTGGGTAAAAGCCGAACTCGAAAAAGCAGGAATACCCTACCGGGCGGTGCGCGCACCGGCAGAAATCCGGGCGGGCGGGGAACTTTTCGCGCAAGTTTTATCCCCGCGTACGGCCTATACTTCCGAAGAACAAGCCAATGCGGATTCCTTTGTGGTCTATTTTGAGGTGGCTGGTGGGGTATTGGTGCTTTCCGATACCGGCCGGGAAGTGCAAGACAGACTTATTTCGCGCGTACCAGAAGTACGTACAGTTATTGTTGCTCACCACGGTTCGCGTGATCATTCTGCCCGGCTTGCTCGGGAACTTGCGCCCGAATATGCACTCATCTCCGTCGGTGAAAATAGTTACGGGCATCCGCATCCGTCCGTGTATGAATCTTTTGCGGGCGCGCAAATCATCGAAACCCTAAACTGCGGGCGCATTGCTATTACCTCGGAAGGCCCTAAATCGCGCTGTGGATAAGCGGTAGCTGCGAACAACACGAAAAGCCGCGGCCGGTAAAAAACCAGCGGCCGGGCAAAAACCGCGGCTAGTCAAAACCGGTGTCTGGTTAACCCCGTGGCCGGCCAAAAACGCGCCCGCGCAAAACCAGCGGCAACCAGAGCCCGGTAAAAAACCAGCGGCCGGCATGGGATACTGGGAACATGGCTAGGACGAGGAAAAAACCGCAAAGTACCGGAACACCGCTAAACCGTTTACAAGTAGCGCCCGTGGTGCTCATTATTAGCGCCGAACCGGTACTGGCGGAACGCGCCGCCCACCGTTTGCAGGAAGCTGTGCTAGATCGGGAACCGGGAACCGAAACGGTACGGATCGACGCCGAAAAATATGAACCCGGGCAACTCGCTACCGCCACTAGCCCTTCGCTGTTTTCGAGCACTCGCTTCGTGCTCGTCAACAACGCCGAAAAAATGACGGACGCTTTTCTTACCGAAGCGGGCGCGTATATTAACCAGCCGGCAGATGGTGTGTTTTTGGTGATTTCGCATGGGGGAGGCACGCGCGGCAAACGCCTGCTAGATGCCATTGCGGCAGCCGGCTACCAAGTCGGGCGGCAAGAAAAAATTAAATACGATGATGATAAAGCGCGGTTGGTGCGGGCGGATGTGGCGGCGGCGCGGCGCCAAATTACGGACGGCGCAGTAGCTTCGCTCGTGGACGCGCTAGGGCAAGACTTGCGCGAACTACTTTCTGCCACCCAGCAGATCATTGCGGATACCACGGGCACGATTAACGAAGAAGATGTGCGCGCATTATATGGCGGGCGCAGTGAAGTAATGCCGTGGGATGTGGCAGATGCGGCGATTGCGGGCCAGACCGGGAAAGCCCTCAGTTTGGCGCGCCACGCTTTTGCCACTCGAGTAGATCCGGTGCCGATCGTTTCCGCAATGGCGAATAAACTGCGCCAGATAGCCTTAGTGCAGGTACAAAACAAAATGGGGCCCGGAGAAAACAAAATGGGAAGCTGGCAAAGAAACCAAGCCTTGCGCGAATTGCGGCGCTGGACCGGGGAAGGCCTGGCGCGGGCGATCCGGGCCGTGGCCGAAGCCGATGCGGATGTTAAAGGTGCTTCCCGGGATCCGCAGTACGCCGTCGAACGTGCAATCATTAGGATCGGCAAAGCTCGCCGCATCAAACAGTAACCACAGAGGTATGGGTAAATGGTGTACTATACCCATTTGTTGCCAGCAAAAATGCTTCCGGAAAAACGCGGTGTAACAGTCCAGGTTTGTACTCCGGAGTCCAGGTTTGTATCCGGCGCAGCACAGATTCGCGTTCCGGGTGCGGGGCTAGTTTGGTACGCTACCTGCTGGTCTGTTACCTGGTAAGTCATAGATACTGCGAAGAAACACCCAGATATCCAGTATCACTGCGTTCGCGTTCGGCGATCAAAAGAAGCGAGCGCAATCACCTCACGAAAGCCGTGCGGGTGATTGTGCGCGCTGAGTGTTCGCCACGCGAATTGGAAAATCCGAACATTTAGCAAACAATAGGTGAGAGAATAGCGACACAGGCAGTGGATAACTGCTACACCACAAGGAAAACGCAGACGCAAAACTGAGACACCGGGCGCGTCAGTGCAGTGGTTGCCGCACCGTGCTTCTGTTGTGTCGGTAGCGTTGAAGGAGAATCACTCTATGGTTATTGGAATACCCAAAAGCCCGCGGGCAGATGACCCGCTGGTTGCGGGGAGCCCGCAAACTGTAGCCAGGCTAATAAAGCTCGGCTATGAGGTTCGCGTTGAAACGGGAGCCGGTTTGGGTTCAGCATTCCCCGATAGTGCCTATGCGGAGCAGGGCGCCCAGATGGTTTCCACAGATGAAGCCTGGGCGGCAGATATTGTGCTCCAAACTGATGCCCCCGGTACGGAATATTTAGACAAGATGAAAAGCGGTTCGGTGCTCATCGCCCGGATGAACCCCGGAGCGAATCCCGAACTGATTGAAGATCTGGCGGCCCGGAAGATTACCGGCCTAGCGATGGATGCCATTCCGCGTACTTCGCGGGCCCAGGCCATGGACGTCAAATCTTCGATGCAGAACATTTCCGGCTACCGGGCAATCATTGAAGCGGCTTCGCACTTTGGCCGCCAATTCACCGGGCAAGTTACGGCGGCCGGGAAGATGCCGCCCGCCACGGTGTATGTGATTGGAGCCGGGGTGGCCGGCTTGGCAGCGCTGGGCACCGCGAATTCCATGGGTGCGATTGTGCGTGCCACGGATGTGCGCGCCGAAGCTGCGGAACAAGTGGAATCCATGGGCGCCGAATTTGTGGAAATCCCGGTGACCCAAGAATCGACCACCGGATATGCCAAGGCTATGAGCGAATCTGAGGCTGAGGCAGCCGGCGTCGTTTATGCCCGGGAAGCCGCGCGCGCAGACATCGTTATTACCACCGCCCAAATTCCCGGTAAACCCGCCCCTATTTTGCTCGACGACGCCGCTATTGCAGCGATGCAGCCGGGCAGCGTGATTGTTGACCTGGCTGCTTCCACCGGTGGGAACACCACCCAAACGGTGAAGGGCAAAACCGTGGTCACGCCCGGTGGGGTAACCATTATTGGTTATGAAGATTTGGCACGGCGGTTGCCCGGCCAGTCTTCCCAGCTCTTCG
This sequence comes from Actinobaculum suis, assembly GCF_900618115.1. Taxonomy (NCBI): domain Bacteria; kingdom Bacillati; phylum Actinomycetota; class Actinomycetes; order Actinomycetales; family Actinomycetaceae; genus Actinobaculum; species Actinobaculum suis. The sequence goes on from NZ_UYIO01000001.1 coordinate 1,166,959, forward strand.
GGCAAAACTTGGTGAACTTCTTTACCTTGGTTACTCCGGAACGCGATGGCCAGCTCGCTTTGAATATGGATGATGAGATCGTCCGTTCCATTACCGTAACCTTGGATGACACGGTAATGTGGCCGCCGCCGGCGATTGAAGTATCTGCCGCTCCGGCCGCGCCCAAGGCTGCTGAACCAGAAGCGGAAGTGGCGGCGGTGGAAGCCGAACCGGCCAAGCCGTGGAAGAAGTGGCTTGCGGGGGCAGTGGCCGCCGCGGTTATTTTGTGGATTATGTTCAGCGCCCCGGCCCATATGCGTGGCCACTTCATCGTATTCATGCTGGCCTGCGTGGTTGGTTTCTACGTGATCACCGCCGTGACGCACGCTTTGCATACGCCGCTAATGTCCGTTACGAATGCAATTTCCGGCATTATCGTAGTGGGCGCGATTTTGCAGATAGCAAGCGGGAATGTGGCGGTTATGATCCTTGCTTTCATCGCCATCGTGGTGGCCTCGATTAATATCTTCGGCGGTTTCGTGGTGACTGATCGCATGCTCGGGATGTTTAAGAGGAGCTAAGAAAAAATGGAAATGCTAACTACCGTGGCAAATACACCTGCTTACACTTTCCAAGCGGTGGCTTATATTGTTGCCGCGCTCCTCTTCATTTTGGCGTTGGCTGGCCTTTCCAAGCAGGAAACCGCTTCTCGCGGTAACCGCTTGGGCATTATTGGGATGGCCGTTGCCCTGATTGCCACGATTTGGGTGGCAATCGATAGTGCTGCTGCAGTACAGGGTGGCAAGCACGCGGGGATCGTGGCCGGGCTGATTGTTTTGGCGCTGGCTATTGGCGCGGTGCTCGGGGTACATAAAGCCCGTACCGTGGATATGACGGAGATGCCCGAACTGATCGCGCTCTTGCATTCCTTCGTGGGTTTGGCAGCTGTGATCGTGGGTTACAACTCCTTCCTGCTCCAACCGGGAAGGGATCACCCCGATAACGCTTTCCACATGGGTGAAGTAGGGCTTGCGGTCTTTATTGGTGCCGTAACTCTTACCGGTTCGATCGTTGCTTACTTGAAGCTTTCCGGGAAGATTTCCGGTAGCCCGCTCATGCTCCCGGGTCGCAATATTTTGAACCTGGTGGCAATCATTGCTTGCGTGGGCTTGATTATTTGGTTCGCGTGGACGCGTTCGGTGGCTTCCGGTATGGTGCCGCTCGCTATTCTCACCGTGATTTCTCTAGCCTTGGGCGCCCACCTGGTGCTCGCTATTGGCGGGGGAGATATGCCCGTGGTGGTCTCCATGCTCAATTCCTACTCGGGTTGGGCAGCTGCCGCGGCCGGCTTCACGCTCGGTAACGACCTGCTCATTATTACCGGTGCTTTGGTTGGTGCTTCCGGTGCCTACCTGTCTTACATCATGTGTAAGGCGATGAACCGTTCCTTCATCTCCGTGATTCTGGGCGGTTTTGGTACCGACGGCGGAAGCGCTGCCGGTGGCGATAAGGAATACGGTGCGCATACCGAAGTCACTGCGGAAGAAGTGGCGCAAAAGCTCAGCGATGCCCGTTCGGTGGTAATCGTGCCGGGCTACGGTATGGCCGTGGCCCAAGCCCAATACCCGGTGGCGGAGATGACGAAGAAGCTGCGCGATAAGGGTGTGGACGTAAAGTTTGCGATCCATCCGGTGGCGGGCCGCTTGCCTGGCCACATGAACGTGTTGCTGGCGGAAGCCAAGGTGCCGTATGACATCGTGCTGGAGATGGATGAAATCAATGACGACCTGGCCGATGTGGATGTGTGCCTGGTAATCGGGGCGAACGACGTCGTCAATCCGTCTGCTTCGGAGCCGGGCTCGCCAATTGCGGGCATGCCGGTGATCCGAGTGTGGGATTCGAAGGAAGTAGTGGTCTTCAAACGCTCTATGGGCGTGGGCTATGCCGGTGTACAAAACCCGCTGTTCTTCAACGAGAACACGGACATGTGCCTCGGTGATGCGAAGGCCTCCGTGGATGCCATCAATGCCGCGCTGTAATACTCTGGCAAGGATGCATAAGCGGATATAAGAAGCTGATAGGCAACGCGAGAGCCCGTGCAATTCTTCTTGGAATGGCACGGGCTCTCGCTCATATATATATATATATATATATATATATATATATATATATATATAGTTTTGCGGCGGAAACCATAAGGTTTCCGCCGCCTTTTGCGTTATACGTTTTTACGCGAAGCTCAGCTTAGGCAAGCTTATTGATCTGCTTAGCCAGCTTGGACTTACGGTTCGCGGCCTGATTCTTGTGGATCACGCCCTTGGAAACCGCCTTGTCCAACTTGCGACCGGCGGCATTGAGCGCCGCCTGGGCGGCCTCACGGTCACCGGAAGCAATCGCTTCGCGGGTCCGGCGCACGTAGGTGCGCAGTTCGGACTTGTAAGCCTGGTTACGAATACGCCGCTTCTCATTGGTCAGCACGCGCTTCTTCTGCTGCTTAATGTTTGCCACTGAAATCTCTTTCGATCAAAAGCCAATTGGTCGGCGAGGGAAGCGTTTCCCGCTGGACTGTGGGCGTGGGGCACCCGTGGTTGTGCGGAAAACAAGGACCTACCACCCGACCGGGGAAAGTCCAACTAGTCACTTTACCAGAGCAGAAGCCTCCCGAAGAGGCTAACCGTGTGATTTACATAGCGAGATTAGGGCGAGATCAAGACATAGCGAGATTAGGGCGAGATGAGGATGAAGCTAGGCAGAAGCGTGGGAACTGGCTGCGCTGTACTTATGTTGTGCCGAAGCAATGAGTTCCACGAGCAGCCCGTGGCATTCCTCAGCGTGCGGAACCCCGGAAAAGACCACGGTAGAACCATCCCGGATAGTGAATTCTAGCGTTCCCCAACCAGCCTTCGAATCTTCTGCCCGATAGCTCACCGCGCTTACTGCCGCCAGCGGGATGTCATGTGCCTTGCCGTGGGCTAGACCGTGGCGAGCCAGGAACCGGTGCGTGGTGAGCGTATAGGAAGTAGCTCGCCACCGCAGAAATGGGATCAATAGTAAACCGATCAGGAAGAATATCGTTACCGCAATAACCACCCACCAGGAAACGGGGCGCCAAGAGGCTGGTAGATAGATAAAGAACGCCACGGCCAAGATGAGAATCAGAACGGAGCTGCATATGCCGGGTAACAGCTGTGCGGCCGAGGGCCGCATACTGAGCACGACTTCTTCATCTGCACCTAGCAATCTCTGCGGAAAACTCATGCCCTCTATGGTGCCACAAGAAGAACCGAACCGAATCCAGAGTTTCGCACACACTTTGCTGCGGGGAAAGAAAACCGCAAAACGACCGCGGAAAACACTCATCGCGAGCACTTGCTGGAAGTACTTGTGGTAACACTTGCCGGAAGTGCTCGCCGGTAACACTTGCCGGCAACGCTTGATGGAAACATTCGCCAGTAACACTTTCTGGAAACGTTCACCGAAAAGTATCTACCGGAAAGTATCTACGGGAAAGTATCTGCCGGAAACTGCTCGCCAAAAAAACGGATTCCAGAAAAGAGGTGTTAGAAAAACAGCACCCGAAAAGCGCGCCTGAAAACAGCACCAGAAAAGAGCACCTGAAAATAGCGCCAGAAAAACGCCAGAAAACGGGTGTAAAAGTTTCCAGGCGCATTTACAATTGGGGGCGTGAGGTCAATTTTGGCCCGCAATCTCAAAGATGAGAGTGTAGATGGGAAAAACATGGGTCTTCAGAATTTGCGGCCACGTATACGCCGCGCTGTAGCCTGGCTCGGGGCGCTCATCCTCGCCCTGAGCGGTTTAGGAATTGCTGCGTTCGCCGGCCCGCTCGCGCAGGCCGCACCAGAAACACCGGCAGATATAGCTTCCGAAACACCGGCGGTCATAGCTTCCGAAACGCCGGCAGATACCACGGCGGATACCACGGCGGATACGCCTGCCGGAGCGCTGCCGGAAAAACCGGCAGCAACGCCACCGGGAATACCGGCGGATACCACGGCGGAAATGCCGTCCGGTACCGCACCGGCAGCCGCGGGTGAAGCGCCGGCAGGGCGCTCCGGCGTCGTCGTCACTTTGTTCCAGCATCCTTGGAACTCGGTAGCAAAAGAATGTACGCAAACTTTGGGGCCGGCAGGCGTGGCCTATGTGCAGGTCTCGCCGCCGCAGGAAACGATCAAAGGCTCGGCGTGGTGGACTTCGTATCAGCCGGTGAGCTATCAGCTGGAATCGAAGTTGGGCACCGCGGCCGAATTCCAACAAATGATTAATACTTGCCGGGCGGCGGGTGTGGGCGTCATCGTAGACGCCGTTATCAATCACACTACCGGGGTGGACCGGGAAGCAGGCACCGGGATTGCGGGTAGCAGTTTTGATGCCGCGGGGAATTTTCCCCAGGCCGGATATGGTCCGGAAGATTTCCACAAGTGCACGGAGAATATTAGCGATTACCGGAATGCGGAAAACGTGTGGAATTGCCGGCTGTCTGGTTTGCAAGATTTGGATACCGGGAGCGAAAAGGTTCGGGACCGGTTAGGTCAATATTTTGCGGACCTATTAGGCATGGGCGTGGCTGGTTTCCGGGTGGATGCCGTGAAACATATGTCCCCGGAAGATGTTGCGACGATCAAAGAAAAAGCTGCGGAAAAGGCCGAGGTGCCGGCCTCCCGGATTTGGTGGATGCAAGAAGTTATTGGCAATCCGGGGGAGGCCCCGCAAATCCAGCCCAGCAAATATACAGGTAGCGGGGAGGTTACCGAGTTTTCTTTCGCTTACCAGTTGCGGCAGCGTTTTAAGGGTTCCCTGCAGGGCGGGGAGCGCAAGCTTAGCGATATTGCTTCCGGGTTAGTGCCGAGCCAACAGGCCACGGTATTTGTGGATAACTGGGATACGGAACGCGGGGAGGCCACGCTGTCTTATAAAGACGGGCGGATGTACCAGCTCGCGAATGCTTTCTTGCTCGGCTACGGATATGGCACCCCAAATGTTTATTCGGGCTATCAGTTCACCGATGCGGATGCGGGAGCTCCGGGCGCGAGCGAAACCGCGGTTCCGGAAACTAGTTGCGGGCCCGATTCAGGGTGGAACTGCACGCAAAGGTGGACGGCTATTCGCGGCATGATTGCCTTCCATAACGCGACCGCCGGTGAACCGGTACAAAACTGGCAAGACGACGGCGATAACAATATTGCTTTCGAGCGCGGCCAACAGGGCTTCCTGGCTCTCAATAACACCGCACAACCGGCCGCGGCTAGCTATCACACGAGCCTGCCCAATGGCACGTATTGCAACGTGTATGCGGCCGGTGATTGTTCACAGACGGTTGCCGTAAAAGACGGCAAAATCGCCACGGAAATCCAGCCGCGCAGTGCCGTAGCTTTAATTGCGGGCGTACAGCCAGGAAGCGATCATCCAGCTGCGCGCGGGGCGGCAAGCGATCCGGCCGATCCGCAACTACCACCGGAAAGCAACACGCCAGCCGGCCCGGCAGACCCAGAAACCACGATTTTCTACAAGCCGGAAAGCACTTGGACCGCCCCGTACTTGCACTATGGCCGCGGCGATGCCTGGACCCAGGTACCGGGCCAGCCCATGCAAAAGGTTGGGCGACGGCTGGTATTCCTTGCGGATAAATACCTCCCAAGCTACCGAATTCGTATTCAATAACGGGGCTGGCGTTTGGGACAACCCGGCAGGCGGCGGTAACTACCGGGTAGAACCGGGCACTACCTACGCGGCCGTGGCAGATAAACAGCTGAGTTTTACCAATCCGGTGCCACCCCAATATGAACCAAAGACCCGCGTAATAGTGCATTATGCTCCGGCTGCCGGGGATACCGCCGGCGCGCAACGCGGAGTTTACCTGTGGGGAAACGATAAAGAAGGCAATACTTTGGCCGGTAAGCACTACCAGTTCACCGGCGAAGATAGTTTCGGGAAAGTATTCGAAACCGAAATTCCGGGAGCTTATGAGCCAGGAAAACTTGGCCTTATTGTGACCACACCGGCCTGGGATAAAGATGGCGGGGATCGTATGCTCGATGCTTCCAGCGGCACCGCCGAAGTGTGGATAACTGGCGGTAGCGATACAACGGCGACTCAAGCCCCAGCGCAGTACCAAAAACGGCCGGCAGTATTGGACGTGAAAGTCCACTACCTGCGCCCGGCCGGCGACTATCAAGATTGGGATCTGTGGACCTGGGCGGAGGGGCTCAACGGTTCTTCCCGGCCTTTCAACAGCCATGATGATTGGGGCAAGCTAGCAACATTCCGGCTCGAATCAGGTAGCGGGATAGCCAGCCCGAGTTTTATTGTGCGCGAGGGCGCAGATGCGTGGAAGAGTAAAGATCCGGGTGAAGGCGACCGGGTGATACCGCAATCGGCGATTACGGTTACCGATCCGGGTGGTAATGGCACAAATAGTAAAGGTGAAGCCGAGATCTGGCTCGTTAGTGGAGACTGGACGGTGTATACGAATCCTAGTGTTATCAACACCAAACGCGGTTTGGTGAAAGCAGAAATTTCTGGCCTTTCGCAAATCACAGCCCGGCTGGCCGGCCCGGTGGATCCGGCCGCGCTTACACCGCAGACCGTGCAGGTGGCCGGCGCGCAGGTTGCGAATGTAGAACTGGCCGCAGATAAATCGGCAGTGGTGATTACTACGGCCCAGCCGCTCGACGTCGCCGCCGCTTACCAGGTAAGCGCACCGGAATACGGTGAAGTAACGGCAAGCGCTGGCGCGGTGGTACGCACCCCGGAATTTGACGCAGCTTATGCCTATAGTGGCGCGCTTGGCGCCCAATACGAAAAAACGGGAACCACTTTCGCGCTGTGGGCACCTACCGCAGCGCAAGTTCACGTGCGGCTCTACAAAACCACAGACCGCGAAGCGCAGCTGGCCAGCGAACACGCACTTACCCGCGGGGAGAAAGGCGTGTGGCAAGTGCGGCTGCCGGGAGACCTCGACGGCACGGCCTATGACTTCCGGGTTACCTTCGCTAATGGCACGGAAAATCTTTCCCCAGATCCCTATGCCCATGCCGCTGTGGAAAACGGGATGCGAAGCGTAGTGCTTTCTCCGGAAAGTGCTTCCCGCGGTGCCCAAGGGGAGCGGATGCCAGCTTTTGGCCCGGCCACTAATGCAAGTATTTCGGAAATGAATATTCGCGATTTTTCGATTCACCCCGATTCGGGTATTTCTGCGGCAAAACGCGGCAAATATTTGGGCGTGGTGGAAGGCGGCACCCAGGCCAAAACCGGTAATCCATCCGGTTTGGATTATCTGAAACAGTTGGGCGTTACCCACGTGCAGATCATGCCGTTCTACGATTTTGGTTCCGTGGATGAATCCGGAGATCTAGGCTATGCAGCCGCCCAACATGGCCAGCAAAACTGGGGTTATGACCCGGAGAATTACAATGTGCCGGAAGGTTCGTATGCTTCGAATCCAGCCGATCCGAAAGCCCGCCTGGCCGAAGCGAAGCAAATGGTGGCTGGTCTGCATAAAGCAGGTTTGCGGGTGATTATGGATGTGGTCTATAACCACGTATACAACCCCGAAAAGCACGCCTTTAATCTGACGGTTCCGGGCTACTACTTCCGGTATGACGCTGCGGGCAAGCTGGTCAATAATTCCGGGGTAGGTAATGACACGGCTTCGGAACGGGCGATGATGCGCAAATACATCGTCGATTCGGTGGTCTATTGGGCTACCGAATACGGGGTGGACGGATTCCGCTTCGACCTTATGGGCCTGCACGATGTGGAAACCATGCGGGAAGTGCGGGCAGCACTCAACCAGATCGATCCTTCCATCATTGTGCTCGGTGAAGGTTGGGATATGAACCGCACTTTGCCGAAGGATGCGATGGCAATCCAGCCCAATGCGGGTAAGCTCGCGCCCGGCGCGGTAGGCGCTGACGATAATGGCGTGGCTTTCTTTAATGATTCGATTCGTGATGGTTTGAAAGGTTCCGTGTTCGAGGCCTCCGATACTGGTTTTGTATCGGGCAAACCGGGCCAGGAAACCCTCATTGCGAATAATGTTTTGGGTTGCCAAAACCCGGAGGGGCTGAGTCCGTGTACGAACGGGAATGCCAATACTGGTTATGCCGCGCCCGGTCAGATCGTGAACTACGTGGAAATCCACGACAATCTCACCCTGTTCGATAAACTGCTCGCTTCCCGGCCCAATGATTCGGAACAAACTCGGGCTGCACGCGCAAAGCTAGCTAATTCCGCGGTTTATTTGGCACAGGGGATTCCGGCCGCGCAATTGGGGCAGGAATTCTTGCGTACCAAGGGTGGAGACGAAAATTCTTACAATTCCGGGGACGGTCCGAATGCGATCGATTGGAGCCGGGCACACGAGCAAGCCGATTCGGTGGCTTATACGCGCGGCTTATTGGCGCTTCGGCAAAGTGCGCCGGCCTTCCGCTATCCCACTTTCGAACAGGTAAATGCTAATTCCAAGCTCCTGCGGGCCGCCGACGGCGTAGTTGCTTGGACGGTGCGAGACACCGAGCACAGCTATGTGGTGGTGTTGAATTCCACCGACGCCGCCGTTCCTGTGGATATCCCCGCCGGCACATACGACCTACTGGTAGCGAATGGAAAGGTAGAGCTTTCCGCGCCACAAACGGTAACGATCGGCGAAACGCCCTATGCCGCGGGCGCGCTTAGCGCCACGGTTTTGCGCCTGCATACAGATAATGCGGGCGAACCGGGTGCTGAAGATGCCGATCAGACTGGCGCTGAAGATGCTGGCCAGGCTGGTGGTGAAGGTACCGAGGCCGGTGCTGAGACGGGTGCTGAAGGTACCGAGGCCGGTGCCGAAGATGCTGGCCAGACTGGCGCTGAAGACGCCGGCCTGACCGGTGCTGAAGGTGCCGACAAACCTGCCGTTGAAAAGCCGGTTGGTGTGTGGGCGGTTGAAAATGACGCTCGTGGTGTGTTGTATGTGAATGCGTGGGGTCAGGGTAAGGCTGATCGTACGGTCAATTATGGTAACCCGAACGATGAGATTATTTTCGGTGACTGGGATGGTGACGGTATCGATACGCCGTTGGTGCGCCGGGGCAACGCGTTCTTGGGTACCAATGGCTTTGGCGGTGTGGCCCAGTTCGAGTTTGCCTACGGTAACGCTGGGGATGCAGTCCTGGTAGGGGACTGGAACGGCGATGGCAAGGACACGATTGCCGTAGTTCGCGGTAACCAAGTGTTCGTGCGTAGTTCGCTGACCAGCGGTGTTGCTGACGCGGTTTATGGTTATGGCAACCCGACCGATACCCTTATTGCGGGGGATTGGAACGGTGACGGCAAGGATACTTTGGCCGCTGTGCGTGGAAATATCTTCTACGTGCAAAGCAAGCTGGAAGATACCAAGGCACCGCTGGAGTTTACTTATGGTACTGCTGGTGACCGCGTAATTGTTGGTGACTGGAACGGTACGGGCAAGGACGGGGTTGGAGTTGTACGCGGCAACCAGTTCTTCCTAAAGAACAAGCTGGTCACGGGCGCCGCTGATGAAGTCTTTGCCTACGGTAATGCGAAGGATGTTTCGGTGGTTGGTGATTGGGACGGGGACGGGATCGACACCCTGGCCGTAGACCGCCGCTAACACCACAGCTAGCACCGCTAGCGTCTAACGCCGTAGCTAGCGCCGTTGCTAACATAACGCCGGTTTTGAGCCGCTAACATAAAGCCGGTTTCGGCGTGTTAGATCTAGGCCAAACTGGCCCAGATAAATAGAACAAGCGGGATGTATGAAACATGGTTAGTTTCATACATCCCGCTTCGGCGTCTTACATCGGCGTTCACATACAAAACAACCCTGCCGTAAAGGTGGCGAATGCTGGGCACCAGATCGTCATGCACGTCCACGACGAGATCGTCATCGACGAACCCCCAAGACTCGGGCTTCACCGTCGCCGACGCCTGCTGTTGAGCGCAGGTTTATTTTGAGGGTATAGCGCAAAGTTTTTTGCGGGTCGCCGAGTTTATGAAGGCATAAAAGTGCCCTTCCCGGTTTTCAATGAGTGTTACTAACATTCGCTCGTTGAAAAAGGGGTGGGAAGGGCTGATGAAATCTCAAAGGACCATCATGGAAATTCTAGAAGCTTTTGATCTGGTTGGCACGTATTGTGGTGCGGCTGCCTTGGCGGGTTGCGCGCCGAACACGGTGCGTCGTTATGTGGAGTTGCGCCGGGCGGGGGACCCGATCCCCAAGCGGGCGTCACGGGCACGGATTATTGACGAGTACATGGGCAAGATTGAAGAACTCGTGGCTCGTTCCCAGGGACAGATCCAGGCGAAAAAAGTCCACGAAAAACTGGTCGCGATGGGGTTTACGGGCTCGCAACGGACCACGGACAAAGCGGTTCGGGAAGCGAAACAGGAATGGAAGGCGTGTCGGGCTCGAGTGTATCGGCCCTGGATTGCTGAGCCGGGTGGGATTACCCTTGTTTTGTTGACACTGGATTAGAGGGATTGCCTGTGGTGTTGATTCCTTGGGAGGTTGTGTCTTCTGGCTCGCTATGAATCGTAAGGGAAGGCGGTTTACCCCTGAATACCGGCGGGATACTGCGAGTCAGGTGATTGATACTGGCGAGTCGATTGCGTGTGTGGCTAAGGCTTTGGGCTTGTCTGCGCAGACTCTTGGTAAATGGGTTGGGCAAGAGCGTAAGAGACGGCTCGTAGAATCGGGTGGCAAGCCGGATATTGAGCAGTTGCAAAAAGAGCTGGCTCGCACTCAGCGGGAGTTGGCCAAAGCGAGAATGGAACGCGATTTCTTGGAAAAAGCGGCCGCCTTCTTCGCTGCCAAGCAACAACAACGGAAGCGGCCCGGAGTTGATGGATGCGCAGAAGGCTTATGGATACTCGGTTACATTCATGGCGGCAGTTCTTGGGGTTTACTGGCCAGGGTTATTATGCGTGGCGTTCCCGAAGCGCCCTACGCCAGGCCAGGGCACAGCAGCGGCGGCGTTTTGATGAGGCGGTAGCAAAAGAGTTTGAAAACTCCCGGCAAACTTATGGGGCGCCGCGTCTAGCAATAGCCCTGCGCCGGCGCGGTATTCATGCCGATAAGCAGACCACTCAAACCGTGCTAAAAGCCTTGGATATGGCGATTGGGCTACGGGGGCAAGCACCAGGCAAATTGGTGTTGCACGCGGACCCGGATCCACACGGCTATCGGCGGTCACACACCCGTCAAATATGAATTAATAACCGCGGTACCATTCGTGGAAGCCGCTTAGAAAAACGTCAACAACTTGAGGACAAGCCCAAAGGATGGATGAGGCGAGAAGGGCACACGACCTTCCTAGAGCATAAACGTTGGGCTTTGGCCTCAGCCAAAGTCACGCTATGCGCGCTTCCGACTCGAACTCCGGGCTACCCTTCGCTGGGTGTGGTACCGGTATCTCAGTCGGCTGTGGAGCAGCAGTTCGCCTCCTGCCGCGCCCCAAACCTCTTGCTATTCAGCGAAAACCGCCCAATCAGTGATTCCGCCGGGATTCGGCGAAACCACCGCTACTCAGCGATGTGGCTTCTACTCAGCGAAAACCGCGTTGATCATCGCGGGCGAATTGGCCTCGCTGCGGTCTACGCGTTTCCTAATCGACCGGTAGGCGAGGAAGATAAGCATTCCCGCCACGGCCACCATCACGATGGCACCACCCGGCCGCACCTCATGGTAGTAGGAGAGGGTGATACCCGTCATCGTGTAGATCACGCCGAGGAGTACCGACAGCAGCGTGGTATCCCGGTAGCTACGCGAAACCAGCAGCGCGCTTGCCACCGGCAGCACCATAATCGAGACCACCAAAAGCGCCCCGATGATCTTCGAACCAAGCGCCACCGTCACCGCGGCGAGCGCCGTGAAAATCGCATTACTCATACCAACGCGCGTACCGGAAAGCCGTGCAAGCGTGGGATCTACCGACATATCAAGCAGCGATCCGTAGAGCACAATCGAGGCACCCACCACGAGCACAAATACCACCGCGGTGAGAATGAGGTCGCTCCACATCACCGAGGAAATACTTCCGAACAGATATGATTCGAAGCTGCGGCCACCGGGTGCCAGATCCGAGAGGATCACGGCTAAACCAAGACCGGCCGCCATCGTCACCGCGGTTGCCAGATCGCCGTACTGCGGCGCGTATTTACGGATCGTTTCAATCAGGAACGCCCCGGCAACCGCCACCAGGATGGCGCCCGCCACCGGGTTGAAACCGGCAATTAGCCCCAGGCCCACACCCGCCAGTGCGGTATGCGACAGCGCGTCACCCATCATGGCGGTACGCCGGTTGACCATCACCACGCCGATCAGCGGAATCGAGATTCCCAGCATGAGGCCGACCATGAGGGTCCGGCGCATAAACTCAAATTCCAGCATGAAGTTGGCCCTCCTGAATATTGATGAAGGTATCGATATTCATATTCTCAATAATCGTCTTCGTATCATGCGTCACGATCAGAACGGTCAGCCCTTTTTCTGACGTGTACTTATCGAGGAACTGCAGGAATTCCTCACGGCTTTCTTTGTCGACGCCGGCGGTCGGCTCATCCAAAATAACGATTTCCGGATCGTGAATGAGCGCACGCGTAATCATGACGCGCTGCTGCAAACCGCCGGAGAGTTCCGAAAACGGGAAGTGAATATATTTCTCAAGCCCCATCTGCGTTAGTGTGTCTTCGGCACGGTCCAGATGCCGGCGTCGCGGAATTTTCACAAAGCCGAAATCAGAAAGCAGACCCATCACCACGATTTCGCGGGCGGTAATGGGGAAAGCAGTTTGGCTGATCGCGTTGTTTTGCGGCACGTAGCCCAGCTCCAGCACGCCGCGACGCTTATGCATACTCGAGCCGAGCACCTTCACGGTTCCCGACGCCGGTTCCAGCGCCCCGATAATCAGCTTCAAAAGGGTCGATTTGCCGGAGCCGTTTTCCCCGGTCATACACACCGTTTCGCCCTTTTTGATGGTCAGATCAACGCCTTGAATTACGGGGTGTGGGCCGTATGAAAAATAGACGTTATCCAGTGAAATTGCGTCCACAATCGTTCCTTCTTATCGCACCAGTGAAACGTAGAGGTTTTCCAAGTTCATTCGCATGAGGCCGACGTATCCGCCGTACTTTTCGCCCTGCTCCTTCGTTACGTATTCCATGGAAGCAAGCGGCAAAAGTTCGGCGTCAACTTCGGCAGCCACAGTGTCTGCGCCATACGGGAGGGACCCAAGTTCGTAGAAAATATATTCGACGTCGTTATCGCGCACGTACCTAATTGCATTCGTGAGCGTACGAATACTGGGCTGGTTCATACTGGTGAGCCCCTGCAGTGGGTATTGGATTAATTCAAAATCCCGGGCCAAATATTCGTAGGCGTTGTGGCTCACCACGAATTCGCGATGCTCCAAGTCCCTCATTTTGATTTTGTATTCGTTGTGGACTTCCGTCATGGAGCTCACGAGGTCAAATTTGTTTTTCGCGTAGACGTCTTCGTGTTCGGGGTACTTCTTGCGCAGCGTGTCGTTGATGGCGTTGACGTAGCTTTTCGCGTTGACGAGTGAGAGCCAGGAATGCGGGTCGTAGGTGATTTTGTCGGTGGCGCTCGAGGCGTTATCCATCAGGACTTCGGGTTCGATGGTGTGCCCGCCGGAATCAGCAAGTGTATAGGGGAGGAGCTGCTCGGAGATGCGGTCGGCGATAAAAATCCAGTCGCCGTCGTCGGGAATTGTGAAATCAAGCCGGCCGGCTTCGTGGCCCATCTTGATTTTCATGACCTTCCCGCTTTCCACGGTGGGGCTGTTGTCCTGGGTGACTTCGGGGCCCTCGTCGCGCATGAGTTCTTTGCACTTGTCAATGAGCGCTTGGCCTTCGAGGCCGTCATCGTTTTTATAGAAGGCAACGCGCATGTGTTTTTCGTGCGTGTGGCCAAAGATAATGGAGTATTCTTTACCGCCTTCGAAGCCGGGGCGGGCGAGATATTGGAATTCGCCGATTGCGGCGGCGCCTTTGTAGTTGATGAGGTCGATGTAATCGGAAAGGCGCAGAACTTCCAGATCCGGGATTGCGGATTGCACCTGATCGAGCCAGGGCTCAAAGTTGGCTCCGTTGACCACGAGGAGATCAGCTTGGGCGAGCTACTTCATGTCTTTAGGAGTGGGTTCCCACATGTGGGGGTCTTTATCTGCCGGCATGAAAATCCGCACGTCGAGCGTATCGCCCGCGACGGTGGAAACCATGTCGTAGACAGGATAGAACGAGGCATACACGACCGGTTTGCCTTCGCTACTTTCGTTAGGTTGGCTACTACATCCGGTAACTGTGAAAACCAGTGCGAGAGCCATTGCGAACAGTGCTCGGATAAACCTCACGTGTATGCCCCGTCCCTTCAGTAACTCTGTTAATCCAGTCACGTTATCGCTGAGATGCTGGAGCATCGGGATGATGCGAGCGCATCGCCGAGATACCAGCATCGGGCGATTTTAGTGATGGTGTTCGAAGATTTCTTCCTTGACCATTTCGATGTCGGCGGTGCCCTTCTTGATCATGACAGGGAACCAATCGTCCTTCTTGAGGACTTCATCGATGGAATCGCCGTAGCGCATGTGGAAGTGGACGAGCTTCTCTTCGCCGTGCTGCGGCATGAGAGCAACGTACTTGTGCGGAGCACCTTCAGCACCCTTGAAGAAGTGCCAGGCGAAGGAGTGTTCCGAGGAGCTTACGTCGTAAGCGGTTTCGTGCGTGTACTCGTAGCCCTGTTCGGTCGGGTTATCAGCCTTGTCGAGATCGGCAATGAAGGTGATCGTCTTGTCGTCGATCTTGATTGCGTCGAATGCAGTGCCGTTGCGTTCGTCAAGTTCAGCCTTGACCTGCTCAACGGTTTCGCCTTCTTCCTTGGCGTGTTCTTCCATTTCGGCCTGGATCTCGGGGTTATCGAAGTAACCCGAGGTGGATTCCCAGGTGCCTTCCCAGTCGGCGAGGGTGGCCTTCTTGTCAGTTTCGATAGCGCCTTCCTGCGGAGCAGCCGACGTGGTCGGATCGGCAGGGGCTTCAGCCGTGGTGGTCGGAGCTGCGGCCGACGTGGTGGCATCGCTGCCGCCATTATCGTTCGAGCAGCCAACCAGCGCGAGAGCCAGGGCCGCACCAACGGCAGCGAAACGAATGTGCTTACTCATAGAGTTCTCCGTTTCTAATGTATGTTTGTTAGTCGATTTCATACAGAATGAAATTTTCGGTAAACGATGTGGCCCATACTATTAGGGAAGCCTTACCTGCGGCAAGGCTCTTGCCGTAAATAAGGCTTATCAGCCGCCCTGAGTTCGCGACACTGCGTCTGTTTGCGGCTTTTCCGGGATGAAGGTCCTGTGGTGGCGGTCTTCTTGGTGCGTGACTGAGCGAATTCTCAGTTTTTCAGTAAGTGGTGTGGCTGGTGTGACTGGTGTGGTGATTGTGGCGGGCGGCGCGGGGTGGTTATGCCACGCTTTCAGGTGGCACTATCCCCGCCCCTGGTGACGCCACGCACTGCGGTTTTTCTATGCCACGCTTTGCGGCGAGGACTGCGGCGCTGGTGCTCCGTTAACCGCACGTTTCCACAACTCGGCTTCGACATTGCGGAGCAAGCGGCGCCCGGTTTTTTCTAGATATCCTGCTTTTTCGAGTGCGTCGTCGTGCACGTCGCATGCCTCGTAGTAGGCCTCCACGCTCGGATACCGTTCCAGGATGGAGTCCTTGCTGTGGAGGCGCATTGTGCCACGCAGTGGGTTATCGTTCTGGCTGGGTGAGAAATCCGCAATCGGTTCGGCTACCAGGTCCAACGTTACCCCGCCGGTAATCTGGCCGCGCTCATCGCGGAGGAATTCGCCGTCGGCCGCCTCAAATTTTCTTATGGGCGCTTCCGCAAATGGCCGGGAGCACTGAAAGAATAGCGAGGGTGTGAGCTTACGCGACGTGGAAGAAACGGAACTGCGCGAGTCCGGAATCTAGGGGCCAAGCCCATTATTAGGCGGTGCGAACGTATGAACCACTGGATGAATGAAACGCGGCTAGAGGTCGAAACCTTTATTCTCAAAGGCACGACGGTCACGTTCCCCGAATATTTTGCGAGCCAACACGATGAACTCTTAGTATCCACCACCGCTGACCTCGCCGAGGCCGCGCGCGAGTTCTTCAGCTGGCAAGCGGAGTACGTTGGGGGATTCGACAGCACGTACCTGGAAAGAATTCAGGCGCTGACGCAGGTTCTCAAGTAACCGGGGATATTGACATACGCACGCCCGCGCCCTACTTCACAACACTACTCGCCACGAACGTCGATGGGGGCGACGTGCTCGCGGTAAGGTTTCAATGCGCGACGACGAGCTGGCTTCTGAACGCAGGAGAAGCGGGCCGAAGCTACACAGCTTCCTCTGATTATGACTTGGCGATAAGCCATAATCTATGTGGTGGTGGATTATGACTTCAAGACGGGCAAAGAAACCACACATGCTGCCGCACCAGGCGACGGCATTTTGAGGCGAGAGTCCAGCTCGGGGTTACTTGGCTGCTTCGACGGTGACGCTCATCTCCAGGGCGTTGGTTTCACCGGGGGAGAGCTCGTTGGTTGCGGTGGTAACTTCGAGGCCGAGTTGGAGTCCGTCGCTTCGCAACCTTGCGGTGTAGCCGGCGTCGTGTTCGGTGATGTCCCATGCTTGGCGACGAGCCCAGCCATGCTGCAGCTCGCCTAAGAAGGTAGCGAACCACGGTGCGATGACGGGGATGCCGCCGCGGATGGCTTCGCCCTCGCCAAAAGTGCTGGCTGAGGACAGGTAGAAGAGGTCTCCGAATTCGGTGGTGCAGGATGTGACGTGAGCTCCGACGGGATCGTATGCGAGGTTATTTATCGTTGTCATGTTTCCATCGTAACGCTGCGATCGGATGAATTAATCGTATTTTTTGGGGAAAATTGGGCATTTGTGGCAGGGCGGTCTTGACGCGCGTTCGGCTTCAACAACATCTGCATACACGCGGTTACGTCCGTTGAGCCGGCAGATGAGTTGGCCGGCCGCGCTGCGTAGTTCAATCGTGGGTTTCGCTTTAGAACCTTCGGGGACCGGCAGGTAATTGAAGGTTACGCCCTTGAAATACCAGTGTTTACGTGGGCGAAGTTCTGCGTAGTCGTCCTCGTTATTTTCGAAATATTCGATGTACGACGCCGTTTCCGGCACGCCGTTACGCGTCGCTTCGACATAGTTTTCGATCACTTGGTTACTTTTTGGCCTGAAAACGGTGACATGGCGGATACCCGGATAACCGGGGAGATTGCCTTCTATTCGTGCCTGTACTTTTATTTCAATTCCGGCCCGGCGCGCGGATCTGATGGTGTTACGGGGAAGAACGTGAATAAATCCTATGGGGAAGCCCCTGTGTAGCAGACACATTCCGTGACTACTCCGAGTATCCCATACAGTTCCGGTAGCGGTACTTGTCATTTTTGCGTCGCCCGCATACACGGTCAGTTCATTCATGTCGCCCGTAGGAACGTGCTGGTACGAGGAACTGTCATACACGTAAACCTGGTCCTCATAAACTTCTTTATCCGCAGGCAACGTAATTCGGGTGGTGACGGGCTCTGAGGTAAGCGGATAGAGCGTGTGGTCACGATACGATCGCGAGCTAGCGCCACGCTGTGACGTTTCAGGGCGCAGAAAAGATTCTTCGCGGCGAAACAGGCTAAATAGCCAACTAAAAATACGATTAGGTGGGATGCTCTTTATTCTCCTGTGTGGGTTGGTGTGGCGTGGGTGCCGGGTTATTTTGTGGTGGCTTGGGCGTAGAGCTTGAAGAGGTGGGCGACGATGGCGGTTTCGCGCGCGGAGTCTTCCATGTCTGAATAGTCGACGCCGTAGGCGGCTTCTACGGCGCGGTCAAGTTGCTCGTGGGCTCGCGTGAGTTCCGGGTAGAGCCAGCTGTTATCTGGGTCGTACAGATCGGCGAGTGTAGCCCCCGGATATTCTTCGCGGGCATCCAATACTGCCTGCGCAGCACTTTCGATTTCTTCTCGCTGCGCGTCCGTGGGGTCCGGGAACACGAAATTGTTGTAGACGGTGGTGTTCCCGTAGGAATAACGAAGTTCGAGCCGACCGGCCACTGCTCGCATAAAGGCATTATGGAATTGAGACATCAACACTCCGAAGATAAATAGGGAATCGGTGTTGATAAAAAAGAGTTTGTCTCCGGGGATCATGCCGTTAGCGACGAAACCCATGGGAATGAACCGTCGCCGTTCAGAGGATACCTTCGGAATCGCGATATATGGCTCAGTACCGGTATAACGAATCTCGTCGAAAAGCCAGGGAGTATCAGCCTTTTTCTGAGTAGCCTTTTTCCGCGACGCGAGTCGCATTTCCCGCACATCTTCTACTCGTTGCCGCAAGATTGGAGAATTCGCAATAACGGATTGGGGAGTATCAACAAGCCAGAAGCAGTAACGGTCTTTTCCATTAATAAACTCTTGTCCCATCGAAAATGGACGGATCCATTCTTCAAGCTCCGGTTCTTTGTGTAAAACCTTGGAGTGATCTTCTGGTGAAAGAAGAAGATGGCCAGCGTCCGTTGGCTGATTTCCGCGGACCATCGGAGGAACATCACTTAGTGGTCTACTGCGGCGTTGGATAAAAACATCGGGAGCATCGGTGAGATAAGCATTGATATGGTCCACCGCGCTCGGCATTCCGATCTCGCGTGCTGAACCCGCTGCGCGTTCTTCCGGCGTCGCGCGGCGATAATCCCAGAGGTATTTTTCTTTTCGTTCCTTATGAGAGAAGCCGATGATAACGCAGGTGACTTGCGCTTGATCGGTCGCTTCATTTGCCCATGAAAAGGACCGGTGCGCGAAGTTGATGGAAATACCCATCTCGAAAAGCGGCTGCCACAGCGGTGTAACCTGTTGGCCCTGGCAAATCGAGTTGGTGGATACCAACGCGGCTTCACAGGCCGTGCCCTGCATGTATTCCGCGGCTTTCCGGTGCCAGCAGGCTACATAGTCCAGGATGCCTCCGCCTTTTCCGAAGATCGCGAGGCGTTCTTCTTTCTGATCTGTGTTCAGCCGTGAGTACCCCAAGAACGGCGGGTTGCCGATGATGTAGCTGCATTTTTCGGGTGGGAGAATCTCAGCCCAGTCTGTACGTAAGGCATTTCCTTGCACGATATGTGCGGCGTCGGACAACGGTAAATCTTCAATCAGCTGGGTGACGATGGTTTGCGCTTCGATATTGGCCTGCAGTTCGGCAATCCACATGGCCGTGGAGGCAACTGAGACCGCGAAGTCGTTGATTTCTATGCCGTAGAACTGGTCGAGCGAGACTTTCAGCGGCGTGATATCGCCGAAAGCGAGTTCGGTTTGATCGGTGAGTTCGGAGAGCACTTTGTTTTCGAGGCGGCGCAGCGAGATATAGGTTTCCGTGAGGAAATTTCCGGAGCCGCACGCCGGATCAAAGAAAGTAAGACCTGCAATTTTATCGTGGAAAGCGCGCAGCCGGTTTTTGCGTTTCACATCTTGACCGGCGAATTCGGTGAGGATGTTTTGGAGTTCGGCGGTGAGATCGTCGAGGAAAAGTGGGTCGATCACTTTGTGGATATTTTCCGGGCTGGTGTAGTGCATGCCGCCGCTGGCACGCGTTTCCGGGTTCAGGGTGGATTCGAAAACGCCGCCGAAAATTGTGGGTGAGATTTCCGCCCAGTTCGTATCTCGCGAGACCCGGTTGACCAGGAGATCGTAGAGTTCCTCGGTGAATAGTGGAATTTCGATTGGGCCGGAGGTACGAGAATTAAACAGCCCTCCGTTGACGTAGGGGAAGGCTTTGAGATCGTCACTTAAATATGGATCGCGGTCATCTTCCGGAGTGTCAAGCACCTGGAAAAGCTCGAGGAGGCGAGTGCGGACCTGATCGGGCCGCGTATTGGCGAGGAAGTAGTGGAAGGAATCTTTAGAGAAAACACCGGCGTCTTCCGCAAACAAACAAAACACGAGCCGCACGCACAATACGTTGAGGGAATGCTGGCTGCGTTCACTATCCGGATCGATGTACTGCTCGCGTAAGCCGCGATACAGCTCGCCGATAAGCGCGCCGGCATCCATCGAGACTTTCTCTTCCCGGTGGCGCCGCGTATTAGCGGGGTTGATGAGGAAATCGAGAAGATGGTACTGCTCCGGCAGCTCCTCAAGCCGGAACGAAAGATAGTTTTCTTCCGGTTTGACCTCGTCCAGGTTGTGGATGCGGAATTCAGCGAAATTGCAGACGATGATGTAATCGGGCCGCTGCGAATTGGGGAGCGAATTCGCGTAGTTCATAGCCTGTTCAAAAGGCGTAACCATCTGGCCTTGGCGCATTTCTGCATGATCAAGATTGACGCCGATGGATTTCTGTTCGATGAGCGTTTTCGCATCCGGAATGATGGCATCGATATAGCCGCGCCGGGAGGTGCCTTCCTCGTAGCGCACGCCCGTGACGGTTTGAACTTCCGGCATGCCCATGACCGAACGCAGCAAATTACCCCAGAACTGTTGGGTATCGCCCTTCTCATAGCCGCGCCCGCGCCACGTTTCCGCGAAAGCCTGCGCGTTGTGGCGCCGCTGAGTTTCGGTAAGCGTTGAACCTGTAACCTGTGCCGTCATAGCCCCCATGTTAGCTGCAGGGTCCGACACAAAATTGTGGCGCAGGGTAACGCCTTCGCGAAATCTAACACTTATTCGGGGATTGGCCGAAGTATAACGGTACATAAAAGAGGAATACGCAGCGTAGCCCAATTGCCATAGGAGAAGGGGACAAAATGGTGGGGCGCTCCCGACAGCAGAAAGCATTCTCGGCACGCTCAGCTTTATGCAGCAAAAGCTAGCTTTCGAAGGCTGGCTCACCGGGTTTCAATCGTCCCGCTCTGTCGTATCTGGATGCGCTACGTCGTCGGAAATAAAAGTGCATTAGTACCTACTTGCACACAACCCTTTGCAACGATAACGAGAATCGTTATCATTACTGTAAGGGGGGGGGCGTATCTGTTCGGCGTCGGCACTGAAATAAACCCTTAGATTCTACTGTCACGTTAGGGCAACGCTCGACTTTCCCGAACTCCAAAGCCTTTCCGCAAAGCGGTGGGCTGAATTGAAAATAAATTACAAAATAGAAAGAGACGAATGCGTTCTACATTCACGCGTCGGACGCGGGGCGCGGTGGCGGCCGTGGCGGCTCTCGCGATTTCTGGGATTGGGGCGATATCGCCGGCAGCGGCGAGCCAATCTGGCACGCAGACCGCCAGCACAGGTGTTACTTCACCAAATGTTTGCGCGGAACCGCTCGATAATACGGTGGTCTTGGAAAAGGGCCACACCGATATCTTCTACCCGCTCAAAAAAGATGACGGCATCACTTTGCGGCTGAAGGAAGATGAATCTAAGCCGGGTTACACCGTGGTGCGGAACCCGAATTATCTAATTCTCGGGATTGCGGATAGTGCTCATACGGAACAGACGGCCAGCATGGAAGCAATTAAATCTGCTGGTTATATGCTGCCGGAAACCCAGGTGCAAAACCTGCCGTGGCCGGGCTGGGATTCCATGAAGCTTGGTGGCGACTATCCGAATATGAACAAGGTCCGTTATGTGATCGATGAGATCGAAGGACCAGGCAAGGCTTTCGTATTTAAGTCGCAACTTTTCAAAGGATTGGTTCCGCGCCTGAACACTGGGGAAACTGAGATTACCGCAGGTTCTTATATCGAACAGCCACAAGGCGAACAGAACCCCGAAAATACCTACAGCGGCGCGCACGAACACACCTACTGGCTGTTCGAAAAGCCCGGAAATTACACGATGACTGTACACGCCGAAATGGTTACGGCCACGGGTGACGGCACGGATCCGGACGAAGGCGCCACATACCACTCGGAGCAGGTGCAATACCGGTGGGCGGTTGGCGATGAGGCGATTACCGCGGCCAAGGCCCAAGCGGAAACCGAATCCCTTGCTCGGTGTGGAGGTGCTGATGGCGCTCTGGATGAGAGCGTCGTCGCGCAGGAAAACGCGGGATTGCGAAACGCATACCGGGTGCGTGCTGATGGCACTGTGGTGGGGGATCCCGGCCCGAACGTAGTTACTGAACCAGTTGTTGACGCCGATGCGGGTGATTCCGATGCTGGTGCTGATGCGGGCGATGCCGGTGCGGCTGATGCTGATGCGGGTACAGCCGATGCTGACGCGGGAGCCGGCGATGCTGGCGCGGGATCTGGCGACGCTGACGCCGATGCGGGTGCGGCCGATGCCGATGCCGGTGCGGGTGACGCTGATGCAGGTGCGGCCGATGCTGACGCGGGAGCTGAGGACACGCATGGTGATCACGGCCATGAGCACGGCGATCATGACCATGCACATGGTGACCACGGTCACGAACACGGCGATCATGGTCACGACCATGACCACGGCGATCACGACCATGGACATCACCATCACCACCATCACCATGTAGGCGGCGAAGCATACAATCCGCAGGTTTGCGCGAGCGATGATTTGCTGAATACGGTGGTGTTGAAGTCTGGTCACGCTGATGCTTTCTACCCGCTCAAGGCGAGTGAAGGTGAGGGTGTTGAGCTTAGGCTTAAGGAAGATGTCACTGGTGAAGGTACGGTCCGGGATCCGAATTATGTGATTTTGGGTGTGCTTGACGAGGCTAAGCAGGAAGAAACAGCAAGTAACCAATATTTGGGAACTGCTGGTTACTACCTGCCGGCGCACTCGGATAACTTGCTTATGCCTGGTTGGGATTCGACTGGTTTGCCTCAGGATTTGAAGGTGAAGACGGTTCGTTACGTCTTCGATTCGGTTGAGGGTCCGGGTAAGGCGTTCCTATTCAGTGGGAACCTGGAAGGTGTTAAGACCATCCTTACTGAAGAGGGTGGCCAGCATGCGACTAGCCAGGTCAAGCCGGGTGCTTACTTTGAGCAGGATTCCTTGGCTCATGCGCATGGTGCGTGGTTGTTTGAGAAGCCTGGCGATTATGTGATTAAGGCTCATGTTGAGGTGACGCCGGAAGAAGGTGCGGTTGTTTCTTCTGAGCAGGTTACTTACCGCTGGGCGGTTGGAGCCGAGGCTATTGCTGCGGCTGAAGAAACCGCGAAGGCCGAATCCGTAGAGCGTTGCCAGACCAGCTCCGAAGAGACCGGTGCTGAAGGTACCGAGATCGGTGCCGAGGCTGGTGCTGAAGATGCCGGCCAGGCTGGTGCTGAAGATGCCGGCCAGGCTGGTGCTGAAGATGCCGGCCAGGCTGGTGCTGAAGATGCCGACAAGCCTGCCATTGAGGAGCCTGTCGTTGAAAAGCCGGCTGGTGTGTGGGCGGTTGAAAATGATGCCCGCGGTATTTTCTACGTTAACGCGTGGGGTCAGGGTAAGGCTGATCGCACGGTTAACTATGGTAACCCGAACGATGAAATCATCTTCGGTGACTGGGATGGTGACGGTATCGATACGCCGTTGGTGCGCCGGGGCAACCTATTCCTGGGCACGAATGGGTTTAGCGGTGTAGCCGAGTTCGAGTTTGCCTACGGTAACGCTGATGATGAAGTCCTGGTAGGGGACTGGAACGGCGATGGTAAGGACACCATTGCCGTAGTTCGCGGTAACCAAGTGTTCGTGCGTAACTCGCTGACCAGCGGTGTTGCTGACGCGGTCTATGCCTACGGCAACCCGACCGATACCCTTATTGCTGGGGATTGGAACGGTGACGGTAAGGATACCTTGGCTGCTGTGCGTGGAAACGTTTTCTACATGCAAAGCAAGCTAGAGGATACCAAGGCTGCGTTCGAGTTTGCTTATGGTAATGCTGGTGACCGGGTGATTGTTGGTGACTGGAACGGTACGGGCAAGGACGGGGTTGGCGTGGTACGCGGCAACCAGTTCTTCCTGAAGAACGAATTGGTTTCTGGCGTGGCTGACAGCGTCTTTGCCTACGGTAATGCGAAGGATGTTTCGGTGGTTGGCGATTGGGACGGGGACGGGATTGACACCCCGGCCGTAGACCGCCGCTAACACCACAGCTAGCGCCGTTGCTAACATAAAGCCGGTTTCGGCGCCTTAGATCTAGGTCAAACTGGCCCAGATAAATAAAACTAGCGGGATGTATGAAGCTTAGTTAGTTTCATACATCCCGCTTCGGCGTCGTTACATCGGCGTCGTAACTTATGTGCTTGAAAACGATGAACGGCAGGGCCGCTGGCGGAGCACATCAAGCCACGTGCGGCGGCGTGCCGCTTACTGGGTATTTACGATGAAACCGATATGGGTGTAGAAGTTTAGGGCGCCGAAAAGCCCGAAGATTACTCCGCCCACGATCCAAACCCAGAAAATGACCCTCCACAACCCCTGGCCTTGCACCTCGGCGTTCCCCTTGTTGCCGTTGGTGCGATAGGCAGCGAAGGGGAAGAGGAAAGCGCCTAAGCCAACCAGGAAGAACATAGAGGAAAGGAAAATTGCCTCAAACCACGGGTAGGGAGCAAAGTATCCGGAAATAGGTTCCTGTGGTGGTGCGGCATAGAGCTGGTACACCAACCCGGCCAGAGTAATCGAGAATAAGGCAAGGCCCAGGCCGCCGATAAAGATCGAGAGTGGCCGCAAAGTCCCAGCCATTACTACGAGCGGATTGTCTGCCTCGCGCACGGCCTGCCCGCGCTTCCACAAGTAGAAAGCAGCAACTACCAAAAGCGTACCGAAAGCTAAGCAGGTTTCGCCGAAAATAATATTGTCAAATGCGAAACCACCGGAAGCGAGCGGCCACGTTACCGTCATGTGTAGCCCAGTAAAGAACTGGATAATCCCCACCACGGCGAAACCGATCGCATAGGCATCAGTATTTAGCGGGGCACTTTCCGTGTGCAGCGGCATGCCTTCCGTTTTACCTTGCGCGGCCCGCCCAAAAACACGGATCAACAACGCGATCATAACCAAGGCAACACCGGCCGCAAGGGCCATAATCGTATTGTAGGTAGGCATTTCCGCCCAGTTCACCAGACCAGGGCTCTCCACGCCCCGCATAAAATCTGTAAAGGAATCTTGCTGTTCCATTGTTCCCCTTGTTTCCCTTCCTGCTCATAAACCCTCTCGCAGGTAACCAGGAGAGTTAGCCACGCCCAGCAGGCAAGAGCCAGACGCGTGCAAAACTACGCCTGAAACCCCGGGATCAGTAGTGCCCAAACCGTAGTGGGGCACACCCAAACACCGGGCTGGTTGAGAGTTTAAGGACTGTCAGGTCAGGATACTGGAGAAAGGCTAGGAATGCTCTCAGAAAAGCTTTGAAAAGCGCACCTCTCCGCGTCAGGCGGCAGGAAGTGCGGTGTTGTGCGTCGAAAGTATCTCCGCTCTACCTGCGGAGATATTGCCTACCGCCGGCGGGGATGCGGAGGTGCTTGACAATGCAACTATGCCAAGGGCGTAACTGCAGTGAGGAGGAAGTTGGGTTTTGATTCGTGCCCGGGGGCGAGTCCGAAGCGGCGATCGAGTTCTTGTACTTCGGGCAGCCAGTGGATCTCCACTTGTTCCAAGCCGGCTGCGCGCATCGTTCGGGCGTATTCTTCTGGGCTGGAAGCTTGCGCGAGCGGAAGCTCAGCCAATACAGAATCGCTGTAGGTTTGCACGAAGGAATCGGGGGAGCCGTCGCACTCCACTTCCAGATCTGCTGGTACTCCTGCGCTGTACCAGTTTGCGTCCGCGGCGATAATCATGCCGCCCGGTCGCAAGACCTGCGCCCATTGTTCTATAGCGGTCTGTGCTTCCCGTAAAGTCCACAGCAAATACCTGCTGGTGACGGCGTCGAACTGTCCCAGTTCGGCGGGAATTTCGGTAACGTCTGCCAGTTGGAAAGTGGCGTAGGGTAGGCCGGCGGATTTCCGGGCGCTAGCTTCCGCATTGGCTTGGGCAAGCATGCCCGGTGCGGCGTCCAGCCCGATCACGGTGTGCCCCAAATCAGCAAGAATATGGGCCACGTAACCGGGCCCGGTGCCGACGTCGAGAACCCGTAAAGACTTTCCGGGCATATGGCGCGCAAAAATACTCGTCCACAGTTCGCGATCAGCGGCAGCGCGCTCAGAAGCGGCTTGATGATCGTGGTAAGCGCGGGCGCGTTGTGACCAGTATTTGTCCAAAACCTTTTGCGTGGCGGGCATAGCTACCGAGGTACCTTTCTCATTTCCGGCCCCTTACATAGGAGGAGGGCGAGTTTTGGCCTCTTTCCAAGAGTGAGGGAATGTTTTCGTCCATAGACTTCTTTCCGTCCATAGACTTCCCGCTGAGCCTAGCCGGCACGCATCAATCAGTCAATTGGATGGTTGAAGGTCGCGTGGTTTCGGATGCCGCGCCGCCGCGCAAAAGTTTCGTTTCACCCGCGAATCTTCGGCCGGAAGCAGAGTGGCGGCAGTTCGCGCCGCCGCGCCAGTGTTCTGTTGCTTTAGGCCACCTCCCAGGTGGAAGGGGTGCCAATGGAAAGCACGTGGCGGTTCAAGAGCAGGAGGAAAGCGAATCCATTCAAAACGACGCCGATGCTGAAGGCGAGCTGCGGATTGCCTCCGTACACAAGATTGCCGGTAATGAGTGGCATGAATGCGGTGAGGCCGTATTCCAGGATGGAGGCCGCTGAAGAAGTGCGGCCCTGCAACTCGGTGGGGATGATGGAAAAGGTGTAACCGCCGAGCATGGTTCCAATGAAAGGCGTGAACAGCCCATAAATCCCCAGGAAGAAGAGCAATTGGCTGTAATCATGGAAGAACACTGCCAGCGTGGAAATGCCAGTCATTCCTAGCACGGCCAGAGCAATAGTTTTTCCGCCAGGCAGGCGCGGGGAGAGGCGCGAGGCAAGCATGGCCCCCAACATCATCATGACGGCATACAGAACCGAAAGTAGGGAAATCTGCAGGGGCGTATACTCGAGCGAAATCAGATGGAAATTCACGGCGCAAATGACGGCGGCCATCCCTGAACCAATGAAGGTATTGGCAATCACCAGGCGCCGCAGCCGCGGTTCGCCAAACAAATACCGGAAACCGAAAACGGTATCGGCTAAGGCGGCGCGTATCGGATGGCGGCTGGTTTCCCCGCCCTCGGTGGAGGAATTACCGGTACCGCCGGCACCGGCAGCAGTATCGGTGGCCGTAGCGCCTTCCGGGTTTTCTTTTTCCTCGTCTGCCGGGCGCGGGCGTAGATCAGCGCGGATCATGTGTGCGCAGAAGGTCATAAATGCCAGGCACGCGGAAGCAAAGAAGAAGGGTACAGATTTTCCGAGGTTGTACAGGAGTCCTCCAATGGGCTCCCCGGAAACCTGTACGACGGCGTCGCGCGCCTGGCTCATCCCGCGGGCTTGTACGTATTCTTTGGGATCGCGCATAATCGAGCGCAGTGCCACGTTATCGGCCAGGCCGAAAAGTCCGTCCGAGATACTCACGAGGAGGACGATCGCCGCGATGCCCCAGAGTGGCACGATGTCGAGCATAATGAGCACGGCCAAGATGCCCCACAAAACTGCTCCGATGGTTCCGCGCAGGTACATGGCATGCCGCCGATCCATGCGGTCGATGAGCACGCCGCCCAATAAAATTACCGAAAGCCTGGCAATCAGACCGAGAGTCTGGATATTTCCCGCCACTGCTGTGGAACCCGTGACCCCCACGATGATGAAGGGTAGTGCGAGGTTCTGGCTGGAGCGGCCGAGCATGTCCGTCGTCGTTGCCCCTAACCACCAACCGTAATCGCGCTTATGCGTGAGTGCCATATATATCTCCCAGTAACATATTCTTTGGAGTGGCGCGCGGAGGGTCACCGCAACGACACTAACTGTTCCGGCATTGGCCGAGCGAGCGGTAAAAAAGGTAGTCGATACTAAAAAATTTTACCGGAACTGAAAGATTGGAACACCCCCCCCCAAAAAAAACAATTACGCGTGAGATCCGTCACGTCGCGCCGCGGTCTAGGGTTTATTTAGGTTTTACCAGGGGTTTTCAAATAGGTGTTCAAGCGTCGTGCGCGAAATTTGCTTGGTGAGTCCTTGCTTTTTTGCCGCCTAAGGCGTTTCATTCTCTTATCCGAACAGCGGTTAAAACTGGGCAGAGTTGATAAAAGGTTGGATGGTTGCCCCTACGGGTAAGAGTGGAAGGGGATTTCGGCCATGCAGTGGTGGATGTGACACGAATGAGGGGAAGCTGATTTACCGGCCGGTACCGACTACAATGTCTCCGTACTTTATATAAAGGAGAACTGTGCCCACATCTTCGAGTAAAGAGGTCGCGGCGATCCAGCCCGGCCAGACGCCACCGGAGCTGATCCGCAATTTCTGCATTATTGCCCATATTGACCATGGCAAATCAACATTGGCGGACCGGATGCTACAACTAACAGGTGTTGTAGAGCAGCGGGAGATGCGCGAGCAATACCTGGACCGGATGGATATTGAACGCGAACGCGGGATTACCATTAAAAGCCAGGCGGTTCGCATGGCGTGGACGGTAGAAGGGCAGGCTTATGCCCTAAACATGATTGATACGCCCGGCCACGTGGACTTCTCGTATGAAGTCAATAGATCTTTGGCGGCCTGCGAAGGCGCGCTTCTTCTGGTAGACGCAACCCAGGGGATCGAAGCCCAAACTTTGGCGAATCTGTATATGGCACTGGAAAACGATCTAACAATCATCCCGGTGCTCAATAAAATCGATTTACCTTCCGCCGACCCGGCAAAATACGCCGCCGAGATCTCGAACCTACTCGGCGTTGACGAAAGTGAATGCATCGCGGTCTCCGGGAAAACTGGGGAAGGGGTCGAAGCCCTTTTGGACCGGATTGTGGCCGAAATTCCGGCACCGCAAGGAAATGCCGATGCACCCGGGCGGGCCCTTATTTTCGATTCGATATATGACACCTACCGCGGGGTTATTACCTATATTCGAGTGGTCGATGGGGAATTTGACCCCAGCGAAAAGGTGCGCACCATGGCCACTAACGATGTGCATGAAGTAAGCGAACTCGGCGTCATCTCACCAGAACCGAAGGCCACGAAGGGCCTGGGGGTAGGCGAAGTTGGTTATCTTATTACCGGGGTGAAGGAGGTGGGGCAAACCCGCGTGGGGGATACGATCACCAGCGCTACCAACCCGGCGCCCGAACCTTTGGAAGGCTATGAGGACGCCAAATCCATGGTCTATTCGGGCCTGTACCCGGTAGATGGTTCTGATTTCCCAGCTTTGCGGGACGCTCTCGATAAGCTGCGGCTCAATGATGCCTCGATTACTTACGTGCCCGAAACTTCGGTGGCTCTCGGCTTCGGTTTCCGGTGCGGGTTCTTAGGGTTGCTGCACCTGGAGATTATTCGGGAGCGGCTGGAACGCGAATTCGACCTCGATATTATTGCCACCGCGCCCTCTGTGGTGTACCGCGTGATTGCCGAAGATGGTTCGACGATCGAGGTCACCAATCCTTCCGAATTCCCGGAAGGGAAGGTCAAGGCGATTTACGAACCGGTAGTGGATGCCACGATGCTCACGCCTTCCGATTATGTGGGAACCGTGATGGAACTGTGCCAGGATCGGCGCGGCACCATGAAAGGCATGGACTATCTTTCCCCGGAACGCGTGGAATTGCAGTACACGCTCCCGCTAGCGGAAGTAGTTATGGATTTCTTTGACCAGCTCAAGTCCCGTACCAAGGGCTACGCTTCGCTGGACTACAACCTGGCCGGTGAACAAGAAGCCGATTTGGTGAAGGTAGACGTGCTCCTCAACTACGAGAAGGTGGATGCTTTCTCCGCCATCGTGCACCGGGATAAGGCCTATGCCTACGGCAACCAGATGACGAAGAAACTCAAAGAGCTCATTCCCCGCCAGCAATTCGAAGTGCCCGTGCAAGCCGCCATCGGTTCGCGCGTGATCGCCCGCGAAACTATTAAGGCCCTGCGTAAGGACGTGCTCTCCAAGTGCTACGGCGGCGATGTTTCGCGTAAGCGTAAGCTCCTCGAAAAACAGAAGGAAGGCAAGAAGCGCATGAAGTCCATCGGCAGGGTGGAAGTACCCAATGATGCCTTCATCGCCGCCCTCACCTCCGATGCTCCCACAAGCAAATAAGTAAGGCTGGCACGTGGCAGATACAAACCGCAATAACTCCGTAGTTCCCGACGCCGTACCTACACCGCCGGAAGCGGAGGTTTCTGGTAGTGATGCGCAGGCGGAAGCTATTTCGGAAGCCGCACCCGCGCGGGAACACTGGCGGATACGCTCCTTTTCTTTGCGGGGCTCCCGGCTAGGCAAACGCCAAGCCGGGGTTTTTGCCGCCCACCCAGAACTAATTTTGCCGATGGATCCAGGGCCTGTGCTCACCACGGTAGATCCGGCGCGCGCCCCTAATATTGCGGAGCACTTTGGCCGCGAGGCACCTTTAGTGGTGGAAATCGGTCCCGGTTCGGGGGAGCAGGGGATTGCCTACGCGGTGCGAAATCCGCAGGTTAACGTACTTATGGTGGAAGCTTGGGATCCGGGTGCGGAAAGGTGCATAGCCGCTGCCGTGCGTGCCGGAGTGAAAAACGTGCGTATTTTGCGGGCCGACGCCGCCCAAGCACTCCCCGTGCTTTTTGGGCTGAAAAGTGCGGGCGAAAATGATCCGGCGCGGGCTTTGGCTTGCGGTGCCGAAATTGATCCGGCACATCCAGGAGCACGCAACGGGCGGGCCGCGGAGATCTGGACTTTCTTCCCCGATCCGTGGCGCAAGAAAAAGCACCACAAGCGCCGGCTCGTAGCCCCGGTATTCGCAGCTACCGCGGCGGGCATCTTGGAAGACGGCGGAGTGTGGCGCCTGGCCACCGATTGGGATAACTATGCCTGGCAAATGCGGGACGTAGTAGAAGCCAGTCCCTATTTCACCAACCCGCACGCCGGGCAAAATCCTGATCCGCAAGATCCGCAGCCTTCCCGCGGCGGGTTCGCGCCCCGGTGGGAAGGCCGCGTGCTCACCCGTTTCGAACAGCGCGGCAAAGAAGCCGGCCGTACCGTGCACGACCTCGCCGTACTGCGCCAGCCACGGGCCGGCAAAGCCGGCACTAAGGCAGCCGTAGCGCCGGCAGCCAGGCCCGCACCTGATAGTGAAACCCAAACAGCGAGTGCCGAATCTATGCCGGTGGCAGAGGCGGAAAGCTGAGCCTAACCGTGCCTGCCACAATCCCTGTTTCAGCTACCGGGCTGGGAGCTACAGCACAACCCGGCAAGCCCGGTTTACCCGGCGCGAGCGAAACCCCGGGTTTATCCGGCGCGCCCGAGTTTCCCGGACAGCGCGAGTTTTCCGGACAGCGCGAGCTACCCGGCAAGCTTGCTCACCCAGACGTGAGCGGCGGGTTTTCCGCCTATGTACATATTCCTTTCTGCCGGGCCCGCTGCGGGTATTGCGATTTCAATACCTATACGAAGCTGAACTTTGGGCACGGGGCAGCCCTCACCGATTTCCCGCAAACCTTAGCCACCGAGATCGAACTTTCAGCACGCATGCTTGATACCAGTGCAAACCAGGCCGCGCTACGCAGCATCTTCTTTGGCGGGGGCACACCTACCATGCTGGAAGCGGCGCAGCTGGGCGGCGTCGTCGAAAAACTGCGCGCCACTTTCGGCTTGGAACCGGGCGCAGAAATCACCACGGAAGCAAACCCGGAAACCGTGCACGCCGAAAAACTGGAAGCGCTTCGCAAAACTGGGATCAACCGGTTTTCCTTCGGGATGCAAAGTGCGGTACCGGAAGTATTAGCCACTTTGGATCGCAAACACACACCCGGGCAGGTGGAACGTGTGGCGCGGTGGGCGCGGGAACTCGGCGTGAGCTTTTCGGTGGATCTTATCTATGGCGCCCCGGGAGAAACCATGGCGCAGTGGGAAGAATCTGTGGACGCGGCAATCGCCCTGGAACCGCAACACATTTCCGCATACGGGTTGATTGTGGAACCGGGCACGAAAATGGGCCAGCAAATAAAACGCGGCCTACTTGCCGCGCCCGATCCAGATATGCAGGCCGATAAATATGAACTTGCAGATTCGAAACTGAGCGCCGCCGGTTACCAGTGGTATGAAATCTCTAACTGGGCCAAACCCGGTTATGCCTGCCGCCATAATCTCTACTATTGGGAAAATGCTTCCTGGTGGGGATACGGCCCCGGCGCGCACAGCCACATTAATGGCGAAAGATTTTGGAATGTGAAACACCCTCTCGCCTACGCACAACGGCTCGAAACAGGGGCATTGCCAGTGCAAGGCCGGGAAATTCTCGGCGCGCGCGAGCAGCTAGAAGAACATATTATGCTCGG
Source organism: Actinobaculum suis (assembly GCF_900618115.1). NCBI lineage: Bacteria > Bacillati > Actinomycetota > Actinomycetes > Actinomycetales > Actinomycetaceae > Actinobaculum > Actinobaculum suis. The sequence goes on from NZ_UYIO01000001.1 coordinate 1,199,289, forward strand.
GATTCGCACCCGGCACGGTATTGAAATCCCCGCGGGTAGCGATCCGAATACTATTGATGCTTTGCGCGCGGACGGTTTACTTTCCGCCGCGGCACTGGCGAGCGGCAAACTCGTTTTGACGCGCAGAGGCCGGCTTCTTGCCGATACCGTAACCCGGGTTCTATGGGACGAAATACCAGACGAAGCAGCGGACTGAAATAGCGGGCGGAAATAGCGGGCGGAAGAGCTGGGAGGCGAAGCATCAGGCCTGAAGCGCTGGCCTGCAAAGGCGGATTTGCTGCACCGAACCGCCGAACCCGGATTTGCGGTAAAAGCTTAGTTGGCAGGCGGCTTAGTTGGCGGCCGGGGTAAGTGGCAGCCGGGTTAGGTGGCGGCCGGGTTAGTTGGCACCGCGGGAAGCCGGCCGGGTTAGTTGGCGGCTGGGGCGGTCACGAAATCGATAAGTTCTTCCATGCGGCCCAAAAGAGATGGTTCGAGGTCTTTGTAGGAATGCACGCAGGAAAGAATGCGTGCCCAGCCGCGGCCAATATCTTCCTTAGTGGCATGCGGCCAGCCCAGCCGGCGTAAAGTTCCGGTTTTAATATCTTCCCCGCGGGGAACTTCGGGCCAGGCCGGGATACCAAGCGCGGCCGGTTTCACCGCTTGCCACACATCCACATAAGGGTGGCCCAAAATCAGCACGCCGGGCCGGGCAGCCTGGCAGGCCAGATGGGATTCTTTGGAACCGCGAACCAAATGGTCCACTAGTACTCCCGCGCGCCGGGTTTGCGAAGGCTGAAAATCATCGAGCACGGCCTGGAGGTTATCCACACCCAAGAGTTCTTCTACCACCACGCCCTCCAGAGCTAAATCTTCACCCCAGACTTTTTGCACCAGTTCGGCGTCGTGCTTGCCTTCCACCCAAATCCGGGAAGCGCGGGCCACCCGTGCCCGAGCCCGCACATGAAAAGAACCAGAAGCGGTAACTTGGCGCCGCGGCGAGGGCGCCGCTACCGGAGGCTGCAAATCCACCGGCTGCCCCTCAATCCACCAGCCGCGCCCGAGCGGGAAAAACCGCCGCGCCCCGTAACGGTCTTCCAACTCCATTTGCCAAATCCCGGCACGTTTGGCCACGCGCATGATTTCACCCACAAAACCGGAGGCAACGTCTTCCACCACCAACCCCGGCTCAGCAACCACCGGGCGCGAAGCAACCCGCCGGCTAGCCTCTAAAGCTTCCAAGTCCTGCGCCCCATAAGTAGCAAGACGGGCGCGGTCAGCGCTGCCGGCAGGTCGAGCGCCGCCCACCCCAGAACCCACCGCAGAACCCAGCCCAGAAACTGGGGAAGTGCCCTGCGAATCAGCGTCTGCGCTGGCGGCTGAAGAATTAGCAAGTACATCGCGGCCGTAGCGATCATTCCACCCGGTAGAGAAATTCACGATCACAGCGTATGGCTCTTTACTGCAAACCGCGTAGAATTAGCACTCGGGCGCGTCGAGTGCTGGAGGCCAAAGTGCTAGTGCCTAAAGTGCTGGAGGCCAAAGTGCTAGTGCCGAAAGTACTAGTGCCTAAAGTACTAGTGCCGAAAGTGCTGGAGCCGAAAGTACTGGAAGCTAGCGCAGTACGAGGTGAAGTCACCAGCACAGTACAAGGCAAACGGCTTAGAAACGTGCCCGGCGGAGGAGGACTATGGCAACAGCAGAACGACGCGAACGAGTGCTGGAGGCGATCATTCGCGATTACGTCACCACTAGTGAACCGGTGGGTTCAAAACGGCTGGTGGAAAGATATCGCCTAGGAGTCTCGCCGGCAACCGTGCGCAATGATATGGCGGTGCTGGAAGAGCAAGGGCTCATCGCCCAGCCGCATACCTCGGCGGGCCGTATCCCCACCGACGCCGGATACCGCCACTTTGTGGATTCGATTGATCGTTTGCGCCCGCTTTCCGCCGGGGAACGGCGCGCGATTGAAAAGCTTTTAGAGGGGGCAGTAGATCTAGACGATGTGCTATCGCGCGCCGCGCGTTTGCTTTCGCAGATCACCCAGCAAGTCGCGGTGGTGCAGTACCCCTCTTTGGAAAGAGTGACACTCCGGCACCTCGAACTTATCCCTACCGGCGAAACCTTGGCGGTATTGGTGTTGATCACCAGTGCGGGCCGGGTAGAGCAACGCGTATTGCGGCTGCGCCGCCCGGTGGGAGAAGAAACTGTGGAAACCCTTTCGCGCGAACTTAACGCGGCCGCAGTTGGCAACCAACTGGCGGAGGCAGCACAAAAAATCCGCCAGGAGGCCACGCAGCTACCTGCGCCGCAGTCAACTATCGCCACCATTGTGGCGGAGGTGATCGACGTCGCCGCTTCCGCGGAAACTGAGGACCGGCTCGCTTTGGCGGGCACGGCCAACCTTTCCCGGCACGCCGTCGATTTCACGCGGACTATCGCCCCGGTACTGGACGCTTTGGAAGAACAGGTTATCTTGCTCAAACTCCTGGCAGATATGGATACCGGGATAGCCGTTTCCATTGGCGCGGAAAACGAACACGAAGATCTGGCGGAAACCTCGGTAGTGGCCTCTACTTACGATGTGCGCGGGGATGCGGTAGCCCGGCTCGGGGTGATTGGGCCTACCCGCATGGACTATCCGGGAAATATGGTGGCCGTGCGCGCGGTCGCCAAGTATCTCTCCAGGATTCTCAGTGAGCAATAACCTCGGCGAGCTAGTAAGCTGATCTGGCCCACGTGGCACCGAAACTAAAACAACGAGGATAATCGAGTGGATTACTACGAAACACTGGGCGTTGCACGCGATGCGAGCCAAGACGAGATCCGCAAAGCGTATCTGCGCCTTTCCCGGAAACTGCATCCCGACCATGCCGGTCCGGAAAAAGCGGAAGAATATAAGGCCGTCAATGAGGCCTACACGGTTCTCTCCAATGAAGAGTCGCGCCGCAAATACGATATGGGTGGTTCGGCCCAAGGCGGCGGTTTTGATTTCGGCATGGGAGACATCTTCAACACCTTCTTCGGCGGTATGGGTGGCATGGGCGGAGCCAGTTCTTCGCGCGGGCCGGCCCCGCGCGGGCAACGTGGCCAAGATTCTCTCCTACGCATTTCGGTAGAACTCAAAGACGTTATTTTCGGTAGCGAACGGGATATCGATACCACTTTGTACGTGCGTTGCCACACGTGCGAAGGGGGCGGGTGCGCGCCGGGAACGGAGCCGATTACCTGCACCAACTGTCACGGCGCCGGTATGGTACAACGGGTTTCTAACTCCCTGTTTGGGCAGATGATTACCCAAGCTCCATGCCCGGAATGCGAAGGGCACGGCACGATTATTGCCAGCCCCTGCCCAGATTGCGGCGCCGAAGGCCGCGTGCGGGAAAAGAAAACCATTCACGTGAAAATCCCAGCCGGAATGGAATCCGGCATGCAGTTGCGGTTCTCCAATGAGGGCGACGCCGGCCGGCAAGGTGGCGGGTACGGGGACCTTTATGTGGAGGTCACCGTCAAGGAAGACCGTATCTACCAGCGGTCCGGATCCGACCTGCTCGCAGAAGTACAAATCCCCATGACTTCCGCCGCTCTTGGGGCAACGATCACCGTGCCTACCTTCGACGGGGAACAGGAACTAGAAATCCCGGCCGGCACCAATTCCGGCACGGTACTCACCATGAAGGGCCTGGGCGTGACCCGCATGAACGGGAAAGACCGCGGCAATATCCGCATGACGGTAGCCGTTACCACCCCGCGCGATCTAGATAGTCAGCAGCGCGAACTGCTCGAACAACTCGCTACCTTGCGCGGCGAATCCTTCACGGACGCGGAAATGAGTTCCGGTGACCAATCCTTCTTCTCCAAACTAAAAGAAAGGTTTGCTAACCGGTGACGCTCCCACTGTTCCTGGCCGGCCCGGCCGCTACGGCGAGCCCAGGTAGTTCGCTTGCACTTACGGGGGAGGAAGCCCGCCATGCTGCCCAAGTGCGGCGCATCCGCACCGGCGAAGAGATTTATATTAGCGACGGCGCTGGCACCCGCGCCACCTGTACCGTCACCGATATTACTAAGCGCGAAGTACTTACTCGGGTACTGGAAGTAGAACGGATTGCCGCCCCGAGTTGCCCGATAACGCTCGTGCAAGCCCTCGCAAAGGGCGGGCGAGATGAACAAGCCGTAGAGACCGCAACCGAGTTCGGGGCGTGGGATTTCCTGCCCTGGCAATCCGAACGCACGGTAGTGCGCTGGCGCGGGAAAGAAGAAAAAGGAGTGGCGCGCTGGCAGGCCGTAGCCCGCGCCGCGGCCAAACAATCCCGGCGCGCTTATGTGCCCTGCGTTCACGAGCCAGTTACTACTAACCAGCTAACCGCACAGGTGAGCGCGGCCGTAGAAACCGGGGCCTGCGTGCTCATCTGCCATGAGAGTGCAAGCTTGCCGCTCACGCAGGTAGCAGCAGTTGCTTCTGCGCAAGCAGTCTGGATTATTATCGGCCCAGAAGGTGGAATCAGCAGCGGCGAACTAGCCGCCCTGGAAAAGGCCGGGGGAGTGCCCGTACTCTTGGCCCCACACGTGTTACGGGCAGCCACCGCCGGGCCATACGCGCTTGCCACAGTGCACGCTTTACGAGCCACGGCCCGCTACGATAGGGATTAATGACAGAACCAGCACATTTGGAAATGCGGCAGATTACGGTGCCGGAGCACGTATCTATGATCAATGTGCTCGGCCGGCGTGACGAAGTACTGCGGGCGCTAGAAGCCGGGCTGGAACCGGTGGAAGTGTATGCGCTCGGGCATCGGATTACGGTGCGCGGCTCCGGCCCGGAACTCGACCTGGCCCAATCACTTATTGAAGAACTAATTGACGTAGCCGTAGGCGGGGAAATGCTTACCCGCGATTCGGTGGAACGCGCCATCAAAATTGCTAAAGATGGCCTGGCCAAACCAACCGCGCTGATCCAAACCGATATTTTGACGGTACGCGGGAAAACCATCCGGCCCAAAACCATTGGCCAAAAAGCATATGTGGATGCCATTGATAATAATTCCATCACCTTCGGGATCGGGCCGGCCGGGAGCGGGAAAACCTATCTGGCGGTAGCCAAAGCCGTGGTCGCGCTAACCAATCACAGTGTGAAACGGATAATTTTGACTCGCCCGGCTGTGGAAGCCGGAGAATCCCTGGGCTACCTACCCGGCTCCCTAAACGAAAAAATCGATCCCTATTTGCGTCCTCTTTATGACGCCATGTACGAAATGCTCGATTCGGAAGCCATACCGAAACTCATGGGGGCCGGGGCGATCGAAGTAGCGCCGTTAGCGTATATGCGCGGCCGCACTCTCAATGATGCTTTCGTCATCTTAGACGAAGCCCAAAACACTACTCCGGAACAAATGAAAATGTTCCTTACCCGCTTGGGCTTCAACTCGAAAATGGTGGTGACAGGTGACGTTACCCAAATCGATTTGCCGGGCGCCAAAAAGTCGGGGCTCTTGCAGGTGCGGCGCATTTTGCGGGACGTTCCGGGTATACACTTCTCAGAGCTTTCCAGTGCAGACGTGGTTCGGCACCGGTTGGTGGCAGAAATCATCGATGCCTATGCGCGGTGGGATGCGAGGGACGAGAAGTGATAGACGTAGTGGACGAATCCGGGTTTAGCCCGGCAATAGATCTAGAAGAAATCAGCGAACTAGCACGTTACGTGATGGATAATATGCGCGTGCATCCCCAAGCTGATCTAACGGTGGCGCTCGTAGATGAAGAAGCGATGGCCGAACTGCACAAAACTTGGATGGATCTGGATGGGCCCACCGATGTGATGAGCTTCCCCATGGACGAATTGCGGCCCGCTGCCCCCGGTACCGAACCGCAACCGGGAACCTTGGGTGATATTGCGGTATGCCCGCAAGTAGCGCGCCGGCAAGCTCTCACCATGGGTCATTCCGTGGCCGAAGAAGTGCTGCTCCTAGTAACACACGGGATTTTGCACTTGCTTGGCTACGACCACACCACGCCCGAAACCAAAGCAGAAATGTTTGCTTTGCAACGCCAATTGCTCCTGATTTTCCTCGCCGAACGCGGCGGCGGTGATCCAAAACCCACGGAGGTTTAGGTGCTCGCACTCTTATCCGCACCCTTCTACATTGGCGCCGCACTCTGCCTCTGCCTGGGATGGTGGTGCACGCTGGTAGGCACCGCGCTAGCGCGCATGACCCGCACCGAGGCAGCCAGCGGCCAAGAAGAAGGAAAAAAGGGTTCCACCCAAGTGGTGCGCATTCTGGCCCGCCGCCCCGCGGCTACCATGGGGCTTTCCACATTGCGGTCACTGTTTATGAGTAGCTACGGCATGCTGCTCTTGCTTGGTTTACTCACGGACCTTACTTCCTGGTGGCTGATCTTCCTGGCCTTCTTCGGAGTTACCGCAGTTGTGATGCTCGCTTTTGCGTTCCTTAATCCCTTGGATTACGCACAGCGGCACCACCTGCGCATTATTTATGGTTCGCGGTGGTGGCTTTCCGGGGTGACCTCACTGTTTTCGATCCTGGTGCGGCAAAAAGAATTCACGGCGGAAGAGTTTGAGCAACGCCAAGAAGATCAACTGGCGGTAATGGTGGAACGGGTTTCCGAATCGGAGGCTATTGAGGACTCTGAGCGCAATATCCTGGAATCCCTTTTCGATATGTCTAATACGATGGTCCGCGAGGTGATGGTCCCGCGCACCGATATGGTCGCCATCGCACACGATCAAAGCTTGGATAAGGCCCTATCTTTGTTCACGCGCTCCGGCTTTTCTCGCGTTCCCGTTTACCAGGAAACCGTGGACGATATTATCGGCGTCGTCTACATGAAAGACGTTATTCGCCGCGTCCATCACCGCCACGATACCGCGGGCGTAACGGTGGAAGACGTGTGCCGCGAACCCTTCTTCGTGCCGGAAATGAAGATGATCGATACGCTCCTGCCGGAAATGCAAAATGAGCAGGTACATATTGCCCTAGTGGTAGACGAATACGGCGGGATTGCCGGGCTGGTCACCATCGAGGATTTGGTGGAAGAGCTCGTAGGTGAAATCGAAGATGAACATGATCATTCCACGCCCGAAATTGAGGACCTTGGCGATGGTACCTACCGCGTGGCCGCGCGCACCTCAATTACTGATCTCGGAGAGCTGTTTGGGGTGGAGTTGGTAGACGACGACGTCGATACGGTAGCGGGTCTGTTTGCTAAAACTTTGGGCCGCGTACCCATTCGGGACGCGGAAGGGGAGGTAGCAGGGATTCATTTGGTAGCCGATCGGTTCGAGGGCCGGCGCCACCACCTGTCCACTGTGCTCGCCAGCCGCGCTACCCCCGTGGCAAACTCGACTGCATAGAAACACTGCTAAATAGCAACACAGTTGTATAGCAACACTGCTGTATAGCAACACAGTTGAATAGAGATGCGACTGCATAGAACTGCATAGAATAGGCTAATGCAGTTTGGCGGTGCGTAGTGCCAAACCACCGCACTGGAACTACTGAGCACGACATAAACGAGACGCGGCAAGCACCGCAGAAGCTAGGTGCGCACCGCAGAAGCGCGGTACGCGGCAAGCACCTAACCGGTGCGTAGCGGGCGCGAATAATTAGGAGGAGACGGGGATGGATCAGGGCGTTCCGGAAAACTATAGGGCAGGTTTTGTAGCTGTAATTGGCCGGCCCAACGCGGGTAAATCCACGTTGATTAACACGCTCGTGGGCCGCAAAGTGGCGATTACTTCGAATCGTCCGGAAACTACGCGGCGTGTGATCCGCGCTATTATTTCGCGCCCGCAAGGCCAAGCAATCCTCGTAGACACACCGGGTATGCATCGCCCCCGCACACTTTTGGGGGAACGGCTCGGCGATATGGTGCGCGATTCCCTGGCGGATGTTGACGTAGTGGTTTTGTGCCTGCCGGCAGATGAAAAGGTGGGCCCGGGGGACCGCTACCTGTTCGAAATGGCCGCAAAGACGAAGGCACCGGTAATCGCCGCGATCACGAAGTCTGACCTGCTCAGCCGCGAAAAAATGCCCGATAAGATCATCGAAGTTTCGGAAAGCTACAAGTTCGCGGAAATTATCCCGGTTTCGGCGGTGCAGGGCGAGCAGGTGAAAGATCTGGAAGCACTGATTTTGGAACGCTTGCCGCTTTCGCCACCCCTCTACCCGCTAGACGTAGTAACCGACCAGTCCGAAGAAGTGATGATCACGGAACTTATTCGCGAAGCCGGGCTGGAAGAACTGCGGGAAGAACTGCCGCATTCCCTGGCCGTCACCATCGACGAAATGCAAGAGTCAGCCACGAAATCGGGCACGCCGCTATTGCGGATTCACGCTTCCTTACATGTGGAACGCGATTCGCAGAAGGGGATTGTGATTGGCCGCAAGGGGAGTCGCCTGCGCCAAATCGGGCGGGATGCGCGCATCGCGATTGAACAGTTATTTGGCACCAAGGTATTCCTAGATTTGCACGTGCGCGTAGCCAAAGATTGGCAGCGTGATCCGAAACTACTCAACCGGCTAGGTTTCTAATGCTAAAGCGGCCACTTGATTCCACGCCGCGCGGGTCCGGAGCGGCCAAAGCCACCGCGCAAACCTCCGAAGTAGAGGTTCCCGAAAACGGTTCCGAAAGCGCGCCCGAAAACGGTCCCCAAAGCACGCCGGAAGAAGGCGCGGAGGAGACGTCCGAGCGGGGCGGCTTGCGGGCCTGGATTCCGCGGCACCGCAAGTTTTTATCCTGGCTTGTAGTGGTGCTTATACTGTCTTTGACCGGCACCGCGCTCGGCCCGGGTTGGCATCCCCAACCCATGGAAGCAGTAATCCAGCCGGAAACTCCTAATACGGCAATCGGCACGGCCGGGCCTACTGCGCGCGTCGGCACCTATGAGGTGGAAACCGAAGTGGTTACCTTCCGGCTGCGCGACGGCACCGAAAATCAGGCGACCATTAAAAAACCGGTGGGAGCGCGCGGGCCGCTTCCCGGAATGGTATTCATACACGGCACCGGAACCGATAGTTACACTGCTTTTGAACGGGAAACGAACCGGATTGCATCTACCGGGATCGTTACTATGGTCGCCCAAAAACGTATCGCCAATTACACGACGACGCACCGCGATTACAACGCGCTGGCAGATGACTATGAAGATGCCTTGGAGTTTTTGCGTGAGCAAGCGGGGATAGATCCGGGAGAAGTCGGCATCTACGCGGTTTCCGAAGGGTGCTTCGTAGCGCCGATTATTGCGGCCCGTAATTACGATGTGGCCTATGTAGCCTTTATTTCTGCGCCGGTATTACCGATCCGGCAGCAAGGAGCTTTCGCCGCGGATGCCTACCTGCGCGAAATTGGCGCGCCCATCCAGATGATCAATGCGATCCCGAAGATCCTCGGCCAAGATTTCGGGGAAGAAACCTTCCGATATATAGATTTCGATCCAGCAGCTTATGAAGCAAAAATAACCGCGCCCGTAATGATGCTGTACGGCACGGCAGATAAATCTATGCCTACCATTCAAGGCCCGCTGGTGATGGCAAAGCAACTCGAGAAAGCGGGGAATCGGAACCTAACGATCCGCTACTACGAAGGCGCAGACCACGGGCTCCAACTCAACCGGAAAACCCTTTCCGAGGCCGCCATGCAGGACGTTTCTGACTGGGTGAACGGACTGCCCTATACCGCAAACTCACAGCCGCGGGTGGCGGGCGGCCAACCGAATCAGCAATACCAAGCCGGCGCGGTCCAAGAAGTACCAACCTTCCTTAATGGGGAGGTGGTACTCGCGGTTATGGCGGCCGGTATTTTGCTTGCCGCCCTGGCCTGGCTATTGCAACTCGTAGGTTTAATCCGGGTAGGTAACCGCGGCCCGCTAGCCAAATGTGGCGGGAGCGGCGGGCAGCTTAACCGCTCGCTGGCCTGGACCGTGATTACCTGGGTGGCCTACCTCTGGTACGTGCTCCTCATTGCGCGCATTGCTTTGAACTATCAGCAAGATCGGCTCTTAGTGCAAGGCGGCTACCTGATTATCGTGCTCTTGGCCTTGAGCGCCGTGTGGTGGTTCGTGAGCTGGCTCTTTAGGTGGGCAGAAGTTAGCAAACAGGGCGGCATGAATGCGTTCGGGCAAGTAATATCCGCCGTCGCACTGCTTTCACAAATTGCGCTTTTGCTTACTCTTGGCTACTGGAACGCCTTCCCGGGCATTTTCTAGCAGCGGCTGGCTGGATTTTCGTTTCCAGTAACGGCTAGGTGGCATTCGGCTTCTAGTGCGCGGCAGGTCGGAACGTTGCTTCTAGGTGTTGTTATTCGGCGTACGTTCCTACCTGCTAAGTTATGGTCTGTTTACGGTCTCGTAAGTTATGGTCGGGCCCGACCCCCGGAAAGTGGACATGGGGGTGGTGTTTATGCTGCAAGGTCAAGTGTAGCTGACGCGTGTTTTTCGAAGGTGTCTGGGGCCTGGTAATTGCACCAGGTGTGCAATCGTTTCGTGTTATACCGAGTACACCACGCAAAGACCTGCCGGCGGCAGGAGAGCATGTTGGGGAAAACCTTCGCATTTTTGAGAACTTCTCGTTTGAGCGTTGCATTAAATGACTCTGCCAGCGCGTTATCGGCACTACTGCCTACAGCTCCCATGGATTGTTGTACTCCCAACTGCCGGCATGTTTCTTGAAATACAGAGGAGGTGTATACACTGCCGTGATCAGAATGGAAAATCGTTCCACGCAAGGATCCTCGCTGGTCTGCGGCCATCAGTAATGCCTCTCGGGCGAGTTCAACACGCATGTGATCTGCAATCGCAAAACCGACCAGTTTCCGGGAGAAACAGTCAATCACAGTAGCCAGATACATATTCTTTTGCCCGGCAAGGGGAAGATATGTAATGTCCCCGACAAGCTTGTCGTTAGGCCTGGCCGCGGTGAAATCACGCTCGAGAAGATCATCAAAGACCCGCTTATGTGGATCACTGACAGTAGTGCGAACACGACGTTTTTTCGTAAAACCTGCCAACCCGAGAGCTTTCATCACCCGTGCTACGCGTTTGTGATTTACCGGCTGGTCCGGGGTCTGCGCAGTAAGCAACGCGGCTATACGTTTAGCACCATACAAGCCACCTTCCGCCTCGAAAGCGATCCGAATTCGCTCCCCTAGCAGCCCGTCAGCGTATACCTGTTGCTCGCGCCGGGCCGCATTTGCGGCCCACTTGTAATAGGAAGAACGCCTTACTTTCAGTACGGTACACATCCGCTTGACTGAGAACTCAGTACGGTGGTCCTCGATGAACTTGAAGCGGATCACAAGCCCATCTCCTTCGCGAAATACTGCGCCGCCTTGCGCAAAATATCGCGTTCTTCTTTCAAAAGCGCGTTTTCCTTTTCGAGTTGTCGGATTCTCTCTGCTTCAGATAAGACCCGCGCCGCCTCTGCTTCTTTGCGCCGCCTGGCCCGCACCCCGGTGCCAAACTGGTTTACCCAGTTTTGCAGCGAATTACGATTAATTCCCAGATCAGAAGCAACCTGCGCCATTGAAGCCTCGCTGGACTCGTACGCGGCTACCGCGTCTTTCTTGAACTGCGCGGAATATGTTTTACGGGACATGGTAGAAGACTACCTTTCTCCGGCTGAACGCCGGGGCTAGCCTATGTCCACCAACAGGGGGTCAGGTCCGTCTATTTACGGTGCTATAGTCCACAAAATGGACGCGGCCCAGAATAATTACAAAAGTATGCCTAGGATAGGGGCATGCGTTTGGCAAGGATTGAAGGGCTGCTACTACTTCTTCGCCGTCGCGGGCTCTGAAGACTCGGCTACCCGCGGCGGCTAAAACTGTATCCCGCCGGTCGCCTGGTCCTATCGGCCCTATATGTGGGGCCCTGCCGAGGACGGGTTCGAATTAGGTAGAGCAAAAGCTCAATAGAGCAAGGCTAGGCAGAGCAAAGCTCAGTAGTAGAGCAAGAGAAGAGAATATGAAGACATCAGGTTTTGCGAACCGTCAGCAGCCGTCCGGAATGCCGTACCAAAAGTATCGGCCGTTTTTGGAAACAAACCCGGTTTCTCTCCCGGATCGGCAGTGGCCCAATAATCGAATCACGAAAGCTCCGCGGTGGCTTTCCACCGACCTGCGCGATGGCAACCAGGCACTGCCGGATCCCATGAGCATTTCCAAGAAGCGCGCTATGTTCGATCAGCTCGTAAAAATGGGGTTCAAGGAAATTGAGATCGGTTTCCCCGCCGCTTCGGAAACCGAATGGGAATTCGTCCGCTCTTTGGCAGAAACTGATGCGGTGCCTGAAGATGTTACGGTTTCCGTGCTCACGCAGTCGCGCCCGGAACTCATTCAGCGCACGATTGATTCCCTGGCCGGTTTCCCGCGGGCCACGGTACATATTTACAATGCCACTTCGCCGGTATTCCGCCGGGTCGTTTTCGGTACCGACCGGGCAGGTATTAAGAACTTGGCAATTCGCGGCACCCAGGAAGTAATGTCCTATATCGAAAAAGTAGGGAATACAGATACCGTGTGGGGGCTGGAGTATTCACCCGAAATTTTCGTGGATACCGAACTGGACTACGCCCTCGAAGTATGCGAAGCGGTAATGGACGTGTGGCAGCCGGATGCGGAGCGCGAAATTATCCTGAATTTGCCGACGACGGTAGAGCGCGCCACGCCGAATGTTTATGCCGACCAAATCGAGTGGATGAGCCGAAATCTTTCCCGCCGGGAATACATTTGCCTTTCCGCGCACAACCACAATGATCGCGGCACCGGCGTAGCAACTACGGAACTGGCTATGCTGGCCGGCGCGGACCGTATCGAAGGCTGCCTATTCGGGCAGGGGGAAAGAACCGGGAATGTAGACCTGGTAAATGTGGCCATGAACTTGTACACGCAGGGGATTGATCCGCAGCTCGACTTCTCGGATATTGATGAGGTTGTGCGCGTTTCTGAATATTGCAACCAGATGGATGTACCCCCGCGCACGCCCTATGCCGGCGCGCTCGTTTACACGTCCTTCTCCGGTTCGCATCAAGATGCGATCAAGAAGGGAATGGACGATCGCCAGGCGCGGCTGGAAGCCGCTGGGGGAGATGAACTGGCAGTTCCGTGGGATTTGCCTTACCTGCCTTTGGATCCTAAGGATGTGGGCCGTACCTATGATGCGATTGTGCGGGTGAATTCCCAGTCCGGTAAGGGCGGGGTTGCCTATATTCTGAAATCCACGCGGCACATGGATCTCCCGCGCCGGATGCAAATGGAGCTCTCGCGCATTATCAAGCACTACACAGATACCGTGGGCCACGAGATTTCTGCGGAGAAAATCTGGGATATTTTCAAGGACGAATACTTGCCGGCAGATTCCCAAGGCAAACGCTGGGGTAAATACCGCCTGCGGGAGATGGAATTTGGTAATAAGCGCGGCGGCACTTCCTTCCTCAAGGCGGTTCTGGAAAAGCAAGCTGACGGCACGGAAATCACCGTGGATTCGGAAGGTAACGGCCCGATCGATGCCTTCGTGAAGGGTTTGGGCCGCATGGGTGAAGACGTCCACGTGCTCGACTACCAAGAACATGCCCTCGGCGAAGGTGGAGATGCCACCGCAGCTGCCTATGTGGAATGCGAAGTAAACGGCCAAGTTTTGTGGGGATGCGGAATTCATACTTCCACTACGCGGGCTGCTTTGAAGGCAATCATTTCTGCCGTAAACCGCGCCCACCGCAGCTAGAACCGCGCTCATAGCAGCTAGAACCGCGCGCGCCGCAGAAAACCTCGCGCGCCGCAAGTAAAACCGCACCTACGGTAACTATTGAAATAGGTAGTAGCCCGCGTGGGAATGTCGCGCCGCGATAATCCCACGCGGGCCCTTTGCGCGCGGGCCCCTTTTTCGCCGGGGTCGTTTCAGCGCGGGCCCTGTTCGCCGCGCCGGGTGGCGGCTGGTGCTGGCAGTAGCGGGCAGGCATGCGATAATAGCCAGGTGAAGCTTTATCGGGATGAGGCGGTGGTTCTGCGCACGCATGACCTCGGCGAAGCCGATCGCATCATCACCCTGATCTCGCGCAACCACGGCATTATGCGCGGCGTCGCGAAAGGGGTGCGGCGTACCAAATCACGTTTCGGGGCCCGGTTAGAACCATTTTCGCTAGTCGATATTCAAATGTATCGGGGGCGTAATCTCGATACCGTTACCGAGGTGGCGTGCCTGGTACCTTTTGGCCGAGAAATCAGCACGGATTATGAAAAATACGCGGCGGGTAGCGCCATGGCAGAAATCGTTGAGCGGCTCTGCGCCGAAGGTGAATCCGACCCAGAACAGTATTTGCTCTTCCTCGGTGCGCTTAATGTGCTCGCAAATCGGCAACACCGGCCCGGTTTGGTACTAGCTTCCTATATTTTGCGGGCTCTGGATATTGCGGGCTGGCGGCTCGCGGTGGAAAAATGCGCGGTTTGCGGGCGTCCGGAAAACCTCGTCGCCTTCAATGTACAAGCAGGTGGAATGCTGTGCCAACAGTGCGCCACTTCCGGCTCGGCCCGGCCCAGCACGGATACGGTAACCTTATTACGCGCCCTGCTGGCAGGGGATTGGCCGACCATTGACGCCGCTGCCCCCGCGGTGGAAAAAATCACCGGAAAATATGTTAAGGCCTATGCGCAATGGCATCTAGAACGCAAAATCCGTTCCCTCGATATGGTCCGCCCCGCCTAGCGCCAAACGGGTGGCAAAGTGGTCTGTTCCCAGGAGGGCAGTCTAGACTTTGACCCATGAACGACGACGCACGTGCGAACTCCGCCGGCCCGGCAACGCCTCTCCATCGGGAAGGAATCAAACCGCCGCAATTATCGAAAGTACCTCGGCACGTGGCCATAGTTATGGACGGCAACGGCCGGTGGGCGAATGCGCGCGGCCTACCCAGAACAGAAGGACACCGCGCCGGCGGAAACGCCATGATGGACGTAGTGGCCGGAGCAATCGAAATCGGGATTTCAGAACTTTCCGTATATGCCTTTTCCACCGAAAACTGGCGCCGTTCACCCACCGAAGTTTCCTTCTTGATGGGCTTTTCGCGCCAACTAATCCACGAAAACCTCGCTACCTTGCACAGCTGGAATGTGAAAGTGGAATGGGCGGGCCGGCCGCAACGGCTCTGGAGTTCCGTGCTCAAAGAGATTTTTGATGCACGGCTTCTCACCCGCGAAAATACGGGGCTCAAAGCGAATGTGTGCATCAATTACGGAGGCCGGGCAGAGATTGTAGACGTCACCCGCCAGATAGCCGCGGAAGTTCAGGCCGGGCAACTCCGGCCCGGAGATATTACTGAGAAAACTATTGCAGAACGGCTCTACGTTCCCAATATGTCCGACGTCGATCTTCTCATCCGCACCGGGGGAGAACTACGTACCTCAAACTTCCTCATGTGGGAATCTTCGTACGCGGAACTGTACTTCACGGACGTTATGTGGCCGGATTTCGGCCGGGAAGAACTCTGGCAAGCATGTGCCGATTTCGCTTCCCGCAACCGCCGTTTTGGGGGCGCAACCGATAAGGTTAGGGGCGCAACCGATAAGCTTACAAATAAGCAAGAAAAAAGATAAATAGGTCAAGGAGGAATACATTGCGTAAGAACTATGATCCCTTCGCGGGCCTGGAGGCCGGCACGGTAGATCTGCAACTCCGTTCCGCAGACTTCACCGCTGGCGGTCAGCTTCCCGAATCGGCCACCGGCGCGGGAAGCACACCCGGCGGCGCGGACCGGTGCCCGCAGCTTTCTTGGGACCCGGCGCCGGCCGGCACCGAAAGCCTCATGCTTTCCGTTTACGATCCGGACGCTCCCACCCCTTCCGGGTATTGGCACTGGCTGGTTGCCAACCTGCCCGCGGATATGACCGAGCTGGAGGGCGGGACCGCAGTTGCCGTGCCGGAAGGCTCGATCAGTTTGTATAACGACGGCGCGACCCGGGACTTCCAAGGCGCGGCTCCGCCAGTGGGAGATGGCCCGCATCGCTACTTCTTTGCGATCCACGCTTTGGATACGGGCTTGGATCTGGATCCGGAAACCCGCCCGGCGGTAGCCCATTTCCTGGCACGCGGGCATATTCTGGGCCGCGGTATCCTCATCGGCACCTGGGAAAACGCCTAAGCGGCTAATCGCGCGTAAGGGCAGAAAGTTAGGAAGAACCTGCATATGGCACAAAAAACCAAGAGATTTGTTGTTGTTACTCCGTTTGCCAATATCGAAGCGGTAGCGGGAGTATGCCTCTTGCACGGCCTGCAAGTGCGGGTGATTCCCACCGAATCGGGCGCGCTAATCACTCGGGACGTACCGGTTCCGGAATATGACGAATGGGATATTCGTAATATCACCGGCCCTGATCCTGAGGAAGAAACCGCTAACCCCAGCGATGACGGCCCGGCCGTGGCCGCGATGCTCTCCCAGCTTTCCCCGTATGGATGCGTACTCGTAAACGTCACTTTGGTTGATGATGAAGAAGGGTACGACGCCGGAATCTCTGGCAATGTGCAGGCTCGGCGCTACCAGAACGGGAAAGCCGGGGAGGAAATCCCCTCCGGGCTGATGCTTAACGCGCTTGATCCACAGGTAGAAAAAACCGTGCTGGGTGAAGATGATGATCCGAGGGGCACGCTCAATACTGCGGATATGACGATTGACGATCTCGATATGCTTATCAACGAAGGCGAGCGGCGGCATCGCGAAACTGCCAAAAGCCAGGCGCCCCGCGAAACCGAATCTGGCGCAGTAGCGGAAAACGAGCCGGCACCCCAGGCCAGAAGCACGCCGGATGAGCCGGCTGCCGTAGGCGAGCAGGAACCGGATTCCGCGGGAAAGCGGGAACTGGATTCCGCAGCCGGGCAGGAACCGGATTTGGCGGGTAGGCAGGAAGGGGATTCTGCCGAGGGGCCAGAAAAGGAGAACCATGAATCGGAACCCCAGTGAAAAGAACCCGGTAGCGCAGACCGCTGCCGCGGGCTTGCAACTTTTACCGGCCGTTGATGTGGAAAATGGCCAGTCAGTGCGGCTGCGCCAAGGGCAGGCCGGAAGTGAAGAGAACTATGGGGATCCGCGCCAGGCCGTGGAAGAATTTATTGCGGCCGGGGCGAACTATATTCACCTCGTGGATCTGGACGCTGCCTTCCAACGGGGCAATAATGCTGAGTTGCTGGCGCAGATTATTGGGCAGGTGCCGGTAGATATTCAGATTTCGGGTGGTATTGCTACCCGCGCGGCCCTCGATGCCGCCCTAGCTACGGGCGCACGCCGAGCCGTGATTAGCGCCGCCGCGCTAGCCGAACCTGAATGGGTGGAAGAAGCAATAGCCGAGTATGGAGACCGGATAGCGGTAGGAATTGACGTGCGCGGGGAGGAGATTATTGCCCGCGGTTCACAGGTACCGGCTGGAAATATGTGGCGCATGTTAGAACGCTTAGAAGCGGCTGGCTGTGCACGGTATGTAGTTACCGATGTAGACCGGGACGGCATGCTAACCGGCCCGGATCTGGAATTATTGCGCAAGGTTGGAAAAGCTACCCGCGGCAAAATTATTGCTTCCGGGGGAGTCCGTTCCCTCGCCGATATTGTTAGCCTGCGAGAGCTGGGCGCGTACGGCGTCGACTCCGCAATTATTGGAAAAGCGTTTTATGCGGGAAACTTTAGCTTCGCCGCTGCCCTGGAAGCAGCCGGCCCGCAAGGCTAACCGGCCCGCAGGGGTAACCGGCCTGCAAGGGTAACCGGCCCGCAAGGTTCACTATTTCGCAGGGGGTCTGCCCATTGCATTGACTTGCGGTGGGACTGCCGCCTGGATGCGGTAGACGTCACCGCAAGCTATTCGCGAAAAGAACCTCAAACTGGTAAACTATCACCCGACCGACCGGCAACCGCCGGACCGCAAGTGGAGGAATCCCACCTAGTTGCCCACCTTTTGGCGCCCGTAACTGTTTGAGCACCGAAGGGGAGAAGCCTTTGGCTTCGGGGTGGCGGGTAGAGCGGCTCATGATCGTCTGCGATCAGTGTCCTCATGGTTTCTCCGTGCGTATTTGTCATGTTGAGGATATAGAGGAACTGCAATTAACAACAAAGAACCACGTGTCAATGAGCGCATACGCGTCCCCAAGGTACGCCTTGTGGGGCCAGGCGGCGAGCAGGTAGGCGTCGTCAAAACTGAAGACGCACTGCGGGTTGCTGTTGAGGCGAATCTTGATCTCGTTGAGGTAGCGCCGAATTCGAACCCGCCCGTCGCCAAGCTTATGGACTACGGAAAGTACAAGTACGAGGCGGCGCAGAAGGAGCGTGCCGCACGGCGTAACCGCTCTAACGCCCAGGTGAAGTCGATCCGTATTGGCATGAAGATCGACCAGAACGACTACAACACCAAGAAGAATCAGGCTGAACGCTTCCTTAATAGTGGCGATAAGGTTAAATTCGATCTCCGGTTCCGCGGCCGTGAACAGTCGCGTCCGCAACTTGGTGTTGAGCTCCTGAACGGTTTGGCGGAAGAACTTTCCGAGGTTTCTACGGTTGAAGCAGCTCCGCGGGCCGAAGGGCGAAATATGTCTATGGTTTTGGCCCCGATCCGGAAGAAGACGGAAGCGAAATCCGATCAGCGGCGTCGCCGCGAAGCAGAACGCGAAAGCCGCCGTGCACACGGGGCTGAACGTGCTAAGCGGCAACAAGAAAACGCGCGGGTAAACGCCGAAGCACGCTCCAAGAAAACTGACAAAACGGACTAGAAATGGTACCGCGTAAGCGGCTTAGAAGGACTGACTATGCCTAAAAACAAAACCCATTCGGGTATGAAGAAGCGGATCCGTCGTACGGGTTCTGGCAAGCTGATGCGGGAACGGGTGAACAAGCGCCACCTTCTCGAAGTAAAGAGCTCGCGGCGTAAGCGGCGTCTCTCTAAGGACCAGCAGGTCCACCGCGCCGACGTAAAGCAAGTTCGCCGTCTCTTGGGTATCTAGAGGCTTTGAGGAAAGAGGGATTATAGATGGCACGCGTCAAGCGTTCTGTAAACGCGAAGAAGAAGCGCCGCACCGTACTCGAACGCGCCTCGGGATACCGTGGGCAGCGTTCGCGCCTTTACCGGAAGGCAAAGGAACAGGTCACGCACTCGTTTGTATACAACTACAACGACCGCAAGAAGCGGAAGAATAACTTCCGCCGTCTGTGGATTCAGCGCATTAACGCTGCGGCTCGGGCAGAAGGCATGACCTACAACCGCTTCATCCAAGGTTGCAACTTGGCTGGAATTGAAGTGGATCGCCGGCAGCTCGCGGAAATGGCTGTAAACGATCCGGAAGCTTTCAAGGCGGTTGTGGAAGCAGCTCGGGCAGCACTTCCGGAAGACGTCAACGCTCCGAAAGTAGCCTAAAAGCTCTGAAAGCGGCCTAAAACTGCATAATTTGGCTATAAAATTTGGCTATAAAAGGTAGCGCCTAGCGCGACCGTATAGCTTCATAGCTTTACCTGGGTGGGTGGTAGTACCGCAACGTGCTACCACCCACCCAGTTTTTGCCGCTTCCTAGCCACACCAATGAATGTAGTTATATCCTCGGAGCATCAGTCGCTCAGACCACATAAGTTTGACCGGAGGTTAAAGTGAAAAAATTACTGCTTTTCTGATACTTGAGCTCGCCGATATTGCAATAATGTTTCTCTACTCTATGGGCACGCACTCTACCCTGGGAGAGTTCATAGCTGGATGGTGGCTATCATTTCTTATTACATCTGTGGGGATTGCGTTAAGTATTTGGGTATTTCCCGAGGTTAGTAAAAAAATACGAGCTAAGGATTCTTCCCAATGGGAAAAGGCGCAAACAAGTCTGGTGGTTTGGGGAGGATACGCCGCGGTATTCCTCATCTTCCTCACCTGGTTGCTCTTCATAAAAAACGGCTGAGTGCGCCAATGGTGCGAGGTACGCTTACTTCTATGCCGGTAAGATTTTTTGCCCATCGGGGGCTAAGCGCGCAAGCACCCGAAAACACCATGGCTTCTTTCCGCGCGGCCCGCGCTGCGGGTTACGAGTGGATCGAAACTGATATCTCCATCACTGCCGATGGAGAGCTAGTTCTATTTCATGATGACACTTTGGATCGCACCACCAATGGGAGCGGCCCGCTAGCTACACGTACGCTCGCCGAACTCACCCAGCTAGACGCCGGCTCCTGGTTCGCTCCGGAATTTACGGGCGAACCAATTCCGCGCCTGCGGGACCTGCTTGATTTTGCCCAAGAGGCCGGTATGGGGCTCAACCTAGAGCTGAAAGTAAACCCGCGTGGGCTTAGTGGTAATGCAAACACCGTGGCAGCAGCAAAGGTCCTCGCGGAGATTGCCCCGTATGATTCCAGCCATTTGCTAATTTCTTCCTTCGACCATGACCTTTTGCGGTATGTGCATAGGCTAGCCCCGCATCTCCAGCTTGGTGCCCTCGTGGAAGGGCCGTGGTGGCAGAGTAATTGGCGTGAGCTTTTGGAGAGTTTGGGCGGGGCCGCCTTACATCCGAGCAATACCGGATTGGATGGGGCGGCAATTGCCCACGTACGGGAAGAAGGGTTCGAGGTGAATGTGTGGACGGTGAATGACCAGCGCCGCATGCAAGAACTCATTTTTTGGGGTGCTTCTGGCATCTTCTCTGATACTGCCTTGGTTCCGTACTATCCGCACCAGCCCATCGCACTTGAACGCTAGTAGCGGGGCTACTTGAGTGTTAGTGGCTGGGTGCTGGGGGTGCGCGCGGCCGGCATATGCGGGTGCAAGTGGCTGGGATGTGCAGGTGGCCAATAACCGGCACCGCGGGTGTAGGTAATTGGGAAGAACGGGTGCAAATAACTGGCACGTGCGGGTGCAAGTAGCCGAAACATGTGGGAACATGTGGGAGTGGAAAAACCCATGACGAAGGCGCAGTTTGAGCGCGCCCAAAAACTTGCCCAGCCGAATTACCGGCGCCGCTACCAACGCACTTTGGTGGAAGGTCCACAGGCGGTACGCGAATTGCTGACCTGGCAAAGTACGCTGGTTCGTGACGTATACGTAGAAGAGACTTTCCCTGAACGCCACGCCGATATCGCCGCCCTGCTCAAAAGTAGCGCCGTGTACTGGCATCGCATTACCGAAGCTCAGCTACAAAAAATCTCCCGCAGCGCCCAAGGTATTGCTGCCGTTATCGATATTCCGCCGCGCGCTAGCTTGGAGGAACTATGCGGCCAGGCGCGGCTGATCGTAATGACGCTCGCCGTGCAAGATCCGGGCAATATCGGCACAATTATTCGCACCGCCGATTTCTTCGGTGCCGACGCCGTTATCCTCGGCAAAGGTGCGGCCGATCCGTGGAATCCCAAAACGATCCGTTCCACCGCGGGTTCTATTTTCCATGTGCCAGTGCTGGCCGATGCTGATATTGCGGAAGCCAGTGCGGCCTGCAAACAGGCCGGTATGCAAGTTTTGGCCGCGGATGGGCATGGAGATTGGGACCTAACTACGTTGCTTGACAATGCGCACGAATCTCGTTTCTTGGGGACTGCACGGCCGCAGCTTGATTTAGCGGCGCCCGTGGCCTGGATCTTCGGCAATGAAGCGCATGGTTTGGCAGGAACTAAACCCTGCTGGGATACCACGGTGTCAATTCCGGTATGTGGGAAAGCAGAATCCCTCAATGTTGCGGTTTCGGCCGCCGTCGTACTTTCGGCTACCGCGCGCCTACAACAAGCAGATCCGCAACCTTCACGATAAATCCGCGCCGCACGAAGGCTTCCGCAAAGGCTGGCGCGGCGATGCCCACGCAGGGTAAAAGCACACTGCTCGCAAATGAAACGCCCCGGAAACTGTGGCGGAAAAGCATCCGTTACGTCGTTTCCGGGGCGTTCTTATGAGACTTTCGCGCGGCTTGGGCCTTAGCCGTGAGCCGAAGCCCGCGCTGTGCCCAAGCCGGTACAGCTACTGCAGCCGGTACGTTGCCGAAGCTGGTACGTTACCGAAGCCGGCGCGCGGCCTTACCGGTGCTTACCGGTGCTTACCGTGCACGGCTTACCGCGTGCGCTTAGCCGCTGAGCTTGGCGCGCTAGCCGCTGAGCTTGGCGCGCTTAGCCGTTGAGCTTGAAGGCGCGGGTCGGGATCGTGGAGACGAGATCAGCCGCCACTTGCAGCGCTTCGTCCATGGCCAGGCGGTGTTCGGCCACCAGGCGAGCTAGATAGCCAGCATCCACGCGGCGCGCCACATCGTGACGGGCCGGGATGGAAGCGAAAGCGCGGGTATCGTCAATCATGCCCGTGGTCTTGTAGAACGTACCGTAGGGCGTTACCTGCTCGCGGTAGCGAGTGATCGCATCGGCGTCGTCAATGAACCACCACGGCGCGCCCACGTACACGGAACGGTAGTAACCGGCCAGCGGTGCCAGTTCGCGCTGGTAGACATCCTGATCAATGGTGAAGGCAATTAGCTGGAAGTTCGGGTGGTTCCCGAGCTCCGTCAGCAGGGGCTGCAGGTTGCGCGTGAATTCCACCTTCATCGGGATATCGCCACCCACATCGGCACCGAGTTGGGCGAAAGCCTGCTCATCGTGGTTGCGGAACACGGCGGGGTGAATCGTCATTACCAGTCCGTCTTCGGCAGCCAAATGCGCCTGGTCATTAATCATGTGGCGGCGGAGCCGATCGCCGTCTTCCGCCGAAATCTTGCCGGCCAAAGCCTGCTGGTAGAGAGTTTCCGCTTCGTGATCGGAAAGGCGGGCCGTGCCCGGATCCTTATGCGAGTGATCAGAAGAAACCGCGCCGTGCTCCTTGAAGAACAGGCGGCGCTTGCGCATGGCCTCCAAATGCCCGGCGTAGGTAGAAACGTCTTGATCAGCAGTTTCACCCAACTTATCCGTCAAGGCCTTAAAGGTAGGCCGGGCCGGTTCCAGATAAGCATCCGGCCGGAAGGTCGGGGTCACGCGTCCATCCCAGGTGGGATCATTGGCGAGCTTTTCATGGTAACGCAGGTCATCACAAGGATCATCGGTGGTGGCCAACATCGCCAGGTTGAAACGCTTGTACAGGGAGCGGGGGAGGAACTCTTCGGTCTTTAGAGCCTCATTGATCTGGTCATAAATCTGATCGGCAGTTTCCTCCGAGGGGCGTACCCGAATGCCAAACACGTCGTAGAACTCGGATTCAAACCAGAACTGTACTGCAGTGCCCCGGAACACCCACCAGTTCTTGCAGAAAAGACGCCACGCGGCACGGGACTTCTCCGGCGTCATTGGCGAACCTACCGGAACTCCCAGATCGGCCAGGTCTACACCGCCTACCGAGTGGAGAATCCGGTTCGTGTAGTGGTCAGGGGTGAGCAACATGCTGGTGGGATCAGCAAAAGGTTCATTATCGGCCAACCATTGCGGCGGCACATGGCCGTGCGGAGAAATAATCGGATACTTTTGCTCTTCGTTATAGAGCTCGCGTGCAATTTCACGCACCTTCGGATCCGCCGGGAAAAGACGGTCGGGATGCAATTCAAGAGGCTGCGCAGTCATAGGAATCTATCCTCCTCATAGGTCCAACGCCCGGTCGGCAGTGATCGGGACTGAACTAAGAATACCGCGTAGCGCAGGCCGCCAATCGGGATAGGGAAACGAGGATTTCCGCATGTGAAATTTCCCATGGGTAGAGCTTACTTTTGTTGTGCACTGGTATTCCCGGTGCGCGGGAGTATCGTAAGGAAGTGTGGGTTTGGCTTCACATAGCTAAATTGTTGCATCCGTAACACGGGAGTTAAGGGAAGCGAAAACAACACCTAAAGGGCGCGAGCGGGCAAAGTTTACGCACCGCAATGGACTTTGTGCCCAAAGTTCTGCCGATAGTGCCGAAATAAACTACCTGTCTGAGAAATTTGGTGACGGACTGAGCAGGTAAAGGACTGAGCAAGGCCTCGCTGCACTGGTGCACTAATGCCCGCCCGGCGCGTCACATACGAGAAAGATAATGTCATGGCAAACGAAGACGTATCGTTACTGGAGGAGAAAAAACGCCTCCAGCGCGAATATGACAAATATAAGAATTTGCGGGTTTACACCAAGAAACCCGTAACGATGTTCCGTTCCGTTGGCTTTGGAACTGTGGACTTCATGGGCGGCGGCTGGAATACGATTATTTCCGGCCTGCTCCTGTTCTTCTTCTCCAATTATGGGGGTTTGACGGCGACCCAGGGCGGCACGATTCTGCTCGTTGCTCGCATTGTGGATGCAATCGCGGCCGTCTTTATTGGCACTATTACCGATAACTTCTATCGGACCCGGCTAGGTAAGCGGTTCGGACGCCGGCATTTCTTCTTGCTGATATCCGCCCCGCTGCTCGCGATCACCTTCCCCTTCCTGTGGATGACGCAGAAGGGATTCTGGTACTACCTGGTCATCTATCTGGTGATCGAAATCCTGATCGCGCTCATCCTCATTCCTTGGGAAACTTTGCCCACCGAAATGACGGATGACTACACCGAGCGCACCAAGCTTTCCTCCACGCGCATGTTCCTTTCGGCCACCGGTACCTTTGCGGCCTTCTTCATTCCGGCCATAGTGAAGCAAACCGGAAACCCGAACGCTTACCTGATTACCGGTATCGTCCTCGGCATTCTCTATTTCCTGGGCGTTATATTTACCTACTTCACCACCTGGGAGAAGCCGCTCGATCCAGAAACGATTATCAAAATGGAATCCCAGCCGAAGTTTGGTTTCGTGGGTTCGATCAAACACACCTGGTTCGAGTTCATCTCGGTATTCAAGCTTTCTTCGTACGTCAAGCACCTCGGCGTCTATCTCTTCTCCTATACCGGTAAGGATGTTTACGCTTCGGCGCTAACCTTCTTCACGGTGTACGTGATCTTCCAGACGGAAGCGCAGGGCTTGTGGCTGCAAGCAGTTTCCATCGTTGGTTTGCCGGTAACGGTCATTGCCGGTTTCTTGATGGTACGGAAAGGGCCGCGGTTCTTGTGGTCGATGTCCTTCTCCTTCATCTTGGTGTCGTTGCTCGGCGTAGGGCTCGTGTACTTGCTCAAGCCGTCCAACCCCTTCGCGTGGATGTTGCTAACCGCGGTTGTGTATCAGGCCGGGCGCGCGCTCCTCGAGTTCACCCCGTGGAACGTGTATCCGTTTATGCCCGACGTCGATTACGTGATGACTCGCGAACACCGGGCCGGTATTTACGCTTCCGTCATGACCTTCTTCCGTAAGCTCACTGGCGCGCTGGGCACCTGGATCGTCGGTTTTATCATGGACCACACCGGGTACATAAAACCGCTGGAAGCTAAGGACGCGGCGGCCGCCGGTTTCGGCCAGAAGTTCGCGGGCACTGCCGATAAGTACACGAATGTGGATTGGGAAGGCTACGCCCAACAGCTAGGCCATACCCCGCTCACTCACGTAAATGGCTTCGAGCCGTGCGCGATGACGGCGGATAAGTGCGAGGTAGTGCAGTCCGCGCCGGCTATGCACGGTATCGCTTTCGTGACGATTATCTTGCCGGCAATCCTGATTATCTGCGCCTGGATCATTTCCCGGTTCGTCTACCTCAACAAGGAAACGCACGATATTCTCATGGCCGAAACCAAGCGGCTGGAAGAGGGCGGCTCCAAGGAAGACGTCACTCCGGAAACGAAGAAGGTGCTGGAAGATCTCACCGGGCATCGTTACGAAACTCTGTGGCCGGAAGTACCGCTCTACGCACGCTCCTAGCAAGCTAGCCGTCTATGCATTTTTGCCTGGCTGGGATATGGCGGGCCGAGATATGCGCCGCCGAGCTTGCGGCAAAGTGCATACGGCCAAAAAAAGAATTGCAGGATAGGCAAGTAAACCCCGGCGCGGCAGTTTTTGCTAGCCGTGCCGGGGCTCGCGCAGGTGTATAGCCGTGCCGGGGCTCGCACAGTTGTATAGCCGTTCCGGGCACGCGCAGGCGTATAGCCGCCGCGGGAGGCGGGCAGGGCCGGAGAGAGAAAGAACAGGGGAAAATATGGATCGCAGCTTTCTTTACTTTGCGATTGCCTTCGGCATTATTTTGGTGCTGTGGGCTTTCTACCTGTGGCGCGATTTCTATTCATCAAAATCGAAGCGCCGGGGTTTGAGCTTAGAAGATAAAGCCGCGGCGCTGGTAATGGGGGAAAACGAGGGCGCGCAAGCCGGGATTTTGGAGATCCGCAAACGTCATCCGGAACTCACCGTCAATGATTGTAAAGTGCTCTACTACCGCCTCCTGGAAGAAGAAGCCCGCGCCAAGTATCGCGTCAAAAATGCCAAGCCCGGAACCGGGGTTTCAGGCCGTTCTAATGCGGAGTTGCAAAAAGAAAAACAGGCGCGCGAGCACTTGGAATAGTACTTACGAGCCGCGTCGCGCGCTCTTACGTGCAGTACCGCTGCGTGTGCTTACACGCAACGGCTGGCGTGCTCACGAGCCGCGCCGCGCGGGCTTTGCTGACGCCTATTGCGAAAGGTGGCTCACATGAACCGGCCGCGCACTAGCTAGGCGAATTGACTAGAATCTTTGTGGTTAAGCGACGAAGGAAGGCACGTATGTCGGAAACACTTAGCCCGCTCGATGAAGCTGGAGTGGCCGCAGCGGTAGCAGCGGCTCAGGCTGCATTCGCGGCGGCGCGCACCCCAGAAGAATTGAAAGCGGCGCGGTTAGCACATAGCGGCGATGCGGCCCCGATTACCAAAGCTAATCAGCAAATCCGCAATCTTGATAAGGCTGATAAGCCGGTGGCAGGTAAGCTCGTGGGGCAGGCGCGAAAAACTATCCAGGAGGCCCTCGCACAGGCCGATGCCCGGGTAGAAGCAGCTGCCGAAGCTGCGCAATTAGCGGAAGAAAGCGTGGACGTCACTTTACCCACGCGGCGCGGCCCGGTAGGGGCACGCCATCCGCTCACCGTCCTGGAAGAAGATATTTGCGATTTCTTCGTCTCCATGGGCTGGCAGATCGCTGAGGGCCCGGAAGTAGAACACGAGTGGTTCAACTTCGATTCCTTAAACTTCGGTCCCGACCATCCGGCCCGCCAAATGCAAGATTCCTTCTATGTGGACGGCGTGGTAAATAGCCAGCTGGCCGGCGTCGGCTCGGCAAACGAAACGGCGGCAGGTACCAGCACGGAACCGGCGCGCGCCGAAGCTCCAGCTAGCGCTGCGACTGATACACCAGCCAGCGCCCCGGCAGCGGTAGCGCAACCGGGGCTAATGTTGCGCACCCACACTTCGCCCGTGCAGTCGCACTCTTTGCTCCGTTACGGGGCTCCGCTTTATATTGCCTGCCCGGGGAAGGTGTTCCGCACGGATGCGTTGGACGCCACTCACACCCCGGTGTTCCACCAGATTGAGGGGCTTGCTGTTGATCGCGGGCTCACCATGGCGGATTTAAAGGGCACGCTGGATCATTTCGCCCGGTCGATGTTCGGGCCGGAAGCGCACACCCGGTTGCGGCCCAGCTTCTTCCCCTTCACCGAACCGAGCGCGGAAATGGACCTGTGGTTCCCGCAGAAGAAGGACGGGCCGGGATGGATCGAATGGGGTGGTTGCGGAATGGTAAACCCGGAAGTGCTCCGCAATAACGGCATCGATCCGGATGAATTTACCGGGTTCGCGTTCGGCATGGGTATTGAGCGCACGCTCATGCTGCGCCATTCGATTGCGGATATGCGCGATATGGTCGAAGGCGATGTGCGCTTCTCGCTACAGTTCGGAACCACCGGGAGGGGAAACTAATGCCGCTTATCCCAATTGATTGGCTCGGCCAACACGTAGAACTTCCAGCGGACCTAACCGCCGCACAATTGGCGCGCGACCTCGTAAAAGTAGGTTTGGAAGAAGAAGAGATCCACCCCGGGCCGGTACAGGGCCCGGTAGTGGTGGGCAAAGTTTTGAGCCGGGAAGCCAAAAAACAGTCCAACGGCAAGGTAATCAACTATTGCCGCGTGGATGTTGGCGCCCATAATGACGCCCCGGGAGAAGGAAAAGAACCGGCCGATGTGGCTTCCCGCGGGATTATTTGCGGAGCCCATAATTTTGAGGTGGGGGACTACGTGGTAGTTTCTTTGCCCGGTGCCGTGCTTCCCGGAGATTTCCAAATCAGTGCCCGGAAAACCTACGGGCATATTTCGGATGGCATGATCTGTTCCTTCCAGGAACTGGGTTTGGAAGGCGATAGCTCCGGCATTATTGTGCTGGCCGGCCCTTCGGAAACCGAAAAGATTGCCCAGCTCCCAGCCGTGGGGGAGGACGTGCTCGGCTACCTCGGGATCCCCGGGGAGACCCTGGAAATAAACGTTACGCCTGATCGCGGCTACTGTTTCTCGATGCGCGGGGTGGCACGCGAATACCACCATTCCACGGGCGCAGCATTCCGCGATCCGGGGTTGCCAGCTAACCTGCCCGCACCTTTGCCGCCCGTTGATAATGCAAAAGCCTTCCCGGTGGAGCAAGACGACCAGGCACCGATCCACGGTGTGAAGGGATGCGAACGGTACGTGGCGCGGATTGTGCGCGGGGTAGACCCGGCCGCACCTTCCCCGAAGTGGATGCGGGACCGGCTTACCGAAGCTGGTATGCGGCCGATTTCTTTGGCGGTAGATGCCACGAATTACGTAATGCTTGATCTTGGCCAGCCCATGCACGCTTATGACCTCGATAAACTCACCGCGCCGATCGTAGTGCGGCGAGCTACACCGGGTGAAAAGCTCGTCACTTTGGATGAAGTGACCCGCACTCTCGATCCGGAAGATCTGCTGATTACCGATTCGGAAGGTGGCCGCGGCGCCCGCGCAATTGGACTAGCTGGCGTAATGGGCGGGGAAAGCACCGAAATTTCGGATTCCACGCGCAATATTTTGCTGGAGGCCGGAGTATTCGAACCGGTCACGATTTCGCGGACTGCGCGCCGCCATCGCCTCCATTCGGAAGCTTCCAAGCGGTTCGAACGCGGGATCGACGCCGCGGTGGCCGCCGTAGCCATGCAAAAAGTAGTGGACATACTGGTCGAATACGGTGGGGGAACTGCCGATCCGGTGGTCGGCGATTATGGTTCCGTACAGCCCATGGCCGCTTACCGGTTCCCGGTGGCGGAAGTGGCGCGCCTGCTCGGTTTGGAAATCCCGGTTTCTCGGGTGCGTGAGCTCCTCGAAGATATTGGGTGCGCGGTGGTAGATATTTCCGACGACGCCGCAGCCGCGGGCGATCCATCCCGCGCCGTCCTCGAAGTAACCCCGCCAACGTGGCGCCATGATCTCACCGGCCCGGCACATTTCGTGGAAGAAGTAGCCCGGCTCGTAGGCTATGACGAAATTCCAAGCCGGGTGCCGCAAGCCCCGGCCGGAAGCGGGCTAACTGCCCGGCAGCGCCAACGCCGCGATATTTCCCGGACCTTGGCGGAAGCCGGCTGGGTACAAGTATTGAGCTACCCCTTCGTAGGCGAAGCGACTTTTGATAAGGAAGGCTTGCCAGCTACGGATTCGCGCCGTACGGCTTTGCGGTTGCAAAATCCTTTGCAAGAAGAAAAGCCGCTACTACGCACTTCCATCCTTGATTCCTTACTGGATACCGCCGCGTTGAATGTGCGGCGTGGCAACCCGGTAGTGGCAATCTTTGAAACCGGGCATGTAGTACACCCCGCAGGAATTACCCCGGCCCCGATTCCGCAGGCAGGTAAGCGGCCCAGCGAATCCGAAATAGCGGCCCTACATGCGGCAATTCCTTCCCAGCCGCATCACGTGGCCGGGATTGCGTGCGGGCAAGTGACCGAAAACCAAGCTGGGTTCACAGCGGTGACCTGGGATTGGCGAGATGCGATTGATGCCGCCCGGCGAGTGATCGGCCTGAGCGGGGAAGCGGAAGTGCGGGCCGCCGAGCGCGCCCCCTGGCATCCGGGCCGCTGCGCGCAACTCTTGGTTGCCGGCAAACCGGTGGGCTATGCCGGGGAACTAGCTCCGGCAGTATGCCGTGCTTTCGATTTGCCGAAACGTTCGGTTGCCTTTGAAATCGATACCGATGCGGTATTCGAAAACGCCGGTACGGAAACTCGGGAAATCCTTCCGGTACTTACCTATCCGGCGGCGAAGGAAGACCTCGCCTTTATTGTGGATAATGAAGTACGGGCGGCGGATGTGGAAGCTTGCATCCGCCAGGCGGCCGGTGCTCTCCTGGAAGACCTGCGGCTTTTCGATGTATATACCGGCGACCAAATCCCGGAGGGGAAGAAATCGCTGGCATACGCGTTGCGTTTCCGGGCAGACCACACTTTGAAAGCCGATGAAGTGGCAGCCCTACGGAAGAAGGTAGTGAAGGCTATGGCCAAGAAGTTCAAAGCGGAGTTGCGTGCCTAATGGCTCATGATCAAGATTATGTGCGTGAAAGTACCGGCCATCACCGTCTTTCCGCTAACACGCTGAAGAACAATTCAGCTTCGAAACCGGAAAACAAGGCTAGGGTGCTCGGCCCGGTCCAAACGGTACTTATTACCGGAGCTTCCCGGGGAATTGGGCGTTCCCTCGCCGTGGGCCTAGCTCAGCCTGGGCGAACCTTGATCCTAGTGGCTTCGAAGGTGTCTCGTTTGAACGGCACCGCGGGCGAATGCGAAGTCAAGGGGAGCGATGTTATTACCATCGGCTGTGATTTCGCGAAAGAAAAATCGGTCCGGGAAATGCTTTCTATCCTCCGCTCCACACACGAGATCGACATGATCATTAACTGTGCGGGTGTTTTCGGGGAAGAAAAAGTGCCGTGGGAGGCCAGCCCGGAAGATTTTGACCGCACCATGCAAGTCAACCTCTCCGTTCCCTTCCGAATTCAGCACGCGCTCGTACCGGCCATGTTGGAACGCGGTGGCGGGAGGATCCTGGATCTTTCCAGCGGGGCCGCAGTGGTTGATAACCCGCACGCCCCGGCCTACTACGTTTCCAAAACGGCTTTGTTCCGTTTGGCGGGGGCCTTACACGAAGCTGGATATGAGCGTGGCTTGCGGGTGCTATCTTTGGCACCCGGAGTGGTACAGACCGATATGACGGCCGGGATCAAAGCCCATGCGGACCGCTCGGACTGGACGCCGGTGGAGCTTTCTGTGGAAATCACGCGGGCCTTTGCGGATGGCAAACTTGATGCCCTTTCTGGCAAACAGGTACGTGCTGGTACCGATAGCCTGGAAGACCTCTTGCGCCGCGCTGCGGCGGGTAGCCCAGCAGAAAGCAAACGACTCCGCCTCACCGGGTGGGAATAGAAGGCTACCAAAAAGCATAATCTAAAGAATCGGCCGCAGAGCAATCTGCGGCCGATTCTTTACCCAATCGCAACCCACATTTGCGCTGGTGTTTACGCATCTTTTTTAGCCTGAACACGCCATGATGCCCTGAGTGTTCCGTAACCGGACCAGGGAAAATGAGAAGGAGTGTTCATGCGCATAGCTAAGAAAATATGTGCTGCTCTGGCTGCTGCCACCATCGCTGTACCAGTGGGTGCAACGGCAGCCTTTGCCGCACCGGAACAGAGTGGGGAAACCACGGCTGGTGGTGCAGATAATACTGCCAGCACGTGGGAGGGCGAATATTCTGCCACCACCAATCCGCCCTTTATGGGATCCAATACGCCCTACCATCAGGACGGAACTAACGCGGAGCTGGAAGCAGCACCGGAAGGTTTCGCCCCGAGTTACACCGTGGCCTTCGCTCGCCACGGCTCGCGTACGTCGTCGGGCGATTACCACATGAACAATATTGTGCTGATGCTCAATGAGGCAGAAGAAGCCGGGAAACTGACTCCCGCTGGCGCTGAGCTACGCACCTTTATAACCGAGACGATGCAACCGGCATCGGCCAAGATTGGTGCCGGAAACCTGACCACCCTCGGCAAGCAAGAATTCACTGACTGGACGAATCGCGCCGTCGAACGCAATGCAGAACTATTCTCCCAAGCACCGGCTGGTGCACAAATCGCGGTCGAAACTTCCGGGCATCGCCGGGCAATTGCCACCGCAGACGCGGCCATCGAAGCCCTACAAGCTTCTCCATATGCCGCACTCGCACCGAACACCGCCACGGTGAATGATAAAGTCTTGCGCTACCAGAACAACGGAGCTGGCGATGCCTGGTATGACGAACGGGAAACCTACCTGGATTCCGATCCGAATTACCTGGAAGTAAAGAATCTTCCCAATGAGGGATATCCCGAACTGGAAAAGGCGGCGCGTGATGTGCTGCGTCCCTACATTGGAGATTGGGCTGATACCACCGGCACCGACTCGCCGGACGCCCCGGAACGCAATTACTTGGCTGGATACTGCGGCGGGATTGCGCGCGATATTTTTGAAACTCGCTCGATCAACGAAGCTCTCAAGCTCGATGGATCTTCGGCTTATCCGGATGTAGATTTGGCGGGGATGCGCGAAATCCAGCGGTGCACGGCCATCGACGAATGGTACAAGCGAGGCCAAGGTTTTTCTGATCAAGAAGTGACCTATAACCATGGCCGGCCCGCACTGGCCAAAATGTTCGAATCCGTCGATACCGGCGGTCAGGACACGGTGGCAACGTTCATGTTCTCTCACAACGAGATCTTGACGCCTCTCAATGCACTCTTGGCAATTCCGGAAATTGGTGCCGATGAGCAGGCCATACCTGGCGGTCCGCTCTTCAACTATGCCGATTACAGCTGGAATCAGGCCGAATCTGATCCTATGGGCGGCAATATTGAATGGAATGTTTTCGAAAATAATGACGGTGTGAAGCTTGTGCGCATGCAGCACAACGAACGCCCGGTTAGCTTCGGTCACGATTGCCAGCCAATCAATCCAGGCTCTTCCTTCTACCTCTACAACGAGGTGAAGGCTTGCCTGCCTGACGTAGGCCAAGATAAGGCCGCGGCGGCCACCCAAGCACAAGCCGATCGGGAAGCTCTGCTAGCCGCGGGAGTAATCGCTGCTGCCGGCCAAGAAACCGGCGGGGAAGCCGGCGTCGTTGCAGAAAACACCGGCGCGGAAAGCCAGCAAGCGGGCGAAGCCAGCACCGGAAACGGCACCTCGCGTTTCGCGATGGCGATCTTGCCGGATACTCAATTCTATTCGCGGTATACGGCCGAAACTTCGGACGGTGACGTTTACACCCCGCTCTACAATTCGCGCCCATACGAAACCCAAACCCAGTGGATCGCGGATAATGCCGCTGAATATGGCATCGAATTCACGATGCACCTGGGCGATATCGTGGACCGGGTAAATAAGCCCGGCGAATGGGAAGTCGCTTCGCACGCGATGGCAATTTTGGAGGACGCTCGCCAGCCTTATTCAATTTTGGCAGGCAACCATGATGTGGGGCGCACCGCCGAAGAAGAAGGCCTGGCAAGCGAATATTCGACCTATACGCACTGGTTCTCACCGGAACGCGCGGCATACAACTCTACCTTTGTGGAACGTGATCCGCAGACCGGCGCCCACGAAGCACATCTGGTAGACGTTGCGGGCACACAGTTCCTGGTTCTGAACTTCTCTTGGGAAGCCGATGATACGGCCATTGCCTGGGGCCAGAAGGTGCTAGATGAACACCCGGGCGTGCCCACGATTCTCAATTCGCACCAGCTCATCAATGTGGGTTCGGATGGTAACACGGCTATTCCCACGGCTTTCGGCGAAAAACTGTGGGAGAAACTGATTCGTAAGAATGACCAAATCTTCCTTACTTTCAACGGGCATCACCATGGTGCTACGAAGTGGGAGCGTACTAACGACGCCGGACATCCCGTCTACCAAGTGCTAATGGACTACCAGATGGCCTATATGGGCGGGAATGGTTACATGGGGCTCGTGGAATTCGACCTGGATGCCGGGAAGATTACGCAAACCTCCTTCTCGCCTTGGGTGATGCAAAAGCCGCAGGAGACTTTGAGCGGTGAAGATATTGCGAAGCTAACCGGGGAAAATCAGACCTTCACGATCGATTTTAATTTCCGGGAACGCTTCCCCGAGCTGAAGATTGGCACGGAACCTACGGTTACGCCTTCGGGTACCGAAAAGCTCAACACGTGGCTGGCAACCTATGAAGAACCGGAGCAAACCTCTTTGGTAGCACCGCAGAATGCCGAGGATTTCCCGCACGTAGCAACAACCTCCGCGCATTGGCGCCCGGAAATGGTAGACGGCAAGCTCCAGTTCACCGATATTTCGGGTAACGGCAATGATATGGCCTATCACGATAACATTCTGGGTGGGACGGCCGAGTTGCAGACCGGAGAGAAGGCTTCCCATGCCTATTCGGCAGCGGAAAACTCGGTGCTGTTCACGCCGGCAACGCGCGAGATTTTCGACTATTTCGAAACCGCGGCAAATGCGCCGATTAATAAAGAAGAGTTCCGCGATGGTTACACGGTAGAAGCCGTGTTCGCGCTTTCTCCTGGATCGGTGAACGAAACGCAGACGATTTTGAATCGGCACGTGGATGCACTGCAAGAAAATGATGGTTCGGCGCGGCTCTCTATTTCTAATCTGAATGAGGTGCAGTGGAAGTCGGCCGGTGCGGATGACGTTGAAGGATGGTCGAACTGGTCTGGAGAGATCTTCAAGGACAATAATTTCTACCACGTAGCTGCGGTAAATGACCCTGCGGATAATTCCGTCAAGGTGTACGTGAACGGCAACTTGATTCTGCGTAACCGCACCGGAGCAAATCACAACGGCATTTCAACCGGGTATCCGACCAAGGGCGAAGCTCCCTGGCGAATCGGTGGTGGCCAGAACCTTGATGGTACCGATCGGCACGGCTTCTGGGGCGCTGTCTCCGAGATCCGGGTAGTGGCCGAACCGCTTGACTCTTCCCAGTGGCTCACCGCGCGCGCCGAAACCGCGGCTGCGGAAACCACGGAAGAATCCGGTGCTACACAAGAAGAAGTAACGACGACGGAAACCGGCGTTGAAGGTACTGAGGCCGGTGCTGAAGACGCAGGCCAGACTGGTGCTGAGGGTACCGAGACCGGAACAGAGACCGGTGCTGAAGATGCCGGCACGCAAACTGACCAAGAAGCAGGCACGACGCAGGAAGAGGGCGAAAAGTCTAAGGACGAAGAAACCTCTACCGGCGAAAAGTCCGACGAAAGCAAGTCTGATGAAAAGAAGGACGGCGAAAAGTCGGGCGCTGATAAGCAGACCGACGCCGGCCAGGCCGGTGCTGAAGGTACCGAGACCGGTGCTGAAGAAGCCGGCCAGGCCGGTGCTGAAGATGCCGACAAACCTGCCGTTGAAAAGCCGGTTGGTGTGTGGGCGGTTGAAAATGATGCCCGCGGTATTTTCTACGTGAACGCGTGGGGTCAGGGTAAGGCTGATCGTACGGTTAACTATGGCAACCCGAACGATGAAATCATCTTCGGTGACTGGGATGGTGACGGTATCGATACGCCTATGGTGCGCCGGGGCAACCTCTTCCTAGGCACGAATGGGTTTAGTGGTGTTGCGCAGTTCGAGTTTGCCTACGGTAACGCTGGTGATGAGGTCCTGGTAGGGGACTGGAATGGTGATGGTAAGGACACTGTTGCCGTGGTTCGCGGTAACCAGGTCTTTGTCCGTAATTCGCTAACTTCTGGTGTTGCTGACGCCGTTTACGGTTATGGCAATCCGGCCGATACCCTTATTGCGGGGGATTGGAACGGTGACGGCAAGGATACCTTGGCCGCTGTGCGTGGAAATATCTTCTACGTGCAAAGCAAGCTGGAAGATACCAAGGCTGCGTTCGAGTTTGCTTATGGTAATGCTGGTGACCGCGTGATTGTTGGTGACTGGAACGGTACGGGTAAGGACGGGGTTGGCGTGGTTCGTGGCAACCAGTTCTTCTTGAGGAACGAATTGGTTTCTGGCGTGGCTGACAGCGTCTTTGCTTATGGTAATGCGAAGGATGTTTCGGTGGTTGGTGATTGGGACGGGGACGGGATTGACACCCCGGCCGTAGACCGCCGCTAACACCGCGCCTAACGCCAAAGCGATAGCTAGTGCGGAAGCAAACTGTTAGCGCATAAGTGAATACAGAACCCGGGAGGTGCGAGGCCAGCCAGGCCCCGCACCTCCCGCTATCTTCGGACGAAGCACGGCCGCCAAGTCAGTTTATGGTACGGCCCGATCGCCAAGTCGGTTCTGGTACGGCTCAGACAGACCACGACGTCGATTCACGGTACGGCCCAGCCGCCAAGTTCACTGGTCGAGATTTCCCAGCGATGGGAACTAAAACTACAAGCTTTTCCAGCAATGGGAACTAAAACGCAAAACCGGCACAACACTGCTACGATCACAACTTGTTTAGTTGACGAATTGAGGGAGGCACGCGGGCGATAACCTGAGCCCGGTACCGGTTTTCTTTGTCCGCTCGCACCATAACCGTGCGC
This sequence comes from Actinobaculum suis, assembly GCF_900618115.1. Lineage (NCBI taxonomy): Bacteria > Bacillati > Actinomycetota > Actinomycetes > Actinomycetales > Actinomycetaceae > Actinobaculum > Actinobaculum suis. Next base: position 1,235,642 of record NZ_UYIO01000001.1, read on the forward strand.
GGGCCCGGGAAAGGAAAAACTGAGGTGCCCATAACACACCCAGAAAACCCGCGGCCACCTAGGCGCAAAGAACCAATAGTCACACCTAGGCACCAACACACTAAAGGAGGAGATCACCATCGCTAGCTCAACAGAAGGTTCTGATGCAGTGCCCGCCGAGGGTACTTCCGGAAGCGATAATCTCGATATTGAGAAAATCGAGTCGAGTAAAGGACTCGTCCGCGGCCTGCACGCTCGGCATGTCAATATGATCGCCATTGGTGGGGCAATCGGTACGGGTCTTTTCGTAGCCTCGGGAGCTACGATTTCGCAGGCCGGCCCAGGCGGGGCCCTGCTCGCCTACACCTTGATCGGGATCATGGTTTTCTTCCTCATGCAGTCTTTGGGGGAGATGGCAACCTACCTGCCGGTTTCTGGTTCTTTCGAAGAATACGGCACGCGCTTCGTTTCGCCTTCCTTCGGTTTTGCCACGGGGTGGAACTATTGGTATAACTGGGCGATCACGGTGGCGGCAGAGCTGGTTGCTTCGGCCATTGTGATGCAGTACTGGTTCCCGAATGTTCCTCCCTGGGTGTGGTCACTAGCGTTCTTGGTGATCCTTTTTGCGCTAAATGCGCTTTCGGTGCGCGGTTTTGGGGAAGGAGAGTTTTGGTTCGCCGCTATAAAAGTGGTGACCGTGCTCGTATTCCTGGTGCTCGGGGTGCTCATGATCCTGGGGATTATGGGCGGCGAACCGGTTGGCTTCCAGAACTGGACTATCGGTGATGCACCCTTCGTGAATGGCGGTTTGGGCGTACTCTCCGTGTTTATGATCGCTGGTTTCTCCTTCCAGGGAACAGAAATGCTGGGAATTGCGGCGGGGGAGACGAAGGATCCGGAGACCAATATTCCGAAAGCCACCCGCACGGTGTTCTGGCGGATTCTTATCTTTTATGTGGGCGCGATTGCGGTTATTGGTTTCCTTATTCCGTACACGGACCCGCACCTGCTCAATCCCGAGGGCGATATCGCGCTTTCGCCGTTTACCCTCGTATTCGGACGGGCGGGGATTGCGGCGGCCGCTTCCGTAATGAACGCGGTGATCTTGACCTCCGTGTTGAGTGCCGGAAATTCCGGTTTGTACGTTAGTACCCGGATGTTGTATGCGCTGGCAAAAAGCGGAAAGGCGCCGCGCGTGTTTACGTATCTGACCCCGCGCGGTATTCCTTTGCCTGCTTTATTGGCGACGACGGCGGTAGCCGCCCTCGGTTTTGTGCTCTCTCTAATTGGTTCGGGCCAGGCCTATACCTGGCTTGTGAATGCTTCCGGTTTGGCCGGATTTATCACCTGGATTTGTATCGCCTGGTGTCATATCAAGTTCCGCCGGGCCTATGTAGCACAAGGTCATGACGTAAAGGATCTTCCTTTCAAAGCTACGTGGTATCCCTTCGGGTCGGTCCTGGCTTTGGTTATGTGTGCGGTGGTGTTGATTGGTCAGAATTGGGAAGCCCTGGTTGGGAATGCGGACTTCACTTCTTTGCTCACGAGCTATATTGGATTGCCGCTTTTCTTAGGCCTGTGGGCCGGCCATAAGCTACTCACCCGAGCCCCAGCGGTGAAAGCTACCGAAGCGGATCTGACCCGTCACGAAGAGTAAGACGAAGAGCAAAACAATAAACGCTGCAGGCACAGCACCGAAATAGGCTCCAGAAAGACGCCTGCGAGCACTAGCGAAAAATATAAAAAACGAAGCGGGTGGGTGAGGATTATTCCTCACCCACCCGCTTCGCGATTGCTAGCAACCAGCCAAGAACTCAGTTACTTTCGCGATTGTTAGCGCGCAGGTGACTGGTGCTAGCGTGCTTGCGCGCGAGTGACTGGTGCTAGTGCGCACGCAACTGGCTGCTTTATGCGCTTTGTAAATTTGCGCTTTGCAATTTTCGTTTTGCAATATTTCGCTTTGTAAAACTCACATCCGGGAGATTAGTAATTAATCGTCCCAGCCGCGGCGTTCGCGGTGGCCTTGGCGGCCGCGTTCTTGGCGGCCGCCGAAGCTGCCACCCCTGCCGCCGCGGTATCCGCCACGCCGTCCGCCCTCACGGCGTCCGCCTTCGCGCCGGCCGCGCCGCTCGCCACCGCCACGCGGGCCGGTATCTTCGCGGATACGCAACTGCCGGCCCGCAATGGTCGCGTCGGAAATCCGCCGGCGGGCTTCCGGGGAAAGCGGGACCCCAATTTCCACGAGAGAGAAGGTCGGGAAAATATCGATATTGCCCAAATCGGATCCAGCGATCCCACCTTCACCGGTGATCGCACCCACGATGGCTCCGGGCTTAACCCGATCCTTGTGGCCCACTTCCACACGGTAACGCGTAGCACCGGGCAAAGAGCGACCCGAGGAACGCGTCTGCCGCTTTTTCTTGTGGAAATCATCGCGCGTATCTTCTTGCAGATTATCGGGCGCGTCATCACCGGAGGGGCCCGGATCACGCACACCCAAAGCCAGCAAAGACAAAATGAGTTCTTCCCGGCTCATCTGCACCGCCGGTTTCTTTTCCGCAGTGGTAGCGGCGTCATCCTCGGCATCTGCGGTATCTGCCTTGGTGCTAGTTTCAGCATCGGCGTCGGCATCTACCGTTGCCACGTCTGGTATGGCCGCAGCTTCACTTTCTGCTTTCGCGGCAGCTGCAAGTTCGGCCTGGATACGGTCGAATTCCTCGAGCACATCGCGGTAAACGCCGAGCCGTCCGGCTTCGAAACGCTTCATCGCTTTTTCCACGAGCTTGTGGGCACGCTGGCGGGAAACTTCAGCTGCCGTAGGCAAACTGATTTCCTTCATCTTCGACTTCGTTTGCTTAGCAATCCGCCGCAAACGCGAAAGCTCCCGAGCGGTCACAAAAGTCAAAGAGCGCCCTTCACGGCCGGCACGCCCGGTACGGCCAATCCGGTGCACATACGTATCCGCTTCGCGCGGTACATCGAAATTAATCACCAGGCCAATACGTTCGACGTCGAGCCCGCGCGCCGCCACATCGGTAGCGACCAACACATCGAGTGTGCCCTCACGCAAACGGGAAACCAAACGCTCCCGATCCTTTTGCGCCACATCGCCCGAAAGCGCCGCAGTAGCAACCCCGCGCGTGCCCAGTTCGATGGCGAGGTCTTCCGCGGTGGCGCGGGTACGTACGAACACGATCGCCGCATCCGCCTCGGAAACGGCAAGCACCCGTGCGAGTGCACTCACCTTGTGACGCGAAGGGACCACAGCATATTCCTGGGTCACCGTGTCCACCGTGGAAGCCGGCGGGGTGACGGTAATTTCTAGCGGATCATGCAAATGCGTTTCGGCCACGCGGCGGATTGCGTTCGGCATCGTCGCGGAGAACAGGGCCGAAACGCGTTCTTTTGGCAAATCCGAAGCGATCTTTTCCACGTCTTCGGCAAAGCCCATGCGCAACATTTCGTCGGCTTCATCGAGCACGAAGTAGTGGACGTGGGATAGCTGGAGCGCCTCGCGTTCCATCAGGTCCATAATGCGCCCGGGGGTGCCCACCACTACCTGCACGCCTTCCTTCAAAGCGCGCAACTGCGGCGGGTACGGAGAGCCACCGTAAACCGCGAGAACGCGAATGCCCTTACGCTTCGCGGCAAAAGATTCAATCGCTTCCGCACCCTGCATCGCCAGTTCGCGAGTGGGAGCCAAAACCAGGGCTTGCACGCCTTCGGCCTGCGGATCAATCCGCGCAATAAGAGGAAGGCCAAAGGCAGCAGTCTTACCGGTACCGGTTTGAGCTACGCCCACCACATCGCGCCCGGAAAGAAGCGCCGGAATTGTTTCCGCCTGAATCGGGGAAGGAGTTTCGTAGCCTAGTTCGGAGACGGTAGCAAGAAGATCATCAGGAAGACCGAGGTTCGCAAAAGTAGGAGAGAGTTCGTCTCGATCATCCCGGTCTGCGGGCACGGCAGTTTCAGTATTGAAAGTCAAAGGGTATCCGTTCTGTATCGCGCAAATCGTGCGCTGCGAGGAGACCACTTCCGGCCTCACGGCGTTTTCCGCCCGAATAAGTATAAGCGCTAGCCGCGTTTTCCGGGGATTTAGCGGCAGGTTTCACGGTGGTGGTGGCTACTATTTGCGGCGCAGACGATCCCGGATTCGGGCAATCCGGCGTTCATGGCCGTGGCGGTCTAGCGGAGGAACCATCGGTCCTTCTTCTTCCGGATCAGAATCCGCGGTAGCCATACGCTCCGCGGCGCGCGATCCACGCTGCGGCGAAATCCGGGCCGCGGTAAGCACGCCCACCCCGCACAGCAACGTAATAATCGCAAACCCGGTAAACAGCGCAATATCTACGGGCGGGCTAAACAGGGCATAGGCGATCCCCAAAATGGCGGCGCCCACCGCTCCTCCCATCGTGTCTGCAATTTGCAAAGCCGAAGAAGCACGCCCCTGGTTTTCGAGGGAAGAAATCGCGAGCGCGTGGACGGTTAGGGCCGGGTAGGCCAGGCCGATACCTAGGCCGGTAACAAACCAGCCAGCGATAACTACCAGTCCGGAAACGGTTTCGAGGCAGCCGATAACTACGGCCCACAAGCCAATAAATCCGGTTAACGTGCCCCAGAAGGGGAGGCGGGAACGTAGGTGTGGATCGTGGAAGCGACCCGAAATCCAAGAACCGATAGCCCAAGTAATGGAGCCGACGGAGAGAATCAGCCCGGCTTCAATTGGCGTCCACCCGTGTACCTCCTGTAATTGCAGGGGCAGGAACATTTCGATGGAAACGAAACAGCCGTTTATGAACATGCGGGTAAGGACGGTGGCGGGTAGGCCGCGCCGGCCGATAAAAGTGCCGCCGGGTAGGAGTGCGGAAGCAAACAAGAAAGTTGCGATCGCGGAAATGGCGATGGTTATGCCAACCGTCCACGTGAAGTCGGCTTTTTCGGTGCCAGACATGACTTGCAAGGTGGCTATGGAAACGCCGGCCAGAATTGAGGGTACGGCGGTGCGGCCTAGCCGCAAGTTGCTGTTTTCGCGCTCAATATCGGGTACGGATTGCATTCCGCGAATGAAGATTGGCAGGGCCACAATTGTAATAACCGGGGCGATGCCAAAAACCCAGCGCCAGCTGAAGTGTTGCACGATGAAACCGGCTAGGGCGGGCCCAAATAGTGAGGGGAGTACCCAAGCCGCGGCGAAAGCAGTGAAGAATGCGGGTTGCCTATCGGGGGCAACGGTATTGCCCACCATGGTGTAGAGCGGGACGATAGTAAGCCCCGCGCCGAGCCCTTCTACGGCGCGCCCTATTACAAAAATGGGCATGGTGGGTGCGAAGGTGCAAATCAGGAGCCCGATGGTTACCAGGGCGACTCCGGTGTACAGGCACGAGTGCGGCCCTTTCGTATCGGACCAGGGGCCGGCTAGCGCGGTGGTCATGAGCTGGGTGGCTAGTACTACCCCCATGGCCAGGGCGTATAGGTTGTGCCCGGCTAGATCCGTGGTGATAGTGGGCATCGCCGTCGTAACCGCGAGGCTTTCGAAAGCGACAATTGTAATATACCCCACCGAAAGTGCCTTAAATAATCGTTCTGTTGCCCGATCTAAAACGATTTTCTCCGCCACGCGGTGCGCCTTTCCGAAAGTGGTATTTGAAATAGAAAAACGGTGGTACTGAGTGGTGCCACCCGCGTTCTACCTCCTGGTATCGTCTCTATCCTCGCAGGAATTAGCGGATTATGCGATGTGGGAGAGAGATTTGCGAAGTGTGTTTTACCACCGCGCCGCGTATCTGGGTGCACGCTTAGGGGAGAGCGGTAGAGTTGGGTTCGCGCCGCCCGTCTAGCGAGCGCAACGGGACCGCCCGTCTAGCGGCACCAAGATAAAATTGAAGAAAAGAGGAAGCGTGCTACGTACCCGCGATGCAGGATCCCTGCGGATTTCCGACACCGGTACTACCGTTACTTTGGCCGGTTGGGTTGACCGCCGGCGCGATCACGGTGGTATTACGTTTATTGATTTGCGCGATGCAAGTGGTATTGCGCAGGTGACTTTACGGGAAGAAGTTGCGCATGAATTGCGTAATGAATACTGCATTAAGGTCACCGGTATTGTGCGGGAACGGCCGGAAGGTAATGAGAATCCGGCTCTGGCCACCGGGCAGATCGAAGTGGAGTCGGAGGATTTGGAGATCCTCAATCCCGCGGCACCGCTCCCGATCCAGGTTTCAGATCACGCTGAAGAAGCGGGCAACGTTTCGGAAGACGTGCGGCTCAAATACCGCTACTTGGATTTGCGGCGTTCTTATGAACAAAAGGCTTTGCGTTTGCGTTCGCAGGTGAATAAGGCAGCGCGCGATGCTTTGGATGCATTGGGGTTCGTGGAGGTAGAAACGCCTACGCTTACCCGTTCGACGCCGGAAGGGGCACGCGACTTTTTGGTCCCGGCGCGGTTGAACCCGGGCACCTGGTATGCCTTGCCGCAATCCCCGCAGCTGTTTAAGCAGTTGCTGATGGTGGGCGGGATCGAACGCTATTATCAGATCGCCCGCTGCTACCGGGATGAGGATTTCCGGGCAGACCGGCAACCCGAGTTCACGCAGTTGGATCTGGAAATGTCTTTCGTGGACCAGGAAGACGTGATTGCGGTAGCGGAAAAGGTGCTGCAAGATATTTTCGCGCTGATCGATGTTGAGGTGAAGACGCCGATCCGGCGGATGACGTATCGTGACGCGATGGAAAAGTACGGTTCCGATAAGCCAGATCTGCGGTTTGGCGTGGAACTGATTGATATGACTTCGTACTTTGCCAACACTCCTTTCCGTGTTTTCCAAAACGAATATGTGGGCGCGGTGGTTATGCCCGGCGGTGCTTCCCAGCCCCGCCGCCAGTTCGACCGGTGGCAAACGTGGGCGAAGGCACGCGGTGCACACGGCCTGGCTTACGTAACCATCGCGGAAGACGGCACCCTGGGCGGGCCGGTAGCGAAGAACATCTCGGAAGCCGAACGTGCTGGTCTGGCTGAAAAGACCGGCGCGAAGCCCGGAGATTGTATTTTCTTTGCGGCCGGGGAAACTAATTTCTCGCGCGAACTTTTGGGTGCGGCACGTCTTGAGATCGGCAAGCGCTGCGATCTGATTGATGAAGACGAATGGGCATTCGTGTGGATAGTTGATGCTCCCATGTTCAAGCCGTCTGCAGCCGCAAAAGCGGAAGGCGATGTGGCGCTCGGCTCCGAGTGGACTGCCGTACACCATGCCTTTACCGCACCTAAGCCCGAATGTGCCGATACGTTCGATACCGATCCGGCAAATGCGCTTACCAATGCTTATGACATTGTGCTTAACGGCAATGAGATTGGGGGCGGTTCGATCCGTATCCACCAGCGTGACGTGCAGGAACGCGTGTTCAAGGTGATGGGGATTTCACCCGCCGAAGCACAGGAAAAGTTCGGCTTCTTGCTGGAGGCTTTCAAGTTCGGTGCTCCGCCCCACGGCGGGATTGCTTTCGGTTGGGATCGGGTGCTGGCACTTATGTTGAAGGCGCCTTCTATTCGGGATGTTATTGCCTTCCCGAAGATCGGAAACGGTTGGGATCCGCTCACCGATGCGCCGGCCGAAATTACTGCCCAGCAGCGTAAGGAAGCGGGTGTGGATGCAAAACCGAAGGAACGCCAGGCAGTTGACGCCAGTGGTGCTCCTATCCCAGCTGAAACTCCCGCAAAAGCCACGGAGTGATCTACCGACCTTCGCGGTGCGTAGAACCTAAAACATTGGCCCTCTGTTTCTCTATTTCCCGGTAGATACTCGACCAGGAAAACTCAAAGAAACAGAGGGCCAATATTGTTCGAGGCAGGACACTCGAGATGACCTCCAAATACTCTAAAATATTGCGCGCGCAACAATGTTTTTTTACACTTAGAGTTGTAGACCATGACGCAATGAAGCAATAAAGCAACCCTGATATTTAGTTAGTTTACACGTGTTTATGCGACCATTGTCAGTACCACAGGTACGAGGTATTGGCTCAGGGTAAAAGGTTGCATCGTTACATTAATGTTCATCAATTAGCGATAATCCTAAAATTTTCAATGCAGGCAATTCAACATATCGAACGCGGGTTCAGGGAATTTCTTTAGACGGAAAATCCATTTGGGCATTCTCGAAAGGGCAATCCTTTAGGAGGTAGGTGTGGGCCGGGGACCAACGGTTGTACAGAAACTGGTGTGTCTGGTTCTCTTGACTTCCTGGGCGGGGGTAGCGGCGGCTTGTGGGCAGACTCCGGAAGCCGCAAACGAGAAAAGAGTTACCCAGGCGGAATACTTTGCGGCCGCGCAGGAGGCTGCAAAGTGCGTGCGGGAAAACGGATTCGAGGCGACTGAACCTGAGTTCACTTCCCCTCCCTATTTGCAGATTTCTATCATTGGAAATGCCGATACGACCGAAAAAGAAGTCGAGGGGGTATATAAAAAATGCTGGGAAGGAATTGCCGGCGAAATTGAGGACCAATATATTAGGGGTCTGGCTTTAACGGGTGAGGAACGAGACGCGGACTATCGAGAATTTATTGCATGTCTCGAAGCAGCAGATGTTACCACTGTCAAGGTTGGAGACTCGGAAGAATCCGTGATTAAAAGTATTGCCGATAACAACGACGCGGCCTGGGTGTGTTACAACCAGCATCTGTATTCCCTCTGGCCAAGGTAAATATGTAAGCCTTTACCAGAACTCTAGACGGATATAAATCATCCTTCGATTACAGGTAATACCGACTGGAAAACTGGGGGAGAAGATGCGGGCCGAGCACAAGTCTAGTAGAAGCTGGTAAGAAAATCAGGAGGAAAACAAGCATGGCGCCGAAGACTCAGCTCACACGCAGCGCCCTCATCTATGGTGGCGTGACTGTATTGCTGTGCGCGTGCAGCTTGGTCGCGGCGCTCCTGCTTGGCCGTAATGTTCCCACTTCTTTAGACCGCGTCAATACAAAACCGCAACCAATCGCGGCAATGGTTACCCCGGCTCGCGATACCTACACGCACCCGGCACAACTAACGGTTGAGTTTGCGGACCCACCGCCGGTAGTATCTACAGCCGAATCTGGCCTGATCACAAAAGTAAATATCCAGCCGGGAGAGCAACTATCTCCCGGTGATTTGGTATTTCGGATTAACGGCGTCGGCGTTATGGCTTACGCGGGAGAAACCGTGTTTTACCGCGCGTTGACTCGTGGAGATACTGGACCGGATGTAGCCGGCCTGCAAACAGCGCTCAATCAAATCCTCGACGGGCCGCCACTTGCCACAGACGGAAAGTTTGGGTTGCGAACGGAAACGCGGGTGGAGAAACTACAACGTGCACTAGGCGTAGAGGAGCCAGACGGTGTTTTTGAACCGCAGTACCTGCTCCGCATTCCTAGCAATCCGTATCCGGTTGCGGAGAACAAGATTGCGGAGGGCAGGGAAGTTCCAAGTGTGGGAGAGTCGGTGCTGCTCGGCGCGTGGACTATTTCCAATGCGATAGTGCAACCCGCCCCAGGTTTTCAAGGACCGGAAGGGGACTACCTATTTCGGGTAAGTGGCAAAGAGATTGCTGCGACGCTCAATTCGGGGCAGTGGACTATCACCGATGTCGAAGCTTTGGCTGCGGTATCTTCCAAGCCGGTAGAGGCGAACCGACTTGTGCACGAAGGCCAATTGGTGAGCTTGGTAGAAGAGGAACAATTGGCGGTTCCTGCTGCCGCGATTATTGCTGACCCTCGCTCGCGCGCGGGCACTGCAAATAATGCGGCCAGTGCGGAAAACATCTGCGTTGCCCTTGCCGATGCTACGCACACCAAAGTCCCCGTGGAAATCGTTGGGGTAAGCGCAGATGGCCGTCCGTATATTCGCGGGCAGATTACGGCCGGCACCCAAATATTGCTAAACCCTGGGGAGGTTCTCCCAGATCTGAGTTGCCCATGAGTCTCGAACTAGGCCAAATCGCTTTCACATACCCGAATACAAGCAAACCCGTGTTGTGCAATATTTCGCTGCGGGTGGCAACTGGAGAAAGTGTGGCGATCATGGGACCTTCCGGCCGCGGCAAGACTACGCTCCTTGCCGTTGCAGGCCTCCTTTTGTCACCCGACGAAGGCACGGTGAAACTTGACGGCACGGAAGTTACCACGCGGGAAGCATCGCAACTTCTAGGCGGCCAAATAACTTGGGTGTTGCAATCCGTAAATCTGCTCCCACACCGGACCGTTATCGACAACATTGTTTTGCCCTTACTTTCGCGCGGCTGGCGCAGGAAGGCAGCGGAAGCGCGCGGCACCGCAGTTTTACAACGGGTAGGCCTGCCCGGATACGAAAATAAACGAGCTTCAGAACTATCGGGTGGGGAAGCACAACGAGTGGGGGTAGCACGGGCGCTCACCACCGGACCCTGGTTGTTACTTGCGGATGAACCTACAGCAAATCTAGACCGGGAAACCGCGCAAGTAGTTGCTCACGCACTTTTTAGCGCCACTCGTGATACCACCTTGCTGGTGACCACACATGATCCTGAGGTGGCACGCTATGCGGATTGGGTTTTCTGGCTCGGGGAGCAAAATCAGCCGGGGCAGAAGGCCTCACCACGGGAGAAAAACCACCCCGTAAGAGGAAAGCTACTCGGGGGAGAAGCCCAGCTTGGCGCACAAACGCGCTGCGGGGAGGATCCATGAGCTGGAAATTGCGTGAACTCCTTGTTGAAGCCTGGCGGGATCTAGGCATCCGTCAGATATTAGCAGCGTGTTTGCTGGGAATTCTCCTCGCCACCGTGGGGATATTAACTGCGGCGCAGGCACAACGCGCGGTGGCCCAAACCGAGGCTCGGGTTGCCGCTGGTTCCTTCATTTGGACGGCGATAGCAGCTCCCGAACAAACCCTGGAAGGTTCAGTGTGCGAAAGTTTAGTAGGTCAAACCGGGATTAGCGCGGCTGGCGGAGTGATTGCGGGCGAACCACCAATACTGCGACTTGTGCCGGAAACTCCACCGTTACCGGTACAAGAAATAACTCCCGGGCTAATCGCGGTCTGGGAACCAGGCTATGTGGCACAGGGGGCGATTCTCGGTACCGATCTGGAATCTGTTGGGCGTGTGGGCGTGGGTTCTTCCGTGGTGGCCGAAAATGGACACACGGTAGAGGTATGGGAGCGAACACCGCCGGCGGCCAAATCGGATTCGATGCGCGCCAGGCTCAATCTGGTAACCCCACCCAACCGTCCGGTTCGCGAATGCTGGATTCGCACAGTAGCCGGAGCTGAAGCTTGGGGCGGTGAGGTTTTAGCTGCCGCTTTTCCAGACCCGAGCGTGAAGATTACGCCCTTTGTGCGTGCGGCGAGCGGCCTGGAAACTCCCGCGCAGCAATGGCGTGGTTTTGCTGGCCTGCGAGTGTGGATTATTGGCGGGGTGCTGGGCGGCATCGTTATCACTTTCGCCCACTGGACCCGTCGCGCCCACATAGCCGTTTACCGTGCCTTTGGTACCGGAACCGGACCTCTGCTCGCACTATTTGGTTTCCAAAATTTCCTGCTGCTAGTTCCCACTTTCTGCCTTTCGTACCTCCTAAGCTGTTTTGCCGGGTACGTTTTCAGTAGTAGCTTGGGATACGACGTCGCCCGCAGCATCGCCTGCACAATTGGAGCGGCAACACTCATTACACTGGTGTGGGGAACCATTGGTTCAGCGCTAATCGCGCGCGGATCCATAGCGAGCGCCCTGCGGGACCGGTAACGCGAAGTTCCTGACGCGCCACGAACTTGCTCCTGCAGCTCCACGAACTTGCGGGGCACAGCGCATAAACTCCGCTAGTTTTCGGAGACGCTAGCTTTCGGAGATATGTACCTTGCGGAAGACGCGGTGCAAGAATTGCGGCGCCCACCAATTCCACTTGCCGAGGATCGTCATCGTGGAAGGTACGAGGAGCATACGCACCAAAGTAGCGTCTATCAAGACGGCGATAGCGAGGAATACTCCGATTTCCTTAATGGGTAGCAGATCGCCGAAAACAAAGCCGATGAACACGGCAATAATGATTGCCGCAGCAGCGGTAATCACGCGGCCGGAGCGCTGCAAACCAAGGGAAACTGCGCGGTCATTACTTTCGCCCGCATCCCAGTATTCCTTCATGCGTGCCACGAGGAACACTTCGTAATCCATGGCTAAGCCGAAGCCGAAAGCGAGCCCGCAAGCTACCACGAAGGACGTCATGCCTTGTGTCTGGGGCAAACCAAATAGGCCCTGATGGAAGAGCCACATGGTAAGTCCCAACGAAGAAACCAAGGAAAGGCCGTTAGTAATAACCGCCTTGAGGGGGATTATTACCGAATCCGTCATCAAGAACAGCAAGATAACGATGGCGAGCACAATAACTACCACCGCATAGGGCATACCTTCCTTGAGAACATTGTTGAAGTCCAGTTGCACTGCGGCACTGCCACCAACCATGACTTCATGCGTGAGGTCAGCAGCGCGGATTTGCTCTACCGCGGTGGTAACTTCCGCACCTACCGGATCGTCTACATCCATATAAGCATCTAGGCGCGTCCACCCATCGGTAGTCTCCTGCGCAGTTTCCACGTTGGTAACGCCCGGCAAAGAGGAAATAAATTCCTTTTCCGCCTGGGTATCTTCCGGGCTGGCCTGCACCAAAACGGTTATTTCGGAAGTGCGCAATGCCGGGTAATCGGCCTCGATATGGCTAAGGGCGCGGCCCGGTTCGGTATTGGCCGGCACATAGGCCGTGGTTTCGGTTCGCAGCCCGCCATTACTCAATGGAATCGCAAACACGATGAGAACGGCCAAAACGCAGATCATTACCAACCAGGGCCGGCGCTGCACCCACTGCGCAACCTTTGAGAAGAAACCATGATCGGTATGGGTATCGCCCATCGCCGCAAAGACCTTATGCATCCCGGGAATCTTTTCGACGATGGAAGGTTTGGCCAGCCGGATTCCGGCGATCTGCAACAATGCCGGCACCAGCGTAATTGCCGAAAGCACCGCCAAAAGCACCACCATGAAACCACCGATGGCGATCTCGCGAAGCAAAGAAGATTTCACGAAGAAGAGAGAAATAACCGCTACCGCAATCGTTATCGCGGAGAAGAAGACAGTACGGCCGGCAGTTTCCACGGTCCGCACCAAAGCATCGCTCATGAGGGGGCGAAGCTTTTCTACCGGCGGCAATTCTTTGCCCCGCTCGGGATCGTAGCCAAGCTTTTCGAGGCGTCTCGTAATTTCTTCTCGATAGCGCGAAACAATCAGCAAGCCGTAATCAATAGAAAGTGCCAAACCGATAATAGAAACCACGTTGAGCACGAAAACATCAGTTTCCATTACAAAGGTCATAACCCAAATGCCACCCAAAGTGGTGGCAATCGCGGCAAGTGCACCCAAAATCGGCATGAATGCGGCAACAATTCCGCCGAATACCAACACCATCAAAACCAGTGCCACCGGCAGGCCAATTGCTTCGCCACGTAGCAAATCATTGCGCGAAGCATCATTAATTGTCTGCACGGTCAAGGATTTGGAGGTCATATCGAATTTGGCCCCGGCCTGCTCGGCCTCTTCCTGGTAAACGCGCATCCGGTCAATAACCTGGGCCTCGCTCGCATCCATATGATCCCCGGCAGAAACGTGGGCGACGATAGCAAAACTATCGGTGGCCGCAAGTTTTTGCGCTGCCTTATCGGCTTCGGGCGCGGCTTGCTGGCTTGCCTCTGCCCGGCCGCGCGCCACTACTTCCGCTTCGGAAGGCTGCCCGGCTGCTGCTGCCTGCGCGTGGGCCTGTACCGCAGCCGTTACCTGCTGGCGGGCAATATTTTCCGGAATCCCGCTGGCTACGAGGTGCGCGGTTTGTTCCGCAATCGTGGCCTCGAGTTGGGCACGCGCTTGGGTTTGCCCTTCCGCATACTTTTGCCGCGCCGCATCCTCGCCTTGGGCTGCGGCCTGCTCCAGAATTTCCTGGCGCAAAGTATCCGGAGAAAGCGCACTTACCCCGGTGATCTGGTTCAGATCACTGACGAGCTGCGCCGTCGTCGTACCTAAAGCAGCGGATTCTGGTATTTGCGAGACGATGCCAATAACGTTTTCGCCTTCGCCTTCCGCAAGCATATCCGCAACATTTTGCGCCTCGGTATTCTCCGCGAAGCTATCCGCGCTACCAAGACGTGAGAAAATACCGCCCTGGCCAAAACCGGAAAATGCCGAGACCAGTGCGAGCGCAACAAGAATAAGCCACACGGTGACAACTCGCCACGGGTGGCGTACAGATAAGTGACCCAGGGAACCGAACATGCTTATATTATCCCAGTGGTTGATACCACAATCCAGCCTTTTTGGTTGGTGGCAGAAAATAGGGACACGTGTACTCGTAAAATCGGGCATCGTAGCGTGCGGGAACCCGTGACCCGCGGCTGCCCTGCGGCGAACTGAAAATGCGGGTGCTTCCGGTGGCGGTGCTACGAAAACCAAGCTGAACTATGGTGGACGTGTGGGAATGGACGTCGATCTTTTTGAAAGTGCACAGACCGATGCGAAAGGTGTGCCCCTGGCAAATCGCGGGCCGCTAGCCGTGCGGATGCGGCCGCGCACCCTTGCAGAAGTGGTGGGGCAAGAAGAAGCTTTGCAACCGGGTTCCCCGCTGCGGCGCCTACTGGAACCGGGGGAGCAGTCCGTACCTTCTTCCGTCTTCTTGTGGGGGCCTCCCGGAGTGGGCAAGACGACGATCGCCTACCTGATCGCCCATGCGGGAAACCGGCGCTTCGTGGAGCTTTCCGCCACTTCGGCCGGGGTGAAAGACGTGCGCACGGCGATCGAGGAAGCACGGCGCGCCCTGGTTGCAGACGGTACTGAAACCGTGCTTTTTATTGATGAGGTGCACCGGTTTTCGAAAACCCAGCAAGACGCGTTGCTTCCGGCCGTGGAAAACGGGTGGGTAATCCTCGTGGCTGCCACCACCGAAAACCCGGCATTTTCCGTGGTCTCTCCCTTGCTTTCCCGTTCCCTGCTGGTTACTTTGCAACCCTTGGCGGCGGAAGCGATTTCCGATCTGATTGAGCGGGCATTGCGCGAAGAACGGGGACTGAATGGTAAATACGAAATCAGCGCCGAAGCAAAAGAAAACTTGGTGCGCCTGGCCGGCCAAGATGGGCGGCGTTCCCTCACTTTGCTAGAAGCGGCGGCCGCTGGTGCCCAGCAACGTGGGCAAACAAAAATTACGGTGGCAGATGTGAGCCGCGCTGCCGATGGTGCCACTATTCGTTATGATCGCGACGGCGATGAACACTACCAGGTGATTTCTGCCTTCATTAAATCGATCCGCGGTTCGGATGTGGATGCGGCCATGCATTATTTAGCACGCATGTTAGAAGCTGGGGAAGATCCGCGGTTTATAGCCCGCCGGCTGATGATTTCCGCGGCGGAAGATGTGGGAATGGCAGATCCTTCCGCCCTGCAAACCGCTACCGCAGCGGCGCAGTCGGTAGCAATGGTGGGGATGCCGGAAGCCCGAATTATTTTGGCGGAAGCCGTAGCTCACCTGGCTACCGCGCCGAAATCAAACCGTGCCTACCAGGCGATTAATGCCGCAATTGCGGACGTGCGGGCAGGTAAAGCCGGGCCGGTACCTCTGGCTTTGCGCAATCCGTCCTTCCGGGGCGCTACGGAAATGAATTATGGGGAAGGTTACCGCTACGCGCACGATTATCCGGAAGGGGTAGTCCCAATGGAATTTATGCCGGAAGGCCTGGAAGGCACGGAGTATTACAAACCAACCCAACGTGGGTATGAAGCACAAGTCACAAAGCGAATGGAGTATATTCGCTCGATTCTCCACCCGGAAAACTGATACTATTCTCGGGTTGCTTTTCGTGCCGGCCGTGCGCCTTGCGTGCGGGCCGGGTGCCAGAAGAGCTACACCTGGGGTCTTAGCCGCATGAGTTGGCCCCGCCCCGCCGTGTGCGGGTGTGCATATTTACAGGTATAAAGGAGAAATACAAAACATGGCATCTGGTAATAAGTCGCGCAAGATGGTGCGCCAGTCGCGCGCCTTGGGCATTGCCCTCACCCCGAAGGCGGAACGCTACATGCAGCGCCGCCCCTACCGTCCGGGTGAACACGGCCGCGGCCGCACGAAGGATTCCGATTACTCGGTACGTCTGAAGGAAAAGCAGCGTCTGCGCGCCCAGTACGGAATTCGCGAATCGCAGATGCGCCGCGTGTGGAATGAGGCTCGCCGCGAAGACGGCCTGGCCGGTGAAAACCTCGTGGAACTGCTGGAAATGCGCCTCGATGCGCTCGTGTTGCGCGCTGGTTTTGCGCGCACGATCCTGCAGGCCCGGCAAGTGGTTTCCCACTCGCACCTGCTCGTTGATGGCAAGAAGGTAAACCTGCCGTCCTACCGGGTCAAGCCGGGGCAGGTAGTGCAGGTACGGCCGAAGTCTGCCGCTTCGCCGCTGTTCATGGTGGCCGCCCAGGGCGCACACCGTGACGTTTTGCCGAAGGTTCCGGAATACTTGGATGTGGAACTGGAGAAGCTGAAGTTCACCCTGTTGCGCCGCCCGAAGCGCGCAGAGGTTCCGGTTGAAGCTGACGTCCAGCTCATCGTTGAATACTACTCGCGCTAAGAGTTGTTATTGCGGCGGCGGGTGCCCGAGGGGTGCCCGCCGCCGTGTTTTTGGTCCCTATTACCCGTGCCCCTGGAGAAAACCTGCCTCCAGGCGGGTAAACTCACTCCGTATGCGCGTGCGTAACATAGAGTTAGCCCGGGTGGGAAAACCTGGGAGTAACCGCTTTGTTGCAAACGCGCAGGCGTCAATTTTGAGGAGAATAAACTAGATGCGTAGCGCTGAGATTCGCCGCCGGTGGCTTGATTACTTCGCCAAGCACGACCATCACATTGAACCTTCGGTTTCTTTGGTGAGCCCCGATCCGTCTATCTTGTTCACGATTGCGGGAATGGTGCCCTTCATTCCGTATATCGTAGGAACTGAAAAGGCACCGTGGCCGCGCGTCGCCTCCGTGCAAAAATGCATCCGCACCAACGATATTGAAAACGTTGGGAAAACTACTCGGCACGGCACTTTCTTCGAAATGTGCGGAAACTTCTCCTTCGGGGACTACTTCAAAGAAGGCGCCATTGAACTTGCCTTCGGCCTGCTTTGCGCCCCGCAAGACGAAGGGGGCTACGGCCTGGAAATGGACCGCATGTGGGCAACTATCTGGAAAGAAGACGATGTTGCCTATCGCTCCCTCGTCAATATTGGGGTGAACCCGAAGCAGATTGTCAAACTCACCCGGGAAGAAATCTTCTGGTCTACCGGTCAGCCCGGCCCCGCCGGTCCGTGCTGTGAAATCCACTATGATCGCGGCCCCGAATTTGGGCCGGAGGCAGTGGGTGGCACGGTAGATCCGGGCGGCGATCGCTACCTGGAAATCTGGAACCTCGTTTTCGACCAGTATCGGCGCGGGGAAGGTAGCGGCAGTGACTACCCGCTTCTGGGCGAACTTGATCAGACTGCTATCGATACCGGGGCGGGCCTGGAACGTATTGCCTTCCTGCTGCAGAACAAAAACAATATGTACGAAACCGATGAGGTTTTCCCGGTTATTCAAAAGGCGGAGGAACTCAGCGGTAAAAAGTACGGGGCAGACGCGGAAGACGACGTGCGTTTCCGGGTGGTTGCCGACCACGTGCGCTCTTCCATGATGCTTATAAACGATTCGGTACGGCCCGGCAATGACGGCCGTGGCTATGTGCTGCGCCGTTTGCTGCGCCGCGCGGTTCGTTCCATGCGCCTCCTCGGCGTGGAAAAGCCGGTGCTGGGCGAACTAGTTACGGTATCCAAAGACTCCATGAAAGAGGCCTACCCGGATCTAGAAACTAATTTCGCGCAAACCTACCAGGTAACGGTGGATGAAGAAGACGCTTTCCGCCGCACCCTGCAAACCGGTACCGAAATCTTCGATACCGCGGTGGCCAAGGCCAAGCAGAGCGCGCATGGTACCAGCCCGGTAATTACCGGCAATACGGCCTTTGCTTTGCACGATACCTACGGATTCCCGATCGACCTGACCTTGGAAATGGCCGAAGAACAGGGTGTGCAGGTAGATGAAAAGGGCTTCCGCAGCCTCATGGACGAACAGCGGGAACGCGCCCGAGCCGATGCGGCCGCCAAGAAAACAGGGCATGTGGATTCGCGGGTCTATCACGAACTTCTCGCCGCATCCGGAAAAACGACCTTCCTTGGCTATACCGATAAGGCCTCCGAATCGAAGGTTGTGGCCATCTTGGAAAACGGGGTGGAACAACCGGCAGCTTCGGCGGGCGCCGAGGTCGACGTCGTGCTAGACGTCACCCCCTTCTATGCGGAAGCGGGCGGGCAGCTAGCCGATCAAGGCACCATTTCGGTAGCCGGGGGCGGCATGGTCCGCGTTGACGATGTGCAAGCCCCGGTGAAGGGACTTTCCGTGCACCGCGGCGTCGTAACCGAAGGCACGATCGTGGTAGGCGATACCGCGCACGCACAAATTGACGAAGTGCGCCGCCAGCGTATCGCTCAGTCCCATACCGCTACCCACATGGTGCACAAGGTGCTCCACGAATACTTGGGGGAGCAGGCCACGCAGGCCGGTTCCGAAGATGCACCTTCTCGTTTGCGTTTTGATTTCCGCCACGGCTCGCAAATCCCGGCCGATACGATGACGGAAATGGAAGCGCGCGTGAACGAACGCTTGCAGGAAAACCTGGAAGTAACGGCCGCCGAGTTCCCCATCGAAGAAGCGAAGAAGATGGGCGCGCAAATGCTCTTCGGGGAAAAATACGGCAATATTGTGCGCGTAGTTTCCATCGACGATGCGTGGTCGCGCGAGTTCTGCGGCGGTACCCACGTGGCGCAAACCGGTGAGATCGGTTTGGTAACCATTGTGGGTGAGTCCTCGATTGGTTCCGGGGTGCGGCGCATTGACGCCCTAGTGGGTGAAGGCGCCTACGAAAAGGGTGCCCGGGAGCGTGCCCTCCTTTCGCAACTGACGACGACGCTACAAACCCGGCCCGAACAACTTCCGGAGCGCATCGATAACCTGCTGGCGCGGCTGAAGGCGGCGGAAAAGCAGGTAGCGCATTTGCGCCACGAACGCCTGCTTTCCCAGGTGCAAGATGTGGTAGACACGCCCGAAAAGGTAGGCGAATATCAGCTATACCACGCAGATCTGGGAGAGCTGGAAACCGCGAACGATGTGCGCACCTTCGCGCTTGACGTACGCGGCCGGCTAGCCCCTTCGGCACCGGCAGCAGTAATAGTTACCGGTATAATCGGCGGCAAACCGAATGTCGTGGTAGCAACCACGGATGGTGCACGTGCAGAAGGTTTGCAGGCCGGTAAGCTCGTTTCCCTGATCGCCAAGATCTTGGGCGGCGGCGGTGGCGGCAAGCCCGATATTGCTCAGGGCGGCGGCCAAGATCCCACGAAGATTGCCGAAGCTATGCGGGCCGTGCGCCGCGAACTGGAGGCACAGTAAACACAATGCGGCGGGGGATCAGACTCGGCGTTGATGTAGGCAAAGCACGGACGGGGCTCGCAAAGAGTGATTCCGCGGGGATCATGGCCCTGCCCGTGCGTACCCTGCCTGCCAACGGCGCCGATCTGCGCATAACCGCGCAAACCGCACGCGAACTCGAGGCTCTGGAAGTAATCGTGGGATTGCCACGTAACATGGACGGCAGCGAGGGTAGCGCAGCAAAATATGCGCGGCGCTGGGCCCGCCGGTTAGCACGCCGGATTGCACCCACTCCGGTACGGCTGGTAGATGAACGCCTGTCTACTGTTTCCGCCCATGCCCAACTTTCTGCTTCCGGGCTATCTACGCGGAAACATCGCGGCTTGGTGGACCAAGCAGCCGCCGTCGTTATCTTAGAAACCGCTCTAGAAATGGAACGGGTGAGCGGAGAAAAACCGGGGGAACTCGTGGTCCTTGCCGAAAAGGTGAGCACTACCGAGCCTCCTCAGACTGGCACTACCGAGGAGGGCCCTTCGTAATGTCTGATGTTTTTGACGAATTTCATGCCCGGCCCCGAACCCCAAACGAGGCGAAACGAACCGAACGGGCACGGTTACGCCGCCGCCGGCGTATTACCACCGCGCTTATTACTTTCATTTTAGTTATTTTCCTCTCGGCTGCGGCGGTGGTAGTTATCAGCAAACTTTCGGGCGTGGAAAAACACGTTTCGGATTATGAGGGCACCGGAACCGGCACCGTGCAGATAACTATTCCGGAAAGCGCCACGGGAACCGAAATGGCGCGAATCTTGACGGAAGAAGGCGTGATAGCCTCCGAAAAACCGTTCATTACTGCTTTTACGGAAGATCCGCGATCTACCGGTATCCAACCCGGGGTTTATAACCTGCGCAAGGAAATGAGTTCCAATGCGGCCCTGCTGGCGCTTTTAGACCCCGCAAATCTGGCGTCGGTACGCGTTACCATTCCGGAAGCGTGGACAAAATCGCAGGTTGCGGCCCGGCTCGTGAACCTCATGGAATATTCGGAAGCAGACGTGGAAGCCGCGATGGCAGATACGCAAGCTTTGGGCTTACCGAAGGTCGCGGGTGGGAACGTGGAAGGTTGGCTCGCGCCCGCCACTTACAGTTTCGCGCCGGATACGACGCCGCGGGAAGCTCTCGCCCAAATGGTGAGCAAGCAGATCGATACCCTCAAGCAACTGAAAGTTCCCGAAGACCAGTGGGAAGAAGTGCTTACCAAGGCTTCGATTGTGGAACGCGAAGCGATTGCGCAAAGCGACTACGCCAAGGTGGCACGCGTAATCGAGAACCGTTTGGTGGACCATACCGGAGAAGTACTGGGCCGTTTGCAAATGGATTCCACGGTGCTCTACGGGGTAGGGAAAACGGGCGGCATCCCCACCTCGGCGGATCTGGCGAATGATAACCCGTACAACACTTACAAGAACGAAGGTTTGCCACCCTCGCCAATCGGGGTACCGCGGCCAGAAGCAATTACTGCCGTCATGCATCCCGAACCGGGGGACTGGCTCTACTTCACCACCGTCAATTTAGAAACCGGGGAAACGAAGTTTACGGCCAGCTACGAGGAACAACAGCAATTCAAGGCCGAACTGGACGCGTGGATTAAAGAACACCCGGACTATTTGAAAAAATAGCTAGCTAGGTGCCCTGTGGAAACGGGCGGAGGAGCCTGTAAAACGGCCGCCGGGGTATTCGTGGGAAACCTGGCACCCGTGGCCGAGCGCGAACGGCTGGCGGGCCTGTGGATAGGCTTTCGCCTTTTTCACGGGCCCCACCTAGCCTGGCCGCATGCCTTTTTGGTCTCGAGAACGGATATTGCGCGGTGTACTCACGGGCTGGCGGGCCCTTGGGGGCGGGCTCGCCACGGCCGCCGCGGCTTTCCTCGCGCTCATTTTCGTGCCGCCCCTCAACTTGCCAGCATCGGGCACAGGTACCTGGGAAATACGTAACACCTGGCAGGCGCCCAGCGCGATAGCACAAAATATTACGCACCGCGGCAGTACGGAAGAGCCTTTCGCGCAGGGAATCGAAATACTGGCCGGGTGCGCCGTGCTCGCCTGCCTAGCAGTTGCCGCCTATATCGACCAAACCCTGCATATCCTGCCCGACCCACTCCTAGCTTTAGCCGGCGCGGGCGCGGCCATGGCCGCCCTGGCTGGTAGACACCCGGAAAACATTGCGGCCGGTATTGGCTTTGCGGGCCTTGGTTATCTGCTCAATAAAGTCACGGTTTTTGGCCGCGGCGACGCAAAATTCATGGGCGTGCTAGGCCTGTGGCTCGGGCCGGTTGGCACCGCCTTGGCCTGCGGTATTGCCGTTATAGGCGCGGCGGGCCTATCCCTTGCTGCCATCGTGGCTGATTATGGCGTGTACGGGATCACCAGCCAGTACACCCTGGCTTTCGGACCGTGGCTCTTTACAGCCGGCTTCCTCGTCTGGGTAGCGCTGTGCTAGCGGGCACGCGCCTCTGGCCCTCGTGCGAGCAGCCACGCGCCCCTGGCCCTCGTACGAGCAGCCACGCGTCCCTGGCGCTCGTGCGAGCGCCCACGCGCCCCACCCCGCCGGGCGGGAGTTGTAGTCTCACTGGGCGGGAAGCAGCAGTCTCGCTGAATATAGTGTGGCAGTCCCGCTGGGCGCGGTGTCGTAGCCGCGCTCGGTACCGTCGGGCAGTCCCATTGGGCGGGCTACAGGTGTGTTTACGTACGTATGGTGATTAGGAGTCGAGCAAAAGCCGGGTTCATGAGAGAATGCGATCATGTTTTCGTGGTCAACGGCAGGAGAATCGCACGGGCAAGCACTCGTTGCGCTAGTTGAAGGGGTGCCCGCAGGGGTATCCATTACCAGTGAGGATATTCGGGCGGCCTTGGCGCGCCGCCGGCTCGGATACGGCCGGGGCGCGCGCCAAAAGTTTGAACAAGACGAACTCACCGTGCTTTCCGGTATCCGACATGGCCGCACTTTGGGTTCCCCGATCGCCATGGTGATCGGCAATTCCGAGTGGCCGAAATGGGAAGCGGTAATGGCTGTTGACCCGGTACCGCCCGAAGCTTTGCGCAAAGACGCCGGTAAAGGTGATTCCCAAGAAATTGCTCGGAACCGCAAACTCACCAAACCGCGGCCCGGCCACGCCGATCTCACCGGCATGAATAAATTCGGTTTTACCGATGCGCGCAACGTACTGGAACGGGCCTCGGCCCGGGAAACCGCGGCCCGGGTAGCCGCGGGCGAGGTAGCCCGGCAACTCCTGCAGCAAGTTGCGGGGATCGAAATTATTTCCCACGTGATTAGCATTGGCGAAGCCGCTGACGATTCGGGGATCTTGCCCGGGCCGTCCGACGCTGCCGCTTTGGATGCTTCTCCGGTGCGGTGTTTGCAAGAACCGGCCGCGCAGGCAATGATGGCCGCCCTGGACGCAGCGAAAAAGGACGGGGATACGCTGGGCGGCGTCGTCGAAGTAATTGCCTATGGGGTGCCGCAAGGCTTGGGAAGCTACACTACCCCGTACGGGAGGTTGGACGCTTCCTTAGCGCAAGCGATGATGTCTATCCAAGCGGTTAAAGGCGTGGAAATTGGGGACGGTTTTGCTACCGCGCGGCGCCGCGGCTCGCAAGCGCATGATGAGATCGTGCGCGAAGCTGGCCACACGCATCGGGTTACTAACCGGGCCGGCGGGATTGAAGGGGGAATGTCTAACGGGGAAGCGATCCGGATCCGCCTGGCCTTCAAACCAATTTCCACGGTGCCGCGTTCTTTGCGTACTATCGATACGCAGACCGGGGAAGCCGCCAGCGCTTTGCATCAGCGTTCCGATACATCCGCGGTGGTTCCCGGTGCAGTTATTGGGGAAGCAATGGCCGCACTCACTTTGGCCGGTGCTTTGACCGAAAAACTTGGTGGCGATTCTGTCGCAGAAATGAAACGAAACTTGCATGGTTTCCTGCAGTCCATTCCGGAGGTACGTAAATGACGGTACGCGCAGTAATCATCGGACTTCCCGGTGCCGGTAAATCTACGGTGGGGCGCCTGTTGGCGCGCGAACTTGGCGTTCCTTTTGCCGATTCTGATCAGCTGATTGTGGAGGCAACTGGGCGTTCAATTCCCGATATTTTTGCTGACGACGGCGAGGCGGGCTTCCGCCAGATTGAGGAAAGAGAAATTGCGCGGGCTTTGCGCGAGTTCGGAGGCGTGCTTTCCCTGGGCGGTGGAGCGATTCTTTCCCCGCAAACTCGCCAAAATCTGCGTGGCCATCACACGATTTTGATTGAGGCTCCGCAAGCAGAACTCTTGCGCCGCGTCACCAATTCGCGCACGAAACGCCCGCTGCTGGAAAACAATCCGGAAGAGAATTTGGCGCGCCTGACTGTGGAACGGGCCCCGCTATACGAAGAAGTGGCAACGATTCGCGTACAATCTGGGCCGGAACCAGTGCGCGGCGTCGTCGTGCAAGCTTTGGAAAAACTCCAGGAAGCAGAAGCACAAGAAACCAATGCGGAAAAAGACAACTAGACCGTAAAGAAAAGGTGTGTGCGAAGCGCGTGCCTTTTTGATAGAGCTACGCGAAAATGCGCTGTATCCTGGTACGCGGCTAATTGCGAAAGGAAGCAAAGTGACAACTACGAATGATCTGAAGAACGGCATGATTCTGGTGCTTGACAACCAGATGTGGCAGGTAGTGGAATTCCTGCACGTCAAGCCCGGAAAAGGACCGGCCTTTGTGCGCACCAAGTTGCGCAATGTGATGACGGGTAAGACCCTCGATCGTACGCTCAACGCGGGGATCAAGGTGGAAACGGCAACCATTGACCGCCGGGATATGCAGTACCTCTACAATGACGGCACTGACTATATCTTTATGGATAAGGACACTTTCGACCAGATTCCGATTAGCCCGGAAATCGTGGGGGATGCGAAGAATTTCCTCCTCGAAAATGACGATGCCACGATCGCTTCCACGGATGGGCGCGTGCTCTTTGTGGAAATGCC
Source organism: Actinobaculum suis (assembly GCF_900618115.1). NCBI lineage: Bacteria > Bacillati > Actinomycetota > Actinomycetes > Actinomycetales > Actinomycetaceae > Actinobaculum > Actinobaculum suis. The sequence goes on from NZ_UYIO01000001.1 coordinate 1,260,162, forward strand.
GGCCTCGGTGGAACTGACCGTAACGCACACTGAACCGGGCGTGCAGGGTAACCGTTCCAGCGCTGGTACCAAGCCGGCTACGGTGGAAACCGGTTATGAAGTGCAGGTACCGCTGTTTATTAACGAAGGCGACCGGCTGAAGATTGATACCCGCACCGGGGAATACATTTCCCGTGCGAATGACTAGGTGATTATGGCTCGGAGACAACACGCGAAGAGACGTAAATACGCGAAGCAAAAGGGTCGCTCTACCCAGCGGCATCGTGCTCTGGATGTGCTTTTCGAAGCTGATGAGAAAGGTATTGCCACCGAGCAAGGTATCCGCGATTTGCTTGCAGAGCGGCAGAAGGTTTCGACGGCGCAAGTGCCAATCGGCGAATTTGGCTCCGAAATTGTGGAACATTACGCGGGCCACATCCTGAATCTCAATACGCTCATTGAGGCGGCTTCGGAAGATTGGCCTTTGCACCGCATGAATTCTGTGGATCGCAATATTTTGCGGGGCGCGGCCGCCGAGCTCACCTATATGGATACGCCGCGGGCCGTGGTGGTGCCGGAATGGGCGGATCTGGCACGCTCGCTTTCCACGGATAGGTCAGTGGGCTTCGTAATGGGCGTGATGAATCGGATGGCTGATATTCGCGAACGCGAACTGGCCAACCAAGCCAAGGGTTCGATTCTCGACGCCGAAGCACGCGGGGAAACAATTGGCGCGGGCGCGGAAGTAAGCGCGCCGAGCGCCAGCTCCGCGGATACAGCGGCCGCAGGCGAGCCGGAAGCTGAGCCATTTTCCACGCCGGAAGTTGAGCTGTGCTCGGTAGCTGAGACGCGCTCGGAATCTGCGCCAGCAGAAGCCGAGGCCAAGCTGGAAGTCGAGCCAGTAGAAACTGACGCGGAAGTGGCGCCGGAAGCTGAGCCGCGCTCGGAAGACCAGTCGGCAGAAACGGAAACGAAGTAAGCAGTACCTAGTGCTGCGATAGCTTCGGCACGCAAAGCTCGGGCCAAAAAGCGTTCAGGCAAGTGCATAGCAAGCGGCGGTAGGAATCCCGAGAGGATTCCTACCGCCGCTTGCTGTTTTTGGACCGGTCCCCAGGCGCCGGCGGCTCCGATCTTGAGGCAAACGATGCTCGAGGTAAACCGATCTTGAGGCAAACCATTCTTGAGGTAACCCTGCCGCAGGGTGGAGCCGGCGGCAGCGGGCAGGGTGGAGCCGGCGGCAGCGGGCCGGGGGCCCGCAGACTTTTCGCCCAGCTAGTTCCGGCGGCGGCCAAAGTTAGCATCTCGGCCGAAGAGGCGATCGAGTTCGCGCCGTTCTTTCTTGGTGGGCCGGCCGGTACCAGGATCCCGCCGAGCAATGGGAAGCAAGGGCCGGGGCCGAGCCGGGGTGAGGTCTTCATAGTTTTCCCGGGCCAAGGGTGCAGAGACGCGTTTCTTGAGCAAACCGGTAACGCGCAATACTCGATCAAATCCTTCTACGCGGTAGCGCACCGTATCGCCCACCCGCACTTTCGAGGCGGGTTTGGCCGGTTCGTCATTTATACGTACATGGCCGGCCTTGCATTCTGCCGTCGCTAAAGAACGCGTTTTGCACTGCCGCACGCTCCACAGCCACACATCAACCCTTACGCTGTCCATGGCGCCAGCTTAGCGAGTCTGCGATGAAACCTGGGGAGGGCCAGGGCAGAGCGTGAACACGACCAGAACAAAAACTGCGTTGGTTTAGGGGGCAAATGATTGTGAGCGGTGGTAAATAACAAGCCCTGAAATGTGTATCGCGTAGAATAACGGATCTATATTTCCTTAAGTGACTTTAGCGGGTGGATGTGTGACACGCCCAACGAGTTGGAACATTTTGCATCGCTTTTCGCACATTTGTAAATCAGCAACGGTAATGGTGCAGGTAGACCGTAAAAAATACTTCATTCAGTAATAAGCTTTTTCTGACGAGAGAAATGTAAGGCGACTTAATCATCTACAAACGGCGTAAATTCGGGGTATTCTGGCTGTTGTAACGGTCAAAGGAGGCACATTGTAGTGCAGAACCGGCGGAGAGAAAGAAATCAAGAAAAGGAGCCGAGGTGGGTCTTCCAAATCTGAGCGATGAAGAGCGCGATGAGGCGCTGGCAAAGGCTGCACGGATTCGTCGGGACCGAGCACAGCTAAAGAAAGACGTCAAAGAGGGCACTGTTAAGGTTTCCGAGGTAATTGCTCGGGCCAAAACGGATCCGGTGGCGGGACGGTTGCGGGTGCGCGCGTTGCTCATGTCTATCCCCGGTATTGGGGAATCGAAGGCGCAAGCGATCATGGAGCAGGTGTCAATTGCGGAAACGCGCCGGGTAGCCGGTCTTGGAAAGAAGCAAGCGGCCGCGCTTATTGAACGCTTCGGTTAGTGCGCGTAACTCGGGAAAATATCGCCGGTTGGGGGAGGAGGATCCAACCGGCGTTTTTTTCGGCGTCGTAAACCGAGCAGGTAAAGCAAGGTTAAACGCAACCGAAATTGTGGCAACATGGGCTTATGGAGGAAGAGCACGCAAAGATTTTTGTGATTGCCGGGCCTTCGGGCGTGGGCAAGGGGACGATTGTGAAAGCGATGGCAGCACGATCCCCGAAAATTTGGGTTTCTATTTCGGCCACCACGCGCGCGCCGCGGCCGCACGAAGTAGACGGCGAGTCGTATTTTTTCGTGACCGATCAGGAATTTGACCGCATGGTCGCCACCGGGCAAATGCTCGAATGGGCCGTGGTGCACGGCAACGCCAAGTACGGTACACCGCGGGCACCAATCGAGGAGGCACTGCGGGCGGGGAAGGTGCCGGTGTTGGAAATCGACGTCGCCGGTGCGCGGCAAGTCCGCACCTCAGCTCCGGAAGCCGTGCAGATTTTTATTGCCCCGCCATCATGGGAGGAACTAGAGCGGCGTTTGCGCGGCCGGGGCACGGAAACTGAAACACAAATTGCCCGGCGCCTGCAAACCGCGCAGAGTGAATTAGCGGCCGAACCGGAATTTGACATTGTGGTTGTTAATGACACCGTGGCTCGCGCCACCGGCCAGATCCTTCAAATTATGGGCCTGGAGGGTTAGAATGGACGGCTGGAGCTAACAGTTAGCGAGCTAGCTAGCTGGCTATGACGAAGGGAAGTTAATGTTCGGAACTGTTCCGGAACCAGAAGGTATCACACGGCCGCCAATCGATGATTTGCTCGCCAAGATCCCCTCGAAGTACGCGCTGTGCGTTGTCTCTTCGCAGCGGGCTCAGCAGATTAATACCTACCGCCAAGAAATGGCGCGCGGGGACGCGAATATTACAAGCTACGGTGCCCTCGTGGCGGCCGATCCGGAAGAAAAGCCGCTTTCCATCGCCTTGCGCGAGCTCGTAGACGGCAAGCTGGATTGGACGATTGATGGCCACGGGCCGCAAGATATCGTCCCGGAAGCAGAACTTGCTGCCGGTGGGGCAGCGGTCGCGGACGCAAGTGAAGCGGCTAACGCACCGGCGCCAACTGATGCCGCTGCGGAAGCGGAAACGGCCGCTACCGAAGCGGACGCCCCCGAGGTTGCTGACGAAGCGCAATGAGTGAAAAGCGGGCTGCCGCTACGCAGACACGGCCACGGGTAGTAGTGGGCGTGACCGCCGGGATCGCTGCTTATAAAACGGCGATCCTGGTGCGTCTGCTGATCAAGAAAAATCTGGATGTAACGGTTATCCCCACTTCTGCTTCCTTAGAAATGGTTGGTAAAACCACTTGGGAAGCACTGACGGGGAAACCGGTGTACACGCAGACGCCGGAAGATGCCCCGCATGTGACGCATGTGCGGCTGGGGACAGAAGCTGATCTGGTAGTCGTTGCTCCGGCTACCGCGAACACTCTTGCCAAAATGCGGGCCGGCATGGCAGACAATCTGCTTACCAATACTTTGTTGGTAGCCGAATGCCCAATTCTTATGGTGCCTGCCATGCATACCCAAATGTGGGAAAACCCGGCCACAGTGGAAAACGTGCAGATATTGCGCGCCCGCGGAGTAGAAGTAATGGAACCGGCCGCGGGCCGGCTCACCGGCAAAGATTCCGGCAAAGGGCGGATGCCAGAACCGGAAGAAATCGCGGCCCGTGCCTTCGCTATCCTCGGCATTACAGATAACGCTGCGCACGGTGAAGAACGCGGTGAAGAAAACGTTGAAGAAACTGCGCGAGCAGAAACTAGCGCGGAGGAAGCCAGCGCGAATGGTGGGAGCTTTGCGGCGGCTTTGCGCGGCCGGCAGATTGTTATTTCGGCTGGTGGCACCCGAGAAGCTATTGATCCAGTGCGTTTTATTGGCAATCGGTCCTCGGGACGTTTCGGAGTGGAAATTGCCCGTGCGGCCCAAGCAGCCGGTGCACATGTCACCCTGGTTGCCGCCAATATTGATGGGCAAATCTTGAATACACTCGAGCACACGGATATCGAACTAGTTCGAGTGGAATCTGCCCAAGAATTGCAGACGGCCATGCTTGAAACCGCGGCCAGTGCGGACGTGATCGTAATGTCAGCCGCCGTCGCCGATTACCGGCCTGCCAATCGCACCGCTACTAAGCAGAAAAAAGATGGTACCGGGCGCAAAACTATTGAACTGGTAGAAAACCCGGATATTTTAGCCGAACTAACGCACACGCGCCGCCGCGAAGGGCAAATCATTATCGGTTTTGCCGCGGAAACCGGGGATGCTGAAGCCAGTGTGCTCGAATACGGACGGGCGAAAGCCGCACGAAAAGGCGCCGATCTCATGGTGATTAATGAGGTCGGCACTGAACGCGGCTTTGGTGAGGTCGAAACGGCTATCACTATCATTGACCGGGCCGGAACCATCATGGCGGAAGGTCAAGGAAGCAAGACACAGATGGCACACAAGATTATTGACACTATCGCGGGTCTATCAAATACCCGGTAGAATGAGAATTCAGTCAGGCACAGGATCTGGGCGCCGCGCACTGGATGCCACTTGGTTGGATGCCACAGAGCAGGAAAGCACAGGGCAGGAAAGCACAGGGCAGGAAAGCACAGGATAAGAAAGCGCTGGGCTGGAAAACACTGGGTAATAAAACCAAGAAAACACAGTGTTAAGAGGTTTCCGGGTGGGGCCCGCGAGAGGGCTAGAAGTTACCCGCAAAGAAAAGCTACAAGGAGCTAATAATGGTGTATCTGCAACCATTCACGTCCGAATCGGTGACGGAAGGCCACCCGGATAAAGTGTGTGACATTATTTCCGATACGATCCTGGACGCCATGCTGGAACAAGACCCGGATTCGCATGTGGCCGTGGAGACCATGGTCACCACCGGATTGGTGCATGTGGCTGGGGAAGTTACCACAAAGTCCTATGTGGAAATCCCGCACATCGTACGCGAACAAATATCGAATATTGGTTACACGTCTTCCGCCGTCGGCTTTGATGGTGCTTCCTGCGGGGTAACCACCTCGATTGGGCAGCAATCCCCAGATATTGCCGCGAGCGTGGCCAAATCTCTGGAATCGCGGGAAATGACTGATGTGGAACGCTATTCGCGGCAAGGTGCCGGCGATCAAGGCATGATGTTTGGCTATGCCACCAATGAGACGAAAACGCTCATGCCCGCCCCGATTCAGCTCGCCCACCGATTAGCCGAACAGCTCGCGAAGGTGCGCAAAACCGGTGCGGTACCTTTCCTGCGCCCGGACGGCAAAACCCAGGTAACTATTGGGTATGACGGCAATAAACCCGTGCAGCTCCAAACCGTGGTGATTTCCACGCAACATGATGAGAGTGCGCAACTGGACTGGTTGGCGCAAACCCTGGAAAACCACGTTCTGGATACCGTGCTGGAAAGTGAAGGCTTGGATCTGGATACTTCCGAGATGAAGGTCCTTGTTAACCCTTCGGGAAGGTTTGTGGTGGGAGGCCCGATGGGCGACGCCGGACTTACCGGCCGGAAAATCATCGTGGATACCTACGGGGGCTTTGCACGGCACGGAGGTGGGGCCTTCTCCGGTAAAGATGCTTCGAAAGTAGACCGCTCCGGGGCTTATGCGGCGCGCTGGGTGGCCAAAAACGTGGTGGCAGCCGGTTTGGCGAGCCGCTGCGAAATCCAGGTGGCCTACGCGATTGGCCGGGCACACCCGGTATCCTTGCGGGTTGACACCCAAGGTACTGAAACCCAGCCGGTAGACCGGATCCGCAATGCGGTAGCAAAAGTTTTCGACCTGCGCCCGGCCGCCATTATCGACACTTTGGGCTTGAAGCGGCCCATCTTCGCCAAGACCGCCGCTTATGGGCATTTTGGCCGGGAACTGCCAGAGTTTACTTGGGAGAAGACCGACCGGGTAGAAGAGCTTCTGCGCGCGCTATAAAACTCGCGGGCCAGAAAGTCTCCGGAATGTGGGCTGCGAAGCCACTTGGAAAAGCGGAAGCCACTAGGAAAAGCGGAAGCCACTTGGAAAAGCGGGCTCGAAAAGCGTGCCAGAAAAGCACTCCGGAATGTGGATTGGCAGGGCGTTCTGGAAACATGAAGCCGGATGTAACAACTGTGTCGGAGGGGCGCGATAGCCTGTAGGCATGGAGGAGATTGCAGGATTCGGGGAGATTCCCGATTTTGGTGAGCAGGGAAGCCTGCTTGATATTTCGCGCTTGGCGGCGCGGATAAAATCCAGTGTGCCCGATCCGGTGGCCCATGTACGGCCACTGGTCACCCATCCGCAGCTCGACCATGTTTTTGACTACCTGGTGCCGCAAAAATTTGCCGCGCAGGCCCAAGTGGGATGCCGGGTGGTTGTTGATATCGGTTCGCGGCGCGTCAACGGGTTTATTGTGGCGCGGGACGCCGATTCGCGTGCCGGTACCGATCTCAAAGAAATACGCCGCGTAGTTTCTGCCGTGCCCGTGCTGACCCCGGAAATATACGAACTAGCTCGCGAAGTAGCAGACCGGTGGGCCTGTAGCGTGGCCGAAGTATTACGCTTGGCCATCCCCGAACGGCATGCCCGGGCCGAAAAAGAATTCTTCGCCGCAGATACTCCGCTAGCAGAACCAGGGCTGCGGTTGGAGCCGCAAACCTGGGAGAACTATGCCGGGGGAGTTGCTTTTGCTACCTGCTTGGCGGAAGGCAAATCGCCGCACGCTATTGTGGCCACCCTTCCCGGGGAGGCAGGCGGGCGGAACCTCCTCGCCGAAGCTGTTGCTAGTACCCGGCAGTCGGGGCGCGGCGTGCTCGTAGTGGTACCAAACACCCGCCTGGCCCGAAGTTTGGCTCGATACCTCGAAAAAACCTTGGGCGAAAAAATCGCGTTCGCCGCGGCGGAAGACCCACACGAAACGCGGTATCGGAATTTCTTGGGCGCGCTCGCGGGCCGGGCGGGGATCGTCGTCGGTTCGCGCGCCGCTACCTGGTGGCCCGTAAAAAAACTGGGGCTAGCGGTAGTCATTGACGATGCCGCCACTTCCTTGCGCGAACCCCGTGCCCCCTATGCGGAAGCAAGCGAGGTGCTCCGGTTGCGCGCCCGCCTGGAAGAAGCCGCATTTTTGGCTTACGGACCATATGTTTCCGAGCGTTCTGCGCAGGCCATTCGGGAAGGAGCGCTCCTGCTGGAAGGCGAAACTCGCGCCAAAAAACAGATCTTGCCGCAAGTTAGCGCCGCAGAACAATGGAATACGGATGATTCCTTCCGTATCCCGAGCCCGGCTTTCCAGCTTGTACGCCAAGCACTCCCGCGCGGGCCGGTGCTTTTCACGGTGCCGCGCTCCGGTTACATTCCGGAAGTGGCGTGCGGGAACTGCTGGGAACCGGCACGCTGCGCCGAATGCGGAGGCAAACTGGCCATTCCAAGCAAAGGTGAAAGGCCCCACTGTACCCGGTGTGGCACCCGTATCAACCAATGGCGATGCGCACAGTGCGGGTACGGCCACCTGCGGGCCATGAAAATTGGTTCCTACCGTACCGCAGAAGAAATTGGGCGGGCCTTTCCCGGCGTCGGCATGATTCTTTCCGGGGCCGGACTCCCCGAAGGCATTATTCCGGAAGTGGACGGTAAATCTCGGATCGTGGTAGCCACGCCGGGTGCCGAACCACGCGCGGCAGGTGGATATGCAGCGGCAGTGGTTCTCGATTCGCGCTACTTGCTCGGAGAAGGGCTCGACGCCGATACCCGGTTCATCCGGGCCATCGCGCGGGTTATTTCACGGGTGCGCAGTGCCGAAGCCGGCGGAAAAGTAATGCTGGCCGGGCGCGCCGAACTGCAACTAGTCTCCGCACTGGCACGCTGGGCCCACGGAGAAAGAGCCGAAATCTCCCTGGCCGAACGCAGCCAACTCAAACTACCCCCGGCCTGGCGCTGGTTGGCAGTAACCGGCCGGCGTCGTGATATTAGAAACTTCCTGGGGATACTTCGCGCCGCTCTGCGCAGCCACCCGCTCCCAAACCCGCAAATCACGGGCGCCACGGCCACAACCGCGGGTGGCACAGCCGCGGGCACCACAAACCCGGGCGCTACGCAAATAAACCCGGACACCACGGCCGCAACCGCGAGCATTACGCAAACAAACGCAAGCGGCTCGAGCAGCGACCCGAGCGCATTGTCCAGCGACGCCAGTGCTACAACCAGCGAGGCAAGTGCTACAACCAGCGACGCTAGTACCTCTCCTTCGCTGTTGGTAGGCGGAGTGCATCATTTGGTGCCCGGCGTAGAAATACTGGGCCCGGTACCGGCCCGGCAGCCCGAGGAAATGACGGTCTATCTACGCACCGAATTGGCCAGTGCCCGGCACGTTATGGCACAGGCACGGCGTAGCTATGGTTCTTATGCTGGTGGATCTTCGGGAATGCCCTTGCGGTTAGAAGTCGATCCTCCGATGTAGGCCGCAGGGTGCAAGCACCAGAAAAATAGGGACCAGAAATCGCTAGAATGAGCAGGTGCGAATACTTTTTGCTGGAACTCCTCAAACTGCGGTGCCTTCTTTGCACCGGCTGATAGAAGACGGATTTGAAATTGCTGCCGTGCTCACGCGGGCCCCGGCACCGGTGGGCCGCAAGCGCGTGCTTACTCCCTCAGCTGTGCATGAAGCCGCGGCAGAGCTCGGCATCCCGGTACTTACCCCTAAATCTTTGCGTACCCCAGAAATACAGGCACAGATTTCGGAATTGGCACCGCAAGCGGTGGCGGTGGTGGCCTACGGACTCATAATTCCCGAATCTTTACTCGAGGTTCCTACGCACGGCTGGGTCAACCTGCATTTTTCGCTCCTGCCGCGGTGGCGCGGGGCCGCACCGGTCAACTACGCAATCGCCGCCGGAGACACAAAAACCGGTTTGAGTATTTTCCAGATTGAAAAAGGTTTGGACACCGGGCCGATATTCGCACAGGAAGAAACACCCATCGGTGCGCAAGAAACCGCGGGAGAACTCCTAGCACGGCTCGCCCACAGCGGGGCCACACTACTTTCGCGCACCCTACAAGACATATTGGCCGGCACCGCCCATGCCACACCGCAAACTGGTACCCCCACCCTGGCACCACAATTCCGCAGTGCGTGGGCACAAATTAACTGGGAGACCAGTGCCGCCGAAATTGCGGCACGGATTCGCGCGGCCACCCCAGCACCGGGCGCCTGGACGTTACTAGAAGGGCAACGCGTCAAAATCGCACCCGTAGAAGTAGCATCCTCGCTTTCTGAATCTTCGGCGTCAGCTGGCTCTACGCAAACCCCCGCCACGGGTTCAGAATCGCAAACCCCCGCCCTTGCACCCGGAGAAATCGGGGAAGATGGATACGTAGGAACGGCCACCGAACCAGTGCGGCTCACCCGGCTTGCCCCGGCCGGTAAATCACACATGGACGCCCGGGACTGGTTGCGCGGCGCCCGGCTCGCACCCGGCACGCGTTTCACTTCACCCACTACAGACGCCGCAAACAGCACAACCAGCAAAGCAACCAAGAGGAAGGACAGCATTAGTGAGCAGAGAGCGCAATAAAGGTTGGGTTCCGGGCCGTAAACGGAGCGACCGGGCCCGCCTGGTCGCATTCCAAACCATTCGCGAAGTAAATGCCGAGGGCGCTTACGCGAACCTCGTACTACCCGCAGCTATTAGCCGGGCCCGGCTCAATAAGCTCGATGCTTCCTTCGCGACCAACCTCACCTACGGTACTTTGCGGCTATCCGGCCGTTACGATGCGATTATTGCGCGCTGTTCCCAGGATCGGGCGCTCAACGAAATCGATGCGCCAGTACTCGATCTATTGCGCCTGGGATGCCACCAGCTCGTCGAACTGAAAACGCCGCCGCACGCGGCAATCAACGAGACCGTAACCTTGGCCCGCAACGAGCTGGGCCAGGGGACCGGCGGTTTTGTGAACGCGATCTTGCGCCGGGTTTCGGAGCGTGGCAACTGGGAAGAAATCTTACGTAATTCCAGCGCCAACGAAGAACAGTTCTTATCCACCTGGTATTCCCACCCGCGCTGGATCGTACAAGAATTTGCGGCCGCCTTGCACGCTCGCAACCGCGCCGAGGCGCTGGAAGCCGTACTCGCCGCCAATAACGAAGCCGCGAAAGTCGCTTTGCGGGCCCGCGATATAAGCGTGGCGGCTTTGCGCGAAAGAATTGAACGCGCCGGGATGGAATGGAGCGAACCCAATCTCGTGGAAGCGGCAACCCTGTTGGAACATGGTGATCCGGGCCGGCTGTGGCCGGTACAAGATGGCCAGGCAGGCGTGCAAGATGAAGGCTCGCAACTGATTTGCGAAGTTTTCGCGAACCTAAAGATCGATCCGGGAACAGACGAGAAGTGGCTGGATATGTGCGCCGGACCGGGCGGAAAAACCGCGACCCTAGCGTCTTTTGCCGCCCAGCGCGGCGTACGGGTTTTTGCGAATGAACCCCACCCGCACCGGCTCGATCTTGTTGCTGACGCCGTGCGGCCCTTTGCCGATATTGTGGCGCTGCGCGAAGGGGATGGCCGCGAAATCGGCGCCCAAGAGCCGAATAGTTATGATCGCGTACTGGTGGATGCACCCTGTAGCGGGTTGGGTTCTTTGCGACGCCGGCCGGAAGCCCGCTGGCGTAAATCCCCGGCAGACGTAACCGATTTGGTGCAACTGCAAGGCGAACTTCTCGATTCTGCCTATCAGGCTGTACGCCCGGGCGGAATCTTGCTGTACACCACCTGTTCGCCAGTGCTCGCCGAAACCAAAGAAGTAGTGGAAGCATTCCTGGCGCGTACTGCCGGTGCGGAGCTGGGAGACTGTACTCTCGAAGCAAACCGGCGCGCCAAATTCCCGGTCGCCGCCAAAGGCCGCACAGTGCAACTCTGGCCAGATTTACACCAGGCGGATGCCATGTATATGGCCCGTATCCTCAAAACCGAATAACAGCCAAACCAAGCAACTACAAAGCTACAAACGAACGGAAAGCACAATGAGTGTTCAGATTTCACCTTCGATCCTCAACTGCGATTTTGGGCATCTGGCCCGCGAACTCAGCCAGATTGATAACGCCGATTTCGTGCATTTCGACGTGATGGATAACCACTTCGTTCCCAACCTTTCTTTCGGTGTGCCGCTCCTGGAAAAAGTGGTGGAAAATACGAAGGTGCCGGTAGATGCGCATCTAATGATTGAAGATCCGGATCAGTGGGCACCGCAATATGTGGAAGCCGGTGCCGCATCGGTTACCTTCCATGCGGAAGCTTGTAAAGCCCCGCTGCGGCTCGCGCGGGAGATTCGCGCCCAAGGAGCCCGCGCCGGTCTCGCTTTACGCCCGGCTACCGATATCACGCCCTATATCGATATTTTGGATGAGTTCGACATGATTCTCATCATGACGGTTGAACCCGGGTTTGGCGGCCAAAAATTCATTTCCCAAATGATGCCGAAAGTGCGGCGCACCCGGGAAGCAATTGACCGCGCCGGGCTCGACGTGTGGGTGCAAGTAGACGGCGGTATTTCCCGGGCCACTATCGAGGAAGCGGCCCGTGCCGGGGCCAATAATTTCGTGGCCGGCTCCGCGGTATTCAAAGCCGCAGACGCCCACGCCGAAGTAGAAGCACTCCGCCAGTTGGCTACCAAAGCGTGCGCGGAATACCCGGCAAAACCGGGCCATACGCCGCCTTGCTAAAACCTCGGCTGGCTAGGTACCTTGCGGTGTTGCTCGCGGTCTTCCGCGTGGTACCTGGCTACGCGCCTAACCATGCTGCTACCAGCGCGCACATCCATGCCGTGGTATCGCGCACCCGGAAAACATGTATACTGGCACCCGTCAATTAGATAAGGTGCTCCGGGGTCAGTGCAAGTCTGAACCGGCGGTGATAGTCCGCGACCCGCGCAAGCGGTTGACGAGGTGAAAATCCTCGACCGACGGTAATAGTCCGGATGGGAGGCGCACCGGCTCGCGATTTTTAGATACCGAACTTGGCCGGCCGGCCAGGGGAGTGGGAAACTGGTTCGCGAGCCTTTGCCATACCCTTGCAAATGCGATACCTCGAGGCGTGAGTGAAAGGCCATCGGCTGTGCGAAAGGGTAACTGGCTTCCCGCGCTCGTCTTAGGTGTATGCCTGCTCGGATTGTGGTGGGCGGCTACCTATTTTGCTTGGGTCAATCCTGCCTTTTTGCCCAGTCCCGGCGCGGTATTGCAAAGAACCGTGCGCGGCCTAGTAGAAAACGATCCCACCGGGGCAGGGGCCGGTATCCGGCCCGGCTATTTAGCCACGGCGCTCGGCCAAACCTTGGCAGAAGCGCTGGCCGGGTGCTTCTTCGGTGCCTTAATCGGTATTCCCGTGGGCGTGATTATTGCCAAAACCAAGGTTATTAGCGCCGCGATCCAACCCTATTTAGCGGCATCGCAAGCAATACCTGCGGTGGCGATAGCCCCCATGCTTGTAGTGTGGATCGGTTACGGTTTCACTTCCGTGGTGGTTTTGTGCGTAATCATGGTTGTTTTCCCGATTATTATCTCCACCTCCGTTGGTATGGCGGGTATCGATAGTGATGTTGTGGGAGCGGCCCGGCTCGACGGCGCACACGGGCTTACGCTCTTATGGCATATCGAACTGCCTTTGGCTTTCCCCTCGATTGTGGGTGGCCTAAAAACAGGTTTCACGCTCTCAATCACCGGCGCCGTCGTCGGGGAAATGATTATTGGCGGAAACGGTTTAGGCACAGAACTAACTCGCGCACAAGGTGCCGCTGATATTCGCGGCATGTTTGCCGTGGTGATCGTAATGGCAGTTGCGGCAATGGCAATTTATGGCTCCCTTTACGTCCTGGAGCGCCGTGCTGCGCTGGCTACCGGAATTTCGGAGCCGCGGGCACGCAAAGGTCACAGAAAGGGACGGTAATGAAAAAACGGCTCATGGCACTGGTTACTGCCGCCGCGCTTTTCCTGGGTGCGTGTGGAAACACTTCCGGGAGCAGTAACGCGGAAGCGGCGAAAGGCGGGCAGGGAAACACTGCTAGCGCCGGGCAGGCCGCGCCGGCGGGGGAGAAGATCACGATCGGTCTCACCTATGTGCCTGATGTCCAGTTCGCTCCGCTCTACGTAGCAGAAGAGAAAGGCTATTTTGCAGAGCAGGGTCTGAATATTGAGTTGCGCCATCACGGTGCCCAGGAAGGGTTGCTTACTGCTTTGCAGGGCGGGAGTGAAGACGTCGTCTTCGCGGGCGCCGACGAAATGTTGGAGGGTCGGTCGAACGGGACCGACGTCGTCAACTGGGCCACGATGTACCAGCAATACCCGGTAGTTCTCATCGTGCCGGAAGATTCGCCGATTCACTCGCCAGCAGATCTGGCCGGCCGGTCCGTAGGGCTACCTGGCCCCTACGGCTCAAACTACTACGCCTTGCAAGCAATGCTGCAAGCCTATGGCCTTACCGATAAAGTCGATGTGCAATACATTGGCTACACTCAACAGTCGGCTTTGAGTACCGGAAAAGTTGATGCGGTAGTTGGTTTCCTAAACTCGGACGTACCTGCAATTACCCGGCAAGGCCAGCCGGTGCGAGAGATACAAATGATGGAAGGCGGGTTGCCGCTGGTAAGCGTTGGTTTTGGTTCTTTAGCGCCCACGCTAGAAAAGCACGAAGCGGAATTCCGCAAGATTCTGAGTGCTTTGGATAAGGCCGTCAGTTTCGCGGCTGAAAATCCGGACGAAACTCTCGACATTACCGCAAAGGAAGTTCCCGCCCTGACCGAACCAGAAAACCGCGAAGCCGCACGCGAAGTTTTGCAACGCACTTTGCAGCTGTATACCGGTTCGCGCACATTCGGTTCCCAAGATGAAGCAAAATGGCAGGCCATGGTGGAGTTTATGAACACCTATGTGCTCAGCCAACCGGTAGCTGCCGACGGCGCTTACCGAGAACTAGTGCAGGACTAAGACCTTTAAAGTGCGGCCCAGAAACGGTTCCGCGGCAAACCGTGCGGGCCGTAAACCCATAAACCCGTAAAGCTAAAAACCGGGAACCTGAGAACCAGGCAAGCGGGAAACCGGGCAAGCGGGAAACCGGGCCGGCGTAGCATCAAAACTGGCGCTACGGCCGGCCCGGTTTATTGCTATTACTGGAACCTTGTAGCCCTCCTGTTTTCGCAATGGTGGCAAAGATTGCTTAGAGATTGCCTAGAGTTGCAGTTCGAAGGCAATATCACCGCGTTCGAAGGGGAACTTTTCCTTATCTACCGGGATTTCTTGGAATCCGAATTTGCGATAAATATGAATTGCGGCCGCGCATTTCCGGTTTGAAACATTTATTACGCGGTCAACTCCGCGGTCCCGGGCGTAATCTAGGCATGCCTGCAAACACGCCGAACCGGCGCCTCTGCCGGAAGCCATACCGCGGGCCGCAAACTTCATGATTTCCCAATCGTCATCGGCCATGGGCGCGATCATGCAGCAAGCCAAAACTGTACCGGGTTTTTCCGCGGTGCCCGTGCCCGTGGCGGCGGCGTGCACGGTAGGAACCTCGTTCGCGGGAGCGGGAGCAGCTTCGTTTGCGGAAGCGGGAGCGGGAGCAGCTTCGTTTGCGGGAGCGGGAGCAGCGTCGAGGGCAAAGAAAATCTGGCCGCCCTGATCTAGAAGGTTTTCGAAATTCTCCAGGTCCACGTAATCTTGCGGTTCCATCGTGAACATTTCCGTGATCCACGCTTTGTTCAGCTCCTGGAAGTCCTTCTTATAGCGCGGATGGTAGGGCACTACGGTGATGCCATTTGAATTATTTGGCAATGCACTTTCCTCTCGCGATTATCCCGGAGGTTTACCTGCCTGCAGGATTACCTCCCTTTCCTTTGTCTTATATATCAGTTCCACCTGCGCGAAAGTGGTTTCCGTCCAGTAGATGCCAAGTTAACCCGCTAAAGAAGCAGCCAGCAGCCGGGTAGCAGACGCAGCCCTAAAGCGGAATGTGGTGTGTAATACTAGACTTCGTAAAGACGGGGTTCGAACTCGAAATAGGGGCATTCGATGAAGAATATTATTCTGGACCTGGACACCGGTATTGACGATACGCTCGCGCTTGCGTACATCTTGGGATCGCCCGATGCGAACCTGCTCGGCGTCACCGCAACCTACGGAAATGTGCTGCTAGAGCAAAGCGTGAAGAATACTTTAGACGTATTGGCGCTGTTTGGGCGGGCAGACATTCCGGTTTATGCCGGGCAGAGCCATCCTTTGGAAAGTGCTTCCTTTACGGTTCCGGAAAGTTCTGGACGGTATCACGGTGCGAACGGGCTTGGGGGAGCACACGTACCCGTAACCGCCACGCGGCAGGTAGAAGAAACTTCGGCCGTGGATTTCATTATCGAATCGGTTCGGGCAGATACTGACGGGTCGCTCGTTTATGTACCTACCGGGCCTTCCACTAATCTTGCTTTGGCCTTTGCGAAAGCTCCCGATATTATCCCGAAAATCAAAGTGGTAATGATGGGAGGTTCGCTTACTTTGCAGGGCAATACCGGGCCTTTTGCGGAAGCAAATATGGCTCAAGATCCGGAAGCGAGCGCCCAGGTTTTCGATAGCGGTGCCGATATCACCATGGTTGGCCTAGATGTAACCACGCGAGCTCGGATGGGAAGAGAACATTTGGCGGCCCTGCGCGAACTCGGCACTCCCGCGGGTAATTTTTTGGCAGAAATGACCGAGTTTTATATCAACGTCACCGAAAGTGACGATCCGGGCGGTTTGGAAGGCTGCAATCTGCACGACCCGCTCGCCGCCGCGGTTGCCCTGGACGAAGATGTGGTGTGGTGCTTCCCGATTAACGTGCTTTGCGAAACTGAAGGTCCGAGCCGCGGCCGGACCATTGGCGATCCGGGGCGCGCAGGCCAACCGTCCACCACGCGAGTGGCTCTGGACGTCGATGAACGTTACTTCGTCAGGCACTTTATGCAACGCCTGCTTGCTTTGGCTGCCGCGCACTAGGCAGGTTATGTGCCGCGCACTAGGCGGGTTATGTACCGCGCACTAGGCGGGTTATGTACCGCGCACAAGCCGGGCGTGCCGCCAGGCCCGGCTAGGCCGGCTGGTGCACGCGACCGGCCTAGCCGCTGCGAGCCCCCAATAGCTCGGGCGCGGAGGATCTACGTGTAAAAACCAATACCAGCGCAAAAACCAACACCAGCGCAAAAACCAACACCAGCGTAAAAACCAACACCAGCGTAAAAACCAATTCCCCAAAAGAACTACGTCTTTCCCGTTCGTGAGAAGGAAAAAATATGGTTATGGAAACGGGCGCCGCGGCGTCAAACTCAGTTCCTGAACGCCCACATGCTCCCAGCGAGTTAGAGATTAACCGCCGCAAAACCCGGCGTGCTTTGCCGGCTTTGCTCACGGTTTTTACCCTGGGCAGCCTACTTATTCAAGCTTTTAATTTGGTCTTCCAAAATATTGGGGACTCTCTGAGCATGGCCCAAAGCGCTTCCTTGATTTCCACTTTGCCGGGCATTGTGCTCGGAATCGTGTGCATGTTGTACGGCACTTTGTGCGATTTTGTATCCCCGAAACGCATGACGATGTTTGGCATGGGCGCGCTCATTTTAGGTAGCCTGCTGGGCTTTTTCGGCGCCAGTAGTTTCTGGATGGTGCTCATTGGCCGCATGATCCAGGTAGCCGGCGCCCAGGTTTCCGGTTCCGTGTTTGTGGTGATGTCGGTAAAGTTCCTACCCGCGCGGGAAAAGGCTGTTTACCTGGGGATTTACAATGCCATCTACTATTTGGCGGCCGCGATCGGGGTGTTTGCGGGCGGCTTTATTACTTCCTTCCACTGGAAATATTTGTTCCTGGTCCCGCTCATCGCCGTCGCCTTCCTTCCGACGCTCATCCGCAACACGCCAGACGTTGCGGGAATGGGCGAAAAGATTGACGTTGCCGGCATTACCCTGTTCGCAATTTTCGCCGGCCTAATCGCGATCTTCTTCTCCTTCCAAAATCCGTGGCTGCTCCTTGCCACCGCAATTTGCGGGGTACTTTTGGGGATTTGGATTGCCAAGGCGCCACATCCCTTTATTGGGAAAGATTTCTTGCGCAACAAAGCTTTTATGGCGGTGCTGCTGTTACAGTTCGTGTTCTTCTTCTTCAATTTTGCGGCCGTACCTATCTACAACGTAATTGGGGAGAACCTGTACGGGCTTGCCCTGCGGCAAATCTCGATTTATTTGACGGTGGTGTACGTGGTGGCCACGGTGATCGGAATAATTTCCGGACCTTTGGTGAACATTTTTGGCCGCTACCGTACCCTGCTGCTTTCCGCGCTGTGCATGGTAGTTGGTTTTGCGGGTTCGGCGGTGCTGATTGGCCGCGGTTTCGTGGTTCTCACCGTGCTGGCCTGCGTGTTTATTGCGGGAGTCACGGCCTGCTACACGCCTATTTACGACGCCGCTTCAGATGCCCTACCAGTCAGTGAGAATGGGCGGGGCATTGGTATTTTGGACCTGATGCTCAACATTTCTTCCTCGCTGGGCTTGGCGGTGTATTCGGCGCTGATCAGCTCTGATGCTTTCCAGGCCGGCGGGATCTTCGGGGTAGAACCGGGCGCGGAAGCTGCCACGTCCAATATGTTCTGGTTCATGGCAGCTGTCAGTTTGCTGGCTGTGGTCCTGGTGGTCGTTTTCCGCAAGTACGTAACCGTGCAGCGCCCGGGAACGACGCCGGAGCCAGTTGCCACCGCATGAAACCCGGTACCACCGCATAACGCCCGGCCGGCAGGTTTGCGGCCCGTTTTGCCGCCTATCTATCTGTCTGTCTATCTATCTCTAACAGTTCGGCGGCAACCTGCCCGGCCGCGCCGGCGGCCAAGAAATTTAGGGGATCTTCGTGTAGACCGCGGCCCATAGTCCGCAAAGGTACCGGGTAAATTTCTAGCGGGCCGAGGAGTTTTGCTACCGGCACGTCTACTCTTTGCAGGCGCGGATGGGCGAAGAGGAGCCCTAAACGTTCCCGGGCTAGTTCCCGGGCGCGCGGGCCAACCAGCTGGCATAGTTCACTATCGTCTAGTTGCGGCACCGGGCAGAGGGCCGGGGTGAGCGCTATCCGCGTGAGCGTAGTCAAAGTGTGGTGGGAAACGCCCAGGTGGCGTTCGCGCGGATCGGCGCTAGACATGCGCAACAGGCCAATTGCTTGCCCGCCCAGTGCGTTTACGGCGTTGATTGCTTCGCCGGCGCTGGTGCCCGAAAAACCCCACCGGGTATCGGTCCCCAAATTTCCCGGACCTTGCGAGACTATGGCAACGTCTGCCTGCCACACCCATTTTGCGGCCAAAAGCCCGGTGTAAATATTGACGGCTTCCAGATCTCCACCGAAAGCTTGCCCGCACGAAATCGTGCCTAAAATCTGGCCGTTTTCCTGCAGCCTTGCGGCGGTTTGGGAAAACCAAGCGGGAAGGGCGCCGCCGTCGTCCATCACGTAAGCAATACGCGCAGTGGGCCGCGCCGCCCGCAAAGTGGCTACGGCGGCCGGTAGCGCAGAATGCAAATCAGCCACGATTACCGGCATTCCCTCTAGCGAATCGGCGTCCCGTAACAGTTCGTGGTAGGGAGATTCTTGTTCGTCGACGCCGAGCGTCAAATACTGCATGGGCGTATAGCGGGCCTTCACAATATGGCCGGGTGAATTGGGTGGATCGGCCGGGAGCCGGTCCGGGATGGCACAAATAAACATGTACCCGCCGGTGCCCAGCTCGCGTTCATAAGCTGAAACCTGTAAGAGCACGCGGTCTCCAGGTTCGGGCTCGCCCACGAGGGGCAGATAGGCTAATGCCCGCCCGCGGGCGGCGTCTTCCGTAGCGGGCGGCGCGGTAAGTGCCACCTCGTATTCGGCGCACTGCGACCACGTGCCTCGTAACCGTAAAACCGTACCTTCACGCCACTTCATCACGGGCTAACTCTATGTGATTGGGAGCGGGCCCTTCCACCGCGTGCGGCGGCGCGGCACAATCGGGAACGTATGGCCTAAGCTGGGCGGTATGAGTCGAGGCCAGCGTGAGGCGGGGGAGCGCCAGTTAGCGCTCCTGGAGTCTATTTCCGCGCATCCTGGGATTACCCGCGCGCAGCTTTTGGAAAAAATACCTGCCTATCGGTCCCGGCCGGCTGGGGAAAGCCGGCAACGCATGTTTGAGCGTGACGTGGAAACCTTGCGGAATAGCGGGTATGCGGTGATCGTGGAGGATGATCGTTACGAACTTTCGCGTACGACGCCGGTGGTTGCCGATGTGGGAGTGCTCGGTGCCGGTATTATTCGGGCGTTGATTTCTGCCCTGCCTGGCCACGATGTGCGAGCCGGTGCGGCCCGCACCGGCCTTACCAAAATGCTTTCCGAGGCGCAGGAGACTACGCCCACCGCGCCAGCCCGTGCGGGCCAGGCGCCAGGTGCGGGTACGGCAGCGGGTTGGTTCACGCAGGCGAGTATTCCTAGTGGAGATGAAGTGTTGAGTTTGGCGCGCGCTTTGCAAACCGAACGGCGCGTGAGTTTTGAATATGAACGCGCGCCTGGCCAATATCGCAGTTACGAGTTCGAACCGTGGAGTATTGAGGAACACTATGACGCTTTCTATGTTTCTGGGGTGGCGCGCTATGCGGATCGGGAAGCGGCAGATAAACCGGGGCCGCAGTCCCGTAAGTTTCAGTCGCGTACTTTCCGCGTGGATCGGATTGTGACGGGAAGTGTGCGGGTGATAGGCCCAGCCGTACATCGGCGCGCTCAGGTAGATAGCGCGCTTTCCACGGGCACAAAAGTAGAATTAGCGATCCGGCGCGGTTGTGCCGCGCCGCTTGCCGCCCGCGGCACCTACCTGCGGCAATTCTCAGCAGCCGCGCCAGATACGGCACCTCAAACTGCTTCCGGGCACGGATTTGAAATGGGCGCTGGTACGGCAGAGGCGCAAATCTGGGAAGTTTATGAATACGCGGCTTTGCCGCGCAATAGTCTATTTGAGGACCTAATTTTTTACGGGCCGGATGTGCAGATTCTGCACCCCCAAGAGGTACGGCAAGAATGGGAGGCGCGGCTCGCTCACGTAGCGCAAGTCTGTGCGGCCAGCGCTAAGGGCAGCGCTGCAGGCAGAAATGGTTTTGCGGGTGAGGAGGCAGAAAGTGAGTAAACCGCGCCGCACCCCGCGAATCAATAATTTGGTGCTCATGACGTCCATGCTCACTTATTTGGGTTCGCACGGGCCTGCTACTTTGGCAGAACTGGGGCAACGCTTCGGGATTTCTTGGAAGCGGGCTTTGAATCTGTTGTGGAAAGCGAATATGGCCGAACCGGTCAATATGATTATTCCTTTCTACCTGGATTTACCCGATCCGCTGGAAAGTTCCGCGGAAGTATCCGCGGAAGTAGAGGAATTTCGGAAAGCGAGTGCGGAGTCGTATGTGTCTTTGCGTGGAGAACCGCAAAGATTGTATTTCGGGTTGGATGAGGCGCTAATTATTGTGGCACTCATTGATTCCTTGCTAGAAATAACGCCGGAAAGTGCGGTGGGTACGGCCCTGCGGGATACCCGGCAGCAAATTACGCAGGCTTTGGCGCAGGCGGGTTTTGCGGACGCTGTTTGGGATGAGCCGCATCTGGTGGCCGCCCCGGAAGTAATTACCGTGCTCAACGAAGCTTTGGCGGATATCGATTCCGAACAGGTGCCCGCAGATCCGAAAAGTGCCTGCGCCGGCGTCGAATTTTCCTATATGACGGCGGCAACGGCTACCGAAGGAGCACGGGCGCGGCGTATTTACGCTATTCCCGCACAGATTGTGGCCGGCGTGAATCCGTTGCTGTGCGCGGCATTTCGTGAACCACAATCGGCAGGGGAAACGCTAGCCGAGGATCGATGCCCGGTAGCCGCAACGCCCGAGGCGGGCGAGTGGCAAGTAGGCTATTTCCGGTTGGACCGAATTGCCCAGCCGCGCTCACGCTCTGCTGCCACGGTGCGTGAGCTGCAAGAAAGTCGAGAAATAGCCCAGTGGGCGCGGGAAAAAGCGGCCCCGCAAGCCGGTGAGGGGTGGGAGCCAGAAGGTCTTGATATTGTCATCACGGTAACGGCGGCAGGCCGGTGGGCTGTACAGGCCTTGGCGGGGGCGCGTGCCACCGCCGCCGGGGAAGGGAAAACCACGATAGCCTTTAGGGCGCGTTCCCTCGCCTGGCTCATGACCTTCCTAGCGCAGGTAGGGGAGGCTTTGGTAGAAATCCAGCCGGCCTGGGTGGCCCGCGAAGTTGCCGCGAGGTTTGCCCGAATGGCGGGAAACGTGCCCGGGCCCGGCGAGCTGGCAAGCCCGGCGCCTCCGGGGCCCGGCGAACTGGCAAGCCCGGCGCCCGCGCCGGATTCTGGAGGTACGTCAGGGTATGGCGACGCACCAAATACACGAAATGAAGAAAGCTGAGGAAAAACCGGTGGCAAATCAATCCTTACTAATCAAGGATTATGTGGAAGGATACGCGGCGCGCGGTATAACCCTCGACGATTTTCAGGTAGAAGCCTGCCAAGCTTTAGCGCGCGGCCGTGACGTTTTGGTGTGTGCACCTACGGGGTCCGGGAAAACCGTGATCGCCCACTGCGCGGTCTATTTGGCACTCGCCGCAGAAAAACGTTGCGTTTACACCGCTCCGATCAAGGCCCTCTCAAACCAGAAATATGCCGAGCTGAAAGAAACGCTGGGCGCAGAACACGTGGGGCTACTCACCGGCGATCAAGCTATCAACCGGGAAGCTCAAATCATTGTGGTAACCACGGAAGTTCTTCGCAATATGCTTTTGCATGCCGATCCGGAAATTGAAGATTTCGGGTACGCCATTTTGGATGAAGTCCACTACTTGGCAGATCCGGACCGCGGCCCGGTATGGGAAGAAACAATTCTTTCCTTGCCGGAGCATATTCGCCTGGCTTCCCTATCTGCCACGATTGCGAATGCGGAAGAATTAGCTTCCTGGATGCGTTCCGTGCGCGGGCCCACAGAACTTATAGTTTCCGAGACTCGGCCCGTGCCGCTCGAACAATATGTTTCCACAGGTACGCGCCTCCTGCCGCTGTACGCCAAAGGTACCGCGCCGCGGCTTGCAGGCGGCACCGCAGCTGCAGATGCTCCTACGGATACTTCTGCGGATGCTTCCACTGGTGATTCTCCAGGTGATTCCACTGGTGAATCCACTGATGCTTCCGCGCCTGCCGCCGCCGCGGAAACGCCCCAGCCTTCCAACGCGCTCGTTAGCTCCTTGGGGCAACGCCGCCGCGCTGGGGAACGTCCGCGCCGGTTGGAAGCACGCGACCGACGGCGCATTATTTCCATGTTGGAAGAACGCGGAATGCTCCCGGCGATTGAGTTTATTTTCTCCCGCAAAGGGTGCGATGCAGCCGTGGAAGCTCTAGTGCGCCGCGATATTACGCTTACGACGCCGCACGAGCAATCCGAAATTCGGGCGGCGGCTCGAGAATTACGGGCAAGCTTGAGCGAATCAGACTTGCAGGCGGTTGGTTTTGACCGGGCCGTGCGCGCTCTGATCCGCGGTTATGGTGCCCACCATGCCGGGGTGTATCCACCTTTGAAAGAGCTCACCGAAAAACTTATGGAACGGGGTTTGCTGCGCATTGTTTATGCCACGGGCACTTTGGCGCTCGGGATTGATATGCCGGTGCGTAGCGTCGTCCTCGAAGAACTTCACCGGTGGAACGGTTCAGAATTTGTGGATTTGACGGCCACCGAATACACCCAGTTGATTGGCCGGGCAGGCCGGCGCGGGAAAGACAAGGTGGGGTACGCCGTCGTCGTCGCTAACGCAGACACCGACCCCTACCATTTAGCAGACCTTGGTTCTGGGAAAGTCGAACCCTTACTTTCCGCTTTCCAAACTTCTTATAACACGGTTGTCAACCTGCTCGCGGACCGTTCTTATGCGGCGGCACGGGATTTGGTGAACCGGTCATTTGCGCAATATCAACGTAATGCGGAGCTGGGCGGTGTGGTGGCCAGAATGGAAAGAATTCGGCGCCGGATCGCGGAAGAAGAAAAGAAACTCCACTGTGACTGCGGGGATCTAGCTGAATATATGCGCTTGCGTTCCCGGTTAGGGCGGGCGCGGAAAGCTGCCCGGCGCAAGGCAAAACGCGAATACCAGGAACGTATCTACGATTCTTTTGAACAGGTACGGCCCGGAATGGTCTACGCCTATTCGCTCCAAACCGAGCTGTTTTATGGAGTGGTTACTTCCTCCGATGGGCTGCGCGCGCGGGTCGTGGACTGGGACGGCAATATGTACTGGCTTTACGCAGAAGATTTGGCTTCTGAAATGCGGCCCATTGAGCCAATTACGATGCCGCACGGCCTTTCCATGCGCGACCCGGTAGCCCGCGACCAAGTAGCCGATACGATTCTCGATATCGTGGCCGAACGGGCCGATCTGGGAATCGACCGCGACCTGTTGCTTTCATGGTCCCGTTACGCTCCGCCGCGGGATGTGCGAGTAGCCCACCATCCGTGTGCTTCTTGCCCGCGTTTGGGTGTACATATGCGGGAAGGTCAGGAACTGCTTTCTTTGCATACCGCACATGAGCAACTCAACCGGATCGCGCAAGGTTATGAAGATTCGGCGGGCCGGGATTTTGATGCAACCGCGCAAGTACTGCTTGAGCTTGGCGTTCTGCAAAGAGATACGGAAGCAGAAAGCACGCCGGGGGAGCAAACCGGCCAGAAAGTACGGCTCGGAATCGGGGCGGAAAGGCTGCGCGAAATCCACGCCGAAGGCGATCTGCTTATCTATTCTTGCCTGCTAGCATTGCCGGAAAAGTGTTTGGATCCGGCGGGAATGGCCGGTTGGGCTTCCATGTTTTTGGGCGACGACAGGCTCGGCCTCTACCCGCCACGTACTCGCGAACTGTTTGATTTGGCACGGGGTGCGCGGCGGGAAGCCGACCATTTACGGGCGGTAGAAGAACGCCACGGGATTTCCCGCACCCCGGATATTACGCCCGGCTGCGCGGATGCTTTTGCAGCTTGGGCTGGGGGAGCGAGCCTGCAAACCTGTTTGGATATGTCCCGGCTGCCGGTCGGTGATTTTGTGGGCGCGGCGCGCCGGCTTATCGACCTGCTCGGCCAGCTCATGATTGCCGGGAAAGATACCTGGGTGGCGGATATTGCGCACCGTGCGCGCGAGGCCGTACGCCGCCGCGAGCTCATGTAGCCCCGCCAGGAGGATCCTTCTTGAATCGCAAGTCCGGCACCAGAAACAACCGCGCCCGGCAAGGCGCGCGGAAACAATCGGCACGCCAGAAATCGGCACGCCAAAAGGCAGCACGCCAAAAACCGGCGCCTCAGAAACCAACACATCAAAAACCGGCGCCTCAGAAACCAACACGCCAAAAACCGGCGCCCCCGAAGCCTGCCGCAAATAGCACGCATAGTGCCCACCGCGCGGGCCGGGGAGGTTTTTCTGGTTTGGCACGTTTCTTGGCACGCTTGGCCGGTGCGATCGGGGCTGGCTTGTTGCTATATGCAAGTTTCGCGCCGCTTGCTTGGGGGCCGGCCGTCATCTTCGGTATTGCGCTGCTTGCCGGGGTAGTGGCGGGCCGGAGTCTGCCCGCTGCCTGGGGCTGGGGTTATGTGGCCGGCCTGGCCTTCTTTTTACCGCTGCTTTCCTGGACGGCTATCTCTACCGGGGAACGCCTACCGCATATTGCCTTAGCCGCTGCCGAAGCCTTATTCATTGCCCCAGCAGCCCTGGGCTGGCGAATGCTGGAAGGCGCCCTACGCGCATCGCGCGCTACCAACCGCAACCCCAATCACAACACCAACCGCAAGGTATTCAATCGCCGGCCAGCTAACCGCAAAGCTTCTAACCGCCAAGATTCCAACCGCCAAGCATCGAAGCACAATGTTGCCGGCAACAATCCCGCGCCCCAGCAAGAGGGAATTCTCGCGGAAATAAAACCCGCGGTAGTTTTCGCGGCTGGTGGGGCGATCCTCTGGGTGGCCTGGGAACAATTGCGCGGGCAGTGGCCTTTTGGTGGCCTCCCGTGGGGCACGCTCGCTTTTTCACAAACCCAAACCCCGCTGTTGCGGCTCGCTCATATTGGTTCCACCCCGCTCGTTAGTTTCGCGGTGGTTTGTAGCGGGCTTTTCCTGTACTGGGCGGCGCGCTGCCTGCGCCGCGGGCGCGGGCTTGGGGGAGTACTGGCTATTCTTTCCAGCCTCGCGATTTTCGTGGCCCCAATCGCGGTGCCGGTTAGTAGCGCCGCATCAGAAAACTTGCGGATTGGCTTCGCCCAAGGGGAAGTGGCACCAGCTTCGCAGCCGCTAGACGGGCGCGAACGGGCTCTGCGAGTAACCCAAAACCTGGCCCGCGCCACCGCAAACAGCATAGATCCGGGCAGTATAGACCTGATGCTATGGCCCGAATCTGCCTCCGATCTCGACGCCCGGCAAGACGCAGAAGCCCGGGCCATTGTTACTGCGGCCGGCACCCGGCTCGGCGTACCACTACTTTTCGGCACCCAAGAGTATTGGGACGATCCGGCTGCCACGGACGGTTTTTCCGTGCGCCGGCGCACGAATGACTATGTGGTATGGACGCCGGAGGCAGGCGTGAGCACCAGTTACAGCAAACAACACCCGGTACCTTTTGGCGAATATATCCCTTACCGAGATTTTTTCCGCAAGTTTTCCGCTGCGGTAGACCTGGTGGGTACCGATATGGTTCCCGGGCAAACCCCAGCCTATGTAGACGTGCCGGTAGCTGGCCGCACGGTACGGATCGCCACCCCGATTTGTTTCGAGGTAGCGTACGGAGAAATTTCTGCGGCCGCAGTGCGGGACGGTGCACAACTACTGGTGGTGCCTACCAATAATGCGTCATTTGGGAATTCTGCCGAATCGCGGCAACAATTTGAAATGACGGCTTTCCGCGCGGTGGAGCTGGGCCGCACCGCTATCCAGGTTTCTACCGTCGGGGTCTCCGGCGTCGTCGAACCCGATGGGGTAGTACACCACACCACCGATACGTGGACCGAAGAAGCCCAGCAGGCCACGGTAGGCCTGCGCACCCACGTAACGTTCGCGGCGCGTTTTAGCGTGTGGATTCGCGCCGGAGTATACCTGCTAGGGGGCGTGATATTCGTTGTAGCATGGGGGAGATACCGCCACGGGCGCGCCCGCCCCAGCTCGCAACAGTAGCGCAGGAGAAACGTATGGATACGAATAACACTTCTCGGTCACGAAAACTCGCCAATATTATGAAAACCCTGGTCATTATCCCCACCTATAACGAGGCTGAGAACCTAGAAAAAATCGTGGCGCGCACGCTGGCCTCCGTGCCCGAAG
Organism: Actinobaculum suis; assembly: GCF_900618115.1. Taxonomy (NCBI): domain Bacteria; kingdom Bacillati; phylum Actinomycetota; class Actinomycetes; order Actinomycetales; family Actinomycetaceae; genus Actinobaculum; species Actinobaculum suis. The sequence continues at coordinate 1,286,943 of NZ_UYIO01000001.1, forward strand.
CAGACATTTTGATTGTGGACGATAACTCTCCGGACGGCACCGGCCAGATCGCGGACGAACTTGCCGCCCAACACGAAACCGTGCAGGTAATGCACCGAACGGAAAAAGATGGCCTGGGCCGGGCCTATATTGCTGGCTTTCGTTGGGCGCAGGCGCGCGACTATACGCACGTAGTGGAAATGGATGCGGACGGTTCCCATCATCCCGAACAGTTACCGCTGCTTTTGGAACGGGCAGCGATGAGCGATGCCCCGGATCTGGTGATCGGTTCGCGGTATGTGCGAGGCGGCAAAATTGATGGTTGGTCCGCGCCGCGGCTCGCACTTTCCCGCGCCGGAAATGCTTATATTCGCCTCATGCTCGGCCTACCGGCTTCTGATGCGACGGCAGGTTTCCGGGTGTATCGCCTGGATGCTTTGCGCAAGCTTGACCTGGACCGCGTAGAAGCACGCGGATACTTCTTCCAAACCGATATGACGGATCATGTGCATCGCGCAGGTGGGCATATCGTAGAAATGCCCATCACGTTTTCGGAGCGGGAAGCTGGCGAATCAAAGCTTTCCGGTGCGGTATTTACCGAGTCTTTTAAGCGTACGACGGCGATGGGCGTGAAACGGCGCGGAAAGCAACTAACAAATGCACTTAACAATGCACGCGAAAAGCTAGGGGAGCGCTTCCGCAAATAGACTTCCGTAAATAGGCTTCCGCAAATAGGGCTCCAGGGCTTCCGAGCTCTACCCAACAGAAAACTTCTGAGATGCTTTTTAGCTCCCAGAGCAGTAGTTAGCAGCAGTTAATAACTTCCGAAATGGTTTAACTTCCGAGGTGGCGGTTAGGGATAGTTTCCGGAGTAAGAAGGCTCCCGGAGTGGTAGTTCTGGAAACCAGATTCACTCCGGGAGCCTAGAATTTTTGCGAAAGCCGCTTGGCGTAAGCCGCCTGGCGAAAGCCGCCCAGCGGAAAATCGCTTGCTAGTACCTATTTGGTAGTACCTATTTGGTAGTGGCTAGCCTATTTAGTAGCGGTTTAGCGATGCCGGCCCACGCCAATATGCAATTGGCCGGTCCGCAAAAGCTCCAAACGCTCATCGAGTAGAACTTGTAGATCTTCGATCTTGCGGCGCTCGAGCAACATGTCCCAGTGCGTCCGCGGGGGCTTTGCCGGCTTGCGATCGTCTACGCCTTCGCCTTCCACGAGTTCGCCTTCTTCACCGCACCGGCACGTCCAGGCCACCGGCACTTCAGCTTCGGCCGCAAGCGCCACCTGGAAAAGGTGACCTTCCGAGCACCGGTATTTCACCGTCTTGCGCTCTGCGAAGGCAACATTCTTGTCGGTTTCCAGCGAACTTGTGCCGATGCGCATCCCGCGCAAAGATCTCTCCGCCATCCATCCTCACTTTCTGGCTGATTTCGCCGGGTCATGGTTTACCTACCCACAAGGTTAAACGGTAAGGGGCAGTATTTTTGTTCCCGCACCCGCAAAACGGCTGTCATAAGCCAATAAAACGGGCTTGACGGAATTGCCACCACCACACCCTAACCGCCGATAATGTATATTATGTCAAATTCGCTCGAGGTGGAAGGCAGCCGCTAGATCTGTCCGAAAAACGGCTGTAACAACTTCTCAGATATCGTCCTAACCACTTCCCTGAAGTATTTCGTTTCCGCAAAAACCACTCTCGGCCAAAATCTGCCGGAAATCGGCTACAAACAAGAAAATCTTTCCTGCTGCATTCTACCTGTTGCGGTCTGGACTTTACCTGTTGCGGTCTGGACTTGCCCGCAAAGCCTGCAAAGCCGAAGGCAACAAAAACTGCCCGCCGGCGGAAAACGACGAAAGTTCCCGCTGTGCAAAACATGCTGAGACGCCACCCGGATGTGATCCAGCTTTCTACTAATCTTTCACTACCTTCTTCGATGTTAAGGAAGTGAAAGTATGGCCAAAAATATTTCGCGGCATTGGCTTGCTGCGAGCGCTACCGTGGCGGTGGTGCTGAGTGGCTGGAGTGGGTTTATCCCTTCTGCATCCGCTGCAGAACCCTCTGATGCCACGGAAACGCAAAAGCGAATTGACGTTAAAACGCTAATTCAAGAAGCGGATGGTAATCCGCGGTTCACCGGAAAATGGTTTGTAGAACTCGGCTCGCAGCCGGTGGTGCGCGGTGGTAACCCGGGCGTGATCCGCAATGAGCAAAGCTCCTTGAGTCAAAAGGCTGAATCTGATGGAGCGGAAGTCGAAAATACTTTCCAGCAGATTTGGAACGGGGTTACGGTACAGGCTGATTCGACGCAGATCGCGGCTATTGCGGAAGATGCGGGCGTACGCGCCATCTACCCCGTGGTCACCGTAGACCGCCCAGCCCCGGTGGAATCGAAAGCTGAAATGAACCGGCCGGGTGAAACTCCGGATATGTTCTCGGCACTGGATGCTACCGGAGCGCGCCTCGCCCACGAAACTGGTTATACGGGCAAGGGCGTGCGCATCGGCATTATCGATTCGGGTATTACTCTGGACCATCCGGCTTTTGGAGGTACGGGCGTGGCCGGAACCGCGCAGTTCCCGAATGCCAAAGTGGTAGCCGGTTATGACTTTGTGGGCGATGCCTATAACGGTGATCCAGGGAGCGTGAAATATAATCCGGTGAAAACTCCGGATGCGATCCCCAATGATTGCGGTCTGAACGGGCACGGCACGCACGTTGCCGGTATTGCCGCCGGGAACGATCCGGCCAGCGGCTTTTCCGGGGTTGCTCCGGATGCAGTAATCGGCGCTTATCGTGTGTTTGGCTGCGAGGGTTCCACGGATTCTGACATTATGCTCGACGCCATGGAACAGGCCGCGAAAGACAAAATGGACGTGGTGAATATGTCCATTGGTGCCTCTTTTGCCACCTGGCCTAACTACCCCACCGCCGTCGCCGCCCAAAACTTGGCGAACAGTGGCGTTACGGTAACGGTTTCGCAAGGAAATTCGGGGGCTAACGGGATCTTTTCCGGAGGTGCTCCGGCCGTGGCCCAGAACGTAATTTCGGTCGGCTCGGTAGATAACACCTACGTAATGCAAAAGTCTTTGCTTTTCAATGAGAAAGCGGAAGGCTTCTTGCCGGTAGAAGGTGTGCCGGCCGCGCCCACTTCAGGTTCCTTAGAAGTTGTGGCTTATCCGGAAGGCAAAAAGACGGGCGCGGTAGATCTGGACGGCACACCTTTTGAAGGCAAAGCCGTGCTGATCGAACGCGGCCAGTCCACTTTCTATCAGAAGGCAATCGCCGCCCAAAAAGATGGCGCGGCAGCCGTGATTCTCTACAACAATACGGCTGGATTCCTGGGCGCTACCGCTGCTCCCCCGGCTGGTGAACCGGAAGTCACGATTCCCGTGGTAGCCGTAACTGCAGAACAAGGTAAAGCTTTTGAAGCTGCGGTGGCGGCCGGCAAGGCAACTCTCACTTGGCAGGATAATCAGCAGGTGAAAACCAAGAGCCCCACGGGTGGGCAGATTTCCGATTTCTCCTCCTGGGGTTTGGCGGCAGATCTGAGTTTGAAACCAGATGTGCTGGCACCGGGCGGCAATATTTATTCCTCCTATCCGCTTGATTCTGCAGAAAGCCCCACGTGGGCGTCGATTTCGGGAACGTCTATGGCGGCCCCGCATGTGGCCGGTGCCGCAGCTGTCCTCTTGCAAGCTAATCCGAACCTCGATCCGGAACAAGTCCGAGCGGTTATGCAAAACACGGCACAAGTGCAGACGGTGGATGGGCAGCCGGCGAGCGTGAAATCCGCAGTGCACCGCCAGGGTGCCGGTTTGCTGGATCTTCCGGCCGCAATCAAGGCCGCCCAAGCAAACGGTGCTTCCGGCACGCAAGCGCAGGCGTCCTACGTCACCCCATCAAAGATTTCTCTTGGCGATTCCGATAAGAATCCGCCCACTACTCTCAGCTTGCACAATGCCAGCGATAAGGCTGTTACCTACGCGATTGGTGGGGTGAGCGACGCCGTCGCCACTTATGGTTATCCGGATACTCCCGCTACCGTGCAGGGAACGGACGCGAAGGTTTCTGCCTTCCCGCACGAAGTAGTAGTGCAGCCGGGCCAAACGGGCACGGTAACAGTTTCGATTACGGAACCGACGAATGTGCCGAAGGGTAGTATTTATGGCGGCTACGTAGTGGTTGCGGGTAACGACGGTTCGGTGAGCCGCGTGCCTTTTGCCGGGCTGTTTGGGGACTACGAAAACGATTTGCAGTTCTTGCACACCACGTGGACGGTGGCAGATGTGAATCCGGCCTTGGCTAAAGCCAATCCGCAATATGCCGATACCCTCTACTTCACGCCGGCTTTGAAGGTGCTTTCCAAGTGCCCGCAAGCTGAACTGATGCGCGATGGTTTCTGCTACGACGAAAAGGCCGAATACGACTATTCGCCCGATAATGGCGATTACGTGTACACGCTCGATAAGGCCACCGGGAACTATCCGACCCTTGAATACCATCTCGATTCTCCGGCAAAGACGGTGGAAGCACGGGTTTACCATGCTAACGAGGATGGCACGAAGGGCGAACCGATTTCTCCTTACAATGTGATTCTCCGTCACGATGGTAACGGGCGGACGCCGAAGGCTACCGAGCTGTTCTGGGACGGCACTTACGTGCAGGCGAAGGACGACGTTACCGTGCAACATGCAGCGCCGGGCCGTTACGTTATCGAGCTGGTGGTAACCAAGGGGCTGGGTGAAGCTTCCACTGCGCCAAGTGGTAAGACCCTGCCCGGTTTCACGCGGGATGCGAATACGGAAACCTACGTTTCGCACGCCTTCTGCTTGAAGCAGTGCGATGTGCCGGCACCGAATGCGAGTGCGGAGCCTACCGCGGAGCCTTCCGCGGATGCGTCGGCAGCACCGAGTGCGGAACCCACCACGGGTACGACGCCGGGTGCCGACCCCTCGCCCACCGCGGAACCGAGTGCTGCGCCGAGCACCGAGCCGAGTGCTGAACCAAGCGCCACTCTGACCGCACCGAAGCCGCAACCAGCGCACGGCGTCTTCTACGCCAATGCGTGGGGCCAGCCCGCTGCGGATGAAATAGCGCCCTACGGGATTCCTGGCGACGAAATGTTCTTCGGCGATTGGGACGGAGATGGTACCGATACCCCATTGGTGCGCCGCGGGAACCAGTTCTTGGGTACGAATAGCCGTACCGGCGTAGCCGAATTCTCCTTCTTCTACGGAGATGCGGACGACCAAGTACTCGTGGGCGATTGGGACGGCGATGGCCGGGACTCGATCGCGGTAGTGCGCGGCAATAAGGTGTACACCCGCAATACGCTGACGAGCGGGGTCGCCGACGCGGTTTACGCTTACGGTAACCCGGGAGATACCTTGCTCGCCGGCAACCTGAACGACGATCCAACCAGCGAACTCGTAGCTGTACGCGGAAACCGTGTGTTCGTGCAAGGCGATCTGGCCGATAGCCGCGCCCGCACAGACTTCTACTACGGCAATCCCACCGATTCCTTCTATCTGGGTCATTGGAACGGAACCAGCAAGGATTCGATTGCGGTACGCCGCGGCAATACTTTCTTCCTCAAGAACGAGCTGGGAAGTGGCCGCGCGGACGCTACCTACAGTTATGGCAACCCCACCGATTCCTTCTACGTTGGTGATTGGAACGGAGATGGGACCGCTACCCCAGCGGTAAACCGCCGCTAAAGCTGGTAGATACGAAAAGAACCCGGGAGAACAAAATAGTTCTTCCGGGTTCTTGGTATCTCCGCAAGCCTCAGTATCTCCGCAGGCCTCCGGTGCCCCCGCGGGGTTTTTGATCTTGGTGTTTCAGTGAAGCTTCTATGCTTTCCGTGAAGCTTCTATGCCTTGCGGCGAGCTTTTTCAGCGCGTTTCTTTGCGAGTTCGTCTTCTACGAGGGTGGCAGATTCATGTTCGGCCCGTTCGGTAGGAAGTTCCGCGAGGGTGCCTTCCACTTCATTCCAGACCTTGCCCACGGCGATTCCGAAAACGCCTTGCCCGCCTTTTACCAGGTCAATTACTTCCTCATCGGAGGTGCATTCATACACGGAAGCACCGTCAGACATCAGGGTAATGTTCGAAAGCTCTTCCACACCGCGTTCTTTGAGCTGGCTGATAGCCTTACGGATTTGCTGCAAGGAGACCCCGGTATCCAAAAGCCGCTTAACTACCTTTAGAACGAGGATGTCACGGAAGGAATACAAACGTTGGCTGCCGGAACCGGAAGCGTTTTGAATCGAGGGCGAAACCAGCCCGGTTCGATCCCAATAATCTAGTTGCCTGTAGGTAATGCCCGCGGCCTTCCCCGCTACCGGCCCCCGATAGCCGGTTTCACTATCGAGATGCGGAAGTGGATCGCCAAAGAGCATAGGTTGGGTGCGCATATTCGGCTCCTGGTGTGCTCTGGCGTCACTCATCATCTACTCCGTTTCATCGCGTGGAAACTTACGGCCATCATCGGCGGTTCCCACCGGGCTTACCGTAAGACTGCCTCAACCGTACAACAGGCAGAAAGAACACGGCGGACCATCGTGCGGCGTGTCGAAACCTCAAGTTCGACTTGAAGGTTTCTCTAGGTGTTCTGGCAAGTTTCCTAAAACCTCCGCCAGTCTACCTACTTTTATACCTGGACCTGGGTATAACCCTCCGCTCAAACGTGGTTCCGTTTTTGGTCCGCCGTGTAGCGCTTCTTGCTCCGCCGCGCGAGCTCGCGGCGTTTAGTGCTTAAGCTTCCTGTTGATACCGTTTTTCTGTGGCATCAATCTCTGCCAGGATTTCCTGCTTCAGCATCGGCGTGGCCCACGAACTGCGCACCGCGTTACGCGCCAAATTGGCAAGGAAGGCGTTATCCAGTTCTCCCTCATCGGCCACACGCTGGTAGTTTTCGGCTATATAGCCGCCAAAGTATGCCGGATCGTCCGAGTGCACAGAAATTTCTACACCATCGGTCACGAGCTGCTTGATTAGCTCGACCTTCGAAGAATCTGAAACCCACGTATTAGAAATCGGGCAGGAAGTAAGGCCAATTCCCCGTTTCTTCACCTCGGCTACCAGTTCGGGCGCCTCGACGATGTTCGTGCCGTGGTCAATTCGGTCCACCCCGATCGTTTCTATAACTTGCCGGATGTGGTTCACCGAGTTTTTGATATCGACGTCGCAGTGCATAGTGAGGAGGAAACCTTCTGCGCGGGCCCGCGCGAAAACTTCCGCAAACTTTTCCGGTGGGTTTCCGGTTTCGTCAGAATCTAGGCCGACGCCGATAATCCAGTCCCGGTACGGCAGGGCTTCCAGGAGGGTGGCCATAGCAAATTCTGCTTGGAAATCACGCAGGAAGCACATGATGAGCCCGGATTTAATTCCGAACCGGCGGTCAGCTTCCAATTGCGCCCGGTGCAGGCCGGAAATTACGGTGTGGAAAGGTACCCCGCGGGCCGTGTGGGCTTGCGGATCAAAGAACATTTCCACGTAACGCACGTTTTGGGCGGCTACGCGTTCGAAATATGCCATGGCGAGGTCATAAAAATCTTGGGGCGTGAGAAGCACCCGCATGCCTTCGTAGTAGGCATCCAAGAAACTCGCTAGGTCGGTAAACTGATAGGAATCTTTGACTTCTTGTTCGGTTTTGTAAGGAATCTCGACCCCGTTGCGCTCTGCCAGCTTGAACTTCAAATCGGGTTCCAAAGTTCCTTCAATATGTAGGTGCAGTTCCACCTTCGGTAGGTCACGTACGAAGGGTGAAATCTCCATGTGTGTATCTCCTCTACTAAACGGAGTGTAGATCCAGCCGTTATCCGTTATGTGTTTAGCTTAGCGAATCAGCACCTGGAAACCGTAACCTTTTTGGAACCACAGCCTTTTTTGGAACCACGGCCTTTCGGAAACCGTAGCCTTTTTTTGGAAACCGTAGCCTTTTTGGAACCGCAGCTTTTAGGTTTTAGCAACGAGATACTCCAGCTACGCGTATTTTGGCGGCGGAGCGATATTAGCGCAGCTCGACCTCGATATTTTCGGTTAGCAAAGCACGGTAAAGATGGCAGATTTTCTGGGTGGCATCATCGGTTCGGGCAATCGCGCGTTCGCGGGCTGCCGGCGTTTTCTTTGCCAGCTGCGGGCCGAGTTGGGCCAGCACGGTATGTGCGTGTGAGCGCGCCGAAGTGCGTATGGTTTTAATGGAATGCAGGTCAAACCCGGCCTCCAAAAGCAGTACCGAGTAGCGCACAATCTCCGGTGCTTGGGCCGAGAGCCGGCCGCGCGCATCGGTTTGCAAAATCCCGGCATCTACCAAAGCATCCACCGTGGCAACATCAGTGCCCGTAATATTTATTACTTGAGAAACCGTAAGCCGCTCTCCCGGCTGCGGGCGGCGCGTTTCATTATCGGCCACCGCGTGCATTTTTTGCGGATGGTGTTCGATCAAACCCGCGTCCAGCTGGCGCAGTTCTTCCCGGATTTGGTCCAGCGGTAAGTAGCGGTCGCGCTGTTCACGCAAAATAAAACGCAAGCGCTCCACATCCGATTGGGAAAAGAGCCGCTGGTTCGTGGCCGTGCGATGCGGATGCAAGAGATCAATAGATTCGTAGTGACGGATCTTCGAAACCGAGAGCATAGGGAATTCTGCAGCGAGCAAGCGCCGCACCTCCCCTATCCGGAACTGTGGCTTTTGCGAAAGATCGTGCGGCCATTGCGTACCGGTCTCTGCGCGTGGGGCCGCGCCCGAAACGGGTGCACCCGATGCGGGCGTGGCTGGCGCGGGTGCAAGGCGATGGTCGCTTCGCCGCGCCGCATGTGCGGCGCTACTCTGGATTGCCATATTGCCCCCTGCTACGCAGATCACTTCTCAGTTACCACTCCCGCTACACCTCTTGTGGCTTGGTGCCTGCCTCGTTCCGGGCATTCCACCCAGCCTTTGGCATTACGCCTGGCATTTGTGCGGCTTTTTTGCGCGGCGTTATTTCGGAGGTAAAACCCCACGTCAAAGCGCAAATTCGCGGACTCAAGAAATTATATACACAGCGTCTGGGGTAAATGTGAGTACGTACGTCCTAGTTTTAAACACCAAATAGTTTAAAGTTCCACAATGGCGATGGCGGCGTACCGCGTCGTGATTGTCGCCCTACCGGTCCCCGGATTGCCCGACTGGCACCCCTATTGGACTGCATCCCTATTGGGCTGCATCCCTATTGGGCTGCGTCCCTATTGGACTGCATCCCTATTGACCTATTGGGGCGGCGCCAATCTCGCGTCGTCGCCCCGCGGGCGTTACGTTCGCCAATGTACCGGTAACGCTAGGCAGTGGCGGGCGAGGCGTAATAGGTAAGCCGGAATTTTCCGATCTGGATTTCATCCCCTACCTGCAGCACGGCCTCATCCACGCGTTCACGATTTACATAAGTGCCGTTCAAAGATCCCGAATCACGGACCTTGTATCCGCCAGGAATGCGCAAGAACTGGGCGTGCCGCCGCGATACGGTTACATCGTCCAAGAAAATATCGGAACGCTGGTGACGCCCCGCATTTGTAACCTCCGCGTCCAGCAGGAAGCGGGCCCCCGAATTTGGGCCAGACTGCGAAATCAAAAGTGCCGACCCTGCCGGGAGGGCTTGAATGGCCGCTAGTTCTTCGGTGCGCAAGGTGCGATCAGCGAGAGGCTGTTCGAGTTGCGCTCCAATGGCTGAGAACTGAGTTGTTTCCTTAGGATCTCCCCCGGTTGAACGGGGATCGAACTGTTCCACCATGATGCCTCCTCGCTCTCCCTGCGTGTATGCCTGTAGATTGCGGGCGGTGAGCCCGCGAGCTATCGCTAATTTTTCGATAACGATCTTATAACGAAACGGCGCCGAACTCTAGCAACGAACTCGGCATGCCGTGTGAGCCGGCTCTCTGAAGCCTCAGAAGTTTGAAAAAGCTCGGGCCGGTGGTGTAATCTCAGGTGGTCAAAAGAAGACGGGCTATGGCGCAGTTTGGTAGCGCACTTGACTGGGGGTCAAGGGGTCGTGGGTTCAAATCCCGCTAGCCCGACCAAGCACCGGAATTAGTGGTGGATCAAATACAGAGCAGATCCCCGGTTTCCCTAGGGAAACCGGTAAGATTATCCCTAAAGCACATTGTCTTTAAAACAACATCGGCGCCTCAACGAGGTGGTGCCATTTCGCAGAGAACGTTATGGGTGGTGTCGGAGGGGAACGATACGTGGATAAGCGTGATGAAGATGCGCTTGAGGCCGTAAAGCTTTACTACCGGAACGGGTTGAGTCAGGCTCAAGTTGCGAAAGAACTCGGGGTCTCCCGGCCCACTGTTGCCAAACTCATTCAACACGGTAGAGCCAAAGGTTTCGTTTCGATTGAAATTCATGATCCGCGTGAAACCAGCTCTGAACTCGGTGATCGTTTGCAGGAAAGATTCGGGTTGCAAGAAGCCGTGGTCACGTACCGTTCCACTACGGCCTGCGCAGACGTGTTGGAAGAGATTGGGCGGGCCGGAGCTGAGCTACTCTCCCACCTGGTCCGCGATGGAATGTCCGTGGGGATTTCCTGGGGCCAAACCATGTACTCGATTGCCGAGCATCTCAAACCGCGCACACTCTGTGATATCGACGTCGTGCAACTAAAAGGCGGATCGTCTCACTCCGATCACTCCACTCTAGATTTCGAAACCCTGTACCTGTTTTGCCAGGCCCTGAACGGCACCGCCCACCCTCTCCCCCTCCCCGTAGTTTTCGATGACGTACGCACGAAAAACGTTGTGGAAGCAGACCGGCACATTGCCGAAATCCTCGATATGGGCCGCAACACAGACCTCGTAGTTTTCACTGTGGGATCGGTGCAGCCTTCGTCTTTGCTTCTAAATCTGGGCTACTTTACGGAGAAACAAAAAGAAGAACTGCTTAGCCGCGCGGTCGGGGATGCCTGTTCACGTTTCTACACTCGCACCGGCGAAATAGCTGTGCCTTCGATTGACAAGGTAACGGTGGGGATCACCTTGGAGGAACTTGCTAAACGACCGCTACGGCTCTTGGTGGCCGGTGGGATGCGCAAGGTGGAAGCGATATACACGGCACTAAAAATGGGGCTCGCTACGCACCTCGTTACGGACCGCCCCACCGCTACCCGCATCTTGCGGCACCGATAAAAATCCTGCGGTACCTATTTTCACACCTGCGGGTTTTCTGTTTTTGGGGCGGGCCGGCACCCCTACAATAGACTCATGCCCAGAGCTCATGACCTTGCAGATACCCTACGCCTTATTGATGGCAAACCATACGGTGCCTACCGGGATGCGGTAGGCCGGTACGACGTCGGAGGCGGGGTGACGATCTGCCTAGACAAGGCCCAGCGGGACCCATTCGCTCCCCCTTCCCCCGTGAGGATCTGCCTGACGCCCGAAGTAGCACAAATCCCTGCCGAACTCATAAGTGACCGGCGCGGGCGGGTAGCCACAGCCGATTTCCTCACGCGCTCTTTCTGGGAGGGGATTCGGCGCGCCGGTTTTGACCGGCCCAGCGGCACCGGAAGCTCCGGAAAAGTAGAAATTGACCGGCCCGGCCAAGAAGTTCTCGAAAGAGCAAGCCTGGTAATCACGCCCGCGGGCACGGTGGAAGCCCGCCTCTATGTAGGTTTGCCGGCCTCCGGGCGGCGCGTACGCGGGCGGGAAGCGGCGCGCCTGCTCGCTGAAGATCTTCCGGATCTGGCCGAAGATTTTCTGCGCTACGACCGGATCGACGGCGCCGCCCTGCGCCACGCTGTTACTTTGTATCGCGATCAGGAAGCTGTACGCGATCAGCTCGCTTCCCGCCAACTCGTAGCCTTTGTGGGTGATGGGGCGATTTTACCGCGCTGGTCTGGCGCCTCCGATCTGCCTTTACCCGCCGATGCGGGAGCGATTGCCTTTGCCAGCCCGGAATCTTTACGCGTTAGTTTCGAGCTTCCTTCTGGCGGCACCGTTACCGGCATGGGCATACCGGAAGGAATCACGCTGATTGTAGGCGGGGGTTATCACGGCAAATCGACCCTCTTGCGTGCCCTGGAACGCGGCGTTTATGCCCACGTTGCCGGCGATGGGCGCGAATGGGTCATCACCCGCGCCGATGCGGCGGCGATCCGCGCTGAAGATGGCCGTGCCACCACCGGTACCGATATTTCGATGTTTATCAACAATCTGCCCAGCGGGGCCGATACGAAACATTTTTCGACGCCGAACGCCTCCGGTTCTACTTCCCAGGCCGCGAACTTGGCGGAAGCGGTAGAAGCCGGGGCCAGTGCCCTGCTTATTGACGAAGATACTTCGGCCACTAATTTCATGATTCGGGATGAAAGAATGCGCGAACTGATTCCCGATAATCGGGAGCCAATCACGCCTTTCGTGGCTCGCGTGCGCGAATTGTATGCGCGCAGCGGCGTTTCCACAGTTTTGGTGGCCGGTGGATCTGGAGCCTTCTTCGACGTCGCCGATGTGGTAATTGCCATGGATGCCTACCGGCCGACTGATGTAACTGCCCGCGCCCACGAAATTAGCGGCTCTTCCCCCACCACCCTGCGCCCGGATACTGACGGCGGGCTCTCCGTTTCAGGATCCGCGGGAAACGAGGTTCCCATGCGAGATTCGCACCCGCGCAAGTTGGGCCGGCATTCCTTGCCCTATGCCACGGGCGGAAAGCCCCGGCCGCCGCGGGCACGCGGCCTCGATGCCATCCAGATGGGAAAGATCACGATTGACCTTTCGGCCCTCACCCAACTGGTCGATTCTTCCCAAACCGAGGCAATTGCTCGCGCAATCACCCTGATTGCGGACAAAGCCGATGGCGAGCTGACCATTCGGGAAGCTGCGGAAAAGGTAGATGAACTCATTGCGGAACGCGGCCTGGACGCGCTTGCAAACCATCGCGGCCACCCGGGAAACCTCGCCCGCCCGCGGGTATTGGAAATCACCGCCGCCATTAATAGATTTAGAGGCTTAAAGCTTGCCTGAACGATACTTTTTTCTGAGACGGCCCAGAAAAAATTCTGGCTCGGGCGGTAAGGTGAACAAGTCAGATATCTAGGAGGTGCTCATGAGTGTTACTTCGTTTGGTAGTTCCGAGAATGAAGAAGATGTAGATGCCCCGTTGCGCGCAGCGGTACGGCGGCTCACTACGCTTCTCGGCGAAGAAATCGAAGAGCAACATGGTGTTGACGTACTGAATCTAGTGGAACGGGTACGTTCAGCTTCGCGGGATCTGGATGCGGACGAAGCCGCCTCCGAGCTCCAGCGCGGGATCGATGCCTTGCCACTAGACCAAGTGATTATCCTGACCCGTGCGTTCTCGCAGTATTTCCTGTTCGCTAATGCCGCAGAACAGGTAATGCGTGTCCGTTCCATTCCGGATCAAGACGATCCGGAATCCTGGATTCCGCGGGCGGTGCGCCGCATTGTGGAGCAATGCGGAACCGAAGCCCTGCAGGACGTCGTCGAAAAACTAGACGTGCGGTTGGTATTTACCGCCCACCCCACTGAAGCACAACGCCGAGCTTTGCTTACGAAGCTGCGGCGAATTTCCGAAATCGTGGGTGAGACTACGGAACCGGAATCGGAAGCACGTATGCGGCAAGACCGCGAACTAGCCACGCTGATTGAAAGTATCTGGCTTACGGACGAACTGCGCCGCTTCCAACCCACTCCGATGGACGAAGCCCGCAATGTGATGTGGTACTTGCGGAGCCTGTACTTGGATACGCTCCCGAAACTGCTCACAATCTTGCGCGATGAGCTTGCCAAATACGGCGTGCAATTAGCTGATGGTGCCCAGCCGGTACGTTTCGGATCGTGGATCGGCGGCGATCGAGACGGCAACCCGTATGTGACCCCGCAGGTTACGCGGGAAGTTTTGCAACTGCAGTCCATCACCGCAATCGATATTGCGATTGAGCTGATCAATCGTTCCATGCTGATGCTTTCGGTTTCCTCGACCTTGACGGGTGATGATCCGGAGCTGCGGGCTTCCTTGGAAAAGGATTACGAATATCCGGGCCTGGTTGATACCACCCAGCGGGATATGTATGAAGAAGAGCCGTACCGGATCAAGCTTGGCGTTATGCGGGAAAAACTGCGCCGCACCGGCAAGCGTATCCGCGAAGGAACTCCGCACGAGCCCGGCTATGACTATGCCGAAGGCGCGGAAATTAAAGCTGATTTCCAGCTGATTCGGGATGCTTTACGCCGCCACGGTGGCCACCGGATCGCCGATTCGGAGCTTTTGGTAGCCCAGCAAGTCACGGAAGGCATGGGCCTTTCCTTGGTCACGCTGGATATTCGGGAGCATTCTGAAAAGCATCACGATTTGCTGGCAGAACTATGCGACCGGTTCATTTCTCCGGAAGACAAGCCTTACGGGAAGCTAACCCGCAAGGAACGTACAGAATTCCTGGCAAATGAATTGGCAACCTGCCGCCCGCTCGTACCTTCTACTATCGGCCGCGAAGACAGCCCGATTTCAGCCGAAGCACGCAAGACTTTCGAAGTTTTCCAGGTGATTAAGGAATCCCAGGAAATCTACGGTAAGGACTGCATCGAAAGCTACATCGTTTCCATGACGCACGGCGCAGACGATATCCTCGCCGTCGCCCTGCTTGCCCGGGAAGCTGGGCTGGTGAGCTTGGAAGGTGACCGCAAGCATGCCGATATTGGTTTCGTGCCGCTCCTCGAAGAAATTCCGGAACTGCAGGCCGCGGGAGAAATCCTCACCGAACTGCTAGAAAATCCGCAATATCGGGAGATTGTGCGGATGCGCGGAGACGTGCAGGAAATCATGCTCGGCTACTCGGATTCTAATAAGGACGCCGGCGTGGTGACCTCCCAATGGGAGATCCACCGGGCGCAGCGCGAACTGCGTGATGTTGCCGCGCGTTACGGAATCCAGTTGCGCCTCTTCCACGGCCGCGGTGGCTCCGTGGGCCGCGGTGGCGGGCCTACATATGAATCCATCCTGGGTGAACCGGCGGGTGTACTGGACGGGACGATCAAGTTCACCGAACAAGGTGAAGTGATTTCGGATAAGTACACGCTTCCCGAGTTGGCACTGGAAAACCTTTCGCTTTCCGTGGCCGCCGTTATGGAAGGTTCGACCATTCACAAGACGGCCCGGCTCTCCCGCTCCCGGCAAGATTCCAATACGGAAATCATGCAATACGTGAGCGATGAAGCATACAAGGCCTACCAGGAGCTGGCACAAGATCCGGATCTGCCGGAATACTTCGTGCAATCCACTCCGGTGGAACAGCTCGGGGATATGAAGATCGGTTCGCGACCTTCCAAACGGACGACGTCGGAGAAAGGGCTGGATGGCCTGCGGGCTATCCCCTGGGTATTCGGATGGACGCAATCCC
Source organism: Actinobaculum suis (assembly GCF_900618115.1). Lineage (NCBI taxonomy): Bacteria > Bacillati > Actinomycetota > Actinomycetes > Actinomycetales > Actinomycetaceae > Actinobaculum > Actinobaculum suis. The sequence goes on from NZ_UYIO01000001.1 coordinate 1,302,313, forward strand.
GGCAGATTGTGCCCGGGTGGTACGGGGCCGGATCTGGTATCAAGGCCGCACGAGAAGCCGGATATGGAGACGCCCTGCGAAAAATGCAGGACGAATGGGTGTTCTTCGCGGCCACCATTTCGAATATCGAAATGACGCTGAAGAAAACCGATTTGGATATTACGAGTTACTACGTAGAATCCTTGGTCGATCCGGAACTGCACCATATCTTCGATAAGATTCGGGCGGAATACGAGCTAACCGTGGAACAAATCGAGTGGCTCGTATCCGAAAATAAGCTTCTGAGCAACCAGCCCGTGCTGCGGCGCACCCTGGATGTACGAAATCGGTACCTCAACCCGATCCACTTCATGCAGGTGGCAATGCTCAAGCGAGTACGTGCCAATGAAAACCCGGATTCGGAAGAAGTTCAGTACCATACGCGGGCGCTCCTAACCACGATTAACGGTATTGCCGCTGGCATGCGCAATACCGGTTAGAGCTCCTTCACTTACCGCGAATACGGTAACCACCCCCGCAACGCTTCAAAACGAAGAGTTTTTCGAGCGTTGCGGGGGTATTTACGCTATCAAGATATCTATTTTCCTGGTTGAATAAAACTATCTTCCATAAACGATTTCGGCTAAAATCTGCAGAAAGAAGGGAATAGAGACGCGAGATCGTTTTCCTGTGAAGATGCTGAGAGAGATTGTCTATTTTTCTCAAATAGCGCAGGTTAGACCTTATAAAACCGAAAAAATAGCTAGGATGGAACGCGTGAAAGATTCAAGACCTAAAAAGGTAGGCCGCAAGCAGCGTTTTAATGCGGACGACGTCGTCAAGGCTGCTCTTGAGATTGGCGTACATGAGTTCACGATGAATGACATTGCAGGGAAGATCGGCGTGGCAGCACCTGCCGTCTACCGTATTTTCTCCGGCCGTCAGGAAGTCGTGGAAGTGGCAATTCAGCACGCACTTCGGCAACTACAGCCGGTAGAAAGCGGTTTGGATTACAAGACCACACTGATTGAACTGAGTAAAGAATACACCAAGCTCTTCGACGAATATGAAGGCTTGGCAGACGAGCTAGTGGGTGATCCCCGCCTCGTAGTTTGGTCTTGCAATGCGATTGAACCGGCCATCGCTAATTTGATGGATGATGGTTTTGACCAGGATGTTGCCTCTTTCGTGGTCACTCTGGTTGCCGGCCAAACCGCTCAGCACCACGCCTTGCAGGCAAATGCTCCCGATAGTGTAGATGAGGATGCGCAGGCGCGCTTCGAACGCGATACTCCGCTCACGGCGGCGTACGTAGAGAAGCTTGCCCAGCAGTCTCCGGAAGGAACTCCCGGATTCCTCACTCTCATTATGGAATGGGCTGACGAGCACGCATAAATAACAACACCGTACTCCGAGGTATTGCGCGCACGCAAAGTTGCGTGATTTCGAGGAACCGGTCCCGGCGTGATTATCCCTTGCAAAAATAAATACAACGCTAACTAGAAATATAGTCAGCACCGCCTGCTTTGCAGATCGGCTCACTCGGTACCCGCTCCGAATTAATTCTCAGTGGTGAGAAAATTCGGGGCGGCGGTACAAAGTGGGAGAAAAGATTTGGTAAAGCAGGCGGTTTTATTGTGCCGATAAAACCATACGGCTGGCTAAACCACGCAGCTAACGAAACCGTACGGCAAAAACAAAACCACGCAGCTAACAAAAGCGCGCGCCGGCAGGGTTACTTGCCGGCCACTTCCGTATCTTCGACGGTCTCGAAATTCATGAGCGTTATTTCCATGCCGGTATTCTGCGGCTGTTTTGCTGGATCTGGGCGAGTATCGCGCCATTCCATGTATTTATTGAAGGCCTCTTCGCTCTCCCATTCGGTTACCACGTAATAGCGGTTTTCGCCTTCTACCGGGCGCATTAACTTGAACGCCCAGAAGCCTTCCATAGTGTCTACCATTTCGGCCCGGTGAGCGAAACGTTCCTCGATCATCTTCTCGGCACCTTGCGGATAAGACAGGGCACAGATATTCACAAAAGTCATCGCCACTCCTTTATGTCTACTTACGAAGTTCCGTGAACATGGCAAAAGTATAGGCGGTGGGGTGTGAGGGCAGGTAGCCCTCACACCCCACCGCTGGGAAATATGGTAGCTACAGTCTAGCGCTTCACGCGCGCCGAGCCACCGGCTGCCAGGTTTTCGATTTCCTCGAGGGAGGCCATCGTGGTGTCACCCGGCGTCGTCATAGCCAGCGCACCGTGGGCCGCGCCCAGGTTTACTGCCTTTTCGATATCGCCGGTTTCCATGATCCCGTAGATAAGGCCGGAAGCGAAGGAATCACCGCCGCCTACCCGGTCAAAGATTTCCAGGCCGTCGCGCTGGCGTGCCTGCACGAAGCCTTGACCCTGCATCCAGGCCACCGCTCCCCAATCATTGATGGAGGCGGTACGTACCTGGCGCATGGTGGTCCCAATTGCCTTGAAGTTCGGGAAGGTTTGCGTGGCCTTCTCGATCATCTTGCGGAAGGATTCCACCTGCAGGTTATCCAGGTTTTCGTTGGCGCCTTCGATCTCCAGGCCGAGGGAAGCCGTGAAGTCTTCCTCGTTGCCGATCATGACGTCTACGTACTGGGCCAGATCCCGGTTTACCTCTTGGGCACGGGCCTTGCCTCCATGGTCCTTCCACAGGGAAGAACGGAAGTTCAGATCGTAAGAGATCACCGTTCCGTATTCCTTCGCCTTGGCCATTACAGCGCGGGCCGTCTGGGCGGTCTGTTCCGAAAGAGCGGTGTAAATACCGCCGGTGTGTAGCCACCGTACACCCAGTTCTCCGAAGAGATAATCCAGATCGAAATCTTCTGGCTTGGCCTGGGAAATCGCGGTGTGGCCGCGATCGGAGCAACCGACCGCCCCGCGGACCCCGAAGCCACGTTCCGTGAAGTTCAGGCCATTACGGGCGGCCTGGCCGATACCATCATCTTCCACCCAGTGGATGAATTGGGTATCCAGACCACCTTGCAGGATGAGATCTTCGAGCAGCAGGCCCACTTCGTTGCGGACCAGTGCCGTGAGGATCGCACCCCGTTTGCGGAATGCCCGGCGGAAGCCGCGAGCCACGTTGTACTCGCCGCCACCTTCGGAGGCCGCAAAAGTGCGAGCCGTACGAATCCGGTAATCGCCCGGATCTAGCCGCAGCATCACCTCGCCAAGCGAGACGACGTCATAAGTCGTCTCCTCAGCGGATTTAACCTTAAGTTCTTCGCTCACTGCGCAGTCTCCTTGACTTTATCAATTGCTTCTTTAGAAAGGCGCGTGATCTCCTCAAATTTGTGTTCGTTGATGAGGGCGCGCTTGACCGTCCAGGATCCGGAAACGGACGCGATGGCCGGATCCGAAATCCACTCGGTGATGTTGTTGGCATTCACTCCGCCCGAAGGGACGAAGAGAAGCTCAGGGAACGGTCCGCGCAAGGCCCGAACCATCTTCAGGCCACCAGCTTCCCCACCGGGGAAGAACTTGACGGCACGCGTGCCGTATTCCAGAGCCGCCATGATTTCCGTGGCTGTCTGCAAGCCCGGAAGATAGGGAATATTGCGTTCGATGGCAACCTCGGCCACGGCTTCGCTCCAACCTGGGCTAACGAAGAACTTCGCCCCCAGATCGGCCGCTTCCTCGGCCCATTCCCGGTTGAGAACCGTGCCGGCTCCCACCGTCATGCCCGCAACTTCAGACATTTTCTGGACGGCTTCGCGGCCAGCTTCGGTCCGGAAAGTGACCTCGGCGCAGTGAATACCGCCAGCAACTAGTGCCTCACCGGTGGCGACGGCGTCGTCCGCATTATCGATGACGACGACGGGGATAACCGGATTGGCCTCCAAGAACGGTAGTACGTCAGGAAGTTGTTTTTTCGCCATAATTAGTTGCTCGCCTTCTCCTTTTGCTTCTTGGTGGCGTCCCAGAGCCCGAGTAGGTACTGGGTGCCGAGCGCACGATCGTAGAGCGGGTAGCCCGGACGGCCTTCTTCGCCCCAGATCATCCGGCCGTGGTCGGGCCGCACGTACACCTCATAGGGTTGCCCAGCGTCGGCCGCAGCCTTCTCGACGTCGTAAATCGCTTCCACGGCTTCTTCCATCGGAAGGTCACCGGTACGCGAAAGGTGCGGAGCTTCCTTGAAGGTACGCTCCGAGAAGTGCTTCACATTACGCAAGTGCGAAGCGACGAGCCGGCCACGCTTACCCACATGACGCAGGATCGCAGCCACATCGTTATTCACATTTGAACCCAGCGAGCCAATGCAAACGCACAGGCCGTGCGCCGGCGAATCGTTAAGATCGAGAATCCGATCAATATCTTCCAGGCTCTTGTACACCCGCGGAATGCCAAACAGATCCCACGCCGGATCGTCAGGATGGCAAGCCATGCGGATTCCGACCTTTTCACATGTCGGAATAATGGCATCCAGGAAGTACTTCCAGTTTTCTAGAAGCTTCTCCCCCGTCATGCCCTGGTACTTTTCCATAACCTCATCGAGGTGGGAAAGACGTTCGGGTTCCCAACCCGGCAAGGTGAGCCCGCCGGAGCCTTCCGCCGTCTTGGCCACGATGTCATGCGGAGTCATGCCCTGGATTTCGTCTTCATCATAGAAGAGCGAATTGGAGCCATCTTCCGGATCCACGTGGGCCAGATCGGTACGCAGCCAGTCGAAAACGGGCATGAAGTTGTAGACGATAACCTTTACGCCAAATTCGGCCAGGTTTTCGATCGTCGTCTTATAGTTCTCGATATATTCATCGCGGCTGGGAAGCCCGAGCTTAATATCTTCGTGAACGTTGACGGATTCGATAACTTCGCATTCCAGGCCCGCGGCATGGACGCCGTCTACCAGCTTCTTAATTTCGTCCTTTTCCCAGTTCTCACCTGCTTCTTTGTAGGCGAGAGTTCCCATAATGCCGGAAACACCGGGGATCTGCTTGATGTACTGGAGCGGAATCGGGTCGTTTCCTTCACCGTACCAACGGAACGTCATTTTCATTACTTGCTAATCTCCTCGTGAATAGTTGCGCGAACAGCGCCGGGGCCGGCGACCATGCGAGTAAACAGGGCCTCTACCCTGCTCGCGAGTGGAGTGGTGTAGAGATCCAGGCCAAAGATATTGGCATTAGAGAGGATGGGCTGAAGTACCGCGTGGGCATCCACGGGCTGGCCCAGCTTGACATCCTTAAGCAGCGCCTGGAGTTCTTCCAGGAGCGGGTCGGAGGAAGGTTCGAAGGCCTCGCCGTCGTCGGCGACTCCTAGCAGGTAGCGGCACCAAGCGGCAAAGACCACCGGGATCGCAACCAAGCTGTCCATATCCAGCCCCCGCTTCTGGTACTCAGTGAGAGTGACGCCGAAGCGGATCGGCAGTTTTTGCGAAGTATCCATCGCAATACGCTGCGGAGAATCGGGCAGGGCTTGGTTCGGGAAGCGAACTTCCAGCACTTCCTTGAGGAATTCCTCCGGAGAAACGACGCCGGGATCGGTGACCACCGGCATCGCTTCTTGGTAACCGAGGATGTGGACGAGCCGCGAAAGATCTGCGTCCCGCATCTCGGAGTCAATGGTCGGGAAGCGCAAGAGGCATCCCGTAATGGCAAGGGCAGTGTGGAGCGGGTTGAGGCAGGTAGTAACCTTCATCCGCTCGAACTTATCGCAGGTTTCGCGATCAGTAAGGATCACGCCGTACTTCTCAAGCGGCGGGCGAGCACCCGCGAACTTATCCTCAATGAGCAGGTATTCTGCCGGTTCCGCATTCACGAAACCAGCCATTGGGGTGCGGCCTACAAGTTCGATCCCGAGGTTTGTAAACCCGAGTTCGGCGATCTGTGCCGCTACCTTTTCGGAAGGACGCGGGGTGATCTTATCGATCACGGTGATCGGGTAGGTGACGTTCTTTTCGTCTTCCAACCAGGCAACGAACTCTGCCGGAACCGCGCCGCGCTGCGCCCAAGCTTCCACAATCGTGGTCAGCGCTGTCTTCAGCACATCGCCATTGTGGGAGAAGTTATCGGTGGAGATAAGGGTGATTGGGGCTCCCCCGTTTTGGTACCGGGCGTAGAGCAGGCCCGCCAGTTCCACCATGGTGTGCAAGTGGTTCGAATCCGGCTCGTTTGCGAGTTCAGCAAGTACGTCTTCCCGCAGGTTGCCATGGGAATCAGTAATCACATAGCCCTTTTCGGTAATCGTGATGGTGACGATCGATACCTGCGGTTGGGTAAAGATTTCCCGCAAGCGTTCGTAATCTTCTTCGCGTTCCGAAGCTAGAGATTCGCAAATACCGGCAATTACGCGGTATTCGGTGGCCGCATTGGAAAGGGTGACGGCCAAGGTGAGATCGTCATATGCCCGCAAGGAACGTTCCAAAGATTCCGGGCCGCGCGGCTGCACCGCGGTAATCGGCCAGAACTCGCCATCGGCAAGGAGGTCGTCGGCAATACGGTTTTGGAAAACGCGGAAGATATTGCCCGCACCCAGGTGTACCCAACGCGGCGATTTCTTACCTTCGGCCTGCATCTTTGCCACGTCGAAGCGAGGAACCCGCACGCCGGCTTCGGCATACGCGGCAGCATCGGTACTGAGAGACTCAATATTTAATTTCATAGATTTATCACCTTTGATTGTAGTTCGCTCCCCGAGGAGCCTGGCTTTACACCCCGCGTTTTGCGATGTGCTATCAGCCTTCGCTTATATGAAGATCGAGCAGACCATGACATAGGCGAGACCGGTGATGGACCCGGTTGCAAGCAACCCGCCCCACGTAATGAGCGTTTCCTTGATCGAGAGATCAAAATACTCTTAAAGAGCCAGAAGGACGCATCATTGATGTGGGTCAAGAAGTTTGCCCCGCAGGCAGTAGCCAAAGTCAGCAAAGCGGGATTGATTGTGGAGATAATCATCCCCGTTGCCGGATCTGTGACAGCTCCCACAATTATACCAGCAGCTGTCATTGCCGCCACCACACCTTGGCCCGTGGCGAGCCGGATAATGACGGCTATCAACCACGCCATGATGTACGGCGAAACAGAGCCGGCCGTCATTAGGCCGCCAATATAATCGCCCACCCCGGAATCGAGTACCACTTGCTTGAATGCCCCACCCGCGCCGATGATCATAATGACGCCGGCAATGCTGGAAACACCAGAATTGAAACGCTCCATGTTCCAGTTCATATCGTGGCCCTGGCGGGTACCAAAGAGTACGAAGGCCAAGAGCAAAGCAATTGCCATAGCTACTTGGGAGGAGCCGAAGAAGTTCAGCCATTGCCCAAGCGTGCTTTCCTTATCTACAAAAATATTGCAGATGGTGACGGCGATCATAATGAGCGCCGGCGATAGCGGAACGAACAGAGAAACCGCAAACGAGGGCGGATTATCAATGACGACGTCCTCATCCTTGCGCATGAAATTGGGTACCGGCCGGCCCGTCATACCCGACCATTTGTGCAACAGACGCGGATAAAGGAAGCCACCCACGGCGATCATGCAGATCACCATAAGAATCCCCAGCAGGTAAACCGTGCCGTAATCGGAATGGTAGGCCTCGATCAGGGCTACCGGTCCGGGCTGCGGAGGGAAAATTGAATGCGCCACGGTTGCTGCCGCTACCCCGGTAACGGCCAGACTAAGCCAGGAAATCTTGGCTTCCCGGGCAATGGAAATAACGAGCGGGGCAAGCATGAGGAAAGCTACTTCGTAGAACATGGCGATTCCGAAGATGACGCCGATAATCGCTACCGCCACGCGAATAAACCGCACGCCGAATTTATCAATCAGCGTGCTCGCTAAAACATGTGAAGCTCCCGAATCGACCATGAGTTTGCCGATGATGGCCCCAAAAACCACAATGATCGCCAGCGAGCCGAGCGTGGAACCAAAACCTTTAGTGATCGAATCCAGAGCGGCGGAAGGGGTGAGCCCGTTCGCCAAAGCCACTATGACCGCGGCAAGGAGGAGCGCCAGCATGGAATTCCACTTGAATTTGATGTTTAAAACGAGCATTAGCGCAATGCCCACACAGAGCCAGAGTATTGGCATGAGTACCCCCAGTTACAATCTGGTTATAACGAATGCAGCGCGCTCGAAAGGGTGGCTGGCGGCCATGCCAGCGCGCTCTTCCGGGTGGGTGCCAGGCTGGGTCTTGCCCGACATCGTTTCACCATGCGAAACGCACGTTTAGCGGATGGAAACAGTTTACATGGTTTTTTAGATTTTTGGGCGTGCTTAGGGTCCTAAATTGTTGCGCTTTATACTTCATTTCCTCAAACCGGGTTGCTGTCGCTAAAATATGCCGTACATCGTTTTCTTTTCCGCGCACGATAAAAGCCCAGGCTGTGGCGCGGATATCTCGCACCCGCCGGGCTGAAAGTCAATGAAGCTGGCCGCAAGGTGCTGGCCCACAGGTAGCGCGCTGCGGCGCGCTATACATGATTTGTGGTGGATTGCGGGTGCATCAGGAGCCACCGGCCCGTGCGTTTTCGCAGCGGTAACCGGAGGCGTGTAAGGAGTTTTGTATGAGCGGCGAAGAGCAGCAGGCACGGCAAGAACCTATTAATGCCCGCGCTTTACGGGAGGCGCGTAGTAAACGGCGTGAACCGGTAAAGCGGCTGTCCTCAATTGACCGTGCTCTAACGATTATTGAGTATCTTGCCGAATGTGGCCCGCAAGGGGAAAGCTTGGGGGAAATTGCCGCTGCAATAGAAGCTAATAAAGCTACGGTGCATCACACGCTTTCTACTTTGAAGGCGCGCGAATGGGTAGATCAAGACATCGTGACCGGGAACTATTACCTGGGTGACGGCATCACTCCCCTGGTGAGATATGCCACTCGCACCGAAACTTTGTTGGAATCTATTCGCCCTGCCTTGCGCAGTATTTCGATTCGCTACAACGAACTGGTGCATGCCGGGATTCTGGTTAATGACAAGGTCCGCTATATCGATAAAGTAGAGCCCGCGCGAGCTATCCGAGTGGTTTCGTATGTGGGCCGGGAGGTTGCGGCGGCGACGACGGCGCTCGGCCGGGCTTTGCTCGGTGAGGCCGAACTGACGGACTCAGAAATTGATTGGTATTACGAACGCGTCCCCAGCTCGGCTCGCACCCTGGAATTGCGGCAGAGCTTTAAGGAGAATCTGCAGCGCGTGCGGCGCGAAGGCTGGGCCTACGAGTGCGAAGAAAACGAGACCGGGATTGCCTGTGTTTCCGTCCCGCTAAATCTTCCCGATGGCAGTAAGATCGCCGTTTCAGTATCGGCACCGGTAGAAAGGTTGCCTTTCGGGCGGGCCCGGAAGATCGCCTCCGGCATGGTGGAAGAGTTTGAAAAGCTCCCCGCTTCCGCGCACATCGTGCTCCCGGCCGCCCTGCACTAGGCCAGCCCGATTGGAAGCGTAACGCCAGGCCGATTGGAACCGTAACGGGCCCGCTACCGGTGGAGCGATTGAACGCCCCCTGACTGCACGGTTACGGGCCCGCTATTTACGCCCTTGCGCGCGCCCGCTGTTTGCGCCGTGGCGCAGTTACGCGCCCGCTGTTTGTGCCGTGACGCGGTTACGGGCCCGCTATTTGCGGCGGCGTTCACGCACGCGCACCGAAATTTGGATTGGCGTGCCCGCAAAGCCAAATTCTTCGCGTAGGCGGTGTTCGAGGAACCGGCGATAGCCGTGTTCCAAAAAGCCTGAAGCGAAGAGGACGAACCGTGGCGGACGGGCCGAAACTTGGGTGCCGAACAAAATCCGGGGCTGTTTTCCGCCCCGCACCGGGTGCGGGTGGGCAGCTACGGTCTCCCCTAGGAAAGCGTTGAGCTTCGCCGTCGTTATGCGTTTATCCCAAGAGGCCAGGGCACGTTCCATGGCCCCGGCTAAACGATTGGTGTGCCAACCGGTTTTCGCCGAAAGGTTCACGCGTTCAGCCCACTGCATTTGCACGAGCTCTTCTTCCAGTTCGCGGTCCAGTTCGTGGCGGCGTTCCTCATCAACTTCATCCCACTTATTACAGACGATCACGAGTGCCAAACCGGCGTCAATCACCTGTTGAATCACCCGAATATCCTGTTCGGAAAGCGGTTCGGAAGCATCAATGAGCACCAAGCCAAGTTCGGCTTGGGCGATTGCGCCGCGGGTGCGGAGCGAAGAATAGTAATCCGCGCCGCGGGTGCGGTGCAGGCGGCGCCGGATCCCCGCGGTATCCACGAAAATCCAGTCCTTACCCGCCAGGTTTACCACTTCATCTACCGGATCACGCGTGGTACCCGCGAGTTCATTGACAACCACCCGGTTCTCCCCCGCCAGCTGGTTGAGCAAGGAAGACTTCCCCACATTCGGCCGGCCTACCAGGGCTATCCGGCGCGGCCCGCCGCTGGGCCGCGGATTTGCTACCTGTGACTTTTCGGGCAGCACCTCCATGAGGGCATCGAGCATGTCACCCGTGCCGCGCCCGTGCAGGGCCGAAATCGGATACGGCTCGCCCAACCCCAAACTCCACAGGTAAGCCGCATCCGCCTCTTGCGTTTGCGAATCAACCTTATTCGCGGCCAGGACTACCGGCACATTCGCGCGGCGGACCACACGTACCAAAGCCTCATCCGTATTCGTAATCCCCACGGTGGCGTCTACCACGAAAATAATCGCGTCCGCACTGTGCATCGCAATTTCCGCTTGGTTTGCTACTGATTCGTGGATCCCACGCGCATTGGTTTCCCACCCGCCGGTATCTACCAGCGTAAATCTCCGGTTCAACCATTCGGCGTCGTAATACACCCGGTCCCGGGTGACACCAGGTTCGTCTTGCACCACCGCGACCCGGCTCCCCACGATTCGGTTAATGAGCGAAGATTTGCCTACATTGGGCCGGCCAATCACGGCGACGACGGGTAAACCACCTTCGGCGCCGAGTGCCGCGGCGGAATCCTCGCCCGCGAGCATCGCCAGATCTTTTTCCGAAAGATCATAGGCATCCAGGCTGGCGCGCATCACCCGTTCCCGGGCCGCATCATTTTCGGAGGCACCTTCCGCTGCCGCCCCGTCGGCGGGCACGAAATCGGACGGGTCAATACCTTCCGGGAACTCCACGCCCGCAAATTCTTGCTTACTCATGCCTATCGCCTATCCTTCCGGCCGGTCACTGTACTTTGTGCGTCTGCTGTGCCGCTGCACGTTCCGCGTGCTTCGTATCGGTTTTTTCCAGCGGCCCCAAACCGTCCAGCGGTACCAAAGCCATTATTTTATCTACAACCTGCTCAATATTCAGATCGCTGGTATCGAGCAATTCCACACCAGGCTCTGGATCGGTGAAATTCACTACGGTGGAATCTTTTTCGTCCCGGCCCACTACTTCTTGCCGGGTTTGTGCCAGGGCTTGCGCATCCACTTTGCCTCGGGTTTGAGCAGCGCGGCGGGCCAAACGAGCTTGAGCGGAAGCCGTCAATAAGATCCGGACTTGGGCCTCGGGCGCCACCACGGTAGTAATATCGCGGCCTTCCGCCACAATCCCCGGCCGCGCCCCGGCGATAATTGCTTTTTGCCGGGCCACGAGTATATCCCGCACCTCCAAATTGGTAGACAGCGCCGAAACCTTCCGAGCAATCTCCGAACTGCGAATCGCCTGCGTAATGTCTTCCCCCGCCAGGCGGATCGTTTGCTGGTCCGGATCCAACGGCATTTGCAGGTCCATTTCGCGCACGGCAGCGGTTACTGCGGCGTCGTCGATCTCGCCGGGAGTTAAAGAAATATTTTTGTGCAAAACCCACCAGGTGGCAGCCCGGTACATGGCACCCGTGTCCAGATACCCAATACCTAGGCGCCGTGCCACGGCTTTGGCGGCGGTAGATTTCCCGGCGCCACTGGGCCCATCAATCGCAATCACCACCGGCGGGTTGCTGGCAGCAGTTTCCGTATTGTCCGCGCTTTTCACCGTTTACTGCGTCCCTTCTTCGAGGATTACTTGCCAGCCGCGAGCTTCCAGGCCGTGGGCCAAAAAGTCCGCCCGGGCGGGGACCACCGAAAGATCCACGCGCCCCACTTTCTGATTTAGCGAATGCTCCATTCGCAAATCCTCGATATTTACTCCAATTTCACCGGCGTCGCCAAAAAGCCTGCCAAGTTGGCCAGGCTTATCGGGGACCAACACCGTGACCGTGGCGTAGCGGCGCGGTGCCCCACCGTGCTTACCCGGAATCCTGTTCACGCCCTCATTACCAGCAGCTACCACTTTGGCAACCGCAAGAGCAGCCGGCCCGGTAACCGGATCATCCGTGCTGGCTTCCATAGCCTGCGCCAAAGTAGCTGCCTCCGCAGAAATCTGCCGCATAATCGGGGCTATGCGCGCGCAGTTTCCGGCCGCGATTGAAGCCCACAGCGAGGCATCCGAATGCGCAATCCGCGTAGTATCACGCAACCCCTGCCCGGCCAGCGCCAACTGGTCTTCGGATGCATCCCGCAAAGCTCCGGCCACCAAAGAAGAAGCCAATTGCGGCACATGCGAAACCAAAGCCACGGCTTCATCATGTTCGGCAGCGGGCATAATGCGCGGCACCGAACCCACTTCAATCGCCAAGTTCTGGATGCGCGAAATATCTTCTTTCCGGTTTTCGGGGCGCGGGCAGATAACCCACGGCCGGCCTTCAAACAGGTCCGCGTCAGCGGCAATCGCCCCGCTTCTTTCCCGCCCGGCCATCGGGTGGCAACCCAGGTAGCGTGCGGCCTGCGGGTGATCAGCTACTTGTTCCGCGATTTTTTCTTTCACGGAGGCGACGTCTATCACCAAGGCCTGTGGGAAACGGTCCAGTGCTTGGCACACTAGCTGCGCGGTCACATCGGGCGGCACGGCCACAATTACCAGTTCCGGGGTGGCGGAATCGGGGCCGGCAACCTGCCCGGCCCCCAAATCGCGGGCCAGGGCCACCGCCACCGGCGAAGCATCCTCGAGGTCTATCTGCGAACCGCTTAGTTGCAAACGCAAACCGAGGGAAGCGCCAAGCAGACCAGCCCCGATAATACGCACGGTGGAAAACATTACATTCCTACCATATGCATCAGTGTAGAAAGTTCTGAACCACCAATAATCCGGTATTGGCCCGGGCGCAAGCGGCCGGCCTTAATATTGCCGAACTGGATGCGTACCAGTTCCAGTACCGGGTGGCCCACTTCGCCCATCATGCGCCGCACCAAACGGTTACGACCTTCATGCAAAGTTAGTTCCACAATCGAATTGCGCGGCTGAGATTCACGCAAAATGAACTTGTCTACGCTGGCCGGGCCGTCTTTCAAAGTGATGCCGTTTTCCAAAACGCGGCCCAAACCGCGCGTGACCTGCCCGCTTACTCGCGCCACATAGGTTTTGGGAACTTCATAAGACGGGTGGGTGAGCCGGTGCGTGAGCTCGCCATTATTGGAAAGCAGAATAATGCCCTCCGTATCTTCGTCGAGCCGCCCCACATGGTAGAGCCGTTCCGGGCGATCTTCCACATATTGAGCCAGGGAGGGCCGGCCCATCTCATCTTCCATCGTGGAAACCACGCCCGGCGGCTTGTACAAGGCAATCGTAATATCGTCTTGGCGAGTGGGAACCGGCATCCCATCCACATGGATAACATCTTTATCCGGATCTACCTTCGTGCCCAAACGAGTAACAATCTCCCCGTTTACGGCCACCCGGCCCTGTTCAATCATGGCTTCCGAATGGCGCCGGGAGGCCACTCCCGCATTCGCCATTACTTTTTGCAAGCGTTCTCTCATCGAATTTCCTTCTCCACTTCATCAAGTTCTCCGCGCGCGGGTAAATAGGGCGCCAGCGGGGGCAATTCGTCTAAGGAATTCATGCCCATCGCTTCCAGAAAATAATTCGTTGTTCCCCACAGCGTTGCGCCCGTAACTTCCGTTTCCCCGCACGGCTCAATGAACCCTCTGGTCGCCAAAGTTTTCACCACACCATCTACCGATACTCCCCGCACTTGCGCGATTTGTGCGCGAGTAACGGGCTGCTGGTAGGCAATCACCGCCAGAGTTTCGAGCGCAGCGGTGGATAGTTTACCCGAATGGCCCTCCACGAGGTGTGCGGTAACAATCTCCCCGAATTGCGGATTGGTGTAAAACCGCCAGCCGCCTCCCACATTGCGCAACACGAAACCGCGCGGCCGACCCTGCGCGTACTCCTCTTGCAATTCTTCCAAAAGTAACGTGGTGACCTCTTCGTTTTGCCCGATTGCCGCCGCCAACTGGGTTACCGGCAAGGGGTTATCCGCAATAAACAGGAGCGCTTCCAGGGCACCTTTATGTTCATCCACAGTTTTCTTCCTCCTCCGCGCCTTCCGGGCGGGCAGATTCCGCAGCGGCGGCGTCGTCGAACTCACCGGTAAGGGGCGCGCCCGTATCTTCTGCCGGAGTGGCACGAATATGTAGCGGGGCGAGCGGAGCATCTTGGTGCACGGCGATCGCGCGCCGGCGAATCAGCTCCAAAACGGCTAAAAACCGGGAAACCACGGTCTGCCCATTGGGCGCATCAGCACACAACTGCGCAAACGTAACATCCGCTCCCCCGGCCACCTGGGTTTCGATGTACTCCACCTGGGTGGAAACCGGAACCACCGGATCATGCAAATGCGTGATTTCCACAACTGGTTCGGTGTGACTGCGCGTATAGGCCTGCACGGCAAGCATCGCCAATTCCTCCACCGTCAGCGTTATGCGCACGGGCGGGAGCGCGTCCGCATATTCGGGTTCGGGGGCCACATTGCGCGGAACGGCGCCGGCTCCGCGTGCGAGCCGAGCCCCAAAACTTTCCGCTACCTCTTTATACGCTTTGTACTGTAAAAGCTTGGCGAAAAGCAGGTCGCGTTGCTCCAAAAATTCGAGGTCTTCTGCTTCGTCTTCGGAACGCGGGAGCAACCGCGTTACTTTCATTGCCAATAAAGTAGTGGCGACGACGAGGAACTCCGAGGCCGCGGAAAGATCGAACTCTTTTTGGGCGCGGATAAAGGCGATAAATTCGTCAGTTACTTCGCCGAGCGCCACTTCCGTAAGGTCCAGGCTCCGTTTCGCTATCAGATCTAGCAGCACCGAAAACGGCCCGGAAAACACCTCGAGGTTTACCTCAAATTCTCCGGATTGTTCTGGGTTATGCACACTGCCCTCGCGCTATAACTTCCCGTGCGAAGCGGCGGTAAGCCTGCGCTCCTTGATGTTCGGGCGCATAATCCGTAATCGGCTGGCCGGCAATCGTGGCATCCGGGAACTTCACCGTCCGGGCAATATAAGTGTTATACACCTTGTCCCCGAATCCTTCCCGCACCGAATTGACCACTTCCCGCGCATGCAAAGTGCGCCGATCAACCATGGTAAGAAGCACGCCGTCAATAACCAGCCGCGGATTGAGGCGGTCTTGCACGCGTTCAATCTGCTGCACGAGCAAAGCCACCCCGCGCATGGCAAAATATTCGGTTTCCAAAGGGATCATCACGCCGTGTGCGGCGGTTAGCGCATTTACCGTGAGCAAGCCCAGCGACGGCTGACAGTCCACAATGATCAGGTCATACTCGTCTAACACCGGGCGGAGCACACGCGCCAAAGCTTGTTCGCGCGCCACTTCGTTAATCAGCACGATTTCGGCAGCGGAAAGATCAATATTGGAAGGCACCAGATCTAAGCCCGCCACGCTCGTGGGCGTAATAATGCGCCGCACATCCGGTTTATCGGCAATTAGTTCGTCATAAATCGTGCGGTCTAAGGACCGCGGATCGATTCCCAAACCAGCCGAGGCAGCCCCTTGCGGATCAAAATCCACCACGAGTACGCGCCGCCCATACCCGGCCAGCGCGGCAGCCAAATTGATCGTAGTAGTAGTTTTTCCGACGCCGCCTTTTTGATTGGACATCGCAATAATCCGGGCGGGCCCGTGCGATTCTAAGGGCTGCGGCTCCGGGAAATCTACGGAATCTCTCTGGTCAAAAAGCGCGTCTTGTTCGGTCACACTCCCAGGTTACCTAATGTTTGCGGCAAGACGTGTAACGGCGCGGAACATCTTCCCGGATGTTTTCCTATTTCTGCTCCGATTCCTTTTTCCGCTTGGATTTCCTTTCCCGCTCTAACGCCGTTTTCGCGGGTGGCTTGCCCGGATGCTCGGCTGCCGTACTCCGCAAAGCGCGCGGATGGGCCGTGGCATAAACCTCCAGCAGCCGTTCGCGCGATACGGCGGTGTAGATCTGCGTGGTGGTTACCGAAGCATGCCCCAGCATTTCCTGGATTACCCGCACATCTGCCCCGCCTTGCAAAAGGTGCGTGGCAAAAGAATGCCGCAAGGAATGCGGGCTCACGTGGCTCGCCAAACCGGCACGGCCCGCTGCTTCCTGGATGATTCCCCACGCGCTTTGCCGGGAAAGTGGCTGGCCGCGCTTATTCAAAAACAACGCGCTGCCCGGGCCCAGGTTCCCCGAAGATCCAGGTTGTGTTTTTGCATATTTTGCCGGCGCGGATTTCGCCCCCGCGGATTTGGCCCGCGTGGATTTCGCCCGCGTGGATTTGGTGGCCCGGGCTGCCAATACGGGGCGCGCCCGCACCAGGTATGCCTCTACCGCTTCCATGGCGTAGCTGCCCAGCGGTAAAACACGTTCTTTGCGGCCTTTACCAAAAAGGCGAATCGTGCGAGTTTCGGCGTCGATATCGTCAATGGCCAGGCCAACTGCTTCCGAAACACGCGCTCCGGTGCCATACATGATTTCCAGCAAAGCGCGGTCGCGCAGGCCGATTTCTCCTTCCCCGGCCGAAGCGGCTTCCAAGAGCCGTTCTATCTCCATAATCGTCAGGGTTTTCGGCAGGCGGCCGGGCAGTTTGGGCGGGCGCACATCTTGCGCCGGGTTAGTAGCGGTAATCCCTTCCCCGAAAAGAAAAGCGTGGAAAGAACGAGCGGCAGTTATAGCTCGGGCAATCGAAGTTTTTGCCATCCCCGCCAAAGTGTCGGCAAAAGCCGCCACATCTTCCTGCTGAATTTCTTCCGGGCGGCTAATCCCGCGCGCTTCCAAATGCTGAAAATATTTTTGCAGGTCGCGCCGGTACGCGGCAATCGTATTGTTAGATAAAGCCCGTTCCACTTCGAGGTGTGCCAAATATTGCTGCCCCGCCCGTACGAGCGCCTGCGGTCCCCTAAGCTTTTCCACGCTTTTGAGTTTACGCACTGTGCCGCGGCCACGCTCGCAACGGCGTGTAAACACTAACCGCACTGCAGGTGTGGTGCTTTGCGTGCGGTGGAATACTCCCGCATCGGGCCGGGAACAGAATAGACTTTGCTAATAGTGCGAACGTGGAAGTTCGTTCCGATTGAAAGAGGAGATGAAGATGGCGAAATTTGAGTGGTCGGAACTCGATCAGCGTGCGGTTGATACCGCGCGGGCACTGGCCGCAGATGCCGTCCAAAAGGTCGGGAACGGCCACCCAGGTACGGCGATGTCCCTGGCACCGGCCGCCTACGTGCTATATCAGCGGGTAATGAATTTTGACCCGGCTGATCCAAACTGGCTCGGCCGCGACCGGTTCATACTTTCGGCTGGGCACTCATCGCTCACCCAGTACGTACAGCTATTCCTGGCCGGTTCGGGCCTGGAAATGGAAGATCTCGAGCAGCTGCGCACCTTCGGTTCCAAGACCCCGGGCCATCCCGAATACGGCCGTACCGCGGGCGTCGAAATGAGCACCGGCCCGCTTGGCCAAGGCCTGGCCAGCGCCGTCGGCTTTGCGATGGCAGCACGCCGCAACCACGGTTTGTATGATCCCAACACGGCTCCGGGCGAATCCCCCTTCGATCACTTTGTGTACGTGATCGCGGGAGACGGCGATCTGCAAGAAGGAGTTTCTGCGGAAGCTTCTTCCCTGGCCGGCACCCAAGAACTTGGCAACCTCATCGTCATTTATGACGATAACCGGATTTCTATCGAAGATGACACTTCGATTGCCTTCGGTGAAGATGTACTGGCTCGTTACGAAGCTTATGGTTGGCACACCCAACATGTGGATTGGCTGAACGGCGGCGACTACCGCGAAGATCCGCAAGCCTTGTACGAGGCAATTGTGGCGGCCCAAAAGGTTACCGACAAACCCTCGATTATCAAGCTTTCCACGATCATTGCGTGGCCGGCACCAAACCTGCAGGGCACGGGTGCTTCCCACGGGGCAGCCCTGGGTGAAGCCGAAATCCGGGCTACCAAGGAAATTTTGGGCCTCGATCCAGATAAGAGCTTCGATATTGCTCCCGAAGTACTTTCCCACACGCGGGAAAATGCGGCGCGCCGCGCCCGGGAAGCCCGCGCCGCCTGGGATCCGAAGTTCGCTGCCTGGCAGGAAGAAAACCCGGAACAGCGCCAGTTGCTAGACCGCGTGCTCGCCGGCAAACTCCCCGAAGGTTGGAAGGATTCCCTCCCCTCGTGGCAGGTGGGTGATAAGCCGGTAGCTACCCGGAATGCTTCCGGAGAGATCCTCACCTCCCTGGCTCAAACTTTGCCGGAACTGTGGGGCGGTTCGGCCGATTTGGCCGGTTCGAATAAGACCACGATGAAGGGTGAGCCTTCCTTCTTGCCCGCACATCGCGGTTCGAAGATGTTCCCCGGTAATGAGTACGGCCGCACCCTGCACTTTGGTATTCGCGAATTTGCGATGGGGGCGATCCTCAACGGGATTCAGCTCGATGGGCTAACCCGGCCGTATGGCGGCACCTTCTTCGTGTTCTCCGACTACATGCGTTCCGCGGTACGTTTGGCGGCGCTCATGGAGATCCCCACGATTTACGTGTGGACGCATGATTCGGTGGGCGTAGGAGAAGACGGCCCCACCCACCAGCCGATCGAACACCTCTGGTCTTTGCGGGCCATGCCGAACCTGACGATAGTACGCCCGGCAGACGCAAATGAGACTGCCGCAGCTTGGGCGGCGGCGCTCGAGCATAAGAGCGGACCGATCGGTCTTGTACTCACCCGGCAAAACCTGCCGATCCTGGAAGGTACCAGTGCGGAGGGGGTAGCCAAGGGCGGGTATGTGCTCGCCGATTCGCCTACCGGCAAGGTAGACGTGCAGCTGCTGGCCACCGGTTCGGAAGTTGCCGTAGCGGTAGAAGCGCAAAAGCAATTGGCTAGCGAGGGTATCGGGGCACGCGTGATCTCCCTGCCCGCGTTGGAGTGGTTCGAGGCGCAACCTGCCGAATATCGCGATTCGGTTATCTTGCCGCAGGTAAAGGCCCGGGTGGCGATCGAAGCTGGTTCTACCTTGGGCTGGGCCAATTACGTAGGTGATGCTGGTAAGGCTATCGGTATTGATAGCTTCGGTGATTCTGCTTCCGGTGCGGAGCTGATGAAGCACTTTGGTATCGACGCCGAGCACGTGGTGGCGGCCGCTCGTGAATCTATCGCACAAGCAGGCTAAACTAGTACCCGGTAAAATGTTCAAGAAGGTCTCTTGAGTGCCGTGCGTAGCTGTAAGCATCGCGCGGATTGACGCTAGCAGGCTGGAAACCGCTTGCTAGCGTCAATCCGCTGGCAATCTGCTAGTAGGCCCATCCGCGTGCGCGGGAGCTGCCGGCACGCTTGCACCATCTCAGGGGCTAAGTGTTTTCTCGGCCGAGGCCGGAGTGGCCAGCGTGCCGTTCCGGCCTCGGCCCGTTCTCTGGAACCGCGAGTAAGCGATAATTTCGCTTGCCTTCGCCAAGTTAGATTTGACTCTTTAACTCGCGGGCCCGTTTTGTACCTAGTTGTGAAATAAGGAATCGATGTCTCTCAACCCACTACGCGCTTTGAAAGATCGGCGTTTGCAAAGAATTGCCGGTCCGTGCGGGATTGTGCTTTTCGGATTTACGGGCGATTTGGCCCGCCGGAAGATTCTGCCCGCACTTTATGACCTAACTAACCGGGGCTTGCTCCCGCCGTCGTTCTCAATCATTGGAGTAGTGCGCCGAGAGATCGACGCGCACGCGGAAGCAGAAAAAGCGATCCGCGCCGGCGCGAAAACCCCGGTTACTGACACTGCGCTCGCCCAGCTCCTCAACGGGCTTTCTACCGTGCAAGGCCAATACGACTCCCCCGAACTGTATCGGGCGATCGGGGCTCGCATGCAAGAACTCGATGAAACTCGCGGGACCAGCGGGAATTTTGCTTTCTACCTGTCTATTCCGCCCAAGTTATTCCCGGTGGTTACCGAAGGACTGGCCGGTGCGGGGCTGAACCGGTGCGAAAATGGGAACTGGCGGCGCGTGGTTATCGAGAAGCCTTTCGGGCACGATGCGGCTTCCGCGCGGGAACTCAATGCCACCGTGCGGGCCGTGTTCCCGGAAGATTCGGTGTTCCGGATCGACCACTACCTGGGCAAAGAAACCGTGCAGAACATTATGGCGCTACGGTTCGCCAATGAACTGTATGAACCGATCTGGAACTCGGCACATGTGGACCACGTGCAGATCACCATGGCAGAAGATATTGGTATCGGTTCGCGTGCTTCATACTATGACGGTATTGGCGCTACCCGCGATGTAATCCAAAACCACCTGCTCCAGTTGCTGGCTCTGACCGCTATGGAAGAACCGGTTTCTTCCCATGCGGATGCCGTGCGGGCCGAAAAAGAAAAAGTGTTGAAAGCTACCCACCTTTTCGGACCGGTAGAACTCAACTCGGTGCGGGCCCAGTACGACGCCGGCTGGCAGGGCGGCGAGTACGTGCGCTCCTACAAGGACGAAGAAGGAATTCCGCAAGATTCGCAAACGGACACTTATGGTGCCATGGCCTTGGCGATTGAAACTCGCCGCTGGTCTGGGGTGCCTTTCTATTTGCGTTCTGGCAAACGTTTGGGCCGGCGGGTTTCGGAAATCGCTGTGGTTTTCAAACGGCCACCTTTCCTGCCCTTCCATGATGCGGCGGGGTTGGGGCAAAACACTTTGGTGATTCGGGTACAACCAAATGAAGGTGTGACCTTCAAATTGGGTGCGAAGGTGCCCGGTTCGGAAATGCGCTTGCGCGATGTGACCATGGACTTCGCTTATGGCCATGCTTTCACCGAATACACGCCGGAAGCTTATGAACGGCTAATTCTAGACGTGCTGCTCGGCGAACCGCCGCTCTTCCCGCAGTGGACGGAAGTGGAAGAATCCTGGCGGATCGTAGACCAAGTGGAGGAATATTGGGCCTCCTCCCCCGAAACGCTGGAAACCTACGCACCGGGCACATGGGGGCCCGCCGGTGCTGATGCCATGCTTGCCCGCAACGGCCATACCTGGCGCAGGCCTTAGGAGGATCATGATTAGCCATATGACGGACACGACGTCCGCGAGAGTCGGTTTGGAAATTGATGAGCTGCGCGGCACCGCCGGTTCCGGAGCTTTGGGACGTGTGCTCACCCTGATTATTGTGGCCCGTACCGAAGGTGGCGTGCGTGACGCACTCTCCGCGGCGGCCGGCGCTTCGCGCGCTCATCCTTCCCGCGTTATCGTCGTCCTCAATCCGCAAGAAAATGCCGCACCTGCGGCAGGTACGGCGGCTCCGGCTGCTGGTGGTTCGGCAGCGGGCACAGACGCGACGGGCGCGGGCACACCGGGTACGACGGCACCGGGTACGACGGGCTCCGGCGCTGCTGCCGCGAACGATCCGGCGGGGAGCGAATCGCGTTTGGATGCGGAGATTCGCACCGGTTCGGAAGCTGGTGCCTCCGAGATCGTGATTTTGCGGCCGCGCGGTGCGGCAAGCGAGAACATGGAAACTCTGATTACGCCGCTTTTGCTTCCGGATACGCCGATTGTGGCCTGGTGGATCCAAGATTCGCCGGCCTGCCCGGCCCGTACCGATGTGGGCCGGATGGCGCAGCGACGGATTACTACCTCGCGGACGGTAGATGATCCGATCGGTTTGCTACGCGCTTTGGGCGAAGGCTATGAACCGGGTGATACGGATTTGGCGTGGCCGGGCGTGACGCTGTGGCGTAACCATATTGCGGCCATGCTCGATGAATTCGTAGACCGGGAAATTGCTTCCTGCCGGGTGGCAGGCAACCTTTCGAATGCTTCTACGCAACTTATGGCGGCTTGGCTGCGTTTACTTACCGGCAAACGCGTGCACTTGGTTTCGGAACGCGGGACCGCACTGAATGCGGTGGCGATCAGTTTTACTGACGGCCAAGAAATGAGTTTGCAGCGATCCCCCGGCACCGATTATGCGGTAATGCACCGCCCGGGCCGGCACGACCAAGCGGTCTCCTTGCCACGCCGTTCGATTGAGGCCATGCTGATCGAAGATCTGCGTGATTTGAACCCGGATCCGGCCTACGCCAAAGTATTGACCGAAGGGCTGGTGCTTTTGCACGCCGAAGATGAAACAGCGGCCGCAGCAAGCTGAGCTAGCTCCAGCCAAAAGAACTAGCTCCAGCCAACAACAGAGCTATCTCCAGCAAGCTGAGCTAGCTCCGGCAAGCTGAGCTAGCTCCGGCAAGCTGAACTAGCTCCCCAGCCAGCTGAACGATCTCCAGCCAGTTGCACCAGCTAAGACGTTAACTAGGCAAAGCAGGCCACATACAGGCACAAAAAAATGGGCTACTCTGCGCGAGTAGCCCATTTTTTGTAGTTTGTTTTAGCCGAACTTGACGATGAGTCCGATTAGCACCACCGAGATGAACCAGATGAGGGCCAAGCCCACGGTGATGCGGTTCAGGTTTCGTTCGGCAACGCCGGAAGAACGCATGGAGGTGGAAATTCCGCCTCCGAACATTTCGGAAATACCGCCTCCCTTGCCCTTATGCAAAAGGATAGAAAGGGTAAGGAGGATACTCGTGAGGAGGAGAAAAGCCTCGCAGATGTAGAGCAGAACGGTCACCAGGGGCGTCCTTTCGGTACGAAAACTATTGCAACATAATGCATCTTAGCCGGAAGAGCGCGAACGAGTGGAATGCTCGTTCGCGCTCTTCGTCACGTCAGCCAATGTCAGCTAATCCGGCTTTACTGTTGGTAGGTAACGATACGGGCGAAATCTTCCGCCTTCAGGCTGGCTCCCCCAACGAGGGCGCCGTCAACATCAGGCTGCGCCATAATGTCAACCACATTGCCCGGTTTTACGGAACCGCCGTATTGGATGCGGACGGCTTGCGCCGTCGCTTCATCGAAGAGTTCGGCAATGCGCGCCCGAATGGCTCCGCATACTTCCTGCGCATCGGCCGGGGTGGCCACTTCACCGGTGCCAATAGCCCAGATCGGTTCGTAGGCGATTACAGATTTCGCTACTTCGGCAGCGCTCAGATCGGCGAGCATCGCATCGATCTGGCCTACCACGTATTCCACCTGCTTGCCTTCCTTCCGCACCTGCAGGGCTTCCCCGCAGCAGATGATCGGAGTCAAACCGGCATCTAGAGCCTTCTTGGCTTTCTGGCCGATGAATTCGTTGGTTTCCCCGTGATATTCGCGGCGTTCCGAATGGCCGACTACCACATAGCTGCAACCGAGCTTGGTGAGCATGGAAGTAGAAATCTCACCCGTATAGGCACCCTCGTCGTGGATCGAAACGTCTTGGGCGCCGTAACGAATCTGCAAGCCATCGGATTCGCACAAGGTTTGTACGGACCGCAGATCGGTGAAAGGCGGGAGCACTACCACTTCCACTTTGGAGTAATCGTGCTTAACGTCTTCCAGCGTCCAGGCGAGCTTTTGGACCAAATGAGTTGCCTCCAAGTGGTCCAGGTTCATCTTCCAGTTCCCCGCCATAATTGGGGTGCGTGCCATATTTAGTCCTCCAGAACAGCAATGCCGGGCAGGGTCTTCCCCTCGAGGAATTCGAGAGAAGCGCCGCCGCCGGTCGAGATGTGGTTAAACTTTGATTCGTCGAAGCCGAGCGTACGCACGGCCGCGGCCGAATCGCCACCACCCACGATAGTGAAACCTTCGGCATCCTGCATGGCTTGCGCAACCGCGCGCGTACCCGCCGCGAAATCTTCTACTTCGAACACGCCCATCGGCCCGTTCCAAACCACTGTCTTCGAAGCAGCAATGGCTTCCGCGAACAGATCAGCAGTTTCCGGCCCGATATCCAAGCCAGCTTCGGTGGCGGGCATATCGTTGGCGGAAACAATCGAGGAAGGAACTCCCGCTTCCGGCTTTTCTGCCACTACTACATCGACTGGCAAGAGCAGCTCCACACCCTTAGCTGAAGCTTCCTCGATGTACTTGCGCGCAGTTTCTAGCTGGTCGTCTTCGCATAGCGAGCTACCGATTTCCAGGCCCTTGGCACGCAGGAAGGTAAAGGCCATGCCGCCGCCGATGAGCAGTTTGTCTGCCTTCTGCAGCAGGTTTTCGATAACGCCAATCTTGTCGGAAACCTTCGAACCACCAAGCACTACGGTGTAGGGACGTTCCGGATTATCGGTGGCTTTGGAAAGCGAATCGATTTCCTTGAACACCAGTTCCCCGGCCGCGGAGGGCAACAGCTTGGCCACATCGTAGTCCGAGGCTTGCGCACGGTGTACGACGCCGAACCCATCGGATACGAAAACATCGGCCAAAGAAGCGTATTCCTTGGCAAGCTCTTCGCGTTCAGCTTCAACCTTCGAGGTTTCGCGCGGATCAAAACGTACGTTTTCGAGAAGGACCACATCGCCCGCGGCCATCGCATCCACCTTGGCGTGGGCATCTTCGCCCACCGTATCGGCGGCCAGCGTGACTTCCTTGCCGAGCAGTTCGCCCAGGCGCTTAGCTACCGGAGCTAGCGAAAAGTCCGGGTTGACCTTGCCCTTCGGGCGCCCCAGGTGAGCCATCACGATAACCTTGGCACCGGCTTCGAGCAACCGGTTGAGGGTCGGAAGGGCAGCGCGAATACGGCCATCATCCGTAATATTCTTTTCCGCGTCGAGCGGCACGTTAAAATCGGACCGTACCAGGACCTTCTTGCCGGCCAAATCGCCTAGCGAATCAATAGTTCTCATAAATTCTTCCTTTCAGCACAAGGTGCCCGTGCGCATGAACATCATACGCACGGGCACCTCCCTCATTCATTGCGTGGACTAGCCGATCTGACTACAGGCTCTTAGCAACGATATCGGTGAGCTTGAGCAGCGACACCGTGTAGCCGTACTCATTGTCATACCAGGAAACAACCTTGACGAGGTCACCCAGTACCTTAGTGAGCGAAGCATCGAAGATCGACTGGTGCGGATCGAGCACAATATCGGTCGAAACAATCGGTTCTTCGGTGTAGGCCAGGGTGCCCTTCAGTTCACCTTCAGCAGCTTCCTTGACAGCAGCGTTGATTTCTTCCGCCGTGATGCCTTCCTTGGAGGTCTGGAAGGTGAGGTCCACGAGCGAGCCGGTGATGACGGGAACGCGCACGGCGTAGCCGTCGAACTTGCCCTTGAGCTCAGGAATTACCTTGGATACTGCCTGGGCAGCACCGGTGGTGGTCGGCACGATGTTCTGCGCGGCGGCGCGAGCACGGCGCAGATCCTTGTGCGGGGCATCCTGCAGGTTCTGATCCGCGGTGTAAGCGTGGATCGTAGTCATCAGACCCTTTTCAATGCCGAACTTCTCCTGGAGAACCTTGGCAAGCGGAGCCAAGCAGTTCGTGGTGCAGGAAGCATCGGAAATAAGGGTGTGCTTAGCAGCATCGTATTCGTCATCATTGACACCGATAACGAAAGTAGCGTCTTCATCCTTACCGGGAGCCGAAAGAACTACCTTCTTGGCGCCGGCTTCGATGTGCTTCTCCATACCTTCGCGGGTGCGGAAACGGCCGGTGGATTCGACAACAATGTCAACGCCGAGTTCCTTCCAAGGCAACTGTGCCGGATCCTTTTCGGCGAAAACCTTGATTTCCTTACCATCAACAGAGAAGCCATCTTCGGTGAGTTCGATGGTGCCCGGGAAGTGGCCGCCGACAGTGTCGTACTTGAGAAGATGCGCAAGCGTCTTAACGTCGGTCAGGTCGTTAACTGCGACGATCTCAAAGTTGAGATCCAAGTCTTCCTTCTCCACGGCGCGAACGAATGCACGGCCAATGCGACCAAAACCGTTAATAGCAACGCGTACAGTCACTTAGTTTTCCTCCTCACGCGCTTTTAGCGCGTTCTATGGTTCCCGCGGATTTGCGGGGTAGGGACGGGAGATTTCCCGTATCCACTAGTAATTTTACAGGCTTGCGCGGGAAGAACGCAGGAGTCGGGAAAGAAGGCGTGCGACGTTGGGCACAAAGCCCACTGGAGCATACTTATTTAGCGCCTAAAGTCCTGTTTTTTCGGGCGGCGAAGCAGGGTTTTCCGCGGTTTCCCAAGGTTCTTTAGGCGCAGGTAAAGCCAGCTTTCTGGGAGCTTTAAATAGCCAGTTTTCCAGGGGCTTAAAAACCGGTTTTGCGGGGCTTTAAATATCCGTATGCCCGGCCGCCCGCGCGTGGTCGAGCGTAGTGGGTACGTTCAGTTCTTCGGCTCGTTTATCAGCCAGGGCGTTGAGTCTCCGGAGCCGCCCGGCCACGGCGTCTTTGGTGGCCGGCGGATCGAGACGTTCGCCGAGCATCGCCAAAGAATCACTCGGGAAGGCCACGCGGGCTTCCCCGGCTTCGCGCAGGTTTGCTGGAATATCATCGCCTAGGATTTCGAAGGCGCGTTGCACGCGCAGTACGGCAATAACGGCCGCGTTGGCGCTGCGGCGCATATTAGCGTCGTCGAAATTCGCGAGCCGATTCACGGTGCCTTGTACTTCCTTCTTGACGCGTAATTCTTCCCAGTGGATAACGGCGTCGTTGGCACCCATGCGGGCCAGCATGTCAGAAATTGCTTCCCCACCGCGTATATCTACCCTTTGGGCGCCGCGTGCTTCACGTACCCGGTACTGAATATCGAGCCGGCGGGCTAACCCTCCTAGCCCGTAGGCGGCTTCCAGTTGCGGGCATACTACTTCCAAGGAAGCATTGCGCCCCGGTTCCATGAGTGAACCGCGCGCCAGGAAAGCTCCCCGCCATGCCGCGGCCGCATCGGCTTTCGTACCGCCCACGATAAAAGTGGCAATACCGGCGGTGGGGCGGCCACGTGAATCCAAAAGCCCGAGTTTGTGGGCGAACCTCTCGCGGGGGTCGGCTACCAAGATCCGGTAGCGCAGCCCTTGTTTCATTTGCGAGGATACCTGCGCCACCGCCGAATCTGCGCCGAGCACCTGTTCGAGGAGCGCGCAGAGGCGGCGCGCGCTGAGTTCATGGCCAAGTTCGCACATCAGGGCCAGGCGGGAATCCCGTACCACCAGTCCCCCGCCGAAGCGGAACATCGCCGAAATTTCGGCGATCGCAGCGGCCCGCGAGGTGGGTTTCACTTTCGCGAGTTCCTCTTTGACTGGCACGGTTAAAGCGGGCAATGCGTATCCTTCTCTTTCTCTACTGCGGGCAATCATAAAACAATCGGTGCACCCAGCGAATGCAGCGAATACCTAAAAACAGGTACTATCGCAGCGCGAAATGGCGGGGCACGAAAAAATACCCTAGCGCATCGTGGCGCGGCGTGTCTGTGCCCTCCAGCCTCGTGCGAAAGCCATTTCGTGCAGTAAAATGGTTCGCCGTCTCTTACTCAATATCCCTTGCGGCCTTCATGATTCCCTTGCGGCCCGCAGGAAGCCCGTATGTGCCCGCAGGAAGCGCGTATGCGCCCGCTGGAAGCCCGAACGAAGCCTGCAGGAGCCTATTCGATATCGCCCATGAGGCCTTCGAAAGCGTCCCGGTAAGCAGCAGCAAGGCGCAAAGAATCGTGGCGGAAAGGATGTTCGCGCATCCGCACCTGGCGGAGCATGAGCGTGGCTCCGGTAAGGCTGGCCGCTTCATACACGGCATCCAGATCGTCGATGGCCCGCGGGTCGGCAATAATCACGTCCAGCCGCAAGTCGGGGGCGTGTTCGTGGAATGAGCGCACGTGATCGGCCGGGCTCATCCCCAGAGTTTCGCGTTCCGTACCCAAGTTGAGTGCCATCACCCGCCGTGCTTTCGTGCGGACGAGCGCTTCGTGCAGATCTGGCACCAATAGATGGGGAATTACCGAGGTGTACCAAGAGCCGGGGCCAAATACTACCCAATCAGCCGCATCAATTGCTTCTAGGGCTTCTGGTTGGGCCGGCGGATTTTCCGGAATCAGATTTACGTGTTTGACCCGGCCGCGCGCCGTAGCTACCTCTACCTGGCCGCGATATTGACGAATTTCGCCATCTTCTTCCACTTTTGCTTCAATATCGAGCGGGATGGGGGCCATCGGCACCACGCGGCCTTTAATCCGTAGGAGCTGGCCCACCCAGTCCAGGCCGCGCATGGTATCCCCGAGTTGTTCCCACATGGCCAAAATGAGTAGGTTGCCGAGGGCGTGACCACTCAAAGGCCCATCGGATTGGAAGCGGTGTTGTAACACATCGCGCCAAGTTTGACCCCATTCGCCATCATCGCACAGTGCGGAAAGAGCTTGGCGTAAATCCCCGGGTGGGATCACATCGAATTCTTTTCGCAACCGGCCGGAGCTACCGCCGTCGTCGGCAACTGTGACCACCGCGGTAATCCGTCTGGTAATTAGCCGTAATGCGGAAAGCGTGGCGGCCAGCCCATGCCCGCCACCAAGCGCCACCACTTTGGGCCCCCGACTTCCCCTTTCCATCATGCGCCTCGATCCCTCATTTTTATGCTGTATTCTGCGGCTTCTGTAATGCTGTACAGCGGTGCTACTGCCTGGTTTGGTTCCTGCTAGGTTCCGGTTCCGTTTCTGCTAGGTTCCGGTTCCGTTTCTGCTAGGTTCCGGTTCCGTTCCTGCTAGGTTCCTGCACTCCCACCGCGCCGATGTTTCCGGACTACCGGGGTGTGACTGCATTGTGGTCCTACTGTACAGCGGTGTGCTTCGTTTCTAGTTCGTGATCTTAGCGCGTGGCACTTAGCGCGTGGGTTTAGGGCAGTGGGTGTGGCTTTAGGGCCGTGGATTTAGTACTTCGGCGTGGGTTTAGTTTGGGGGAGGTTGGTTATTCGCGTCCTAAATCGCGGTGGATGGTACGTACGGATTGCCCGGCTTGGCGCAGCTTTTCAGAAATTGCCCCGGCGATCGCTACGGAACGGTGTTTGCCGCCCGTACACCCGATCGCGATCGTGGTATACGGTTTCAGTTCGCGCGAGTATCCGGCCAGAATGCCAATCAAGAGTTCGGAATACTTGTCCACAAATTCTTGGGCGCCGGCCTGTTCCAGTACGAAATCTGCTACCGGTTTATCGTGCCCGGTAAGGTGCCGCAGCTCGGAAACCCAGTACGGGTTAGGGAGGAAACGGACGTCTGCCACATTATCGGCGTCCATGGGCAGACCGTATTTGAAACCGAAAGACATCACGGTTATGCGCACATTGTCTTGCGTTCCATCCCCCACGAGGGAACGGATTTTCCGGGCAAGATCGTGGACGGAAAGCCCGGTGGTATCAATTACGGAATCGGCCCGGTTACGCAGGTCTGTAAGCAGTTTGCGTTCCTTGCGAATACCGTCCAGCAAACGTCCGTGTGGTTCGAGTGGGTGCGGGCGGCGCACCGCCTCAAAACGCTGGATAAGTTCATCATTAGAGGCGTCCAAGAAAATGATCCGGTAGTCCACCCCGGATTTGCGTACAACGTCAAGTTGGCCCACTAGTTCAGCGAAGAATTCGCGCGAACGCACATCGACGACGACGGCAAGCCGCTGCACTCCCCCATCTGGAGACATCAAACCCACCATGGCTTTGAGGAGCCGCGGCGGTAAATTATCGACGACGTACCAGCCCAAGTCTTCCAGCGTGTTGGCAGCGCGGGTACGCCCGGCCCCTGACATTCCGGTAACCACAATAATTTCAGGCACCTGTGCGGGTGGCAGATGGGCCTGTGCATCTGCCTGCGGCACCACCTTCGGGATGCGCGAAGTATCATTGATATCGCTCATAATCACCATCATGCCACAGTCGCGGGAGGTTACGCGGATGCGCACTCCGAGTTAGCGGAGATAGTGGCGCCGTCCGTAGCGGTCGCTGAAGTTTCGGTGGTGGTTCCGGATGGTGTTCCGTCCGCATCGGCAGTGCCCTCCGTTCCTGCAGCGCCCTTCGTGGCGCCGTGCGCAGTGCTCTTCGTGGCGCCGGCCGCTTCGGCGGTGCCGAAGAAATCTGTGATTTCGCGGGCGAGTTTGGGGCCGACGCCGGGAACTTGCTGTAGTTCTTCTGCGGAGGCGGCGCGGATACGTTTTACCGAGCCGAGTTTTTTGAGCAACGCTTTTTGTTTTGCGGGGCCGAGCCCGGGGATCTCGTCGAGTACCGAACGGGTCATGGCTTGGCCGCGCCGCTTGCGGTGGAAAGTAATCGCAAACCGGTGCGATTCATCGCGCACCTGTTGCAAGAGCCGCAAAGCGGCGGAATTGCGCGGAAAAATCACCGGGTATTCCTCGCCCGGCACCCATACTTCTTCGAGGCGTTTAGCCAGGCCGATCACCGCTACATCGGCGTCGAATTCGTCTACTACGCGTTGCACGGCATTGACTTGTGGCAGGCCGCCATCGACTACGAAGAGGTCTGGTTTATAGGCAAAACGGCGGGCCGGTGCGGCTCCGGTAGCATCCGCGGGGGTAGCCTCTAGGGTGGCCGGCGTGGCATCTTCTTCCCCACCGGCATCGTCACCATAGGCACCTTCTTGGAGGCGGCGGAGGCGGCGTCGCAAAACTTCATCCATCGCCGCGGTATCATCGGGCACGCCCTGACCATCCGGGCCTTTCACAATAAAGTGCCGGTAATCAGCGGTTTTCTTCAAGCCGTCTTCGAATACGACCATGGAACCTACCTGTTGATGGCCCTGGGTATGCGAAATGTCGTAACCTTCGATCCGCAGGGGCGCGCGCGGCAGATCCAATCCTTCGCGCAGTTCTTCCAAGGCTTGGGAACGCACCGTAATATCGGCGGCGCGCGCGAGCTTATTGCGATCGAAAGCTTGCTTCGCATTGGCGTGCACGGTAGCGGCAAGCTGCGCTTTTTGACCGCGTTGAGGGCGTTTCAAATGCACTGGCCCACCGCGGCGCTCGGCCAACCAGCGTTCGATTTCCGATTTATCGGTCGGAAACACGGGCACCCAAATTTCGGAAGGTATCGCACCGGCCGGAGTATGGTCGCGGTCATCTACCGCCTTCGGTGCTTCTACCCGGCGGTTACTTTGCGTTCCCACCCCACGGTACCGGTCATATTCGGGATCCCCATATACGTGGAGCAGTAACTGGCTAATTACTTCCGCGGGGTCCGTCCCGTCCGTTTCGGTAATCCAGCCGCGTTGGCCGCGAATGCGCCCACCCCGGATATAGAAAATCTGTACGGAAGCATCAATTTCATCCGCTTCCAAACCGATAACGTCGGCATTCAGATTGCCGTTAAAAACTACTACGTTACGTTCGGTAGCCGCCTGCAAAGCCTGAATTTCGTCGCGCAAACGGGCGGCCTTTTCATATTCGAGGGCCGCGGCAGCTTCCCGCATTTCCTGTGTTTTTTCGCGAATGAGGGCTTGCCCATCCGAATCCATAAACGCAATAAAAGCTTCGGCAGCTTTCCGGTTTTCTTCCTTCGAAACCAGGCCGGCACACGCCCCGTTACACAGGCCAATATGGGTGTTAAAACATGGCCGGCAGGTGCGTTGCCCCCGCCGAAAATCCGCGTCTGTACACGAACGCATATGGAAAATTGGGAGCAGAGAATCCAGCGTTTTTCGGATTGCCCACACTTTCGTGTAGGGCCCGAAATATACGTTTCCTTTTCTGTGTTTCTGCCGGGTGATATAGGCACGCGGATATTCATCCGCCATAGAAACCGCCACGTATGGGTAGGACTTATTGTCCCGAAACATTACGTTGAAGGGCGGCTCGAACTGTTTGATCCACGTATATTCGAGGGTGAGGGCTTCCACTTCCGAGCCGACCACCACCCACACCACGCGGGTGGCGGTAAAGACCATTTTCCGGATGCGCGGAATTAGGTTTTCCGGCGGTTGGAAATAGTTTTGCAGGCGGTTGCGCAGGTTTTTGGCTTTGCCTACGTAGAGGACGCGGCCTTCGCCGTCGAGAAACCGGTAAACCCCCGGATCCGTGGGAATGTCCGCGGTGCGGGGCCGATAGCTCTGTGGATCAGCCACTTTTCTCCTCTCCTCCGTACGTACCTGGCCAGATTCCTGTTTGCCGAGCTCAGATGGCTTTGCCCAGCTCAGATAGCCTTGCCGAGCTCAGATAGCTTTGCCCAGTTTAGATAGCTTTGCCCAGCTCAAGATAGCTTTGCCTAGCTTAGATGTCCTTCCGCCCAGCTTAGACGCCCTTTTTGCCTAGCCTAGGTGCCTTCCGCCCGGGTGAGGCTTACTGGGGCGTATTAGCTAGCAGTTTCGCCAAGTATTGCCCGGTATAAGATTCCGGAACTTGCGCCACCTGTTCCGGGGTGCCGGTGGCGACGACGGTTCCGCCACCTGCCCCACCGTCGGGGCCGAGGTCAATCACCCAGTCGGCGGATTTGATGACGTCCAGATTGTGTTCAATCACAATCACGGTATTGCCTTGGTCCACCAGGCCTTGCAATACCAGTAATAGTTTACGGACGTCTTCGAAATGCAAACCGGTGGTCGGCTCGTCCAGGATGTACACGGTTTTTCCGCGATTGCGCCGGTGTAGTTCCGAAGCTAGTTTTACGCGCTGGGCTTCGCCACCAGAAAGCGTGGTGGCGCTTTGCCCGAGCCGCACATATCCCAGCCCCACTCGTTCCAAGGTCGCCAAATAGCGGGTGATGCGCTGGATGGGGTCGAAGAACTCGAGGGCTTCACTAATCGTCATATCGAGAACTTCTGCCACATTTTTGCCCTTGTAGTGCACTTCCAGGGTTTCCCGGTTATAGCGGGCCCCGTGGCACACTTCGCACGGCACATAAACATCCGGCAAGAAATTCATCTCGATTTTAATCGTGCCATCGCCCTTGCAAGCCTCACACCGGCCCCCTTTCACGTTGAAGGAGAACCGGCCGGCTTTATAGCCGCGAACTTTCGCTTCCTGGGTTTGCGCGAATAGTTCCCGCACCCGATCCCACACCCCGGTATAGGTGGCCGGGTTCGACCGCGGACTGCGCCCGATTGGCGACTGGTCCACATGCACTACTTTTTCGAGCTCTTCGATCCCGGTAACAGACGTGTGTTTACCGATCACGCCATGCGCGCGATTCAACTGGTTCGCCAAAGACTGGTAAAGGATCTGGTTGACGAGAGTAGATTTACCAGAACCAGAAACTCCGGTAACCGCGATAAAAGTGCCGATCGGGAATTTTACGGTGATATTGCGTAGGTTATTTTCCCGCGCCCCTTTCACCACAATTTGCCGTTTCGGATCACTGGGCCGCCGTTTTTGGGGTACCGCGATCTGGCGCCGGCCGGCTAGATAGTCCCCGGTGATCGAATTCGGAGCTTCCAAAATTCCGGCTACCGGCCCCGCATAGACTACGTTGCCGCCCTTTTCCCCAGCTCCCGGGCCAATATCGATAAGCCAATCGGCACTGCGGATTGTATCTTCATCGTGTTCTACCACGAGCAGGGTGTTTCCCAGATCGCGGAGCTTACACAAAGTGGCGAGCAAACGGTCATTGTCTTTTTGGTGCAAACCAATTGAGGGTTCGTCGAGTACGTAGAGCACACCTACCAGCCCGGAACCGATTTGCGTGGCGAGACGAATACGTTGTGCTTCCCCGCCAGAAAGCGTGGCTGCACCGCGTGCCAAAGTTAGGTAGGAAAGGCCAACATCTACCAAAAAGCCCAGCCGGACCTGCACTTCACGCAGCACTTGCGCGGCAATTTTTGCTTGGAAAGCATCGAGTTTGACGTTATCGAGATAGTCTTTCGCATCCGCAATGGAAAGCGAACACAATTCGTAAATATTGAGCTCGCCAATACGCACGGCCAGCACTTCTGGTTTGAGCCGTGCACCTTTACACACGGCGCAGGTCACTTCCCGCATATATCCTTCGTAGCGGTTGCGACTCCAATCCGATTCGGTTTCGCTGTGCTTGCGTTTCACATACCGGCGTACGCCTTCAAAGCCAGTGGAGTATTCGCGCATCCTCCCCCAGCGGTTCCGGTATTTCACTTGGACTTTAAAGTTCGAACCGTCGAGGAGCGCATTTTTTGCTTTTCGGGGTAGCTTTTGCCAGGGGGTATCGACGTCGAACCCGAGTTCTTCTCCGAGTGATTCCATTTGCCGGGTGAAGAAATCTTGGTGGGGCGTCCACGGAGCGATGGCGCCTTCCCGTAAAGTTTTGGTGACGTCTGGTACTACGAGGTCTTCCGCGACTTGCAGTTTGCTTCCGATCCCGTCGCATTCCGGGCAGGCACCGTAGGGTGCGTTGAAGGAGAAGGTGCGGGGTTCGATTTCTTCCAGTACGAGTTCGTGCCCGTTGGGGCAGGAACGTTTCTCCGAAAAACGGCGCATATGGCGCGGATCAGATTCTTCCACGTCCACAAACACCACGAACATCACTCCACCGGATAATCCGAGTGCTTGTTCTACGGAATCGGTGAGCCGGGTCCGAATACCTTCCCGCACCGCCAAGCGATCGACGACGACGTCGATATCATGGCGAAGTTTTTTATCCAGCTTGGGCGGGTTATCAAGGCGTACATCCTCCGAATCAATACGGGCGCGCGTATAGCCGGCCTGGGCGAGCTCTTCCAGTACGTCCGCATATTCTCCCTTGCGCCCACGCACTACCGGCGCGAGGACCATAAACCGGGTCCCTTCCGGGTATTCAAGCAGGGAGTTCACGATTTGTTCAGCCGATTGGGCCCGGATCCGTTCCCCGCATTCCGGGCAGTATTGCACGCCCGCGCGCGCAAAAAGCAAACGCAGATAGTCATATACTTCGGTAACGGTACCGACCGTGGAACGCGGATTGCGGTTCGTGGACTTCTGATCAATCGCAACCGCCGGAGATAGCCCTTCAATAAGATCCACATCCGGCTTATCCATTTGCCCGAGGAACATGCGCGCATAGGAACTCAAAGATTCCACGTAGCGGCGCTGACCTTCCGCAAAAATCGTGTCAAAAGCGAGAGAAGATTTGCCGGAACCGGAAAGGCCCGTGCAGACAACGAGGCCATTGCGTGGAATATCAATCGTGATATTGCGAAGATTATTTTCGCGGGCACCCTGTACATGGATAACGTCACTCACCTGGCCAATCCTACCGTATGGAACAAGTGTTCGAAAGTAGCGAGAGAAGTGTTTCACCGGCGGCGGCTAGGAACCGGCCTCGCCAGAAACCTGCCGCCGCTGCGCACCAACTGCCTCCAGAAACCTGCGGGCATGGTTTGGCACCCGAGACACAGCTTGGCATGCAATTAGAAGGGCCGCATGTCTTAGCCGCCCGGATGTGGGCGGAGAGGCAAACGGTTACGGTAAGAAACCGCGCTGCACGCTGGTAATGTTGCTAAGCGTTATGAAGAGACTTCTAAGGTGGCGGCCAGATCCGCTAGTAACCGGTATTTTGGTAGCTTTGGTAGCCGGCTTGCTTATTCATGCGCCTGCCGGGCCCCGCCACATCTTGGAAATTGTGGGCGACCTGGCCGTTGCCACGGTGTTCTTCGTGTATGGAATGCGGTTGCGAACTAGCGATGTGCTACGCGGTTTACGCAATGTACGCCTACAAGGTTTGGTGCTTATTTCGACCTATGTGTTCTTTCCGCTCGTCGGTTTTGGGTTGGGGCACCTCACCGCACCTTTCTTGGGCGAAGGTTTCGCGCTCGGTTTTCTCTATCTTTCGCTTCTGCCTTCCACGATCCAGTCCTCCGTAACCATGGTGTCCATCGCCCGCGGAAATGTGGCGGCAGCCGTCACCTCTGCCACGATCTCAAATATTTTGGGCATGTTCCTCACGCCCCTGCTCGTGATGCTCTTCCTGAATGTGGGTGGGGCTAGCGGCGGCGGTCTTACCTCCGTGCTCCTCAAGCTCCTTTTGCCGTTCATACTCGGGCAATGCCTACAACCATTCGTCGGTAATTTTTGGCGCGCCCACCCCAAGCTAGTACGCACGGTAGATAACACCTCGATTATCCTCATCGTCTTTTCTTCCGTTCTCAACGCCACCGCAGAAGGCGCGTGGAAGGGAGTCACCCTGGGAACGATCGTGGTACTCAGCCTGCTGTGTTGCGTGATGCTCGCGGTCATGCTCGGCCTTACCTGGTGGACTGCGGGCCTGGCAAAACTATCGACCGAAGATCGCATAGTGGTGCTCATGTGCGGATCGAAAAAATCCTTGGCCACCGGGCTACCCATGGCCAAAGCTATTTTCCCCGGGCCCATCGTTGCCCCGCTGACGGTACCCGTCGTCGTCTTCCACCAGCTCCAAATCCTGGTATGCGCAATCATTGCCCGCCGGCTCGCTAAACGGCCATAAAACCACCATATAAACGCAACGGGCACATCACGCCTCCTAGAAACTGCTGCTGCCCGGCCAACGAAAGCGCCGCCTCGGCCTTGCGACCCAGGCGGCGCCTCGCGTAAAGAGCATCGCGTTTAGAGGCTCATAAAGCCCGAAACCTCACGGCTAGCTTTCCGTAGCTTCGTCTTCTTCTTCAGCTGCTTGTTGGCGAGCTAGCTTTCGGGATCTGACTACCGAAGCCACCACGGTAATAAGCAGGATCACGAGGATCAAAATGAGCGAACCAGCCGGCGAAGGGGCCGGAATAAACTCCAGCATGCCATACGTATGGAAAGCTTCCAGGAAGAGCTTCAAGCCAATAAAGCCGAGGATTGCGGCTAATCCATAATGCAGGTAGACGAGCCGTTCCAGCAGGCCGTCAATGAGGAAGAAGAGTTGCCGCAGGCCCATTAGCGCAAAAGCGTTAGCCGCGAAAATAATGTAGGGCTCTTGGGTTACTCCGAAGGAAGCGGGAATGGAATCCAAAGCGAACATGAAATCAGCGGCGCCAATCGCCACGATGCACAACAGGTAGGGCGTTAGATGCCGCTTACCATTAATGCGAACGATGGCATGATCTCCGTGGTATTCATTGGTAACCGGGAAGATCTTGCGGGTGACGCGCACCAGCACGTTTTCTTTATATTCCTCGTTTTCATCCCCGGCGATCCCCTGCCGGGCTTGCCCGATAGCCGTGTAGATCAGGAAGGCTCCGAACAAGAAGAACACCCAGGCGAAGCGGGAAACGATAGCGGCTCCCAGCAAAATAAAGACGAGCCGCAACACGAGGGCAATAATGATTCCCCAGAACAGTACTTTTTGTTGCAGTACGCGCGGCACCGCAAAGGACGCCATAATAATGATGAAGACGAAGATATTGTCCATGGACAAAGATTCTTCGAGCGCGTAGGCGGAGAAGTACTCCATCGCGAAGCCGCCTCCGTGCTGCAACCACACGTAGAAGACAAACAGTATGGCCACGGAAACGTAGAACGCGAACCACTTTGCCGATTCTTTCATCGTCGGCTCATGTGGTTTGCGGATATGCCCCATCAGGTCAAAGGCAAGTAGACCGCACACGAGCACTGAGAGCACGATCCATTCCCACGGGTGGACCACCATATCCGGGGCCTCGGTAGCAACGGTCGTAGCAATATGAGAGATCACTATGAATCCTCCGGTAGAGCTTGAGCTAAATGAACCGAAGGTCTCCTTCCACCAATCCCGACTTTCTTTGGGTCTGCCCCTTACCGGGCCTCACCTGGCGAAATGTGCGGTGCGGTCTCGGTCCGGGCGCAAGCGTGATCCGGCATGATCTAGCTAGCGCCGTGATGACGAACCGATATTTCCTGGAAGTACTCCCCTCCCGGCGCACCACCTTACCCGAAAGGCCTACACACATGCCCGCACCGAAAATGCTAATTAGCTCTCTATTTTTGCGCCTGTTCGGCGTGCCAGAGTTCTGATTTGAGATCTTTAATTTCGTCCCGGTAGCGGGCGGCGAGTTCGAACTGTAATTGTTCAGCCGCTGCATGCATTTGCAAACTCAGTTCGTTGATCATTTCTCGCAACTGCCCCGCGCCCTCGGCCCGCGCGATTTCCCGGGCGGGGGCACGCCCCTTCGCGTATTCGGGTTCGGTGCGATATCCACCGG
Source organism: Actinobaculum suis (assembly GCF_900618115.1). Lineage (NCBI taxonomy): Bacteria > Bacillati > Actinomycetota > Actinomycetes > Actinomycetales > Actinomycetaceae > Actinobaculum > Actinobaculum suis. The sequence goes on from NZ_UYIO01000001.1 coordinate 1,340,393, forward strand.
CCAGGAGCGTTTCGGTATCTACGTCCTCGCGGGCGAGCATATCGGTCACATCGGAAATCTTCTTACGCAAAGGTTGCGGATCGATACCGTGTTCTTTGTTGTAAGCGATTTGCTTTTCGCGGCGCCGGTTAGTTTCTTCGATCGCTTCTTGCATATTCGGCGTGATCGTATCGGCGTACATGTGGACCTCGCCCGAAACATTGCGGGCCGCCCGGCCGATGGTTTGAATCAACGACGTCGTTGACCGCAAGAAGCCCTGTTTATCGGCGTCGAGAATTGCTACCAAGGATACTTCGGGCAGATCCAAACCTTCACGCAAAAGATTAATACCTACCAGTACATCAAATTCACCCAGCCGCAACTGCCGCAGCAACTCCACGCGGCGCAAAGTATCCACATCAGAATGCAGGTACTCCACCCGCACATCCCGTTCCGACAGGTAATCGGTAAGGTCTTCCGCCATTTTCTTGGTCAAAGTGGTAACCAGCACGCGTTCCTGTTTCGCGGCCCGCACGCGGATTTCTTCGAGCAAATCGTCGATTTGCCCTTCCGTTGGTTTGACTCGGATGAGCGGATCTACCAAACCGGTGGGGCGAATAATCTGTTCCACATAACCATCGGAACGTTCCAGTTCATATTTGCCAGGAGTCGCAGAAAGATAGACGGTTTGCCCGATGCGTTCCTGGAACTCCTCCCACTTGAGCGGCCGGTTATCCATGGCAGAAGGCAGGCGGAAACCGTATTCCACCAGGGTGCGTTTACGGGACATATCCCCTTCATACATGGCCCCAATCTGGGGGACGGTAACATGCGATTCGTCGATAATAAGCAGAAAATCGTCCGGGAAATAGTCCAGCAAAGTATTTGGCGGAGTGCCCGGCCCGCGCCCATCAATATGCCGCGAATAGTTCTCAATTCCAGAACAGGTGCCGATATTGCGCATCATTTCGAGATCGTAGGTAGTGCGCATCTCCAGTCTTTGCGCCTCTAGGAGTTTATTTTGCGACTTGAGCTCGGCGAGCCGTTCCTCTAGTTCCGCCTCTATGGAAGCGATAGCGCGTTCCATTCTTTCCGGCCCGGCCACATAGTGCGAAGCGGGGAAAACATGGGCGGTATCAGTATCGGCGATCTTATTACCGGTGAGCGGATGCAAAGTGGAGATCGCGTCGATTTCGTCGCCAAAGAACTCGATTCGAATTGCTAGTTCTTCGTAGACGGGAATGATTTCCACGGTATCGCCCCGCACCCGGAAAGTACCGCGCGTGAACTCGATATCATTGCGCGTATATTGCATGCCGACGAAGAGCTTCAGCAGCTCATCGCGGTCGATCCTATCCCCCACACGCAATTGCACCATGCGGTCTACATATTCTTGCGGGGTACCCAAACCATAAATACAGGAAACGGAAGCTACTACTACGGTATCGCGGCGCGTGAGCAGAGAATTGGTTGCCGAATGCCGCAGACGTTCCACTTCATCGTTAATCGAAGAATCCTTTTCGATAAAAGTATCGGTTTGCGGAACGTAGGCTTCAGGTTGGTAATAGTCATAGTAGGAAACAAAGTATTCAACGGCATTATTGGGCAGTAGCTCCCGAAATTCGGCTGCCATTTGCGCCGCCAAAGTCTTATTCGGCTCCATAATGAGCGTGGGCCGCTGTAACTTTTCCACCAGCCAAGCGGCAGTCGCAGATTTACCGGTGCCGGTAGCCCCAAGGAGCACCACGTCCTTTTCTCCGTTATTGATCCTCTCCGCCAGCTCCGCAATAGCGTGGGGCTGATCGCCCGAAGGCGTGTAGTCGGAGATAACCTCGAAGGGTTTTTCTGCGCGTTCGATACGAGTATCAACTGCCATGCCTACCATCGTACCCGTGTTCGAAGCATGCCGGTACGGCCCGCGATTCCCTGCCCCGAAAGTAGCGGTGAGTAACCCTCGGGGCAAGGATCGCCAAGTAGCGTGCAAGGTGCCTGGTAGCGCGCAAGATGCCTGGTAGCGCGCAGATATCAAGCTGGTCAGGCAAAGTGCCAAGTAGCGCGCAACTTAAGATGCGGATGCAAAACCTCATCTTGGCGTGCGCGTGTGGCGCTTTATTTTGATAGACACATGCGAGTGCGCGCGGTGCGGAGCCGGTGAGCTGTGCCAGGCGCGGTGAGTTGCGTACGACGCCGTTGTTTTAGGCCGCGCGAACCTCGGCGCGCAAGTTCAGGCTGGCCGCCTCACCCGGGTTGATAACCGGCGCGAAATCCCGCACCCGCGTGGCTTCTACGCATATGAACTTCTGCCAATCATCGTCTTTGAAATCGGCGTTTGACTGCGCTCCGGAAACCCCCGGATTCCACACCACTGCCTGCACCGATTCGGGAGAGCTGAGTACAATATCGCGGCTGTTACCGGCGTCGTGAATAACAATTTCGGCCGGGAAGGTGTAGAACCGGTCTACGGTTTGCCCGGTGAGCGGTTCTAGCGGCCCGGAAATCTCCGCGTTATCACGCAGGCGGTCCACGCCGCCCCCTTCAATACCGGCGATCGTAACCGCTTGCGCATCGACTTCCCAATAAGCATGCAAAGCCATTTCCGGCTGTACCTCGCGCGTGGAAACATTCGTGACTGTGAAGGTGACTTCGAGGGAGGCGCCCAACTTGATCCGCAATGCGCATTCCAGCTCCGCGCCGTGCGGGCCATAAGCTTCACTCGCGGGCAGCCGCAGTTCCAATTCGACTTCCCCTCCGGTTTCGTGGACTTCCGCAAGTTCCCATTCGTGGGTGCGAGCCCAGCCATGCAAACCCGCCTCTGCCGGGCCGAACCACGGAGTGATGACCGGAATGCCGCCGCGAATCGGCGTGCCGAGCGCAAAGTTCGAGGCTTCCGAAAGGAAAATTGCCGACTTTTGACCGGCCGGAGCCCACTGCGCGATATGCGCGCCCATACGGTATACGAGTGCCGAAACCGCTGGGGTTGCGATTTTAATGGCCTGCAGTCCGTTGTATTCCACCAGTTCGACGCCGTTGGCCGGGGATCCTGCCCAGGGAATTTCGCTCATCTTGGTCTCCTTTGAATCACTATTAGAGCTGAGCGTGCATGCCTGCCGAAATAGAGCTCTCTGCATGCGGAACACACTCTCCGCGTTTCACGGAGGAAAGTATTTTCCGCGCTTCGTGCGGAAAGTATTTTCCACGCCCGCCGAGAGTTTTCTCCGCAATTGGTTAGAACGCGGAGAACATTTTCCGCGCCCGCCAAGAGCTTTCTCCGCAATTGGTTAGAACGCGGCCGGGGCGAGGCACACCACCAGATCAGTTTACGTGCGGAAACGCACGTTTCCTTAGGTCAAACGGGGGCGACTTTGGGGGTGGTTTTGATCTTCCCAGAGCCAGGCGGGCCCGCACTGGGCTAGTACTTCGCGTAACTGCGCGGCTGTGCCGGCATTATTCACCTCAATGTGAGAGTCATTACGCCGCTCGGTATCACTCATTTGGGTTTTTATGCGCCGCCGTGCTTCTGCCGGTGCTACTCCTCTCCCGGCAAGCCGGGTAATGCGCGCCGCGGGTGGCGCGGTAACGAGGAGCACGGCGTCTACGTCCTTTTGCCAGCTCACTTCAATTAAGAGGGCGACGTCGAATATCACGAATTGTTCCGGCCTGGCACTGTCCATAATCTCGTGGGCGCGGCGGCGGATCGCCGGATGCATGATGGCATTGAGCTGGTGGCGGGCCTGCGGATTGGAAAACACTATTTGGGCCAGTTGCGGCCGGCTGATTTCCCCGCCGTGGCCACTAATTTCGGGGCCGAAGGTTGCCACTAGTTCCGCGCTAAGTGGTGAACCGGGTGCTTGTAACTCATGGGCGATAGCATCTGCATCGGCCACGATGGTATTGCCGTGGAGCTGGGCAAGTAACTGGGTGACCGTGGATTTGCCGGTACCAATGCCGCCGGTTACGCCGAGCCGCAAAGCCCGGCCGGCAGGATGGGCAATATCGCGGAGTTTGCGGGCGTGGGCTGGGCCGGCAGTAAAAACTTTAGCGCTCATAGTTGTAGATTAGCGCGCGAGCTTGGTACGAGGCGCGAAGGGCAAAAGGATAGGGACCAAAGCGCTAAGGGCCAGGTGCGAAGGGTAAAGCACGAGAAGCCGGGTTCGGACCGAGGGGCCACAACCCCGGGCGCGCGGCGCGCGGCCCTGGGCGTGGCAAGCAAAATTCGGCATGGCAGGCAAAAGCGGGGCGGTAGGTGCTAGAAGTTTTAGCACCTACCGCCCCGCTGGAGCTTAGCAAGCCAATATTAAGTTTCTGGTTGCCGTAGCTTGCCGCTTAGTTGTTCGTGAGCTTTTCACGCAGCGCGGCCAGAGCTTCATCGGCGTCCGAATCGAGCGAGCTCGAAGCGTCCGTCGTCGAAGTGTAGGAAGAAGGCGCGGCATCATCAGCGGCGGTACGCGGAGCGTGGCCACCCCGAGCGGCAGCGTATTCGACTTCGCGTTCCTGAGCCTTGGCGGCCTGGGCCTTGTGGGTCTCCCAGCGAGCCTGGGCCTGCGCGTAAGCGTTCTCCCACTCTTCACGCTGGACCTCGTAGCCTTCCAGCCATTCGTTCGATTCCGGATCGAAACCTTCGGGGTACTTGTAGTTGCCTTCTTCGTCGTAGTCGGCAGCCATTCCGTACAGCGAGGGATCGAAATCTTCGGAGTTCGGATCCACGCCTTCATTCGCCTGCTTGAGCGAGAGCGAGATGCGGCGGCGGTCCAGATCAATGTCGATTACCTTGACGAAGATTTCTTCGCCAACCTTGACCACTTCATCCGGCGTATCCACGTGGTGCGAAGCAAGTTCGGAAATGTGGACGAGACCTTCGATACCGTCTTCGACGCGCACGAACGCACCGAAGGGCACAATCTTGGTGACCTTGCCCGGCACAACCTGCCCAATGGCGTGGGTGCGAGCGAAGGACTGCCACGGATCTTCCTGCGTTGCCTTCAAGGAGAGGGAAACGCGTTCGCGATCCAGATCGACGTCGAGTACTTCCACGTTGACCTTCTGGCCCACCGCAACCACTTCAGACGGATGGTCGATGTGCTTCCAGGACAGTTCGGAGACGTGCACGAGGCCGTCTACGCCGCCCAGGTCCACGAAGGCACCGAAGTTGACGATCGAGGAAACCACACCTTCCCGGATCTGGCCCTTCTGCAGGCCAGCCAGGAAGTCGGAACGCACCTGCGACTGGGTATCTTCCAGCCAAGCCCGGCGCGAAAGCACCACATTATTGCGGTTCTTATCGAGCTCGATAACCTTGGCTTCCAGTTCGCGGCCCACATACGGCTGCAGGTCACGCACGCGGCGCATTTCCACCAGCGAAGCCGGCAGGAAGCCACGCAGACCGATATCGAGGATCAAGCCACCCTTGACCACTTCGATAACCGAGCCGCTGACCACGCCATCTTCTTCCTTGATCTTCTCGATCTTCTTCCAGGCACGCTCGTACTGAGCACGCTTCTTGGAAAGGAGGAGACGGCCTTCTTTGTCTTCCTTCTGCAGGACGAGGGCTTCGATCGTGTCGCCTACTTCAACCACGTCATCGGGATCGACGTCGTGCTTGATAGACAGTTCTTTAGAGGGAATAACACCCTCGGTTTTGTAGCCAATGTCAAGGAGAACTTCATCGTGATCGACCTTGACGACTGTTCCTTCGACGATGTCGCCGTCATTGAAGTACTTGATGGTCTTATCGACTGCGGCGAGCAGAGCTTCCTCATCACCAATATCGTTGATGGCGACCTCGGGAAGAGTCGAGGATTCGGGGGTGTTCGTTGTCATGTGTATTGAAAACTTCCGGATGGTTAATAGTTGGACTTAGCACCCACCTAGGCTGGGTGCAGTGTGAACGGATGTCCACACCAACGCAATATCTTACGGGGTTCGGTGGCTAAATGCCAGTGCGCGGCCGCGAAGGAAACCTCCTGGCGTGTCGCCCGGTACTCGCGCCCGCGCCCGGCACCGCAAGTTAGCCTCGCGGCTTAGCACCGGCGCGGGCACGGTTTATCGCCCTGCTGTGGCAATTTCTTAGTGGGCCGCGGCGCGCCAGTTATCGCCGTAGCCCACGCCCACGGAAAGCGGCACGCGCAGCTCGTAGGCGTTCCCCATTTCACGGCGCACAATTTCCTCGACCGGTTCACGCTCTCCGTGAGCAATCTCAATAACAAGTTCATCATGCACTTGCAAGAGGATCCGGCTTTGGTACCCACCTTCACGCAAAGCGCTTTCCACCTGCACCATGGCAATCTTGATGATGTCCGCCGCACTCCCCTGGATCGGTGCGTTGAGCGCCATCCGTTCAGAAGCTTCCCGCAGTTGCCGATTTGGAGAGTCTAGTTCGGGTAGATAACGGCGCCGGCCCAGGATAGTTTCCGTGTAGCCATCACGGCGTGCCCGTTCCACCAGGGAATTCAAATATTGGCGGACCTTCCCGAAGCGGGCGTTGTAGGCATCCATGAGTGATTTTGCTTCATCTGCCCCGATATGTAGTTGCCGGGCCAGGCCATAAGCAGACAGGCCGTAAGCCAGACCGTAACTCATGGCTTTAATACGCGAACGCTGCTGGGAAGAAACTTGTTCTTCAGGGATCTCAAAGACCAGGGAGGCTACGTAGCTGTGTAGGTCCTCACCTTCGTTAAAGGCTTCGATCAGCCCTTCATCACCGGAAAGAGAAGCCATGATGCGCATCTCGATTTGCGAATAATCGGCTGTCATGAGGCCTTCGTAGCCTCGCCCGGCAATAAATGCTTCCCGGATCTGTAAACCTTCTTCCGTACGGGCATGAATGTTTTGCAGGTTCGGATCGGTGGAGGAAAGCCGCCCGGTGGCGGCCACCGCCTGTTGGAAAGTGGTGTGGATACGCCCATCAGCTTGCACCGCACGTTGCAGACCTTCCACTGACTGGCGCAGTTTGATGGCGTCCCGGTGTTCTAGCAGGGAGCTGAGGAAAACCTGCCCGGCAATCGCTTCCGGAGTTTCCTTATACGCAATTTTTGCGGCTAGATCTGCCAGCGCCTCCGCATTAGTGGTGTACCCGGATTTGGTACGCCGTGTTTTTGGCAAGTTGAGTTCGTCAAAAAGCACGCCTTGCAGCTGTTTGGGACTGGATAGGTTTACCTCGTGGCCGATCGCCGCATAAGCCGAACGGGCGGCCGCCTCCACGCGGGCATCAAAGTTTTCCCGCAAGTTTTCCAGATAGGCACTATCTACCGCTATCCCCACGTCTTCCATGCGTTCCAAAGTGGTGGAAACAGCTAGTTCCAGCGCGAGCAGATCGCCGTTTTCCCCAATCTGGTGCAGTTCTTGGCGCAAAACCTGGGAAAGCGGGGAGAGCACGGCAGCCTTCGCTGCGTCCGGATCCGCAGTATCGCTGAGGCCGGGGAGCACGCCTTCCGGCGCACTGCGTTCCATATCCACGCCCAAGTACTGCAAAACCAAATCGCCAAGTTCATAGCGGCGCCGATACGGATGCAAAAGATAGGCCGAAAGCACGGTATCGGCAGCCACGCCAGCCAGCGCATAACCCGAGCCGCGCAGCGCATGCCAAGCTTCTTTAGCTCCGTGCAAAACCTTCGCTATTTGCGCATTGCCCAACCACGCGGCTAGCGCCTGCGAATCGGCTTCCCCGAGAGTTTTGGGATCGATAAGTAGTACCTGCTGGCCGCTCGCAATCGCAATGCCGGTGGCCTCACCACGAGCCGGATCAGTGGTGCCTCGTACGTATACCCCGTAGAGCACGGATGGGGCCTCGGCAGAAGCCTCTGCGGCCGCGTACTTTTCCAGCCACTGGGCCACGGCAGTTTCACTCACTTCTAGGGCTTGCAGATCCACGGGCACGAAGGCGTTTTTGGTTTGCGCGGCACCGGTTCCCTTTTCGGTGCCGTTACCTTGTTTAGTGCCCTCATCTTGCGCGGCACCATTTGCGCTAGGTGTTGCAGCGGAGACGGCGGTACCTTCGCGGATGGGCATTTCTTTGAGCACGCGGCTGCGCAACCGCGAGAACTCGAGCGTATCGAAGAGTTCATGCATGGCGGCTTGGTCTACGCCGCGCGGCTGGAATTGCGTCAAATCGCTGCCTAGTGGCAGGTCCCTAACGAGTTGGTTGATTTCTCGGTTGAGTTTTACTTGCTCGATATTGTCGCGCAAGGATTGGCCCACTTTGCCGGTAATTTCATCGGCATGCGTGAGGATGCCTTCTAGATCGCCGTACTTGGCGAGCCAGCGTTGCGCAGTTTTCGGCCCTACTCCAGGTACTCCCGGAATGTTATCGGCACCTTCGCCTACGAGCGCCGCCATATCTGGGTAGAGTTGCGGGCTAACTCCGGTTTTAGCTTCGACGCCGGCCGGATCCAGCACTTGCATGCCCAGGCGAGGATTCGAGTAAAGCACCGTTGTTTGGGCGGAGACTAACTGGTAGGAATCTTTATCCCCGGAGGCAATGTAGTTGCGCATACCGGCTTCTTCGCCGCGTTTGGAAAGAGTGGCGAGGATATCGTCGGCTTCGTAATCCTCCTGGGTGAGCCAGGCAATACCAAGCACGTCAAGTACCTGTTGGATGGTTTCCACTTGCCCTTTGAAAGGCTCCGGGGTGGGTTTACGCCCGGCTTTATATTCGTGATATTCGCGGGTGCGGAACGTGCCACCAGGAAGGTCGAAAGCTACCGCAATGTGCGTGGGCTGCCGTTCGTTTATTAGCCGCAGCAAAGTGGAAAGAAAACCGTGTACGGCATTCGTGTATTGCCCATTCTTAGTGTAGAAACCATCGGGTTTCAGGGCATAAAAAGCACGAAATGCCATCGAGTGGCCATCGATCAGGAGAAAACGTTCATCAGTCACGTTCTCTACCCTACGGCACCGCGGCGATTCGGGCAGGCCTACTTGTTTTTATTTGCCTTCCCGACTTGCTCGATCACCGCGTCGGCAACTTCCCGCATGGTCAAACGCCGATCCATAGAAGTTTTCTGGATCCACCGGAATGCTTCCGGTTCGGTAAGGCCCATATGAGATTCCAGGAGGCCCTTCGCGCGGTCTACCCGCTTGCGGGTTTCAAACTGATCTTCCAGATCTGTCACTTGGTCTTCCAGGGCCGAAATATCCCGGCGGCGCGAAAGCGCAATTTCGACGGCGGGAATCAGATCCGCGGGCGTGAAGGGCTTTACCACATAAGCCATAGCGCCGGCGTCGCGCGCGCGTTCCACCAGATCACGCTGGGAAAATGCGGTGAGCATCACCACGGCGGTGTTTTGGTTTTCCATGATTTCCTTGGCCGCGGTAATGCCATCTTTACCGGGCATTTTCACGTCCATAACCACTACTTCGGGTTCGAGTTCGGCCGCCAAGGTAATCGCATCATCGCCACTACCAGCTTCGCCAATAACTTCGTATCCGGCGTCTTCTAAAGTTTCAACGATGTCTAGACGGATGAGAGATTCGTCTTCTACTACAAGGATCTGTGCAGGTGCCGCAGAATCGGCAGACTTACCAACTTTTCCCGCCATCGCTAATCACTCCTTCGGCTTCGTCAGCTTTACGCCAGCGCCGATTGTATTTGCGCCGCACCGCGTATAACCCGGGTTGCTGAGGAACCTACGTGCTTCGGGAGGGACTCGAACCCTCATGCCTTTCGGCGCTGCATTTTGAGTGCAGTGTGTCTGCCAATTCCACCACCGAAGCGAGACCGACCCTCAGGCCGGCAAGACGTTAGCTTATCACTTCACGCCAGTAGCTTCACCTATTTTGTGCACGCGAAGCGTGTTTGTTGAACCCGCCACACCGGCTGGCATGCCGGCGACGATAACCACGCGATCCCCACGCTCTGCGAGCCCGAGTTCGGTGAGTCGATCTTCAACCTGCTGAACCATACCATCAGTCGAGTAGACCGTGTCGGCAATGTAAGTATCAGCACCCCACAGCAAGGCCATTTGGTTACGCACCTTTTCCCGCGGAGTAAAGCAGATAACGGGGAGGCGAGAACGATTCCGCGTCACCCGGCGAGCTGTGTGAGAGGTCTCAGTGAACACCACCACAGCCCGTACACCCAGGGCTTCCCCAATATCCAAGGCAGCCCGAGTAATCACACCATTACGGGTGCGATGCAGGGAGGAAAGCTGCGGGATCTGCTCCAAACCATTTTCTTCGGTGAAGGAGATGATCGAAGCCATGGTCCGCACGCATTCCACCGGATACAGCCCCACCGAGGTTTCTCCGGAAAGCATGACCGCATCCGCACCATCCAAAACGGCGTTAGCGCAGTCGGAAGCCTCCGCACGCGTAGGCCGCGGGTTCTGAATCATAGATTCGAGCACCTGCGTGGCCAAAATAACCGGCTTGGCACGCTTACGTGCCAAGGAGATAGCCATCTTTTGCACCACGGGCACCTGCTCGAGCGGCAATTCGACGCCGAGGTCGCCACGGGCCACCATAATGCCGTCAAAGGCCTGCACGATCGCATCTAAGTGTTCGATCGCTTGCGGCTTTTCAATTTTGGCGATTACGGGTAGGTGAACACCTTCTTCATCCATAATTTCGTGGGCGCGATTAATATCACTCGCATCCCGCACGAAGGAGAGCGCGATCAGATCGGCGCCATAGTGCAAGGCCCAGCGCAGATCAGCTTCATCCTTTTCCGTCATTGCGGGTAGAGAAACTGCCACGCCCGGCAGGTTGATCCCCTTGTGGTCAGAAACCGGGCCGGGAACCACCACTTCGGTCACCACATCGGTGCCGTCTTTAACCTCTACGACGCGCAAAGAAACCTTGCCGTCGTCGATGAGGAGAATATCGCCCGGGTGACAATCGCCGGCCAGGCCCTTATAGGTAGTTCCGCAGATTTCTTTGTTCCCGGCAACATCCCGGGTGGTGATAACAAAGCGATCGCCAACGTTAAGCTGCACCGGTCCTTCTTCGAAGGTTTCCAGCCGGATCTTCGGACCCTGGAGGTCAACTAGGACGGCGATCGGGTGGTCCAATTGCTTCGCGGCTGCCCGCACGCGATCAATACGTTTTTCATGCTCTGGGTAAGCGCCGTGCGAGGCGTTGATCCGCGCCACGTTCATACCGGCCTGAGCTAGTTCGAGAATTCGCTCCGCCGAATCTGTGGCGGGGCCGAGGGTACACACAATTTTCGCTCTACGCATGCTTTTATCCTATCCAAGCCCAAAGGAGCCCAATGGTGACTGGAGGCCTTTGTGATGATCACCGCTGCGAATTTTCCGGTTACTTTTGGGTCTCATTCCGGGCCGCTGTGACTTCGGTATCAGTATTAGTTACGGTCGCTTCACCGGTCGTCGTATCCGGACCGGTGGTGGCGTCCGGACCAGTGGTGGCGTCCCGATCGGCAGCAGGATCTGTATCGGTGGCCGGATCTGTATCGGTGGCCGCATCCATACCTGCTGCTTCCGGCTGCGGCTGTGTGGCGGCGGTAACTCCCGGAAGATTTATCGAATCTACGGCCGGATCGTTTTGGTAGCGGCGGCGCAGGTAAATGAGAAGGAAAAGCCCGAGGAGGAAGACGCCGATAGCGGTCCACACGTTTAGCCGCAATCCCAAAATGGTATTGGCCGGGTCGATGCGCAAGGTTTCGATCCACAGCCGCCCGGCGGTATACACCATGATGTAGGCAGCAAAGCACTGACCGGCTACCAGGTGGAAACGCTTTTCCAGCCACACCAATACGCCCGCTCCTACCAGGCACCACAGCAGTTCATACAGGAAGGTGGGATGGAAAGTGGTGCCGGGAGCCATACCCGGGGGCATATGTGCGGCGTCGATCTCCAAACCCCAGGGCAGATCGGTGGGGCGCCCGTAAAGCTCCTGGTTGAACCAGTTACCGAGCCGGCCAATGGCTTGGCCGATCAGCAGGCCCGGGGCGAGCGCATCGCCAGCGGGTAGCAAACGTACTTTTTCTTGGCGGGCGCCAATCCACGCACCGCAGGCACCCAGCGCGATCGCGCCCCAAATTCCTAGCCCGCCGGCGCGAATATCGAAGGCCGCCCACGGGTTTTTTCCCGGCGCGAAGTAGAGTTGCCAGTCTGTAATCACGTGGTAGAGCCGGCCACCGATAATTCCAAAAATTACCGCCCAGAACGCAATCGTCGTGAATTTATCGGAATCTCCGCCCTTTGCGCGATAGCGCTTATCCGCAATAAACCAGGCGGCTATGATTCCGATCACGATACAGATCGCATACCACTTGATTTCTATCGGACCGAGCGTGAGAAAAGTATTTCCACTCGGTGACGGAATTGATTGCGGGATCATCGCTCTCCCCTCTGCGTAGATTTTCCGGGCCTACCTTATGTGTATGTACGACGCCGCTAAAAGTACGCTGTGCGGTTTTCGGCCGCCCCTAGTTTTTCTATTTCGAGGAAAGGATACCCGGTAAGCTAGAACGGTGATAACCCCCGCCCACGATATGCGTGCCGATGCCAAGTTTGTTCAGGCCCTGGCCCGGCATTGGGTACGGCTCGCCCAAACCGCCCGGCAACCGCAGCCAAAAGGTAATACTGCCCGCGCGCCGAGAAATGCGCCCGGCAGGCTAATTTTTGGTATTGACGGCCGCAGCGGTGCGGGCAAAACCACTTTGGCGGGGAGGATCCAGCGGGAAATGGAAAAACTTGCGAGCCCGGCGCTCGCTACCGCTACGGGCGGAGCACAACCGGCCGCTACCGGCGAAGCGCAACCGGCTACTACGAAAGAAGCGCATCCGGCCGCTGAGGAAGGAGCGCAACCGGGGCTCGGTTTGCGGGTGCTCGCGGTGGAACTCGAAAACTATATCGCCGGTTGGCACGGTTTAGTTGCCGGTACTGCACGGGTGGCCGCGCACATGTTGGATCCTTTTTCGCGGCAAGGTTTTTTCGAGCTCCAGCCCTGGGATTGGCACTTGCAAAATTGGGCGGCGACGGGCGCTATGCGCAAGCCGGTTCGAGGTACGGCAGATGTCTTGCTCCTTATTGGGTGCGGGTCTACCAGCCAGGCTTGTGCGCCGTATTTGACGGAAAGTGTTTGGGTCACCGAACCGGTAGCAACGCGGCGGGCACGCGTGACGCAGCGGGAAGGCGATCCGAGCTCCTGGTGGGATATTTGGGCGGCGCAAGAAACAGAGCTTTTGCAAGCCCGTTACTCCCCAGATTTTGCTACCTATGTAGTGCGACCAGAAAGCTAGTAGCGCGGCCAGAAACTTAGTAGCGCGGCCAGAAACTTAGTAGCGCGGCCAGAAAACCTGTAGCACAGTCAGAATGCGTGTAGCACGGCCAGAATGCTAGCGGCTCTTACTCGGCTAGGGTTCGCGGATGGCCAGTAGGTCAACGATTGCTACCAGGTCGCCTTCTCCATGGGCTTGTTCCTCGGGGATGAGCACGGCGATCCGGCTACCAATTTTTTGGTCTTGGATTGCGGTACGTAGCCCCGTCATTACTTCTTGGACGTGCAGTGTTTGCGGGCCGGGCCCCGCCCACGTGGAATCCAAGATTTCACCTTCCGTGTTGGCGAGTACATATTGCGCGATAACGGCGTCGTCTTCCCCTACCTGGGTGCCGGTACCCGCCACTAAGGGCACGATGGCAAGCTTCGAAATCGGGCCGCCTCCGCTAGTTATTACCGGGCCGGCATCTTCGGCGGTGTTGATACCGGGCATGCCTGCCGGTGGTGGCTCGGGGGTGGGAACTGGGTTTCCGCGGGCGTTCGTGTAAAACAGGTCGATCACTACGATCTCTACGGTGTTGTTATCGCCTTGTACTAGCCCGCCCCGTTCTATTAACAACCGCGAACCTTCTTTTTGGCCGATCACGTATTGGGCGAGGTCGCCGAGCTCGTCTGCGGTGGCATGTTGGAGGCGGACCCGCCCGGTGTCGTATTCGTTAACTTGGTTGCCGGTGCGCGAATCGAAAGAGGTGGCGCGGAAAAGCACCGGGGAAGATTCTTGAATCGTCACGCCTTCCCCGGCGCTCAAAGTGGTGGCACGCATGCCCTGCAAATGCGGTTTACCGGTAATTTGCACGGAGACCGGGGCCCCAAAACTACCGGTTACGTCTACCGACCACTCCCCGCCGCTTTCGCTACCGCAGCCACCTAATACCAGGGCGAGCGCGGCGGTGAGGGAAACAAGGAAGCCTGCTTTTGTCACGCGATCTCCGCCATGAGCTGGGTGGCTGCCGTATTTTCGGTTTCCAGCGGTTCTTCCAACAGTACCGTGGAGTTTCCGGCGGCCCCCATGAGGCGCAAACTGGTCCAATCCACGGCAATATCGCGCCGGGCAGCTTTCCCGCGGCGTACAAACTCTCCGCGAATCTTTGCCCGCGTGGTTTGCGGCGGGTACTGCCGGGCATGAGCCACCTCTTCTGGAGAAATCAGTTGCCGGAGCATCCCGGTTTCCTCCATCTGGTGGCGCAAACCCGCCGGACCAATATCGTGATAGGCCAGGTCGAGGCGGGCTACGCGCGGATCGGCAAGGGTGGCCCCGGAACGATCCATGTACCGGCGCAACAAATGCAGTTTTGCCACCCAGTCGATTTCCGTTTCCACGCTTTCTAGGTTTCCGGTTTTCAATGCTTCCAGGCCGCGCGTCCACAACTCCAGCAAATACCGGCGCAGCGGATCCAGTTCGGCTAGGTAACCTTTTCGTTCCAAATGGCCTAGCGCCGCATCCCGGAAACGTTCCTGTACGGAGATCGGGTCCGTGGTGCCACCGGCGGCTAGTTCGAGGCGCGCCTGCCCGCGCAGATTTGCCGCGGTGAGCCGAATCGCGTGCATATCATCAGCCAGCGCCACATCCGGCATGATCGCCCCTTCTTCCAGCATTATCAAAAGGGCTTCCGTGGTAGCGATTTTCAGGCCGGTAGTGGCTTGCGCGATATTCGAATCCCCGACGATTACGTGCATGCGCCGGTATTCTTCGGCGTTCCCGTGCGGTTCATCGCGCGTGTTAATCATGGGGCGGGCGCGCGTTGAGGCGGAAGAAATCGCATCCCACATTTTGTGGCTACGCTGCGCGAATTCGTAGCTGACTTCGCCGTTTTCCGCGCGGAAGAGCATGCCCGCGCCGGTAATGATTTGCCGGGTCACGAAGAAGGGTACGAGCCTTTGAATCCGGTTCCGGAAATCCGCGCGCCGGTGCAACATATAGTTTTCGTGGCAACCGAAAGAATTACCGGCTGCATCCACATTGTTTTTGAACAAGTGGATTTCTCCGGCCACGCCTTGCGCCGCAAGTTTGGCATTCGCTTGTTGGGCTAGATCGGCGAAGATTTCATCCCCGGCCCGGTCATTTGCAAGCAGGTCGGTTAGCGAATCGCATTCGGCGGTGGCATATTCGGGATGTGCGCCTACGTCAAGGTAGAGCCGGGCCCCGTTCTCCAGGAAAGTATTGGTGGAACGGTTTTCTTGTACCACCGGTTCGAATAGGAGATCCGCGGCCGTTTCTGGGTCTAGTGGTGGGGTCTGCCCGGTGGTCGAGGCGCAGGTTAGGCCGAATTCCGTTTCGATCCCCATCACGCGGCGCGGTATCACTGGCCGCCCTTTTGTACGAAGCCTTGCACGAAGGACGAGGCATTGGTTTCCAGCACGCTATCAATATCGTCTAGCAGTGCGTCGATCGCAAAATCCTGGTTTTTGACCGGAGTTTCCACCGTTTCTTGAGTGGTTTCTTCTTTGTGGCGCCGCGGTTGGGCAAATTCTTGTTGTGACATTATTTCTCCTTATCCCTCCTAGGATCGTGCTACTGTGCTTTCTTTTCTACTGTTTTTCGGCGGTGCCGGCTGTGAGCTTGGCGATGAAATCGGCCGGAGTGGGAGAAGCGTCCAGCGCCTCCCCCACTTTTTCGCGGGTACCACCCAGCGGGTCCAGGAGTGGGATGCGTACTAGTTCTTCCCCACCCGCATCGACGACGCCGGACGTCCAACTGGCAGAAATGACTTGCTTGCCGTACCGGCGGATCAGTTCGCCGCGCAAATAGGCCCGGGTGCCTGCAGGTGGGTTGGTAACAGCCCAAGCCACTTCGGCGTCGGTAAAGAAACGCGTGACCCGGCCGGCCTGCGCCAGTTTGTTGACGATGGATCGTTCGGCACGTAAGTCATGCCATTGCAGGTCGATTGCCCGCAATTTATCGGAATCCCAGCTCAGCCCGGAACGTTGCCGCATACCTTCCAGTAGCTGGTATTTGGCCACCCATTCCACTTCGGGTGCGGCATCCCACAGGTTGTGGCGGAGTTTATCGAGCGTGTTTTGCCACAGGTCGAGCACTTCCCGGGTATCCCAATCCGGCCCGCCATGTGTTTCTACTAGCTCACCCACAACATCTAAATATTGCTGTTGGATATCAAGGGCCGTGCGATCTGGACCGGAGAACATTTCTAGTTTTTGTTGCAAAGTGAGATCGCGGGAAACAATCCACGTGGCCGGTACCGGCTGGTCAATCAGCGCGGTTTCTAAGCCCAGGGGCACTTCGTCTTGTTCGAGCATCCACAACACCAATGCGGTGGTGCCAACCTTCAACAAGATAGAGGCATCGAACTGGTTCGCATCGCCGCCAATCACATGGAAACGGCGGTATTGGTCGGACCACGCATGCGGTTCATCGCGCGTGTTAATGATCGGCCGGTTGAAAGTGGTTTCTAGGCCGACGTCGTTTTCTACATAATCTGCCCGCTGGGAGATTTGGAAACCGGGAGCTTCCGAACTTGGCCCTAGGCCTACCCGGCCGGTTCCGCACAGGATCGGACGGGTAACAAAGAAGGGGGTGACGTAGCGGACGATTTCCGAAAATTCGACTTCACGGCTCACCAAATAGTTTTCGTGGCTACCGTATGCGGCACCTTTCCCGTCAATATTGTTTTTGTAGAGCACTACATTGCGCCCAGCTTCTCGCAAGATTTGCATTGCTTCCCGGGCTATGGCTTCTCCGGCGCGGTCCCACAGCACCGCTTCGCGCGGATTGGTTACTTCCGGGGAGGAATATTCGGGATGGGCGTGGTCTACATAGAGCCGGGCACCATTGGTGAGCACCGTGTTGGTGGCGTGCGGGAGAGCTAGTTCTTCGCGGGAGGGCCGCGCTATGTGTTGTAAATGTGCTCCGCCGCTGGGTGCGGGCCGGGTGGGGTCATCGGTAAGCATGGAAGGATCGGCCGCGGCTCGTTCCAAACGGAAACCGCGGGCATCGTGGAGCGGATCTTCGCCGGTGTAGTCCCACCGTACGGGTTCTGTGCAACCGGCAGCGCTTCCGTGGCGCCCATAAGAATCGACCACGATATCCGAAAGTTCGATCGGATTGGCGCGCGGATTATCTGGATCCAATACCCCAAACTCGGTTTCCAGACCGACGATTCTGCGGACACTCATACGGAACCTCCCAGTGTTTTCGAGTGTTTTGGCGCGGCAACGTAATACGTATATGCCGGCTGTGATTTTACACCTTTGGTATTACAGCGGGCGGATGGCGATAATACGTTCCCCGCGGGTACGCCCGTTTACTTTGGCCCATTCTTCGGGATCCGAAATTTGGTCCAGTTCGGAGTTCTCTTTCGCCTCCGCGGCCACGGCCGCGCGTACATGCGCGGAAGTAATACCCTTCTGCCCGGTTTCCAACAAAGTTTTAATCGCGTTCTTTTTGACGCGGCCCACGATTCCGGCCAGCATGGCTCCGGAAACGAAATCTTTCAGGTAGAGGGTTTCTTTCTTACCACTGGCGTAGGTGAGTTCCACGTATTCCATTTCGGGTGTGCAGGTGAAAAGTTCAGCCACGATTTCTTCGCCCAGAGCGCGCGCAGCGGCTTGCGCACTGCCATGCGCTTGGATCTCACTTTCGGCATACGGTAAATCAGGCGTGAGATATTTGGAAATAATATCGAGCGCCCCTTCCCGATCCGGCCGGCCAATGCGAATTTTGACGTCCAGCCGGCCCGGCCGCAACAGCGCCGGATCGATCATATCTTCCCGATTAGAAGCCCCAATCACGATCACATTATCGAGTTGTTCAACACCGTCTATCTCCGCTAACAGTTGCGGCACCACGGTAGTTTCTACATCCGAAGAAATGCCGGATCCACGCGTCCGGAAGAGGGCTTCCATTTCGTCAAAGAAAATAATTACGGGAATGCCCCGCGAGGCCCGGTCCCGCGCGCGCGAGAAAATCTCACGAATCTGGCGTTCAGTTTCACCCACGTACTTATCCAGCAGTTGCGGGCCTTTAATATTCAGGAAGTAGGAAGCAGCTTTCCCGGGGGTAGCGTTTTGCCCGGCGGCGCTACTTTGCCAGATGGTGTTGTTTTGGGCGGGGGCGCTGCTTTGGCCGGCGGCGATTTGCCGCGAAAGGGAGGTTGCCACGGCTTTGGCAATCAGCGTTTTTCCGTTTCCGGGCGGACCGTACAGCAAGATGCCCTTCGGGGGTTTCAGGCCGTGTTCGCGGTATAGATCGGGTTGCTGGAAGGGCAGTTCTACCGAATCGCGAATTTCTTCGATTTGCTGGCCCAATCCGCCAATGTCTGCATAGGAAACATTCGGGATTTCTTCGAGCAGGAGGTGTTCTACATCGGGCCGTTCAATACGTTCGAGAATATAACCGGAACGTGTGTCGGCCAGATAGGTATCGCCTACCCGCAAGTCAGTGCCTACGAGTTTGCCGCCAATCCGCATCACTCGGGTTTCATCGGCGTGCACGCGCACGAGCACCCGCTGCGGATCGAGTACCATTTCAATTTGCACGATTTGGCCCGCGTTTTCGTAGGTGCCAATACCTACTACAACCATTTCTTGGTTGAGCCGCACTTCTTGGCCGGGCCGAAGTTGTTCGATGGCCACATATGGGGAGGCGGCCACGTTCATTTTCCGCCCTCCGGTAAGCACGTCGATGGAATGGTCCGCGCTGTGCCCGGCCAGGAAGGTACCGAAATAGGCGGGTGGTTTGGAAAGCGAATCCAGCTGATCGCCCAAATCTTGGATGCGTTTACGGGCGCTCAGTAAAGACGTCGAGAGCCGTTCGTTCTTCTCCCGCAAAGACGCCAACTCTGCTTCTAGCGCCGCATAGTTTTTCGGTTCTTCCAGAGCCATTAGTCCCTCCCCTGTAACTGTGTTTATTCTAAGCCAGTGCGCTGTGCTCTTGCGGCCGGGCGGTATCTATTTAGTCATTAGTCGTGTGCACGTTGCTGTGTACGCGCGGCAGCTTCCGCGGCGAGCTTTTCCGCAATTTTGGCGCCTTGCGGGCCGGGGCTAGATTCGCCACTGGCTTCTACGTCTGCCCGGTGTGCCACATCGCGGCGTACTTTCCGTAGTTTTTTGGGTGCGATTTCTCGTTCGCCAAAATCTTCTGCCGTCCACTTTGGCCCTTCTGCCCCGGGCACAGGTTCGGCATAGGCACCTTTTGCGGGGCGGCGGGTTTCCCGGAGCGGTTGGGCGTCGGCGGCGAGCCGGCGCGCCCGGCACAAGAATCCGGTGTGTCCAATCATGCGATGATCTGGCCGTACCGCTAATCCTTCGGTGTGCCAGGTGCGGCGCATGGTTTCTGAGCTAATCGGTTCGGTGAAGGCCCCCGTGGTTTTCACGGTTTCCGCGAAGCGGGAAAGTTGCGTCGTCGTCGTTACATAAACCACCACTACCCCACCGGGACGCAGAGCTTGGGTAATCGCGGGAACATGTTCCCAGGGGGCGAGCATATCGAGCACGACGATATCGAACCAGCCGGGCTCGAACTCGCCAAGTACCGCACTTGCGTCCCCGACCCGCAAATCCCAGGTGGTAGGTTCCGTGCCCAACCAGGACCGCACATTCCCGGCCGCGATTTCCGCAAAATCCTCACGTTGTTCGGCAGAAACCACCCTGCCGGTACTTCCTGCCGCTTGGATGAGCGTAATCGAAAGCGCACCCGAACCAGCACCGGCTTCAAAAACGCGGGCGCCCGGGAAAATATCAGCCTCGGTAATAATCTGCCCGGAATCTTTCGGGTAGACCACGGTAGCCCCGCGCGGCATGGAAAGCACATAGTCGGAAAGGAGGGGACGCAAGGCCAGGAAGCGGCGCCCCGATTCTGATTCGAGCACGCTACCTTCGGGCTGCCCAATAATCGCATCGTGGCGCAGATTCCCGCGCGTGGACTGGAAATATCCTCCCCGGGTCAGGGAAATCGTGTAGTGCCGGCCTTTATTATCGGTCAACTGGACGCGTTCGCCCGCGCGGAAAACTCCACGCCTTTGTTCTCCTTGCACGCTTACCTCTTGTCTCTTCGGTAGTTATTAGCTCTGCGTCGGCTACTCGTTTGGGTCTGTTTTAGCACCGCTATCGGTTTGTGCCTGCACCGCGGACGACGCCGGATTAGTATCGGGCGTCTTTTGCGTAGGCGCGGCCCCAGGGGTGCCGGGATCTTGCGCCGCAGGCGAGTCCGCCGTAGCTTCCGATTTTTGTGCATCCGTTGCCGCATTCTCGCGGGGCCGGTGCGCGGTGCGCAGGTACTGAGCTCCGGATTCACTCATAGCCGGAGCCTGACCGCCGAATGCCGGACAGATTGACTTAAAATAGCACCAATCGCACAGCCGCGAAGTTTTTGGTTCGAAGTTACCGGTATCGAGTTTGCGGTCGATTTGTTCCCAAGTACTATCGAGATCTTGCTCGATTTCGGTTACGTCTAGCGGCGTCGGATCGTAAGTAAGCGTGCGCCCATCACGCAGGTAAATGATTTGCGTACGGGCCGGCAGCCCGGCACCGGAATACACCAAAGCAGTGGCATAGAAACGCATTTGGAATAAGGCTTCCGCCTGGTAGCGCACGTGCGGTGACTTACCCGTCTTGTAATCAACCACGCGCAAGGCCCCGGAAGGGGCTTCATCTAAGCGGTCAATAATCCCGCGGATCGCCAGGCCGGAAGGCAAAGTGGCATTGACGAAAAGTTCGCGCCCACGCGGCTGCAAAAACTGTGGGTTTTCCATCTGGAAATAGTTGCTCACTAGCGTTTGAGCGGATTCAAGCCAGTTTTGCAGTTCTTCTGGACCAGCGAAGAGTTTTTCTGCCTCCGGATCTTTTTCCAAGTGCTTGTGCCATGCCGGGAGCACCTGCGAAACCGCATATTCGACGGTGCGTTGCGCGGGCGGCACATCGTAGAGATGTTCCAGAACCGAGTGCACGAGGGTCCCGCGTAGCGCCGCCGTCGACGGTTCTTCGGGCAGGCGATCCACGCTCCGGAACCGGAAAAGAAGCGGACACTGTTTAAAATCCTTCGTGCGCGAAGGAGAAAGCGCAGCATGTCGAGTCATACTTCTACCGTATCCCAGCGTTCCGACACTCTAACGCTTCCCTCCCCAACAACTCCGCAAAATCTTTCCACAGCAAGCGCCACGTAGCTTAGCTGAGGCGGATTCCAAGCAAGGCCGCGATCACTTCTTGCAGGCGCGGCCCAATACGGCCGCCAGCGGCCACATGCTGATCAATGCATGCCAGCGCCCGCGAAGTATCCAAATCTTCCGCAAGCGCCGCAATAACGGCCCGCTCCACCGCGGTTTCTGATGCGGAGACGGTACCTGTCACGGCGTCTGGCCGGCTTGCGGCAGCGGAAACGCTGATGGCACCAGGAACGCTGGCGGCACTAGAAACACTGCCCGCATCCGAAAGGCTTCCCGCACCAGAATCGGTACCGGTACAGGATTCGGCACCCGCATCGGAATCGTTACTGGCGGGCGTGCCGGTGGTGGCGGCCTGCCAGCTATGCAAGCGGGCTTCGGCTTGTGTGAGCTGGGCCGGCGTGTATTCCCAATCGGTGCGGTAGTGGTGATTTAGCAATACTAAACGGATTGCTCGCGGGTCTACACCGGAGGCGGTAAGTTCGGAAACTTTCACCAGGTTGCCAAGGGATTTCGACATCTTCTCCCCTTGGTAGCCGACCATTCCCACATGGAAGTGGAAGTCGATATGGGACTGCCCGCCGGTAAGTTCGCGCAGATGCGATTCGCTCATTTCGTGGTGTGGGAAAAGCAAATCTTTCCCACCTGCTTGCACGGTGATCGCACTACCTAGATGGTCACGCGCAATCACCGCACATTCAATATGCCACCCGGGCCGCCAAGCGCCCGGTTTGCCACCTACCGGCCGGTAATCATCGCCGCGTACGCCCTTCCATAACATGGGATCAAGCGGGTGGCGTTTGCCAGGCCGCTGCGAATCCCCGCCATGTTCGTCAAACTCTGTTACCAAATCCAGGCCGCGGAAAACAGGTGCCTGCGCGAACTGCGAATCGGTAGACAGATCGATATAGATATCTTCGGCGCCGGGGTTTTCCGGATCGGTCAAACGGTAAGTGTCCGCGTGTTGTTCTAACCCGCGCACTTCTGCTTCTAGTTCATCCAAAATTTCGGAAACCGCCACCCATTGGTCGGGGGCCTGCACTTCCAACGCGTGCATATCGCCCCGGAACAGCGCGATTTGTGAATCCGCGAGAGCTCTCCAGTCCACGCCGGTGGCCGCGGCCCGTTCAAACAGTGGATCATCAATATCGGTGATGTTTTGTGCATAGCGCGGAGTTTTTCCGCCGGCAAGCCAGTACCGCACTAAGGTGTCGGCGGCCACATAAGTGAAAGCATGCCCGAGGTGCGTGGCATCGTAGGGCGTGATCCCGCAGGTGTAGAGCCGCGGTTGCGTTTCTGTTACCGGCTTGATCTGGCCGGTAGCCGAATCTAATAACTGCAAATCCGGCAAATCTCCGAGTTTCGGAACTGCCGGGGCCGTCCAGGTTTCCATTTGGTCTCACTCACTTACTTCAACTACGGGCTCCGCCTATTAGCTATAGCCGCTAGGCGGCCACTTCGCCGTGGCACACAGCTAGGTACTTCACTTGATTCTACGCAGACGGTTCATACGCCAGCGATTAGCAGGCTGGGGATTCTTTTTCGCGTCAGATCTTTAGTACCCAGATTTTTAGTGTCTAGATCTCTAGTACCCGGACAATATCGGCCCCGGGGTGGAAGGCTTCCTCCCACCTCGGGAAATCTTTTAGTGCACAGACAGCACCCCACTAGTACACAGACAGCACTCCACCGGCCAGTCCGGCAAAGACGAGCACGGAAATAATCACGCGGTACACCACGAATGGCATGTAGGTGTGCGTCGAGATCAAGCGCAAGAACCACACAATTACCCCGTAACCGACCACGAAAGCCACGAGGGTCGCCACGATCGTGGGCCCTAACGCGATCGCATCGGTACCAATGTGCTTGAAAAGCTCAAAGAAGCCGGAAAGGACGACGGCCGGAATAGCCAGCAGGAAAGATACCCGCGCGGCTGCATCCCGCGTATACCCCAGGGCCCGGCCGACCGTAATCGTACCGCCCGAACGCGAAACGCCCGGAATGAGTGCCATTGCTTGCCCCACGCCCAGCAGGAAGCCATCGCGGAGCGTGATGTTGTGCAAGCCCTTCGAGCGCTTGCCGTAATGGTCTGCCAGCGCCAGGAGAATCGCAAATACGCCAAGCACCGTGGCGGTGATGTACAAATTCCGCAGGTGAGTTTCAATAGTGTCCTGGAAAAGTAGTCCCAACACGCCGATTGGGATGGTTCCAATAATCACTACCCAACCCATGCGTACGTCCGGGTCGGATTGGGAAACGGGCTCTTTCCAGATTTTTACTGGGAGCGCCCGGAACCACTTCGAGATAATTCGCACAATGTCTTTAAAGAAATAGATGATCACAGCGGCTTCTGTGCCCAGTTGCACGACGGCGGTGAAAGCCGCGCCCGGATCACCCCATCCAAAAAGATCACCGACGATCCGCAGATGTGCAGAAGATGAGATCGGCAAAAATTCGGTGAGGCCCTGCACGAGGCCTAGTACTATCGCTTCGAAATACTCCACCGGCACAGCATAGCCCGCCCTCCCCGCAAGCGGGGGTTTCGTGCATTACTCTGGGAGCATGGAGCTTCGTTACGTCGGAAATTCGGGACTCGCGGTATCCTCGATTGGTCTAGGTACTCTTACTTGGGGGCGCGATACCGACGCCGCGGAGGCGCGCGGCCAACTGTTCGCCTTCCTTGATGCGGGCGGCTCCCTCATTGATGTTTCGCCCGGTTTTGGGGCGGGCGCAGCAGAAGAATTACTCGGCCAGTTACTCACTTCTGAAGTTTCGCGGGACCAACTGGTGATTTGCGGCCGGGCTGGTTTTGTAACCCGGGGCGATAGGCAAATCTACGGAGCGGGCCGCGGCCCGCTTTACGAATCTACGGCCCGCACCCTGTGCCGCTTAGGCACAGACTATTTAGACGTGCTCATTGTGGGTGGGCCTGATCCGGCTACTACCGATGCAGAAACAGCGGGAGCTTTGGCCACCCTGGTGGAAAACGGCATGGTGCGCTACATCGGCCTTTCCGGTTATCCAGCCTGGCGGGCAGCTACGATCGCCACGATTTTGGAGCAGCAACACCTGCCGCTACTTTCCGTAGTGCAAGACGAATACTCGCTTCTACACCGTGATCCGGAAATCGACACTTTTGCGATGACGAATGGTTTAGGGCTCGGATTTTTCGCTACCTCAGCCCTCGGCCGCGGCGTTTTGACTGGCAAATATCGGCATTCCATTCCGCCGACCTCACGGGCTGCCTCGGAACATTTAGCAGCTTTCGTAGATCCGTACCTAGATGAACGCTGCCGCCGGATTGTGGAAGCTTTGGCCCGCGCCGCAGACGGCCTGGGCCGCACCACTACCGATGTAGCTCTCGGATGGGCACTCGCCAAACCGATTTCGGCGGCAATCATTGGTGCCCGCACGGCATCCCAACTGATTGCCACGCTCAATGCGGTAGATGAGTTGCCGGATATCGTAATCGACGCGCTTGACGACGTGTCGTAATACGCTGGGTTCTTAATACGCTGGTAGCCAGGCACACCGGTGTGCTGTTAGCGCCAGGCACGCTGGTGACGCTGGTAGCCAGGCACGCCGCACCGCTATCTGAACGCGCTACATTGGTGAATGCACGCAGCACGCTGGTGGTTGGGCACACCGATGTTTCAATTAGTACGTAGTACGGCTACTACGAGCTAAGCCGCTAAACCACGGCCGCAACGGTTTAGCACTACCGCCCTGCAACTTCGCCGCGGGCAGTTTCGTCAGCGTCATCATCGCCGTCATCATCGTCCTCGGCTACGTCGTCATCATCGTCATAGTAGTAGTCGTCGTAATCATCGTCGTCGAAGTCATCATCTTCGCCATCGTGATCATCGTCGTCGAAGTCATCATCTTCGCCATCGTGATCATCGTCGTCGTACTCATCGGCGTCGTCGTAGTCGTCATCATCGTCTACGCCATCCACGTCGTCGAAGTCATCGTCATCGCCGTCATGATCGTCATCGTCGTCGAGATCGTCATCGTCGTCGTCATCGAAATCGTATTCGTCGGAGTCGTAATCGCTGTGTGAATCATCGTCGTCGTCATCCGACCCCCACACTTCTAGCGGGGATTCGATACCAAACTCGGTAAAAATGACGTCGTCATACACGGTGTAAGCATCGGCAAGTGCGTCCGCTGCTTCGAGCACACAAGGCGCCCCCGGATCATCGGTTGTGGTCGCAACCTGGTGGAAATTCTCCAGAGCGCCGAGCAAACGGTCAAGCGCGAAACGTGGATTCGTAGCCATAGGTCTAGCCTACCGCGCAAATCCGAGCAAATGCCAACTTGGGAAGGCCTACCGCACCTGGTGTAAAAGAAAGGAAACGGGTGTGCCCTAACAGACCTGTGCGCGTTAGTCTGCCGGTGTGGCCGGGCGCGGCGTACCCGAGTTCGGCGTCTCGTACTTTTGCGGTTCTACAAGTTCGAGAGCGGAGCGTTCACTAGCCACAAAATCATGCGGATCCAGCGGATGCCCGGCTTCCATTTCCGCAATCATGAAACGCACAATAGCTTCCCGGTAACGGTGGGTTTGCGCCGAAATGGAAAGCATCCGCTGGTAGGGCGCGCCTACTTCCAAGACCTCAGACACCGCATTGAGTTCTTCCTCACAGCCAAGTTCGGCAGCGATTGGGGCGAGCGTGGTAACCATGCGCCGCAAAGTATCGGTAACGGGTTCTTCATTACCAGCATCGTCCAAAATTAGAATTGCTTCCATTCCGTAGCGAGAGGCCCGCCACTTATTTTCGGAAACAAACCAGTCAGGGATCTTCGGCAGGGGTTTTCCGGCGTCGAGCTGCTGGGAGAAATATTCCACTAGGCACTGGCAGAGCGCGGCAATCATCCCAATCTCGCGAACATTCGTGGCCGCATCGCACATGCGTAACTCGAGAGTGCCAAATTTTGGCGATGGACGAATATCCCAGCGGATTTCATCGAAGTTTTCGATGATCCCAGTTTTCTTCATCCCTGCTTCATATTCTTCGATCTCTTCCCACCGGGAAAACTGGAGGGGCGTGCCGGCGGTAGGTAGTTGCTGGAAAACCATGGCACGGTTATCGGCATATCCGGTAAGCGAACCGCTCCAAAATGGCGAAGCTGCCGCCAAAGCTTGGATATGAGCAAAGCGGGTAAGCAGGGCCGAAAGGATTGGCAAAGCCTTTTCGGGATCATCGATCCCCACATGTACATGAGTGCCGTAAATGAGCATCTGTCGGCCCCAATATTGGGTACGTTTCACGAGTTCTGCGTAACGTTCCGAATCGGTGACGCGCTGATAAATAGGATTCGCGAAAGGATGTGTGCCCGAAGAAGCCAAAGTGATCCGCAAGGGACCAATAACTTTCTCTAAAATTTCCAGGCTATGTTCCAAATCCGCGCAAGCATCCGCTACCCGGCGGCGCGGTTGGGAAACTATTTCTACGGTATTGAGCAACATTTCCCGGTGGATCATCGAAGTGTCTTCTGGTAACGCCTCGACGGCGTCCATCACCGCCGCTCCCGCTTGCCGCAAATCATAGGAATCAACGTCTATAAGTTGCAGCTCCCATTCAATACCAACAGTTGATCGGGGCGATTTCTTGAACTCCATTTCCCAAGCTTATGCGATCAGAAAATGAAAGTCGTGAAACGTCCTTATGGTGGGAATGCAAGTGAAAGCAGGAGCACAAATTCGAGCTGGATTTTCGAGCGCTACTTCTTTACCCTTAATGGGAACAGTTCTCAATAAGGAGTTGTATGAAGGTCAGAGCTTCGCTGAAATCCTTGGCCAAGCAGCCGGGGGCCCAAGTGGTGAAACGCCGCGGGCGCGTCTACGTGATCAATAAGAAAAATCCGCGTCTAAAGGGAAGGCAAGGGTAAGAATACATGGCGAAAGTTTGCCAGGTAACGGGCCGCCGGCCCCAGTTCGGGAAAACGGTTTCTCACTCGCATAAGCGCACTTCGCGCCGGTGGAATCCCAATGTTCAGAAGAAAACTTACTATTCCCCGATGCTCGGGCGGAAAGTACGGCTCCGGGTAACGCCGAAGGGCATGAAAACCATCGATAAATATGGAATCGATGCGGTGGTTAGCGACATGCTGGCCCGCGGCGAAAAAATCTAAATCGGGTGCGGAGCCAGATCGTTCGTTGTAACTCCGCACCCCTTCCAACCCTAGTTTTTTATCGAGGAGGTTAATGATGGCAAAACCAGGAGATGTTAGGCCCATCATCAAACTCGTTTCTACCGCCGGTACCGGGTACACCTATGTGACGCGCAAAAATCGGCGTAATAACCCCGAGCGGCTAGAGCTCAAAAAATACGATCCGCGCGTGGGCAAGCACGTGCTCTTCCGTGAAACGCGTTAGCGGCGCGGCGAGTTAGCGCGGCAAGTTAGCGCTAGCCCGACTGGTTAGCGCGGTGAGTTTGCCTGGCCGGTTAGCGCAGTGAGTTAGCCCGGCGCGATGCAGAAATCTTAGACGGCGCTCTCGCGCCGTCTTCTACCTACTTTTGAAAGGTATACATGAAAAAGGGAATTCACCCGGATTACCATCCCGTAGTTTTTCGCGATATCCCTACGGGAACTACTTTCCTTACCCGTTCGACCGTGAATTCGCCGAAAACCATTACCTGGGAGGACGGTAATACCTATCCCCTCATTGAGATGGAAGTTTCGAGTTATTCACATCCCTTCTACACCGGTACTGCCCAGATTATTGACACTGCCGGCCAGGTAGAAAAGTTCAAGCGGCGTTACGGGATGAAGAACTAGCTATAGCTAGACACCTGTGCACTAAGGGATAGCTTTATGCCGGTGTTAGTAGTGCACGGCCTCGCGCGAGCGGTAGCTCCCGGCCTCGCCACGAG
Organism: Actinobaculum suis; assembly: GCF_900618115.1. Lineage (NCBI taxonomy): Bacteria > Bacillati > Actinomycetota > Actinomycetes > Actinomycetales > Actinomycetaceae > Actinobaculum > Actinobaculum suis. Next base: position 1,368,597 of record NZ_UYIO01000001.1, read on the forward strand.
CTACCGCTCGCCGCATATTTGGACGTATAAGCGGCTTATAGGCTTATTGGACAAAGGCTGGGAATCGTCAAACCAAGAAATTACATGAGATGCAAAAAGACCACTCGCCGCATTGGCCGAATGGTCTTTTTGTTTCTCTAAATCTATTTTCTCAGTTTTCTCTCAATCGGACCGGTACTTAACGCTGACCGGTACTTAACGCTGGCTGGCACCGACTACTGGCCAGCACCTAACCCAAACCATATTTTTGAGAGTAAGCAAGAGTTATTCCAAGAGCTGCCTACGTTATCTTTCAGCTGTTGCAACATAGCAGCAATTGATTTTTACCCGTGCGCGGAGGGGGACTTGAACCCCCACCCTCTTATACGAGGACTAGCACCTCAAGCTAGCGCGTCTGCCTATTCCGCCACCCGCGCGGGACGTTTCCCGCGAGTTCTACCTCGCGAGCAACAGAGAAGAATTTAGCACGAGTTCACCCCGGTTTTCCAATTTACTACCCTTTTAGGTGCTGTGAGAACGGTTACGCACGCCGGCTCTCTCGCGATTATGCGCCAATATCTATACTCGGACCATGCTCGTAACCGAACTTGAAACCAGCCGTTTTATACTTACCGCTCCCCGGGAAAGCGATATTCCGCGTATTACTCAGATCTGCCAGGATCCCACTATTCAAAAGTGGACCACGATACCCGCTCCCTACACGGAAGCCGATGCGCAGTTCTTTGTGGACGATGCTGCCGCGAAATGGGAAGCCGGCCAGCCCGTCTGGTTTGCACGAACAAAATCTAGCGCGGATGGTACTCCCGGCGAAGTCGTGGCCTGCGTGGATTTACATGCATCACGGGCCGGCACGGCCGAACTTGGTTACTGGTGCGCTCCGGATGCGCGCGGCACCGGCGTCGTTCCGGAAATATGCCGGGCGGCTCTCAACTTTGGGTTCCAAGAGCTGGGATTGCAGGTGGTGCGCTGGTCCTGCGAGATCCACGATGGGGAAGTTAACTGGGCAAGTGCCAAGGTGGCGTGGAAGCTAGGCTTTACTTTTGAGGGTCGGCGGCGCGGCGGGGTGATCAATAAAGGCCGCGCTCATGACTGCTTGGATGGTTCTTTGGCGGCCGGGGAACCCATGGAACCGCGAGAACCATGGTGTGGGCCAGATCCGCGCCACCCGGCTTTTGGCGATCCGCACCAACCGGAACTGCTAGTGCGCCAATTCCACGAAGTGTACGGCTTACCGATTGTGGAGGATACGCCGAATGTAGACCGGGAACGGGTACATATGCGGATGAGCCTGATTGCCGAGGAATTTATCGAGCTGACCACCGCTGTTTATGGCCCGCAGGCGGGTGAGAAAATTGCGACGGCCGTGCAGGAAGCCCGCGCACTTGATGATGGTTCGCGCGATACGGTCGAAGCAGCCGATGCTTTGGCCGATCTGACCTACGTGATTTACGGAATGGCGCTAGAGATGGGTATTCCTATGGCCCGCGTTTTGGCGGCAGTGCAGGCTTCAAACCTTTCCAAACTTGGCGCGGACGGTAAACCGATCTACCGGGAGGACGGCAAGGTTCTCAAAGGTCCGAATTTCTTCGACCCCGATATTGCCGGAGCGCTTGGTTTATAGGGTATTTGCCGCGGTTTTTCTGCGGCGCCCTACCTGTTTTTTTTAAAAAAAACAATTGGCCTGCGGGCTACAGCGCCCCGAGTTTTTCGGGGTCTGAGCCGGTAGGCCTTACTGTTTTCGTTTTACCGCAACGGTTTGCCCGTGGCGTGCTTATGCATCCGCCGCACCGGTTTCTTTGTTTTTCTCGGTTTCGTTATTTTTCTGGGTGCGGGTGGTTCCGGTTTGGTTGGTTTTCTGGGTACGGGTGGTACGGGTGGTTCCGGTTTGGCCGCTGCGGGGAGTTTGCGGGGTTTCTTCTTCAAATTCGGCGTCTTCGATTTCGTCAATCAGGCTGGCCGCCATGATTTGTTCGGCGAGTTGGTCTAGCCGGCGTGAAATCTCGCGTTTTTCGGAGCCGCGTTTGCTGCGGCTCATGGCGTTCAAAACTGGAATCGACCGTTCAATTGCGTCGAGCTTGGCCCGCCATTCGGAAGCTTTTTGCGCTACTTGCGGAGTATTGGCAGACGCATACAGGTAGGTCACTTGTTCTTTGAGGACCTGCACGCGGTGTTCGAAACTATCCCCCGTTTTCGTGCCCGGTTCCTTCGCCCCGGTCACGGCACGGAATCTTTGCGTTACTTTGGTGAGGAATTCCGGGTTTTGTTCCACGAGCTTCCGCAGTTGCGGTCCATATTTTGCAAGTACAACGACGACGGCGGGCCCAATCCGCCGTGCGAGCCGAAACAGTTGTTTCAATACGCCTTTTTTTGCCATTCCTGCCTGTCTCTTTCCGCAAGTTTGCCCTGGTTCTGCGTACTCTGGCTCTATGCACTCTCGTTCTACGTACTGTGGCGCTACGTGCTAGTGCGCAAAGCACTGGGGCTCAGTCTAACTGGAAGCCCGCGGCTTATTGAAAACATCGCTACATATGAGAAGGCTCCCCGGGGTCAGCGGGCACGGCGGGTTTAGCGGGCACAGCGGGTTTAGCGGGCTCAGCGGAAATCACGCGCGGGCATGTTTACCGGGAGGGGCATTTCTTCCATGCCGTCTGCGATAAATACTTGCGCACCCGAATCTCGTTCCAGCATGCCGCGCACAATCAAACCTTGTGCCCGCAATGCAACCGCCCGGTAGCGGTGCCACAGGGCCGGGGAGACGAGTACGTTGAGAAGCCCAGTTTCGTCTTCTAAAGAAAGAAAAGTGATTCCTTTCGCGGTGCCGGGCCGTTGCCGATGCGTCACGATTCCAGCGGCTCGTACCCGAGTTTTTTCGGGTACCTGTGCCAGTTCCGAAATCTTAAGCACGCCGCGGGCTTGCAAATGCGGGCGTAAGAACTGTGTGGGGTAAGAATCTGGCGATAAACCGGTGGCCGCGATATCGGCAATGTTCTTTTCTACCGGGCTCATATCGCGGAAAACTGGTACTGTGCCGAGCGCTTCCGTTCCGGGCAGGGCCGGCTGGTACCATCCTTTTCCGGTTATGCCGGCATCTTCCACGGCGTGGGCTAGCCAGATACCTTGCCGCCGCGTTACCCCGAGAGAACGCAAAGCCCCGGCTGTGGCAAGCGTTTCGATTTCTTTTTCGGAAAGCTGGGCCCGCTGGGCCAGGTCCGCCACATCCGTAAACGGTTTTTCGGCCCGGGCTTGCACAATCCGCTGTGCCCCGCGCCCCAATCCTTTAATCGAATCGAGCCCCAGTTGCACGTAATGCATGCTACTAGCATCGACCAGTCTTTTTGCCGGCACCTGGCTCTGCTTTGCTGGCGCTGCCAAGCCGCTAGGCTTTTCCGCAGTTTCGGCGGTAGAGCCGCGGGGCCTTTCCGTTCCGGTTGCGTAGCTGCCGCCTCTTTCCCCCGTTTCGGTGGTAGGGATGCTGCCGGTTTCCGGCCGGCCTGTTTGCGCCCGGTTTTGGTCTTCCGTATAGGCAAGTACGCTTGCCTTTTCTGCTGCGGTAGTAACGTCTGCTCGTTTCACGGCGACGCCGTGGGAGCGGGCGTCTGCTACGAGGGTTTGCGGGGAGTAAAAGCCCAGGGGCTGGGCGGCGAGGAGGGCTGCATAGAAATCTTCCGGATGGTGAACTTTCAGCCAGGCGGAAGCATAAACCAGATAAGCGAAGGAAAACGCATGGGATTCAGGAAACCCAAACTCGGCAAAAGCTCGCAATTTTTCGTAGATTTCTTCCCGCACGGCCGGTTCGATACCGTTTTTTGCCATGCCGGCCAAGAGTTTTTCACGGAGCTCTTCCATTCTTTCTGCTGAGCGTTTAGCCCCCATAGCTTTCCGAAGCCGATCGGCATCCGCCGCAGAAAATCCGGCCGCATCCATCGCTATTTGCATGAGTTGTTCTTGGAAAAGCGGCACTCCCAAAGTTTTCTCGAGGGCGGGCCGCAATAGTTCATGGGCGTAGGTCACGGGTTCCTCGCCGCGGCGGCGTCGTAAATAAGGGTTGACGGAACGACCCTGTATGGGACCGGGGCGAATCAGTGCCACTTCGATCACGATGTCGTAGAAACAGGTGGGGCGTAGGCGCGGCAAGGTAGCCATTTGGGCGCGCGATTCCACCTGGAATACACCCACGGTATCCGCGGCCTGCAACAGTTCGTAAACACGCGGATCTTCTTGCGGAAGGTTGTGCAAGGCGAGCTGGCTGCCATCAGGGGCACGTACGCCGCGCTCCCCTATCGATTCGAAAGCAAGACGCAATGCCGTGAGCATCCCTAAACCGAGCAAATCAAATTTGACGAAACCCGCGCTCGCACAATCATCTTTATCCCACTGCACTACGGTTCGTCCGGGCATGGTGGCCCAGCCTACCGGGCAGACGTCTATCACCGGACGGTCGCACAAAATCATTCCAGAAGAATGTATCCCCAGGTGGCGGGGTAGTTTTTGCATGCGGGCAGCTAGTTCTTCCACCGCGCGTGGGATCTGCCCGTCCCGGTTTGCAGTGCTTTTGGCAGACTCGGGGCAACCTGGTTCGTTATTTTCAGTGCGGTTGTTATTCGCGGTGCTACTGTGTTTTCCGGTGCTACTGCTTTCAGTATTGCCCGGTTGGTGGGAAGTGCTGCCCGGTTGGTGGGAAATGTTGCCCGGTTGGTGGGAAGTGCTGCCCGGTTGGTGGGAAATGTTACCCGGTTGGTGGGAACCGGGTTCCCGGCTTTTTATCCACCCGTCGGCTTGCCCACGCGAATAGCCGAGGGCGCGGGCGGCGTCGCGTATAGCGGAACGTGGCCGGTAAGAAATCACGTTGGCTACTTGGGCAGCATTATCGCGCCCGTAGCGCGAATACACGTGTTGGATCACTTCTTCCCGCCGCCCAGATTCGATATCCAAATCAATATCGGGCGGGCCGGATCTTCCCGGGGAGAGGAAACGTTCAAAAAGCATTTTGTGCCGTACCGCATCTACCGCGGTAATCCCCAGCGCGTAACACACCGCCGAGTTAGCGGCAGAGCCGCGCCCCTGGCACCAAATCCCTTGCTGGGCACAAAATTCTACGATTTCGTGGACGATAAGAAAATATCCGGGAAATCCCAGTTCGATGATGATTTGCAATTCATGGTCGATGAGTTTCCACGCTTCTGGGTTTTCTTGCCGCATCCCGTATCGTTCGCGCGCAGCTTTGGCCACGAGTTCACGCAAATAACTACTTTCGGTATGGCCGGCCGGTACCGGATAGGGCGGCAGTTGCGGGGCAATAAGTTGCAGGTCAAAGGCACAATCAGCCCCGATTTCTGCCGCCAATTCAATGTTTTTGCGCCGCTCGGGATGCAGTTCGAGCATTTGCGCCCCGGACCGCAAAAAAGCCCCATTGGCGGGAAGATAGGGATCCATTTCGTCCAAACTGCGCCCGGCGCGAATTGCGGCCAGTACGTCTGCCACCGGGCGGTCTGTGGGGCGAGCATAATGCACATTGCCGGTTACCACCGCGGGAACTCGGGCACGGCGCGCTACTTCACTCAAGGCCGCGCAGCGTTCCCTATCCAGTGGCGCCCCGGTAGCGCTAAGTTCGACGACGACGTTGCCCCCGAATTTTTCTTTCAGTTCTTCCACTGCGGCCAGGGCCGCATCTATCCCCCATGATCCCGGATTTGCTTCCAAAGCCCGCCGTACACTTCCCTTCCGGCAACCGGTAAGTGCGAGCACATCGCCCGAAGTGTTTTCCAGCTCGGTGTAGTGCGTTTCGCCCTTATTACCACTGGCCAACATGGCGGTACCAATCGTGCGGGAAAGAAAACGGTAGCCGGCCGGGTTGCGGGCGAGCAATACCAGATGATTGCCATCCGGGTCTATTTGGCCGTTCCTGGCCGCGCTGGCACCCACTGAGATTTCGGTGCCGGCAATTAGCGGCAGGCCGCACGTGCGCGCACTATTAGCGGCTTGTACGAGGCCGGGAAAACCGTCGTGATCGGTAATAGCCAAGGCTTCCAGTTCCAATTCGGTAGCCCGGTGCACCAAAGCATCGGGCATGGAAGCGCCGTCCAGGAAACTAAAAGCGGTGTGGGCGTGTAATTCCGCGTACGGGATCATTTTGCTACGGGCAGCTAGCTGTAACTTCCAGCAAGCTGCCATTCGCCTCCTTCCACATAGGTGAGATAAGCGTTCTGTTCGGTAGTGATTTGCAGGTAGGCACGCCGCACCCGCCGCGCCGGATCCCACCAGCGTTCTTCAAGCGCCCAGGGCCCGGCCCAATCAGTTACGAGGTAGCGGTGTTCGTCGATTTCTGCGTGCGCGGGAAATACTTGCCTGCAAGTACTTTTACCTACCTCTTCACCGATCTCTTCACCGATCTCTTCACCGGTATCAGTAGCGGCATCGGTACCGATATTTGCGCGCATCTGCGCAAGCATACTTTCGCCGATATTGCGGCGCGTGTCCTCGCTGGTATCGATATCCGCCCTTGCGCTGCAGTGGGGGCAGACAAAACTGCTGTTCGCGTTGACGGCGAGGAGCGCGCCGCAAGCGCAGAGCACCCGGATTTTGCGTGGATGGCCATACATAGTTAACGGCCGCGGGGCTGGAATCGCTCCGGGCCAAGTAACATTTTGCGCAAAATTTAGGCTGGTGCTTTCCGCGCGATCCGAGTTTTCTGTTGCAAGCAGGTGGTTGCCCGCCACCGCGGGCAGGTGAACGTTTGCGTTTGTGGTTGCGGGCGGATGGCCATGGGCGGTTGCAGGCGTGTGGCCGAAAGGTACATAGCTCAGCAAGTCTTCGGGGCGGCGCCCACCGCGTAACACCGGGCTGAGTACAGCTTCTTCCCCGAGGAGAGCCTGGATACGGGTAGCGCCGCGGGCCGCACTTTCCGCGCTCGCGGTTTTCCCTCCCCACAGAGGGCGGGCCAAGCTTCCCGCGGGCGCAAAATCGGTGACCACGAGTTCTAATTGGCTAATGTTTGCGCGGTCTGCATTTGCGGTAGACATCCAAGCAGATAGTTGCCAGCGCACCCGATCTACTACATCACGAGCCGCCATATGTTCCACCAGCCATTCCCGGCTCACTGTTTCCGCGGTTTCCAGGTGTGCATGGACGGCTAAACGGTGTGCGGTATAAGAAGTAGCGGCAAGTTTTTCTTCCAATTCGAGTGCTAGTTGCCGGGCCGCGAAGGCTGCTTGCTGCGCATTCACGAGCGGCGGATCGAAATTGCGATGGACGCGAATTTCTGGAACTACCCGCGCACCTAGCGGCATTGCCATATCGTCCCCGGCAATGAGTTGGGCAAGTTCTTGGCCGGTACTTCCAAACCGGGCAGTCAGGGCCCGCGCACCTAGTTTTTGGGCTTGCCCAATCGTCTGTATACCAAGCCGGGATAACAATTCCACGCAGTGGTGAAATTCGGCGTAGTGTTGCGGCGTCGTTGGTACTACCAGTACTGCTGCTAAAGGCTGTGCGGCCAGGTAGGCGCTTTCTTCCCCGGGAGCGATAGTGGTATCTTCGCGGGCGGCTAGCAAAGTGGCGAGCGTGCCTTGCGCAAAACCCACATTCGCTTCACAACCGGCAATATCGGCAACCGCGCCGAGCAGAGATTCGGCCAATATAGCTTCGCTACCTGCGGTACGGGTGGCGCTGCGGGCCGGAAAAATCACGGAGCCGGGTAGGCGGACGGTGACACGGGCAACGAGGGTATCGATTGCTTGGACCACTGGTTCGAAAAATTGCATATCGCGTTGCGTATCTGCCGGAACTAGCGCCAGCTGCGGGCAAATGCTTTCCGCTTCCCGCTGCGGCATCCCCGGGTGAATCCCGTAGCCGCGCGCCCACGGATTGGCAGCAATGATTTCTCTGCCGGCAGCCACCGCGGCCGGTGCGGCCACCGGGAGCAGACCTGCCTGCACGGCGGCAGTGATGGGCCAGTGCGGTACCCAGACGGACCCGTACCGCATTAGTCCACCACCCGTAGCCCTGGTTCTTGTTGCCATCCGGAAGCGTCCACGCGCAAGCGCAGTTTGTGGCCGTGCCGGGCCTGCATTTCCAGGTGTAAGGAGCGCAAATGCCCCCGGCCGCGCCCCAGCCCGGTGGCAGCCACGTACTGGGCGGTAAGTGAGGTTTGGGCTTTCCAGCCTTCGCCCACAATGATCGCACCGCGGGTTCCGGCCCGGCGGGCCAAGGCTTTCCGGGAGCGTTTGTCTAAATTGAGGCCCGGCCCGCAAATAACGACGTCGAACCCATCGACTGCCGCGGCCGCTACTTTGCCTGCCGCCGCTGCAGAAATCTGCGGGACGCTCACCGTGCGGTCAAGCGCAATTCCCAAATCGGTAGCTCCGGCCCATCCGATATCCGCGCACCCCAAGTAGATGCACCAGGCGCCCTGGGAACTGGCCAGGGAGGCAATAAACATGGTGGCGAACCGGGAACCGAAAGTGCCGATGGTCATGCCGCGGTGCAAACCGCGCGGAAATAAGACGCGCAGTTCCTCCGGTAAATTCCAGGTTTCTGCCGGCACCGGGGCGCCCGCCGGTAATCTGCTACCGCTAGCTGGCAACGCTGTGCTCCCCGCGACTGTGCTCCCCGCAGCCGGCACCAGATTTGCGTGCAGCATCGAGGTTTCGGCGGGCAGCGCAGCGCTTTCCGTGGGCATTACCAAGTTCCCGACCGGGGTAACCAAACTTCCGGTAAGTCCCACCGAGGCTTCCGCCCGGGCCAAAGCCTCCCGCGCTCGGCCCAGTTTGCTCGCTTTACCAAGTTTCCCCGAATTTCCCGTATGGTCCAGCTTCCCCAGATTTCCCGTATGGTCCAGCTTCCTCGGCTTCCCCGGACTGTCCCGCTTTTCCAGCCGGCCTAGTTCCGCGATTTTTCCAGGATTTCCGGCCTGCGGATCCTCAGCTGGCTGCGCGGATTTTCTCTGCTGCGCCGCGGGGTCTTCCGCTGCCCATTGCCATGCCGCCGCCGCGTTTCCTGCCACTGTTTCCTCCTTCCCGTGTACTCACCCAGACTAATCGAACACCAGTTCGAACTTAAGTGTGAGGGTTAGCGAACCATCGGCTTTGGCCTTGCTAAATCACGGATTTCGGCGCGGCACGCCGAGCCGGTTTTCTCGCGCACAGTTTTGCTGTTGGCACCACGCGAGTACTCTGGGACGCGTGCTCAATATTGTTTTCTTCGAACCGCGCATTCCGGGCAATACCGGCGCGGCCATTCGCCTGGCGGCCTGCACGGGTGCCACTTTGCACCTCATCAAACCCTTAGGTTTTGATTTTTCTGACGCGCATCTCAAACGCGCCGGCCTGGACTACCACGACCTGGCCGACCTCGTTATCCACGAGAATTTCCAAGAGTTTTGCGCCGCGGTTGGCGATGCCCGCATTTTTGCTTTTACCGGGCACAGTAGCCGTAATTTCGCCACGGTTTCCTACCGCACCACGGACTATCTTCTCTTCGGCCCTGAACCAACCGGCCTTCCGCCCGAAGTGCTCGATTCGCCCGCCATTACGGCCAAAGTGCGTATCCCCATGAAGCCGCACCTGCGCTCCCTCAACCTAGCCAATTCGGCTTCCATCGCGGTCTATGAAGCTTGGCGCCAGCTCGGCTACGCCGGTTCGATTGACGCCATTGACCCCGGCAGCATCGAATAATTTCTTCCCGCGCACAACCGTGATCCGCCGAGCCGGCTTCACCGCCAGCTTCTCCGCCCACTTCGCAGCCCCGCTATTATCCGCCCCGCCGATAATGCCGCCTCCGGAGGGCCGGTTTTACCATGCGTTTCTTTTACCCGGTTCGTGCGGTTGCGTCCAATACCCCGCCGGCATATTTGCGGCTAATGCCGCCGGCGTATTTGCGACTAATACATGTGCGGTTCGCGCCGATCGGGGCGCTTTGCGAAAGAAGTTTCGGCCCCGGCCAACAAATCCCCGATAGGCATTTGCAAAGCTTCCGCTAGGTGCAACAGGGTTTGGGTTTTCGGGTTCGCGTTCCGATTATTTTTCAGGTCTGATTTTCCGGCTTCGAGGGCTTGCACGGTGGTGCGGTCGAGTTCGGCGCGGCGTGCCAATTCGTCTTGGGTAAGTCCTAACTGCTTGCGCCGGCTCCGTACCGTACGCGCAAGTTGCTTTGCCACCTGGTAGTCAACCCAGGAATTACCTCTCCACGCCTCTTCTCTCACTCCTCTAATTTCGGCCGGGCATACCCAGCATTCTGCTGGGTACACCCAGCTCTTTGCCGCAGAATACGCAATGCGCATTATTTGTTCACAAAAATGAACCGCTGCCGCGCGTGGCGCACTACCCCGCGCGTACACCGCACCCAACGCGGGCGGTACATCAAGCAGAGGTGAAGTATCCAGTGCCGACGGCACGCCCATCGTAACTGCCACACCCAGCACAGGTGCCGTACCGATCACGAGCGCCGCACCCAGCACAACCGGGGCGCCCAACACGGGCAAGGCCGGCAACGGGTTACTTAGGAGAGGAAAAAGCGCCCTAGGCGTCGTCGCGAACCCGCAGTTCCCAGCAGGCGACTGCGCTCGCGGCAGCTACATTGAGGGAATCGACGCCGCCATCCATGGGGATAACTACCGAATAATCGGCGGTAGCAATGGTTTGCGGTTTGAGCCCATCACCTTCCGTGCCCATAATGAGCGCGACTTTCGAATCTTGTGCCCGCACTTGCGGGAGCGCGGAAAACTCGTCGAGGGGAAGTGAATGCGGCACGAGGGCGAGTGCGGCCGTCACAAAACCGGCATCGTGTAAATGGTGGATAGAGTGCGGCCAGTTATGGATTCGCGTCCACGGTACCTGGAACACCGTGCCCATCGATACTCGTACGGAACGCCGGTAGAGCGGATCGGCACAGTCGTCGGTTACTAGAACGGCGTCGATACCTAAAGCCGCGCAGGAACGGAAGATGGCTCCCACATTGGTGTGGTCTACCAGCGCTTCGAGTACGACGACGCGGCGGGCCGGTTGGCCGTGGCGCGCCCGGGCCAGTAATTCATCTGGGGCCGGCAATACCGGCCGGTTCATGGCGGCTAGCGCCCCGCGGTGAACTTTGTAGCCGGTAATGGCTTCCAAAACAGTTTCTGGGGCCACATATACGGGTACTTCGCCGCCGTCTTTGTGGCCCGTGGCGAGCTCTACCCAAGGGGTGAGGGCCGGTAGCCATTTCACCGAGGTGAGGAAAGAACGGGGTGTGTGGCCAGCCTGGATGGCCCGCATAATTACCTTCGTAGATTCGGCCATGTAAAGGCCGCGGTCGGTTTCGAGCTTTTTTCGCAAGTTGACGTCGGTGAGGCACAAATAATCGTCAAGACGCGGATCGGTAGTATCACTCAGCTCAATAATCACCCGTTAACGATGCCACCCCGGAAGCCAAAGTTTCCTTCGACTCCCGGGGTAGCATCATATTTCACACTCGTGAGGCTGCGGGCTTTCACCTGCGGGGGCAGAAAACCAGCCGGGCTGCAGCCCTAGTTTTTAGCACTCCTAGTTTTTAGGGCCCCTAGTTTTTAGCACTCCTAGTTTTTAGGGCCCCTAGTTTTTAGGGCTCCAGTTTTTAGCACCCGCAGTTTTTAGCACCCGCAGTTTTAGTGCCCGGCTTTTTGGGCTTCGCCCGAGGCTTGGGCGGCCTCTCCCTTCGCGGAGGCTAGTGCGGAATCGATATCTTCCAGCGAAGTATTGGCCAGGCTTTCAGCCACGCTGGCCGCGCCCGCGAAATCGGCACCCACCTGGGTTTTTTCCTCTTCCGTATCGGTGCCCGTTGCCGGAGCTGGATCACTACCGCCGCTAAAGCCGCGCGCCACCGCTTCCAGTGCGGAGCTGAATTCGGAAGGAATCAGCCACAGCTTCGAAGACTGCGAATTAGCAATCTCCGGCAGCGTCTTAATGTACTGGTAGGAAAGCAGCTTGGGATCTGCGTTGCCCTTATGGACGGCGTCGAACACCTGGAGAATAGCGCGCGATTCACCTTGCGCCCGCAAGATCGTGGCTTGAGCTTGACCTTCCGCCTTCAAAATCGCGGCTTGCTTTTCACCTTCGGCAGTCAAAATCTGCGACTGCTTGACCCCTTCTGCCGTCAAGATCGCGGCGCGACGGTCACGTTCCGCCTTCATCTGCTGTTCCATGGCGCCCTGCACGGTCCGCGGCGGGTCAATCGCCTTTAGTTCCACGCGGGAAACACGAATCCCCCACCGGCCGGTGGCTTCATCAAGCACGGAACGCAACTGGTCGTTGATACGGTCTCGGCCGGTGAGCGCCTGTTCCATATCCATGGTGCCAATAATGTTACGAAGCGTAGTAACCGAAAGCTGTTCGATAGCGGCCATCGGATCAGCAATTTCGTAAGTGGCCGCGTAGGCATTGGTCACCTGGTAGTAAATAACAGTGTCGATAGAAACGTTGATGTTATCTGCGGTAATTACCGGTTGGGGCGGGAAAGGAACCACTTGTTCACGCATATCAATGCGCTGGCGCACCGAATCGAAGAACGGAATGAGGAAGCGCAGGCCCGGCCCCAAAATCCGGTTAAAACTTCCGAGCCTTTCCACTACTACTTGGGTGCCCTGCTGCACGATAAGCACCGAACGCCACACCGTTACGATAATAAGTAGGAGGAATAGTCCGAGGACTATCAATGGTATTTGTTCACTCGACATATGCGCACCTTTCCTTTTGGCCGTTATTGGCAGTGAGTGATCGTGTGATTGTTTCTTTTCGAATGTGAAGAAATGGGCTTGCGGTTCTGTTACGCGATGCCTTGTGCTTCCGCCGCGCGGCACCTTGGGCTTTTGCATGGTCTATCCGCTCCCCTGCGGGTTATCCGCAAGCGCCTCGTTACCGCGCCGCCGTGCGCCGCTGTGCGCCTCGCGTTCAGTCCCGCTTAGTAGTGGGGCTTAGCGGTGTGGCTTAGTGGTGCGGGGCGGGCGGGTTAGTATTTTGCGGGAGTGGTTCGACGACGGCCGTAGCCCCGTCAATATAGGCCACCACAACCGTACTGCCAGCGGGAATGGCATTCCCATCGGTGCGGCCAGTCCATTCATCGCCCCCGATTTTCACCCGGCCGCCATTCACGTTGATCTCGGTTAACGCGCGGGCGGTGCGGCCTATATTGGCTTCCACATTGCCAACCGCCCGGCCTTTGGGATTCATATGGCGTTGGGCCCACGGTCGTACCGTGAGGATCAGCAAAACCGAAAGTACCGCGAAGGCGATAACTTGTATCGTGAGATTGGTGGGCAGGAAAACGGCCACCACGGTAGTTCCTAAAGCGGCGAGCCCTAACATCAGGAACGTGAAATCAAGTATGAAAAGCTCGAGCAAAGCGGCTACTAAGGCACCGATGAGCCAGATGTACCACTCCATATTTGTCTTTCCTTTCGGGAAGCAGCCCACGCCGCGTCTCTCGGTCACATTTTACACGGGATCTTCGCTACTTGCGCCCAAAAGCCACATATCGATCCGCCACCCGATCTACTTGCAAGGGATAGTCGAAGAGGGCGGAAAGGTTTTCGGAAGTGAGGGTTTCTGCAAGCGGGCCAGCCGCAAATGTTTGCCCATCTTTGAGCAAAAGAGCATGGGTGAAACCGGCCGGAATATCTTCTACGTGGTGTGTAACCAATACCAGCACGGGCGAATATGGGTGACTGGCCAACTGGCCCATGGTGGCCACCAGGCTTTCGCGCCCGCCCAAATCCAACCCCGAAGTGGGTTCATCCAAGATCAACAGTTCCGGATTAGGCATCAGTGCCCGGGCCATACCCAAACGCTTTAGTTCTCCCGAAGATAGAACTTGCACCCGCCGCTCAGCTATATCGGCGATCCCGAATTGGCGCAGTAATGCCCACACGCGCGCATCATCTTCGGCTTCATAGGTTTCCCGGAAGGCGGCCGTATGCCCGTAGGCGGCAGTTCGCACGGCCTGGAATACGGTTTCCCCGCGCGGTATACGCGCATCCACCGCGGCGGAAGTCACGCCCACCATAGTTCGCAATTCACGCACGTCTACCCGGCCGAGTTTTTCGCCAATGATTTCTACGCTTCCCGCGGTCGGGAAAAGCCGGGCCGCAGCTATTTGAATAAGCGTCGTCTTCCCCGCTCCGTTCGGACCGAGCACAACCCACCGCTCATCACTATTGACGTCCCACGTTACGCCGCGCAAAATCTCTGTGCCACCGCGGCGCAAGGCCGCGTTCTTGATTGCGATTACATCTCCCATAGCTCTAAGACTAATCGCAAATTTAGGACCACACGCCACCAGATCATGCTCGTTTTATATGCCACTGTTACAAGTTTCGGGCACCCGGTCGCTACCATCACATGGCAACAACCGGGTGCCCGAAGCTCTTATAGTGCCGGTTCTGGCAGACCGCGCCCACAACCGTCAAGCTGCCTAGTTGCCTGGCAGCCCCATACCTTCGAGCCGCTACTTACCAGCGAGCAGATCGCGGTAGAAATCCATGGTTTTTTCTGCGATCGAAGTCCACGAGAAGTGTTCTTCCACGCGGCGCCGGCCGGCCTGTCCCATTTCGCGAGCGCGCTCGCGGTTGGCAGTGACTTCGTTTAGTGCGGCGGCGAGGTCGGCTTCGAATTTTTCTGGATTAAGCGGGGTGCCACTACCGTCGTCTTTTTGTTCGATTGGTACCAGCAAACCGGTTTCGCCGTGCACGATGCAGTCGGGGATGCCGCCGGTATCGGTGCCTACTACGGGGATTCCGCAGCCCATTGCTTCGAGGTTGACGATGCCTAGCGGTTCGTAAATCGAGGGGGTGACGAATGTGGTGGAGCAGGATTCGAGCATGACGATTTGGGATTGTGTCAGTGTTTCTTCGATCCATACCACGCCTTCGCGTTCGGCTTGTAGTGCGGCTACGAGCTGGCGGGTTTCTTCCGCGATTTGGGGTGTATCGGGGGCGCCGGCGCACAGGATGACCTGTACGCTTTTATCTACTTGGCGCAGGGCGCGCAGCAAACCGGGCACGCCTTTCTGGCGGGTAATGCGGCCCACGAAAATGATGGTGGGACGGTCGGGGTCCAGGCCGTAGCTGCGGAAGTAGGTACGTGCTTCTTCCCAGCCTGCTTCGGTTTGCGGGGCTTTCCAGGCGTCGAGGTCGATCCCGTTGTGGATTACGCGTACCTTTTCTGGGGATACTGCCGGGTAGCAACGCAAAATATCTTCGCGCATGGCCCGGGAGACGGCGACTACTCCGGCTGCTCCTTCGTAGGCGGTGCGTTCCATCCAGCAGCTCAGATCGTAGCCGCCAGCGAGTTGTTCGCGTTTCCAGGGGCGTAGTGGTTCCAAAGAGTGGGCGGAGAGTACATGCGGGATGCCGTACAAGATGGAGGCGATATGGCCGGCCATATTGGCATACCAGGTGTGGGAGTGCACGATATCGGCGCCTTCTACGTCTTTTGCCATGGGAAGGTCGACGCCGAAGGTACGTAGGGCTCCGTTCGCGCCGTCGAGCGAAGTGGGGTAATCGTAACCGCTCACTTCTACGCCCGCGGGCATTTGTGCTAGTTCGGCAGCGCTGCGCGGCCCGTCAAAGGCGCGTACGTGGACTTCCGCGAGCGGAGCCAATACCTTCGAAAGTTCTTGTACGTGTACGCCTGCTCCCCCGTACACATGTGGCGGGTATTCGCGAGTCAAGAGGTCAATACGCATGGTTACCTTCCTTTTGTAGTGCGGCCAACTACTATTTTGGCTTCGCTCACTACGGTTTGCCAGATTTATTCCTGCCCGCGTGCTTTACTCGCGCGCAAGTGTTTCTTGCTGGTAAAGCCAGTGGCGGGTAGGAGCCCGGCCCCGAAACCCACGGCCGTGTGGGTGATCGTGAGCACACATGTGAGTGTGAGACAAATCTAGTTCAACCCTACCCGGGATTACAGTCTTGCTGGCAGGCCTTGCGGCACACTGGCGTGTGACTGCGATGTACGTATGGTTGCGTTGTTCGTGTGGTTGCGTTGTTCGTGTGGTTGCAATGTTCGCGCGGTTGCGGTGTTATTGCGCCCGGCCCCAGGATCGTAGGAGATAACTACGACGATAACTACGGCGTCGTAATAAGAAAGATGCAGAACCACGCCGGCACTGCATCTCACAATATGATACGCAGGGATGACTCTGCAAACGATAGCAAAAAGCACCTTCCGTTCCGTAAGTCCCTACACTTAAGCGGAAATATCGGTTAGGAAAGGCTAACAAAAGCCCCGAACTTACCGAAAACGTGTCGCACCCGTGGCACACCTCACTAAATAGGGTAGACTGGAGGTATGTCGAAAACCCCACGCGTATTAGCCATCGTCCTGGCGGGGGGCGAAGGTAAGCGTCTTATGCCGCTCACGAAAGATCGGGCCAAACCAGCGGTCCCCTTCGGGGGTATTTATCGCCTCATCGATTTCGCGCTGTCCAACATTGTAAATTCCGGATATTTGCAAATCGTGGTCTTGACCCAGTACAAGTCTGATTCTCTAGATCGCCATATTTCGCGCACGTGGCGTATGTCTAATCTCCTCGGGAACTATGTCTCCCCCGTTCCGGCCCAGCAGCGGCGCGGTACCAGCTGGTTTGAAGGTTCGGCGGATGCTGTCTATCAGTCGATGAATGTTATTGATGATGAACGGCCGGACTACGTGCTCATCACCGGGGCAGACAATATCTACCGTATGGACTTTTCGGCCATGGTAGACCAGCACATCGAAACCGGAGTAGGGCTCACGATTTCGGGTATTCGCCAACCCTTGTCACTCGCTCCTTCTTTCGGGGTGATTCATGCCCGTGACGATGACGCCACTCGGGTAGCCCAGTTCCTCGAAAAACCGCAAGATACTACCGGTTTGGGCTTACAGGACGATCCGGACCAGTTCCTGGCATCCATGGGTAACTACGTATTTACTACCAAGGCCCTCGTGGATGCTTTGCGGGCGGACGCCGCCGACCCGGATTCGAAGCATGATATGGGCGGTTCGATCGTCCCCATGTTCGTGGAGCAAAACGACTGCGGCGTCTACGATTTCACCTTCAATCGCGTCCCCGGAGAAGGTGAAGAACGCGATAAGGATTACTGGCGCGACGTCGGTACTATCGATTCCTACTACGCGGCCAATATGGATCTCATCTCGGTAGTTCCCGAATTCAATCTGTACAACGAAGATTGGCAGATCTACACCGGGTATACCGGGATTCCGCCGGCAAAGTTCGTGTACGGCCACCACGAGCGGCTCGGGCACGCCCTTGATTCGCTCGTCTCCCCCGGCACGATTATTTCCGGTGGCGAGGTAGTTGGCTCGGTCATTTCGCCGAAGGTACGCGTCAACTCGTGGTCTTCGGTACGCGAATCCATCCTTTTCGACGGCGTCAACGTGGGCCGCAACGCCACCGTGATCAAGTCGATCGTAGATAAGAACGTACAAATCGAAGAAGGCGCCCAACTCGGCGTCAACCACGATTACGATCGCGAACGCGGATTCTACGTCTCCGAAGGCGGGGTAACCGTAGTACCCAAGAACGCTATAGTGCGCCGCTAATGTGGTAGCCAGTGGCGTGCTGCCGCGTACGTGTTGCTAGCACGCGGGTGCTCCAGTGGAGCTCTGAGCACGCGGGTATCGCTACTACCGGTGGTTCTAACGACGACGCCGGGAGGCAGGCCATCTCCCTATATGGGACCGGCCGGCACCCCGGCGTCGTTTTCGCGTAAAACTTGAAAACACCAAATCGGCCAGCGGCAAACCTAGCTACCGCGTACCGTAGGACCAGCAAACACGCGTACCGTAGGACCAGCAAACACGCGGGTACCAACAAACACTCGGGTACCAACAAACACTCGGGTACCAACAAACACTCGGGTACCAGCAAACACTGGGATACCAGCAACCACGCGGCGAGCCGAACCACTAGCGAACTGGCAAACCGAACCCGAGGCGAAACGTGAGGAGCCACAATGAGCAAAGAGAGAATCGTGGTAGCACTGGGTGGAAACGCCCTTGGAAACACTCCCGAAACTCAGCTCCGACTCGCCGCTAGCACCGCCCGCAACCTGGTAGACCTTATCGCCCTTGGCGCCGAAATAATCATCACCCACGGCAACGGCCCACAGGTGGGCATGATCAAAGTCGCCACGGATTTCGCGGCCCAAGCCGGCCACAACCCGCACCTTCCCTTCGCCGAATGCGGCGCAATGTCGCAGGGATACATCGGCTACCACCTGCAACAATGCATCGATAACGAACTCCGCGCTCGCGGTATTGCTAAACCTTGCGCGGCAATTGCTACCCAAACCGTGGTGGATGCGGCAGATCCGGCTTTCGCTCATCCCACCAAACCGGTAGGTGCTTTTTATACCGAAACGCAAGCTCGCGCACTTGCCGCTGAAACCGGTAATACCTACGTCAATGACGCGGGGCGGGGCTGGCGGTGGGTGGTAGCTTCCCCGCAGCCGGTCGAAATCGTGGAGGCCCCAGTGATTGCGACGCTGGTGGAAGCCGGGGTGATTGTGATTGCTGCCGGTGGCGGTGGCGTACCCGTGGTAGATAACGGCACACTGGCTGGTACGGCTGCGGTGGTAGATAAGGATCGCACCGCCGCTTTGCTGGCATCCCAATTACAAGCCGATACGCTTCTAATTTTGACGGCGATTGACGCCGCCTACCGCAACTATGGGACACCCGCCCAAGAAAGGCTCGCCCAGCTCACCGTGAGCGCGGCGCAGAAAGCTTGTGAAAACGGAGAATTTGCGGCTGGTTCCATGCTTCCTAAAGTGGAAGCCTGCGTGCAATTTGTGCAGGGGCATCCGCACCGCCGGGCAATTATCACTTCTCTGGAAAAAGCTGCGGCTGGTCTGGCCGAAAAATGCGGTACAATTATCCACGATCACTAATAGCCCAATTGGCGGGCTGCAAGGAGCAGGCACCATGACAAGCGGAAATGCTTGGGACCCACAAAGCGGAAACAGGCGGGAGTCACAAAACGGCAACGCCTGGGAACCCAAAAACACGAATAGTGAGCCCTCCGGCGGCGGAACACAAAACCAGTACGTTTACGGCTCCGATTGGCAAGCCCAAACCAAAGCGGGCTACCAAACCGGAAACCAGCAGAGCCGCCAACCAGGAGCCGGTAATTACTATCCGGGATACGGGCAAGCTGGTCCCACCTGGAACACCGCGGGGCAAAACCCATACGGCACCTACCAGGCATATCCGCAAGGCGCGCCCTATAACTATCCATATGGTGCGCCCTACTACCAACAGAAGAGCCGCTTGATTGCGGGCCTGCTCGGCATTTTCCTGGGCGGCCTCGGGGTGCACCGCTTCTATTTGGGTTACACCGCCGTCGGCGTAGCCCAAATCGTGGTTTCGGTATTCACTTTCGGGCTGGGCTCCCTGTGGGGATTCATCGAAGGCATTTGCATTATCGCCGGGGCAGCGATCCAAGAAGACGTCCACGGCATACCGCTACGCGACTAGCCGCGCACTAACATGCGCGTAGCTGTGCACCGCCACGCGCATAGTACCGGCGCTAACCCAGCACACCCGTAGCCATCCCGACCCGTAGCCTAGGCCAGCGAAACGAGTTCCAAATAGTCATCAGACCACAAGTCTTCGTCGCCGTCTGGGAGCAACAGGACGCGTTCGGGGTTGAGGGCTTGTACCGCACCATCGTCGTGGGTTACAAGCACCACGGCGCCTTCGTATTTGCGAAGCGCATCCAAAATCTGTTCCCGCGAAGCCGGGTCTAGATTATTCGTTGGTTCATCGAGGAGCAAAACATTTGCCTTCGAAACTACAAGCATGGCCAGCGAGAGCCGAGTTTGTTCCCCGCCGGAAAGCACACCGGCGGGTTTTTCGGCGTCGTCGCCCGAAAATAAGAACGAACCGAGCACGGTACGCAAACCGGTTTCGTCATATTCGGGTGCCACGTAGCGCAAGTTATCCACAACGGTTTTCGAGGTGTCAATAAATTCGTGTTCCTGGGCGTAATAGCCCAGTTTGAGGCCGTGACCGGCAATGACCTCTCCCGAATCCGGTTCTTCCACCCCGTACAGTAACCGCAAGAGCGTAGTTTTACCGGCACCGTTCAAGCCCAACACCACGACTTTTGAGCCCCGGTCGATAGCCAAATCCACACCTGTGAATACTTCCAAAGAGCCATAAAACTTGGTTAGCCCTGTGGCGCGCAAGGGTGTTTTCCCGCAGGGGGCAGGCTCGGGGAAACGCAGTGCCGCCACTTTGTCTACCTGGCGTTCTTCTTCCAAACCGGCCAGCAGGTTCTCGGCGCGGCGAGCCATATTTTGGGCCGCCACCGCTTTAGTGGCTTTCGCCTGCATTTTCTGTGCCTGGGCGAGCAAAGCACTCGCCTTCTTTTCCGCGTTTGCCCGTTCCCGGCGGCGCCGCCGCTCATCAACTTCCAGCTGTTTGAGATAAGCATTCCAGCCGAGGTTGTAGACGTCGAGGCTGGCCCGGTTGGCGTCCAGGTGCCACACGCTCGTCACGGTTTCTTCTAGCAAGTCAACCGAGTGGGAAATAACAATGAACCCACCCGAATAGGTTTTCAAATAGTTGCGCAACCAGATGAGCGAATCATGATCCAAATGGTTCGTCGGCTCATCCAGGAGCAAGGTTTCTGCCCCGGAAAAGAGCACTCGGGCTAGCTCCACGCGCCGCCGCTGGCCGCCCGAAAGAGTTCCTAATTCTTGGGCGAGAATACGATCATCTAGCCCGAGCGAGGCCGCAATTTGCGAAGCTTGCGCATTCGCGGCCCACCCGCCCGCATTCGTGAACTCCTGGTCGAGCCGCACATACCGTTCCATCGCTTTTTGCTGCCGGTTGCCCGTGAGCTCAGACATTTGCCGCTCTGCTTTGCGGATCGCGCGAATGGTGGCATCAATTCCGCGGGCCTCTAAAATCCGGTCCCGTGCCAGCTGCTGCGGATCGCCACTGCGAGATTCTTGCGGCAAATAGGCCACGCTGCCACTCCGCGTAATCTGCCCTTCATAATCTACGGCATCCGAAGTGGTGCCTTCCCCGGCAAGCAAGCGCATCGTGGTGGTTTTGCCGGCCCCATTGCGGCCAACCATTCCCACGCGCATTCCCTTCGCAACGCGGAAGGAAGCATCTTTGAGCAGTTCGCGGCTACCGATACGTATGGTCAGATTCTGGGCACTAATCACGGTGCCCTAGTCTACGTCCCGTAGCCCTTTCGCGCACATTTGTGGTTGTGTCACGTTTGTAGTTATGTGCCGAAGCGAGCGCTAGCGCGGCGATTGCGAACCCAAGGGGAAGCAGAAGGATACCCGAGCATCCAGGAAGCAGGAGTCAGAGCAACTAGCAACGGCAGCACGCGATAGGGCGGGCACCGCCAAGTAAGACCAGCAGCTCCAGGCCTAAACCAGTAGATCCAGGCCTAAACCAGTAGATCCAGGCCTTTCGGCCTTGATGAAAAAAGCGCATACTGGAGGCGTGAGCACATCCTCTGCTGATTTTCCGCCTGAGCATCCGCGCGAACCGAAAGAGACCGCGGATACGGGCGCTGCCGTGCCGGTTCCGGAACGTAGCGGGCGGGTCGATTCGGTATCTGCCGCCGTTTTCGGGTTTAAGGATCCCACCTTGCCTGGTGACGGCACCGATTTTGCACCAACGGCAAAAGGCGCCACACCGGCAGGTGCCACACCGGCAGGCTCGGGACCTGCTAACACCAGGAGGAAAGATTCAATCGCACCTCCCGGCTCGGAAGGTACCCGCGGGCCAACGTTCTTCCTGGCAAGCGGTATTGGACTTTGGGGCTTGGTGGTAAGCATGACGGCGGAGGCTTCTCTCGTGCAGTCCCTGCTGGGCTGGTTGTTCGCCGCAGGAGCGCTAATACTTGCCGGTCGCACGCTCGCCCAACGCATGCGCTACACGGATGGGCCGATCTCGCGCCATGATACTGCGGCCGCGAGCCTAACCATTATTTTCACTTGCCTTGCCGTGGTGCTCAGTGCCTGGCCTCTCACCCAAGCACTCATGGCTTTATAAGCCAGCTTTTCACTACGCGCGGCCACGCGCCCTACGCCAACTTGGGCGCGGCCCCAGGGACTCGCTGCAAAAAAAAGACCTCAGTCTAAGACCTCAGTCTAAGAACTCAATGCGTTCGGCTACGGCTTTCGCAAAGCGGTCGAATCCGCCCTCTACGAGCCGCAAATATAGTTCGGGTTCAAAAGCTTCTGCTTCGATAAGTTGCGGCTTGCCCGAAGATGGCGTGGCCACATCCACGCGAATATAAAGCGGTAGGCCCGCGGTAGGCGCCCAGTTTTCTTGCCGGGAAACCATACCAATAGCGCGGATCGTAGCGCGTGCCAACTCTAGTTCTGCCGCGCTCGGTTCCACAATCGTAATCCGTTCCGTATAGGTGCCGCGGTAGAGCCCGCCCCCAAGTTCGAGCACCGGAGCTTTGCGCGTGGTATGCGAATACTCGCCGTTAAAGAAGAAAATTCCGCGTTCTGCCCCATCTTGCACGGTGTCAATTGCCTCTTGGACGATTACCGTATTGCCCGCGGAGAGAATCTTTTCTGCCAGGGCCTGCGCCTCTGCCCCATAGTTTTCAAACAGGCCGGTATTGCGCGAAGAAGCCGAAACCGCCGGCTTAATAATCAGCCGCCCCTTTACTTTGGCCGCCGCTTCCTGGGTTTCTTCCAACGTCCGCGCGTACGTAGTAGGAGGAATATTGACCCCTAAATCCGCCAAAACTTCCAAATAGTGTTTATCCGAATTCCAGGTGATCAGATCGGGATGGTTCAGCACATTGGTTTCTTGCCGAGCTTTTTGGAGCCAGGCCATAAACTCGGTGTACCGGTCCGGATAGTCCCACGGACTGCGAATAATTGCCGCTTTATAGCCGCGCAAAGACTTCCCCGAAGTCCATTCCACAATGTCTGCGTCTACGCCGTAACCGCGCAAAGCTTCCCGAATTGGTGCCAATTCCACGTCTACGTCACCGGAGGCACCCTTCGCCTGAGTAATAAGAGCCACGGTTCCCCGCGCATAGTCAGCTTGTTCCGCCTCGCCCACCAATTGCGAGTGTTCCGAGCTTGCGTTATTTGCGGTATCTGCCATGTGTTCCGTCTCCTTGCGCGCAACGGCGTGTTGTCCTGCGAAAACTGGGATCGAGTTTTCGTATTTTTTCGGTTACTAGTTTTTTTCGGTTACTAGTCTAGAGATTGAACCCGATCGCGCGAAGTTGATCGCGTCCATCATCGGTAATCCGGTCCGGCCCCCACGGCGGTAGCCACTGCCAGTTAATATCCACTGAATCGACGATTCCCGCCGTCGCACTCTCAATTTCCGCGGCAATATATTCATCGAGCGGGCAGGCCGGAGACGTCAAAGTCATATCCAAATGCAAATGCCGGCCTTCCGTAGTAATTCCGTATATGAGCCCTAGGTCCACAATATTGATCGAAAGCTCCGGGTCGATAACGTCTTTGAGAGCTTCCAGCACCTCCGCCGGATCTACGTCCTCCCCCTCGGCCAACGGGGCGGCCGACGCCGCGTCCCCTGCCGATTCCGTTCCCGCGGTTTCTGCCACCGCAGATTCCAGAGCCGATTCCGCGACAGGTTCTGCCACAGGTTCCGTGTTCACCGGTTCCGCAACAGATCCTGCGGCGGGCGCTGCCGGTGCGGGTGCAGTTGTGACCGGCGCCGCCGAGTTATCTGTCTCGATGGTCGCTACGCTTTCGTGTGCGTCTTTCTCCATTTTCGCCTCCCTATAATCCGCTCTGTGCCCAATTTTAGTTTTGCTGTGCGGGTGCCTCGGCGTGGTGTGCGCGGGCTGCCAGCGATTCCTCCGTTGCTTCGCGGGCTGCCAGCGCTTCCTCCGTAGCTTCGCGGGCTGCCATCCAGCCCAGAAGCGCGCATTTGATCCGCATGGGGAATTTCGCCACCCCCACAAAAGCGGTGGCATCTTCCAACTCGTCCGCTTCCTCTTCCGGCAGTTCTTTGCCGCGGCCATCCATCATTTTCCGGAAAAGTCCATACAGCTCGGCCAGCCGATCCACTTTTTGCCCAGCGATGAGGTCATTCATAATCGAGATCGAAGCCTGAGAAATCGAACACCCGTCACCCTGCCAGGCTAAATCGGAGATGGTTTCGCCGTCGTCGGAAAGCTTCACCTGCATATTCACTTTGTCACCACAAAGCGTATTCACTTGGTAAGACTCACCCTCCGGCGCTTCTAGCTCACCCTCGCCGTGCCGTTCCCGGGCCGCGTCCAAAATAATCTGCTGGTACAGTTCGTCCAGATCTCCCATACTTTCCCGTCTCTCG
Organism: Actinobaculum suis; assembly: GCF_900618115.1. Lineage (NCBI taxonomy): Bacteria > Bacillati > Actinomycetota > Actinomycetes > Actinomycetales > Actinomycetaceae > Actinobaculum > Actinobaculum suis. The sequence continues at coordinate 1,392,911 of NZ_UYIO01000001.1, forward strand.
CTCGCTTATTCGCATCATGCTACGCGTCCATGCTTCCCGCACGGTAAGTTTCCAACTTTTGGAACCGTAACCGCGGCCCGCGTTTACGTAGGTGCCCCGGCCAGGGCGCCGATTGCGTACCTGCCGCTACCCGCCTCATTTCACGCTACTTTGCAGTAACTAGCTTTTACTCACGCTACTTTGAAGTAACGCCGTACCTGCCCCAAAGATTCCAGGAAGCTGTACACGTCCTCCGCGGTGTTGTAAATCCCCAGGCTGGCACGAGTCGAGGCGCCCACGCCGAAGTGTTGGTGGATCGGTTGCGCACAATGATGGCCCGTGCGCACAGCTATCCCCCGCGAATCCAAGAATTGGCCCACATCGTGTGGGTGTACACCAGCCACATCTACGGCTACAATCCCAGCCCGATCGCGCATGTCCAGCGGCCCGAGCACGCGCACACCCGGAATTTCTCGCAGGCCAGCCAATAGCAATGCGGTGAGTTGCTCTTCGTGGGCAGCCACTCGGTCCATCCCGATTTGCTGCAAATATTTCACCGCTAAGGCCAGCCCTACAATCTGTTGCACCGGCTGGGTGCCGGCCTCGAAACGCGCCGGACTTTCCGCGTAGCTCGTACCTTCCATGCGTACCTCAGCCACCATGGAACCACCGGTCAAAAATGGGGGCAGGGCCGCCAAGAGTTCAGCGCGCCCGTACAGCGCCCCCACCCCGGTAGGGCCATACATTTTATGCCCGGAAAAAGCCGCGAAATCCACGCCTAGCTCCGCGAAATTCACCGGCATGTGCGGCACCGACTGGCACGCATCGAGCACCACGAGCGCACCGTGACGATGCGCGTGTTCCACGATCGGCGCGACCGGCGTGACCGCCCCGGTCACATTCGAAACATGGGTTATCGCCACCACTCTCGTGGTCTTATCAATGCGCTTCAAAGTGTCCAGGTCAATACGCCCAGTTTCGGTAACGCCCAGCCACCGAAACTCGGCGCCCGTGCGTGCACACAGCTCCTGCCAGGGCACCAAATTTGCGTGATGTTCAGCCACCGTAGCAACAACGGAATCTCCCGGCCCGAGCGCGAACCGCCGTGCAGCCGGCCCGCCGCGCCCCTGCGCAGCATTCGAAAACGCATAGGCCAACAGGTTCAAAGATTCCGTAGAGCCGTGCGTCCACACGATTTCTTCCGGCCCGGCCCCCACGAAATCGGCAAGTACCTGCCGGGCTTCTTCATAGGCCACGGTGGATTCTTCTGCCAATTGGTGGCTGCCACGTTTCACGCCCCCATTGCGGTGGTTGACGAAATCGGAAATACCGGCAGAAACCGCGCGTGGTTGTTGCGCGGTAGCTCCCGAATCCAGGTAGACCAGCCTATGTTCGCCGCGGATTGGCTGCGCCAAGATAGGGAAATCTGCGCGCGGTACGAGCCTTCCGTCATTTTCGGTCACTGGGCCTAGGCCTCGCTCTCTGCCTCAATGTATTTGTCATAGCCTTCGGCTTCGAGCTCGGCAGCTAGTTCGGGCCCGCCCGTGCGCACGATCTGGCCGTTAGCAAACACGTGCACATAATCCGGTTTCACATATTCGAGGATGCGGTTGTAGTGCGTAATTAGCAGGAGCGAGTTTTGCGTGCGTTCATGCACGTCCATGATCCCTTCCGCAACCACCCGTAGGGCATCCACATCCAAACCAGAATCAGTTTCGTCAAGTAAGGCAATTTTCGGTTCGAGCAATTCCATCTGCAGCACTTCGGTCCGTTTCTTTTCCCCACCCGAAAAGCCGACGTTCAAATCCCGCTTGATGAAATCTTCGTCTACCCGCAGTTTGTTGGTTACTTGCCGCAAGCTCTTAGCCCACTCGCGCAGGCGCGGAGCTTCGCCGTCGATCGCAGTTTTCGCGGTACGCAAGAAATTTGAAACCGAAACTCCCGGCACTTCCACCGGGTACTGCATAGCGAGGAACAGGCCTACACGGGCGCGTTCATCCGGGGTGGAATCCGTAATATCTTCCCCATCCAGGAGCACTTGCCCGCTCGTTATCTCATATTTCGGGTGCCCAGCTACCGCGTAGGCAAGCGTCGATTTACCCGAACCGTTCGGGCCCATAATGGCGTGGATTTCTCCGTCACCAATATGCAAATTCGTGCCGTGCAAAATCGGCTTATCACCTTCCGGAGTATGCACTGAAACGTGGAGATCAATGATGTCCAGGGTTGCCATTTAGAAATCCTCCAATACCTTATCGACGTCTACATATACGCCGCTCTCGTCGATCTGAAGTTCATATACGGGTACCGGTTTGGTGGCCGGTAAGGTGCGCGGATGGCCGGTAACCAAATCGAAAACCGAGCCGTGCTTCCAGCATTCAATTCCGCCTTCGTACACTTCCCCTTCCGCCAGGGAAATATTGCCGTGTGTGCAAGTATCCCCCAGGGCGTGCCAGCTCCCATCCGAATCGCGCGCAATACAAACCGAGTATTGCTTCCCGGCCGCATTGTTTACCTGTACGCGCAAAGCCGCTGCGGGAGCTACCGCATCTAGGTCACACACTCGTACCCGGCTCATGCGTCCGCCTCAGTTTCCGAGTTCGTTTCGGTTTGTGTACCTGCTCCGCGCTCCGCGTTTACTTCCGCCTGCGCGCCCGCCTCAGCTTCCGGGTTCGCCGCGATTTCTTCCGCGATTTCAGTGCCTGTGCTATCCATGAGGTCGAGTTCGCGTTCGATTGCCGCCATGAGCTTTTCGCGCACCGATTCCACTTCAATTTGCACAATCAGTTCCGCAAAGAATCCGCGCACCACTAAACGCCGTGCCACATCCGCCGGGATGCCCCGCGCCATCAGGTAGAACAGTTGCTCCTCATCGAATTTTCCGGTGGCCGAAGCATGGCCGGCGCCCACAATATCCCCGGTGAGGATCTCTAGATTAGGTACCGAATCGGCCTTGGTACCTTCCGTGAGCACCAGGTTACGGTTCAGTTCGTAGGTATCGGTTTGGGCTGCCCCCGCCCCGATCAAAACGTCGCCAATCCACACCGAATGTGCATCTTGCCCCTGCAAGGCCCCCTTATAGGTACAGCGGGAAACACAATTGGGTTCTTGGTGGTCCACAAAAACCCGGTGTTCTTGGTGTTCTCCCGCTTCCGTAATATAGGCCCCCAGCAGATTTACTTCCCCGCCCGGCCCGGTAAAGGAAGTTTCCGAAGTAATGCGAACGAGGTCGCCCCCGATCGTCACCACGATATGGCGCAATTTCGCATTCCGGCCCACCTCCATGCGCTGGCTGGAATGATGCTTAGCGCTACGTTCCTGCTCTTGCACGGAAACGACGGTAATATCCGCTTCGTCGCCCACCGAAATCTCCACGGTCTCGGAAAGATTTCCCGCCCCCGTGTGCTCGAGCACCACCGTGCCAGTGGCATGTTTTTCCGCGATAATCCGCGTATGGGAGGTGTTCATGGGCGCGGGAGCGTCAATCCCGAGTACGACGTCGCTGTGCTCACCACCGTGCATGGTCACCACGTGGGAGCGGTGGAAGGCCGCGTAGGCCAGGGCCGCTGCGCGGTCATCCGGAATGCCCACGGTGCCAAGCCGGGAATCTTCCCGCCCTACCTCTTCCACGGTGGCCCCGCCCGTACAGTCCACGCTTACCGGCGCGGCCGGGCCGGCCAAACCGTCGGCAATGAAAGGTTCTATCCGGTCCATGGGCGTAAAACGCCAGTCTTCCTCCTCTCCGCTTCCCGTAGGAATCGGGAAATCATCCGGGTTGAAACTCTTAAAACGATCCGAACGGTCTGCGTGTGCAATATGGAAGTGTTCTTCTTCCAGTTGCGGACCTTCCGCTGCCGGGCCGGTTGCCGTTGCGGCCCCTGTATTTTCTGGCCGGGTAGTTTCCGTTTGTGCCATCTAGCCCACGCTTCCTTCCATCTGCATATCGATGAGCCGGTTGAGTTCCAGTGCATATTCCATGGGAAGTTCGCGCGCAATCGGCTCCACAAAGCCGCGCACGATCATCCCCATCGCCTGCTCTTCCGAAAGGCCGCGCTGCATCAGATAAAACACTTGCTCTTCCGAAACCTTGGTAACGGTAGCTTCGTGGCCCATTTCGACGTCGTCGGTACGCACATCCACATACGGGTACGTATCGGTACGCGAAATATCATCTACCAGCAAGGCATCGCACTGCACATTAGATTTGGAACCGACCGCGACTTCATCCACTTCCACCAAACCGCGGTAACTGGAGCGCCCACCCCCGCGGGAAATCGACTTCGAAACAATCGAAGAGGTAGTGCGCGGGGCCATATGGTGCATTTTTGCGCCCGTATCCTGATGTTGCCCCGGCCCGGAAAACGCAGCCGAAAGCATCTCGCCATGCGCGTGTTCACCGAGCAGCACGCAGGCCGGATACTTCATATTTAGGCGCGAACCAATATTGCCGTCTACCCATTCCATGGTGCCGCCTTCTTCCACGGTAGCCCGCTGCGTCACCAGATTGAGCACGTTATTCGACCAGTTCTGTACCGTTGTGTAGCGGCAGTGCGCGTTACGTTTCACAACAATTTCGACGACGGCGGCGTGCAGCGAATCCTCCCGATAAATCGGGGCGGTGCATCCTTCTACATAGTGCACGTAGGAACCTTCATCGCAAATAATCAAGGTCCGTTCAAATTGGCCCATAGCCTGGGTGTTAATCCGGAAATAGGCCTGCAGGGGAATCTCTACATGCACATTTTTGGGTACGTACACAAAAGACCCGCCCGACCACACAGCCGTATTTAGGGAAGCGAATTTATTATCACCTGTTGGCACTACGGTACCGAAGTATTCTTCGAATAGCTCCGGGTGCTCTTGCAAGGCCGTATCGGTATCCACGAAGATCACGCCTTGGCGTTCCAAATCTTCCCGAATCGAGTTGTAGACCACTTCGGATTCGTATTGGGCAGCTACCCCGGCAACCAAACGTTCCCGCTCCGCCTCCGGGATACCCAAACGGTCGTAGGTGTTGAGGATTTCTGGGGGAAGATCTTCCCACCGGCGCACTTGTTTATCGGTAGCTCGCACAAAATATTTGAACTGCGAGAAGTCAATCCCGGAAAGATCAGCTCCCCACTGTGGCATGGGCCGGCGTTCAAACAATTTATAGGCACGCAAACGGCGTTTGAGCATCCATTCTGGCTCATTTTTCGCCGCAGAAATATTTCGCACCACATTTTCATCTATACCGCGCGGAGCAGCTTGACCACGTTCATCAGGATCGTGCCAACCGTACTCGTAAGTACCGCTGAGGTCCGCGATGAGCGATTCTTGCTCCGCTACGACTTCGGCCACGGCGGCTTCATGCCGTGTTTGCGTCATCCTCTTCCCTTCTCTATGCGTACTATTCGCATTTCACGTCTTGTTGTTCGGTCCTTGTGGGCCCGGCCGGAACCGTCAAAGTGCAGGTAAAACTACCAGACACCTGGGTAGCTATGCGTTGCACATGCACGCCTAAGATTTCACCGAAAGCACGTGTTTCGGCCCCGCATAAAATCTCATGTTCACCAGCAATTTTCCGAATTGGGCAATGCCCTTGGCACAGTTGCAACATCTGGGTGCCGGGTACGCTGCGTACCGAAGCCGCATACCCATCATGAGTTAGCGCGCGGGCTAAGGCCTGCAATTTATGGCGCATATCTTCCCCGGCTGTTTCTACCGCTTCACCATAGCGTTGGATTATCGCTTTGGTGCGAGCGTCCGCATAGGCTTGTAACCCAGCTTTACCCAGCTTTTCCGCAATAAAATCGAGGGCGGATAGCGCCACGTTTTCAGCGCTACGTCCAAACCTTTTCTGCAAGGTATTACCGGTGGCAATATATCGCCGTGCCGGGCGTCCCCGTTTGCCTGTACCGGCCCCGGGGCCGTTCTCGCGGTAGACCGCGATCCTCCCCTCTTTTTCCAGGGCCGTGATATGCCGGCGCACCGCCGCCGCGGTGAGCACCGTGATACGAGCAAGTTCCCCAGTAGAAATAGGGCCGTTTTCGACGATAAGCCGAAACACGCGTTCGCGTGTACGCTCCCTTTCTGCTTGCACTTGCGCCATGGGCCATCCCTCCAGTCACCAATTAAACAACATTTCTGTTGCATAATCTATGGCGTAGCTTCCAGCGCGATCGCGCAACCTCGATCAACGACGACGTAGCTGCCACCGATGCACTCGCGCTGCACGCTAACACCAGGGCTAAGGCTGCACGCTAACACCAGGGCTAAAGTTACGCGCTAACATCGCTGGCAACTGGACCGCGCTAACCCCGCTGAGACGCGGCGCATACTAGCGGCACTAGCAACTGGCACGCGCTAACCCCGCTAGCAACTGGACCGCGCTAGCGGCGTGCCGCATAGGCCAGTACGGCCATGAGCAGGGTCGGGCATTCCAGGTTGCCGGCCAGCGCGGCCGCAAGAACCGTTTCAAAAGAGAACCAGCGTTTTTCGATTTCTGCTTCTTCTCCGGTGCGCACAAAATACGCCGCGCGCCCCGGGCGCAAATCGCGGGCAGTGTAGAGAGTCAGGTGTTCGTTATTGAAGCCGGTGCTACTGAAATAGCTGACGAGTTTTTCCAGTTTCCCCGCCTCGTAGTCCGTTTCCTCCAGAAGTTCGCGCCGGGCCGCGGTTTCTAGGTCCTCACCGGGGATATCTAATAATCCCGCCGGAATTTCCCACATGAGCCGCCGCACCGGCACCCGGTACTGGCGGATAAGCAAAACCTCTGTGCCCTGTTCTCCTTCCCGCAGCGGCAACACACCCACAGCGTCATCGCGGTCTACCCAGGTCCGCGCAATTTCCTCCCCGGTAGATTGCAAGACCACGGTATCTTCGCGCACCGTCACAAAGCCCTCATAAGGCGTGCGCCGCTCCACCAGCTGCACATGTTCCGGATCATAGATATCGTGCAAAACCGCGCGCTGCGCGCTTAGGTTTGCAGTTTCATCCGTGTGCTTGCTCATCTGTTCTCCTCCCGGCGCCGCCTCGCCCGGGCGGGCCAATCTACAATTCTTCGCCGCTCTTACCTGACGCTCTTATTTGTTACTTTTACTTGCCGAAGTTCATACCGATCGACGAAGAAGACCGCCCCGCCCCCAATCGCTAAGCAAATAATGCCGGCTCCCGCCGTCGCCACTAGGGCTGCAAGCAGCCCCGTACCTAGCGCGCTGAGCAACCATTGGCCACACCAATACCCGGCTAAACCTGCCACAACAGCGGCGGGTAATACCACGAGGGCGGAACGTGACAGCCCGCGCACCGCACCCGGCCCGATCTCCCGGCGAATCGCGAGCACTTGTCCAAGCGCACCGATCGTCATTCCAAAGGTGACGGCCATGCCAATCGCCACGAGTACTTGATCGCGGCCGTGCGCCCCGCTCGCCCAGGCAATAACCAGGCCGAGTACTACCGCTAACCAGGCCACAGAGTTGACGACGGTGACGGAACGGGCCGCTTCCACCGCGTAGAGGACGCGTGAGCCGTGATAGATAACCGCGTAACCGAGCAGGCCCGGAGCCATCGCGATAAGGGCTTCGGCCATGCCATCGGCCGGCCGCAAAACGTCAAAAATGCTTTGCGCGGGAACCGCCACCGCAACCAACAAAGCGATACATACCAAGCCAATATCGAAAACGAGCCGGGTAGAACGCGCCGTGATTTTCGCTAGGCCGGGCCGGCCCGGCAGTGCGGCAGCTTCCGATAGTTTGGGGAATACCGCGGTGGCGATCGGTACGGCCAAAACCGCGTAGGGAACCATGTAAATCTGGTTTGCGAACGTGTAGACCGGGTAAGTTCCTACGTCCCCGCACCCGTTGGCGAAGATCATCACCGCCACAATTTGAATTTGTTGCGCCAGCAGGCCGGCCAGCCCGGCCCCCGCGAGCCGCAAGGCCCGTTTGGCTACCCCGGGCGGGAAACGTAAGCTGGGCCGCAAGTGCAAAGTGCGTGCTACCGGAATTAGTTGCGGGAGGGAAAAAACGGCCACTCCCGCCGTCGTTCCCCACCCAAGTACGTACCGTGCCACCGTGGGGATCGCGCCCGGATCTTCTTGGTTGCCACCACCTAAGTAAGCGAAAATGGCGAAGGTGGCTATGCACACTAAAGAACTGAGCAGCGGGGCGAGCGCTGGCAAAATGAAACGTTTTTGGGCTTGCAGGATTCCCGTGCACACCACCGATAACCCGTAAAGCGGGATTTGCAGGGCAAACATGCGCAGCAAACTGGCGGCAAAGGAAATCTCGGCCGCGCTAGCGTTCACGCCAAGCAGGAAAGCCATGATTGGGCGGGCGGTCAGGGCTACCACGGCCGCGATCGGAAACCCCACGGCTAACACCCAGGTGAGAAGCGCGGAAGCGGTTTGGGAGACTTCCTGGCGCATATGTTTGGCGAGGAATCCAGAGACCAGCGGGATCACGGCAGCGGCTAAGGCCCCGCCTGCCGCTAGTTCGAAAAGCACATTGGGAACGGTGTTCGCCGTCGAATAAGCTTCGCCTGCCACAGTTGCACCCAAGGCGCCGTTTTGTGCCCAGGCGCGCACGAACCCGGCGAAACGCGAGAGGAGGGTAAGGATTGAAATAGCTCCCGCGGCGCCAAGCGCCGAACCGAGAACTCGTTTCATCTTCTTCCTGCTTCGTCCAGGCTGCGCAAGATCGGTGTTTCTGCGATGATTTTGCTGAACGAAACCCGTTCGCTCGCCAAAGTGAGCCCGACTAGCCCAGCCAGGATTGCGCAACGAACCGTGCGGCGCGGCAGGAGTGCCCAGGCGGTGCCGAGCGTTGCCCCAAAAGCGTTCGCACCGGTATCGCCGAGCATCGTTTTTCCGGAAAGGTCATCTTCCGCGCACACCAGGCCTACCCCGCACACTCCGGCCGCCAAGCGGGAAGCGGGAAGCGGAACGCTATTTCCGAGCAAAGGAAGCGCGGCCAAGCCCGCAACTTTTAGGGCCCGGCCGGGGCGCAAATCGAAAAGGTTGATGATATTCGCGCTAGCGGCGATCAGGCCGGTACGCACGGCAGTGTCGAAGAAGGGTATATCGCCGGGCTGGCGCAAGGCCCGCGCACTCAGCGCCGCGCTGGAGGCAATCAGCATTAGTTTCACGTTCCCGGAGGTGAGGACGCCGCGCCGCAAGGCTCCCAGGTGGCCACGCAGGCCTTTCGGGTTTTCGGCAAAACGCTCCGCGCAAGTATCGTCAATGTACCCGGCTGTGGCGGCCCCTCCGGTAGCGAGCAGCGCCGCTCCGCCAATTCCGCTCATCCCTGCCGTCACGCTCAACCCAGCGGCTGCCACTACGCCTTCTCCCAAGCTCACCTGCCGGCCATCATGGGCTGTGCGCTGCCAGGCCGAGTGTTCGCGACGCCGCAAAATCGCGCGGGTGCCGGCCGCGGCCAGGGCACCGGCCGCGGCTACCAGGGCGCGCCGTCTGCGCTTTCTTCTCATGCTTGTCCCCCACTTCGAGATTTCAATTCTCCCGGCACCCTCCGGTCCCCCGGCACCCTCCGGCACCACGGCGCAGCCCCGCATAACTCGCGGCGTCCCGCGCTGCACGCAATAACTTTACTCGTGGCAGGTGAAAGCGTTAGGCCGCGGGAGCCACTTAGGCCGCGGGAGCCACTTCGGCAGCGTCTACGCGGTCGCCCAAGATTTTACTGGCCCCGCTCCCCACGCCGAGGGAAACATGTTTGCCCGTAATTTCAGCGGCAGTTGCGAAGGTAGCATTCACGCCAGATAGCGCAGAACCGGCGGAATCGACCGTGGATCCGGTGCCATTGCGCCGCACTTTATCGAGTGTGGAATCCGGCACATCCGTGGTACCCACGGCTACGGCTGGGCCGCGCGCCGCCCACACCGCGAAAGCATCAGCATGGATTTGCGCAATATTTCCCCGCGGCGTGGCATCCGCACTCGGACTTACCTCTCCGTTGGCGCCGGCATGGTCGGCGTCGTAAGAAATAAAGATGATGGCCGCGGCGCCGCCTTCTGGTTGCTGGGTAATATCCAGCAACTTGTTATCCGCAGAGGTAAGCAAGGTTTGCAGGCTCTTACCATTGGGGTTGCCTGTGCCCCCGCGCAATAGTTCATCAACGCCCGCGGCAATAATCGCATCACCGGATGCGCCCGCATTGTCGCCCTGAATATAGGTTCCGAGGTTACCGGCGAGTACGCTGCGGTAAGAAGCAGAAGAAGCGGCCGCATAGTTTTCGGTGAGCCGTACTACCCCGGAAATGTGCCCGCCCGCGCCTTCCACGCGTTCCCGCACGGCCTTCACCGCTTCATCAGGAGTGTCCGGAGCCGTCACGATCGCAATATTGCGACCGTTGAGAGTACCCGCGGTAAGTTGCTCGCCCGCGGCGATCACCGCCCGGTTAGCGGCGTCGAGCTCGGATTGTGCCTCCGAAAGTTCGACCCGCATAGCATCGCGTGATTCGCGCAAGGAATCCACCTGACCGGTAAGGGTGTTTCCGATCGATCCTTGCAGGGGCCCGGCACCGAGGATGATTCCCACCGCGAGGGCCAAAAACACGGACACTAGCGAAACTACATGATATTTAAAATCTACCATCGACATCAATCCTTAAAAGAGGCTTCCCAGCCAGGCCCAGAAATCACCGAGCCTGGCACCGATCACGGAAATACTTGCTTGACCGGCTGCTGTAGAGGCGAGGGCTGCCATTATTGCCAGGAAACCGGCAATGATCAGGAGCACGATCATCCAGTTGGAAATCCGGGACCGGTAAAGCCGGGAAACGCCTTTGGCGTCTACCAGTTTGCCGCCAACCACGAGCCGGGTAAGGAAAGTAGAGGCCATCCCGGCCCGGCCTTTATCCAGGAATTCGACGAGCGTGTTGTGGCTACCTACCGCCACAATCAGCCCGGCTCCTTTCGCGTCTGCGAGGAGCATAGCCACATCTTCGGAAGTTCCGGTGGCGGGAAACACTACGTGGCTCACCCCTAAATCTTCCACCCGTTTTTTACCGGGCGCACGGCCATCCCGGTAAGCATGCACCACGATCTCGGCACCTGAACGTAAAGCTTGGTCGGATACCGAGTCCATATCTCCCACGATAATGTCCGGCTTGTATCCGGCTTCCAGGACGGCATCGGCGCCCCCGTCCACGCCAATGATCAGTGGGCGGTATTCGCGAATATAGGGCCGTAAGGTGGCCAGGTCTTCTTTATAGCGGTACCCGCGCACCACAATCAAGACATCGCGCCCTTCGATTTTGGTGCGGATATCGGGCACGCCAGCACCGTCGAGGATGAGGTTTTGTTCCTCTTCCATGTATTCGAGCGTGTTGGTGGCAAAGGCCCGCAATTGGGTGGTCATCCCGGCTTTCGCCGCTTCCATAGCGTCCGCGATTGATTCGGCGTCTTGAATAATTCCTTGCGCGATTATTTGCCCGTTGCTGGTCACGCTACCGTCTTCTTCCACGGTGATGCGGGTACCTTCGCGAATGTCCATAATCGCAGAGCCAAAATCGTCAATCAGAGGGATGCCGGCCTCATTGAGGATTTCCGGACCCAGGTTCGGATATCGGCCCGAGATCGATTTGGCCGCGTTGAGTACCGCCGCCGGTTTAGCTTCCACCAGGGTTTCTGCCGCTACCCGATCCAGATCTACGTGATCGATAATCGCAATATCTCCCGGTTGTACGCGACGCACCAAATTTTTCGTCCGCCGATCCACGCGGGCCGGCCCGTTGAGTGTTCCGGGCGTCGCGACCACCGATTTACGTCGTTTTATCCATGCCACAAGCTTTATCGTGCCACAAACGCATTGCGAAGTAGTTCAGCGGCGTGGGCGCGTGCCACGTCAGTTTCATTACCCGAAAGCATACGGGCCAGTTCAGAAATGCGTTCTTCCCCGGTTAGTTCGACCACTTCGGTGCGGGCGGTACCGCGTGTGGATTGCTTGACCACAGCTATCTGAGTGGTAGCAAACGCAGCTACTTGCGGCAAATGAGTCACTACGATCACCTGTGCGGTTTCCGCTAGTTTGGCGAGACGTTTCCCTACCGCGGTGGCGGCTTTCCCGCCGATCCCCGCATCTATTTCATCAAAAAGAAACGTATGAGATCCCTCACTGCGCTGGCTGGCGAGGCTGACCTCTACGGCGAGCATGACGCGTGAGAGTTCTCCCCCAGAAGCTCCTTTGCCTAGCGGGGCAAGGGGTGCGCCGCGGTGGGAGGCGAGAAGGAATTCCACGGTGTCTGCCCCGGAGGGCCCGGGTTCGGCTTTTTCGACTCGCACTTCAAACTTGGCGTCTGGTAAGGAAAGGGCGGGTAGTTCTGCTGTGACTTGCGCGGCCAGGGCGGCACCTGCCTGTTGGCGCGCAGTGCGTAGTTTTTTGCCGGCTTTTTCCATGTGTGCGGTGGCTTCACGTAATTCTTTTTCGAGGGTTTCCCGGGTGCCTTCGGGGTCGCCCAGTTTTTCAAGTTCGCGACGGGCATGCGTGGCTTGGTCGAGCGCACTGTCAATGTCCATACCGAGTTCTTTGCGCAGGCCCGCCAGTTCTTGGCGCCGGGAGTAAATCTGCGAGAGGAGTTCGGGTTGGGCTTCGGTGGCGCGCGCGGCGCCGGCTAGTTCTTGCCCGACGTCGTCTATTTCTGCTTCCACCGAGGCCAGCCGGCCGGCAAGTTCTTGCCCGGTGGGATCAGTAATTTCGGATAGTTTGGCCCGGGCTTCGGCTACTGCCCGGGAAGCGGGTAGTTCTACGGCATCAGAACCGGTGAGCAGACCGGCCGCGCGGGAAAACGCAGCATACAGTTCTTCGGAATTTTCGAGCCGCAAGGCTTGGGCGCGCAGTTCTTCTTCTTCGCCGGGGGTGGGCGCTACGGCTTCGATTTTTTCAAGGAAAGCCGTGTAGGCAAGCCGCCGCTGGGCAGCTTCGCGCGCCCCTGCCTCAAATTCGTGCAATGCTTGGCCGGCTTCTAAATATTGGCGGTATGCCTGTTGCCACTGCGCGTTTGCTGCCGTGATTTTTTCTCCGCCGTAGGCATCTAGAGCGGTACGTTGTTGGGACCCGCTAGCCAGGCGGATTTGGTCAGATTGGCCGTGCACAGTAACAAAAGCGGAAGCGATTTCGCGGAGCACGGCGGTGGGAACAGAACGGCCTCCCACATAGGCGCGGGAGCGTCCTTTGGCGGGCACGTGGCGGGCCACGATGAGGATGGCATTTTCTCCTTCTATTTCGAAGGCCCCGCCGGCGTCTGTTACTCGTTCTAGTACCGGCGAATCGGCGGGGATTACGAAGGTGCCTTCTACTTCGGCGGCGCGTGCTCCGGCCCGCACGCGTGAAGCATCGGCTTTTGCGCCGAGGAGTAGTTGGAGGGAGGTGACGGCCATGGTTTTTCCGGCCCCGGTTTCTCCGGTGAGTGCGGTCAGGCCCGGCCCGGTTGCGAGTTCTCCTTCGGCAATTACTCCCAGGTCTCGTATGGTGACGTGGTCGATCACTGTCCTACCTCCGTTTGGCTCCACCCCTTCACCGGTAGTTCGAATCGGGTGACGAGCCGTCCGGAGAACGGGACGTCAGAAAGCCGGGCAAGTTTCACGGGGATGGACCCGCGCACGGCCCGAATTACCGATCCGGGTGGGGCGGCCAGGCCGCGCCGCCCATCGCACCAAATTATGGAACCGGCTCGTAAAATCCGCACTTCGAGTTCCGAATCTGGGCCCACTACGAGTGGCCGGGTGAAAAGGGCGTGGGCAGCTACGGGCGTGAGGAGCATGGCTTCCACATCTGGCCAGACCACGGGCCCGCCGGCCGAAAAATTGTAGGCGGTAGACCCGGTGGGAGTGGAAATCAGCACGGAATCAGCTTTGAACGCGGATAGTTCACGCCCGTCTACCCCGATAGATACTTCGATGAGTCGCGAGCCGGAATCTTTTTCCACGGAGGCTTCGTTGAGCGCCCATCCGGTTTCGGTATGCCCATCGGGGTGGCGCACCATAACATCGACGGTCATGCGTTCTTCTACCCGCCAGTCTCCGGCGGCAATCCGCCGCGCTACTTGCGGCAAGGCGGCCGGTTCAGCTTCGGAAAGGAAACCCATATGCCCATAGTTGATTGCCATCACGGGCGCATCTACTTGCCGCCCAATTTCGGCGCCGCGCAGGAGCGTACCGTCCCCGCCGAGGACGAGAATTATGTCGCTACCTGCTGCGCCTTCTAGGGTTTCCGTTTCATCAATTTTCACGCCTAATTCGGTGAAGAGTTCTTTTGCTCGCTGGGCAGATTGCACCAGATTTTCCGGTAGTGCCTGGTTGACTACAAGCGAGACTTTGCGTTGCTTACTCACGCGCGACTCCCCTCGTTTCCTGCGCGCCGGTGCTCGTTTGCCCTATCGTAGCTGTTTTTCCGGCCGGCCCGTTAGCCACTGCCGTGCGGACCGCGTTTTCGAGGTTTTCGCCGAGCTGGTCTGGTGCGCCCGCGCGCATATACAGGAAGTATTCGACGTTGCCTGCGGGGCCGGGTAGCGGTGAGGCGGCTACCGCTTGGATACCCAGGCCGTTTGTGCGGGCACTTTGCGCCACTTTCAGCGTTGCTTCCACATGGTATTCCGGGTTGCGTACCACGCCGTGTGCACCGATTTTCTGCCGGCCTACTTCGAATTGTGGCTTGACCATGAGTAGGAATTCGGCGTCGCTGGCGGCTACCGCAACCAAGGCGGGGATTACCAAGGTGAGCGAGATGAAAGATAGGTCGCCTACCACGAGTTGCGGGGCGGGCGTGATTTGCCCGGCTTGTAGGCTGCGCACGTTCACCCGTTCCATTACCGTTACGCGGGGGTCTTCGCGCAGCTTCCAGGCTAGTTGTCCGTAGCCGACGTCGACGGCGGTGACGTGGGCGGCGCCGCGCCGCAAGAGAACGTCGGTGAACCCGCCGGTGGAGGCACCCGCGTCTAGGGCGTGTACGCCAGCTATTTGGGGGCCGGCCGAGCCGAGGGCGTCGAGGGCGCCAAGAAGTTTGTATGCCCCGCGTGAAACGTAATGTTCCAGCCCGGCTTCGCGCACTACTAAGGCTTGGGCCGGGTCCATAAGCCGGGCCGGTTTGGTTACTTCCCCGCCGTCGAGGAAGACGCGCCCGGCCCGGATCAATTCGCTAGCTTCGGCGCGAGAGCGGGCCATTTTGCGCCGCACCAGTTCGGCATCTACACGGATCATGCGGGCCATTATGCGCGTGCTCGCCCTAGTTGCCGGTTTAGTTCACTAACAATGGTTTCCAGGTCCGCGATTTGCTCCCCGATATCTTTACCTTCTAGTTCCGCCAATAGTGTTTCCACTTGTACAGGTGCCTGTGGTTTGGGCCCAGGTTTGCCAGAACCGGGCTCGGGCATAGGCGCAGTCCGCGGCGCAGGGGTAGGTGTAGGTATATGGGCAGAGGTAGGTGTAGGCCCGGTCTGGCCCGTTCCCTGTGCCTTTAGATCTTGCCCTGTTCCTTCCACCTTTACCCTTCCTGCTTCCTGTTTACTGCTTTTTGTTTCCAGCCCTCGCGCTAGAAGCACACATTTAGCCGCGTGCCTCTAGCGTCGTCCTTCTATCACCGTGCTATTCGCCCGGTCGTACTACTTGGTAATCGGGAAGCTCTGCCCCAAGCGTTTCGCGTGCCAGGCCGGCATCAATTGCTTCCCATACCGCGTGTACGGCCGCTCGGTAGGCGTTGAGGAAAATCTGGTCACCTTGTTGGTTGGAAATTTCCAGTTTGGTTCCCACTAGCCGGGCGGTTTCCTCGCCGCATGTCCAAGTATCACCGGTTTTGGTTATCTGCGGGTATACCTCGTTGAGGGCCCGCAAATCATCAGCGAGGAAGGTCGGCCGTTCTTCTGGTACGGCAAGCATAATGTCGCGCGCCGAATTCACTCCCGTAAGTACATGCAGGGAAGGAATCCCGGCAGCGACCGCCCCACGCACATCCGTGTTGAGCCGGTCCCCCACCGCGAATGGGTTTTGGGCTCCAAGTTTTTCGGCTGCAATCTTATATATTCCGGGATCTGGTTTGCCCGGAGAAGTAGGTTGCACACCGGTCGCGTTAACGATCGCGGCAACTAGGGAACCGTTACCGATCATATGTCCGCGTTCTTGGGGAAGAGTGGCATCCAAATTTGTGGCGATAAACCGAGCACCTTTTTGGATGGCGAGTGCTGCTTCGGAAAGCTGTTTCCATCCGATTTCCGGATAGAAGCCTTCTATCACCGCCGCCGGATTATCATCAGCCGAGGCTACCTGTTGGAAACCGGATCCTTTCATGGCCTCATGTAGCCCGGCCCCGCCAATCACGAGGACTTTCGCGCCTTCCGGCAAAAGCTGCTGTGCGAGTAGCACGGCTGCTTGCGCCGAAGTGAGGATGTCTTCCGGCCGGGTTTCTAATCCGAGTTCGTTTAGCTGTGCTGCCACTGTCTCTGGTGGGCGGGAAGCATTATTCGTCACGAACACGGCTTTCATGCCGGCGGCACGGGCCGCGCTATAGCCTTCCGCCGCGTGCGGAACGGGATCCCCGCCCAGGTAAGCTACTCCGTCCAGATCGAAAAGTGCTCCGTCATAGTTTTGTGCGAAAGGCTTTTGCATAGCTTTAGTCTTCCTTCTTATTTTTTTCTGCGGCAGTTGCGTCTACGTTCGCCGTCTTTTCCGAATTTTCTTGTGCTTCTTCCGGTTCCGCCACATTATCCGTCTCCGGTTCCGGCTGAGAATCCGCTACCGGTGCTGTTTCCGCTGCGGCTTCGACAAGCGTTTTGCTATTAGATTCCGCCGCCGCATCGCTTTCCGAAACGGTCGGCTGCGAGACAGTTTCTTCCGCACCCGGCGTTTCTTCTTCTGCAGCCGACGTTTCTTCCGGTACCCGAGCTTCTTCTTCCGTCACCGATTCGGATTCTACTGGCAGTTGCGCCGGGGCTACTGTTTCAGCTTCTGCCGTTTCCTTGCCTTCCACGGACACTGTAGCGTCTTGTGATTCCTCAGCTTGGGCTGGGGCTTCTTTCTCCGTTGTGGCTTCGGGGGCTGTGTCTTCCGGCATTTCGGCCCCAGCCGCTTCAACCCCAGCAGCTTCAACCCCAGCAGCTTCAACCCCAGCAGCTTCAACCCCAGCAGCTTCAGCCCCAGCAGCTTCAGCCCCAGCAGCTTCAGCCGCGGCGGCTTCATCCTGTGCCGCTTCTTCATCTCCTGCGCCGGCTGCTAGGTCTTCTGTGGCGGCTTCTTCCGCTGTTTGGTCTTCTTCCGGTTCTTCTTCGATTTCCATGAGGAGATCGACTTCGCCTTCACCTTCGTATACCGGCGTCCAGCGGCGGCGCAGTTCTTCGGCTTCCTCGGTCTGCCCGACCTCTGCGAGCCGGTCTGCCTTCACGAGTTCTACCCGGGCGCGGAGTTCTTCCCCGAGGTTTTCGGATTTGATTCTTTCGATCACCGAGAGTCCGCCGGCATAGTCGCCCGTGTCGGCGCGCGCCCCGGAAGTGACAATTGCGAGTTCGATTTGTGCTGCCGGGGAGAGTCGCTTCAGTGGGACTTCCGCAATGAAGGAAAGCGCCTTTTCAGGTTTGCCGAGCCCGCGTTCGGCGTCTGCTTCTAGTGGCGCATGGGAATAGTCGTCCGTCATGCGCCGGTAGGTGCGTAGTTCGCGTAGCGCTTCGCTGTAGCGTCCGGTCAGGTAGGCGGCAATACCCAGTGCCTCGCGTACGACGTCGACTCGGGCAGCTTGCCTATAAGCTGCCTTTGCGTGTTCGTAGGCGAGTTCGGGGTTTTCGTCCATCATCATGCCGGCATAGACGAGGTGTCGTGCAACCCGATCAGCGGTCCGCTTGGACAAGGATTTCAGGCTACGTGAAGTCTGGGGGTCCAGGTCAGAGGCCCGTACTGATTCGGGGACTTCTGGATCGCGGCGTCCTGCGCGTTGTTCCTGCGTGGTTTCGCGTTCCGGCCGGTGGGAGCGAAAGTCGCGCCGCGGTTCACGTTCTTGTGTAGCGGAGGCCTGGCTGTCGCTATGCACGGCTTGTTCTTCAGTGTTTGTTGCAAGTAGGTCTTCTCGTTGGTCGCGGTCTTGGTCGCGGAAGTCGCGGTGCCCGCGACCACCTCCACCAAAGTCGCGGCCGCGCCGATCATCCCGATCAAAACGCCGACCCCGACCGCCATCATCACGACGATCCCGGTACCCACGTGAATCTTCCCAACCACGCCCACGCCGATCATCACGACGCCGATCACGACCACCGAAATCACGATCCCGGCCACGGAAATCACGGTCCCGGTCCTGGAAATCACGCCCACGCCCGCGACCACCATCTCCAAAGTCACGACCGCGCCGATCATCCCGATCAAAACGCCGACCCCGACCACCATCATCACGACGATCCCGGTACCCACGCGAATCTTCCCAACCACGCCCACGCCGATCATCACGACGCCGATCACGACCACCGAAATCACGATCCCGATCACGGAAATCCCGGTCCCGGCCACGGAAATCACGGTCCCGGTCCTGGAAATCACGCCCACGCCCGCGACCACCATCTCCAAAGTCACGACCGCGCCGATCATCCCGATCAAAACGCCGACCCCGACCACCATCATCACGACGATCCCGGTACCCACGCGAATCTTCCCAACCACGCCCACGCCGATCACGGTGCCCGTCGCGGTCGCGGCCACCGTCGCGGTCGCGGAATCCGCGGTCTGATCTCCTATCGCTAAAATCGCGCCGACCACGATGCGCTTCACCGGAGCCATCGCTCCAGAAGTGGCGGTCTCTGTTATCTCGCCGGCGGTCGCTTCTGTGACCCGAGGATCCCCGGCGCCCGGAAGCCGATTCCCATCCGCTCGAAGAGTCGTTACGGTCCCGACGCTCATTATCAGACATTAAATAAATCCTCGCAGTTCACTTATAAGCCAACCGAGCCATCCGGCTCTGAATACCGTTTCATTCTACCTTCTACACGTACCTGAAACCACGTGGCGACGCCATTGGAGCGATCACCACCACAGACCCTTCAGGCTGGTTAAATAAAAAATGGGGGCCTACCCCAGCCCCCAAACAAAAACCAAAACCCGCACACCAACAGGCCGACCAACCAACAGGCCAACCGACCAGCCAACCACCCAGCTGCAACCAAAAACCAAACAGATTAGCCCGCAGACCAACCCGCAACCAAGCCCGAACAGACTAGCCCGCAGGCCAAACCAAACCCGCAAACCAGCCACAACAAACCCACAAGCCAAACAAGCAGTTAAACAGGGAAAGCGGGAAACACCCCAAAAAGAGTATCCCCGCTAAACCCACAAAAATATTTTTGGCGGCAGCGACCTACTCTCCCACGCCCTCCCGAGCGCAGTACCATCAGCGCAGGCGACCTTAGCTACCGGGTTCGAAATGGAAACCGGGCGTAACCCCACCGCTAAAACCACCGCCAAAAACCAAACACCACCAACCACACAAACACACACAAACCATATGCATACATGTGTGCGTGTGGCCGTGCTGGTCTGGTAGTCAAGAATCGCATAGCAGACACAAACACCAAAACAACCGTAAAAACCATGAAAAACAATCTTTGTAGATGGTCGGTCATTAGTACCAGTCAGCTCCACCCCTCACAAGGCTTCCACCCCCGGCCTATCAACCCCGTAATCCACAGGGGACCTCACCCAAAACAAAAACTTTGGTTGGAGAACTAATCTCGAAGCAAGCTTCCCGCTTAGATGCTTTCAGCGGTTATCCCTCCCGAACATGGCCAACCAGCAATGCCCCTGGCGGAACAACTGGCACACTAGAGGTTCGTCCGTCCCGGTCCTCTCGTACTAGGAACAGCCCTTCTCAATTCTCCTACGCGCGCAGCGGATAGGGACCGAACTGTCTCACGACGTTCTGAACCCAGCTCGCGTACCGCTTTAATGGGCGAACAGCCCAACCCTTGGGACCAACTCCAGCCCCAGGATGCGACGAGCCGACATCGAGGTGCCAAACCATGCCGTCGATATGAACTCTTGGGCAGGATCAGCCTGTTATCCCCGGGGTACCTTTTATCCGATGAGCGACAGCGCTTCCACACGCCACTGCCGGATCACTAGTTCCTACTTACGTACCTGCTCGACACGTCCGTCTCACAGTCAAGCCCCCTTATGCACTTACACTCAACACCTGATTACCAACCAGGCCGAGGGAACCTTTGAACGCCTCCGTTACCATTTAGGAGGCAACCGCCCCAGTTAAACTACCCACCAGGCACTGTCCCGAACCCGGATCACGGGCCACAGTTAGACATCCAACACGACCAGAGTGGTATTTCACCAACGACTCACTGACAACTAGCGCCACCAGATCACAGTCTCCCACCTATCCTACACAAACCGCACCAAACACCAATACCAAGCTATAGTAAAGGTCCCGGGGTCTTTCCGTCCTGCTGCGCGAAACGAGCATCTTTACTCGTACTGCAATTTCACCGAGCTCATGGTCGAGACAGCGGAGAAGTCGTTACGCCATTCGTGCAGGTCGGAACTTACCCGACAAGGAATTTCGCTACCTTAGGATGGTTATAGTTACCACCGCCGTTTACTGGGGCTTAACATCCCAGCCTCACCCCCACAAAGAGGGATCACCAGTCCGATTAACCTTCCAGCACCGGGCAGGCGTCAGTCCGTATACATCACCTTACAGCTTCGCACAGACCTATGTTTTTGATAAACAGTCGCTTCTCCCCAAACTCTGCGACCCCCAACCCCTAGCCACGCAAAGGCAGCTTCAAGGCAAGGGCCCTCCTTCTCCCAAAGTTACGGAGGCATTTTGCCGAGTTCCTTAACCACGATTCACTCGCAAGCCTTAGTATGCTCTACCCAACCACCAGTGTCGGATTACGGTACGGGCAACCCCAAACCTAACGTCGATGCTTTTCTCGGCAGCACAGGCTCACTCTACTTCCCAACCAAAAAAGGTCAGTCACCATCAGGCCTCACCCACACGCTTCCCGGATTTACCAAAGAAACAGGCCACACCCTTAGACGTGCCAAGCCATTAGGCACGCGAAGCTACCACTCTGCGTCACACCCGTTAACACGCTTGCACCACACATCTTGGTTCCCACAAATCCACCACCCAAACCAACCCAAACAAATGGGAAGACCCAAGCAACTTCATGGCAGTTAACATCAACACGCAGCACACTTGACGGTTCAAGGCCGGTACCAGAATATCAACTGGTCACCCATCGACTACGCCTGTCGGCCTCGCCTTAGGACCCGACTAACCCAGGGCGGACAAACCTACCCCTGGAAACCTCAGTCATACGGCCGGCAGGATTCCCACCTGCCAAACGCTACTCATACCTGCATTCTCACTCGCATCCAGTCCACCAGTCATCACCAACCAGCTTCACCCCAAACACGACGCTCCCCTACCAAACAACCCCCACACAAACATAGGGACCATCTTCACGGTTTCGGCGGTGCACTTAAGCCCCGCTACATTGTCGGCGCGGAACCACTAAACCAGTGAGCTATTACGCACTCTTTCAAGGATGGCTGCTTCTAAGCCAACCTCCTGGCTGTCAACGCAACTCCACATCCTTTCCCACTTAGCACACACTTAGGGGCCTTAACCGATGATCTGGGCTGTATCCCTCTCGACAATGGAGCTTATCCCCCACAGTCTCACTGCCCTGCTCGCCTTGCAGCATTCGGAGTTTGGCTGACATCAGTACCCACAACAGGCCATCAACCAACCAGTCGCTCTACCACCACAAAACAACACAAAACGCTGCACCTAAATGCATTTCGGGGAGAACCAGCTATCACGGAGTTTGATTGGCCTTTCACCCCTACCCACAACTCATCCCCCAGGATTGCAACCCTGGTGGGTCCGGACCTCCACACGCTCTTACACGCGCTTCACCCTGGCCATGGGTAGATCACCCCGCTTCGGGTCTAGAACACGCAACTAAACGCCCTATTCAGACTCGCTTTCACTACGGCTACCCAACAAAAGGTTAACCTCGCCACATGCCACTAACTCGCAGGCTCATTCTTCAAAAGGCACGCCATCACCCCCACAAAAAAGGGCTCTGACGGATTGTAGGCGCCCGGTTTCAGGCACTATTTCACTCCCCTCCCGGGGTACTTTTCACCATTCCCTCACGGTACTATCCACTATCGGTCGCAATGGGTATTTAGCCTTACCAAGTGGTCTTGGCAGATTCACACGAGATTCCACGAGCCCCGCGCTACTCGGGCACACACCAACGCAGCCACACCAGTTTCATCTACACGGCTATCACGCACTACGGCAGGCCATCCCAGACCCTTCAACTACCAGCACGGTTTATCACTACGCTCCCCCACGTCGGCAAGGGAAAAGGCACGCCCCACAACCCCCCGCACGCAACACCCGACGGCTATCACACGCACAAGGTTTAGACTCCTCCGCTTTCGCTCGCCACTACTCACAGAATATCTCTTCCAGCAGGTACTAAGATGTTTCACTTCCCCACGTAACCACCCACCACCTATCAATTCAGCAGCAGGCGACCCACAAAAAGCAGGCCAGGTTCCCCCATTCGGACACCCTCGGATCAACGCACGCAAGCCAACTCCCCGAGGCATATCGCAGGCCACCACGTCCTTCTTCGGCCCATCACACCAAGGCATCCACCGAACGCCCTAAAACACCTACAAAAAACTCAACAAAACACAGAAATTACAGAAAAATGCTCGCATCCACTATACGATTCACAACCACCACACCAACACCACACAACCCACACCAAACAAACAATGCGAGCCACGCAGGCAGCACGGGCACAAGTACCCAAGAGCCCAACAGCATGCCAGAAAGAAAAACCCCGATCGCAAAAAACAAACCCCACACAAAAAACAGGACACCAACACAGCACCCCAAGCGCAGGAAACCCCTTAGAAAGGAGGTGATCCAGCCGCACCTTCCGGTACGGCTACCTTGTTACGACTTCGTCCCAATCGCCAACCCCACCTTCGACCGCTCCCCCCAAAAAATGGTTAGGCCACGAGCTTCGGGTGTCGCCAACTTTCGTGACGTGACGGGCGGTGTGTACAAGGCCCGGGAACGTATTCACCGCGGCAATGCTGATCCGCGATTACTAGCGACTCCCACTTCACGAGGTCGAGTTGCAGACCCCGATCCGAACTGAGACCGGCTTTCAGAGATTCGCTCCACCTCACAGTATCGCAACCCACTGTACCGGCCATTGTAGCATGCGTGAAGCCCAAGACATAAGGGGCATGATGATTTGACGTCATCCCCACCTTCCTCCGAGTTAACCCCGGCAGTCTCCCGTGAGTCCCCGGCCAAAACCGCTGGCAACACAAGACAAGGGTTGCGCTCGTTGCGGGACTTAACCCAACATCTCACGACACGAGCTGACGACAACCATGCACCACCTGTACACCACCAAAAAAGCTACCCCATCTCTGGAATATCGCAATGTATGTCAAGCCTTGGTAAGGTTCTTCGCGTTGCATCGAATTAATCCGCATGCTCCGCCGCTTGTGCGGGCCCCCGTCAATTCCTTTGAGTTTTAGCCTTGCGGCCGTACTCCCCAGGCGGGGAACTTAAAGCGTTAGCTACGGCGCAGAACCCCGGAAAAGGACCCCACACCTAGTTCCCAACGTTTACAGCATGGACTACCAGGGTATCTAATCCTGTTCGCTACCCACGCTTTCGCTCCTCAGCGTCAGTAATGGCCCAGTGACCTGCCTTCGCCATCGGTATTCCTCCAGATATCTGCGCATTCCACCGCTACACCTGGAATTCCAGTCACCCCTACCACACTCAAGCCTGCCCGTACCCACTGCACGCGCGAAGTTAAGCCCCGCGTTTTCACAGCAGGCGCAACAAGCCGCCTACAAGCCCTTTACGCCCAATAATTCCGGACAACGCTCGCGCCCTACGTATTACCGCGGCTGCTGGCACGTAGTTAGCCGGCGCTTATTCAGCACATACCCTCAACCCACCCCAAGTGCGAGCCTTGTTCTGCACCAAAAGAAGTTTACAACCCGAAAGCCTTCATCCCCCACGCGGCGTCGCTGCATCAAGCTTCCGCCCATTGTGCAATATCCCCCACTGCTGCCTCCCGTAGGAGTCTGGGCCGTATCTCAGTCCCAATGTGGCCGACCACCCTCTCAGGCCGGCTACCCGTCAACGCCTTGGTAGGCCATCACCCCACCAACAAACTGATAGGCCGCGAGCCCATCCCCAACCGAAAAAACTTTCCAACCACCCCCATGCGAGGACAGAAGAATATGCAGTATTAGACCCAGTTTCCCAAGCTTATCCCACAGTTGAGGGCAGGTTACCCACGTATTACTCACCCGTTCGCCACTCGAGCACTCCAATCAAAAAAGAAAGAAGCCTTTCCGTTCGACTTGCATGTGTTAAGCACGCCGCCAGCGTTCGTCCTGAGCCAGGATCAAACTCTCCACAAAAAACAAAATGCAAAGAGCCCAAAACGACTCCAAAAAAACAACCACACCCAAAAACCAACCCAAAAAAGAGCCAGCCCCCAAGGCGCAGCCAAAAAACACACCAACACAACAACACCAACCACACCCCAAAACAACCCCAAAAAGGCCATCCCAGAACTGCAGCCAGCACTGCCACATCAGCAACAATCAAAATCAATCAAACTGGCACACTATCAAGCACCCAAACACCACACCCACACCCCACAAAACCAACACCCAAAACAAGGCACCAGCCCCACAAGGAGAGCGACCAGCAGTCTAACAACCAAACAAACAAAAGTCAAACCCAAACCAAACAAGACCCAAGCCCAACCTCTGCCCGCCAGCCAAAACCACCAGCAAACAACCACCAACCAGAACCAAAACCCCAGGAACAAGCCAAAAAACCAGCCCACCCGAAGCAACAACCCCAACCGGCGACAGCAGAAAACAATACCCACCCCACCCCAAAAACACAAACCAAAACCCCAGTGACACCAAACACACACCCACAAAACCCCACCAACACAACAAAAACACAAACCAAAAACAACAAGTAGCCCCGCAAGTCAGCGTGACTTGCGGGGCTACTTGGGAGCTATTTATTTGCTTCTTACTGGTTTGGCCACTCTCTTGCGAGGCTCACTGTTTTCTGAGGTTTGACCGCTTGTTGAAACGCTCGCCGCTTTTACGAGATCAGGCCCTTCTTACGAGGTTTGCCTGTTTCGTTTCCCTGCTTCGTAGGCGTTTATTGGACTCGTACAGACTTCGCACTTACTCGCGGGCGCGCTCAAACAAACATGGTGTCTACTCGCGTGCGGTACCGTCCAGCACACCAACTGCCAAGTTCTTCTTGCCCTTGCGCAGAAGCACATATCCGCCATCGAGTACTTGTTCGGCACTGAGTACGGCGTTTTCGTCTTCTACTTTCTGGTTGTTGATGTACAGGCCGCCGGAGCGAATGGTGCGGCGTGCCGCGCCCGTCCCCCTTTCTTGGCCGGTAGCGGCAAAGAGTTCTACGACGGGCTGGCCTACCTCGGCATCGGCTGCCGGAAGTTCGGCGACGGCGTCGTGCAGGGTGGCAGCGTCCAGATCGAAAAGCTCATCGCTTCCGAAAAGTGCGCGGGAAGCTGCTTCTACCCGCGCGGTCGCCTGCGCACCATGCACCCAGGTGGTTACGTCACGGGCAAGCACCCGCTGCGCCTCGCGTGCCTGGGGGCGTTCCGAAACCTGTTTGGCAAGCTCTTCGATTTCTTCCCGAGTACGGAAAGTAAAGACTTTGAGCATACGGACGGCGTCTTCATCAGCGGTGTTGAGCCAGAACTGGTAGAAGGCGTAGGGAGACATCATCTCGGGATTAAGCCAGATTGCGCCACCTTCGGATTTACCGAACTTGGTGCCGTCTGCCTTGGTGATGAGCGGGTTCGTCATCACGTGCACTTCTTTTCCTTCGACCCGGCGGATGAGGTCAAGCCCGCCCACCAAGTTGCCCCACTGGTCGTTTCCGCCCAGCTCCAACGTGCATCCGTAACGCCGATACAGTTCGAGGAAATCGTAGGCTTGCAAAATTTGGTAGGAGAATTCCGTGTAGGAAATACCTTCTTCAGATTCCAAGCGCCGCGCCACAATATCTTTATTGAGCATGGTTCCTAGGCGGAAATATTTTCCGATATCGCGCAGGAAATCGATGGCGGAGATATCTTTCGTCCACTCGTAGTTATTGACGATCCGCGCGGCATTTTCGCCCTCAAAATCAAGCAAACCGCTGATCTGGTTGCGCAACGCTTCCGCCCATTGCGCCACGGTTTCGCGCGCATTGAGCTGCCGCTCCGAAGTGGGCCGCGGGTCACCAATTAGCCCGGTTGCTCCCCCAACCAAAGCAATCGGTTTATGGCCGGCAAGTTGCAAGTGCCGCATTACCTTAATTGCTACGAGATGCCCGTGATGCAAAGAAGGAGCGGTGGGATCGAAACCGCAATAATAGGTAACTGGACCCGCCGCCAGGTGCGCGCGTAGCGCCTCCAGATCGGTATGTTGCGCGATCAGTCCGCGCCACTCAAGTTCGTCCAGAACGTCCGTCACTATTTGTCCTTTCACCTATTTTGCGGGCCGCCCAACACGTACCCACTAAAGAAATCTTGCCTGTTTCTGCCCGCTAAGGCAAAACCATTTCGCAACCGTTTCGCGGTGCAGTGCCCGCTCAGTTCCCTGCTTTGCCTGCCGGTTCAGTTCCCTGCCGGCTCTCCGCACCAGAAATCACACTTTCACGCCGCATACCGGTGGCGACGCCGTCGTACCCCGGATCCCCGGTGCTCGCCTAACGCATTTCCACGCGCGAATCCGTGAATTTACGTGCCGCTGCCAGCGCATTTTCTGCTTCGCTGAGTTGCTCGGCCACGCGGACAGGCGCGGTACCACCAATACCATTGCGAGCTTCTACCGAACCGCGCGCGCTCAGCACTTCACGTACTTCGGGTGTGAGCCGCGAGTCGATTTCTGCGAGCTCATTATCCGTAAGATCCCACAGTTCAATGCCGCGTTCTTCACACCGGCGCACGCACTGCCCGGAAATCTCATGGGCGTCGCGGAAAGCCACCCCCTGGCGGACGAGCCATTCGGCGATGTCCGTGGCGAGGGAGAAGCCGCGCGGCGCCAAGTATTCCATGCGCTCATAGTCGAAACGCATGGTGGAGATCATGCCGCTGACGGCCGGGAGCAGCACATCGAGTTGGTCAATCTGGTCAAATACGGGTTCTTTATCTTCCTGCAAATCCCGGGCATAGGCCAAGGGCAGGCCCTTCAAGGTGGCAAGCAAACCGGTGTGGTCGCCAATGAGCCGGCCGGCCTTGCCGCGCGCGAGTTCCGCAATATCGGGGTTTTTCTTTTGCGGCATGATGGAAGAGCCGGTGGAGTAGGCGTCGTCGAGCGTGACGTAACCAAATTCCTGGGTGTTCCAAATAATGATTTCTTCAGAGATGCGCGAAAGGTCGATGCCGATCTGTGCCATGACGTAGGAAAACTCCGCAACTACATCGCGCGCCGAAGTACCGTCAATCGAATTGTGGGTAACGGCAGAAAAACCGAGGTCGGCAGCTACTTGTTCGGGATGTAAGCCAAGCGTATTTCCCGCTAAGGCACCGGCCCCGTATGGCGAATAGGCAGCGCGCCGGTCCCAATCTTGCAAGCGCTCCAGATCCCGCAAGAACGGCCACGCATGGGCAAGCAACTGGTGGGCTACGAGCACCGGCTGGGCGTGCTGCATATGAGTGCGGCCCGGCATAATCGCATCTCCAGCTGCCCGCGCCTGCGCAATTAGCGCTTCTACTACGTCTAGGAGTTTGCCGCCCAAGATCCGTGCTTCATCGCGCAAATACATGCGGATTTCGGTAGCAATCTGATCGTTGCGAGACCGCCCTGCGCGCAGCTTGCCACCAAGTTCGGGACCCGCATATTCCAGCAGGCCACGTTCCAAAGCTGTATGTACGTCTTCATCATCCGGGCGAGGCCGGAACTCGCCCGATTCCACCGCCCGTTCGAGCTCCTCCAGAGCCCGGAGCATTTCGCCTAGTTCCTCTTCCGTGAGCAGCCCGGCTTTTGCTAAACCGCGGGCGTGTGCGCGTGATCCAGCTAGGTCATACGGGGCTAGCCGCCAATCAAAATGGGTAGAACGGGAAAGCTCCGCGAGGGCTTCAGCTGGCCCGCCAGCGAACCTGCCACCCCAGAGCGCGATGTGTTCGGTATTTTTCGACATGCGCCCATGGTAATAGGAAAACGCTACGCGGCCCGCCTTCGGCTCTCCTCGTGAACAGCGCGCGTGGGTTCAGCGCGAGCTACGTACGGGCCAAGTGAGCGAATGTACGCCCGTGCAGAACGGCGCGAATCGTCAGAAGCACGCTAAATCCCCGCGAGCAGAAACTCGCTACTTCCCCGCGGGCAAAACCCACTAATTCCCCGCAGGCAGGAACTCGAAACCTTGCTCCAGGATGATCTGCGCGTTTTCAGCCCGGCGAGCGGCAATATGCTCCATTCGAGAAGCAACCGTTTCCGTGAACGGTCCCACTTTTTTACCGTAGCGGGTATCCACCCAGTCTTTAATTTGTTCATCATACGCGGCCAGCGCCTGCGTCCAAGATTCTGGTTCCGTATACTGGTTTTCCATCATCCGTAATTCCGCGGCCATTCGCGGCTTTACCTCCGGTTCTTCAGCCGGATGCCCAAAGATCACGCCGAGCACCGGATAAGTGAGCTTGGGCAGTCCCAAAATTTCGATCAGCCGGCGCGTGTCATTTTGAATCGAACCAAGGAAGCAAGTTCCCAGACCTAAACTTTCCGCCGCTACCACCAAGTTTTGTGCCATCAGGCACGCATCGGTGAAAGCTGCCGTAAACGCATCGTAGGAAGAGGCGGCCATGCCGCTCACCCCATTTTCTTGGGAGATACGCCGGGCGCGGCGCGTATCAACAATGAAAATCCACAGTTCGGGAGCCTGCGCCACATAATCTTGCGTGCACACCTGCGCGATCTGCGCGGCAATTTCCTTATCGGTTACCCGAATCATCGAAGAATGCTGCAAACCTTGTGAACTCGGCGTGCGGTTAACCGCGGCCTGCAAGGCAGCAAGGGTTTCCGCCGAGATCGGTTCCGCCGTGAATTTCCGAATTGTCCGATGGTCAAGTTGCGTTTCAATTGTGCTATTCATTTCCATGGTCAAATTCTCTCACGTTTCTGGAAGGCTCGGCGCTGCTCCTTCTTGCACCCCACTTGCCCACACTTGCACCCCGCTTGTCCACACTTGCACCCCACTTGCCCACACTTGCACCCCACTTGTCCACACTCGCACCCCGCTTGTCCACAGTGCGGACACTTCTGCAAAAATCGCAGACCTCAGGTTCTGTGACGCGAAAAGCATTTTGCTTAGCCTTCCTTTTTCTTGAAGCCTGATAGAGTGCAAGTGCAATGGAGCATCCCTCCAGCTGCATCCCAGCTCGCGGATACCGCGGGCTATTTTTTATGCGGCAGGTGGGCCTCCATGCATCCTGGTTCCGGCGCCCGCGGGCTAGAAACGGTGAGTATTCACCGGGTTTGTATAGCCCCTCGCGTTCCGTTCCGGGAAAATCTCCGGTACTGGAGTTGCGAAGCCACCTGCCGCGTATTTGCTACGTATTTACTGCGTGCGGCAGGTCTCATTCGGCAAGTCCGTATCGGACTCATCGTCTTTCATATAAGGGTTTAATGGAAAATAACGGAAATACACGGTTTTTTAGGGTCCCCGGATCCGATCGCGAGTACGACCGCAATAAGCTTCTGCTGGTTCTTCTGGTCTCACTTGTTATCTCACTTATTCAGGTCAGTTCAGTAAATAATCTTTTGCCTGTTATTACTTTGGACTTGCATGCAGAACGTTCGGACCTGCAGTGGGTGCTTTCGGGGTATGCGCTTCTCTTTGGTTTAGCTTTGGTCCCGGCCGGGCGGCTGGGTGATATTTTCGGCCGCTCAATGACCTGGATGATCGGGGTAGCGATTTTCACGCTCGGTTGTGTTTTGTGTGGAAGCGCGACGACGCCGACCATCTTGAATCTGGCGCGAGCACTACAAGGATTGGGAGCTGGCGTCTTTTCACCGCAGGTAACCGGCTTGATCCAACAGTTCTTCTCCGGGCACGCCCGGGCCAAGGCTTTCTCCTATATGGGCTTGGCTATTTCCGCGTCCGTGGCCGTTGGTCCGCTTATTTCCGGCAGCCTTGTGCAATTCCTCGGTAATGCTGGCTGGCGTTGGAGCTTCTTCTTCAACGTGCCGCTCGGCCTGCTGGGTATCGTCCTCGGTTTCTTCTGGCTACCTTTCTCGAAGGAACGGCGCACAATTGGTCCGTCTGCTTCCGCAGCGAACCGCGAGTATCGGGCCAAGCAGCGCGCCCGCGGGCGTAAACCGGCCCGCAAGCGTGGCGACCGGATCGATTTGGACCCGATCGGCATGCTTTTGCTAACGGTATCCGTGCTGGGCATCATGTTGCCTTTCATGACGGACTACAGCTGGCGTTGGTTCATGTTGCTCGGCGCGGTGGTGCTCATGGCCGTCTGGGTTTGGTGGGAAGGCTACTACCCCAAGCGGGGCGGGATTCCCATGGTTAACCTCAGGCTCTTCACGATCGAATCTTTCTCCTACGGGGTGGCTATTGCCGGTATCCAATTCCTGGGTACTACCTCTGTTTTCGTAGTTTTGGCTTTGGTCTTCCAGCAAGGTTTGGGCTTTTCCGCGCTAATGGCAGGTTTGATTGGCTTGCCCAATGCGCTACTGTCTGCATATTTCGCAGTATGGTCTGGCAAGCGGGCAGTAACACACGGCCGGCGTTTGCAGACGGATGCTTTGCTCATTATGTTTGTTTCGCTGCTGGCCTCGATCGGGGTTGCCTGGGGTGTTTTGACCGCCGGCTGGAACCCATGGTGGATCATGGTTCCGATCGGGTTCTTCGGTATCGGGCAGGGCATTATGGGCTCCGTCAACCAGACGGTTACCATGTCTGATGTGCCCCGGGCACACGGCGGTACCGCTGGTGGTATTCAGCAAACCGCGCAGCGTATTACCACCGCAATCGGTAATGCGATGATCACGGCGATTCTGTTCACTTTCGTCAGCGATCAAGATAATGCTTCGCTACATGACTGGGCGATTGGTTATGCCGGTTCTATCGGTACGATCTGCGTGATCGTTGCATGCTCGCTAATTCTTGCCTTTATCTTCCAGCGTCGCCCGCTGCAGCCCGCGCCCGCCGACCGCGGCGACTAAAACCGCAACTATTAAGGTGCGGCGAATAAGACGCCGTCACTAAGAACGCGGTCACTAAGAACGCGGTCACTAAGAACGCGGACGCGGCACTAAAACGCGTGGCTAAAATGCGCGGCGAGTAAGGCACTTTTCGCTAGCTACATATAAAAGACGAGGCAGACATGCCAAGGGCCGGGCGGGAAACACACGAATCGTGTTTCCCGCCCGGCCCTAGTCACTTTCTAGCTGTATAACGGCAACATAGCTATAGCTGCGAATAGCTGCGAGCATAGCTGTATAGCTGCGAATAGCTGCGAGCACAGCATAGCGGCGAGCACAGCTGTGAATTGCCGGGAGCACAGTGCTGCGGCTAACCGCAGCACTGGCGCGGTTAACCGCAGCACTGGCCTATTAATCGCAAACTAGCTAGCCGCACTTGTACCGCAAACTCTTTGGCCACATACTTGCTCGATAATCGTCGATTACCGCAAGCTAGCTGGCCGCTTGTTTGCTTAGTTGAGAGCGGACTTGCCGATGGCTTCGCCGCGGCCGAACTTGACGTCCCGGGCTGCTGCGAGCTGGCTGGGAAGCCCGGTTAGTTCGATGAAGCCCCGCGAGAGGGACTGATCGAAGGAGTCGCCGGCGTCATACGTGGCAAGGTTGAAATCGTAGAGCGAAGTTTCGGAGCGCCGGCCGTTCGGCGTCGCCCGCCCACCATGCAAAACCATGCGCACATCACCGGAAACATACTGCTGCGTATCATCAATAAACGCATCGAGGGAACGCTTGAGCGGGCTGAACCACTGACCTTCATACACCAGTTCCGCCCAGCGTTCAGATACGCGCCGCTTGAAACGTGCCTGTTCGCGATCCATCGTTACGTTTTCGAGGTCCTTGTGCGCTTCAATCAGGGTCATGGCGCCGGGAGCTTCGTAAATCTCACGGCTCTTAATCCCCACCATGCGGTCTTCGACGACGTCGATGCGGCCGATCCCCTGCGCCCCGGCACGCCGGTTGAGCTCTTGGATAGCTTGCAAAGGCGTAACGTCACGGCCGTCAATTTGCACCGGGATGCCCTGTTCGAAAGTAATGATTACTTCATCTGGAACCGGCGAATACGTGGGATCATCGGTGTATACGTAAACATCCTTCGTAGGCGCGTTCCACAGGTCTTCCAAGTAACCGGTTTCGACGGCGCGGCCCCACACATTTTGGTCGACCGAGAACGGATTATGATGCGTCGTTTCGATCGGCAAATCATGCTTATTGGCGTAATCGATCGCAAATTCGCGCGTGAGGGCGAGGTCGCGCACCGGAGAAAGGCACTTTAGATCGGGCGCCAAAGAGGTAATGCCGTTTTCGAAACGGACTTGGTCGTTCCCCTTGCCGGTACAACCGTGGGCCACCGTGGTGGCACCGAACTGGCGGGCAGCCGAGACCAAGTGCTTCACGATTACCGGGCGCGAAATCGCGGATACCAGCGGGTAGCGATCCATGTACAGGCCGTTCGCCTTCAGTTCCGGCATGCAGTATTCATTCGCGAACTCGTCTTTCGCGTCTGCCACATAAGCTTCTACCGCACCGCAGTCCAGGGCTCGCTGGCGAATAGTTTCGAGGTCTTCGCCTCCCTGCCCCACATCCACCGCAACGGTGATAACTTCCGCTCCGGTTTGTTCTCCGATCCAGCCGATTGCTACCGAGGTATCGAGCCCACCTGAATAAGCGAGCACCACCCGATCTTTAGCCATTTCTCTCCTCCCGCGCTACGCGCGATACTTCTCTTCGTTTTGCCGGCGGAATTGCCTCCGCCTTACCAACAGGCTTGCTTCGTTTTGCCAAGGGATTTACTTCGTTTGCCGGCGAACTTGGCCCGCCCAGGTCTTACCGGCGGGTCTGTTTTCATACCTGGCCACCTAAGCCAACTGCACTGCCTAGGCCAGATTGAGCAGATGCTCCGTAAGGTTTTGTGCCCGCTCTTCCGATTCGGTAACTACGAGCACAGTGTCATCCCCCGCTATGCATCCCAACACGCCGGGAAAATGTGCCCGGTCTACCCCGGAAGCTAGCAATTGTGCCGCTCCCGGCGGGGTGCGAAGCACTATTTGGTTTAGTGAATAGCGGGCACTCGTCATAATTTCCCGTGCCCAGCGAGCAAGTTGACCGCGCGCCTCCGAATCCGGGGAATCCGGAATCTTGTACACGCTCACTCCATCGACTTTGGTTTTCACCGCGCCGAGTTCATCGAGGTCGCGCGAAAGCGTGGCCTGCGTGACGTCTACACCTTCCGCTGCGAGCAACTGCCGCAAATCGTTTTGGGAACGCACCTGATGCGAATCCAAAAAATCCGAAATAAGGCCTTGCCGCGCTGCGCGGGTAGCCGGAATGTTCATACTGTCACCGCCTATTCACTTCACTACGAAACATGCCGTTTTAGACATGCATAACTATACACGCGATCTAATACAAAGAGCGCTGTAAGGCTGTGTTTCTCCTCGCACCATGCGCTGGTTATACCCACAGCCTCTGACGGTAACGCTGAGGCTTCGGGCGTTATCCTCTAAGCGCTACTTTCTCGCGCATAAACTCCGTGAAAGGAGCCAATTCCTCGCGAGTGATACCCAACGGCGGCGCTATGCGCAAAGTGTTTGCATTGGCGGGGTTGACGATAAAGCCCGCTTCGAGCAGTTCGGCGGCAAGTTCCGACGCATTTTCTACCGCGATGCCCAGTAACAGCCCTTTACCTCGCACCGCATATCCGGCCGCGCTTAGTTCTTCTTGCAGCCAAGTACCGGTGGCCTGCACGTGCCCGGATTGCAGATAGCCCGAGATTACTTCCAGGGTGGCAAGCGCTGCCCGCGTAGCCAGCGGATTGCCACCGAAGGTAGAGCCGTGATCTCCCGGGCCTAATAATTCCCCGGCCTTGCCAATACCGATGCAAGCTCCCACAGGAACGCCCGAACCTAGCCCTTTGGCAAGGGTGACGACGTCGCCCCGTACCGTTTCACTCGAGGCTAACCAGCTGCCGGTGCGCCCCACCCCGGTTTGAACTTCGTCAATAATGAGTAGGGCGTTGTGGCGGTCGCATGCCTGGCGGGCCGTCTGCAAAACTTCCGGAGCGAGCGGTACCACACCCGCTTCCCCTTGAATCGGCTCTACAAAAAGCGCGGCCACGGAATCGTCAACCCCGCTTTCGATACCGGCAACGGTTGCCGGAACCAACCCTGTTTGTCCCACTAGCGGCGCGAAAGGCTCACGCAGCGAAGCTTTCGAGGTAACCGAAAGAGCCCCGAAAGTACGGCCGTGGAAAGAACCTTCTAGCCCCAAGATTTTCCCGCCGGGCTTATGGGCGCGGGCAATTTTCAGGGCCGCCTCATTAGCTTCCGTACCGGAGTTGGTAAAAAACACGCGGGCCGGCTGTGTATATCCGGCCTCCGCAATAATTTCCGCCAGCTTTTCGGCCAGGGCGAGTTGCGGGGCGGTTGCAAAGAAATTCGAAGTGTGTACGAGCTGCCCTAGCTGCTCGCGCAAAGCCGCCACCACGTGCGGATGACTATGCCCCGTGGAATTAACCGCAATCCCTGCCAGTAAATCCAGATAGCGCCGCCCTTCGCTATCCCAGACGTACACTCCTTCCCCGCGCACCAATTGCCGCGCCGGAGTAGGGAAAGTCCGCATCATCACGGCCTCATAGCGTTCCTGATAACTCTTCATTGCTTCGTACCTTTGCCTCGTACCTTTGGCTCGTGCCTTTGCCTCGTAACTTTTACCGCGTGTCTTTTGCCTTTTACATTTGCTGTTCTTTTTGGTTGTCTCTAGTTTCCCCGGCGAAGTAGTTTCCCCGGAGGGCTATTCCCAACCGTGCCAGCTTTCCCCGAGGGCTAGTTTTCCAACCGGGGCTAGTTTTCCAACCGGGGCTAGTTTTCCAACCGGGGCTAGTTTTGCCCGGCGGCCAGTTTCCCCCAGCCTGCGAGAATCCCCAGCAGCTTATTTCCACAGCCGCTAAGTTCTTCACCGGAAAAACTACTCATCGGGATAAAAAACTACTCATCGGGATAAAAAACTACTCATCGGGATAAATTGCAGTGCCAATACCCTCGTCGGTGAAGACTTCGACGAGCATGGAGTGTTCCAGGCGCCCATCAATCACGTGTACTTCCGGCACGCCCCCAGAAAGGGCTTGCAGGGCCGCTTCCATTTTCGGAATCATGCCCGAGCTCAGTGCCGGCAAAAGCTCCCGCAACTCCCCCGCCCGCATACTGGTAATGAGCGAGTTTTTATCCGGCCAGTTGCGATACACGCCTTCCACGTCCGTCACCATAATGAGTTTGCGAGCTCCCAGCGCCGCGGCCAGATCTGCGGCCGCCAGGTCCGCATTAATATTGAGCACTTCTGTGGTGGATTCAACGTCCACGCCTATGGATGACACTACGGCGATCCGCCCGTTTTCTAATACCCCTTCAATCGCGGCCGGATTCACCCCTACCAGTTCTCCTACGTGCCCTAAATCAGCAGACTTCCCAGCTCCATCGGTACGGGCGCGCCGTGCCATAAATAGCTGTGCATCTTCCCCGGAAAGCCCAATCGAATACGGATGGTCCGCATTGAGGAGTGAAACCAATTCGCGTTGCACTTTCCCGGTAAGGACCATGCGCACCACATCCATGGTTTCTGCGTCTGTATACCGAAACCCACCCCGAAATTCCGGTTCCATGCCAAGCCGGCGCAACATTTCATTAATTTGCGGGCCGCCCCCATGCACCACGACCACGCGAATCCCCACATGATGCAGGAAAATAATGTCGTGCGCTAGGGCCTGGCGGAGCTGATCGGAAACCATCGCATTTCCGCCATATTTGATCACAAATACTTCTCCTGCAAACCGGCGCATCCACGGCAAGGCTTCTACGAGCACGCTCGCTTTGCGCCGCGCCCACGCGGTTTCGCCGTTTGGCTCACCCGAAACCGGGTGGTCTTTGGCCGCCGGGCCAAGTGCTGTTTCAGTTTCTGTTTCTGGATTGACCATTGCTTACTGCCTTCGCGTCTATCGTTAGTGGGTGGTATTTACGGGCTTGCCGTTACCGGGCGCCCGGATTGCGCGTGCCCATGTGCCCAGCACAGGTGCGCCCGCCAGGAGGTCCCTTTGCCTTTAGGAGCGCGTCAGCCAGCTCGTTCGCACAGGTGCGCCCGCCAGGAGGTCCCAGCAGTTGCCCCGCAGGCGAGTTTCTGGCTACGTGCTGTACGCAGAGTTTTCGTGCACATAGTCATGCGTAAGATCATTTGTAAGGAGCGTTGCGGTTGCCGAGCCCGCATTCAAAACGAGGCGGATATGGGTTTCCCGCGGGCTCAGATCCGTGCTGTTTCCGGTACCGCTCCCCTGCCGAGCCAGGCATACCCCGTTTATATACAACTCCACTTCCGCCGGATCATAAGGCGCAATATCGGCAGGTACGGTTCCGGCAGCCGCCAAAACCCGGCCCCAATTTGCGTCATTACCAAAAATCGCCGTTTTCACTAGGTTCGACCGCGAAATCGCGCGCGCTACTGCCAGCGCGCCAGCTTCCGTGGCCGCTTCTGCCACTTCCACGCGAATCACGTGGCTCGCCCCTTCGGCGTCGTCAATCAACTGCGCGGCAAGATCTGCGCACACGGCCGTGAGGTTCGTCGTAAAATCCGTGGCGGATGGAGTGTGCGCGCTCGCTCCCGAAGCTAGGAGTACCACGGTGTCGTTCGTAGACATACACCCGTCCGAATCGAGGCGATTAAACGTCTTCCCCACGGCTTCCTGCAAGGCGGTTCGCGCAAGTTCGGGGGCCACCACCGCATCCGTAGTAATAACACAAAGCATGGTTGCCATTTCAGGGGCGAGCATCCCCGCACCTTTCACGATTCCGCCAAGGCTATAACCGGTACCTTGCACCGCCGCGTTTTTCGCGTACGTATCAGTGGTCATAATCGCTTGCGCCGCGTTTTGCCCGGCTTCTTGAGAAGATGCGAGTTCCTTCGCCGCGGTTTCTATACCCGCCAGTATTGTTTCCACAGCTAAGGGTTTGCCGATTAGCCCGGTAGAACAAACGACGACGTCGTTCGCCGCTACGTCTAGGGTTTCGCCAACTTTTTTCGCTGTGGCCACGGTATCGGCATACCCGGCCGGGCCGGTGCACGCATTCGCATTCGCCGCATTCAGAACTACGGCACGGGCCTGACCATTTGCCACCACTTCCCGCGTATACACAACCGGTGCGGCCGTAAAACGGTTCGCGGTAGTCACGGCCGCCGCGGTGTACTGCGGGCCTTCATTTACGATTAGGGCCAGATCTTTCGCCCCGCTTTTGCGCAACCCGCAGGCAATGCCGGCCGCGCGAAATCCTTGTGGCGTGGTAACCGTCATGGCGTTACTCCATTTCCTGGTAGGCCCAGGGTTTCGGGTAGCCCTAGCGCCAAATTCAAACTTTGGATAGCAGCACCTGCGGTGCCTTTCACGAGATTATCGAGTGCGCAAATCACCGTCATCCGCTCCCCGCTACGATCCAGCTCCGCATGCACGAGGGCAGTATTGCTTCCATATACCGCCGCGGTGGTAGGCAAATCTTCACTCCACTGCACAAAAGGTTCGCCTGTATACGCCGCTTGATAAGCATCGCGTACATGCTCGCCGGTAGTTCCGGGCCGCACCGGCAAAGAGACACAGGCTAAAATCCCGCGGGCCATGGGTACCAAAATCGGCGTCATCGAAAGCGAAAAAGTAGTTTCTGGCGCGGCCACATATCCCAGTTTTTCCTGGATCTCGGGAATGTGCCGGTGGCGCCCGGCGATGTTGTATGCGGAAGCTGATTCCAGAGCTTCAGCGGCAAGCAAATGTGGGGCCGGGTTTTTTCCTGCCCCGGAATAACCAACGGCAAGGGTCGCCACCATGTCTTCTCCGGAAACAAGCCCGGCCGCCAAGGCCGGCTGGATAGCAAAAATCATTGCCGAAGCATTACAGCCCGGCCCGGCAATCCGCCGCGTAGTAGCCAATGCAGCGCGCTGTGCTCGTGCCGCAGCTATTACAGCGGTGGCGCTTCCGGTAGTGCTTTCTGCCTCACCGCCACTATTTGTGGAAAACGCATCCTCGCCTCGTGAGGGAAAAACGACGCCCCCAGGAAAGGCCTCCTCTTCCTTTGCGGATAGCGGTCCCTCGGTGGGAAGCGCCTCAGCGTTGGGAAGCTCGTCACCTTTATCGCGGCGTAGCAGTTCCGGCATTCCATACGTCCAGGCCGAGCGGTAGGTACCGCCATAAAAAGCATTCCAAGCCTGTTCGCTTTCTAGACGATGATCCGCGCCCAGATCAACAAGAATTGCATCCGGGTTTATTTCCGCGATTTCTTGTGCCAATTGGCCGGAGGCTCCGTGCGGGAGGGCAAGCACGACTACATCGCCTTCTGCGAGCCGCGCCGCCGAAGTTTCAACGACGTCGTACTTTGCATAACTACGCAAATGCGGGTGGTACTTACGCAAGCTGCCACGCGAGGAGCCCGCGCTGAGAACCCCGGGCGTAAATTGCGGATGACACGCGATTAAACGCAGAAACTCGCCCCCTGCATAACCGGTGGCACCGGCAAGATTAACGGTGAACATGCGTGTACTATATCCGCCAGAGTGCATAAATAAAAGTTTGCTCATTTTGTAAGATGACGGTACGGCAGGCGCGCCCAGTTTGCCTCCGGAAATGCCTTTCCCGTTACGGAAAGCGGTATTCCACCAGGAAGGAAAAACGAAAATGGTCAACCTCAAGGGGCGTTCATTCCTCAAGGAACTTGATTTCACGAGCGCAGAGTGGCGGCATTTACTAGACCTGGCTGCTCAGCTCAAAGCACATAAGAAGGCGGGCACTGAGGTGCCGCATTTGGCGGGTAAAAACATTGCCTTGCTCTTTGAGAAGACCTCCACGCGCACGCGTTGCGCTTTTGAAGTGGCGGCCTACGATCAAGGCGCGAATGTGACTTATTTAGATCCAACCGGTTCACAGTTGGGCCACAAAGAATCAGTGGCCGATACCGCGCGGGTACTGGGGCGTTTTTATGACGGGATTGAGTTCCGCGGGCACCGGCAAGCCGATGTGGAAGAACTGGCGCGGCTCGCGGGAGTGCCAGTGTGGAACGGGCTTACCAACGAGTGGCATCCCACCCAAACTTTGGCCGATCAACTCACGATGTTTGAACACGCGGGCAGGGCTGATTATGCCGATATAACTATCGCGTATGTGGGCGATGCTCGGAACAATGTGGCCCATTCTTTGCTTGTGGGTGCGGCCTTATTGGGCATGAAAATGCGGGTAGTAGCCCCCTCCTCACTTCAGCCAGAACCACAAGTATTGGCACAAGCGCAGGCGCTTGCCACCCAAACCGGCGCACAACTGATAGTAAGCGACGATCCGCGCAACGGCGTCGTTGGTTGTGATTTTGTTTACACTGACGTGTGGGTATCCATGGGTGAACCGGAGGAAGTGTGGGAGGAACGGATCTCGCTTTTGCAGCCCTACCAGGTAAATCGGGAAATGTTGGCAGCTACTGGAAAGCCCGCAAAATTCCTGCACTGCCTACCGGCCTTCCACGATAGGAATACTGCTATTGGCGAGGAGATTTACCAAAAGTACGGTCTGGAATCCATGGAAGTAACCAATGACGTCTTCGAATCTGCGGATTCGATCGTGTTCGATCAGGCCGAAAACCGGATGCACACGA
The DNA here is from genome assembly GCF_900618115.1 of Actinobaculum suis. NCBI lineage: Bacteria > Bacillati > Actinomycetota > Actinomycetes > Actinomycetales > Actinomycetaceae > Actinobaculum > Actinobaculum suis. The sequence continues at coordinate 1,432,849 of NZ_UYIO01000001.1, forward strand.
TCAAGGCAGTTATGGTCGCCACCATAGGAAATCCGCTTATTTAAGACGCCGTAGCTGGCAGGAAACAGCCGAGCAGCCGGCGGGAAAAAGCCGGGCAGGCGGCAGAAGGGCAGGCGGCGCGAAAAAGCCGGCAGCCGGATGGAAGGCAGCCGGCGGGAAACCGGCAAGAAACGGGTGGGATATTAGCGGTAGATGGGCGGGGATTGGGCGCCCACAACGAATTGAAAGCAAAGTACGCAGAAAGCTGGTGGGCCGAGTGGGTACCGAAACCGGCACTCCGCGTACCTTACTTTCTACTATTTTTCTTTAGGTATCTTCAACCTTGGAAAAACCTTGAAACACAAGGTTTTAGGTCGTTTTGCCTTGCAGATACCACTTCGGTATAAATATTATTACTATCGTGCCGGGGGTACCGGCGTGAGGTAAAGTATACCTCCACTAAATTTAAGGAGAACAGGGTGCGGGGAGTCGCGGCGTCGGATAATTCGACTGCTTTGACCAAGGGTGAAAGACGGCGCCAAGAGATAATTGAGGCTACGGCAAAGATTATTCTGGAGGAAGGCCCCGAGGCTGTAACACACCGAAAAGTTGCCAGCCGCGCCCGTTGCTCACTTTCAGCCACCACCCATTATTTCAAGAACATTGATGAACTTCTTTCCGAAGGCGGCCGGTACAATATTTTCGCTTGGGCACGCGCTGCCGAGGAGGCCGTGAAGTTTGTTGAGAAAACTGATCCGCCCCAAGCACTAACCGCAAAAATCGAGTTGATTTTGCGGGCCTGTTTGCCGCACTCTGGCGTTTTACCGAATCATTATCGGCAACTTTTAGCAGCTTTTGAGTACCCGAAGGTAGCCGAAGCATATGCTCAGTGCCGTGGTGATCTAGAAACAGCGGTGGCTTCTTTGCTGGACTTTCTGAAAATTGAGGCGCCAGTGCCAGTGATTATGGCTTTAGTGGATGGCGGTGCGGTAGCCGCAATTTCGGGTGGACGGGATGTGCGGGCCACCGCCGCCGAAATATTAGAACAGTATTTGGGCTAGCGGGCCGCGAGATAAATCAGAGCACACCCTGGGATAAAACCATCGCTACGCCCCACCTCGGCTTCAGCGCCGGCCCCAGTTCAGCGCCGGCACCGGCGCTCACCTCTAGCTTAAAGCTCACCCCTAGCTCAAACAGTTACGGTACGCAGGCTTTCAGCTGCCTGCCGGAACTCGGCGTAGTTTTTGCGTTCTTGTAGGAGCGGTGCACAGAAGGACTTCCGGGTTTGTTCTTCTACCCTTTGCATAATCCGTTCCCGTACGCGCCGGGCCAGTGCTTCTGCATTGTCATGGCGGAGCACACGGGCGAGGACCGAAACCACGAGGCCGAGCAGACCTCCCCCAACTACCAGCACGAAGGGCCAGGGTAGCGAGCCAAGGCTCGGGGCTGGGCCCAATCCAAACCCGAACAAAGCACCGAGGGCGCGAACAATCACCCACGCCAAGCCAAGTACCAATGCCAGCACGCCGATCCATTGCAAAATCGCGCCAACAGTCCAGCGGAACGGCCGCCTATCCGCCTCGGTATCCGTAGTAGTCACAATCCGTGCCCCGAGATCAGCAAGGTCAGCTCCCGAAGCAGCCACGCGCTCACGCACAGAATTGCGCCACCGCAAAGGCAAAGGCTCACTCACTGCTTCCGCGTAGCGTCGCAATTCTAATTCTGCTCGTCCCGCTTCTACCGGACTGAGTGCTAAGCTCACTACCCCGCCCGCCAGATTTGGCACAGCGGATTCGGGCGCCGCAACTTTTCGCGATCCGTCTTCCGGAACGCCAGTCTTCGAGGCTCCGGTTTCCAAAATCGCAGTCTCCGCGTTCCCGGGTTCCGGAGCGGTATTCTCCAGGTTCTCCGTGCTCCCAGTTTCCGCATTTCCAGCCGGAGTGTTCCCCGTTTCTGGTGCGTGATCTTCCCATCCCTGAGCAACCGGTTCTACAGTATGTTCGGTTCTCGTAGACGGCGCCAATGCGGGTGTGGTTTCTGCGCCCCCAGTACTAATTGTTTCGGCCCCGGTTCCAGTTTCTACGGCTTCTGCGCTAGTTCCGGTATTCCCGGTACTAGCTACTGCCGGCCCGGTGCTGCCTTCCGCTGTAGTGCTGGTGGCTATGGATGGCGCGCTCCCGCCAGCAAACCTTGCCGTTCCCGAACGCAAACCGATAGCTTCTAAGGGATCAACGCGGTGCCGCAAGCGGAAGCGAGTTAGCGGCCAGCCGGTGGCTAGCGCCGAACGTTGCGTGTACGACTTTGCGGCCGCGCGGGTTACTTCTTCCGCACCGGCCGCCCGGGCCACCGCTGCTGCGAGCGGCCGGCTATCCGGTTCGACTTCCGCCACTTCGGTGCCGCCCGCTTCCTCAATATCTGCGCTGATAGCCCCACCCACGGTCCGTATATCGCCCGCGATGCGTTCTGCCGAAGCCCGTTTACTTGCCGCAGCTTCCCGTAAGAAGCCACGCAGTTGCCCAATACCGTGCCCCTGCACTGCCGAGGTCACTAGGATCGGTGCGGCCAGCCCGTCCGCGGCTAACAGTTCACGCAAATGCTGCACAATTTCGGCGCGTTCTACTTCCGGTACCGAATCAGCATGGTTAAGTACCACGGCGCTGGCCCGGCCAAGTTCGGCCAGGGGCCGCAAATAGTCTTCGTGGATCACCGCATCCGCATATTTTTGTGGGTCCACTACCCAAATGATCACATCAGCCCGGGCAATAATCCGGTTCGCGATCTCCCGATGTTCCAGATGTGAAGAATCCAAATCGGGCAAATCAACCAGCACCAAGTCCGAAAGTGGCGCCGTCGAAAGTTGCATCACTATCTTCCGGTTTGACACGCCAAGCCAGTCTCCGATTTCTGGGGCGTGATCTCCGGAAACCACCACAGGTTCGTGAGTTGCCGGCCGGATTGGCGAAACCTTCACCACTTCTTGCCCTACGAGAGCGTTAATAAGCGAAGATTTCCCGGACCCGGTAGCACCCGCAAAAGCAATAATCGTGCGCGAAGTACCGATGGTTCCCCGCTCCTGTGCTTTCGCCAAGACGGCTTCGCCCTGCTGACGCACCTCTGCAGATAAATACCGACCCCCGAGTTCCAGGGCTCGGTCCAAATATGAAAGTCCATTCGGGAGGCTTAGAGCCACGCTGTCTCCCCTCCGCGTGCTGCCTTGCCAGCTTGCGTAAAAGCAGCTTGCGCGGCCGCACGCTTTTCTGTACTGATCCCCAACCGCTTTATCTCATCTTCATAAGGCTGGGTATCTTCATTGAAATATTTTTCTGCCCGGATCAGGAAATCTTTCCGCGCGGTAGTGGTCATGCGGCGTACGGCGTCGTCGCCGAAAATCGCCTCCAACACTTTTTGTGCCACCACCGCGGTACCACCCGCGATCGCTATTTCCCCACCGGAGATTCCCGCGGTTTGCGCGAAAACCACCACCATAAGCGCTATCCCCACGGCATTTACCCCCAGGGCGGCGATACGTGCCGTGGCCCGCTTATCTTGCCCCTCAGCGCGCAGCAAATCGAGCACGGCGCGTTGCCAGTCGCGTACCAGCCGGCCCGCGGTTTCTTCCCGTACCGGCCGGGTGCGTAAATTCTTTTCCGCGGCCATGGCCAGGCCTGCTCCGCTGGCATTGCTTTCGAAACTGCTCCGGATCTGCGAAACCATATTTTCCGCCGTGGCCACTAGCACGGCCTGCAGGGAATCTTCGATCGCTTCCCGGGTTTTTGTTTCGCGGCGCGCCGTGTCTACCCCGCGAATCCAGGTGCTCAACCGGTCGCGTACCGAAGCCACTCCGGTCTCAATTTTCCGCATTACATCCCCGGTGCCGACGACGTCTTGCCAACGCCGCAGCACTTCCCCGCGCAAAATCTGGTTATCGGCCAAACTTGCTGCAATGGTTGTACCGGCCGCGTTACGGGCTTCGGAGATGATTTCTTGCAGGCGGGTTATTTCCGCAAGTTGTGCCTCATATGCGGGCAGGATCGTACTGGCACGGTCGATAATGGTAGCCACCGTGCCCTCGAGGGTTTGCCGGGCTACCGAGGTGCGGGCCCGGCCATCTTCGGTCAAACCTTCCAGCCAGCCGCGCAGGGGCGCAATATCGGCATTCGGTAGTAGATCTACCGGCCCGGAAGCTTCTCCGATTACGAACAGTGGAGCCCTACCTAGCCCGTGAGCTTCAAGTTCGCGGAAAAAATCAGGACGTACTTGCCCGGACGTACCAGGTGGCACGCGATTGAGCACTACGGCGAGCACGATCTTCCGGCGCTGCGCGTCATCAAGCATGGCCCAGGGGATCGCATCCGCATAACGGGCGGCCGTGGTCACAAAAATCCACAAATCTGCAGCCGCCAAAAGCTGGCCGGCTAACCGCCGGTTTTCCACCACTACGGAATCAATATCTGGCGAATCGAGCAAAGCCAATCCGGAAGGAACGGCATCCGATTCCACCACATGTAGCTCTACCGGGCCCGGTGTCTCGGCGTCTACCGGAACGAGTGCGGCGTCCCCCATACCCGGTGCCGTTTCTTGCGACGCCGCGACAGTTTGCACGCGCGGCAGGGAAGGCAAGATCCGTTGATCGGTAAACCAGTGGCCTTCGCCCGGAGCGTGAATGAGTACTGGTTGGCGAGTGGTGGGCCGTAAAGCTGAAGAGCGGCTCACTTCCCGGCCAAGTAGCGAGTTGACGATAGTGGATTTACCCGAACCGGTAGAACCACCAACCACTGCCAATAAGGGTGCGTCCACTGCCCGCAAGCGTGGCAATACGTAATCCTCAAGCTGCCCGCGGGTTTCCGTAACCGCATCCCTACCGGCTTCATGTTCGGGCACAGACAGCGGGAAAGACAGTGCGACTAAGGAATCCCGAAGTTCTTCCAAGGCCACGATGAGCGGATCTTCGGCTCTGCTCTTACTGCTTCCACTGCCACTGCGACTACTCACTTGTTTTCACCTCCAGTATTTGCCTCTGCCTCCTCCTGCGGCTCCAAAATCTGCACTGATAGGTCTTCAATTGGCGGCATCCAGCTGCTCGGATCGGCGTCGTACTGTTCTCCGCTGCGGATATCGCGCACCTGCTCCCCTTCTGCGGTAGTGAACCACACATAGGGAATGCCGCGCCGATCGGCATTGCGGATCTGCTTACCGAATTTCACCGAGTTATGGGAAACCTCGCACGGAATCCCGCGCCGGCGCAAAGCCATCGCGATCCCTTCGGCGTGCATGCGTTCTGTTTCATCGTTTACCGCCACGTATACGGCCACCGGTGTGGCACGGGAAGCTACCAGTTTGCCGGTAGGAATAAACCGCGAAAGCAAACGTGAAACCCCGATCGAAAGGCCCACACCCGGATACTTCTTCTTGCCGCTACTAGCCAGTTGGTCGTAGCGCCCACCCGAACAAATAGAGCCGAGATCTTCGTGACCTACCAGAGTTGATTCGTACACCGAACCCGTGTAGTAGTCCAGGCCGCGAGCAATCGACAAATCCGCTTGCAAAGAACCAGGGAGCAACTCGTTGGCACCCTCGATCAACACGGTTAGCTCTTCCAAACCGGCATCCAGCAAATCCCCGGTAACGCCAAGTTTACGTACCACATCTGCAAAGGAAGCATCCGGCGTGCGGATCTGCGCCAGTTGCAGGGCCAGGCGGGCTTGGGCCGGTGTGGCCCCCACCTGTTCGCCCAGCAATTCGGTAACAGCATCCGGGCCGATCTTGCCCAGTTTGTCAATAATCCGCAAAGTTTCTTCCGTATCCGCAATCCCAATCGCTTCGTAGAATCCCTGGGCCAGTTTGCGGTTGGAAGCACGAATAATCACCTGTGGCAAAGGCAACTGAGCAAATGCATCCACCATGGTGAGCGGCACTTCAATTTCGTGGTGGAAAGAAAGCTCGCCATCGCCAATCACATCTACGTCTGCCTGGTAGAACTCCCGGAACCGACCATCTTGGGGCCGCTCGCCGCGCCACACCTTCTGGATTTGATAGCGCCGGAAGGGGAAAGTGAGCTTGCCCGCATTTTCCAAAACGTAGCGGGCCAGCGGAACCGTGAGGTCAAAATGCAATCCCAATTCTGCCGGTTCTTGCCGCGCATGATCTTGGAGCCGGGAAAGCACGTAGACCTCTTTCGAGGTCTCACCTTTGCGCAGTAGCTGGCTCATAGGTTCTACCGCGCGGGTTTCGATCTCTGAAAAACCGTGCAGTTCAAAAGTAGAACTGAGAGTATCGAGCACGCGGCGCTCAATGAGCCGCTCCTGCGGTAGCCATTCCGGAAATCCTGACAGCGGAGCAATCTTCATGCGTAGATTCTTTCACGTTTTGCGAGCCCGGGTGGCGATCACCACTCGGGCACAAATTGAAGTAATGTTGAATTTTATTTATATTCGTTTCGGTTTTATGGGCAACTCTACTGCAAGGAGGCCTACTGCAAGTAGGCGCGCAGGAAGGGCGAGTGTTTCAATTCTCGGCCGATAGTTGAAGGACCGCCGTGCCCCGGGAAGAAGGGGTGGCTGTGGTCAAGTTCGTCCACGATTTTCCGAAGCGTGGAGCGCATAACGGCGTCGTTCCCGCCAAGCGTATCGGTACGCCCAATACCGTCCCGGAATAGCACATCGCCCGTGATGATGTAATTATCGCCAAAACCCCAGTCCGGCAGCGCGGGAGTGTACTCATCGCGCGCGAACCGCCCCGAGAACAAGAAGAGCGTGGAACCTTCGGTATGCCCGGGCGCGGCAAAAGCACTCAGCTGCACACCTTTAACGATTTCAATCCCTTCCCGAGTGAAAATCTCCTCGGGCAGTGGCAAGACCCTGCCCGGTGCAACCCAATCATGGCCACCAATCCGGCGCACCAGATCCCCAGCGATCGTGGTGCCCAGCGGATCTTCCATCCGGTAGGCATCGTGCCGGTTAATATAGAAGGGCACTTCATCGCCGGCGATAATGCCAGCATCAAAAACATGATCGGAATGCCCGTGTGTGGCTACCACCGCCGCTAAACGCAAGCCGCGTGACTCCAGTACCTCGGAAACCCAGCGCGCACTTCCCGCGCCCGGATCGATCACCAGTGCTTCCCGGGCCTCAGTATCTGCCAGGAGGTAACAGTTAGCCTCGAGGGCTGTTCCATTGAAACGCAAAAACAGCATACAAATACGCTAGCGCGTTACCAGCTTCCTAACAAATAAAAGCCTCACCGGGCGAAACGTGAATCATACCGGGCAGGAGGTATTTGAGAGGTATTTGAGAGGGAATGCCACCGCGCGAAAACGGCCCCCGCCGCTGAAACATGTATAAACGCCAACCGAAAAATGCCGAAAAACCGTGGGGGCGTGCCCACTTTCGGCTATTTTTCGTCGCATTGCGCACCCCATTGCGGTAACGTCCCATATGAAGCCAGTTTTCGACGTAAACTAGGCGGACAGTTGATACCGTACGGCGCTGTATGCGCCGCCTTCTGAGGAGCGTTTTATGAGCGAAGAGACTCCCACCCCAAAGCCCACCCCGGCACCGGCCCAGCGGCCCGCACCGCAACCCGCTAAGACCGGCCCGGTCCACGCCACTCCCACTGATTCTTTGGCAGCCGCGGAGGCAGCCAAGTGGGGTCGGGTAGACGATGCGGGAAATGTGTGGTTGCGGTCTAGTGAAGGCGAAAGGATCGTCGGCCAGTATGCTGCTTCCGGTTCCAGTGAAGATGCTCTGGCGATCTTCGTGCGGCGCTACCTTGACTTGGAAACCCAGGTTGCTGTGGTAGAAACCCGGGTTGAAAACGTACACCCGGACGAAGTACAAAAGTCCATCAAGACCTTGACGAAGGAACTTACCGAACCGGCCGCGGTAGGCGATATCGAATCCCTGCGCACCCGTTTGGAAGCTGTGCGGGAGCGGGCGGCCCAGCGTCGCACCGAAATTGCGGCGGAACGCCAAGCCGCGAAGGAAGAAGCGCTTGCCTACCGCACGCAAATCGTGGAGCGTGCCGAGGAGATTGCCGGGCAAGATCCGCAGCGAATTCATTGGCGTAACTCCCGCGAAGAGCTTTCCACACTGTTTGACCAGTGGAAGCAGGCTCAGCGCCACGGTGCTCGCCTGGACCGCGCGGTAGAACAGGGCTTGTGGAAGCGTTTCTCCCATGCGCGCACGCTTTTTGATCGCGAACGACGCCGTTATTTCGCCGAATTGGATAGCCAGCGCAAGGAAGTGGTAGCGCGCAAGGAGAAGCTGATAGCGCGGGCCGAAGAACTCAGCACCTCCACGGATTGGGGTGCTACTGCCGCCGCCTACCGAGATCTCATGGAGGAATGGAAGGCCGCCGGCCGGGCCGCGCGGCGCCAAGACGATGCCCTATGGGAACGTTTCCGGGCCGCCCGGCAGCCCTTCTATGATGCCCGCGAAGCTTTCTTCAATGAACGCAATGCGGAAGAAGTGGCCAACCGGGATGCCAAACTGGAGCTCGTAGCCGAAGCCGAAGCGCTTTTGCCGATTCGCGATATTGAGGCGGCCCGCGCCAAGCTACGCGATATTGGCGAACGTTGGGATGCAATCGGGCCCGTCCCCCGGGCTGATATCGACCGGACGGAAGGGCGTTTGCGCCGCGTAGAAGACGCCGTGCGCGGGGCCGAGGTCGAACAGTGGCGGCAAACCGACCCGGAAAAGGAACAGCGTTCGCAAGGCATGGCCGCACAGCTCGAACACCTGATTGCCGAATTGGACAAGGAAATCGCTGCTGCCCAAGCAGCTGGCGATGAAGCCAAACTCAAGGAGCTCGGCGCGGCCCGGGAAGCTCGCGTGGCCTGGCTCGAACAGGTGCAAAAAGATCTGTAAACCGCTACCGCGCGAGCTGACCGCTGCCGCGCGAACTTGGTAACGCGCAAGCGAACAGCGCGCAGGGCGCAGACTGGTTATGGCCGGCTGGTTGCTACGGGATTTTTCCCGGTAGCAACCAGCCGGTTTTTGTGTCAGAAGGGCCACCATGCAGGGTGGCAAGCGCATAAAAATGCACAACAAACGCACAATAAACTTATCCACAGCCAGGCTGACCTGCCATCAATCCACATCAAACGCAATCAAATGGCGTCACAGGTCTTTATTTGCGAGAATGGCCAGCATGAAAGATTGGAGAAATGCGGCGCCCTTGGGGCACGCGGAACGGCTCGGGGTTTCCCGCGGTTTGTTGGTGGAGTATTTACCCGGAAAAGTGACGCCGGCAGATTTGGCTAGCTGCCCTTCTTTGCGGGCTGATTTATTGGCACCGGAGGTCCGCCCGGGATACGTGATTTGTGGGTTTTCAGCGGTATGGGTGCACACGGGATGGTGGCCGCCAGAGAAAATGCGCGAACTTACCTTGGCACATCCTACGACCGCCCGCTACCCGGTGGTGATGCGCACCAGAATCCCGGATGCGGAGGTGCAATATCTTGCCAACCGGCCGGTTACTACTTTGGAGCGCACGGCTACCGATATTCTCAAACTCGGCGGCACTGCCTGGTTGGGTGAAGCGATCAGCGCTTGTTTTCATCTTTTTGCGGCCGGGTTATCCCTAGATAAATTGTTGGCCCAAGCGTCTCGCACGCCCGAGCTACGCCCATCCCGGCATCCGCAAGCTCATGCTTTCTTACAGGCACTGCCCCACTACCACAAACTCGCGGCCGGTCAGGCACATATGCCCGCAGCCAACCGAAGTTCCCGAGCCGCCCGGCGCGCCGTGGCCTAGCCCGCACTCCGTGTGCTCTACGCACTGCCCTTTCGCGAGCCCTGCCCAGTGCCTAGCACAGTGCCAGCCCGGCGCCTAGCCGCCTAGCCCGGTACTTTGCCCCGCCGCGACCTGGCCCTGTGCTCTACGGGGCGCTGCCTGGCCGCTCCCCGCGGCTATACCCGGCGTTACTGTTCGGGCACGCGGCGCTTAGAGCTCTTCTTTGCCGGGGTTATCCGGTAGGCGTCGTACACGCCTTCAATACTGCGTAGATCCGCCAAGATCCGGCGCAAATGGTGTGTATCTGCCATCTCGAAACTGAAGACGGAACGGCTCATGCGTTCTTTCGTCGTCGTCATATTACCGCCGAGCAAATTGACTCCGTTATCGAGCAATACCCGAGAAATATCGGAAAGCAGCCCCTGCCGATCTAACGCATCTACCTGAATCTGCACCACAAATACGGCTTCGGAATCGTCCGACCAGGCCACATCAATAAAACGATCCGGCTCGCGTTGGAGCTGGGCAACGTTCGGGCAGTCCGCACGATGCACAGAAAGGCCGTTCCCGCGCGTCACGAAGCCCACGATTTTATCGTTCGGTAAAGGCGTGCAACACTTGGCAAGTTTTACCATTACGTCCCCGGAATCCATGCCACGCACGCGAATTGCTGATTCGGCACCGCGGGAAGCCGGCCGGGCAATCTGGGTCGGAGTAACGCCTTCTGCCAAGGTTTCTTCCACCCCGGCTTCCCCGCCCTGCATATTGATAAGCTCACGCACCACGGTTTCTGCCGAAACCGCGCCTTCGCCCACCGCCACATATAAATCGTCCACGCTCTTGCGGCCCAGCTGGCGGGCCACATCGGAAAGCGATTCGTGGGTCATGAGCCGCTGTACCGGCTGGTTACGTTTGCGAATCGCCCGGGCTAAACGGTCCTTACCGTTTTCCAGCGACTCATCCCGGGCAGATTTGCGGAACCATACCCGAATCTTGGCCCGTGCGCGCGGAGTGGCCACAAATTCCATCCACCCCCGGGAAGGCCCAGCTTCCGGATTCTTGGAAGTAATGATCTCCACAGTATCGCCAGATTCCAGCTTGTGATCGAGCGTTACCAGCCGGTCATTGACTCGCGCCCCCACCGTGCGATGCCCTACCTCGGTGTGTACGGCATAGGCGAAATCCACCGGGGTGGCCCCGGCTGCCAGCTCCATCACTTCCCCAGCCGGAGTAAACACGTATACCTTGTTGCCGGAAATCTCATAAGAGAGCGATTCTAGGAACTCGGCCGGATCCGCAGTTTCGCGTTGCCAATCCACGAGTTGGCGCAACCAAGTAAGTTGAGTTTGCTGATCGGTAGCAACGTCCTGTGCTTCTTGCTGCTTGGCGCTCTTACCGGCGTTTTCCTTATACCGCCAGTGTGCGGCCACCCCGTATTCAGCCCGCCGGTGCATATCGTAAGTGCGGATCTGAATTTCTAGGGTGCGATCTTCCGGGCCGATCACGGTAGTGTGAATCGACTGGTACAAGTTGAATTTCGGGGTGGCAATATAATCCTTAATCCGCCCCTGCAAAGGTGTGTACAGCGTATTAGCCACGCCGAGCACCGCATAACAATCCGGGATGGTATCCACCAGTACCCGCACTCCTACCAGATCATAAATGTCGTCGAAGTCTTTACCTCGCAAAATCATTTTCTGGTAGATCGAGTAGTAGTGCTTCGGCCGGCCGGTAATCGTGCACCGAATATGCTGGTTTTTCAGCGCCTTTGAAAGCTGATCTTCAATCCGGGCAATATAGGCTTCACGTTCCGGAGTGCGTTCCTGTACCAACTTTTCGATCTCCGAATACACTTCCGGATACATGGTTTTAAAGCTGAGGTCTTCCAGCTCCCATTTGATCGAATTCATGCCCAAGCGGTGTGCCAGCGGCGCATAAATCTCTAGGGTTTCGCGTGCTTTGGCCCGGGCTTTATCGGCCGGCATGTACTTCCACGTGCGGGCATTATGCAAACGGTCCGCTAGTTTTATGAGCAACACCCGGATATCTTTGGCCATGGCGATAACCATTTTGCGCACGGTTTCAGCTTGCGCGGCCTCGCCGTATTCCACTTTGTCCAGTTTGGTAACGCCGTCTACCAGGAGTTCTACGGTGGGGCCAAATTCTGCCCGCACCTGCTCCAAGGTGTAATCGGTATCTTCGACCGTATCGTGCAGTAGCGCACCCACTAGAGAATCTTCATCCATGCCAAGTTCGGCAAGGATCGTAGCTACCGCTACCGGATGGGTGATGTAGGGTTCGCCGGAACGCCGGAATTGGCCTTCGTGGCATTTTGCGGCCACATTGTAGGCGTGGATGATCCGCGATTTGTCGATAGATTTGGTGCCCAGCGCACGCATAAGGGGTTCCAGTTCATCGGGCACCTGCGTTCCCGATCTGCCTGTTAGCCACGATAGTCGCGAAATCACCCGTGGTCCGTTCTCTGACATCTGGCCCTCCCTTCTACTCGCCTGTGCGTAATATCTTAGCGTTATCATATGGGTTAACGATGAAGGTTGCGCACTTCTTCCCGTGCGCAACCTTCATCGTTAGATTTTTAGCTTTATTTGCGATAACACCACTCGCGGTAACTTTATTCTAAAGTCCCTTTAGTCGAATGTTACTACCGAATCTACCCGGTAGCCGGAGAGCCGTTCGCGCCCGCCCAAACCGCTGAGTTCCACGAGCACACAGAGGCCTACCGGAATGCCACCTGAACCCTCTACCAGTTGGAATGCGGCGTTCGCGGTGCCACCGGTGGCAAGCACATCGTCCACCACGAGTACTCGCTGCCCGTCTTCCACGGTGAAAGGTTGTACTTCCATGCGTGCCGTACCATATTCGAGTTCGTAATCGACGCCGATCACCGGGCCGGGAAGCCGGCCGGCCTTGCGGATGGTGATCATGCCGATCCCCATCGCATAAGCCAGCGGCGCGGAAAGAATAAACCCGCGTGATTCTAGCCCTGCTACCGCATCAATTTGCCCATCATAGTGCTCGGCGATGCCGTCAATTGTGCGTTTAAAAGCAGCGCCATCGCTCATGAGCGGGGTGATATCCCGAAATAGGACGCCGGGTGCCGGAAAATCTTCCTTTACCCGGATTTTCGAGTAAACAAGATCTGAGAACTCTTGTGGAAATCCCTTGTCACTCACTTACTTCCTCCGATTCTTGCGGCGCGGCTGGGCTTTTTGGCCCCGGTGCCGGCCCGGACGGGAAGGCCCGGCAACTGACAGGGCATCCTCCGTAATATCTTCGCCGGCGGCGCGGCGCGCCTCGATCTGCTCTGCTCGTTTTTCCCGAGCCTTCGCAACCTTCTGGTTGTGCTCCTTGATCCGCGGATCCAAATTCGTGAGCTCCACCGCAAGCGGAGCCGCCAAGAAGATTGAAGAATAAGCGGAAAGGAGTAGGCCTACAAAGAGTACCAGGGCCAGATCCCGCAGGGTTCCCGCGCCCAAAAACAGCACGCCTATAAACAGAATAGACGCTACCGGCAAGAGCGAGGTTATCGAAGTGTTAATAGACCGGATCAGGGTCTGATTTACGGCCCGGTTGGTGGCTTCCCCGAAGGTGTAACGATCTTGCTTGAGCACGTTTTCGGTGTTCTCGCGCAGTTTATCGAAGACCACCACGGTGTCATACAAGGAATAGCCGAGGATCGTTAGCAAACCAATCACCGTAGACGGCGTGAATTCGAATCCGAACAGGCAGTACAGCCCCACCGTCACGATCAGATCGTGGAACAGTGCCAGCACCGCGCCCAGCGCATTGCGCCAAGACCGCATATAAATCGAAAGTCCGATGAGTACCAAGACGATGAATACCACGAAACCTTGCAAGGCCTTCATGGAAATCCCTTGGCCCCACACCGGCCCAATAAAGGTTGAGGTCACATTATTTACGGAAGTGCCATACGCTTCCGCTAGTTCGCCGCGAATCTTTTCGGTGTCTGCATTGGTAAGGGCTTGCCCTTCTTCTCCGGTAGACACCTGGATCCGCAAGGAGCTATCCCCTACTTGCGCCACGCGGGCCACTTCCCCGGTGTGCTGGGCGATAATCTCGCTCGCCTTGTTCTGTTCCACGGTTTGTGCATGCGAAACCGTGAACTGCGAACCTCCGGTGAAATCAATTCCGAGGTTCAATCCCTTGCCAAAGAGCGCCGCGAAAGAAACGATGATCGCCACGATGGCAACCCCGAACCAGATGCGTCGCTTGGAAATGACAGGCACCGCTTTGCGGCCCGAATATAGATCATTACCGAGGCTATAGACCGACATTAGGCGTTCTCCTTTCCGTCTGTCTCCGGCGAGGGTGCCGCAATCCCCTCGGCTTTCATTTGCGCGCGGCGCTCTTCCTTCCGCCTTTCGGCCAAGGTAGGTCCAGTTTCTCCTGTGTTATCCGCGCGAGCACTGGGCTCGCTGTCCGGCGTCGCACTGGAAGCTGCAGTTACCGTGGCGGATACCTTTTCCGGTGCGGGGGCCGACGCCGTACGCGAACGCAACCTGCCGCGCCCGGCATAGTTCGGGGAACGTCCGAGCAGTTCGGCGCTCAATCCCGACCAGCGGTGCCCACCACCGAAGAACTTGGTACGCACCAAAAGTTTCATGGTGGGGTAGGTAAAGATGAAGGCGACGATCAGGTCGAGGATCGTGGTTAGTCCCAAGGTGAAGGCAAAACCACGTACCGAACCGATGGCTAGGAAGTACAGGACCACGGCGGCTAGCAAGTTCACCGAATCGGAAGCGATAATCGTGCGCCGTGCTCGGGTCCAGCCGCGTTCCACAGCTTGCCGCAAGCTGTGCCCGTCCCGAATTTCATCGCGTATACGTTCAAAGTAAACGATGAAGGAATCAGCGGATATGCCGACCGAAATTATCAGACCAACCACGCCAGCCATGGATAGTCGGTAACCGATTGTCCAGGAAAGCAAACACACGATGAGGTACGAAATACCGGTGGCCAGCACTACCGAGAGGATAGCTACCGCGCCCAGGGCGTGATACTGCCAGAACAGGAAGGCTACTACCAAAATCAGGCCGATCAGGCCGGCGATCAGGCCGGCGCGCAAGGATTCCGAACCCAAAGTGGCCGAAATTTGCTGCTGGGATTGCACTTCGAAATGGAGCGGCAAAGAACCAAACTGCAGCTGGTTAGCAAGCGTGCGCGCCCCCTTGGCGTCGATGCTGCCGCCGGTGATTTGGGCTTGACCATCCCGGATTTGGGTACTAGGCACCGGGTTGGAAAGTACCTTACCGTCTAGCACGATAGCGAACTGGTTGCGCGGCGACTGCAAGCTGATCAGGCGCCCGGTGACGTCGGAGAAAGCCTTCGCGCCTTCTTCGTTGAGCCGCAAGGAAACTGCCGGTTGGCCATTCTTATCGAAACCAGCCGTGGCTTCCTGAATTTGCGTGCCTTCTACTTCAGAGGGGCCGAGCACGAATTTTTGCGGGTGGAGCTCGCCGGTAGCCGGATCTTTTTGCGCACCGCAAGCTACGAGCGGCTGGGCCGGATCATCATTCGAGTTCGGGGTTACCTCACCCGTACAATCCAAAGTCCAAAAATCGTACAGCATTTGCTCGGTGAGCCAGCTCAGGTCCGAAGCATCCTGCGGAGTGGCGGCAGGTTCCGCCGAAATCTTGCCATCACCATCGGCATCCGCCAGCTTGGTAACTGCCTCTTCCAAAGCCTTCCCAGAAAGTGGGGTGGAAGCGGGAGCGGCCCCGGCCTGGCCATCCTTGGCACCATCTGCGGCGCCATCCTTACCGTCTGCGCCCGCGGAAGCATCTGCGCTAGCCTCCGGGCTATCGGTAGTTGGAGCTGCCGTGGGAGCTTCCTTTGCTTGCGGATCTAGGGTGCCAGCCGCAGAGGATGGAGCTTGGCTTGGCTGTTTGCCACCGGCTTGCCCATCGGCTTTCTGTTCTGCGGCCTTGGTGGCCTGATCGAACTGTTCTTGGGTAAGCACACCCGGCGCCCCGGAAGCCAGCACCGGCCGCATCCGCAAGATCGCGGAGGAACGAACCAGGTTCAGGGTTTCTTCGGAAGGCTGCCCGGGCAGGCCAACCACAATATTTTGGCCACCTTGAGAGCTGATTTCAGCTTCCGCTACACCTTGCGCGTCTACTCTTTGGCGAATAATTTCAATCGCCTGGTTGACGTCTTCATCGGTAATTTCTGACCCATCAGTAGTTTGCGGGGTGAGGATCAGTTCGGTGCCGCCTTCGAGATCAAGCGCAAATTTCGGGGTCCAGCGGGATTCTTTTCCCACGAGGCTACCGACCAGGAGCGTAATGATCAAAGTGCAGGTGAGTAGTACTAACAAAATGAGACGACGCCGCGGCATGCGGGCGTCCGCGTTATGTGAAGAGGACATATATTTCTCGACGAACTCTACTTCCGGGCTTTACAACCAGGCATTGCCCGGGCGTTCCTTAGGTTCAGCTGTACGGCCAGCCGGGAATCCGGTTTGGGGTTCCGATTCGAAGGCGGAGCCCCTATTTTCGGTCTTATTTCCGGCGTCTGCGGTGTTTCCGGCGGCTGCAGAATCACTTTGCGCGGCAGTGTTCTTTGCAGCTAGCTCAGCATTCTCCGTATCACCTGCCTGGCTGGAGGCCTCGGCTGCTGCGGTTCCTTCCGCTTCGTCTGCGGCTTCCGCCGCTTCGGTACCGTTTAGTGCCGCAGCTTCGGCTGCTTCTGCTTTATCTAGCTCAGCTGCTTCTGCTTCAGAAATGGGGGCAAAGGGAATTTCCGCGCGGCCCATAATGGCTTTGCGGATCCACACGCTTTCATCACCAGAAGGCGATTCGAGCGTGATGGCATCGCCGTCAATGGAAACGATGGTCCCGAAGAACCCAGAGGACGTCATGACGTTAGCGCCAATAGTGATCGCTGAGTCTCTCTCATTTTCCATTTTTTCTCGTTGCTTCTTGGATGAGCGGCTAAAGAACCACATCATCACAACCATGACCACGAGTAGAACTATGAATTCGGGTCCCACCGGCTGACTCCTTACATGTGAACAATTACCGTGCCAGTGTACCCGTGAACGCTGTGAACCCCAGAAAAAACGCTCATTTTCTGTGGGTGCAACCAGACACGTCGCGGTGCCCGATAACTAATTCCGCGATTTGCGCGCGGCCGCGCGCCAGTATTCTTTGCAATTTCGGCGCCGCCGCGTGCCGCCCTGTGCTGCTGCGTGCAGCCCAGTGCTGCTGCGTGCAGCCCCGCGCCGCCGTGTGCAGCCCCGCGCCACCGTGTGCAGCCCCGCGCCACCCCATGCAGTCCAGTGCTGCTGCGTGCCGCCCAGTGCCGCCGGCTAGTCAAACAGCGTATTTTCTTGCGGCGGGGTAAGGCCTAGGTGATCCCAGGTTTTTTGGGTCGCTACCCGGCCGCGCGGGGTACGCAAAATATAGCCTTCGCGTACCAAATACGGTTCGGCCACGGTTTCCACTGTTTCGGGTTCTTCCCCCACCGAGGCGGCCAGGGTGGATAGCCCTGCCGGGCCTCCACCAAAACGTTTGCACAGCACATCGAGGACGGCGCGGTCCAAACGATCTAGGCCTACCGGGTCTACTTGGAAAAGTTCGAGGGCCGCGCGAGCGGCAGCTATATCCAGGTGCCCATCGCCTTTTACTTCCGCCCAATCTTGGGCGCGCCGCAACAGCCGGTTGGCAATACGCGGGGTGCCGCGCGAACGGGAAGCAATTTCGAGGGCCGCATCGGGATCAATAGTGATCTCCAGTTTGGCAGCTGAACGGTTGACGATGCGTGCCAGTTCTTCTTTGCTGTAATACTCGAGGTGGGCAGTAAAGCCAAAACGATCACGTAGCGGAGCGGGTAATAAGCCGGCCCGCGTGGTGGCCCCAACCACGGTGAAATACGGAAGCGGGAGCGGAATAGAAGTGGCGCCCGGCCCTTTCCCTACCATTACGTCTACCCGGAAATCTTCCATGGCCAAATAGAGCATTTCTTCCGCATTGCGCGCCAAACGGTGAATTTCGTCAATAAACAGCACGTCGTTTTCTTGGATGGAAGAAAGAATCGAGGCAAGATCGCCTGAATGCTGAATTGCCGGACCAGAGGTGAGCCGCAATGCTCCACCTACTTCATTGGCAATAATCATGGCCAGCGTGGTTTTCCCCAGCCCGGGTGGCCCGGATAGGAGCACGTGATCGGGGGTGCGGCCGCGTTCTACCGCGGCTTGCAATACCAATGAAAGCTGGCGACGTACTGTTTCCTGCCCCACAAATTCAGAAAGCTGGCGGGGCCGCAATGCTGCTTCCGCTGCCCGTTCCGAATCGGAAGCTTGGGGTGATACTACAGATTCGCTCATTATCGCCGTCCCAAAAGTTGCAGACTAGTCCGCAAAAGTTCGGGCACACCCGCCTGCGGGTTGGCCTCGACCGCTTCTTGGTAGGCGCTGGCCGCATCGCGTTCCGGCCAGCCCAAACCTACGAGAGCTTCGATCACATCCGAGTTGGAAGCCGGCGCACTCCCGCTTGCCGGTTCACTTCCCACGGCCGGGCCAAGTTTGCCCGCGAGTTCCAAAATTAGCCGTTGTGCGCTCTTCTTCCCGATTCCGGGCACGCGCATAAGCGCCGCTTCATCTTTCATTTCGATCGCGCGGCGCAGTTCATTCGGGGTCATTACGGATAGCAGGGCAAGCGCGACCTTCGGCCCCACTCCGGAGACCGATTGCAAGGTCTCGTAGGTGTCACGTTCGTCGTCGTCATGAAAACCGTAGAGGGTCATGGAATCTTCGCGCACCACAAAAGAAGTTGCTAAACGCGCAGATTCGCCTTCCCGTAAGTCGGCGAGAACGCTCGGAGTGGCTAGCACTTTCAGACCGAAACCACCGACCTCAATAACCGCAAAAGTGGGGGCTACCGTCAATACTTTCCCGTTGAGGCTACTAATCATCGAACTTCCTCCTGCCGCCGTTTGCCGGCCGCCGCGTTTTTGCCGCGCCACCGTACAACCTCACTTCTCCACTCCCCCACTCACCTTATGCGCCTACCCGGTTGGGACCAGGCACCTTCCATAGGTGCGAAACTTTAGGTTTTGGTGCACCAGTTCGCTATTGCTTCCACGACCTCCGCGCAAGCTCTCGGCACGGGTTACTTAGGCAGCGCCCCGCCCGCTCGTTCGAACACTTGTTTGGATCTTACCGGGGATCTTTTGTTTTGGGGGCGACGGCGCCGGCGCGCCGGCTGAGGCGTTCGGCGGAAGCCCATGCACGTTGGGCTGGAGTGAGCCCGGGGCCTTCCGCGCGCGGCAGCGTATTGGCTCCGCCGTGTTGGCTGTTATTGACTTCTGCGTCTAGCGCGTGTGCTCCGCCGCGCCAGGCATGGCAGATGGCGATAGCGAGCGCGTCTGCGGCGTCTTTGGGGCGCGGCAGCTCGGGCAGGCGCAAAATTCTTTGCACCATGTTTTGCACCTGTAATTTGCCGGCCCGCCCTGAACCGGTGACGGCTGCTTTCACTTCGGAAGGCGAATGCATTCCGAGCGGTAAACTCGCCCGGGCTGCGGCCAGCATCGCCACGCCGGCCACCTGCGCGGTAGACGTTACCGAACGCATGTTTTCTTGTGCAAAAACGCGTTCGATTGCCACCACATCGGGCTGAAACTCGCCAATCACCTGCTCGATTTCGTCGAACACTAGCATTAGGCGTTTATGCGGTGCCATTTCTTTTGGTGAACGGGCCACGCGCATATCAACAAGGCTCACCCGGCGTGCCGGATCAGCATCAATAATGCCAAGCCCGCACCGGGTGAGCCCCGGATCGATTCCTAAAACTCGCAATCCTTATCCTTTATGTGAGCCGGCGCCGCCAGCCGCCACTTCTGCGGCCGCGCCCCAACCGTTACTGCCCGGCGCACTGGTTTACGACCGTCTCTACGTGGTACCGACCGTCACCCGCGTGTACCGACGGTTACCCACGTGTACAAACTGTTGCCCGCGTGTACCGACCGTTGCCCGCGTGGCACCTACCGCTACCCAACGCACCGCCGCACCAGTTTAGGCGTCGAGCTCTTCCATGATTTCATCCGAAATATCGGCGTTGGTATAAACCTCTTGGATATCGTCTAGATCATCAAGGGCATCGGTGAGGCGGAGAAGCTTTTCGGCGCCGGCTTTATCGAGCGGCACTTCCGTGGAAGGAACCCACTTGGATTCGGCCGAATCGTATTCAATCCCGGCTTCCTGGAGCGCGGTACGTACCGCTACTACATCCTTCGGATCACTTTCGATAATGAAAGTGTCCCCGGTTTCGGTGACGTCTTCCGCCCCGGCATCTAGGACCGCCAGGAGGATATCTTCTTCGGTGTTATCGCCCTTGGGGGCTTCCACAATGCCGCGCCGGTTAAACAGATAGGCCACCGACCCTGGATCGGCAAGGGTGCCTCCATTTCGGGAGAGCGCCACGCGCACTTCCGAAGCCGCCCGGTTGCGGTTATCGGTAAGGCATTCAATGAGGATCGCGACGCCGTTGGGGCCATAACCTTCGTAGGTGATGGATTCGTACTGTACGGAATCATCAGTTTCGCCCGAACCGCGCTTGACGGCGCGTTCGATATTATCGGCCGGTACCGAGCTGCGCTTCGCTTTCTGAATGGCATCGTAAAGAGTAGGGTTTCCGTCGGGATCGCCACCACCCGTTCGCGCTGCTACTTCAATGTTCTTGACGAGACGTGCGAACATCTTTCCGCGCTTGGCATCATTCGCCGCCTTCTTATGCTTTGTGGTGGCCCACTTTGAGTGTCCCGACACTGCAGTATTCCCCTTCTTCAACAACAATTACCGCGGCTATTCTACGCGCGATACCGGCGGCTCGCTGTCATCCGTTTCACCGCGTTCCATTACCTAGCTCACGTCTTTTACCGCTTCCGCTGTGATTTTATTTTCGTACGGTTTCCCGGTTTATTCCCTGCCTGCGGATTTTCGTTCGCGCCCGCTTTCCCGGGTACGACGCCGGCCATCCGGCCACTATTTTTCGTGGATTTCGCGCATAGTTCCGTCCCAACCTTGGAACCACTGGGTAGCGTATTGCGGAAGTTCCCGCGGATAGACGGGTACCGGGCCAGCGGCAAGTGCTGCTAGTTCAGCTGGGCTGTGCCAGGCAATGGCATCCAAAACGTCCTGTTCTAAAACGGTTAGCTGGGTGTTGGTTCCGGAAATGGCGGCTTTGGCTTCCTCCGCTGTGAGATGGACGAGGAAGAATAGTTCATCTTGCCGGCGGGTTTCGCCCACAAAACGAAAAACTGCGTGGCGGGAAAGTACCGGCCCAATGAGCCGGGTAGCGGATATATGCACGCCGGTTTCTTCCGCAAATTCGCGGGCCGCGCCACGCTGCGCGGATTCGCCCGGGTTGAGGCCGCCGCCGGGCGTAAACCACCAGCGGTGTTGTGAATCGGCCGAATCGTGGCCAAGTTGCAAGAGTACGCGCCCTTGCGTATCGAAAGCTACCACGCGGCCAGCCGCGCGCCGCAAAATTCCATCCGGCCCCGGCTTCCACTCATTTTCTAATTCCGCGATTTGTGCGGCGTAGTCTTTTTGTTCCTGAGGTGCCGCAGGCTCCATACCGTTTCCTTCTTCGTGCTAGTTGTTCTCGCTGATCTGCGCCGCCCTGCGCGGCACTGGGCTAGTCTGAGCCGATCTGAGCACGCCGCGGCGTCAGAGTAGGCCGCCGTGTTTCAGCCGGCCGAAACGCCAAAGCTGACTCGGCCGGGCGATTAATCGGCTATTGCCAGCCTGCCAATACCCGGCGCTTGGCAGGCTAATCCGGGCTACTAATACCAGCTACTAATACCCGGCGATTACCGCGCAATTACTATGCCAATGCCAGGCCAATTCCGGCTATTCGTCGTCGATATCGATGGTTTGTGGCATGGGTGCTCGGCCGGCCAGGCGGAAGAGCCGAACCAACCAAAGTTTGTGTAAGTGGCGGGCTTGAGCTACTTGCGAGTTGTGGAATTTGCGGGTCATGCGCACATCCAGGCGGGCCCGTTCCAGCTTCGCAAAAGTATCCTGATGCTCCGGAGCGATATCTGCGGGGTCGAGCTCACCTACGGTAAGCCGCAAAGTGCGCGATAGTTCGGATTCTAGGTTTCGCCGCTGCGCCGTGGCCGCCGCCGCTTCTGCCGGAGTGATTTCGCTATTATTGCGCCGCGCGCCGGAAAGCGCATCGGCGTCGTACAGTTCCTCCAAGCCTTCGGAAACGATTGGCACCATGGAATTATCCAGGCAAGTTTCGGCGCGTTCGGTCAAGATCAGCGCACCGGCAATATCTAGTTCCCCGCTGCGGGCAGCTTCCGAAGCATAACGCGCGCGGGCGGCTAAAGCTTGTTCGGCAACCAGCCGGGCTTTCAGTACGTTGGAGTGCAAACGGTTGAGACGGCGCGCCAACATGACGCACAAAGACATCACGATGAGGGCGATAAGTACCACTATCAACAGGGTAATTTGCCAGGGCGTCATGAACTTACCTCCGTGCGTACGGTACGAATCGCGGTTTCATAAACGGCTAGCACTTGCGAGGCCACGGTCTGCCAATCATAACGTTGCGATTCGAGCTTACCGGCCTGCGCAATTTCTTCTCGGTGTTGCGGATCGCGAAGCGCGCTAATCACGGCCTGTGCTAGAGCGTGCGGATTTTCATTGCTAAACAGGGCCCCGAATTTACCACCGCCCAGTACGGCCTGGAAAGCCGGAATATCGGAGGCGATCACGTAGGCACCGGCGGCCATCGCTTCCACCAAAATAATGCCGAAAGATTCCCCGCCCGTATTGGGAGCAATGTAAGTATCTACGGAAGCCAGCATGGCTGCTTTTTCTGCATCGGAAACCCGGCCTAGGAAAGTTACCCGCTCACTGCAGGTACCAAAAGCCTTGCTGCCAGCATCCAGATCACCCGCGCCGGCCACAATGAACCGCACCCCGGGAATTTCCGCTTGAATAAGTGGGGCCGCGGCAGCCAAAACCGGCAGGCCCTTACGCGGTTCGTCTAAACGGCCCAAAAACCCGACCGTTGGGGCATCCTGCGTGCCGGTAAAGCGCGGATCGGCAGGCACGTCGAAATCGGAAGTGTAAACCCCATTGGGGATAATAAAGGCGTCTCCGCCCAGGTGATCGACGATGGTGCGCCGCGCTTCTTGGGAAACCGCGATTCGCGCCTGAATCTTTTCCAGAAGTGGCCGCAAGATCGGCGTGAACATATCGAGTGCCCGGGACCGTTCCATCGAAGTGTGATGCGTGGAAACCACCGCGCAATCCGCGCTCATTAACGCCAACATGGCTACCGATGGGACCAAGGGTTCGTGTACGTGCAGCACATCGAAATCCCCATCGCGCAACCACTGCCGCACCGCGCGGTTCACACGCGGACCAAAAGATAGCCGCGCCACCGAGCCGTTATACCGAATCGGTACGGCTGCGCCTACCGGCACCACGTAGTCTTCCAGTTCCTCTTCCTGCTCGCTGGGCGCAATCACCGAAACGGTGTGGCCGCGAGCTATGAGTTCTTCCGCTAAATCACGAATATGAAACTGCACGCCCCCGGGTACATCCCAGGAATAAGGACAGGCAATACCTATTTTCACGGTCGTCCTCCACTATTGCCCGGGCGGTTACCGGCGGTATCTTCCGGGCTCTGTTCCTGATTTTTGCCAGCGGTACTTTCCGAGCTGTTTGCCGGGCCAGGCAGATCTGTCTTTTCTGCGCCCGGCTCTGGATTTAGTTCCGAGCGTTGCTGATCTGCCTTTTCTGCCCTAGTTCGCTCTACCCTAGCCCGCCCGGCGCTCAGATTCTTAGAATTGGCGGTATCGAGCGTAGAAGCAGTATCGTTCGACGAGACGATACCGTGCGTCGAAATAGAGCTTGTTTCCGCAGAATTTGCGCTTCTACGCGTAGCGGTGCCGTGTGCGGCGGCTCGGGCAGCGAGTTTTGCCCGCGCCTTTTCGCGGTTGGCAAGGTAACGGTCTTGATCTAGATCGGCCACGAATACTTTTTGTAGCATATGCCAGTCTTCCGGGTGGGCGGCGATTATCGGTTCGAAAGCATCCACCCAGGCTTGGGTCATGCGTTCTATATCGCGCTGCTTTTCTACAGGTCCGCTTCCACTAGTTTCTTGCGGATAGATAAGCGGCCCGCCTTCAACTACCGTGCGCCAGCGCGTGGGAAGCGTGCCGCGGTTCTCCGCTTTCCGATAGTAGATATACACCGGTAAAATCGGGCTTCCCGTTTCTTGGGCGAGAATTGCCGGCCCGGCGGCGGCCAACATCTTCTCCCCAAAGAATTCCACTTCGATACCGGAAGCGGTGAGATCACGATCCGCAAGCACGGGCGCGAGCACTTTTTCTTCCCGCATTACGCCGGCCAGTTTGTGGATCGCCCCGCCGCCTTTAATTACCGGGAAGATGATCATGCCGATCCCTTCCCGGAAATCCACGAAGGCACGATACAGCTCTTCGGGTTCAAGCTTTTCTACCAGGGTGGCAACCTTCGCCAAATTCTGATTTGACCATGCCCCAGCCAAATCCCAATTTCCCATGTGCATAAGCGCCGCGGCCAAAGAATCCCCGGAATCGAAAGCTTCCCGCGCTTCCTCCAAATTGCGCTCTTCCACGCGCGCCGCAATGTTTTCCGCATCCCAGCTCCGCAAATGCAAAGCTTCATAGTAGTACCGCATATAGGAGCGCATCCCGGCCCGGGAAAGCTGGCGCAACTGCCCTGGCTGCACATCTTTTTTAATGCGTGCCAGATTCTTTCGCAGTTGCTTAGTACCCGCCGTGGGCAGCGTACCGGCCACTGTGCCCACAAGATTGAAGAGCGCCCGGCCCACCGGTTCCGGCAAACCGTTAACTAAAGCGTCCGCAATCCGGAACACCCGCGTTATATTCATGCGTCTCTCCCCTCGGCCGCGGCCGTACCGTGCGGTTCTGCGGTGCCGCTCGCTTCCGCGGTGCCGCTCGGTGCCGCCGTGCCGCTCGGTTCCGCCGGTGCCGGCTTAGTTTCTGCCATGGGAGCCGCGGCGGTACCGTGCGGGGCACTATTGAGTAGGTTGTGCGGGTCTGCTTGGGCTTGCCGGTAGACGGCTACCATGCGTTGCAAAACGGTGAAATAGCCGGCAATGAACAAATACCACACGGCCACGAGCAGTATCCAGGCTCCCCACGGGAACCAGCCGGTACCGGTGAGCCACAAAGCCAGCAGAATTATTACTAGCCGATCCGCCCGTTCCGAAAGCCCCAGGTTAGCGCTGTAGTCTACGGCTTCCGCACGGGCGCGCGCGTACGACGTCGTCAATCCCGCCGCCAGGGCGCCCACGCCACCCACCAAAATCCAGGTGGTAAGACCTTGTGCGGCACCCACCTGGTAGCGGTATACCCAGGCGAGCACGCCCGCGAATATTGCGGCGTCCGCTACCCGGTCCATAGTGGAATCCAGGAAAGCACCCCACTTGGAAGAAGTTCCGGTAAGCCGAGAAATCTGGCCGTCTAACGAATCGCACACCACCACGGCGGCGATCAGCCAGGCCGCCCACACCGGGTGCCCACTGGCCGGCAAAATGAGGGCGAGCGCAACCACCAAAACCGTGCCGGCAATAGTGACCGCGTTCGCGGAAATACCGAGGCGAACAAAAACCTTCGCGATCGGTCCGAAAATCCTCTGCGCCAATGGGCGCCCAGTGCGAGACAGCATTATTTAGCGCGCCTCTCTCCTACTTTTCGGGGCTTTGCGCGGGAGTTGCGGCACCTGGTTCCGGCGCCACCGCGCTTTGTTCTGGGGTATCTTCCGCGGCCGGTTCCGGATGCAGCTTCTCTTCTTCCGGCTTATTACACCGCTGCGCAATCACCTGGCAAATATGGTCGATCGCGGTAGCTACTGGCACCCCGTTTTCTTGGCTGCCATCGCGGTAGCGGAAGGAAACAGCACCGGCAGCGGCGTCTTCCCCACCGGCAATTAGCACGAAGGGAATCTTTTCCTTGGAAGCATTGCGGATCTTCTTACCGAAACGATCATCGGAAGTATCTACCTCAACCCGCACGCCGCACTGGCGCAACTGGGCCGCCGTCTGTTCGCAATACTTGGTGAAAGCATCAGCGACCGGTACCAAACGTACCTGTACGGGAGCCAACCAAGCCGGGAACGCACCCGCATAGTTTTCCAGCAGCACGGCCAGGAAGCGTTCCACCGAACCGAACAGAGCGCGATGAATCATCACCGGGCGCTGGCGCGAACCATCTGCCGCGGTATATTCCAGACCAAAGCGTTCCGGCAAATTGAAATCAAGCTGCACGGTAGACATCTGCCAGGTGCGGCCCAAAGCGTCGCGCGCCTGCACGGAAATCTTCGGGCCGTAGAAAGCGGCGCCTTCCGGATCGGGCACCAATTCCAGGCCGGATTCGACTGCTACCTCTTCCAAAACGGCTTCCGCTTCATCCCACAGGGCCGGTTCGCCAATCATCTTGTGCGAATCGCGGGTAGACATTTCCAGATAAAAATCGTCGAGCCCGAAATCAGATAGCAAGGACAAAATGAACTGCAAAGTACTGGCCAGTTCATCGCGCATTTGCTCGCGGGTGGTGTAGATATGGGCGTCGTCTTGCGTAAAACCGCGCCCGCGAGTAAGCCCGTGCACCACACCAGACTTTTCGTACCGGTACACCGTGCCAAATTCGAACAGCCGCAAAGGCAGATCACGGTAGGAACGGCCCCGCGAACGGAAAATCAGCGAATGCATGGGGCAGTTCATGGGCTTCAGGTAGTAGTCCTGGCCCTGCCGCGTAATATTGCCTTCCGCATCACGTTCCTCATCCACATGCATGGGCGGGAACATACCGTCCTTGTACCAAGAAAGATGCCCGGAAGTTTGGAAGAGCTGCGCCTTGGTGATATGCGGGGTGTAGACGAAGCTATACCCGGCTTCGATATGCCGGCGGCGCGAATACTCTTCCATTTCCATGCGGATAACGCCGCCCTTAGGATGGAAAAGCGGCAGGCCGGAACCTACTTCTTCCGGGAAGGAGAACAGATCTAGTTCTTGGCCGAGGCGGCGATGATCGCGCCGCTCGGCTTCTTTGATCCGCTCCTGGTATGCGTCTAGTTCTTCCTTGCTCGGCCAGGCCGTCCCATAAATACGTTGCAGCTGGTCATTGTTCTGATCGCCCTTCCAGTAGGCGGCCGAAGAACGCGTGAGCGCAAAACCGTTGCCAATATATCGCGTAGAAGGCAAGTGCGGGCCGCGGCACAGGTCGGTCCAAATGATTTCGCCCTTGCGATTCACATTGTCGTACATGGTGAGCCCGCCAGAGCCCACTTCCACACTGGCTTCCTCCGTGCCGCCACCCTTGGTGTGGATCAGTTCGAGCTTGTAGGGCTGGTCCTTTTCCTCGACTAGCGCCGCTTCCTCACTGATTTCGCGCCGCACAAAACGCTGGTTGTCTTTAATGATGCGTTTCATGCGTTTTTCGAGGTCTTTGAGCAGTTCCGGAGTTACCGGATCGATATTGCCAAAGTCGTAGTAGAAGCCGTCTTCGATGTACGGGCCGATACCGAGGTGCGCCTCGGGGAAAACTTGTTGCACTGCCTGCGCGAGCACGTGCGTGGCGGAATGGCGCAGAATATTTAGGCCATCCGGACTGTCGATCCGCACCGTTTCCACCGTGGCTCCATCGAGGGTGGCCAGGTCTGTGGCTAGGTCGGTTAGCGTTCCGTTGACCTTGAGGGCTACTACCTCCCGGTCCTTGGCGTATAGATCTGTTCCCAGCGTGGGCTCTTCGAAAGAGTGGGCGGTGCCGTCAATCGAAAGGTGAGCTGACATGCGCAGGCTCCTTTTTCTGTTGTGCGTGGCGCCCATACCGGGGGCGCCTTTTCTTACTACTACGCGGCTTGTTACCGCTACGCAGTTTCTAGCTGCTACGCGGTTCCTCGCCGCTTAGCGGTTCCTCGCCGCAACGCAGTTTGTTACCGCTAGCGGTGCCGGTTTGCGCGGCGTGCGTAGTTGTGTGGCCAGATACGTGCCCGGTTCCGTTCGCAATTCCGTTCCGGGTTACGGCAGACGGTAGCGTGCTTCCGGCTGGCCGGGAACGTGCGACCACTGCCCCAGCATACAGCGAAAACCGCGAAGAATTTCTCCTCCGCGGTTTTCGTAGCCATTTTCATGCTATTTACCGAACCCGGTTTTCTATCGCGCGTTTCTACTGCG
The DNA here is from genome assembly GCF_900618115.1 of Actinobaculum suis. Classification (NCBI taxonomy): domain Bacteria; kingdom Bacillati; phylum Actinomycetota; class Actinomycetes; order Actinomycetales; family Actinomycetaceae; genus Actinobaculum; species Actinobaculum suis. The sequence continues at coordinate 1,460,802 of NZ_UYIO01000001.1, forward strand.
CGGGGTTTACGTTACGCGGCGCTTACTTGGCAGCGCGGAAGAACCAGGCCTGCTTCTCCAGGTTCTTGCCTACCCCTACTAGGATGTCTCCGCTGTACGGATCTGCTTCGTCCACCTTGTCCAGATCGGTAAGGATACGATCCGAAGCCTGCTGGAGCTTTTCTGCCATGGTTGCGTATGCTTCCGCTACATCGAAGGGGCCGACGCCGGGGTCAGCCAGCCCGGAATCCTTGGCTACCGTTGCCGCCCGAGCATCCGGGTAACCGCCGATCTGGGCGATACGTTCGGCCACCTCATCACTATCTTCGCGGGTAACGTCCACTACCTCGTCAAGTGCCAGGTGCAGGGCGCGGAATCGCGTACCCTGGATATTCCAGTGATACTGCTTGGCCTGCAGGGTCAGATCCGTCAGGTCAACTAGTGCACGCTGCAGTGCATCTACAACAATCTTCTCAGCCATTTCATTCCTTTCCTGTGCTGGGGCGAAATGCTTCCGTGTGTGCCGGCCCGTGCTCCACTCATCGGGAAACTGGTTAAGACCCGCGAACATGAGCGCTGAGCTGTGCTCTCACTTCGGTTTTATAGCCACTCCAACACGATCCGCTATCTGGAATCATTCCAAATGATAGCGCATTGGGTGAAGCTTCGCAGGCACAACACGCATCTGCCGTCTACCCACTCGTTTCACGCTTCCTAGCGCCATGCCTTTTCAATTCTCAGCAGGCGGTTTTATTCCAATTGGGCAGGTAAAACAAATTCGGGTAGGCACTTACGCCCACAAAGTCAGCTTCTATACGGAATTTAGGATACCGCACACACTCAATCCCGAGCAGGTGCACACTCCACCCGCGAACAAGGTAACTGCTGGCGGCAACCTTTCGCCTTCTGCTCATTCCAAGCCCTTGCCCGCTCATAGTTTTACCTCTACAGCTCTAGGCCACTCCAAAAGAACGCAAAGAGCGAAGCCATCTGCTCCCCGTGTCTCAATCATCCCCTATTGAAGCGTCCAAATGTCAATCAAACCTACAGCCGCCCCTTTGACCGTTAACCCGCATTCTGATAATTAACCACCGAACGAGCTTGGAAGACGCATGGAAACAAAGGTGAGACCAGGTGACCAGGTGAGACCAGGGACGAGCGGGCCAAGAATGCAAAAAACGGCAACCACACCCGGCCGCCGCAAAAGATATTCTATTCAGTTAGGCGAAGAGGCCTTTCCCGGCTTTTCCCGAGGGTGGGCGATACAGGATTTGAACCTGTGACCTCTTCCGTGTCAGGGAAGCGCGCTAGCCCCTGCGCCAATCGCCCTTTGCGAGGTGGGTACGGGATTCGAACCCGTGTACACGGCTTTGCAGGCCGTTGCCTCGCCTCTCGGCCAACCCACCGTGCGGATTGAAAGAATGCCTTCCATCCTCCGAGCGGACAACGGGGCTCGAACCCGCGACCTCAACCTTGGCAAGGTTGCGCTCTACCAACTGAGCTATGTCCGCAATGTCAGCCTCGCGGCGACAGATAGAAACTATAGGCGAGTTTTTACCCCTTGTCCAATCGCAGGAGCGAGGTTCAGACCACACTCATGTTTAGGCGTGTCCTCCCACATTTATTTACCTCACATAGTACCCTCTCGCGCCCGCGCGCTCCTGCCCGCGCTTCGGTGTTCCCGCACCCGGCTTCCCTTCCATGTACTTCAATCCATTTGTTCCCATCCTCTTAGCTCACCTCCCTAGTCCACTCCATTTGCTCCCGGGCTTATGGACTTGCCGCCCAATACCGCCCACTACAGGAGGTGAGACGGCTCCCACAGCTAAAAATTTGAGTTCTGGGCGGCAAAGGCGGTAACCTGTTACTTCGTTACGGGCGATTGGCTCAGGGGTTAGAGCGCTTCGTTCACACCGAAGAGGTCACTGGTTCGATTCCAGTATCGCCCACCGTAATAACTGCATATCGCAGACCAGGCGAGCGGAAATGCTCGCCTTTCTTTTTGTTTTCGCGCACCTCGCCGCGCCTACCTCGCACACTTTCGTGTTTCTTGCCTCTACCTTGCACTGCTCTTGCCCCTACCTGGCACCGTGCAATACCGGCATCGCGCCCTCCCAGTTTTCGCGCTAGCACCTATTTGCTCTATGCTTTGCCTTCTTGGCGCGCATTTTCTACCGCGCATTCAGCAGATCATGAGAGACTAGGAACTATGAGAATATGGCCAGGACGCCCTTATCCGCTCGGAGCAACCTTCGACGGCTCGGGTACTAACTTTGCTATCTACTCTTCCGTGGCGGAGAGAATAGTGCTCTGCCTGCTCGACGACGATAACAATGAGACACAGGTAGAACTGCGGGAAGTGGACGCGAGCGTATGGCATTGCTATTTGCCGTCCGTGCGCCCCGGGCAGCGCTATGGGTATCGCGTCTACGGACCACACGATCCCTCCCAAGGGTTACGTTGTGATCCTTCGAAGTTCTTACTTGATCCTTATGCCAAGGCCATCGACGGGAATATCACCAATACCCAAGCGGTATTCTCCTATGACTTCGATGATCCGAGCCAACCAAACCGGCAAGATTCCCTCGGGCATGTACCGATTTCCGTGGTTATCAACCCCTTCTTCGATTGGGGGCATGACCGCCCACCGGATCACGATTACGCCGATACGGTGATTTACGAAACGCACGTGCGGGGTTTTACCAAACTCAATCCCAAGATTTCCCCGGAATTGCGCGGCACTTATCGCGGCATTTCCTCCCCCGCTTCGATCGAATACTTCAAGAAGCTGGGGGTAACCGCCGTCGAACTGATGCCTATTCACCAGTTCATCAACGACACTTCTTTGCAAGACCGTGGCCTTAGCAATTATTGGGGCTACAACACCATCGGGTTCTTTGCCCCGCATGATGGCTATGCCACCGCCGGGCGCGGCGACCAGGTCTACGAATTCAAGTCCATGGTGAAGGCCTTGCACGAAGAGAATATCGAGGTGATTCTCGACGTCGTCTACAACCACACCGCGGAAGGCAACCACCTGGGGCCCACGCTTTCCTTCAAGGGAATCGACAACCCGGCCTACTACCGTTTAGTGCCGGATGATAAAGAACATTACTTCGATACCACCGGCACCGGAAACTCGCTGAACATGAGCTCCCCGCACACCCTGCAAATGATTATGGATTCATTGCGCTACTGGGTGGTGGAAATGCATGTGGATGGTTTCCGCTTCGACCTCGCCTCCACCCTGGCCCGCGAACTGCACGCGGTGGATAAGCTTTCTTCCTTCTTCGACATCATCCAGCAAGACCCGATTATTTCGCAGGTCAAACTGATTGCCGAACCGTGGGATGTGGGTGAAGGGGGCTACCAGGTAGGTGGTTTCCCGCCGCTGTGGACGGAATGGAATGGCAAGTATCGGGATACCGTGCGCGATTTTTGGCGCGGTGAACCGGCTACGATTCCCGAATTCGCTTCCCGACTTACCGGTTCTTCGGATCTGTATGAAACTTCCGGGCGCCGGCCTTTCGCCTCGATCAACTTCGTCACCGCGCATGACGGTTTTACTATGCGGGATCTCGTTTCCTATAACGAGAAGCACAATGAGGCAAACGGAGAAGGCAATGCGGACGGGGAATCGAATAACCGTTCCTGGAATTGCGGGGTGGAAGGTCCTACGGATGATCCGGAAATCCTGGCCTTACGCAAACGCCAAATCCGCAATTTCCTCACCACCCTGATGGTTTCGCAGGGCGTGCCCATGCTCAGCCACGGTGATGAAATCGGGCGCACCCAGCAGGGTAATAACAACACCTACTGCCAGGACAATGAACTTTCCTGGGTGGATTGGGACCTCGACGAATCCCAGGAAGAACTTTTGGAATTCACGCGCAAGGTCATCGATTTCCGGATGCGGCACCCGGTGTTGCGGCGCCGCCGGTTCTTGCGTGACGAATCGCGCGTGGAAGGGCCCGATTACGTGGGCGAAATACAGTGGTTCCAACCCAATGGCAAGGTGATGCAAAACGAGGATTGGGATACCGGTTTTGCCCGCTCCCTCATGGTGTTCCTGAACGGAAGAGGGATCCGCGAACCAGATGCTTACGGTATGGATATTGTTGATGACGATATTCTCCTCACTTTCAATGCCGGTGATGAGGACGTTATCTTCAATATTCCAGATTCTCCGTATGACCGGGAATGGAAGGTAGCAATCGATACCGCTGTGCGCCCGGATCCGGAAGAAGTGTTGCGCCCGGGAGATTCTTTCTCCGTAACCGGCCGCTCTTTACGCGTGCTGATTCACGAGCGCACCCAGGAGCCGGAAGCCGAAATTCCCGTAGCCAGTGCTTCCGTATCCGAACCAGTAAGCGAAACGCCGGCGGCGGCCACGCCCGCGCCCACGCCGGAACCGGCCAGCGGCTCGGTTTCAGATACGCCCGAAACGGCACCGGCGGAGGTTTCCGACACCCCGGCCGTTTAGCGTGGTTACTGTGCCGAGCTCGGCAAAGATGAGCGGGTAGCAAAAGGTAGGACGCCGCGCCACGTGGTCTCGGTTACGCTAGGAAGTATGACGAGCAGCGAAACCGAAAACATTGTGGCGCGGCGCGCCCATATGCCCGCCCCGGGTAAGCATGTTCCTATTTCTACTTATCGCCTGCAATTGAGCCCCGATTTTACTTTTGCGGACGCGCAAAATCTGGTGCCTTATTTGCAGCGACTCGGGGTCACCGATATATATTGTTCCCCGATTTTGCAGGCGGCCCCCGGGTCTATGCACGGCTACGACGTAGTTGACCACACGAATATTTCTGCGGCTTTAGGCGGCCGGGAAGGCTTCGAAAAACTGGCAGATACCGCCCATGAAGCCGGCCTAGGAGTGGTAGTGGATGTGGTGCCCAATCATATGGCCGTGCCCACTCCCCTGTACTTGAACCGTGCTTTGTGGTCGGTTTTGCGCGATGGCGCCGAATCCCCATTTTCTGCCTGGTTCGATATTGATATCACCAGCGCCGAAAACGGGATTTTACTTCCCGTGCTGGGCGAACGAATCGGCACCGTGCTGGCGAAAGGCCAGATCACCCTGGATCAGATGGTGGTGCCCGGTTTCGAGGCCGAAGGGGAACAACACGTTTTACGGTATTTCGACCACGTGTTCCCGGTCCGCAAAAACACGGACCAGCTTCCCATTATTGAGTTACTAGAACGCCAGTACTACCGGCTCGCCTACTGGAAAGTAGCCGAAGAGGAACTGAACTATCGGCGCTTCTTCGATGTGGATACTTTGGCGGCAATCCGCGTGGAAGATCCGGAAGTTTTCTTCGCCTCCCACTCCTTGCTTTTAGACCTGTACCACAAAGGCTATATCGATGCTTTCCGGATCGACCATCCCGATGGGCTTTCTGATCCGCGCCAATACATGGCCCGTTTGTATGAGGCCACCGATGGAGCGTGGATTGCGGGAGAAAAGATCCTCGAAGGCGATGAGGAGCTTCTCTCCGATTGGAAGGTAGCCGGGTGTACGGGGTACGAAGTTTCGTGGCGGATCGGTTCCGTGCTCACTGATCCGGTAGGCGCGCGGAGCCTGACCGCCCAATACGTGGAGCTTTCCGGTACCACCGATTCGTACGCAAACATTGCACTCGCTTCCAAAAAGCAGATCGTCAACACCTCTTTGCACGCGGAATTGGAGCGCCTTACCGGCGTGATTTCCGATATTTGTAACGAAGATTTGCGGTTGCGAGACCACTCGCGCCGTTCCATCCGGGAAGCGCTCGCCGCGCTGGTGGTAAATCTGGATCGTTACCGTGCCTATGTAGTTCCCGGCGAAAAAGCTTCTGCCCTGGCCGAATCGGTAGTCACTGCGGCCGCGGCCCGCGCCCGGCAAGAATTGAATGAAGATCGGCAGGAAACGCTGGACGTCGTCGTCGATATTGTGCTGGGCCACGAAATCGGTTCCGCCTCAAAACTGCACGACGACGCACGTAACGAAGCGATTGTGCGCTTCCAGCAACTGTGCGGTCCGGTGATGGCGAAGGGTATTGAAGATACGGCTTTCTACCGGTACACGCCCCTGACTTCTGCCACGGAAGTAGGTTCAGACCCGTTGCGCGCCAATATTGATCCGGATGCTTTGCATGCCTGGACGGAACGGATGGGTAGTACGTGGCCGGCAATGATGAGCACTTTGACCACGCATGATACGAAACGCGGGGAAGATGTGCGGGCGCAGATTGCTACCCTCACCGAATTTGATGAGGATTGGCTGGCTTTGCTCACCAAGTTGCGAGCTCGGCATGCGGCGGCGCGGCCGGCCCAATTGGATGGCCAAATTGAGAATCTGCTGTGGCAAACCATTATTGGCACGTATACGGATCGCGGGCCGATCGAAATCGACCGGCTACTGGAGTACTTAACTAAGGCGGCGCGCGAACAGAAAACCTGGACCACCTGGACAGCTCCGGACGAGGAAGGGGAAACCGGGCTGTTTAGTTATGCTCGGGACATTCTTTCCAACCCGGAAACTCTGCAGGATTTGGCAGCGTGGCGGGAACGCACTTTGCCGGCTCTAACCTCGCGGATTTTGGCGCAAAAGACTTTGTCCATGACCCTCGTGGGCGTTGCCGATACGTATCAAGGCGAGGAAATCACGCGCAATATTTTGGTGGATCCGGATAATCGCCGGCCGGTTGATTTCCAGAGCTTGCAACATTTGCTCGAGGAATTAGATGCGCGTGGCTCCCTGCCCGGGGATGCCAGTTTGGATGAACAAAAACTGTGGGTAACCTCCCGGATTTTGCATTTGCGGCGGCGCCGCCCGGATACTTTTGTTTCCTCCCGGAGTGGTTACACGCCTTTGCCGAGCACTACCGGGCACGCAATTGCTTTTGCTCGCACCCTGGACGACGTACCTGATGTGGTGGTAGTCACTGATAGGTTGCGGCATCGTTTGGAAGAAGCGGGCGGCTGGCGCGATGCCACGGTGGTACTCCCCGCTGGTGCTTGGCGCTCCATTTTCAATGGCAGTACTTTTACCGGCGGGCCGGTAAAGATTGCTGATTTGCTGAAGAGCTTGCCGGTGGCCGTCCTCGAAAAGGTGGAAGACACAGCCACGGCTGAAGGTAGCGATCTAGCGGACGCAAAAACTGATGCCACCACTGAGAAGGCACCCGCGGCGAAAACGAAAGGCAAGTGATGAGTGAGGAACTGTTTCAGCTGCGCGTTTGGGCACCTTATGCCCACCGCCAGGTAGAAGTACTCACCGGTGGCAAGCGCTACCCGATGCGCCCGGAAACGAATGCCGCTAGCCCGACCGCGAAAACGGCTAGCCGTGACGCAGAAACAGCTAACCCGACCGCGAAAACGGCTAGCCACAGCACGAAAACTGCTAACCACACCGCGGAAACGTACGAGCCGGGATGGTGGGTGTGCGAAACCGGTTTTCCGGCGGGCACGCGCTACCAGTTTTCGCTTGATGGCGGAATGCCTTTGCCCGATCCGCGTTCGCGCCGCCAACCGGAAGGCGCACATGGTCCTTCTGAAATCGTGGATACCGCCCAGTTCGAGTTTTCGGATTTTGCCGGCGTAGATCCTTTGGGCAAAGTGTTCTATGAATTGCATATTGGTACTTTCACGCCGGAAGGGACTTTCGCGGCCGCCGCGGAAAAACTGCCCTACCTGCGTGATCTGGGTGTAGACGTAGTGGAACTGCTACCGATTCAACCGGTACCGGGCCGGTGGAATTGGGGGTACGACGGCGTCGACCTGTATGCAGTTACGGAAAACTATGGCGGGCCGGCTGGTTTTGCCGCTTTTGTGGAGGCTGCTCACCAAGCCGGGCTAGCGGTGTGTTTGGATGTGGTCTACAACCATTTCGGGGCGGATGGGAACTATATAGGCCAGTTCGGCCCGTATTTCACGGAAACCCATCACACACCGTGGGGCGCGGCCCTGAATTTTGATGGGCCGGAAAGTGGCCCGGTACGGCGTTTCTTTATCGAGAATGCAGTGCAGTGGGCCCGTGATTACCGGGTAGATATGTTCCGCCTGGATGCCGTGCACGCGATTATTGACGATTCGCCGCGTCATATTTTGGCGGAACTTTCCGATGCACTCAAAGCTTTTGGGAAGACTGCGGGCCGCACAATCGGGCTCATTGCCGAATCTGATATTAACGACCCGGCAATGGTGGAGTCTACCGCGCGCGGCGGGTACGGCATGGATATACAGTGGACGGACGATATCCACCACGCCCTACATGTTGCCTCCACGGGAGAAACCCAAGGTTATTACGCAGATTTTGGGGAACCGGGTGCGTTGGAGAAAGCTTTGCGGCACGTTTTTGTGCACGACGGCGTCTACTCCACTTTCCGCAAGAAACTGTGGGGCCAACCGGTGCCCGAAACCACTGATTCGCGCCGATTTTTGATCTATACCGAAAACCACGATCAAGTGGGCAACCGGGCTACCGGGGATCGGCGCACGGCAACGATTTCGCCCGGTGCAGCGGCCGCCGCAGATGCCGTGGCCGCACTCTCTCCGTTTTCCTACATGTTGTTCCAGGGCCAAGAATGGGCAGCTTCCTCCCCCTTCCAGTTCTTCACCGACCACGGCCCCGAACTGGCCCCCAAAGTGGTGCAAGGCCGCATCGAGGAATTCAAAGATTGGGATTGGCAGGCCCTGACGCCCGCAGTTCCTTCCCCGCAGGAGGAATCAACTTTCTATGCTTCCCAGCTCAACTGGGAAGAAGCCGAACGCGGCGAGCACGCGAAATATTTGCGGATAACGCGGGAGCTCTTGCGTTTGCGGCGTGAAGTGCCAGATTTCGCGAATGCAAACCGGGCTGATTCAGAGATTGTCCGCTTGGGCCGGGCTGGATACTACCGGCGCGGTAATTCGTATATTGTATTCAACTTTGTGGGACCGGCCACGGTTACTTTGCCGGGCACACTCTGCTTGCCGGCCACGGTTCCTCTGCCCACTACAGATTTCTTAGCCCCTGAGCCTGGCCACGACCTAACAGAAGCGCCAACCCGCGGCGCGGATGATTCTGCAGGGACCGAATCTGAGAGTATGGAAGCTGAACGTGAGGGGTCCGGGCGCGGGGAATTTCGCCACGCAAACTCTGGAAACCCTGGTTCTGGGCACGCGGCCTGTGGACGCCCGGGATCCAGCCACGCCGATTCTAATCGCGAAGTGCTTGAGCTAGCTTTGGCTTGGGATAAACCGGAAATTATTCCTATTCCAACTACGCAGGTAACGCCCGTTACAAATACGGGAATCCAGGGCAAAATGGTTGAAAACGGGCCCGCTCCAAACACCACGCTCCCCCACCGGTCGGTTGAAAGCGGCTTAGCGGCCACGGATATTACGGGCTGGCAAGTGCATTTGTACCGGCCCGGTTTTGCCGTGTTCGTGCCCGCGCGGTCCGGGAGAAAACCCATGAGTCTTGGGCACCCTAGGTAAAGAAACACCTGCTGTTTGATGCTGGGTTAGGCACGAACCGAGCACCGGTGCTCGGTTCGTGCACCACCGCCGTTACTCGGCTTAACTACGTCCGCCAAAACTCAATTCTGCTATTCCCTGATTCCGGCCTTTACCGCTCTCATCGCAAGCTCACCGCGCGTTGCACAACCGGTGTGCCTGAGGATATCCGATACATAGGATTTCACTGTCGCTTCTGTGAGCCCAGTTTTCCTCGCAATGTTTTTATTAGACAGTGCTTTAAGCATCAGACGGAAAACTGGTCGCAAATGGGAGGCAAGGGTCTCCACTGCTGCAATAAAATCTGCGTATTTTTCGCGGTCTTCTTGAGCATGTGCATAAGATGCAGTATCGAAAAGAGACTGTGGAAACAAGCGGCGCTTACTATCATAAAAATAGTCGGCAAGAGCGCGATCAAAGGTGGCCTAGCGGGGCTCGCCGCATCTTTAGCTGCATCTGCAGCTTGGTGCCTCACGCCGTGGGCCAAGTAAGGAGTTATCATGCGTAAAGATTCCGATCGCAAGGCATTTTCCAAACTAGGGCTCTACACGTTGCTTCTGCTCTACACGTTGCTTATGTGTGGTTTGTTCTTCTTGTGGCTCTGGGTTAGCTTGGGAGCCAGATTCCAAACCTTGATGGCTGATTACGGTTCAACGCTTCTCACCTTCTGCGTGGTAATTGTTGCTGTATTTCCGCTCGTGGGGACAGTGACGAGATCGTGGACTAGTACGCCCGAGGTTAGCGAAGAGAGACAAAACGTACCTGCAACACCTGCGAAGGCAAGCTAGCTTCACCAAATGCGGCTTCGGTAGCTTGAAATTACCGCAACGCAAAACTTACTGTGGCCGGTCCTGCACAACTGCTCAGGGCCGGCCACGTATATTTATCGCTGGCAAGTGCATTTGTACCGGCCTGGTTTTGCGATGTTCGTGCCCCAGCAAGCCGGTAACTTAGCAACTGTTATCTAAATCGGTCTGCGGTTATTCTTGATTCGCTACCTGGAACGAAAGGAAGGCCGAGCGATTTGTGGGCGAAGATTCATGCTAAAACGCGCGGTTTGAGCCGAAGGTTAGCCGGGACGATTCGGCAACGGGTTGCTTTGGCCATGATTGCTTTCGTGGCTTTTGTGGTGGGCGCCGTCGGCATTGCCACCGTGTGGGTGGAATATCACGTGCGCGTGGAATCCGTACAAGAAGAACTCGATATTGTTGCCCACGAACTGCGGATCCTTGCCGAAGAAGGTATCAACCCGGAAACGGGTGGTACTTTTACCGGGCCTTCCACACTTTTACAAACCTTTATGTCCAGAAAAGTTGTTTCCACGGTGGAAGGGGAAGTTGGGCTCCTGAATGGCGAGGTTGCGTGGGTATCCGGAGAAATTGGTACCATCCGCCCCGAAGATGATCCGGAACTCATCGCTCATGTGGCAACCGCTGCCCGCGGAGACAGAATCGTCAAAGGGAAAATTACTACCGCAACTAATAGCTATTTCTACACCGTTATCCCCGTCCATTTTTCCACCACCGGGAATATTGACATCGACGTCGATGCCCCGGGCCATCCCAGCGCATCTACAAGTGCCTCGCCCGCCACAGATACCGCTTCTCCTCCAGCAGCAGGAACACAATCCGGGGCCCTTTTGCATGTGCATCTGACAAGCGCCGTTAACTCCGAGATCTTCAACCTTATCCGCATCTACGTTTTAGTTGCGGTATGTGCCATTGCCCTTTCCAGTCTGGGCATTGGGATCATCACTCGCCGTCTTACCCAACCAATCGACACTCTGCGCGAAGCAGCCGAACAGATAGAAGAGAAAGATCTGAACGTGCGGGTGCCGGTGCAAGGTAGCACTGACGTTGCCCAACTTTCCCAAGCCATGAATTCCATGCTGGACCGGCTAGAAATATCCGTCACCAATCAGCAGAATCTTCTCGACGACGTCGGCCACGAACTGCGCACCCCAATCACGATTGTGCGCGGGCACCTAGAACTTGTGGATCCCCACAACCCAAAAGACGTGCAAGAAACCCGTGACCTCGCCCTCGATGAATTAGACCGTATGGCCGAGCTGGTTTCTGACCTGCTCCTTCTCGCAAAATCTAAGCAACCCGGTTTTATCCAACTGCAAGCTACGGATACCGATCAGCTCACCCGTCAAGTATTTGAGAAGGCGCGGGCACTTGGCGAGCGTAACTGGCAACTGACCGAAGTGGCCGAGATAACCGCCCCGCTAGATACGCAACGGCTCACCCAAGCTTGGTTGCAGCTAGCTGCCAACGCCGTGAAATATTCGCAGCCGGGAAGCCGGATAGAAATTGGTTCCCGTACAGCATGGCCACGTTTGCATCTGTTTGTAAGGGACGAGGGGCGCGGGATTCCCCGCGCCGAAATCCAAAATATTACGGGCCGATTTACCCGCGGTTCTACTGCTGCGGGGGCAGACGGGGCCGGCTTGGGGCTAGCTATCGTGCAATCTATTGTCACCGGCCATGGGGGCCGCCTGGCAATTGAGTCCGAAGTTGGCAAGGGTTCACTTTTCACGATTATGATCCCCTACGCGGGCACCGCGGGCACTAACCCAGGCACCGCAATCACTACCCCGGGCACCGCGGGCACTAACTCGGGCACCGCGGGCACTAACCCAGGCACCGCAATCACTACCCCGGGCACCGCGGGCACTAACTCGGGCACCGAGGGTACTAACCCAGGCACCGCGGCCACTAACCCAGGCATCGCGGCCAGCACCCCGCCCACGAAACAGAGACAGTAACGGAGCATAATCGCACACATTCTTATCGTCGAAGATGAAAAACGCATCGCCACATTTATCACGAAAGGTTTAAAGGCCGCCGGTCATACTAGTTTCGCCACCCCAAGCGGCCAGGAGGCAATTATCGAAGCCCTCTCCGGAGCCTACAGGCTCATCATTTTGGATATTGGGCTGCCTGATATGGATGGTTTCACGGTGCTTGAAAACATTCGCGGGCAGGGCGTACGCATCCCCGTTATTTTGCTTACCGCCCGCTCCTCCGTGGAAGACCGCGTGGCCGGCCTAGAATCGGGAGCCGACGACTACATGCCCAAACCCTTCTCTTTCGAAGAACTCCTCGCCCGTATCAAACTGCGCTTGCGGGATTCGGCCACCGCTACCGCGAGCGCGGAGGCGCGTGATACTGGTGGGCTGGTTACGGTGTTGCGAGGTGGGGATGTGGCGATGAATTTGTTGAGTAGGCAGGTGACGGTGGCCGGGGAGCCGGTGGAGTTGTCGGGGCGAGAGTTTGATGTGTTGCGGATGTTCTTGGAGAATCCGGGGAGGGTGCTTTCGCGTGAACAGTTGCTTTCTCGGGTGTGGGGTTTTGATTTTGATCCGGGTTCGAATGTGGTTGATGTTTATGTGCGGTATTTGCGGGGCAAGATCGGGCGCGAACAGATAGAGACTGTGCGCGGGATTGGTTACAGGTTCGCTGCGATGCCCGAGCAGAGCTAGCGGGCATTAGTCGTCATCGTCGTCATTGCCGTCGTCATTGTCATCGTCGCCGTCATCGTCGTAGTTGCCGACGTAGGCGGGTGGGGCTTTCGGGGCGCGTTGCGGTTGTAGGACGGCGGCGGGAGCGGGTGGGCCAGCTGGTGCGGGGGCAATCCCTGCTGTCCCGTTGGGCGGCGCGGTGTCAGTTTCTGTGTTGTTTTGCGGGCCGCCGGGCGTGCCGTTTTTGGGGCCGTTGGGGGCGGGGCTGGTGGTTTCTTGGTTTGCGGTTTCGGTGCTGGCAGGGTCGCTTTCTGGGGTTGCGGTGCTAGTTTTTGGATCTGTTTGGTTACTTTCGACTACTATTGCTGGTCCGCCGTCGAGTTCGAAAGAGTCGTTTTTCCCAAGCATTAGCGCGGCTGCTCCGGTGCCTAGACCAGCGATAATTAGCACGACTATCAAAATTGTGAGTTTTCTTCGCATGTCTTGTTTTTCCGTTTCGTGGTTATTCGGCTAATTCGTGGTTATTCGGCTATGGGGAGGCGGAGCTTGGCAACAGTGCCGGTACCTGCCTGGGTTGATGTAATTGGGCGGGATTTAGTTGGGCCGGTTCCGGTTGCGTCGGTTCCGGCCGGGCCAGATCCGGTTGAGTTCGTTCCGGCCGGGGTTGCGCCGGTTCCAGTTGGGCCGGTTCCGGCCGGGCCAGATCCGGTTGGGCCGGATTCTGCGGGACTTAGTGTGAGGGTACCGCCGTGGACCGTCGCTATGGCCGCGCATATTGGTAGGCCCATACCGCTGCCGGGTTGGGGGTCATTGGTGGCGCGGCCAAAACGGCGCATTACCATCGCGTGTTCTCCTTCCGGTATGCCTCGCCCCGTATCGGTAACGGTGATGACTACGCTGGTGCCCGCCGCGGTATTTTCCACGGTGGTGTGTACAAAGATGTATACCGCAGCATCTGCGGAGGCCCGGTTTGGTGTATTGGAATTCTGCGTATCGGAATTTGGCCTATCAGGTGCCGTGCTTTCTAGGGCGGGGTTTTCTTGGGCCGGCGAATGCGAGGGTCCGGTTGCATCCGGTGGCGTGATCTGGCTGGAGTGGGCCGCGTTTTGCAGTAATTCGTATAGCACAGATTGTAAGGCTTGCCCGTCAGCGCGCATGGTCAGATCAGTGAGAGTCTCCTGGGTTTCGTAAGCTAAAACGGGTGTAACGGTGTGTTGCCGTTGTTTCCTGTTCCATGTGGTTACGGCCTCGGTGACGATGCGGGCAACTGAGACGTCATTGGTAAAGTTTATTGCTTTGCCGTTGCTGAAGTTTTGCCAGTTTGCCACGCCTCGCAAGGAAGCGCGTAGCCGCACAATTTCGCTGTGCATTTCTTCCCGCGTGATGCCGCTTTCCGGGTTGTTTATTCCGGATGCGAGAAGTGCTACCGGGGTGGTGAGCTCGTGCAATAGATCTTCAGAAAATGCGGCTTCTCGTTCTACTGCGGCTTCTGCTGGGGCGAGTAGTTCATTGGTGGTTTGTGCCAGGCGCACGTATTCGGCAGAACCGGTTTCTTCCAGTTGCGGAACGGTGTGCCCATGGTGGGTAGCCCGCGTAATAGCCCGGTTAGCTTTGCGGGTAAATTCTCCGATATGCCCGGTTATTCGGGTAGTTACTACCCAGGCGACGACGCCGGTAAGCACCAAGACCACCACGCATACTCCGGCCAGAGAAAATATTTGGGTGCGGATAGATTCTTCGTCTGCTACGTGGAAATGGATAATTGCTACCGCACCACTATCGGTAGCCGCTTGGATTTCCACGTTTACCCAGGTGAGTTTACCAAAGCTTGCGGAAACGGCCTGCCCGCCAGAACCTGGTACGGCAAGGCGTTGGCGCAAACTTGGCTCAAGGTCTGCCCAAGTGGGGGCTGCCGCGCCTCGTTTTTCGCCCAACAATTGCAAGGATTCCCCCAGCTGGTGTTCCCCGGCGGGCAGGTTTTCAGTACCGGCCAGCAGCTGGGTGCTAGTTGGCACTTGCCGAGCCAGGTAGGCGGAGATCAGATCGGTAGCGCTAGCAAATGGTTTACCGGTGTGTGGATCGTGTACTTCTGCGGCAAATTGGCGTAGCTCTTGTGATTCTTGGGAAAGGGCCACGCGAACGTCTTCGGCTACCCGATAGCGCAACACGAAAGAGAAGACCAGTAAAAGCAAAATCAGGGATACGGCAACCGTTCCCATCAACCACATCCACGTGACCGCGCTACCTTTCCGGCCTGGCGATAGTTCAGTATTTTTACGTTCCTGTTTCCTTGTAGTCTCGCGAGTTTCGTTTTTACTATTAGCCATTGTTTTCGTCCACATTCCACCGGGTATAGCTATCCAAGAATTTTTCCGGAGCCTGCGTATTTGCCACGAGAATTCCCGGATAATTTTCTAAGGTGTGGCGCAAGTGGGAAAGACCGTCTTCGTTAAGTGGTTCATCAATCCGATCCAGCACTAACAACGGCGGGTTTCCGGCTATCGCGCGGGCAAGTTGCAGCAGTGCTTGCGCGGAAACAGATAGGGGTTTGCCGCCGCGTTTTAACACGGTGTTCTCCTCATCAGGCAGTTCAGCAACGACCTTTGCCAATCCCACCTGTTCTAGAAGTTCGTGCACGGGCACGTTAGCTTGCGGTAGACGATAGCGGACAATACGAGCAATAGAGGCCCGTTCCAGCGGCACATCCCGCAAGGCTACCCCTACCAGTTCCCGGCGCACCGTAGCGGGGAGCAAAGCCAGTTCTCGCCCGGCAATATTCATCCGCGCATAGTCTTCCGTTTCCTCGCCTACTAATAGGCGCAAAACTTGGTTTACGCGGGTTGGGGAACCGGTAATAATAATGCGTGCCCCGGGCCGAGCTACGAGTTCTGGGAACTCTTCTTGTAGCGCGCCCCCACTTACAAGATGGAGCGCACCGGCCGCTAAACCTGGAATATCTCCCCGGTGTTGGGATCTTGCCGCGATTTTTCGAGCTTGGCGTTGCCGGGTGCGGAAAAGCCGCGCATCTTCAAAAATCGGGTAGAGCACGCGGGCCGCAGCCCGGAAATTCTGCCGGTACTCTCCCACCCTGCCCAAATCTTGGATAGGCGAAGCCATCAACCCGGCAATAAAGATCGCGGTGGTGACTTCTTCCGGCGTCGCCGCCGCAAGGCTACCCACCACCCCAATCAGCACGGAAAGTAGCGCGGTAACCGCAGAAGCTCCCCCGCGCATTGCCCCGGAAACCACGGCCCGGCTTCGCGCGGCGCGCTGCACCCGTGCCGAAAGTTGGTCGATGCGCGTGACCTCCCGATTAATCCCACCCGAAACTCGAATCGCCGGTCCGGCCTGCACGATGTCAGAAATCTGGCTGGCCATCCGGCCCCGAACCTTACGTAACCGGCGTGCCCGGCCCAACAACGGGCGGGAAAGGAGCAACAACCCCACCCCAAAAACTACTAGCACGCCCAGGATAACCGTGCCCAAAGCGGGAATGAGAAGGAACATGCCAACCACAATCCCCGCCAGGAGCGGCACCCCCACCACCAAGGGAGCAATCCCCAAAGACACCCAGTTTTTCACTGCCGAAAGGTCATTCGTGGACCGGGCGATAGTAGTTCCTAAGCTCGTGGGCCGCTGCGGGGCAAGCGCTGCCGTGATTAGGAGTTTGCGCACCGAACGCACATAATCATTACCTAATTCTTCGGCCACCACCCGCTCGCCCATACGTGCCACACCTAAAAGCAGAGCCGCGAGCACCAAAAGGGCCGCGAGCGCCGGAAAACTCATCCCCGTGCCATTGCTATGCGGGCCACTTGCGCTTCCTGCTCTCCCGGTCAGACCGCTTTTTGCAAAAGCAGTTCCCAGTTGGGGCGTATAAAAAGCAATGGCTACACTGAGTACGGCTTGGATGATGCCCAGTCCGATAAGGGTTGCGAACAACCAGCGGCGCCGGCCGTGAAATACGTGGGGAAAGGTGTCTTTCATAGACCGATAGTTTCCCTTGCAATATGGGGTTTGCACAGGTCGAAAGTAGGAATAATTGGCACGTCTACTACTTCCACGGCTTCTTGGGTGATGAGCGGAGAGGAAGTAAGCCGGCCTGATACGGCTTTCAAAGGTAGTTTGGCGTCGCGAATCAGGCCTACCCCGGCGGCGGCAGAAAGAGCTTCCCCGCACGCGAATACTACAGAATCTACCAGTTCGCCAAAATCGGGATCGCGCATCAAAGCCGCTGTTTCTCCTTGGTAGATACCGTCCGCAATTTCGATGAGCACTACGTCTGGGCTATCTTCGCACAGGCTTGCCACCATGGAGAAAAGTACGTTCTTTACGTCTTCCATGGATAACGTGAAAGTGGAAGAAAGTCCGAAATCGGTGAAATCTACAACGCGATTCGCCCCGGCGTCGCGGAATAGGCCGGCGTCGTTTCCGGCTCCGGTACCGGTGGCTTTTCCGGCATTCACGGTGAGGCCGGCAGCGCTAATTCCGTTTACCAAGCAACCGAGAGTGGTGGATTTTCCGGAGTTCATGGAAGAACCAAATACCACGGTAATGTGCGGCCGGTTTTTAAGTTGTGCGTACTCGTTTTGGGCTTGTTGCCAGGGGCGGATCTGGTGGTCGGCTAACCGTGACATGGAAAGCACGCCTTCGCTATCGCAAATTAGCCCGAGTGGTTCAATCACGGTTGCCGGCTGAATATTGGCATGTTTTTCGATTACTCTGCCTGCCATGCCTCCCGCGGCCACGAGGTTCGTGTAATTCAAATTGCGGGGAACTTCCGCTAAAAATTGGTCTGGTGCATATCGGTTGCCGTAGGCAACGATTATTTCGTCGCCTTCAAACAGGTGCCGGCGCCGCGAAGTTTGTGATTCGAGCCGTTTGTGTTGCCCGATCGTGGTTACCCGGGCAAGCACAAAATCCCCGGCTTGGGGTGTTACCCCGCGTCCGCGCCGCAAACTGAAACCCTGGTTATCAGTCTGCCGGAGAAGAGCATGCAGACCGCGCGCATTGTACGATTTTTTGGCGCGCCGCAAACGTCGTGGTTCTAAAGCTACTTCTTCCACGCCGGTGGCTGCTGCCATTCCTTCGGAAGGGCTATCGGAAAGATGCCGGTTCTTTCGTTCCAACAGTTGTGCGATTTCGAAAGCCAAATCGAAACTATCGGTAGTGGTCATGTCTTCTCCCATTCTCAGCCAGGATTTGCATCTCTAGCCAGGATTTGCATCTCTTGTGACACGAAGGAGACTAACGGCGCGAGATGACGCCTCCATGAATAGAAAAGGAAAAAATTCTCATCTAGAAGGAGAAACTCTCATGTAGCTAATGGGAACTATCGGCGAAAAAGTTATCAGAGTTGCATACCTGTTCGCCCGGTTTATTTGCAAGGAATGATTTTGGAGATATCTCTCAATAATAGTTCTTTAGGGTACAGTGCGGTATTCTCGAAAGATACAATATAACTCTTAGGTTTTATGTGCCGCAGGGTTATATGTGCGGCGTACCTGCGTCGCGCTGGGCCACGGTCCGAAATATCGCAGCGTACGCCAACAGGCACGCATTATTTTCGGCCGGTCCACTCCGTAGATCCCTACGAAGGGTTAAAACCTTGACCGAAAGTAACCAGGAAAATATAGAACTAACTAGCGCAGACTATGAGCGTTACAGCCCGCCCGAGCAAGAACTCATTCGGCAGGCACGCGCCGCTGACCGCCTCGCCCAAAAAGACACCTCGTTTATGGGCCATCCGCGCGGATTACTGACGCTTTTCAACCTCGAATTATGGGAGCGTTTCTCCTACCTGGGATTCCAGGCCATTTTGGCGCTCTATCTTTCTGCCGCAGTGGTCAATGGCGGCCTCGGCTACGAAACTACTACCGCTTCCTCTATTGTTGCTGCCTACGGCGCGCTGCTTTATCTTCTCTCCATAGGCGGAGCGTGGATAGCGGACCGCATTATTGGTACCCACAAAGCTGTACTGTGGGGCGGGATTATTATTGCCGCCGGTCATATTTGCATGGGCATTCCCGGGCATGTGGGGCTCACGTGGGCAGGCCTCGGTTTCATTATCGTGGGTACCGGCCTGCTCAAACCGAATGTTTCCACCAAAGTTGGGGAACTATATTCACCCACCGATCATCGGCGCGACGCCGGCTTTTCCATCTACTACGCGGGCATCAATATCGGCGCTTTCCTCGGCCCCCTCGTGGCTGGCTGGTTGGGCCAAAAAATCAACTGGCATGCCGGTTTTTCCGCGGCTGCCATCGGCATGATTATCGGCGTCGTTTTGTATTCGGTACAGGGCCGTTACTTGGGCGGCCACGAATCTGCCACCCGGATTCGTCTCAATTTCCGTCCCGATAAAAACTTCTGGTATGTGGTTGGACTAGCGGCCGCAGTAGTGGTGCTCGCGATTATTTTTGCCGCCACCAGCCTCGTAGAACTCGATGGTTTCATCAACGCGATTACTGCTCTTACGATCGCCGTACCGGCCATCTACCTCGTGTGGATGTACCGCTCCCCGCGCGTGTCTGACCCCGAACGCGGCAACCTGCTGCCCTACGCGTTCTTGCTAATCGCGCTCGTCATGTATAACCTCACGTATTTCCAAACCGGAAATACCCTCAACTTCTTGGCCCTGGAACGCACAAATAATACGCTCGGCAGCTTCCACTACCCCTCCACCTGGTACATTTCCCTCACCGCCATCGTGGAAATAATCATGGGCCCCGTGCTCGCCTGGGTGTGGGTCAAGCTCGGCAAACGCCAACCGCATGTAGCAGCGAAAGTCGGCCTCGGTACCATCCTGGGTGGATTCGCTTTTATTTTGATTGCCCTGGGTGGATTGGCGACGCCGCACGGGCACCTTATGAGCGCCATGTGGATGTTCGGTTGTTACGTTTTCTTGGGATTGGGCGATCTCCTGGTGCAAACCTCCGGGATGTCTGCCACTACAAAACTGGCGCCGCGGGCTTTTGCTTCCCAAACCATGGCGGTTTGGTTTGCGGCTATGGCCATGGCCCAAGGCGTACAAGCCCAGATCGTCAAGTTCTTCAGCTACGAAAACATCGTGGCCTATTTCGGAATCCAGGGATTGGTAATTATTGCCTACGGCCTCTTCCTAGTTGCGCTCACCCCTTGGATGCGTAAACGCATGACGAACGTGGCTTAACCCGGCCAGCTCAAACGTGGTTTAACCCGGCCAACTGTTTTACCGGGCCAACTGCTTTACCGGGCTAACTGCTTTACCGGGGTATTGGTATTTAGCTCCCCACTAGCTAAGTCCCCCAGAAAACAGCCCCAGACCAGCTGGCCTTAGCTAAAAACCAGCCTGCCCCAGCCGGTTTAGGCACCAGAACCTCGCACAGAAAGGAACACCATGCAGTATTTGCAACCTGAAGATTTTCCCTACCGGGTAAAGGTTATTGAAGACTGGATACCGGTTACGGACGGCACCCGTCTTTTTATGAAGGCATGGATGCCTGAAACTACGGAACAGGTTCCTGCAATTCTCGAATATTTACCGTACCGGGCTACCGATTGGACGTTACCGCGCGATTCGGAACGCCACCCGTACTATGCCGGCCACGGTTATGCTTCCATCCGCGTAGATATCCGCGGCCACGGTAACTCCGAAGGCGTGCCCGGCGAAGAATACGATATGCAAGAACACTTGGATGGCGTGGATGTTATTAACTGGATCGCCGCCCAAGACTGGTGCACCGGAAAAGTTGGCATGTTCGGCATTTCCTGGGGCGGTTTCAACTCCCTCCAGCTTTCCTATCTACAACCCAAACCTTTGAAAGCTATCGTGACGGTATGTTCCACTGACGACCGGTATGACAATGACGTCCACTATATGGGTGGCTCGATGCTCGGCGTCGACATGTTTGCGTGGGGCGCCACCATGCTGGCCTTCCAATCCCGCCCGGTAGATAAACGCATCTGGGGTGAAAAATGGCGGGAACAGTGGCTTTCCCGGTTAGAGAAGGCCGAACCATATATGGAAAACTGGATGAGCCACCAAACCCGAGACGAGTTTTGGCAACACGGATCAGTGTGCGAAGACTATTCCCGGTTGAATACGGCAGTGCTCGCCGTTGGCGGCTGGTTTGACCCGTACCGGGATACCGTGCTGCGGCTGGTCGAAAACCTTTCCGCTTTGGGGAAGAACGTACGCGGGTTGATCGGACCGTGGTCGCACCAATACCCGGACCGTGACCTGAAACCCGGCCCGCATATTGATTTTCTGGGAGAAACTTTGCGCTGGTGGGACCACTGGCTCAAGGGCATCGACACCGGCGTAATGGAAGAACCACTACTCAAAGCCTGGATTATGGATCCCATTCCGCCGCGGTCCTACTACGAAGAAATACCGGGCCGCTGGGTGGCAATGGATAACTACCCAGACCCGGCAATCACCACCCGCGAGTTCACGCTCGCCAATGCCACCTCAATCACCCCGCCCGCACAAACCGCTGCGCCGGCCGCACCAGCCACCACCCCGCCCGCACAAACCGCTGCGCCGAAATCTGGAAACGTTTCCGCCGCAACTACCACGGTAGCGGCCACAGATTCTGCGGCAACAGATTCTGCTGGCATGGGTTCTACCGACGCAGGTTCTA
This sequence comes from Actinobaculum suis, assembly GCF_900618115.1. NCBI lineage: Bacteria > Bacillati > Actinomycetota > Actinomycetes > Actinomycetales > Actinomycetaceae > Actinobaculum > Actinobaculum suis. The sequence continues at coordinate 1,482,354 of NZ_UYIO01000001.1, forward strand.
CCGGCACGGTACCTCTCACTTCGTACATAAAATCTCCCCAGGATGTGGGGCAAAACGCGGGGCGCTTTTTCCCGTACGGTAACGAATCGGATCTTCCCACTGATCAACGTGCCGACGACGGCCGTTCCACCACCTACGATTTCCCGCTCACCGAAGACCTGCAAATCTTGGGGAATTGCCGCCTACATTTGCGGCTAACCACGCAGGCCACGCGCGGGCAGGTGTATGTGCGCCTGGTAGATGTGGCTCCGGACGGGCAGGCCACTCTGGTCACGCGCGGGAATTTGAATCTTTCTTCCCGGGAAGGCAGCGAGAAAATTGTTGATTTCCCGGCCGGCGAGTGGGTGGGCGTAGAAATTCCTCTAACGGGAATTGGCTACACGATCCCTGCCGGGCACACTTTGCGAGTAGCGCTTTCTACCGCGTATTGGCCGTGGATTTGGCCGCAAGCCCAGAATGCGGGAATCACGGTAGATCTGGCTGCCTCCCGCATGGAAATCCCGGCCCGGCCGGATTTTGCGGCGCTGGCTGCGGCCGGAGATACGCAGGCACAGAGTCGCTTGGATGCTGACCGTGCCGTCAAATTTGCTGGCCCAGTGCAACCGGTGAATGCTGACGTGAAACATCCGGAAGCGGGACGCTCTGGGGTGCGCCGGCCCGAACGTCTCATTTCTCAAGACGTTGCCAAGCGGGAAACCTTTATCCAAGTGGACCCCATGTATGGCGGCACACGTATCTACCCGGACGGGTTGCACTATAACGAAGATGCTGTGGAACGCTATTGGATCGGTTGGGATGATCCAACCACGGCCCGCACGGAAGCAGAATGGATCGTGGAGCTCTCCCGCCCCGATATGGATTGGGAAGCATCCCTAAAAACCCGTTCCACGATTTCTTGCGATGCCGAAAACTTCTACGTCACCTCCCACGTGCGCTGCTGGGATAAAGACGAGCTGATTTTCGAACGCGAATGGAATACCACCATCGCCCGCACCGCGAGCTAAAACCGAAGTTCGAAATACTCTTTTCCGGCGCCGTGAAATCTTTATATTCGCGGCGCCGGAAAACACGCCGCCGGCATTTTCTACTCCTTTGCCCAGCTACACACGCCAGGTAAACGGGTTTATTCTTCCGGGGCCTTCCGGCGCAGGCGTTGCAAACCCGCGGAAACGTGTTCGCGGGTTTGCCGCAGGCGCGCACTCACCCCGCGCTTGGCCCGCAAAGCTACCTGCAAAGCCTGGTAGAGACGGCGATGCACAGGCACGTCCCAAGCGGCAGCTACCGGCGTTATCTCCTCCGAGAACTTGGTTTTGAACCGCGTGACCCCAACCAGTTGCGGTGCCAAATCTGAATCGATCCCCATGAGGTCGAATACTTCCACGCCGGCCTTCGCTAATTCGCAGGCCATGAACCACACCAGCAAATCCGGTGCGCCCGCTTGCCGGCCAGTAGCCGAGGAAGCCGCATAGTAGTACGTGGCCAAGCGGTCCGTTTTGGTCACAATCCCCCAGCACACCGCTTCTCCCGCAATTCGCACCGTGTACAGGCGGGCATGTTCAGGCCCTAACGCTTCCAGCATTCGCTCGTAGGTGGCTTGCTCGTTAATCCCGAAAGAATCGCGCTCCCCGGTTTCTACTAGCAACTGGTAGAGCTCCCCAAAATCATCGCCCGCTTTTGCGGTTTCATCCGCCGCTACCAGCTCGGTATTGCGCAAAGCTTTACGCACATCGCGCCGCCCTCGTTTTTTGAAAGAAGCTAGCAGAGCTTCTTCTCCCTGGGTCAGATCCAGCAAAACCGTGCGATTAAAAGTCACCGACTGCAACAAGGGCTGTAAATCCGTATCGCGGTGGAGCATATGCATACGCACAAATGCGATATGTGGAGATTCCGCGCGCACGATCCGCACTAGTTGCGTGCGGAAAGCTTTCTCTTCAGCCGGGCTGGGTTCCTTCCCCGCCCACACCGGGCCATGCTTGGCCCACAGATAGGTAAAGCCCCGCCCCTGCATCGAAGTCAAAGAAATAAAGGCACGAGCTACGCCATCGCACGTCCACACTAACCGCTTCCACGGGGTGCGCCCGGCCACAGACGCTTCAAAAGCATCCCACTGCGGCATTTGTTCGAGCGGAAGGTTCACCTGCGCCTTCTGCGCCGCAGCCAGAAACGTCGAATCATCCACATCTATAAATGCGCTCGCTACCATACCGCCATCCTACCGGCGCGCCCCGACCTAAAGGAGGTAGCTCGCCGCTATCGTAAAAATGTGTCGCACATCGAAGCACCCAATGACTTCCTCAAGGCGCTGGGAAGCCTTCGCGGTCACGTGTTCCGGCAAGAGATACACGTCACACAAATTCCTCCACCGCGTGGCCTGGCGCCCTGGGCGGTAGCCTTACGGGCAGAAATAAACGAATCCGCAGCGTCAGATCCCGCATACTACCGTGGGAGTGCACGTTTCATAGTCCTTTATGATCCGGACGGGCAGGCGGGCTGGAATGGTCCGTGTCGAATCGTGTGCCAAATAACGGTACCCATTGATTTAGATATGTGTACCGACCCACTCTTTGGCGAAATGGTGTGGGAACGGTTAGCCGACGCTTTACACCAACACGAAGCTCCGTACCATAGTTTATTGGGTACTGTGACCAGGGTTTATAACGAAACTTTTGGTGGCATGGACCTGCAAGAGGACAGTAACCAGCTAGAATTACGTGCCTCTTGGAGTCCGGAAGATCCTGACCTTTCCGGGCACCTTTCCGCGTGGGCAGATTTTATTGCCTCCGCTGCCGGGCTTGCTCCCGAAGGCGTGGTTTTTCTGCGCCGGCGCTAAAACCAATCTGAGGACAGAAAGCTACATACCATTTTGAAAACATCGCCTCGCAATTCCGAACCAAATCGCGGGCACAGCACACGTAAATCCGGTGCGCCTAAAACGAGCAGGAAGTCTCCCCGCACGAACGCTCCTGGCAGGAATGCTTCCGGCACAAACGCCCCAGGCACGAACATTCGCACTACGAACCTTTCCGGTACAGGCGCCGCCAATACCACGGCCCGCGCGGCACGCATTTGCGGCACTAACGAGCCTAGCGTGCCGCAAACTATCGGCCCTACCGCCCATGTAGTTAGCGTGAGTGGCCCGCAGCCCAGTGTCGAAGATTTCCGCAATCCGGAACCGGTACCCAATCCGGTGCCGCTAGACGCCCCGCGCGAGGGAATCCCGCCGCTCACCCAGTCTCCTGCGCAGCTCGCGCAAGCGGTGGCGGCTTTGCGGGCCGGTACCGGGCCTTTTGCGATCGATGCGGAACGGGCTATGGGTATTCGTTATACCGCGCGTGCCTACCTGGTACAGATCCGCCGCGCCGGTGCCGGTAGCTTCCTGTTCGACCCGGTTGGCAACGAAACCCGTTTTGGCCCGCTCGCCCAAGTTTTGACCACCGACGAGTGGATTTTGCATGCCGCCGACCAAGATCTTCCTTGCCTGCGCGAACTCGGACTGGCCTGCCCGAAACTTTTCGACACCGAAATCGCCGGCATGATCCTCGGTTTCGAACGTCTTTCCCTACAGTGGATGGTCGAAACCCTGCTCGGTTTCCGGCTCGCGAAGGAATACGCAAACTCCGATTGGTCGCAACGCCCACTTTCTGCTGACCTGCGTTCTTACGCGGCCCTCGACGTAGAGTTACTTATTCCCTTGCGGGAGCGTTTGCTGGAAATGCTCGACGACGCCGGACGCACCGAATGGTGCGCCCAGGAATCGGAGCATGTACGCACGGCTCCGCCCAAGAAACCCAGCCCGGATCCGTGGCGCAAGATTACTAAGTCTGCCAATATTAACGATCCGCGCACTTTGGCAATCGCCCGCGAATTATGGCGGGCGCGCGAAGAGATTGCCCGGCAGGCAGATATTGCGCCGGGCCGGGTGCTTGCCAACAAGGCTTTGGGAGCTTTGGCAGCCCGCCGGCCGCGGTCTTTGGCTGATGTGCGAAATGCGCCGATGCTACGCCGGGGCAGTAAAAAGAAGTATGCGGCAAAACTCTGGGAGGGCGTGGCCCGGGCGTGGAAGCTTTCCGAATCGGAACTTCCACCAAAACGACTCCCTCAGTCCAGTAGTTTCCCCACTTCTCCGGGTAATTGGAACCGGCACAATGAGCACGCGGCGGAACGCTGGGTGCTCGTGCGTGATGCCGTGCGCGGCCGGGCCGCAGAACTGGGCATCCGGCAAGACGTATTGCTCAAGCCGGCCACCCAAAAAGCTTTGGCCTGGTATGGCTGGAAGAAACGCGGCCTCGAAAACGAACTGGCCGATCTGGGAGCGCGGCCCTGGCAAATTGCCCAGGCCGCGCCCGCTATCGCCGCTGCCTTCTCCTAAACCAAACTAGCCCGGTGCCGCAGCTTACGTCTGATCCGGGCGAGCCGATGCACCGTACGAGCCCAGCGCCGGCGCCGCTTTCCCAAAAGTTGCGCCCGCCGGCCGCTCCCATACCAGTTACTCCCGCCGGCCACTCCCCTGCCTGGTTACGCGAGGGTGGTAACCACTTCGAAGTGGTGGGTGTTTGGGAACATGTCCAGCGAGTGCATGGCCACTACCCGCCGGCCTTGGTTCACCATCGTGGCTACATCGCGGGCCATGGCGGCCACATCGCAAGAAATCAGTACGATCCGGCGTGCATCGCAAGCCGCCGCCGCTCCAGCACCGTCAATTCCCAGGCCGGTACGCGGCGGATCGGCAATCAAAATATCGGTGCCGTACCCTTCCCGTTCAATCAAGCGGGGCGTGATCTTCGCCGTCGTCACCTGCCCGCGCGGATAATCCCGCAAGTTAGCGCGTGCCGCTTCCACGGACAAACGATTGCCTTCCAAACCGCGTACGGTTCCTGCCACCGCTCCCGCGTCCGCAAAATCTTCGCCCGCAGTTTCGCCTGCCGCGCCCGCGCTTTCGCCTGCCGCACCAGCATTTTCTCCTGCTGCGCCCGTCGCGCTACCGCCAGCTACCGCCCGGGCTAAAGGCGCGGTGAACAGGCCGGCTCCGGCATAAAGTTCGAGCACGTGATCTCCCACTTGCACGCCCGCCTCGCTGATTACCAGTTCGCTAACCGCACGGGCCGCTTCCCGGTGGATTTGCCAAAAACCATCCGCTCGCACCCGGTAAGTGTAGGTATGCCCGGCAATTTCCACTTTTTCGGTGACGAAAGGAGTTTCGGTATCGCGGCCCTGGGCATCTACCACCCGCTTATCTACCACAATTACTGGTGCAGAGGCCGAGGGCGCTACCGCTTTTACGCGGGTGCCCGCATTGAAACGCCAACCCAGCTCCTGGGCTTTTACGCCCACCAAACCAAGTTCCACGATTCGCGGGTCCGCAATCGGCAACTGCGCAAGCGCAATCACATCATGGGTGCCTTCCCGGTACATGCCCAACCGGCCGCGCCGATCCGCCGTCAAATCCACGCGGGTACGCGTATGCCAACCGTGCGATTCGGTATCCCCCGCAAAGGCTTCCACGCGCGGTTCGATTCCTTGCGCGGCGAGATGGTCGGTTAGTTCTTGCCCGCCAATGCGGCGGATTTGGGAACGCAAAACCCGGGTTTTCCATTCTTGTTGCCAGGAAAATTCCACGTGCCCCAAATCGGCTCCGCCTACGCCTCCCGGGCCTGCTTCCGGCCACGGGTGCGCCACCCGGTGCGGGGAAGGATCGCCCACCACTTCGTACGCGTCACCTTTCAGGTAGCGTTTCTTTTCCTCCGTCACGTGTACTTTCACGGTTTCGCCGGGAAGGCCGAAACGTACCATGGCGGCACGCCCGTCCGGGGCACGCCCGATCGCCACTCCGCCGTGGCCTACGTCTGTGAGTTCAACCTCTATCATTTCTGCCTTTCCTGAGCGGCCTTCCCGCCCGAGCTTTTTGGGGTTTATTCTCCGCCATCTTCGAGTAAATATGGCACTTGCACAAACATTACCCGTGCCTCGCCGGCCAGGTCGCTAAAAATCCGGGGTGTGGTGCGGCCCTGGAAATTTCGTTGCCACGCATTTTGCAAAACCACGCGCGGCAAAATTACCATCACCACATCGCGATCATGGCGCCGCAAAATCTCCCGCACGTATTCTGTGAGCGGCTTGCGGGTAGGCCCGGCCGGCCGGCCCAATACCGTCAAACTCACCGGCAAATCGGCTTCTTGCCAATCTTTGCGCAAACGCTCTGTAGCGGCCGGGTCAAAATCGACCGTAATAGCCGTCAAGCTTGCTGCCCGCAAACCTCGCGCGTAGGTCACGGCGCGCAAGGCCGGCAAGTCCAAAGTAGAAACTACAACGACGGCGTGGATTCGCACCGGTAACGCCCGGCCTTCAGATAAATCTTGGGGCGCCAAGCGGGCAGACATTTTGCCACGGCGGCGCCGGGTGAGCAAAATGAGCGCGGTTGGTACCAGAAGTGCTACCAGAGAAAGCCCCGTCCACACCGGTTGCAAAATCATGATCATAACCAGCAACGCCACCGTGGCCAGGCTTAGCAAAGCGAAAGTCCACACGCTTTCATAACCGGCTCGCCGTTCGTCTTTGCGTTCTGATTCTTGCAGTACGCGCCGGCCGCGGACGAAAATACCGAGTGCGGTAAGCCCAAATCCAATAAACGAGACAAAAACGAAAGCGGCCACGCCCGCGTACGTCGTCGTCAAAAAATTACCGAGGAAAGCCGCAAGCACGGCCGCTACCGCTACCACTACGCGCCGCGGGATAACCGCTTCCGTGGAAGCCAGGCTGCGTGCCAACATACCGTCGATCGCCAGGCTACGTAACAGGCGCGGCAAGCGATCATAAACTGCTAAAGCACAGGCCACCGCTAGCAAAGCAAAAGCGCCCGCAGCAATCGCCTGGCCTACCGGCCCCCAGACCGCGGCCGCCATTACCAAAGTGGGCATACCCACCGGCCAGGTAGCAATCCCGAACTGCGCGGCCACATAAAACGTGAGAACTATATAGATCGTGGCGATAGCAAAAGTGGCACGCAAGAAACTACTCGGTACCCGTTTATTACGCGCCCCCGGCGTCACCCGCTCGGCACACAGCCACATTAGCGCGGCCGGGCAACACATGACCACGAAAGTCTGCAAAACCGGGTGGCGTACCGAAACTTCGCCGCCACGTTCCACGCGGTTCGTAACCAGGGTGCTTAAACTAATTGAACCGGTAGCTTCCTGAATAAGCGCGGTCACCAGCAAAGCCGTGAGAACGGTGAGGGCCAGGGCGGTAGCACCTATGGTGAAACGCCAGTTGATCCGCCACCGCAACATCACCGGAACCGCCAAGATAATTGTGACCGGAATGATAATGATCCGGCCGTCGAATTCCAACGGGGTCACCGCATTGACCACCAGCGCGAGCGTGCCACCGGCAAGCACAATTAAGAGCACATATGCGATGAATTTCACGGCCGCTACCACCACTCCAGCGGCCGGGGCCACGTAACGCGAGGCGATCGTGTGTGAGGCCGTATCCGGAGTGAGTTTTGCGATCTTGTTTAGCGCGATGTCTACCACAATAAGGACTGCCAGGCCGGCAAGTCCCGCTATCCCCACGAGGACGGGTTCGGCGTAGGTGGCGGATCTTTGCACGCTTCGGGGCAGGATTAATACCACGAGCGCGGCCAGGGCGATTACCCCGGAAGCGCTGCCCGCGCGGAATCGAGTTTGCTGTGCCATCACTAGCACAGGGTAGTCTGTTTGCGTGCATTTCGTGATTATGGGGTGCGGCCGGGTCGGCTCTAGCCTGGCTCGCGAACTCACATCTATGGGGCATTCAGTAGCTATTATTGATCAAGATCCGGAAGCGTTCCGCAAACTGCCGGAAGATTTCCCTGGTCAGCAGGTGACCGGGGTGGGGTTTGACCGGGAGGTGCTAATTCGTGCCTCCATTGAGGAAGCGGCGGGTTTTGCAGCAGTCTCTTCCGGTGATAATTCCAATATCATTGCGGCGCGGGTGGCGCGGGAAACCTTCGGGGTTACCAATACGGTGGTGCGCGTGTATGACCCTTCGCGCGACGCCGTTTTTGAGCGCCTTGGTTTTGACACCGTTCCTACCGTGCGGTGGACGGTAGATCAGGTGTTGCACCGGCTCATCCCCCTGGGCCCGCACCGCGTGTTTAATGACCCCGTAACCGGGATTTCGCTCATTGAAGCCGATCTTGATCCTTCCTGGTATGGCCGGCCGGTTGCGGCCTTGGAAGCGGCCACCCAGGCCCGGGTGGGCTATCTGCAACGCGGCTCGCGCGGGTTGATGGTGAACGAAGAAACAATTATTCAAGACGGCGATATTGTGAAACTTGTGGTTCCGGCTGAACGTGCCAGCGGGGTACAACACGTGCTCATGAATAATGCGGATGCGGCCGGGGCGGAAGGTAGCGGCGTTAAAGATGCTGCGGGTGCGGCACAGAAGCACGGCTGGTAGGAGCGAGCGATGAAAATTTTGGTGGTGGGCGCCGGAGCGGTAGGCCTTTCCGTGGCCCGCGAACTTACTGCTTCCGGTAATGAAGTGTCGATTATTGACAAAAAGCCTTCGGCGATGCGGATTTCTTCCGTTCCGGACGCATCGTGGCATTTGGCGGATGCCGGTGAACCGCCCGCGTTAGCGGAAGCAGGAGCTGGGGACGCCGATATTGTGGTAGCCGCAACCGGGGACGACAAAGCTAACCTCGTGGTCTCTTTGCTAGCAAAAACCGAATTTGGGGTAGACCGCGTGATTGCCCGCGTCAATAATCCGCGCAATGAATGGCTGTTTAATGATTCTTGGGGTGTGGACGTAACGGTTTCGACCCCGCGAATCATGGCTTCTTTGGTAGAGGACGCAGTGGCCGATGGCTCTTTGGCACAAGTGTTGAGCTTCCACCAGTCCGGAGCTGCCATGTGGCAGGTTACAGTTTCCGAAGGCGCCCCGGTAATTGGGAGCACAGTGCGCTCCCTCGTGCTTCCGGCAGGGGTAATAGTAAATGCGATCGTGCGTGATGGGATGCCGGTTAATGCCGACCCTGATTTGGTGTTTGCGGCCGCCGACCAAGTGCTATTCCTCGCCGGTCCGGAAGCCGCAGATATAACCGAACTGCAAAGCCTGTTCCTCCCCGCCAGCGAAGATACGGCCGGGCCTGCCAGCCCCAGCGCGCAAGGTGCTCCCGGGACCGGTGCGAGTGCAGGTGTCAATCCTGCAGCCGAATCACGCAATTAGAATCCGGGGCCCTGCTAAGAGGGTTGTTCGAGCACGGTGTAGCGCGGGTTGTAGGCCAGGCCCGGGCGGTTGGCGGAATGCACGGCGTCGAAAAGAATGCGCGAACCTACCTGGATACAACGTATATCGCGCCGTCCCAAAAAACACAGGGTGACCGGCACGCCCGCGGTGGTATGCACATGTACTTGTACCGCCGGGTTCGGGCCGGCGCCCGGGTAGGTTATGGCGGTAACTTCACCTTCTGCGCGCAAACGCGCCACTGCTAGCGGACCTCGCTAATTTCCGGGCCGCGCACCGGCAAGTTCTGGGGCGAATTACCTGCTCCCTGGCCTCCTGCCGCTTCGGTCGCGGCTTCGGCGTCGGCTTCCGCGGGAGAAGTAGGTAGCTGCAAGGGAATTAGTTCGCGTACGGGTAACGGGCGCGAACCACGCACGACGACGAGGTCGTCCAGCACTTTGTGGGAAACTTCGGCGGCCACCTCGTTATTGAGGGCGGCCTTGCCAGTCAGGCCAATCCGCAACAGCCACCGCGGCCCATCAATACCGAGGAACCGTACCGGCACGCGAGTTTTTTCATTTGGCCCGGGCATCATCGCCCGCAACTCTTTCCCGTATTCGCCTTCTACTTCCGTGAAACGGCCCCCTTGCGCCACAATCGACTGGGCTACGTCGGCGCGCACGGAATCCCAAATTCCAGCCGATTTCGGCGCGGCAAAAGCTTGCAATTGCACACCGGAATCTTCGAACTGGTAAACCACTCCGAGCACCGTCTGCTTATTGCGATCCACCGAGAACTGTAATTTGGCACCAGGAACCGGCGGTAACAAGAGACTTCCTGCATTCACCCGATCGGGATTTTCTGGAGCATCTGCCTCATCATAGGGCCCCGGCCCGGCCACTTCCGGACTGTCGGCCACAACCGGGCTCTCCGCTGTTTCCGCTGCTTCGTCCGTCTTCTTCTTCCGGCGCCAAAAAAGCCTCATATCGTCCTTCCTCAGTCCTCGCTGCTGCACCATTGCACAGCCCTTGCCTTGTGCAACCCCAACGCGCTTTCACTTTGCCAGCAACTGTGCCCGTGCGGGCAACCTGCAGGCATTACTGAAACCGGTCTGCACGCTATCGCACGTACCTTGGCTTTCCCAGTAAGCCCGGAAGCTTTCCGGTCGGCCACACGCTTTTCTCGTAAGCGCTTGGCCCTAGCCTAGCGACAAGTATGCCACCGCAAGCAGGGCCTTCCGATTAGGCCAGCACTGCCACACAGTAGTGCGCGCCACCGCACCAGCCCGCGCTGTCACACAGTAGTGCGCGCCACCGCACCAGGCCCGCGCTGTCAACTTGGCCCGCGCTACCCAACTTGGGTAGTGCGCGCCATCGCTACCACACAATGGACCACACAGTGCGCGCTAGCCTGCACGTGGGTGAGTTTAGAAAGCGCAATCCATGCACACCGGCAAACCATCTTCCATATGGTCGAGCTGGGAGCGGTGGTGAACTAGGAAGCACACCGAGCAGGTGAACTCATCATCTTGCGCGGGGATAACGTTGACGGAAAGCTCCACATTGGAAAGATCCGCGCCCGGGAGCTCAAATCCCTCCGCGGCTTCTACTTCATCTTCGTCAACATTGCTGGACTGATCTGATTGGCTGGTGAGTTGCTGAAGGGATTCTTCGCGCAGGCCCTCATCCTTATTGCGCGGTGCATCGTAATCAGTTGCCATCTGCTATTCACGCTCCATCCATGTGTAGCATTCTTGGGTTCTAACAGGGCGCACGCTACGCGCCGCTCGGTCTGCTACCTTAACGCGGCGAGCACCACATTGTTCCCTCATTAATTCGTAATCGCGCGCTCAGTGTAACAGCGCTTTCCCGAAATGCAAACGAATGTCTCGCCGGCGAAACTTTTTGGGCTAACCCACACGGCTTCCTTCCGTGTGTTCAGCAGGTTTTTGCCGGCCTTTTGCTCGCCCGCAAACGGCCACCGCGTGTGTAGCCCGTACCAAGGTCCCTGGATTTAGATACCGTCCCGAGAGAGCCACAGGTAGTTATGTGTTGGGACAGGTAGTTAAGTGTTGGGGTACTGAACGGATTTTGAAAAATCTAGGACGTGGGTCGGAGGTGAAAGCGCTTTGGGGCGGGTAGAAGCACTTAAATATGGCGAACACACCGCCTAGCATTTGCCAGTTTCGTGGCGTTAAATGGCAGTCTTGGATGAGATAAATGCGTGAGTTACAAAGGGATGACATGAAGAAGCTCGAACTCCTCGGTTTACAGCCAGACGGGGAAAACCTCACTCTTAATGATGAGGACGGAAACCGTTACGTTCTTCCTGTAACGGATGATCTTCGAGCCATGCTCCGCAAAGACAAATCTCCGCAAACGCTGGCAGCTGAACCGGCCCGGCAAATGACGCCGCGCGAAATCCAAGCTTTGATTCGTGAGGGACGCACAATTGACGAAGTTTCTGATCTTTCCGCTCTCCCACCCTCGCGGGTTTCGGCGCTGGCAGGGCCGATCGAAGCGGAGCGTGACTATACGGCACGGCAAGCTCGCGCCTATCCGGTAAGTGAAGAATCGGGGGCCTTCACCGTGGAAGAGCTCGTAACTTCCCGGCTTTTGGCCCGCGGTGTCCAGCCGGAAGAAATCCAGTGGGACGCTACTCGCAAACACGGCTTCCCGTGGGTCCTTTATGCTCGTTTCACTTCCGGCGGGATCGACCGCGAAGCGGTGTGGAATATTGACCAAGATAATCGGCGGATCGAAGCGCTCAATGACGAAGCGTCTTGGCTTTCGGAAACCTCGCTCACTGCCGACGCCGGTCCGTGGCGCCCGGCTAACACTCCCCCGGTGGATACCGGCACGCTTTACACTTTCCCGCAAACTGCTTCCACTCCCGCCACTACTTATGGCGGGCCGGGCCAGCCCCCAGCTCCCGAGGTACCTGGCATCCGCGCAGAAGAACTCACCGAGATTTCCGGGCAGGCAGCAAGCCCAGGCGGCGCGCAAAGCCCCGCCTACTCCTGGGAGACTGGTGATGTAGACGCGGCAAATCTTGCTGCCGAAGCGGAAAGGCGGATGCGGCCTTCCTCCACTATTGATGAAGTGTTGGCCTCTTTAGATCGCCAGCGGGGCATCAGCCGCCCCATGCCCGATGCGGATAATGACGTGGCACCAGATGAGTTCGACGGCGCACATCGCGCCCCCGAACAGATCTACGCCAAAGATGCCACCGAAGGCGACGGGCACCCCGCGGAAGTTCTCCCCTTGCGGCCCCGCGGGCATCAAGAAACGGCTAGTGCTACTAGTACTAGCGCTAATAGTGCCACCGCCGCGGCGGGCACCGAAGCTACAGCTAATCTAAGCGATGCTGCCCTAAACGACGCTGACCTGGCCGGCGCCGAAACTGCCGCCGCTACTACCAGTACTGGGATCCCGGCCGTTACTGGCCAGGTGGATGCCACGGCCGCTTCTGCGGCTCGGGCAGATGCCATAGCCCGGCATCCAAGTACCATTTCGGCATCGCATCACGGCGCTGGGAAAGGCCTGCGTTCGCGGGCAGCTCGCGGTAGCCGGCAAAAGTTCTTCTCCCGTTCCGGTACCGCTACAGGCAGTAACGCACCCGGTGCTAACGGAAGCGAAAACAGCCCGGCCAGTGGGCACAGCCCGGCCGGTGCGCCCAGCGCAGCGAGCGGAGTAAGTGCCGGTAGCGGCAGTAGCGCGGCAAGCGGACTTAGCGCGGCAAGTGCCGCAAGCACCGCAGCTCCCGCTACGGCCGCACGTGGTACCACCAAGCCCGGAAGCGATGAAGAGGCTGCCCAGCGCCGGCAAGACGCCGGGGCACAAACCGGTCAGCAGGCCGCCGTTCGCACGCAAGAACAACCGAAGAAATCTTCGCGCCGGCGGGACCGGCCAGAAATGCCCAGCTGGGACGAAATCGTTTTCGGTAAGAAAAAGTAAGCAACAGCAGGCATCTGCCTAGGCTTCGCTCATGATCCACGGGACGAGCATTTCTTGCTCCGTGACCGAGCCGTGCACGCCCCGCATGAAACTTTGGCCCGGCGTGCGCGTACGGGAATCAATCAAGGATAAATCCCCGTACTGGTAGGAAATCACGTCACCCAATACTTGCCGGGAAAACTCCGTAACTTGCGGACCATACAGGCCTTGCGCGATTGCTTCCGCTTTCGTAAAAACTGCGGCATCCTCTCCTAAATAGTCCCGCCACCGCATCGCAATAGCGGCCGGATCTACACCCGGTTCGGCATATACGTGCACGCCCCGCTCTTCTCCCGAAGTAACGGCAATCCCTTCCCGTAAAGGTGCGACCGCGGCAATATCAATCCGCTCTCCCACATCCACCATGCCGTGGTCTGCAGTCACCGCAATCCGCGTCCCGGAAGGCAAAGCCCGGCGCAGTTCCCCAAGCCCTCGATCTAGTTCTTCTAAAGCATGAGTCCACGCTTCGGAAGCAAAACCTTCCCCGTGGCCGGCATGATCTACCTCCGACCAATAAAACACGCCAACTTTTCCGCCGTCGTGCATAAAAAACTGGCGGGCCGCGCGCACCCGAGCATCCAAACCATCCGCCCCCACATGCCGCATACCTTTCCACGCCGCACGCGTGAGCGGCGAATTAGCAAACCGCCGATCCTGAATAATTGCTACGCGCTCACGCTCGGCTGGTTCCAAAAGCTCTGCCACGCCCGGCACCGGTTGCCACTCTTCCGGCTCATAACCCGCATCCTGCCAGCTCAACAAGCTGAAACTGCGGCCGGTGCGCGGGGAACGCAAAGCATAAGAAAGCATGGAAGTAGCGCCCGGCAAAGTGCCGGTACCAATAGTGGTAAGCGCCGCCGCGGTAGTGGAAGGGATAGTCGAATAGAGCGGGGAAAGATGCTCCCACCCCCGCAAATTCGGGGCATAGCCGAGCCGGGCTTGCAGGTTCTCAAACCCCAAACCATCCACGAGCACAATGCACACGCGCGGTGCGCCGCCAAGATCTAGTGCGGCCGCATCGGCCCGGCACCTTTCCCAGGTCACTTCATTTGCTGCCGCTGGCGCGGAGGTGGTTGCCGCCGGCACGGAATTGGTTACGGAGACCGCGGGAGTAGTTGCGGAGGTGGTAGCACCGGAATTGGCCGGTGCGGAGGCAGTTGCGCCGGTGTGGGGCGCCGGCGTCGAAAAAGTAGCGCCGAGAGCAGCGGAAAGTACCCGGGAAATCGAACGCGAGGCAGGCGGCAAAAAACTCATGCCCCTAGCCTAGCCTCGTCGTATTTCTCACGCCCGCCCGTATTTCGCCGCGCGTGCCTTCTTCTCCCATTGCGCGCGATTTCAGGAGATAATGCAGTAATGGCGCAAAAAGGTTCAGCTTCAGTCTCCGAGCATATTGTCGATATTAGTGTTTCTGATGAGATGCGCACATCCTTCCTCGAATATTCGTATTCGGTGATTTATGCGCGTGCCCTGCCCGATGCGCGTGACGGGCTCAAACCCGTGCAACGGCGGATCTTGTATCAGATGGGCCAGATGGGGTTGCGGCCAGAAAAGGGCCACGTAAAATCCTCGCGCGTGGTAGGCGACGTGATGGGTAAATTGCATCCGCACGGGGATACCGCGATTTATGACGCCATGGTGCGGCTCGCCCAACCGTTTACGATGCGCCTCCCCCTCGTCGATGGGCACGGAAACTTTGGTTCGCTCGACGACGGCCCGGCCGCTTCCCGATATACGGAAGTGCGGCTCGCCCCCGCGGCTTTGGGCATGCTCGACAGCTTGGATGAAGACACCGTGGATATGGTGCCGAATTATGACAACACTTTGCTCCAGCCGCAGGTGTTGCCCGCCGCGATACCGAACCTGCTAGTCAATGGCTCTTCCGGGATTGCGGTGGGAATGGCAACAAATATGCCGCCCCACAATTTGGTGGAAGTAATTGCCGGTGCCAAATATTTGTTACAACACCCGGACGCTACGGTGGATGACCTTATGCGTTTCATTCCCGGCCCGGACCTGCCGGAAGGCGGGCGGATCGTGGGTTTGGATCCTATCCGCCAAGCCTACGAAACCGGGCGGGGTACTTTCCGGATGCGGGCCACGGCGAAGATCGAAAAAATTTCGGCCCGCAAACGCGGCATCGTCTTTACCGAACTGCCCTACCTGGTGGGCCCGGAAAAGGTAATCGACCGGATCAAAACCCAGGTGCAAGCCAAGAAGCTCAAAGGCATCTCGAATGTGCAAAACCTTACCGACCGCCACCACGGCACCCGGCTCGTCGTCGAAGTAAAAACCGGTTTTAATCCCGACGCCGTACTAGCCCAGCTCTACCAACACACGCCGCTGGAAGATTCCTTTGGGATAAACAATGTGGCTTTGGTAGATGGCCATCCGCGTACGCTCGGCCTAAAAGAACTCTTGCAGGTTTATATCGACCACCGGATTGATGTGGTACGCCGGCGCAGCAAATTCCGGCTCAATAAGGCCCGCGAAAACCTGCATTTGACGGAAGGCTTGCTAATTGCGGTACTCAATATTGATGAAGTGATTGCCGTAATCCGTTCCTCCGAAGATACGGCGGCCGCCAAAGCCCGGCTCATGGCCGTTTTTGATCTTTCGGAAGTGCAAGCAGAATATATCCTCGAACTGCGTTTGCGCCGGCTCACAAAATATTCGCAACTCGAATTGGAAGGGCGGCGCGATGAACTCCTAGCTACCATCGCGGATTTGGAAAGCATTTTGGGTTCGCAGGCCCGGCTTGAAGAAACCGTGGCGGATGAGATGACGGAAGTGGCACGCGAATACGGTACGCCCCGGCGCACCGTCCTCCTCGAATCCGAAACCAAGGTGGCCGATATGCCCCTGGAAATTGCTGATGACCCAACCTGGGTGATGCTTTCCGGTACGGGCCTGATCGCCCGCACTACCGGAGCAGATGCTCCGGATAGTGGCCGGCCACGTTCCTCCCATGATGCCTTGATCTCGATTGCGCAGGCTACCGCCCGCGGGCGGATCGGCGTGGTTACCACGGCCGGCCGGGTGATCGCCGTAGACGTAGTGGCCATCCCCGCTGTCCCTGAAAATGCGGGAATCGCTGGTGGTTCGCGCGTCCGCGAACTCGCTTCCCTCGAAAAAGAAGAACAAGCCTTGGCTTTGGTAGAGCTAAGCGGGCCGAATGCGGAAGCCGGCGTTTTAACTTTGGTTACCGCTCAGGGCCGGATCAAACGGCTCTCGGATTCTCACCCAGAAAACCGAGACGTGGCAGAAGCGATCACCCTGGCCGATGGGGACTATGTGGCAGATGCGGCAATCTCTGCCGATACCGACCAACTGGTGATTATCACCTCCGATGCGCAACTATTGCGGTTCGAAGCTTCTTTGGTGCGTCCGCAACGGCGCGCCGGGCAGGGCATTGCCGGTATCCGGCTCAATCCGGGAGCGCGCGTGATCGCCCTCGGGGTGGCTCCCGCCAACGATATTTCCGGGACCATGGTGGTAACCATTGCCGGTAATTCGAGTGCTTTGCCGGGAACTACAGCAGGCAGTGCCAAGGTCACGCCGCTGGATCGTTTCCCGGCCAAGGGCCGGGGCACTATGGGCGTGCGAGCGCACCGTTTCTTGAAAGGCGAAGACGTTTTGACCATCGCCTATGTAGGCCCCGAACCCTTGCGGGCCGTGACCTCCAACGGCAAAGTCGTAGAGCTACCCGAAATTGAAGAACGGCGCGATGCTTCTGGCACCGCGCTAACTAAACCGGTAGCGGCTATTGGCAGATAGCCAGCGGTCCCTGGCTGGTTGCGCTCGGTTTGGTGGCAGGAGGCCGGCTCGGCTTGCTAGCGCAACCGGAGCTGCTTGCCGCCGAAGCAATTTGCCGGGCCGCCGGGCCCATCCGGAGCCGCGCACAGCTGGAGCCGCTCGCGGGGCGTTCGCCGGGCGCTCCTGCGGTTCGCCGGGCGCTCGCCCGGGGCGGCCCGCTCCGCACAAACGACACAGGGCGGCCGGCTCCGCGCAAACGACACAAGGCGGCAGCTTTAGAGTTGTTTCAAGAAGACGCGCGTTTCGGTAGCCGGGGAAAATCCGAGTTTTTTATAGCGGGCCACCCGTTCTGCGGTATCTTCCGGGCCTGTTTTGGCAGCGGCGTCGTTATTGTTTGCGCCGGAGTTATTTTCCCCCGCATCGGCCGCACAGGTGCCCGCATCGGCTGCACGGGAGCCCGCCGGGAAACGGTTAACCGTCACGTCCATGGACGTATACCGCATCCCCGCGGCCTTTTGGGCCGTCATTGAAGCAATTAGCAAAGCCGAAGTGATCTCCGCACCCCCGTGTACGGCCAGTTCATCCACGTAGCCTTCCGGCCAGCCCAAGGTTTCCCAGTCTTGTTCATATTTGGCGGCAATTAGATAGCCGAGTACCCGAGGCCTATCCCCGCGCGTATCCAAAGCCAAAAAGCTCCAATCCCGCGCCAAATAGGTACGCTCCGCGGCCCACTGTTCGGGCGTCATAATCGTATAGTCGAGTTTTTCGGTGTGGAAAGAGTTATGGGTAGCCAAAGCCAGCGCATCATATTTTGGGCTCAGCTCCACCAATTCCACGCCTTTTGGCACCCGCAAGGGCGGCAATTCGTCATGCAAATACCGCCGCATTTGCACGTAGCTATATGCATGTTGGAAACCGAGCGCGGCTAGCTCCAAGGCCCTTTCGCTTTCCCAAGGTTCCACGTGGGTTACCGCTACTGCCGCGGCCGGGCTAGCACTATCTTTTGCCGCGGTCTGGTTCTCAAAATTCCCTAACTCGCCGGCCGCAACTAGTTGCCGGGCTGCCCATAACTGTTGCGAAGCCAATTCGGCTACCAGTTGGTTGTGTGCTTGCGGATGCACCGCCCCGGAAAGAATTACCGAAGGCCGCCCACTGCCCACCCCGAAACTACGCACCAGGCCAAAAGCTACTAGCTCCCCGCCCGGCCCGCGCCGGCCAAACGCATAGTAGGCGCGCGCCGGATCAAAAAAGCTTTCCACTTCTTCAAAAGATGTACGGAAAGGTGCGCCGTCGTGCTTTTGCACCCGGGTAAGAAAGGCATACACTTCCGCCGCGTTAGCCACGGCTATAGGTTCCCAGCCCGCGCTGAGCTCAGGTACATGCGCGGGTTGTGCCGGTGCAGGCATTCATCACCTCGATTTGTGTTTCGGATTCGCGGAAGGTGCGAGAATTGAGCAGCAAATGCGGGGCTTAGGCAAAGCTAAGGCCAAGCTTAAGCGGAGCTTAGGCATGGCTCAGGCAGAGCTTAGGCGGAGCCGCAAGCGCTCGGGGCAGGTTCTAGACTACGCGTCGATGGCTTCCAAAGACACCTTATCGGCGCCTTCCACAATAAACTCGCGGCGCGGTGCCACCTCGGTACCCATCAGCATATCGAAAACCGATTCGGCTTCCTTTAGGGCAGCTTCATCTTCAATCCGGATCCGCCGCAAAGTACGCCGGGCCGGATCCATCGTGGTTTCCGCTAACTGGTTGGCGTCCATCTCCCCCAAACCCTTATAGCGCTGAATTGGTTCTTTATAGGTCCGCCCCGATTTTTCTAGCTTAGCTAGTTCGCGATGCAATTCCTCTTCCGAATAAGTGTAAATGTATTCGCCTTTTTTGCCGCCACGGCCCGCCACTTCGATCCGGTGCAGGGGCGGCACGGCGGCATACACGCGCCCGGCTTCCACCAAAGGCCGCATATACCGGAAGAACAACGTGAGCAACAAAGTGCGAATATGGGCACCGTCCACATCCGCGTCCGTCATCATAATGACCTTGCCATACCGGGCTGCATCCAAATCAAAAGTACGCCCCGAACCGGCCCCCACCACTTGGATAATCGAAGAGACCTCGGCATTACGCAAAATATCGGCCGGAGAAGCTTTTTGCACATTGAGAATCTTGCCGCGGATCGGGAGCAAAGCTTGGTATTCGGAATTGCGGGCCAGCTTCGCTGTACCCAAGGCCGAATCGCCTTCCACAATAAACAGTTCCGCTTGCGCTACTTCTTCTGAACGGCAATCGGCCAGTTTGGCCGGCAATGCCGAGGCTTCCAAAGCGTTTTTGCGCCGCGAAATTTCCTTATGCATCCGCGCGGCCACGCGGGCCCGCATTTCCGCCACGATCTTTTCCAGCAAGCGGGAAGTTTCGGTGCGTTGGTCGCGTTTGCGTGAATCCAGAATCTGTTCGAGCTGGGTGCTAACCACGCGTGAAACGATGCTACGCACCGCGGCCGTACCCAAGATTTCTTTCGTCTGCCCTTCAAACTGTGGTTCATCCAAACGCACGGTAACTACCGCGGTGAGCCCCGCTAAAATATCTTCCTTTTCGATGCGTGGATCGCGGGCCGTAATCTTTAGCCGCCGCGCATTCTTTTCAATGAGCGCGCGCATGGTCCGCACCAATCCGGCTTCGAAACCTTGCTGGTGGGTACCCCCGCCCGGCGTCGCAATAATATTGACGAAGAATTCTTCCTTCGTTTCATACCCGGTGCCCCACCGTAGAGCGATATCGACGGTGCAGGTACGTTCCACTTCTTCGGTTTTCAGGTGCTTCGTCTTTTCGTCCAAGACCTGCGCTTTTTCCGTGAAAGTATCCTCGCCTTGCAAGCGCATAGTGGCCGTGACCGCGGGATCTTCCGCCAAGAAATCCACAAAATCGGTAATCCCGCCCGCATACTGGAAAGTTTCTTCATGCCGGCCGTCTTCTCCCGGCGTGCCTTCCAAACCCCGTTCGTCTACGATCGTGATTTGCAAACTGGGAATCAGGAAGGCGGTTTGCCGCACGCGTTCCACCAGTTCGTCATAGTGGAAATGCGCATCGGAAAGGAAAATTTCCGGGTCTGCCCAGTAGCGTACCCGCGTCCCGGTTTTCTTTTTCGGGGTTTTTCCGACGACGTCCAGCTCCGATTTGTGCGTGAACGGATCAAAAGCGGCGTCTGGCTGGGGTTCTTTTCCGTTATCTTCGAACCGGCCGGGTTCGCCGCGCCGGAACTGCATTTGATAGGTTTTCCCATCCCTATCTACCTGTACGTCCATCCGTGCGGAAAGGGCGTTTACCACGGAAGCACCCACCCCGTGCAAACCGCCCGAAGCGGAATATGAACCGGTGCCGAACTTCCCGCCCGCATGTAATTTGGTATAAACCACTTCCACGCCCGATAGGCCCACCCCGGGAACCGTATCTACGGGTACGCCGCGGCCATTATCGGCAACCTCTACCGAACCATCCGCGTACAGGGTGATCTTGAGCTCGGAAGCATAACCTTCCAAAGCTTCGTCAACCCCGTTATCTATCAGCTCCCACAAGCAGTGCATGAGGCCCCGCGAATCGGTAGAACCGATGTACATGCCGGGCCGCTTACGAACGGCTTCGAGCCCTTCTAAAACCTGCAGATGACGCGCTGTATATGCTTCCGTAGTTGACACGCCCGCCAGTTTACCGAAACTCTTGTTCGAATCGGCCCTCCGCCGCGCGTTTACCCCGCCACCTGGCGCAAACGCGCCGCCAGGACCGGAAAAATAACCCGCCGCGGGCCCAGCACTTAGCCGGCGCTGCCGCGACGGGAAGAAGCGGCAAATTCTTGCCGCTTGCAGGTTTCTATCTGTCTATTTAATTATTTGATGCGGTCACGTTCATCTTGAATTTCAATCGCGCCGGCACTGAGCTTATCGAGATGTTGCGAAGCATGGTGCCCGCAGAAATACAGTTCTCCATATGGCATATGTACTCGCACGTATGCCTGTGCCCCGCAGGCATCGCACCGGTCCCGAGTGGTTAGAGTCCTCGTTTCTTGCAGTGTTGTAGTCACATATACATCAAAGCATGAACCGGCCCAAAAATTCCTGTCGGGACGGCTAGGTTCACCCGCCGGGAAATTTCCGGGCTGCTACTGCCCCGCTATTTCGCGGCTTCGCCTCCTTATTTGAGGAGTCGCTCTCATCTCGTGGCTTTCGGGATGACTTGGGGCCAGGTCAGCTTAGACTTCCGGCATGATTCCTTCCGTGCCATCTAGTAGCGGTTTTGCGGTGGTGGACGTGGAGACCACCGGCCTGGATCCGCGAACCGATAGGATCGTGCAAATCGGCGTCGTCTCCCTTGATCGGCAGGGCTATAACCAGGGTGAATGGGTGAGTTTGGTGCAGCCAGGCCGGCCTATGGGAGCAACTTTTGTGCATGGGCTTACGGCGCAAGACGTGCGGGAAGTACCTTCCTTTACGGCGCTGATTCCGCAGCTAGAAGAGCTTTTAAGCGGCCGGGCAGTGGTAGCCCATAACGCACCTTTTGACGTGAGCTTTTTGAATGCGGCGTTTGAGCGTGCTTCCTACCCGTTTGCGATTCCCGCCCAGGCCACCGTGTGCACGATGGAATTATCGAAAATTTATTTGCCGGAAGGCCGGCATTCTTTACCAGCAGCCGCAGAGCGAGCCGGAATACAGCTAACCGAACACCACCGTGCTTTGGCAGACGCGCGGGCCGCAGCGGGCCTCTTGCAACACTATTTGCAAGAAGAAGCTAAAGGAAACCACTATGCCGAGCATGCCATCGCTCGCGACGGGCGCGTCTGGAAACCAGCCGCCTGGGAAGGCGCACTTCGCGCTGCCATTGATATTTCCTGGCCAGAGCCGCTGTTCTAGTGCCGCGCACGTTATCGCGCCGCGCACGTTATAGCGCCGCGCACGTTGTAGCGCCGCGCACGTTCCTCGCACCGTTTTGGAAAGACAACGCTTCTCGGTATTCACAGCGCGGTTTCACACAAGATTTTTTGGCCCGGCTCGCACTACAAAAAATGGAAATGGCCCGGCAGGCACTGCGAACCGCGGAAATGGCCCGGCACGCACTGCGAAACCGTTTGGTTCCAGCAAGGCACACCGGGCCACTTAGTTTTGTAGTTGCGTTAGTTTTTCAGTTACGGCTTTGCCCGCGCGCTTTCCCGCCCGGGCTGCTCGCACGCAACACCTGATTTTTTCTTTTAGCCGCGCTTTATTCGAGGTAATCGCGCAACACCTGGCTGCGGGACGGATGGCGCAGCTTGGACATCGTCTTGGATTCAATCTGGCGGATGCGTTCACGCGTCACGCCGTAAACCCGGCCAATTTCGTCGAGCGTCTTCGGCTGCCCATCACTCAACCCGAAACGCATCGAAACCACGCCAGCTTCCCGTTCGGAAAGCGTATCGAGCACTTGCTGGAGCTGTTCCTTCAGCAAAGTAAAGCCGACCGCATCATCCGGATGTACGGCTTCCGAATCTTCGATCAGGTCACCAAACTCAGAATCTCCATCCTCCCCGAGCGGAGTGTGCAAGGAGATCGGTTCACGCCCGTACCGTTGCACCTCGATAACCTTTTCTTCGGTCATATCGAGTTCGTGCGCAAGTTCTTCCGTAGTGGGTTCCCGGCCCAGATCTTGCAGAAGTTGGCGTTGCACCCGCGCCAACTTGTTAATCACTTCCACCATGTGTACGGGGATACGAATCGTTCGCGACTGGTCTGCCATGGCACGCGTAATCGCCTGCCGAATCCACCACGTTGCGTAGGTAGAGAACTTGTAGCCCTTCGTATAGTCAAACTTTTCGACGGCGCGCACCAAACCCAAGTTCCCTTCCTGAATCAAATCCAAGAAGAGCATCCCCCGCCCGGTATAACGCTTCGCCAAAGAAACCACGAGCCGCAAATTAGCTTCCAGCAAGTGGTTCTTCGCCTGCCGGCCATCCCGAGCAATAATCTTCAGTTCCCGGATGTACTTGCGATCAGACGTATCAACCCCATCCGTATCGAGCAAATGCTGCGCATACAAACCGGCTTCAATACGCTTCGAAAGTTCTACTTCCTCTTCCGCATTCAGCAACGGCACCCGGCCAATCTGCTTCAGGTAATCCTTAACCGGATCAGCGGTCGCACCGGCAACATGTACGCGCACTGCCGGCTCATCAGACTCATCCGAATCCTTGACGGTGAAGGAACCCTTAATCCCGCGACTCGCCGTCGGCTTATCGTCCTTAAGTGCGGCTTGGGCTTCGGTTTCTTCCTCTTCCTCTTCTTCCTCTACTTCGCCGTCCTCAAGGTCTTCATCATCATCGACCAGATCAGCTTCGAGGTCATCTTCTTCATCCAGGTCTTCCAGATCTTCCAGATCCTCTTCATCGTCCAGATCTACATCGAGATCTTCCGGCAAAGTATCTTCGAGTTCTTCTTCTACTTCTGGTTTTTCTGGTTCCGCCTGGGCCTTCGCCGCCGCCTTCTTCGTAGCCGCCGACTTAGTTGCCGTGCTCTGCTTCGCCGTAGATTTCGCCGCAGCCTTCGCGCCGGTCTTAGCCGGGGAGGCCTTCTTGGTAGTAGCTGCCTTCGTGCCGGTAGTCTGCGAAGCCGCCGCCTTAGTGGCAGTGGTCTGCTTCGCCGTGGACTTCTTGGCAGAAGTCTTCTTCGTTGCGGCGGTGGACTTAGCCGCCGTCTTCGTAGTGCTGGCCTTCGCGGCCGCCGTCTTCGTAGTAGAGGTCTTCGTTTCCGAAGCCTTCGTCGCCGCCTTCTTAGCGGTGGCGGACTTCGCAGCAGTTGCCGCCTTGGTAGCAGTCTTCTTGGTTGCCGCCGCCTTCTTAGCGGTGGCGGGCTTGGTAGCAGACTTTGCCGTCGTACTCTTCTTCGCACCCGCCTTCGTACCGGTGCTACGAGAACTAGATTTTGCACTCGCGGACGTTCCCGAAGTGGAGGTTTTCTTCGCCCCCGACTTCGCGGAACCCGCCGCTGCCTTCGCACTACTCTTCCGCGTAGTACCGGACGCCTTTTGCGAAGTAGTACCGCTCCCCTGCGCTTGCGTTTCCTTCGCGTCCTGCACGGCTGAGTTTTCTGTGCTGGCTGACTTCGTGGCCACGAGACACCTTTCTGCTGACGACTATGCTTTCTGGCGTCCACTATGATCCCCCATAAAATAGCAGGAAACCAAATGGACGCACTTCGACCTATCAGTTAAAACGTCCGCACCCGCATTCTCATTCCCAGCAAACTCCAAAGTGGCTCGAAACACATCTACGCGCCTGGATTCCCGCCCCGCACTTTCCGTTCCCCGCTTCCCCGCCCCACACTTCGCCGCCCTACAACGCGCTCTGTTTTCTCCTGCTTCTCGTCCTCACCTCGTTCCTTCCCGATCTTCACCGCCGGGCGTGGAAAGCCACGGTGGTAGCGAAGCCCATTCCAGAGCGCGTGCCACCAAATTCGCAAGCGTGTAGTCCCGATCGGCGCGCAATGCTTCCCGGGCGCGCTGGCCCGCTAGCGAGGTCATGCCAATCCACCACGCAATATAGGCGCAGGTTGCCAAGGGGCACGGATCGTCATCCGGCGCGTAAGCGGCCACGGCGTCGCACAAACTAATCACCGCTTTCGCGCGCTGAATATGCGGGGCTTTATCTTTAATTTCTTCCATCGTGGGCCCCACCGCAATGTTTTCCAGCGCGGTGAGTGGAATTGGGGAAAGGGCGAGGCTGATCACCTGATCGCGCATCGTCGTGTCCATCAAACCCGCGAGCGCGATTCCGGCTTCTTCCGCTGTGACCTCGATAGTGGCTTCGTCGGCGAGTTTTTCGGCGCGGGCCAGGAGTGTATTCCACATTTGGGTTTGCCTGCGGTTTTCTTTCCGACGCCGGCTTTCGTTGCGTATCGTGGTGGCTTTTTGGCGTTGTGCGGAAGTGTGGCGGCGGATGGCGCGAGAGGGTTCTTTTTCTAGGGGTGCGGATCCTTCGTATACGAAACTGGCGGCGGCTGGGGATTCGGAGAGGGTTTCCCAGGCGGCAAATTCTCCGCTTTCGACGTCGAAATAGCCGTCCTTATCGGCAAGGAAAACGTCTAGACTCCACGGCGCGGAGGAGGCGGCCCACATTTCGTCAAGTCTTTCCCCGGCGTGGGTGATCGCGTGCATGGCGGTTTTGTAGATCTCAGTGCCAACGAAGTTACCGAGGTCTTCCGTGTAGATAGCGGCGATCACGCGTTGCATAGCGCAAGCTTGCACGGCATTGGCGATCGCGAGGCGAGTTTCGGGAAGTACGGGGCCGGCACTCAGGTTGATTTTCATGACCGGACCTACCGAGCCGGAAGGTGCAGCCGGACTATTGGGAGCGCATTGGGCCCCAAAAATGATCAGGTGGTTGTGCGGGTAAAAACCCAGGATATGCGGAATGACTGCTAGTGCCTCCGCGGGGCGTCTTAGAGTTATTGTCTGCATGTCCCCTATCTCAACAGGCGCCGGTTTTACTAGCCGGAGCCGGGCGGCAAACTGTGGAAAGCGTTTGCGTACCGCCACCTGTGGAAAGCGCGCGGGCCAGGTAAGGTAAATCGCATGGATTTGCACCTGGATGAGTACCGCACCCGTGTTGAGCAAAGAATTTCTGCCCGCCTCAGCAGCCTACGCCGTTTCGACGCGGTTGCTGGCCCTGCTTCCGAGTTGGTGGATTCCTGTTTGGAGCTTGCCCGGGGCGGGAAACGCTCCCGCGCTGTTTTGGTGCTCGCCGGGTTCTTAGCTGCCAGTGCTACCGACCACGTGGCCAGTGCTACCGACCATCCGGCTCCGCGCAGTCTTGCCCGAACCTCTTCCAATAGCGCCGAACAGGCTGAGTGCTGCGCCGCTGCGCATAGCAATATTGGTGCTACCGCGCCTACCGATGGTGATGCCACTGGGGGTAGCGATAGTTGTTTCGCTGGGCAAACCGAGATCTTGGGCGCTTGGCGCGAAGCGCTGGCCCGGGCGGGCGCCGGCGTCGAACTGTTTCATTTAGCGGCGCTCATCCACGACGATCTGATCGATGCTTCCCCGGTGCGGCGCGGGGTACCTACCGTCCAAGAACGGTTTGCCGATTTCCATGTTTCCCGCGGTTGGGTTGGTTCCGGTACTGCTTTCGGGAGCGCTATCGCCGTGATCGCGGGCGACACCGTCCTCGCTCAAGCCTGCACCGAAATCGCGAGCGGGCAGGATCTGGCCCAAAAAATCTCCGCCACTACGGCCGGGGTGGAAACTTTGACGCTGGAAAACTCGGCGGTGGATGCCTTCAACCTCATGGCCGAAGAAGTTGCCTACGGCCAATATTTGGATTTGCGTGCGGAAGTAGAACCGGCCACGGATCCGATTGCGCGTGCCTTCCAAGTGATCCGCTACAAAACGGTGTCTTATTCCGCGCTATATCCGCTCCTCATCGGGGCGCGGCTCACCGGCGCCAGCACCCCGGAACTCGAAGCTACCCTCACGGCTTTTGCGGTGCCTTTCGGGGAAGCTTTCCAATTGCGCGACGACGACTTAGGCATTTTTGGCGAACCGGAACATACGGGCAAACCCGCAGCCGGGGATATTACCGAAGGTAAACACACCGTGTTGCGTGCCCTCGCCGAAAAGGAGCTATCCTCCAGCCAGCGTGCATGGTTACAATCCCTGCAAAAAGAAAAAGGTGGCATGGTGGCGCTCGCCGATGCGGAAGTGGCACAGGTACGCAAACTGTTCATCACGAGTGGAGCCCGGGACGCACACGAAGCACTTATTGCCCAACGCGAGGAGGCCGCCGGCGCCGCCCTGGAAAAGCTTCCCGCGGCCAGCGCGCAAGTGCTTTCTAGCCTGCTCACCTCTTTTGCCGGACGCATCTACTGACAAACTGTTCTATGCGCCGGCCACTTCTACTGACTAACTAGTTCGAGCTTGTTCTAACTAGCTCTAACTAGCTCTATCTAGCTAAAGCCGGTAGCTAAAGCCGGGCTATAGCCCGGGGCATAGCCTTCGTGCTAGCTATAGGCCCGTATTTAGCCTTGCATTGCCAGTAGCCACTAGAAAGCCCGGCAGCTACTAGAAAGCTACGACTAGAAAGCTAAGCCGGCGATCACGCGGCGGACCGCGTGCGTTTTCCCATCGAGCAGGGCTTGCATGGGTGTAGTTCCCAATTCGAGATCCTCGCGCAACAACCAGCCTTGCGCTTCGGCGTCGTTATACCCAGAATCTTTGAGCATCGTGAGCGTGCCGCGCATCGAAGGCAGCGGAATAACGGCACCATCTTTTTCCACTAGCATCCGCGAATCGACCATGAGGTCCCCATCTTCCGTGCGGCGGGTAGCAAGCAGGCGCAAATCGCGGAGCATGCTACGCACTTCGCGTTGGGAAACATTGAGCGCTTCGCCCACTTCTCGTAAGGTCAACCAAGTCACGTTCTGTTCAGTCACACAACTAGATTACCGCTCGTACCGAGACTTTTGGAAAACAGGCAGCACACGGAGTTGGTTTCAAAAAACCGTCCCATAGTTCCTTGACTTTTTGATGTGATTCATGCAATTTCCCTAGCATGGCCGTGACATCTGACTCAAGATCAACTATTCTCACAGGTGTATTTATAAGAACGCTTATCTGCGCCATAGTTCGAGCTTCAAGGGAGAAATGAGGGCATATGATCGCTGATAAAGTGCGGGTTTTACGCCCACGCCGTGATCCGCTTCCCCACGAATTACGCGAAAGAATGAGCCGTGAGGTAGCGCCTTCAAAAGTCGAAACCCAAGAAATGGTGAACCGGATCGCTGCGATTATGGGAGTCAACCCCAAACTGGCGATGGCGCACGCCTATGTGGAGTCTGGTTTCGACGCCACTCTAGTTTCTCCCTGCGGAGCCGTCGGACCCATGCAAGTGGTGGCGGCTGCGGGCCGCTGGGCGGAACGCCTGGTAGGACGCGAACTTGATCTGTGCCTGCCGGCAGATAATATTACGGCCGGCGTTGCCATTATTCGGTACCTGCAACGCCACACGGACTCGGCGCGCGAAGGTATCGGCGCTTATTACCAAGGTTTGCGATCGATTCAAAAGGTCGGCCCTTATCCCTCAACCCAAAAATATGTGATGCGCGTTTTGCAAGCCGCCAAGCGTTTCTAAGTTTTTTGTAAGCGGTGGCCCACGAGCACAAAACCGGCGCGCGCTAGGCCGGTAAGTGCAAATCCAGTAAGTGCAAAGCTCGCGGGCACAAAACCGGCGCGCGCCAGGCCGGCGCAAGATTTGGTGTGGGGTTATAAGCCCGTTTTTTCCCGAATAAGGAGAGCCTTTCGGGCTTCCATAGGGTAATTTGTTGAGCGTGAGTATGCTTCCTGAGCTTGGGCAAACCGTCAATGACCGCTACCAGATTCTCGAAAAAATAGCGGCGGGCGGTATGGCCACCGTGTACCTGGCCCGTGACTTGTTTCTCGAACGCGATATCGCGCTCAAATTTCCGCACCCGCACCTAGCTAACCAAACGGTTTTCGTGCAACGGTTCCGCACCGAGGCACGTACCGCCGCACAGTTACGTGACCCGTACGTCGTCACCGTGCATGACCAAGGCACCTGGTACACCGGTGGCAACGACACACCTTTCCTGGTGCTCGAATATGTTCCCGGCCCGACTTTGCGTGCCGCGCTTACCAATTGCGAAAGTTTTACCCTCGGCACCGCATTCACCTTGCTCGAACAAGTGTTGCGCGGGCTTGCAACCGCGCACGACGCCGGAATCATGCACCGGGATGTTAAGCCCGAAAACGTGCTTTTGAGTCACGCTATTGCAGCCGATAGTCCGGCCGATAGCATTCACGCTAAGGTGACTGATTTTGGTTTGGCACGGGCGGTTTCTACCGCCACTTCCGGCGCGAATCCTTTCGGAACCGTGGCTTATGCTGCTCCCGAGATTTTGACGCGCGGCCAATCTTCACCGGCCTGCGATGTTTATTCGGCTGGCATTATGTTCTACGAACTGTTGCGCGGGGAGCAACCATTTACCGGGCCGCATAGTGCCAATGTGGCCTATCAGCACCTGAACCGGCCCTTGCCGCTACTACGCGCCCAGGCCGGGTGGATACCCGAAAGTATCGACCGTTTGCTTACTCGCATGGCCGCAAAATCTCCGGCCGAGCGTTTCCCTACCGCACGGCCCGCCCTGGCTGCCCTGCGTGAAGTGCGCGCCGAAATCCCCGACTCTCTTCTGCACCGGCGCATTACTTCCACCGCGGATGCCTCCGCACCGGCGTCGTTTGCACCAGCCGGGCCCCCGCCCACTGTTTTCCCCGGTACACCGATAGCGCCGGCCGCACCAGGATCGCTGGCCGCACCAGGATCCCCGGCCACACCGACATCGGCGACGGTGCCAGTATCACCGCCCACAACGATCTCACCCACCACGCCAATAACCACAGCAATACCAGAGGTGCTCGGCGAAGCTGAGGCGCCCGGCGGAGTTGAGGCACCCAGCGGAGTTGAGGCACCCAGCGAAGCTGAGGCACCCAGCGAAGCTGAGGCACCCAGCGAAGCTGAGGCACCCAGCGAAGCTGAGGCACCCAGCACGGCAACCATGCCATACACGTCTTCCTCACCGGAAGCGGCGCCGCAGGCGACGCTACAAGCGCCCGGCATGGCAACTACTCCATATACGCTTTCTCCGCCGGAAGCGGCACCGGAGAGAGCACCGCAAGCGCTACCGCAAGTTGCACCGCAAACGGTACCTGCGCAAAGTTTTGTTCCCACTCCGGCGCCTACCCCCGCAGCTGTGTGGCCGAACGCCGCCGATGGCACAGTTTCGATGCCGGATAGTGGTGGGCCTGCTGCCACCCGCATAATCACCGGTAGCCTTCCGGTTCCTGAAGCCCCGAGCAGCCTTCCGGTTCCCGAAGACCAAACTGGCCATCCGGTTTCCGAAAACCAGAAAAACTCGCGCCGCGGTACCGGTTATGCGGACCAAAGCGGTACTGGTTATACGAACGGGTTAGTTCGCGCGGGCGGCGCTACGGTTGGCCAGCGGCGCGGACTTTGGGCTATGGCTTTGGCCTGTCTGCTCCTCGCGCTCGCGGGCATCATCTTTTTTGTTTTCGTACGGCCAAGTGCCCCTTTCGGGGTGGAGTCAAGCACCGTGGTAGTGCCGGAAGTTGCTGGGCTCTCGCTTACTGATGCACGGGTCCGGATTGAAAAAGCGGGTTTGGTGACCAGTAGCTTTGAAACACCAAACGGGCAAAAGATTGGAACCGTCCTGGAAACGGCGCCGGCTGCCGGAAGTGAAATCAGGGCCGGAGAAACAGTGCGGATAACTGTTTCTTCCGGCCCTGGCCAACACAAATAACTAGTTTTAGAGGCGGACGTCGCGCAACATATCAGCCACTTGGAAGGCAACTTCCAAGGACTGCTGGTGGTTGAGCCGCGGATCGACCAGGGATTCGTAGTTGTCCCCCAAGGTTTCTTCCACGATTTCTTCCGAACCGCCCAGAATTTCGGTAACGTCGTCGCCCGTCATCTCCAGGTGGATACCACCCGGATGGGTGCCGAGCTTTTCGTGTACGGCGAAAAAACCCCGAATTTCGGTCATAATATCGTCGAAACGGCGCGTCTTGATGCCATTGGAAGCCGTGATCGTATTGCCGTGCATCGGATCGGAAACCCAGGTGACCGGCCGTCCATCGGCCCGTACCGCTTCCACAACCCGTGGCATCCGCTCCACAATATTTGCGGCGCCCATCCGGGTAATAAAGGTCAACCGGCCCGGTTCCCCTTCCGGATTCAAAGCGTCGATCAGCGCAATCGCATCTTCCGGCGTCGCTTCTGGCCCCAGCTTCACCCCGATTGGGTTACGCACACGGGAAAGTAACTCCACGTGTGCTTCATCCAAACCGCGCGTACGCTCCCCAATCCATAGGAAATGCGCGGAAGTCATGTACGGCTGTTTGGTCCGCGAATCAATCCGCGTCATCGCGTGCTCAAAGGGCAAAACCAGGGCTTCGTGGGAAGAGTACAGATCGGTTTCCGTCAAATCCCGCTGCTTCATATCGACCCCAGCGGCCTCCATGAAACGCATGGCCCGATCAATTTCCTTCGCCACGGTTTCGTACTTTTCGTACGCTGGGTTGGCCATAAAGCCCTTGTTCCACGAATGCACTTCCGAAAGGTCCGCAAAACCACCCTTCGTGAAGGCCCGCATCAGGTTCAATGTGGCTACCGAGTACAGGTAAGACTCGATGAGCCGCTGCGGATCATGCCGGCGCGATTCCGGCGTGAAATCGTAACCATTAATCGAATCGCCCAGGTAGGAGGGCAAAGTAACATCTCCGCGCGTTTCCATCGGATTGGAACGCGGCTTCGAATACTGCCCTGCCATTCGGCCAATCTTCACTACTGGCACCGAAGCGCCATAAGTGAGGATTGCGGACATCTGCAAAATGGTTCGCACTTTGGCGCGAATCCGCTCTGCCGTTGTTTTCTCAAAAGACTCAGCGCAATCGCCACCAAACAGCACAAAGGCCTGGCCCTTTTGGGCGCGGGCAATCTGCTCCTTCAATTCATCTGCTTCACCAGCAAAAACCAGCGGCGGTAATTTACGCAAATGCGCGATAACGCCGGCCAACTCTTCCGGATCGTCATAATCCGGCTGGTGCTTGGCAGGTTTATTCTTCCATGCGGAAAGTTCCGCGATCGCATTATTATCGGCGTCTTCGAACATATCGGGATTGTATACATATCCGCCCGTAAGCGGGTAAACATTCCAGCAAGCGGGAGTATCCTTCCCCAATTCGTGGCCATCTTCACGGTTTTACCGAGTAACTCGGTGCTTGCCGGGTATTGCGGGGCGCTTACGGTCTGCGCGGCGTCTGCTCGGCAACATCGCTGCAACCTCGCTGCACTTTCTGGCCTTCGGGCTGGCATTTTATCCGTGTTTACTTTCCTCAAAAATGGGCGACCACCGGCGGCGTCGGAAAACCGCACTGCCCGCAAAACTTCTCGGAAACATAAAACGCGAGCCCGGCAAGGCGCTAAAACCTTACCGGGCTCGCAGGCGTTATTTATATGTTCTGCAGAACAGAAACCGTTTACTTAGCGGGATGAGGTTCGATATCTTGTCCGATGGACCGCATGGTTTCTACGAACCAATCGGTGGTGATATCGAAAGCCTTGTGGCCTGCCACGCGGCTAAATTCGATATTGGTCAAAATGTTGCCGTTTTCTTCATCATGCCCGATAAGGCCCGGCTTGCCAGCTAGTGCGCATTCAACTGCCAGATCTACCATGCCTTTAATGAGCCGCAGGTCTTCCGGATTGGGCCGCGAAGCACGCGAATAGTAGCCCGACTTTTGCACATTGACCTTTTCCGCACCCAATTTGTCTGCAAACTGGCGGGCGAACCACTGGCCGGGATTAATCAAATCGAGCTTCACGTGGCCGAAGGGATCAACCGGAACTTCTTCGCCCGCAGCCTTCATTTCTTCCACGATTTCTTCCACGCCAGCACCTTCGGAAAGGAAAATATTTACGTTCCCGATCTCGTCCATAATGGCGCGCAGGCGCTTAGCTTCCTTCGCAATATCAATATGCATTTCCGGGAGGAACACGGCATGTACATCCCAGCGTTCCTTGGTGAGCCCGAGCGCGGGAGCATATTCTTGTTTGCCAACCCAATCGTGGTAGTACTTGGCGGCTTGAGCGGTGAGGTAACCACAATTACGACCCATCACTTCATGCACCATGAGCATGCGCGGGTTGGAACGGTGTTCCCCAATCACGTGGGCGGCGAACTTGGCTGATTCTTCCGCTGCCGTCCACGCGCCTAGCGATTGCTTGACCGGCACAATATCGTTATCGATCGTCTTCGGCAGGCCGACGACGGTCAACTCGTGGCCATGTTCATGCAGGTAATGCGCAAGATCTGCGGCCGTAGTGTTGGTATCGTCTCCGCCAATGGTGTGCAAGACGTCTACGCCGTCCTCGGTAAGCCGGTTTGCGGCAAATTCCAGCGGATCGGCGTCTTCGGGAACAAGCCCGCGTTCTACTAGATCCTTCTTATTGGTGAGCTTGACACGCGAATTTCCGATCGGTGAGCCGCCCCACTTGTGGAGCACGTGAGCTTGCGCGCGAGCCTGCGGAGTGACCTCGATATAGTTACCAGTGAGCAGGCCATGGTAGCCATACTGATAAGCAATGATTTCTACATCAGGGACCAATTCGGTATACCGCTCGATGAGACCTCCCACGGCGGAGGAAAGGCAGGGAGCAAAACCCCCGGCAGTAAGTAGCGCAACTCGGCGGACAGTCATCTTTGAACCTTCCGTTTCCTGAAAATACCAATCGGGTAGCGGCCCGAGCCACTACCGTCCTTAGTTATCCTACAGGCGGCTAAGCTGATCTTCATGGACCAACGAGCCGAGGAACCGCAGGATAAAGATTTCGACGCCGCCTGGGAAGATATTTCCCGCCAACTCGAAGCAGAATTCGCTGCCGACTCCGAAACTACTACCGCGCCGCCGCAGAATTTGCCGCCGCACACACCCGCGTCCCCGGAGGATAACGCCCAGCGGCAATTAACTGGCGAACCGCAAACCACCACAGCACCAGGGAAGTTTACGCCCGCCTTTGCAGACGCCGTTTCACATACTGAGAATTTTGCGCCGCGCCCGGCCGGGCCGCGCGATTGGAACCCAGCCCCTGAAGATTTAGAGGACGTGCCTTTCGCTGAAGGTCACGATCCGGAAACTTTTGCGAGTTACAATCCGCCGCCAGCTCCCACGCATCCGGCCGCACCATGGCTATGGGGTGGCTCGGGTCTTGCGGGCGTTCTTGCCATATTGTGCCTGCTCGGGTACTTGCCATATGGCACGTTTGGCGCTGCAGTTTGTGCGCTGGTAGCTTTAGGCCTCGTCGGGGCGGCAGTTGTTTGCACCTCCCCCGCCCGGGAAGATACCGATCCTTTCGACGACGGCGCCCGCCTCTAGCCAGTTACTCAGTTTTACTCAGTTTTGATTCCCGCCCGCACTTAGCTATCACGGCTCAGCTCCGCGGTTCTGTCCGCTGGCAAACCGCGGAATTAGTCGGCGCACACAAATCGCGGAACTAGTACCCACCAATTCCGCGAAAACCGTACACACGCAAACCACGGAATTAGTCCGCGCACCAATTCCGCGAAAACCGTACACACGCAAACCGCGGAATTAGCACCCGTACACAAACCGCGGAATTGGTGCGCTGTGCGTAAGCTGATGGGGTGACGCGCGAATCTTTGTGAAAGGACTGCGAAAATATGCGAACTGGCCGGGCGTCTCGTAAGGATTATCTCGATCTTGATCCGGCTCGGATTCACCGGGAAGGGGCGGCCCCGCCCGCGCCTGAACAGCTTACTTTTACGGATTTGGGGCCAGAACTCAACGAAGTGACTTTTATCGTCGTCGATCTGGAAACCACCGGAAATAAACCGGGTTTGCACGCGATCACGGAAATCGGGGCGGTGAAAACACGCGGCGGAGAAACCGTGAGTGAGTTTTCTACTTTGGTGAACCCGGAAGTTCCCGTCCCGGCTTTTATTGCTTCCCTCACCGGGATCACTACCGCGATGACGGTAACCGCCCCAAAAATTGCCGCCGCGCTACCCGCGTTTTTAGATTTTGTGGATCCGGATTCCCGCCCGGTTTTGGTAGCTCATAATGCCCGTTTCGATATTGGGCATTTGCGCGGCGCCGCTCAGGTTTTGGGCCTGGATTTTCCCAGTTTGCCGGTGCTTGATACTTTGCCCCTGGCGCGTCGCGTGTTCACGCGGGAAGAGGTGCCGAACTATAAGCTCGGTACGCTCGCCGGTTTTTGCCGTGCCACGCACAGCCCCAGCCATCGGGCTTTGGCGGATGCCCGGGCAACCGTAGACGTGCTGTACACGATTTTGGGGCGTTTGGGCCCGCGCGGGGTCACTCATATTGCGGATTTGTTTGCGGCTTCCAATCCGGTGCCCGCCCACCGGCGCCGCCGCGCCTACCTTGCCGATGGGCTTCCGAAAGGGCCCGGCGTGTACCATTTTCTGGGGCCGCGCGGCGAAGTTTTGTATGTAGGCACCTCGAAAAACGTGTACAAACGCGTGCGCCAATATTTCACCGCCGCAGAAACGCGGGGCCGGATGGCCGAAATGGTGGACCTGGCCCAAAAAGTGGAAGCCTTCCCCACGGCTACCGCGGTAGAAGCCGCGGTAGTGGAATTGCGGCATATAGAAAAATACGATCCGCCTTATAATCGCCGCTCCCGCCGGCCTAATTCGCAACCGTGGCTGGTTTTGGACCGCAAACCTCGCACCGGCGAACCGCATATTCGGGTAGCGCGCGGCATCCCAGACGCAGATATCGAAAACTGTTTAGGGCCGTTCTTTTCCGGTGCGGCGGCCCGGCGCGCCAAAGAACTAATTTGTTTAGAAGCAGGCCTGCGCGAAGGGGGTTTGCAGATCCCGCGGGCCACCGATTTTTCGGATTCGCCATGTACGATTCCCGGGCACGTACCTGGCTCTGCACCCGGGCAATGTGTTTTGCCACCGCGCGGCACGGCGAACCCGGTTGAGGTTGCTTCACGGCGTGCCGCCCAGATTTTGGCTGGAGACGTAGCCTCCGTATGGGAGCACCACTTGGCTTTGATCCGCAAACTCGCGGCCGCCGAAAACTTTGAGCAAGCCGCAATCGAACGCGACCGCCTCGCCGCGCTTATGGGCGCTGCCCGGCGCCGCGAAAAACTCTTACCTTTGTGGCGCAGTTTCCGGATTATTGCCGCCCGGCGCCGCGATTCGGGCTGGGAGATCGCCGTTATCTGTTGGGGGCGTCTCACCGCCGCAAGTTTTTGTGCCGACGCCGCACGCCCCGCCCTCCCGCTAGCCTCGCCGCAAACCGGCACGCGAACAAATGCTGCGGCAAGGCCTCCAGCAGGCACGCCAGCAGATGCCGCAGTGCGGGCGCAAACAAGTACCGCCGCACGAGCAGAACCAAGTACCGTCACACCGGCAGAACCAAGTACCGCCGCACGGGCGCAAACCCGGGTGCCGGCCGCTGATATTCCGCGACAGGCACAGTTGCTCGCACAAAACGCGGAATTAGTAGACCGCCCGGAACGGGCAGCGGGTTTAGCAAGCAGTGAGGAAACCGAGATTTTGGCGAACTGGTTGGCAGATCCGCGCACGCGTATTTTGGAACATATCGGCACTATGCCACTAGGAGTACCCGTGCAGGGTGCGGCACGTTTCCGCCTGCCCGCAAACCTGCGCCAGCTTCCCCGCAATAAATAAACTTTGGCCGGCTTTGCTTGGCCCGTATGTTCGGACCTAGCAAAGCCGGCCAATAATCGTTTTATTTTCCGTTCGTATTGATTTAGCAAACAACTGGTTCTAGTAGCCGCCTGGCTTTAGTAGCCTGCCGATTTTGCTAAACGGCCGGTTTTAGCAGCCAGCCGGTTTTAGCAGACGGCTAGTCTTAGTAGACGGCCACGATGTCTGCCACCACGCCCATGGAGGCCGTGTCTGGTTTGTTCGGATCAGGCACGCCAATGTAAACGCGCGATCCGGCCGGAACTCCCTGCAAATTCTGGCCAAAGAGTACGTGATCGGAAGGGAAGACGCGCGGGCCGGAAGGCGTGCCTTGGGCCTGCGGTTTCCAGGTGGATTCAGCAACCGAAGAGTTATCCCAAGAAACTGCTTCGAACTGGACTACCACCATCGATTTTTCCTTGATCGGCTGGCCCGTGCCCCGCGCAATCACCTT
This sequence comes from Actinobaculum suis, assembly GCF_900618115.1. NCBI lineage: Bacteria > Bacillati > Actinomycetota > Actinomycetes > Actinomycetales > Actinomycetaceae > Actinobaculum > Actinobaculum suis. Next base: position 1,519,073 of record NZ_UYIO01000001.1, read on the forward strand.
CGTGGTGATTTCCTGCGGCGCTGCTTGGCCTTCCTTGACCGCCAGGTCGGTTACCGGCTGACCCAACTCGCCCTTGTATTTGACCGGCAAAGAATCCGGATCGGTTTCTACCTTGGCATCTGCCTGCCCGGCCGAATCGCCCTGCCAGGCCCCGTTAACTTCCACGTAGAAAGCGAGCGTGGCATTCGGTTCGATTCCCTGCGTACCGCTTTCGCCATATCCGAGCTCCGGCGGGATGGAAACAATGAACTTATCGCCCACGTGCGAATCTTCCAGCACCGTAGACCAGCCCTTGATTACCCCACCTACCGGGAAGGATGCAGCCGCGCCCCGTTCAAAGGAAGAATCGAAGACCTTCGCATCACCCCACTGCTGGCCCACATAGTTGACCACTACCGTAGAAGCCGCGGTAATCTTCGCACCCGTGCCTTCTTCCAGTTTTTCCACTCGCAGATCGGCGGGTTTTTCTTTCGTTGGGAACTCGAGGATGGGCTGGCCGGCGTCGTTCTTCGCCAGCTTTGGCATTCCCTCACTCGTATAGTTGATCTCTACTGGAGCTGCACTTTCGGTAGCTGAAGCGGTAGCTTCTGCAGAAGCCGAGGCCGAAGCGTTGGCATCAGAATTAGCACCACCCGAGCAACCGGCCAATGCTAACCCTACAGCGGCCAAAGAAACGGCCAGGATCGATTTACGCATGCTTTTCACCCAAATTCTTCAACAACAATGCTTCTGCCAGAATAGCGTTACGCCAGTCGCCCAGGTGTAAGGATTCGTTGTGGGCATGTGCACGAGTGTCGGGATCTTCCACCCCGGTAATCAGAATTTCTGCTTCCGGGAACACTTCATGTAGATCCGCTACGAAGGGAATCGAACCGCCGGTACCAATTCCCACCGCGTGATGGTCAAAAGCTTCCGATAGTGCATCGCGCATAATCTGCGTTGCCGCTGCCCCACTATTCACCTTGAAACCGGGGCCGGCTTCCGCCACTTCAGTAGTTACCTGCGCTCCATACGGGGCGTGTTCATGCACGTGCTTTGCCAGAAGTTCGCCGGCTTCTTGCGGATCTTGGCCCGGTGCTACGCGCAAAGAAAGATAAGCCTTGCACACTGGAATAATCGTGTTGGAAGATTCAGCGGTAGAGGTCACGTCCATACCAATCACCGAAATTGCCGGTTGCGTCCACATCCGCGAGTTATACGAACCGCGCCCAATAATCTGCATATCTTCCGGGATTCCCGCGTCTTGCCGCAGATCGGCCTCGGTGTACTCCACCTCGGCGTCGTCCCAGCTTTGCAAACCGGCAACCGCAACCGCTCCGTCTTCATCATGCAATGAAGCAATAATGTGGCTCATCGCCGTCACTGCGTCCAAGGCCACCCCGCCAAACATGCCGGAATGAATCCCGTGGCTCAAAGTGCGCACTTCCACGCCGAGCCGTACCACCCCGCGCAAAGAAGTGGTAAGTGCTGGTTCGCCAACCTTCCAGTTACTCGAATCGGCCACCACGATCACATCGGCCGCCAAACGCTCCCGATATTCTTCCAAGAAGGCGTGGAAGGTGGGGCTCCCAATCTCCTCTTCACCTTCGATAAACAAGGTCACGTTCACGCCGAGCTCATCGCCCAGCGCGGAAAGCGCGCCCATATGGACCATGACGCCCGCCTTATCATCGGCCGCGCCCCGCGCGTACAGGCGTCCATTCCGTTCCGTTGGCTCAAAAGGTGGTGTTTCCCACCCCTCGGCGGTGCCTTGCGGTTGCACATCATGATGCCCATACAGCAAAACCGTGGGTTTATCCTCCCCCACCTGCTTATGTGCCAATACCGCCGGCCGGCTTTGCAAACCAGAAGGCGCAGTCACCTGCACTACTTCGGCTTCCAAACCGCGCTCACGTGCCAATTGGGCTACGTATTCTGCGCTTTTGCGTACTTCCGCTTGGTCAAAAGCGTCTGCCGAGATCGAGGGGATACGGATGAGATTTTCGAGTTCTTCACGATGGTGAGCCAGTTGCTCATCCACCTTTTTCGCCAGATCTGAAGTCATAGGCTTAGCCTAGCGCGCCGCCGTGCTTGCCCGCGGTAACTTCCTATCGTGGCCCCTGTTTTTCCGTGTTTCCGTACGTATTTTCGTATCGAGTTTTCCATACGGTGTTGTCTGCTCTGCTTTTCCACACCGCGTTTTCCGTATCCATTTTCCTGCTGTGTTTCCTGTGTTTTCTATATCCACCGCGCACTGGCTTCGGTGCAGTACGGCGAGATAGCAATGCGCCGAGATAGCAGTGCGGCGAGATAATCGTTTCACCACACAGTATTGTTTGTGGCGGAATTGTTTGTGGCGGATGTTGGTTTGTTCTCGGGGCGGTTGTGGCACGGTGTTGTTAGTACCTACGGATGCCCCGCGGTTTCGCGGTTGCGTCCGACGCAGTTCGGGTTACGGCGTCGTTAGAGCAACGAAGAGACGATAGTAGGCCGGCGTCGCGCACTTTTTTCTGGTGAACACGTAGACTTGGCGCGGCAAGATTATTGGCAAACTGAGAAAGACTGCGCATGGCACTTTTTGGGAAGAAAAAAACCGAACCGGAAGAAAAACCGGAAACTTCGGCGCCCGCCCAGCGGCCGAAGGGCTATACGCCGGGTAAGGGACGGCCCACCCCGAAACGTAAGGACGTAGAACGCCGCAATCGGCGTCCAATCATTTCCGAAAAATCCACGTTGACTCGGGAAGAAAAGAAGATCCTCAAGGCGGAACAGCGTGCCCGTTCCAATGAGATTTACGAACGGCAACAAAAGGCCATGCGCGAAGGTGACGAAAAGAATATGCCGGAGCTGCATCGCGGCCCTATTCGCCGTTTTGCACGTGACTGTATCGATTCGCGGCGCCACTTTGCGACCCTTGTACTCCCCTTGCTCGCCATTATTTTCATTGGGATTTTCGTGTTGCGGGCCAACCCCGTGGTGATGCAATACTTCGTGTGGGGAACTTACGGTTTGCTGTTCGTAATGCTCTTCGATGGTTGGTTGGCCGCGTATCGCGCTCGCACCCTAGTGGCACACAAGTACGGGGCGGACAAAGTTCCAGATCGCACGATTTCCCAAATGTGGGTCCGTACTTTCTATCCGCGCCGCTGGCGTATGCCGCGCACGCAGTGCGCAATAGGTGAATATCCCGAGGGCGGAGCTCCGGAAGATTTGCGAGCCGCTCGCCAAAAGAATCGGGAAGATCGGCGCCAGGCGCGGGCCGAAAAGCGCGAAGAAAAGCGCACACTACGCCGCGCTAAGAAAGAAAAATAAGAGAAACGCAACCCGCTTGCCGGGCTGGCCCCAGTTCTTCCTGGCCAGCCCGGCTTTTTCGTGCCGCCCGGCCAGCGTAAGTTAGCTGCTCCGCCAGCTAGTGTGAGGTGTCGGCCCTACTAGTGCGCGCTTTCGTTCCCATTCGGCTAACCCGAAGTCCCGCCCGGCAAGTACAAGGTTAGGCGGCTTCGCGCATTTTTTGGAGGTTTGAGGGCCGGGACCATAGCAACCAGGCCAGCGCCAAAATCGCGCCGAGCGTGGGCAGATAGAAATAGGTTTCCCCACCTCGATACCAGGGATTGACGGGCACAAAAGCATCTGGGAAACCCACGCCGAAGAAAGGCAAAGCAATATTTATAATCCAGCACACGGTGGCGACCCAACGCATTTTCCGGCCATTGTGCAAGCAACCGATAGCCCCTCCCAGCCAGCAAAGGGCAGCCAGAATCGTGGTAAATACGTCCAGACCATTCCCGTCAATTGCCGAAGAAGTTGCGGAAACAACTCCCCTCCAACAAAAAACTACTGCCGCTACTAAGAGGGCGAGCAGGAGGAAGCGTGGCCACCCCGTCGCGCGGCGGCGATCGTCCTTAATAATTTCGCCATCTTCTGCCACTACAAACCCCTGTCCTATCGATCGGTTTTCGCACTCCGAGCAAATTAGAGCCCTACTATTATTCGTGCATCTTCATTATTTATGCATCTTTTTCTGCAAGCCCCGAGTGGCTCCGCATCTATCTTGCGTATATTACGCTGTAACTGCAAGAAACTGTGCCTCATCGGGGCCGCGTCGGGCCGCGCCCAAAGCCCCTGCCCGATAGCTGCTTGTGCCCAATGTGGGGCGGCTAAGCGCACCCCGGGCAAAACCCCTGCCGGGAGCTGCTTGGCTCCTGCCCGGCGGTTTGCCCCTGCCCGGTAGCTTGGCTTCGCCCGGTAGCTTGGCTCCGCCCGATAGCTTGGCTCTGCCCGGTATATTATCCAGCCCGGTGGCGCTCATTCCATTCGCGCATAGACTTCGGGTAGCCAGTTTTTTGTACTTCGTAGAACGGCAAACCCAGCTTTTCGGCAAGGCTAAGCGCTACTTTCAAGTCTTGCACTTTGCGCCGCGTCCATTCGCCGTCGCGCGCGATTAGCAACAAAGCGGGTTCTTCCCGCGGGGTGGCCGGCTCAAAATAGGCTTCCACTCCTTTCCGGGTGGAAGTGAAAGCACGCAAGTGTTCTTCCACACGCGTGTTTTCCTCTCGATTGTTCTTGCCGGAAAACAGGCCGCCACCGCGACGCCCCGCACCGCCCCCAGAACGGCGATTATGCTTATTTTTCAAACGCGAGAAAAAACTCATAGGAGAAGCCTACAGATCTTGCGTGCGAGATTCTGGCTACCTCAACAACAAAGTTACGTATCCGTAGCATGTAAATGATAGAAATATCTAGCCCTTTAGTCATTCCAAAGTGGCAGAATAGAACCGTGGTGCGGACCACGTCCGCGTACTGCTCTCACTCATAACCGTAAGGAGAATTTGGTGGCAGAAGTCAAGGAATACGATGTAGTGATTCTCGGAGGCGGTAGCGCCGGATACGCTACGGCGCTCCGCTCAGCCCAGTTGGGCTTACATGTTGCGCTCGTCGAAGCAGACAAAGTAGGTGGCACCTGCCTCCATTACGGGTGCATCCCGACGAAGGCACTATTGCACGCCGCCGAAGTTGCTGACGAAACCCGCGAAGCGCAGCGCGTGGGTGTGCAAGCAAGCCTAACGGGTATCGATATGCCAGCCCTGCAGGACTACAAGAACGGCATAATTGCCGGCATGTTCAAAGGCTTGCAGGGCCTGTTGAAGGGCCGCAAGGTCGATGTGATTAACGGCTGGGGCAAGGTCACGGCCCCGCACACGGTGACGGTTGATGGTACGGAGTATCGCGGGAAGAACCTGGTTCTTGCTTCTGGTTCTTACTCGAAGACGATCGGGCAGCAAATCACCAAGCGCGTTCTCACTTCCACCGAAGCGCTGAATTTGCAGGAAACGCCGAAATCGATCATCGTGCTCGGCGGCGGGGTGATCGGCGTGGAATTCTCCTCTGCTTTCCGTTCCTACGGTGCGGACGTACAGATCATTGAAGGCCTGCCCACTTTGGTGCACGCGGAAGATCCCGAAATCGGTAAGAACCTGGAACGCCAGTTCCGCAAGCGTGGTATCAAGTTCGCCACCAACACCATGTTCGACCACCTCGAAGAAACCGACCATTCGGTGAAGGTCTTCACCCAGGATGGGAAGGAATTCGAGGCCGAATACCTGCTCATTGCCATCGGCCGTGCCCCGCGCACGGAAGGCATGGGTTATGAAGAAATCGGCGTGAATATGGATCGCGGTTTCGTTTTGACCGATGAGCGCCTGCGTACCAATATCGACGGCGTCTATGCCGTTGGGGACATTGTGCCGGGTATCCAGTTGGCACACCGCGGGTATTTGCAGGGCATGTTCGTGGCCGAAGAAATCGCTGGGCTCTCCCCGCGCGTTATTGACGAAACCCTGATTCCGCGGATTACCTTCTGCGAACCGGAAATCGCTTCGGTGGGGCTGAACCAAGACAAGGCGGAAGCCAAGTACGGCAAGGAAAACATTGTTACGGCTTCCTTCAACCTGGCGGGGAACGGCAAGTCGCAGATCCTGGGTGCGCAGGGCTTCGTCAAGCTGGTGCGCGTGAAGGACGGTCCGATCGTTGGTTTCCACGCGATTGGCAAGCGCATGGGCGAACAGATTGGCGAAGGTCTGACGATGGTGGGTTGGCAAGCCTATCCGGAGGATTACGATGGCCTCATTCACCCGCATCCCACGCAGAACGAAGCGATTGGGGAAGTCCTTCTCAAGCTGGCTGGCAAGCCGCTTCACAATTAGCAAGAATTACCGCAGTACCGCGTGGATAACGCTCGTGCCGCAGATAACAAGCTTTTAGACGTAAGAAAACTGAACTGAGGGATTACATGTCTGAACCAATTAAAATGCCCGCGTTGGGAGAATCCGTTGATACCGGTACCGTCACCTCGTGGCTCAAGGAAGTGGGCGATACGGTTTCGCTCGATGAGCCTATCCTCGAGGTTTCGACGGACAAGGTTGATTCCGAAGTCCCCTCCCCCGCAGAAGGCGTACTGGAACAAATCTTGGTACAAGAAGATGAAGAAGTAGCGGTAGGTACCGTGCTCGGCTATATCGGTGATGGTTCCGGAATCGGTGGGGCCGCGGCTGCGGCCGCCACTCCGGCACCGGCAGCCGCCCCGGCTCCTGCAGCCCCCGCTGCTCCGGCTGCTCCGGCTGCTCCGGCTGCTCCGGCTGCTCCGGCCTCCTCGGCCACCCCGGCAAGTGCGGGTACCGGCGTCGCCGTGAAGATGCCCGCCCTGGGCGAATCGGTAACCGAAGGTACCGTAACCTCCTGGTTGGTTGCCGAAGGTGAGGAAGTTTCCGAGGGTGATCCGCTCCTGGAGGTTTCCACCGATAAGGTCGATTCGGAAGTTCCGGCTCCGGCCAGCGGCGTACTCCAGTCCATTGCCGTGCAAGAAGACGAAACTGTAGCGGTAGGTACCGTGCTCGCCTACATTGGCGATGGCGCGGCCGCTGCCCCGGCACCGGCCGCCCCGGCGGCACCGGCTGCTGCTCCTGCTGCCCCGGCTGCTTCTGCCCCGGCGGCATCTGCTGCTCCGGCCGCGGCCCCGGCAGCTCCGGCCACACCTGCGGTTGCTACCGAACCCGATGCTTACATCACGCCGATCGTGCGCAAGCTCGCCCGAGAACTGCAGGTGGATCTAACTACCGTGCAGGGCACCGGCGTGGGCGGCCGTATTCGCCGCCAGGATGTGGAAGAGGCCCACGCAGCCGCCGAAGCCGCCAAGGCCGCACAAGCTGCCCCGGCACCTGCCGCCGCTGCGGCTGCTGCTCCGGCTCCGGCCGCAGCCCCGAAGGCTGCGAAGGTGGTCAAGGGTGGCCCGGATGATCCGGAACTGCGCGGTACCACGCAGAAGATGTCGCGCCTGCGCCGCACGATCGCGGACCGCATGGTCGGCTCGCTGCAAACTTCTGCCCAGCTCACCACGGTTATCAAGGTGGATGTGACCAACTTGGTGAAGGTGCGCCAGGCGCAAAAGAACGCTTTCCAAGAACGCGAGGGCACCAAGCTCACCTATCTGCCCTTCTTCGTGAAGGCCGCGGTAGATACGCTCAAGACTCACCCGACCCTCAACGCCCGGATTTCCGAAGACGGCAAGACCGTCGAATACTTCGACTACGAGAACATTGGCATCGCGGTTGACACCCCGAAGGGCCTGTACGTTCCCGTAATCAAGAACGCTGGAGATCTCAATGTGGCCGGCCTGGCCCGCGCTATCAATGTGGGCGCGGCGAAGGTGCGCGAAGGGAGCGCCGGCGTGGACGACCTAACCGGCGGTACCTTCACCATCACCAACACCGGCGGCAACGGCGTCATGTTCGACACCCCGGTTATTAACCAACCGGAAGTTGCGATCCTCGGAATCGGTGGGATTATGCGCGAACCGGGCATCGTCAAGGCGGCTGATGGTAGCGAACTGATCGGTATCCGTAGCTACCTCTACCCGGCGATCACCTACGATCACCGGCTCGTTGACGGTGCGGTAGCGGGCCGGTTCTTGAAGGACTTCAAGAACCTCCTCGAAAACACTGATTTCAACGAATGGCTGTAAAGCTCTAACCAAACCGGGGCTGTACAACCCCAAACAAGCGGGCCGGGATGCAACCGGAAACTGGGTGGCAAACTCAAGTTTCCGAGAATCCCGGCCCCGCTTTATGCTTCCGGTTGTTTTCCGAGTGTCGCGTTATGCGCCAATTATACACGCCGCCCAAATAGGCCATGATTCATTTCTCTACCTCTAGTTTTATGCAGGTTTTGGAAGGACGAAAAGCCCGTTCTATACTTTTTCTATGAATAAAATTCACGCGGCGGCCGCTCTTCTTGCTGCCTTTTCTTTTGCACTCACCGCTTGTTCTGGTTCGGGTTCGACCCAAAACTCGACCGGAAATGCTTCCGCAAGTTCTGCAGCTACGCAGGCTTCCGGTTCAACGCAGGGGGCTTCCCAGACGGAACGCAAGGCCGTCACTGATCCGGAAAAGGACCAGCCGGTTTCTTGTATGACGGGCGGCACGGCAGAAAAAACCGAATTTGCAAACCTGCAGGAAGCCTGGCAGAAAGGTGCTGCGGATCGTTTTGCTTGCGCGCCGGTTTATAACGGTGTGCAGTGGAAGAGTAGCGGCCGAAACTCGCAAGAAGAAGCCGCACTCAAAGCCGCCAGCGATGCTGGTTCGGCCGCTTCCCTCGGCGATCTTTACACCACTTGCGCTTCCCCGGCCTTCGGAATCGATTCGCTTTCTGCCACACCTTCTGCTAATACCATTGGCACTTTGCAAGGTGCGGTAACCCTGTGCCCAAATCATCCGGACGCCCAGAAAGCCAAGGATTTCATCGCGCAACACCCAGCTCAGCCGGCTAGCAAGTAAACCGGCCCAGCCGGCCGCCAAGCCAGCCCCAGTCAGCCCCAGCGCCCCGTAAAGCTAGAGGGCGCTGCCGGCGGCTAAACAAAAGGGCACTACCGGCGGCAAAACAAACCAGCCCCGCCAGCCGGCCACTAAACAAAATGCGCAGCTATACAACTGTCGTTTTAGTGGCGCGCGGTCTCGGGGCAGGGCAAAACTTCGGAAATCCGCCAGGGTTGGCTTTCTACCACCCAGCGTGCGCAGCGTTCCGGTCCGGCTGGCACACGCTCACCGCTGTTAAAGACAAGTTCTTCTTGCACCGTCAGCACTTCTAGCACTTGTAGCTCAGATTCGGCGGTCCAGTGCGCGGAAACCATGCGCGTGTGTATCTGGGAGACAGGATTGGCGGCCAAAAAGTCCGCGAGCGCGGCATCTTCTGCGGCAGCTGGTGAGGCGGGAACCGTCAGGGCCTGCAACTGGGCCCTGTCTCCCGCCATGATTGCCGCATCGCGTTGCGCGAGCAAACCACGGGCAATGCTTTCTGCCTCCGGCTGGTTCCCACGGATACCAGCCGGAGGGTTTTCTTTTTCTTTTTCGGAGCGCGATGCGGTTTGGGGAGTCTGCGTTGTTCCGGGGGTGTTCGCTGCCGGGGCCGTTTGCGCTACTGCGGGGTCTGGTTCCGTTGCTGGCTCCGCGCCGGGTTCCGACGCCGCCGCGCTCGCGGGTTGCGGGGCTAGGTTTGCCGTTTCGTTCCCGGTTTTTGGTGTTTTCTTCCCGGATTTGTGCGGGGAGATCCGCAAAGTTACTTCGCCGGGTGTGTTTTCCGGCTGGCTTACGGCGCTCTCCCCCGCAGACCACAATACGAGCGAAAATCCGGCCACAATTCCGATTCCCAGAGCCACAAAACCTTCACGCATACGGCTAGCAAAGCAGACTGCAAGGCCCGGCTAGCAGTTATCCACTTTTGCCGTTGCGGACTTATCCACAGGCGGCGATTAGCCCGGGTTGTTCTGCTCGCCCCGGTATTGCGAGTATTACAGGGAATCGCCGAAATCTTCCCGGAATTTTGCGAGCAGCTGTGCCGGCCAATCCGATACGGGCCGCATCCGGCCGTAGAAGAAGCGCAAGATTTCCGGTTCTTCTTCCCACTCGAGGCCACCAATCAGCTGGCGGTTGTCGTAGAGCCAGGTCACGCGGTCAATAAGGTAGTTGACCTGCGAGAGGGTGAAGACCCGGCGTGGTAATGCCAAGCGCACTAGTTCCATATTGGCAAGTGGTTCTACTCCGGCGGCGTCGCGCTCTTCAGACATGGTGCCGCGTTCCATGCCCCGCACTCCGGAGGCAAGGTAGAGGGCGGCGTTGAGGGCACCGGCCGGGTAGTTTCGTTGGTCAATGTGGTCCACGAATTCCATGGCGTTGAGGTGGGCACCCAGGCCGCCGGCGGGTTTTACCACTGGAACACCGCGTTTATCGAGCTCATCTACGGTATAGGCGATGAACCGCGGGCCGTGGGAGATCATGTCATAATCCATGGTTTCTTCCAGCCCCACCGTGATCGCTTCCATCTCGCGTACTGACATGCCGCCATACGTTAGGAAACCTTCGAACATCGGTACTAGCCCGCGCATCTGCTTATAGGTAGCTTCATCGCGAATGAGGATGCCTCCACCGCGCCCGAAGCCGAGCTTACGGGCAGAGAAGTAGAAAATATCGCAAGCCGCCGCGATTGCCAGCGCGATCTCCCGAACAGACATGTTTGCAGCCTGTGGTTCGCGTTCCTTGATGAAGTACAGGTTGTCTTGCAGGAGTGAGGCGTCGAGTACTAACGGCACTCCAAATTCGCGGCATAGCGCGCTTACTTCGCGCAGGTTTGCCAGCGAGAACGGTTGGCCGCCGATCAGGTTTGTGCCCGCTTCCATTCTTACCGCCGGAACCGAGGCCGGAGAGGCTAGCAACTCTCGCAGTTGGGAGGTATCCATATTGCCTTTGAACGGGTGATCGACGTTTACGTCAATACCTTCCGGATATAGGTATTCCGCTACCTGGCCTCCATTGGCCACGATATGTGCCTTCGTGGTGGTGAAGTGGTAGTTCATGGGGACGATATCGCCTTCTTTTACCAGGGTGGAGAAAATGATGTTCTCGCAGGCACGGCCCTGGTGGGCGGGCAGGAAATAGTCCATCCCAAATAGTTCTTTGGCCTTGGCTTCCAACCGGTAGTACGTGGCCGAACCGGCATATGCATCGTCCGCATTGAGCATCGCGGCCTGCTGTTCTTGGCTCATCGCGTTGACGCCCGAATCGGTGAGCATATCCAAGAACACGTCTTTATTTTGAAGCAGGAAGGTGTTGAAACCGGCCTCTTGGATCGCGGTGAGGCGTTCTTCTATCGGCAGTAGGCGCAGTTTTTGGATAATTCGTACCTTGTGCATTTCCAATGGAAAATGCTGATCGCCGTAGAACTTCACGTTAGCCATAAGAAAACTCCTTGCCTAAACGTCAATCGTTTTATTATCGAGCCCACCTTAGCGAATACGCATACATATTAACGCTGGCGTCCAATTCTATTGTTTGCTCCGGCAACTTTTTTCGCGCCTGTTACACCTTTAGTTACTAAAGCACGTGAACATGCTGCTCCGATACTTCGACTAAGGTGGCAAGCGGAGAAGCTGGAGATACACTAGAATTTTGCCGAGATATCGAAGACGGAAGGGGCCTCATGGCAAGGAAGACATCGAAGGATAAACCGCAAAAGCGCAGGTTCTTTAGCACGTTGCGCGATGCCTACAAGGTAGCGCGCCGTACCTACAAATATTTGGGGTGGGTGCTGGCAGCAAGCGCGATTGTGGGCCTGGCCATCGGTATTGTTCTCGCTTTCGTCACCAAGTCGTGGATCGCTTGGATCTTGATCGGCATTATGTTGGCTTTGCTTTTGCCAATGCTGATCTTGACGCGGGCCGTGCGCAATGCCAGCTACCAGCAGATCGAAGGAATGCCGGGGGCTTCTTCCGCGGTGATTGATTCCTTGCGGGGCCGCTGGGTCAAAACTGAAGAGCCCGTGCGGGTAAATGCCCGCACCCAAGATTTCGTCTTCCGGTTGGTGGGCCGGCCGGGCGTGGTGCTCGTAGCGGAAGGTCCGATTAATCGGGCCCGGCGTCTGGTGGAAAATGAGCGGCGGGCCTTGCGCCGCGTGGCACCAAATGCGCCGGTAGAAGTGATTTACGTAGGCAATGGTGAAGGCCAAGTGCCACTACCGAAGCTAGAAAGAAAGATCCGCCGCCTCAAGAAGAAGATTTCGAATGAGGAAGTTTCGGCGCTCGCGCAGCGTCTTGAAGCCCTCAAGCATGATCCGCTGGGCATTCCGAAGGGTATTGACCCGTTCAACCAGCGTATTTCGCGGCGTGCTTTGCGCGGTAACTAGGCCTCGCCGGTAGCCGCGGTAGCTTTCGTTCCTAGCGTTCCAAAGCCCCGAACATCGCTGTTACTGTTTGCCCGGTTTGCGAATCTCAACTCGCGGACCGGGCAAATTGTTCTTTATCGCACATGTGCGTTAGCACAGTTTTTGGTTTGAACGCCGCTGGGGTTTATACGATACCTACGTTGAATGCGTACGCGGCTAGAAAAGAACCGCGCCAGGAGTGAAGGAGGACACGTGTTCGCTAGTATTGCGGAAGCAAGTGACTACATTCAGAACAAAGAAAATGGGGTGAAATTCCTCGACGTCCGGTTCTGTGACCTTCCCGGTGTGATGCAACACTTCACGATCCCCGCCCACCAGGCTACGGCCAAGAACCTTACCGAAGGTCTCATGTTCGATGGTTCTTCGATCCGCGGCTTCACGCGCATTCACGAATCAGATATGAAGCTGGTACCCGATCCGGCCACGGCCTATATTGACCCGTTCCGCCCGGACCGTACCCTGGTGATGAATTTCGACGTCGTCGACCCTTTTACCGGGGAAAACTTTGAACGTGACCCCCGCTCTGTTGCCGCGCGCGCCGAAGCCTATTTGCTTTCCACCGGAATTGCCGATACCGCCTATTTCGCCGCCGAAGCCGAGTTCTACATGTTCGATTCGGTACGTTACGAAAACACGGTGAATAAGGCCTATTTTGAGGTCGACGGCGAAGAAGGTTTCTGGACTTCTGGGCGCGATACCGAGGGTGGCAATCAGGGCTACCATATTCCACTCAAGGGTGGCTACTTCCCCGTCGCGCCGCAAGATCAACACGAATCCGTGCGGGATCAGATGTGTAAGTATTTGGAGCAGGTGGGCTTGGAAGTGGAACGCGCCCACCACGAAGTTGGCACCGGCGGGCAACACGAAATCAACTACCGGTTCAATAGTTTGCGGGCCGCGGCCGATGACCTCATGAAATTCAAGTACGTGATTCGGCGTACCGCCCAGCAAGCCGGAAAAACCGTGACTTTCATGCCCAAGCCGCTGTACGGCGATAACGGTTCGGGAATGCATTGCCACATGTCTTTATGGCAGGATGGCGAACCGCTTTTCTACGATGAACGCGGCTATGGCGGGCTTTCTGATCTAGCTCGTTGGTATATTGGCGGCTTGTTGGCGCACGGCAAATCCTTGGCGGCAATCACGAACCCTTCCGTCAATTCTTATCATCGGCTCGTGCCGGGCTTCGAAGCACCGATCAACCTGGTGTATTCGGCACGCAACCGTTCCGCATGTATTCGTATCCCCGTTACCGGTAGCTCGCCGGCGGCAAAGCGCGTGGAATTCCGCGTACCCGATCCGATGGCTAACCCGTATTTGGCTTTCTCGGCGCAGCTCATGGCAGGGCTGGATGGAATCCGTAACCGGATCGAACCACCCGAACCGATTGACAAAGACATTTACGAATTGCCGCCGGAAGAATATAAGGACATTGAGCAGATTCCGGCGTCTTTGGACCGCGCGCTCTTCGAACTCGAACGCGACCATGAATACTTGCTCGAAGGTGGCGTATTCACCGAGAACCTCGTGCGCACGTGGATCGATCTAAAGATGGAAAACGAAGTGACACCATTGCGTTCCCGGCCCCACCCTTACGAATACGAGCTGTATTACACCATGTAGGAAACTAGCTAGTGCCGGCCTGCCGGTTTCTTCGAGGGTGAGACGTTTTCTTCGAAAGCGAGGCGTTTGAGACGTTCGGAAAGCTACGGTCGGTGAACGGTGAACGGCCAGCTAAAGGCAGGTTGCTGAAATTATGCAAATGCTCTGAGCTCCGGGAGTTTATCTCCGCTGGCGCTCAGAGCATTTGTTTTGCCTTGCTGCTATGCACGTAGGCATAACTTTCTATTTTTCCACTTCTCGTGTCGATATTTCTCCTCCCTCCTCCTCAGGTACTGCAACTTTTACGGCCACTACGTGGGTGCACTCACTATCCGCGTTCCATCCACGTCGCTTCTAGGCTGATTCTTAGTGGATGAAAACGAGCCATATGGCAAGCAAGAGTATAATCGCCGAACCTGCCGAAAAAACGAGAGCCGTACGCTTCCGCCGGGTTACCTCCGCTGTATCTGCAGCGGCCATCTGCTGCTGGAATTTCGGCATACCCCACACAATATAAGCGTTGAAAACTACCGATACGAGGAATATCGGCCAGGTGGATTCTGCAGCTTCCATAAGACCCATTCCTTTGATCGCGGTCAACGCCCAGAGCACTACCAATGTGACAATGGACAGCAGGGAGAATGTCCCGAACCGTTTCATTTCGTATCCCCTCCTTATTGATATTTATTTCAGCACACGCTATTCCACGGGACGAGAGCTGCCATTATGGTGCGCATGCCGGTCGAACTTGCGCCGCATCTTTTAGTTACATCTCGAACGGCTATCTGAGACGCAATCATCTTAAGACCGAAATGATTGACCATCAAACTTTATGCCGCTTTTCAGAAGTGTTGCGCGCCAGGCAAGCTCGGTGGTGATGCATGGAAGGCCGCTCAGCCCGCTCTGGAGCAGGCCCCCGGCCAACTACCGCAAAACATCGACTACTGCAAAGCATCAACTACGGCAAAGCATCGATAATCCCTGCGGGCAACTCGAAGCCCGTCACGGTTTCGGGCGCCGCCCGGCTCGAGGTGCGCGAGTCAAAGCATGTACCGCACACCCAAAATTACCCAGGGCTTGACACCGACACCGGTAACGGTGTCATAATGGTGTCATGCAAGTGCAGAATATGGCATCACAGATTGAGGAGTCTTTGCGCAGCGTTTCCAAATTAGCTGATGCCCAAACCCAAGAAACCGCGGAGAAACTGATTTCCGCCGTCGCCCCCGCCGTCGAACTAGCACAAATGAAAACCATGGCGGATATCGTGGCGACAATAAACGAACAGGTTCCCGATCTGGAACTACAGGTAGCGGTGAGTGCGGCCGGCCCTTACGTAACCGCCAAGGTGCGGGAAGGAAACGGCACCACTCATCTGCCAGAAACCGCCGGTAGTGATGCCAGCGCCGCTCCGGCAACTCCCCCAGAGACAAAAGAAACCGAAAATGTTGCGGACCAGGCGCGCCTCACGCTCCGCCTCCCGGGGGACCTTAAAGCCCATATCGAGGAAGAAGCGCGGCAGGTCGGGATGTCCCTCAACGCTTATATCGTGAATGTTTTGCAAAGCGCGCGTTACCGGCAAACCGAGCACACGCAGTCCCGCACGCACCTGAGCGGGCTGTTCTACTAAACGCACGCAGCTGCTAAAGCAGACCCACGTGCCAGTAAATTGCCGGTCCTTTTCCCCTCATATGCCTACCAATTGCCCGGCAGATACCGGCCAATTGACAGGCAGATGCGGGGCGAATACCCGGCATGGCAATTGTTTTATTTTCATCACCACATAAGGAGTACAAAATGTCGGAAGCGAACCCGATTTTTAGTAGCGATACCACCCCGGAAAACATTTCCATTTCCGGTGACTATTTGACGGTGGAGGCCCACGCGAACCCAGAAGTGGAAGGCATCCGGGTCTACAGCGAATCTGAAGATATTACGGTTATGGAAAACGCCGGGCAGGTACTGATTGAGAGCGCAACACGCAGCGGTCAGGCACCGGTGACGATCAATTTTTTCGGAATTTCGGTTGGCTCATCCGCCCGCAAGAATAGGGTGCGGATCGAAACCGGCGAAGGAGTGAATGCGGAAATTACTACTGACGCCGGCAGGATCACTTGCACCGGAACCTGGAAAAACGTGCGGGCACGAACTGATGCCGGATCAGTGCGGATAGACCGTGCGGTGGATGTAGACGTGAACGCGGATGCCGGAGCGGTTACTATTGGCACGGTTTTGACGGCACGTATCATAGTGGACGCGGGCAATTTGCAAATAGATTCACTGGGCGGGGACGCCACTTTGGAGGCCGACGCCGGTAATATTCGCGTGGGCGCAGCCCGGCGCGGAACTTTACGCGCGCGTACTGATGCTGGTTCGATCCAAGTGGGGATCCCCTTCGGCACTGCCGTGAATGCCAATTGCAAAACAGAATTGGGCCAGGTAAGGAGTGAATTGCCACCCAGCCAGCACGATGACGCTCCCGAACGGTTCCTCAATCTGGACGCGCGGACCAGCTTGGGCAGCATTAAAATCATGCGAGCGCAGTAGGAGAATGCGGCTCTTGGCCGTAGAAAACTCTTTCGACTACTTGGCGGGCGCGGCGCGCCGCTTTTAGGTAGTGCTCATTTACTTCCCTGCCGGGTTCTCCCAAAATAGCTCCCACGCGGGCAAGTTCTGCCGGGTCGGTAGCCAAATAGTCGGCCTTGGGGCCGCCGGTACCGCGGGCTAAGAACCGTGCATCGCGCACGGCCCCCGCCCGTTGCCAGGCTTCGATTAGCTCGGAAGCATCGGGCGCGCGCAAGATCCCGGCTTGGGCAGCGGCGCGTAAGGCTTCCACCGTGGAGGTAGTGCGTAGCCCGGGGACCTGGCCCGCATATTGCAACTGCAACAGTTGCGCCGTCCATTCAATATCGGCCAAGCCGCCCGGCCCGAGCTTTACGTGGTGCGTGGCCCGGCCGCCCCCGGGGATTCGTTCTTTTTCGATACGCAACTTCATGCGCCGCACTTCGGTAACTTCCCGCGCCGAAAAACCGGGCGCGGCCGGATAACGGTGCGGGTCGATTACCTCCCGGAAAGCCAGGCCAAGAGTTTGACTTCCGGCGATCGGCCGTGCCCGCAAAAGCGCCTGTTTTTCCCAAGTTTGTGCCCATTCCTGGTAATAGCTGGCAGACGATGCAAGGCTGCGAGCCAGCGGCCCCTGCTTTCCTTCCGGCCGCAAGTCCGTATCAATTTCCACCGGAGGTTCAGCGCTACCCTCCCGCAAAAAGTGCAAGGTGCGGGAGGCGAGTTGCTGCGGATCTACACTATTTTCTACGGGGGTTTCCATGCTGGAGGTGCTTTCTTCGGGGCCGGCGGCGCTTTCTTCTGTGCAAAAGGCGCTTTCTTCGGGGCCGGCGGCGCGTTTTTCCGGGCCGTACCGGTAAACGAAAAGCGCATCGGCGTCGGAAGCAAAACCCGATTCTTCCCCGCCCAAGCTTCCCATCGCGATTACGCAAATCTCGAGGGTTTCCCCGCGCGGATTACCGCGCTCCTGGCAACCTATGTCGGTGTTTTCTCCGCGCGGGCCGGTATTCATACCGGTATCCTCGCCGCGCGGGGCGTTGTCTTTCCTGCGCGTGCGAATGTAACCGGCGCGTGCCTGGGCGGGGCTAGCTCCCGCTTCGCGCAAAGCTGCTTGCAGGGCGGCTTGGATCGCAATATGTGTGGCTTGACTAAGGGCGCGGCGCGCAGTTTCTGTATCGATAACGCCCAGTGCGGTTGCCAGGCCGATGCGGAGCCGTTCTCGGCGGCGCAAAAACCTACCTGCCAAAGCTATTTCGAGAGAGGTTTCTCGCCTTTCCCCCATGGCTTCTAATTCGGCAGTGAGTTGCGAAAAGGTGCGAGGTTGCAGGTGTTCATCACGAGCCAGCCAGGCTACGGATTCGGGAAGTTCCGGGATTTCGCGGGCCAAAAACTCGGAGCGTGCCAGCACGGTACAAAGTCTTTGCGCTACCGGGCCGCCGTCGCGTAATTCTCGCATATACCACGAGGTAGAACCCATTTTTTCGGAAAGAATCCGGAAGGCCCGCAAGCCCGCGTCAGGATCCGGGCCGCTGGCAAACCAGCCGAGCATTACCGGTAGTAGTTGCCGCGCAATCCGCGCGGTACGCGAATAGCCGCGGGTTAGCGCCGCAATATGGCCGAGAGCTCCGCGTGGATCTCGATATCCCAAAGCTGAGAGACGATCAAAAGCTGCTCCCCGTTCCAAGGAAATATCCGATTCACTGAGCTGGGCCGCGGCCGGCAACAAGGGCCGATAGAAAATATTTTCGTGCAGTCCGCGCACCTGGCGGCGCACGGTCCGGAACTTTTCTGCCAGGGCCGGCCCGCTCATCTCTCCCATGGCCCGCGCGATTCGCCGTAATTCGCCTTCCTGGGTGGGGAAAAGCGGAGCCCGGCGCAAACGTTGCAATTGCAGCCGATGTTCCAAACATCGCTCCCACCGGTACAAGCGATCCAAACTGGCCGCATCTTGGCGAGAAATATAGGTGCCTTCCGCCAAAGCTTGCAAGGCTGCAAGCGTATTACTTTGCCGAATATTTGGATCGGCCCGCCCGTGCACGAGCTGCAACAGCTGGACCGTGAACTCTACGTCCCGTAATCCGCCCCGCCCGAGCTTCACATGCAATTCTTGATCTTGGGAAGCAATTGTTTCTTCCACGCGTTGGCGCATAGCCCGCGCATCTTCCACAAAATCCGGCCTTTGCGAGGCCTGCCATACCAAAGGTCGGGTTTCTTCCACGTAGGCAGCGCCCAGTTCCCGGTCTCCGGCCGCAAACCACGCCTTCAATAAGGCCTGAAATTCCCAGCTTTGCCCCCAGGTACGGTAATAGTCAAGATGCGAGGCCAAAGTGCGGACCAACGGGCCGCGCCCACCTTCCGGCCGCAAATTGGTATCCAAAGCCCACAGTGCCGGCTCGGCTCCTGCTTGGGAAACAATCTGTGCCAAGCGGACCACGATTTTTTCCGCGATGTGTAACGCTTCTGCTTCGCTAACCTGCCCGCGCGGCTCGGCCACATAAATCACGTCAACATCGGAGGCATAGTTCAGTTCCCGTCCGCCGGTTTTCCCCATCGCTATTACGGCAAGCCGCGTTTTTTCGGCACCCGGCGTTTCTGCCTGCGCAAGTTGTAACCCGGCTTCCAAAGTTCGGGTAACGACGTCGGATATCTGCCCGGCAACCTGCGGCATTACTTCCACGGCCGCGGGCGCCGTGAGATCAGCGCCGGCGATCGCCAAAATTTCGGAACAATAGCGAGCCCGCAAAGATGCAATCGCGGCCCCTGAGCTACGGGCTAAGTTAGCGGAAAACTGTGCGCCGCCGGCAGCCGGCCCGGAAGTTTCTGGCAAGCCAAGATTCTCGGCCAATCTTTCTACTTCCCAGGCAGTTCCTGCCTGGCCGGAGGTTTCCCAGCGCGGCGCGGCAAGCAATACTTGCGCGGCTTCCGGATGGCGGGCCAGATGATCCGCGAGCGCGGTGGAAAGGCCCAGCACAGCAAGAAGGCGCTGCCGGGCTGCCTGCCCACCGGCTTCGCTCGCAATCCCGGCACCGTCAACATCACCTGCACCGCCGCCTTCGGCACCCCCGCCGGCTCCGGCAGCCCCGGCAGCCCCGGCACCGCCGCTAGTGCCGCCAACTTCGCCGCCGGTACCGCCCCCGCCACCTCTGCCATTCCCGTCATTCCCGCCAGCTCCGGCAGCTCCCCCGCCAACTCCGGTATCCCCGCTAACGTCACTAGTTCCTCCGGCGGGGGCAAACATTTGTGGCACGGCGGCCGGGAGGGTTTTTTCTAGCCGGGCGAGGGCGAGCAGGGCGCGGTCCGGATCGGCGCAAATCGCGAAATCTTCCGGGCTGAGCCGGAGGGCTTCGAGATCAAGGCTCGCGCAGATACGGGCGGCGCGTTGCGGATCGGTAAATCCGGCGGCCCGGAGGCGGGATGAAATAGAGTTGCGGTTCATGGCTAGTTTTTAGGTCATCCGGAAACGGGCTCTTTCTGCCGGGGTGATTTGCCGCCGGTATTCGGCCCATTCGGCTTGTTTATCGCGCAGGAAGTAGTCGAAGGCATCTTCGCCGAGCATATCGGCCACCAGTTCGGAGCGTCGCATAATCCCGATGGCAGATTCCAAGGAAGTGGGCAAAGATTGAATGCCGAGCACGCTTCTTTCCATATCATTCATGAGCAAAACGTCAGAATCGGCTGGTTCAGGCAGTTCGTATTTGCCGGTGATGCCGGCCAGGCCGGCTCGTAACACCGCGGCGAAAGCCAGGTAGGGATTGCAAGCAGTGTCCAGAGCCCGATATTCGAGGCGGGCACTGGATGGCTTATTCGGTTTGTATTCGGGTACGCGGACCAAAGCAGACTGGTTTCGCGGGCCCCAGCACACATAGGGCGGGGCTTCACCGCCACCCCACAGCCGTTTATATGAGTTCACGTGTTGGTTGGTAACAGCGGTAATTTCCCGGGCGTGTTTCATCAGGCCGGCAAGGAAACGGCGGGCGGTGATAGACATGCCATATTGTCCGGCCGGATCATGGAATGCATTATTTTCGCCTTCGAATAGTGAGAAATGCGAGTGCATGCCAGAACCGGGCCAAGATTGTAAGGGTTTGGGCATGAAGGAAGCTTCCACGCCGTGGTTGAGGGCCACTTCGCGGATAATGACGCGGGTGGTCATAATAGCGTCTGCCATGGTTAGTGCATCCGCGTAACGCAGGTCGATTTCTTGTTGGCCGGGGCCGGCTTCGTGATGGGAGTATTCAACGGAGATACCGGCTTTTTCGAGGGCCAAAATAAGGTCGCGGCGGAACCCGTGGGCCAGGCTACGCGAAACATAATCGAAGTAGGCACCATTATCGATAGGTTGAGGTTCGCTATCAATTGTGGATCCGGGGAGGAAGAGGTAGAACTCGATTTCGGGGTGCACGTAGGCGGTGAATCCTTCATCGGCCGCCAGTTGTAAAGTTTTCTTGAGAATGGAACGCGGGTCGGAACGGGCCGCTTCCCCATCGCGAGTGGTGATATCGCAAAAGAGCATGGCCACCGGGTTTTCATCGGTTTCCACCACGGTGAAAGTATCGACATCCGGGGTAGCTATCATGTCCGATTCGTAGACGCGGGTAAGGCCTTGAATTGCCGAACCGTCAAAACCGATACCTTCGTTAAAGGCGGCTTCCAGTTCGGCCGGGGCTACTGCCACGGATTTCAGGGTGCCCACAATATCGGTGAAGCAAAGCCGAGCATAGCGAATGTCCCGTTCGGAGATGGTACGGAGCACGTACTCTTGTTGTGCGTTCATAAGCTAACTTTAGCGCTCGGCTAGCTGGGCGGGCTTTCCCGACGCCGTGGTGGCGGGAAGTTGGTCGCGGTTCCAGAACCATTTGCGCACCCGGTCCCAGAATTTTTTGAGCACGCCCCACACTCCGCCCGGTTCGTCGTCGTCTTCGGCGGCGGGGTGGCCGTGCAAAGTCAAGTCGATCATTTGCAAGTAGTCACGCACCTGATACCAAGAGCGTAGTTCTTCCCCCGGGGTGACTAGCCAGGGTACGAGTTTGGCAATGGGCCGCGCGTCCGTGCGTGATAAGCGTTCCAAAGACTGCGTCCATTCTTCCAAACAGCCTAGGGCGCGCGCCCACCCCGGATATTTCACGAAATCTTCGAGCCGAGCACCGGCCGAAACTGGTGCTTCGATAAGGAAGCGGCGAAACCCGCGCACTTGGTCGGAAGCCACCACGCCGTCCGGCGAAAGCCGCTTATACCCCAACACGGTTAGCAAGCCGCACAGTGCCACGAAAACGCTCACGCCGGTCCAAAACTCCGCCAGGCCCGCCACTAAAGAAAGCACGAAAGCTGCCACCGCACCTGCAATCCCGGCGAGGAAGAAAACGGCTCCCAGCGAACCTAGAAACTCGCGCCGGCGCAAAATCCACCCGAAGTGGCTCACTACTTCATCGCGCACATCCAAAGCCACGCGGCGCGATAGTTTGCGGGAAAGCCCTTGGATTCGCAGGATGGGTTTGCGCGAAGGCGGTAGGCCGGCCCGTTCCATTTCCGCTCGGTAGGTTTTTGCGTCCATGGGGCGCAGTTGCCGATAAGCTGCGGATTCGCCGGCTCCCGGCTGTTGTATGGCTTCGAGGAATCGTCTTTCTTGGGCGGGCAGATTGGCATCAGCTTCCCGCGTGAGGGAGACGATAATAGTTTCGCGCCGCGCCCCGGTATCGCGAATAAAGTCGAAAGAAATATAGCCTCGGCACGCCAAATCGATCAGGGTGGCCACGGTGGCAGAATCTCCGGTGGCGCCGTCGAGCAGAAAATCGGCGAGGGCCGGCGTCATATCGGGTGGGGTGGAACGGATTGGCGGACGGTCGGAACGGGCCCGGCGGGTTTGCCGCGGGGATTGCGGGCCTGGGAAAACTCCGCGCGGTAAGGCCGCATACTCTTTTTCTGGGCGCCAGGCGCAGGCCAGCACCAGCACGGCCAGTACACATATAGCAATGCCGATCCAAAACTCGTAAACGCTAGCTCCCAAAAAATTCAGTATCGCGCCCATATTCCTCCTGCTCAGTTCCCGCACCGCTTTCAGGCCCCAGCTTACATGCCGCAAGTGTGTAGGATTGCTTCAAATACTTAGCACCTAGCGGAGGGCTTATGAACGAGCACGCAACCACCGGTACCCCGAACGGTGAGGAACACGAAACCGTGAGCACTTTCCGGGATGGAAAGTTCACCCCATCTCGTATTCGGGTACATCACCTGCGGAAAATGATGAAAAACCACGAGTCGATTTCCATGCTCACCGCCTACGACGCCGTCACCGCTCGCGTGCTCGACGCCACCGGAGTGGAAATGCTCCTGGTGGGTGATTCCATCGGTAACACTATGCTCGGCTACTCTTCCACTATCCCCGTAACGATGGAGGTAATGGAGACCGCTACCGCGGCCGTTATGCGCGGCACTGAACGCGCTTTCATTGTGACTGACCTGCCGTTTGGTTCCTATGAGGAAAGCCCTCAGCAAGCACTCCACAATGCTATCCGGCTCACGCGTGCCGGGGCCGACGCCGTCAAACTCGAAGGCGGCGCGGAATACGCCCCCACCATTCGTACGATTACCCAAGCCGGAATCAACGTGGTGGCTCATATTGGTTACACCCCGCAATCCGATTCGGCGTTGGGAGGGCCGCGGGTACAGGGCCGTGATGAACGCGCCGAAACCCGCCTCAAGGACGATGCCATCGAACTTGAAAAAGCCGGGGCTATTGCCATCGTCTTGGAAATGATCCCCGCCTCGGTATCCCGCAAGATCACCGAAATCGCTCATATCCCCACCATCGGTATTGGGGCTGGGCCGCACACTTCCGGCCAAGTTTTGGTGTGGACGGATATGGCCGGTTACGGCGAGTGGGCGCCAAAGTTTGTGCGAAAATTTGGCGAAGTAGGCCAGGCGCTCAAAGACGCAGCCTCCGCCTACCGCGAAGCGGTACGCAAGGGTGAATTCCCCAGCGCCGAACACAGCTTCTAGTCTAAGTTCTAGGGCGCATGTTGCTAGCGCCCGCTGTGGGAGCGAGCAACGCGCTAACTAACTTCGGCGCCAGTTGCGGGGTTAGCTACGCCATTAGTTGCGGGCGCCAGCTGCGGCGCGGGCCGGCTGGCCTTAGGCTTTCTTCCGGCCCGCGCCTATGATGGGACTCATGAGTTTGGCACATCGTGCGCCGGTTGGCGCGATTACCCCCGGAAAGTTGTCCCCTAAGCGGTCGGTACCGCAGCATATTGAGCGCCCGGAGTATATGTTCCATGATGGGCCCGAACAGGTGACAGCTTCCGATGTAAAAAGCGAAGAGACGATCGAAAAGATTCGGGAAGCGGGCACTATTGCCGCCGATGCCATGTATGAAGCCGCGAAAGTGATCGCTCCCGGGGTGACTACGGATGAACTAGACCGTATCGCTCACGAATACATGTGCGATCACGGCGCTTACCCTTCGTGCCTGGGCTATATGGGATTCCCGAAGTCTATTTGTACCTCCATCAATGAAGTGATTTGCCACGGGATTCCGGATTCGCGTCCGCTTGAAGAAGGCGACATTATCAACCTGGACGTCACGGCTTATAAGAACGGGGTGCACGGGGATACGAATGCTACTTTCCCGGTGGGTGAAGTAGATCCGGAATCCCAGCTGTTGATCGAGCGGACCGCGGAGGCTACTTTACGCGGCATTAAAGCGGCCAAACCGGGCCGGCAAGTCAATGTGATTGGCCGCGTGATCGAGGCTTACACTCGCCGTTTCGATTACGGCACCGTAGAAGATTTCACCGGGCATGGCGTGGGTGAAGCCTTCCATTCGGGGCTTATTATCCCGCACTATGATTCGGCTCCCCTATATGCGGATGTCATCCAAGAAAACATGGTGTTCACGGTAGAACCGATGATCACGCTGGGCACTATCGACTACGAGATTTGGGATGATAACTGGACCGCGGTGACCGCTGATCGCGGCCGTACCGCCCAGTTCGAACACACGATAGTGGTACGCGAATCGGGCCCCGAAATCCTCACTTTGCCTTCGGATCCTAACGTGGGTTTGCGGCTATAAACACCCTGGATGGCGCCCGTAAACATTTGGTTGGCGGCTGCGATCCTTTGGTTTGCGTCTGCGATCCTTTGGTTGGCGGCTGCGATCCTTTGGTTGGCGGCTGCGATCCTTTGGTTGGCGGCTGCATTCCTGTGCGAAGCCAAGTTTTACTATGCGGGCAAGGTAGGCGTGGCGGGTTTGCCGCGAAAGAGCCAGCCTGTACGCCGGGTTCTGTACCGGGTAGATATTGGCGCCAAGCGCTTATATCTACCCGGTGGCGACCATCCATCTACGTGACTCGTTGCCGGGCCACTGCTCGCGCCGTAGCGCTGTAGCGATCCACCCGCGCGCTCGGCGGGATACCTCGAATGCGCGCTGCCTGATCTTGCTCCCGGTGGGGCTTGCCGTGCCAGCGCCGTCACCGGCGCCGCGGTGGTCTCTTACACCACCTTTTCACCCTTACCTTGCGGCGGTTTCTTTTCTGTGGCGCTTTCCCGCGGGTCACCCCGGGTGGGTGTTACCCACCACCGTTCCCTGTGGAGCCCGGACGTTCCTCGGTGCTTACGCAACGCGGCCGCCCAGCTGGCTCTTTCGCGATCTCCCATTCTACACGTTTTCCGCCCTGCACCATAAACGAGGCTATCGGGCGATGCTCCGTCTAGATTCGGCACCGTTCACGCACCGGCACCCACGCGCGCTAACTTAGAACCGCCACCGCTCACGCGACGCCGAGGGCCGCCACCGCCCGCGCGCCGCTGCCCCTATCGCCCGCGCGCCGCTACCCCGGCACCGCCCACCGGCCACGCGCACTACGTCAGAGTTTTTCGCGAGTCCCTAGTTCCTCGTCCTTAGTTCCTCGTCCTTAGTTCCTCGTCCCTAGTTCCTCGTCCCTAGTTCCTCGTTTCTAGTTGCTTGCGCCCGCGCCTTTCGCGCAACAGCGTAAAACCGCAGATTCCGATCACCCAGAGGCCTGCCAGCACAAGGCCGATTCGGGTTTCTTCGAAGTAGCCGAGCAGTACCACCATGAGTCCGAAAAACACGAGCGCGGCCACTGCCGAAACCCGCCCACCCGGAACAGGGAAAGTGGAAGCGGCGCGCAACTTTGGATATTTCACCGCGTAGCGCAGGTAGGAGATAACAACCATCGACCATACGAACATGAACAGCATGGATGCCATCGTGGTCACGAACTCAAAGGCGCGCGATACGGAATCTCCCATTGCCATAAGGACGATCCCAGAAAGTAGGAACAAGCAGGAAGAGGCCAGTGCGTTTACCGGTACGCCATGGTGGGAAAGCCGCGCAAATATGCCTGGTGCCTGCCCTTGATTGGCCAGGCCGTAGAGCATGCGCGAAGTCGAATAGATCCCGGAATTGGCCGAACTCATGGCCGAGGTGATCACCACGAGGTTTACGATAGAAGCTGCGGCCGGTAATCCCACTTGTGTATACATGGTGACGAAAGGCGAAACTTCCGGGTCGATCGTGTTCCACGGGTTGACCATCATGATTACGGTAAGTGCGCCGATATAGAAAAGCAGGATGCGCACGGGCACGGAATTGATCGCCCGCGGGAGCGTGTGGGCCGGATTAGCAGTTTCTGCCACGGTTGCGCCCACGAGTTCAATCCCCACGAAAGCAAAGATCGCGATTTGGAAACCGCGGCAAAAACCTGCAAAGCCATTGGGGAAAATACCTCCGTAATTCCACAGGTTAGATACCGCCGAATGCGTGCCATTGGGGTTCTCGTGCGCCGTCGCCACCATGATCAGACCGGTAACGATGAGAGCTCCGATCGCCACGATTTTGATCATGGAGAACCAGAATTCTAGTTCTCCGAAGGCCTTCACCGTTACCACGTTGAGTAAGAAAAGTGCGATGGTAACGCCGACGACGGGTATCCAGGGCGAAAGATCGGGCCACCAGAACCAGAAGTAACCCGTGATGGCGATAACGTCTGCGATTCCGCACACGATCCAACACAGCCAGTACGTCCAACTCACCGCGATGCCGGCCCAGCGGCCCAGCTGCCCACCCACAATGTCGGAGAACGTGCCAGCGCCGGGGAAGGCGAGGAATAGTTCGCCCATGCACCGCATAAAAATAAACAAGGCGGCGCCGATCAGGGCATATACCAGGAGTATTGAGGGACCGGCCAACGAGATCGCTCTTCCCGACCCCATAAAAAGTCCGGTACCGATAGCACCACCTATGGCAATGAGCTGCACATGGCGGTTTTGTAAATCTTTACGTAAACCTGAAGTATTATTGTTGCTTTTATTCATGGAACCACCTCGTTCAATGCGGGATAAATTACCACACGCAACGTGCTTCCAGAAATACGTCTCCGTTTGCGGACAGTCCCAATTATTCTTTCTAGATTCTGTTACTACCCTATTATTGCCTGGTTATTGCCTGGTTAGGCATTTTCCGGGCATGTTTTTAGGCAGGGTTTGGTAAAGCCGTGTCGATAGGCACGATAATGCAGTCGTATTCTTCCGCCAAATATATTTCATCGGCCGGCTTGTTTTTGATAGCCGCCACTTCCACCGGGGAAAGCCGCAAACCGCCGTCGGTACTACCATCCGGGGCCATGGCCATCACGGTGTATCCGCCGCTGGCTACCGCGTGGTCATAAAGATTCTTGAGTGGGGCTGCCAAAGGTTCGTAGAGCGCATCACGATGGCGGCGAATATCTGCTTGTTGGGATTGAATTTCGGCTACCACCGTTTCGAGTTTTTCCCGCTCGGCGGTGAGTTTTCCGGAAAGTGCCTGCAGTTTTTCCTGCCCTTGCGCCAGTGCCGTTTCTTCGTTTTCCACGGTTTCCAAAGCCGTAAATTCGGCTTCGGCTGCGCCGTCTAGGGCTTCCCGCAAGCTTGCCATTTCCGCTTCCAAGGTCAACAAATCTCGGGAAGTGAGCCCCTCACCCGCATTGTATTTTGCTTCCCGGTCCGCGATTTGGGATTGCAGATCTGCCGAACGTGCTTCGGCTTCCCGCAAATTTTTACGAGCCTGGGTAAGGCGAGTGGTGGTTGCCTGTACCTCCTCGCCTTGCCGGGCGGTCCCATTCATTAGTTTTGCCAGGTTTTCCCGCAAGGGATGTTTCTGGTTATCGCGTTCGAGCCGGTTAATTTGCGCATCCAGGCGCGCTACTTCCAAGAGCTGTAATTGGTCTTTCCGCGGTGCTTTCATAGTCTTAAGGCTAGCCGATAGTGGATTTGCGAACGGCTATATTCCAGGCGTCGGTGGGAATTGTGGAAACATAGGTTTGTAGTTCCGGTAGTTTTTCGGCCAGAGCTTCGCGCATGTATGCCAATAGTGGCCATTCACTAGCCCAGTGGGTGGCACAAATAAGCGCGCATCCATCGTTCCACAGGTGATCAGTGGCCGGGTGGTGGCGCAAATCCGCCGTAAAGTAGGCGTCGGCGCCAGATGCTTGCGCGGCGGCAAGTAATGAATCTCCCGAACCAGAGCAGATGGCGAGGGTCTTGATTGGTTTTTCGGGATCGCCGGCCCCCAGAACGCCAGCTGGCACATCGGGCAGTTTTGCGGCGAAAGTTTTTACTAGGTGGCCGAAGGGAACCGGAGCAGGTAAGTCCCCTACCCCACCGATCCCGGTTTCCGGATCAAGTGGCTCTCTAATTTCCATGCCAACCAGTTCGGCCAGGGCACGAGTAGAAGCAGCTACATCGGCGTTGGTATGAGCCGCAAAGAGTGCCAGGCGGGAACGCACAGCGCGAGTAACCCAGCGGCCCTTCGCATTAGTTGCCGCCACCGAAGATGTTCCGCGCAAGTAAAGCGGATGGTGGGTGATGAGCATATCTGCCCCGGCCGCAATTGCTTCTTCCACACTGGCGGCGCACGGATCAACGGCGAAATGCACTTTTTGCACGGTATCTTCCGGAGCTCCGGCAATCAGCCCCACGCGATCCCAATCCGCCGCCGTTTCCGGCGGGAAAGCTTCATTCATGGCACGGCAAACATCAGCAACGGTGTATCTCATACCCACAAAGCTACCCTATGGGGCACTTTCCAGCCCGGGCAGGGCACACATTTCCCGTTTTGCAGACCGGATACCTTGCCGGCTTGCAGGCTCGTAGGCCCCGATATACCCCGATATACGTTTAGGCGTACTTTTAGGCGCACTTTTATGCGCAGCATTTTATGCGCACATCGGTCCGTCGCAGCCGGCACTGATTGGCGCAAACCCTGCGGTGAGCGGGAGGGAATCAATATTCGAATGGTCAAAGTGGAAAACGGGCCCGCGGCTACGTAATTCCACTTCCGGTTCGGTTTCGCCTGCCCCACCACGGACCAATAGCGCCGCTTGCTGAAGCGCGGCCGGGGCCGGATTTTCCGTCGTGGTGATTTCTAGGCCCAGCTTTTCTAGTACTTCGGTGAGCTTGGCGTGCACGGTAACGACGTCGTCGAACGGGAAAAGTGGGACCAGGGCGTGCGAAACCGCGATAAGCACCTGGCGGTTTTCTTTTTCCCGGCAGTCGTACGTGTACACGCGAGAAACTTCCGGGCTGGTGAGAGCAATATTGTACGTGGCCACGGTGATCCTTTCGCTTCTGGGATGCTCGCGCACGGCCGCGGCGAGCATAACCTTCGCAACGCAATATCTAGTTTACGTCCAACATGCCGGTGCAAGGGCCGAAACCCGCAACCCAAAAAGAACAAAGGCCCGCCGAAGCGGGCCGATTCATATCGAGTAAATAAAATGGTGGGCCCGGAGGGACTCGAACCCCCGACCTCTTGGGTGTAAACCAAGCGCTCTAACCAGCTGAGCTACAGGCCCCTATGCTTTTATAAGTTTTTATTCCTCGCGCCAGCGGGAGCCAGCGACGAGCACCAGTAAATAGTACCTGATATTTTGCAAATAAAACGGGGCGTGGCGTGTGCGATAGGCAACGCCACACCCCGTGTCCGACATTCTTGCGTGAGTGAAACGAGTGTGTTAGAAGCTAAAACCCGCCGCGGTTAGTTTCACCGCCGTCCATTCTGTACCTGCCGAGGCCGATGTGGTTGCCTGCAAACCTGCAGTGTCTGCGGCTTCTTCAATACTCTCGTGAGCCACCGCAAATTCACTGCGCGGGCCGGGCACAAATAGCCAGCACGTCGCTTGGTCTGAATCGAAATTCGCCTTGATATCTAGCAAGTAATCCGTGAGATCATCGGTATCCCCATCATCTGATCTCCACCATGCGATGGCGCCGTCAACGGTATCGGGGTAATCCTCATCAACGAGCTCCCCACCGATGGCGGTCTCGATTTCCTTGCGAATTTCCTGGGCTACGTCCTCGTCGTAACCGAACTCCTGAATTACGTTTCCTTTCCGGAAACCGAACGATGTCATGTCTTCACTCCACCGCATTGGCGCCGTTTTTTCAAGTTCAAAACGCTAATTTTGGGAAATCTCTCCGCGCGTCGCCACTAATCGGCGTTTCGCCCTATCTTCTCTGGATAAAAAATAGTGAGACCTTCGTCCGCTTTGCCTCGCAGAGTGGGCGTGGCATCGGTTACAGAGATAAGATGGAAGAGTTCAGTTCTGCGCCTCACTCGGGTTCCACAAGAACTCGTACAATGCGCGGATTTCCAACGATTCGAGGGAGTTTCTGTGAGTGATAAGCAACAGAGTGCTCATATGATCAATGGGCAGCTAAGCCAGATCCCTGATACGGACCCGGAAGAAACCCGGGAATGGCTAGATTCGGTCGATGACCTGATTGATACCAACGGCAATGAGCGTGCTCGTTTCCTGCTTGGCACCATGGAAGAACACGCACGGGGGCGCGGAGTTAGCATTCCGCCCGAACTCACCACCCCGTATATCAACACGATTCCGGCGAGTGCCGAACCAGAATACCCAGGAGATGAAGAACTGGAGCGCCAGTTCCGGATGTGGACGCGGTGGAATGCGGCCGTTATGGTCACCCGCGCGCAACGGCCGGGCGTGGGTGTAGGTGGGCATATTTCTTCCTACGCCGCCCAGGCCACTCTCTACGAAGTTGGGCAAAACCACTTCTTCCGCGGGCCTGATGCGCCCGGCGGCGGGGATCAAGTGTTCTTCCAAGGTCATTCCAGCCCCGGTAACTACGCGCGTGCCTATTTGGAAGGGCGCCTTACCGAAGCGGACCTGGATTCCTTCCGGCAAGAAGCTAGCCGGCCTTCCGGCGGGCGCGGGCTACCTTCCTACCCGCACCCGCATCAGATGCAAGATTTCTGGCAGTTCCCCACGGTCTCTTTGGGCATTGGCCCGGCCACTTCGATTTACCAGGCGTGGTTCAACCGCTACCTGCACGAACGCGGTATTAAAGATACTTCTGACCAGCACGTGTGGGCTTTCGTGGGCGACGGCGAAATGGACGAACCCGAATCGCGCGGGATGCTCCAGCTCGCGGCCTACCAGAAGCTCGATAATCTCACCTGGGTGGTGAACTGCAACCTGCAGCGTTTGGACGGGCCAGTACGTGGTAACGGTTCGATCGTGCAAGAGCTGGAAGCCTTCTTCAAGGGCGCCGGCTGGAACGTAATCAAAGTACTGTGGGGCCGCGAATGGGATCCGCTCCTGGCGGCCGATAAGGAACACGCTTTGGTAGACCTCATGGGTTCTACGCTCGACGGCGATTATCAGGGATTCAAGGCTAATGACGGCGCGTATGTGCGCAATAACTTCTTTGGCCGTGATCCGCGCACCAAGGCACTCGTTGCCGATATGAGTGACGATCAGATCTGGGCGCTGCGCCGTGGCGGGCATGATTCCCACAAGATCTACGCTGCTTACCGCGCGGCTTTGGCCCACAAGGGCCAGCCCACGGTGATCTTGGCACAAACGGTGAAGGGCTACGATCTGGGTACCGCGTTCGCGGGTCGTAATTCCAACCACCAGATGAAGAAGCTCAACAGCGCCGATCTGAAGCTGCTCCGGGATACTACGGGCGTGCCGATTGAAGATTCGCAGCTCGAAAATCCCTACGCAGCGCCGTATTACAAGCCGCCGGAAGATCACCCGGCAATGGTGTACATGCGCGAACATCGCGCCCAGCTGGGTGGAGATATTCCGCAGCGCCGCGTGCATCAAGGTGGCATTCAGATGCCTAAGGAGAAGCCTTTCGAATCGATGAAGAAGGGCTCGGGC
Source organism: Actinobaculum suis (assembly GCF_900618115.1). NCBI lineage: Bacteria > Bacillati > Actinomycetota > Actinomycetes > Actinomycetales > Actinomycetaceae > Actinobaculum > Actinobaculum suis. The sequence goes on from NZ_UYIO01000001.1 coordinate 1,550,668, forward strand.
AAGCAAAAGGTAGCCACCACGATGGCTCTGGTGCGTTTGCTCAAGGACCTCATCCGCGATAAGAACTTCGGTTACCGCTTGGTGCCGATTGTTCCCGATGAGGCACGTACCTTCGGCATGGATTCCATGTTCCCCTCGCAGAAGATCTTCAATACCCTCGGCCAGAACTACACGGCTGTGGATCATGACATGTTGCTCTCCTACAAGGAATCTACGCAGGGGCAACTGTTGCACACGGGTATCACGGAAGCCGGTTCGGTAGCGGCCTATACCGCGGCCGGCACTTCCTATTCCGTGCATGACCTGCCGATGATTCCCTTCTACATCTTCTACTCGATGTTTGGGTTCCAGCGCACCGGCGATCAGTTCTGGGCCGCCACAGATGCACTGGCGCGCGGCTTCATTATTGGGGCTACCGCGGGGCGGACCACCCTCACCGGGGAAGGCTCACAGCATATGGATGGCCATTCGCCGGTGATTGCTTCCACCAACCCTTCCGTAATCATTTACGATCCGGCCTACGCCTACGAAATCGGGCATATTTTCAAGGACGGCCTGGTGCGTATGTACGGGGACGGTTCTGATGGGCGCGACCAAAACGTCCAGTACTACCTCACGGTTTACAATGAGCCGATCCACCAGCCGGCGGAACCGGAAAACGTGGACGTGGAAGGCATTATCAAGGGTATCTACAAGCTGGAAGATGCCGATGGGCTGGGTGGGCCACGGGTGAACCTGCTGGCTTCCGGCGTCGGCGTACCGTGGGCACGCGAAGCCAAGAAGATGTTGCGCCGCGACTGGGGCGTAGACGCCACCGTATGGTCCGTCACTTCCTGGTATGAACTGCGCCGCGACGGCCTGGAGACCAATGAATACAACTACCTGCACCCCACCGAGCAGCCGCGCGAAGCCTACGTGACGGCGAAGCTGAAGAACGAGCAGGGTCCCTTCATTGCCACCTCCGATTTCGAACACCAGGTACAAGATTCGATCCGCGAATGGGTACCCGGCCAGTACGAAACCCTGGGGGCGAACGGCGTCGGTATTTCCGATACGCGCCCTGCCGCCCGCCGCTACTTCAAGATCGACGACGCCACCATGGTGGTCCGCGCGCTGTACGCGCTGGCTAAGAACGGGCAGATTGACCGTTCCGTGGTTCAGCAAGCAATCGAGAAGTACGACATCAACAACCCGCAAGCCGCCGAACCGGTACCGGATAACGATCCGGAATAAGTTCGCCGTGTGGCAGGACCCCCTGCCACACTTGCGGGGTTTCCGCTTCGCGCTAAGCAACTCGTAGTTTGCAACTAGCGCGGCACGGTAACCTCCAAGCAACCGCCGGTTTTCCCTTCCGCTTCCCACTCCGAACTAGTCAGAACTTGCTCGAACTAGCGAGAACTAGACAGAAACTAGTGCGAGCTACTCAGAGCTAGACAGAAACTAGTTACTCAGAGTGCGGAGCAGGTATGGAAGACCGGCGGTTTTCTATACCTACCTATTTAGCGTCGCATGTTTCACATACGCGCCCGCCGCATCTTCCACATACGTGCCCGCCGCATGTTCCACCTCACGCAAGGTGAATTTGGGCAGGGTTTTTCCTCGTAATTTGCCGCATTAGCAGGGGTAATGATGTTGTGAGCGAAATTTACGGGTAGAGACATCTGTCTTTCACGCGTAGGCTAACCGAGCGGTCTTCGCGCTCTGCTAGCCATACTCACGCTGTACAAAAACGCTAGCTTTGCGCCGACCACGGGCGTGTGGAGCTGCTAGGCGCACGCGCGGTACAACGCTAACGCTCGCTGCGTAGCCCTGCTTACTCGCCGCCCCGCAGGAGCGGATCTACAAGGTGAAAGGCTTAGATGACGGTATACAAACTCGCGTGGAAGTATTTGCGTGCACATGCCTGGGAATTGGCACTAATCCTTTTTCTGCAAGTTCTCCAAGTACTCCTCAATCTCACCTTACCGGCGCTCAACGCGCGCGTTATCGACGTGGGTATTTTGCAAGACGATGCAGGATACATCTGGAAAATAGGCGGCATTATGATCGCCTTCATCGTGGTGCAGGCACTGTGTTCGGCCACGGCAATTTTCTTCGGTTCCCGAATTTCTACTCGCATGGGCCGGGATTTACGCCGGGATACTTTCCGCCACGTGCAACGTTTCTCCCCCGCCGATCAGCGCCGCTTCGGCGCCTCCACCCTAGTAACCCGCACCACGAATGACGTTATGGGTATTCAGATGGTTGCCCTGTTCACCTTCACCTTGGTGGTAACCGCACCCATTATGGGAATCGGTGGCATCATAATGGCGATTGGGCAAGACGTCACTCTCTCTGCCACCCTGCTAGTTATCGTTCCGCTGCTCGCCCTTATTATTTTGCTGTGCATGGTGGCTTTGGCTAAACGCTACCGGATTGTGCAAAAGCGAGTGGACGCTATTAATGACGCTTTGCGGGCCCAACTTACCGGGGTACGGGTGATCCGCGCCTTCCGCCGCCAAAACTACACGGCAAAAAGATTCGATGAATCCAATGCCGCGCTACGCAAGATCTACTTGGAAGTAGGGACGATCTGGTCTGGCCTTATGCCCCTGATGTCTGCGGTGATTGGTATTGCTTCCGCCGTAATCGTCTGGCTTGCCGGCCACCGCATCGAAGCTGGCCTCATGCCCGTAGGGGCGCTTACCGCCTTCATCAACTACCTCATGATGATCCTCGGGGCGGTACTTATGATCGGCATGATCATTATGATCGTGCCGCGCGGCAATGTTTCGGCGCGGCGTATCAAAGAAATTCTAGACACCGAACCTTCTATTTCTTCCCCTGCCAGCCCGCAACCCCTTCCCGCCGGCCCACTCACCTTTAGTTTGCGTGATGCCGCGCTCACGTACGACGACGCCGAAGAGCCGTCCTTCTACGGGGTTAGCCTTGACTTTGCTCCCGGGACTACCACAGCTATCGTCGGTGCCTCCGGGTGCGGTAAATCCTCGCTGGTGAAAATTTTGCCCCGGCTCGCCGATCTAACCACCGGCACTTACCAAGTAAATGGCGTGGACGTACACAAACTCGATCTCGCCGCATTTCGGCAGAGAATTGCCTATGTGCCGCAGCGCGCTTTCCTCTTCTCCGGCACGATTGCCACCAATGTGACTGGAAACAGCAAGGATATAGATGAAGCGCGGGTCCGGAAGGCTTTGGAAGCAGCTCAGGCCCTGGATTTTGTGGAAGAACAGGGCGGGATTCACGCCCGCGTGGAATCCGGTGGCAAGAATCTTTCGGGTGGGCAGCGCCAACGCGTGACCATCGCCCGTGCTCTATATCGGGCTTTGCCGGATGCGGACGGCAAACCCGGAGCTGACCTCATAGTTTTTGATGATTCTTTCTCCGCTCTAGATTTTGCTACCGATGCACGTTTGCGCCAAGCCCTGCGGGAAGAAGCCGCGGGATCCGCCGTCGTGATCGTGGCGCAACGCACCTCTACCACGCGTAGTGCCGATACGATTTTGGTTTTGGCAGATGGGCATCCGGCTGGATTGGGTTCCCACGCAGAACTTATGCGCGATTGCAAAACCTACCAAGAAATCGTGAAATCCCAAGAACATGACGAAACCGCGGAGCAACGGAAGGAGACCCTCTAATGCCTAGACGGGGCAATATTGAAGTTGCGAAAGATACCAAGGGGACGCTACTAAAGCTCGCCAAGAGCCTCAAAAGTGAGCGCTGGCGGATCCTCGCTGTGCTCGTGGTAACCCTGGGCGCGGTTTTGCTAACGATCGCCGGCCCCTACCTGCTGGGTATGGGCACTAATACGGTTATCGATGGTATTCGCGGAGACGGCGTGGACTACGGGCGGCTGCTCAAAATCCTTGGCGTGACGGGCGGTTGCTACATTGTGGCAGCGCTTTTACGTTTCCTGGCGAGCTATATTGTGCGGCTAATCGTGCAGGATTTGGGTTACCGGATGCGCCGCGAAGCACAAGCAAAAATCGATCGCATGCCGCTTACCGAAATTGATAAGCAGCAGCGCGGGAATGTGCTTTCTACGGTCACTAACGATATCGATAACGTGGTGCAATCGCTTTTGCAAACCCTTTCCGAAGTGATTACGGCTTTCTACCAGGTTTTGGGCATCATTGTGATAATGCTCTTCCTTTCCTGGAGCCTCACCGTGGTTTCGCTGGTGGCGGTGCCGGTGGGGGCGTTCGTCGTAGTGCAGATTTTGAAGCATTCCAAGAAGCAGTTCCGGCGGCAGTGGAATTTGACGGCTGATGTTTCCTCCGTGGTGGAAGAATCTTTCACCGGTTTGGAAGTGGTGGCCGCTTATGGTTTAGAAGATGAGTTTGAGAAGAGCTTCGATAAGTCGAATAATGCCCTGTTCGACGCCGGTTTCAAGGCGCAAGCGATCTCGCAGCTTTCCCAACCGACGATGACGGTGGTGGCGAATGTAATGTTCGTGATCGCGACCGTGATGGGTGGTTTGCAAGCGATTGCCGGGGTGTTGACCATTGGTGGTTTGCAAGCCTTCTTGCAGTATTCGCGCCAGCTTTCCCAACCGATTCAGTCTTTGGCTTCTACCGTGAACCTGTTGCAATCGGCAGCGGCTTCGCAGGAACGCATTTTTGCTTTTATGGCAGAACCGGAAATGACTCCCGATAGCGAGGCTACTTACGAGGATCTGGTTCCGGCGGAAAACCGGCGCGGCCAGGTTACGTTCGAACATGTTTCCTTCGGGTATGAACCGGGCAAGAAGGTTATCCACGATCTTTCCTTCACCGCGCAACCTGGGCAAACCGTGGCGATTGTGGGCCCCACGGGTGCTGGGAAAACCACGATCGTGAACCTCCTCATGCGTTTCTACGAGGTCGATAGCGGGCGGATTCTCACCGACGGCGTAGATATTCGCGACTTTTCGAAAGATTCCCTGCGTTCCCATATTGGCATGGTGCTGCAAGAAACTTGGCTGTTTGCGGATTCCATCTGGCGCAATATCGCTTTTGGCCGGGATGGGGCTACGAAGGCCGATGCGGTGGCCGCGGCCAAGGCGATTGGCATTGACAGGTTTATCCGTACTTTGCCGGGCGGCTATGATTCTCAGCTTGGCACCGACGGAGATAATATTTCCGCTGGTGAAAAACAGTTGCTAACGATTGCGCGGGCCTATTTGGCAGATCCGGATATTTTAATCCTCGATGAGGCCACTTCTTCGGTTGATACGCGTACCGAACAGCTCATTCAGAAAGCCATGGGTGAGCTACGTACGGGGCGCACGAGTTTCATTATTGCCCACCGGCTCTCCACGATCGTGGATGCAGACGTCATCTTGGTGATGGAACACGGAAATGTGGTGGAACAGGGCACGCACCACGAACTCCTCGAAAAGGGCGGTGCTTACGCCCGCCTGTACGCCAGCCAATTTGCCTAAGCAACAGGCGTTCGCCTAAGCAGCTAGCGGTTCACCTAAACAGCTAGCGATTTGCCAAGCAGCCAGCGAACCACCAAAGCAACCGGCAGCTTACCTAAGCAACCGGCAGCTCGCCAAAGCAACCAGCGGCAGCAAGCGCCCGGAAGGCCCCGCACCGAAACAATAATGTGCGGGGCCTTCCGGGCGCTTTTTATTTGTTTTATAGCTTGGCCAACGATTTTACAGCTTGGCAACGAGCTTGCCGATAGCAAAATCACCGAGCATTTGCTCTAGCTCTGCTACCGAGTCTGCTCTTCCCCAAGCTTGGTCAAATTCGCTTTGCGGGGCGTGGCTCCAGCCCACGAGAACCGTGGGAATCCCCCACCGGCCCGCGCCTTCAATATCGTGGATGCGGTCTCCCACCATGAGGGCGGAACTGGTATCCACGCCGCTTTCCGCTAGGCGGTCCAGGGCGTCGCGCACCACATCGGCCTTCGTATAGTTCGGCCGGTTCTCCGGATCCCCAGAAATAACCCGAAAATCCTTCGTGAGATTGTAGTGGTCGAGGATACGTAGCGTATTGCGCTCGTTTTTCGAAGTGGCAATCGCCAGGGGCACGCCGGCCCGTGCCAACCGCTCCACTATTTCCGGCATGTGCGGGAAAGGCTTCGTATCCAGCATTACCCGTTCGTATCTTTCACGGTAGCGCCGTGTGATTTCCACCGGGTCCGTTGCCCCCAGGAACGCAAAAGTTTCCATGAGCGGCGGGCCGATAAACTGCAGGTAGTAATCACGGGGATGTTCCTGGCCGAGTTCTTCCCGCACGGTTTCCTGCAAAACGCTGGTAACCACCGGAGCCGAATCGATCAGGGTGCCGTCAAGATCTATGAGGATTGGATTCACAGTTCAATTCCGGTGATGTCACCGGCTCCTTCCCTTCGCACCTCGCGAGTTACCAAATCCAAGACCGTAGTGGCGCCGCCACCTACCGGGCCATCGACGATAATATCAACGGCCTGGCCCAGCTTTTCTTCCACCTCTTCCCCAGTGGTTAAAGGCTCTTCTTCCCCGGGCAAAATAAGCGTGGAGGAAAGTACCGGTTCTTCATTGGCCTCCACGATTGCCTGCGTAATCTTGTGGTCCGGAATACGCACGCCGACCGTCTTCTTTTTCTTATTCAAAGTGGCGTTCGGGACTTCCTTCGTCCCCTTGAGAATGAAGGTATACGGCCCCGGGGTCAGTTGTTTGATCAAACGGAAATCCGGGTTGCTCACAATTACCAGGGTGCCTAGTTGCGCGAAGTTACGGCACAGCATCGTAAAATCATGCTTTTCACCGACCTTACGGATCGTCCGAATCCGCTCTAACCCGCTCTTATTAGCCATCCGGCTGATCAGGGCATAACCGGAATCCGTGGGGATTGCCGCGATGCCATCTTCCCGTAACACGTCCACCACTTTTGCCACATTTCGGGCCTGCGGATTATCCGGATGGATCTCAATGAAAGTTGCCATCTTTCCCTTTCTTGTTAACGCGTTTTCTCTTCCTGTCCCTTACCTATTCTATTTCTATTTACTTTTGAGTTGGGTAGGTCCGCTACAGGCGTGGAGCGGAATGAGTTGGATAGGTGCGCTACAGGCGTGGAATGGATTTTCCGGGCGGGTTAGAGGTTAGGCGGCGTCGCTGGGAGTAACAAGCGCGGCAAGTTCGCGTTTTTCGGCGTTATTTGCGTAAGGCACGTATTGGTTTGCATAGGTGCGGGCATCTTTCTCTCTCCCGGCTGCCAGAGCTGCTTCGATGAGGGCGCGTGCGGCCGCAAATCCGTGCGTGGCCGGATCCCAGTGGGCGAGCCCGAGGCTGAGAGCTTGGTCCGGCATCCCTGCCTGCGCCAAAATGTTTATGCATGCGGCCAATACTTGGCCGGAAGGGTTGCGGTCTGCCACGGTGTGGAGGCGACGCACGGCCCCGGAGGCATCTGCCGGCAAACTGAGTTTGGCCAGCTGCAGTTGCGGGTACCAAGAGGAAGGGTTGCCAGATAGTTCTTCGGCCAGCGCCCAGATCGCAAGATTGGCGGAAACCGCGGGCGCGGTACCGGTACCGGTGTGTTCGGCGGTGAGTGGATCGGCTGGTGGGTGTTGGGCTTCCGCATTTTGTGCTATTTCCACCAGTTCTGTGAAAGCCTCGATATCGTTTGGATCTGCAGAGAGCCTTTCGCGCAGGCGCTTCACCTGTGCCGGATGGTCACCAGGTTCGGCGGTATGCTGAAAGAGCTGTTTCATAAGATCCAGGAACGACATGCTTCGAGCGTACCAACTGAGAGGCGGGAAACCATGGACCACAATCCTCACGGCGCAGGAAACCGGCCCAACTCGGGCGCATCTACGCCGCCGGATGCTAATACCCCACTTTCTGGAGATGCCCTTGCTGCCCTTGCCAATCTGGGCGATCTAGCTGGGCTAAGTGATCTGGAGAGCTTGGATGAGCTTGCTGATCTAGCGGGTTTGGATGCTGTTTCTACTAGTGCTAGTAGTGCCGACGACGCCGAAACTACGCCCACAGCGGAGGACCCTCTCGCGGTGGAGGCTTTGGCAACTTTGACGGAAGAGGGCGTGCCGGAGCAGCATTGCCAGCTCGATCTGGAATTCGATTCGCCGTGGGTTGATAATTTGACGCGGTGGTCAGTGGCTGTGCGGGTGGAGGAGGCTGCCAAAAAACAGATTCCTGACGCTAAGATTCGGGAAGCGCGGACGGTGCGGGATTTATTGGCGGCAGTGCGGGTGGCTTAGTCTGCCGGATGGTATCCCAGCTGTTGGGAAATGTTGAGGGCGGCTTCTTTGACTTTTTCGGCGAGTTTGAGCCGCCGTTCTTCTCCCATGTACATGGCCGCACTCGAAATGGAGATAGCGCCGATTACTTCGCCGCTGGAATCGCGCACCGGCGCGGCCACGCAACGAATTCCCGGCTCGTTTTCTTCGATATCAGTGGTCCACCCTTGAGCTGCAAAACCTGCCATTTTGCCAATAAATTCGGCTACCGCTTCGGGTTTGGTGTCTAGCTGCATTTCTGCGGCTTCTTGGTTGTACAGTTGGGCCCATTGGGATGGCTGGTCAACAATTAATGCTCGGCCGAGCCCGGTGCGAGTAATGGAGCGGAAAGTGCCTACTTCGGAGCGGATTTGGATTCCGCGTTCGCCGTCGAACTTGAGCAAATAGAAGGCCTTGGAATCTTGTTCCATGCCCAGGTGCACGGTATCGAGGGTGACGCGCGAAAGTTCTTCCAGGATCGGGTAGGCCACTTTGATCAGCGAAACCTCGTTACGGGCCTGGTAGCCCAGGGAAATGAGGGCTGGGCCGAGCCGGTATTCGCCGCGGCCTTCGGTGCGCAAAAAGCCTTCGTTGCGCAAGGCCTGCAAAATCCGGTGTACTTTGGACCGAGACAGGCCGGTATCTTTCACCACTTCGGCAAGATTTTGGTTCCCATCTGCCACGCTACGCAAAACCTGCAGACCGTGCCGCAACGTCTGCGTTCCCGGAATATCTTCGCTTACCATAACCGTCAGACTAGCATTTCCCAACTATTGGAACATCTTTGACCACTTGCCGCGGCGCGCCCCATCCGGACCGCACCGCGGCAAACTCAGATATTCCAGATTTATTACTCTTGGCGCCGTTTCCTCGCTATCGTTAGCTAGTTTAACGACGCTTGCGTGCACTTAGGTTATTCCCTACCCGCGGTAGAGGTACTTTTCCGCAGTTTCTGGGATCATTTCGGCACCCGTGCCCGGCGCAGTTTGTGGCATGTAGTTGCCGTTCTTGATGATCGTCGGATGAACGAAATGTTCGTGTTGATTGTCTACGTATTCGATGGCGCGACCTTCCGTGGTCCCGGAAAGTGCCACGTAATCCCACATCGAGAAGTGGGCAACGGCTTCGCACAAGCCCACTCCACCAGCGTGCGGGCACACTTTCTTTCCGAACTTGTGGGCCAGCAAGAATTCGATAACCAGTTCTTGCGGGCCAGCCACGCGGGTAGCATCAACTTGCATAATTCCGAAGGCATTGAGTTGCAGGTATTGCTTAAACATAATGCGGTTGTGGATATGTTCGCCCGTAGCCACCGGAATCGGGTTGATAGCCCGCGCGATCGTAGCGTGGCCGACGATATCGTCCGGTGAGGTAGGTTCTTCTACCCAGGCAAGATCGAAATCATGGAATTGGTTGATCCAGGAAATCGCATCCGGCACGTCCCATACCTGGTTGGCATCTACCGCCAGGCGCACATCCGGCCCGATAGTTTCCCGCGCTAAACCAAGCCGGCGGATATCGTCTTCCACATTGCGACCCACCTTGAGCTTAATCAGCTTGAAGCCCTTTTCCTGCGTTTCTTCTTTGCACAGGGAAACCATCTTCTCATCCGAGTATCCGAGCCAGCCGGCCGCGGTAGAATACCCGGGGTAACCATTGCGGAGCAGATTATCAATCCGCTCTTCCTTGCCGCGCTGCCCATCGGTAAGGAACTCAATAGCTTCTTCCGGCCGTAACGCATCCGAAAGATAACGGAAATCAAGGGTAGCTACCAGTTCTTCTGGTTCCATGTCTGCAAGCAAACGCCAGAGCGGCTTCCCAGCGCGTTTAGCTTTAATATCCCAAAGCGCGGAAAGCAAAGCACCAATTGCCATGTGGGACACGCCCTTTTCCGGGCCCAGCCAGCGTAGTTGTGAATCGCCGACCAACAGATCCCAAGCCCGGCGCATATTATCGAGCAAGTCTTCTGTATTCTGCCCGAGCAAGTTGTGCGCCATGGAATCGATCGCCGCGCACACCACATCATTACCGCGGCCAATGGTAAATACGAACCCTACTCCCGTAATGCCATCATCTGCATCCGTTTTCACTTCCACATATGCGGAAGAGTAATCCGGATCCGGATTCATAGCGTCCGAACCGGAAAGAGTGGCGGAAGTGGGGAAACGAAAATCATATGTTTTAATGCTGGTAATCTTACTCATTTGAGCCCCTTTGCTATGTTCCTAGTAGGTCCTAGTAGCGTTCCTAGTAGAGCCGTGGCAAACGGCGCCACTTGCTTGCAAACACCTTCTGCACACACACTCACCTTCTGCGCACACACTGTGATTGCACTATATAAAGCCGTTGCATGCGTTCCGGTTCAGCATTTTCCGGCGGCGCTGCAGCTGCTTCTTCACCGATTCCTGCAACGAGGCTACTTCCCGGGAGGAATGGCCCCGCATCGGCTTATCCCATGTATTGGATACTATTCCCAAAATAAACAAATCGCAACGCCCCACCCGCCCCAGCTCCAACAAAACCCACTAGAGTCGCGAATCCTTGCCAAATACCAGCCATTTACGCAAGCTGTGCGGCCATCCGTGCGAAAACGACGCGGCAAGTCCTCACCCTAATCAACTATTGCCCAATCCCAACTATTGTTCAATCGGGTCACTTTTTGAGAAATTGTTACTTTGGTCCGTCGATTTTCTATGCGGGTGCTAGCTACCATGAAAGTGCGCGTGGTGAAAACGTGTGCGGTGCGTACAGCGGCGTCGTCCGTACTTATTCACCGCACACGCGTGCGCATACGTAAGCACCACCGCAAAGACACACCGTAAAACACTCAAGCGGAGGATAAACCTACTATGACGTACCGAATGATTCTCAATCAGACGGCCTATTTCGGCCGGGGCGCTCTCGATAATCTGGTTCCTGAACTGGAGCGGCGCGGTTTCCAGAAGGCACTCGTGGTGACGGACAAGGGTGTGGAAGAAGCAGGGATTTTGGCCCAGCTCACCATGAAACTGGAAGCCGCGAATTTTGCTTACGCCGTGTTCGCGGACGTGGTGCCTAATCCCCCGGTCGAAAATGTGCAGGCCGGAGTAGAGGCTTTGCACGCTGCCCAGGCCGATGTAATCATCGGCATCGGTGGTGGTTCCCCGCAAGATACCGCGAAGGCGATCGGCATTATTGGTGCCAATCCGGAGTTTTCCGATGTGGTCTCGCTGGAAGGAACGGCCGCCACGAAGAATCCGGCAATTCCGATTATTGGTATCCCCACGACGGCTGGTACCGCCTCGGAAGTCACGATCAACTACGTGATTACGGATACCGCGAAGCAGCGCAAGTTTGTGTGCGTTGACCCGCATGATATTCCGGTAATGGCGATTGTGGATCCTGATCTGATGGACGGTATGCCCCGCTCCTTGAAGGTCGCTACCGGTTTGGATGCTCTCACCCACGCGATCGAAGGTTTCGTTACGCCCGGTGCTTGGGAGCTTTCCGACGCCGTTCACGAAAAGGCTTTCCGCATGATTGCCAAGAATTTGCAGCCGGCCGCTGACGGTGATTCGCAGGCCTTAGAAAAGATGGCTTACGCTTCTTATATCGCCGGTATGGGGTATTCAAATGTAGGCCTGGGCTTGGTGCACGGCATGGCCCATCCTTTGGGTGGGCGTTACGATGCGCCGCACGGAGTGGCAAACGGGATCCTATTGGCCCCGGTAATGGCATATAACCAGGAGTACACGGGTGAAAAGTATCGGGATATTGCTGATGCTTTCGGAGTTGCCGATGCTTATTCGCGTCCTTTGGAAACCGTACGGGAGGAAGCTGTTAGTGCGGTAGCGAACTTGACGAAGGCGCTGGGTAATCCCACCAAGATTTCGGAAGTGGGAGTAACCGAAGCGGGACTCGATGATTTGGCCGCAGACGCCTATGCGGACGTTTGCACGCCTGGCAATCCCCGCCCCGCCACTTTGGAAGATATTCGCGCGATCTACGCATCCCTCTTGTAAACATTTCCTGCTCGGAAGCGCCTGCCTCGCAAGTATTCCTTGCCTGCCAGGCGCTTTTTGCTGGCAATTATCGGGAAACGCATAAAGTTTATTGCCAGGTGAGTTTGGCGTACGTGCAGGCCCTATTAGTTCCGAGCAGGCTCGAATAGTTACGTGCACGCCCGGTACTTTTATCCCACGCGGTGCAGCCAGCGGATCGGTGCGCCCGCCCCGGCATAACGGAAGGGTTCGAGTTCATCGTCCCAGGCCTGGCCGAGCGCAAGGTCTAGGCGACGCCGCAGTTCTATCGGATCATTACCGGCTTCTTCAATTGCGGCTCGCACCCGGTTTTCCGGGATCACTACATTGCCCGCCAAATCTGTTTGGGCATAGAAAATACCGAGACCGGGTGTGGCACTCCACCTTCCGCCCTCGGAAATCCCAGTTCCATCTTCGGTGATCTCATAACGCAAGTGCTCCCACCCGTTCAGGGCGGAAGCGAGTACCGCGCCGGTACCGATCTCCCCCGTCCAGGGAACCTCCGACCGGCTCATATTGGGTAGCGCCGGTTGCTTCGTCCACTCGAAGTGGGGCTCGTAACCGAGCACAGAAGCAACCGCCCATTCAACATGCGGTTGAACGGCCGGAGTTACCGAATGAATGAATATGACGCCTCGTGTGACGTGTTTTTCAGCCATTGTTACCTCCTGCGTCTGGGTGGCTTTCCCCTTGCTACCCGACCTGCAGGAATGCATATGGCACTACTGGTTTTTTACTATACCGGCGCAACCGCATTATGGAACAGGCCCTTTGGCCGTTCTTTACGGCAACCTAAAAGATGTGCCTTAAATTTAAAAAGGCCCCAGTACTGCCGGCCCGGAGACCCGCCGCAGCACATAGGGCCAAGGTAAGCCTTAAAGAATCAACTCGCGAATTTCCCGCATCGCCCGTTTCCGAACTTCTTTAGAAAGCCGATCAATATAGATGTGCCCATCTAAATGGTCCACTTCATGCTGGATGCAGCGGCCCATGAGTCCTTCGCCTTCTACGATCTTTTTCTTTCCGTCTAGATCGATCCCCTCCGCCCGGGCATACCAAGCGCGCTTCGTGGGGAAATATAGCCCGGGTACCGAAAGGCACCCTTCATCGCCATCTTGGAATTCATCCTCGGAAAGGGCGACGATCCGCGGATTGAGAATATAGTCAATCTCGCCGTCAATATTCCAGGAAAAAGCCCGAAGGGAAACACCGATCTGGTTTGCCGCGAGCCCGGCACGTCCGTCGTCGTCAACGTTTTCTAGCAGATCTTCCACCAGCTGCTTTACCCCCGCATCAATCTCGCGAATTTCTTCGCACGGGGTACGCAGGACGGGATCGCCGATCACTCGAATTTCACGAAAAGCCATGCATCTATTCTTCCACACCCGCGCCCGCGATCCAGGTGCAGGCCACAGTGGTCTGCCTATCTTCCTGGCAGCGCTCCCCAGTCCTGGCAGCACTCCCCAGTCTTGGTAGCACTCCTCCTCTTGGCAGCACTTCCTCCTCTTGGCAGCAGTCTCACCTTTCCGGCGGCGCTTTATTTTCTTCGACGCCGCTAGCCGGGAGTCACCTGCTCAGTAACGCTGCGCGGCGGGAAGCTCTTGTGGCTAAACTGGTTTAGCCGGGCACGATTCTTAGGCCGATCGGCTAAATCTGGTAGCCAGCGAGCTGGGGTTCCACAGATATAGATCGGCCCCGGTTTAAATTCGGCCGCGGCTTAGATTCGGCCGCGGTTTAGATTCGGCCCCGGTTTAAATTCGGCCGCGGCTTAGATTCGGCCCCGGTTTAGATTCGGCCCCGGTTTAAATATGGCCCGGGTTATTAGCACCCGGGCCGTTACTCTATACGGGGATACGGCTCGCAAATTGATGAGCACGAGCCTCTCTACGCCGTTTTTTGAATTCCTGTTTTCTGGCGGGGTATTAGGATCCCGGCGGAAAGCAGCAAGCTAGGAAATTGCGCTGGTGAGAGCGCTATTCTGCGGAGCCCGCCGCATCGCTGTGGCGGCTCTGCTTCGATGAGAATGTGTTGTCCATAAAGGAGTAGAGCACATCGCGCACTTCGTCCGTGCGTTCGGGAGATTCCTCCACGATGGTGAGCGCATTGACCAGCAGACCGGAAATCAATCGCACTACCAGCTCCGGATCGCCTTCTACTGAAATCACATGCTCGCGCTGCGCGGCCCGCACGATTGCCACGGCGGTACCGTAGAGTCGGCGCACCGCCGGAAAGTCCCGCAAATTCGGATTAGTACGCAAATTCGCGAGTGCTACCGAGTAGATCTTCTTGGCAAGAGCATCGGCAGCATAGGAATCAAACAGAAGATCCACCATCTGGCGGAGCCGGTTTGAGACCTTTTCTTCCTCGTTAAAAGCAATATGATCCAATTGTTGGGACAAAGACAGATGGTCTGCCGCAACCCGTGCGAACAGTTCCGCTTTATCCGAAACATAGTTATACAAAGTATTGCGTGCTATGCCTGCGTTCTTCGCGACGTCACCCATGGTGATCCGCGTGTATGGCTCCTCCAGGAGAAGTTGCTCAAACGCGGACTTGATTCGACTCCAAATTAGTTTACGGTGTTCCTCCACCGTCGGTGCCTGGATTTTTGGCATCGGTCTCATCCCTCCGCTAAATGACCTGTATCGAAATGTCTTTTGGCGTGAGCCCGTTGGGGCTGCTTACTAAACATCTTCGTCAGCTCAGCATACCCGTAGCAGAGTTATCACAATCGGTATTAGATCACCGCTCGCAATCCGCCCTTGACCCCCTACCAAAGTTCTAGCGTACACGTTAATGAGTGTTTTGCGGCCATTTTGCGCCATTCGTTAACTGATCTTTCAACTGAAGGTGATCTAACTAATTGGTTAAATCTCACTTTTTGCGACACGCCGTCTTCCGCAAGAGGAAGTCGCTTTGCCGCTTATTTACCCCATTTCCTCCCACTATCTCATATCTGTGGAGCATAAAATGCGGCGCATGAAAACTATCATAGCGCCGCCACAATTATGTACATTGCCCCTGCTAATTGATGCTATTAGGGGTGTTGTTTAGCTGTTTCTTGCGCATTGAGTTCAGAAATGATGGATGGTACTTGCCGTAAATGCGTGATCACATAATCCGCTTTTTCTAGGTATTCCTGCCCGCCCATCCCGAGGTCGAAGCCGATTGCCGCGCGCGTAGATTGTGCATATTCAATATCGACGGCCGAATCGCCCACGTACACCACCTCCTGTGCAGACAGCGCAAAACTTTCGCAAAACGCGTTTAGGGATGCCGTGTGGGGCTTGGCCGGGAAACGATCAGCCGCACCAATAAAAGAAAAGTAAGGTGCCAAACCGGTTTCCTCCAGAATTTGTTTAGTTGCCTCGTGGTGATCATTCGTCACCACCCCCAATACGTAACCTTGGCCGGCAAGTTCCCTGACTACCTCAGTGGCCCCATCCATAAGCCGATCCACAATGTTCTCTTCCAGCGCGGCCCGCCGATAATGGTCATCTACGTATTGCACAGTTTGCTCGAACGAGCGCCCTAAGAGCGGGGCGAGGCAGGCCGCCTGCTCGCCAATCGATCCGGCCACAATCAGGGAGTTGAGTTGTAAACGCCCGCCCACAAATCCCATCTTTTCTCGGAAGCTTGTAGCCTCCGTTTCATTTAGCCCTGCCTGGGCGATCGCCTCCTCCACAAGTTGCCGCGCTGGCTCTTCAATCGTGAGTTCCAGCAGCGTTCCATCTTTGTCAAAAAGCACACCCTTAATCACGGGCATCCCTTCCTTATCTGTTTTAGTAGCGTTTCCTGCGTGCCTGCGGCAATTTGTTTACAGCTTTGCGTGCCTGCCACTCTCGGTCTAGTACCGTGCCTACCACTGCGTGATGTCCCGGCGTTTCTGGAATTGTTGTTTCGTACCGTGCCGGTTCGCTAATTCCGCGTATATTGCGGCAAGGTCAACTCCCTGGTAGCGCAAAAGTACCAGCAAGTGATACAAAACATCGGCGGTTTCATTAACGAGTTCTGCGCGGTTTTGATTCTTTGCCGCCAGAATCACTTCTGTACTTTCTTCGCCAAATTTTTTGAGAATCTTATCCAGCCCTTCGCTCACAAGGTATTGCGTGTAGGAACCTTCCCGGGGGTGGGCGAAACGTTGTTCCACGGTTTCTTCCAAAGTTCCAATCTCGAAATACTCCTGTTCGAAACAGGAAACGGTGCCTTGATGGCAGGCGGGGCCGGCAGCTTCCACGCGTACAAGTAACGTATCGGCGTCGCAATCCACCGCAATACTTCGCACCCGCAGCACATTCCCCGAAGTCTCGCCCTTCATCCACAGGGTCTGCCGCGAGCGCGAATAGAACCAGCACCGCCCTTCAGCTAGCGTGCGCCGATAAGATTCGGCGTTCATATAACCCACCATGAGTACTTCGTTCGTGCGGTTATCTTGTACGACGGCGGGGAGCAGGCCGTTTCCGCGCGAGAAATCGGGTTCACGAGTGGGGCGTAAACCGGCCCGCGGCTCACTCCCAGTTTCGATTCCGGCCTGCGCAAGCGCAGCCTTGAGCGCGGCAATATCAATGCTTCCGTTGTGGAAGACGGAAGCGCCCAGGCCAGCTTGGCATTGCGTCTTGGTGAACAGGTCCACGAAATCTGCAATGGAACCAGCCCCACCCGAGGCAATAATCGGCACCGCAAGCTCGCGCGAGATTTGCCCTAAAAATTCCAGGTCAAAACCATTTTTCGTGCCGTCGTGGGAGATGGAAGTAACGAGCAGTTCGCCGGCGCCTAAGTATTCGCATTGCCGGCACCAAGCACGAGCAGAGATTTGGGTCGGTTTCGTCCCTCCCCCGAGGTATACCACCGGTTCCGCGCCGCTCGCCCTTGCTACACCACTTACGTTTCCTGTGCCACTCACGTCACCTGCATCGCTCACGTCACCTGCGTCGCTCACGTCACCTGCAGCGCTCACGTCACCTGCGCCGCTCGAGTTTTCCTCGCCCCTACTGTCTGTATTTGCCGCGGGATTTGCGGAAGTTGCGGGGCGTGGTGCCGGGCCGACGTCTATCGCTACCACCACGCGTTCTTTGCCGAACTGGCGGGAGATTTCGGTAATGAGGGCCGGGTTGCGCAGCGCCGCCGAACCGATGGAGACCTTATCGGCTCCGGCGTCTAGCACTGCGGCCGCATCGGTAAGGCTTTGGATTCCGCCGCCCACGATAAGTGGGATGGAGATAGCCGCGCGAATAGCGCGAATTGTTTCCAGGGCGAAGGGGTGGCCGTCCCGAGATTTCGTGATGTCAAGGAATACGAGTTCATCAGCTCCAGCCGCGGCATAGCGGCGGGCAAGTTCTACCGGATCGCCTTGGTCTTGCAGGTTTTGAAATTGTATACCTTTGACTACTCGGCCAGCCTCATAATCCAGGCAGGGAACAATCTTTCTTTTCACGCTAATACCTCTTGTGCCTTGTACGTTCGGGACTCGAGTGCTTCAGTACGCCGAGTACTTCAAGTACGTCGAGTACTTTGAGTGCTTCTTCTACTCTCGGTTTCCGTATGCGGGAGCCGATGGTGGTTTGTAGAACTATTGGGAACTTCGGGAACTGTTGCTATTTTTTGAGAAACGGCCCGTGGCTTCGGGAACCGCAGATGGCTTCGGGAACCGCTGATGGTTTCGGAAACTGCTGATGGTTTCGGAAACTGCTGGTGGTTTACAAATCCGCCGGTAGTTCAGAAAACTGCGCAGAGAAATGCGCTAGCGGATTTCGCGCCAAAACTCTTTGCTATGCGCGGCTTTTCCTACAATGGCCTGGCCTATTCCGGCCTCCGCTAGAGATTCCAGGTCGGCACGGCTACGCACTCCCCCGGAGGCAACCACCGGCAGGTCGGTGAGTTTTTGCAAGGCGGCGGTACGTTCCACATTTGGTCCGCTTTCCATCCCGTCCCGAGCAATATCCGTATAGATAATCCCGGCCAAATCTAGATTTTCAACGAGCGGCAAATAGCTCTCAAAAGTGTGTGCAGAAGCTTGCGTCCACCCGTTTATGTAGAGCCGGTTTTCCCGCGCATCCAAGCCGAGGAAGATCCGGCCCGGATAAGTTTTGACCATGGCAGCCAACCATTTAGGGTCAGTGATCGCCCGCGTTCCCACAATGAAATAGGAAACGCCAGCCTGCGCGTAATACTCCAGGTCTGCCGCGCTGCGTAGCCCGCCCCCGATCTGCAATGGCAACGTAGACTGCGCGGCCAGGTCAGCAATGAACTGAGCTTGCTGCGGGCTGCGTTCGCGTGCCCCTATTAGATCCACCACGTGGATCCGAGTTACCTGCGAAAACTGAGAGTAAAAGGCTAGGGCTTGCCGCGGCTGGAGCGCCATTTCCTGGCTGGTCTCATAATCGCCTTGGCGTAGCCGTACCGATTTACCATCAATAACATCAATAGCAGGGATAATCTGGATCATTGGATCACACCCTTTGAAGACGGCACCCCGCCACTCGCCGGTGCCAGCGCAATCTTCAAAGCTCGGGCAAAAGCTTTAAAAATCGCTTCGATTTCGTGGTGGGTATTTCCCGTTTTGAGGAGGTCAATGTGGAGCGTCAGGCGCGCGTTAATCGCCAGCGCGTAAAAGAACTCGCGCACTAGTTCAGTGGCGAATTGGCCCACGGTATCGCGGGAGAACTCGGCATCCATGGCCAGATAGGGCCGGCCCGAAAGATCAATCACCACGCGGGCCAAGCATTCATCCATAGGCATGTAGAAGCTGCCATAGCGCTGATAGGAGCCGCGATCTTTGTAGATTTGCCGAATTAGTTCGCCCATCACGATTCCGATATCTTCCACGGTGTGATGCCCATCGACCTCCAGATCGCCATCGGTTTGGACGTCCAGATAAGTTTGCGAGTGGAAAGCGAAAAGAGTGAGCATGTGGTTAAAGAAACCAATGCCGGTGTTGATTTTTGACTCTTGGAAATCCCGGTTCAGGTCAATCGTCACCTGAATTTTTGTTTCCAAAGTATTGCGTTCTTGGTAGTAAACGCCCGGCGACGGCGTACCGGTTGCGCGCGTGCCGGTTGCGGACGCCCGAGTTACTGACGCGCCGGTTTCGGGCGTGCCTGCGGCGGATGTGCCTGCTGCGGATGTGTTGGCGGCAGGCGTGGTGGCTGTTTTCTCGCTCATGTTTTTTCTCCTTCTGGTAGGGCGGACAGTTAGCTAGTAGTTACTGGAAAGCCCGGTTGGGACTGTGTGGTTAGGGGTAGCTGCCGAGCTACAGCTACCGGCTTGTATTCTGAGAAACGGGTTGTATTGCCGCATATTGGTTTTATTCGCAAGTGTTACGCCACGTGGCAAGTGCAGTTTCTAAGGCCGGATATTCTTCTAGACGGATCACGGAATAGCGGGCATACCCCGCCAACAGAGGATCTTCACCGTAAGTGCGGCCCCGGAAACCCTGAGCGGCCAAAAAGTTTGCTAGTTCTCCGGCCCGCGGCCCGCCAGTAAGCACGTAATTGGCCTGCGTAGGAAACACTTTGACCAGGTCTGCTACCTTTTGGAAGGCCTCTTTGAGCCGGGTTTGGCTGGCTCGTTGATAGTCCACAAACTCGCGTACTCGCCCCGGGTCTTCAAAAAATCCGGCCGCTAGATTTAAGACCAGCGAGTTCACCGGATAAGGATGGTTTACCCGGCAGATACGCTGGAAAGCTTGGCCGCGGCCCAACGCGATCCCCAGCCGCAAGCCCGCCATGCCATAAACCTTAGAAAGCGTGCGCAAATAGATCACATTCGCATCCCTAGGCCGGCGGTATTCGGCCGCGAATTCCACATAGCATTCGTCGATTACTAACCACCCGCCTTGTGCGGCCATACTTTGTGCCAGGTTTTCTAGTTCATCCGCCGAATACACCGCGCCGGTAGGGTTATGCGGGTAGGAAATAATCGCTAGCGAAGGGCGTTTCCGCGCTATCACCTCTTGCATATCCGCAATTTTGCAGGCCAAGTTTTCACGGGCAGGTACCGGATAGTAGGCCCGGCCTAAATCCTCGCAATACTGCTGGTACATGCCAAAATCAGGAGCAAAGAACACCACGCCTTGCCCGCCCAGCGTCAAAATAACTTTCTGGATCCACTCATCGGAACCATTAGCAAGTTCCATACCGGCCGGATCAAGCTCGTAGTAGGCCGCATAGGCCGCTTTGAAACGCTCTGCCTGGCCCTGCGGATAGGCCTGCACGGGAGTTTCCCGCGCGGCCCGCAAAAAATCTTCTGCCGTAAAAGGACTTACGGGAGAAGTATTCCTATCCATAGAAATCACGGAAAACCACCTGCGCTACTGTGTTGTCAACTTACCGCGGCAAGCGCGCCTACTGCGCAGTTTCTGCGGCTTGCGCAGCTACTGCGGCTTCTGCTGCTTCTGCGGCAGCCCGCTTTTCGCGGATTGCCAGAGATGCTTTGTGGGCGAATAGGCCCTCTTCCCGGGCGATCCGTTTGGCCGCTGGAGCAATATCGGCATAGGTGCTAGCGCCGAGCTGAATTACCGCGTGGCCGTGCAAATAAGAATTCACATTCAAACCGTTAGAGAATCGGGCCGCGCTCGCCGTAGGTAGTACGTGGGAAGGCCCGGCAATATAGTCACCGATTGCCACCGGCGCATAAGGCCCCACGAATATCGCCCCGGCATAGGTGATCGCCTCGGTAATTTCTGCGGCGTCTTCCGGTGCGACCAGCACGGAAACGTGCTCGGCCGCGATCCGGTTTGCCACTTCCAGCAAGTTTTCCCGGCTGTCTACCACCGTGTAATGGCAATTTTCCAAAGACGCCGTAATAATCTGCGCCCGTTTTTGCCCGCCCACCAAATCCGCGATGCGCGCGCTCACTTTAGCGGCAAAATCGGCAGATTCGCTGAGCAGATACGTGCGGGCATCCACATCGTGTTCGGCTTGCGCCAGAATTTCATAGGCGACGTCGTCGACCTGCGCGTTCCCATCGGTATACACCAGCACTTCCGAAGGGCCGGCCACGGAATCTATACCTACCTCCCCGTAAACGATGCGTTTCGCCGCCGCCACGTAGGCGTTACCGGGACCCACAATCATGTCCACCTTGGGAATAGTTTGAGTACCGTAAGCTAGGGCGCCGATAGCCTGCGCGCCGCCCAGCCGGTAAACATTTTTGATACCCAAAAAGTACAGCGTGGCAAAAGTTATGTTATTCGTATCGAACATTGGGGTAACCGCATAAAACTCTTTTACTCCGGCTACTTGGGCGGCTACTACCGTCATGAGCACGCTGGAGGGGTACAGGGCGGTACCACCCGGAATATAGAGTCCCACGCGTTGCACCGGGTTAAGTACATAGGAAATCTCCCCCAGATCCTTATTCTTTTCCCGGATCTGCTGCTCATAGTTTTCGATGCGGTTACGCACCAATACCATGGCTTCTTGTAATTCCGGTTCTAGCCCCTCCCACGAAGCTTGCAACTGGGCTTCCGGAACCAAGAAATCCGCTACTTCTTCCCCGTCAAAACGGCTCGTATATTCGCGTAAGGCCGCATCCCCGCGCTTTTTTACGTCCTCCAAAATGGCCAGGGTATTAGACATTACTTCCAGATCGGTGGCCGAACCGGTGGCCTGATACTGGGCTAAAAATTCTGCCGCGTTCATCCGATTACTCCTAACTGGTTCATGAACTCGTAAATCTCATCTTCTTTTGTGTAATAGGTGCGTTTATTCGCTACGAGGCAGACGGTGGAAGTCATGATCGTTTCGTATTCGATCAACCCGTTCATTTTTAGGGTGGCGCCGGAGTCCACAATGTCTACAATGCCGTCTGCCAGGCCCAGAATTGGGGCCAGTTCTACCGAACCGCTCAGATGAATAATCTGCACCTCTTGGCGCTGATTCAAAAAGTATTGGGAAGCCAAATGATCATAGGAAGTGGCTATGCGGCGAAATTCTTCTACGCCGGGCGGGCCGGCCAAGCTCAGGCGGCACCTACCAAAAGGCAGCTCTAGCACATTGAGCACGTCGTAGCGTTTTTCGCTAATCCGATCCAACCCGGTAATCCCCAAATCTGCCACCGCGTTTTCAACGTACGTCGGCACATCTGATGCCTTAGCGAACAAGAATCGCACCGGCCCGACCTGTACGTATAAGGCCCGGTCCGGGTTTTCTAGAGCCTGCCGGTAGGCGTCTAAACCCTGCGCCTCCAAAAAGGCGAGGAAACTTTTCAAAAGCCGGCCTTTCGATAATGCGACCGTAATCATCGTGTGCCTCCCGGTTACTGTGCCTGCGTATTGGCGTCCGTGCTTGGGGCCGAGCTTGCGGTTGCGCGGGCGGTTGCGCGGGCGGGCCCGTGCAAACCTGTGCTTGCACTGGTATTCGCCGGCGAATTTGCTGGCAGTACCGCCGCTTTGGCAAGCGCGCCCAGTGAAATTCCGATCCCAAAACCGTCCCGATAGGAACCGCCACTCATGAGAACTTCCGCTTGCGGCCCAATTACTTGGAAGAAGAACCCGTTGTAATACTTTTGCGGCGGCCGGAAAGACAAATCCAGTACCACTCTTTCCGTATCTACCCGCAAAGCATCCCGTAGCTTCTCCAACCAAGCAAGGGCCGGGCTTTCCGGAAAGTCCGCGCGAATCTGCGCAAACTGTTCGCTCACTTTGCCTTTGAGTACGCGCGTAAGTGGGTGATCCCAGCCCAGGGAAGCCGCCAGCCGGGAAAGGTTCTTCTCGTAAACCAAGGCGGCGGTTTCTTTCCCTAAACCAGAGCTTTCCAAGTACAGGTTGAGGAGTGATTCGTCATTGACCACCACCAGATCCAGGTTCTGCCCGGTCCACTCTTTGAGGAAATCGACGTGCCAACGCAGGCAGGGGTAAATATCCTCCGGCGCGGGTGCATACAGCTCCACCCCGGCCTGGTTATACGAACCCGTGCCGCGGACCACCGGCCCCACGTATCCCACGCGGCTACTGCGCATGCGGTACCGCTGCCGATATTTTATGAGCGACCACGTCCAGTCACTGCGCAGCGAATACAGGCGCCCGCTTTGTGCGTAGACCACAGTAGAAGGATGGTAAAGCTTATCTTCCTCATGGTAGGGCTCCACTAGGTTGAGGTTCATGAGTTCATATCCCTCACCTTCCAGCCGCGCCGCGTAAGCTGCCATGAGCTCCTGTTCGCGTCTGAGTGCCTGCATGATTTTCACCTCTTTCCTTCCCCGCGGTTCCTATGCCGCGTACCGTTACACCGAAGCTATGCTCTAATCTCGTACCGCTCTAGCGCTTCACCTCGCTAAAGCGTTAGGGGTTACGTTACCGGCCCTGTACCGGAAACGCAAACCCCATTCGCCGGTACCCTGTATCGGAGAGCTCACATTTCGGTGACGACGACGCCGAATGTAAGCGGGCATGGACAATACTTTTGGCAGACCAGTTGGCAGACCAGTGAGAAATGAAGTGGATCGATGAATATTGACAAGTTACGCGACGATGAGCTCGATAAGCTCTTCGCCGGAATCCTCAGCCTGAAAAACATCGAAGAGTGCTACCAGTTCTTTGATGACCTGTGCACAATCAACGAGATCCTCTCCATGAAGCAGCGCTTCCAGGTAGCAATCGCCTTGGACCAACGCAAAACCTACACCCACATCGAAAAAACTACCGGGGCCTCTTCTTCTACCATTTCCCGGGTAAACAGATGCTTGGAATACGGATCTAACGGCTACCGGACGGTAATCTCCCGCTTGAAAGAAGAAGGTACATTGCCGTAAAGAGAGGCTGGCCTGGCCGCGGCTGCTAAACGCCCGCGGCCGCCTATTACCTTTTGGCCCCATTTTGCGGGTTAAAACATTTTCCCCGGAAGCACTCTTCGAGGTGTTTCCGGGGTTTTATTTGGCTCCCGCAGCTGGATTCGAACCAGCAACCCTCCGATTAACAGTCGGATGCTCTGCCGTTGAGCTATGCGGGATCGCAACGAGTAACTACTTTAGCAGGGGTGGCCGAAAAAACCAAACCGGCAATTCCGGCCCGCATCACCCCTCTCCGCTTCGAGGCCCCTTTTCTAACACCCCGATTTTTCGCCGCGTTTTAGCCATATCGAGCCGGCCCAGGGAAGCTATCCCCGCTCGCACTCGCCTGCACCGCATACGAGTAGAGAGAAAGGTCACCCCCAAGAGCGGCGGAATCAATGTGCTCGCGTAGCATGCGTCCGGCAAAGAAAAGCAAGACCATCAAAACTAGTCCAAACACGAAGGCGATCAGCAGCCGCATGCGCATTACGTGCTTCATCTCTTCAATTTCCTCCGGGGTCATACTCGATTTTGTTTTCTCTTCCGCCTGTTTATCACCCGCCGGTTTATCGCCAAATTCTTGCATGGCTGGGGCCTGCGCCGCTTCGGGAGACATAAGCGGCGTACGCTCTTTTTTCTTTCCAGGTTTTTCGCACATATGGTCAGCATAGCCCGCTTAGACGAGGACAAATTTGGACCTTGCAAACTTCGCCAAATGCAATACCTCGACCCAAGCTTTCAACACTCCCCTAAGGTAGTCCTAGTCGATTTTCTGTACACAACGAGGAATTATGTTCGAATTTGTATCACTATCGGAAGAGGCCTATGCCAACGCAGTTACCAGCCAGGTAAGCCGCGGGTCCTACCGTTTTCTGCTCCCGCAACTTCCCGAATACGGGCAGGTGATGAGCCGTCACGATGAGAAACAGATCGAATACCTTGCGGTACGCGAAAGAGGCTCGGCCGAATCGGCTAACCCGGCTACCGGTGCGCAAGGAGAAATTGTGGCTACTGCCCTGGTGTACTACCAACCCTGGCGCAAGCTTTTCCGGCGCGCCATAATCACTTACGGCCCGGTACTTGATTGGGATAATGAACCTCTGGTGCGCTTCTTATTTACGGAACTGGAAAAGTATCTTTCCGTGCGCAAGAATGTGGTGAGTTTACGCATAAATCCGCCGGTTGCCAAAGCTTACTATCAAGATATTGAAAAGACTGCGGAGAGCGAGCAAGGCCAGGCCGTCCACAATTTCCTCACCTCCCAGGGCTTTGTGCGCACCACGAAAGAGTTTTATGACCAGCCGGATATTCCTATCCGCTACCTGTACACGAAAGATATTGCTGGGAAGAGTTTCCCTGAGGTTGCCGATACCCTCCGCGGCACGATGCGCCGGCAGGTAAAACATCGCGGCCGCTACGGCGTCGAAGTAGAGTTTAGCGGCGCCGAAAACTGGGATGTATTCCATAAACTGTATGAGGCGAGCCGGGAGCGCACCGACATGGAAGAACTATCTGGTTCCTCCGCGCAAATGTACCGTGACCTCCTGGCAACCATGGGCCCGCAGAAAGCTTTTATTGGCTTGGCCTATGCGAATCCAGAAGAATACTTAGCCCAGTTGCAAGCTGATTCGCAGGATCTAGAGACCCGTATTGCCAAGCTGGAAGAACCACCCGCTACCGGCAAGAAAACTCGCGCTTTGAAAGAACTGCGCAACCAGCAGCAGGCATCCACGCGGCGGATCGCGCAAATCTCGCAGTTACTGAATACCTACGGGCCCGGGCGGATTGCCTTTGCGGGAGCGCTAGCTTTCCGTTGCGGCGATGAACTCGTACAGCTTTTGCGTGGCTTCAATAAGGATTTCGGGTTATTCAACCGGGACTATCCGCTCGAATCGGCTCTCTTGCGCTGGGCGTGCGAGAACCAGATCCGGATTTACAACACCTTCGGAGTTTCTGGCATCTTCGACGATTCCGCACCCGACGCCGCCGTTCTCGAATACAAACGAAACCTGCACGGCAATATCGAAGAGTTCATTGGCACATACACCCTAGAGCTTTCGACGCTTGCCAGCCCGCTCGGTGCCCTCGAATAGTTCGCTGCTGGCGCGCGGCGGGTTTTAGAAGCGGCATCAAGGCACGCTAGAAGCCAGTATCGGTGGGTTCGGGATAGTAGGTGCGCATGGTTTTGATTTCCCGGGCCCCGTGAATGGCCCGGTAGGCCAGGCGTTTCATATTTCGATCGGCCGGATAGTCTAGCGGGTCAACCACGCCCCCTTCCTGCTGTATGGTCTCGATGCGGGCCAAGAGTTCTGGATCGCGAATGTACGTTTCATTTGCGAGTTGTGAGGGAATAATGGCGAAGATTTTTTCTTGCGTGATCCGCTGCCTATTGCCGCGCACATTGAACATATCGTCTAGTACGGCCCGGGCCAGGTTGACGCCGCCTACTTTCAAATAGTAGTGGCCGCGCCCGGCCCGCGGGTTGAGGTCCAACCAGTATTCTTTGCCATCTCGCGGATCGATTTTCACATCGAAGGAGAAAAAGCCCCGCAACCCCACTTTCTGGGCTACCCGGATTCCGTCCTCCACGAGTCGGCCGGCGGTATCCGTGAGAATCAGACCCGCATTGCCGAGATAGTTGGGACTATGCAGGCCGAGGAGTACGCGGCCCGAGCCGGCCGCCGTCGCCTCCCCTAACGCATCTATATAGCCGTTTACCACCCACTGGGTAGTATCGTCACCGGGAATTAGTTGCTGTACGATAACCGGCACCCGCACCCCGGCAGTATGCAATTCTCCGAGCTTACGAATCAGCGCATCCGGGTCAGTGAAAGGTTCCACTTTTGCAAGCCCGGAAGCAAAGTTTTCTTCCAAATCGGTACCGTCGGCAGGTTTGAGCACCACCGGGAAAATCATTTCCGTAAGCTCTGCAATCCACGTGCCCGGCCGGGAAAGCTCTAGCGTACGAATTTGCGGCACATGCAAGCCCAGTTCGCTAAACACACGGGCCATCTGCGGTTTGGAATTGGCGGTATGGACCGCGGCCAGGGGCGCATATGGCAACGCCCACCGCGAAGCAATCCGGTCACGGTTCCCCGCAATCAGTTCTACCCCTTCGTCGCTGTTAATGAGGGCGATGAGGAACTTGTCTGGAAACTCGCGGGAAAGGGAATCGAAAATCGCCAGCGTTTTTTCCGGGTCTTTCAGAGCTTGCCGGCCCACAATCCGGGTTTCCAAAATCCGTGAATCATTGATTGGACCGCGCGCGAAAGGTGCGATCACCAGGCTTTTCAGCCCCGCAGTTTCATGGAATAGCCGCGCAAAGCTATAGGCCTCAATCTCGTTTCCGAAGATGACGGGCAAGATATTCCGCGTCTTCCGCACCTTGTTTCCTCCTTGAATACGCAAAGCTCGCCAGTGGCGTGGCTATTTCTGTACCAACCGCGCCCGCAGGCCCAACCGAATTGCAGTTAACTCTTCTTCAACTTACTGAGGATTTTACGTACCAGGTTCCAGAAAACGCGAACTTCGTCCATCCGCAAAATAGCCATGAGTGCAAGGTAGATCCCCACTATTGCAACTCCCCCAACTATCAGCGCTCCGAAAGCCGAGCCGAGGGATATGGGGGCGAAGAGCGGACCAAATAACCGGAGCACCAAGAACCCGCCCAGCATGGCACTAACCGAAACCACCGCGAGCTTCAGGTGGAATGTGAGTAGATCTGGATAGTTCCAGCCCCCAACCCGCGGGCTTAGTTTTGCCAACATTACAAAAGTGCAGGCAATATTAGTTGCGGACATCACTACCCCCACGCCGACTACTACCCACTGCGGGGGTAGGAAACCGCACAGGAAGAATCCGGCTACGCCGGCAATCTGGAAGGGCAGATTCACCCAGAAAGCTCCGCGGGTATCTTCGAAGGCATAGTAGACGCGGTCTAGCACCTGCACGGCGCCGATCGCGGTCAAGCCGATGGACATTGCGGCCACTACCCGTGCTAAAGTCACAGCTTCTTGCGGGGCTGAAGTGAGGGCAAAAATACGGGAGATCGGTACGGAAAGCACGATCAGGCCTACCGAACACAAGAACATGATGGTGGAAACAACTTTTAAGGTACGTTCCACATCTTCCCGCATGCGTATGATCTCCCCTTCCGCTACCGCGCTAGACATTCGGGTAAAAACGGCGGTGGCAATGGAAACCACGAATAGCGAAGTGGGAATCGAATAGATCGTGTAGGCGGTGTCATAGGCAAAGTTACCGGCCACGGTTTGCAGGTCCATCCCGGCCTGTTCGGCGCGGGCCGAAGCCCCGGCTGCCACATTAGAAGTAATTGCCGTGGGAATAAAGGATACGAGCATGGTGAGGGCCATCCACCATGAAGCCCGGCCGGCTGCTCCCAAACCGGAACCACGCCAGCGGAAATCGAAACGGAAACGGATCCCTGATGCCCGCAGCGGCCACACCAAAATAATGGCCTGGGCGGCGATTCCCAATGTAGATATGCCACCAATCGCGCCTACGCGTTGCGCTGTCCAGGCACTCGGATCTGCCCCGTCAGCCGGGGTAACCGGCCCCCACACCGCCAAAATGGCGAGGAAACCCGCGATTGCCACCACATTATTGAGCGCCGGCGCCCACATATACGGCCCGAAACTTTCCCGTGCGTTCAGCACCTGCCCCATTACGGTATACATGCCGTAGAAGAAAACTTGCGGCAAACACCAATAGGCGAATTGCACGGTGAGGTGATACCAGTCATCGTCCATCGTGGCGGCCATCATTTTCACAATGAATGGTGCACCGGCCGTAATAACGACAGTCACTGCACCCAGACCCACGATGGCAATGGTCAAAAGCTTGTTGATATAGGCTTGCCCGCCGTCGTCACTGCGTTTCGTGGCCCGCACGATTTGTGGGACGAGTACCGCGTTTACGATCCCGCCCACAATAATCATGTAGATCAGATTGGGCAGTTTGTTAGCCACATTGAAAGCATTACCGGCTTGGCTAGTGAGCCCCACTACCGCAGCCAATAGGATCGGGCTACGAACCAGGCCCAGCACGCGGGAGACCAAAGTACCCACAAACATGACGAAAGAGTTATAGGCAGCGGATTTCTTTTCCGGTTGCTCGGTTTCGGTGGCTACTTGCGCATGTGCATCGGCGTCGCCGTATTCGTAATCCTCGTGGTAGGCGTAGTCCGCATCGTATTCATAAGCTTCTGTGGTTGCGTAGGGTTCGCCGTAGCCGTGCGCGTGTTGGGAGGCCTCCCGGGCAGCGGCTTCTTGCTGGGCCGCTTCCCAGGCAGCGCGGCGCTGGGCCCGCCGCCGGCGTTGCCAGGCAATCTGGGCGTCCGTTACTTCGTCTGCTGGCTGGTAGCGCGAACTTTGAGTTTCTTGCCGTTCCGGGCCGGCCGGGTAACGCAAGGCGGGCAAGGTGCGGGTGGCGCTCGGATCTTCTGGGGCTTCCTCCACCGGCACGCGCGTATCACGAATTGGACGCGGTGGAGCGGCACGGCGTACCCTATTGGACGGACGTGCGGGGCGCTTCGACGCCGATGAACCCGGCCCCTCGGGGCGAATAACCGGTAGTTCCCCGGTCAAACCAGAAATAAAATCTGCGGCCCCAGGATTGGGTTGCAAGCCGGTGGGTTCTTGCATCGAAGGGTAAGTTGCCCACGGACGCATCCCCGCATCATCGGAAAAGTGCCTGCCTTTTCGAGTGCCTCTACTCGGCCTATCACTCATGCGTTGATGCTATCGCAGGATTTGGCGGGCACGAAAAACCACGGCATGTACAACCCTTCCTCTTCGCCTTGCAGCATTCTTTGCCACGGCGCGTGCGGGCAGCGGCAATCCAGGCGATGCTCTCGTATGGGCCGGTTAGTCTGGCCCAGGCGCGTGCGGGCAGCGGGCTCGCTAGAAAGCCGTGCCCACTATTGCCGGCACCAGTCTTCCGGATTATTCACGCATCTCATTATTCACGCATCTCAGATTCTTACTTCCCAGATCTAAGATTTCAGCCTAAGATTCCAAAATGTTACGTACCGCGGCCTCGGTCTGCGCGTTGGCTTGTAGGGCGGGTTCTTTCGCCACAGTGTTAATCGGCAAACCCTTCACTTTAACCGCGGCTTTAATAGCAGTGATAAAAAGATCGGAAACATCGTATATCCGCATTAGATTTGCTACCCGGGTGGCCTGCTGGATAGCAATCGCATAGTCCCCGCGTTCATAGGCGCGATGCATGGCCACAAAGGTTTCTGGCTCCACATTCGTCATTCCGGTGAGAATGCCGGCGCCGCCGCTCACCCGGTTGCTTAGGTAATATTCGTCATAACCGGAAAGCACCGAGAAGTCCTTCCGGATCGGATGGACGGCCTGCACAATTTTCCGCGTGTGGGAAGCATTATCCACGGTGTCTTTAATCCCCACAATTGATTCATATTTGCCGGCGAGCCGAGCCACGAGTTCCGGCGTCAAATCTGAACCGGTGCGATCCGGGAAGTTATAGAGCAGGATCGGCAGCTTCGTATTCTCGGCAATAGCCGAGAAGTACTTTTCGGCAACTTCTTCGGAAGGGCCAAAATAGTACGGGGAGACGATCACCACGGCGTCGGCACCACATTCATCGGCATAATTCGTAAGCGCAATGACTTCTTCCTGGTTAGTACCACCGGTACCCACCAAAAGTTGCGTGCGGCCGGCCACGTGCTTGGTCATATGACGGATGGCTTCTTGCTTTTCCTCTACCGTAAAAGCGTAAAACTCCCCGATTGATCCAAACAGCAAAACTCCGTTGATGCCGGCCGCAATCAGGTTATCAACGTGCTTCTCCCAGTTCTCCAAATCAATCGAACCGTCCTCCCGGAGCGGCGTGATCGACGGCGTGTAGATTCCTGCAAACATTTTTCCTCCAGTGGTTCTCAGCTCACGCCCGCAGACTCTCAACTCGCGCCGCAGGCACCTAACTCGCGCCGCAGGCACCTAACTCGCGCCTACAGGCTCTCAGCTCGCGCCCGCAGGCTGCGCTGATAAAGTACCTGCCGTAAGCTGTGCGGTGCAGCCCAGCTTACGGCAGGCTATCTGGCGTGCCCTCTCCTAGCGCGTTATTACTCTCTTATGGACCTTATACTGTGTACGCCAGCGCCCGGATTCTACGCCGGTAGCCCGTACGCTTTCCGCGCGTTTCCAGCAAAGAAATCAGGGCAATCTGCAAACAGCGAGCGCATCAGTTCGAAGTGAGCTTCGAAAGTCCCGTTCATCGTGACCACCGGGAAGTTCGAAGCAAACAGCACCTGGTGTGGGCCGAAAGTATCTTTCACAAACTTCACAATATCCGGATTTACGGGATTATCGCCCGAAACCTTCACGTATGCATGCGGGAGCCGAGCAATTTCCTCCAAAGCTTTCCGGGTATCGCTATCCAATTCGGTGACATTCCCCAAGTGATCCAAAATCATGGTTAGCTCCGGAACCTGGGCGAAGGCCTTCGCAATATCACCAATCTCGGCACCACGGTTAGTTACCTCGAAAACTAAGCCGTGTTCGGCCAGGGCACGCAAGCCCGCAATAAACTCCGGTTCCAAACAGCGCCCGCGCGGCGAATCCCCAGTATGGAGCGGTTCACGCACACCTTGGGCGTTGAGCGGCACCCGCATCGCCGGCCCTACTTTGGCGCGCAACATGCGGGCCAAAATACGCGGATCCTTATTTGCTTCGAGGAGCGCATCTTCCTGCTCTGGGTTTTCTTGATCTACTTCCACATAGACGCCGCCCACAAACTCCACATCCGAATACTGCTCATATTTCGCGGCCAGATCTGCAATCGTGTATTTGCGGGTAATCTTGCCATTCGTATCTGCCAACCAAGGTAGGTTTTGT
Source organism: Actinobaculum suis (assembly GCF_900618115.1). Classification (NCBI taxonomy): domain Bacteria; kingdom Bacillati; phylum Actinomycetota; class Actinomycetes; order Actinomycetales; family Actinomycetaceae; genus Actinobaculum; species Actinobaculum suis. Next base: position 1,582,544 of record NZ_UYIO01000001.1, read on the forward strand.
ACCTCTGGATCCCAGATATGGAAGTGCGTATCTATGACCTGCAAAGCACTCATAAAGTTCTCCCTTCCGGCTCGAAGCCGTTCCTTTCCGGGCTTATGCCTCCACCTTGTTATTTTCCGGTACATCGCTCCGGTTCAACTTCGAACCCTTGAAGGCGTACCAAGCGCAGTACACGAAGATTAGAGCGCCGAGCCCGAAGGCTGATTCGATTCCCCAGGTATCCGTCATCAGGCCCATAATCAGGGGCACGATTGCCGCGCCCACGATAGACATGGTGAGCAAAGAAGCACCCGTCTTCGCGGCATCTCCTCTAAATCCGCGCAGTGAGAGCGAGTAAATGGTTGGGAAACCAATGGAAATGAAGAAGTAGGCAATAACGATCGCCCAGGTAGAGAAGACACCCAGGCCGGCCACGCCCACGGCAAAGCAAACGGCCGCGGCAATCATGTAGACGCCCAGAATCTTCGATGCCTCCCACTTGGCCATCAGCGGTGTGGTCACAATCCGGCCAATCGCAAACAGAGCGGTGGCAACGGTTAGATATATTGCTCCCTGCGCCGAAGAAATCTCGCCCATATGCTTGACTGCATAGCTTGCAATAAGTGCCATGCCACCCACTTGGGCGCCGATGAACAAGAACTCCGCGAGAATACCCGTGGAGAAGTGAGGGAACTTCAACAAGCTCGAAATCTTTGCAGATCCAGCACTTTCTTCTTCGTCTGCCGGTGGTTCAGGTAAACGAATCCCCACGAAGGCCACCAAAATCAGCACCAATACCACCGCGAGCACGATGTAGACCACACCGATATTGTTAAACACAGCTTCACGGATGCTGGCCATCTGTTCGGGCGAGGTGGCTTCCAAAGCGGCCTTCGGCAACAACGCGGAAGCAATCAGCGGGCCTGCTACTGAGCCCACCCCATTGAAGGACTGGGCAATATTGAGACGCAAAGATTCGCTTTTCTCATCGCCGAGTTTCGTAATATACGGGTTTGCATTCGTTTCCAAAGTGGTAGCGCCCGCCGCAACCACAAACATGGCGAGTAGGAAAATGGCGTAGCTGAGCGCATTTACCGCCGGAATTGTAATCAAGCAACCGGCCGCAAAAAGCGCCAAGCCCATAATGATTCCAGCCTTATAGCCCCAGCGTTTGGCCACCGCGGCCGCCGGAATTGCCATCACAAAATAGGCGCCATAATAGGCAACTTGCAGGAGCGTGGATTCTGTAGTGGAAAGCTCCATATACGTTTTGAAGGGCTCATTGAGGGAATTGAGCAGGTTCATCGTCAATCCCCACATGAAGAAGAGGAGAATAACTAGCCCGATCGCGAGTTTCGCGCTCCCCCTCTGTTTTCCAGGTTTCGCGTTCATATCTCTTTTCTTTCTCAGTGCTACGTTGGTCAGATTGTGCGGCGAGTCGGCACCCGCGACTTCCCTCCGCTTTAGCTCAGCGCGCGGTCCAGATGTACATAGCCGCCGTCGACGAACACCCACTGCCCGGTGGTGTGCGAAGAAAGCGGGGAAAGCAGGAACACTCCCATATCGGCAATTTCTTCCGGCTTGGTCATGCGCTTTTCGAGCGGAATCTTGTCCGTAATAACCGCGAGCCGCGCTTCTTGTTCTTCCTTCGAGCCGAAGGTCTTGATCCAGTTTTCGTATAGTGGCGTCCAGCATTCAGAAACCACGATGGCGTTGACCCGCACCTGATCCTGAGCGAGCGCGGCTGCCCATTCCCGGGTGAGTCCCAAAATCGCTGCCTTGGCGGCCGCATAAGCAGAGGTCTTGCCCTGGCCCGTCAGTGCTGTCTTGGAAGTAATATTCAGTACCGCGCCGCGCGATTCGCGCAGGTAGTTCACGGCGCTATGCACGGTTTCGTAATAATGGGTGAGGTTTCCGTGCAAAGACTTTTCGAAGTCTCGCCAAGAGGTGCCGTCCAAATCCTTATTATCGTTTGCCCCCGCGTTATTGACGACGCCGTCTATCTTCCCGTACTTCTTGTACGTGGCCTCAATAATGGGCGCAATCTTATCGGTCTCATTCAGGTCAATTACGTGATACTCGTAGGTGGCCCCGTACTCTTTCATAGCCGCGGTAAATTCCGCGGTTTCGGCTTCCTTATCAAGCACTACGGGAATTGCACCTTCCCGCGCCAAAGCGTTCGTTAACCCGCGGCCAATTCCCTGTAGACCGCCGGTGACGATATATACGTTGTCCTTGATTTTCAAATCCATTTTCTATCTCCTTTGATGTCAAACGGGTATATGCCTACCCCCGAGTAGAGTTCCACTGGATAAAACCCGGTTCCATTTCTGGCTGGTATCTTGGATAATACTCCTGTATTCCAAGACACACAAGGGACTACGAGAGTAAGCTGAAATGGCGATGTAGTTACGGATACGTAACACGGGAAGGGGTCGGTAGCTTTATGGCAGCGGAAAAACTCACCGCCGCAGATAAGACATTAATGGTGCTTATTGCGGCCATGCAGGAGAGTCGATTTACAGATATTGTGACCGCTACCGGGCTTTCTAAATCCACGGTGCATCGTCTTTTACAAACCTTGCTCAACTATGGCTTTGTAACGCTTACCGCCGATGGGGAATATTTGCCGGGCCCTTCCGCCCTGCGGATGGCTGGCACGGCTTTCGAATCCATCGACATTTCGAAGATTGCCTTGCCATTTATGGAAGAACTATCAGCGGCTACCGGTTATACGATCCATTTGGGCGCGCTCAATGGCACGGAAGCTATTTATATTGCGATCGTGAATGGGGATGCGCCGTACCGTATTCCTTCCGGCATTGGTGACCGTTTGGCTTTGCATTCCACTTCTATTGGCAAGTCCTTGCTCACCGGTTTTTCGGAGCGGGCACTGCGCCGGTATTTGCGCGATCCGGGCTTGAGCCCAAAAACTCCCAATACGCACACCGATGCGCAGGCCTTGCGCACAGATTTACAAGCTATTCGCGAGCGCGGCTATAGCTATGATGATGAGGAAAACGTGCCGGGGATTCGTTGTATTGGCGCGCCGATTAGATCGCATACCGGTCAGATTACGCATGGGCTGTCTCTTACTTCCCTGGCCATGGAAAACTCGCTTGCTGATTTAGAAAAGCTTGCTCCGCAAGTGATTGCTACCGCGCAAAAGATTTCCACTGCCCTGGGTGCACCTTCCGCCGGTACCGGTATCGCCAGCGTCGGTACCGGTACCGTTACCGACGTCGCTTAACGTACCTCTCGCGCGGCGCGCCAGTAGCGGGGGTACCGAGTGCGGCAACTACCAATATTGCCAAACCGCTAGAGGTACGAATACCGCCAATTCCGCATCTGCAGTGCGCTAGCCGCGGCCGGTAACCAGGTGGCCAGCCGTAGCAACCGGTCAGCAGTAGCAACTGGCCAGCCGCAGCAACTGGCCAGCAGTAGCAATTGGCCAGCCGCAGCAACTCGCCAGCCCTAGCAACTGGTCAGCCGTGCAAGCCAGAGAATTTTTCGCCGTCGCGGTAGACCGCGAGCGGTTCTAGTTGCCCATTGGTGATTACGATATCGGCGATATTGCCGGGGCGTAGCTCCCCGTGTTTTTCGAGTCCGATCACGCGGGCCGGCGTGGCTGAGGCCATGGTTACCGCATCGGGTAGGGCGACGCCGGCTTGCCAGGTGGTTCGTACTACGTCAAGCAGGTGCGAGGTGCCGCCGGCCAGGTTGCCGCCCCGCAAACGTGCCACGCCTTCGGCCACATGCACCAAAATACCGCCGAGTTCGTAGGTGCCGTCTTCCATTCCGGTGGCGGCCATCGCGTCTGTGATGAGGCTGATCCGGTTCGGGCCGAGCGCGTCCACCAGGTTCTTCACCAAAGAGGGGGCGATATGCACGCCGTCCCCGATGAGTTCTATCGTTGCGTTTCCGCAGGCTGCGGCCGCAATGTATTCGGGTACCGGCCCCGGGGCGCGGTGCATTACCTCCCGCATGGCGTTGAAAAGATGCACGGCGACGGGCCGGCGATCCGAACCGGTAGCTTTAAAGGCTTCTACCGCAATTTCGAGCATGTGCCGGGCTTGAGCGGCGTCGGCATTGGTATGCCCAAAGCCGGGGGTTATGCCTTGTTCCACCAGGTAGCGGACGAGTTCTGCGGCTCCTTCTCGTTCCGGGGCCACCGTCATCGACCAGGCGTACCCGCGCGCCGCTTCTAACAGGCTGGCGGCCGCTGATATATCCGGGCCGGTAATAAAGGAGCCGTTTTGCGCACCGGCGCGTTCTGTGGAGAGGAAAGGACCTTCGATATTAATAGCGGAAATCAGCCCGGTATCGCAGGCATCAGCTAGCAGACCGGCAGAGAACTCCATGCGGTCAAGTTCCATGGTGGAAAGGGTGGCGGCCAGGCGCGTGGTGCCGTGGCGAATGTGTTCGTGGGCGGCGCGGGCCACTTCTTCCTTGTTTACGGCGTCTGGGAAGGATTCTCCGCCGCCGCCATGTACGTGTTCGTCTACTAAACCGGGGAGAACAAAGTTATCGGAAGGGGAAAGATCTGCGTCGGTAGGGCGCGCAGGCCCCACGTAACTAATTGTGTCTGCTTCCCAGGCGACGACGCCGTCCTCCACGATTTCATGCTTGCAAACAATTCGGCCACGCACTGCCGGCATTCGGCGCCTCCTTGCGCTTTACGGCATTACCTGGTGTAGCGGTAATGCCTCGCTATCCCTGTACGCTCACGCTGTGGGCGGTCCTGTACCACAAAAGAACCACCCGTGACGTACGTCCCAGACTACCTGAGTTGTGTCGCAAACCCAAGCTACGCGAACTGGGTTCACGCGCATCTTCTCCGCAAACTGGTGCCCCGGGCAGGACTTGAACCCGCGACCGATGGATTATGAGTCCACTGCTCTAACCTGCTGAGCTACCGGGGCATAATCATTCGCACCAACCGCGCCGGGCGCGGGCAAGGCTGCTTTACGCGGCCACTGCTTGGGCGAACCTAAAAAATGATAGCAGGAGGAGGGCGAGTTATGCCCATCCCGCATCGCATTCTGGGCGTGCAATGCGACTCGCTTCACTCTACCGGCTACGTTACCCGCACGACGCTAGCTGATCTTCTCCGCGATGCTAGCTGATTTGTTCTTCGCAGGCACGGCGTTGGGCTTCGAGTTCCATGAGCCGGCCAAAAAGTTGCTCGTAGGTGGCATCTGCGGGATTAGTGCGCTGCAGGGCGCTACGCACTTCCGTAATTTGCCTTTCGATCCCCTGCCGGATCAAGGACAGCGTAATCCCCCACACGTAGCGCGGGAGCCTTTCCGCACTGTCTTCGGGGAGGGCTTCGGCCGCTAACTGAGATACTGCGGGAGCCAACTGCGGCCCGGCTTGCTCACTGACAGCCGCAATATAATCCGCATTTGCGGCCCTCTCTGCTGCTTCCGAGCTGGCCCCGCTTTGCACTAGTTCCTCGTATTTTGTGGCCCAAGCCTGCGTACCGCCAATCTCCCGGATGGCTTCGTGAATACGCCGATGGAGCGGATGGGCGAAGGTCTGGGATGGCAAAGAATCCATTTCCGCGGCCCGCGCAAAAGCCGGAAGCTGTAGATAGACATTCAAAGCTTCATGCTCTACGCGCTCTGTGGTCTCCCTAATTTCTCGGCGGGCGGGCAATAACTGGGTTGCCACTAATTCCGCGTTTTCGGCGTTTTGCGGCTGTTGCGGGTTAGGCGCGGTTTGTAGATGCTCCGAACCAGGCGCAATTTGCTGATCTTGCGGCTTAGAATCACCTTGCTGATTCTGGCCGTCTCGCTGATTTTGCCCGCCCGGCAAGTTCTGCCCGCCCGGCAAGTTCTGCCCGCCCGGCAAGTTCTGCCCGCCCGGCAAGTTCTGCCCGCCCGGCAAGTTCTGCCCGCCTCGGTGATTTTGCGGATTTGCTATTCCCTGCCCGCGGCTGGCGCCGGTCAGGCTGCGCGGCGGACGGGCCGGGGCAAGTTGGGATTGCCGGCGTTCCCGGCTCTGGCTAGGCTGCCGGGCAGCTTCCGCTACCGCGGCCTGCACTACCGGCTCTTCCATTCCCAACCAACCAGCTAAGTTCCGCGTATATTCACCGCGCAATACCCGGTCTCGAATGCCGGCCACAATTGGGGCACCTGCCCGCAACGCCATAGTGCGGCCTTCTGCCGTATCCAAAGGCATAGCATCAATCATGGTACGGATCGCAAATTCGAAAAGCGGGCGGCGGGAAGCCACTACCTCCCGCAAAGCCGCATCCCCCATTTTTTGCCGCACTTCGCACGGATCCATACCGCCCGGCGAAATCGCCACAAAAGTTTGGGCCGCAAAAGACTGATCTTCTTCAAAAGCCCGCAAAGCTGCTTTTTTACCGGCCTCATCACCGTCGAAAGTAAAAATCACTTCACCGCCATAGGAACCACCACTGCGCAAAGATACGCCAGCAGCCGGATTGGCAGCGTCGCCCAATAGGCGCCGCACGATTCTAATGTGTCCCTCTCCGAAAGCAGTACCGCAGGTAGCAACCGCAGTTTTAATACCGGCAAGGTGCGCGGCCATTACGTCCGTATAGCCTTCGACGATCACGATTTCTTTCTTCCGGGAAACTTCCTGTTTCGCCAGATTCAAACCGTAGAGCACGCTGGACTTGTGGTAGATCGAAGTTTCGGGCGTATTGAGATATTTCGGCCCTTTGTCATCTTCGCTCACGCGGCGGGCGCCGAAACCTACCGGCTCGCCAGTAATCGAATAAATCGGCCACATGAGGCGGCCGCGGAACCTGTCATAAAGGCCGCGTTTGCCTTGCGATGCTAGGCCGGCCGCCAAAATCTCTTTATCGGAAAACCCGCTTTGCCGCAAAAACGAAGTCAGCCCATCCCATTCATTGCGGGAAAAACCGACCTGGAAATGGTCCATTGCGGCCTCATCAAAACCACGCTCGGCTAACATTTGGCGGGCTGCGGCCGCTTCCGGCGTTGCAAATTGGCGCCGATAAAACTGGATCGCCACCCGGTGCGCGTCAATCAGGCGGATCTTGCGTGGCTCTCCCGGTTTGCGTTGCGGGCCGCCTTCCTCATAGTGCAATTCGATACCGTAGCGGCGGGCCAGCAGCTCCACGGCCTCCACAAAACCAATACTCTCGATTTTTTGCACGAAGGAGATAACATCGCCGTCTTCCCCGCAACCAAAACAGTGATAGCGCCCGTGATTAGGACGCACGTGGAAAGAAGGCGTTTTTTCGTCATGAAAAGGGCATAAACCGAGGAAAGAATCCATACCCGAAGGCTTTAAAGTGACGTATTGCGATACTATTTCGTCTATACGTGCAGTGCCCCGCACCAGATCAATATCTTCACGTCGAATCAGCCCGGCCATGGCACACATTCTACGAACTTCTCCCCCGCCGCGGCGATGTTACTGCTTACGGCCTGCCGTGTCGCGCGCCTGCTGTGTCGCGATTCTGCGGTGTCGCGAGTCTGCCGTGTCGCGCGCCTGCTGTGTCGCGAGCCTGCCGTGTCGCGCGCCTGCCGTGTCGCGAGCCTGCTGCCGGCGTCGGCCCTGCTACCTCCGGAAACACGTGCCACCGGAAACCCGGGCGCGTACGTCAATCGGCTAACACTCTAGTTTCGTAACATGCCTACCAGGCGCGAGTGCCATTCGCGCGCCGACTGGTCTGTAAGGGAAGCCACTTGGTCAACCACGAGGCGCAACCGGCCAGCCGCATCGGCCGCGGGCCATAGTTCGTAAAGATGCGGTTCTAAGGCGCGCGGATTGGCTTCCAAAGCGTCTACGAGGTCGAAAATAATCGTCCGCTGTTCCAGGTAGCGCGGATCATGTTCGCGCGGAGCCATCACGTAAGTAACCGCAATTCCCTTTAACGCGGTAATTTCTGCCCAGGTTTCTGCCGGTATCACGATTTGCCCGCCGTAGCGGCGCAGCGGTTCGCGTCCGTACTTGGCCCAAGTAGCGTGGCAAATCGCGCCAACGAAACGCCCGATCAAGTCTGAAGTAAGATCTTTCATCGCCGCTAGATCCCGGTGCGAGCCGGCAAACCCAAACGGCCAGTTTTCCTCCCGCACCAAACGATGCAAAGCACCGTCCACCGCCGCTGCGTCGGTATAGCCGTACCATTGCGCGCACGCGGCCGCAATGCGGGCACGTTCTTCTGAATCGCGCAAGTTTTCGGGGTGTAAAAATCCGCGTACGACGGCGTCTTCCACGTCATGCACGGAGTAAGCAATATCATCTGACATGTCCATGATTTGGGCTTCCACCGCGCGCTGTTTGCCGCGTTGCTGATGCAACCACTCGAAAACCGGGTAATCATCAGCGTAGTAATTGAACTTGCGGGTGGGCTTGCCTAGCGGACCCAAAGGCCCTTCCCCGCGCGCCCAAGGATATTTAATGGTGGCATCCAAAGTAGCGCGGGTAAGATTGAGGCCCGCTGCTTGCCCGTTCGGATGCAAACGTTTCGGTTCCAGCCGGGTCAAAATCCGGAGGGTTTGCGCATTGCCTTCAAAACCGCCAATATCTTTGGCTACTTCATTGAGGGCGGTTTCGCCATTGTGGCCAAACGGCGGGTGGCCTAAATCGTGGCTCAGGCACGCCGCTTCTACGAGGTCTTGATCGCACCCGAAATTCTTGGCTAAAGAGCGGCCCACCTGAGCTACCTCCAAAGAATGGGTGAGGCGCGTGCGCACAAAATCATCGGATTCTGGGCCTAATACCTGGGTTTTTGCGCCCAGCCGGCGCAGGGCCGAAGAATGCAGTACGCGGGCCCGGTCACGTTCAAAATCGGTGCGAGAACGTGATTTTGGCGGTTCTGGTACCCAGCGCTCCGTATCTTCTGCTTCGTAACCACGCGGTATATTTCCCGCGTTTACATTAATGCTCACACCTCAAGGGTAACTGCAATATCTATTCTGAGCCCACAGTATCCACACGCGCGTATCCACAAACGCGCGGGCGCCGTGAAATACCGCTCACCTCTCGAAAAATCGCCCGCCTCGCTTGAGATTGCAATGAGAATCATTACCATTATCGTTGTGTGGAAAGAGTGTGCCGTCCCTATTTGCTTCTTTTCTCTGAGCAGTGGCGGCCGTGCGGTAAGCACCTTCTTTTCCGGCAATCAAAGGTGCCGCGCGCATAGTTCGTGGCGGGCCGAATTACAAGGATAGAAAGAACAACGAATGCGTTCTACATTCACGCGACGCACGCGGGGCACTATCGCGGCACTTGCTGCTCTCGCGATTTCTGGGCTGGGGCTGAGTTCACCAGCATTCGCGGCCGGAACTAGCTCGCAACCGGCCACTCACAATGCCATCCTCCTCAATAAGGGAGTGACGGCACCGAATGTATGTGCCAATCCCGTCCACAACACTTTGACTCTCGAAACTGGACACACCGATATTTTCAACCCGGTAGTCAACGGCGATGGTATTTCCTTGGTTCTCAAGGAAGATGCTTCCAAGCCCGGAACCGGAGTTTTCCGCAACCCGAACTACGTGATTTTGGGGGTGCGCGAGGGGGCTTTCCAAAAGCAAACCGCGCAATTCTCCGAAATTGGTACGAGCGGTTATCTGCTCCCGGCCAATCAGGACCAGAACCTGGTGTGGCCGGGCTGGGATTCCCTCATGTTGGCTAACGACGCGAAATACGAAAACCCAGTTTCCGTGCGTTACGTTTTCGATACCGTTACCGGCCCGGGCCGGGCTTTCGTCTTCGGCTCCGGTGCTTTCGGGGAACTGAACCCGCGGCTAAATACGGGCGGTACGCAGATTACGGACGGTTCCTATGCGGAACAGGGCTTTTTGGCTCATGAACACGTGAACTGGTTGTTTGAAAAGCCGGGTGACTACGTGTTCACGGTCCATGCCGAAGTACATGCGCAAGACGGCAACGTTTACCATTCCGAGCAGGCCAGTTATCGCTGGGCAGTAGGCGATGCGGCAATCGCGCAGGCGAAGGAAACCGCTGCTGCCGAATCTGCGGTTCGTTGCGCCGGGGAAAACGGTGCTTTGGATCCTGCCGCTACGGCGAAGGAAGAAGAAGGTTTGGCCGCCGCGCAGGTGGTCAAGGCAGAAACCGCGGGCACCACCGAAACTGGCCAAGACGGTAGCAACCAGTCTGATGCCGGTAAGAACGACGCCGCTAACTCCGCCGCACCGGGTACGGGCACAGATACGAACAATTCGCAAAACAATGCCGGGCAGCAAACTGGTTCCCCAGATGCCACTTCCGGCAAGGATAACGCTGGCAATAACGCCCCGGCAGGCGATCAAGGCGGGGCTCAGAGCACTGCCCCTGATGCCGACCAGGGCGGAGCTCAGGGTGATGTCACTCTGTCTCCGGTAGCCACCGGGGCAGATAGCGGTTCTCCGGAGGCACCGGCTGCGGGCGGTACTGCTGCGGGAGGCGGGCAAGAAATCTGCTTGCCCACGGAAGTGAAGAAGGAAGTTTCGAAGGAAGAGGCCGAAAAGGTTAAGGCCGGCGGCAGCCAGGGAGCTACCACCGCTGATTCTGGCACCACCAAGTTGGGTGATTCGCACACGATTCCGGCCAATACGCACGTTCATCCGAACTGGATCTTCACTAAGCCGGGCACTTACAAGGTGCATTTCACGGCTGCCGCTACTTTGAAGAGTGGCGAAAAGGTTTCCACCCCGGTCACCTTGACTTTCAATGTGGGCGGTTCTGGAAATGCGAATGATGGCCACTTCGATTTGGGTGCCACGGTGAAGGACGGCAAGCTGGTACCGCTCGTCAAGGACGATCGCCGGCAGCCAGCCCAGTGGGTTGATCCGGCCAGTTTGACGTTCGGCTTGGGTGACAAGGCGAAGACGAAGGCCCCAGCCGGCCTCGAATTCATCGCTCCGGCCGGCGCGGAAATCTACACGATTTCCGCCACCCAGGTAGCCGGCGTGCCTTGGCTGGGCATGAACACTATGAACTCCGATTTCCTCAGCCAAACCACTGGCGAACTGCACTGGACCTTGCAGGGTGTGGACGGGCCGGGCGCGCTCGCCGTCTTCACCTCCGGCAACCTGGGCCAAACCGTTGGCGAACACTGGTTCGGTGGGCTTGCCGGTAAGGGCGATGCTCAGGCTCCGGCCGGCACCACCGGCCAGGCCCCGCAAAATGCCAAGGTCAGCGAGGAAAACGGCAAGTACTACGTGACCACGATCGAAGGTCGTACGCCCAGTGGGGAACCGTGCGAACTAGATCCGGCGAAGCGTCCGGGTGGCAAGCTCTCGCACACTGGTGCAGACACCACCTCGGCTACTGTTCTGGCAGGCATGTTCCTGTTTGCCGGTGCTTGCGCGGTGATTTCTGGTAATCGCTCCTACCGCCGGCGCCAGGCCTAATCACAAAATATGAACTGGACACCTTTCGGGCGGCCCCATCCGCGTTTTGCGCGGGCACGGCCGCCCGAAAGGCCGTCAAGCCTTCGTGTACACAGGCCACAGATTCGCTCGCCACAGGCTCACGCGCCATAGGTTCACGCGTCACAGGCTCATGCACCACAGGCTCACGCACCACAGGCTTACGCACCACAGGTGCACGCCCAGTTTTACCTACCCGTAGCTTTGCCCGTACTCCCGCGAAGTAAAAACGTAGAGAAGGAATACATCGCAATATGAGATTCCGCAGCATTCACCGCTCGCGCCCACCGCGTACCGCGCACGCGAACCGGCCCAGGCGGCGTCGGTTACCGGCACTGCTGGGCAGGTATGCAACCAGTTTGGCGCTTCTCGGAACGCTAACGCTCGGTGGTTGTACAGCCCCGGAAGCGCGCAGCGACGATACCGTAACGGTGGCTGCCTCTACCCCGATCATCGCTGACCTCGTTAGCAATGTTGCGGGCACGCGCGCACACACCACTTCGATCGTGCCCTTCGGCGCCGACCCGCATACTTATGAGCCCTCTTTGGCGGCGCTGAAGGATATTGCGCGGGCAGACGTCGTTTTCTCGAATGGGTTGCTCCTAGAAAGCCAGGCGCTCACGAATACGATTGACGCCAATCTGCCGAAAGGGACGCAAAACATTACGCTTGGCGATGCTGCGGTTGCGTACGGGGCACGGAATATCGCCCTGGTCGAAGATGCTTCGCTCGCTACCGTGTGGCTCGGTTTCCGGGTGGAAGACGACGCCGCCGCGGCCGCCAGCCACGGCGGTACGGATCCGCAAGCAGATACTGCGGATGCGGCAGATGGCGCGGATGCGGCAGATGCTGCGGATACTGCGGAGGCTGCGGCCCGCAAACAAAAGTCGAGCGTCACGCTCACGGCAAGTGCGGAAGGGCCCGGCCAGCTTTCTGCCTTCACCACCGGTACTTTCGGCCAGCCTACGGCCTGGATTGTTTCGGACCGAAAAGCGAGCGAAAATGAAATCGAATTGCCGCTAAACGCACACACCCACATGTCTTGGGGGTTTTCCGCCCCCGGGATTTACACCATGCATTTACAAGCCCACCTCAATGAGCCCGGGCAAGAGCCACGCCCACTCGGAGAAACCGATGTGACATTCGCGGTGGGTGTGGACCCGGCGCAAACCGGCCGCGAGCACCAAATAGATTCCGGGCACGTCGATATTACGGCCTACACTTCCGGCGCGCTCGATTTCCGCGGCGAAGTAGGCACAAAACAAACCACGCGCTGGGGCACGGATGAATCCGTAGTGGTAGTCCCCCATTCGGCGGCAACCACGGTACCGGGAGATCCCAGCTGGAACTTTTTGGGCCATCCGGGTAGCGAGGCCTGGGTTTTGGCGCAGGCCGTGGTTGGCAAACACGTGCATGGAGATATCGATCCGCACATGTGGCTCGATATTTCTAATGCGATCGCCTACGTGGAAGTAATCCGCACGGAACTAAGCCGTGTTGACCCGGCAGGTGCACCAGAATATGAAGCCAATGCAGCGGCCTATATTGAGCAACTTAGCGCGCTTGATGAATGGTCTGCCGGGGTTATCAGTTCCATTCCGAAAGCCAACCGGAAGCTGGTAACCACCCATGATGGTTTCGGATACTTGGCAGATGCCTACCATTTGCAGGTAGCCGGTTTTGTGGCACCTAACCCGACGGCGGAACCTTCCGCCCAGGCCCTTGCCAATCTCACCCGCACCTTGATTGATCTGCATGTACCAGCCGTATTTGCCGAACCAGGCTCGCGCGCCCACCGCGGCGAACTCGAAGCGGCCGCCCAAGCCGCAAACGCGCAAGTATGCGAACTGGTATCCGATACTCTCACAGAGCAGGCACACAGCTACGTGGCCCTAGTGGAAACCAATACCCAAACCCTGAAATCTTGCTTGGATCCGGGGGCACTGCCAGCCTGGCCGCCAGATTATTTAATACCGCAGCCCGGTTCCACCGCCTAAGTTGCAGTGCCACCGCCAAAGCACCGGTCGCGCAGCCAAGTATCAGCTGCGCTGCCTACTAAATTTGGGTTGCGCTGCCTAAGTAGCGGTTTTAGCACCGCCTACGTTTTGGTTTAGCCGCGGTAGTTTTCACCGGGCAAACACCCACAACCAGCGCATACGAAAAGAAACACAACCGGTACACACAAAAAGGAAAGAACAACAATCTCATGAAAAGATCTCGATTCACTCGCGGCATCCGCACCATCCGCGCCGGCGGCGCTACCCTGTGCGCTGCCCTGTGCGCTGCCCTGTTTGCCCTTACCGCCTCCCCGGTAGCTCTTGCCGATGAAGAACAATCCACGAATGCTGATCCGGCACTAACCCAAGTATTGGAAGCCGATGAAGAGGTTGCGCCCCTGGGCACACCCGCCGAACTCGACGAACACCATGCCGATCTAGGCCCGCGCCTCATCGACGGCAAGTGGACGCTCATGGTACGGGACGATTCAAAAGCCACGCCCGTATGGCGGCACCTGGAAGACGTAGTTTTCCGCGTGCACGACGCCGGCAAAATGACCGTGCCAGACACCAGCGATTACGCTTTCGTCAACGCCACCGGCGAGGCCTATATCATTCCCCAACAAGAAGTTCCCGGCGTTTTGTGGCTGGGCTGGAGCACCCAAGATCCCGAAGTAGTAAATACCGTCAACGGGCAAGTAAAACTCATCTACGGCGGCATGGAAGGGCCCGGCGGTTTCAATCTCTTCGTGCAAGCCGGTAACTTCGCCGGCCCCACCGAACTGTGGAACTCGGCCCAAGAAATCTCCCAGCCCATGAACGTAGACCTCAATACCCACACCCATGCCAACTGGGTTTTCGCCCAGCCCGGCGTGCATCTAATGCGCGTCACCGCTGCGGCCACCCTCACTGATGGCACCGCGGTAGAAGATACCCAAATCCTGCGCTTCGCCGTAGGCGACCAAGTCACCACGGAAGAAACCCGCCAAGCTACCTGGCCCGGCACCGCTGCCAACCTGCCCAGCGCGGAAGAAGCAAAGGCCGGCGCAACATCTGGCAATAGCGCCGCGGTTTCCACCCCCGCCACCAATTCCGGCGGAAACTCCACGGCCGGAATTATTGCGGTATGCGCCGTCGTTATCGCACTCGTGGCGCTCGCGGTACTGATCGTGTTTGCCCGCCGCCGCAAAGCCGCCCAACTCGCGGCCCTTGCCGGCCAAGCCAAAGAAAAGGCGCGCGCTGCCGGCTCCGAAGCCGCAGCCGCCACAACCGGTGCTAGCTCCCGGACATCCGGCTCGCCAGCAACAGATTCCCCGGCAACAGATTCCCCGGCAAACGGCTCGCCGGCCCCGCACTCCCCCAGCACAGAAGGGTAATAACTCGCATGCAACTGAAGGTGAAAGATCTGCACGTTTCGCTGGGCGGCCGGGAAGTGCTTACCGGCATCAACCTGGAACTGAGCGAGGGGCAACTCACCGGGCTGATCGGCCCGAACGGGGCAGGAAAAACTACGCTGATGCGTGCGATCCTCGGCCTGGTGAAAGCTAGTTCAGGAAGCGTGGAACTGGACGGAAAACGGCCGCAGCCGGGCGCGATTGGCTATGTGCCGCAACTTTCGCTTACCGAATGGACCTATCCGATTAGTGTGCAAGAACTAGTGGCTACCTCGTTTAGCGGGCAAAAACGCCGGTGGCGGCGCCGGCGCGCCGAAGAATGGCGGAAAGTCTATGCGGCCTTGGAAACCGTGGAGCTGCTCGACTATCGCGAACGGCCTATCGCGGAGCTTTCCGGCGGGCAAAAACAGCGCGTCGTGGTAGCCCGGGCGCTTGCCACCGATCCAGCCGTGCTCCTTCTGGATGAACCATTCACCGGACTGGATTATCCGAACCAAGATTCTTTGGCCACTTTATTTAGTTCCCTGGTGGGCACCGGGCGCGCAATCCTCATGTCTTCACATGATTTGCCGCAAGCCATGGACGTATGTACGGACTTGGTAATGCTCAACCGGACCGTGCGCGCACACGGCAAACCGGAAGAATTGCGCGATCCGCAACCCTGGCAAGAAACCTTCCAGGTTGGTAACGATTCTTCGCTTTTGCGTGTTTTGGGGGTCATCTAGTGAATATCATCGAGTTCTTCAACGATCTGAGTAATCCGGTACTTGCCTTTTTGCCGCGCGCGCTAATCGTGGCCATGCTTTCTTCTGTGGTGTGCGGAATTGTGGGAACGCACGTGGTTTTGCGCGGCATGTCCTTTGTGGGAGACGCCCTTTCACACGCGATCTTCCCCGGTATTGCTATTGCGTTCGCGCTTCAGGGGTCGATTATGGCGGGCGGGATGATTGCCGGTGGAATCGTGGCCCTGTTGATCGCGGCCGCCTCCCAAAACCGCAAGCTTCGGGAAGATTCCCTCATCGGAATTTTCATGGCTGGAAGCTTCGCCTTGGGCGTTATTATTATTTCCCGCATCCCCGGGTACACCGGTTCTTTGGAATCTTTCCTGTTCGGTTCGCTCACCGGCGTTTCCGATTCGCAATTGGTAACGGTTGCGATTACCGGCGCACTAATTTTGCTCTGCCTTGCCTTCCTACATCCGCAACTGGTGGCCTCCACAGTAGACCGTGACTACGCGCAGACCTTAGGCATCCGGCAAGGGCCTTTGGACGCCGTGCTCTACCTGTTAGTAGCCGCAACCGTGGTGATCTCGGTGCAGTCGATCGGCAATATTTTGGTGCTCGCCTTACTCGTAACCCCGGCCGCAAGCGCGCGTTTGCTTACGAACCGGCTCGTGCCAATGATGGTTATTTCTCCCCTGCTCGGCTGTTTTGCGGCTTTTATGGGGGTGTGGATTTCGTGGTCCTGGGATTGGCCGGCCGGTGCTTCTATCGTCATGGTGCTCATGGTGGTTTTCGCGGCCGCCTGGGTGGTTTCTTCCGTCCGTACGGCTCGGCGCCGCCGCGGGCAGGCCGTGCCGGCATAGGCCGTACCGGCATAGTTCGAAATTTTCCTATCCGAACCAGCTTTGTTTTTTTCACACTCGCCTAGAATTACTTCGGAACGAGTACCGGAGCAATGAAGACCGGCGTGCGTGCCTCTCTGCTTGATTTCGAGTTGTGTTCCTAAGGTTTAGCACCCGAAAGAAGGCAGGATGGTTATGCATAGGCTCGCAAAAGTTTCCCTCGTGCTCGCAATCCTCTATTCGGCTTTGTTCTCCTTCCAATTGCTGGTAGACCTTGATAGCTATAAGCCGCTCGGGGCGCGGAGCACTTTCACCGTGGAGGAAGTGAGTACCGAAAGTAAAGCCGCAGCTTTGCAGGCCTTGCAGGAAAGTGCCGCAACACATCAGGCAAATATTTATAAAATCGCGCATCGGCAAGACAATTCCTTTGAGGGGCGCATCCTCTTCGCTTTTATTGGTGATACCGCTAGTTTTGAGGAAGCGGGCGGCGAAGATTATCCTTCCGTAGTAACCGGTAAACACGCTACTCAGGTGCGTGCCGGTAGCGAGATCACCACGGAGGATTTGCGTGGCACTTACGCCACCTCTTTGGCTTACTCCAGTGCTGACTATGCCGCTCTCCTGGCAGATTTGGAAACGGCCGGTTTTCGTTGCACTTCGCAACGGGTTCCTACCATCGCCCTGGTGCTTTTCACGGTGAGTACGAATAACAGCTCCGCCACCATGGCGATCCTCTTTGTTCTCACCCTTCTCACCTTTGGATACGGTGCTTCCCAAAGCCGCAAAATCCGCGCTCTGGAAGAAATACACGGCTATTCCACCGCGCAAATGCTCCGGCGGGACGTGCGTGATCTGAGCAAGATTTTTGCGCTGTTCTTGCCTCCAACTTTGCTTGTGACCCTGCTCGCTTTGTTTGTTTATAACAGCCTGCAACAGCTGAGCCGCTACTTGCAGATTTTGGTTCTCACCTGGGCGGGGTTTTATGTTTTTGCCCTGCTGGCTTGCGTGCTTGCCACGATCACTTTGGGTATTCGCGCTCCGGTCGCCGTGCTCAAAGGGGACCGTGCGGGAAGGAGCCTCGCGGTGTTTTCCACTATCGCCGCCCTCGGCACGCTCATTATTGTGTTTGCGACGACGACGGCCACCTGCAACCGGATCGACGCCGTAAACACTCTCACCAAAGAATCGGCACAATGGCGCGCGAATGGCCAACTATATGCGTTGCGTCTTACTACCACCGGCAACCAGTATGACGATATGGAAGCAGCGCCGGCCTTCCAGCAAATCGTGGCCCAAGCCGAGCAAGACGGCAAAGTCCTCTTGGTCGCATATAACGACTATGCGCTTATAGGCGAAGCCGAACCACCGATGGATGGGTATCCGGCCAGCGATCCATACGCGAGGGGTGGTAGCAAATCTTTGCTAGTGAATGGAAACTATTTGGACCGCCAAACAGTGGTGGACGTTTCCGGGCGGCGGCTCACGTCCGCCGTCGTACCCACCGAAACCGGGCACTACCTACTCCTGGTACCTGAAAACTATCCCGGAGATGTAGAACTACTTGCCGAAAAATACAATAAGGATTTCACTCCTTCGCACTGTAAGCCTGAGCTGGCTTCGGAGGTAACAGATCCCGAACCGTGTTTCACGCTCCATGCACAGGTGATAAGGATTCCGGCGGGTCAGACATACAGCACGTATGGTGGCACCAAATATCAGCCGGCAGATGATCAAGCAGCTACCCGGCTGCAAGATCCGATTATTGCCGTAGCCTCCGCTGCTTCGCAGGTAGTGCCCCCGATCTCATACATTTCCTATGCTTCTACCGATGATCTGTTCTTTACAGATTCGCAGGCTTTGGATGCCGCGCTGGTACAGGCCGGGATCCGCGGTAACTTCCAAGGGATAGATAATGCCGCGGATGCCGTGACCACTTCGGTGCAACTTGCCCAACAGGCTCTCCAACAAGATCTTATTAGTATGGCGCTTGCCCTGTTCGTGCTAGTAACGGCAGCGATTATTTTCGCTGAGATCTATTGCGACCGGTTCCAGAAACGTAATTTCTTGCGCAAAATCCACGGGTATCCTTTCGCGGTTCGGCATCTGAGCTATCTCGCGGTGGAAATCATGGTGGTGCTCCTGGCTCTGGCCTGCAGTTTTGGTATCGCCCACGTAGAACTTTCGGTACGCAACTGCCTGCTCCTGGCGGGGCTAAGCGGCCTGTACCTTTTGCTTTCGGTATCCACCCTGATTGCTTATGAGCGGCGTTTCAATGCCACGATTATCAAACGGGATTAGCGAGGCGTTAGTAGACCTCACAACCGTACTCACAACAACAAACTCTCCGCACCTGTTTTAGTTTTATCTCTCTTTATCTCGCCCACCAGAAAGGGGGAAACATTATGGCAAGCCAGGCAACTGCAGGCCCGGTGCTGCAAGTGCAGAACTTGGTGAAAAAGTTCGGGAACCACACGGTACTTCCCGGGGTGAGTTTTTCGGTTCCGGCCGGCACCATGCTGGCGGTGACCGGGCCTTCCGGTTCCGGGAAAACCACGCTTTTGAATTGTTTGGGGCTGCTGGAAAATTTTGATTCCGGCGAGTTTTCCTTCGGAAGCTTTCACGCGGTTAAACATGGTTCCCGGAAGGCGCGTGGGTTCTTCCGGGATGTGCTCGGGTTTCTATTCCAAAACTACGGTTTGATCGAGGATTGGACCGTGGCAGAAAACTTGCGGTTACCTTTGCAAGTGCGGCAACTCCATAAAACGGAAAGACGGGAGCGGATGGCGCAGGCCCTGGCTCAGGTGGGTTTGACGGGCCGTGAAAAGTCGAAGGTCTACACGCTTTCCGGTGGAGAACAGCAACGCGTGGCGCTGGCCCGATTACTGCTGAAAGAACCGCAGCTGATTTTGGCGGATGAGCCTACTTCCGCGCTCGACGCCGCTAATTCGGACGTGGTGATGCAAGCTTTGCGGCAACGCGCCGCTGCGGGCGCGCTGGTAATCCTCTCCACGCACAACCCGGCTATCGTTCAGCTTTGCGATTCGGTGCTCGACTTAGGCACAGCCCCGGCCCAACAATAACGGTGAGTGGCCGGCAGATGGCTGGCCCGCCGGAAACGGAAACCGGCACGCACACGGCAACCGGCAGGCACACGGCAACCGGCAGGCTTAGCTACCGGCCGGGTTAGGCTTCGGCCACTTCGATTTCTCCGGAAGCTATTTTCGCGGCCTGTGCCGGGCTCAGTTCGCGCGAATCCAGCCACCCCTCGGGTAGGGCCGCCGGTTTTTCGGTACCGCCCCGGCCGCGCCGGCCTTCCGCCGCATCGGGGAAAGGCTGGGAAAGATCGAGGGTAGCGAAAATGTTTTCCAGGTCTGCCAAGGAAGATACTAGCGAGAGCGCGTGGCGGGCCGGGCCGCCTACGCTGTACCCGTGCATATAGTTCGCCATATGCCCGCGCATATGCCGCATTGCTTGTTCTTCGTTACCGAAATGACGAACCGCAAGTTTGGCGTGGCGCATTATCTGCGCGGCTACCTCGGCCAGCCCGGGCCGTTTGCGGGCAGGGCTGCCGTGGAGGGCGGCTGCGATGTCGTAGAACAGCCAGGGGCGGCCTTGAGCGCCGCGGGCCACCGCTACTCCGGCTACCCCGGTTTGTTCCATCATGGCCAGGGCGTCTGCGGCTTCAAAAATATCGCCATTGCCGATCACGGGTAGCTCGGTCATGGCGGCTAGCTCTGCTAAACGGTCCCACTGGGCGTCTGCCGAATAGCGCTGGGTGCAGGTGCGGGCGTGCATGGTAAGAGCGCTAATACCGGCATCTTCGGCAATATGGACGAGGTCGCGGAAAGTTTCGTGTTGGCTATCCACACCGATCCGGAACTTCGCCGTCACCGGGATAGTAAAATCTCGGTCCTGGCTAGCTTCGCGAGCCGCGCGTACCGATTCTTCTAAAACCTGGCGGAGTAAATCGGTTTTCCATGGCAGTGCCGCTCCCCCGCCTTTCCGGGTGACCTTCGGCATCGGACACCCAAAGTTCAGGTCAATATGGTCTACCCGGTTTTCGCTTACCAACATGTGTACTGCCCGGCCCGTCATCTTCGGGGAAACCCCATAGATTTGAATAGAGCGCACCGGATCACCCGGATCGGGAGCAATCATGCGCAAGCTCACTTCGCGGCGTTCTACCAAGGCCCGGGAAGTTATCATTTCGCACACGAACAGCCCAGCTGGCGCGAAAGTGCCCGGCGTGGCATTACGTTTAGCCAGCTGTGCCGCCGGATCATAGCCTGCCGCGCGGGCTCCAGCTTCTGCTTCCTCCCGAACCAGCTGGCGAAATGGTGGGTTGGTTACACCGGCCATTGGTGCTAAAACGAGCGGAGTACCAACCGTAATATCGCCAATCTGTAATTTGTGTTTGCCGCCCGGCGTTGGCACGGCAGTAGCTTGCCGATCTGTGTTTTCTTCACTCATTCCCGTGTGCTCGTACCTTCCCATAAAATCCGCAGAACCGGCTTGTAGCATTGCCTAGCAGAATTGCGCTACCGGATTGCCGTAGATCCGTATTGCCGCAGGTCCGCAACTACTGTAGGTCCGCAGCTACTGTAGATCTGCAAACTTAGCTGCGCTAGCGCATTCTAACCACTTTGCCCCGCCTTCGCCTATCGGCTTTCGCATATATCTCGCCTGGTAGTCTGCCTATGTCAGAAAGAGACATTAGGGATTTTGTCAGGGACTTTGAAAGTAGAGGACCGTCCTGTTCGCCGCCCTAAAAACAATTTGGCGGGCGGGCACGGAAATATCCGTGAGCTGGCGGGCGGCGAAAGCCGGCGGGCGCTAGCTCTAGCAGTAGTGGAGGTTGCTATGGCAGAAAAGGAAAAGGCAGCAGCAGGAACCGCAGAAACCACGGGTGGCTCGGCGGAAGAAGCCACCGGCGCCGCGGAAGCAACCCCGGGCACCTGCGCGAGCGAAAACACAAGCCCAGCGGATGAAGCCACCGGCGCAGCGGATAAAGCCACCGGCGCAGCGGAAGAAACCCAGCGTGGCCCGGCTGCGCCTGCCCCCACTCCCCTTGATATTGTTGCCCTCCCAGAAGCCACGGCGAAAGAAATTACGGCTTTGCTAGACCGCGCGGTGCGCGATAATGCCGGGGAAAAAAATGGCCGCGTGAAAGACGTCTTCGTCGATAACGAAACACAAGAGCCCGTCTATGCGCTTATCGCCCATGGACGATTGCATCTTTCTACCAGTCTGGTCCCGATTGCGGGGCTCAAACTGGATACTTCCGCCAAACGGCCTTTCGTGGCCTGCAAATATGCGGCAGAAACGATTTTGAGCGCTCCCGAATACGATCCGGCTCTCGGCCTTACCGAGGAAGTGCGCGCCGCGATTGCCGCGCACTACGCCGCGGATACTGCCGCTTCTTCGGCTGCTTCTACTGCTGTCTAGGCGCGCTAAAACTGCCGCTACCTAGGCGCGCTAAAGCTGCCGCCCGCCTAGCGCGCTAAAGCTGCCGCGGGGCGCGGCTCACCGTAGCGGCATGGTTGCCATACACCGCTACGGGTCTTGTACACCGCTACGGGCCGGCGCCGCCAACTGCTACCTAGTCCAGATTCTTTTTCTCCCGGCTGGGAGCTACCGGTGCCAGCATGGCAGCAATTGCTGTGGTAGCCGGGATCGCCAGTACCAGCCCAATGGAAGCAGCCAGAGTGCGGGCGATTTCTTCGGAAATCTGGGCAACTTGCAGAAGGTCTAAGAAAGGCCGATCGTAGAGCGAAGCCAAGATGAGGAGCGGCAGCGCGCTTCCCACATAAGCAAAAGCCAGGGTGTAAACCGTGGAGGCAATATGGTCTCGGCCAATTGCCATACCTCGCATGAACAGCCGGCGGCGGGAAGAATGCGGGCTTTCCGCATGCAATTCCCAAATTGTGGAGACTTGCGTAATCGTCACGTCATTGAGCGCGCCCAACCCGGCTAGCACAATCCCGCACAGCAAAAGCGAACGCATATTCATGCCGCCCAGGTTCCAAGACAGCATGGCCCCTTCATCGCCGGTAGCGCCCGTCAAGTTCTGTGCATCTACCGCCCAGGTAGCCACGCCCGCCGTGATTACCAGCCCGAAAGCCGTCCCGAGAATCGCCGTCGTCGTACGAATAGAAACTCCGTGCGCCAAATATATCGAAAGGAACATCATGGCGCCCCCGCCGGCAAGCACCACGGGCAAGGCGGAAGTGCCGCTCGCGAGCGCCGGGATCATAAACAGGCCGACCACGAGGAGAGAAGCTCCCAGGCCGAGCAAGGACATGAATCCTTTCCGGCCAGCAACTAGTAAAACTACGGCAATATATACGGCGAGGAGGGCGAGCATGGCCGGGCCGCGTTCGAAATCTACGAATACGTAGGCCACGCCTGATTCCAGCATGGATGGGGTGAAGCGGGCTTGGATGGTATCGCCTACGGATAGTCCGGAGGCTACTACTTCGGCAGGAACGTGTACGGGTACGGAGATGCCGTCTACGTTCATTTGGACTTCGGTTTGGCCCAGTTCATCGGTGGTTCCTACGGAAGTAATTTTTCCGCGTACCAAGGATGATTTCTCGTCATTGAGAGGAATTGATCCTACCGGGGTTTCCCCGCGCGGCCATAAAACGATGAGGCCGATTATGGTGGCGAGAGCCATCGGCACAACGATGGCCGCCAAGATTTTCGCGATGCGACCGCGCGAGGCGGCTGACAACGGGGTCGCCGCCCCGCTCGGCGCATGAATGTGCATATGGATTAGGCCCCCACGAGCTTTCCGGCCAGGTAGCTTTCTACCTCGGCAATCGGGATGCGGACCTGTTCCATGGTGTCGCGGTCTCGGACCGTAGCTGCGTTATCTTCCAACGAATCGAAATCGATGGTGATGCAGAACGGGGTGCCGATTTCGTCTTGCCGGCGATAGCGGCGGCCCACCGCGCCCGAATCGTCGAAGTCCACGTTCCAGTATTTACGCAAGCTGTCGGCCAGTTCGCGGGCCAATGGCGTGAGCTTTTCGTTTCGGGAAA
Organism: Actinobaculum suis; assembly: GCF_900618115.1. Lineage (NCBI taxonomy): Bacteria > Bacillati > Actinomycetota > Actinomycetes > Actinomycetales > Actinomycetaceae > Actinobaculum > Actinobaculum suis. Next base: position 1,605,902 of record NZ_UYIO01000001.1, read on the forward strand.
GCGGGAGTACGGCTGCCTTGACCGGGGCGAGCCGCGGGTCGAGGCGCAGTACCGTACGCTTATCTACCCCGCCCTTCGTGTTTGGCGCTTCATCTTCGGTGTAGGCCGAAACGAGGAAGGCCATGAGCGAGCGGGTGAGCCCGGCGGAAGGTTCGATCACGTACGGGATGTAACGCTTGCCGGTCTTCTGGTCGAAGTAGCTCAAATCCTTACCCGAATGTTCAATATGGGTAGAAAGGTCGAAATCGGTGCGGTTGGCAATGCCTTCGAGTTCTCCCCATTCCCCGCCGGCAAATCCGAATTTGAACTCGATATCTACCGTGCGTTTTGAATAGTGTGAAAGCTTTTCTTGCGGGTGTTCGTACAGGCGTAGTTCTTCGGCCGGAATGCCCAGGTCTTGGTACCAGGCGAGGCGGTGGTCAATCCAGTACTGATGCCATTCTTCATCGGTTCCCGGTTCCACAAAGAATTCGAGTTCCATTTGCTCAAATTCGCGGGTGCGGAAAATAAAGTTACCGGGCGTGATTTCGTTCCGGAAAGATTTTCCGATCTGCCCGATCCCGAAGGGCGGCTTCATGCGGGAAGACTGTTGCACATTAGAGAAGTTTGTGAAAATTCCCTGCGCGGTTTCCGGGCGCAGATAGTGCAGTGCGGATTCGTCTTGCACCGGCCCCAGATAGGTTTTAAGCATCATGTTGAAATCGCGCGGTTCCGTCCATTTTCCGGTTACCCCGCACGCCGGGCACTGTAGTTCTGCCAGTTCGATGCTTTCCGGTTCAGCAATATCGTGCTTGCTTGCCTGTTCTTCTTGCAGCTGGTCCATGCGGAAGCGGCGGTTACAGTTCAAGCATTCGATAAGCGGGTCGTTAAAGACGCCCACGTGGCCGGAGGCCACCCAAACTTCCCGGGGAAGGATAATCGCGGAGTCTAGCCCCACCACATCACCCCGGCTTTGCACCATGTATTTCCACCACTGGCGCTTAATATTTTCCTTTAACTCGGTCCCCAGCGGACCGTAGTCCCACGCGGAGCGTGAGCCCCCGTAGATTTCACCGGATTGGAACACAAAACCTCGCCGTTTTGCGAGGGCAATGACGTTATCGAGACGCGTGGGAGCTTTTTTCGCCACCTTACTATTATCCTTTCCCGCGCATCCGGCTGATGCGCGCGAGGCCATTGTACGGGTTGCGCCGCCTAAGCAGTATGCCAAACCTCCCGGAGTGCCGAGTTTTTTACCGCCACCCGATCCGCGCTTCGTGCCAAATACGCGGGTATCCACCTGCCGCTTTGACAAGATTAGCGTGAATCGGCACGATAAGTTACGTGAGTACTTTTCTTCGCCGCCTCAGCGCACTTGCAACGGTTTGTATGCTTAGCCTTGCTGGTTGTACGACGCCGCCGCCCGGCCCGGCTGCTTCTTCTTCCGGCCCTGCAGCTGACTCAGACACTGTGCAAACCCCCGCTGCGCCGAAAATTCGGGTAACTGCCACTAGTTATCCCATTGCCTGGGTGGCAGAACAGATTGGCGGCGAATATGCCACCGTTAGCATGGCCACCCCGGCCGGCGTCGATCCTTTACTTTATGCTTATACACCGGATGAGCTGGCGCAACTGGGTGAGGCTTCCGATGTGCTGTTCTATGTTGCGGGTTTCCAGCCGGCCCTAGATGAAAATCTGGCACAGGTGAGTACGCCTGCGGTCGATTTAGCCCCGCACGTGCAGCTCGTCCACCATCGCGCGTTGGCCGGTAACCACGGTGATGAATCCGGAGAAGCAGGCCGCCAGCTCGATCCGTATTTCTGGCACGATACCGAAAGGCTTACCCGCCTGGCCGGCGCCGTGCGCGAGGCTTTGAGCAATATGGATCCGGCGCATGCCACCGAATACGCGCAGGCACTGGATTCGCTTACCGGGAAGCTCAATGAGCTGGATGCGCATTATGCTGCCGGGCTAGCCCAGTGTGCCACGCGCACCGTCGTCACCTACCGGCCCGCCTACGCTTATATGACAGACCGTTACCATCTACAGCAAGTAGCAGTGCAGGCGATGGACCCCGCGATCACTCCCACCGCAAAAGATATCCGAAACGTAAAACTCGAGATCAACGCCAATCACGTGGGCACAGTTTTTACGGAAGGCGGTAACAGCGAAGCAATAGCGCAACTAGCCGCCGAAACCGGCACCCAAGTGGCAAGCCTGGATTCTCTTTCCACTCCCCCGGCACAAGGTGACTATTTGAGCGGCATGGAAGACAATCTGCAGTCGCTACGCGCCGGGCTGGGGTGCCAGTAACGTTCCCGCACGGGGACGGCTAAGCTAAGGGATAGCCGGTTTGGGCTACGTGCAGGCCGCAAATAGCGCCAGTACCCCGTCCCCCGTACCGGTTTGTTTAGGCAGTGCCCGTATTCAAGTTTTTTGCGTTAGGAGATGACCATGACCGCGCCGAGGCAACGTGTTACTGCCCAGCGGCGAGCCATTATCGCTGTTCTGGAAGGCACGGATCAGTTTATTTCTGCACAAGACCTCCACGATAAGCTCACCGAGGAAGGCACCCGGATCGGGTTGGCAACGGTGTATCGCACCCTGCAATCGCTAGTGGATGAGGGGAGCCTGGATACCATTATTGAAGAAGGCCAAACCCTGTACCGGGCCTGTGAAACCACCGATCACCACCATCACTTGGTGTGCCGAATCTGCGGGAAGACCGTAGAGATCATTCCGCCCAACACCGAAAATTGGTTCACCAGGGTGGCTGCCCAGGCCGGCTTTTCGGATGTGGAACACACTTTGGAACTCATTGGGCTGTGCTCCAAGTGTGCGCCCAAAGTCGCGGCCGTGAAACAACAGCGTGCTGAAACAGGCCCGGCGCGCAACGCGGAGTAAGCCCAGCCAGTTAAGCGAAACCCACTAACAAGGTGAGACAAAAAAGCGTTTACTGTCGCTAATTTTTCAGTTAGGGTACCCTGCATGGATGGGTACTCCTTTCTCGCCGGAAAACCTTTTATCATCGTCTATTTAGTGCTTTTTCTAGTGGTTTCTTTGCGTTCCACCGCCACGTTTTGGCTCGGCCGCTACGCCGCATATTTGGTACTAAAACAAAAAGAGCCCAGTAATCGCATCGCAAATTACGCTTGGTCCTGGGCCCATAATCCCAAAACTTTGGCGGCTGCAGATCGCATCCAGCGCCGCGGCTGGCCGCTGGTCACCCTCTGCTTCTACACGATTGGCATCCAGACGGTGATCCTTATCGGCGCAGGGCTAACCCGCATGCGGGCCTGGCGTTTTACCGCTGCCGCTTTCTTCGGTTGGGTTGGTTGGGCACTTATCTATTCCACGGTGGGCATGGCCGCGCTGGCCGCCGTCTGGTCCGCCATCCTCGGTTCCTGGTGGGGCATAGGAATCATTGCGGTGCTCATTATTGCCGCGGGTAGCTACGTGTTTATACGGCGGCACCGGAGAACGCAGCGCATCAAAAACCAAGATGCTACCGCGCGCATCACTGCGGAAACTGAAAACCCCGATTCGGCAGTCTCGAAGGCCGCGAACCTTGCGACCGCCGATACGGTGGCACAGACCGCACAATCTTCAACGCGCGAAGCACCGCACGCCTAAGCGTGCAATACTAGGCATCATGCAGGAAGATCTTCCAGAAATTGAAGTTCGCGTGCCCATCAAACTGGGCCAGTTCGTCAAGCTTGCGAGTTTTGTGGGCACGGGCGGAGAGGCACGCGAAGTTATTCAAGCCGGGTACGTATTCGTAAACGGCGAGCCGGTTTCCGAACGGGGGCGCCAGCTGTACGGAGGCGACGTCGTAGAATTTGACGACGGCGAATATGTTCTCGCGGTACGCGTGGCCGAAAGATCGTAGACTCTCTGCGGGGGCACCTGCACCCATTCTCTTTTCCGTTGTTTCACTATAATGCTGGGATTATGATGCGCTTCAGACCTCTCACCGCTTCGGAATACACGAATTTCGTCAAAACTGCACCGCGCCTTTTCGTGCAGCAGTTACCCGAGTACGCCCAGGCGCGTACCGAACTTGGCTCCCGCGTCGAATTTGTGGGAGTTGTGGAAGAAACTCCGGGCCCGGACGGCCAGGCCGGCGAACCGCGGGTTTTGGCGGCCGCTTCGATTCGTTACCAACCGTGGCGGCGCTTCTTCTGGCGCACTCATATCCAGTACGGCCCCACGATTGACTGGTCTGATCTGCCGCTCGTAAAATTCTTCTTTACCGGCTTGCGTAAGTATTTGGCGAAACAAAAGCGAGTGCTTTCGCTGCGGGTCACGCCACGGCTGGATATGCATACCTATGAAGATATTAAGATCGTTGCCGATAATCCGGCGGCCGGGCCGGCTTTAGATGTGCTTTCTCAAATAGGTTTCCAGCGGGTGAATATTGAGTTCTTTGACCGCGGGGATATTCCGGGCCGTTTTATTTATGTGAAAGATATTGCGGGTCTGGATTTTGAGGAAGCTACCGCTACTTTGGCGAAAGGTTTGCGGCGGCGTTTCCACAATGAGGGCCGTTACGGGGTGACCGTGAAGTTCTTAGGTCCCGAAGATTTCGGGTACCTGGATGGTTTGCACGAGTCGACGACGGACCGCGTGGAAGGCATGCCCACGATTTCGGAAGATTCCCGCCGCCTATATATTTCGCTCATGAAACATTTGGGCCGGGAACGTTCCTTCGTCTGCGTGGCTTTCTTCTCCCCGGTTGCTTATATCAGCCAACTGGAAACCACCCGGGAAGAAAGTCTGGCACGCATCGAAGTATTGCAAGAACGCAAACAAACGAAGGCGCGAGATCGCGAGCTTGCGGAATTGGATAAAACCTTGACCCACACCGCGGAGCAAATCGCCGCGGCCCAGGAAGTGCACGAAAAATACGGGGATAACATTCCGATCAATTCGGCCCTCGGTTTCCAATGCAATCAGGAACTGATCTTGCTTCTGGGTGGTATGGACAAGCGTTTCACCCAGTTCGCGCGGGACTACCCGGTAGAAAGAGCTGCCTTCAAGTGGGCCTGCGATCGGCAACTCGATATTTACAACACTTTCGCGGTTTCGGGAATTTGGGACGAAACCGCGCCCGATGCCCCGGTAATCCGGTTCAAACGCTGGCTCAATGGCCGCGTAGAAGAATATCCGGGCACCTACGATTTAGCGCTCTCGCCCCTCGCCCGCCCACTCGGCGCCACCGAGGGCGGGAAAACCCTCACCACCGCCTAGGGCGGCCTGGCACCCGGGCTGGGCGGCGTCTAGGCCGCCGCCCAGATCCGTCACAACTTAGGCCGCCTCCCGGGTGACAACCTGAGGGCTGCCAACTGATTCCGGTTACACCGGCGCCGCAAGCTGGGCTGCCGGTGTAGCCGGCACCCGCGCCACCGGCAACAGCGGCGGCGTGCGGCGGCGTACCTCACTTCATAACTAGCTCATAATGCAGTTACGGCCGAGCAGTACCCGTAGGTCGGAGAAGAGCGCGCTGACCGGGTTCACATAGAACTTTTGCGCCACCTGTACCACCACGGTTTTTCCGGGGCACCGCACATGCAAACGCACGGGCGCTGAACCCGGATAGTTCTGGAGCACTTGCCGCAAGGAATCCATCAAGGAACTCGTGCACATCCGCTCCCCGAGCTGCAAATCAACCGGGGAATCCGGCATGAGATCGTGCGAAGGTAGCGTCATTTCTTGGGCGGCTAGTTGCAGGTTGCCGTCCCGGTCTGAAACCCGGCAACGCACGATCGCTACCTGGTCGGTCTGCAGATTCCCCGAAACTTGCTGGTAGGTGTTCGGGAAGAAGTTGATTTCCGCGGAACCGGTGAGGTCTTCGAGTACCACCGTGGCCCACATGCGCCCGTTTTTCTTGGAAATCCGGGTTTCTACTTTGGTGATCAGCCCGGCCAGCGAAAGCGAAGCCCCATCCGGAATGGTCTCTTCATTCATCAGCCGCACGATCGTTGTATCAGCGGCCCGGTCCAAAATGTGTTCCATTCCGGAAAGCGGATGGTCCGAAACATACAGCCCCAAAACGTCACGTTCTTTATTGAGCTTTTCGCGCTTATCCCATTCGGGAATTTCCGGAATGGTTACTTCCACGCCCTCTTGCACCGAAGTGCCGCCAAAGAGGTCGAACTGGCCTACTGCTTCATTCTTCTTCAAAGCGGCCACGGAATCTACTGCCTCATCCACGCGGGAAAGCAAAGCGCGGCGCGAATACCCAAAACTATCGAAAGCTCCAGCCTTGACCAGCGATTCAATCGCCCGCTTATTGAGCACCTGGATCGGCACCTTGTCCAAAAAGTCCTGGAAGGATTCAAAACGGCCCTTTTCTTTCCGGGCTTGCACAATCCCTTCCACGATCGGGATACCCACATTTTTTACCGCGGAAAGGCCGAAACGGATTTCTTTGCCCACGGCCGAGAAATTCATTTGCGATTCGTTTACGTCTGGCACTAGCACGCGGATGCCCATGCGCCGCGTCTCCCCCAAATACAGCGAGAGTTTATTGCGGTTATCGCGCCGAGAGGTAAGAACCGCGGCCATATATTCCACCGGATAGTGGGCCTTAAGCCACGCCGTCCACATGGAAATCACGCCATAGGCCGCCGAGTGCGACTTGTTAAACGCGTACGAGGCGAATGGTTCCATGGTTCCCCACAGAGCCTGCACTGCGTCCTTCGAATAGCCATTCTCCTTCATGCCTGTTTCGAAGTCCACGTACATTTTATCCATCTCGTGTTTCTTCTTTTTGCCCATGGCTTTCCGCAAGGAATCGGCTTGCCCCATGGAGAAACCAGCCACTTTCCGGGCAATCTGCATGATCTGTTCCTGGTAGACGATCAAGCCGTAGGTGGGCCCCAAAATTTCGTGCAAGGGCTCATCGAGTTCGGGATGGATAGGCTCAATTTTCTGCATCCCGTTCTTCCGCAAGGCATAGTTGGTATGCGAATTCATGCCCATCGGGCCGGGCCGGTACAGGGCCGAAACCGCGGAAATATCATCGAACCCGGTGGGTTTCATTTGCCGCAGCAGCGTCCGCATACCCGACCCATCCAGCTGGAATATGCCCAGGGTTTCTCCGCGTTGCAAAAGCTCCATCGTGGTTTGGTCTTCAAAATCGACTTCCTCAATTACCACCGGTTCTTTGCCATTATCGACGATATTCTGCAGGGCATCGTCAATCGTGGTCAGGTTGGAAAGGCCCAGGAAGTCCATCTTCAAAATGCCCAGTTCTTCGCATAGTGGGTATTCAAACTGGGTGATAACGGCGCCGTCGGCCGGGCGTTTCATAAGCGGAATAACATCGGTGAGCGGGACCGAACTCATCAGCACCGCACACGCATGCACACCCCACTGCCTGGTCAGGCCTTCAATTCCTTGCGCCAAAGAAAACACACGTTGGGCATCCGGATCGCCCTTCACCGTTTCCCGGAACTCTACGGCTTCGTTGTAACGCGGCGCGTTTTCGTCAAAAACTTCCGGGAGTTTAATATCGTTGCCCATCACCGCGGGTGGAAGTGCCTTGGTGAGCCGGTCCCCCATTTCGTAGGGGTAGCCGAGCACGCGGGAAGCGTCTTTGAGCGCTTGCTTGGTTTTGATGGTACCGAAGGTGACCACTTGGGAAACCTTATCGTGGCCATATTTTTCTTCCACGTATTCGATAACTTCACCGCGCCGCCGCTCATCAAAGTCGACGTCGATATCCGGCATGGATACTCGTTCCGGGTTCAAGAACCGTTCGAAAAGCAAGCCGTGTTTGATCGGATCAAGTTGGGTGATTCCCAGCGCGTAGGCAACCATGGAACCGGCACCCGAACCACGGCCCGGCCCCACGCGGATACCATTATCGCGAGCCCAATTAATGTAATCGGCTACTACCAGGAAGTACCCGGGGAATCCCATTTCGCAGATCACGCCAACTTCATAGTCGGCACGTTTGCGCACGTCTGCCGGAATTTTTTCGCCGTAGCGTTCATGCAGGCCGCGTTCTACTTCTTTGACGAACCAGGAAGTAATATCTTCACCCGCAGGGACGGGGAATACGGGCATATAGTTCGCCCCTTCCGCCGCGGTTTGGAAAGAGACTTCGCAGCGTTCGGCAATGAGCAAGGTGTTTTCCATGGCCCCGGGCAAATCTCCGAAAAGATCATACATTTCCTGGGTGGAACGCAGATGGTACCCTTCGCCGTCGAACTTGAAACGGGTGGGATCTTGCAGGGTGGAGCCGGAATTAATGCAGAGCATAGCGTCTTGGATTTCGGCGTCTTCCTTGCTTACATAGTGAGAATCATTGGTGGCGATAAGCGGGGCGTCGATCTTTTTTGCCAGATCTAGCAGGGCGTTACGCACGCGGCGTTCCACCTGGTTATTGTGGTCCATGATCTCCACGAAATAGTTTTCTTTCCCGAAGAGATCTTGCATTTGCCCGGCCGCTTCCAGCGCTTCTTTTTCTTGGCCGAGCCGCAACCGGGTTTGTACTTCCCCGGAAGGGCAGCCAGCCGTGGCAATCATGCCCTCGTGATATTGCTCCAGCAGGTCCATATCCATGCGCGGCCATTTACCCATTTGACCTTCGAGGGAAGCTTGGGAACCCATGCGGAAGAGGTTGTGCAGGCCCGTATTGTTATAGGACAGCAAAGTGAGATGCGTGTAAGCACCACGGGCAGAAACATCATCGGCACGTTGTTCTTCGGTTCCCCACAGCACGCGATCTTGCCCGAAGCGGGAAGTTCCCGGGGTCATATAAGCTTCAATGCCAATAATCGGCTTCACCCCCTGAGCTTTACATTCCTTGTAAAACTCGTAGGCACCAAAAAGGTAACCGTGATCGGTGATAGCGATAGCGCTTTGCCCGAGCCGTTTAGCTTCCGCTACAAGCTTTTGAATCTTTGCGGCTCCGTCTAGCAGAGAATAATCAGTGTGAACATGCAAGTGCGCGAAATCTTTAGGAGCTGCCATGCGGCCGATCCTACCGCACGCATACAGAGCTGCTAATGGGCCCGGGCATGTCTCACGTTTCCAGAAGAGCGCAAGTGGTAGTTAGCCGCGCAAATATTTACGGGCGGTGCGATGCGGTATCCCCGCGTCCAGGTATTCTTGGCCCGGAACTGCCACATAGCCCAGTTTTTCGTAAAACCCCAAAGCGCGGGTTTGGGCTGACAGTTCAATGAGTATTCCATCCCCAAGGTCCCAGGTAGCCACAGCGGCGGCCTCTGCAGCCTCCATAACGCGCCGCCCAATTCCCTGCCCGCGCGCGTGCGCGCAGGTTGCCACGCGGCCAATATGTACAACGGGAACCAACGTAGCTACTTCGGCTTGTATTAGTTGTACTTGCACGTCTGATTCCGAGACCAAAACTCGCGTAGGTGGTTGCGCGCCCGAAACTTGCGGATAAGACTGCGCGCCCGAAGCTTGCACACCGGAACCTTGCGGGTAGGACCGCGTGCTAGGTATCGCGTCTGCTTTGGTGGCCGGCAGCGTGGAGGAGCGGGGGCACCACGTGGCGTCGAAGTTTGCAGCGGGTACGGTCACTATGGGCACGCTAGCCGGATTCTTCCCTACCCCAGGTAACCCGACCCAATATTCTTGCAACTGCGCGCGGTTGAGGAACTCATCCGGAGGGAGCACCCGGGCTGTGCCGGCGTCGTGGCCTTTTATGGGATCGGTGACCACTAGGTGGATCGTGCGCTCATCGTGATCGGCACTGTCCCATTCTTCTTCCGGGGAAACGCCCTGCTCTGCAATAAAAACCTGCTGGCGGATTTCCCGGGCGCGGCGCAATATTTCGGCTCGCTGCCCCGCTTGCATTCCAGTTTCGGCACCTATTTGCATGTTTTTACTTGCCTATTCCTATTTGCACGCGTTCTTATTTGCACGCGTTCTTATTTGCACGCGTTCCTATTTGCGCGCGTTCCTATTTGCACGCGTTCCTATTTGAACACGCCTTCGCGCATGAGGTCGAGGGCGCCTTGCAGATCTGCCGGATATTGGGAAGTGAACTCACGCCACGTACCGTCTGGATGTTCGAATCCAAGCCGGGTGGCGTGTAGCCACTGGCGCTCCAAACCTAGTTTCTTTGCTAATACGGGATCGGCACCATACATTTCATCACCCACACACGGATGGTTCAGGGCAGACATGTGGACGCGGATCTGGTGGGTGCGCCCGGTTTCGAGATGTACTTCCACGAGCGTGCCCCCGGCCATAGCTTCGAGCGTGTCGTAGTGGGTGACGGCGTGCCGCCCGCCCTTTTGCACCGCCATTTTCCACTGGTGGCGCCGGTCGCGTTTGATCGGGGCATCTATCGTGCCCGAAAGCGGATCGGGATGGCCTTGCACTACCGCATGATAAATCTTCACCGGGATGCGATCATGAAATTCGCGTTTGAGGAGGCTATAGGCCCGCTCCGATTTAGCAACAACCATGCATCCCGAAGTTCCCACATCAAGCCGGTGCACGATTCCGTGCCGCTCCGGTGGCCCCGATTTTGCCACCGGTATTCCCGCTTCCTGCAAAGCACCTAATACGTCCGGACCCTCAAAATTCAAAGATGGATGCGCGGCTAATCCGGCCGGCTTATCGACCACCACTACATCTTGATCTTCATACAGCAAGGGAATTTCCACTCCCCCGATCGGTTCTACCTGCCGCGGCGCCGGAAGATTAATTTCCACCACGTTTCCCGCTGTCACCACGTCCGACTTCACCGCCTGCTGGCCGTCGAGGCGCGCCTGCCCCTCATCAATAATGCGTGCAATCGAAGAACGTGACATACCGGTGATACGGGCTAGTACTAGATCAATACGCTCCCCGTCAAAAGAATCCGGGATCGGGTAGACACGCCGCTCCGTCATCGGCATCCCTCCGTTTCTCTCCTCTCCGTAGATGTTTCACTAACGTGCGCTGCGGTTGCTTCTTCTGTTTTGTCCGTTGTAGGCACACTAGCGTTATCCAGCTTGCTGCTGGTTTCCAGTTCTCCAGTGCCAGGCGTATCCGCGGTGGCCAACTTGTTGCTGGTTTCCGTGTTTTCGGCCCGGAAGGCTTGTATTAGCAAAAGAACGACGCCGCCCACGATCGCAATATCGGCAATATTGCCTACAAACCAATCCGCATAGGCCAGGAAATCGACGACGTGCCCGGCCAGTTTTCCGGGTGGGAAGAACAAACGATCGATCACATTACCGATCGCGCCACCCCAAATCAGCGCGAACGCAATCCGGGTGAGCCGCCCCACCGGCCGGGAAAGAAGCCAGGGAATTACTACTACGCAAACCACCAAAGCAAAAACGGTAATCACCCGGGTGGCGCCCGCACCCATAGAGAAAGCGGCACCCGGATTGAAAACCAGTTGCAGGCCAAACAGATCGCCAAGCAGAGGGATCCGTTCCCCCGGATCCAGGTTTGCTAAAGCCACCCGTTTCGTAATCTGGTCTACGATCACGATGCTGAGGGCAATTACGGCTACGCCTAGCCATTGCGGAAGCCGCGCATCTAGCCCGGCTGGCTTCGTTCCAGCCGTTTCCGGTTCGGCTGGCTTCGTTCCAGCCGTTTCCGGTTCGGCTGGCTTCGTTCCAGCTATTTCTGGTTCGGCTGGCTTCGTTCCAGCTGATTCCGGTGCGGCGAGTTTGGGCGCGGCGGCTGGTTCCGCCTCATTACTGGCCGTTTCCGTTTTCTTCATCATGCCACCTACCTCCGCCCGCTTCGCTGAAATTGCGGGCGGACACCGCTTCGCTTCCTGTTACTACCGAGCTACCAGGATACTATTGCCGAACTACCCGGGGCCGAGCTACCAAGCTACTATTGCCGAGCTACCAGGGTACTGTCACCTGCATTTCGCCCGCTTCTCGCTCGCATATCGCCGGTATCTGGCTCGCAATCGTAAGCAGCTACCGGGCAGCAACATATTCTTTTTGGCACGGAGAAGCGGCGGCCTACCACATTAGGGTATAGGCCGCCGCTTTTCATTAACACTACTTGGTCTGGTTTGGATCTTGGGCGCCGGATTCGACGTTGTTCAACAAAGACTCCAGGTAGCTGCGTAGACGCGTACGATAGTCGCGCTCGAAATCCCGCAGTTCGGAGATCTTGCGTTCCACCAAGCCACGTTCCTGTTCCAGGTTGGCCAAAGTGCGGTTCGACTTTTGTTCCGCATCTGCCACGATCTGCTGGCTCTTGGCCTTGGCTTCGGCAACAAGCTGGTCCGATTCGGATTGGCCACGGGCCACCAACTGTTCGTAGGTTTCCTGCGCCATCTGCAATACCGCCGCGGCGGAAGTGCCAGCCTGTTCGCTTGGTGCCTGGCCCGCGAAGGAAGCCGTGGTGCTTGCCTGATCGGGACCGGCCAAATTCGCAGAAAGACCTGCTTGCTGATTCTGGGCTGCACGAGCTTCTGCCGTCTTCGCCCGGTTCTCCGCATCCTCGCGGGCAGCCGTTAGCTCGCGAATCGTTTCGGCAACCTCGTCGAGGAAGAAATCTACCTCATCCTCGTCATACCCCGTATCAACGCTTGCGGGTCGCTTAAAGCGGATGTTTAAAACATCTTGTTCCGTGAGCAACGCCATTCCTCACCTCTGAAGTTTCTATATGTCTAAATATTCCTCGGGACAAAGTCCCATAGGACCTAGAGTACCCGTTAATCCTAACCGTGTTCCCAGACCTTTGGAACATATCCGCCATGGCTAGTTATGCTTCTGGCCCGGGATTATGCCCTCAGAACACTCGAATAATGATCGAATTGAGAATCTGCAGGCCGAAAAACAAAATGAGGAAACCGATATCGAGAGAGATACCACCGAGCCGCAAGGGCGGGATATATCGCGCTAATAAGCGCAACGGCGGATCAGTGAGTTTGTAAATCAGGTTGATTATCACCAACAAAACACCGCTGGGACGCCAGTCTCGGGCGGTGATTACCACAATGTCTACAATTACTCGCCCCACGAGGATCAACAAGTATGTCTGTATGAGGAGCGATAATATAGTGCCAAGAACTGTCATTAGAAGCTATCGGTAGACTCCCGGCGTTGCATTTCCATGCGAACCGAATGCGGGGTCATCAACAGCACTTCCGAAGAGATCTTGTTGAGATCTCCGTGCAGACCAAAGCACAAACCGGTAGCAAAATCGACGATCCGATTGCGTGCTGAATCGTCAGCTTCCGCAAGGTTGATAATTACCGGCAAGCCATTGCGGAACTGCTCCGCAAAACCCCGTACATCCGTGAATGCCCGCGGCTTAGCGGTGATAATACGGGAGAAATCCGGTCCGGAATCCACCGCGCGCAAGGAGCTTACTTCTGCTTCCTCTTCGTGGTGGTCATCCTCGTAGTATTCTTCGGCGTCGTCGAACTCATCAAGATATTCATCATCATTGAGAGCTGCCCGGTTGACTATTCTTTTGAACATTCCCATGGCTACCCTTTCACAGTTTCCCTGAGCCTCAAGGTAGGTGAGTTTGGCCTGCTTGTCACTCATGTACCGCGGGCGTGTCGCCCCGGAGGGAACTAACACTACTGCCCCGGTATGCAGCATTAAGCAGGCCGGCGCCTACTTCCCCAATTCTAGCCCCGCTCTTCGAGCGTGACGATTCCCGCAAACCTTCCGGTGCGAGGTTGCGCACCTTCCCCGCTGCGTTGCGCTACATGGGTGGCACGGCGGTACGAATAATACGTGGGGTCTTCGTAGGTGCACGGCTCGTTATCGTATATTTGCCCAACGAGCGGATTTCCGGCCAGTTGGGCACGCAAACCAGCCCGCATATCCAGGGCGGGCGTGCCCCACCGGCTCGAAGCGCCCACCCCGGGCAGTATCGCTGCGGAGTCTTCCTGCATTTGCGCGCTTACCTCATAGCAAGCCGGGCAAATGCACGGACCCACATAAACATCAACGGGAACGCCGAGCCGCTCGATCGCGGCCGGCACGATACCGGCGAGCAGACCGCGCCGGCCCGCATGTACAGCCGCTGCGCGCGGGCTGGTTTTCCCTACCAAAAGTACCGGCATGCAGTCCGCCACCATAACGGCCGCGGCGAAGGACGCTTTGCCGTCATTAGCCGCGGCGGGAGGTGCCAACGTGAGCCCATCGGTTTCTGGCGAGGCGTAACAACCAGATTCCGCTAGGGCTGCGGCGTCGGCAATGCGCGTGCCATGTACTTGGTCCATGAACACGGGGCGGGTGCCTAGTTCGCGGGCAAGTAGCTCCCGATTGCGGGAAACTCGGCCCGGGTTATCTCCTACGTGGTGGCCCAGATTGCAGGATTCAAACGGGCTTTCAGAGACTCCGCCAGCGCGGGAGGTAAATCCTGCTTTCACCACATAGCCAGAGATTTCCCGTTCGCACACCCACCGCACGAGCATGAACTAGTCCTCTTCGAAAAGGAAGGAGGGAATGTCTAGATCGGCGCGGCGCGGTTCTTCCACGCGGCGCGGCAGTTCCACATTGCGCGATTCGTAACGGTAACGATTCGCTTCGGTTTCGGCCGCGTGTTGCGGACCCGCAATTGGGTGGGCGGGGCTGGCCACGGTATCCGGAATGCCCGCCGGTACCGCGTCTTCCACCGGGATTTCCGGAACCTGCTGCGCCACCGGTACTTCCGGCACTGCTTGCGGTTCCGCCGCGGGAACACCGCGATCCTGGTTTTCATCAAAACCAGCGGCGATCACCGTAACGCGCACTTCATCACCCAGAGATTCGTCGATGATCTGCCCCACGATAATATTCGCGTTCGGATCCACCGATTCCTTGACCAGCTTCGAAGCTTTCGCCAGTTCCTTCATGCCGAAATCTTCCCCGGCCTGGAAGCTGAGCAAGACGCCGTGGGCGCCGTCGATCTTCGCTTCCAGCAACGGGGAGGCGATCGCGTTTTCGGTAGCCCGCATGGCCCGGTCTTCCCCAGAAGCGGTACCGATCCCCATCAGGGCGGTGCCAGCATCCTTCATAATCGCCTTGACGTCCGCAAAGTCCAGGTTTACCAGGCCGGGAATCGTAATCAGATCAGAGATCCCCTTCACGCCGGAACGCAGCACTTCATCAGCCAGGTTATAAGCCTCAATAATCGTCAGATCTTGTTCGCTGATCTCCAGCAAACGGTCATTGGGAATAACGATGAGAGTATCTACAGCCTTGCGCAGTTCCGCAATCCCGCTTTCCGCATTCCGGGCACGCTGGGCGCCTTCGAATTCGAAGGGGCGGGTAACGACGCCGACCGTCAACGCCCCGGCATCCCGGGCAATGCGTGCCACCACGGGAGCCGCACCGGTTCCGGTACCGCCACCTTCACCGGCGGTCACGAAGACCATATCCGCTCCCTGCACGGCGTCTTCAATAATTTCGGTGTTTTCTTCCGCCGCCCGTTTTCCCACGGAAGGATCAGCTCCCGCACCCAGGCCATTAGAAACATCGCGCCCAATATCGAGCTTGGTTTCCGCTTCCGATTTGACGAGCGACTGCGAATCCGTGTTTACGGCAATGAATTCGACGCCGGCTAGGCCATCTTGAATCATTCGGTCAATCGCGTTTACGCCACCGCCTCCAACGCCGATGACCTTAATATCGGCGACATTATGATTTACCGTCATCTGTTTCCCTCCCGAACCTCAAGTAAAACTTGAGGTTTTACGCCTCTGACTTCGCGCAAAAGATATTGGCGAAATGATAGTGATGCAATTCTGACGCGCGGGCAACTTTCAGTCCCGCATAAAGTCACGCTTTAATGCCCTTCTTTCTAACTATTTAATTACCGCTGCGGCGGGTTCGGAGATATCGAAAACGGTGCCCGGCTGGCCGAGCAGCACGCGCAAAACTCCGAGTTTTTCCTGACCTTGCGAAGCATCTCCCCACACCACAGTTCGACCTTCCGTCAAGGCCAGCACCACCCGGCCCGCATTATCTAATTTAGTGCTCTCCACCAGGGCCCGAATATCTGGATCCAGGCCGCGCAAAACTTCCAAAGCCGTACTCACTGCCGCCGGATTAGTCTCGGTGGTAGCCCCGATGCGGGGCAGGGCGGCCCTGGCTTCTTCCGTCACCCGCATTTCTTCCCCCTGACCGTCCACCGGCGTGCATTCCGCACCGCGGCCCAAGCAGGCCACGGCTTCACGCCACGAAAGTTCCACACTCAAACCATGCGGATACTCCTTATGCGCGTTCACGCTAGCTAATTCCGGGATCTCCTCCTGGAGGGTGCTGGTCACCTTCCCCAGCCCTAAACGCGTAAGTGGGATACCCGCAAATTGGTTAAGTAGTTCTGCAATATCGGCATCGCTTACCACGGCTTGGGCAGATACCTCAGAGACGCTAATACGATCCTCATGCAAAGCAAAGACCGGGCTGAAAAATATCAGCCAAAGAGCGAACAGGCCCGCCCCGACCACAGCCCCCAGGCCCAGGGTTTTGCGCCACACTACGCGGCGTTTTTCGCGGCGCCGTTCCCGGCGTCTTTCCGCTAAATCCGGGGGCCGCGTGCCCGAACCGCTCGGGCTTTCTCGGCGCTGGTGTAGCTCTCCAGCCGCCTCGCTGGGCGAAATATCAGCCAGTTCAAAGAAAGAATCTTCGTAGACCACCGGCGCGGTGACAGCCGTGGGTGTAACCGGATGAGCATCGGTTTTGCGAGGCCGGTGCGCGGCTGTGCCCTGCGCCGGGCGCGGTTGCCGTGCGCCCTTGTGCGGTTGCGGCACGGCCGCGCGTGATTGCGGCACGGCCGCGTGCTCGTATGACTCACGTGATTTATGTGGCTCACGCGACTTGTGCTGCCGCGGGGTGCCCGCGCGCTCGCGCGGCTCACGCGGAGATTCGCTGCCGCGCGGGGATTCGCTGCCGCACGGCCGGCTGGCGGCGCGGCGCGGGTTGAGATCGCGCGCGGTACGGCGTCGGCGTACCTGGGAGCTTCCGTCCCCCGCATCCGGTGCGGGAACGGTAGGCTCCGCTGGTTCGTTTCTGCGGCCTCTCACCCGGCCTCCTTGAAACGATGCTGCAAGGTTTCCACGATGAGCGGGCAGAGTTCGGTAACGTCCCCGGCACCCATGGTGAGTAGCAGATCCCCCGGGGTGGCACTGCGTGCCAAGGTCCGGGCCGCTTCCTCTTTACTGGCAATAAAGGTGCCGTGCCCGTCCATTTGGGTGGTGATTAGATCACCTTCCACTCCCGGCATCGGTTCTTCACGCGCCCCGTACACGCCGGTAACGATCGCCGTATCCGCACCGGCCAGGGCGCGGGCGAATTCGGCCGCGAAATTCTTGGTCCGCGAATACAGGTGGGGTTGGAATAGCACCCGCACGGCTCCGCTTCCCGCTTTTTCCCGCGCGGCCTGCAAAGTGGCGGCCACCTCAGTGGGATGGTGAGCGTAGTCGTCGAAAAGCCGAATGCCGCACACTTCCCCACGCGGTTCGAAACGCCGCCCGGTTCCGGTATAGCTTTCCAAGGCCTTAGCCATAACCGCTGGGTCTACGCCCAGGTCTACCCCGGTAAGCCACACTCCGGTGGCATTTAGTTCATTGTGCGCGCCCGGAACCTGCAAGGTGAACCGGGCCAGGGTTTCCCCTTCCGGTGTTTCTATCACGCACTGGCCGTGCCCGCGTACCACTACGTGCTGGCGGGCCCCCGGTGCTGGCGCGCCGCGGCCATAGCTGGCCACGCGAATATTACGCGCCCCGGCCGCAGCGGCAAGGTGGCGTGCCCCAGGATCATCCGCGCACACAACAAGAAGCCCGCCCGGTACGATCCGCGCCGCAAATTCCTCGAAAGCGGCCGCGAAGGCTTCCTGCGTGCCATAAAAATCGAGGTGGTCCGGCTCAATATTGGTGACCAGTGCTGCCCGCGGCGCATAGTTCAAGAAAGACGCATCCGATTCATCGGCTTCCGCTACCAAAACATTGCCGCTACCCAAATGGCCGCCACTCAAATGGCTGCCATCGGCCGCGCGGATGCTTCCGCCAATCGCCCACGAAGGGTCTTGCCCGGCAGTTCGCAAAGCCATGGCGAGCATGGCCGAACTGGTGGTTTTGCCATGTGCGCCCGCAACCGCCACAAAATCCCGCGCCCCAGCGGCAAAAGCCAAAGCTTGGGAACGGTGCCAAACTTCTTGCCCTCGCTGGCGGGCCACCGCCAATTCCGGGTTATCTTCGTGAATCGCGGTAGAGCGCACCACAATCGCGCCTGCCGGCACATTTTCTGCCCGCTGGCCGATAGCTACCCGCGCGCCCGTTTCCCGCAAACGCTGCGTATTTTCTGATTCACGCGCATCCGAACCGGTAACAGTGTGCCCTTCGGCCAGTAACAAGGCGGCGACGACGGACATACCGGCCCCACCAATCCCAATCATGTGGAAGTGCCGCCGCGCTGATGTGCGGGCGGAAGTGGCCTGTGCTAACTGCGGTGTTGTCATCGTGCCTCACGTTCTGCTGCAACTTCTTCAATCACACGGCCCAAACGGTAGGCCCCATCGCGCGGGCTAATACCGCGCTGTGCGAGCCGTATGCGCTCGAGCTGCTCCGGATCGTGGAGAGTGCGAACTACTAAAGCTATGCTTTCTGCGCAAAACTCTTCATCCTTGACCAGCAAAGAACCACCCTTTTCCTGGGCGTCTTTAGCGTTGAGTGCCTGTTCCCCGTTCCCGATGGGAAGCGGTACGAACATGGCCGGAATGCCCAGCGCACAAACTTCCGAAACGGTTCCGGCACCGGCCCGGCTAATCACCCAGTCGGCCACCGCATAGGCTTCTTCCATTTCGGAGAGATATTCGAGCACCGCATAGTGTTCGTAGCCGGCAACCCGTTCCCGTACCGGGCCGTCTTTCCCGCGGCCCGTCAAATGCAGCACCTGGATCTCAGCTTCCGCGAAGGTCTCCGCGTTTTCAGCCACTACCTCATTAATATGTGCGGCTCCTAGCGATCCGCCGGTTACCACCACAGTGCGCATTTCGGGATCCAAACCGAAACGGGCGGCCGCCGCTTTCCGGCGTTCGCTGCGGTCATTATCTTCTGCCAGCTTCGCTATTTCAGGGCGGAGCGGCAGGCCCACAAACTGGGTGGTACCGTTGCGGGCACGCAAACGGGTAGTGGCAAAAGCTAGGCACACGGCGGCTGCATGGCGGGCGCCGAGCCGGTTTGCCAACCCGGGCAAAGCATTTTGTTCGTGTATCACGAAGGGAACTTTTAAGGCACGCGCTGCCGCATAGAGGGGCGTGGAAGTGTATCCTCCAAAACCTACCGCCACGTCCGCATTGGTTCGCCGCAAAATCTCTTTACAGCGTTTGATAGCGCGCGGGTAGCGCACCGGGAAGCGGAACAGATCCGCATTGGGCCGGCGCGGGAAAGGAACCCGCGGGATTACTTCGAAAGGAATTCCCGCTTCGGGTACCAGGCGCGATTCCATACCTTCGGCGGTTCCTATCGCGGTTACTTCGTGCCCCCATTCCCGCAGCTGGCGGGCCGTTGCCAGCATGGGATTAATGTGGCCAGCGGTACCGCCCCCGGCAAGAACGATCCGTAACGCCATAGCTGCCTCCTCTGGTTGCTTCACCTTGTTTTGCTAACGATTGATACCACGCGTTTGACCAAGTGGGGCCGCTGTTTGAAGGAAGCGCGTACTCCCTCTACGGAGAATGCGGCGCTAATTGCCACTCCCACGGCCATCAGGCAGGAGATCACCGAAGATCCTCCTTGGCTCATGAATGGTAGTGGAACCCCGAATACTGGAAGCATGGAAGTTACCACTAGCATATTCGCCAAGGCTTGCCCGCACAGCCACAGGGCAATCCCGCCCACCGTAAGCTTGGCGAAGCGGGAAGGGTGGTGTATGCAAATACGCACTAGGGATATCCCCACCATTAGGAATAGGATCACTACCGCCGCGCATCCTAAGAAGCCCAGCTCTTCGCCCACGACGGCGAAAATGAAATCGGTTTGAGCTTCGGCTAGATTGCCCGGCCATTTTTCAATCCCGGTGCCCAAGCCCGATCCGCCCAGGCCTCCCGAACCGAAAGCCCACAGCGCATAATCCGCTTGGGTGGGAGAACCACCGGCAGGCAAGGTAAAAATGTTTTCGAAGAAGTCTTGCACGCGGGCCAAGCGGGAAAGGCTCACCGCAATGGCGAGGGCCGTACCCAGGATGCCAGCCAGGCCGCCTACTGCAAACCATTGCCAGGCCATGCCGGCTAGCCAGAGCATTCCGGCCGTGAACAAAGCAAAAACCAGTACGGTTCCCATATCGTGGCCCAGGCCTACCAGCCCGGCGGAGAGCAGGAAGATAGCAATGGGCCACACCCAGTTTTTTATGTCTTCCCATTCTTCCCGGCGCAGCAAGTTGACGCTTGCTGCCCCGCGAATATTTACCAAGGTGGCGGCTAACGCAATAATCGTGGCTAGTTTCAAAAACTCGGAGGGTTGCATACGGATAGGGCCTAGCGCCACCCAGTTGCGGTTACCGGCTACAGCCACGCCGAGGGGTGAAAATACCAAGCATTGCAAAAGTAAGGCCCCCGCCCAGAATGCGGCCCAGGATTTGCGGAAGAACTCGATGGGGAAACGAGACAGAATTGCCGCGACTACTATTCCCACGCAGGCATAGAAAATTTGCAGATAAACCCCGCGGAAAGTGTTGGTAGCTCCCGCCGCGGCGCTTCGCATCGCGCCGGGCGTGACCGCGGAAAACACCATAACGAGACCTAAAACCGTGAGCACGAGGGTGGCCACCGCGAGCATAATGATCGAATGGCGCATTACGTCACGCACTTTTTCGGCGTTTTCTGCCGGCAGGCGGGTAGCGCCCGTTACTGGTTTGCCTTTCGGGGTACGGCGGCGGGCCTGGCCCGTAGCGCCGCGTGACCCGCGGCGTGTGGCACGGGTCGGGGCATCGTGACGGGTCGGGGCATCGTGACGGGTCGCGGCATCGTGGGTGCCACCGGTTTTTGCCATGTTGTTATTTCCTCGCTTCCCGGGCGAAGGCGTCCCCGCGATCGGCATAAGAAGTGAATTGGTCCATGGAAGCGGCGGCCGGCGCTAGGAGCACGGTATCGCCCGGCTGGGCAATTTGCCGGGCCCAGGTGATCGCTTCTTGCATGGGAGCGGTGGCCAGCGCGGAAATGTAGTACACCGGAATGGTGAGCGCACCGAGAGCCTCATGCCATTCTTCCTGTTCCGTACCGATCACCACCACGGCCCGCAGTTTGCTTTCCACTTCGCGCACCAAGTTTGTGAAGTGGGCCCCCTTCGGTTGCCCACCGGCGATCCACACCACCGTCCCGTCGGCTTGGGCGAGCAAAGAAGCCCGCGCTGCGTGAGCATTGGTGGCTTTCGAATCGTCGATATATCGCACCCCGTCTTTCACGGTTACGGTTTCAATGCGATGTTTGCCGGGCAGCATGGATCGCAGGCCGGCCCGGATCGACTGCGCGGAAATCCCCAATGCCCGGGTGAGCGCTGTGGCCGCCAAAGCATCAGCCACAATATGTTCCGGAACTACTTCCGCATCCGGGGCAAGCTGCGCCAAATCGGCTAGTTCGTACAGTTCGGTGGCCGTATTCCAACGGTCAGCCCCAAAGGCACGGTCTACCACGATGCCGTCTACCACGCCGAGCTGGCCCACTTGCGGCACGCCCGCGGTATATCCAATCGCCCGGGCACCTTCTACCACATCGGCCCCATCGACCATATTTTGTACTGTCTTGTCCCCTACCGGATAGATCGCTGCCCGGCGCACATTGTGGTAGACCCGGGCTTTGGCACGCCAATATGATTCTCGGTTGCCATGCCATTCCAGGTGGTCATCGTCAATATTGAGGCAGACCGCGGCGTGCGGAGAAGCCGTGTTCGTGGTTCGCAATTGGAAGCTGGATAGTTCTAAGGCCAGGGCCCGCGGAGCATCATTATCCGTGCGGATTGTTTCGGTGACTGCGGGGTTGCCGATATTGCCTACCGGGGTCCCGCCCAAACCTGCCTGCCTTAAAATATGGGCAGCCATGGTGACCGTCGTCGTCTTCCCGTTGGTACCCGTAACCGCCAACCAGGGCGCCCACCGCCCGACGCTATCGCAGGCACGCAAACGCCACGCCAATTCTATTTCGGAGGCCAGTTCCACCCCGTTTTCTTGCGCGAGGGTGAACAGCGGCGAGGTTTCCCGGATGGCCGGGGCGGGCACGATCAAGTCCGGACGCCAGCGGAGCACCTTTTCTGCTAATTCTTCCGCATCCGCATCCGAACCGGCAGTGGATAGCGGCAAAGCGGTTACCGCCGCGAGTTTAGATATATCGGAATCCCACGCGGAAACCTGCGCTTGCGTAGTGTTACACAGGGCACTTGCGGCGGCTTGCCCCGATTTTCCGAGGCCGACGACGGCGATTCGCATCCCCGCCATGCTTTCCGCACCCGGAATGTGCAAGCTCGTGGTGTCCAGAAGGTCGTAGTCGTTTTCCATTACTGCATCGCCAACCATTCGGCATAGAACAAGCCCACTCCCACGCAGGCACAAAGCGCTTCAATAAGCCAGAATCTGACGGTAACCGTGATCTCATTCCAGCCTTTGAGCTCGAAATGGTGATGTATCGGGGCCATGCGGAAAACGCGTTTTCCGGTGGCTTTGAATACTGATATTTGGATGACGTCGGAAACGATTTCGAAGACGAAAAGCCCGCCGGTAAGCAAGGCCAAAAACTCGGTATGGGTGAGGATAGAGATACCCGCGAAGGTCCCGCCCAGGGCGAGCGAACCGGTATCTCCCATAAAGATTTGCGCCGGGTTCGTGTTCCACCACAGGAAACCAATTACGGCACCCACTACCGCAATCGCAATAATCGCCATATCCCGCGGGTCGCGCACGGTATAGCAGCCGGGGGCGGCATCGACCACGCCCAAGCAGGCATGGTTGGACTGCCACATCGCAATACCGGCATAGGCCGCGAAAGCAATTGCGCTCGCCCCGGAAGCCAAGCCGTCCAAACCATCCGTCAAGTTCACCGCATTCGACCAGGCGGTAATCAAGAAATTCGCCCACAAAACGAAGAGGATCACGGCGCCGACCGCGCCCGCAAAAGCCAGGTCGAATTTAGTTTCCCGCATCACTGAAAGCGCGGTGGATGCAGGTGTGCGGCCATGTTCATTGGGGAACATGAGCACGGCTATCGACCAGGCAATCCCTACGACCGCCAGCCCAATAATTTTTGCGATCGGGGTGAGCCCCAAAGATTGTTTCTTGCGGATCTTGGTGAAATCGTCGGCGAATCCCACCGCTCCCATGCCAATCATCAGGGCCAGCAACAATATCCCGGATACTCCCGGGGTGCGGCCGGTGGCCAGGTTGGCTACCAGGTAGGCAACTACCACGGCGAAGATAATCATTACCCCGCCCATGGTGGGCGTGCCGCGTTTGGTGAGGTGCGAAGTAGGGCCGTCTTGCCGGATGAACTGGCCGAACTGCCGGGACACCAAGAATTTTATGAAGAGGGGCGTGCCCAACAACGTTACCACGAGTGACACCGCGAACGCGATGAGAATCGCTAGCATCTCTCCCTCTCTTTCGAGCTCGTAACGGCCGAGTCCGAAGCTTGCCCCGCCCCGGCCGCATTATTTTCATTCGACCCGCTCGCGGAATCTTCCGCGAAACTATTAGCGATCTGCCACACACCCGAACTGTGCGAGCCTTTGAGCAAAACCGCATCGCCGGCTCTGAGCATACCCGCTAGCTCGGCTTGTGCGCCGGAAGCGTTCGCCGCCTCCACCACGGTAATGCCATGTGTGCGGGCACTTTCCGCCAGCGGTGTGGTTTCCGCACCCACGGTGAGGAGATAGTCGACGCCGGCTGCTGCCAGTGGTGCGGCCAGGGCGCGGTGTTCGGCCGCGCTAGCTTCTCCTAGTTCAAGCATGGCACCCAGCACGGCGATTTTGCGCCGGCCGGTACCAATCCGGCCCAGCGCAGCAATACCAGCGCGCATGGAATCCGGGTTGGCGTTGTAAGAATCATCGATTACCAGGTATTTACCTCCGCTTCGCCACTGCACGTCCATGCGGTGCGGGGAGGCGGCAGGAGCGGCCAGGCCGGCCGCGATTTCTTCTCCGGCCAAACCCAAAGCGTAGGCGCCAGCCGCAGCCGCCAAGGCGTTACTGACTTGGTGCGCGCCCACCAAGCCGAGTTTGACGTCTTGGGAGCCGTATCCGGCAGGGCCGCGGAGCCGGAAATGGGCTCGGTCGTTTTCATCGAGCCGCACATTTTCGGCCACGAAATCTGCTTCCGAGTTGCCGGCTGCCGAAAAACGCCATACTTTGCCGGGGGCCAGGCTGGCCATGGTGGCCACCCGCGGATCGTCGCAGTTTAAGACAGCGGTGCCACCGGGCCGCAAGTTGCTCACCAGTTCGGATTTGGCACGCGCCACGTTTTCAATACCGCCAAAAACGCCGAGGTGGGCGCGGGCTACCGCGAGAACCACTGCCACATCGGGAGGCGCAATGGAACACAGGTAGGAAATATTGCCGATGCGGTCCGCTCCCATTTCGGCTACCAGGGTGGCGGTGTTTTCGTCTACCCGCAATACCGTGAGCGGCAAGCCGATCTCGTTGTTCAAGGAACCCGGCGGGGCTACTACTTCGCCGCGGCTTACCAGGATACGTGCCAGTAGATCTTTGGTGGTGGTTTTACCCACGCTGCCGGTTACTGCCACTACGCGTAGCTGGGGGTTTGCGGCGCGAGCGAGCCGCAAGTTTTCCCGAGCTAATTTACCTAGGGCGGCCGGTACGTCTTCCACCACGATGAGGCGGCGCGGATCGGCGCCGCTGGCGGTAGCACATTCCGGATCGGTGGTGAGCACGGCGGCTGCGCCCGCTTGCAGAGCCGGGCCGGCAAACTTAGCCCCGTCCACGCGCGCACCTTTAATGGCAGCAAAAATTGCTCCCGGCGTGACTTCCCGGTTATCGCGCACCACTGCCCGGGCCCGCACATTTTCGTGGCCGCGAGTGGCTAAATAGCCTTCCGCGGCCTGCGCTACCTGGGCGAGAGTCATTTCAATCATGCGAAGTCTCCTTTGTGGCCCACAGTGCCAGCACCTTCTGCCCCGGTCGCGCCAGCTTCCTGGCGGGCAGCGCCTTCTGCCCCGGCCGCGCCAGCTTCCTGGCGGGCGGCGCGGTTTTCCCGGAGCGTGAGGGCGCGGCGTGCTTCTACACGGTCATCAAGTTCTACTTCTCCGCCGCGCACCGGCTGGTGAGTTTCATGGCCACGCCCGGCCAGCAGCACGGTATCGGCCGCGTCCGCACCGCAAATGGCAGCGTGAATAGCTTCGCGCCGGTCCGGAATTTCTATTACGCGGGCCGGGCCCGCCGCGGTACCCCGCAAAAGGTCGGCACGAATTTGCGCCGGATCTTCCTCATGCGGATCGTCATCGGTGATATACACGAGGTCTGCTGCGGCGGCCACCGCCCGGCCCATAGCCGGGCGCTTATCGGCGTCGCGCTCCCCGGCCGAACCGGTAAGCACAATAAACTTGCCGGAAACAGTATCGCGCAGGGCCGCCATCGCATTTTCCAGGGCCGCCGTATTATGTGCAAAATCCACCACTACGCGCGGCTGTTGGGAAATGATTTCCATGCGTCCGGGCACTACCGGATCCACTCCGCCCGCCAGTACCGGGCGGATATCCACGCCCGCTTCCGCGGCCATTGCCACCGCCAAAGCCACATTTTCCACATTGAAGGAACCAGGCAGCGAAGTGCTAAACACGTGTTCTTCTCCGGCCGGGCTACGCAAAGCAATCTGCGTGCGATGGCCGGGTTGTACGCGGGTAACTTCCCAGGTGGGGAATCCGGGCACGCTTTCTTCACCCGGCAGTATTAGCTGGGTGGCCGGGATTTCAGCTTCGCGCAGCAGGCGCTTGCCCCACTCGCTTCCGCTGCGAATAACCGCGCGGCGCGCCCGCTGCGGGGTGAAGAAAGTACGTTTGGCCTGGTAGTAGCTTTCCATGGTCTGGTGGAAATCCAGGTGGTCTTGGCTCAAGTTGGTAAAACCGGCCACGTCAAAACAAATCGGATCGGTACGGCCTTGCGCCAAAGCGTGGGAAGAAACTTCCATAACTAGTGCATCCCCACCCCACTGCCGGTGGGTAGCCAAGAGTTTTTGCAATTCATCGGGCATGGGCGTGGTCAAATGCGCGGGCACGGTTTCCCCGCCGACCCGTACTTCCACGGTGCCGATTAGGGCCGGCTTTTTCTCGGCCTGGCGAAGTAAAAAGTCCAGGATGTACGCCGTCGTCGTTTTTCCGTTGGTACCTGTAACCCCGCAGGAAAGGAAACTGTGGGCTGGGTAGCCGTACAGTTTTGCGGCTAGTTCCCCCAGATGGGTTTGCGGCGATTGTGCCACCACCACCGGAACCGGGGTGGAGTTTTCGGGTACCTGGGCAGAGGTTCCAGAAACCCGTGCGCGGTTTTTAGAACCGTAACTTACGCCGGCATCAGAACCGGCACCGGCACCTGCGGCAGTGTTTACGAAAACGGCACTAAAACCCGCACCGATACCGGAGCCCGCAATAATTTCTGCGCCGGCCGCATCGGTATAGATTGCTACTGCTCCTTGAGCTACCGCGGCAGGTGCGAAAGTGGCGCCATGCACTTTTGTACCCGGCAGGGCCGCGAAGAGATCTCCCGGGCCGGCCAAGCGCGAATTAGCGGTAACCCCGGTGACGAGTGGATTGGCGCCACGCGGAGCCGTTTCGGTCAGTTCGCCCAAGGGCATTGCCTGCGCCCGTTGCGGTTCTTGTACCACGTCCTGTACCTACTTCCTGCTTCCTGCTTAGCCAATATCTGATGCGTACCACGGGTATTTGTACAGCGGCACCTCCGAAGGGGGAATGCCCAGCTGCCGGGTAGCGAACTGCGCAACCTCCTTGAACACGGGCGCCGCGGTTTCCCCGCCGTAACCGGCCCCTGCCCCACCGTAAACGATACCCGCAATTGCGATCTGCGGGTTTTCTGCCGGCACGACGCCGATAAAGGTACCTACCCGCTCGGTGAGGTTACCAGCTGCGTCCGGGACCTGCGCGGTTCCGGTTTTACCCGCCACATTGTAGCCGTCTACGCGCGCCGCCCACCCCGTAGAACCAGGCTGGGTGACCCCCTGCATCATATTCAGCATGGTTGCCGCTGATTCTTCGGAAATCACGCGGTGGGATTCTCCGGGCCCGGTGGGTATTTGGGCGCCGTCTGGATCGGAAACCGCGTCAATAATCCGCAAGGGCACGTAAACGCCGTGGTTGCCGATCGTGGCGGCAATTTGCCCCAGTTGTACGGTGGTGGCCGCCCAGCCCTGCCCAAACATAGTGGTGTAGCGGGTGCGGTTATCCCAGGTGGAAGGATCCCGCAAAATACCGGCCGATTCGGCAGGCAATTCAATCCCGGTAGGGGTGCCGATCCCGAAAGATTTCATGTATTCGAAACGGGTTTCATCCGGCACGGTATCGCCCACTTGGACCAACCCGGTGTTATAAGACAGCGCCATAATCCCGGCTACCGTCATTTGCCGGTTCGGGTGTTCGTCATTGTCCGAAATGGTTTCCCCATTGGGCATGGTGATCTTATCGGGCACGCCGAAAGTACTTAGCGGGGTCACGGACCCTTGGTCGATAGCCGCCGCAAAGGTGGGGATCTTGCCGGTAGAGCCCGGTTCTACGGGAGCTTGGACCGCTCGTGAACCCCAGTTTTCGGGGCTCGTGCCCGCCAGGTTTGAAGGATCCGGTGAATGCGAATCTGCTAGGGCGAGGGTGCGCCCGGTCCCAATTTCGATAACTACGGCAGAACCCCATTGTGCTTGGTTTGCGTCTACCGATTTATCGAGCGCCGCCATGAGGGAGTTTTGTAAATCCCGATCAATAGTCAAAGTGACGGACCGGCCATTCTCCGGTTCTACGCGGGTAGCCGTACCGTTGGGTACCACGGCCCCGCCGCCGGCCACTTGCACCGTGTATTCGCCGTCTTTACCCGCGAGAATATTTTCTTGCGTGCGTTCAATTCCGGCTTGTCCTACCGATTCGGGTTGTTCGGCAGTTTCGCCCACGTACCCGAGAATATTTCCGGCCACCGGCCCGTTCGGATAATCCCGTTTCATATATTGTTCGGGTTCAATACCGGGGATACCGAGGGAAGCGATTTCCCGCCAAGTTTCAGGGGAAATATCTTTGGCGATATAGACGAAGGTGGATTTCTTTTCCCCGCCGATCATTTTCCCGCCCAGTTCGGCGCGGTCAGTTTTGAGGATCGGAGCTAGTACTTTCGCGGCTTCTGCGGCCCCGGTACCGGCAACGACGGGCGCACCGGTAGCGTCGCGTTGCAGATTGCCTTCCGCATCGGTGGCGTAGTGTACGTAATCGCCGATGAGTTTCTGGTTGACGCCTATGTTGTAACGTTCCACGGAGGTAGCTAGTACCGCGCCGGAAGAATCCCGAATATCGCCGCGCTGGGCGTGCAGGGTATAGGTGCGGGTACGGAAAGCATCAGCCGCGGCGGAAAGCTGTTCGGACCGTAAGAACTGCAGGTCAAAAAGTCGGATTCCGAGCACGAGGGAACAGACCGCGAAAATTACGACGAGTGTGCGCATCCGGCTGCTAAACAGCGGGCGGCGTACGGGCCGTGCCGTACGCGCCGTGCCGTGAAGCTTACTCATCACCCTTCCTTCACTTTCCTTCCTCTCACCGCTACTCGTTTTCTGGGCGCTGCTGGTTCCTCAACCTAGTTTTCTACCTTTTCCCAACCTAGCCAAGATCCCGGTCATCGCGCCGAGATCGGCAGATAACTGCTAAGGCGTGTTGGTATGCGGGGTGATAACGCGACCCTGTGCCAGATCAATATGTTGCACATTTGGCGCCGGTTCCAGGCCGAGTTCTTTGGCCCGCTCCAGCAAACCGCCCGGCGTAGAGGCTGCCACCACTTGGTCCCGCAAAGTTGCTTCGTGAGCAGATTCTTCGGCAATGCCTTGCTGTACCGAACGAATTTCGTAGGCGGTTCCTACCATGGCCGTATTGAGCGAAAAGACGGTTATCAAAGAACCGATGAACAGCAGCGCACAAATCGCGATCGTCCACCCAAAACCGCGACTCGCGGTGGGGGTGGGTACCACGGTGAGATGGGGTTTGCCATCAATTACACGGCGTGGTTCGGGCCGGGCCTCGGTTTCGAGACGGCGTACTGCTTGACTCACTGTGCACCTCCATCGCGCATCGTGTTATCGCGCATTTTTTCGGCGGCGCGTAAACGCACCGAAGCAGAGCGCGGATTTTCGGCTATTTCTTCCGGGGTGGCCTGGCGGGCCCCGCGTGTCAATAACCGCAGCACGGGTTCATGGCCGGCCAGTTCTACCGGAAGCCCACGCGGCGTTGTGGAACGGGAAGCATCTCCCAAAACTTGTTTAACGATTTTGTCTTCCAAAGACTGGTAGGACTCGACGACGATCCGCCCGCCCACTCGCAAAGCAGAAATCGCTGCCGGCAGGGCCCGCTCCAAAGCGCCCAATTCATCATTGACCGCAATCCGCAAGGCCTGGAAAGTACGCTTAGCTGGATTACCGCCGGTGCGCCGCGCCGGGGCGGGTATAGCCGCGCGCACAATGTCCACTAGCTGGCCGGTGCGGGTAAGCGGCTCCTTGGCCCGCTGGCGCACAATTTCCCGGGCAATACGCGGGGCGAATCTTTCTTCTCCGTAACGGCGCAAAATCCGCACCAGTTCTTTTTCGGATGCCTGGGCTAAAAGCTCGGCCGCGGTAATACCACTCTCCTGGTCCATGCGCATATCCAAAGGTGTGTCATGGCTATAGGAAAATCCGCGTTCAGTGGCATCCAGTTGCAGGGAAGAAACTCCCAGATCCATGAGGATGCCAGCTACACCATCCGGGGCATAGGTAGCCGCTATATCGGCGACGGCGTCGTACACCGCCTGTACGGGCCGGAAACGCTCCCCGAAAGGTGCCAAGCGTTCACTGGCCAAGGCGATGGCTTGCGGATCACGGTCGATGCCGATCACCGTAAGTTGCGGGAAGCGGATGAGCGCCGCTTCGCTATGCCCGCCCATGCCGAGCGTGCAGTCGATGAGAATAGGCTTTTCCGAGGAGAAAGCGGGGGCTAGGAGGTCGAGGCACACATCGGCGAGAACGGGCTGGTGCAAGGCGTTGTGCGCCGCCCGTCCTTCTCCGTTGCTCATTTTGTGCCTCCCCGCATTCCCTCCTCGGAAAAGATCCCCTCCGCGGTTCTGAAGCTGGGGAATTGCCTCAGAGCCAGACGGAGAAGATCATCCCCGAGGCAGGATCCTCGTGTGCTGCTACCAGCGTGAGATCTTCGTTTCCTGGTTTTCCGGTGTAGTGGGCGGTTAGAAGAGCCCCGGAATGACTTCTTCTTCCCGTTCGGCGAATGCCGATTCTTGTTCTTCCAGATACGTGGCCCAGGATTCGGCGTTCCAGATCTCCACGCGGTTTCCCGTGCCGATCACTGCCAAATCCCGTTCCAAGCCCGCATATTTGCGGAGCATCGCCGGAATGGTGATGCGTCCCTGTTTATCGGGAACATCATCAACTGCACCGGAAAGCAACATTCGTGTATACGAACGTGCCTCCTTTGAGGTAAGTGGAGCCTTAGCCAAGGTTTGCTGCATTTCCGCAAATTCCTGAAGTGGAAAAACGTAGATGCAGTGTTCTTGGCCGCGGGTCATGACCAGACCTCCCTGCAGTTGGCCACGGAATTTGGCGGGCAAGATGATCCGGCCTTTCTCATCGAGCTTCGGCTCGTAAGTTCCTAGGAACATCTCGCACCCCCTTTCCCGTGGCGCTCCACTCCACAATACTCCACTTTGCTCCCTCAGCATTTCAAAAATGCTGGCCAACAGCAAGCAAAATAGCATATTTGCGCGGTTTTACGGGGTGGAGGAAGGTGGGCGCCGGATAGCTCACGGCGTGTTTGCGCCCGCGCGAAAAGGTGTACGAAAAAACGCGTGGACGCCGTTGCGGCAAACGTTTTTGGCCGGAATCGAAGCGCTAACCCAGGCGCGCCACCTCCCCACTAAACCGCGAAATCTGGCGGTTTTAGGAGCAGGGTGGGAAAGCGGTAGTAGCATTGCCGCGGATTAAAAAACAGTGGGCCCGTGGTCTTCTCCACCAGTTATTTCGGGGAGAAAACCACGGGCCCACCGCGATATGCCTTTTGTCCTAGGCTTTCAGTTATTTTGTTCTCATTATGCCAGTAGGCTGGGCGCCGCCGAATTTGAGCCAGGCACCGTCGATTTTGGGCTAGGCGCCGCCGTAGTTAGGCTATGCGCCGGCAAAAATAGGCTAGGCGCCACCAAAATCGCGCCGCCGCCGGTTCCATTCCTCTACTTGGCGCGCCATGAAACCGCGCGCCTTGGCACCCGGTGATTCCGTATTGGAATCAGCACCTACTGGCTGCTCTATTTTCTGGGTGGTGATACCCGCGAGCGCATACCACACCCCGCCGAACATGATGATCACACCACCCCCGGAAATCCACAGCATGCTTGCCGCCACACCCCATACGAGCAAGGCGATTCCGCATACCAGCGCGAGTAAACCGAGCACGAGATGCCGAATGGACAGCTGCCGCGTGACGGTTTCCCGAACTTCCTTCGGCTTCATGTTCTGAGCGAAGCTCGGATCCTCATCCGCCAGTTGTGCCTCGAGCTCCTCGAGCATCTTGCGCTCGTAATCAGACAGAGCCATGGGGCCTCCTTACCGAAAAGTCTCGTACCAGTTTAGCTTGTTAGTCCCGCTCAACCATAGCCGGTTCCGCGCCGCAGATCGACAAATGTTCAAGAGTCAGGCGTGGTTTTCCAGACTATGGCGCGATTTACGCGGTTTACTCGGTCTTGTTGGGGCCGGCCACTTACTCGGTTTTGTTGGGGCCGGCCACTTACTCGGTCTTGTTGGGGCCGGCCGCAGGGGCACGAAGTGGAGCGTCTGGAGTTTCCGGTTTGGTCTGGATGCGCTAAGCAGCCGGGCTGCCCGGTTTGTCCGGGGCGCGCGAACCATCTGGGCTGCCCGGCTTGTCCGGTGCACGTGCAGCATCTGGGGCGTGCGGGTCTGCCTTGGTGCCGAGCAGACTGGCCGGGCTTAGCACACTATCTCCAAACCGGGCGCGAATGGAGTCCATGGTTTTTTCAGCAGCGGAGCGGCGGGCGTCGTCGTCGAAAGCAAGTTGGACACCCTCGCCTTCCGGGCAGAGCTGTTCAGCACGCAAACCCAGTAGGCGCAAGCCGGGCGGGCGGATCTCGATGGGACGGAGAAGTTCTACCGCGCGGTCGTAAAGGTCTTGGGCTACTTGGGTGGGTTGGTCGAAAGTGGCGGAGCGGGTGATGGTGCGAAAATCGGCGAAACGCACTTTGATGGAAACCGTGCGCGCGGCCAGGCCGGCTTGGCGCAGGCGGCGGGCGGCGTCGTGAGCGTGGGCGAGCAAAACCTGGTGCAGTTGGGAACGTTCAGCCACGTGTTCGAAAAATGTGGTCTCCCGGCCCATGGATTTTTCTTCCCGCGTGGTTTCTACTGGGCGCGGGTCGTGCCCCATCGCAAGTTCGTACAAGTGCGTGCCGGCAGCTTGACCCAACACGCGAATCAGGCGCTCCGGGCCAAGCCGGACCAGATCACCCACGGTATCCACACCTTCCCGGTCAAGCCGTTCGCGTGTGCGATCACCTACTCCCCACAGCACGCCGACCGGTAAAGAGTGCAGGAAAGGCAGGGTTTGGGCGGCGGAAATAAGCATCCACCCGTCCGGTTTAGCCTGGGCAGAAGCAATTTTGGCCACGTGTTTGGTGGCGGCGATTCCAACCGAGGCAGGCACTCCTTCCTGGGCACGGATTTGCGCGCGAATCATTTGCGCGATTTCCACCGGGGACCCAAAGAGGCGGCGCGCTCCGGAAACATCGAGGAAAGCTTCGTCTACGGAAACTTGCTCCACCGCGGGCGTGACCTGCCGCAAAATATCCATAATGCGGGCCGAAACCGCCTGATATTTTTCGCCGCGCACGGGCAACATCACCAGTTGTGGGCACCGCCGGTAAGCCAAACCCACGGGCATGGCCGAGTTGACCCCGCATTCCCGAGCCTCATAAGAAGCGGCGGCCACCACGCCGCGTTCCTGCCCGCCTACGGCCACGGGCCGGCCGCGCAACTCCGGATGGTCTAGCAGTTCCACCGCCACGAAAAAGGCGTCCATATCCACGTGGAGAATCGGGGTGTCCGAATCGTCCGTCCCCCAAGAGTGCCGGGCGCTTTTGACTCGCGGTCCTCGTGACATATCGGATTCCTCCCTCCTTGTATTATCGCCGATCCGCGGCGCGGACGGTACTAGGCAACCGAAGCCAACGGCACCCGGAAACGGAAAGCGACCGTACTGGGTAACGCAAGCGCGCTTTATTTGGTAACAGGAGCGCGCGATACTCGGCAACGCGAGCGCGCGATACCCGGCAACGCGAGCGCGCGATACGCGGGAGCGAAAGGCGGCTTTTTAGTCACAAATGAGCGAAAATAACATTATTTTCCGTGATCTAGTAAACTATTTGTGTGGCTGATTTTCCTGTAGAACCTGTTGTGACTGATTTTTCGGTGGCCGAGCTGGAACGACATCGAGATCGCCCCTCTTTAGTAACTCTTTTTCTTTCCGGGGTGGAATCTTCGGCACTTGATTTGGATGATCCAACGTACCTCGAATTTGAGTACATGCAGCATTTTCGGTGCGCGGTAGACGCCGTTTTTCCCCCCAAGCAGCCGCTCAAAGCCTTACATTTAGGAGGGGCTGGGTGTGCCTTTGCACGGGCTTTAGATGCCTTGCGCCCCGGTTCGCGCCAGCTCGCAATCGAAATTGACCGGCGGCTGGCCGAATACGCCCGGCAGTGGTTTGATCTACCCCGTTCCCCGCGCTTGCGGATTCGCGTGGAAGATGCCCGGCACACCCTCGATACGATCAACCCCGCTTGGGACGTGATCATTCGCGACGCTTTCCAAGGCGTGGAAGTTCCTAGCCATTTGCGCACGGTAGAAAGCGCGCGGGAAGCAGCGCGCATCCTCGCTCCCGGTGGGGTTTATCTGCTCAATTCCATTGCTTCGGCCGGGTTGAACCGTTTGAACGCAGAAGCCGCCGCCTTGTTTACCGCTTTCAAATACGTAACCGCGATTACCGACCCGGCGATTTTACGGGGCCGGCGCTTTGGCAATATTGTGCTTGTTGCTTCTAATGACGAACTGCCGCTGTACGAACTGGAGCGGAAAGTGCACAGCCTTCCCCTGCCCACGCGGCTAGTAGATCCGGAAGACTTACGGGCGCGGGCGCGCGGTGCCCAACCCGCCCGAGATGCCGAAGTTGGTTGGGTGCCAGGAGCACACCCCTAAGCACGACGCCGGACGCGAGAGCTTCCGAGCAACCGAGCGTTTCCGAACGGCCCGATGTTTCTGAACGACGCCGGACGCGAAAGCCTCCAGGCGACCGGTTGTTTCTTAGGGCCGCCGCTCCACCTCCGAGGGCACCACTCGCCTCCGCGGACCGCCGTGTACCGGCTGCCTTTCCTTAGTCTGCCGCGTGCCGGCCGCGCCGCGGCTGCTGGCCGGGGTCAGTTTCGGAAGAGTTTTCGGCGTCGTAAGCTGTGCCATTAGTTGGCTCTTCGACTGTGCCGTTATTCGGCTCTTCATCCGCCGGGGTTTCTGCCGCCGTTGCTTCTTCGCCCTGTGGTGACGATGCTGCCTGGCCGGTATCCTCAGCCGGAAGGTTATCGCCGGCTACCGTTTGCTCGGTGCCCGCGGCCGGGTGGTCGGCGGCTGTGCTCAGCACCGGCCGGGCCGTACCAGCGTCTCCGGCGGTGGGCGCATTTTCGGGGTCGGTTTGCACTTGCGGGGCACTATCGGCGTCGTACCCTTGTGAGCTACCCGGGAACTGGGCTTGGCCACGCTGTACCATCCCGGGAGGCAGGGGGAACTGACGCGCCACGAACTGCCCATCCCCCGCAGCCGGCGCGCTATACGTAATCCCGGCATCTTCGGCATGGTTCAAGTTAACGGCCGGCCACTGCCCGCGCGAGGCCGCCGAAGCTCGCGGCGAAGGCCCGGTACGGTAGCCACGCGCGCGGCGGAAAGCTTCCAGCTGTTCGGCAATCCCGCCCAGGGATTCAAACTCGGTATCCTCGCCAGCCCGCGCCTGATCTTTTTGTTTCGAAGCTTCGTATTGGGCGAGGAATTGTTCGGCCGCGCGGCCAATTTCTTCTACCGAAGGCACATCAGCGCTCGTGCGCGGTGCCTGTACCAGGCCCGGATCGGCGTCGGACTTATCGTATTCTTCTTCGAAAGCAGTAACTATCTCCCGCAACTGCTCGTTTTGCTTCATCATGGTTTCCAAAGCTTCGTTTTCTTCCCGCGCCGAAACTTCCAGATCACCCAGCGGGAAAGAGAACCCAGAAACCGAAGCCAGCATAGAAAGACCCGAAACCGCGCCGGCAGAATACCGGTTTCCCGTCAGGTACACCGGCACGCGCACGGTAAGCGCCACCGATTCCATCCCGAACTGGGCAATGTTGTACTCAAAGAAATCCGAAAACGAAGCCGAATACCACACATTTGCTTGCAAAGCCGGGGCAACTTTCTCCCGGTTGTGGGACCGCACGAGCATATCCGGTTGGCGCGTGTGCGGCAGCCCCGCCGGAATAGAACCGACCGAGAAAACCCGTTTAATTCCGAAATAGTGGAGAGTATCCACAAGATCGGCAGCGAAAGTATCCCAGTAGAAATCCGGTTCCGTACCGGTAAGGAGCAGGAAGGGCCGGCCTTCCATATCCCGCACGACATAAAGGTCGATAGCTGGCCGGAACAGCCCCACTAGCTCGCCATTTATGTAATTGACGCGGGGGCGTTGGGCCCGGTAGTCCAAAAGGGGATCAACATCTATACGGGCCGCGCGTACCGTATCCAAAGTAAGTAGTTCTGAACGGACCAGATCCGAAACTGAGCCGGCGTCGTTCAAAGGATCCGTCAGGTTCACCACCAGAGTATCTAACTGGTCTGGAAAATCGCCGGTTGCGGCATCAATAAACCTGCCCACGTGATCTCCTTCCTGTGCGTGCCCTCAGGGGCCTCAACGCCATCAATCTTCTCATATGCCCGAAATCTGATTGATTTCGTTACAAGCGCATTTGCCTGCCCAGCGTGGTGGCCTGGGACACAACGGAGGCGAGGATTTTTCGCGATAATTGCATGTCAAATTCTCGGCACCGAAGTTTCGATCATATGCGGTTTGCGTGCAGAATACATTTTCCGCACGCACCCGTTTTGCTCGCGGCGTGCTTGCGGTAGTTATTTCCACGAAGCCGGTACTGCTTCCACGAGTTGCGTAACCAGGGTGCGTACTGATGGTGCACGGCTGTAGCTGGCGGTTGCAGCTGGCGGTTGCAGCTGGCGGCTGTAGCTGGCGGTTGTAGCTGGCGGTTGTAGCTGGCGGTTGCAGCTGGCGGTTGCAGCTGGCGGTGCGTGCTTGTGGTTCACACATGCCGTGCGTAACCGTGCCAAGAATTGCGCATTTTCTTGCGGTCTCTCCTGAGGAGTTGTATATAGTGACAGGCACTGAACAGTCCCCCCGGCAGCGCGCTATTGGCGAAGAACAGTCTTTCGTCGATACTGCGTATGCTGCGCTCGACCAACAACGCGATACTTACCAGGAGCGGCTTGATCGGGTGCGGGCACAGACCGGCCAGGAATCGGCTGGGGAAATGAGCGAACGCGATTCGTTTGCCACCCACTATGAAGATAACCTCATCCGCTTGCGCAATGTGGAGAACCGTTTGGTTTTGGGCCGCCTTGATTACACCGATGAGCGCGCTCCGGAACATATTGGCCGGATTGGTCTCAAGAATGATGCGCAAGAGATCATTCTTTTGGATTGGCGGGCCCCGCAATCTGAACCTTTCTACCGGGCAACTGCCGCTAACCCGGGTGGGGTGCGGCGCCGACGCCATATTCAGACCCGTTTACGAACGGTTACCGGGGTGGAAGATGAGCTTTTGGACGCCACGCACGCAAATGCGGACGATGAGCTGAATCTGACCGGGGAAGGTGCGCTCATGGCCGCCATGAATAAGGCGCGTGACGGCAAGATGGGCGATATTGTGGCTACTATTCAGGCCGAACAGGACCGGATTATTCGCTCCGACGCGCACGGCATTTTGGTGGTGCAAGGTGGGCCCGGGACCGGGAAAACAGCGGTGGCCTTGCATCGCGCCGCCTATCTGCTCTATACCTTGCGGGAGCGGCTGTCCCGTTCCGGAGTGCTTATTATTGGGCCTTCTCCCGTGTTTTTGCGCTATATCGATGAGGTTTTGCCTTCTTTGGGCGAATCTGATGTGGTTTCGACGACGATTGGCGGGCTCGTGCCGGGTGTGCGGGCCACCCGTACGGAAACACCGGCACTGGCGGAACTTAAAGGCCGCCTAGTGTGGCGTGATATTGCGCGGCGGGCGGTAACCGAACTGTTGGAAAAGCCTTTGCGGGAGCAAGTGGTATTCGATATTGGCGGGGTGACGGTGCGTTTGCGGCCGCGCGATGTGCAAGAAGCACAAGCCCGGGCCCGGCGTACCGGCCGGCCGCATAATGAGGCCCGCGATACTTATGCGAAGCATTTGGTAACGATTTTGGCTGAGCAGATTGCCCACGAAAACGAAGTAGAACTAGCCGATAACCAGTGGATTGTGGCCGATGTGGCAGCTTCGGTGGATGCGCGGCGGGAAATCAATTTGCACTGGCTACCTTCTTCAGCAGCCGAATTATTGGAACGCTTGTATAAGCGCCCGGCTCTGCTTGCCCAGGTTGCACCCGAGTTGACGGAAGCGGAACGGGAAAGTTTGTACCGCGCGCCCGGGGGTGGATGGAGCGACGCCGATATTGCGATCATTGATGAGCTTTCCGAGCATTTAGGGGTTTTCGATTCTGATATTGACCGGCGGGAGCGGCGTTCCCAGCGGGCCGCGGAAGCGGAAATTGACCAGTTCACTCAGGATGCGATGGAAGGTATGGGCCTGGGCGGCGGAATTGTGACCGCGGAAATGTTGGCGGAACGGATGAAGGATCAGCAGCATCGTGATTCTTTGGCAGAACGTGCCGCCGCAGACCGCACTTGGACCTACGGCCATGTGGTGATCGACGAAGCTCAAGAGCTCTCCCCCATGCAGTGGGAAATGATTATTCGCCGCAACCCTTCCCGTTCGATGACGATTGTGGGCGATGTGGATCAGCGCCCCGCGGGAGCACCGGAAGGCGGCTGGAAAGAACTTTTGGGCCGGTTGTCCGCGCAGGTGCGGGAAGAACATTTGACGATTTCTTACCGTACGCCGGCCCCGATTTTGCGAGCCGCCCAACGTGTTTTGGCCGCAGCGGGAGTACAAGTGCGGCCGGTAACCGCCGCCCGGGATGCCGAAGATTCCCTTACTTTGGTGCCGGTGGCGAAGGAAGGCGGGGCGCTGGCCCGGCAACGGGCAGTGGTGGAAACCGTGCGGGAAGCTTGCCTGCATATGGATGAACTGTACGGCCAGGATGGCGGTACGGCGGCAGTGATTGTGGCCAGTGCGCGGCGTACCGAATTTGCGGAAGTGTTAGATAATGCCCAGGAGCTGGCGGCGTGGCGGCGCGATACCGGCGGCGTTGACGTGACGGCCAGGATTCAGCTTTTGGACGCAGTGGACGCGAAGGGCCTCGAATACGACGCCGTGGTTTTGGTGGAGCCGCAAGAGATTTTGGAGGAAGGGCCAGGCAACCTGTATGTGGCCATGACCCGTCCTACCCAAAAACTCCGCGTCGTTTACTCCGGGGAACTGCCCGCTGGCTTCACCGATTAGGCCCCGGCCATAGGGGTGTTAGGCCCCGGCCATAGCGGGTGTTAGGCCCGCCGTGGGTTAGCCCCGGCCGGCTTGTGGGTTTGATTAGCCCCCGGCTTGCAGGTTAGCCCCGGCCGGCTTGCGGGTTTGGCCTGGCCGCGGGTTAGGCTTGGCCGCAGGTTAGGCTTGCGCTTCGCGTTCGGCGCGTTCGCGGCGTAACTCGTCGATGGCAGCTTGGAAATCGTCCACGGAGTCGTAGTTGGAGTACACGGAAGCGAAACGCAGGTAGGCAACCTCGTCTAGTTTTTTGAGAGGTTCGAGGATAGCGAGTCCCACATCATGCGAGTTTATTTGGGATCCGCCAGCGGAGCGAACTTCTTCTTCTACTTGGGATGCGAGTAGGGCGAGTTGGTCTTCGGTGACCGGGCGGCCTTGGCAGGCTCTGCCTACACCGCTAATGATTTTGTCCCGCGAGAAGGGCTCCGTTGCCCCCGATCTTTTAATAACAACAAGAGACGCGGATTCAATAGTGGTAAATCGGCGATGACACTTGAGGCACTCCCGGCGACGACGGATAGATATGCCGTCGTCTGTGGTCCGGGTATCGACTACTTTTGAATCCGGATTCCGGCAAAATGGACAATGCATGCTTAAACGCTACTAGCACGGCATGTTTATCAGCAAATAGCTGGGCATGTAGAACCGCGCGCGAACTATTTGCACGCGCGCACTAGTGCGAGACCATCCGGGCCTCATTACGAGACCATCCAGGCCTCCAGCTCCGCTCAGATCTATTCAACAGCTGCCCTATTTAACAGTTGTTCATTTCACAGCCATTAGGAGTTGGACCTGACCCCCTGTTGGTGGACATAGGCTAGCCCCGGCGTTCAGCCGGAGAAAGGTAGTCTTCTACCATGTCCCGTAAAACATATTCCGCGCAGTTCAAGAAAGACGCGGTAGCCGCGTACGAGTCCAGCGAGGCTTCAATGGCGCAGGTTGCTTCTGATCTGGGAATTAATCGTAATTCGCTGCAAAACTGGGTAAACCAGTTTGGCACCGGGGTGCGGGCCAGGCGGCGCAAAGAAGCAGAGGCGGCGCGGGTCTTATCTGAAGCAGAGAGAATCCGACAACTCGAAAAGGAAAACGCGCTTTTGAAAGAAGAACGCGATATTTTGCGCAAGGCGGCGCAGTATTTCGCGAAGGAGATGGGCTTGTGATCCGCTTCAAGTTCATCGAGGACCACCGTACTGAGTTCTCAGTCAAGCGGATGTGTACCGTACTGAAA
Source organism: Actinobaculum suis (assembly GCF_900618115.1). Taxonomy (NCBI): domain Bacteria; kingdom Bacillati; phylum Actinomycetota; class Actinomycetes; order Actinomycetales; family Actinomycetaceae; genus Actinobaculum; species Actinobaculum suis. The sequence goes on from NZ_UYIO01000001.1 coordinate 1,645,990, forward strand.
GTAAGGCGTTCTTCCTATTACAAGTGGGCCGCAAATGCGGCCCGGCGCGAGCAACAGGTATACGCTGACGGGCTGCTAGGGGAGCGAATTCGGATCGCTTTCGAGGCGGAAGGTGGCTTGTATGGTGCTAAACGTATAGCCGCGTTGCTTACTGCGCAGACCCCGGACCAGCCGGTAAATCACAAACGCGTAGCACGGGTGATGAAAGCTCTCGGGTTGGCAGGTTTTACGAAAAAACGTCGTGTTCGCACTACTGTCAGTGATCCACATAAGCGGGTCTTTGATGATCTTCTCGAGCGTGATTTCACCGCGGCCAGGCCTAACGACAAGCTTGTCGGGGACATTACATATCTTCCCCTTGCCGGGCAAAAGAATATGTATCTGGCTACTGTGATTGACTGTTTCTCCCGGAAACTGGTCGGTTTTGCGATTGCAGATCACATGCGTGTTGAACTCGCCCGAGAGGCATTACTGATGGCCGCAGACCAGCGAGGATCCTTGCGTGGAACGATTTTCCATTCTGATCACGGCAGTGTATACACCTCCTCTGTATTTCAAGAAACATGCCGCCAGTTGGGAGTACAACAATCCATGGGAGCTGTAGGCAGTAGTGCCGATAACGCGCTGGCAGAGTCATTTAATGCAACGCTCAAACGAGAAGTTCTCAAAAATGCGAAGGTTTTCCCCAACATGCTCTCCTGCCGCCGGCAGGTCTTTGCGTGGTGTACTCGGTATAACACGAAACGATTGCACACCTGGTGCAATTACCAGGCCCCAGACACCTTCGAAAAACACGCGTCAGCTACACTTGACCTTGCAGCATAAACACCACCCCCATGTCCACTTTCCGGGGGTCGGGCCCGTTTCCGGATGCATTGCCATTAGTAGCTTTTTACTCACGCGCATTTACTATCTCGTGCTTACCCATACTATCTCGTGCTTATCTCGCGCTTTCTGGAAAGTCCGCGTGGTTCCCTGTATTTAGCCGCTTCTCAGTTCGTTCTCAGTTCGCGGTAATTCGCGGCTCACAGTAAACCGGCATAGGTCGTATATTCTTATTGGGCCGGTTATCAATAGGCCGGAATTTGCAAGACTTGCCCCGGCATAAGTTGTTCAGAAGAAAGCCCATTGATTCGCTGTAAATCCGCCAAGGCAGTGGCATGATCGGGAGCATCAACAATCTGGGCGGCGATCGAACTCAAAGTATCTCCAGTCTGCACGGTGACCGCTCCCCCGCTTTCTACACCAAACACAGAGCCGATGAGCAACCCCATGCTCAGGACTACGGCCGCAACAAAAACGTAGAGCGCAGCTTTCATGCCCGCCAGGACCGTGCGTTCCAGATCCGCAATCCCGCACACTGAATGCCCGGGGGCCACATATCCGCGTGCTACACGCCTGCGTACTGCATACCCGCGCACTGCATGCCCGCGTTCGCTATCTTCGGGTTCGCTATGGCCGCGCGCCACCTGGCCGCGCGCAACCTGGCCGCGCGCGGCATGTTTGTTGACCGCTTGCCCATTCGCTGTATCTTTACCTGCTTTACCTGACGCAAAGCTCTGTGCCGCCGGGTTTTTATCCGCTGCTGCAAGCGGTGGCACCAGCCGGAGCTGCGGCGCTGGTGCCACGCGCCGCACCGGTGCTTCTTGGTCTTCATATCGCAGTACTTCCGCAACACTCATGCGACTCCCCCGATCCTATTCGAACACATGTTCGTCGAACGTCTGTACGAATACTATCGCCTTGGCGGCGCACTGTCTAGAACAATTGTTCGACACGCGTGGCGAACAATTGTTTGAAAGAGCTCCGTTCTGGCTCTACCCTTGATGTATCCATAACAGCAGGCACCTCCGACAGAATTAGTTGGTGCGCGTGATGAACGGAGTAATAATGTCCCGCCTTCCCGAACTCACCGAGCGTCAGGCATCCGTTCTTTCCTGCATCATTAAGGCGATAACGCAGCGGCATATGCCGCCCACTATTAGGGAAATCTGTAAAGAGGTAGGGCTTTCTTCCCCTTCTTCGGTGAAGCACCAGCTAGATTCTTTGGAACGCCTGGGATATATCTCCCGCGATGCACATCGCCCCCGCAAAATCGAACTAACGGAGCTCGCTCTGGAAAGGCATGGCTTGATATCCGGTAGTGATTCCGTGCCTGGCGAGGGCTTACTTTCCGGTCGAAATGCCACTTCCGAGGCGGCGGGGTTGGCACCGGTATTGCCTTTACGTAGTGTGACCGGTGCTAATGCTGAAACCGGTGCATATGCTTCGGGTGGTTCTCCGGCTCCGGCCGGTACGGTTTCTCCGCTTTCGCATGCCACCTATGTGGATGAGTCAGGTGAAGTAGAAATACCGGAAGCGGTAAATGTGCCGGTGGTGGGAAGAATTGCGGCAGGCGCTCCGATTCTGGCAGACCAGCAGATCGAAGATGTATTCCCACTTCCCCGCCAGCTCACGGGAAGCGGCGAGTTGTTTACGTTGAAGGTTTCCGGGGATTCAATGATGGATGCCGCCATCTGCGATGGCGACTGGGTGGTAGTTCGCCGCCAACCGGTGGCTAATAATGGCGAAATTGTGGCAGCCATGATTGACGGCGAAGCTACTGTAAAAGTGCTCGACCGCCGCAACGGCCACATCACTTTGCTTCCCCGCAATGAAAACTATGATCCGATCCCGGCTGATGAAGCACAAGTATTGGGCCGGGTTGTCATGGTAATGCGCCGGCTGTAATTGCTGCGCATAGCGCGGCCCGCCGGTAGCGTTATGCATCACCGGCAGCGTTATGCACCACGAGCAGCTATATTTATGCCGCGCCAGTACCAGTGTTGCCACCGGTCGCGGCTAAACGTTGTAGCGCACCTTGCACGGTTTCGGGATTCGTCGTCGTCCACATGCGCGGCATTGAAGCCATCAGGAAACTTCCGTAACGCTTAGTGGTGAGCCGGGAATCGAGTACTGCCACTACTCCCCGATCATCACTTTTACGCAATAACCTGCCCGCGCCCTGCGCCAATAGCAAAGCTGCTTGGGCCACCGAGACTTCCATGAAACCGCTCCGGCCAGACTTCTCCGCTTCCTGCGTGCGGGCCTGCACCAAAGCATCATTGGGGCGTGGGAACGGAATTCGATCAATAATCACCAGCCGGCAAGTATGCCCGGGCACGTCCACTCCCTGCCACAAAGACAGCGTGCCAAATAAAGATGCTGCGTCATCGGCCGCAAAAGCGGAAATAAGTGCCGGCAAGGATTCCTCGCCTTGCAATAAGACCGGGGTTTCAAGCCGCTCCCGGGCAAACTCAGCTGCGTTTTCGGCGCCGCGCCGCGAGGTAAACAGACACAAAGCCCCACCCTGGGAAGCTTCGATAAGCCGCACCAACTCTTCCAAGTTCTCATTTCCGTAACCGTCGCGGCCCGGAGCTGGTAAGTGGCTCGCCACGTAAAGAATCGCTTGACGGGCCGGATCGAAAGGCGAACCGACGTCGATCCCCTCCCACGGGCCTTGCGAAGGATACAGAAAACCGACCTCGCGCGCCGCGTGCTCAAACCGCCCACCAATTTGCAAAGTAGCGGAAGTCAAAATCACCGGGGTCTCTTCGAATAGTTCATTCGCGAGCGCCCCGGAAACATCCAAAGGCGCCACGTACAAAGTGGGGCGTGCTTCCATATCGCGTGCAATCCACGGCACCAAACCGTTGCCCACGCGTTCAGAGAGCAACTGTTCCACAACGTCTACGATTTCTGCCACGCGGGCCCGCAGCACGGATTTCGCGGCCGCATCATTCGGATCCTTACCGGGCAGGTCCGCGATATCTTCCTGCGCGTTTTGCAGTTCGCGCAGCACGAGGACCAGCGAATCTTGCAAATGCGGGGGCAAACCGGCAAGCCGGCCATCTGGAATATCGGTCAGTACGTCTTCGAGGCCGCCCGCGGCGTCTTCCAATTTGCCGGGCAAAACATTTTCGCGGCGCAATAGGCGGGCCAGGCTACGCAATTGCATCGCCGAAATGCCTACCGTGAGTTGGGAGGTTACCCGGCTTGTTAGTTCGTGTGCTTCGTCGACGACGTACGCATCAGCTTCCGGTAAAACAGGCGTGCCCTGACTTTGGACGCCGAGCATCGAATGGTTCGTGACCACGATATCGGCGCCGGCCGCGGTTTCTCGCGCCTGGAAAGCAAAGCAACTTTCGTATAGAGGGCAACGCGAACCTAAACATTCCCGTTTAGAAACCGAGACCTGGCGCCATGCTCGATCGGAAGCACCGGGGATGAGGTCGTCGCGGTCTCCCGTTTCGGTTTCGTTCGCCCAATCGCGGATGCGGAGTACTTCCTCCCCCAGGGCCGAGGCACCGTAGGTTCCTTCCGCCCGGGAAAGGAGCGAATCATCTTCCGGATAGCCGCCGGCCACTTTGCGTAGGCACACATAGTTGTTCCAACCTTTAAGCAAAGCAAAACTTGGTTTTTTGCCCAATATTTTCTGGGTGGCGCTAGCGGCAAGCGGGGCGTCATGACGCACGATTTGGCGTTGCAAAGCCAGGGTGGCGGTAGAAATGATCGCCCGTTTTCCCGTGCGCGCGGCCCATTCCATTACCGGCACTAAATAGCCCAAAGATTTCCCGGTGCCGGTACCGGCTTGTACGAGCAAATGTCCGTCTTCTTCCAGCGTGCGAGCAACTGCCGCAACCATTTCTTCTTGGCCGGGGCGAGATTGCCCGCCTAGCTCACTAACGGCTTCCTGCAGGATTTGCGCACAACTTGCCGCACTTACGTTTAAAGTTTCCGTAGTGTTGGACTGTATGTACTCCCCTCCACCGGACTGTGCGTATTCTTTGTTACTGGACTGTGAGTATTGCCCGCTGGCGGTGTTTGTGGATTCTTCAGTGCTAGAAGCTGGGTTTTGTTCTTCCTCATGCATGAGAAACCTGGTCTTCCTGGGCAGCTTCTTGCCAAGCGGGGGAGAATTCTGCGGCGAGTTCTTCCGGTACGAGGGCATGCACGTAGGTGCCGGTAGCCCGGTATTCGACAGGAGCTAGCAGTTCTCCACGTTCATAAATCAGCGACACTAGTTCGCCGCGATCAAAAGGTACGATCGCTTCGAGCTCATGGCTTGGCCGCGGCAAAATCTCGTCGAGTTTTTCGCGCAGCTCTTCCAGACCTTCCCCGGTAAGCGCCGAAACTGCTACCGAATCCGGATAGCGGGTTTCTAGTGCAGCTAGATCTACCGGATCGGCGAGGTCTTTTTTGGTGAACACCATGAGTTCGGGAACTTCGCGTGCCCCCGGTACGGTTTCGAGTACTTCGTGTACCGCGCGGATTTGCCCCACCGGATCGGAGTGGGAGGAATCAACAGCGTGCAAGAGCACATCGGCGCTGCCCACTTCTTCCAAGGTGGAGCGGAAAGCTTCCACGAGTTGAGTGGGTAAATTGCGCACAAACCCAACCGTATCGGAAAGTGTGAACTCGCGGTCGGTGGCCGTGCGGGCCCGCCGTACCGTGGGATCCAGGGTCGCGAAAAGCAGGTTATCTACGAGCACTCCAGCCCCGGTAAGCCGGTTGAGCAAAGAAGATTTCCCAGCATTTGTGTAGCCCACGATTACGACAGATGGAATACCTGTGCGTTCACGTTCGGCACGGCGAGTATCGCGGGCAGGTTTCATTTTCTTGATATCGCGGCGCAGCTTTGCCATGCGGAAGCGGATGCGGCGCCGATCCAGTTCCAACTGGGTTTCACCCGGACCGCGCGACCCAATACCAGCACCACCTGCTGCCTGGCCACCAGCTTGCCGGGACATCGATTCACCCCAGCCACGCAAACGCGGCAAAAGGTATTCCAGCTGGGCTAGCTCCACTTGGGCTTTACCTTCTTTGGATTTGGCGTGGCGGGCGAAAATATCAAGCACCACCGCGGTACGGTCTACCACTTTTACGTCGACGATATCTTCCAAACCACGCCGTTGTGAAGGCGCCAATTCGGAATCAACAATCACCGTATCCGCACCCACGCTCGCAACCAGTTCGGCCAGTTCATGGGCTTTCCCTTTCCCTAAGAAAGTGGCCTTATCGGGTGTATCGCGCCGTTGCAATACCCCTTCGAGTACCTGGGAGCCAGCGGTGTGGGCGAGCGCGGCAAGTTCGCGCAATGATTCTTCTGCTTCTTCACGCGAAAACTCGTAGATACCAACCAGGACCACTCGTTCCAAGCGGACTTGCCGATATTCAAGTTCTAGAGCTTCATCTTCAGAAAGGTCGCGGTGTACACCGCTTACCCGCTGGAATTTTTGGCGCTGTTCACGCTCCAAAGTATCCCCGGACCATGCCCACCGTTCTTCGGCTGTTTCTTGTAGGGAGGTTCCCTCCAGCGAACTGAGATCAACCGTGCCTGCTATTTCTTCCTGGTGCCCCGTTTTTTCTTCCCGGTATGGAGTTTCCTTCTCGGTGTTCGCGGCAGAATCGGTAAGCCGTTGGTCCTCTTTGTGCAAACTGTATTCCTTTCCTGGTGCTGTTTGGACGTGTTCCGCGGCTTCCTCGCCTGCGGAATAATGCTTATTGTTCGTACCTGCTCCTTAACTGTTCTGCCCATTTTCCCACGAAGACGCCGGCGCGCCAACGATACGTATCACGATGCGTGTTTTGCGCGTCACCGTACTTTGCCGGTCGCTGTACTTTGCAGGGCGCCGTACTATTCCGGTCTGCCGGTCGCCGTACTTCGCCGGCGGTATCTCGGCGCGCCGGGTTTCTCACCCCTGCCGCGGGCCGAGTATCTGGTGTTTTAAAATCAGGGGTATGAGCGAGCACTATTTTTCCTCCAACCCGGAATCTGCGGCGCATGAACACCCGATGAAGGTGCGTTTGCGGGGCCGCGAGTATCAGGTAACCGGGTCCGACGGCGTCTTTGCCGGCAACCGTGTTGATAAGGGCACCTCGGTGTTTTTGGACAAGGTTCCCGATCCGCAGGTGGGAGCCGGGCAGATCGCCCTTGATTTGGGGTGTGGCTGGGGTCCGCTCACTATCGCGCTGGGTGCACATGCGCCGCAAGCGGAACTGTGGGCAGTGGATGTGAATGAGCGGGCGCTTTCGTTGACGAAACGTAATACGCATGCCGCCGGTGTGGAAGCCCATGTCGCTACTCCTGAAGATGCTCTAGCACAACTAGCTGACCGGGAGATTAGGCTGATTTGGTCTAATCCTCCTATCCGTATTGGCAAAGCAGCTCTGCACGAATTGCTCGGTACTTGGTTGGCAAAACTTTCCGCCGATGGGGAAGCTTTCCTGGTGGTGCAAAAGAACCTGGGTGCTGATTCTTTGGCTCGCTGGCTACGCGAAACGGGATGGGAGTGCGCCAAGATCGGTTCTGCGAAAGGCTTCCGTATTCTGCGAGTAGCCCGTAGCTAAGAACGCGTAACCCGAAGCTTTAAGCCCGTGGCCCGTTTCTGGCTGCTCTTTTTCAACGTGCTTTCTGGACGTTCTTTCTGGCTGCTCTTTCTGGATGCTCTCCTACCGCTAGTGCTACAAGTAGCGTTTACAGATCGACGAGGATGTAGCGCAAGCCGTTATCGCCTATCGGGCGCTGGCTAGTTCTCGGGCGCTGGCATGTTGCCGAGCGCTGGCTCGTTGCCGGACGCTGGTGTTTGCCCCGGTAGCGAAGCATAGATTTGCGCGGCAATTTTTGCGGCTTGGCCGGCAGTATTGTCGTGCCAGGTGAGCCGCGGATCGGCGGTAAACCAGCTGATTTGTTTGCGGGCAAGCTGGCGGGTAGCAACCGTGATTTTTTCGATTGCTTCGCTTTGGCTCATTCTTCCGGCTAGCACTTCAATAGCTTGCGCGTATCCCGTAGCTCGGCGCGCCGTGGGAGTATTAGCCAGCCCTTGTTCTAATAGTTCGGCAACTTCAGTAAGTAGCCCGGCCGCAAACATTTCCTCCACGCGTTTGTGAATACCTGCGTGTAATACGGCCCGTTCCCGGTTGATGCCATGCATATATACCTCCGGATAATGGGAGGTATGCCGCGGGAACCGGGAAGTGTAATGGCCGCGCAAGCGGATTATTTCTACGGCCCGGATAACCCGCCGCCGGTTGCGGTGGTCAAGCGTTTCGTAGGCTTGCGGATCACGGGTGGCAAGTTCGCGCAAGATTGCTGGATAGTCCGCCGTGGCTTCTTTTTCTACTTGGGCTCGTACTTGCGGATCGGTACCCGGAAAATCGAGCTCATCGAGCAAAGCGGAAACGTATAGTCCCGAACCACCCACTACCAGCGGGATCTTGCCGCGCTGCAAAATATTTGCGAGTGCGGCTCGCGCCTGTTTCTGGTAGGCAGCCACCGATGCTTCTTCGCTAATGTCGAGCACGTCTATCAGGTGGTGGCGAATTCTTTGCCTTTCCGCCGGGGTGGCTTTCGCCGTCCCAATATCCATGCCCCGATACAGTTGGAAGGCATCCGCGGAAATAATTTCTACTCTGCGCCCGCCACCCAGCATTTCCGCCAGCTCTAAGGAAATAGCGGTTTTGCCGCTCGCCGTGGGCCCGACAATCGCGATAATCACTCAGTTAGCCTATCTTCATTCGCGGCGCGCACGTTTTCCCGCGCAATACGTAGAGCCTTCGTGCACTGCTCATAGGTGTAGCCGCGCCGCGCCAACATGGCATACACGCGTTGCTCCAAAGTGTCCGGGTTACCAGAAGCTGCTAGCAGACGATTCTCTGCCAAACTGATCGCCCCGGCCAGTTCAGTTTCCGGTGCCAGTTCGGAAAGCGCGGCGCTAATCAGTTCTTCACTGATCCCTTTGCGGCGTAGTTCGATCCCGAGCACGCGGCGCGACATCGGTTTGACGGCCAGTCGGCGCCGCACGTATTCCTGGGCGAACCGGGCATCATCCACATAGCCGGCCGCTTCCATTTCCGCCAAGGTCTGGAGAATAACTCCTTCGGGAAGGCCGCGTTTGGCCAGCACCTCCCCTAACTCCGCCCGCGCATAGTCCCGCATACCGAGGCGACGATAGGCAATTTCTCGCGCTTTTTTAACTTGCTCTTCCCGAGGGAGCTCACTTAGATCAGGCCCGCGGCTTTTCCGCCTCGCCATCTAGCTTTTCACCGGCTCCTTCTCCGCCGGAGCAGCTTTCTCCGCCGTCTTAGTTTTAGCGGTAGTAGCTGTAGCCTTCTTTTCCTTCGCGGAAGTGGCTGTTTCCTTCTTGGCGGTACTCGCGGCTTCCTTTTCTGCCTCTGCCGCGGCAGCTTCCGGATCTTCGCGCACGCCCACGGCAATTAGGATCTTATTTTCGAGTTCTGCGGCAAGGTCCGGGTTATCGACCAAGAACTGGCGTGCCCTTTCCTTACCCTGGCCCAGTTGGTCGCCTTCATAGGTGAACCAGGCCCCGGACTTGCGAATAATTCCGGCTTCTACACCCATGTCGATAATTCCGCCCTCGCGAGAAATACCTTCGCCGTAAATAAGGTCAAATTCGGCTTGTTTGAAGGGCGGCGCCATCTTGTTTTTTACGACCTTCACGCGGGTGCGATTCCCGATCGGGTTTCCTCCTACTTTCAGAGCTTCCCCGCGCCGCACATCCAAACGCACCGAAGAGTAGAACTTGAGTGCCTTTCCACCGGTGGTGGTTTCCGGGTTCCCGAAGAACACCCCAATTTTTTCGCGCAGCTGGTTAATGAAAATCGCAGTGGTACGGGTGGAAGACAGCGCCCCGGTAATCTTCCGCAAGGCCTGGCTCATAAGCCGGGCTTGCAGGCCCACGTGCGCATCTCCCATATCTCCTTCAATTTCGGCTTTGGGAACGAGCGCGGCCACGGAATCTACCACCACGACGTCGATAGCTCCGGAACGCACTAGCATGTCCATAATTTCCAGAGCTTGTTCTCCCGTATCTGGCTGGGAAACGATCAATTCATCGGTATTCACCCCGAGTTTGCGTGCGTATTCGGGATCCAGAGCGTGTTCGGCGTCGATAAAAGCAGCGATCCCGCCTTGCTTTTGGGCTTCCGCTACCACATGCAAGGCCACCGTGGTTTTACCGGAAGATTCCGGACCATAAATCTCCACTACGCGCCCGCGTGGCAAACCGCCCACTCCGAGTGCAATATCCAAAGCAAGGGACCCGGTAGGGATCACCTCAACGCGGCGTGCTGGCCGGTCCCCCAGCCGCATCACTGAACCTTTACCGAACTGTTTATCAATTTGCGCGAGCGCCGCATCAATTGCGCGTTGCCGCTCGTCCTTATTTTCGGCGTCCTTCTTTTCGGCCATTCCCGGTCCTTTACTCGATATTCCTACAGAACAGGCTTCTAGCGAAGCTTTCCCTCTCCGGGTACTTCGCGATCGCCCTCCGCTTGCCCTCTCCGAACAAGCTCTGTTTCTAAGGTACGTCCAGCCTCCGACATAAAAAGACGCCGCGAACCAATCTGTTGATATCGCCGGCGCTTTTGCGATCTGTGGAACACTTTAATCCGAACGGGTGTTCGAGGGAAGCTCGGTTTTGGCGTGTTGCGCTAGAGGAATATCACCCGCGCCCAAACCTCCCGGCGCCACGCTCCCCATTCTTCCCCGCCACCCAGACTTCCCAGGCGTCCGTACTTCCTCGCCACCCAGACTTCCCAGGCGCCCGTACTTCCAGGCCGACCTTCGCGCACACCTACTTGCCGGCGGCGGCGCACATATTCGTCTGCAGCGGCCGCGCGTGTTTATCTGCGGCAGCACGGCAGGTTTTTTTAGTGTGGAGGCAGACCACGCTCGTTTGGTTTTATGCGGTGTAGGTACCGGTATTTTTCGGGGAAGCCCATGTTTTCACACAGGGCGTCCCACACTTTTTGGGGTTCGACGCCGTCTTCCACGGCTTCCGCTAGAGACCGGCCATCTAGGGCAGAAAGTACCATGTCTTGGGCCACGCTATGGCCACGATCGCCAAAAACCCATTCCAGGTTTGCCCAAAATTCTGATTCGCGCACGCGCTTCATCCTAAACCCCCACCCGTGGTGGGGCATAGAGTGGTGGGGCATAGAGTGGTGGGGCATAGAAAAGCCCGCGCACCGGGCGCGGGCTTCCTTTTAGCAGGCCGGTAATCCAGCCTGCGCAGTAGTCTGCTTACGAAGAGGCTTTTAGCGGCCCATCTTGGCGTATTCGCGGCGGACCATTTCTTCCGGAATGGCATCCGGGATACGCATATGGGCTGGAATGCGCCCTTCGTGAATATCTACGCGGTCTGCGGCCAAGCGCAATACTTGACTCAATGGCACGTTCAACGCGCGGCAAATTGAAGAAAGCAGTTCTGAGGATGCTTCCTTTTGGCCGCGTTCAACTTCGGAAAGGTAACCCAAGGAGACGCGTGCATCCGAAGAGACTTCCCGCAAAGTACGGCCCTGGCGTTGCCGATACGCACGTAGGACTTCTCCCAATTCCACGCGAAGGAGCGCAGGCTGCGTTGCCTCACGTTGCTCCGTTGTAGGAACATTATTCTTCCGGTTCAGGCCGGTCCGAGTATTTTCTGTCATCATTACTTTCTAACGCCTTCGCTGTGCACTTTATTCCCCGCCTGGCGAAATATCTCCGAAATATTGTGTTTCCCGAGTTTCGCGGCGCTTTCGCATCCCTGATGGCTCCCTTAGTAGCCATCTGTTCTGCTTCCAGTATTAAGTACGCCACTTGTGACTGGAGATTTGCTGGGAGTCTGCCAGAAAACTCCCAATTAGATTTTCCGTATCGTGCTTTACCAACTACCTATACGCGAAGGCAAAAACATCTTGTACATGGTAGTACTCCCAGTCTACACGGCTGGATCCAGGCCGAGTTTTTCTCGCAACAGCCGGATCGCCTGCCACACTGCGCCGGCACGTACTTCCTCGCGCCCTCCCGGTAAATGTAGCTCGCGTTCCGCACTGCCCAGGCTCCCGCTAATCGCGATCCACACGGTTCCGGCCGGATGGCCATCGGCAGGTCCGGGCCCGGCAACCCCGGTGGTGGCAAGGGCGACTGTGGCGTCATATAGGTGGCATGCGCCGGCCGCCATTTGCCGGGCGACTATCTGGTCAACCGGTCCGGTTTGTGCCAGTCGTTGCTCGCTGACCCCAAGAATGCTGGCTTTTGTTGCCGTGGCATAAGTACATATACCGCCCCGTAGCACGCTCGAAACTCCGGGGACTTCCACGAAGGTAGCAGTAAGTGCTCCCCCGGTTAATGATTCGGCGCAGGCAATGGTCAGGCCTCGTTTTTCGAGTTCGTGTACCGTCTCAGTAAGTTGTGCGGTCGCCTCAATTTTCATTCGGGTTTCCTTCGTGGGCGATAGCGACGGCGTCGCGCGTGTACCCAATGGCAGACCAGATGGACAATACCAACGCTACCCCGAGGATTATCCACCCCACCCACATGCAGGCTTGGGCAAGCATGGGCGTGGCCGCAAACCAGGAGTCCCACGGGACGATCAGCCAACCGGCCCCCACGGATTGGGCGACCATTTTGTATTTGCCGAGGGTGCCGGCGGCCATGACTTTCTTTTTCACGACCGTCATGCGCACGATCGTGATGTAAAGTTCGCGGGCGATGAGCAAGATGGTGACCCACCACCAGAGCCGGCCGTGCCAGGAAAGCATGATGAGCGCCGCCGCGATTAGACCTTTATCCGCAATAGAATCGGCGAGTTTGCCGAAGTTGGTGATGAGGCCGCGGCTACGGGCGAGGTGACCGTCGAGCTTATCGGTGGCGGCGGCAATAACGAAGATCGCCCAGGCGGCGAAGGCACGCCCTGGGGTTGGTTCCCAATACGCCCAGATAAAAACGGGGATGAGAATAACGCGTAACATAGTGAAAGCGTTCGCAATATTCACAATGGGTACTTCAGTTGAGCCCTGATTTTGCTTTTCGGTCATGTGGCCCAGCCTACCGTGCCCAGCCGCGAAACTTGTGACTCGGCGCGAGATTATACTTTCCGGACTCAGCGGGTGATACGGGCACGGGCTTCGATCACCTCGAAAGGCGTGGCCTGCGCGCGGGTAGTTACTTCCCCATCCACCGGATAGGTATAGCCCTCAACCGTGAATTGTGCCCGCCAAGTAACCGCAACCTGCGGGGAATACACCCCGGGCCGCAAATACGTATGCGTCACCGTCCCCTGCGGCCAGGTATCACCCGGAACCGTACTGTGGAAAACCGGGCTTCCGTCACCAGGATTCCACTCATAACGCACCGGCATCAGTTCCACCACCACTGGGAACCCATAGACCTCTACCTGGCGAGTATGCGCCTGCACCGAGGACATGAAATACACCGGCTTGTTTATCAACACCCAAGAATCCGCTGGGGAAATCTCGAAACTTCCACCATCAGTAACCAAAGAAGCCACATCCTCAATGGTCACCAACGACGCCGCATCAATCTCCACCACCGGCGCGGTATCTCCCGTATCATCTGCAGCTGGCTTGGCCGCAGCTGCAGTCCCCCGCGGCTTAAACCGCGACCGACCCAACCAAGCCATCCCCACCTGCTCCTGCGAATCCAACTCCCACTCCGCCGGCTGTAACAAGTGGTAGACACGGCGACTAGAACCAGACCCTGGTTTCTTTCCGCTACGCCACAGGCCACTACCGGAACTCTTTGGGGAACCGTGGTGTCGTATAGCTTCCGCGGCGCTATTGCTTCTGACATCGCGGTGCACGATTGTCACGGTAGCCTTGTTCCCGGTCGCTAGCCAATTACGGTCAAAATCATTTGCTTCTACTTTCGGGATAATAAACATGCAGGAAGCTAGCAGACCGAAAGCTAACGCGACCTTCCAATAAGTATGGCTATTCCACCTCTTTAAGGGCTTCGGATGCTCCAGCATTATTGCTCTGCACCGTCCTCCGAAATCCCATCTTCCGGGAGCTCCATATAGATGTCAGTAACAACCCATTGATCCGAATGATTCTCGAGAATCATTCCTACCTTAAATTCTTGCGCACGTGCTTCGCTGGTGCCTTCAGGGGAATTGAGTTGACTCGAGCCTCGCTTTCCTGCAAGGGCAACGACAAAATCGTTTTGTTCAGCGTCATACCATCCTTGTCGTTCGTATATTTCGAACTCAGGCATCGTTTCCAGATACCCAGTCCACCCTTTTAGTCGCCGAATTTCTTCCTGGCACCATGCACACTCGGCACCCGACATTTTTTCGAGGTCTTCTGTTTCCAAAGTCGTGGCACCATACAAGGTGAGTAGCAAATAATATTCGGCCGCGGCGATAGCGCCGTCGGCATCGACGTTTTCCATCGCGGCCGGCGGGACTGGTTTTTCCGCTTCGCCAGCTTCCTTCACGGCTGTTGTGGAATCAGCGTCATTGTTGGTTTCCACAGATTCCTTGTTCGCGGCATCGCTAGTTTGCAACGACTCCGGAGGTACCACCGTCAGGGTCGGGCTCGGCGAGCTTGAATCAGTCGAACCACAGCCGACCAGAACCGGCAAGACAAACAAAATAGACAATCCAAGAGCGGCATAGCGCCACGCGGCAGGCCGCCACACAAATCTAGGCTTCATACCGCGAAGAGTAGCCGCTTCCCCGGTATACAACCACTGCCTATCCACAGGACGAAAACTGCGCGGCCTTCCTTCCCAGCGCACAGCCCCAAGCCCAGCCCAGCCCAAAGCCCAGTCGAGTTAACAGCTCAGCGCCCGGCCCCATCGCTACCGCCACGCCACTCAAATGCGTTGCTACCGCTACACCGTCTAAGCGGGCTAGCTTTGTTTTACCTGCCGGTTAGTTGCCAGGCATCTTCGCCAGATTCCCCTTCAGCGTCAAGGTCGTCGTCATACCAGTTTTTGGCAACCGGTTCCTGGTTTTCTTCCGCCAGCGGGTCCGTAGCGTAGCGGTCGTAATACTCACCGGCATAGCCATTTGCGTTGTGCGCGCTGAGCGCTTGGTCCGGGCTCATCCCTGGCCCGGCATTAGCTTTTCCCGGCGAACCACCCGCGTTTCCGGCCGGATAAACACCGTGGGAATAATCGGCGTCGTCGGCACTGGCACTCGATGAAGGGCCACCAGCTACCCCACCGGCACCATAACCAGCGCCTGCACCGCCTGCGGAACTCGCATCACCAGCCGCGCCACCAGCTTCATCATCTTCGTACACGGATTCCTTTTCGCCCCGGAGCACGGCCAAGGCATCCTCCACGCGTTCGGGTGACACCAACACATCGCGTGCCTTCGAACCGAGGGAAGGCCCCACGATTTCGTATTGCTCCAACAGGTCCATCATGCGGCCGGCCTTCGCGAAACCGATGCGGAGTTTACGCTGCAACATCGAAGTGGAACCAAACTGGGTGGTAACCACGATTTCGGCGGCCTGCAGGAGAGTTTCCAGGTCGTCGCCGATTTCTTCGCGCTGCTTTTTGACGGCGCGCACTTCTTGCACGGTCTCTTCGAAATCTTCGCGGTATTGCGGGCGCAGTTGCGCCTTCACATGCTCCACCACTTTTTCGATTTCATCTTCGCCCACCCAGGCACCCTGCAACCGCATCGGCTGCTTACCGCCCGGCATGAATAGCGCATCGCCCTGGCCAATCAGCTTTTCCGCCCCGCCCATATCTAGAATCGTGCGCGAATCAGCGATGGAGGAAGTCATGAAAGCCAAACGCGAAGGAATATTCGCCTTAATCAGACCAGTCACTACGTCCACAGAGGGCCGCTGCGTGGCCAACACCAAATGGATACCGGCCGCTCGTGCCAGCTGGGTAATACGCTGGATGGAGGATTCCACATCGCGCGGGGCCACCATCATCATGTCTGCCAATTCGTCTACCACGACCAGCAGATACGGGTAGGGCGCCAGCTTCCGATTGGGATCATGCGCCTGCACCTTCCCTGCCCGAATCGCCGCATTGAAATCAGTAATGTTCTTGAAATGGTAGGCCGCCATATCGTCATAGCGAGCATCCATTTCTTTCACCACCCATTCCAAAGCTTCCGCAGCCTTCTTCGGGTTGGTAATAATGGGCGTAATCAGATGCGGAATACCGGCATAAATCGTCAATTCCACGCGTTTCGGATCGATCAGAATCATCCGCACTTGGTCCGGCGTTGCCCGCATCATAATGGACGTAATCATCGAGTTGATGAAGCTCGACTTCCCGGACCCGGTAGCGCCCGCCACTAGCAAGTGCGGCATTTTCGCCAGATTTGTGACCACAAACCGCCCGCGCACGTTCTTCCCCACACCCACGGTTAGCGGATGCGTATCTTTATGCGCCACTTCCGAAGCCAACACATCTCCCAAATGCACTACCTCGCGGTCCGCATTCGGAATCTCAATACCAATCGCCGATTTGCCGGGGATTGGCGAAAGAATACGCACGTCCGCGCTGGCAACCGCATAGGCAATATTCTTCGAAAGCTGGGTAATTCGCTCCACCTTAACGCCCGGGCCAAGTTCGACCTCATACTGGGTAACGGTGGGCCCGCGCGAAAAACCGACTACGTGCGCATCCACATTGAAATCTGCGAAAACCTGCGTGAGCGCGGCAACTACTTCGTCATTCGCTTCGGTCCGTTCGGCGTGGTTGCCACCCAAAACCAAACAGTCCGGGGAAGGCAGTTCATATTTCACGCTCGGATCGAGCGCCAATTGCTGTGTGCGCTGGATCGGCGCCCCACCCTGCGGTGCCGGCAAGCCTGCCGGTTCTGTTCCCGCAATAGGTTCTTGGCGTTTCGTTTTTACCGTTTGGGTGCGTCCCGGAGCCGCGGCCGCCCCCGGCGTGGCACCGCTTTCGGCAGGCCCGTCCAGCTTGCGGGTGGGAGCTTCCGTTCCGGCGGCGGCGCGCTGCGCCGTCAAAACTTGCGTTGCCATGGCATCCCCGGCATTACCATCTCGGCCCGCATCACCGGGCGAAGCCGCGCTCGGGGTGCTCGCCGCTGCCGTAGAGTCTCCTACCTGGCCGGAGTTCTTAGAGAGAGCCGCGGCCCAACGGCGTTTCTTGCGCGGTTTTAGCTCGGTGGTAGGTTCGGCGTCGTCGAGCGTTGCGGGTGAATCGTAAGGTACAGAGGCGGAAGCACCCTGGTTTGCTATATCTGCCTCGTGGGCACTAGCCGCTTCGGCACGGTCTTCCCGCCGCTGCTCCCTCCATTCGAGGAAGTTTTGCGCCAGCACCTGGATCGAAGTGTTAGTCATGTAAAGCAGTGCCCATAAAATGGCGAGCACTAGGATCGGAATTGCACCCCACGCGGATAGCAACATATTTAGGATGCCGCCGGAGATCCAGCCGAGCAGGCCGCCGGCCTTTTCAATCCCGCTGAAATCGTCTACGGGGCTTACCGGGTTGATCGCAACATGCAAAATTCCGGCTACTGCGGTGAGGATAATGCCCAGGCCAATGGCCATTCTTTGGCTGGCGTTAGTGCGGTCGGGAACGATGAGGCGCACCGCCATGGCCAGGCACAATACCGGCACGAGTACCGACAGTAGGCCCACTACCCCGGCGGTGGCATGATGAATGATGCCGCCTAGCACTCCGCCCATACCGAACCATTCGCGTAGTGCCACTAGGATCGCCAGGGCTAAGAATACGAAGAAGAAAGCATTGCGTTGATTTGCGGACAAGCGGCTCGTCTCCTCACCTTCCGCGGGAAGTTTACGGGTGGGCTCCGCGTTTCGTTGGCGTTTTGGGGACGCCGCGCCGCTACCGCGCCGCGAGGCACGCGGCGACGCACTTCTACTTCTTCGAGAATTCTTGTTACGGGATGCCACGTTCCGAATTGTAGCCGCGCCCCGCGTTGCCCGCCGCCCCCACCACACTTTCGGGATGACCTCACACCCTCCCGGAAATAGCGAAAAAGGCCGGTTGGCAGGCGTTATACATGCCCATCAACCGGCCTTTCCAGCGGCTTTAGTTTGCCGCTCCCTGCTGCAGGAGAGAAGAGGCGTCAACGCCGCACTTTGACATGGCGTTTAACATGGCCAAGCCATCCTTTTCCAATTGCGGATCTCCGTTTTGCAATTGTTCTAGGCCCGTCATATCGCCTTCCGTGACCTTGCTGAAAGCGTCGATTGTATGGTCAGATATCTTGCCAACCGTGTTTTCTGCCATGCACTGCACCAAATCGGGGTGCTTGGCCGCGTTTAAGGATTCCTCGCCCGTGCCTAGGTAAAGCAAAGGCAGGAGTGCCTTCCACGTTTCCAAGTGTTTAGCTTCGTCATATGTGGTGGCAGAAATGTCCCCGCTAGCCCCGCCGGCCTGTTTTTCAGTAGCTGCTGGAGTGGTTGGAGCCGCGGGCGTAGGCGTAGCGGCGGGCGTGGTGGCAGGCGTAGTTGCTTCTGCTACCGGTGTGGTGGTGGCGGTAGCGTCGTCTGCAGCGTCAGTCTTATTCATTGCATAAACGACGCCGAGAATCACCACAGCTAGCACCAAGACGGCCACCACAATCGCAATTACGACGCCGTTCTTCCGTTTCGTTTCCGGTTGGGGAGAACTGAAAGGCGAACTGCCATAGCCGCCAGCAGGATTCGGAGTTTGGCCAGCCGAGTACTGCGCGCTAGCTTGCCCACCCGGGTACTGCGCACCGGGTTGTCCGGTCGGGTACTGCGCGCCGGGATACTGTCCGCTTTGATATTGATTAGCCTGATATGGCTCTGGAGGATACTGCCCGGAGGGATACTGCCCCGCGGAGTTTTGCCCCGCCGAGTACTGCCCGGCAGGATTCTGCCCGCCCGGGTACTGGCCTGGAGTGCCGGCGCCGTTTTGCTCCGAACCCGGATAATTGCCCCGCCCGTATTCGGGCCTTTGGTTTTGATTCACGATTCTCCTTCGTGTTCGGATCAGGAAGATCTTTGGCGCTTCTCCGCGTAGTAATCGATATTATCATCGCCCGTGGCGCCAACACTCTTTATTGTCTATCTAGCTATTTATTAGCTAGATAGACATTGGTCCGCCGTTTCTGCAGATCCACCAGCTCGGTTATATCTCTACAACGGTCGGGATAATCATGGGTGCGCGGCGCAGCTTGCGGGAAGCCCACCGGCCAATTACCCGGCGCATTGCCTGTTGCATGCCGTACGCATCCATGCCCTTATCAAGTGCTTCTTCGAGGGCTTGTTGTACGTCGTCTTGAATATCGTCGAAGACGGCGTCTTCTTCCGCCATGGCCCGCGCTTGGATATGCGGACCGGTAACGATACTCTTCTCGTTCGGGTCTACAACGGCGAAGACCACGATAAACCCTTCCGAAGAAAGCACTTGCCGGTCTTTGAGTTCAGATTCGGTGAGAGTACCGATCGAACCTCCGTCTACATAAATGTTTTGGAAAGGTACCGAGCCGACGAGTTTGCATTCGCCGTCGAGCATATCGATTACGGAACCATTTTCGGCCAAGATTACGTTTTCGGGCGGCACCCCGGTTTCCACCGCAATCTTCCCATTAGCTACCAGGTGACGCACTTCCCCGTGCACCGGCATCGCATAGGCAGGTTGCAAAATGTTGTACGTGTAGAGCAGTTCGCCTTGGGCGGCGTGCCCGGAAACGTGTACCCGCTCGTTGCCCTGGTGGATTACTTGCGCGCCGAGCTTGATTAGCCCGTTAATTACACGGAACACCGCGTTTTCATTACCGGGAATGAGAGAAGAGGCCAAAAGTACGGTATCACCTTCCCCAATGGAAATTCGATTATGGGAACGGTTGGCGAGCCGTGCCAACACCGCCATTGGTTCCCCTTGGCTTCCCGTAGACATGTAGATGCGCTTATTGGGTGCTACCGAATCCATATTCCGCACGTCGATCACGGTGTTTTCCGGTATATCCAGATAGCCGAGTTCTTCCGCAATCCCCATATTGCGCACCATCGACCTGCCCACGAAAGCAACTTTACGGCCATGATTTGCGGCCGCGTTTAGTACTTGTTGCACGCGGTGTACGTGGCTGGCGAAGGAAGCGACTACTACTTGCCCTTGCGCGTTTTCGATTACGCGGTCGATCACGGGAGCGATTTCAGCTTCCGAGTGGACGAAGCCGGGCACTTCCGCGTTCGTGGAATCCACCATGTACAGGTCTACGCCTTCTTCGCCGGCGGCCGCGAAGGCCCGCAGGTCGGTAAGGCGCCCGTCCACGGGTAGTTGGTCCATCTTAAAGTCCCCGGTAATGAGGATATTTCCTTCCGGGGTGCGGACGAACATGGCTAGCGCATCGGGGATGGAGTGGTTGACGGCAATGAATTCGAATTCCATACCGGCAATTTCCAGCACATCGCCTTCTGCCACAATCTGGGTGCGGGCGCGGATCCGGTGTTCTTGCAGTTTGGCTTCCACGAAAGCGATCGTGAGTTGCGAGCCTACCACCGGGATGTCTTCGCGCATTTTCAGCAGATACGGTACGGCGCCGATATGGTCTTCATGCCCGTGTGTGAGCACGATGGCCACAATGTCATCGAGCCGATCTTCCAGGTAATCAAGGTTCGGCAAGATGAGATCTACGCCCGGTTGGGTTTCTTCGGGGAAGAGCACCCCGCAATCTGCCACTACCAGTTTGCCCTTGTATTCAATAATGTTACAGTTTCGACCGACCTCACCCAGGCCACCGAGCGGCACAATCCGCACGGCATCCTGGGCGGGTGGTACGCCCTTGCTATCTTTATTCACCCCGTCATTCTCTCATGACCTGGTTATTACGGGGTGATTTACTTTACGCAGGCAGGAGGTTTTCTTCTCGCATCACATTTGCGAGTTCGGTAATTTGCGAATTTGAGGCTCCAACTAGCGGCAAACGGAGTGTGGCAGAAGGCAAAACACCTTGCAGTTTGAGAGCTTCCTTCGCCATTACCGCGCCTTGCCCGCCACCCATAATCGCGTGGATGAGCTGCATTTGGCCGGCAAATTCTTCCCGCGCGGCCGGCAGATCCCCGGCGTCGACCTCCTGTGCCAGGGCCCGCAAGCGATCGGCAATTACATGCCCAGCAACGGAAACCACCCCGGAAGCACCGTGAGCAAGCCACGCAAAGTTGAGGGCATCATCCCCCGAATAGTAGGCAAGCCCGGTTTCCGCGATTTTCACGAAACCGCTCGCCACGTCCCCAGTGGCATCTTTCACTGCCACAATGCGCGGGTGTTCCGCAAGCCGTTTGAGCGTATCAAGTTCAATTTTTACGCCGGTACGGCCCGGAATGTCGTAGATCATGACCGGTAGGTCGGTAGCTTCAGTAACCGCCGTAATGTGCTGGTACACGCCTTCTTGGGAGGGGCGGTTGTAGTACGGGGCGACGACGAGGATCCCCCGAGCACCATTCGCCTGGGCACCCTTGGCAATCCGGACGGCGTGGGCGGTGTCATTCGAACCGGCGCCAGCATAAACAAGTGCGCGCTCACCTACGGCCGCTACCACTTCCCGTACCAGGGTGTCTTTTTCTGGCTGGTGGGTAGTGGGCGCTTCTCCCGTGGTGCCATTGAGCAACAGGGCGTCACACCCATCATCAACGAGCTTATTCGCCAGCTTCACAGCGCTATCTACATCCAGCGAGCCGTCTTCATTGAACGGCGTAACCATCGCCACTGAAACCGAACCAAATGGGCGAGCAATTTCCTTGTGCATGATCGCATTGTAGCTGGCTGCGCGCAGGCACGCGGCAATTGTTCATATGGCAAAAACGATGCCGGTGTGTACGAAAAACTCCTTACACACCAGCATCGCAGCTAGTTTATTGCTATTGAGTTGTTTCCCGAGCAAATCCGAGCTTTTGGTTTCCTGAACCAGCTCGAACTTTTGGCTCTTAGACAGGCCGGAGCTTTTGCTTCCTAGGCAAACCAGAGTTTTTGGGTTCGTCTCTTAGTTGCTGGAATTGTTTCTCTTGCCCGCTCCGCTACCAGGTGCATCTTCGCCGTCAAATGCATCATCGCTACCAAATGCATCGTCGCCACCCGGTTCTTCGCCGTCGATTATTTCTTGTTCAAAATCGGGGTCGTATTCTTCTTGCAGTCCGCAAGCCACCA
This sequence comes from Actinobaculum suis, assembly GCF_900618115.1. Lineage (NCBI taxonomy): Bacteria > Bacillati > Actinomycetota > Actinomycetes > Actinomycetales > Actinomycetaceae > Actinobaculum > Actinobaculum suis. The sequence goes on from NZ_UYIO01000001.1 coordinate 1,667,918, forward strand.
TGGCGCGGTCAACTTCCTGGGCGTCCTTTTCCATTTGATCGAAGCTGTAATCCGTGGGAATCTTCGATTCGTCGTAATTATCCGAGAGAACTACGTCCATCATGGCAAAGAAATTATCCGAGATCTTGCCGTCGGTTTCCTTCGCCAAGCACTTGGCATCCTTGTCGATGTTTGCCTGGTCGTACCCAGGATCAAACTCGGCCTGTAGCTCTAAGATCGGCTTCCACCTTTCGGCTCCGCCATTGCCCTTGCCAAGGAAGTAGAAAGCTGCGGCCACTATCGCGATGATGACGATAATCGCCACGATAATGCCCACAATGAGGCCGGTCTTCTTTTTCTTCGGTTGCGGAGAGAAAGGTGTTGACCCCGGTTGCGGAGAGAAAGGAGTTGACCCCGGCTGGGCAGAAAAGGCAGAGGTACCGGTAGTTCCGGCTCCCGCAGTTACTGGCGGCTGGCCCGGGTAGGCCTGGCCTTGGTCTGGCCGCTCCCCGCCCGGCTGAGCTGTCTGCGGCTGGCCCGCCTGCGGTTGCCACGCATTTGGCTGACCTGCCTGCGGTTGCCCGGTTCCGGGGGCGCCGGCCCCGGAACCTACTTCGGGGCCTTGCGGCGCACCGGCCGATTGCGACGAGGGAGGCATGCCGCCGAGCGGCGTCGCTCCATTTTGCGTAGTCGATTCGTCGTTCTGGCTCATATTTTTCCTCGTTTATTTCGCTTCCCAGTTTTCCCCACTCCGCTTTTCCGTTGGAAAACCGATTTCCTGGAAATACTTCCGGCAAAACCTTTCCTTACGGAAAAGCGGTTTCCCGCAGGAAACACTTCCTCGGAAATCTTATGTTCCCGGGATAGCTTCCTGTTCATTACCGGAAAAGCTCTCCCGCGATAGCTATCTCGCGAAGGCTTATGCGCGAAGATTTTCTTGCCGCAGAGAGGGTTTCTCAAGGGGCAGGGTTTGTTTCCCCAGGGACAGTGTCCCCCCCAGGGACAGTGTTTCCCCCCCCCCCCCCCCCCCCCCAGGGAGAGTGTTTCCCAGGGCCAGTGTTTCCGTTTCCCAGGGATAGTGTTGTTTCCCGAGTTTCCCAAGGGGTGGGAACGGGGTGTTATCGGCCGGCGCAGCGGCTTCGCCGCCAATTAGAAGCCATAGGATCCTTCATTTTTGGAAATATCCTACAAATCCATTCTCCAACCTGCCTGTCATTTTAGAGGTAAAGCACTGGCATAACCAGTACGTTTCCTCAGCTCGCCCCATAACCTCAGCTGATCCGCCTAATTACTTGCAAGCCCCGGGAGTTTTCCACAGCTACAGGTCCAGAAGATCTTCCAGGCCGTAGGTAAGCCCGCCGCGGCCAGAAATCTTCCGCACGGCCAACAAAACTCCGGGCATAAAGCTCGTGCGGTCGAAGGAATCTTGCCGGATTACCAATTGTTCTGCCGGGTTGCCCAACAAGATTTCTTCGTGCGCATTCAGCCCGCGCAAACGGACCGCGTGCACGTGCACGCCATCGATCACGGCCCCGCGGGCACCTTCCGGATCAATCGTCGTCGCATCGGGACTGGCCGGCACCCCGGCCTTTTGCCGGGCTTGGGCAATACGTTGCGCGGTAGCAAAAGCAGTACCGGAAGGCGCGTCCACTTTGTCAGGGTGATGCATTTCGAGCACTTCCACGGATTCAAAATACGGCGCTGCCAGTTCCGCAAATTTCATGGCTAATACCGCGGAAAGCCCAAAGTTTGGGGCCACCAACACGCTTTGCCCAGTTTCTTGTGCCCGGGATTGCACTTCCGCAAGGTCGGCGTCGTCCCACCCACTGGTTCCCACCACCACATCAACACCCGCTTCGAGCAGGGCGAGCACATTAGCCTTCGTAGCATCCGGAACGGTAAATTCCACCGCTACTGTGGCGCCGTTCAAGTTCTCCGCGGTGAGCGGATCGCCATGGTCAAGCCGGGCCACCAATTCCAGATCCGCGGCCGCCGTGACCGCGTCGCACACAGTTTTACCCATACGCCCCGAGGCGCCTACAACCGCAACTTTAATCATGTACTGAGCCTACCCGGACGCCTGCCCACGAGCGCGCGCCGTCCACAGCGCGCGCAAGCTACAAAGAACACGGGCTACCCGCAACTGGACAGAAAACACTTCGCCTACCGACTTCTGTATTTTTACGTTCCGGACGCCACATTTAGGCGCCCAGCGATAAGACTGGAATCATTCCAGAAAAGCATCTATAGTGGATGCACAGGCGATGAAAAGAGTCGCATCGCATGGCTCAATCGAGCCGAAAAGCCCGATTTTTAGCAAGGAGAGTACATGTCGCTTATTAATACCCAGATTCAGCCCTGGGAATCGCAGGCTTACCACAACGGCAAGTTCATCGATGTTTCGACCGAAGATTTTGCCGGGCGCTGGGTGATCGTCTTCTTCTACCCGGGTGATTTCACCTTCGTCTGCCCCACGGAACTGGCAGATCTAGAAGAGATCTACCCCGAACTGCAGGAGATCGGCGTAGATGTTTATTCGGTTTCCCGTGATTCGCACTTCGTGCACAAGGCTTGGCACGAAACTTCGCCCGACGTTTCTAAGGTCACCTACCCGATGATTGGCGATGTGAAGGGCGAAATCACGCAGGCTTTCGACAATATGCGTCCCACTGGCCTGGCGGATCGTTCCACTTACCTCATCGATCCGGACGGCATCATCCAATACATCGAAACCACCTCGGAGGGTGTGGGCCGCAACGCTAAGGAACTGCTCCGCAAGGTCAAGGCCGCCCAGCACGTACGGGCACATCCGGACCAGGTCTGCCCGGCCAACTGGGAAGAGGGCGATGAGACCCTCACCCCGTCCTTCGACCTCTCGGGGAAGATCTAAATGGCAGTTTTGGATGCACAAACAACAGCGCAGCTGAAGAAGTATTTCGAGCTCATCCGCGAACCGATCGAATTTGAACTCGTGGCTGATGAGTCTCCGGAATCGGCAAAGTTGCGTGCCTTCCTGGAGGAAACCGCGGCGATTTCCGAAAAGATTACGGTGCGCGAAGTTACTGGTGAGCGGGCCCCTGCTTTTCGGATTAGCCGTACCGGTACCGATGTAGCGGTAACTTTCGCCGGCTATCCGGGCGGGAGGGAGTTCGAGTCCTTCCTGCTGGCCGTACTCCAGGTAGGCGGGCATCCCGTAAAGATCGACGAGGATGTAGCGCAAGCCGTACGCGAACTTCCTGCCCTGGAATTCACCACCTACATTTCCCAGACCTGCCAAAACTGCCCGGTAGTGGTACAAGCTTTGAACGCGATGAGCGTGCTCAACCCAAAGATTCGCCACACCGCGGTAGAAGGCAGCTCGCATCGCGCCGAAGTAGAACGTTTGGGTGTGCTCAGTGTGCCCACGATCTACCTGAATGGGGAAGAATTCGCACAAGGGCGCATGGGCGTGGAGAAAATCATCGCGAAGCTGGCCGAATCCGGCAAGCTCGCAGATGCTTCGGGTACGACGCCGGAGGGCACGCTGCGCCCCATCGCGGAACGACGTATGGACAAGGCCGATGATTACGACGTGCTCGTGATCGGTGGCGGCCCGGCCGGTGCGACAGCCGCGATCTATTCTGCCCGCAAGGGTTTGAAGACGGCTTTGGCTACCGGCACGATCGGCGGCCAGGTATTGGAAACCACCGATATCGAAAACATTACCGGCACCCCGCATATCGAAGGTGTTGACTTTGGGGCAGCCATTGAACGCCACCTCGGAGATTACGATATCGATATTTACGAATCGGTAGAAGCTACCGGTTTGGAGCGTACCGATGCCGGTAAGATCCACGTGACCTTCGCCGGCGGTGGGGAGCTGCGCGGCCGGTCGGCGATTTTGGCGCTGGGGGCGAGCTGGCGTTTGCTCGGAGTGCCGGGCGAATCCGAATACCGCACGAAGGGCGTTTCCTTCTGCGCGCACTGCGATGGCCCCATGTTCGCCGGCAAACCGCTGGCGGTGGTGGGTGGAGGTAACTCCGGTGTGGAAGCCGCCATCGATTTGGCGGGCGTGGCCAGCCACGTTTCCCTCTTCGAGTTCCAAGACCACCTCAACGCCGATTCGGTACTCATCAAGAAGGCCGAAAACACGGAAAACATTGACATTCACGTGAATGCAGCAGTGAGCGAAGTACTTGGCGACGGTGAAAAGGTAACCGGCCTGGCCTGGAATGATCGTGCCTCTGGTGAACGCCACGAAATTGACCTTTCCGGCGTTTTCGTTCAGATCGGCCTGGTTCCGGCAACCGCCTGGTTGGGCGATACTGTGGAACGCAACCGGGCTGGCGAAATCATTGTGGATAAGCAAGGCGCTACCTCGCTCGAGGGAGTGTATGCCGCCGGAGATTGTACCGATGGTCCCTTCAAGCAGGTTTCGACCGCTTTGGGATCCGGCGCTACCGCGGCGCTCGGCGCCTTCAACCACATGATCCGCGAGGGCGTGGAAGCCTAAAACCAGCACTGCGGGTTCATGGAGCTGTTTCGCGAAAAACCAGTTCCCCGGTTTCCCTAAAACTGGCAAACCGGCCTAACTGGCAAACCGAATTTAGGGCCGCTCCCCTAGCTCAGAGCCGCTTCCCTTAAGTTGGGACAGCTCTCCTGGGGTAGGTAGAACAGCTCTCCTGGGGTAGGGCCGCTCACCTCGTTTATTGCAATACTGCAACCCGGCTGGGAATCTCTAGTACAACCGAGATTCCCAGCCGGGTTCTTTTTCGTTGTTTGTAAGGGCGAATAATGACGCGGCGTCCACGCTGTTTACTGCGCGGCGCCCACGATGACGCTGGAACGCGGCCCGCTGGCAAGCTCGCGCGCCAATTCCGCGATATCTGCGGCCGTAACTGCCCGCGCCCGGCGAATATGTTCACCTTTGGAAATGAGCTGGCCGCGGGTTAGTTCGGAGGTGCCTAAACGTTGCATTTCCGCGTTCACGGATTCCCCGCTGAAGACGATATCGGCCCGCACCCGCCGGAATGCCGATTCCACTTCTTCGGCGCTTACACCGTCGCGAGCTAAACGATCCAGTTCGCTATGCATAAGTTCCATAACTGCAGGCGCGTTTTCGTTCGCACACCCGGCGCTCAAACCGTACATACCGCCTTCCCGGTATGCGTTCAGGAACGAATAGACCGAATAAGCCAGGCCGCGCTTTTCGCGTATCTCTTGGAAGAGCCGGGAAGAGCTACCTCCGCCGAGGATCGCATTCAAGGCGAACAGCACCGGCAGGCGCTCATCTCGCACATCCAAACCCGGCATGCCAATGAGTACCGCGGCTTGTTCGACGTCTTTTTGGAGTCGCACGTCTTGCCCGGCCGGATATTGGATGCTGTCGCTTTCCCGGCGGGTGGCCGGATTTTCGGTAGCCGCAAACTTCCAGCCACCATTTTCCAAGGCATCTACTACACGGCGGCAAAAATCTTCATGGTCCACTGCCCCGGCCGCGGTTACTACTAGCTCTGCGGGCCGGTACACGGCGTGGTAGTGCGAGGTGAGGGCCGTGTGCGCTAAGGATTTAATATCTTCTGGGGTGCCGCCAATTGGCCGGCCCAAAGGATGTTTCCCGAACACTAGCTCGGGTAGTTTTTCCATGGCCACCATGGACGCATCATCGGCGTACATGGCGAGCTCTTCTAGGATCACGCCGCGTTCGGTCTGGAAATCCGCTTCGGCAAGTTTGGCGGAAGTGATCATATCCGCTAGCAAAGCAATAGCTTGCGGCAGATCTTCGTCAATTACATGCCCGTAATAGCAGGTGTATTGCTTGGAAGTGGCGGCGTTAAAACCGCCACCCAAATAGTCACTTTCGGCCGCAATATCTTGCGCGCTGCGCGTGGCAGTGCCTTTAAAAAGCAGGTGTTCCAAGAAATGCGTGGAACCTTCCGTACCGGGAGTTTCATCACGCGAACCGGCCCCCACCCAAAATGCGACATGGGTGGACCGCACATGCGGCAAAGCCGAAGTCAAAACCCGAAAACCGCCGGGTAGTACGGAGCGGCGCACCCGCGCGCCTTCATCATCTAGGTCTAAGCTGTGCCCTGTTTCCAAGGGGAGATCAATTAGCGAATAATGCACCGGACCAGCCTAACTGTTTTTTCCTGCTAGCGGTGCAGATACAACCGCTGGCGGTGCTCATACAAGTAGCGGAACGTATACAAGTATTGGTTCGCTAGCACGGGTGCGGGAGTTTCCATTTCCGCACACGCCGATTCCGTTGCCCGGGGAGTGGGGCGCCACCAGATGCCCGTGAGTTTCGGTAACAGCACGGCGGTCCCCGGGTGGGCGGGGCTACTGCCCTGCCCACCCGGGGACCGCGAGTTTACGCGGGCTGGTAGCGCCGCGTATGTAATCTGTTTTTAGTCTTCAGCCGGCTTGGTGTGCGTGCGGCGGCGACGCCGGCTGCCCCGGCTTCCCCGCGTAGTACGGCGCGAACCGCGCCCACCTTGCCGTGCTTCACCGTTTTCTTCGGATGCAGCCTCACCGTCGTTTTCTTCTGCTTCTTCCGCGGAAGTGGCGGAAGGTGCAGATTCAGCCGAATCAGCCGTGGCAGAAGAACTGGTGGAGGTGCGCCGGCGGGTGCGGCTGCGCCGCGATCCGCGCGAATTGGAAGCCGATTCCTTAGCTTCCGGTGCTTCCTTAGCTTCCGGTGTTTCCTTAGCTTCCGATGCTTCCTCGGTTTCTTCTTCCGTGCCGTGGTTTTCGGCATCCGCGCTTTCGGCGTCAGCGCCCCCGGCAACGGCGAGGGAAACCTTTCCGCGATCATCGATCTCGGTAATTTCTACCTCGACCTTGTCACCCACGTTGAGCACGTCTTCTACCTGCTCCACGCGCTTACCACCTACGAGGCGGCGGATTTGCGAGATGTGGAGAAGGCCGTCGCGGCCCGGAGTGAGGGAAATGAAAGCGCCAAAGGTGGTGGTCTTGACCACGGTACCTACGTAGCGTTCGCCCACTTCCGGTAGTTGCGGGTTGGCGATCTCGTTGACCATATCGCGAGCGGCTTCCGCGGCCGGACCATCGGTAGCGCCGATGAAAACAGTGCCGTCTTCTTCAATGGTGATTTCGGCGCCCGTTTCGTCTTGGATCTGGTTGATCATCTTGCCCTTCGGGCCGATCACTTCACCGATCTTATCCACCGGGATGTTCACGGTAAGGATCCGCGGCGCGGTGGGGGCCATTTCGTCTGGGCTGTCAATTGCTCCGCTCATGAAGTCGAGGATTGCCACCCGTGCGTCCCGGGCTTGGTCCAGCGCGCTAGAAAGTACGTCTGCCGGAATCCCGTCGAGCTTGGTATCAAGCTGCAGGGCGGTGATGTACTGCTTGGTGCCAGCCACCTTGAAGTCCATATCTCCCAGGGCGTCTTCCGCGCCGAGGATATCGGTAAGCGCTACCGAACGCATTTCGCCGTCGATTTCGGCGGTGATCAGACCCATGGCAATACCGGCCACCGGGGCGCGCAGCGGCACGCCCGCGTTGAGCAAGGAAAGCGTAGAGGCACACACGGATGCCATGGAGGAAGAACCATTCGACCCCATGGTTTCCGATACCTGCCGGATGGCGTACGGGAATTCTTCACGGGAGGGCAACTGCGATTCGAGTGCCATTTCCGCCAGGTGACCGTGCCCGATTTCGCGCCGCTTGGGCGAACCCACGCGGCCGGTTTCGCCGGTGCAGTAGGGCGGGAAGTTGTAGTGGTGCATGTAACGCTTTGCCGTTATCGGCAAAAGGTTATCAAGCTGCTGTTCCATCTTCAGCATATTAAGCGTGGTAACACCCAAAACCTGGGTTTCGCCGCGCTGGAAGATAGAAGATCCATGCACGCGCGGAAGCACTGCCACATCGGCGTAGAGAGACCGAATATCGCGCGGGCCGCGCCCGTCCATACGCACACCCTGGGTAAGCACGTGTTCGCGCATAACCTGCTTGAAGCTAGCGTTTACTGCCGCGCCCAGTGCCTTCGCGTCTTCTTCTTCGTCATAAGCAGCATCGTCTCCGCTGGTCAGTTCGCTGACCACCGCTTCGGTAAGCTCGTTGAGCGCGTTATCGCGTTCTTGCTTATCCACAATGCCCAAAATGCTGTCGAAGCGATCACCCAGTTGCTTTTCGACGGCGGCGTACTGTTCTTCCGTGTAATCGGGGAAGATCGGGTATTCCACCTTTTCCTTGCCGCATTCGTCGATGAGCTTTTGCTGGGCTTCGCACAGGGTGCGAATCACCGGCTTGGCGGCTTCAATACCTTGGGAAACGATCGCTTCGGTGGGTGCAATCCCGCCGGAAGTAATGTTTTCTTCGGTCTTTTCTGGCGCTTGCGCTTCGATCGTGGTGATAGCGACGTCGTTACCCACCACGCGGCCCGCAATATCCATCGTGAAGGTGGAACGGGCAATTTCCGAATAGCGCGGGAATGCCACCCACTGGCCATCTACCAGGGCAAGGCGGGTGCCGCCTACCGGCCCGGCAAAGGGCAGATCCGAAAGCGAAGTGGAAAGCGAAGCCGCATTGATAGCGAGTACGTCATAAGCATCGTCCGGGGCTACCGAAAGCACGGTTGCCACGATCTGCACTTCGTTACGCATCCCCTTGGTAAACAGCGGACGCAAAGGCCGATCAATAATCCGGCAAGCCAAAATAGCGTCCGTTGAGGGACGCCCTTCCCGGCGGAAGAAGCTACCGGGGATCCGGCCTACGGCGTATTGGCGTTCTTCTACATCAACGGTGAGCGGGAAGAAATCAAAATGCTCTTTCGGGGCGCTGGAAGCGGTGGTGGCCGAAAGGACAGTAGTTTCTCCGTCCAGGTAGGCCAAGGCGCTTCCCGACGCCTGCTGGGCGAGCAACCCAGTTTCAAAACGAATCGTGCGGGTACCGAAGGAGCCGTTATCGATCACGGCTTCCACGGAATGTACGTTAGGACCCTCCACGGGACCTCCTTGTTCTTGTTTCTTATCTTTTCCCGCCGCGGTCGTCAGTAAAAACTCACGGAGTGAGCGGCTCGCAGCAATGCGCTTGCGGCCGGCTTATATATTCTCCGGAAGCTATCACCGAAGACCACACGGGATCTCCTGCTATCTATATCTTCTATTAGTGTTTGCACACGAGGCCAGATTTCTGGACGAAACTGGGAAAACCCTCATGGCATACTGAAAGCGGCCCGGAACTACTCCGAGCCGCCCACGATTTTCTCCTAGCGACGCAGTCCTAGGCGCGAAATGAGAGAACGGTAACGTTCAATATCCTCATCGGCCAGGTACGTCAGCAAACGACGGCGTTGCCCGATCAAGAGCATCAAACCGCGCCGCGAATGGTGATCGTGAACGTGAGTGCGGAAATGCTCCGTCAGGTTCTTAATACGAGCCGAGAGCAGAGCCACCTGGACCTCCGGCGAACCGGTGTCTCCCTCGTGGGTCGCGTATTCGGCAATGATCTTCTGCTTTTCCTCAGTAGAGAGGGACATGCGATTCTCCTTTAGTATCCGTTGCGCGGAGCAGCGGGGCCTGTTCTCCCGAGCATGACGCTACCGCGGCCGATCGACGGCAATCAAATATCTTAGCACCCGTGCATACCCTCCCGCTTGTGGTACTGCTCGCAAGCAAGGTCGACACTGCTCGCAAGCAAGGCCGGCAGGGTGCGGACGATTCAGGTGGGGCGAAGGTGATTCCTGAAGCAACGCAGCCGCTCACTGCGCGGTTATTTACCACCATTTACTGCGCGGTTGCGGGGGTTGCTTACTGCGCGGCTGCGGGAGTTGCTTACTGCGCGGTTACTTGCCCGGGCGCGAGGCGGACGGCAGGCGGAACTCCTAATTTGTCCGCCACTTCTAGCAAGTCCTGATCCATGCGGGCTTGCAGACCGCTCACCTCATCAAATTTCATCATGGGCCGGATATAAGCAATAAATTCCACGGAAATTTCTTCGCCGTACAGATTTAGATCAGAACGTCCGAGCACATGCGCTTCTACCGTGCGGCTCTTCGCCCCGAATTGCGGATTATTGCCCACGGAAATCGCCGCCGGAAGATACTCGGTGGCGCGCGTGCCCGGCACCGCTCGTACCAGCCAACCGGCATAGACGCCGTCGGCAGGAACTTCCCCTAACTCGCTTCCGGAAAGGTTCGCGGTGGGGAATCCAAGTTCCCGCCCCCGCTTAGCGCCATGTTCTACGACGCCACGGATACGGTGTGGGCGCCCTAAGATTTCGGCGGCATCGCTAACATTTCCAGCTTCGAGGAGTTCCCGAACTTTTGTAGAAGACCAGCGCTGCCCATCCGGCCCGCACAGGTCGCTCACGACGTCGATATCCACACCGAAGCGTTGCCCCAGGCTGAGAAGGGCACGCGTATCGCCGGCGTTACCGCGCCCGAACCGAGCATCTTCACCAACAACAACTCCGCGGGCCCGCAATTGGCCCATCAGCTGGCGGGTAAAAAACTCCTGCGGGGAGGCTTGCGCATAGGCGAGTGAATAATCCTGCACGTAGGTAGCACCAATTCCGGAGGCGGCAATGCGATTGAGCCGGTCTTCTAAGTTGATAATGAGCGGGACCTTGCTCTTCGGGTTGTGAATTGTTGCTGGATGCGGATCAAAAGTGAGGACCACCGGCATCCACCCATGGGTGCGGGCCATTTCTACGGTCCGCCGTAAAATCGCCCGATGGCCGCGATGTACGCCGTCGAAGATACCGAACGTTACAGCTGTTGCACTCAAATCTGCCGGGATGTCTTCCGGCCTACGCCAAATTCGCACCCCCTCACCATACCTTTTACGGGCCACACAAAGCGGTACGCACACCCAAGCAAATGTCTAGGACTTTCGTCTCAGGGGTGGCGCGGGTGCACATTCGCCCCTTTTCGAGACGCACTTAGCGGTGCTAACGTGTACTACAACGGTTTAGTAGAGCATCGTCAAGGGAGACGCATATGGTGCCAACCGCCCCAGAAATTAGCGCTTGGGAAAAAAGTGAGTTTCGTGCTTTGGTAGCGCGCGCCGCCCAATCGCGCACCCGCTTCGGGTTTGGGTATTTAGATTACGACGGTCAGCTAGATCCTGACCACGACCTCGAATTATGGATCAACTGCCGCATGACGCATGTTTTCTGCCTGGCAGCTTTGCGAGAACAGGCAGAAGCGGAACCGGGCCCGCATTCTGCCCGGCAGCTGGCAACTTTTGGGATTAAGTGTTTGCGCGAGCACTTCTTCGATACCGCCCACGGCGGGTTTTTCTCCCGCCTCACGGCCGCTACCGGTCTGCCTTCCGGCCCGGGCGCTGACCGCAAAGAAGCCTACGCCCACGCTTTCGTGTTGTTAGCCGCCAGTTCCGGCATTCAGGCGGGAATTACCGGTGCGGAAGAACTTTTCGCTTTAGCCTGCACGGCACACGAGAATTTCTTCTGGGAAGAACAGTACGGCCTGGTCTGCGAATCTTGGGACCGGGCGTTCACAGAATCGGAAAACTATCGCGGCGTGAACGCGAATATGCACACTTTGGAGGCAAGTTTGGCGGCCTGGGATGCCACTGGCAACCCGCGCTGGCTAGCCAAAGCCTCACAAATCATTAATTTCGTGCTCGGGCAGGCCGCCTGTACCGGCTGGCATATTCCAGAGCATTTCAGCGCCACCTGGCAGCCCCTCCCCGATTTCAACCGCGATAATCCCGCCGATCCCTTCCGGCCCTACGGCTATACGCCCGGGCACGGCGTGGAATGGTCGCGGTTGATTTTGCAGTTCTGGGCGGCGGTAGAAACTCATGCCCAGCAGGCTGCGGCGCTCGCGGATACTGCGGGTGCGGTAGCGACGTCGAACAAAGTAGCAATATCTAGCGAAGCGCCAACGCCTAGCGGGACGGCCCGCAGTGACGCCGATACTGGCTCCCCCTTCGGCAAGTTACCGGCGCGGGTTTTTGCACAGCTTCCCCAGCTGGCACACCAATTATTTGCCACCGCGATTCGCGACGGATGGAACATAGACGGTGCTCCCGGTTTCGTGTACACGATCGCTCCGGATCGGAAACCGATCGTGCATGAACGCATGCATTGGACGGTCTGCGAAGCAATTAGTGCCGCCGCCGCTTTTGCTACCTACAGTGAAACCCACCCGGAAATGATTACAACCGCGAGCGCGGTAAGCCACGTAGTAGCGGACGCAACCAGCGACGCCGCCCCGATTTCCGAGGTTGCCCCGGTTTCCGAGGTTTCCCTGGTTTCCGACGCCGCACCGATTCTGGATCCCGCCCCGGTTCCGGAAGCTGCCTATTTCCGGGATTGGCACCGGCAGTTTATTGCGTATGCCCGTACCTATTTGGTGCACGAGCCAGGTTTATGGATCCATGAATTGGATGCACAAAACCAGCCTTCGCGTATCACTTGGCCGGGCAAACCTGATGTATACCACGCCGCCCAGGCCATGCTCATGGATGGGTTGCCGCTCTCCCCGTGCTTCGCGGGTGCCCTAAAGCTCACCGCGCAGGCCTAAATCGGACTCTCCGTGCAGGCCTAAATACTGGCGTAAGCCAGACTTTATAGCCCTTAGCTTGGCGGCGCGGTTGCTTGCGGCTACTCGCCTCGGAGCGGTACCAAGCTAGCTCGGGGGCCGATCTACCACCGGCCATATTGTCATGCCACTACCTGCAAAGTTGCCGGATAGTTGCGGCGATCTGACCACGTGAATCGTTTTCCGCTCACCGATTCCCGATTCCCTAATTTCTCGTTATTTATTTAAGGAACATTCGATGAGAAAGACACCAAAACATCGGGGGTATAAAGCCGTGGCCGCAGGCCTGGCTTTTGCCCTGGGTGCATTTGCTATACCAAACGCATTTGGCGCAGATTCTTACCCACCACGCGGGGAGGCTAGCCCGGGAAGTGCCCAACCCGTCGTCGCCGGATATCGGGTACAAGATATTCGCGATTGGAGCCCGGAAACAGATCCATTCTCCGCGCAGTTGCGCGCTACCGTGCCCTTGCAGTCTCGCATCGACCATAATCCAGCAACTCAGGTACGCCCCGAACTTGATGGCAAAGCCCAGGTTATGCTCATGCAAGGAGATTATGGGAACTCTTTCTTCGGTTCCACCACCTACAACAATACTTTTGGGGACCACACGCTGAATTTCTGGCAGTATGCCGATTATTGGGCACCTTGGCACGGGGCGGCTTCGAAGGGGGTCCCGCAGTCGCTGTATGACCCGCCCACCTCTGATTGGCGAAACCGCGGGTTTGAGTTCGGGGTGCTTTCCATTCCGACGCCGCAATACACTAACGCCGCTCACCGTAATGGCGTGAAGTCTATTGCCGTCATCTATTTTGATCCTTTCTTCCGGCCCGGCCTTACTTTCTCCGAAATGTTTGATAAGGATTCGGAAGGTTACATTATTGGCCGCAAACTGGTGGAAATGGCTAAATACTATGGCTTTGACGGTTACTTCCTGAACCAGGAAGAACGCGGGAGCGACCCGGGCGAGTTCAAGCCGCTCATGGCCTATTTAACGGCCCAGGGATTGTGGACACAGTGGTATGACGTGAATTCGAGCTTTGATGAGGCCAAGGCTTCCTGGCTGAAAGACAAAGAGCACGGGCAGATCCACAATTCTGTGTTCGTGAACTATGGCGGCGACCCACATAGTATGCGTAGCTTTGCGGAGAGCCACGGTTATGACCCTTACGCGGAAGTGTTTGCGGGCATTGAAGCGAATCAAACTGGTTTTGCCAGCCCCGGTAATGTGGACCGCTCTTTCACTTCGGCCGAGAATCATTCACCGGTTACTTCTTTGGCACTGTTCACCCCTTCCGATATGTATCAGCGGGGTTTGGATGACGACATTAAAACCGCCACCGGCCGTACCTCTCCCGAGTTTCCCTTCATGCAGCAAGACGAATATCAGTGGATGGTGGCGCAGCGTGAACGTATGTACTTCTCTGGGCCGCACCAGGATGTGACCCAGGCAGGGGCGGTAGAAACCCGCCCGGAAGTGGGCGTAACGAAGTCCGGTTGGCCGGGCGTAGCCGATTTTACGCCAGCGCGTTCTGTGATTAGCGGGCAGAATTTCGCCACCGATTTTTCGACCGGGAAAGGCCTGCGTTCCTACACGGACGGCCTGGTTGCTAATGATTCCGCGTGGTCGGATATGGGCGCGCAGGCAATTCTACCTTCCTGGCAGTGGTGGATAACCAATGACGGCGCCGATACGAAGATGCAAGCGGATTTCGATTACGGTACCGAACCGCGTTTCCAGCTGAATGGTACGCCTACCACTCCGCCTTTCACGCCACGCGGAGCTTGGGCCGGCGGTAATTCCCTGGCCTGGTATGGAAACCTGCACGGGACTAGCACGCTCCGGCTGTTCAAAACCGATCTGGAAGTAACTGCGGCGTCGAACCTGGCCCTTACTTGGCAGAACAGCACTCCAAAACCGGAGGCCGCCGCGAGCGAAACGAGCGAAAACAGCTCCGAAACCGCGCCGGCACCGCACCCGCAACTGGCGGTACGTCTAGACTTTGCGGGCGCTACCGCAGCTAATGCGAAAGCAAGTGCCGCAGGTGCCGCAGCAGATGACGCAGCAGGTGCAGCAGGTGACGCAGCAAATAACGCAGCGATTTTGCCTTTGCCCGCCGCGGCGGCCGGTGACGGCTGGCAAAACGCTACCCTTGACCTTTCTGAGTATGCTGGCAAACGCATTTCTATGATCAGTTTGGTAGCTACCGGTGAACAGGACGGCTTGCAGGTGAATCTGGGGGCTTTGACGCTCAGTAACGGCCAAGCAAAGCCGGATGCGCCTGCTGGTTTGCGGATAGATGAAATGCATAGCGATGGGCAAATGGTTGCTTCTTGGCAGCCGGGGAACTTCGCGAATATTGACTACTATCTGCTTGAAGGCGTGGATGCTTCCGGCACCGTACACCGCCTCGGGAAAACTTACGGCGATACGTATTACGTGAAGAATGTGGGCTTGAGCGGTAATTGGACCCTGCGACTCACCGCGATTGGCAAGGATGGGAGCCGTTCGGAGCCTTGTGACCTGGCGGTTCCGGGCAAGCACATGCCCCAAAAGCTAACTTATGATTCGGGTTTGGATCCACAAAAGGCTTTCCAGCAGGCTACAAAGCCCGGTGAGGTCACGCTTTCGTGGGAGGCGCCAAGTGCGGGCGCACCCGAAAACTACACCGTAACTTTGGAAAATATTTATGCTCCCGAACTGTATGCGGGCAAGGCTTCCGTGCAGGTGCCGGGGACGCAAACTACGGTGACTTTGCCGGCTCCGCCGGAAGGTCTGCCGTTCCGGGCTACGGTGAGTGCGGTGCAAGCTGATGGTAGTAGCGCGGCAACGAGCTTGCGCGGCCGCTACCATGACGCTTACGCAAAGCCGCTGACTCAACAGGATCTGGTTGTACAGGCCGATTCTTTCCATTTGCGTAATCCTTCTGCTCAGGATTGGCAGACCTTGGATTTGGCCGCGCCGAATGACCATGGGGAAACTTTGCGTGCCACGCGTGGTTCTTCCGCGGATGAGAACGCGCGGCTAACGCGCGAACGTGAGCTTGCCTCGCCGGTAAGCATTTTGCTTACTGATTATGCGGGTAATGTTTCGGCACCGGTAACGGTATCTCCGGGTGGGCAGATCGACGACGCCGCCGCGCCCGAGATTTGGGTGAGCCCGTGGACGGAGCAGAAGATTGGCGCGGGTGGAAGTCTCACACCGATAACAGTGCGGGCTGTGGATAACTTCTCCGCCCCAGAGGTGGCGGTGAGTATTGAACCAGATCTGCAAGCTGGTGAGGCTAACGCGAACGCAGCGCCGGAGGCTACGGCTCCAGCTACGGATACTGCCACTGCTACACCTGCGCAAAATACTCGGTCCGCGCGGGCGAAGCGGGCCGTACCGCAGGCTGAAAAGCTGGCTGATACGGAAAAACTCGCAGGAACAGAAGGTGCTACAGATGCTGGGGACAACCAGGTAGTCACAGCAGCGCCAAGCGCCGATGCTACTGGCACTGGTACGACTGCGGATGGGGCAACCGGGGATTCTAATTTGGCGGCTTATGGTTTGTCCTATGATCCGCAGACCCGCACCGTTAGCGGAGCTCCGAATTGGGAGGGCGTGCGGATCTTGCGGTTCACCGCAACGGACGCGGCCGGTAATAAGGCTTCGGTTACGGTACGAATCGAAGCGTCCGGCCCTGCCCCCGCGGTACCGCCTGCGCCGGTCACTCCACCAAGCACCGAACCGAGTACCGCGCCGACCACGAAACCGAGCACCGCGCCAGGTACCGCGCCGACCACGAAACCAAGCACCGGACCGAGCACAGAGCCGAGCATGGCACAGAGCACCGAGCCGAGCACCTCGCCTACCCCGCAACCAAGTGCGGCGTCTGCTGATAAGGCCAGCCAAAAGCCTGCCGGTAGCAGCCGCGCGGACCGTACTGAGCAGGGTAAACGGGGCCGGCTTTCGTTTACTGGAACGCAGGTTGGTGTAGGTATTTTTGTCGGTTTGATGCTTCTGGCTTGCGGCGGGGCTGCCATTTGGTGGCGGCGGGCGCGCGAAACGCGGGAGTAGCTAAACCGCTAGTGGGCTAGAGAGTATTTGTATCCGATTTCCCGTTGGCCGCCGGTTGTGAGCTCGGTTGAGCTTGCGCCGGCGGTCAGCTTTTGCGGCGCGCCTGCGCTTTGCCCAGCTTCCCCGCTTGCGGCAAGCGGCGTGCGGCACGCGGTTTTGCGGCACGCGGCGTGCTCGCTTGGCTTCGCCGCGTGCAACAGCTGGAGGAAAGTTTAGGCAGACCGAGCCGAGGCCGGCGAAACGTAACCGGCGGTGGAATCGCGGATTACCAAGGTGCCGCCGGCTTGTGCCTGGGTATGGGTAGTGCCGGTGTCGATGCCCCGGGCAAGAATTTGTGCGGCTTTGGTACCGAGCAGGCCGGGGTCGCGCGAAACTGCGGTAAGTGGCGGAGTGACTACGCGGCTAATCAGTGAGTCTTCATAGGAGACCACGAGTACGTCTTGCCCGATTTTGAGGTCGTGGCGGCGGAGTGCTTCTAGCCCGCCGAGCGCCAATACTTCGTTATCGAAAATGATGGCGTCGGGGCGGCGCGCGGCGGAAAGCAAGCGAATCGTGGTAGCAAAACCGGCTTGTTCGGTAGCATCGGTTCCCCCGGAAACTACCGCTTCAATTCCGGCACGGCCAGCTTCGTAACGTAAAGCCTCCGCACGTTCCGCGGTGTGGAAAAGATCCGCCATGCCGCTCACATAAGCAACGCGGTGGGCGCCGCGTGCCAACAAGTGGCTGAGGATCGCGTGCATCACGTCCCCCTCATCAATTGTGATCGCGCTGAAACCAGCAAACTCGTGGCCCACGAATACGGCGGGGATACGCAGTTCTTTGAGTACTTCTACGCGCGGATCGTCTATACGCGGATCGACGACGATCACCCCGTCTACTCTCCCCTGCCCATACCAGCGGTGGTAAGTTTCTACTTCTTCGGCTACGTTGTGCCCGGAACGCAAAACCAGGTCCAGCTCATACTCGGTAAGCCCGCTTTCCACCCCGAGAATGAATTTGAAGAAGAAAGTCTCGGTGTTAATGGATCTTTGCGGGCGGGCAATGTAAAGACCAACGGCGTCGGCGCGGGATTTGGAAAGGGCCCGCGCATGCTGGTTAGGAACCCAGCCCATAGTTTTCGCGGTTTTTAAAATCCGCGCGCGCGTAGCTTCGGAAATTCCCGGCTTGGAATTGAGCGCAAAAGATACTGCGGTTGGCGAAACGCCAACCGTTTCGGCAATATCTCTAATGGTCGGCCTGGCCATCGCGCTACGTTCCCTCTACTCTCTACTCTCGCCGTGCCCGCTACCATGTGCAAACAGTCCCGCTCAAGCGTACAAACACCTGCTTCTACCCGCAGGTTCGTAGTTTCTAATGGGCCCGCTTAGGACTCGCTAATTACCACTGATTGTACCCACAAAAACTAAGCGGTACAGCGGCGTCCGGCCAAGCGAAATTCTCCGGAAAATGCTTCGAATTACTACCTCGAAAACACTTGCACTAAACCGCTTTAGTCACTACGCTCATATGGTAGATGCCAAAGGAGTCATCAATCTTCCACCCGCATTTAGCGTTGCGACAATCCGGCCGTAACAGCTGTTATTTCCGCCTTACCCAGTAGCTTCTACGCGAAAGAGTAACAGCGGCAAAACTACAGAAAAGCGGGAAACGGAATTCCCTTACGGTCAAAGGAGGGCCGCGTATCCCAGGAAGGCACAAAAGCCTTTCGGGAACTGTTTACCCCTTTTGCATCCCGGCGTTCTATCCGCCTTTCTCAGTAATGACCAGCAGATACGGGGCATCACAAATGCACGATAATCGCAGTATTTTGGAAGGCCGCGTGCGGCGCGCGCTCGCGGAGAAGATTCTCCCGGCCTGTTATACAGAACTTACCGACTTAGACGTAACCTGCTGGCAGGTGCCAGATCCAGAAGCGAAACCGGTAACTCCAGCGCAGGTCCCGCCTTTCTCGCAGTTCCGTCCGTTTGCCATTGGTGAGTATTGGGGTCGGGCGTGGGAAACCGTGTGGATGCGGATGCGAGCGCAGACCGCGCCGCTTGCTCCCGAAATCAAGGAACTGCTTGGGCTTGGTGCCCGCACAAGCACTGCTGATACCGCGAGCGCTGACGGTGTTTGCGGGCCGGATAATACGTGCGGGCCGGATAGTACTTGCGCTGCTGACCAGGTTGAGATCCTGGTGAACCTGGGGTGGCAGGACCACTCCCCTGGTTTTCAGGCGGAGGGCCTGGTACACCGCACGGTTGTCCCGGAGGGAGCCCCGGCGGGCACAGACCAGGCATATATCGGCCCTACCGTGAAGGCGATCAATCCGAAGAATTTGTGGATTCCTGCTCGCAAGGTTCTCAGCGCTAGCGGCGATATTGATTTCACGATCGAAGCGGCAGCGAACCCGATCTTGCTTGATGTGCCGCCTTTCCAAGTTACTTACGAGGGCGATATTCGTACTTCTTCTGCCCGCCCGCTTTACCAACTGGTGCAGGCCAGTGTGGTTTTGCGGCACGGCCAGGTTTATCAGCTCGCGCTCGATATGAGCGTGTTGCACGAGATGGTGGCGGCAAAACCGGAGCTGGACGGGCATGACTGGTTGATTTTGCGCACGCTTTCTGCGGCTTTGGACCAGTTGGACCTGGCTGATATTCCGGCTACCGCTGCCCGGGCCCGGGAACTATTGCAGCCGGTGCTGACCACTCCTGCCCATGTGGAAGCACCGCAGATTTACGCCGTCGGGCATGCGCACATCGATTCGGCGTGGCTGTGGCCTTTGCGGGAAACGCCCCGCAAAGTGAACCGTACTTTGGCCAATGTGGTCAATCTTTTGGAGCAGGGCGAAGACATGTACTTCGCTTTCCCGGCCGCTCAGCATGCCGCGTGGCTAGCCGAGGAAGATCCGGAATTGTTTGCCCGGGTACGTAACTGGGTGGCAAAGGGCCGGATTGTGCCGGTCGGTGGCATGTGGGTGGAATCGGATGCGGTGCTTCCCGGTGGGGAGGCTATGTGCCGCCAGTTTGTGGAAGGGCAAGCTTTCTTCGAAGAAGCTTTCGGGGTGGAATGTAGCGAGGTGTGGCTGCCCGATTCCTTCGGCTATTCGGCGGCTTTGCCACAAATTGCGCGGGAAGCTGGAATCAAACGGTTCTTGACGCAAAAGATTTCTTGGAATCAGGTGAATGCTTTCCCGCATCACACTTTCTTGTGGGAAGGTATTGACGGTTCGCGGATTTTCACGCACTTCCCACCCGCAGATACTTATGGTTCCGATGTTACGGGGGCGCAAATCCGTCACGCCGTGATTAATTCTCGCGATAAGGGCCATACTTCGGTTTCCTTGCTGCCCTACGGTTACGGGGATGGGGGCGGTGGGCCAACCCGCGAAATGCTGGGCCGCCTAGCCCGGCAGCGTGATCTGGCCGGTGCTCCGCGGTTGCTTTCGGCTTCCCCGCATGATTTCTTCGACCGGGCTATCGAAGCCTACGAAAAGCCGCCGGTGTGGGCCGGGGAACTCTACCTGGAATTGCATCGGGGCACGTTCACTTCGCATGTGGCTACCAAACGCGGCAACCGGGAAACGGAAGCTTTGCTTAGGGAAACCGAGTTGTGGTGTACGACGGCGGCCGTGCGCGGCCTGATGGAATACCCCTACGAAGAGCTGCGGGCTTTGTGGCGGCAAGCTTTGCTGTGCCAATTCCACGATATTCTTCCCGGTTCTGCCATCTCCTGGGTCTACCGCGAAGTGGCCGGTATTTACGCCCATCTGCGCGAGCGTTGCGAAGCCTTAACAAAGCAGGCTTTGCAGGCTTTGACGAGCCAGGCAGCAAAGGTGCCAAACGCCCTGGCTACACCCAGTGGTACGGCCGGCACGGTTTTGCGGGCCAATGCCACTTCCTTTACGCAAGATGGCGTGCCGCCTTTCGCGGTGGGCTACGTGGGCGCGCGCGAAAACTCCGAAGCTGGGCCAACTGCAAACAATTTGGAGGCCGGGCCGGATTATTTGAGCAACGGGCTGCTAACTTTGCGTTTTGCGGACGGGGCTTGTGTATCTTTGCAAGACCGTTCCGGGCGCGAATATATTCCGCGGCAAGAAGCGGCCGGCACTTTCCAGGTGCATCAAGACTTCCCCAATATGTGGGATGCCTGGGATATTGATCCTTTCTATCGTGGTTCGGAAGAACGCCTAGACCTGCAGTTTGGCGGCACCGAATTTTTGCAGGCTACTAATTCCGCGGAATTAGCTGGCTCCGGGGTGGCCGCACAAACCGCGGAATTAGTAAGCACCGGAATAGCCGCCCAAACCGCGGAATTGGTTGGCACGGCGGTGCAGGCAGTTTCTACGGCCCGGTATGGCGATTCTGAGTTGCGCATTACGTGGCAGTTGCGGCCCGGAGAAGAGTTCGCGCGCGTACGCGTGGATGCTGATTGGCACGAACACGAAAAGCTTCTCAAACTAGCATTCCCGGTTCGGATTCACACCGATCGGGCCCAATACGAGACGCAGATGGGTTATATCGAACGGCCCACTCACACAAATACGTCTTGGGATGCGAGCCGTTTCGAAGTTTCCTGCCACCGCTGGTTGCGGCTAGCAAATGCCGGGGCTAGCCTCGCGATCGCTAATGATGCGACCTACGGTTGGGATATTACGCGCCATCAGGAAGGCCGGCGCAGCACGTATTCGCGCGTGCGGGCAACCCTGCTGAAATGCGCCCGGTATCCCGATCCGGAACAAGACCAAGGCCAGTTCTCCTGGAATTTCCGGCTCCACCCGGGAGCCAGCGTGGAGGCGGCAATTGCTGATGGTCAAGATATTTGCTTGGGCACCCGCTATGTTTCCGGCACCCCGGCAGGCCCAGCCGGCCCGGCAGTCCCGGCGGCAAGCCCGGTAGCTCCGCTCTTCCGCGTGGAAGGGGCCGTAGTCGAATCGGTGGCCATGGCTCCCGACCGTTCGGGCAACGCCGTCGTACGCATTTATGAGGGCCGCGGTGCTACTAGCCACGTAACCATTCAAGCTCCCGAGTTTTCCCGCGCCTGGTGTACCGATTTACGGTACCGCAGCCCGGAAGAATCCGGTTATGCAGGGCCGGAAATGCGGTGGGACGGTAAGGCCTGGCAGCTAGAACTCGCCCCCTTCCAGATCGCGACGATTCGATTCGAGCGTGCACTATGAGATTCGGAGTCAATTACACGCCGCGGCAAGGCTGGTTCTATTCCTGGCTAGATTTCGACCGCGCGCAAGTGCAAGCAGATTTCACGGCGCTCAAAGAAATCGGGGCGGATCACGTGCGGATTTTCCCGCTCTGGACGCTCCTGCAACCCAACCGGACCTATATCCGCCCGCAAGCCATTCGGGATGTGGTCAGCGTGGCGGAAGTCGCCGACGATCTGGGGCTGGATATTTTCGTGGACGTTTTGCAAGGCCACCTTTCCTCCTACGATTTCCTACCTTCGTGGGTACTCAGCTGGCACGAACGCAATATTTTCACCGACCCGCAAGTCGTTGCGGCCCAGCAAAACCTGATTACCACTTTGGCAGGCGCGCTCGCCGACATTCCGCACGCGCGCGGGCTCAGCCTAGGTAACGAGATTATCCAGTTCGCTGCCTCTCGCCACCCTTCCCCGCAAGCGCTCACTTCCCACCAGGCCCGTACCTGGCTGGAAACGCTCTACCGGACGGCAAAGGCCGCCTGGCCGCACGGGATCCACACGCATTCTTTTGATGACGATTTGTGGTTTGCGCCCGACCAGCCCTTCACCCCCGAACTGGCCACCGCAATTGGGGATCTGACCACCGTCCATTCCTGGATTTTTGGCGGCGTAGGCCCAGCATACGGAGCCGACGCCCCCGAACTCGCCTGGTTTGCTCGCTACCTGTGCGAAGTTGCTAATGCTTGGGCAGAGATCTCTGCTTCCGCACCCGAGGGGCGCGGTTTGTGGCTACAAGAACTAGGAGCGCCACTAAATTACCTGCACGACGACGCCGCAGCCGCCACTTTCCTAACCAAAACTATCGACTGCCTTTTGGGCGCCCATGGCGGCGGGCCTACCCCGCACCTGCAAGCAATCACCTGGTGGTGCTCCCACGATGTGGATCGCCACCTCGCAGATTTCCCAGAAGTGGAATACGGCCTCGGGCTTTTCAACAGCGCCGGAGAACTAAAACCACAAGGCCAGGCTTTCCAAAAAGCGATCACCCAGTGGGGCACCCGTGCCGGTACGGCGAGCCGCACCGGCGCAACCAGCCCCCACCCCAGTGCCTCGAGCGGCGCAACCAGCCTCCACGCTGGAACAACCAGCTCCCCCGCAAGCGATACCAGTTCCGCCCAGAACGCGGCCGCTCCCAGCTCTGCCGCGGGCACGCCCCGAAACACTTTGCGGATAAATATTTGCCCACAAAGGCGCGACCTGCTGGATCCGCGCCACGAATTCTTTGCTACCTGGGTAGCCCATGCCCGGGCTGGGGACGTGCGACGCATCGTCCTCGGCACCGCACCCACCCCCAGCCCGGCCACGCCGCCAGTAGCCAAAGCAAGTTTCCATCCCCAGCAAGCGGAGACCACCGCCTAGCCGGAGAGGAATAACGGAAGATTTCCAAACGGACTTCAAGGAGGAAGTGCCATGAAATACGCAAAACTATTTGCGGTTATCGGGGCGGGCGCCCTCGCCCTCACCGCCTGCACCGGTGGAGGTACGGCGTCACAAGACACAAAATCGGCCGCACCCGATAAAACCAGTAGCGAAAGCACCAAACTATCCGGCGAAATTTCTTTCCAAACCTGGTCGCTGAAGAATGACCGCTTCACGCCCTATTTTGAAAAGCTAATCGCAGATTTCCAAAACGAACATCCCGGCACCACCATTAAATGGATGGATCAGCCCGGTGAAGGCTACGAAGATAAAGTCCTGCAACAAGCAAACGCAGACGAACTACCCGACGTCGTCAACCTGCCACCCGGATATGCCGCCCAACTAGCGAAAGCCGGCATGGTAGAAAACCTCGAAACCGTCAACAAAGACGTTTTGAAAGAATACGTTCCGGGCGGCATTTCGGCCTACCAGTTCCCCGGCGTAGAAGGCACCTACGGCTACCCGTGGTACCTCGGCACCGACATGAACTGGTTCAACACCGAACTCCTCGAAAAAGCAGGGGTCTCCAAAGACCAGCTCCCCAAGACCATGGACGAACTCTTCGAAACCGCCGATAAGGTAGCAAAAGCCACCAACGGCGAAGTCAAGATGATCTCCAACCTGCCCGACGCCGACGCCTTCGCCAATGCCGGCGTAAAATTCCAGAAAGACGACGGCACCTACGACTTCAACACCCCCGAAGGGGTGAAACTCGTACAGCGCTGGAAGGACGCCTACGCCAACGGCTCGATGACCCCCGAAGCGCTCAACGCAGACTGGACGGGCAACGCCATGCTCTACAAGCAAGGCCGCACCGCCTGGACCACAGCCTCGGCTGGCTTCGCCTCCGAACTGGAAAAGGAAGCCCCCTCCCTACTCGGAGTCTCTGTAGCCACCCCGCGTATCGGCAACCCGCCACTCTTCGTGCAAGGCATCTCCGTCTCCGCACATTCGAAGAATCCAGAACTGGCCCGCGCCTTCGCCCAATACGTCACCAATAACCACAACCAAGTGGAATTCGTAAAAATCGCCCAAGGTTTCTTCCCCGGCACCCAAGAAGGCAACTCCAACCCGGACACCTTCACTTCCGTCATCAAGAATGACCTGCAGAAAACCGCGACCACCACGGCCGCCGAAGCCATGAAGACCGCCGCCCCCACCACGGGCGTGGACTTCACCGAAGACATGGGCAAATACACGAAACAACAGGTAGCGCTCGCGGTGCGTGGTGACGTGCCGATCGAAGACGCCCTGCAAAAGATTTCCGATTATGCCAACCAAAATGCTGTGAAATAGCGGCCGCTAACCGCTACTCACAGCTCTTACCCCTGGCTCGCTGGTAAAGGGCCGGCTGGTGCGGCACGCAAACCACCGCACTATCGGGCACCGTAACCGGCCCTTACCGCCAGCCAAGACCGCGCGCACGCGCGTAGCAACACAGCAACAAGTAACCATATGCAAGCAAGGGGCGGCAGCGGAGTTTTCGCTCCCTGCCGCCCCTGCTGAAAGGACTGATTTACGGTGATAGTCAACTGGCTCGGTGATAAATCATGAAATGGCACCGTTGGTATACGCCCTACGTGTTGATTGCCCCGGCGATCCTCTGGGTGCTTGTTTTCTCTATCTGGCCGTTCCTGAACACGATCTACCTTTCCTTCACGGACGCCAGGCCCCTGCGCACCCCAAATTTCGTAGCTCTCGAAAACTACGCGCAGCTATTTTCTGATGAACGCTTTAAATTCGCGATTATGACCTCGCTCGTGTACGTAATCGTGTGCGTACCATTGCTTACTTTCCTGCCGCTTCTTTTGGCCGTTCTGGTGCAAAAGAAAGTACCGGGGATTTCCTTCTTCCGCACTTCTTACTACCTGCCGGTAATCGCTTCCGTGGTAGTTATCGGGGTTATTTGGACGTGGCTTTTCGATTCCCAAGGGATCATCAACGAAACCTTGCAATGGCTGCATTTGACCGATCAGCCAATTAACTTCCTCACCGAACGGTGGCTGATTGTTTTCGTAGCCATCTCCCTTACCGTGTGGAAAGGATTGGGCTACTACATGGTGATCTACATGGTAGGCCTGGCCAATGTACCCAAAGACCTGTACGAAGCCGCCGAAATTGATGGGGCTGGCTGGTGGCGCCGCTTCTGGAACGTCACGGTTCCGGGGGTGCGAGGCATTATGCTCCTCATTTCCGCGCTAGTCACCGTGGCCGCAATCCGCGTCTTCTCCGAAATCTACGTACTCACCAACGGTACTGGCGGGCCCGGCGGACAGTCGCAATCCATAGTCATGATGATCCAACAGGCCGGTAAGGGACTGAACGGCAACCTCGGATATGCTTCCGCGATCTCCGTAGCCCTGTTCTTCCTTACCTTCCTCCCCCTGGTTTTGGTTGCCTACATCAACCAGGGAACAGAAATCCGGGCCACCCGCAAACTTGCCAAACAGCAAAAACTCATCGCGCGGCAACGGCGAGCAGAACGGGCCCAGCACACCGGGCATCGCCAGGAGGTAACCAATGAATAATCCACGCCAAGATAATTCTGCGGTAGCGCGCCCGCAGGCCGCTCCCGGCCCGTCCGCGCAACCGGCCCCGCCCGCTCTGCCCGCCACCCCGCCGGCCGCTCCCACCACCCAGGTAGTGACCGCGCCGTCCGGTACGGTTCCCACCCGGCGTCGTGCTGGGATGCACATGCGCCGGACCAACCGGCCCTTGCTAACTATTGGCCGCTACGTGCTTTTGCTTTTGATCTTCGTCATTTCGGTGGGACCATTCCTGATCCAGCTTTCGATGGCTTTCAAAGGCAAGAACGAAGACGCTTTTGGTTTCCCGCCGCAGCTCATCCCAGATGACCCAACGCTGGAAAACTTTGCGGAAGTGACCCGGAATGTGCCGGTGCTCCAATATGCGTGGCATTCGCTTTTGGTAGCCGTAGCTATCGTGGTTTCCAATGTCATTTTTGCTACTTTGGCGGGCTACGCTTTCGCGATCATGAAATTCCGTGGGAAAGCGATCGCCTTTGCGATTATCTTGTCCACGTTGTTACTTCCCGGCGAAGTAACTCTTACCTCCCAGTACCTGACCGTGAAAGCGCTTGGCGCGGCCAATACGCTGGTAGGCGTCTTCCTCCCCGGGGCGATTAGCGCCATGAATGTTTTGCTCATGACGGCCGCTGCCCGTTCCATTCCCACCGCGATTTTGGATGCTGCCACTTTGGACGGCGCCACTACTTTCCAAAGGCTGCGGCTCGTGGTGTGGCCGAACGTGCGTGGTATGGCCGCCGTGGTTGCCCTCATGTCATTTATCGGCGCTTGGGATGATTTCCTGTGGCCCTTGGTAGTGCTTTCTGACCCCGAAAAGTACACGCTCACGGTAGGAATCCAATACCTGAACTCCTCCTTCGGTTCGAATCCGCGCGTGGTGGCGGCAGGCACCGTGATCGCACTGGTCCCGATCATTATCCTCTTCGCGGTGTTCCAAAAGCAGTTCTTCCGCGGCGTGGAACAAGGCGCAGTCAAGGAATAATGATGAACGTTTGCCCGCTCCTCCCCCGCCCCCGCAGCTTCCGGGCCCTACCTGGCGTGCTCCGCCTCGATGCTACGACTATCGTGAGCGGGGACTTCGCGGCCGCTACGGCGTGGATTTTGCGCCGCTCCACCGGTTTGCCCTTCCCGGAAAAGATCGGTACCGAAAATCTGCCGGGCCCGCACCTGCGCACCGTGCACGATTTACAACTGGGCGCGGAAGAATATCGCCTCGTGGTGCAGCCCAGCGGTGTATTGATATGCGCCGGCGGGCGGCGCGGGGCGATCTGGGCAGCGCAATCTTTGTTACAACTAGCCCAAGTTCCCGCGCCCGCACCACGGGCGGTAAAGCTGGCCACCGCGCCAGTGGGTACGGAAGCTAGGCAACCGGCAACGCCGCCTGCAGCGGCAACGACGCCGGCAACGGCGCCCGCACCGACAACGGCCACGGCACCGGCCACGGAAACAGTACCGGCACCGCCGCTGGCCAGATGCGGCGTGGCGGAAGAGCTCGTGGTGCCCTGCGCAGAAATTACGGATCAACCCCGCTATGCCTGGCGCGGTTGCGGCCTGGATACGGCCCGCCACTTCTTTCCCGTGGCAGACCTCGCGGATTTTCTGGGCTGGCTTTCCTATTACAAGATCAATGTTTTTCATTGGCATTTGACCGATGATCAGGGTTGGCGCTTCGAATCGCGCCGCTATCCGCGGCTCACTTCCGTGGGCAGCTGGCGGAGCGAAACGATTAGCCCCTTGCACGGTACGGATCGGACCCCACACGGTGGTTTCTATACCCAAGCCCAAATCCGTTACATTTGCCAATTGGCGGAAAAGCTAGGCATCACCGTGGTTCCCGAAATTGAATTCCCCGGGCACCTATCTGCCGCAATCGCCGCTTATCCCAAACTCGGCGCTACCTCTGCGCAAGACGTACCGACCGCACCTGCCACTAGGCCGGTGGCCCGCACCTGGGGTGTTTTCGAAGGGACCCTGCGGTTCACGGAAGAAAACTTACGTTTCGTTACCGATATTTGGGAAGAAGTATTGGAAGTAACCGGGGCACGTATTGTTCATATAGGGGGTGACGAGGTACCGCCCGGGCCGTGGAAACTTGATAAACCCACCGCGCAGTTCTGTGCCAGGCATGGTATTGCCGGCCCGCACGCTCTCCAAGCTTGGTTCACAAACTATCTGGTCAGCTGGTTGGATGAACGCGGGGTACAAGCCGTAGCCTGGGATGAAGCTTTCGAAAACGTTCCGGCCACGCAGCAAGCCCCGAACCTGATCTGCCAGGCTTGGCGCGGCCATGCTCGCGGCCAGAAAATCGCGGCGGCAGACATCCGCACAATTATGAGCCCGGCCGAGCTGCTCTACTTTAACAACTACCAAAGCCTAGATAGCGCCGAACCCTATGCCCAGGGCGCGCTATCCACAGTTGCAGATGTATGTGCCTATGACCCGAGTGCAGGGCTGCCCGCGCCGGCCGCACGCAATGTGCTTGGCACCCAATTCATGGTGTGGACGGAATACGTGGAAAACTACCGCCAACTGCAGTATTGCGCATGGCCGCGCGCCCTTGCTTTCGCGGAACTAGCTTGGCACGCCACCCCGGTGCCCGCGCCCGCCGCAGCTCCAGTACCGGCAACAACTAGCGCACCGGTAGCTACCGCGGGCAATGCAGCGGCCGCGAGCGCGCAGACCGTTACCGAAACCAAAGCAGCCGCCGCGAGCGCGGCGAACTCAGATTTCCGCGCCCGCATGGACGCACATCTCGCCGTCCTCGCTGCCGCGGGGCTGAACTATCGACCATTGGCCGGCCCTCTCCCCTGGCAAAAAGCGGGGACCGGGCGGCGCCAACGTCCCGACCGGCTAGACGGCATAATTATGTAAACCCTGCGGGCCCGGCCAGCCCTGGCAGAGCTAGCTGCGGGCGGTGCCGGCGCACTACCGCCCGCATACCTGGTCTCCTGCCGAACGAGGTGGCCAGACCGGCTCGGACAGTTTTGGCAAAGTGGCGGGCGGGGGCACCTACGGGCGGGGCCACCTACGAGCATGGCCACCTACGGGTATGGCTACCCGCGGGCTGGACTAGTGTGGGGCGCGGCTAGCGGCGGCGTCGAAAAACTAACCGTAAAAGCAACCGATACTAAGGCAGGAAGAGAAATGAACGAGCAGATTTTAGTTGCGGGTGAGGCGCTCATTGATTCAATTGCGGCGGCCGGGCAGGCCCCGCGCGAAGTCGTGGGCGGGAGTTTGTTCAATGTGGCAGGCGGACTGGCGCGGCTGGGGGTTCCCACCGATTTTGCCACCTGGTTTGGAAAAGACGCGCGCGGCCAGCAAATCGCTGCCCATGCGCGCAAACTGGGAGTGCGAATCGTGCCGGGTTCGGCGCAAGCAACGGCGACGTCGGTAGCGCACGCCCGCCTCGATGCAGATGGGAAAGCTAGTTATACCTTCGAGGTCGAATCGGATATTCCCACGCTGGAAAACTTAGGCGATATTGGGCATGTGCATATCGGGTCTTATTCGGCAGTAGTTTCCCCGAGTGGGGAAAAGATCGCGGCCTTGGCCGCCGCACAGGCCAGGCGCGCCACGATTTCGTATGACCCGAACTGCCGGCCAGATTTGATGGGAGATCCAGATGCAGCGCGGAAGAAAATAATGGCGCTCGTGGAACTGGCCGATATTGTGAAAGTTTCCGATGAAGACTTGCATTGGCTTTACCCGGGGCTAGCGTTATCGGAGATTTTGGCGCAGTGGGCGCAAATCAGCATTCCTTTGCTAGTGGTAACCCGCGGGGCTGAGCCGGCGCTAGTGAGCGTGCGCGGGAAAACGCCTTTCCATGCGCTGGCCTCTCGTAAAGTACCGGTAGGCGATACCGTGGGTGCGGGTGATTCCTTTATGGCCGGGCTTTTAACCGGGCTGTATAGAGACCGTTTTATCGCTGCCGGTTCGGCCCGCGAGCGCTTGCGGCAAACCAGTTTTGCAGACTTTGGGGTCGCTTTGCAGATCGCACAAACTTGCGCGGCGATAACGGTTTCTGCAAATGGGGCTTATGCGCCTACGCGGGCGGAAGTGGCGGCCGCGTTCTGAACAGGTTAAGTTCTTGGCAGGTTAGCGGCTGTTTTTTGGCGGGTTAGCGGCTGGGTTCTTGGCGAATGCTAGATTCTGGGCATGCCCGGTTCTTCCCGTGCTGGGTTCTTAGGTGCTCGAGTTTTGCGGTCTGCCACGGGGCGAGGTTTTTCGGTTTTGTGGCGCCGGGTTGGTGCGTGCAGAAAACGCGGAATTGGTGAAGAGTGGGGATATGAGTACGCGTATTTCTTTGGTTAGTGGCGATATTACGGAGCTCGCGGTAGATGCGATCGTCAATGCTGCCAATTCGAGTTTATTAGGCGGCGGCGGAGTGGACGGGGCAATTCACCGCGCCGCCGGGCCGCAACTTTTGGCAGCCTGCAAACAGCTTCGCCGCGAACAGCTCCCCGCGGGGCTTCCGGTTGGCCAGGCGGTTTCCACCCCGGGTTTCGATTTACCAGCACGCTGGGTTATCCACACGGTGGGGCCGAATCGGCATCGCGGGCAAACCGACCCGGAACTTTTAGCAGCGGTTTTTCGCAATAGTTTGCAAGAAGCGGACCGGCTCGGTGCCACCTCGGTAGCATTCCCGGCAATTTCCGCGGGCGTGTACGGCTGGAAGATGGAAGAAGTGGCGCGCATAGGTCTCGAAACTGCGCGCGCTTACCCCGGGCCGGCCAGTATCACCTTCTGTCTTTTTAACGACGCCGCGCTCTCCACTTGGCAGGAAGTTGCCGCCGCCCAGCAAAACTAGAAATCGCCACTACTTAGCGGGAATCGCTGCTACTTAGCGGGTTCGGCGTCCCCAGCAGAGCAGCCCGAACGAACCAGAGAGCCTAAAGAAGCAGCAAATACAAACAGGCGCGGGCCCCTGCTGATTTCTCGTAGTGGCCCGCGCCCGGTATCGCCTCGCGCCCGTTTAGCGAGTATTGAGTTGTGATCTGTTGGCGGTGCCTGCCGGCAGATATATTTCTTTAGCCGACCGGCGATTTATGGTTACTCGAGCTTGCCTCAGGTCTTGCTCGCAACCCGTTATCCACACGTTCAGCGATGCTGACGCTAGTGGTATTGCTGATACTCACCGGTTATAGGTGCTAACTCACTGCTTCTCAGTGGTGTTAGCGATTCCCAGTGGCGGCACTGCCATTGCGTCTCTTTGGCTCGCCAGGTTTACCCCGGCTTGCCAAAGCACTATTTTACGCGGCGAGTTCAGTAGGCGCGTGATTTCTGCGCGTTTCTTCCAGAAGTCTAGGCGGCCGGCGGGAAGAACCCCACGTGGCTGTAGAACACGGTGAATGCTAGGAAACACCAGAGCACACCGCAACCCCAGGTAGCCAGCGTAAAGAACCTTCCAATGTGTTTGTTTTCCGGTGCGAAGGGCGAAAGCATCGCTGCCAGCCCCGTACCGCAATACAAGAACATCATCAGGAGCGGTTCAAGCAGGGAACCCGCCATGAGGCGCGCGATCGGTTCGGTGTCCGGCGGGCGCCACATTCCGAAGTGCATGCCCGCAATCCCGAAGAAGATTAGGCCGATACCACCGATTGCGGCCACGTAAAGGATAGGGCGCAGGGTGGCGACGACGTCGAACTTCCGCTCCCCACGATCCTCGGCACGTTCGCCGCGGATAATCGCGAGCCCGGCGAAGAAGGTGAGAACGCCGAAGAAAGCGGCCGGTTCACCGAAGGTGATGTTATCGACGGCGCAGCAGAAGGCACCGTCAATTTGGGCTAGCGGCCAGGTTAGCATCATGTGCAAACCGGTAATACCGAGGAATGCACCCAGCGCGGCGAAAGTCCAGCCAAAGCCGGCTACGGTACGCCGATTGGGGCGCCCCGCGGCCCGCATAAACAGTGGCACCATGACCATAATTGCGCCGGTAACAAGCGCCATCATGGTGTTATAAGTAATACCTTGCATCAATATGCTCATTACTTACGCTCCCCTAGTATTCCCTGCCGTACAGACATCAGGGCAACGCAAATAGCGCCGGTAAGGCACCAGCTCAGCGCGCCAAGATCTTGCCCGAAATCACCACTTGCGGTGACCCAGAAAACAACACCAATGGCGATGCCAATGATGAGCACTGCCCAGGTTATTTTTGCGAGCAACGCTGCCCACCGGTAAGCGACGGCGTCGCTTAGGTCCCTGGGAAGACCTGTTGTATCCAGCTTCTCGTCCATGGGACCATAGTACCCCATTTCTGGGAAACATCTGCAAAATCAGCGAACCATTTCAGGACTTTAGTCCTCAGGCTGGGAAAACTACCTTGGGGCCGATTAAATCGCCACGGCGCACACCGATCGCCACCAGATTGTTTGTTTCGTCCACGAGTGCTACCGGCGTGGCGCATTCTTGTATTTGAATGGCTTGGCCATGCCGCAAAGCAGCAACCTGGGCGGCAGTCACTGTGACCACGGGCAATGCCCGACTAGCTGCTTGTGCCGGAGGCATTAGTCGTAGCGTTCCGCGCGGGTTTGCGAGGCTATCGGTGTCTTGTTTCCCGGCGTTCTTCGTTTCTGTTTTTCCGGTGGCGTGCGTTTCCGCTTTTTCGGTGTTCCCCGTTTCCGTTTCCCCGGTGTTCCCCGTTTCCGTTTCCCCGGTGTTCTTCGTTTCTGTTTTTCCGGTGGCGTTCGTTTCCGCTTCCCCGGTGGCGTGCGTTTCCGTTTCCTCGGTGCGGCTGGATGTTGTATCAGCACTGGCACTCACGGCAGATGCGGTTACTTCCGCCGCAAGTTGTTCGATGGTGCGTGCTTCAGCGAGGGTAAACCCGCCTACGCGCCGCCGTTCCAAAGAGGTCATATGGGCTTCCGTGCCGGCCGCGCGGCCCGCATCGCGTGCCAGGGCCCGCACATAAGTTCCCGCTGAACACACTACGTCTACGTCGATATCCACTACCGGCACTTCCCGGATTTGCGGGACTGCACCTTCTGCAGGGGCAGGGACTTCTACCGCGGCGGTACCGGGGCGCGCCGGCCCGCAAACAGTTAGCGCCGAAATTTCGATCTGCGCTGGGGCCAGCTCGACTTCTTGGCCAGCGCGGGCGGCAGCATAGGCGCGTTGGCCGTTAATTTTCTTTGCCGAAAAAGCGCTTGGCACTTGCCAGATTTGCCCTATTTGGGTTTCTAATGCCCGCCGGATTTCGGCCTCAGCACTGCTCCCAGGCGCAGGAGTATAGCCGGGCGCGCGCAACACTTGCCCGGTGGAATCTTCCGTATCGGTACCGATTCCGAATCTGAAACCAGCGCGGTATTCCTTTTCGGTTCCCGCAATGTAGGGCAACAGCCGGGTAGCGCTTCCCACGCCGATTACCAGCACGCCGGTAGCCAGCGGATCGAGCGTACCGGCATGCCCCACTTTCCGAGTACCCGCTAAACGGCGGATAGCGGCAACGACGTCGTGCGAAGTAACCCCGGCAGGTTTGTTGACCACCAGGACTCCGTTCCCCGCATCGCAACCGCGCGGTAATTCGCCCCACGGAAGCTCGCGGCGCAAACGCTCACGCCGCGGGCCGCGCGCTTTTTTCGATTTTTTACCGTTATCGCCGTTTTGCGGGTGCGTCATTTGGCAGTGCCTCCTGTATTTCCGGATAGATTCGGCTGGGCAAGGGCGTGGCGGAGACGCCCCTGGGCAATGTCTATGGCGAACCCGCACACGAAAGCGATTACGGCAGGTACCGCGAAAGGCAAATGATTTGTGCCCAGCGGCATAGCGTCAAGTAGTGGCCGCAAGCCGGCAAATATTTCCAGCTTCGTGGCCCACAGCGCTTCGAAAAGCGAAACGAAAGCCGCCACCCAGGCCGATATCCGGTACGTCCAATACAGCCGCCCGGGAATCAAAATGTCTACCAGGGTTGTTACCACGAGCGTAATAACTACCGGGTAGACGAGTTGGTTTACCGGTTCGATCAGGTTGAGGATCGCCTCTAGCCCCATATTGGAAAATCCGAAAGCAATCAGCAACTGGCCCACCAACATGGTGTTATAGCTAATACTGGGGAAATACGAACGGAAGAAAGCTGTAGACGAGGTAAGCAGACCGGTAGCCGTGGTAAGGCACGCCAGGATCGCAATGGCCCCGAATAGCACCTGCCCACCCGTGCCGTAGAACTGTTGCGCCACACCGGAAAGTGCTTCTGCTCCGTTTGCGTAGCCATCGCCTGCAACCCGGGTGCCTATCATTGCCAAACCAATATAGACGACGGCGAGGAAAACGCCGGCTACCAGACTGGCCGCAGAAGTGGCCCGGAAAGAGCTCCGCTGGGTAGCAAAACCCGTATTCCGCAAATTCGTAACGATAATCAACCCAAATACGAATCCGGCTATCGCATCCATCGTGAAATAGCCTTGTAGGAGGCCGGTAGAAACCGGACTATCTACATATTTCGGCGCGGGCGGGTTACCAGCGGGCGGAAGCTTGATGACTACGGTAATAACCAGAATTGCCATCAAGATTAGGAGCGCGGGGGTGAGATAGCCGCCCACTCTTTCCACGACGCGGCTCGGCCGGCTCACCAGCAGGTACACGACAGTGAAGAAAACGAAGGAATAAATGGCCAGGCCGATGCCGCCCCCGGAATCTGCGCCAGGGACCAGCGGGGCGATAGCCATCTCATAGGACACCGCGGAAACGCGAGGTACCGCATAAAACATGCCGGTGGTGAGGAACATGGCGAAAAGTAAAACCGTACCGGGGATCTTCCCGATTCTTTCCGCTACTTCCCGCGGGGTGCCATCTTTAGAAGACGAAGCCGCGATGATTGCGAGCACCGGTAACAGCACTCCGGTACCCAAGAAACCGGCGAGGGCCGGAAACACATTAGTGCCTGCTTCGGTGCCGAGCATGACCGGGAAAATAAGATTGCCGGCGCCGAAAAACATGGCGAATAAGGCGAGCCCGGCCACCGTGATGGCCCGGGCTCGGCTATTTGCATTGGAGGTTGCGCGGGAGCTAGCGCTCACCTGCATTATCACTTTCTGCGCTGGCAGTTGCTCCGGCCTGTGCTTCTGGCTCGGCCTGCGCTCCGGCTGCGGCCTCCCGGTGGGCCGTCGCTTCCGTATTCGTTTCGAATTGTCTCTCAGCCGCCGCAGTTGCCTCGGCCTCGCGGGGTTTGCGATACGGATCTGCGTCTCCCGCATATTCGGTGCCACGCTGGCGCGCTAGCTGGGCATCGCGGTGCCGTGCTGCGGCAAGCACGTCTTCGAAACTGCGCGCAGTTTCGGGAAGCCGATCGAGTTCAAACTCGATGGTTGGCGTGAGCCGCAAGCCCAATTGTTTGCCAACTTCGCTGCGGATAATGCCGCGCGCCGCGTTTAGGGCACGTTCGGCGTCTTTCATCCGCTCTTCGTTATGCGCGGTGAAATATACGGTGGCTTGTTGCAGGTCACCCGTCACCCGCGCTTCGGTGATTGTTACTAGTTCCAGGCGGGGATCTTTCAGCCGATTTCCGAGCATTTCTGCCACGATCTGCTGTACCCGTTTTGCCACACGTTCGGCACGGGGATTAGCCATAACTATCTCCTCATCATTTGCTTGCCCACTGCGTACATTTGACCAACTTGGCGCTAAGTAACCGCGACCTTCCCGGGGATCGCCACTTTCATTGTCAGCACGCGGTTGCTACCACATACTTCGTCAGTACCAGCCAACAGTAGTTCGCGCACTCTGTTAGTGCCAAAACAACTACTCGGCCGGCGCCAAGCAAACCTGTGGGCAATGCCTTTTCAAGCAACCGTACAGTCAGTTCCAGCCCGCCCCGGGTAGAGGCAAAAGGCTGGTGCACTGTTAGCACAGCTTACACAAGCAAGGCTGGCTGGCTATTTTTTGTTCCATACTTAGCCCGCCGCATAAGGGGCGGAGCAGTTTTGCGGGACCTGCCTATATACGCCATGAGCGCAGTTACGTCATGAGCGGTGCCTTCACGCAGAGCGGCCCTAAACCTCGCGAGGCCGGGCAGGGCAATCCGTGTTCCCCACCCGGCCTCGCACTTATTGGTTGCAACGTGCCGTTCACCTTGCTCGATGCGGCACGGCGCCATGTTTAGGACTTGGCCTAAACATTTGGCTTAGGCGCGCGGCTTTTCTTGCATTTCGAAGGTTTCGATCAAATCGCCTACCTTGATATCGCGATAGCCGAGCGTAATACCGCATTCGTAGCCTTCGCGCACTTCCGCAACGTCATCCGTTTCGCGGCGCAGGGAGACGATCTTCAAGTCCTTTGCCACTACGACGCCGTCGCGTACCAGCCGTGCGTCCGCGCCGCGCTTGATGCGGCCCTTGCGCACGGTAGAACCAGCGATCATACCGGCCTTGCCAGACTTGAACAGCTGCAAGATCTCCGCGGTCCCCAGTTGGACTTCTTCGTAGATCGGCTTGAGCATGCCCTTCATCGCGGCTTCGACGTCGTTGATCGCATCGTAGATAACGGTGTAGAACTTCAGTTCCACGCCTTCTTCATCCGCGTATTCAGCAACCCGTTCTGCCGGGCGGACGTTGAAGCCAATAATGACCGCATTGTCCACGGTGGCAAGGTTGACGTCATTCTGGGTGATTGCCCCCACGCCCCGGTGGATAATATCCAGCTGGACTTCATCATCAACCTCGATATCCAAGAGCGAGGATTCGAGCGCTTCGACCGCACCGGAAGAATCGCCCTTGATAATGATGTTGAGGGTATCGACCTTGCCTTCCTTGAGCACATCTCCCAGGTTCTCCAGGGAGACGCGCTTGCGCCGGCGAGCCAAGGTGGCCGCGCGGTGGGCAGCTTCGCGCTGCTCGGCGATCTGCCGGGCCGTGCGCTCATCATCTGCCACGAGGAAGGTATCCCCAGCGGCCGGAACCGAAGAAAGACCGAGTACCTGGACGGGCCGGGACGGACCGGCTTCTTCCACGGCCTTCCCGTTTTCGTCGAACATGGCACGCACACGGCCATGCGCGGTGCCGACGGCGAGGGGATCGCCAATCCGCAAGGTACCAACTTGCACTAGCGCCGTGATTACGGCGCCGCGACCCTGGTCCAGCTTCGCTTCGATTGCCACCCCACGTGCCGGCCGGTTCGGATTGGCCCGCAGGTCCAATTCGGCATCGGCCACATACAGCACAGCTTCTAGCAGATCGTCAATGCCTTCTCGCTTCTTCGCCGAAATATCTACGAAGAGTGTATCCCCGCCGTAGTCTTCCGCCACCAAGCCATATTCGGTGAGCTGGGAACGGACCTTTTGCGGGTTGGCGCCGGCCACGTCGATCTTGTTGACGGCCACGACAATCGGAACCTTCGCCGATAGGGCGTGGTTGATTGCTTCCACCGTTTGCGGCATAACGCCGTCGTCGGCAGCAACCACCAGGATCGCAATATCGGTGACGTTGGCACCGCGCGCACGCATCGCGGTAAAGGCTTCGTGCCCGGGCGTATCGATGAAGGTGATGGCCCGATCTTCGCCCTCGTACTTGACGTGGGTCTGGTAGGCACCAATCGCCTGGGTAATCCCGCCCGATTCGGTACCTTCCACCGAAGAATGCCGAATGGCGTCCAAGGTCTTCGTCTTTCCGTGGTCAACGTGACCCATAACGGTAACGACCGGCGGACGCGGCACCAGATCTTCATCGTCATCGAGGATTTCTTCAGCTTCCAGATCGATATCGAAGGATTCGAGAATCTGGCGATCTTCATCTTCCTTCGAAAGTACTTCCACCTGGTAGCCAAGTTCATCGCCGAGAAGCTTGAAGGTATCTTCGTCCAGCGACTGGTTCATGGTGGCCATTTCGCCCATGCGCATCAAGACGGTAATGACATCTGCGCTGGAAGCACCAATTTGTTCCGCGAAATCGGCCACGGAGGCGCCTTGCCGCACGCGCAGGGTTTGCCCATTGCCATGCGGAATATTTACGCCGCGTACCGTGGGCGAAGACTTTGCTTCGAATTCTTCACGCCGGGTGCGCCGCTGGCTCCGGCCACGCCGGCCACCGCCGCCGCGCCGCCCGAAAGCACCAGCCGTGGAACCACCGCGGGTACGCCCACCCGAACGGGTGAAACCGCCCCCGTCAGGCCGGCGATGGCCCGGCTGACCGCCGCGCCCGCGCCCGCCCCGCCCGCGCGAATCGCCCGGATGTTGGCCTGCCATCTGGCTGGGCATCATAGCTGGCGAAGGCCGTGGGGCGCCGCGCCGTGGACCGCCCGAATGTGCCGGACGTGGCGCAGTTCCCGCGCCCGCCCCCTGACCACCTTGGGCCTTGCCGCGCCCGCGCCCACCACCGGGCCGAGGCATACCCTGCTTGGTGGCATACGGATTATTACCGGGCCGGGCCTTACCGCGCCCGCGCCCACCACCCGGCCGGGGCATACCCTGCTTGGTGGCATACGGATTATTACCGGGCCGCGGCGCTGCTTCGGCGCGCGCGGCACGTGCTGATTGGGCGGCTCCCATCGGCGTGGGGATTCCCGGCCGGCGCCCGGCCGGCTTGCGCTGCCCATCACGGTCCTGCCCCGGCTTAGGGGTAGGCTTACCCGCCGCTTGCGGGCGTGGTGCAGCCGGCTTCGCCGCAGGCTTTTCGTCACGGCCACCGGGCTTCGCACCCCGGCCTGGCTTTCCACCCGTAGCCATTGCAGCTGGCGTGGGGGCAGCGGCACGTTCCGGCTTAGCTTCTGCCTGCGCACCGCCCGGTTTGGCCGGGCTGGCCGGTTTGGCGCCGCGCGCCGGCTGCGGACCGGGCTTGGGACCCGGCTTCGGCGCTGACTTAGCGGCCGGCTTAGCCGTATCCTTCGCTACCGGCTGGCTAGCTTTTTCTGCCGGTGCTGCGTCTTTATCGGGACGCGGCGATTCGACCACAATTGCGTCGGAACCGGCCGGGCGATCTACCGCCGCACGGGTTCCTTGCCGCGGCTTACGCGGCTTTGCGGCGCGGCGTGCTTGGCCACCCTTCTTCCCTCCCTTTGCGGAGGCCGGATCGAGTTCTTCCGGATGTGCTTCAAAATAGTTGCGCGCCTTACGCACAACTGGTGCCTCGATTGTAGATGAGGCAGATTTGACGAATTCTCCATTTTCCTTGAGCACATCGAGCAAGCGTCGGCTCGTAGTGCCAAGTTCCTTGGCGAGTTCATGGACGCGGACTTTTGCCACAGTTCTCCTTCTTTGGGGTCCGGGCAAGGCGCGCGCGGACCTCTCTAGTTCTGGCAGCTCATCGCTGGGTACTCATCGGGTGCCCATCGGCTTCCAACCCGCTTTCTGTATCTCGGGTCATCGCCCCACCGGGCGAACTTACATTGCTATTGACCATTCGTAATGATCGTGGCGGTAAATGGGGTGGCATCCACTCGGCTCCGGAAAGCTCGAGGCAAGGCGCCACTGCGCAAAGCACGGCTAATACAAGTTGCAGAACCGTGAATCCACGCGCCGCGGCCCGGCATGTGACGTCGCGTATCGGCGAGCACATGGTGATCGCGAAGCACTAGCCGCACCATATTCTTAGCCTCGTCTTTTGCGCGGCAACCCACACAAGTGCGTGGATTCATAAGTAACCACCCCAAAGAACGCCCTGACTACTTTACCTGGAATTTAGGCAAAAGGTTAGTACGAATTTGCCCACATCAGTATTCGACTACCGCGAGATTGCTCTCACAGTGCCGGACGTACGGCTATTCCGACTGCGCGACCGTGCTGGATCTACTCCGGCTTTTCCGCCGTCTCGGTTGTAGCTGGCGCATCGGTTGTAGCTGGAGCATCGGTTGTGGCCGGCGTATCTAACGTTCCCGCTGCCGCCGCCACTTTCACAGCTTCCACCGCCTCCGTAGCTTCGGCAGGTTCCACAGGTTCAGTTACCACCGTTTCTTCCGCGGCTACCGCAACTTCTGCAGGCTCCGTGCCTTCCGCAGGCTCTGCGCCTTCCGCGGCTACCGCAACTTCCGCAGGCTCCGCGCCTTCCGCAGGCTCCGCTATTTCCGCAGCTGCCTCGTGTGGTTCCGCGATAATTCCTGCGGCCCGCGCGGCCTGGGCTTCTGGATAGTTACCCGCCGCCATATCGGATTCCTTGCGGATATCAATGGACCAGCCGGTGAGCTTGGCGGCCAGGCGCACATTCTGCGCTTCCTTGCCAATTGCCAGGGATGCTTGCCCATCCGGCACCACCGCGCGCGACTGGCGATGATCTTTGCTGAGAATATCGACTCGCACTACTTGCGCGGGGGAAAGTGATTCGGCAATGAATACCGCCGGATCGTCGTCGTAATCAACAATATCGATCTTTTCTCCGCCTAATTCTTGGGTCACGGCCCGCACGCGCTGCCCGTTATGCCCAATGCAAGCGCCCTTCGGGTTCACGGATGGATCGGCAGACCACACCGCCACCTTGGAGCGGTGACCCGGTTCGCGCGAAAGGGCCACCAATTCTACCGTGCCATCCCCAATTTCCGGAACTTCCAATTCGAACAAGCGCCGCACGAAATCCGGGTGGGTACGTGAAAGCCGCACGGAAGCACCGCGCGGAGTTACCGCCACATCCAAAACCAGGGCGCGAATATGGTCACCGCGGTGCAAATGTTCCGTGGGCACCTGTTCTTCGGCCCGCAAGATTGCTTCGTGCTCCCCCACATCCACGATGAGGTCGCGCGAATCGGCGTCCCGCCCGGCTCGGCGCTGCACCACGCCCGAAACGATCTCACCCTTCTTATGTTTGAAGGAACCGAGCACCCGGTCGGCTTCTGCTTCCCGCAAACGTTGGGCGATTACTGACTTTGCGGTAGTGGTCGCGATCCGCCCGAAATCATTGGGGGTATCGTCAAATTCGCCAATTACGTTATCTTCTTCGTCGACTTCCGGAGCCCATACGGTTACGCCCCCGGTTTTCTGGTCGAGCTCCACGCGCGCACCCCGCACTGCCCCGGGCATCCGCATATAAGCGTGCAAAAGCGCATCTTGGATCGTAGTCATCAGTACGTCCACGCTCACTCCCAGCTCGGTTTCCAAAGCTCGGAGCTCATTCATCTGGATTTTGAAATCCACGATTTCTCCTAATCCTTCTTAGGGCGGTCAAACTCAATGTGGACGCGCGCTTTCGCAACCTCTCCGATCGATAACCGCCGTTCGCCAGATTCTCCGCGGAATACCAAGGTATCACCCTCCACCGCCACGAGCCGCTCCGTGAAGGGTGTTTCCTCGCGTGGCGTCACTTTCACGAGCCGCCCGATAGCGCGTGAGAAATGGCGGGCTTCCACCAGCGGCCGATCCGTACCCGGCGTCGTTACCTCCAGCTGGTAAGCGCCAGCAATTACATCAATCTCATCGAGCACGGCAGAGATTTCGCGGGAAATATCCACGAGTTGTTGCGAATCTACACCGCCCGGACCTTCCGGCAGGTCTACGGTTACCGAAACAATGGGGCGCGACCCGCGGCTTACCTGCACATTTTCGAGGTAGAGACCCGCGTTTTCCACCACACTTACCAGCGCCTGCGCAATTTCTTCCCGCACTTGCCGGCGTTCGGCAGCGCTTCGCGAGCGCGGCGTGTTTTCTCGCTGCGCGCCGCGGCCTGCTGGTGATTGATTGCGATGACGTCGATTCATGCCCTATAGCCTACCTTGCTTTGTGTGGCTTTCGCCGCCGCGTGCCAAGTTCGTGAGAGATTCCTAGCCCGTGAGAGAATAAAACGATTGTTGCGCTCTCGCGTTCGGAGGTCCATTGTGAAAAAACGCCGCCAGAATTCTCCTGCTGGTGCTTATGATCCTGCCGCTTACGAGGCCGGTGCCTCCGGTGGTAGCGCTTCCGGTGCTGGCGTTCTCGGCGCTAGCGTTCCCGGTGCTAGCGCTTCCGGGGTAGCGACGACGCCGTCTACCCCGCCGCCTCACCGCAGCTCCCCGGTGTTACGCGCTATTGCTTGGTCGGTGCTCGCCCTCATCGTTATTATTGGCATCTTTGCCGGCCTGGGCGTGCGTTTTGGTGAAACTAAACCGCAGATTCCGCCGGCCTCACCAGCGGAACAGGCCCGGCAAAAAGTTGCGATCCAGGCGGCCCGGGTGGCGGAAACCGCGGCAGCTTTGACACATGCGAACGCGGGCGGCGG
Organism: Actinobaculum suis; assembly: GCF_900618115.1. NCBI lineage: Bacteria > Bacillati > Actinomycetota > Actinomycetes > Actinomycetales > Actinomycetaceae > Actinobaculum > Actinobaculum suis. Next base: position 1,709,735 of record NZ_UYIO01000001.1, read on the forward strand.
AGCAAACGGGCGCGCAGGTGATGGGGGCGGTAATGCTGGTGGCAGTGGCGATAACGCAGGTGGCACCGCAACCGGCGCTGGCGAAGCAGGCAGTAACGCTGGCACTTCCGCCGTTTATGAGCAGGTGCAGGCGCATGCGAACGAGTTCCTGACGCAGCTGGGCGGGGTGTGGCAGCCCTGGCCTAGTGGCGCGCCTTCTCCGTATACGAATCCGCCGTTGGATACCGCCGCACCCGCAGATCCGCAGGCCTCTAATTTGCTGAACCAGGTGCAAGAATTACGGGAAGCGGCGATTGCCGCCGCAGAAACCGTGGTGCCGGATACGGATAGTAGTGAAACCGCTGCGGGTACGGACAGTAGTGAAACCGCTGCGGTTACGGGCGCAGCGCCAAATTCCCGCCCGCTTTATCTTTCGATTGCTTTGCGTAGCCATTTCGATGCGATGCAAATTGCCCAGGCAGCCGGCTTGGAAATACCTAGTTGCGAGTTCGCGGCCGGCGCTACCGTGCAAATGGATGCGGTTTCGGTGGGCCGCAGTTTTGCGGGCGCCGATCCGCATTTCCTGCGCCAGGCCGCAGCCGCCCGCCAGTGGATTGAAACAGCCACTTCCCGTTTGGAACCCGGCCAACGAGATGCCCAACTAGCCCGCATTGATAAGCTCACTGCTTTCGAGGAGGGCATGCTGCAAACGGGGATGGAAGATACGCGCGATATTGCCGCCCCGTATCCAGAAGATCAATCCAGCCCGGCCCTGCTTGCACAAGGCCTCAACACTTATGCGGGGGTGCTTGTTTCCGGGCCGGGGGAACCGCGCGCGGCGCTCACCTTCGCTTGTTCCCTCTACCTGGACGACGCCGAACGTGCCACGGCTCCGACCCTGCCCGGCCTGCAAAACCCCGGATCGGCCTAGAACACATAGCTAACCTTTTGCGGTACTGAACTCGCAGATAGAGCTCGCTAGACAATGCCCACTGGACAAAACCCGCCATATAGAGCTCGCCAGATGGAGCCCGCTAGACAGAACCCCCGAACCGAGCTCCCGAACCGAGCCCGCTGGTCCGTAACGCTATGTAGCCCGCGCTTTACGGCGCGGGCTACTGCGGCATTATTCGCGATTGCGTTACCGGTGGCTATTCGTTGTGGGCGGCCAGGAGCTTACGCATGGTGGCCACGGCCTGGTCTACCGGGACCAGTTCCCGTTCATCGGTGCGCCGGTTGCGCAATTCCACATTGCCATCGGCCAAAGCGCGGCCTACCACGATCCCGTAGGGCATTCCCAAAAGTTCGTAGTCCTTGAACTTCACGCCGGCCGAAACCTTGCGGCGGTCATCAAACAAGACTTCCACCCCGGCTTGTTCGAGCTCGGTTGCAATCTTCTCTGCCGTTTCAAACACCGCGGCGTCTTTACCGGTAGCCAGCACGTGTACCTGCGCTGGCGCAACCGCCACCGGCCACACAATACCCCGCTCATCATGATGTTCTTCCGCCAGCGAGGCCATGACGCGAGAAACACCAATCCCGTAACTACCCATAGTAACCACGCGGCTCTTGCCATTTTCATCCAAAACCGTAAGACCCAAAGCTTCAGAGTATTTACGGCCCAGCTGGAAGATATGACCAATTTCGATTCCGCGTGCCAGTTCCATCGGCCCCGAACCATCCGGAGCCGGATCGCCCTCCCGTACTTCCGCTGCCTCAATGAAACCATCGGCTTCAAAATCGCGACCGTACACATAGTGGAAGAAGTGCTTTTCGTTTTCGTTACCGCCCGCGATCCAGCTACTGCCGCGCGCGATATGGGGATCCAGCAGCAAGCGCAAGGGCAGCGCGGCCTCTCCCGCTTCAGCTTCCCCGGTAGCGCCGTCACCTGCGGTTTTACCTGCAGCCTTGCCGGCAGCCTCACCGTTCGCAGAAACCGCGGAATTAGTTGTGGCTGCGGTAGAACCGGTGCGGCGGGCGGATTGCGGGCCGAAAACGCCCGGACCCATATAGCCGGGAACCAGTTCGGGATAGGCGGCGATTGCTTCCGCATCGGCCATTTCGATTTCGGCGGGTGCCAAGGAGGCCTCCACACGCTTGAAATCTACTTCCCTATCTCCTGGCACCGCCACCATTACCAGTTCAGTTTCTCCGCTTGGATGGGTGAGCTTGAGGAGAACTGTCTTCAAGGTGTCTGCGGCTTGCCAGGGCCGATCTTCGCGCGGATGCACCCGGTTCGCAACTTCTACCAGGTCCTCAATCGTCTTCGCATCCGGCGTGGAAACCAGCTCAGCTTCGGGTTCATTAGCGAAGTCCTGCGCGGGTGGCTGCACGGTTTTTACCGCTTCCACATTCGCCACATAGCCGCCCGCAGAACGCACGAACGTATCTTCGCCCACCGGCGTCGGGTACAAGAATTCTTCCGACTTTGAACCACCCATCGCCCCGGCAACTGCCGTCACAATCTGGTACGGCAAGCCGAGCCGCTGGAAAATCTTTTGGTAGGCCGCACGCATCGCCGCATAAGAATCCTCTAAGCCGGCATCTTCCATATCGAAGGAGTAGGCGTCCTTCATCAGGAACTCGCGGGTGCGGATCAGGCCCGCCCGCGGCCGCGCTTCATCCCGATACTTGGTTTGGATTTGGTAGAGCGTGAGCGGCAGATCCTTGTACGAGCTGTACAGGTCCTTGACCAGCAAGGTGAACATTTCTTCGTGGGTAGGTGCCAACAGAAAATCGTTTTCCCGCCGGTCTTGCAAACGGAACAGCTGCGGTCCGTATTCTTCCCAACGGCCGGTGGCTTCATAGGGTTCACGCGGTAGCAGTGCCGGGAACAGCACTTCTTGCGCACCGGCGGCATCCATTTCCTCGCGGATAACCGTTTCTACTTTCCGCAAAACCTTCAAGCCCAGTGGCAACCAGGTGTAAATACCGGGCGCCACGCGGCGAATGTAACTCCCGCGAACAAGTAATTTATGGCTGGGTACCTCCGCATCGGCGGGATCCTCACGCAGGGTACGCACAAACAGCGTTGACATTCTTAGCACTTGCCCAGTGTAACGCCCCGCGGCTATGCCCGGTGCCAGCTAGAGGAGAATCGTTGCCCAATCCTCACGCCGCGTAAAGCCCACTTTTTTATAAACCTGCACGGCCCGCAAATTATAATTATTGACGTAGAGAGATACCGTGGGGGCAATATTTTCCAGAATGTGGCTCACCACGGCGGCCATCGCGTGGGTAGCTATTCCTTGGCCGCGCCGGTCCGGTGCCGTCCACACGCCTTGTATTTGGGCGACGCCGCCCGCCAGGGCCCCAATATCAGCTTTGAATATCACGCGGGGCTGGCCGGTAAGGGCATCGTTTTCAACCCGCACAAAAGTATGCCCGGCAGAAATAAGCGTAGAAACCCGGTGGGCATAGGAATTGCCGTAAATCATCGGGTCGTATCCCACTTCTTCGGTAAACATGGCCACCGAAGCCGGTAGCACAAGCCCGGCTTCAGCGAACCGGGCCGGGCGCACCAGCGAGTCTGGCGCGACTGCGGAAGGGCGATCCATCACCATGGAAAGCTGGCAGGATCTGATATCACGCGCCGGTCCCCAATCGTGGCGGGTCCGTTCCCACAGGCCCATTACTTGCGTGGCCGGGCCAACAAAAGAGCTGGCAATACGGCGCCGGGAAAGTAAGGAATCGGCGAGCTCATCTAACCCGGCAGGGGTGAATCCGAGCGGGATAACATTCCCGCCATCCCAGGCTAGAGCAGTAATTTCTTGGGCATCGTTATATTTAGCGAGGGCGGAAGCCGGCCCTAGCCCCATGCGTTCGACGTTGACTCGCGCGAGGACGGCATTTACCGGGTCACGATCCAGAAATTCCAGCGCGGCAGCTTTATCAGTGCCATAAAGCCGCCGTAAAGAGACCGCAGACTTTCCTCGCCATCTTAGAGGTATCACGAGTATTTCCTCCATTCTGGGCGAGGCCGATGCTTATATCGATACTTGGCCACATCGAGAGTATGGCACCGCGCAGCGCGAAAACGAATATCTGACCGCACTTTGAGATTAGCGGAACGGTCGGCGGCAAGCCCGGCAAGCAAACCCGGCCGGTAGGAAACCCGGCCAGTAGGAGGCCCGGTAGCAAACCCGGCCGGTAGGACGCCCGGCAAGCAAGCCGGGGCAACAAGACGGTGACAAGCCGGGGAAAAAGACCGGGGCAACAAGACCGTGGCAAGCCGGGGCAACAAGCCAGGTAGCAAGGATTGGAACTATTAGAAACTGGGTTTATTCGACGCTGGTGAGGACAGATACGGCCCGTTCAATGAAGACGTCTACCACTGCTTCATCGTAGGCGGCGCTGTTTTTTGCTTCGGGGAAGAGCGCGTTGCGTAATTCATGCGAAGTCAGTTCTGCTTCCCCGTCGAAATATCGGGCCAAACGGCCCATGAGGGCGTCCACTTCCTGTTTGCGGTAGCCCCACCCATCGGCGTCGGCAAAACGTTCCCCGCGTGGCCGCAGCAAGCGCGGATAGAGCGATTTAGCGGCTTCGTATGAACGTTTTAGCCATGCCTGTTCACCCTGGTTGGAGATAACGTGGGCCCGGCGCAAGTGAATAAACGCGGCCTCCAGCCGGTCGAGAGCCGCATCTACCGCGGCGGTATCATAGCCGCGCCGCGCGCGCGAAAATCCGACCGAGCGGACGTCGTTTTCGTCCAGGGAACCGTCTTCTGAAGAATAAGCTTGGCGGGCTTTATCGAGGAAGGAATCCACTTCTTCCACGTTGTATCCGTGCGCAAACGGACTGACCCGTTTAAATGTTTTCTTGGCCATTCGCTTCTCTCCTCGCTTCCTGCGCCAACCCCACTTTAGGACGCCGCTACAGCTTACGCAGCGGTGACGACCACGCCTATAGTATGCCGCCCGCCCAGGCCACAATTAGATAGCAAAACGGGGCCCACATAAGAATGGAATCCAAGCGGTCTAGCATACCGCCGTGCCCGGGGAAAATGCTCCCCATGTCTTTGACTCCGAGTTCTCGTTTGAGCATGGACTCGGCTAGATCACCACCGGTGCAACACACTACCGCCACCACTGCGATAAGCACGCACACCCACCAGGGATGGCCAAGCCACAATCCCATCAATGGAAAGGCGAACACTAATGCCAAAATGATCGAGCCGGCAAAGCCTTCCCAAGATTTCTTCGGAGAAATCTTGGGAGCTAGCGGGTGTTTGCCGAACAGTACCCCGGCCGCCCAGCCGCCCGTGTCATTGGCCACCGGCATCAAAATTAGGACCGCGATATGTGCGGCGGCAGCCTCTGTTCCCGCCAGTGCCACTGCAAACGTACCCAGCAGGCCAATCCAGGCAGCTGCAAAGGCGCCGGCACCGGCGTCGCGCCCGGAGCGGGCGGGGGTCTTCGCATCGGATGCGGAAAGTGGCGAACTAGCCGCGCTACCACCGGAGTTTGGGGCGCGGCCCCGGGAGCGGCGTGCGGCTATGAGCTCGCGGCCCGCAATCCACAGACCATGTACGAGGGCGGTGGCAATATACGCACCGAATCCGGCCAGTAAACCACCCCACCAGGTGGCCGCCACCATCGCCGCCACCCCCGCCATGAGCGGAATTACGGCGATGCGGATCCCGCGGTTCAGAAAGGCACCCGCGACCTCCCAGATAGCTATGCATAGGGCAATAGCTACCAGGATCACAAAGATCTCTATTCGGAAAGTCACCGATAAGGCCACTAACGCCAACAAAATGACGGCGGTGGGTATGGCAAGTTTTAGGTTCCGCCCGGCCCGCGATCCCGAAGGGGCGGGCGGAGTGGGCGGATGCGGCTGCAAATGCGCGCGCAAGCTCGCTCCCCGCCCGGAACGGCTGGGCGCTACGGCCTCCGGCGCGCCCGGCGAGCTCGCGGAGACCGGTGACACCGGTATACCCGGTGAACCCGCAGACACCGGTGATACCGGACCACCCGGCGTGCTAGGAACTGACGAAGGATCTGTGGACATCAACGTTTCCTCACGAGGTGTGTTTGGCTACGCCTAAACCTCCATGAGGTCCTTTTCCTTGGCTTCCAGCAGGGTGTCGATTTCGCCTACGTACTTCTTGGTCAGGTTTTCTACCTGTTCTTCTTGCCGGCGTACTTCATCTTCGCCCACGTCGCCATCTTTTTGCATCTTCGCGAGCGCATCCATGGCCTTGCGTCGCACGCCGCGGACGGTAACCCGGCCTTCTTCGGCGCGGGTACGGGCCAGCTTTACGTATTCTTGCCGGCGTTCTTGGGTGAGCGCGGGCAGGTTAATGCGGAGCACATTGCCGTCGTCGGAAGGATTGACGCCCAGATCGGATTCGCGCAGGGCCTTATCAATATTGGCCTTGGCACCCGGGTCGAATGGCGTGATCATTACCGTGCGCGGTTCGGGGATAACGATCGTTGCCAACTGTTGCAAGGGCGTTGGCGTGCCGTAATAGTCGACCAGGATGGGGTTGAACAAACCGGCCGAAGCGCGGCCAGAACGGATGTGGCCGAATTCGTCACGCGTAAATTCGACCGCTTTTTGCATGCCATCCTCCGCTTCGCGGAGAGTTTCCTCAATCATTTTCTACCTCTGTATTCCTGCTAATTCGTTTTTATACTCAGGGGCGGCGTGCCGGCATCCTGATGTATCCATGGTGAACTCTAGCTTATGACGTCCCCGCTAGTGACGAGACTCCCGATATTCTCCCCGCGCAAGGCGGCAGTGACGTTGCCCGCAATGGTCATGCCGAAAACGCGTATCGGCAGATTGTTATCCCGACACAGGGAGAAGGCAGCCGCATCAGCCACCCGCAAATCATGTTTGATTACGTCTGCGTAGGTCAAATGGTCGAGCTTTACGGCTTCCGAATCCACATTCGGATCTGCGCTATAAACACCATCTACCCCATTTTTGCCCATGAGGAGTTCATCGCACCGCAGTTCCAAAGCCCGCTGGGCGGAAACGGTATCGGTGGAGAAATACGGCATTCCGGCGCCAGCTCCAAAAATAACCACCCGGCCCTTTTGCAGGTGCCGGATGGCTCGCAATGGAATATAAGGCTCAGCTACCTGGGTCATTTGGATTGCGGTTTGAACGCGGCAGGGAGTACCCGCCCGTTCGATAAAGTCTTGCAAAGCGATCGCGTTCATAACCGTGCCGAGCATGCCCATATAGTCGGCGCGGGCCCGGTCCATACCGCTGTGTTGTAATTCAGCACCGCGGAAGAAGTTACCGCCGCCCACCACGATCGCTACTTCTATGCCTTGGTTCACGGCCGCGGTGATTTCCGAAGCCACCCGCGTGAGCACATCGGTATCCACTCCGACCCCGCCGCCACCAAAGGTTTCGCCCGAAAGCTTAAGCAAAACGCGCCGCACGCCGTCTTCCGCTGCTGGCCGCCCCAATATAGTCATGCTTCTCCTCGCTTCGTGTTTCCTCCACCCGGATTCCTGCTTCGGAATCAACCAGAAATAACATTACCAGCGCAAAGCGTTTGGCCCGCAGATTCCCAAAGTGAAACTAAACCCGCGCCGGCCGGCAGCGCCGCATAAATCTCGCCGCTCGCCAAGTGGGCACCGGCACTACGCCACGTGCGGGCGGCGCCTCCCCAACCTGACCGCCTCGCCAAGTGGGCACCGGCACTACGCCACGTGCGAGCGGCGCCTCCCCAACCCAACCGCCTCGCCAAGTGGGCGTGGGCCCTCACCTGCGCGCCGAGTGTGAGAGACTGGTCCACATGCGAGCCATCATGACTGTTACAGGCCGCGATCGCACGGGAATCGTGGCGGCCGTTACCACTAAACTTGCCGAACGAAAAGTAAACGTCAAGAACATTTCGCAGACGATTATGTCTGAGTATTTCACGATGATTTTGGAGATTTCTTTGCCCGAAGATTTGGATATCACCAGTTTGCAGGCTGATATGCACGCCTTGGGAGAAACGGAAGGCCTGGAAATCCGCGTGCAATCAGAAGCAATCTTCGACGCTATGCATAGGTTGTGAGGCCAAGTTCTATGAATACTGAAAAAGATATTCTGGAAACACTGGCCATGATCCATGAGGACCGGCTCGATATTCGTACCGTGACCATGGGCATTTCCCTGCTTGACTGCGCGGATAGCGACGGCGAAAAGGCCCGCGCACGGGCCCGGGAAAAAATTATTACCAAGGCCCGGCAGCTTGTGCCCGTGTGCGAAAAAATCGAAAAAGAGCTGGGGATTCCGATTATCAATAAGCGGATATCGGTAACTCCAATCGCTTTGGTTGCGGCCGCTTCGCGGGAAAAGAACCTCACCGCGTGGGCGCACATGCTTGATGCTGCGGCTCGAGAAGTCGGGGTGGATTTCATTGGTGGTTTTTCCGCGCTGGTAGAAAAGGGCTGTACCCCTGCTGATAGCGCGCTTCTTGCCTCTATCCCGGAAGCTTTGGCCAGCACAGACCTAGTGTGTTCTTCCGTCAATATTGGTTCTTCCAAGGCCGGAATCAATATGGATGCCGTAGCCCAAATGGGTGAAGTAGTGGTTTCCGCCGCACATGCCACCCCGGATGGGTTAGGCGCTGCCAAACTCGTAGTTTTCGCCAATTCGGTAGGCGATAATCCCTTCATGGCGGGTGCTTTCCACGGCCCCGAAATGCCCGACTCCGTGGTTTCGGTGGGCGTTTCTGGGCCGGGGGTGATTACTCGCGCCATTCACAGCGCAGGGGATGCCGGCTTCTCCGAACTCGCTGAAACCATTAAGAAAGCGGCTTTTAAGGTCACGCGCATGGGTGAGCTGGTGGGCCGCCTAGCCGCCGAACGCTTAGGTGTTCCCTTCGGGATTGTGGACCTTTCTCTAGCGCCGACGGCGGACGTAGGCGATTCGGTAGCCCGCGCTTTGGAAGCAACTGGGCTGGAACGGGTTGGCGCGCATGGCACCACCGCGGCTTTGGCCCTGCTCAATGATGCGGTCAAGAAGGGTGGACTCATGGCCTGTTCGCGCGTGGGCGGACTTTCCGGATCCTTTATCCCCGTTTCTGAAGATGAAGGGATGATTGAGGCTGCCGCTACCGGAGCGATTTCTTTGGCGAAGTTGGAGGCTATGACGGCCATCTGCTCGGTAGGCCTAGATATGATTGCAGTTCCGGGTGCTACTCCGCCGGCGACGATTGCGGGCATGATTGCGGACGAAGCGGCAATCGGCGTAATGAATTCGAAGACCACTGCGGTGCGAGTTATCCCAGCTCCGGGCGCAAAAGTTGGAGATACCGTCGAATTTGGCGGGCTTTTGGGCTCGGCGCCGGTAATGGAAGTTTCGCCCTACTCTTCGGCCGCATTTATTGGCCGCGGTGGAAATATCCCCGCGCCCGTCCATCAGTTCAAGAACTAAGGTGCGGATGGCACGCCAAGTACAACTAACGCAGGCAGGGCGAATAGCACAATAAGCACGAATAGCGCAATAGGCGCGAAAACGCGGGAGCTCAAAAGCACGATATGCGCCCCTCACCGCGCGAAGCGAAAAGCGCGCGAAGTAAATATGGCCCAGCGGCCCGGGTGTGGTGGTCCCGATCGGGACCACCACACCCGGGCCGCTACTGCGAGTTTTGATGTGGCTACCGCTCGTTTAGCTTTGCCGGTAGCTGCTGCCTATTATTCGCCGGTTGTTGCGGCCGTTTTTTCGGCCGCGCGGACGAAACCGAAATAGAAATAGGTGGCTACTACGAGCGCGCCGCCCACAATATTGCCGAGGAGCACCGGGATCCAGTTATTGATCACGATCGCAGAAATATCGAAATCTGCGAACTGTTCCGCTGTTATGCCGGCTTTTTGTACGGCCGCGGATTCCCAGAACTTAGCTCCCCCGAATTCCTTGATCATCCATCCGAGCGGAAGCAAGAACATATTCGCAATCGAATGTTCAAAACCGGAAGACGCGAATAGCGGGATGGGGCCCAAGCAGGCCAGAATTTTATCCGTCGTCGTACGCCCGGACTGGGCAATGTAGACGGCCAGGCACACCATGATATTGGCGAGCATGGCCAGTAGGAACGCCCGCGGGAAGGAATAGTGTATTTTTCCGTATGCGGTTTCAAGGGCGACTCTGCCCCATTCTCCCCCATTTGCCAGGTATTGCCCGGAAGCGAAGACGATCACGGCAAGTAGCAAAGCTCCAAGCAGGTTGCCGGAAAGTGAAGTTCCCCAGTGGGCGAGCCAGCGGCGCGGTGTTATTTTGCGCGAGTAGAGCGGCATCACCGTCATGGTGGTGGAGGTGAAAAGGTCGGCGCCGGTCAGAATTATTACGACGAGGCCGACGGTAAATGCCATACCGCCCAAAATTTTTGCGGGACCGACCGGAAAATCGGCCATCCCCTGTTGGCTAGTAACGTAGAAAATGTATCCGACGCCCACCAGAAAACCGCCGGCGATTGCCAAGTAGAATGCTTTGGCTGGAGGCCTTTGCGTTTTAAGATATGCGGCTTGGGCGTTTTCCACGGCTAGTTCTGCCGCGGCCGGGACAGTTGCATGTGTAGAGGCCACTGTTCCTCCTCTTTGAGTGTTTAATGCGTACAGCATATATGGCGTTTCCGCACCCGCACGCCGCCGCGCCGGAATTTAATGTTAACAACACCTGGGACTTTACGCCTATGACCTGCGGAAATGGTGCTGGCTGGCGGGCCGGGATGGGGTTTTTACGGCGTTACCGAAAATGTGGGCGGCAGGGCCGAAGAAGATTTCATGCTGCCACCAGCCGATTCGAGGGCGTTCACACGAACCGCGGAATTGGTACAGATTTGGTAGAAATGAGCATAAATGTGGGGCGCCACGGCGGTGACGCCCCACATTTGTGTGCACTAATTAGAACTAGTACACGCAGTATTTATTTTTTAGTTATGCACACTGGCAAACCAGTAGCGAACCGCTGGCCGACATACCGCTAACCAGCAGCGAACCGCTAACCAGCAGCGAACCGCTGCCGAATCAGTAACGATCCGCTGGCGAACTAGCGGTGTACCTGAGGCACACAGGTAGCGAAGAGTTTAGGCCTCTTCGGTAGCGGAATCGCCAACGCGCACGCGCTTGAAGCCGGTCACCTTACCGCCGTGTTCGGCGATAACCTGCTTGACGGACTTCTTCGGTTCGCGCGCCCAGCCCTGTTCGAGCAGTACAACCTGCTTGTAGAAGCCGTGCATGCGGCCTTCTACGATCTTCGGCACGGCCTTTTCGGGCTTGCCTTCGGCGATCGTGGTTTCGGTGGCGATACGCTTTTCGGTTTCCACAACGTCTGCCGGTACGTCCTCAATGTTGAGGTACTTCGGATTCAGCGCCGCGATGTGTACGGCCACGTCATGCGCGATGTCACGGCCAGCTTCATCGGTAGCAACTAGAACGCCTACCTGCGGCGGCAGATCCGGGTCAGTGCGGTGCATGTAAGCATCCACAACTTCGCCTTCTAGCACTTCCAGGTTGGAAACTTCGAGCTTTTCGCCAATAACCGCAATTTCTTCGGTCACGCGATCTGCCACGGTACCTTCGGCCAGCTTGGCGGCCAGCAGTTCTTCCACCGTCGTTGCCTTGCTATCAATCGCAACTTCGAGGATTTCTTCTGCCATCTTAATGAAGCGATCGGTCTTGGCCACGAAGTCAGTTTCCGAGTTCACTTCAATGAGCACGCCCCGCTGGCCTGCTTCGGTATCAATAACCTTGGACGTAACCAGGCCGTTGGCCGCAGTCCGGCCTTCGCGCTTAGCCGCGGCCTTCGCACCGTGAATACGCAGGATCTCTTCCGCTTTCGCGGCATCGCCCTGTGCTTCGTCGAGCGCCTTCTTAACATCCATCATGCCTACGCCCGTCTTGTCACGGAGCGCCTTGACATCGGCGGCTGTGTAGTTAGCCATTTTTCTCCTCAGCCCTTAAGTTCGTTTTCTTAGTTGGCAGCTTCGGCCGGGGCCGCAGCTTCAGTTTCCGTAGCGGCAGGCTTAGCTTCCGCAGCGGGCGCCGGGGTTTCGGCAGCTTCCGCAGCCGCAGCTTCCGCAGCCTCAGCTTCTGCAGCCTCAGCCTGCTCCTTTTCTGCATCTTCAGTTGCACCCGCGGCCAAAACTTCGCGTTCCCATTCCGGCATTGCATCTTCGGCCTTGCCACGGTTGCGGGCCAATAGGCCTTCCGCCACCGCATCGCCGATCACGCGCGTCAGGAGCTGTACCGCACCGATAGCGTCGTCGTTACCGGGAATCGGGTAAGCCACGTCATCCGGATCGCAGTTCGTATCCAGAATGGCAACCACCGGAATATTAAGCTTCTGTGCTTCCGCAACCGCCAGGTGTTCCTTATTGGTGTCAACAATCCACACCGCAGAAGGCAGCTTGGTCATATCGCGCAGACCACCCAGGGTTTTCTCCAGCTTGTCCTTCTCCCGCGAAAGCATGAGCAGTTCCTTCTTCGTCAAGCCGCTGCCCGCGGTGTCTTCGAAGTCCATCTGCTCCAGTTCCTTCAAGCGCTGAATACGCTTAGAAACCGTCTGGAAATTGGTGAGCATACCGCCCAGCCAGCGTTCGTTCACATACGGCATTCCGGTACGTTCTGCCTGCTCACGAATCGCTTCCTGCGCCTGCTTCTTGGTGCCCACGAAAAGAATGTTGCCGCCATGCGCTACGGTTTCCTTTACGAAATCGTAGGTGCGGTCAATATCGGCAAGCGTCTTCCGCAGATCGATAATGTAGATAGAGTTACGATCCGTCAGAATGTAGCGCTTCATCTTCGGGTTCCAGCGACGAGTCTGGTGTCCGAAATGCACGCCAGCTTCAAGCAGCTGGCTCATAGTTACGACGGCCATGTGGCGGTCCTCCTCAGGCGCGCCTACGCGCGCGATTAATCGGTTCTTGTGCGCGGCGGGATTGCCGGCGCACCCTGGCACTTCCAGCATGCGGTTCCCAAAGCATCTCAATTACTTGTTTATCTGCCCCAGGACCGATCCGCATGCGCTATCGGGAAGCACGCGTATTTTCAGCGCGGGTAGACCCACGCCGGTTGCCTATCTTACCGGAGAAGATGGCACTTTCTCGAGTGTTCTACACGGTTTGGCGTGCGCTATGCGCCACTTCTAGCTCGCCGTGTTTTGCGTAGCAGGTTTTCGCTTGCTGTATTTTGCGTAGCAAGTTTTCCCTTGCCATGTTTTCGCGGGCGCTGTGGTTACCCATGTTTCCCGGCGTCTTGCCGGGTTTTATCGGGTTTTATCGGGTTTTATCGGGTTTTATCGGGTTTTATCGGGTTTTGTTGAGTTTTGTTGGGATTTGCATTCTCGGGTTTTGTTGGGCTTTGCATTCTCCGGCGCGGTTTTTTCATTTCCGTGCCGGGCACGTTTCCACAGTTGTGTACGCGTTGCGGTAATCCACCAGTTTCGTGCCGACGACGCCGCCCACCTGCCACTTGCGGCCATGCTGTTTCTATGTGGTACCGCTTTTATAGTTTTCTGATTTGCGCCGTATTAATCGCTCTGCCGGCGCCGCCCGCGGCTGCGCTTTCAGCTGCTCCCCTGGAACCATTTATGGCCGCGCCGGTGCAGTCCCTACCGGATGCACCGCCACGCGCCCTACCGGCTGCACTGCCCCTGGCTTTGCGAGGAGCGCCACTTGGCCATTTTCCGGCGCCACCGGGATACAATCCCCCAAGATTCTTCGGGCCGTTCCTGCCCGGCATGGAAAACGAATCTTCAGGCCGCCGGTTTATTTCTCCCAGCGGTGAAGAACCGATTATCACACGCGGATTCAACGCTCCCGATCCGAATTGGTTGCCCGGCCATCGCGGGGTGGATATGGCTTTTGTGCTTGACCAGCCGGTATTAGCAGCCGGTAGCGGCACGGTTATTTATGCCGGGATGCTAGTTGATCGCATGGTTATTTCAATTGAACATCCCAATGGGATTCGCACTTCTTATGAACCAGTAGAACCGCGCGTGAAACGCGGCCAGAGAGTAACGGCTGGGGAAGTAATTGGGTGGGCGCAGGCCGGGCATAGTGACAAGGTGCCGGAAGGTTTTGTGGCTGTCCATTGGGGCGCCCGGCGCGGTTCGGTTTACCTGGACCCGCTGTCTTTATTACGGCGCCGCGAAATCCGCCTCTACTAACTGCTAACTGTCCGCCTCTACTAACTGCTAACTGCGCAGACGGTACTACCAGCGCTGTCGGTACGAGCAACGCCGTAGATACATTGGGGCACATAGCTGCGGCGACACAGTCGCTACCAACGGATGCGTGCAACAATGCGGAATGTGCCGCGTTTTCGCCATGCGGAATGCGCCGCAAGCTAGGCGCGCGGATGGGCTTGTTCGAATGCGGCCCGCAAACGTTCGGCCGAAATATGGGTGTAGCGCTGGGTGGTTTGCAGGGAGCTATGCCCGAGGATTTCTTGCACCGTGCGCAGATCTGAGCCGCCTTCCAAGAGATGAGTGGCCGCGGAATGGCGTAAGCCGTGCGGGCTAATATCGGGTACGCCGGCTTGGGCGGCCAAGCGGTGCACCACCTCGCGCACAGCCCGCTGATTAATCCGCCCGCCGCGAGCGCCCAAGAAAAGAGCCGTGGTTGGTTTGTTTACGAGCTCCGGGCGTACTTGAATGTATTTATCCAGGGCGCGCATTGCCGGCACTCCGCAGGGTACTATCCGCTCTTTGTCGCCCTTTCCGATCACGCGAATCGTTCCCCGCGCCCCAATTTGGTTCACATCCAAAGCACACAGTTCAGCTACGCGGATACCGGTGGCATATAAAACTTCGGCCATCGCCCAGTCTCGGATGAGTAACGGCTCCCCCGTATCCGCTTTTTCCTTGGCGGTATCTAATAGTTGCGCGGCTTGTTCTTCAGTCAAAACTCGCGGGATTTCATTCGCAACTCGCGGAGATTTGAGCCGCGCCCCCGCGTTCACTTCGGTATATCCGGCCCGGTACAGCCAGGACGTAAAACTTCGCACCGAAGCTGACTGGCGAGCTAAGGAAGCCAGCGCGTGCCCCTCGCGGGTGCTGGCCAGCCACGACCGCACATCCCCCAAGGTTAGGTTTTCCAAGTCGAGGGTTTCGCTTGGATCTTGCCCGGCAAGTTCGGCCAAATATTGCAAAAATTCACGAGCTTCGCGGGTATATGCCTTCACCGTGTGCGGCGAAAAACCCCGCCGCAAGGAAAGGTCACGTTTATATTCTTCGAGAATCTGCGCCACCGTACCAGCCATGCTTCAACCATAGCTCGCACCGGTTCTGCTTAGGCTATTAGTTTGCGTTCCGCGCACTGGCTTCGCGCGCGGTTTGAGTGAGCCGCCAGCCAGCAGCTTTCCGTTCGGCAATGCCCGCCAGTTCTAAACGGCCCAATCCCCGCATAGTTTCGGCAATTCCCAGCCCGGCTGTGGCCGCGATTCGTTCCGTACTTGCCGCCCGCACTGCTGGCAAGGCATCGCGAATACGCACGGCTAGCGGATCACCGGCCAAAGGGTCTGATTTTGCCAAGCCCGGACTAATATCCAAAGCCAATTGGGAATGCGAGCCGGGAGAAACGGCGTCGTTGCCCAACAATTCGAGGGCATCTTCCGCGCTGCGAATACAAATCGCCCCTTCGCGTAATAGCCGCAAACACCCTAAAGCGTGCGGCACGTCCACCGCATTTGGAACCGCACCGACGGGGCGGCCTTGCGTAAGAGCGTGGCGGGCGGTGGAAATCGCGCCAGATCTATAGGGCGCTTCCACGACGACGACGCCTGCCGAAACCCCGGCAATAATACGGTTTCGGGAAAGGAATCGGTGCCGGTGTGGGGCCGCGCCAGGCGGGGATTCAGAGATTATCAGGCCGCCGGTGCGGCGAATCTCCGCGAAAAGTTCCGCATTGGCACGTGGATATATCCGATCCGCTCCACTGGCAAACACTACGATGGCTTTCCCGCCGCCTTGCAAAACACCACGATGAGCCGCGGCGTCGATCCCGAGAGCTCCACCGGAAACTACCGGAATGCCGTGCCGGGCTACTTCGAACCCAAACTCGGTGGCCAGCCGTGTGCCATAAGCACTCGCTGCGCGCGAACCGACAAGTGCCAAACTGGGCTGGTGCAGTAAAGAAATATCGCCGCTGTACCACAGACCGAGCGGTGGTACGGCCTGCAAGGATGTAAAAGCAGCGTCTAAAAGCTGGCGCGGATAACCCGGACCGTTCCAACGCACGAAACCCAAACCGTTCACCCGGGCATTGTTCAAGTCTTGTGCGAAAGCAGCGTCGTCTAGCCGCGGCGTCCAGCGTTGTAAACCTTTTCTGATTGGCTCCGGAAGAGCGCGAGTGGAATGCGGATTGCGCACAAAATCTAAGGCGAGGGCGAATCCCATTTCCTGTACCAAGGCCATCGCGGCATAATCTTCACCTTCGGCCAGGCGCGTCCAGGCCATGGCGGCGCGTTGCTCGGCAGCTTCGTCGGTAGCTTTGGCGGTCGCTTCGTCGGTAGCTTCGCTGGCAGCATTTATTTGTTGCGGGTGGCGAGGAGACGCCGTTGCAGCACCCGGTGTGGCGGCGGTCTGGTTGTAGATAGCACCCGGTGTGGCGGCAGGCTGGTTTTCGGGGTCATCTGGGCGCGAGTACGTATCGTGCATGCGCTTTTATCCTTTCGGAGCTCGAGGTTTCATATTGTTGTAAGACTCGTGGTGGCCGGCCTTAATGACTCGTAGCAGCCGGCCGTAATAAGACTGCCGGCATTCGAGACATACGAAATCAGCTGGCTGGCCTTCAAGATCAGTTCGGAAAAACATCAGTGCGCCAAGAGAGCTGTGCGGATAAGCCCGGCAACTCGTGTATCGGTGTACCGGCTGACGGTAGCCGTGGGTTTAGCTGGCGGTTATGCAGTAGCGGTGGGTTTAGCTGGCGGTTATGCCGTGGCGGTGGGCTTAGCTGGCGGTTATGCCGTGGCGGTGGGCTTAGCTGGCGGTTATGCCGTGGCGGCGCATGGCGTAGCTTTCGGCAAAATCATCCAGTTCCGGATGCTTGCGGCCGGCCAGGTCTGCAATGGACCAGGCCACTCGCATTATTTTGTCCAGAGCGCGCATACTCATTTCACCGCGGGTAAGTAGTTGTTCGAACTGGTTTTGTACCGTATCGGGCAGATGCGTGTGTTGCCGTATCCACGAACCGGGCGCCCGCGCATTCGTAGCCCACGCACAGTTTCGGTAACGGCGTTCTTGCCGCGCCCGAGCTTGGGCTACTCTTTGTGCAATCGGCGCACTGGCTTCCGCGCTGGCCATGGCCAGCGCCGCCCGGCTCGGCCTGCGCATCACAATATTGATATCGAAGCGGTCCAGAATCGGCCCACCTACTCGGTTCCAATACCGGATCCGCTCCCGGACCGGGCAAGAACATTGCGCCGGGCTATCAATATATTTGCCACAGCGGCACGGGTTAGCCGCCCCAATCAGTTGGAACAGGGCTGGGAAACGCAAAGCGCCACGAGCCCGAAAAACCTGGACTTCCCCAGTTTCCATGGGCTGGCGTAGAGCTTGCAGAGCGTTACCCCGAAACTCTGGAAGTTCATCCAAAAACAGCAGGCCGTGATGGGCGCGGGAGGCTGCTCCCGGCCGCGGCCGATTACCGCCACCTACTAAAGCCGCCGCGGTAGCAGTGTGATGCGGAGCCGCGAAGGGCGGGGTGTGGGAAAGGGTGCCCGAAAATTCTCCGAGCACGCTCGCAATTGCCCCTACCTCTACCGCCGCGGCCCGCGATAGGGGCGGCAAAATCCCGGGTAAGCGTTGTGCCAACATGGATTTGCCAATCCCGGGTGCTCCGGTGAGCAAAGCATGATGGCCGCCCGCCGCCGCTATTTCGACCGCCCGGCGCGCTTCTTCTTGCCCCAATACGTCTTGCATATCGGGTACCGATTCCGCCGCCGTTGTTTTTGTTTCCATTACCGGTGCGGGCGGTACCGGCAGAGCGTCAACTTCTAACAGGTGTGCGATCTGGCTGAAATGCCACAGTTCTTGTACCGCCAGACCGGCCAGGGCAGCTTCCTGGCCGCACCCGTGAGGCACAAACGCGGTATGGAAACCTTGGCGGGCAGCTTCTAGCGCTGCCGGTAATACCCCGCGTACCTGCCGTACCGAACCGTCTAAGCCTAGTTCGCCAATAAAAACCGCGTTGGCGGGTAGTTCGCGGCCGCTGGCAGCGGCCATAATCGCTCCGGCGATTGCCACGTCGAAACCGGTACCAACTTTCGGCAGGTCCGCTGGGGAAAGATTGACGGTGATCCGGGTGCGGGGAAAACCTAAACCGGTGGCCGCAAAAGCGGCTTTAATCCGCTCCCGGGATTCAGAAACTGCGGTATCGCCTAAGCCGACAACAGTGAAACTTGGTATTCCTGCCAGGCTTGCCGCTTCTACCCGGACGATTGCTCCCGCCACCCCGTTGATGGCTACTGCGTGCGCTACTTTCACCCGCATTAGATATTCCTCAGGTGATACAGAGCCTGGCAAGTTTTATGGCCCGCTTCCACGCCAATAAAATCTAGACGCAGATTCGCATGTGGTTGCGGATGTGCGGCCAACCATTCATATAACAAAGCGCGCAAACGTTGCCGTTTTTGTGTGGTCAATGACAATAGAGCAGGAACCTGATTAGCTCCGCGCCGCGTTTTGACTTCCACCCCGATTAGTTCTCTGGCCTGTGCGTCCCTGCATACCAGGTCGAGTTCGCCGGTGCGATGCGGGGAACACCAATTTTGGGCAAGTATTTCTAGCCCGGCACTTGTTTCCAGATATCGGCGGGCAATATTTTCACCCCAGGCTCCTATTTCTTGGCGGCTGGGCCGGGCTGGGAGTTCCGGTAATTCCAAATCGGGCCCGGGCCTAATAAACGTACTCTTCGTGGTCATGGCGCCATTGTGGCCAAACCCGAGCGCGGCGCGGCAACGGCGTCGTTCGCCTGTGAATATCAGGTACGCCAAGCACACTGTGGAAACCTGCGCGGTTAGCACAAAAAAATCAGGGGGCTCAGACCAGTGAACCCGCGTGCTCAGACCTGTAAACCCGCGCGATTAGAACATAAACACGTGTAGCACAGTAAACCCGCGTGCTCAGACCAGTAACCCAGGAAACTCGGCCCAGAGTAGGTGCAGAAAATAAGCGCCTGCGCCAGATATTGGCGCGGCGCCCGCGGAACGCAGTGCGGTTACTGACCGCACAACTCAGCGTGGTTACTGGCCGATGCTTGGGCTGCCGAAATCGGGGCCCAAATCGAGCTCTCGGGTGATATCGGTTTGGTTGAGTTCTTCGATATTTACGTCTTTAAAAGTAACTACTCGCACTCCGCGAATAAACCGGGAGGAACGGTACAGGTCCCATACCCACGCGTCCGTCAAAGTGACTTCGAAGAAGACGTCGCCGGCACGTGAAGCTCGCACTTTCACGTCTACATCATTGGCCAGGTAGAACCGGCGTTCGGTTTCTACCACGTACCGGAAAATCTTAATTACATCGCGATACTCGCGGAATAATGCAAGTTCGCACTCTGCTTCATAACCGTCAATTTCGCTCATGCTGGTTCCTCCTCACACCAGGCAAATGCCAGGACACACGGTGCTGGGGGCTCACCCCGAGCGAGCTTAGCGCAGCGCCGTGACCGGCGCTCCCATACCCCTTATTACTCGCCCAATCGTAGCCGGGATATTGCTCCGCCAGTGCGACCATTACGTGATCACGCTCAACTTTTGCCACAATGCTCGCCGCGGCCACTACCGCGCAGTCCGCGTCTGCCTTCCGAACCGTGCGTACCGGAATGGCAGGAAGTATGGGGCCTATTTCGAGCAGTGCGTCTGGCTCTGTTGTCCACCAATTATGTGTGCCGTCTAGCAAAACCGCATCGGGCGTGTAGCCGCGCGCGGCGAGTTTGGCTAACGCATCCGCCGCGGCCGCCCGTAAGGCCCCAATAATTCCTAAGCTATCTACCGTTGCCGCACTCGCATACCCGACTTCCACCGCAAGCGGCCAGGCCCGCACCGCACTATAGAGGCCTTCGCGTGCCTTTTCGCTCAACATTTTTGAATCGCGCAGGCCGGGCGGAAAAGTATCGGGCACAGTTTCGTCCACGAGGGCAATTCCTACGCACACCGGCCCAGCAATCGCACCGCGGCCTACCTCATCAACGCCGGCCAAAATAGGACCGCGCGCTTTGCTACCAGCCGGGTTTGTGTTTGCCTGGGTTTGAGTGCCATCCGAGTTCGCTCTTACCCGGGTTTGAACGCTAGGCGGGTTTACCGTTGCCGCTGTGTGCGTGCCGGTGGCGGCAAGCTCGGCGAGCATCTCCTTTTCCAAAGTTCTAGTGGGATCGTGCCGGTTAGCCGATTTACGGTGCTTTTGGGTACCGTGCCGGCTAGCGGATTTACGAGGAGTGGTAGCGCCGCGCCCGTTGTTGGAGCTACGGCGAGTGGCGTGGCCGCGCTGGCTGTTAGCGCCGCGGCGACCAGTGGGGCCGTTACTGACCGCCAACCGCAACCCCTCCCGGATCCGGCACGTTTGCGAACGCCGCGGTGTTATCTGTTATCTTCCCGACCCGATCAAAGGGGTAGAAGATTATAAAGGCACGGCCCGCCACGTTATCTACCGGCACGAAACCATTCCCGGTTTCCCGCTGGTGCCAACGCGAATCCTTCGAATTCGAACGGTTATCTCCCATGAGCCACAGGTTGCCGCGCGGAACGGTCACATCGAATGCTTCCAGCGAAGGCGAAATTCCGGGAGCTAAATAAGGCTCGTCAATAGGCACGCCGTTCACGGAAATTCGTCCTTCCGCGGTACAGCATTCCACGTGGTCCCCGCCCTTACCTATCACGCGTTTGACCAAATAGTGGCCGGTATCTGCGGGAAGAATGCCGACCCCTTGCAAGATTTTTTGGCCTACTTCCGCCACCGGGTTCTTCTGTTCGGCCGGTATCGTGAGCCAACCACCCGGGTCTACGAAGACGACGACGTCGCCGCGCCGGATTTCATCCTCCGATTTCACCATGCGGTTAACGAAGAATTTATCTCCCGGTTGCAGCGTAGTCTCCATCGAGCCAGAGGGGACGGAGAAAGCCTGGACAAAGAAGGTTTTAATCACTACGGACACCAAAAGGACGGAGGCTACTACCGCGACGATTTCAAGTAACGTGCGCTGCCAGGATTGAGTTTCTTCCGCATCCTTGCTTTCGGCGTCGTTAACAGTAACGAAACTAGCGCTACCGGTACCTGCCCCGCTACTGGCAACACTACTGGTACCCGAGGCACTACTGGTTACTACCTTTGGTTCGGTTTCGCCCCCTTCCACGTGGGGCGGGCGTGCGGAGCGCGGTGGGAACGAAGGCGGAATGCTTGGTGGCTCTTCCGTTACTTCACCATCTGAAGAGGCAGGTTCTGCACCAGCCGAAGAAGCAAGCTCCGCATCAGCCGACGAAGCATGCTCCGCATCGGCAGAAGCGTCAGGTTCTGCACCAGCCGAAGGGTCAAGGGTGTCTGAGTCTTCCGCAGTTTCTACGCGACGGCGCACAACTTGGTCTTCGCTCATTTCCTCATCTGCTTGTGAGCTCATCGCACTCCCAGTTCCTTCTGGCATTTTCCACATTTCCCTACGATAACTCACTGCGGCACGGCGCGTTTATCGCTGAACGTATGACAAACGCGCTTATCGCTGAAAGTAGAACATTGGGACCCGTCGCAACCGCGACGAGCCCCAATAGACAATACTGCGGCTTGCATGGCCGCGGCGTACTAGCGATCCGCGATACGTTCGCGAATACGAGCCGCCTTACCGTGGCGATCACGCAGATAGTAAAGCTTCGCGCGGCGCACAACACCACGAGAGAGCACTTCGATCGATTCGATCGACGGAGAATGCACGGGGAACTTACGTTCCACGCCAATACCGAAGGAAATCTTCCGAACGTCGAAAGTAGCCCGAATACCGTCACCCTGCCGGGCGATAACAACGCCCTCGAAGGCCTGGGTACGGGTGCGGTTTCCTTCAACAACCTTTACGTTCACGCGAACGGTATCACCGGCACGGAACTCCGGGATGTCATCGCGGAGCTGCCCGGCATCAACAGCATCAAGGGTCTGCATCAGTTTTCACCTTCCGCCACTGCGCGCAGGTCAGCAGCGATATGTACAACGTTTTAGACTCGCGTGCTCTACCCCCTGCGGCGGGCAAACGCACTTACGTGCGAGAAACAACCAAATCATTATGCCACAAGCGCGCGCATAATCCACTTGTCGCCAGTCACATAAAACGAGAGATTCGTCGCGCACGCACCCGTATCACGGTAGCAAATGTACACCAGTTTCGCTCCGCTCATCCCCCGCGGTGACTAATTCCGCGATTAAATACCGCATCCAAAGGGGCTAATTCCGCGATTTCGTACCGCATCCGAAATGGCTAGTTTGCGTGTTGGGCCGGCCGTGGCCCCTAGCCTTTCTAACCGCCTAGTCTTTCTGGCTCCTTTGGTATTACTGCAGCTCCGGTTCTATTCCTCGGATTCCGGCCAGTCCGTGAGAATCGGACGGCCGAATACAAGGTCTTCGTTCAGAATCCCGCCTACTGTAAATCTGCGGTGGGCAAGTTTACGGAACCCAAGTTTGCGGTAGGCCTTGTGTGCACGCCGGTTCTTGCCATTCGTGCCCAGCCACACATACGGAGCTTTATAAGCTGCGAGCCGCGTGCGATACTCCTGCAAAGTTGCCTGCCAGAGCGCGCCGGCCAGCCCCGAAGAGCGCCAGTCCCGATCCACATAGAACTTCGAGAGTTCTACGAGAGGGCCTTCCCGCAAATCCCCAATCTGAGCATCTGGTGCGCCATCTTCCAGCCCGGCCACGCCATTTCCTTCCGGTATCAGACTGAGCGTGTAAGCCACGGGTTCCCCATTCGCGTAGGCGGCGAGAGTAAGCCACGGCGAATCCGGATCCAAATACTCTGCAAAACGCTGCGGGCTCAGATTCTCAGCAATGAACTCCGCGATTGCCACCTCCGTCATTTCGGGTGGGCAAGCATCCGGGAAATTGCGAGCCGCGAGCGCCGCGAGCCGCGAAAAATCATCCGGATGTGGTTCTTCGATTTGCAGACGGCACGGGTGGGCACTGTTTTTGCTCAGATACCAGCCGTGCTGGGAAAGGGCCGCACGGTCTTTTTTATCAAGATCGCTTGCTTGCAGACGAGCGATCATATCCGGGCGGCGCGTAGCCGTTTTGGCAATAGCTTGGTCGCGCCGCAGGCGCGCCACTTTCCCATGATCGCCCGCAAGCAACACTGCTGGCACTTCCAAACCGCGCCAGGCAACCGGCCGAGTGTAATTGTCATATTCGAGCAAACCGGCCCGCCCATGCGATTCCTCTACCAAAGATTCCGGATTGCCAACCATCCCGGGAATCAGCCGGGCCACCGCTTCGATCAGTGCCAGAGCCGCAACTTCCCCACCGTTGAGCACATAATCGCCCAAAGAATACTCAAATACGTGCAGGCCGCGTTGCGCGTAATGCGCGGCTACCCGGGCGTCAATGCCCTCATAGCGGCCGCACGCAAAAATAATATGTGCCGCGTGGGCAAGTTCGCCGCATGCTTCCTGCGTAAGCGGAACCCCGGCCGGCGTCGGAATTGCCAACACGGTGTTTTGTGGAACCGGTGCGGTGGCGTTTTCCGGGGCCGGCGCTAGGGCGCTTTCCGAGAGTGAGGCGGTAGCGTTTTTTACCGCTGCCGCGTTGGCGTTTTCCGGGGCCTCCCCTACCGGGCTAGTTTGGGAACGCCGTGCGAGCAAGTCGTCGATGGCCGCGCCCCACACATCTGGTTTCATTACCATGCCTGCCCCGCCGCCGGCCGGGGTGTCATCTACCGTGCGATGGACATCGTGCGTCCAGTCGCGCAGATTATGGGTCGCGATTTCGAGAAGCCCTTTCTCCTGGGCTTTACCCAAGAGTGAAAGATCGAGGACGGAGAAGAATTCTGGAAATACCGTAAGGACGTCAATATGCATAACTATTTTTCGTGCTCCTCTGCCGGTGACGGAGCGGAAGGGGCCGGAGTTTCGGCGTCGCCATCCACAATAACTAGCTCTTCTTCCGAGAACAGGCCCGGCGGTGGATCCATCACCACACAGTTATCGTCTATATCTACTTCGGTAACGATTTCGCTAACGAAGGGAACGCGCGTGATCCGCCCGTCTTGTTCGCGTACGAGTAACAGGTCTTGGGCCACACCGTGTTCGAGCCCGGCCACAATCCCCAATTCATAGCCTTCCGGGTCCAGTGCTTCCAGCCCGACGAGTTCGTGGGGATACCAGGCGTCATCTTCCGGTTCGTCTTCATCCGATTCGATCACGAGCCGCGTGCCCCGCAATTCTTCCGCGGTATTGCGGTTTTTCACCTCTTCGAACATAACGAAAAGCGAACCTTTGTACTCGCGGGTGCGGGCCACCGTGAGCGGCCCAAATTCCGCCGGATCTGTTTCGAGCTTATTACCGATTCGCAAACGTTTTTCCGGCGCATCGGTACGGACCTCGAGCCGCACCTCGCCCTTCAGGCCCTTCGCGGCGCCAATCACGCCTACCGTCAGCTGCATTACGTCTCCCATTCGTGCCGTTTGTGCGCACTTGTGCCGTTTCTATTATGGCGGTTTATACGGCGCCCGTGGGGCGGCGGAGAGCCGTACCCACTTTTTGCAGAGCGCCCCGGTACTGCCTACCAGCGCCTCATTATCGCATGCCGGAGCCTTGTTCCCGACGACGCCGAACCACCGCAATCTTCATCCCCGTACCGGGTAGGTTACCCCGTCCCGTTCAGATCAACACCATCCCTAGCTAGTTCAACACCACCCTGACTAGCCCATCGCCCTTCCGGCCAGAGCACCGCCGTCCACGGCCAGCTCAACGCGGCCCCGGGTAGATCAACGCACCCGCGGTGGCATGTACAGGAAAGGCCGGCCCACCCTGCGGGGTGGACCGGCCTCACCAGTTAGCCGCTATCTCAACTAGCTCAGTTTGCTGAACTTGCTGAACTAGGCGATATCGGTTTCGATCACATCAACTCGCACGCCACCGCGCCCGGCAAGTGCATTCATTACCGTGCGTAGGGCTTTAGCTGTGCGCCCACCGCGTCCAATAACACGGCCCAGATCATCCGGATTCACGCGAACTTCGAGAAGTTCACCGCGGCGGGTTTCCTTGGAAACAACTTCCACTTCATCCGGCGCATCTACGATTCCCTTAACCAGGTGTTCGAGCGCTTCAACTAGCATTAGTTCTCCTCAGTGGCCGGAGCTGCATCTTCTGCAGAGCCTGCTTCTTCCGCCGCGGCTTCTGCTGCCGCTGCTTCTTCCGCAGCCTTCTTCTCAGCTTCTTCCTTGGCCTTGGCTTCGGCTACGGCAGCGCGATGCTTTTCAGCTTCATCCTGCACTTCCGCCACTGCCGCCTTGCGAGCTTCTTCCTTGTTAACGGTTTCCGGGAACCGCAGCCGGCCTTCCTGGCCATCACGATAGCCCTTGAACTTCTGCCAATCACCGGTAACCTTGAGCTGCGCGCGAACCGGATCCGAAGGCTGTGCGCCCACGCCGAGCCAATACTGGACCCGTTCGGAATCAATAAGAATCGTGGACGGATTGGTGTTCGGATCGTAGTAGCCGATCTCTTCAATCACGCGGCCGTCGCGCTTCTTACGTGCATCGACGACGACAACCCGGTACTGCGCCGCACGGATCTTACCCATGCGCTTCAAACGAATTTTGACTGCCACTTGTGCGGTCATGCCTTTCTGACTTAAGCGGACCCGAAGGGACGTTGGGGGTAACTACGCACACCTTTCGCGCCCATGAACAAAGAAGCATCCCAATTGAGAGGGCTTGAGACCTTCCAAGTACAACCGTTTATTCTGCCAGAAAATCCGGGGTTATAACAGTTCCTATTCTGGTGGAGCGCATCACCGCTGCTAGTTGTTAGCCAGCGGAGTTCCGCACCCCGGTCTTCCGCCGCACTCCTTGCCCGAGATGGCGAAACGGCCGAGTTTCCGGGACAATAGCAAAGTGCAGGACAAGCAACAGGTGCAAGCAGGTGCGAGACGCGCAGCAGACGCAAACGCCAAACTGGTAGGACAGGCGGAACAGGCGGAACAGGCGGAACAGGTGAAACACTCACAAAACACACAGCCAAAGAAGGTCAATCTAATTGCCTACGCGTGGCTGTCGGTAGCAGCCGCAGTCATCACTATTGCTTTGAAAACGGGGGCATATTTTTTGACAGGCTCCGTAGGCCTCCTTTCTGATGCCGCAGAATCGCTGGTCAATTTGGTGGCCGCGGTAATCGCTCTGCTCGCGCTGATTGCCGCCGGGAAGCCGGCTGATACGAGTTATCAGTATGGGCGCACGAAAGCAGAATACTTTTCTTCCGCGGTGGAGGGCGCCATGATTTTCGTGGCCGCAGCGGTGATTATCGTTTCGGCGGTGGATCATCTGCTCCATCCGCAACCGCTTTCAGATCTGGGTTGGGGCATTCTCGTAGTAGCAATCGCCTCGGTACTCAACGGCGCGGTGGGCATTATTTTATTGCGGGCAGGTACAAAACACCGCTCAATTAGTTTGGAAGCGGATGGGAAACATTTGCTCACCGATGTGGCTACCTCCGTCGGCGTCGTGGTTGGGATCGGTTTGGTGGCGGTAACCGGTTGGGAGCAACTCGACCCGATTATTGCGATCCTGGTGGCCGTCAATATTCTGTTTACGGGAACAAAACTCGTGCGTGAATCTTTGGCCGGGCTGATGGATGCTGCGCTCCCTGCTGCCGAAATCGAGAAAATAGTGCAGATCTTGCGTAGCCACGCGCGAAAAAATATCCGTTTCCACGGGCTGCAAACGCGGGTTTCTGGGCGCGATTCATACGCAAACTTGGACATGCTAGTCCCCGGTTCATGGACGGTGTGGGAAGGGCATGAGGCAGCGGAAGATCTTGCCGAAGAATTGCGCGCAGCGGTGCCGGGCCTGCGGGTACTCATTCACGTAGAACCCTTGGAAGATCCGCGCTCCTACGAAGACATTCCCGAAGGTTATGTACCTTTGGGCGGGGTGGTAGATGCGATTCCCGACGTCGTTATCGAAGCTCTCACCGAACCGGAACCTGTTCCAGAACCTGGGGCCGAACGGGGCCCCAAACCGGTATCGGAACCTGTTCCAGAACCTGGGGCCGAACGGGGCCCCAAACCGGTATCGGAACCTGTTCCAGAACC
Organism: Actinobaculum suis; assembly: GCF_900618115.1. Taxonomy (NCBI): domain Bacteria; kingdom Bacillati; phylum Actinomycetota; class Actinomycetes; order Actinomycetales; family Actinomycetaceae; genus Actinobaculum; species Actinobaculum suis. Next base: position 1,736,942 of record NZ_UYIO01000001.1, read on the forward strand.
TGGGGTTGCGGGCGAACAAGGCCCAAACGCGAACCAGCTGCCAAACGGGGCCCCGAACCGGAACCGGGGCTAACCCCCTCGCGTCAAGCCTCTCGTGCTAAGCCACGGCCAGCCTGCGCGCCCTCACCGGAAAAGTAAGTGCAACCACGACGCCGGTAGCCAACGCCACTAATTACCGCAGGAAACGCTTCTCCTCGTCTACCGCAGGAAACGCTTCTCCTCGTCTACCGCAGGAAACGCTTCAGCTCGTCCAGGTCGATATCTGGTTGTTCCCCGCCGGTTTGCCCCGCGTTACCGGGCAGGCCGAGCCCGCCCAAACCGGCCGCAAGATTCGCATCTTGTGCACCTGCGCCGAAGGCACTGCCCGCACCCGCACCGCCAAATGCAGACCCGGAAGGGTTAGCCGCCCGGGCTTGTTCACGCCGCTGTGCGGCTGCTGCGGCTTCAGCTTCCTGCCGGGCCCGTTTTGCGGGATTCCCCGAACGGCCCTTCTTGTTTCCAGAACGGCGCTTTTGAGCCCGCTTTTGCCGCCGCGAACCGCCGCCCGCACCGGGCATTCCCGGCATGCCGGGCATACCGCTCGACATTTGCTGCATAACTTTGCGGGCCTGCGTGAACCGTTCGATCAACGAATTAATTTCTTGCACGGTGGTGCCCGAACCAGCGGCAATACGCTGCCGGCGCGAACCGTTGAGGATCTTCGGGTTGGCGCGTTCTGCGGGCGTCATGGATTGGATGATCGCCTCGATACGCACCATGGAAGATTCATCCCATTCGTCCAGCTGCTTCCGGAATTGGCCCATGCCAGGAAGCATGCCGAGCAGCTTCTTCATGGAACCCATGCGCTTGATTTGGTTCATTTGCACCAGGAAATCGTTCAGATCGAATTCCCCGGCGCTCATCTTCGAAGCGAGTTCGGCCTGTTGTTCTTCACTCCAGGTGCGTTCAGCCTGCTCAATAAGGGTGAGCACGTCACCCATATCGAGGATGCGGGAGGCCATGCGGTCGGCATGGAACTGTTCAAAATCGGTGAGTTTTTCACCGGTGGAAGCAAAGAGGATCGGCTGCCCGGTAACGCCGCGGACCGAAAGTGCCGCACCGCCTCGCGTATCGCCGTCGAGCTTGGTAACTACAACGCCGGTAAAGCCCACGCCTTCCTGGAAAGCATTGGCGGTAGCTACGGCATCTTGGCCGACCATGGCGTCAATGACGAAGAAAACTTCGTCCGGGTTCACCGCGTCGCGAATATCTGCCGCCTGCTTCATGAGGACTTCGTCGATACCGAGCCGGCCGGCCGTATCAACAATAACCGCCGCGTATCCCTCACTATCGGCATGGGCAACGCCGCTCCGGGCAACTTCTACCGGATCTCCAACCCCGTTCCCCGGTTCGGGCGCCCACACGTCCACACCCGCACGCTCCCCTACTACCTGGAGCTGTTGGACGGCATTGGGCCGCTGCAAATCGGAAGCCACGAGGAGCGTTTTACGGCCCTGCGCCTGCAACCATTTCCCGAGCTTGCCGGCGAGCGTGGTTTTACCGGCACCTTGTAGCCCGGCGAGCATAATCACCGTGGGCCGGCCTTGGGCGTAATTGAGATCCCTGGCCTGCCCACCCAGCATTTCTACGAGTTCGGCATAGATGATCTTGACGATCTGCTGGGAAGGGTTGAGCGCCTGGGAACGTACCGCTCCCGTAGCCTTTTCCCGGACATTAGCCGTGAACTCACGGACCACCGGCAGGGCCACATCTGCATCCAGGAGGGCGCGGCGGATATCCGTGATGGTCTTATCCACATCCGCCTGGGTGAGAACCCCTTTTTTGCGAATATTCTTGAATGCTCCGGTAATGCGATCGGAAAGAGAATTAAACAAGTCCAGCCTCGGTCAATCAGTTACGTCCATTTACGGTCACATCCCCGCCAGCGCGCGGCCCCGCGGCACGCGGCCTACCAGCACCGCTCCCGGCACCCGGCAAGGATACGAATCTGAGGATAAGTCTACGCGGTCCCGCCCGTCCGCGCCCTCCCGGTGGGAAAACCCTCTTTCTTTCCCAGCTTTTTGTAGGTTTTCCGGCGTGGTCTTGCGGCGCGTTTCTGCCGCAAGGTTTCCCGGCGCGGTTTCGGGGTGGGCCTTCGGGATCGGTCTTCGCAGCGCGGTTTTGGGGCGCGGTTTTGGGGCGCGGTTCCCAGTATGTTCCCCGCCGCGGTCTTGCGGCGGGCACGCGTGCGTTTAGGGCACCAGGAAGCGCATCGCGCCGGGCACAATTCGCACGCGGAATGGCGCTGGGCAGACGGCTTCCCCATCGGCATGGCAGGTGAGCCCACGTGCCCCGGCCACGGTGATTTCTTGCCCGCGGATTACTTTCACTTCGGGGACTTTCGTAAAACCGCCGGTGAACAGACGCGGAATATTTGCGCCCAACCGGATTTTTCCAATCCCGCCCACTACTGTCGTGTTGAGTACGCCGTCGTCGGGCTGCGCACCGACGCCGATCGGGAATCCGCCGCCATAAAAACGGGTGTTGCTGACCGCGCATAAAGTCATCCGCTCGTCATGTACCAGTTCCCCGTCCGCATATATTTGCGCCGGGACGGCCCCGTAGTTAGGCAGTTCGACAAGGAGGGAAATCACGTACCGGAGGGTGCCACGCGGCCAGCTAAACGAATTTGTGCGGGCCACAATGCGCGAATCAAAACCGATACAAGCAATCGTGGCGAACCACTGGCCGGTGCGAGTTCCCGCGGGTAGAGGCTCCACGTAACCAAGATCCAGCGGCTGAGCGTTTCCGGCGGCAATCACCGCGGCGGCGCGGCGCGGATCTTTGCTAATCCGCAAATGCCGCGCGAAATCGTTCCCACTTCCCGCCGGAATAATACCTAACGGCATATCGGTTCCCGCGGTCTCTTGCAAAACAGCGTGCAAAAAACCGTCTCCACCGAAGATGATGAGCGCATCAGTATCGCGGGTACGCAAGCGTTCCCGTACCACCATCTGCGTGACCTGCGAGTTTCCGGTCATCGTTTGGTGGACGGTGACCCCCAGTTTTTCCAGTTCGCGCACGAACTTGCGAAGTTTGCTTGCATACCGGCGTACGGCCGCCGGGCGGTACAGCAAAGTTACGTTTTTGATCTTCATATTCGTCACATAGCTTTAGGGCGGCGCGGGCCGGAACCTACACCTAGTTCCTATGTGCTTTCCGGTGCTCCGTGCCGCCTCGTGCGCTATTTTTCTTCGATGCCGAGCAGGGAATCGACGAAATCTTGCGGATTGAAGGGCGCCAGATCGTCCGCCCCTTCGCCCAGCCCCACCAGTTTCACCGGCACGCCCAGTTCGCGTTGCACAGAAATAACGATGCCGCCCTTCGCGGTACCGTCCATCTTGGTCAGCACAATTCCCGTAATTCCGGTGACTTCCGCGAAAACTCGTGCCTGTTGCATTCCGTTTTGGCCCGTCGTGGCATCCAGCACGAGTAATACTTCGCTGACGGGTGCTGTGCGTTCCATAACGCGCTTGATTTTGCCCAGCTCGTCCATGAGCCCGGCCTTGTTTTGCAGCCGTCCCGCGGTATCAACGAGCACTACGTCAAGCCCTTCCGCATCGGCGCGGTGTACGGCGTCGAACGCTACCGACGCCGGATCGGCACCTTCCTTATCGGAGCGTACGGTTTCCACGCCCACGCGTTCTCCCCAGGTTTGCAACTGGTCAGCCGCGGCGGCACGGAAAGTATCCGCCGCGCCCAGGAGTACAGTTTTTCCTTCGGCGCGCAGCAGACGGGCGAGCTTGCCAACCGTCGTCGTCTTTCCGGTACCGTTCACACCCACCATGAGGAGCGAAGCCGGGTGGACGGCTCCCTCCGCGTCTTCATGCCGGGCCAGGTTGAGTGACCGATCCATATCGGGACCAACGAAACTGAGTAGTTCTTCGCGCAGGATTTGGCGCACTTCTTCTGGGTCGCGAGTGCCGGCCACTTTCACGCGTTGGCGCAGGTTGTCCATGATTTTTTCGGTGGATTCGAGCCCGACGTCCGCCATGAGGAGCGTATCTTCCAGCTCTTCCCAATCGGCGGCGCTTAGATCGCCCCGCGAAATAATCGAGAGGATAGCTTGCCCAAAGCCGCCGGCGCCGGCCAGCCGGGCGCGCAAGCGCTGCATGCGCGAAGGTACCGATTCGGGCTGTTCGATAGCGACCGCGGTAACGGTGGTAGGCGTTTCTTCTGCAGTTTCAGGGGATGCTGTTTCCGTTTCCGCGGTGGTGAGTGCTTCCGCCTGGGTGGCTTGCCGTTCGAGTTCTTCCCGCCGCGCGTTCTTCCGGATCGCAGAAACGAGCAGGGGCACCAGGAGGAGTGCCAAGACGACGGCGATGACAATTGCAATAATGACTGGAGTATCCACCTAGCCAGTTTCGCAGAGCTCACACTGCTTTTCCAGCATTATTGCCCACGCAACTCGTGAATATGAGCAACCGGGCACCCGCCGGGGCAAACTGGTTTTTTAGTGCAAGCTGGTTATTTGGTGCGGCGTGTTAGGCCGTACGCCGGTCAGGGAATTCGATCTTACCGGAGGACGGTTCCCACGCACTGGCTTCGGCCTTGTCGAGCCAGGCCAAAAGGTCTTCCCGGTTCATAGCGGCTTCGCGTTGCGCATCTTCAAGCGAACTCACCGGCCGCGGCTCTTCTACCAATTCCGCGGTTTCTGCCAACACCGAAGCTTCCGCCGGGTTGGAAGTCTCCGCGGGCGCAGCAGCTTCGGCCGGAGCGGAGGTTTCTACCGGGGCCGGTGTTTTTGCCGGCGTGGCAGTTTCCGCTGCGGCGGGAGTTTCGACAAACGTAGCAGTTTCCGCCACCGCGGAAACTGCGGCCGAGGCCGGAGTTTCAGTTGCTGCGGCGGTTTCGCGCAGGCTCGGCCACTGCACTTCGAAACCTTCGCTGCCGATGCCGGTTTCTTCCGTTTCTCGAATCTCGGGAGCTGCTTGCGCCTCTGGGACCGCAGCAGCAACAGTTTCGGGCCTTTCCTCCGGCCTATCTGCTGCAGGCTCCGCCTCCGTAGAGATGGTATTGGAAGCGGTGTTGAAAGTGGCTGGCTCCGGCGTCGTCGTTCCTACCGGCGCGGTGCGAGCCTCACTGTCTGTACGCGTGCGCCGCGCTTCCATCGCCTGCCACCCATCGGCCCAGCGTTCCGCGTAAGGGCGGGCAGCCGGCCGGCGCGGAACCGCAACCGCCGGCATATTAGTAGCGAAATCATAATTCGGGGCGCCGCTACGCGAAACGGTTGGTGTTGGTATGGCCGCTGGAGCGGGCGAAACCGTTTGCTTTGCGGCAGGTAGGTTGTGCGGCGTCGTGCGGTTCTGCGCGAGCACCGTGCGGTTCTGCGCGAGCGCCGTGCGGTTCTGCGTGGGCGACGTGTGCTCCTGCGGGCGCAATGTGTGGTTCTGCACGGGTTTCGTGTGGTTCTGTAAGCCCGGAGAATCCGCCGTTACCTGGTCATTTTGCGGACGTTGCATATTATCCCGCAACCGCTCCGTCCCACCGCGCAACCGTTGCCGTGCCTTACGCGAAACATTCTTCTCTGCCCGCCGGAAGCGATCGAGCTGGTCCTCCACAGCTTCCGCCGAAATATAGGCCTCCGATTCCCGCGGGAACTCTTCAAACATAGAGGCGACGCGCTCATCTTGAGCTTCCACCTTGTATTGGTCAAGGTTGAGCTCATCCGCACGCATTGCTTGCCACGATTCAGACACCCAATCGGTAGGATTCCACCGTCGGGGGCTCAAAGTTATTCCAATAGCGACGACGACTACGCCGACGATCACAGCAAAAACAATGAAGAGAACCAACACGATCTGATTATCTCAAGTGTTTGGCCCGAAATTACGTTATTGCTTCGAGTGTCACCATTGCAGTTTCATAACCTTGGGTTACGTTTGCGTAACTTCTGGCGTTCTGGCACTGATAACGCTCCTTCGCTCCGGGTTGCACACCCCTTTCGCGGCTCGCTAATAACGAACAAGCTAAGCACCGCTGAATAAAGTTACGAATTGGAAATCTGAAGTTTGAGAATTGTTTACGGCTGGTTATCGGCGGTGGCATTCTCTTCAGACGTGGATTCCGGTAGCACCTCCGCGAGGCGTTGCGAGACAACGGTAGACACCCCATCCTCGCGCATCGAAATGCCGTAAATCGTATCGGCGATTTCCATCGTACGTTTTTGGTGGGTAATAACCAGCAGCTGCGAGTTTTCTTTCAACATGGAGAAAATCTGCAGGAGGCGGGAAAGATTAACATCGTCGAGCGCCGCTTCCACCTCATCCATCACATAGAACGGGGAGGGCCGAGCCATAAAAATCGCCACTAGGAAGGCAATCGCCGTCAGCGACCTTTCCCCACCGGAAAGCAAAGATAGCCGCCGCACACGTTTACCGGGCGGGCGCGCCTCAATTTCGATTCCCGTGGTCAGCACGTCCTCCGGCGCGGTTTGGACAAGCCGCCCTTCACCACCCGGGAACAGTTTTTCGAATACTTCCACGAAGCGGGCAGAAACATCGGCAATCGCGGAAGTCATAATCGTCTCTACGCGCGCATCCACATCCTTGACGATTTCCAGCAAATCCGCCCGGGTTTTTCGTAAGTCCGCTAATTGGTCTGCCAAGTATTGTTGGCGTTCCGCCAAAGCAGCATGTTCCTCCAAAGCTAGGGGATTAATTTTGCCCAAGCGCGCCAGTTGCCGTTGTGTCTTCGCCAGCCGCTTCTCTTGCTCTTCGCGCACATAAGGAACCTCGCCCTCCGCGGTGGGAACGGGCATATGCGGGCCGTATTCCGCCACCAAAGTTTCCAGTGGCATACCCAGCTCCGAAGCTGACTTTTCCCCCAGCTGCTCGTAGCGCAAACGCTGTTGAGATGCGGCTAGTTCCCGTTGATGGCTCGCATCATCAAGCTCCCGACCGCGAGAATTGAGAGAATCGAGCCGGGACCGCAAGGCCGTGAGCGCGGCGTCCAGTTCCTCCCGTTCCTTTTCCGCCCGCTGGCGTTGCTGGTCGATATTGGCCACCAAGGCCGCAGCATGAGAAAGTGCTTGCCGCGCCCACAGTTCGACCTGCGCTGCCGATTTTTCCGCGGCCGCCCGCCGTTGCGCCGCGCGCGCTTCTCGCTCGATGCGTTCCTCCGCCGCCTGGGCACTCCGGTCCAAGGCATCGGCCCGGCCCATAATCGCCCGGTAACGTTCTTCCTTCGTACGTACCGCAAGACGCGCTTCCGTTTCCTGTTGCCGTGCCAGCCGTGCCGCCTGCGCCGCTGCTTGTTTTACGGTTTCCAGTTGTGCAAGCAATGCTTCCGGAGTTTGCGGAACTTGCGAGGGCGAAGATTGCGCGGTTCCGTACGCCTGTGAACTAGAGGTTCCGGACGCCTGTGAACTAGAGGTTCCGGACGCCTCCGCGCTAGCAGACGCAACCGCGCTAGCAGACGCAACCGCGCCCGCGCCGAAAACCGTAAGTTCGATACCGGGTGGAAGCTCAACCGCCTCGGCATTTTGTTGAGTAGCCACGCGGTTTTCTAGCTCGGATACCCGGTCGCTTTGTTTGGCAATGTCTTGCGCCAAAGATTCCAAACGCGCCACGGCGCGGTTTTCTTCTGCCTGCGCGGCCGCCAGGGTTTGCCGCAAGGCTCCCAATTCCGCGGTTTTGGCGGCGACGAAAGAATCACGCGAAGCCAGTTGCTCACCCGTTTCGGTATGTATTGCCTGCCGGGAAGCGGTTTCTTCCCGTGCCCGCGCAAGCTCTTGCGTAGCGGTTTCCACCGCAGTCTCGGTTTCGGTTACTTCCTGCCGGGCCTCTTCGTAGCGGGCCTGCCGAGCCAAAACCGCCGCCCCGCTCCCCTGCCCGCCGCGCACATGCGCCGCCTCCAAGATCTCGCCAGCCGCCGTGACCACGCGTGGAGCGCCAGCTTCCACAAGTTTTCGAGCCGTCACCAAATCCGCCGCGAGCGCCGTGCCGGCTAATTGTGCGCGCAAAGCCGCAGCGGCCGGACCCGAAAACTGTAAAGCATCACGCGCCCGAATCGCGGCTTCGGTGTCAATTGTGCCAGCAGTTGCCGTAAATGCCACTTCGAGGGCTTGATCCAGAACGTTTTCAGGAACGGATGTGGGAGTGCCAGCGACGGCTGCCGTGGATGCGGCGGCGGATGCGGGGGTGCCAGCGGCGGCTGCCGTGGATGCGGCAGCGTCAGCGGGATCTTTTGCGGAGGCGTTTTCGGGAACATCTGCGGAACTGTTTTCGGGTGCTCCCGGCACGGCCGCAATAGTGATGTCTAGGTGGCCTGCTTTTTCGGCGTGAGCTTGCCGCAGCAGGTCTACGGCGTCGGCGAGAGTGTTTACGACGACGCCGCTAGCCGCGCCACCCAATGCTGCTTCGGCTGCTGCCTCCCACCCGGGAAGCGCGGTCACAGATTCACGGGCGAGCCCACGAGCATGGGGCAAGGCCCAAGCCGTGGCATCTGCGGGTGCCAAAGACTGTGCGAGGGTTTCAGCTGTGGCGCGCGCGGAAGCCAGCCGTTCGCGAGCCTGATTCAAAGCGGTACGGGCGCTGTCTTCTGCTGCTTTGGCACTGGCGAGGCGCTGCGCTGCGGCCTCGTGCGCTTGCTGGAGGGAATTGTCAGTTTCCGCGGAATTAGTTCCGGCGAGGGCCGCTTCCGCTTCCGCGACCGCTTTTTGGGCCGCGCGGGCACGCTGCGCGGCGGCTTCCTGTTCCGCAGTTACGCGCGTTTTTTCGCTCGTAAGTACTTCCAGGCGAGTGCGGGCCGTATTGAGCTGGCCGGCCAGGCGGGCCGCGTTTTCCCGTTGGTCAGCAATCTGCCGGTTGACAGCCGCGTAGGCGCTATCGGCTTCCCGTTCTTTACTTTCGGCTTCTTCACGCTGACTAATCGCCGCATTGAGAACGTCTTGGGCGGCGGTTGCTTGGGCGCTCAGATCTTCTTCTTCCGCACGAGCTTTGCGGGCACGCGCCCGTATATCTTCCGGGTTTTCGCCGCGCTCTGCGCTACCCGTAGCCGCGCGCAGGGAACGTTGCCGTTCTTGCGCTAGTTGCACTAAGGAACGCGATCTTTCCTCCAGGGAGCTCACCTGCTGCCACTGGCGCGTGAACTGAGCAACAGTTGGAGCGGCTTTTGCGACCGCGGCTTCGGCGGCGGCGACTTCTTCGCGCACCCGCGCGGTTTCTTGCTTGTTTTCTGCGCGTAATTCGCGTATTTCGGCCTCGCTCACCGTATCGGCTTGCATGCGCGCGGCCTGTTGGGCGGCGTCGTCAGCTAATAGGCGCGCACGGGCATCCCTTTCCGTGGCTTGAATAACTTGGGCGCGGCGCGCAGCCTCTGCTTGTTTGGCCAAAGGTCCGAGCTGGCGGCGCAGTTCCGCACTGAGATCTTCTACCCGGGTGAAAGACTCTTTCATGCCTTCGAGTTTGCGTAAGGCGCGTTCTTTGCGCCGCCGGTGTTTGAGTACCCCGGCTGCTTCTTCAATAATGCCGCGGCGTTCCTCCGGGGTGGCGGTGAGCACTTGGTCGAGCCGGCCTTGGCCGATAATGACGTGCATTTCCCGGCCCATACCGGTATCGGAAAGCAGTTCTTGGATGTCGAGGAGGCGGGCTGGGGAACCGTTGATTTCGTATTCGGAACCACCATTACGGAAAAGCCGCCGCGTGATCGTCACTTCCACGTAGTCAATCGGCAAAGCACCGTCTGAGTTATCGATAGTAAGCGACACTTCGGCGCGGCCGAGGGCAGGACGCTTTGCGGTGCCGGCAAAAATAACATCCGACATTTGCCCGCCGCGCAGGGATTTGGCTCCCTGTTCGCCCATAACCCAAGCGAGAGCATCGACGACGTTAGACTTTCCGGAACCATTGGGCCCAACTATTGCGTTGATTCCGGGTTCGAAACGCATCGTCGTCGAAGTAGCAAAGGATTTAAATCCACGCATGACCAACGACTTCAAATGCACGGCATCAAGGATAATCGATGCCGCCCGCGCAAGCCCGGACGCCACCCAATGGCGAGCCGCGGTACCGGCCGCCAGCACCAATTCCGCGGTTTGTGTTGGGCCCGGTTCTCGGACCTCGGGGCTAATTCCGCGGTTTGTGTGGGGCAGTTTTCGCGGAATTAGTAGTTTCGGGTTTCGTGCGGAGCGGCCGCGCCGCTTCCCGAAACCAATTCCGCGGTTTGTGCCATGCTGCCGGCTGCGGCCTGCTGGCAACAAAAACTGGGTACGAGCATGGCGCCCGCACCCAGCCTGATTATTGATTTGTCTTTTCCGCGTTTATGCGAACCAGATGGAAATCTCCCTTTCCGCATTTTCCGGGGAATCCGACGCGTGAATAAGGTTACGCATATTTCCATCTTCCCAGGACCGGCCGAAATCGCCGCGGATGGTGCCCGGCTGTGCTTCGAGCGGATCGGTGGCACCCACAATTTGCCGTACCGCCGCTACCACTCCATGCCCGGTCACAACGCCAATCACGACTGGCCCAGACGTCATGTAGCTTTCTACATCCGGGTAGAAAGGCTTATCCGTAATGTGGGAATAATGCTGTCCCAGCCGTTCCTTATCCAGGTTCGTCAGCTCGAGCTTTTCGAAAGCAAAGCCCTTCTTTTCAATCCGGCCCAAAATTTCACCCAAAAGCCCGCGCTCCAGGGCATCCGGTTTCACGATTATAAATACCCGTTCGGTCATGAGGCGATCCTCCCATGAATTTGCCGGCTGTGCACACAAGTCCGCTACGTGGGTATCTGCACCAATGTGTACTCTTCCGCCCGTTATGCCAGCCGCACACAAAGCGCGGAATTAGTTATTCGGCGCCGTCAGGGGCTTTTTTACCCATGAGCCGCCGGGCTTCGCCAACCAGTTCAATCGAACCGGTTACTACAACCACCGGCGTGATCATCGGCTCCGGGTTGTCTTCTTCAGCGAGGCCGGCCGCCGTATCGATGGCGTTCATCAGATTGCGTTCTACGCTCACGCGGTCTTCTCCGAAAACATCGCGCGCAATTTCTGCCAGATCGTCTGCGTCCATAGCCCGCGTGGTCGGCATATCGGTAACTACTACCGATTCGAAAATTGGTTCAAAGAAACCGAGCGTGCCTTCTACGTCTTTGTCTGCCATCATGGCGATCACGCCAACGCGCCGGCCCGGATGGTATTCCGCGAGCGCCCGGGCGGTAGCTTCTGCCCCGGCCGGGTTGTGCGCAGCATCCACCACAACCGTGGGAGAAGAGCGCACCACTTCCAAGCGGCCGGGCGAAGAAACTGCCATAAAAGCGTGTTCCACTACGTCCCCAGAAAGCGCGCCACCATCGCGGAAAGCTTCCACCGCACCCAAAGCTAAAGCCGCATTTTCCGCCTGGAAATCTCCGCGCAAAGCCAGCGGAATATCTTCGTAAGTAGCAGCCGGGGTACGAATAGAAATCAGTTGCCCGCCAACTGCGGTTTCCCGGTTCAGTACTTCCAGATCGCGGCCATAAACTTCCAAACGCCCGTGCTGCGCACGAGTTTTATCCGCAATAATATCGAGCACCGAAGGGGTTTGCGCCGCACTAATAACCGCCGCTCCCGGTTTAATAATCCCAACCTTCTCATGTGCAATTTCTTCCACCGAAGCTCCCAGCCACCGTTGGTGGTCCAAAGCAATCGGCGTCAATACTGCTACCGAAGAATCGATAACATTCGTGGCGTCCCATTCCCCGCCCATGCCGACTTCTACTACGGCCACGTCCACGGGCGCATACGCAAATGCCTGGTATGCCATTACCACGAACACCTCGAAGAAGCTCATCCGCGGCCCGCCTGCCGCCACACTCTGTTTATCCACGAGCTCCACGAAAGGCGCCACATCTTCCCACGCCTGGATGAAATCTTCCCGCAAAATTGCGGCGCCATTAATTGAAATCCGCTCCCGCACGTTCTCCAAATGTGGGGAAGTAAAACGCCCGGTATGCAAACCCATTTCGCGTAGTAGTGCTTCAATCATCCGTGCCGTGGAGGTTTTCCCGTTCGTACCGGTGACGTGCACGCTACGATATGAATTTTGAGGATTGCCCATCATGTCCAAGCAGTCCTGTACGCGTTGCAAACTCGGTTGCACCTTATGTTCCGGCGCGCGCGTAAGAATCTGCTGGTAGATTGCGTCCACCTCGGCGTCCAAAGCTGCGGTTGCTGCAAGGTCCGCGAGCGGTTCCGTTTCAGGTTCGGGTTGTGCCTTCACGTCTTCGACGACGCTCGGATCCGGCCCGGCGATCAGTTCCGATCCCAAGAGGATCTGCAAAGCTTCACTCAGCTCCGCTTCCTCTGCGTTTTCCGCCTCTCCGGCAGCTGCACGTTCTTGCTCCGCGTCATCAAGGGCATTGAATTCTACGATCTTACGAATTTCAGCATTTTCTATCACGGCTTTTTCCGGGTTCGCGTTACTTTCCCGGTTCACGCTGCTTCCCGGGTTCACACTATTCCCCGAGTTCACACCGCTTCCCGGGTTCGCACTGTTCCCCGGGTTCGCACCGCTTCCTGGGTTCGCACCACTCACGCCAAAAGACGAACCATCGTTCTTCTTCATCCAATCCTCCTGTGCAGACACCGCCCAAGGCTACCCCGAAATCACTTCACCTCGAAGTGTTAGCTCATCACTGTGCCCGAAGTGTTAGCTCATCACTGTGCTGGGCAGGGCAGGCAATTTCGTGCTAAAGGTTTCAGCTATGTGCCGCCGGTTTCCGCTGTGCCGCTTGCCTGCTACTCTCCGCTAGCACCTATGCGCCGCCGGCATACTATGCGCCGCCAGCCTGACCCGTCGCACCGGCCCGATCTGTCCCAACGGCCCGACCCGTCCCGCTGGCCGGGCTTAGGTGCGCTGCCGGTTTCCGTTTTGCGTTCTTTTTGCGACGCGGCGCCGCATAGAAATAGAAAACGCAACAGCTTACAAACGCAAGCAACCACCATACGATCCACCATGGAAAGTGCGGTAGATCGCTCGGCGCACCGGCCACGGCGTCGCTCGGGGTGGGAAGCACCCGCTCCCCAGTAACCACAATTCTTTGCGTATTAATACCTAACGGAGTGCACGTGATAAGCGTCGCCAGATCGCGATTCGGATCAGCCCTGATGCTCTCTACATCTTCTGGTTCCACAACTTGAATATCCACCACGCGGTAGACCAGCACTTCATCAAAAACTTCGATCGAAAACTCGTCACCTTTTGCCACGCGGTCCAAGTGCGTGAACATAGCCTGTTCTGCCAGTCCGCGATGTGCCGTGATCACCGTGCGGGTACCTTCCCCGCCCACCGGCAACGCGGTACCTTGCAGGTGGCCGGCACCGCGGAGCAGGGTCGCATCCGAAGTTCCGTGGTAAATAGGTAGGTCGACGTCGGCCGCGGGTACCTTGATCCGCCCCATCAAACCGTCACTTTGTACTTTTAGTTGTTCCTCATAGGGAAGTACGCCGTATTCTTCCGGAGTTTTAATATTGGCCTGCGTCTCGTTCAGGGTCGGTACGTGACCGGCAATATCGACCATTCCCCCGCCCCGCAAAGCTTGGTTATATTCTTCGGCGCGCGCAATCTGCTCATTTGCGGGTGGGTCAGCCGCGATCGCCAAGGCGTTATAGGCATCAACCAGCTTGGCCTGGCGATACTGATTCACCCACTGTGCAGCCTGTGGATAAAGGAAAACAGTCACGCCGACGAGCGCTAGGATCGCGGCAACCGCAGGCAGAAGATAAGCACCAAGACGACTGGGAGATTTATGAGCCGGCGCTACGGCAGCCACTTTCGAGGCTTTTTCCTGTGCAGGTAGCTCCGACTGTGCAGGCACCCCCGATGCTACTGGCGTATTGGCCTCTGGACCTGGGTGAGTAAAGCTTTCCGCGCCACCGGTACCCGGCCGCGATGTGGGTTCGGGCGCTGTTTCAGGAATTTTTGCGGGAGGATTATCTGACATCCTGGACGCACCTTCTTTCTCAAGTTTTTTGGTCTTCTTTCGCGGGTTTTGAAGCGAAGTGGTAATGGAACGCGAAATGTGACAGGTGGAATCAAGTGAAATGCGGAAAGCGAGATGTGGCAAGTGAAATGCGGAAAACGAGAACCAAATGGAAAATGGAAAACGGCAAATATTCCCCCGCACCCACCCCGCAGGAAAAACCCAAGCGGAGAAAGATGCGGGGGAATAAATGGCGACCTAGCTAACTAGGGTTTACTCTTGTTCGGCCTTGCGGCGGCGTACCGAAGCCACGCCGGCCCAAACACCCAGGCCGATAAGCACCACGCCCACGACGGCGAGGATCAGCGCGCCCTGCGCACCGGTCAGCGGCAAGCCGGGAAGCTTGCTACCGGCATCACCAGCGGTGAGGTTGGTGATCGTCTGCACGTTGGTATTCGCATCCGCCACAACATTGACAAGCTGCCCATCAGCCCACTTTTTATCAATTTCGTAGCCAACCGGAGCCTTGATTTCTTTCACCCAGTACTTGCCTACCGCAAGATTTTGGGTTGCTACCCCACCTTCAGCGGTAGTTATCTCTACGGGATCAAATTTCTCATCCGGTCCCGATCCGTCCTTCACAGCCGGCTGGATAGAGAAGGTGGCACCATCGAGGGTCAGGTTTTGACCATTGACCTTCTTGATGGTCAGAGTCGAAAAGTCAACCGTAGTCGGTTCTTCAGTACCAGGCTTACCTGGGTTGGACGACTTATACGTCTCATTGTTGATCACGGTCTGCGACTGGTTGGTCAGTGGCCCGTTCAAGGAATCGTCAACAGTAGCACGAATAGTCACATTCACGGTATATCCGGACTTCAGTTGGTCCAAAACATTCGCAAAGTCAACCGTAACCGTGTTGGTCGAGGCCTCAATTGAAATCTGCGGCGTAACGTCTACCTTTTGGTTATCGGTTCCCAATACCTCTACCGTGACCTTATCTTCAGTAACGGCATTAACGCCTTCCGGAAGGTCGTCGATTACCTTGAAGGTGGATAGTTTCTCAGTAGTACCGAGAGCCGGCACCTTCTGGGTGATCTGCCATGCAACCTCATCCCCCGGGAAATGCACCTTGTCTTGGTCGAGAACCTTCTTGACTGGCAGGTCATCGGGATTGAGCACGGTATTCTTCGGATACACATGGACGTCATAAAGCCAGCCGTTTTGAGCCGCCTTATTCGGGGACGGGATCGTCACCAAGAACGGAGCACTCTTCGCGGTCACATTCTTCGGAGCCGACTTTTCCGTTACCAGGTAAACACCGATTGGCAACTCGGCCTTAGTAGCCTTTCCTTCTTTGTCCGTCGCCGGGAAATCAACTGCTTCCTCGGTCGTGAATTCCATCTCTACCAGAGACTCCGGAGTCTTCGGGCTAGCTGGTCCTTTGCCCGTGATCTTTCCGTTAGCGTCGACCGTCAACGACTGGGCCGAAGTCCAGCCGACATTGGTCGAAAGGTCGATGTCTTTTACTTTCGCATAAGTAAAGGTGACGTCGCTAATCGGCTCCGTCGTGGGCTTTTCGCCGTCCTTTAGCTCCGTACCATCGCCCGCCTTACCCAGATCCGGGTTAGCGAACTTGTGGATCGTGATCGAACCCTTGGCGTCCGGGTTGATATTGCCTGATTCTGCGTGAGCGGCCGGAGCGAGCGCCGCCATTCCGGCAATCCCGCCCGCGAAAGAGATGGTGAGCACGCCCGCAGCGAGCGCCGCCATCCGCGCGCGGAAGCTTTTCGTTTTCCTCGACATATTCATTCCTTACGAATAGTTTTCGTTTCCGGTTATTACGATTCCTCAGAGTGTTCCTCCGACGACGCCGTAGCCCCGCCCGCGTGGAATCTCTGCCTTATTAGACGCAGTAGTCTCACGGCGAAGGCCGTAGCCCTGCTCGCGTGGAATCCTCTGCCTCAATATTTCCTTCCGATTAGTGCCCAATCCTCGTACTTACTGAGCTCCCGCCTGCCGGCGTCGCAACGCCACCAGTCCGGCTATCCCAGCCAGCGCCACAATTGCCACGCCGCCCAGGATGAAGAGCGATGCAGCCGTCCCGCCGGTAATCGGCAAGCCCGGTAAGCCGCTCGCCGAAACCCGCTCATTGACCACATCACCCAAGTTCTTGCCCGCATCCACATCAGCGTCCGTAATCTCAAACGTGATCGGATCCTTGAGCTTTGCAAAACCACCCGGAGCCTGCGTTTCCGTCAGCGTGTAAGTCCCCAATGGCAACCCTCTCACCCGGAAGCCGCCCTCCGTGGCATCCACATCCGGGCCGTCCGCAGCCTCTTCCGCGCTCGTTGCATCGGTGATAATCAAATCCACCTCATCCGTTGCACCTGCCGGCCCCGGCCCGCCCTGTAACGAAAACTCGGCCCCGCCCAGCGGCCGCTGCTGTGCATCCGTCTTCCGGAAAATCAGATCCGCAGCCGCCAGCGCAGACACCGGGTTCTTTACCTCAGCAACTGGCACGGCGTCCCCAAATACCTGCGCATTTGCCGCCACTACCGGGCCAGGCTGTTGCGTTTCATCCCAGCGGTACTTTGATGATCCGGCCATTGGATGCGCGGCCGAGTTGTCCGGCGTCGTACTCTGCACCCCAGTTTGGGTAACCGTGCAGGAAGAACCCACCGGAATGCGGTCCTTCCCCGGATCGGAAGTCCACGTTTCTCCCGCGGCAACCGGACCCCAAGTACCCGTGATTGGCTGCTGACCAGCCGGGTCAAATTCGGGTGGCACACAACTGTATTCGCCATTAAATTGCAGGCCCGGATCCGGCGTGAACCCGCCCGCTTGTTCCGGCGGCAAACCAGAACTATCAATACTTGGTTTGACGCTGATCTGCCCCAGCGGCTGGTTGGTTACCGTACAGTTGAGCACGGTTCCCGGATCGACGCCGCTAAGTGTGAACCCGTTCGGCGCCGGCTGCGTAGAAACCTGCGGATCTGACCAAGCATAAGTATCTCGGTGATGCCCGGGCTGCCACCGCTCATTAGCGGGCTGAGTGGGCGCCGTACACGATGCCCCAGACCCATCGTCGTAGAACCGGAAACCCGGTTTTTGTGTTTCCGTAAAAGTAATCGGATCGGCAGGTACAAAACCCGTGATCGTACTACCGAGTTCTATCGGGTTCTTCGGATTTCCGGGCTTGAACTGCAAAGGCCAAGTAATAGTGCCATCCGCGTTCGTAGCCTGCGGCGCGGAGGCAATATTGCCCGCTTCTGGATCGCCGGCAGGAAGGCTCGGACCGTTCTGGGTTGGAGTGAACTGCCAGTCCGCGAGCGTACCCGGCGATGCCTGCACGGGTTTTCCGTTTTGATCAACAATGGCCTTCTGTACGGTCACGCCCGGAACTACCAGGGTAACGGCATGGTCTTCCACCTCGCCGTCGCGGGTAATCCCGTTGTAGCGCAAAGGCTGGGCGTCGGTCGAAATAATCATGCGTAAAGCACTGGGATACATCCCGGGCGGCCGTGAAGTATCGACCATATCTCCAGTAACGTACCAATCCAGGTCTGCTTCGCCACCATTACAAGTTGTGGTCGTTTTTTCTTTCTCTTCGAAAGTTCCGTTGCCGTTCCAATCCAGCCAGGCAGCTACATTTGCGTCCTCGCCGGTACAAGTAACCGCTTTCCGGTAGGCCGTATCGGGGCGCGCGTAGACGAGCAAGGGTTCAGTAATCCCATCCTCATCGTCAACAGCACCGGTAGAAGAAATATCGTCATCTCCGCGCGTGGTGTACCAAGAGCCGCGCGCGTGTGCATAATCGGCGGTATCAATATCGACGTTATCCCCAAAACGCGGTTCTGCAACCGGGGCGAGGCGCGCTTTCTCTAGGTCAAGCGCATCGTGGACTTCGCCCCACGGAATCTCCCCGCCCGTAATATCGGGTTGGTTGAGCGCCGCCGCATTCGAGTAGCTTTGCGGCGCGTCTCCCATATCTAGCCCAAGTACGACGCCGATAGCGATGTCATTTCCCCCGTTGTTCTGGAACATGACCTCCGCGCCATATGCATTATCGGCATACAGCGTAGTAAAGGGACCATAAAAGTCTGATTCGGGCCGGTTGTGCCCGGTTTCATCGCGATAGTCGAAAGTGTTGCGCGGATTAATGGAGTTGCCGGCATTGTAGTTGGAACGATTCCGCTGGACCCAGCAGTTTTCATTCGGAGAGCTGAGCATAACGGCGTCGTCTGTGCGAAGGCTGTTAGAGAATTCTGGCGTTACATTCGGAATTGGCGGGGTTGCGGGTTTCTTCGTAATAATATTTTGTTCGCTGTAGTAGAAGCGCCGATTTCGTTTTGCATTCGGGTGGAGACCGCCGTTATTGTCCACCGGCGAGCTGAGTGCCCCGCTGTACATATCGAAAACATCGCTGTATAGACTGCCGCGATGTACGTACTGGCGATTCGACGCCGAACACATATTGCTGCTCTCAAGCAGGCGCCACGAGAGATCTTTACCCGGTTGTACCGCCGGAACGATGCCTATGGCTTCAACATTGTCGATGGTTTCCGCATTGGCGAAAACCATTCCTTTGATCGGCACTTCCACCGGTGCCATTCCGGGGCGTTCCATCCGCGTGGAGCAAGAAATATCGAAGCGCCGATAGCCGGCATTCCCGCCGATACCAGCCGCTAAACCGCGGTTGTCAACAATGCCGTTATCGGTTACTCGCTCTTTGCCGTAGAAATGGTCGAAAGCACCGCCTTGGTAGCCGCGATCATTAGGCCTTGGGACACCGTTGTAATTCCAACCGGGGCGATACGCTTCGATGCTGTTCGACCGCCACGTAGCTCGATCCGCATAACCGCCATTCACAATGCAGGTGGTGACAAGGACGCCGTCGCCAATTTGGGTGCGGCTTTCTTGCTTAAGCGGGAACGCCGAAGCCGGAATTGTAGTGCCGCCCTCGTTTTTAATTCCGTCTACCGCGGAGTCCCAATCGACCCAGTCAATCATGCCGCGGTACGGGCTTTGGCCACTTTCCGCGAATTCGGCGTGTGCCTGGGGCATGGCCGGGGTAACGAAAAAGTTGGCCATGCTTAGCAATATGGAGAGGCAGGCGGTGAGTGCGAGGCCTTTACGCCGGCGAGCTTTCCTGCTCGCGTGCCGGCTAGCAGCCTGAGTAGAGGATTCGCCCGTGCGCCAGCTTGCGACCCGGCCAAAGAAAACGGCCGGCTGGTGCGGGCTTACCGCGAAGGCATGGCGTGCTCGGCATCGTGCACTTCGGCAAGATGCATTGCGGTGCCCGCGCGATATTTGACCATGGTTCATCAGATTCTCCCGGGTGAGGCGAGATTCTGCCTCAACCGGTCGGCCAAGACAGTTTTGCGCTTCAGCAACCACCGTCCGTATGCGGACCGCTTCCCGCGGTTCGGGTTCCCGTTCCCGCAGTTCTGGTTCCCGTTCCCGCGGTTCTGGCGGATTTCGTGGACTCGGATCTACCGAACCGCTCGGATCTACCGAACTGACTGCGCCGCCGGGCGTGACTCCGGCACCGCACAGTTTTCGCGTTTTCCTCGCAGGGCCGCAAGCCAAGGATTTTTTATTTAGCACCCAACCGGCCGCGCCCTATGCTGTGCCCTACCCTGTAAACCGCAGGAAACCACAGGAAAACAGGTGATCGCTGTAAACGGCTTTCATACTAACACCGTTCTCTAGCGCCAAAACTAGGCCTTGACCTGCAGATTCGTAAAATATTTTTCACACAATTAATGGACGCACAGACGCGCGTGTTTGAATACTTGATTAATGGCGAGAGTTTTTCGGGCGTTTGTTTTGCGCTGCCCAAAAATCCTGCCGCGACTTGGTAAACAACTCTCGCACTCACCAATTCCGCGATTTGCGTTCCCCTACCGCCTGACCGATTCCGCGGAATTAGTAGCACCCACTATTTACAAATTCCGCGTTTTATGTTGCGCCCACCGATTGTCCAATTTCGCGGAATTAGTTCCACTGTCCAATTTCGCGGAATTAGTCCACCGGGAAGATTATTGCGGCGGGGCCTACTAGTGCCGGTTGGGGAAATCCAGGAGGTCACTAGGACCGAAGGCTTGCGGGAGGATTTCTTTCAGGGGCGCGATACCACCGGGCAGTTTTAGGAGCATTTCCGGCCCGCCATGTTCGTGTAGCAATTGCCGGCACCGCCCGCAGGGCACCGTTGCCCGCTCCCTTCCGTCTACGCAGGTAAAAGCTACTAGCCTGCCGCCGCCGGCCCGCACGAGGCTGGAAACCAGCCCGCATTCTGCACATAGCCCGCACGGATAGGAAGCATTCTCCACGTTCGCGCCGGTATAAATCCGCCCGTCAGTAGCCAAGGCGGCCGCGCCCACCGGAAAACCTGAATATGGACAATAAGCAGTTCGCATTGCCTCCACTGCTTCCGCATGGAGCTTTTCCCAAACTTCCGCACCCACCTCGGGCGAATTTACTGCCTGTACCATTGTTTACCTCCATCAACCTTAGTTTTGCCGAAACGGCATTCTCCGTTATGCCGGCCCGGGCGCCTGTGCCTGCGGCGTCGGCATCGTCTATTTACCAAACCGCCCGGGGCAACAATGCAACCACTGCTACCCCGGGCCGTTTTCCCGGTACGCCCAGCAACCAGCAACTTGCGCGCCTGTGCTGCACGTACCAACTACCACAACCGTTACTTGAAGTACGGCATGTTCTCCGAAGCTGGCGGCCGCGACCTGCCCACGAACCCTGCCACAGCGAAGATCGTCACCAGGTAAGGAATCATGGAAATCAGAGACGAAGGCGCCTGCAGCTCGAGCGTCGGCAAGAGAATCGAAATCGCATTGGCAAGACCAAACATGAGCGCAGCTGCGGCCGCACCCACCGGATGCCATTTACCCAAAATCATGGCAGCCAAGGCAATATATCCGTTTCCGGCAGACATATTCTGCGTAAAGGAATGCCCAACCGAAGCCCCGATCGTGAAGTACGCACCCCCGAAACCGGCAATTGCGCCGGAAAGTAGCACGCCCTTCCACCGCGTTTTCCGTACGTCAATACCAACCGTGTCTGCCGCGTGCGGGTGCTCTCCCACCGCCCGCAAACGCAGACCCCAACGCGAACGGAACAGGTAGATCGTCAACAGAATAACCACCGCATACATGATGTAAACGAGTGGGGTCTGGTTGAAGAGCACCGGTCCGATGATCGGAATATCGCTCACTATAGGAATCTTCAGATTCTGCATATTAACGGCAGCTGAATTTAGTTCCTGGGGCCGTTCCGAAAGCGTGGTGGAGAAGAAGAACGTGGTCAACCCCAACACCAAGGCATTGAGCACCACGCCGATAATAATCTGATCAATATTGTACTGAATAGCGAAGAAGGCGAGCAGTACGCCCACTAGCATCCCGCCTAGGCCCGCGGCCAGTAAACCGATCCACGGGCTATTGGTCAAAGTTGCTACGACGACGCCGCAGAAGGCTCCGATTAGCAACTGGCCTTCAATCGCAATATTGACCACGCCTACGCGTTCCGCAACGACGCCCGAAAGCGAGCCGAAAATTAGCGGTGTAGACAAAGCGAGGGCGGAGGCGAGCAGGGCCGTAATCGTAATCGTGCCTACCGATCCACCTCCGTACCAGGTGAGGAAGCCGAGCACTACGCTCAGCCCCACCACCACCGCGGGCAAAGCTCCAGAGGGGCGATGCTTAAGCGTGCGATAAATAGAGTAGGTACACATTGCCGCACTCAGAAGCGTAAGCACCAGGCAGACCGTGGCCGAATTCAAAGAAAAATCCGGAATCTGGATACGGTCATTATCTGAGGCCGCCAAGCGGTACGTGGCTACGCCTTCTGCGCGGAGTGTAAAGTACAGCAAAAGCAGAGTCGCAATGCCGTAAGTAATTGGAAGCTTCCAGCCCCGGCGTTTCACTACTTCGTGGCCGACCGGGCTAATCTCAGGCGCTTGCGTCATGGTACTTGTACTCATTTCCTATGCCCCCTTCTGTGACGTGCCCGAAGCTGACTGGGAGTCGGCGTGCTTCGCGGTTTCAGCTTCGCCGGCCTCGGCTTTGCCCGCGGTCATATCAATGTGCTTAGCGGTGGCCGCGGGCTTGCTTGTACCCGCGAGCTTGCTTGTACCCGCGGGCTGCACGGTTGCTAGCGCCTTCTTTTCTCCCTGCCCGGCGACCAGCTGCCGCAAGGTCAGGTGGTCCGGTTCGGGAAGGCGGAAGATCCAGCGGATCAGTGCCGGAGCTGCGAGGAGCAAAACGATAACCGACTGGATCACCAACACGAAGTCAATCGGCACCCCCGTTTCAATCTGCATAAGCCGCCCGCCAGCTTTGAAAGCACCAAACAATAGCCCGGCGAAGAAAGTACCGAGCGGCCGGGAACGGCCCAAAAGTGCCACGGTAATAGCATCAATACCAATAGACCCGGGAACCCCGCCATCCAGGTATCCAATATTTGATTGGACTTGGATCGCACCGGCCGTCCCGCACAGGGCACCAGAAAGAGTCAGTGTTAAGGCCGTGACCTTACTAATGGAAATCCCCGCTGAGGCGGCGGCCGTCGGGTTACCACCTATCGCACGCAGTTCGAATCCCCAAGTAGACCGTTCCAAATACCACCACACAAAAACAGCGGCTAGCACGGCCACGAGCATCGCTATATCAACATTGAACGGCGGCCCAATAATAATTGGGAACCGTGCCGAATCGGCCAGAAGCGGGCTGCGGGGCTGGTTATTACCAACCTGCCAATACGGCTTCGTGAGAATAAAGGCCAAGAAGAGAGCAGCAACCGAATTGAGCATGATCGTCATAATCACTTCGGATGCCCCGGTTTTAGCTTTCAAGATACCGGGAATAAACCCGTATGCTGCCCCGCCAAGTATGCCCGCAATCAAGGCCACCAAAACGTGCATGCCACTTGGCAGATCTACGGCGAAACCGACCCAGGCAGCAGCAATCGCCCCGAAGATCAGCTGACCTTGACCACCGATATTGAAAAGCCCGGCCCGGAAGCCCAGTGCCAAACCCAGGCCCGCCAAAATAAGCGGAACCGCGGAACTAATTGTGGTTGCCAAAGGCTGGAACATACGGGCCACCGAAACCGCTTGCGGATTGAAAATCGCGCCGCGGAACATCGCCCCGTATGCTTCCAGCGGGTTAGAACCTGAAATCGCAATCAGTACCGCACCGATAAGGAGGGCGATTACGAAAGCCAGGATGAATACCAGTACTCCGGAGCGGCTAATAACGTGGAATATTGCCCGCAAGCGCGACACTCCGCCGGTGGCTCTAGGCGCCGCTGCCGGCGCTGTACCGGCAACTTTAGGCGCCGCTGCCGGCGTCGCTCCGGCGCTTCCGGGCGCGGCTGGCGGCGTCGTCCCGGCGGCCGCTCCTGACGCTACTTCCGTGGCCGGGGTTGGTACTTTCGCGGATGGTGTGTCCCTCATTCGCTTTCCCCTTCCTGTTCCTTAGAAAAACCAGCCATCATTAAACCCAGCTCCTGGCGCGGAGTATCCGGAGGTACGATGCCGATAACCCGCCCCCGGTAAAACACGGCGATCCGGTCGGCCAGCGAATAGATTTCGTCTAATTCCGAGGAAATAAGGACCACGGGCACGCCCGCATCCCGCGCCGAAACGATACGCCTGTGAATAAATTCCACGGAGCCTACGTCCACCCCGCGCGTGGGCTGATTGGCAACTAAAAGTTCCAAATCCTGTGATAGTTCGCGGGCTACCACAACTTTTTGTTGGTTACCGCCCGAAAGCGTGGAGATGGGGTCGTTGACCGAAGACAGCCGCACATCATACTGTTCGGCAAGTTGCTTGGCGTGTTCGATAACGACGTCGCGCCTTAGCACCGGCCCCCGTGAATAGGGAGCTACCCGGTACTTACTGAGCACCATGTTCTCTGCCACCGAGAAACTGCCGATCATGCCATCCGCGAGGCGATCTTCGGGAATATAGCCGAGCCCGGAGTCCAGGCGCCGGCGCACCGATTCCCCGCCCACATTGCGCCCGTCCACGCTCACGGTGCCTTCGTCCGGTTTGCGAGAACCGAGCAGAACTTCTGCTAATTCTGTTTGGCCATTGCCTTGCACGCCGGCAATACCGAGGATTTCCCCGGGCCGCACGTTGAAGCTCACGTGATCGAGCGCTACCGAACCGTCATCCGCAAGGAGCGACACATCGGAAACCTCTAGGCCGCCTTCTTTCGGTTCGGCCGGCTTCTTGTCAATGTTGAGAATTACCGGGCGGCCTACCATCATGGTGGCAAGTTCTGCCTGCGTGGAAGTTGGCGAGGCTTCCCCCACCACTTTCCCACGGCGGATAACCGTGATCTTATCGGCCACTTCCTGCACTTCTCGCAGCTTGTGAGTAATGAAAATAATCGACGTTCCACCGGCTGCGAGCTGACGCATAATCTCCATCAACTCGTCGGTTTCTTTCGGTGTTAGCACCGCAGTGGGTTCGTCAAGCACCAAAATTTCCGCTTTCCGGGACAGTGCTTTGAGAATTTCCACGCGCTGTTGCACCCCCACCGGCAGATCTTCGATCTTGGCATTGGGGTCGATATCGTAGCCAAATTTTGCGGACAGCTCGCGCACCTGCCGCGCGGCCTGCTTGAAGCTAATCAAACCGGCTTTTCCCATCGGTTCATAGCCGAGGGCCACAGATTCCGCGACAGTAAAAACCGGGACCAGCATGAAATGCTGGTGCACCATGCCAATCCCGGCCGCTACCGCGTCGCCCGCGGAACTGAAATTCTGTTCTTCCCCATCGAGCAGAATCTGCCCTGCATCCGGCTTATATAAGCCATAAAGGACATTCATTAGCGTGGATTTCCCGGCGCCATTTTCACCTAGGAGGGCATGGATCTGGCCTGGCTCCACCGTCAAATCAATATGGTCATTGGCAATAAGCGAGCCGAATTTTTTCGTAATGCCCCGTAGTTCTAGCTTCACGAATGCTCACCTTTCTTCTGTTTCATGTCACGCAATGCCGGAGCCGTAGACCGGGAGGACTCCCGGTGAGAAGCCCCGGTGAGGGTTCCAGTGGGACCCTGATGCAGCTTCCCGATGAGGGTTCCCAGTGGGACCCTAATGCGGCTTCCCGGTGAGGGTTCCAGTGGGACCCTGATGCAGCTTCCCGATGAGGGTTCCCAGTGGGACCCTAATGCGGCTTCCCGGTGAGGGTTCCCAGTGGGACCCTAATGCGGCTTCCCGGTGAGGGGCCCCGGTGAGAACCTGCTAAGGGTTCCAGGTGGGGCCCGATGCGGGTCCGGGCGCGTTTTTGGCACGAACCGACTTGGACGCGGTTTCAAACGCGCGCTGCGGTTTCCCGACGACGCCGTAGGGCCGGGCCGAAGCGCATCCCAGTACCGGCATACCCACCGGCCCGGCCCACTCCCCTAGTCGAGGCCGCGTGTAGCCCCGGCTACGGCGTCGTTACTTTACTTCGTAAGCGGAAGGCGAAGTGACCTTGATCTTTCCGTCCGAAATATCCTTCGTGAGCTGGGTAAGCTCATCTTGCAGACCAGCTGGAAGTTCGCGGCCGTAGAAGTCAGCTATACCCACGCCCTTATTGGCCAAAGTGCCCACGTATGGCGCCTTATCAAGCTTTCCGCCCATGCCGTCTTCCACGGTCTTGTGGACCGAACTACCGATTTCCTTCATGACGGAAGTAAGGACGATATCGCCGTACTCGGTGGAAGTGTGCCAATCCGAATCCACGCCCACGATGAGCGTGTTACCGGCTGACCGTGCCGCAGCTGCCGCACCCAGGCCCACCGGGCCAGCTACCGGCATGATGATGTCCGCGCCCTGGTTCATGAGCTGTTGGGCGAACTGGGTACCCTTGGCTTGATCGGAGAAATCGTTGGTAAACAGACCTTCCTGCTTCTCCTTATCCCAGCCAATCACCTTAACGTTCGTGCCCTTATCCTGGTTGTACTTGGCTACGCCATCCACGAACCCATCCATAAAGATGGTGACGGTAGGAAGTTTTGCGCCACCGAAAGTACCCAAGGTTCCGGTCTTTGTGTATGCGGCTGCCGCGTACCCGGCCAAGTAGGCAGCTTCCTGGGTGTTGAAAACGAGGGAACGCGCGTTATCCCCGGTTTTCGTGAGCATATCGTCAACGATGCCGTAGTGGATATCTGGGTTCTGATTGGCAGCGTTAGTAATCGCGTCGTTCAGGGAGTAGCCCACCCCAATTATTAGGTTGCAGCCACCGTTCGTCATCTGTTCCACGTTTGGCGCATAGTCAGAGGAATCCTTTGATTCCGAAGTCTTGATGGAGATTCCGAAATCTTTTTCTGCCTGTTTGAGGCCTTCGTAGGCAGATTGGTTGAAGGACTTATCGTCCCATCCGCCTTCATCGGAAACTAGACACGCAGTGTAATCGCTCTTTGCCGTTTCACCACTTGCGCTGGCGTCACCACTGCCTTTGGCGCCGCCCCCACCACAAGCGGTTAGCACCATTGCTGCCACGGAAAGCAGTGCCGCTATTTTGCTCTTTTTCATTCG
This sequence comes from Actinobaculum suis, assembly GCF_900618115.1. NCBI lineage: Bacteria > Bacillati > Actinomycetota > Actinomycetes > Actinomycetales > Actinomycetaceae > Actinobaculum > Actinobaculum suis. The sequence continues at coordinate 1,763,438 of NZ_UYIO01000001.1, forward strand.
GGTACTCCTTCGTACGTAATATCGTGTCCGTTTGTCCCGTTGCCGCTACTGCGACACATACAAAGGTACAGCGATTATTCCTTTCATAGCGAAAATCCGCAGGCATTGGCAACGTCTCTTTTAAGAACGTCCAAGCGTTTTGCGGCTTCCTCGCGCGGTATTTCCTGTGATGGGGCAAATACCACTTCTAAATAGCACTTGAGCTTCGGCTCTGTGCCAGAGGGGCGAACAACTACTCTGTCATTCGCCTCGGTAAGCATGAGGATCCCATCGGTAGGTGGAACCTCTCCATACCCTTCCGCTAGATCCGCAAAAACAGTGACCGGTGAGCCAGCCAACTGCCGCGGCGGATTAGCACGAAGCTGCTGCATACCCTTGCTAATCAAGGACAAATCAGCAACCCGGAAGGTCAAAGGCGCGGTGGCATACAACCCATACTCACGCGCAATCTCATCCAAATAGGCCTGCACGCTACTACCCTGGGCTTTCAAATCCGCCGCAATGCGGGCAAGCAGCGCACACGCACTCACTCCATCTTTATCGGCAACTGCCCCTGGATTTACGCAAAAACCAATCGCCTCCTCGTAGCCAAAAAGTAAATCGGGCACTCGGGCAATCCATTTGAAACCAGTAAGCGTCACCGCATAATCCAAACCGTGCTTGCGCGCGATCTCAGCTAATAACCGGCTCGAGACAATCGAGTTCGCCAACACTCGCCGCGAGCTCACCAATTCCGCGGTTTGTGCCCGCAGGGCTGTACCCGGCCCAGCCACCTGTTTACCCGGACCAGCCACCTGTTCCACCAATTCCGCGGTTTGTGCGGAGGCAGCCGGAGTGGTTTTGCTGGCAATCCAGTTACCCAACAGGGCGCCAATCTCATCACCAGACAACTGCCGCCACTGGCCCGCACTGACCCAGGGCACTGCGGCAGAACACCGATCCGCATCCGGGTCCAAAGCCAGCACAATATCTGCAGACTCTTCTCGGGCCAGGGCAATAGCCAAATCCAGCGCTCCCTGCTCCTCCGGATTCGGGAAAGCCACCGTCGGGAAATCCGGATCCGGCTCAACCTGCTCCGGCACTACATGTACATGCGCAAATCCGGCCGCTCGCAAAACCTCCAGTGCTACCCGGGCCCCAACCCCGTGCATCGGTGTCAACACGATCCGCAAATCCGCACCCGGTACATCCGCACCGGTGCTATTTTCAGCCGCGTTCGTTGTTTGCGCGCCGGCAACGTGCGGGCCATCCGCGCCGGAGCCGGCCGCACTCACATCAGCAATCCCCGAATCAGCACAGCTCACGCCGGCCGTCCCGGGGCTAGCCGTGCCCGCGCTAACCGTGCCACGTACTAATTCCGCGGTTTCGGCAACATAGTCGGCCACCACATCAACGGCGCTCACCCGTTCCCGATCCTGCGCAACCTCATCGGCCGGCGGAGCCGCCGCAATCAAATCCGCAATCTCAGTATCAACCGGAGGCACAATCTGCACACCCGCACCCGGACCGCCAGCTACTCGCCCGCCCAAATAGACCTTGTAACCGTTATCCTGAGCCGGATTATGCGAAGCAGTCACCATCACGCCCGCATCGGCTCCCAGCTTTTTGACCGCGTAAGCCGTAACCGGCGTCGGCAACCGCTCCGGCAAAGCCAAAGCTTGCCCACCAGCCGCCGAAATTACCTGCACCGCTGCCCGTGCAAAATCAGCTGAGCCATGCCGCGCATCACAACCCACCACTACGATGGGCTCCCGCACCCGCTCTTTCAGCCATGCCATCAAACCCGCCGTTGCCCTAATAACCACGGCACGATTCATCCGCGACTCGCCAAAGCCCATACGGCCACGCAAACCAGCCGTACCAAAATGCAAAGGCCCCGCAAAAGCTTCCCGCAACTCCTGCGCCGCGGCCGCATCAGTTTCGGCCCGCGCCAAAACCGCTTCTAACTCCGCCCGCGTCACCGGATCCGGATCATGAAGCGCCCATTCCCGCGCCCGCGCAATAACTTCCGCCAAATCTGGTGTTATATCCGCCCCATCTGGCATTACATCGGCGCTATCTGGCGTTACGGGAGTTGTTTCGGTTGCGGCGCCTGCGCGTGTTGTTTCGGTTGCGGCATCTTCGCGCATTGCTTCGGTTGCGGCGCCTGCGCTTGTTTCCTCGCTCATTATTCTGCGAATCCTTCCAAGACCTTGGCTGTTCCCGACAGTCCCAGGCGCGTGGCGCCCGCCGCGATCATTGCCGCCGCTGTTTTCGCATCACGAATCCCGCCGGAAGCTTTCACTTCCAATCTGTCGCCGACCGTCTGCTTCATTAGTTCGACGGCGTGTACCGAGGCCCCGCCGGCAGAATGGAATCCGGTGGAGGTCTTCACGAAATCTGCTCCGGCAGCTTCGGCAGCTTGGCAGACGGCAATAATCTCGGAATCAGTGAGAGCTGCGGATTCGATGATTACTTTTAGGACGGTGTGGGGTGCTGCTTGCCGCACCGCGGCAATTTCCGCCTGCGTTTTCGAATATTCGCCAGCTTTCGCGTACGCCAAATTAATTACCATGTCGATTTCTTCGGCTCCCTGTGCAGCTGCTAAAGCCGCTTCCGCGGCCTTCACTTCCGGTTGGTGCGCGCCCGAAGGGAATCCGCAGACCACTGCTAGATGCAACCCTTCTGGCAATTCCAAAGGAAGCATCGAGGGGGATACACAGATCGAATACGTCCCCAATTTCACTGCTTCCGCGATAAGCGCGTCCACATCTTGCGCCGTCGCTTCTGGTTTGAGCAGTGTGTGGTCAATCATTTTCGCTACATCGTACCGTTTCAGCACTTTCCGTACCTCAGTCTTTCCTGCGTCTTCTGCACGCGGCCCCGCCCTGCACACCAATTCCGCGATTTGTGCGGCCTGTGTTTGCGCCTAATTCCGCGATTTGTGCGGCCTGTGTTTGCGCCTAATTCCGCGATTTGTGCGGCCGGCATCCACCCCGCGGCGCGGACCTCGCACACTTCCTTGCTGTTCCTAACTGCTCCCAGCGCTCCCGCCGGGTCAATTATTTCTCGCTGTCAAGCCCCTCGGGCAGGAGAACCACTCCCAGCGCTCCCGCCGGGTCACTATTTCTCGCTGTCAAGCCCCTCGGGCAGGAGAACCACTCCCAGCGCTCCCGCCGGGTCAATTATTTCTCGCTGTCAAGCCCCTCGGGCAGGAGAACTACTCCCAGCGCTCCCGCCGGCCGGCTATGCGTCCAATCCGGCCAAAGGCAAGGCCAGCTCCATCATCTGCGTAAAAGCAGTCTGCCGCTGCTCCGCCGTCGTCTCCTCCCCCGAAACCAAGGAATCAGAAACCGTAAACAACGCCAAGGCATCCACACCGGCTTCCGCCGCCGTGGCATACAGACCCGCGGTTTCCATCTCCGTGGAAAGCACACCCATGTGCGCCCACTTCTCACTCACCTGCGGATCAAAGTTGTAGAAAACATCAGAAGAAAGCACATTACCCACATGCACCGTCACTTCCGGACGCTTCTCCGCCTCTTTCATCAACGCCGAAAGCAGCTTCCACGAAGCCGTAGGCGCGTAAGTCCCCGGCAACTGGTACTGGTCCAAAAACGCGGAATTAGTAGAAGCACTCATTGCCACCACCACATCAAACATCCGCATATAGGGCTGCATCGCCCCGCACGAACCAATCCGAATCAGCCGCTTCGCCCCAAAATCATGAATCAACTCCCAGGCATACAAAGAAATCGAAGGAATCCCCATCCCCGACCCCATCACCGAGACCTCATGCCCCTGATACGTACCCGTAAAACCGAGCATGTTACGCACAGAATTAAACTGCACCACATCATCCAAGTAATTATCCGCCACAAACTTCGCCCGTAACGGATCCCCCGGGAGCAACACCGTCTGCGCAATCGGCGCCCCATTCGGATTAATATGCGGAGTTTCTTTCCTGGCCATCATATTCCTTTCTCTAACCCACCTTGCGAGCTGGGTACATGCCTTTCGGCTGGGTGTCTGCCTGCGGCCTGTCTTTGCCGTGCGGCCTGGCGATTGGCTATGTGCGTCATTTTTTACGGTTACCAACGGTTGCAATGCGTAAAATGCACTCATTGCGCCGCTTGCAGTATTGACTACTTGCGGCAAGTCTTTTTGATCGGCATTCGCCTCACGCTTCATAACCTTTTGCGAGCGTGTTTTCTGCGGGCAGCCGCGGTTAGATGATCTTGCCGAGCACGATCTTGCGCTCGGGCACCGGTGTGCCGGGATCTACTACGCTGCATGCCTGCTCCACGTGCGTTTGTGCGATAGCGAATTTTTCGGGCGTATCCGTGTGCAAAGTAAAGAGTTTTTGCCCTGCAGTAACCTCCTCCCCGATATTCACGTGAATCTCGACGCCGGCTCCCATTTGGACGGCGTCTTCCTTACGCGCTCGGCCGGCACCTAGTTGCCAGCTGGCGAGTCCAATATCGAGGGCGTCGAGGCGCGAAATGATTCCCGCGCGCGGCGCTTTCACCGTCAGAGTTTCGCGAGCTTGTGGAAGCGGCGCATCAGGGTCGCCGCCCTGGGCGCGGATCATTTGTTTCCAAGTGTCCATGGCGCGGCCATCGCGGAGCGCGGCTTGTGGATCGGCGTCGCGCACACCCGCAAGTTCTAACATTTCTTTCGCGAGGGTAACCGTAAGTTCGACGACGTCGGCCGGGCCGCCGCCCGCCAAGACTTCCACTGCCTCCGCAACTTCTAAAGCATTTCCAACCTTGTGCCCGAGTGGAGTGGACATGTCCGTGAGGAAAGCCCGGGTCTGCCTGCCAGCGCGATTGCCCATTTGCACCATGGTTTCCGCAAGTTTGCGGGCATTATCCAGGTCCTTCATGAAAGCACCGCTACCGACCTTCACATCCAAGACCAGGGCGGCAGTACCTTCCGCGAGCTTCTTCGACATGATCGAAGAAGCAATAAGCGGGATACTATCGACTGTTGCCGTAATATCCCGCAGCGCATAAATCTTCTTATCCGCAGGTGCTAACTCCGCACTTGCGGCGGCTATCATGCATCCCACCGATTCCAGGATCTCAATTACTCGGTTTGGAGAGACATCGGCCTGCCAGCCCGGAATTGATTCGAGCTTATCTAGAGTGCCGCCGGTGTGCCCGAGCCCGCGCCCGGAAAGCATGGGCACTGCTACCCCGAAGCTAGCGACCAGCGGAGCTAGCGGAAGGCTAATCTTATCGCCCACCCCACCCGTGGAATGCTTATCGACCGTGGTGCGGGAAATATTGGAAAAGTCCATTATTTCCCCGGAATCAACCATGGCTTGCGTCCAGTTCTGGATCTCTTCCGGGTTCATACCCTGGAAGAAAATTGCCATGGCGAGCGCCGCCATTTGCTCATCGCCCATGTCCCCGTGCGTATATGCGTCGATCACCCATGCGATCTGGGCGGGGCTAAGTTCGCCGCCATCCCGTTTCTGCCGAATAATATCGACGGCGGCAAAACTTTGGGGACTCTGGGCTCGGGAATCAGCGTGCAGGTTTTCAGCCATTTGACTCTTTTCCTCTCCGCGCCTCATTGCGCAGGTTGTGCCGCGCGCAACGGCGTGGTTTTCCCTCTCGGAATACACGGAAAAGGCGAATGGGCGGTTTGCGAACACCGTTCGCCGGGCGGCCCTAAAACGGTTCTTGGCACTCGAGAAAGCACACGTACATTCTACGCGCACCCCGGGGGCTCAACCGAACGGTGAGCACGTAGAGGTATATCTCTATACATGGTTCGTGCGAACTGTGAGCTAAACTCGCCGTTCCCCGTAATCCTTGCTTTTATGGTATTTCAGAGCATATCAATTGTCAAAACCAATCCTTGCAAACGTTCCCACCTTGGCTTTTACCAATTCCGCGGTTTGTGTTCGTACTAAATCCGGGGTTTGCGCTTCCTACCAATTCCGCGGTTTGCGCCTCCCACCAATTCCGCAACTTGCGTTCCCACTAATTCCGCGGTTTGCGCTTCCTACCAATTCCGCAACTTGCGTTCCCACTAATTCCGCGGTTTGCGTTACTACCAATTCCGCGGTTTGTGCGCGCGAACTTTTGAATGGCCGGCAACGCGACATGTTTCGAAACTCTCGTGGCGTGAAATGTTCGATTTCAAACTGCGTTTAAAAGTCGCGAAATTTTGCCTGTCTTTCTAGCTTTCGGCGAGTAATGTTTTCCTTGCCGTACCTGCGGGAAGGCGCGGAAACCCATTCGTATCTTTCACGCTGGCGGTTTGGCGGGGCACGGCCGCATGTTTCCACGCTCCTGCCTCGCTATCGCTCTATCCACAACCGCCTAACCGCGGTTCCACTCGACGACGAGTAGGGAGATATCTTGGTACCAAGCTATTGTGTGAAAGATTTAGTGCAGAGCGGTCCTTTGCTCTTGGGCATGATTCTGCTTGCGGTAGTTCTCATTGCTGTTGGTCTCGCAGTGCGGGGGCGACGCCGAACGGCAGTGGCCGCGAGCGCAGCCTGCCTGCTGGCATTACTCCCCTTCACCGGGCCAGATGCGAATGCCAGTGCCAACGCACCACAACGCGATTGCCCGGCCGGCTACCACTATGACGCTTCCAAAGCGCATAAAGCAGCTGGTAAGGCGCCGGCCAGCAAGCCCGCTGGACCGGCCAAAAGTCAGCCGGCAGCCGCCCCTGGAACAGGCGCTAAGGCGCCCAACAACGGGCCGGTGGCCGGCGGCGGGGAAACTGGTGGCCAAACCGATGTGCAAGCGGGCGCGCAAACTGACAACCCTGCTGGTAAGCCAGTAGGTGGCCAAACTGGGAAGGAAGGTGATTCCCCACAACAGCCCGGCGCTAATCCGGCTCCTGCCACGCCGGTCGATCGGCCTGCCGCAGATGAATCGTGGATGTCCGTACCCCGTACGTACACTCTGCAAGCGGATGGCTCGTCCGGGAAGACCCTCGCCGGGGACGAAATCCTCAACTGGGACATTATGAAGAAAACCGTCCGCGCCTACTATGGGGCCGGTGCGGACGGCGTCGCCAATAAAACTTCCTCCCCGTATATTTCCGAAATGACGGCACTGACCGCGCAAAAGACACCGGAAATTGCGGCCGCGTGCAAGGCTGCGGTTAATGCGGGCGAGCGTCCCGCCGTCGTACTCGATACCGACGATACGACGCTGTGGACGTACGACATGGAAGATTCTTACATGCACTTCTTCTTCAGCCAGGCTAAACAGGATGCATATTTTGCGGAACATATGCTTCCGGCTACGCCCGGCATGGTGCAGTTGGTGCAGGAAGTGCGCGCTTCCGGGTGTGAGATTATTGGGCTGACGGGGCGTAAGGATAACGAAAAAGCGCATACGTTGGAGAATTTACGGGTTGCTGGCTACGTTGATGCAGCGGGTAATCCTCTGTTCACGCCTGATTTGTTCTTCACCAAGTTTGTTGCGGGAGCGCCCCTGCCAGACTATTTGGTGGCGCAAGGCCGGTGCGATACCAAGGCCGGAAAGTGTACGACGGTCCAATACAAGGCGGGCACCCGCGAATATTTGCGCGATGAGCGTGGATATAGGATCGTGGCCAATATTGGCGATCAATGGTCGGATTTGCAAGGCGGCCGGGCAGACAGTTGGATCAAATTGCCCAACCCTTCCTACTACTTGCCTAGCCCCAACCTCGATGCCGAAAGTAAGGCGCACGACGACGCCGCCGGCATGGACCCGGCAACCGTGACCTACACGGTAGCTGCCGACGGTTCCACCGGGAAAGCGGCGGGGGTACGCGGCGACAGCATTCCGAACGTGGACGTGGTCAAGGCGACGATTCGGCAATACTATGCTGCGCACCGCGATGACACCGGAAAGATGGTGGCTAACCGGGAAGATTCTCCTTACATTCGGGAAACGAAGGCAAAGCATGCTGCGGCCGCACAGGACGTGCGGGGCAAGTGTGCGGCGGCTGCCGCGCGTGGGGAAAAGCCGGCAATTGTGCTCGATATGGACGATACGGCCCTGTGGATGTATGACATGGAAGAAGCCATGGAATTCAATTTCTCCCCGGCTTTCCAGGAGCAATACCTGAAAACTGACTATCATTCCATGCCGGCCGTGCCCGGAATGGTTGACGTTGTGCAAGAAGCACGCGCGGGCGGGTGCGATTTCATTGGGCTTACCGGGCGCAGTGAAGATTACCGGGATGTTACGTTGCGCAATCTTAGCGAGGCCGGTTATCCGGCTCCTACCCAGCTTTTCCTGAAAGCCTCCTCGAAGCGGGAAAAGCTCCCCAGCTACGTGAGTTGCGAAAAGGAAAAGTGCACGACGGTTGAGTTCAAGAGCTCCACGCGGCGGCATTTGGAAAACGATCTGGGCTACCGGATCGTGGCGAACTTCGGCGATCAGTACTCTGATTTGCGCGGCGGCTATGCCGATAATACTTATAAGATCCCGAACCCTACGTATTATTTGCCGTAAGGGCAATGTAAGGGCAATGTAAGGGCAAAACCTATATATCGCAAGGGAAAACGTAAGGGGGAAACGGTAAAAGACTAAAACCGTCAAAGAATAAAAGGGATTTGGCTAGCTGGGTTTTAATCCCGGCAGGAAATAACACTGGTCCGTGGCTACCCCGAAAGGTAGTCACGGACCAGTGTCATATTCAAGGCCGGCTAGATCGTTTTGTTTAGATTCGGGCCACGTGGGCCACGATGCCTTTCTCTGCGTCCCCGCCTGCCACGCTCGCTTCTACCGAGAGCGTTTCGTGCTTGATCATGTCCAAATGTGTTTCCACATCTGCCACATGCTCTTCGGGCACTTCCAGGCGCAAACGAATCCGATCAGAAACCTCGAAATCAGCTGCCTTGCGGGCATCTTGCACCGCCCGCACTACATCACGGGCATAGCCTTCTGCCAAGAGCTCGGCGTCCAATTCGGTATCGAGCGACACGAAGGATCCCGAAGGCAATGCGGCTGCCACCGTTCCTTCTTCCGCTTCTACCCGGACGGTCACCGTGAACTGGCCGGGCGCAAGTTGCACATCCTGGCCATCTAGATGCAAGACGGCTACGCCGTCGTCGCCTAGATCCCAGGCGCCTTCCCGCGCTGCCTTAAACAGCTGACTGGTAAGTTTGCGCGTATCTTGATCCAGTTCGCGCGGTAGAACCGCGAGTTCCTGCACGATCTGCATCCCTGAATGCTCGGCGTCCTTGAGTTCGACCTCCTTGACGTTCACCTCCGCTGCGATGAGATCCGTGAAGGGTGCCAGGGGCTTAGCCGTCACAATCGTCATCCGGCGCAAAGGTTGACGTACCCGCAGGGAATGGGTCTTGCGCAAAGAATGGGCGGCAGAAACAACTTCCCGCACCTCATCCATGGCTGTGCGCAAAGATTCGTCCGCCCACGCCTCCGGCAGTTCGGGCCAATCTTCCAGATGGACCGAACGTCCGCCCGTCAGGCCCTTCCAGATTTCCTCCGTAACCAGCGGGGCAAGCGGCGCCATAACGCGCATGAGTACCTCTAGCGCGGTGTACAGCGTATCGAAAGCGGCTTCGTCTTCATTCCAGAACCGGTCGCGTGTGGTCCGTACATACCAATTGGTTAGCAAATCCAGGAAGGCTTCCACTGCCTCGCAAGCATCCGTAATCGCATAATCATCAAGATTAGTACGTACGGTATCAGCCAGATTCTTTACCGAGGCCAACAGGTAGCGGTCCATGACGTCGAGTCGGTCCAGATCATCGGCACCAACCGCGCGAGCCCGGTACCCTTCCCCGCCGTTACACGCATTTGCGTATAGGGAGAAGAAATACCAGGAGTTCCACACGGGGAGCAGGACGGTGCGCACGGTATCGCGCAGGCCTTTCTCGGTGACCACAAGATTGCCGCCGCGCACCACTGCTGAACTCATGAGGAACCAGCGCATTGCATCCGCGCCTACCTCGTCAAACATTTCGTACACGTCCGGATAATTGCGCAAAGACTTCGACATCTTCTGCCCGTCCGAACCGAGCACGATCCCGTGCGAAATACAGGTCCGGAAGGCTGGGCGGTCAAAGAGCGCGGTGGCCAGCACGTGCATGGTGTAGAACCAGCCGCGAGTCTGCCCAATATATTCGGTAATGAAATCCCCCGGATAGTGATCTTCAAACCACTCTTTATTCTCGAAGGGATAGTGCACCTGGGCGTAGGGCATGGAGCCGGATTCAAACCAGCAATCCAGCACGTCAGGGATACGCCGCATGGTCGACTTACCGGTCGGGTCATCCGGATTTGGGCGGGTTAGTTCATCCACATACGGGCGATGCAGATCCACTTCCCCCTTCTCATTGCGCGGCAACCTACCAAAATTGCGTTCCAATTCCGCGAAGGAACCGTATACGTCGGTGCGCGGATAATTCGGATCATCGCTACGCCACACCGGGATCGGGCTACCCCAATACCGATTCCGCGAAATCGACCAGTCACGCGCGCCAGCCAACCAGTTACCGAAAATCCCGTCCTTAATGTGGCTCGGGGTCCAATCGATCTGCTGGTTGAGCTCCACCATCCGATCCCGGAAAGCCGTGACCTTAACAAACCAGGACGAAACCGCCTTGTAAATCAGGGGTTTGCGGCAACGCCAGCAGTGCGGGTAAGAGTGCACGTATTTCTTCACCTGGATGAGGACGGAGCGGTCGTGCGGCTCGCGCCGTCCCAGCGGCCCACTTTCGGGATTGGCCAGATCGTGAATCACCAGCTTATTGGCATCAAATACCTGTTTACCTTGGTAGTCGGAAACTTCCGCGGTGAACCGGCCACCTTCATCAACGGGCACGACGGCGCGAATACCCGCCTCGTTACACACGTTCATATCGTCTTCACCAAAGGCCGGGGCAATATGGACCAGCCCGGTACCATCTTCGGTAGTGACGAAATCGCCAGCGATTACGTGGTAGGCCTGCGGGCCGGGCGCCTCATCTGCGGGCCGGTCCAGGAAGTAGTCGAAGATCGGCGCATAGGAACGACCCACCAAATCGGCTCCGGTAAGGCGTTCCACAATTTCTGGATCTTCGCCGAGCTCGGCGCTATATGCTTCGAGCCGGGCGGCGGCAAGCACGAACTTTTCGCCGGCCCAATCTCCTTCGCGGGGGCGTACCACCACGTATTCGATATTCGGCCCCACGGCGATCGCCAAGTTGGACGGAAGCGTCCACGGCGTCGTGGTCCAGATCAGCGCGAGCTCACCGGTTTCGAGACGCAACCCCACGGTGACGGTGAGATCTTCACGGTCTTGGTAGACGTCGTCATCCATGCGTAGTTCATGGTTTGAAAGCGGTGTTTCATCGTGCCAGCAGTAGGGCAAAACCCGGTATCCGTCGTAGGCCAGGCCCTTGTCATACAAGGTCTTAAACGCCCACATTACGGATTCCATATACGGGGTATCAAGCGTCTTGTAGTCGTTTTCAAAATCGACCCAACGGGCTTGCCGCGTAACGTAGTCTTCCCATTCCTGGGTGTAACGCAAAACGGACGTGCGGCACTCGGCGTTGAACTTCGCGATGCCCATATCGTGGATTTCATCGGTGGTTTCGATGCCGAGCTGGCGCATAGCTTCTAACTCGGCAGGAAGCCCGTGGGTGTCCCAGCCGAAACGGCGTTCTACATGCCGGCCTTCCATCGTTTTGAAGCGGGCCACCACGTCTTTAATGTAACCGGTGAGTAGATGCCCGTAGTGCGGCAACCCGTTTGCGAAAGGCGGGCCATCATAAAATACGAATTCATTCGAACCGTGGTCCCCAGAAGGACGCTGGTCTACTGACGCTCGGAAAGTTTTATCTTCTTTCCAGAACGCGAGAGTCTGCTCCTCCAGTTCGGGGAAATTCGGGCTGGCTTTAACGCCGCCTTCGCGGTGAAGCGGGTACTTCACGTGCTTCTCCTCAACTCGCTCATCAATACTGTTGAGGACGAGCCCGGTTTCCCGGCACCCGCGGTACCACCTCTTTTGCGTAACGCCAGCCGCTACCAACTATGCGTACGCCGCTTATTTGGGGCGATAACGGGCCCTTCCGTTCCGGGTCTAATAAGAACGACGGCGCCCGGTTCGCGATTCGTGCACACAAGAACAGCGAAGGAGGACCGTACAATTCCGTTCTTCCAGAAAGCTCGCCGGTGATACCTGCAATTCGCTCCGCAAGCAACCGCGTGGGAACGGATCGACAGCCGGGTCAAAGCCAACGCCGCTTATTGTACCGCGCGATGGGAGTAATGCACATTGACGTCCGCCACGCTCCCCCGGCACGACTAAATCCGCGATTTGTGTACGGGTACGAATTCTTCAGGTGCGGAAAACCCAGCGCGAACTAATTCCGCGGTTTGCGTCGCCACTAATTCCGCGGTTTGTGCGCGCGAACTAATTCCGCGATTTAGGTCGCCACCAATTCCGCGATTCTTGCGGTACAAGCACGGCCCGGATGCGTAGATAATGGCAATACTGTTCGCACAAACCGCGGAATTGGTGCCAAACGAGCTGAGGTTGCTACCAATTCCGCGATTTGTGCGGCGGCGTCGTACCCACAATTCTCAGCGCCGTACCCGCAACAAAGAATAAATTGTACGCCGTTACATGCTTCGGTCTTTATCTATGGAAGCTTGGGCGCCGGCCACGATAGCCGCCCCAAAACCGCGCTGTTCGAGCTCCACTACCCCGGCCACGGTGGTCCCTCCGGGCGATTGCACCAGATCAGCAAGATCGGCCGCAGACAGATCGGACTCCAGTGCCATTCGCGCCGCCCCCAGCATCGCCTGCGCAGCTATCCGGCTCGAAAGTTGCTTGGACAGGCCATTTTTTACCCCCGCCCGGGCAAGGGCGTCAATAAAGGTAAAAACGTAGGCGGGTGAACAACCCGCGAGCGCGGAAAAGACCCCAAAATGGTCTTCGTCAATATCTTCAACTTGACCCACCGCCGCAAAAATCTCGCGTACCTGGGCGAGCTGCGTATCGCTCACAAATTCGTTGCGCGCAATTCCCGTCATCGACTCTCCGACTGCCGCGCACACATTTGGCATGGTCCGCACTATCGCTTGTCCGGCTTCCAGATGCGAGGCCAAGAATCCCAGATCCCGCCCAGCTGCGACCGAAACAATTACACTTTGTTGCCGGCTTGCTTCCGCCCGGATTTCTTCTAAAACCGCGCCAATAATCTGCGGCTTTACGGCAAGAACGATAATTGCGCCGCACCCGGCTTGCGCCACTAATTCCGCGTTAGAAGCGGCAACGTTCACCCCGGTTTCCGCTGCGAACGTACGCGCGTGCGCGGGCTTGCCGGCGGCGACGACGAGGCGCTGTGGATCCGTGCCCGCCGCGATAAGGCCACGGGCCAAAGCCCCACCAAGATTGCCAATTCCGATAAAACCAATCATGGCTACTCTTTCCGTGATTTCTGCGAAAACTCTTCCCGTCAACCTTACTGGGAGTGGCGGCTTAGCTCAGGGTTTGGCCCGCAGCCGGATTTTGGCGACGCGGGGCCCCGCTGCTAAGAACGCGGCCCTGCTGCTAAAAACTTGCCGAAACCGCGGAATTAGCAGGAACACACAAACCTCGGAATTAGTAGGAACGCACAAACTGCGTAACCAGCGGCAACACAGAAACCCCAGAATTAGTAGGAACGCACAAACCGCGGAATTGGAGCCAATACAAACCGCGGAATTGGTAAAAACCCGCCAGGCCGTCATACTTACCACACCCACGGCGTGCCGCCGCGCCAGCGTGACAGAATGAGCCCATGACTAAATTCACCCAACCGTCCGTACTCCTCGATCACACGGAGGTACCGGACCGCGCGAATCTCGAAGGCCTCGAACAAAAATGGGGTAAGGCCTGGGATGAGAACGAAACTTATAAGTTCGACCGGAGCGCCGAGCGCGCCGACGTCTACTCGATTGATACCCCGCCGCCCACCGTTTCCGGCAGCCTCCACATCGGGCACGTGTTTTCTTACACGCATACCGATACGATGGCCCGCTACCAGCGGATGCGTGGCAAGGCCGTGTTCTACCCGATGGGCTGGGACGATAACGGATTGCCTACCGAGCGGCGGGTGCAGAACTACTACGGCGTCCGGTGCGATCCGACCCTTCCTTATGATCCTGATTTCACGCCCCCGCACGAAGGCGGCGACGGCAAATCAATTAAGTACCGCGATCAGGTACCGGTTTCGCGGCGTAACTTCATCGAACTGTGCTGGAAACTTACCGCTGACGACGAAAAGCAATTCGAGACACTGTGGCGTTACCTCGGCCTCTCCATCGATTGGGAACAGCATTATCAGACAATCGGTAATAAGGCCCAAAAGGTAGCCCAAACCGCGTTCTTGCGTAACCTTGCGCGCGGCGAGGCCTACCAGGCGGCAGCGCCTGGCTTATGGGATGTTACTTTCCAAACCGCGGTCGCGCAGGCAGAGTTGGAGGCCCGGGAGTACGACGGCGCCTACCACACGCTCCTCTTCCACGGGGAAAGTGAAGATGTAGCAATTGAAACGACGCGTCCAGAACTGCTTCCGGCTTGCGTGTCGCTCATCGCCCACCCGGATGATGAACGTTATCAACACCTGTTTGGCACCACCGTGAAGACCCCGATCTTCGGCATGGAAGTGCCCGTCCTTGCCCACCGCGATGCGGAAATGGATAAGGGCGCCGGCATTGCGATGTGCTGTACTTTCGGCGACGTCACCGACGTAACCTGGTGGCGTGAGCTAGACCTACCTACCCGTGCCATCCTCGGCAAGGACGGCCGTATTATTCGCGATACCCCCGAGTGGATTACCGATGCGCATGGTCGCGAGGTTTACGCAAATATAGCCGGAAAGACCACTTTCTCCGCCCGCCAGATCGTAGTGGAAGCCGCGCAGGCCAGCGGCGAAATGCAAGGTGAACCAAAGCCCACCAAGCGTATGACGAACTTCTTCGAAAAGGGCGATAAGCCGCTCGAAATCGTCACTTCACGCCAGTGGTACATCCGCAACGGCGGCCGCTCCTACGTGGAAAGCAATGGCAAGGAACTGCGCGAAAATATGCTTGCCGCAGGCAAAAAGCTGCAGTTCCACCCGGAGTTTATGTCCGTGCGCTACCAAAACTGGGTGGAGGGCCTGAACACTGACTGGCTAATTTCCCGCCAGCGTTTCTTCGGCGTACCGATCCCGGTTTGGTACCGGATCTCCGAAAATGGCGAAACCCTTTATGACGAGGTTTTGGTGCCGGATGAGGCCGTTTTGCCGATTGATCCCACGGTGGACGTGCCAGCTGGTTATACCGCGGAACAGCGCGGGAAGCCGGGCGGCTTTGCGGCCGAAGTGGACATTATGGACACGTGGGCCACTTCCTCACTTACCGCGCAGATCGCCTCCGGGTGGCTTACCGACGAAGAACTGTTCAATAAGGTGTATCCGATGGATGTTCGCCCGCAGGGGCAGGACATTATCCGCACCTGGCTGTTCTCCTCGATGGTGCGCGCGCATCTTGAATTTGGGGAAAACCCGTGGGAGCACGCCGCGATTTCTGGGTGGATCCTGGACCCCGATCACAAGAAGATGTCGAAGTCAAAGGGTAACGTGGTTACCCCGATGGCTTTGCTCGAAAAGTACGGGGCTGACGCGGTGCGTTACTGGGCCGCCGCTGCGCGTTTGGGAACCGACGCCGCTTATGACGAACAGCAAATGAAGGTGGGCCGCCGCCTGGCGCTGAAGGTGCTAAACGCTTCCAAGTTTGCTTTCGGCGTTTTTGGGCGTCCGGATAGCACCGGTCGCGGGCCGCAGATTGACCTCGATTTGTCTAAAGTTACGACGCCGCTCGACCGCGCTTTCCTGGCCAAGTTGGCAAATGTGGTGGATACGGCGACGACGGCTTTCGACGAATATGATCACGCGCGAGCGCTCGAAGTCACCGAATCCGCGTTCTGGGAGTTCTGCGACGACTACCTGGAGCTGGTAAAGGATCGAGCTTACGGCGAAGGCACGGGAGCAGAATCGGCACGCGTCACCCTCGGCATCGGCGTCGATACTTTCGTGCGTTTACTCGCGCCGTTCATCCCCTACGCCACCGAGGAAGTGTGGAGCTGGTATCGCACCGGTTCCGTGCACCGCGCTGATTGGCCAGTTTCCGAACCAATCCGCACGGCGGCCGCTGGGGGCGACGCCGATCTTCTGGCAATTGCCGGCGAGGCCCTGGCGGCCTTGCGCGGCTTGAAGACTGCCGCGAAGGTTTCGCAACGTACCACCTTTGAACATGCGGTGCTGATCTACAGTGACGCAGTGCCGGGCTTGGAGGACGCGCTCGAGCAGGTGCGCCCGGATCTGGTTGGGGCCGCGCATGTGCGCGGGGACCTCGTGTTCCAGGCGGGTCAGCTAGAAACATCGCAACTGGCAGCGGACGCCGAGGATTCTCGCCTCGATCCGCCACAGCCCAAGGAAAAGAAGAAAAAATAGCCTAGTGCTATGGCGAGGTTGTGGCTATTGGTTTCCCCTTGGAATTCTGCTTAGGACTTCCAAGCCTTTGCGTTCCTGTAAGGAAAACCAAGCAGGAAGCTGCGCCCAGGATTTCTGTTAGAGCTTCCGAACAGAATGTCGCGCTAGGGCTTTGTTACTGGGGTTTCCACGCAGGATGCTCCTACTAGGGGCTCCTATGGAGACTCCGCTGGGGAAACTCCCCGGAAGCTCCTAGGCTTTCGGACATCCGCCTAGACCTAGCTAATAACCGGGTCCGGTGCGGGAATTCAAATCCTCGAATTCCCGCACCGGACCCTTTCGTTCCCCTTTGGGTGGTTTGCACCAGCTGCACGCGTCACTACTAATTCCGCGATTATTTCCCCCTAATTCCTCGATTACTTCCTCCGCCCAATGCACTAGATTCCTTGACCGGCTCCATTATTGGATGCGCTACTTCACTACTAGATGCACTGTCCACCAATGGATGCGCTAGTAACGCCCGCCCAGGTGTCTGTGTTTTCTCCGCTCCGCGGTTTTCCGGCTCCGCGTGTTTTCTCCGCTCCGCTGTATTTTCCGGCGCCGCGTGCTTTCTCCACTCCGCTGTGTTTTCTCCGCTCCGCTGTATTTTCCTGCGCCGCTGTTTTCCGGCTCCACTCGCAGAAGAATTATCTGAGTTTTATGTGCACACCGTTGACCTCCGCTAGAGTTACGGTGTTTTGAACGGAGGTACATGTGAGCTTGTACGATCGAACCGAGCACACATCGCAGGGCAGCGCCAATGTAGACGCTGCCGAAAATGCTGATTCAGTGTCTATCACCAACACCAATCGGGCCACCCGTGAGTCGGCGCAAAACGAGCCGACCCGAAATGTGCCAAATGATCACGAAATGCCAAATTCTAAGTCGCTTCACAACGCGCCGCCCCTCACCGAGCCGGCCAGCACGAAGCCGACTAATGCAGAACCTGCCAGCATTGAAACGGCCACCAACAAAACAGCCGGTGCCCACACAACCGAGAGCGCTCAGCAGAACTCGGCCGCAACGGCGTCGGGCACAACTCGGCATTCCGCTCCTATCCGCTACGAGAAGGCAACACGGCACGGAAATCCCGTGAGTTTTACCCCGGGTGCGGTGGAAGTAACCGAGGAGATGTCTATCCCGCGGGCGCTGCGTAATAATGCCCGAAATATGCCCGATCAAGAAATTATCGGCCGAAAAACCGAGTACGGAACCTGGGCCATGATTACTTGGCGGGCTTTTGAACAGGAGTACCGGGCTTTGGCGCGCGGATTTATCGCGGATGGGATCGTGCCGGGAGACAGGGTGGCCATTATGAGCCATACCCGATACGAATTCACCTTGCTCGACGCTGCTTTGTGGTCCATCGGCGCGGTCTCCGTCCCGATTTATGAGACCGATTCTGCCGAACAGGCAACGTGGATCATTGAAAACTCGGGCTGTGCGGTCGCCGTCGTCGAAAACGAACAGATGCGCGGAATGCTAGCGCCGTTGACGACTACCGGCCCGCTACGGGAAATCTACGTGATAGAGGCCGACGATCTTACTCGAATTATCCGGCTTGGTTCTTGGGATTTGGATCTTGAGTTGGACGCACGAATCGATGCTTTGCGGGCTTCTGATTTAGTAACGATTATTTACACTTCGGGTACGACCGGGCGGCCAAAGGGCGCTCGCATCACTCATCGGAACCTGCTTCACCAGGCAATTAACGGACCCCTGAATAACAATATGCGGGAAATGTTCTTCCCCAATAAGCGCACGCTACTATTCTTGCCCTTAGCGCATGTTTTCGCGCGATTCATCAATGTGGGGACGCTTTATCATTCGGTTCCCATTGCATATGAGCCGGATACGAAGAATCTAGTTTCCTCTTTCCAGAGTTTCAAACCAGGATTTTTACTCGCCGTGCCGCGGGTTTTTGAAAAGGTCTATAATTCTTTGGACACGCGCTATTCGGGCACAAAGCAGAAGATTTTCCGCTACTACGCCAAGGTAGCGATCGAGTATTCACGCGCTTTGGAGACCCCGGAAGGACCGCGCGCTGGCCTGCGTGCGGCACACGCCGTTGGCGACAAGCTCGTTTATTCGAAGATTCGGGCAGCGATGGGCGGCAAGCTCACTCATACGGTGTCTGGCGGAGCGCCACTTTCCGAACGGATAACACATTTCTTCCGCGGCGTTGGCATTACCATCTATGAAGGTTACGGAGCTACAGAAACATGTGCGCCAATATCGGTAAATCAGCCGGGGCGGATGCGAGTTGGTTCCGTGGGTCCGGCGTATCCGGGTACACGCGCGGTGATTTCCGACGACGGCGAAATCCTGGCCAAAGGTGACCACATCTTCGATGGATATTGGAATGACCCGGAGGCCACGGCCGCAGCCTTCACGGAAGATGGCTGGTATAAGACCGGTGATTTGGGACGCATTGACGAAGATGGTTTCATCTACGTTACCGGGCGAATTAAGCAACTGATTGTGACCGCGGGTGGGAAGAATGTTTCCCCTGCGGTGCTAGAAGATCGCCTGCGTTCGCATCCACTAATTTCGGAAGCAGTAGTAGTGGGCGATAATAAGCCTTTTATTGGCGCTTTAATAACCTTAGATCGCGATATGCTCCCGATCTGGCTAGAGAACAAGAATTTGCCACCGATGTCGCTCGCACAGGCGGCCGAAAACCCGCAAGTGCGGGCCGCTGTAGACCGCGCCATACAACGTGCTAATTCCGCGGTTTCGCGCGCCGAATCAATCCGGAAATTCACGATTCTTAGCACAGATTTCACGCCCCAAAACGGATACCTCTCCCCTGCGTTAAAGGTCAAGCGAGAGCTGGTATTACGCGACTTTGCGGACGTGATCGAAAACGAGATTTACGGCGGGAAATAAGGCCCGAGCACAAACCGCGGAATTGGTCCCCGAGCGCCGTTCTGGATTACTAATTCCGCGGTTTGCGTCTACACTCAACGGCACCAAACCAAGTTCGCTTGCGCACAAACCGCGGAATTGGTGCCTGAGCATCGCTCTGGGATACTAATTCCGCGGTTTAGGTTCATACCCAGCCGCACCAAACTGCGCCAGCCCCGGCACAAACCGCGGAATTGGTGTCTCTGGGTTTAGGTTTGGTGGTGCAGGATCGAGCCGGAAGACGCAAGACCAAATGTGAATATACGCATTTTTTATCAAATCTTCACTACCTCGGGTCGCGCAAGCGGTTACCTTAGTTACGGAACCGTAGGTTAATTTGAGTTAGAGCAAAATCTGGAGGGAATATGGCGGACCGCCCTGAAAGCTTCACGCCGGGAAAGATCCACATTACCGAGGAGATGAGCATTCCTTGGCTTTTCCGTAATATTGCGCGAGAACAGCCGGATCGGAAGGCAATCGCGGTCAGGTCTTATGCGGGCTGGGCATCGATTACTTGGCGCACGTTTGAATCCGCTTATCGCGCCCTAGCCCGAGGGTTCATTGCCATGGGCGTACAACCGGGCGATCACGTGGCGCTCATGTCCCACACGCGTTACGAGTTCACGCTCGTTGATTTCGCCCTGTGGTCCATCGGCGCCCAAGCCATCCCAATCTATGAAACCGATTCTACAGACCAAGCGCGCTGGATCATTGAAGATGCGGCCTGCACCTTCGGCGTCGTCGAAAATGAACAAATGCGCGCCACCCTCGCACCTATGCTCGACGAGTTCGCGCACTTCAAAAACATTTACGTTATTGAAAACGACGATCTCACTAAGATTTCAGCCACCGGTTCCGTAGATCTCGACGCCGAAATCGACCGGCGCACCGACGCGATTCGCGCAGACGATCTAGCCACGATTATTTACACTTCCGGCACCACCGGAAAGCCGAAAGGGGTAAAGCTTACGCATCGCAACCTTCTTCACGTGGCAATGAACGGGCCCCTCGACGAATGCCTCGCCCCGATCCTGATCGGAAAGCGAACCATTCTATTCCTACCCATGGCGCATTCTTTCGCACGTTTCATCAATCTGGTAGCGCTCTACCAGGGTGGCGAAATTGCCTATTCGCCCGATACGAAAAACCTCGTCGCGGACCTACAGTCCTTCAAACCGGAATATGTATTGGCCGTGCCACGCGTTTTCGAAAAGATTTATAACGCGGCAGACGCACAGGCTTCCGGCCCACAGCAAAAGATCTTCCGTTATTACGCCAAGGTAGCCATTGCTTATTCGCGCGCGCAGGACACAGACGCCGGCCCCTCAGCAGCTTTGCGTGCTGCCCACGCCTTGGGCGAACGGCTCGTCTACCGCAAAATTCGCGCTAAACTCGGCGGCCATATTTCTTACGCGATTTCTGGGGGTGCCCCGCTCGGTGAGCGGCTCGGCCACTTTTTCCGTGGAATTGGCATCCTCGTGCTCGAAGGTTACGGTGCCACCGAAACTTCCGCCCCCACCGCGGTTAACCGCATTGGCCACCAAAAGATCGGTTCCGTGGGTCCGGCCTATCCGGGGTGCCACGTCGCTATCGCGGAAGACAACGAAATCCTTGCCAAGGGTGATCACGTTTTTGTTGGTTACAATAACGACGACGAATCTACCGCGGAATCTCTCACCGCGGACGGCTGGTTCCGCACCGGCGATGTGGGACATATCGACTCGGACGGATACGTGTGGATCACCGGCCGCAAGAAAGAGCTGATTGTTACCGCCGGTGGGAAGAATGTGGCTCCGGCTGCCTTGGAGGACCGCCTGCGCGGCTATCCGCTAATTTCTCAAGTGGTGGTTGTGGGCGATGAGAAACCATTTATTGGCGCTTTAATCACGCTCGATGCGGAGATGCTGCCGGTATGGCTGAAGAACAAAGGACTGGAATCGAAGTCAGTTGTTGAAGCAGCTCAAGACCCCGAGATTATTGACGCGATTGACCGCGCGGTCAGGCGCGCCAACCAGCATGTTTCCCGAGCGGAGTCGATCCGTAAGTTCGTTATCCTACCTACCGACTTCACGGTACAAAATGGGTATCTCACGGCTTCTTTGAAGGTGAAGCGTGCGCTCGTGCTCCGCGATTTCGCGAATGTTATCGACGAGCAGATCTACGGCACCAAGCCGCAAAAGTAAACAGAAAAGATGCAGACTAGGCGGCCCGCGCGTCATCTTTACGCGCGGGCCGCTCTGGCATATGCATGTCAGTTCAGCACACTACCGCGCCCCGAGTGAGGGTTGGGCTTTCTGTGCCTGGTAGCTCAGAAGCAAACTTCCCCGCCGCGGTTGCGGGTCTGGCGTACCGCGCCCCGAGTGAAGGTTGGGCCTTCTGTGCCAGTTGCGCGGCTGCGAGCCCATCCGAGAGCGGGCGATGTGAATCCGCCGAGAGCAGGCGATGCGAATCCGACCACGCCCCATCCCCTGATTTCCTATGTGCGGGGCTCACCAGCCGCTTGACGTTCGGCGTCGTCGATTTTCCTTTTTCTTATTGCCTCATGTTCAGATCTCTGCTTCCAGCACGTGAAATGTGACTCGCGCGGTGCCGCCAGTTTTAGATAATTTTTATTGCTGGTCGCGCTGGATGCGGCGGTGGTTTTCGGTTGCTTCATCCACGATGGTCGAGTGGATACGCACCACAAAGTCCGGGTCCAATCCCTCGCGTTCGGCCAGCTCACGCATGCGGTGCCGTTGCCGCTTTTCCCGTTCTGGATCGGCGGGTGGCATCTCGTTTTCCGCTTTGTAATGCCCGACGGCGTCCGTCACGCGAAATCTGCGGGCGAGCAGAATTACCAGTTCTCTATCGATTTGGTCGAGCTGCCGGCGAAACTCCGCTAGCTTCGGCGGGACTCCATAACTTTCTTCCGCGACCATCGTTTCTCTCCTAGTTATCGTTTTCCAGGGGCAATTATTTCATGTGGCAGTGCACGCGTACCGACCATAACGCGGGCCTGCGCGTAAACCAAAGCCACACACATAAGTAGGACCCGAGCCAAGGCCAGCACCCGCGCCCACCGAAACGCACGAACGCTGGGTTAAGGACGCTAACGATGAATCGACCAGCACCCGCGCCCACCGAGCCGCACGTAAACGAAAGCGTGCGTGTAAGCCAGCCCCATGCATCAGCAAAAACCCGTGCGTAGCCGGCACGTGCAAGTAAGCCAGCCTTCGCTCAGGTTCGTGTAGAAGCGCTGGCGCAACCTCCACCAAAATCGCGGAATTAGTGGCACGGATGGTTAGCAGCTAGTCAATGCGTTTTGAACTACTCGGGGGCCAACCCCGACCTAAACCGTTCGGGGGCCAACCCCGATTGCAGAGGCAGCTTCCTTAGACGGCCCGGCAACGTCACTCAGGCGGTCTTGTCTGAAGCCATTCCCTTCAAGATATATTCCGTATCGTCTTCCCCGAGCACGGCAGCTCGCGTCACCACCACGTCTGAAACGTCTTCGCGCGAAGGCACTTCGAACATAGCACTGGCCAGCACCCGTTCCATAATCGAGCGGAGTCCGCGTGCGCCGGTGCCGCGTTCCATGGCCTCGTGCGCCATCGCTTGGAGGGCGTCGTCGTCGAACTCCAGCCCCACCCCATCTAACTCAAACATCTTCCGATATTGTTTGGTTAGCGCATTCTTAGGTTCGGTGAGGATCTTAATAAGATCAGCTTCGGTAAGCGCGTTTACGGTGGCGATCACCGGCAACCGCCCCACTAGCTCGGGGATCAGCCCGAAACGATGGAGATCATCTGGCGTGACGTCAGCGAGCTGGTCCGGTGCGGCCTCTACGTCGTGCAAGCGTGCCCCAAAACCGATCCCGCCACTGCCGGCCCGTTGCGCGATAATCTGCGAAATTCCATCAAAAGCGCCCGCGCAAATAAATAGAATATTAGACGTATCGATTTGAATATAATCGCCTTGCGGATGCTTTCGCCCACCTTGCGGCGGAACCGAAGCTACCGTTCCCTCGATAATCTTGAGCAAAGCCTGCTGCACGCCTTCGCCCGAAACATCACGCGTAATCGAAGGATTTTCCGATTTGCGCGAAATCTTATCGATTTCGTCGATATAAATAATGCCACTTTCGGCGCGTTTGACGTCATCACCGGCGGCTTGGATAAGCCGCAACAAGACGTTTTCGACGTCTTCCCCAACGTACCCGGCCTCAGTCAGCGCCGTCGCGTCCGCAATGGCGAACGGGACGTCCAACATACGGGCCAGTGACTGCGCCAGATATGTTTTCCCGGTTCCTGTAGGTCCAAGGAGTAAAATGTTCGATTTACCAATTTCGACGTCGTTCTTCTGCGCCTGTTTCTTTGGTTTATTTAGCTCGCGAAGCCGCTTGTAGTGGTTGTAAACCGCCACCGAGAGAGTACGTTTGGCTTCTTCTTGGCCAATCACGTATTCGTTGAGGAAATCGAAAATCTCGACCGGAGTTGGCAACTTCGACGGCGCGAGTTTCCCTTCCCCGTCTCCCAGCTCCTCCTGAATAATCTCATTGCACAGCTCAATGCATTCATTGCAAATGTAGACTCCGGAACCGGTAATCAGCTTCTTAACTTGCCGCTGACTTTTCATGCAGAACGAACACTTCAGGGTTTCCGCAGCGTCTACCGTGCGCGCCATAAAACAACATTCTCCTTGGTCGCCTACATTTTCCTAACGACACCACCACAATACAATTCCTGCGGAAGAAGCGTTAGACCTGTTCGTGGCGCGCCGAGCACACGCAGCCGAGGCCGATAGCATTTGCGCAGGCCAAACCATGAATAACGACGCCGCGCTCGAAAATTCTCGAAATGCCCCACAAAACGCGGAATTGGTGGCCATGCTTCTGGACCAATGGAATCGGCACACCATATTTCTGGGACCGCGAAATCAATGACCCACCAACACAAACCGCGGAATTGGTTGACGGCTTCGCCGAAACCGCGGAATTGGTATGCGGAGATAGGTACGCAAAGGTCCCGGGAGGCACTACACTTCCCGGGACCTTCTTACAAAAGTTGATCGATACTACTTGGCGATACTACTTGCCGGTGCTACTTGACGATCTGCGCCGGAGTCTCTTCCTTGCGCGATTCGAGCACCTGATCGACGAGTCCGTATTCCTTCGCCTGCTGCGCGGTAAGAATCTTGTCCCGCTGAATATCGGAACGAATGGTTTCCGGGTCTTGCCCAGAATGGAAGGCCAAGGTGTTGACCAGCCAGTCCGTCATCCGATCAAGCTCGTCTGCAATAATCCCAATGTCGGTGGCCTGGCCCTGCGTGCCTTCCATCGCCGGTTGGTGGATCAAGACGCGTGCATTGGGCAGAGCCAAGCGCCGTCCCGGAGAACCGCCCGCAAGCAGCACCGCTGCGGCCGAAGCTGCCTGCCCCAGGCATACCGTTTGAATCTGCGGCTTGATGTACTGCATCGTGTCGTAGATCGCAGTAAGGGCCGTGAAGGAGCCACCCGGCGAGTTGATGTACATAGTCACCGGCGAATTAGGGTCCATCGATTCAAGTACCAGAAGCTGTGCCATTACGTCGTCGGCAGACGCATCATCCACCTGCACACCAAGGAAGATAATACGATCCTCAAAAAGCTTCGTATACGGATTCGAACGCTTATACCCGTACGGGGTGCGTTCTTCGAAATCCGGGAGAATATAGCGAGATTCGGGCATGTCAGAGGCCCTTCCCACGGGTAGGGTGCGGGAGGAACCGGCAAACGCGCGCAGTGAATCACCCGCCGAACTAAAATTGATATTCATTTACCTATCGCCTTCCGCATTGTTATCAGAGTCTGATTTTTCACCCTTGAGCATGGCCTGAGACGGTTGAATAATGTGATCCACAAAGCCGTATTCCAAGGCCTCTTGGGCGGTGAACCAGCGGTCGCGCTCGGAATCCTGGAGAATCTGCTCCACACTCTTTCCAGTGTGCTCAGCATTCAATTCCGAAAGTTCACGCTTCATTGCCAAGATGAGGTCTGCGTTAATCCGGATATCGGCCGCGACGCCGCCCGCACCGCCCGATGGCTGGTGCATCAGCACGCGCGTATGCGGGGTAATGTACCGCTTCCCCTTCGTGCCAGCGGAAAGCAAGAACTGGCCCATCGAGGCGGCCATGCCCATGCCCACAGTCACGACGTCGGGTTGCACGTACTGCATCGTGTCATAAATGGCCATGCCAGCAGTAACGGAACCGCCAGGAGAATTAATATACAGGTAGATATCGCTATCGGGATCTTCCGCGGCCAGAAGCATAAGCTGCGCGCAAATCTCGTTTGCGTTCTCCTGCTTAACCTCAGAACCCAACCAAATGATTCGCGACTTTAGGAGCCGCTGGTACACCGAGTCACCGAGCATATTCGGTTGCTCCGCTGCCATTCTTGCAGAGTTTTGCACTTAGATTCCTTCCTTCGGGCACCTTGCGACCACTGGAGCCCTGAACACCACTGAAGACTTTAACGGTCGAATGAAACCGGAATCATCCCAAGTTGCCCCTTTTTCGCTTATGGCGCATGGTTACTCGCATCTCCCGCATAGTACCAATTCCGAAGGCCTTGCTCGGGCAAGACCCACTTTTGCCGCTTGCGCCCCATCGCTCATTTATGCGGATAAGGATGTGCTTGTCTGCAGGCGGCACATAGCGGACCTGCCCGGCCCCATATCCTCCACCCTCTAGGTACCAATTCCGCGGTTTGTGTTCTTGTGCCAACCCGCATTTATCGCGGAATTAGTGCGCGGGAGAAAAAGCGGGAGGTGCGGGGCCTGGCTGGCCTCGCACCTCCCGGGTTCCGTATTTACTTAGGCGCTAGCGGTTTACTTGCGCACTGCTAGCGTTTTGATTCCGCGCTAGCAGTTTGCTTTGGCACTAGCGCGTTACGCATTACTTGTTAGGCGCCAGCGGTTTGATTCCGCGCTAGCGGCGTTAGCGGTTCAAAACCGGCTTTATGTTAGCAACGGCGCTAGCTACGGTGTTAGCTACGGTGTTAGCTACGGCGCTAGCGGTGTTAGCTTCGTGTTAGCGGCGGTCTACGGCCGGGGTGTCAATTCCGTCCCCGTCCCAATCACCAACCACCGAAACATCCTTCGCATTGCCGTAGGCAAAGACTTCATCAGCGGCGCCCGTGGCCAGCTTGTTCTTCAAGAAGAACTGGTTGCCGCGTACCACGCCAACCCCGTCCTTGCCATCACCGTTCCAGTCACCAACAATCACGCGGTCACCAGCAGTACCATAAGCAAACTCAAGCGGTGCCTTGGTATCTTCCAGCTTGCTTTGCACGTAGAAGATATTTCCACGCACAGCAGCCAAAGTATCCTTACCATCACCGTTCCAATCCCCCGCAATAAGGGTATCGGTCGGGTTGCCATAACCGTAAACCGCGTCAGCAACACCGCTGGTCAGCGAATTACGCACAAACACTTGGTTACCGCGAACCACGGCAACAGTGTCCTTACCATCACCATTCCAGTCCCCTACCAGGACTTCATCCCCGGCGTTACCGTAGGCAAACTCGAACTCGGCTACACCACCAAAGCCATTGGTACCCAAGAACACGTTACCCCGGCGCACCAACGGCGTATCGATACCGTCACCATCCCAGTCACCAAAGATGATTTCATCGTTCGGGTTACCATAGTTAACCGTACGATCAGCCTTACCCTGACCCCACGCATTCACATACAACACACCACGAGCATCATTACCAACCGCCCACACACCAGCGGGCTTTTCGCTAGCAGGATTGTCGGTACCTTCAGCACCGGTCTCTGTTCCGGTCTCGGTACCTTCAGCACCGGTCTGGCCGACGTCTTCAGCGCCAGTCTCGGCACCGGTCTCGGTACCTTCAGCACCCGTCTCTGTTCCGGTCTCGGTACCTTCAGCACCGGTCTGGCCGACGTCGTCGGCACCGGTCTGGCCGGCGTCGTCCTTTACCTCGTCCCCACTCTCGGCAGAAACCTCGGAATTAGTAGAAACGGGTTTGCCGGCAAGCGGGAGGCCATTGTCATCCAGGTAAACCGTTTGGATCCCGGATTCTAGTACGCGGCGCTCGACGCGCTCGAGGTCATAGTTATCGTCCAAAATCGGGAACAGCGAAATCGGTGTCATCACCATGCTCGCTGCTGGTTGTTTGCCAGAATCGAGGGCCGGCCCCGTATATGGAGCGATCTTAATATCTAGATGTCCGTAATGTTTTCCGCCCGAAACCAAATGCTTGACTCCAGCCTCGTTGGTCTCCCACTTTTCGGGTTCATCCGCCTGGGCCATCCACACCGAATGCGTGTTGAAACGCAAAGGTGCGTAAGTGCCATCCTCCTGCTGGACCATCTTCTCGCCGCGTAGCCCATCGGAAGCCACGCCCACATCCCAGTGGTAGACGCCCACGCCGTCGTTATTCTCATCAACATAGGAAGCCTGGAACATTTCATCATGCCCAGAAAACACCGCGGCCACACCATACTTTTCAAAAAGCGGCTGCAGGTGGCGCATCGGCGTTCCCGGCTGTTGGTCCGCATGTTCATGGCCCATCGTGGTGCCATGCACGCCATTCGAATAGGCCACGTGGTGGTACTGCACGACGATCGTTTGTCCCTTCGCACGCGCGTCCTGCAACTGCTTTTCCAGCCACTTGTACTGCTCGGAACCCGGCATAAAATCGGGCTGATCTACAGAATTAGGGTCTTGCCCCTCTCCCCACCAGCCCAGCTCTACCGTTTTCGGGAAATCGCGCCTAATTTCCTCCATCGTAAACTGGTTCTGCGTGTCGGTACCGAGTTGTTCCTTTGTAATATTTGCATCATTACCCGTCATCGGGGCCGGCGCAGATTCCGAATTAGGCGATTGGTCCGGCTGACCGTTCGTCGAATCTAAAGAAATAACGGTAACCGGGCCATAATCCGTGCGATGGTAGGCATCGCGAGCATTCGCATTATCAGAACCGTGGGTATCAAAAACCTGGTTATAAGCGGCGCGCGCCCGAATCACCGCGGTCCGATCCTCCGGGGTTCCGTAACCATAAACTTCGTGGTTACCGAGAGAAGTAATCACCGGAATAGAGTCAAGAATATGGCCCTGATCCCCCGCGAAATAGCGGAACCATTCATCCCAATGGCTTTGCGAGGAAGCTCTTTCCGCGATATCACCGGGGAGCAGAAGCAGATCCGGCGCGGCTTGCGCAATAGCTGCATTATTTAGTCGTTGCGCCTGATCCTCCGTCACCGCGTAATTCACGGCATATTTTCCGTTACGCGTACTACCACCGAATTTCTGATCCCAAGCAGAACCGGCACCGGGTCGCTCCTCCGAGCCCTCCGCAAGATTCAAGGTCTGTTCCCATTCGCGGTAGGTCACCCGGCCAATCGGGTCAGTTTCAGTATCCGAGAAAGCAATAATGTGTATGGGCTCTACGAGTTCGCTACCTGGAGTAGGAAGCGTACGGAAAGATGCAGAATGCGCATACCCATCCACCTCTACGGTGTACTGATACGCGGAATTAGTTTGCAAGCCGGTCAGGTCGACGCTGTATTTGTACGGCTTGTCTGCCCGGATCCAGGCTCCTTGCGGAACTCTTAGTTCTTTGTTCCGGGTAAGATCGCCCTGCGTCAGTTCATAATCTTGATAATCGTTGACCGGGTTATGCACACCGGCTACTGTTTCGGTTTTTCCTTCTGCAGGCAGTCCCGGACCGGTGACGGTGATTTTCGCTTCCGTTCCAAGTTCGGTAAACCAATTGATTGTTATCCCTGTATCCGAGGGACGTTGCAGATACGGAAGAACCCGGAAGCCGGGCCGTGGATCTAACGGGACGGTACGCCCGTCAACAACTGTCGGGTTTTCGTTCGTAGAAGCCAAGGCGGGCGAGTCCACCCCTGGCTGCAGAACGGGCTCCGCCTGGGCCGGCGTCGGCACGGCCCACAAGGCGGCCGGAAGGAAAGCAAAGCTAACCATTGCCGCCACCGTTTTGCGCAGTTTCGAGGATTGCATGTTTGCCTTTCCAATCGCGTGGTTGACGCGTTAAAAGTACGGAATCCTCGTAAATTTTTGGTAACCAAGAAAGAAATTCCAGCACCCGCTCACTCGGTGCACCAATTCCGCGATTTCCGCGAGAGTGTCTCGTCACCCCGGTGCAACTAGCGCCACACGAGAAGAAAAGAAGAAGCACACCGTCCCACACCAGTTACACAGAGAACCCCAACCGACGCGCCGAAGTCCACAACCGACGCACCGAAATCGCGGAATTGGTCCCCCTGGGGAAAGAAAAGCGCGTGTGGGTGTGCTCTGAGCATACCCACACGCGCTTTTCGGTATTACATTTTGGCTTTTAGCATCCCCGTCTTGTATCCAATCCGGGAGGGCTTCGGGCCGCCGTTAGATCCTGATTAGATCAGCTTCTCCAGCTTGGCGATGAGCGACTTGCGCGCCTTGCCGGCCTTTTCGGCTTCCAGCACACGCTGCACTTCCGCCGCGTCCTGGCCCTCGACGTATTCCATTACGTCGTCAATCTTCGCATCAGCCGGATCAAAAGCGTCGTCGTCACCCGCATCTACAGTTTCCGCTTCCGCGGTTTCGGTTTCCGCTGCGGCGTCGGTTTCTTCCGACTTCGCGGTGCTAGCCGCCGCCTTCTTGGCCGCAGACTTCTTCGGGGCCGGACGCTTGCGTTCCTGCGAGAAGTCAGGTTCCGCGTTTTCTTCTTCCGGCTTTTCCCCAACTACCGCGATAACGTCTACGTCTTGCCCGTCGGTGTCTACTACCGTGGCTAGGCGCAGGGCAGAAATGAGCGCCTTACCGCGGGTAAGTTCCCCGGAGAAGGCCCCCACCTGGCCGGTTTGCATAACCGCGGAAAGGAACTGGTTCGCATCCATGCCGTACAACTGAGACTGCTGCACCAAGAAGTTGAGCAGTTCATCTTGCTGCACCTGCACGCCGAACTTATCGGCCAGGACGTCAAGCATGAGCTGATCGCGCAGACTGGAAGCAAGATCGTCACGGATCTCTTCGCCGTGTTCGTCGTCGCCTTCCTTACCTTCGGCCTGCAGATGCTGTTCAACCTGGGCATCAATCAGCGAATCCGAAAGCGGCACGTCCACGACTTCCCGCAAGTGCTCGAGCAACTTGCCCCGCGCTTGCGCAATCTGGGCTTCCTTCGCCGCCTTTTCTGCCTTTTCCTGCAAGCTGGCGCGCAGCTCATCGATCGTGTCAAACTCCGACGCCATCTGGGCGAAGTCATCGTCAGCTTCCGGCAGATCAGGTTCCTGTACCTTTTCAATCTTGACAGAAACCTCAGCTTCTTCACCTTCGTGTTCGCCGCCAACCAGCGTCGAAGTGAAGGTGACTTCCTCGCCAGCGCTATGGCCGGTAAGAGCCTCATCCAGACCGTCGATCATGTTGCCGGCACCCACGCGATAAGAAACGCCGGAAGCGGAATCCACTTCCTCGCCTGCAATCGTTGCCGTCAAATCGATTGTCACATAGTCCCCGTCGGCCGCGGCCCGATCCGCCGTCTTCAAGGAAGCGAAACGTTCCCGCAGGTCCGTGAGTTCCTTTTCGACGTCGTCCTCATTCACCGAAGCCGGATCGACTTCGAGCGTAATATCCGCCGGGTTTGGAAGGATAATCTCGGGGCGAATATCCACGGTAACGTCGAAGGAGAAGGGGGTCTCGGAACCCGGATCGAGCGGAAGTTCGACGACGTCGACCGCCGGGCTCCCGAGAGGCACCAACTCGTTTTCGGTCAGTGCCTGCGTGTAATAGTTGTCCATAGCGTCGTTCGCGGCTTGCTCCACGATCGCTTCCCGCCCGATTTGGGCTTCCAACACGCGCGTGGGAACATGCCCGCGCCTAAAGCCGGGAATCTGGACCTGTTTACCAATTTTCTTGGCAGCCTTATCAATTTCGGGCTTAAATTCTTCGAAGGGAACCTCGATAGACACCTTTGCTCGGGTCTCTTCGAGAAGTTCGTAGGAGCTCTTCACTACTTTCTCCATGTACTACGTATGTAAGGGGCGAAAATCGCCCCGCTTGAAGGCACGTGGCCACTGACAGGCCTGAAGCGCATTCGCGTTCAGGCATACCCGCTAATTCTAAGCTAATTCCGCGGTTCCGTGCGCGCCCATAGGGCCGCGCTTTAAGTGGAGCGCGTTACGCAAACCTCGGAATTAGTCGGCACGGAGGGAAAACTGGCCGTGAGGATTCTTACACACGAGCTCTTTGCGCGCGATGAGCCAAAAGCCTTCCATTTCTCTCCTCCGCACCAATTCCGCGTTTTCGTTTCACAAACCAAGCTTCAAACCAATTCCACGATTCGAGAGTGTCTACTTAAGCCATTCGTGGATACGTAAATCGCGGAATTAGTCGCAAGTGGGTGCGCGCTCTCGTACTAATTCCGCGATTTGTGCGCGCTCAAAGAAAACCTACTCGCCCTCAGGCGAGCGCGTGTTGGATATGTGCAAGCCACTCTTCGTAACTCATGGCCCGCACCACGGTTTCCCGCATCTCTTCGGGCATCATCTTTTCCTCGTACGTTCCCGCGTCTTTGAGGCCGATTTTTTCCATGACGCGCAGGCTGGCCCCATGCACAGCCGGAGCACAGGCCGCAATTACCGGAAGCCTGATCACCCCAAACATGTAATCGCGCACTTTCAACGCCGCTTCCGTGGCCAAACCCATGCCCCACACTTCACGATCAAGACACCACGAAAGCTGCCACTGAATTGGTTTGCCGGCGTACAACAACGTCTCCCCTTCCGGCAACGGTGCCGCCGTCACCCCCGCAAAACCAATCAAATCCCCCGGCCGCAAAACCACTTCTCCATGGTCACGCAGACCGTACCGCACACGCACCGCCCACAACCCAAAACCGTGATTAATGAGATCACCCTGGAACATGGAGATCTCATCCAAAGCGTGGTTGGAATCAAAGGAACCAGAGATGAATTCCCGAGCCTTGCTATCTTCATTAATAGCAGCCCATTTTTCCGCGTCTCCGCGCCGCCACCCCGTCAAATCCAGGTGTCGCGTTTGCAACTCGAAAATATCATTCGCAACCTTGAAAGCATCATCCACACCCGTATTCTGGCACGCGCCATCCGCTTTCGCATTAACAGCCTACATAGGCCGACGCCGTACGCGGTGCCTTGTCGATCCGGGCCGGTAACACCAACATACCGTTTCGCGGACAAATTAGTCGAACTGCCCTTGGTAGAACATTCTTCGTGAAAACTACGGCGCGGGGAGCGCGCGGCCCGATACCCGTCGTCGTTCTTTACCGTCCAGCCAAAAACCGCAACGTATCCGCCACACCCAGGAACCGCAACGTATCCGCAACACCCAGGAGACGTTCCCCGAGCAAATCTTTCTAAAACCCGGGCAAACTCGCCGCGCGTAAACGCCCAACGAAGAACCCTCCTGAACCTACACCCTTAATTAGGCTCCCCTTAGCAAATGCCTCAAAGCAAACACCGCGAAGCAGACGCCTCAAAGCATTCACTTCAAGCAGGAACTTCAAGCAGGAACTTTAAGCAGCCACTTTAAGCAACCACTTCAAGCAGGAACCTCCGAACGACGCCCAAAAGGAGGCCAAAGACCCCAAAAAGTGCCGAAGAACTGGCTCCTAGAGTCGCCTCTCGATTAGCCGGGAAACGACATATTCAAGCACCGGAGCTAGGCGGGTATCGGGACGCCAAGCCACCTCGTGGGTGATTTCGACCAGACGGCCATTATCTTTCAAGAGCGGACACTTGTATTCTTCCGGGTTAACCATGGATTGCGGGATGAGCGCAATGCCTTTCCCTTCGCGCGCCCACTCCTCCATCCTGCGTAGGCTGTCAGCCTCATCAAAATACGTATTGAGTTTAAAAAGTCGTTCTTGGAAGAACGTTTGAATAAAATCCCCGAGGCCATTATCAGGGTTGGGCATAATAAAATTTCGTTGTGCGATTTCATTGAACTCAATCATTTCTCTTCTGCCGGGCCGCATTTTAACCACTGCGATTGGCTCGGAAATCACACGCCGGCTCACGAGCCCGCCGCACCTTCCGGCCCCCGGTCCGATTATTAGGTCGAAATTTGACTTGCGCAGTCTGCTACGCAGGCTCTCCATGGGTCCCTCTATAATCGCCAGATCGTGCCGTTCTGGCAGTTCGCGGATGGCCGCATAGAGTCGCCCGATAACGTCGCCGCCAATGAGGTCAGAAACGCCGATGCGTAGGAACCGCTTTTGCTCATTCAGCCATCGCTTGCCCTCCGTAGCCGCGTCCGAAAGCGCGTCAAGCGCTCTTTGCATCAGCGGAATCACCCGCTCACCAAAGGGCGTCATCGTGGTGCCGTAGGACGTTCGGGTAAACATTTCGGCGCCGAGTTGTTTTTCCAACTTACGGACCGCGAGGGACAGGGTCGGTTGTGCCATCCCGAACACTTGGGCCGCCAATGTGAACGAGCCGGTGCGGGAAACCATAATTGCGTATCGCATCGCGTCAGGACTAAGGTCATGCCTCATAGCCACAGAATAACCGGCGCTATCTACAACTTCACGTCTGTTTTGGATTTATCCACAGGCCTGTACAGTTACCGCCGCCACATTTCAGTCTTTTGCTTCTTCTGCGAACCATTTCCGCGATTTCGATCTTTTCGCCGCTCGCCCATCTGCTCCAGGCCGACGCCGCACGGCTAGCGCGTCCCACCGTTATGGTTTGCGGATCGCCGTTTATGGGAGCTCTCGCGCGGCCCCTACAGGCTCATTGACCTGCGGATTGTAAATACCACTCTAATAATAGCCGGAAGGGGCAAATTCTACGCCTTCCAAAATTTGCGCGTGCGGCAAGCTCTCAGCAGTGCCGCAAAGGGTGGCCGTGAGGCGCGCAAGATAACCCCCTTTTGCAATTCGGCAAACATTAGAAAGAGCTAACCCTGGCGTGCGGTGGACCACTTTTGAGCGAAGCTGGGTTCACCCAGCTTGCTTTAAAAATCTATTTTTCTGTGGATAGTTCGCCAAGCTGATTATGCTTCGGCAAAAACAACCTGCCTGAACAGGCACTTCTTCAGCTTCAACCTCAAAATGCAGCACGTCAAGTTTTTCGCGAGATGCCTGATTGTAGTTTTTGAAGCTCTTCCGCGCTTTTGGGTCATTCGTGCGCTTCTGGCGCGTCTACGCGCGCGCCTGTACCCTCCTTCGATAGAGCGCATTTCGTCTACAGCTAGGGCGCGTCTACGCGCGCGCCTGTACCGGGCCCAATCTGGCTATAACCAAAGCAAGCAGCACCCCAACCAGGCAGCGTCAGAACCTAGACCGGATCGCAATCAAGTACCGCAGTGAACGGCAGCATCATGAGCCATGCAGAGCCGGAATCACACACGACCACAACCTAGGCAACGCCAGAACCCGAGACGCACCGCGATCAAGCGCTGCCGTAAACCCAGCCACACCGCACCCCAAGCAGCACAGCATCGTAACCACCAGTTTTTTGAATCCCATGCGCTCGAAAACCTAAGCGCTCACAACCGCGAGGTGCGGCGTCGCCCCGTTCCAAAGTGAAGATAAACCTGATTATTCTGGCAGTGCCGGCGCTGAACACTACGCGCTTGCGGGTGAGCTGAGGTTTTTAGCTGGAGTAGCTTTGTGAACGTGTACGCAGGATAACAGCGCTCCTACGGGTCTAAGGAGCGCGGGGTTACTTGGCAATCGTTTTGGTAACCGCTGCCGAATTGTTTTAGCGGCTGCTGGAGCGCTGACAGGAGCGCGGTTGCTTATGCAGTCACCGGTTTGCTTATAGCAGCCGTTCGTTTATTGAGAGCGGCTGGCGGTTTGCTTGTAGCAGCCGGCGATTCACTGATAGCAGCTGGCGGAATGTTGGGAACAGCAACGGGCTAGTCGCAAAGCCGCCACTCGGAGATCGCTCCAGTATGGTGTGCATCTGCGGGCTCCGGTAGGCCTGATGCCGGCCGGTTTTACATAGGGATGCCCTGCACCGCGAGCGTCTTTTCCCGATTACCTTTTGGAGTGGCATCTAACTAGTCTCTGAGGAGAAACCCAAAACGCCCGAACTGAAAACCCGAGATACTCGCTAGCCCTGTTTTGTGCCGGACGGGTCTATACAGAACATGTACAGCGTTCGAAGAGAATTTGGCCACGTCTCCTGGGCTTGTTGTACTAGCCCGGCTTGCGGCACTAACCCCGAACTTGCTGCAGGAACCCAGGCTTCCGGCACTAACCCAAACTTGCTGCAGTAACCCCGGCTTCCGGCACTAACCAGGCTTCGGGCACTAACCCGGCTCCCGGCACTAAAAGGATGCAGGCTCCAACAGCAAATTCTTGCTCCCCGCACGGAGATACAGCACGACCCTGGTACGCCAGCATCCGCCGCATCGGACCTATAGACGTTGACTTATACCGGTTGCTCTATACCTGTTACAGCTCCCGCCACTGCCGCGATTGGCGGGTTGAAGATGCATGATTCACGCGCGGCGTTATACCACCATCGTTCGTTATGGGTTTTCTTTGGCCAGCTTGCTGGAAACTTTTGGCCGCTCCGCTGGGGAATAAATGGAGCGAGTGACGGGAATCGAACCCGCATCATCAGCTTGGAAGGCTGAGGTTCTACCATTGAACTACACTCGCGTAATCGCAGTTCGAACATATTGAATGCGACTTGGATACTATACCAGGAAAACACCTCGCGCACGCCGTATCTTACATCACACTGACTGAGGTGCGAGCAACGGTTGCCCGGCGCAGAGCTTGCCTTGCGCGGAGCCTGCCTTGCGCAGAGCCTCTGGCCCATGGCAGGTTGCTTCCCTACCGGCCATTTTCTCTGCTTCCTAGCCGGCCTCGACTGATATTTCAGTCGCCTCAGCGATCCCCACTTTCTCCGGCGTATCCGCAGCCTCACGTATCTCTACTCCCCAGGCTCCCTATTCCCCGGGCGTACCCATAGCCTCACGTATTCCCAAGTTTTGCCAACCGGTTGGGTGAAGGAGTTTTTGCAACCGCAATTCACACAAACCTCGGAATTGGTACCCGCCCTGCGGCTCTACATGAGAAAAATAACGCGCCGCGCCGGCCGATCTTCGCATACAATGGAGCAGTTGTTTGGTGTTTTTGCCAGACGGGACGTGGCGCAGCTTGGTAGCGCACCTGTTTTGGGTACAGGGGGTCGTGGGTTCAAATCCCGCCGTCCCGACTCTGTAGGATCCCTCAGCATCTCCCGCATGCCGAGGGATCCTAACTTTTCCTTGCACTACCAACTGCGATTGGCTCGCTTGTGCGTACTGCTGTTACCTTGTACACCGAGTTTCTCGAGAGCGCATCGCACAGTTGCGATCTACACGAAACGGGTTGTACGACGTCGTACACGAAACTCACCGAAAGGGCCTAAATTGTGCTGGGTGATATCGCTGAAACCGCGGAATTGGTGCATGCGGAGGAAGAACCGGCAAGAAGTTGTTTCCACGCGACACGACTTAAATGCAAAATGCCCCGGATAACCGGGGCATTGAGCGTCACCGCAATATGTGATTGCGGTGTGAGTAACACTCTTAGTCCGAGAGCAGTCCGCTCTGGTAAGCCTTTGCGAGTCTGCGCGGAATACGCACTTCGCGGCCACGCACGCGGACGGTCTGGAGCCGGATCGGCGCCGCCTTCCACTGCGAGCGACGAGAGCGGGTGTTGCTGCGGGACATCCTGCGCTTAGGTACTGCCATATGTCTACCGCTCCTTCCTTCATCGAGGCCGCTCTTGTGCAGCCACTTTTCAAATAGTTACAACGCGAGAGCGCATGCGCGCCACGCACATCGGTACATGATACGCGAGACACATACCTTTACGCCAGTTTTCCGTACTTGCTACTCGGTCACACCTCAATCACACCTCAATCACGCTTTGAGCACCTCGCAGTAACGAGGAACTAAGTAGCCTAAAACGCGGATTTAGTTCCACTGGTTACCAATTCCGCGGTTCCCGTCCACGCCTATATACCGCAATAAACGCATTTCAAGGTAACAAGGTGGCAGGGTGACAAAGTAGCCCCAGCAACACAAACCGCGGAATTGGTGTTTACGATGAGGGTATGCCCATTTATGTCCTCGCCCCGCAGGCCCATTTAGAACATGAGCTGGAACGCAAGCGTTCACGTTTTATTACCGTGGTACGCCGTGTTTCTTCCGAAGCAGAAGCTCGCGATGCCATCGCCGTCGAAAAAGATCACTTCCCCGATGCCCGGCACTGGTGCACCGCTTACGCAATATCGGTTCCCCATGCGAGCCCGATTTTGCATTCCTCTGACGATGGCGAGCCTTCGGGGACGGCAGGCCGGCCCATGCTTGACGTACTTACCGGCCGGCAGCTTTTGGACGTGGTCGCCATTGTGACCAGGTATTTTGGGGGCACACTGTTGGGTACCGGCGGCCTTGTTTCTGCCTATTCTGACTCGGTTATCGAAACTCTGCGCGGCGCCGAAATCTTTGAGCGTCAGGTCGTGCCCGAATACCAAGTGAAATTGCGGCATGCCGATGCGGGCCGGCACATTGCGGCCCTTGAATCTGCAGGGTTCCGTACTTCCCCGGAATATCTCGTATCGGGCGTCCAAGTAACCGTCGCTACAGACCAGGAAGACCAATTCCGCGGTTTGGTCGCATCTCTCACCAGTGGCGCTGCCGACGTCCGACAAACCGGGGAAACAATCGTGGAAGTTCCCGCCGGGACGATCCCCTAATGGACGTTTCGATCCGAAACGCACGCTCCGCTCTGAAAACTCTCCCGGGAGAGCGTTCCCTACCCTTTTCTCGGGAGAGTGCTCCCTAGCCCTTGCGAAGATTTCTCCCCTATCTTCATATTTACC
This sequence comes from Actinobaculum suis, assembly GCF_900618115.1. Classification (NCBI taxonomy): domain Bacteria; kingdom Bacillati; phylum Actinomycetota; class Actinomycetes; order Actinomycetales; family Actinomycetaceae; genus Actinobaculum; species Actinobaculum suis. Next base: position 1,801,658 of record NZ_UYIO01000001.1, read on the forward strand.
TACTCCCGGCTAGTCTTGCCTGACCGCGCGTTTGACTAACCCACAGCACCGCGCGTTTGGCAAATTTTTGGCTTATATTTCCGGTACTCGGAGCGACGCATGCGTTTATCGCTTCACATCGCGCGCTGAGCTTCCATATCGCGCGCAGACGCAACTTTTCCTGATTTCGTTCTCCATGGGCATATTTAGACAACCTGTGCACTTCGCGGCCACATCCGCTATATTGGACGTGTTGTTCGTCAACGGAAGCGAAAGGAGAGGGCATATGCGTACCGCGCTGAGTCTTTCCGCTTCCGTTGTCACCTGTATGTGTCTTTAGAGCGCCGAGCATTACTGGCGCCCCTGTGGCGTGCTCTCGGCGCTCTTTTTTTTGCTTGGTTTAAATTCTCTTTTTCAAACATACTCCAAGCAATTTTTCTATTTTGGCGTTTCCTACGACGCCGCCGCTAGCGCGGCAACAGCGCAAATCCATTTGAAAAGACCAGATTTGGCATATCCGTGTACCCGCGTACACGCAAATCGCGGAATTGGTCTGTAAATGAAACAGTGACAACGGAAGGTTTTTATAACAATGGCACGTATTTATGATGACGCAACCCAGATAGTCGGGCATACTCCCCTCGTTCGCATCAATAAACTCAATGCCGGCAATCCCGGCCAAGTGCTAGCAAAACTCGAGTTTTACAATCCGGCAAATTCAGTTAAGGACAGGATTGCCGTGGCAATTGTGGATGCGGCCGAAGAGGCCGGCGCACTCCGGCCGGGCGGAACGATTGTAGAAGGGACGAGCGGAAACACCGGAATTGGTTTGGCCTGGGTGGGAGCCGCGCGCGGTTATCGCGTTATTCTCACGATGCCTTCCTCCATGTCTGTGGAACGGCGGGCTCTGCTCCGTGCTTTCGGAGCTGAACTAGTTCTTACTGACCCAAAGGATGGTATGAAGGGCGCAGTGGACCGGGCTCGGAGCATTGCCGAAAGTACCGATAATGCGATCCTGGCATCCCAGTTCTCCAACGAGGCTAACCCCGCTATCCATGAGAGGACGACCGGGCCGGAAATTTGGGAAGACACCGACGGCAAGGTCGATTATGTAGTTTCCGGAATCGGTACCGGCGGGACAATCACCGGTATCGGCCGGTATTTGCGTCAACAAAATCCAGACGTGAAACTTGTAGCAGTCGAACCAGCAGAGTCTCCTCTTCTATCTGAAGGCCGGGCAGGTTCTCACAAGATCCAAGGAATTGGTGCAAACTTCGTACCAGACGTATTGGATACCGAAATCTACAACGAGGTATTCCCAGTTCCGGGTGATGCGGCAATCCAGTTCGCGCGTGACGCGGCACACAAGGAAGGTTTGCTCGTTGGTATTTCCGCCGGAGCTGCTCTCTACGCCGCCGTCGAGATCGCGAAGAGGCCCGAAACCGCGGGCAAAAACATCATTGCAATCGTTCCCGATTTTGGTGAACGGTATGTTTCTACGGCCCTGTTTGACGGCTATAAAGAATAAGTAATAGTCAGAGTGCCCGTGCGTGTACTTTGACTCAGCCCGACTGTGTGCAATGTACACGCTGAACATAAGGCACGAATTGGGGCGGGCCAAACTTCGGCTCTGCCAACTCGGCCCGCCCCACCCACCAATTCCGCGATTCTTGTTGACAGCATTTTTGCGCACTGATTAGAACCGACCAAATTCGCGGAATTAGTCTCGAAGATTTGGAGTGGGGTACTAATTCCGCGGTTTGCGCATTGCCGTCTTCGTAGCTGCCGGCGGCAAAAGCGCCCGTTAGTATGACATTGCAGTAGAACTGCAGATTTGGAGATTGACCTGCTGTGAAAAAATCGCTTAGAAAACCCCAGTTCCTCGTGGAAATGCGCGAGGACCTACGCGCGGCGCGCAATCATGACCCCGCAGCCCGTTCAAATCTCGAGGTTGCACTTGCATATTCGGGTGTACACGCAGTTTGGGCCCACCGAATCTCTCACGCTATGTGGAACCGGTCGAAAAAACTCCGACTCCCAGCACGTCTTTTATCCCAGCTAACGCGGGCGCTCACCGGCGTCGAAATCCACCCCGGAGCAAAAATTGGTAACCGGTTCTTTATCGACCACGGGATGGGAGTTGTCATTGGGGAAACCGCCGAAGTGGGCGATGACTGCATGATCTACCACGGCGTCACCCTAGGCGGCACCTCATCCGAACCCGTGAAACGCCATCCGACCATTGGCAATAACGTCACTATTGGCGCGGGCGCCAAAGTCCTCGGCCCAGTCACAATCGGCGATAATGCACAAGTCGGTGCGAACGCCGTCGTCGTCAAAGACGTACCGGAAGCCGCCACCGCGGTTGGCGTACCCGCGAAAAACCGCACCGACACCTCATCATCAGCCGAGGAATGGTTCATCGACCCGGCGATTTACATCTAGCAGCCGCAGATTCCGAAAACGTAACCGGGGCTCGGCGGGGCACGAAAAGACCAAAAACGCCCAAAACACCGAAAGCACCCAAAACACGCATAAACACACATAAACACGCAAGGGGCCGGCATCAACGGACGACGCCGTATGCCCCGCCACTTAGCCGCCGCACGTCTGCACCGCCGCACGTACCGCCGCATGTCTGCGCCGTCGCACGTCTGCACCGCCGCACGCTTACCAGCCAAAAGGCTTGCACGCGCGCCAGCGCACTCAGGTCACCCAGGCCCGGTGATTAGCCGGCGCAAGGATTTTGCCCGCCGATCCTATCCGGGTGTTTCGCCGGGTTTCCTGTTTCGTCGCGCCCCTTCAATACATGTTTATTTAGTGCATATTTCCGCTTCATTGCGTTTTGCGCGAATGCGACACCCGTGTTCACCTTCTCAACCTTGTGGTTCCATAGCACCATTCCGACCGCGAACTGCCTCGCCTGCGAGTGCCGCGCAGTCTGTTCGGACGAGCACATAGGTGTCCCAATAGGCAAGTATCCAGATAGGTAAGTCTCCGGTTGGAGAGCTGCCCGGATGGACAGGTATCCGGACAGCTGTCAATAAGGATTGCCTAAATCCGCGCACCTCGCATGTGACCAGGAAATCAGCGTGAGCCCGCGCGCACAACGCGCAATACGTGCATCAGCAAGGTACCCCTAGCCTGCATGTGGTTCTAGCCTGCCCGTTGTTACGACTCGTCCGTGTTTACAACCTATCCGCGGTTCTAACCTATCGGTGGTTCTAACCGCGCGTTTCCTCATATTTAGCGATCTTATTGATGCGACGCACGTGCCGCTCATCGCCCGAGAACGGGGTTTCCAGGAACCAGGTGACTAGTTGCAGGGCTTCCTCCTGCGTATGCTGGCGAGCGCCAATTGAAATAACATTAGCGTTATTATGCTCCCGGCCTAGCTTCGCTGTATCCTCGTTCCACGCGAGAATAGCGCGAATCCCCTTCACTTTATTAGCCGAAATCTGCTCGCCGTTGCCCGAGCCTCCGAGCACAATGCCCAGTGATCCCGGATCAGCCGCAACGGCCTCTGCCGCGGCAATGCATGGTTCCGGATAGTCGTCGAGTGCGTCATAGACTTTCGCGCCATGATCGACGACGTCGTACCCGGCTTTCCCCAGTTCAGCCACAATATATTCTTTAAGTTCAAAACCTGCATGGTCGGTTCCAATGTGTACTCGCATGGCCCAATTCTATTTCGTGAAACGGTGATTTTGTGGCCTTTCGCCTTGCTTATGCAAAGAGCATGAGCATACTCGCCCTCCTTGCTCACCAATTCCGCGATATTAGATGCAGGGCTAACGCTTTCCGCGGAATTAGTAATCGGGCGTTATAACTTTCCTCGGAACTAGACACTGAACTGTACCTTTTCCGCGATTTACATCGCGGTTTCAACCGCACCTTCCCACAAGCCATCCAACCCCTACTTCCGTTTGGTTTGGGGGCAGCTGGTAGCTAAGCGCAACTATCGCGGAATTGGTGGCCGAAGTCTGCCCTAGCAGTTTTCGCGGAATTGGTGCCAAAACATGAAAGCGGAGCGAGGTTTCCACAGCCTGGTTGGCGACACTAGTATCCACCGGCCCGCATGCTTGGCCGGCTAGCCAGACCGTTTTTCCGCATCCTGGCGGTATGGAAACCATTCTTCCTTCGCAAAGTCGGCGTTCGGCGCAGGTTCGTTCTGCCGCACTTACCCGCCTTGGCGTTTTTAGTATCGCGGAGGCTTTCAAACACGGTGTTTCCCCGAGAATGCTACGCAGCCCACTCATCAAACGTGTCAGTCGCGGGTTCTATGCTCTCGCCGCCACCACGGTCACCGAGCTCGACCTCCTCGCCGCTTTCGCCCGGCGTTTTCCGCAAGCCGTGGTATGTCACGCAAGTGCCGCCCGCTTTTGGGGTTTTCCGCTTCCCCGCCGGATCAAACCCTGGGAAGAGGGAGTCCATATTTGTCTCCGCGTCACCACCAAAAAACGTCGCAAAATCACCAACGGTGTGCGCTGGAGTTACGGCAAGGTGCCCAAGCGCGACGTCGTTGTTATCAAGCACCCGCGCACCCGTACTCCGATCCGTATCATGGCACGTGAACGCGCTTTCATCGACATTTGTAAAAGCCTTACCGTACATGAAGCCACCGAAATTGCGGATTATTTGGTCCGCCAACCGCGGCCGGGCTATGAAAAACGGCGTCGCCCTTTCTCCTCCGGCGTAAGGCTGATGAAAGCAGTTCGCGCACATCGCCGAAAACGCGGAATTAGAGTTGCCCGTCTCGCTGTGTCTTTGAGCCGGCGGGGCGCGGATTCGGCACAGGAGACTCGATGCCGTCTTACTTTAATGGCAGCGGGTTTTCCTGAGCCTCGCGTCAATGCGCCAATCCGAGATCTACCTGAAAGTAAACGAACCCCGGATTTGCAGTACGATCGCCACCACCTCGCTCTCGAGTACGACGGCGCACACCACCGCCTCCCGGAACAACGCCAGAGTGATTTCGTGCGGCGAGCGGAACGAACTGCAGTGCATTGGCGCGAGGAAATCTTTACCGCGGATGATTTACGTCCGCGTTATCCCGAAACCGAAACAGCTTTTGCACCAACCCCGTTTCACCATTGGCGCAAAGACATCGAGGAATGGCGCATCAACCAGATCGAACGGCAAGACGGCATCCGTTGCAGCGACCCGCGCGGCAAGGCGGAACTGAATCTGCCGCATTTACCGTGGGACCACTGTGAATTGACGCGTCGGGTAGGTTTAGCTCTTGCTGCACGTGGTTTTGATTTAGATTCAGTACGACGGCGGCATCCCAGCCCGGTCGCGGCGCCCATGACTGAGGGAAACTGCCCCGCCGAACGAGGAGATTCTCCCACTTGAAAGCCGGAAACCGCGGCATTTTAAGTAAGACGGCCCCGCACCCGTTCTCTGTCCTTCAGCCGCAGCTCACCTCGCAGCGCTCCTCGCACCTCACCCAGCAGCTGACCCAGCAGTTCACCTCGCAGCATACCCGCAGCCAGAGTTTACTCTTCACTCGCTCCGATCGTTCGGCCACAGCCCACCCCACAGCCACCCCACAGCCACCCCACAGCCCACCCCACAGCCACCCCACAGCCCACCCCACAGCCCACCCAGCAACCAAGTTGGTTCTTCGCGCACCCCTACCGGCCTGACGGTTTTGCGATCTTCGCCGCAAAATAAGAAAATCGCATCTGGGCGTAGCCTCAACTATGGTTCTCCTATGACCCAGAAACAAATGGAGCAAGTACTCAGTGGTCGCGATCCGCAGGTGCGTTTCCAGGACGACCTGTTCCGCGCGGTTAATGGCAAATGGCTAGATACAGAGGAAATTCCCGCCGATGAGGTCCGTATCGGTTCCTTTATGAAATTGCGTGATGAGGCAGAAGAACACGTGCGCGAAATCATCGAGGAAATTGATGCGAGTGATCCTGAAGCCGAAGCTTCGAAGGTGAAGAATCTCTACTCTTCTTGGATGGATACTAATTCCGCGAATGAGAAGGGAAATCGGCCGATTCTCAGTTACCTCAACATGGTTGATGCTGCCCCGGATAAGCGCGCACTTGCAACTTGTATCGGCAAGCTTATGCGTGGTGGTGTTGGCACATTCTTCGGAATTGGTGTGGATTCGAGCTTCGCTGATCCCGATCTGAATGTTGTGCATATGTGGCAGTCCGGCCTTGGTCTTCCCGATGAGGCTTACTACCGGGAGGCTCAGTTCGCCCCGGTATTCGAGGACTATCTGGATTTCATGCCGGAGCTTTTTGCGCTCGGCCTTGGCATCGAATCCGCACAGGCTTCCCGCTATGCGAATGCCGTTATTCGCTTCGAACGGAAAATTGCAGCTCACCACCTGAACATTGTTGATTCACGCAATGTTGACCTGCTGAACAATCCGATGACTTTCGATCAGTTCACTGCTCGCGCCCCCGGTTTTGACTGGGCGGGTGCGCTTACCGCGGCGGGCTATGATGTCAAGAATCTCGGAACTATTACAGTGTTGACGCCGGATGCTTTAGCCGGCGCTGCAGCTGCTTGGGAAAGCGCTCCGCTAAAGGATCTCAAGATCTATACGTCGTGGCAGATTTTGCGGGCGTACGCCACTTTCTTGAGTGAAGAAATAGACAATATGTATTTCAGCTTCTACGGCACGGTGCTCTCCGGTGCTTCCGAGCAACGCGACCGGTGGAAGCGCGGCGTCGGCCTAGTTAACGCCATGATCGGTGAAGGTGCGGGCAAACTTTATGTGGCGAAGTATTTCCCACCGGAAGCGAAAGCGAAGATGCAGGGCCTCGTGGAGGACCTTTTGGAAGCATACCGCCGCTCAATCCGCGATTTGGACTGGATGAGCGAGGAGACCAAGCAACGTGCGTTGGCTAAGATCGATACCTTCACCCCGAAGATCGGGTACCCGCAGCAGTGGAAGGACTATTCCGCGGTTAGTGTGGGCGACGACTTGGTAGCTAATGTAGCGGCCCTGCACGAATACGAATTCCAACGCTCGATCGAAAAACTTGGCAAACCTGTAGATAAATCTGAATGGTTTATGAACCCGCAGGAAGTCAACGCTTATTACAACCCGCAGTGGAACGAAATCGTTTTCCCTGCCGCAATCTTGCAGTTCCCCTTCTTCGATCCCGATCGCGACGACGCCTTAAACTACGGCGGCATCGGCGCTGTGATAGGTCATGAAATCGGGCACGGGTTTGACGATCAAGGATCGAAATATGACGAAACTGGAGCGCTGGAGAATTGGTGGACCGATAAGGATCGCACCGAGTTCGAAAAGCGTACGCACGCTCTCGTAGCTCAGTACAACGCGTATAAGCCCGAACAGTTCGAGGCAAATTCGAAATTCTACGTGAATGGCGAGCTCACCTTGGGTGAAAACATCGGAGATTTGGGCGGTTTGTCTATTGCTTTTAAGGCTTACCTGATTCATTTGGAGCGGGAAGGCTTAACTTTAGATACGGCCCCGGTGATCGATGGTTTCACAGCCGCCCAGCGAGTGTTCCTCTCTTATGCGCGAATCTGGCAAGAAAAGGTGCGTACCGAATTCTTAGAACGGCAGATCGCCACCGACCCGCACTCGCCCGGAGAATTCCGTTGCAACGGCGTGGTCAAGAACGTGGACGCCTTTGTGCAGGCCTTCAACGTTCAAGAAAGCGATGCCTTGTATCTGGATCCGGCAGAACGCGTCCGTATCTGGTAGCGCTGTAGTTTTCTGGTAGCGCTGCCGGTCACGACCCAGCCTCACCTGCGCTGACTCCGGGACAGAAAAGCCAGTGCTAACTGAAGATAACTAAACTCGCGTGGTCCTTGTATGTTTTAGGAAACACACAAGGACCACGCTACTTTTATGTAATTTCACTCGTCTGCTTAGTGGGGTTATTTCGAACCGGAATCGCGGAATTAGTATCCAACCTACCGGCTACCAATTCCGCGATTTCAACCTAGTCAAAAATAGGCCCTGCCTCGCCACGCGAGCGCTTCAACTCGAAGAATCCAGGCGTCTTTGCCAGGGCAACACATCCGTCCCATAGATCGAGTGCCTCCTGCCCATGCGGAGCCGGAGAAATAACCGGGCCAAAGAAAGCTACCTCGTCGAAGGCAATAACGGGCACGCCAACCTCATGCCCCACCCTGGCAAGTGCTTCTTGCGTGGATTCCCGCAAGGCGTTATCCCAGCGCTGGGCGTCATTGCCATAATTCGTGGGAATCCCCATGGCATCGAGTACTTCTGCTGCAACTTCCCAGCCGAATACTCGGCCGTCGTTGTATACGGCTCTCCCGAAGTTCGTGTAGAACTCATCGAGCCGCGCATTGCCCTCGCATTCCGCAAGTTTCATGGTGAGCTGGGCAATTTCCCGTAAGGTTCCCGTGCCCAGATGCGATTCTTGCCATTCCTTGTTGCCTTCGTTAAGAATGTCTAAGGAAAACGGTCGCCATCGCACCTCGAAGCCGCGCAACTGCGCCACTTCCTGCAACCATCGTGAAGTAATCCAGGTCCACGGACATGCCGTGTCAAACCAAAACTCGACTCTTGTGCTCATGATCTAAGTCTTCCACACCGCGACCTGTATGAGACCCAAGCCGCGTACACTCATTATTTGTAAAGGTGTCTCCCGCGGCTGGCTGTGTAGGGATCTCTTGGTATAGGTATCTTTACGGTCATCTGCAGGAAAGATGCGTGGGTTAGTCTCGTGGAAGCCCTGCGGCTATCCGGGTAGGGATTGCTCGCCTTCGCGTGAATCGCGGAATTGGTGCTGATCAATATCCGTAATAGTGCCCGCACAAACCGCGGAATTGGTGGCAGCTGGTTTGCACGAAGCGACTAATTCCGCGAAATCGCCCGCGGGAGATTTCGCGGCGAAAAACGGAAAAGAGTATAGGAAAACTCGGGCCAGGCGCCCGAGATCGGAAGGAGCGTTATTTATATGCCGGGTACAAACCTGACTCGTGCGGAAGCGGCGCAACGCGCGCAGCTTGTCAGCACCAAAACGTATCGGATCTATCTTGATCTTTCGGGTGATTCACCGGAAGCTTTCAAGGCCGTCACGGAAATCGATTTTGACGCTACCCCCGGCGCCGCGACTTTCCTGGATCTGATTGCTGCTTCGGTGGAAAAGGCTACGCTCAACGGTGTGGATCTGGATCCTGCTCTTTACCAAGATTCGCGTTTTCCGCTGGAGAATTTGGCGGAGCATAACACGGTGCGGATCGAATCCACGCAGTTGTATTCGCGGACCGGCGAAGGTTTGCACCGGTATGTAGATCCGGCGGACGGCGAGGTTTATCTCTACTCGCAGTTTGAGGTAGCGGACGCGCGGCGCGTGTATGCGAATTTTGAACAGCCGGATTTGAAGGCGCGTTTTGAGTTTACAGTTGATGCGCCGGCCGCGTGGCGCGTACTTTCGAATGCGAAGACCCCGGTGGCGCAGCCGCTCGCGGATCGGCCCGGGATCGCGCGCTGGGAGTTCCCCGCTACCGACCCGATTTCTACGTATTTGACGGCCCTGGTTGCCGGTCCTTATGAGGGCGTGGAGGGCAAGCCTTATGTTTCTTCGGATGGGCGCGAAATTCCGATGGGCGTGTATGCTCGCAAGTCTTTGGCGCCGTATCTCGATGCGGAAGAGATTTTCACCATCACCAAGCAGGGCTTCGAGTATTTCGAAAGTAACTATGGCCATCCGTATCCGTTCACTAAGTATGACCAGGTTTTCGCGCCGGAGTACAATGCGGGCGCCATGGAAAACGCGGGCTTGGTGACGATCGTCGAGACTTATGTGTGGCGCACGAAGCCGACGGCGGCGATTGTGGACCGGCGTGCTATCACGATCTTGCACGAACTGGCACACATGTGGTTCGGCGATTTGGTGACCATGAAGTGGTGGGACGACCTGTGGCTTAATGAGTCCTTCGCTGAGTTTATGAGCCATTTGGCGGCCGCCGAGAACACACGTTGGAAGGATGCGTGGACTACTTTCCTCGCTTCCGAAAAGACGTGGGCAATCCAGCAAGACCAGCTCCCTTCCACCCACCCTATTGCAGCTAATATTCGCGATATCGAAGACGTGCTCGTCAATTTCGATGGGATCACGTACGGCAAGGGTGCTTCGGTGCTCAAGCAACTGGTGAATTATGTTGGTTTGGAAGAGTTTTTGGCCGGGGTGCGTGCCTATATTGCCAAGCACAAGTGGGGCAATGCTACTTTGCAGGATCTGCTGAGCGAACTTGAAGTGGCTTCCGGGCGTGATCTTTCCGAGTGGACGAAGCTGTGGCTGCAAGAGGCTGGGGTGAACACGCTTACCGCAGACGTCACCTATGAAGATTCTGAGGTTTCTAGCTTCGCGATCGTGCAGAGTAATGATGAAAATTCTTCTTTGCGCCCCCACCGCCTTACGGTTACCGGTTACCAGCTTGATGATTCTACTTTCAAGCCGATTGTGAGCGCCGAAGTAGACGTGGAGGGCGAACGGACTGAGGTGCCGGAATTTGTGGGTACCGATCCCGATTTCATTTTGTTGAACGACGGCGATTGGGCTTATGCCAAATTGCGTTTCGACGAACGCTCCTTCCGCATGGCGACGGAGAATTTGGATGCTTTCTCTACCGGTTTGGAACGGGCTTTGTTCGTTTTCTCCGCCTGGGATATGGTCCGCGATGGCGAACTGGATGTTCACACTTATTCCGCGATTGCGTTGCAAACTCTGGCGGATGAATCAAATGGTACGGTGCTTCGCTATGTGATCTCCACGCTGGCTACCGCGGTGAATCTGTATTCGGATCCGGCTACACGTACGGAGCTGCGCACAGAGGTGGCGCAGGGCTTGCTGGAAGCGGGTCTTGCTGTTGCTGCTGGTTCGGATGAGCAGAAACAGATTCTCGATAGCTTTATCCCGCTCGCGCAGTCCGCGCCCCAGCTGGATGCTTTGGAGGCTTGGTTGGGTGGCACGCAGGTCCCTGCCGGGTACGACGTCGACCAAGCTGTCCGCTGGCAGATTCTGGCGGCGTTGGCCGCTGTGGGCCGGGCCACGCGCGCTGATCTCGAAGCCGAATTTGCTGGCGACCAGTCTTCTTATGGCCAGATTGGGCTCGCCCGAGCGGAAGGTGCTTTGTCCGATGCGGCGGAGACGGCCCGGGTTTGGGACGAGATTCTGCACCCAACTTCCAATACGCGCCAGCGTAATCTTGCTTTGGGCTTCAGTTCCACTAAACCGGAACTTTTGGTTCCCTACGTGGAGAAGTATTTTGCCGAGGCTGCCCGCATGTGGGAAGCCAATTCCGTGGAAATTGCGAGCAATATGCTTGAATATGCCTACCCGCTGTCCCTTTCGGGACGCACGGATCTGGGCGTAGACCTGCTGGCAGCTGGAGAGGAGTGGCTGGCAAACACGACCGCTGCCCCCGCAGCCAAGCGGCTTGTTTCCGAAGTGGTTTCGCAAACGCAACGCGCGGTGCGTAACCAGCAGATCGACGCCGCTCGCCACCAAGGCTAGGGCCTAGTGCCGCTACTTGCGCGACGAGGGGCACTAATTCCGCGATAATTGTTCCAATATGTGCAACAGAAACCGCGGAATTGGTGCCCCTTCCGTTTTCTCATTTCTCACCAATTCCGCGGTTCTTGTTGCATATAGATTCGTACTAATTCCGCGATTCTCGTTACCTATAGCGGCGTTGTTTTCGCGGAATTAGTGTGCCCCGGATTCTGAGAATCCGGGGCACACCTTCGTTTATTTTATTTTCTAGATACTTATCGCACACCAGATTCTCTGTGTATGGTCAAATGTTTTTGAGCCGATTGTGCAGTTGTTTTTGAGCCAGTGGGTGGCTCACTTTTCGTGGGTATGAAAAGGACACTGGCAGGTTCGTGTTCTAGATTCCTGAATGTTGTTTGTTGCGATGTTCAGGAAGGAAAGGAATTTGACCGTACCAGTGTCTGTTCAAAAAGATATCAAAACTCGTCTTGCGCAGGGGCAGAGCCAACGCCGGGTGGCTCGTGAGTTGAATCTGTCGCGTAACACGGTTGCTAAGTATGCGGCAAAGGAAGATTTCTCGCCCAGGCCGAAGATTACAAAGCCACGCTCGAAGATGGAGCCCTATGCCCAGCTCGTGACTAGCTGGTTGGTTCAGGATGAGAAGATGCCACCCAAACAGCGCCACACAATCCAGCGTGTGTGGGAACGTTTGGTGGAAGAAGAAGGATTTACTGGCTCGTATCACAGCGTGATGCGTTGGATACACCGCTATCGGGTAGAGCGTCGCCATTTAGGGCAAGGTTTTAGCGAGTTGGTATGGCAAGCCGGGCAGATGCAGGTTGATTACGGGCAAGCCCGCGCCCTTATTGACGGCACGGAGCAACTTGTTCACGTGTTAGTGGCAACCCTTCCCTATTCCAATGCCAGATTCGCTGTTGCCAGCCCGGCCCAGAACGCTGAATGTGTCTGTGCGGGGCTACGCATGATTTTCGAGCATATCGGCCAGGTCCCAACCCGGTGCGTGTTTGATAACGCGAGTGGGATTGGTGCCAAACACCGTGATGGAACAGTGACGATGACACGTTTATTCGAAGCCTTCGCCACTCATTACGGTATCAAGGTCGCGTTCACTAACCCGTATTCGGGACACGAGAAAGGACACGTGGAAAACGCGGTTGGTTTCCTGCGGCGTAACCTGATGGTTCCCTTGCCACGCGCTCAAAGCCTTGGACAGCTTTCTGCACTGCTCCTCAGCCGGTGCGATAAGCTCTTAGAACGCAATCATTACCGTAAAAACATTCCTATTGGGGAACTGTTTGAAGATGATAAAGCTGCTTGTAGTCACCTTCCCCGGATCGGGTTTGATGCTTGTAGCTGGCAACGCCGCACGGTTGATAAAGTCGGTAATATTCAGGTTGATAACCACATGTATTTGGTAGGATCACAACACGCATTAACTCAGGTTCATGTCGGAATACGTGCTCAAAGCATCGAGATCCTCAACCAAAGCGGACAACGTATTATCGAACACTCGCGCTCTTATAGCACTGATCATGGCACAGTCTTTGACCCGGTCAGCGTGCTACCGAACTTGATCCGCCGGCCGGGAAGTTACCCGCAATCATTACTACGCCCTTTACTCCCGCAAGCCTTAGCCCGCTATCTCGACCATGCCGATAATCCTCGGCGTGCGGCTGTTTTACGGATGATGTACCGAGCATGCCAGATGGCGGACTTCGCTTCCATTGCCTCAAGCGCGGCCGATCTACTTACCCACGAGATAGAGCTAAACCCCGATAATCTCTTCCTCGCTGTCCGTGCCACACTCCAACCACCAACCACGTCAACAAACACGGTCGATCTGACCGCCTATGATGCTTTACTCCCAAGGACTGCCTCATGACAAACGAACTAACTCTTGACCAGATTATGGACCTCACACGGGGCATTCCCCTCACCCGCAACGTCCTGAAAACCGCGCTTGTAACCGCTAGCCCCGAACAGCGCGCGTTTATCGCTGATCTACTCACCGCTGAACACGAGTCCAGAAAACGGGCTAAACAAGACCGGCTCTTACGCCAAGCCAAGTTCCCCGTCCGTAAAACCCTCAACAACTACGACTACTCCATGATCACTTGGCCAACCGGCTGGCAACAAAGCGATCTACTAAGCCTGGACTTCATCACCAATCACCACGACCTCGTCTTCTACGGCGATGTGGGAACCGGGAAAACACACCTTGCAATCGGGCTCGGACACGCTGCCTGCCAGGCCGGGTACACCACCCGGTTCTTCACCGCAGCCTCACTCATCGCTTTCCTCCGCCAAGCCCAGGACAAAGGAACACTCGATGCAGCCATCACCACGATCGGGAAAGCCAAACTAATCATCATCGACGAGTTCGGCTACCTCCCCATCGACATCACCGGAGCCCGCCTCCTATACCAGATCATCGCTAACGCCTACGAAACCCAGTCCATCATCTACACCTCGAACCTTGAGTTTTCCCGCTGGGGAGCAATACTCGGGGACACAAACATGGCCGCCGCTATCATCGACCGCACCGTCCACCACGGACACATCCTCAACTTCGCCGGAACCTCCTGGCGACTAACCCACTCAACCATGAAATAACCCAAAACCACACAAACCAGCCAGTGCACAAACAGCACAAAACACATGCCGAAATGGCTCAAAAACAAGTGCACAAACGGCTCACTTAAACTTGACGAAACACAATTCTCTTTGCGCGCCAGGCACTCCTAGCGCGCCTGGTACTTCTAGCACACCCGGCATGTCCCGCGCGTCTAGTACCCTCCGACCGCGTATTTAGCCGTGGTATTTCGCGTATTCCTGGGTATACACCTCCACGAGGGAGCGTAGCCGCGGATTGAGCGCGAGGTCTTCTACGAGTACCACGTTTTCGGTTCCGTCGGCCAGTGGGATCTTCCAGTTCGGATATTCCTGATGTGTTCCCGGCTGGTTTTGAATTCGCCGCTCTCCCACGGCATCTACCAAGGCGATCGACTGTAATTCGCCAGCCGTTCGTGCCATAAACGCGTGCAAAGCTTCGATAACTTGCCGCTCGGTGGGATCCGTATCGGTAGCTACCAGGCCTTCCGCACGCAAAACTTCAATGAGCTTGGCGACTTCGTGCATCCAATCGTTGCGCGTCTTTTCAACCGGCTCCGTAAGGATTCCTAGCTGGTCGCGCAGTTCCACGTGTTCTCCTGCCAGGTAGCCGGCCAGCGGCGGCAAGTCGTGGGTGTCAACGGTAACCAAAGTATTCGAGCGGTATTCGGCCGGCCGGCGGAATTCGTCCCCGTTCTTTTCGAAGAGGACCACTGAGGTCCCAAAAATTCCTCGTTCGGCTAGGAAGCTACGCACTCGCGGTTCCACATTGCCCAGGTCTTCCCCAATTAGGAAAGCCCCGGCCCGGTAGGCCTCCAGCATGAGCACACCGATCATCGCCTCATGGTCGTAATACACATACGTTCCATCAAGCGGTTTCGCACCTTCGGGAATCCACCACAGTCGGAAGAATCCCATCACGTGGTCGACTCGTAAACCGCCAGCGTGGCGGAGTACTGTGCGTGCCATGTTGCGCAATGGTGCGTAGTGCAGCTTCGGAAGTTCTGCCGGGTTGAACGGTGGCTGACTCCAGTTTTGGCCCAGCTGGTTATACATGTCTGGCGGTGCACCGACCGTTACGCCGCGAGCGAAGGCCTGCGGCGTCGTCCACACGTCCGCACCCTTTGCCTTCACTCCAACCGCTAGGTCGTGCACGATTCCTATTCCCATACCGTCACGCCGAGAACGTTCCTGTGCGGCTCGCAATTGTTCGTCCAAAATCCACTGGCACCAGGCGAAGAAGTCGACGTCGTCCGCGAGGGTTTCGTGTTGCAAACGGGCCCCTGGGGTGTGCGGGCTTTCCAGGCCGGGTGGGAAGTCTTCCCCGTACTTTTCGTAGAGAGCACACCACAAAGCGAAGTTTTCTAGTCCTTGGCCTTCCCGTTCGCGATACCGGGCGAAGGCGCGTTCGCGCGCGGGGCTCCGCGGTTCTTCGTAGATAACCCGCAGGGCTCGTTTCTTCGCTTCCCAAGAGGCATCCCGGTCGATATGGGTATTCTTTTGTGATTTTTCCTTGACCGGTTCGCCTGCCCAGGCGACGAGGGAGCGCCGTCCTGCGTCCATATACGCCACTTCCCGAATATCTTCCGGACGAATATAGATCGGATTGAAGAATCGCCGAGATACGGGTAGGTAGGGCGAAGGTTCGAGAGGGGGTTCTGGTTCGGCCGCGTGCAAGGGATTGACCTGTACGAACTGTGCGCCTAAAGCGGCGAACAGTGATCCTAATTCTGCTAGGTCGGCGAGGTCGCCGATACCCCAAGATTCGCGGGAACGCACCGAATAGAGCTGCGACATGATTCCCCAGCCACTCACGCCACATTCGGCCGGTGAGCGCAAACGTTGCGGAACCACAATAAGCATACCCGTGTGGGCGGAGGCGCTTTCTTCTCCAGGTGCTGTTACTTCGGCATGAATCGTGTGGTATCCGAGGGGTAAATCGCTGGGGATCACGAAGGAAGCTTGTCCGATCATGCGGCCATCGACGGTCCGCGGCAAAGTTAGATCTTCGGTCTGTTCGACTTTGCGAGTGCCACCATTTTCCAGTTCCAGCGTCATGGTCACGGCAGCGCCATGTGGGACGTGTACTTGAACCGTCGTTCCAGCTCCTTCGCGAACTACCGTGGTGTCTTGTATAACTTGCCGCCATGGCCGCAATTCCGCGTCTTCTAATGCGACTTGTGCGGCTTCTTGGCTTGACGCATTGATACCCATAGCGGCGAGCACGCGGATCAGCGTCTCATCATCTACCGTGATATGTTCGCCCCCGAAACTCCAGTAAGCCGATGATACTTGGTATGCCTCGGCCAACCGCTCGAGAAGGTCCCGCGTTGGCTGCTCTGCCATGTGCCCTCCTTTGGAAATGACGCGTTTCTTTCAACTCCGGAAAGTTCGATATAACCCTATAAGGTCGGTAGCCATATCGCGAAGTGATTTTTCAGTGTTTTCAGTCGTTTTCACGCCGACGCCGCTCTCCCGCTTCCCGCCTCCCCTACTTTCCCGCCTAATTCCGCGATATTTGTAGTAGTAACAACAATCGCGGAATTGGTGCCAGCGAATGGCTAATTCCGCGATTTGTGTTCCTACAACCTCCGCGCGCCCCTGAAATTATTACGCCTTTTTTCTGGCTTCTGCTTCTTTCTCTGGTTATCTTTCAGACAGCAAACATAGGAAACCGCGGAGCTGGTGTGACATAAGCATTTAAGTGGCAATCACGCTCCGAGCATACATTCAGTATCCTACGAAAGAAATTCTGGGAGGGATACCATGGAGAGAATAGCCGAGATCCGGTCCAAACAGATTTCCGGGTCTCATTACACGACACAAAGAGAGGCAACCTGTGAACCGGGTCGACATTCCGAAAACAGATGTGGAGCCACTAGCAAGCGTTCTCAACAATCTGGCGCTCGAGCGTATCGACGAGAAAACTTATCGCGGCGATAGCCTAATTCAGGTTACCGGGCGAATATACGGTGGCCAGGTGTTTGGGCAGGCGACTATCGCCGCGGCCGATCACGTTAACCAAACTCTCGGAATTGGGCCCGATGTGCGGTTGGCGCACTCGATTACGGGTGCTTTCTTGCGTCCGGGTGACTTGCATAAGCCCATCTATTTCCGAGTCCTTGATTTGAATGACGGACGGTCTTTTTCCACTAGAAATGTAATGGCCACCCAAGATGACGAAATCATTTTCTCGGCCCGCGTTTCTTTCCAGCTTCGTCAAAAAGGTCCCTCGTTTGGTGAACCGCAGCCGACTGACGTTCCGGATCCGGAATCGATTGATTCTTCCGTAGATTTCTTCGCCGCCATTGATAGCGACTACGGCCACATTATGAGTACCACAAACGCGCTGGATCTGCGCCATGTTGACGGCATGATTTACACGTCGCCGGCGCCCACACGATCCCCGCATGAGCGCATCTGGCTGCGCACTCGTTCACCACTCCCGGAGGGCACCTCCCGAACTGTGCAACGAGCACTCCTCGGCTATTCGGCCGACCAGTTCATGCTCGAGCCAGCATTGCAGGCGCTGGGACTGTCTTGGATGTCCCCGATCTCTTCGATCGCCACCTTGGACCATTCCATCTGGTGGCATCGCAACTTCGACATCTCCAATTGGATCCTCGCCGATATGGAATGCCTCTCCGCACAAAACGGTCGCGCCCTCATCCAGGCCCGTTTCTTCCAAGACGGCAAGCATATTGCCACGATGATGCAAGAAGGCATGGTACGCGTACGCCCCTCTAGCACCGAACACGAACAAGTGCACGAATAAAAAACGGGAGCACGCACCAAGTTAGTTGCATAAATGAAGCCTCGGCACCGGGAAGAATTCCTCCAGTGCCGAGGCTTCATTTTTAGTTCTGCAGGCTAGTTCTACAGGCAGTTCCGTAGCATGCCTCTACAGGCAGTCCCGTAGCATGCCTCTATACGCCAGTTCCGTAGCGTGCCTCTACAGGCCAGTTCCGCGGCGTGTTTCTACTGGGCACCTTCCAGTGCTGCAGTAAGTGTTACTTCACGCCCCGGCGGATCTTTTCAGAACTTTTGGGCACCTTCCATTGTTCGCTTTCGTCCGACGTCGCATGCCCCTACTTGGTAGCTTTCGCCCGACGCCGCGGACCCCACCTATCAGCGCCAGCCAGTTCCCAAACTTGCCGAACCAGCTGGCGCCTACTTTTCTTCCAAGTCCCTTTACTCCTGGGAAGCCTTCTCCCCGGGCCACTTTCTTCCAGGACCCTTTCCAGGGACGCAAGTCAACGCGCCACTACCCTTGCAAACGCCCGAGCCCTTGCAAACGCCCGAGCCCTTGCAAACGCCCGAGCCCTTGCAAACGCCCGAGCCCTTGCAAACGCCCGAGCCCTTGCAAACGCCCGAGCCCTTGCAAACGCCTGAGCCCTCGCAAAACACCAGAGCCCTGCAAACGCCCGCCCCTTGCCCTTGCGAGAGCTCGAGCGATGGCGCACGTCCGTCTAGCGCGTGAGCCGGCGATGTGTGCCCGCCGAAGGTGCGAGTGCAGCTTCGCCCAGCCGTTCTACCTTGTTCTTCTCGTAGCCAGCGAAGTTACCTTCGTACCAGTACCAGTTAGCAGGGTTCTCTTCGGTACCCTCCCAGGCGAGAATGTGCGTTGCCACGCGGTCTAGGAACCAACGGTCGTGGGTAATAACCACGGCACAGCCCGGGAACTGCAAAAGCGCATTTTCCAGGGAGCTCAGGGTTTCCACATCGAGGTCATTCGTCGGTTCGTCCAGCAGGAGCAAGTTTCCGCCCTGTTTCAACGTCAGCGCGAGGTTCAGCCGGTTACGTTCCCCACCGGAAAGCACGCCCGCCTTCTTCTGCTGGTCTGGTCCCTTGAATCCGAAAGCCGATACGTATGCACGCGAAGGCATTTCCACGTTTCCGACCTGGATGTAGTCGAGACCGCCCGAAACTACTTCCCACAAGGTCTTTTCTGGGTCGATACCGGCCCGGCTCTGATCCACGTAGGAAATCTTGACGGTTTCGCCGATCTTCAGTTCGCCTCCATCGAGTGGCTCGAGCCCTACGATTGTCTTGAACAAAGTAGTTTTACCGACGCCGTTCGGCCCGATAATCCCAACGATACCGTTACGCGGCAAGGTGAAGGAGAGTCCGTCAATTAGGGTGCGATCTCCAAAGCCCTTCTGCAAATTCTTAGCTTCGAGCACCAAGGTACCCAACCGCGGCCCTGGCGGAATCTGAATCTCTTCAAAGTCCAGCTTGCGGGTGCGTTCTGCCTCCGCTGCCATTTCTTCGTAGCGTTCTAGGCGGGCACGCGATTTTGCCTGCCGTCCCTTAGCTGAAGAACGAACCCATTCGAGTTCTTCCTTGAGCCGCTTTTGCAGCTTGGCGTCCTTCTTCCCTTGTACTTCCAAACGTTCCTGTTTCTTTTCCAGGTACGTCGAGTAATTACCTTCATACGGATAGAGACGCCCGCGATCCACTTCCGCGATCCACTGCGAAAGGTTATCGAGGAAGTACCGGTCGTGGGTTACGGCAATTACCGCACCCGGGTAGGTACGCAAATGCTTTTCCAGCCAGTCCACGGATTCGGCATCCAAGTGGTTCGTTGGTTCGTCCAGGAGCAGCAAATCCGGTTCTTCCAAGAGCAACCGGCAGAGCGCAACACGACGCCGTTCTCCACCGGAAAGCACATTGACCGGGGTGTCTCCGGGCGGGCACCGCAAAGCGGCCATCGCTTGTTCGAGCTGCGAATCCAAATCCCACGCGTTAGCAGCGTCGATCTCGGTTTGTAGTTTGCCCATTTCCGTCAGCAGGGAATCATAGTCCGCATCCGGATTGGCCATCTCTTCGCTGATCTCATTGAAGCGGCGCAATTTGTCAATAATGTCCTTGCGTCCCATCTGGACGTTTTCAAGGACGGTCTTATCCTCCTCCAGCGGCGGTTCCTGCAGGAGAATGCCCACACTATATCCAGGAGTGAGCCGGGCTTCGCCATTCGAAGGCTCATCGAGCCCCGCCATAATCTTCAAAATAGTGGACTTCCCGGCACCATTTGGGCCGACCATGCCAATCTTTGCGCCAGGGAAGAACGCCATCGTGACGTCATCGAGGATCACCTTATCCCCCACGCGCTTAGACGCATGGATCATTTGGTAAATAAATTCAGCCACGCTACCTCTGCCATTCGGTTGCTAGTCAATTATCTGCCGATTTCTCGCCGCAAGGCGCATCGGCCCCGACTCAGCATACAGGGGTTCCCAGCACCTGTGCCCAGGCTTTTTCTCCAGGAGCGGCAATTCACAGATATGCCCGGAATTGCCGCTCCTGTCCAACTCTCATTCTGCTCCCGGCAGGGTGATGGTTTGCTCGGTCTGGTTCCAATCCGACGGCTCTGCAGTTTCCAACCACCATATCGTCACAGCCGGCTCATCCCGGCCGGCTCGTCACAGCTCGCTGCAACCGCATTAGCCCACTGTCAAAGGCAACAGCTCGCCGCAAGGTCGAAGTGCGCCGTAACGTCACCACTCACCTACCCGCATAAGCATAGTTTCACGCCTCCCCGCTACATCACTTGTTGCAGGTTCCCGGCTGGATCAGCTTCCTGGATTTCCCATTCATCGGGTTCCGGATTTGGCCCTTGCGTCACAATCACCGGGTTGCCGGGCACCCCAGTTCCCGACCCGCCAGCCAGCGCCTCGCCGCCGGCCGCGCCCGGTTCATCGCCTGCCGTACCGTTATAGTTACCGCCGTTGTATTCGCTTCCATTGCGGCGAACTTTTACATAACTGGCCGTTCCGTGGGCAAGTTCGACGCCGACCGCATCCGCCACGATTACCAAACGCGTCCGGGCACCAGATTTTTCGCCGTTTTCATTGGCCGGTGACCATTCGCGAGTGCCGAGACGGCCACGAATTAAGAGCGGTGTTCCAGTTCGGCATGAGGCGGCAAGATTATGGCCCAATGCCCCGCGCGCCCGCACCTCATACCAAACAGTTGGCCCTTCCCGATATTGCTGTTCCCCGCGGTGGAAATAGCTTGGCGTCACGCCCACCGATACCTGTGCTACGTCAGGTGCGTCGTCGTTCTTAAAAATTACCGGATCTGCACCGGCATAACCCCTAATGGTTACGTATGTTTCGTTTGCCATTCTTTCTCCTCAGCATCTTTGTACCCAGCCACGTGCGCCGGCCCCGTTTTCGTTTCCCGTACTTTGCTCGCACGCGTCACACTCGCCACGCTTCGCTCGCACGCGTCACACTCGCCATGCTTTGCTCGCACGCGTCACACTCGCCATGCTTTGCTCGCACGCGTCACACTCGCCATGCTTTGCTCGCACGCGTCACACTCGCCATGCTTTGCTCGCACGCGTCACACTCGCCATGCTTTGCTCGCACGCGTCACACTCGCCATGCTTTGCTCGCACGCGTCACACTCGCCATGCTTTGCTCGCACGCGTCACACTGCCGCGCTTCGCGCCCGCCTGACGCTTGCCGAACAACGGCCGCATGTTTGTTGCGCTCAGCTTGTAGGCTTACGTCTCACTTGCTTCACGCGCACGCACGTTTGCCGCGTTTTGCATGCTTGCTTCTAGTTCGCTGTGCATCGCTTACGGGGCTGGGTTTTATACGGACCGCGGCCTCTCCGCAGTCCCTACACCTAGCTTGCCGGGGAGAATACTTTTAGGTTCGACGCCGCACCTCAGCTGTGGATGAAGCTCGCGCCTGGCCGCCTGTGGAAACCGCAGGCATCTGTATATTTTCGAACACGCACATGTCTCAACACCGCGCGCGAATTACTCAGCCCACTATCCCACGCACTGAGTGTCCCAGGTGCAGACCAGTCCGCTACCGACAAGTGCGCTACCATCCAGTCCGCTACCATCCCAGTCCGCTATCGACCAGTCCGCTACCATCTAGTCCGCTTACCGCGTCCGGTCCGCAAACCGCCATATCACCCGCTAACCGCTATATCACCTGCCAACTGTCATATCAGTCAGTTAGCAGCTGGCGGGTTTGTGTGTAGTCGTCCAGAACTTTTGCTGCGGGCAGGATGAATTCCTTCTCTACGGCTTGAGAGATGGATTCGCGCATAGCGGCGTCGTACGTGCGGGCAGCGCCGCGCGCGGCTTTTCGTTTCAGTAACCAGGCACACGCGATACTCACCCCCGCGCCGAGCACGCCGACGGTAATTCCCGCCCACAGCGGGAACGCAACCGCTCCGACCAGGGGCAGCAAAATTCCCAAAACGAGGATCAGGAGACCCAATATGCCGCACACCCAGGCCCCGGTACTTCCGCGGCGGCGCGCGGGTACAGCGCGCACGGCCACACCCAAAGCCCGGCGAATATGTTCCGGTTCGGGAATTTCTTCATCGAGCGCGTTCGCCCACCGACCCGGCAAACCAGAACGCACGAATGCCAGCCATGATTCTCGGGCTGCGGTCATGGATGCCAAAGAGGGCTGTTCCGGCCGGGGAATGGCGCGGCTGGACGGATCTGCCAGGGCCGCGGTCACCGCTGAAATTCCCGAAGAGGAATAAAGATCGTCGGTGAGTTCTTCAATTTCCTGGCCGCGCGGGTTGACCGCCGGAGTCTCGTAACCTTGCGCCAGGCGCGCCCGCACCGCGTCAAGTTCGGCTCGGGCCGTTTCCAAAGCGGAATCCGTAGATTGGGAAGCGGTGCGCAATTCCTCCCACACCGGTTCCAAGCCGATACGTTCTTTACCGGAAGTGGCGTAGACGGGTACTTCTTCCATGCCTTCAGCGGCCAGTAAACGCCGCACGTCTTCCACTACGTCCGCAACCCGCCCTTGCGGAATCGTATCGGCCTGGTTGAGGAGCACAATCATGCGTTCCCGCCGGTTCTTCATCGCCGAAATATACGCGTCATGGATCAGATTATCGGCATATTTTTGCGGATCGAGCACCCAAATGAGCAGATCGACCATGGGTAGCACCCGGTCCACCTTTGCCGTATTGCTCGCCGCCACCGAATCATGATCCGGCAAATCAAGCAAAATCAGGGACGAAATCCCATGATCGTCCGGGGCAAGAATCGAATCGTAGGCGATGGTCCGCCGCGGATCGACCCCTAGAATGTCCAGGAGCTCGGGAGCATCCGCGCTCCACGTACACGCCGAAATATCCATCGTCGTCGGCCGGATATCCCCCGGATCCGCAAAGTGCAGGCCGGTTAGCGCATTAAACAGCGTTGATTTACCCGACCCGGTGCCGCCCGCCAAGGCCGCCACAGTGATCCCCATACCAGCATTAACGCGTTCTTGAATGCTCTCAATTTCGCGCCGTGCCCGGTCTACTAAAAACGGATCGGCCCGCTCGCCCGCCAAGTCCATGGCCGCGCGCAAGCGCTGCAATTCTTCCGCTAGCTCAGCGGCCGCTCCCGTAAGATTCCGTTTCGTGCCGTTTTCCGGCGTTTTCTCCAGCTCTGCCACGAGAACCGTGCACCCCTTCGTTTTAATTTTGCTCTACTTACGTATTTTGCTACATTGCGCAGGCTTCTGGGAACGGTTCGGTTTCCGATTGCAGTGTTGTTCCCTAGCTGCTTTGCAGTGTTGCTCCCTAGCTGCTTCGCGATGAAAACTTGCTGCAGGTATGGCTTCCCTAGCTGCTTCGCGGCGAAAACTCGCCAGAAGCGCACTCCCCGCCCACTTAGCGTTAAAACTCGCCAGAAGCGCACTCCCCACCCATTTAGCGTTAAAACTCTCTAGAAACGCGTCCGGAATTCGGCGGCGCGGAGTCGTAGTTCGCGCCCATTGCCAACGTCTACCGTACCCAGCGCGTCCATAAATGGCTGGAGCGTATTATCCACCGCCCGGTCCAAGGCAGCGGTGAGGCTCTCGCGCCCGCTACGCACTACTTCCGGGCCGAGCAGGGAACGGGCTAAAGCCGTGGCACCATGCACGCCACCGGCGGCCGCGCCCAGCAAGGATGCGGTACCAGCCGCGCCGAACCAACCTTTACTGTCCTGCGTGGTAATGAGATTCTTCAAGTCGCCCATCCATTCGTAGATCGCTTTTGCGATCACCGCGGGCCGATCGGATTGTGCTTGTGCCTGCGCCAGAATCTGCGTGGTATCCGCGATTCCTTGCCCCCAAGCGGCCTGCACAGCGCCTTCTGCGGAGGTGAGCGCGCGGCTCAAAGTGGTGCGGAGGGAACGTACGACGCCGTCGAACACTTCCGTAACTGCCTGGTCACGTTCCCCGCTCCGGCGTCGTTGTAAAAGATTGGGCCGATTATTCGGATTCACTCCGGCGAGCGCGCCGCCGGCAGAGGCATGGGTGAGCCACGTTGTGGTCGGGGCGCCCTGCCCGAAACGACCGTGAGAAGCCAAACTGGCGAGTTCTTCGCGAATGGAAGCAGTGGCGTCCTGAGCGCGTTGCTGCAACGCTTCAATCATCTGCGCCTGTGCTTCCACCGCGGCGGCGATCCGCTCCAAGGTGTCTGCCGTTTGCGGCAACATGAGCGCATTCGACCGTTCCACCAGGGCTTCGCTATACCCGGCTGCCCCAATAGATTCGAAAAAGGCGCGCAGTTCCGTCACGATTTCTTCCGGGAGAAGACCTTCGTGCGGGCCGGCGTCGGGCACCGTGAGCAAAGGCGCATTACCTAAACCGGCAGAGTTGAGCCGCGCCACCAGGTCTCTGCGCACGTCCCGCAAAGCTTCCTCCCGCACCCGATTGAGCACGACGGCGATGGTGGTACCTCGCGCATGCGCTTCCGTGAGAATATCCCAGGAAACTAAATCTCCATAACGAGAGGCGGTGGTGACGAAAATCCACAGGTCAGCGGCGTCCAGCAAGCGGCGGGAAAGCTCCCGGTTATCCGCATCAACCGAATCGAGATCCGGCGCGTCAACCAAAACCGCTCCGGGCACCGCACCTTCCGTGACCACCAAGTTTCCGGTTTTGGTGACGGCGTGGTCTTGCATGGCCTCCACATTTTCGGGATGAACGGCAATCACGGGCGTGCGCGTAGTGGGGCGCAGCACCGAAGCTTGCGAATATTCGGCGCCAAGGAGGGAGTTGAAAAGCGTGGACTTACCCGCCCCGGAAGAGCCACCAAAAACGATGACTGCCGGCGTATCTGACTGGCGAAGTTTGGGGAGCACGCGTGACCCTAAGCGGGTGAGCAATTGAATCCGGGCTTCCCCCACTTCTTCGGATCCCGGCATGGAGAGCGGCAACCGAGCACCTTCCAAGGCGGTCATGGTTCGTTCCACGAGCTTCGCAAAATCTCGGCGATACATCATTCCTCCATTGTCCCTGATCATTGACGCGTGAAGCGTGAGCCACCAATTCCGCGGTTCCTGCACAGTCTAAGACGCCCGGGGCACACATCCCAGCTTAACACCAGCTAGCCTGCACTTGGCCACGAGACGAAAGGAACGGAGAACTTAAGGCGCGGGGCTGGGCGGAGGTTCGCCGGGGGCGCGGCGACGGCGCAACAGCGCACGCGAAACAAAACCTGGCGGAAGGCGGCGCGGCTACGCGGCTCGGGTGTCGCGATGACCACGAGTGTGAAGATTTCGTTCCGCGGCTCGCCTTGGGTAGATTACTGAGGGTTGGGTTGGCGGCCTGCACTTCGCGCGGACGTGTGCTTCGCGCGCGACGCCGGCCTGAGTACCGATTTCAAATAGGCCTCCGTAGCTCAGTGGATAGAGCACCGGACTTCTAATCCGTTGGTCGCTGGTTCGAATCCAGTCGGGGGCACCACCGCTAAGCTCGCTAAACACGCCTACAATGGGGGCGTGAGTTACCACGAGATGAGTACGCCAATCGTTTGGATCGATTGCGAGATGACGGGTTTGGACCTTAGCCGCGACGAAATTGTGGAAATTTCGGTGGTGGTGACGGATTCCGATTTGAATCCGGTAGATGAAGGCATCGATATTGTGATTAAGCCCAGTGCTGATGCTTTGGAATCCATGAATGATTTCGTGCGGGAGATGCACACAAATTCGGGATTGATTAACGAATGGGATGCGGGAGTTTCCATCATGGAAGCGGAAAAGCAGGTGCTTGCCTACCTAGAGCCGCGCGTGGAGAAGGGCAAGGCCCCGCTCGGAGGCAATTCGGTGGGAACCGATAAGACTTTCCTCGAAAAGCAGATGCCAAATCTGGTGAACTACCTGCATTACCGGATTATTGACGTATCTTCCATCAAGGAACTGGCAAAGCGTTGGTTCCCGCGCGTGTACTTTGCTTCGCCGGAAAAGTTTGGCAATCACCGGGCTTTGGGCGATATTTATGATTCGATTGACGAGCTTCGTTACTATCGCGCTACGTTGTTCCCGGAAGGAGATGGGCCAAGCACCGCAGCGGCGCAGGAAGTTGCCAGTCAAGTAGCTGGCCGCACGCAGCAATTGCTCTCTGCGAATGCCGCTTCGGCGGCTAGTGCGGAGGCCGATCCTGCCGAAACTGTGGCTGCTACCGAGGCTGATCCTGCCAATGTTGCCACTGGTACCGAGGCTGATTCTGCCGCCGCGGATAGGGATAGAGAGTAACTTCGCTGTTGCAGCTAACTGGTAATTCCGGCACGAACTAGGAGCTCCGGCGTGGCCGGGTGGCGGAAGCCAGCTTGGCAACAAGGCCGGCTTGGTAACAGGGCCAGCTTGGTAACAAGGCCGGAGCTGGTACCAAGGCCGGCTTGATAGCAAGCGCCGTTCCGCACCAGGATAGCTAGTCCGGACCCAGGGCCATTCCGAACCCGGATGACCAGTCCGTCCGGTCGCCAGCATCGTTCCGCGCTTTATAAAATAAACCAGTCCGCGCCTTACGGAGTTGCTTACGGTTATTTGCGAGGCATGTTTCGGGGCCGGTGCTGCTGTCAACGACGACGTCGCCAGCGCCGGCCCCGCGTTACGCCAGTTGTACGCGTCCGCGCGCTAGGCGCCGGTACGCTCGTAGCGCCGAGCATGGTCTTGTACGCCCGCGAAGCGGAAAGGCCCGGTGGTATCCCGCGGTGTCTCATAATTCGCGGAATCGGTGCGTAGCGCCCCATGCAGAGCGCGGTACGTAGCGAAGGAAACTTCTTCCCGCGTGGCGAGCATCGTTTCAACCGCAAGCCGATCGGCGCCCGTCCGCTTCAACTCTTCGCGGTAGCCGGCCACCGGCGTCCCGGTAAAGAACTCCGAGACCGCGCCGGACCCATAGGAAAACAGGCCGATACGCTGCCCCGTCAAATCCTCGGTGTCATTGGCAAGGAGCGAGGCCAAGCCAATATAAAGCGCTGCAGTGTAAGTATTTCCGATATCACGTCCGTAAATAAGTCCGGATTCGATTACTTCATCCCCGCGGGAATCCCCGGTGTGTTCCATGAGGCGTGCGTGCGCCTTGCGCGACATCTTCCCGAACGGCTGATGGTGAACGAAACGGGCCATATCCTGCGTTTTTAGCCCGGTACGCGCGGCCAGATCATCCCACGCCCCCAGGCACGCGTCCATATAGGCATCCATGGAAAGGTGGCCGAGCACGTACGGCGTCGAACTATCATTAGGCCGCCAAAAATCATTAATATCCAGGGTATAAACACCGGTGGCCGGGTCTATTTCGAGCAGCCGCGGATGAGCGGAGATCAGCATGGCCACCGCGCCGGCACCCTGTGTTGGTTCCCCAGAAGAATCTGCCGCATAACGGGCGACGTCGGCCGCCACCACCAGTACCTTTTCCTCCGGGTTGCGGGCAACTAAGGCCAGGGCCGCCTGGAGGGCTGCAGTCCCGCCATAGCAAGCTTGCTTAAACTCCACCGTCCGCATGTTCCGCGGCAAGCCAAGCAGGCTGTGCATGAACACCCCGCCGGCCTTCGACTGATCAACCGACGACTCCGTGGCAAAGAATAAGGACCGCACGTTTTCCGGTAAGCCGGGGAGAGACGGCGCCGTCCCTTCTGGCGTATCGGTAGCCTCGGTAGCCGGCTTCGTTGCGGGCTCACACAGCTCCGCGCTCGCCCCTGCTTCTGCCGTGTCCGCACTTGCTTCCGCCGCGTCCGCCGTGCGGGCGCCGAGCAGTTTAGCCAAAGCTTCCGCACCCAGCGTCACCGCATCTTCATCCAGGGCGGGAACGGACATATGGACCTGGCCCAAACCCACGTGGTACTTACCTACAGGCACGTCCGTGGCCTGCGCGAGTTCGCGTAATGGAAGTTCGTAATGTGTGGTTGACAATGCGATCGCATCAATTCCAACCGGCACTTTCGCCATATTTCGCCCCTTATTGACGCTATTTTTCGGTTCGGGTGCGAGCGATACGCACGCTACCGATTCGTACTTTGCTGATCCCACGTTACTCGTCGCACCCGGTTTCGGCCTACTGTTTTTCGGAAATATCTGGTTTTCTGTGCGGGAAACTTTCCTGCCGGTTTACTTCCGGGTGCTACTGAAGTTTCGTAGTGTGGCTATCTTTCCGGTGTGACTTGCTTCGCAGCGTTACTGGCTTCGCCATGCGGCTTGCTTCGCCATGCGACTTGCTTCCCCAGGCGGCTTGCTTCGCCATGCGGCTTGCTTCCCCAGGGTAGCTTGCCTCTCACTGTTACTAGCTTTCCGGTGTGGCTCAACTCCTGGTTATAGCACACTTATTTTTCCGCATCCGGGCGCGGTTTTTGCGCCCCTCCCCGCTCGAATTTACGGTGTGCATCCATGAGTTCGCCGGGCCGAGTTTGCGCTGCCAACAGGGAGAGTTCTCCGCACAGCACCGTGGCTGCAATTAACCCGGCCAAGGCGCGCGAATTTTCTCCCGGTTCGCGTTGTGCGTCCAGGCCCATGCGGGCCATAGTTTCCCCGATGAAAGGCAGGTCTTTCCCGTTTCCTACGGTACCGACGATTAGGTTCGGCAAGGTGACCGAGAAATATAGGCCTTCTTCGCGCTGTTCGGTATGTGTGAAACCTTGGGAACCTTCCACAATATTTGCCGCATCCTGGCCGGTTGCCAGATAAAAAGCGAGGAGCATATTCGCGTAGTGTGCATTGGCGGAGCGGAGCGCGCCCGCCAGGTTCGAACCCACCCAGTTTTTCCGGTAGTTGAGTTGGTCGATTGCTTGCGCGGTGGTGTGGAGACGTTTGGCGACGACGCCGTGCGGGATCAGGATGTCGGCGATAACGCGTTTACCGCGGCCCCGAATACCATTTATAGCCGCAGCTTTTTTATCGATGCAATAGTTCCCAGAAATGGAGCCGTAACTGAGCGGCAATCCCCAACTAAGGATTCGGTCCATAAGTGCTTCGGAGGCTTGGGTGGCCATGTTGTGCCCGGAAGCATCGCCGGTTGCAAATTCAAACCTGGTGTATAGCAGATTTCCAACCGCTTCCGAATGGATATCAAGCAGACGGGCAAAACGTGACTGCCCGGCCACGACTTCCGCGAGTTCTACTTGCCGCGCCGAGATCTGTGCGGCAGCGGCAAGGCTGCCCGCGGCGTCGGCAGCGATGAACAGCACGGAACGTGACATACGCTCATCCGCAATTTCCACGTGTATTCCGCCTGGGCTCATACGCGATACATCGGCCCCGCGATTGCAGCTGGGCCAGAGCGGGGATTCGTAGGTGGCGAGCGGGACTTCGAATTCCCCGGATAACACCGGGCCTTCGATATGAATCGGTCCGATCCATTTAGTGGGGATCGGGGTTACGGAATCCGGCTCGGCGCGGCCCGCTGGCGCGGTTTTCTTCGAAGCATCTGCCATGCGCCTAGCTTAGGTGTAATCGGGCGCGCAAAGAAATCGACTGCGTAACATCACCCCAAATTACTAATTCCGCGGTTCCTGTTAAACACCAATTCCGCGGTTTCGGTTACCTGCTAGCGCGACGTTTTAGCACCGCGCAGAAATCGCGGAATTAGTCAGATACCGATTCCGCGGTTTCTGTTAATCACCAATTCCGCGGTTTCGGTTACCTGCAAGCACCCCGTTTCGGCACCGTGCAGAAATCGCGGAATTAGTCAGGCACCAATTCCGCGGTTCCTGTTAAACACCAATTCCGCGGTTTCGGTTACCTGCAAGCACCCCGTTTCGGCACCGCGCAGAAATCGCGGAATTAGTACTAGGAAGGGCGGCGGTGGGCGTAGGGGTGAATATCAATCCCCCGCGCTTCACACCATTCGCGCAAGCCGGCGCGAATAATCACGTCCGTTTCGGTAGCCGCCACCGGGTTTTTCGCGCCCAGCAACGCCAAGAGGGCGCGGATCTGTTTTTTCCAGGAGTTTAATCCGGCCACCAAGGTATCTTCGCCTGCCAGGGCTAACCGCAAAAATTGGGCGGCCACCCCCGCGGCTCGCGCCCCGAGAGCTAGGGCTTTTACTGCATCAAACGGGGTGCGAATCCCACCGGAGGCCAAAATCGGGAAACCGTCCGCACCTACCGCGCGAGTACCTCTACCGCATCCGGCGTCGAGCAGGCAGGCTGGGGTGGATAGCCCGTAACCTGCCAAGTACGCGTATTCACGCCCCTTCCGCCGCGCATTTTCAATCGCTGCAAAATCAGTTCCGCCGGTACCACCTACGTCCGCAATAGCCACGCCCAACTCGCGCAAAGTCTCCACCGTGCGCCGGGAAAGCCCGAAACCGACCTCTTTGACGATAACCGGCACTTCCACGGCCCGCACGATTGCCGCAATATTGCTTTGCCAATGCGCGAACTCGCGGTCGCCTTCCGGCATCACAATTTCTTGCACCGCGTTGATGTGCACTTGCAGGGCGTCGGCTTCCACCAAGTCCACTGCCCGCTGTGCATCCTCCGCGCCACGCCCCGCACCAATATTCGCCATCACAAAACCGTGCGGGTTTTCTTCTCGAATTACCCGGAAACTGGCCGCCGTAGCCGGATTGTCCAGG
Organism: Actinobaculum suis; assembly: GCF_900618115.1. Lineage (NCBI taxonomy): Bacteria > Bacillati > Actinomycetota > Actinomycetes > Actinomycetales > Actinomycetaceae > Actinobaculum > Actinobaculum suis. The sequence continues at coordinate 1,832,556 of NZ_UYIO01000001.1, forward strand.
GCCACGGAGACCGAACCGGTAGCCATCGGTATTCCCACCGCGGCCGCGCCTATCGCAAGCACCCGGTTGATCTGCCCGGTTTTTTCCGTCCCGCCCGTCATGCCGTTGATATAAAACGGCACCGGCCACGTCACGGGCCCTATCTTCGCACGCAGGTCCACCTCAGCCACATCAACCGCGGCCAAAGCGTCATGCACAAAATCGATAGCGTCAAAATCATTGCCGTGCGGTTGTTGGGCGACCGCAAGATCCACGTGCTCATCCTTGCGGCCGCGCCGCTGCTCCCGATTCGCCGCGCTCTCGCGGCCAGTTTCCGAGTTTCCGACGCCGTAGCCCATACGTCCCATATTTATTCCGCCCGTCTACTGCTTTTGCCAGACCCGTAAAGGTAGCGGAAATACTCCGGCTTCCTGCCATTCCTGGTGAATATCTGCAATCTTGGCGCCGATTTCGGCCGGCACCAAAGCAATGCCGCAGTCCCCACCGCCGGCGCCGGAAGATTTGGCGTACGCGCCGTGCTTCTCCGCAATATCGCAAAGCGCCGTAAGCAGCGGTGTTTCTATACAAATCCCGGAAGTATCTCCCAATTTGCGCAAAAGTTCTCGCGCCTGCGAAACAAACGGTCCGATGGGCGAAGCACTACGTAAGGCCGCTACGATGCCCGCTACCCGTGCCGCGGATTTTTCCAAAAAGCCCGGGAAATATGAGCCTTTGCTCCGCGCTTGCACGCCGGAAACCAAATGTTCGGTAGACGCCGGTGAACGCGTCCACCCTACCTGCAAAGTTTCCTGGGCCGGGGCCGGCAGTTTTTCAATTCGGCACGAATCCCAGGCCGCGCACGCCAAAGTTTCCTCTACGGTCCCCCGCGTCGCTTTCTCCACGATGCCGGCCCGGTCCGGCGAAGTGTAAAACAGCCAGCCCCCATAGGTGGAAGCCGCCACGTCTCCGCCACTCGCTCGCGGCGCGCGTTCCAAAACCGCGATCAAGGCGAGTTTAAACCGTTCCAGATCGGAAAGCTCGAGGCCATAAAACTTGCCGAGCGCATCCACAATCGCCACGGTGACGGCTGCCGAACTGCCCAGCCCATATTTCCGCCCGTCTTTTTCTACCAAGCCAGACGTAATGTCAATCGTGTAGTGGCGCGCTGGCAGGCCACGCTCCTCCCGTAGCTTTTCAATAATGCGAATCGCGTTAGCCGCGTAGTCTTGCCCAAAATCGTCAAATACGGGGGTACCGTTTTCGTGCCGCCAGTACACCGTATCGAAGGCAGCACCGTGGGAACGTACGAGCCCATAGTTTTCGGCAGGCGCAAGTTTTACCGTCATAAACCGGTCGATGGCAATAAGCACGGCCGGTTGTCCTGATTCGACGACGGCGTATTCTCCGGCAATGTAGAGCTTGCCCGGCGCCTGCACCGTTATAGCCTCACTCATGTTTTTCCCCTTCCCCGCCAAACAAAGAAGCAGATGCGGGAAGTACTTGTGCGGTCGGGCCGGGCCCCGAAATCGAGACCGTCCCCAAATTTTGCGCCGCCTGGGCCACTTCCTCCGCATAAGTGGGCGTGGTTATGAGCACCACATTGGGGCCGGCATCCGCGGTGGCGTATACCGGTATGCCGTTTTCGCGCAACTCGCCCGCTAGAGCAATAATTTCCCAACTCACGGGCTCTAAGTAATGAATTGGCGGTTCGCAGGCCATGATCGCTGCGTGCATCCGCAAAGCCGACATTTCGGCTAATTCCCCCAGCCGCGTGAAGTCTCCATCCGCGCAGGCCTGTACAGCCGCGGGCAACATTTCTTGCGTCGTTTCCACCCAACCCGCGTAATAGGGGGAGGTAGCGGCCGTAATCCGCATGGCTTCCCGGCTGGTTATTTTCTTGTGTTTACGGGAGACGACGACGGATATCATCCGCATTTCGGGTGCGCTTACCGGTTCGGCATAGGACTGTGCATCCGTTCCCGCGTGCCAGAGCGCAACCCCGCCCACGATGGAGCGCGCCGCAGATCCGGAACCTCGACGCGCGAGACGAGAAAGCTCAGCCGGAGAAAGCTCCAACCCAAATTCGGCCGCAGCGGCCACCGCGAGCGCGGCGAACCCGGAAGCCGAGGAGGCCATTCCCGCCCCGGTGGGGGCGGCGTTGCGGGTCGCGATATCTACGTGCCAGTTGCCAGCTTGGGGTAGGCCACGCTGGGTGGCAATTTCGCGGAGTACGTCTAGTAGCCGCACCGCGCGTGCAAGTTCGCGGTCAGTGGCGGGCCGCCCATTGAAAATCATGGTGTCGGCGTCGTTATTGTTGCGCCGCACAGAGGTAACCGTCGGGTAGATGTCTAGGGTCATCGACAGTGATCCGGCGGCTGGCAGCATAAGCTCTTCATCGGCTTTACCCCAATATTTGATCAGCGCAATATTGGGGTAGGCACGGGCTGTTGTTGTCACTTCGTTGGCTCCAATGTGGTTACCCAGGCGTTTTTCGCCCCGGTGTTAAGCAATCCTGTGCGTACCCTATCTGCTTCGGCGCGCGATCCGGCAAGCGCTACTACGCATCCGCCAATCCCGCCGCCGGTAAGTTTAGCGCCCAGGGCGCCGGCCTGGTGAGCGGCAGCTACCAGAGTGTCCAGACTTTGGGAGCTGACGCCTATGTCTTTCAATAAGCTGTGGGCGCGCCACATGGCAAGGCCCATGGTTACGGCTCGCCCGTTGCGGAAATAGCTTTCTGCTCTTTCGGCAATATTTCCAAGTTCGGTAATTCGCGGAATAGCGTAATGGGGTGAGGTTTCCCGGAGCATTCGCACTTCGTTAACGGCTTGCCGGGTAGAGCCTTTCAATCCGGAATCAGCGATTACGAAGTAGAAAGGTGCTCCGACCGCAACCGGGGTAACCACCGGTTTTTCGAATTTAATGACGCTATTGGCGGTAACGGCATGGGCATCCATGCCGGAGGGGTGGCCATGGGCCACTCGTTCTGCGGTTTGGGTGAGATCGAAACGTTCTTCGCGGCTTAAATGGTGCCCCGCGGCCCGGCAAATTGCTTCGATGACCGCAGAAGAAATAGCGGCCGAGGATCCTAGGCCGCGCTCGTAAGGAATATCGGAATATATGGCAACCTTGGCTCCCAGGCCAGGTGCGGCGGCGTCGAGTGCGGCGTCGATCGCGGCTAGCACGGGGGCGAGCCGGGCCGGAGCTTGTGCCACCGGGCCGCGGTATAACTCTGATTCGAGTGTCGATTCCCCTACTACCAACGATGCGTTCGCGATCACGGGAAGCACGCCAACTGGGAAAGAAATTGCTGGGGCTCCGTAAACCACCGCGTGTTCTCCGAACAAGATGACTTTGCCGTGCGCGCGGCCAACTCCATTGCCCAGGCGCGGCAAGCGTGTTTGGGTATCAAACGCGCCAAGCTGCGGCGATTGATTCAAATCGGCTCCTCACAACAAATTTCTCTTCACGTCACACCAGGGGCCACCGGTACCGGACACATGTCGCTGCCGCTGACCACTTCCTGTATGTGTTTCTCCATGGTAGTCATGCTGTAAACTTTGTGCCCATTTCAATAACGAGGACCACTTTTCGTGTTCCTGCTTGGCTTTGCCGGGCCAAAGTAGGCCCAACTCAGCTAGGCGCGAATTTTTACATCTCCGTTACATCTCCGCGGGCGAAACTTTCCCCAGGCGAAACTTTCTTCGTCTCATCCTATCTTGGTAATGATGCTCGGCAACGTAGTTCGAAAGACAGCAGCATAGCGCTCAGCTGAAAGTTGCTCTTGTTACGGTGCAGCGCCGTCCAAAGTATTGCGCGGCCGTAGCCCGAATTCTTGCCCAAAACTGCGGGCAATAAACCCTGCCCCTGCCAAATCCCCGGTGCGGTGAGGGACCTGGCACCGAGTGCAGTTGGAGATTTAGAGATAAGAAAACCCGGCCTTCACGTTCTTCGATACTGCGGAAGATGTCTTCCCGTAGCGGGAAAAGTGAAGGCCGGGCAATGGGGTGGCCAACGGGGCTTGAACCCGCGACCTCCTGGACCACAACCAGGCGCTCTGCCAACTGAGCTATGGCCACCATTGCGCGCTAGCGCCGAATAAAGACTATAGCCTACCTCGGTAGAGTTTCACCATCTCCCCCGAGGTGAGAACCAACACGGCGCCGGCGTCGCGTCCTACCAAGTGGCTCGCACCGCAATCGCACTAGCGAATTGTTCCAGATGCGATTCATCGGCGGAAAGGTATAGGGAACCGTCGATGAGCGAGACTTCCATAATGTAAAACTCGTTCGGATCATCTTCCGGGGCGGGCACCAGATCCACCCGGTTGAATAGCAAGAGGTGGTCGCGGCCAAACTTTTGCCGTAGCACTTTGTGTAAGCCTTGACGCACGGTATCGCCCCACCGCCATTCTTGGGCATGGGCCGGAGCCGAACGCACCACTTCTTCCATCGGAGAATCGCCACTGCGGAAACGCGGGTGGAGCATTGGTTCCTTTTCCACCCGGTAGCTCGGCATGCCGTTGAGGAAGACGAGCGAGATCTCACCCGTTTTATCAATATTTTCCAAATATCTTTGCACCATGACCGAGCGGCCGCGCGCCAGCTCATGTTGCGCATGGAGGATGGCTTCCGCGCGCGAAGGCGCATTATTAGCCGTGTACCGCCCTGTTCCACGCCCGGCCGAAGAAATGGCGGGCTTGACCACGAAATCCCCACTGGCGGGGAAACGCGTGTGCACCTGGTGTTTCGTCAGGTTTTCTTCCGGTTCCAACCACGTGGTCTCGATGGTGGGGAGGCCGACGGCGGCCAAATCCTGCAAATAGTGCTTATCGGAATTCCAGGAAAGCAGGTCTGGAGTATTTAGCAGACGCGGGACGGCGCGTGCCCAGGAAATGAAACTGTCACGATTCTTCGCGTAATCGCGCACGGACCGCACAACCACCAAATCGGCGGCCTCCCAGTCTACATTAGGATCGGACCATACCGCGATGCGCGGCTCGATCCCCTTTTCCCGCAGGGCATCAGGTAGCCCTTGTTCGTCAGCTGAAAGATTCGGCAAGTCTGCCGAAGTTGCAAGAAATACTACCGGTTTTGACACATTATCCACCCTACTCGGCGAGCGCCGAAGAAAAACCTGCCATCTCACAAACGTGACAGGTAGCGCCTTACGGGCCAATTTTTTGCTCTATTCCCCCGGTAGAATTTACAGGTACCCCAAGGGAAAACGCAATCCGTTAGGCCCGCGCACGGCTATCCCCGGTCATAGCCAGCACCGCCTGCCGGAGTGCAGCCCGGCAAATCCGCTGCCACAAACTTGCGGCACATGCCGGCAAAACTGCGGGCCCACCCCGCTGTGCCGGCCCAACGCTTGAGAATTTAGGAGGCGTTCCATGCATCTTTTGGCGTCGAGTCCCCTGCTTACCTTATTTGTGGTTATTGCCGCCGGCTCTATTATTGGCGCGATTCCGTTCGGAAAAATCCGTTTCGGCGCGGCCGGAGCCCTCTTTGTGGGGTTGGTGCTTTCCGCGATCGAACCTTCGGTAGGGGAAGGAATGGAACTCGTGCAGGCTTTGGGTCTGGCACTTTTCGTGTATACGATCGGAATTGCTGCTGGCGCCGGGTTTTTCTCGCAGCTCCGGTCCAATCTGGGGCTAATGGGCGCTTCTATAATTGCTACCGGTATTGCCGCGGTGGTCTCGATCTTGTGCGGCAAACTCTTCGATATTCCGCATGATTTACTTGCCGGCCTATTTACGGGCGCGATGACTTCCGCGCCGGCCATGGCTGCCGCTAATTCTATTTCCGGTAGCGCCGAACCTTCGGTGGGTTATGCCTTTGGGTATCCTCTGGCCGTAGTTATTGGGATCGTGATTGTGTCCGGCGTCGTCGCTAAAAAGTGGCCGGGAAAGAAGGACACCCCTTCTCTTGCTGACGCGCAACTCACCCCCGTAACGATCATGGTGGAAAACTCTGTAAATCTGCGTGATATTCCGCAGTGGCGGGAAAGGAAAGTCCAGTTTTCTTATCTGCAGCGGGATGGAAAGACGCGGGTTGTGCTGCCCGGCGAGGATTTGTTACGTGGCGATCGCGTGGTCGCAGTGGGCTTACCGGAGCCGATTGCGGCGGTGACCAAGCAGCTCGGCCAGCTCGCCTCTACCCATTTAGCAGATGACCGTTCCGATGTGGAATTTGAGCGCTTTGTGGTTTCCAATCCGGATATTTTTTCCCGCAAGATTGCCGAACTTTCTTTGCCGGCACGTTATGGGGCCACGGTCACGCGAGTGCAACGCGGAGATCTCGAAATGTTAGCCGATGGTATTTCGGTGCTGCAGCCGGGAGATCGAGTAGCCGTGGTCGTCCCGGAAAAGTATTACGCAGAAGTGGAAGCGATTTTTGGTAACTCAGAGCGTAAGGTTTCGGAAGTTGATGCGCTTACTTTGGCGCTCGGCCTCACCATCGGAATCGTGGTGGGATTGATTGCGGTACCTTTACCCGGTGGGATCACGTTTTCTTTGGGTACCGCGGCCGGTCCGCTTATCGCCGGCATGATTTTAGGGGCGTTACGGCGTACCGGGCCGTTCGTGTGGCAGTTGCCCGACGCCGCTAATCTCACCTTGCGGCAATTCGGCCTCCTTTTGTTCTTGGCCGGTTTGGGGCTCACGGCCGGGCCTTCTTTCGCTACCGTCCTCACTTCTCCCCTCGCGTGGAAGGCAGCGCTCACCGCAATCATCGTGACCATAGTTGGCTGCATCGCGATTTTGTTACTGTGCCGCTACTGGCTCAATCTTTCCGCGCCGCGTAGCGCCGGGGCGATGGCCGGGTTCCTCGGGCAGGCAGCGATCTTGGAGGCCGCGGTTTCTAAGGTCTCTGACGAACGGATCGACGCCGCATATGCGGCCCTCTTTGCCTTCGCGATCATTATCAAAATTGCGCTCGTCCCCGTGGTACTTATGGTTTAAAAACGCCGCGGGCCTGGCACAAAGTTCTTGTACCAGGCCCGCGGGTTTTGTACGCGGCACGCCGCCTTCGTTTATGCAAATCCTTCGTTTATGCAAATTCCTTAGTTAGCACGACCGCTACCGCGCTTCAAGACTTAGTTAGCCGCGCCGCCGATCTGGATCTTGCGGCCTTGCGAAGCTTCCGAAGTCTTCGCAGTTACAGTCAGGACGCCGTTCTGCAACTCTGCCTTGACCGTGGAAGTATCTACCGGGCTGTCAAAGCCCAGATCACGGGTGAGCTTGCGCGTGGTCTTACCGCCGTCGGTCTCTACCTCTTGTTCGGCCCGCAAAGTGATGCGATCCGGATAGACGGACAGATCGAGCTCATCTTCCGCAAAGCCCGGCACATCGAATACTACTTCGTACCCATCCTCGTTCTTCTTCAGCACGGAACGATACTGTTCCCCGAAACTAATTGCACCGCCCGTACCCTGACGCATAATGCGGGTAGGCACGGCAAAGAAACCTTCAAAGGGATCCAACATCCGCGAGAACGTGCGCTCAACATCATTAGCCATAACAACTACCTCTTCCTTAAACCTGTGATCAAACTACTGGAAGAAACCTTCACCGCACAGACTCCGAAGCCCCCTTCGAAACTCCCTTCGAAACTCCCGTTTTCCCGGTTCATAGTCCCGAGGTCTCGGAGTCCCGAGGTTTCGGACTTTCGAATCCGTCCTTCCGGTTTCCCCGTTCGCTATAGTCAGCGCTAAAATCCCGGTTTTTGTTCCGCAAATTTGCGATTTTTCTCGGTCAGTAAACTTTTCGGCTAAACCGCGGTAACACGGGAATAAAATCACCTCGCATTGAGTTGCAATGACTCAAGTTTTATTGAGCCTGACATTGGCAGCTCTAAGGTGCTTTCAGCGCCTCACTCGCGTTCGTAATCTGCCTGGATTGCCTCGGCAATGTCCCTTGCCGTAAGCCCATCTTCGCCCCCGTACGGGGTACTTTCCCGCCACGCGGCCATGCGTTCCGCGTGCTTCTGCGTGGCATCTTCCACGCGCCCTTCCCGGTTTTCTGCCCACGGTACCGCGATTCTTTCCATCAAGTCCGCCACGTAACCGGCTTGGGCTCGCGCCCACGGATCGCTGTAGGCCGGATAATAGTCACCGTGGCCGGGCACTGTTTCCGCGTCTTCCGGCACGCCCGGTGCGCTACCGGCACTCGATGTACTCGGTTCATTATCGGCACTCGGCGCACTCGGTGTACTCGGTGCACTCGGCGCATCTTTCCCGCCTTCTGCGCTACGCGCTCGCAGGGACTGCGCGGTGTGGCGAATCTCCGCCGCGCCAAGATTCTGCGAAAGCTTGGCTTTACCTTCCACACTGGTAATTCGGATTTCCAGGCCGACGAGCGCACGCAACATAGGCGGGAGTTTTTCCCGGCTCGGCCCCTGACTCTGTTCCCTGCCCGGCTCCTGGCTTGCTTCCAGAACCGTCCCGAGGTTCACTCCCGGAATTAGCTCCCGGCCCGGTTCCCAGTTTGGTTCGTGGGCGGCGAGGAGCTCTCCCAAGGTACGAAGTTTCCATTCGGCGTCGTGATGCGCAATAAGTTGCCCGCGCAAGTGGACAGTCACGTAATTCCATGTGGGTACGCGCGCGAGCCGCGAGTGGAGCGCAGCGGGAGGCATATCCGCCGTGGAAATATACGCGTTTGGCCCGGTAACCACCATGAGGCACTCCCCTTCGTCTTGCCACTGCGGGTTCACTTTCCCGCAATGCGCGTGTAAAACGGGGGTGCCGTCCGCCGCGGTGGCGAGGTTGAAGGGGAGCAAAGTGGCGTCAAGCCCACGCTCTCCGTGTGTTATTAGGTTGCCGACGCCGATCCGCGCGGCCTGGCGCAGTGCCTCCTCAGGTTCCACCCAAAATCTCGACGCAATATACATGGCACCAGCGTAATCAAGAAACTGCGCGGAAAACATGGCCGAAAGGTGCCTTAGCGACGGCAAGCCGGTTCAGCAACAGCAAGCTGATTTAGCGACAGTAAAGCGGTAGCGCACGTTCACAACAAACGCCGAAGGGATTCCGTGGGCGCAGAACGTCTAGGTATGGCAACTGCCTTGAGTAGCTACGCCCACACGGCTCTAGCAGCTACGCCCACACAGTGGCTCTACGCTTAGAGCAAAAGATGATCTAGCTTACGCAAATGCTGGGCGCGGCCGCGGTTTTGCAGATCTTTGCGGCGCCTTATACAGGTTTGCTGTGCACCCCGGGCCAGCGTGGCGGCGTGCCTCGCCAGGTCCGAAAACAGTGAAACGGCCCGGAATTTGCTGCAATTCCCAGACCGTTTCATGCCGTACACCGCGAGGGACTCGAACCCACAACCCACTGATTACGGTCGCCCTGCCTTGCGCCCTGTGTTACGCATCGCATAGGGCCATGGTTTTGCGCACGTTAAGGGCCGTTTCCAATAATGATTCGATGGAAACTAACTCTTTTCTCATCGAAGGTTTCATAACTCATTTACGCGCGGGCGGGGCTTCCGAGCACACGATTTATTTACGGCGGCGGTATCTGAAGCGCCTAGCAAAGATGGTAGGCAGCTTGGAGGCAGCTTCCAGCGATGAATTAGAAGCATTCCTCGCTCATCGCAATTGGGCACGTGAGACAAGGCGCTCAGCGAAGAGCACTGTATCAACATTTTACGCGTGGCTTATGGCAACGGGCCGGCGGAAGGACAATCCGGCGATCAGCTTGCCGAAGGTCAAGCCTCAAGAACCTAGACCGCGACCAGCTGCCTTAAAAGTCATTGCAAAAGCAGAGCATGATAGTAGCTCTCGCGTAACCCTCATGCTGAGATTGAGCGCCGAAGCTGGATTGAGGCGGGGTGAAGTAGCACAAGTGCATATAATGGACCTCTTCGAAGATTTGACCGGCTGGAGCCTCCTCGTCCACGGGAAAGGTGGTAAAGAGCGCATCGTACCGTTAACCGATGAGCTCGCGCGGGCCGTGCGCCGGGCGTGCATGGCGAATGGCGGGTTTGCTTTTCCCGGCGCAATTAACGGCCACTTAAGCGCGGGGCGTGTAGGAAAACTGGTTTCTAATGCGCTACCCGCGGGGGTTACTATGCACGCTCTCAGGCATACTTTCGCCACTCGAGCGTATGCAGCATCAAGCGACTTGCTGGCCGTGCAGCACCTATTAGGTCACGCATCACCGAGTACTACACAGCGATACGTAGCCATAGATGCTGCACGGCTACGCAAAGTAGCGCAGGCAGCGGCTTAGGGTTTGTTGCGGGGCTTGCCGTAAAGCTCGTAGAGCCTGGTTATTTGGTCGCCGTGCTCTGAGAGCCGATCAGCGATCATTTCGTGTGTTACTGCCGCATCACGGCGTATTTCTCCTATCTGGTGACCTTGCGACGAAACCATTTTCTCGATGCGATTTATTGCATCTGAAACCGTGGAGCCGTGATTAGGCGTAAGCTGCGCGGCGGCTGAGTTAGCGGCTTGCGCAGCTGAGCTAGCCGCGGTTTCCGTAGCTTTAGCCCGCCGTGAGAGCGTAATAAGAGACGCCAATGCCGTGATGATGGCAGCAATTCCAACCCCGCCACCTAAGGCGCTAACCCATGACACCTGACTAGCTCACCTCCCGCGCATGCTTGCTAGTAGCGGGAGGACGGGCGCTTTTACCGACGTCGTAGAGCCCAGCTGCGGAAAGACCAAGGATGAGCCCGCTAGCGCATGCCTGGAAAACCGCGTTTTCTCCGAATAGTGCTACGGAGAGGCTGATGCCTACCGCGATGAGGACGGCGGCGAGGGCGCTCCATTTTCCGGAAAGACCTAAGCTTTTCAGCAGGTTTACTACAGCAAGGACTGCAGGAACTGATGCGAGAGTAAGTGCAATATCCATGTGCTTATTCCCCTTCCGGTGTGGTCGTGAGCGTGACCTTGAGGTCTTTTAGAGCTTCGCTAACTGCTGCGTCGATCGATGTCGCCACCTGGGCAGAATCGAGTCCCTTTGCTTCAGAAAGAGCTTTCACGCTTGCGCTAAGCGCCGCGATTTGTGCGCTCATGGCCCGAGTCGTGTTTATGATTTCTTCGGTCCGTTGTTCGGTGCGCCCTGCAGCCGGGGCCAAAGAATTACCGATAAGCCAGTGCGCTTCAGCAAGTTGTTGAGCTTGTTCAGGGGTCATTTCGTTCTCCGTTCCTTGGATTTGTGCAGCCTTTAGCGGTTGCTGGGTGCAGCCTGCCGCGGCCGCTATGATTTCGGGAATTTGAGCGATTCGCTCCGGACCCGGGCATACTTTTCCGACAGCGCTGCTCCATAGCTCGCCGCCGGTCTGGGATATACCCGCGTTGAGCTGGGAGCGCGTGGCGGGTACGCCCAGGGCGTGATAGCCAATGCCACGCTCACTGGTACGCGATGAGCCCATGAGCGAAATAGGGAAGTCATAATGCTCGGCAAGATCACGGATCAGGCGGGCGAGAGTCGATGCTTGCTCAGGCGTCCATCTTCCATTAGCCCCGCCCTGTGTTTCAATCGAAAGCAGCCGCTGGTCCCCGCCCCGCTGTGCCCATGCGATCAGATCAGCATCAATGTATTGCTCTAGCCGCCCGTCAGCGGCTACATGGAAGTGTGCTGAAACTCCACTATTGCGATTATTGAACCAACCGAACTGCGAAGTGGCTCCCGGGGCGGCGGTTACGTGCAAAACTACGCCGTCCGTGCGCGGGCGCGCCCGGTTCGTGTAATTACATACAGGCCGGTGAGCGGCCCCCGGCGTCCAATAGCTCATACTAGCCACGCACCCATGACGTAAACTGCGGACGTTGCTTGTTCTACGTAGCAGTGCACGTTTCCACTTGCTTCTATAACTATTACGGCCCCGGCCTGGTAAGGTGCAGGGTTACCCGCGATCACCGAAACCGCCGGTAGAGCGATCGTACTTGTTGGCCGAAATTGCGCATTATTGATAAAGGCAACGTTCTGGTTATAGCCATTAATGGGCGATCCTTTAGTGAATGATGCAGTAATTGTAAAAGTATTACCGCGCCGAATGATCGTGATCGACGAATTGGCCCAAGAGGAGAGCCCTCCGATCGAGAATCGGGCTCCGTCCCGGGCGGCGTCTGCACGCGATTCGACTGCTTGGAATTCTTCGTTCATCCGCTCGGCGCGGATAAGCTCGCCTGCCTTAAACGGCTGTTTCACTTTCTCGTTCCTTTCCATTGTGTGAGAGTGAGCGATGTAGTCCACGACGTGGGCATGATCGTTTGGGTTATTTGGGTGATGTGCTGCGTAGCTTCCGTTCCTCGGTAAGCCGTTGCCACCGGGTCCATCACCTCAAGACTGATGAGCGTATTGAGCTCAGTTTCACGGTAGGTTCCGGTTGCTTCATGCCACGGAGTGACCGTGACTGAATCCAGCACTTGATGCGGCGTATACGCCTCCACGGCTGAATTGAGCAGCGTTTGCAAATCGAAGATGTTGCCGGCGGCGGTTTCTATGGTGAGCCGCGTATTCCCCACTTCTGCCGCGATCGTCGCGTTAGTAGCCCGCACTGTTGTTGTGGTCCCTTGCCACTCTCCTTGCTCGTTGCGCACCGCCGAGTTATTTGTTGCTTCGATGGTGGCTATAGCCGTCGAAGTATCTACAGTGGCTACGGCGTCCACGGGTTCTAAGGAAGGCAGGGAAGAAGGCTGCGCGCCGTCCATAACGATCGCTGCCACCGGCGATGATGCCGGAGTCGCGCGCATCGTAATCACGCCATATCGATCTGCCCACCAAACGATGCCCGCGGTGGCCGCGTAAATATCTATCCACTCAGTGAGAGATGCTTCTTTCACCATGTCGCCGATATATGGCCGCCCGTCACCGGAGAGAGTAGTACTTATGGGCCGGTCTTTGATTAGCTCGCGCATCGCCTTATCCCACCGCACCGCCGACCGCCTAGTTTCCTGGTATTTCGTGGTAGCCGCCAGCTCGCCGATGGCGTCGATCGCGCTTATTTCGACTGTGTAAGTGCCATCTTTCGCCGGCGTCGATATCGTTTTGTCGATCGTGCCAGTAAATAGCCTCGTGCGCGTAGCGCAATCGATAAGCACGATGGGGGTGCCCCGAATTAGGCTACTCGCGCGCGGGTCTAGGTCGTTGTAGATCCGCGCGCTCAGCGTGCCCGGCTCCGCATTACCAGTGAAGCCGTTGTAGGTGATGCCGCGCGTGTAAGTGATCTCGGTAGCCGGGCCATGAATCGGATACCACGAATACAGCGTGCCTCCCACCGGAAACTGGCTACGGTCGAAGAAACTTTGCTCGAAGATCGCCCAAGGTCGCGTTTTCGTCTCATCCGGAAATGTTGCTGCGTTAAACACGGCGGTGCCGAAGAGCTTCCCCCTCATTTCCATGCGTGGCGTGTAAGCAAGGAGAGCCAGGCGGCGCGGGCCGTCAAGCGGCCCCGAGCATTCCACCGTTACCGCTATCCTTGCCCCGTATCTCAATCCGGAAATGTCAATATCGAGAGGGAGATCTGCATCAATCACGAATGAGCGGGTTGCGCCGCTCAGTGCATACCTGCTGGGGTTCCATATGGCGCCCTGGAAACCGATCGCCGGCAGGCCATAAGCCGAACCCGTTATGATCCGCACGATCAGCGACCACGACCGGCCCCGGTCGATCGGGTCGAGGCGGATATGCGCACTCGACGCGGTGAGCTGAATATTCCCCGCCGTATCAAGCCGCGCCCCGGTAAGTATTTCGCTTTCATGCACCGTGCTCATGAGAGGGCTACCTTTCTGCCGGAGGTGCGCACATATTCACCGATGGACTCAGCGATCATGCGCCCGGCCTGCGGGCTAGGCTGGAGCATGTTCGAAGTAACGTTGATAATGATCGGTGCCCCGCTAGGCGCATAGCCATACAGCGGGCCGCCTGACGGCGGTACATATGACGGTTTAGGCATCATGCCCGGCAGATTCGTTGTGAGCTGGCCTAGCGTGTTCCGCACCGCACCGTAGCGCGACTCAAGCCCTGTGATGAACCCGTCTATTACGAGCTGGCCGGAGCGCTTGAGAATCACGGCGTCACGCTTTGGAGGACCTTTCCATCCGAAAAGTTTATCTGTGAGATTTCCGAGAGTCTCTTTGACGGCATTGAATTTACTCTTGATCCCATCAATGAACCCGCCGATTATCTTCTTACCGGCATCGAGAAGCAGGGAACCAAGATTCCCAAGCGCCCTGAGAATTGATCCAGGCATATCCCGGAAGAACTGCACAGCGCGATCGATTCCCTCTTTTATCTGGCGCTTCAATGATTCCATGTGCTGACCGATTCGGCCCGGCAAGCTCTGGAACCACGAAACGATTCCTGTCACGGCACCAACTACGCCCGCTTTGATATTTTCCCAAATCGCACTAAGCCGATCTCTGAGGCCCTGAAAGTACGCTTTTATGGAAGCTATGGCAGAAGAGAAAAAGGCCGGAACAGTCTCAGTGAACCACGTTACTACCGCGTTGACCGTCCCTTTAATGCCCTCCCACAGTCCAATCCAGAAATTCCGAAAACCTTCACAGTTATTCCATAGCGCGATGAATCCAGCAACGAGTGCACCTATAGCAACCACGACAAGCATTACCGGGTTAGCGGACATGACGGCATTGAATGCAGCCTGCAACGCCGTCCAGCCCGCTACTGCTGCCTTCCACACGGCCATTGCGGTCTGATAGGCCTTCCACGCGGCAAGAGCACCAAGAATCGCTGAACCTAGCGTGATAATGAGAGTCTTGTTACGCCCTATCCAATCCACTACCGAGGTCAGAGCGGGAACGAGAGTACCAGTTATGAAACTGCCGAGTGAGCGCAAGGTAGCCAGTAGCATCGCCCCGATCTTCTGGGCTGTATCTTGAATGGCTGGCTTCCACTCAGCAAATTTCTGTTTTATGGTTTGCAAGGCGGGTACAAAATTTGATTTCATCCACGCAGATATTCTCTCGATGGCCGGGCCCAGGTTATCGGAGAGCCAACCAGCAGCCGCCGAAACTGCAGGAATGAGGAAACTTCCGATTGTGGCCGCGCCGTTTTCGAATTGAGCTTTAAGGACCTGCACCTTATGAGCAAGCGTGTCCGATTCCGAAGCAAATTTGCCATGGAAATCGGTAGTTTGCTCCATGATTAGGGCTAGCGTTGCCGCTTGATTTGCTTCATTCGATAGGCTCCCGCCTACCTTCGTGAAACCAAGCTCTGCTGCCTTAGCATCTACAGCCGCCTGATTAAGAGAAACACCATAACGCTCGATCGGATCCCTCTCCCCTTTTAGGGCGCTCGAAATGGCGTTTACCGCGTCTACGGTCGAGCCTCCAAAACCGGCTGAAAGATCAGCCCCTAAGCTAATGAGCTCATTTGATTTGCCAGCGAGTTGGTCAAGAGCGGTCCCGCCGTTCTTCAATTGCGTTGCGATGACAGTCGCTAGCTCGTTGTAGGAGTTTTCGGAAAGACCTAGGCTTTTCGATGCTTGCCGGGCCGTAGCGTGAACTGTTGACGCGTATTGCTTGAATACGTCGTCAATTGTGCCGGCTGATTGTTCTAAATCTGATGCTGCCTTGATCGCCGCGCCCCCGATTGCGGTGGCTGCTACTGCCCCGATCTTCGCAACCGCTTTGAGCTTTTCGCCTACCTTTCCGAGTCCCTTTTTCAGCGCATTGAAGCCCGATACATCACCCACATTTTGCATGGCCCGGCGAAACTGACGCGTGTCTGCAAGAACCGCGATTTTGATGGCTTTGCTCTTTGCCACTACGCTACCTCCGTTTTGTCGCCTTATTCGCCTGCCTGATGATGGCAGCTCGTTCCTGCACGGTCATTGCCCAGTAATCGCGCGGGCGGAAGTGGAAATGAACGGCGAAGTTTCCTAGATCCTTTTCCCGCGCGCGGCTTATTTTCCCGCGATAGCCGCCATGAGGTTTGATGCCGCGTCAGTGTGTGCACAGTGCACACCTGCTGCCGCGTCAATCACGCTCGTTACGTCTTTCATGGAAAGGCTCTGAGCGTCCTCTAGAGTGAGCGAGTGCCCAAGCCGGTGAGCGGCCACTGCGGCCATGCCTGCAACGGTTGTGGCCGTGTCCGCATTACCTAGCTCTTCGCCGGTAAGAGCTTCAAAGAGTGCTAATTCTGCCATCGTGATGGATTGCGAGAAATCGTTGATTTGATTCGATACGGCTTCAGCCATGATTTTCCCTTTCTATAGGTTGTTGTCGAGCTGGTAGGAGTCAAGAATCTTGCCGAGCCCGTCTATGAGAGCAGATTGAATTTCGGTTAGGCGACTGGCGCGGGCATCATCGAGGAAAGGCCGGGCCCGGATTTTCCTTTCCGGCCAGCCGTAATGGATGATGCCTGCATACGGAACACGGGCGCTCCCGGCCCTAACCGTAGCTTTCGTTTTGGCTGCACCTACCCGGATCGAAGAAAGTAGCTTGCCGGTTTTGCCGATAGGCACCATTTGCCGGGCTGGACCGGCAACAACATTTGCAATGGTCCGCATCGTTTCCTTGATATCGGCCGTTGCCGCTCCCGATCGTTCCAGGGCGCGAATCGTCTCCCTGAGGCCCGTGACGTATAGGCCTGTTTCTCCCTGGGTTATTGAAAGCTGGGCATCATTGAACTTCATAGCGATCTAGATCCAGGGCTCGTGATCTTTTTCCAGCCCGTAACCTTCAGCTCAACTTCTGTAGTGGCGTCATCGTCGCCGGCGGCCAGACCGAGGGAGGGCCGGGTACGCGGGAAATCTACGGTGCCCGTAAAATGCGGCTGTGTGGGTGAAGGGGACGAATTGCCCAAGGGCGCCAGCGTGAAGGGAACTGCTCGCTTTCCTGGGTGCTCCATCATGACCTGGTGAAGTGAGTCTGTATCCAGGCTTTGAATCATGGTTACTTTTAGCTTTCCGGATGCAATTGCTCCCGCGGCCGCGTCTGCAAAGGTAAGTGTTCCCGAGTCTTTTTCATCCTCGCTGTACTCGTACTCGGATACATCTTGCTTATATTCATTGCCGTCAATGATGAGGGAAAGTGTTGAGCCGGTAAGCCTATTTCTTGCTGCCATGGAAGTTATTCCTTTCTAAATATCGATGATTGAAGAAAGCGTGAGCCTTACAGCTGGGAACGTCGCGCCATTAGTTTCCGTAATGCCGAAGTATTCGCCAGCAGTTTCGACGTCTGCAGCGCCGCTAGCCACGATTGCGCTCATCGCCGCATCAAGGGCCGCGTCTAGCTGCTTTTGGGCTTCAATCACGGTTAGCGTGGCGCTCACCGTGATTGTTACCCGCCACGTCACACGCATTTTCTTGTGCGCAAATGTTTGGTTCTCTGGTGCCTGTATTTCTGATAAGTCGAGCCAAGCGATACCCGCTCGGACAGTGCCCGGTGCGTAGTCCAGGCCCTCAATCTTTAGGGGGGCCAGTGCTTGGCGAAGTACAGCTGCGATACCCGCCCGATCGTCTTGCACGCTCATGCGAAACCGCCCGGTAGGTAGGGGGCCAGAATCGGGTATGCAGCCTTCAGCGGGTCCCGGGCCAGTCGCACCGGAGCCGCATCAGCAAAGGGCGAGAGTACCCCACCGGGTGCAGATAAGCGCGTATACAATTCACGAGCGACCTCGCTTGCCGCCATGAGCGCCACTGCAGGCGGGATTACCGCCGTGCCGATGTACCCGCCAACGAGTTGTGCTGCGTCAGCTGCACATTGAGACACGTTAGCGGCGTCGCCGCCGATTTCCTCGCCGTCCCTTTCCAGCGCAGCAGAGAGCCGCTGGTAGATTTCGCCCGAATCGATTTGCATTTATGCTCCAAACTTGACTGGAACGATTCCTTTGGGATCAGGGGCGAAGTGGACCGCGTAACCGTACACTGCGAATGTTTTGGAAAGCCGCGTAATTTCTTCTTCTTGGAGTTGGAGGGGAGCGCCCGGCGATTCGTGAACTTCGATCGCGGCCCGGTTATAGAACGCCATGGTTCCAGTGGCGCCTGGAAGCAAGACAACCGGAATACCGGCCAGGTTTCCAGTAAGCGTGCGAGCGGTGATAGTCCCGTCGTTGATATCGCCGGGGGCCGCTTCCGTAAACTTGAGGACTTTCGCGGAAGTATCCAAGTTTGCAAGGTGCTTGAGTACATCCTTGGAGACGAGAAGGCCATCTAGGGTACGCCCCATAGTCTCTGAATCGAAGTGTTCTACCGCATCGATGACGATTGAACGCACGTCTTTATCTGTGAGAGCCGTGAATGCTTTTTCGAAGGTGAGCGGCGAGGGTGCAGCCTTTTCCCCACTCCCATGTACACCGGTTCCCGCGTTAAGGTCGATAACCGCTTTAACGAGTGCTTGCGTAGCGGATTCAATCACGCCGGCATAGTGCAGTGCTTGGCGAGTAAGCAAAGTTGAAAGGTAGATCGCTGAAGACCGCTCGATAACTTGTCGCGATACCTCTGCATAGCCACCGTAGGTGCATACCGGGGCTGACCCGGTGGTAAGCGTGATCTTACCGTAGGTAAGCGTATCCCCTTCTTTTTCTTGCTTGGCTACCGCGAGAGTATCTTCTCCGAATACGGGAAATTCTACGCTCATTCCCTCCGCAGGCAGGTCGGTCGCGTGCGTGAAAGTGGAGGTAACCCGCATCTTCTGGTGCATTTGTTCGAGGGTCCGATCAAGCCATGCCGGGCGGCTCATTTTGTCATCCCCGGTGGTCGCGCCCGTATAGGTGCGTAGAGCTTCCTCGTTGCCATCTATGAGGGCTTTTGCGTATTCCCCGAAACTGCGGAAAGCGCACAGCGCGGGGGCTTCCTGATAGGTGAGAGTATCGGAGAGCTTAGCAATAGCCCGCGAATTCTCTTCCGTTGCGGCGCGCAATTCTTGAAGGTCAGTGTCCATGGGTGTTACCTTTCTGTTTCTGATTTCGGTGATATGGGTATCTTTATATGCAGGGAAAGAAACGAGCGAGACCTCGAAGAGTTCCCCGCCGCGTTGAATTACGTTTGTCCGTTCTCCGTGTGTGGTGATTTCTGCTGCGTCCCAGTCGGGTATAAATCCGATGGATAGGCCGGAGAGTGCGCCGTCTTGCATGAGCGTTCGCGCGTCACGCCCGGCTGCAGTATCGGATATGCGGGCATCGATATGCAGCCCATCTTCTTCGGAGGTGATTCTTGTTATTTTCCCTATCGTGGTTTCGTGCTCGAGCCGGAGCTTGACGCCGGAGGGCACCGGGGTGAGCGCATCACGGGTAATAGTTTCCGTAAAGCCGCCACCTATGTCGTCGGGTGTATCCCATGGGACCGCTAAGGCGGAGAATTCCCACCCACTCCCGCTGTTTTCCTTTTCTGGCTTGCTTCTGATTTGTAGCGGATATGTTCTAATCTCCATTTGGTTGTGCCTCTTCTTCTGGCAGTGGTATTTCTAGGTCTGCTTGTGGTGGTAATCCTTCGATAGAGCGCACTTCGTCTACGGTTAGGAAACCGTTAGAGAGGCCGATGGCGTGCGATTCATAGCGGGTCTTTGTATCCGTACGAAGTAAGCCCTCGAGATTGAATCGGACGACCTGGCCGCGCGGGGCGAGCTGTGTAAATGCTTCCTCAATTTCTCGGAGATAGGCCATGAGGGTATAGCGAAGAAAAGATATATCTTCTTGCTGCATATTCGCGTAGGTTTGAGCTCCACCTTCGACGGTGGTGAGGATGAGCCGGGCCGGGATGCCAAACATTCGCGCAATCGCCGTCACGTTCGCTTGCTGGTTTTCAAGGAATTGGAGTTCTTCGGGGTTGAGCAAGAGTGCTTGATATTTCAGGCCTGAGCCGAAGACTCCAACACCGTTTTCTGGGGTGAGAGCACTATTAGCTGCTTCTTTCCACTGCTGGGCTTGATCGCGCGTTAGATTCTGATCTGTGGAGAGTATTCCGGTAGGTCGCCCGGGCGCGGCCGTCCAGTTATCAGCATATGAGCGCATATCCATTGCACCGCGTAGCGTCGCCGCGCAAGCCTGAATCGGACCTAGACCCATAACCTCACCGGGCTGATGCGTTAGTTTCATGTGGATAATGTCTGATGAGCGTACTTGCCGGCCCTGGTGTGTGTATTTGATTTGCCCGCTGTTTGTATCCCGATAGGCGAGGACTTCCAGGGGGTTAAGAATACGCACCTCGTAAATTTCGTAGGCTTGCCGGTAGATCCGCCAGAAAGCATTACCCCGCTGAGCTAGCGAATTCACGGTTTCCGCTATGAATGCCGAGCGACTCATTTCCAGGGACGGGCGGCGAATTGCGGCCGGCTGCTGCTCTTCGAGTAGCTGCTTGCCTTGCCTCCACACGTCTACGGTCAATTGCCGGGCAGCGGTTTCGAGAATGAAAAGTGCCCGATAGACCGAATCTAGCGAACGAGGATCACCACTAGATGCACGCCGAGCGGGCAGGTGTGGACCGCTCACCACCGGGACGGTGGCAGCTGTCGTATCTACGCTGCGCGTTCCTATGTGCCGCGCGATTCTCGCTAGCATCGTGTTCATGGGGCCTAGTTTGACGCACTCAGGCCCTTTAAGCGCGACTTTTCATACAATTTGTATGAAAGCTAGAAAATCGGTACCACCGGGGCGAGGAGTGCCTTACTTGCTTCGTATTGGGCAAGAGTTACCGCGCGTAGCGCATCGATAGCTCCCGCCGATTTCGCCGCATCAAATACTTGCACTTTCGCTGATTGACGGAGAACTGCTACTTCCATGGCCGCCCGTAATACCGGATTCCCGTCGTGCGTGATTGTGCCCTCACGCACCCGGTCTATGAGTGCTTGGCAGGCTGAGCCGTAGGTATCCCACCCGCATATTTTCATTGGCACATCAGTGAGGTCTAAATGAATTGTTCGATTCGGGCCAGTGTCATCGGAAATGATGGAGCGGTAGCCGCGCGCTGCAGCCCGGCGGAGAGCATCTCTTACCCACGCGGTCCCTGGCGCGGTCGCGATAATTTCAACCGCTGGGTTACCTTCCGTGTCTATCCATGCGGCCGCAATTGACGCGTTTTGCCCATCTAGCGAAACGTCCCATGCAAGAACGTAATCCTCCGGACGTGTAGGCCGGTCTCGTTCCGTTTCCTCGGAATCGTAATTCCATTTCAGTGAATCCCACACGGCCAGATCGATCGCGGTTTCATTCGTCGAGGTAGGAAGATTCAGGTAAGAGCGCCGCCATTCTCCGAGCGAAGTATCTTTTCCACCACCAAGGTCACGGATTTTGCGCGCGGTTTGTGTGTATCCGATAGCCGGGTGAAATGAGAGAGTCGCATCTGAGTACGGGTCGGCATCTGCTGCTTCTTCGTCCGCGCTCCACTCGAAGAAAGCAACTCTGCTTTTAGGATCATTGACCGCTTCCCTCCCGATCGCTATTTTCTCGTTTAGCCATTGAGAATTAGCGGTGCCACGCGTGGAAACTATCCATAGCTGAGAATTAGCGATCGTGAGAAACGTCGGTTTTATGGCGGTTTCCAGATCGGCGCCCTGTGCTTGTGTGAATGCCCAAGCCTCATCAATACTCGCCAAATTTAATGCATCACCGTGGATTGAATCGACGGTTGGAGCGAACGGAGAAAGATCAGAGCGTGTAGGCAACCAGGTTAAAAGTTCACTGCCTTTACCGCGATTGACTTTCATGCGCTTGCCTGCAGAATCATCGATGTTATCAACGATGGAGCGCCATCTCTTGCCGGCATCTTTTCCTGTTTGTGCGGTCATCACCGCGTGATGGTCCCGGTAGGCCATGAGTCGGTGAGTGTGAATCGCGCCCACGAGATCAGATTTCCCAGCTTGGCGCGGCACCGTTACGATCACGGTTTCATAGCGAAACTCGCCGGGGTGCTCCCTAGAAAGCTCGCACGCAACATTGGCTACGTATTGCTGCCATGGCATTAGCTTTTTTCCACGTACCAGCCGCGATACCTCGCCAACTACCGGGCCTAAAGTCGGTAAAGATTCATCCCGCTTAGTAGCGTATTTGGGCGCGCCATGCTTCATGCTAGAGCCTCCATAGTAAGCGCGCTGATTGTCGCATCGAGAGTATCGAAAACCGAGCCCGTATCGCCCTGCGGTTGCGGCAGCTTATCGAGAGTATCGAATAGCTGTTTCGTGAGTTGCGCCGTAGCCACGCTGATTTTGCCGCCATAAGACAGGCCCCGATCCACCGCGCGGGCGGTCTTCTTCAAAGTTGCCGCTATAGCGATGTATTTACCGTTGAGTAATCCTTGCTCTTCAAGCTCGCTAAGCGCTTGAAGGACCGAGAACTCAATTTCACCGGGTCCCTCATCATCCTTATTCTCAGGCCCCGCTCCGATTTCGATAATGCTCAGCTGTCTTTCCATCGTTTCCTGCGTTTTTTCTTGTAATCTCGCCATTCTCACCGGGTTTTAACCCTTTTTCATCCGGTCTGGGTAGAAAAGGAAGGAGCGAGGGGGATCGACTGGCAGTTTCTCCTCAGAAAAACTGCCGGTTCAGATAGCGCCTGCGTGCCGGCTGTAAGATCCTCTTCCCTTTCGCGGAGTTGCAGCCTCGATGAGCCGGCCGAAGGTTGGCTATATCATCTGATCCGCCTAAAGCTCTTGGTAGCACGTGGTCAATGCTGAATGACTTCGGTGAAGGGCTCCGGTAGCGCAGGTCAATCATTTCATGGCATACCGAGCACTCTAAACCGTAGTGGGCTATGACTAACTCAGTGAGCTTGCGTATCTTCGTCCCGCCTCCCCAGGACCTGCCCCGCCGGCTCATAGTTGGGACTCCAGTTCTTGCGTGTACTCCCATGCTTCGCGGAGTAAATCCCGAATTGCGTCTATACACCGGCAGATGTAGGCCGTGTTTCGAGTATTAGCCGATGCGTGCTCAATTTCGGTGAGCCCGCTCAGAATCATGTAATGACGCCGATAGATAGCATGGCCCGGTTGTGTCCATGCTCTTCCCTGCTCGTGGGCTACGCGCCGCCTAGCTACCTTTTGAATTTCCTCAGCTTTGGCATTCATTTCTTATCTCCGAATAGTACTTGCTTGATAGCGGCGATCGTATTCTTTCCTTGTGCTTCGATTCTCTCCACACTGGACCGGAATCGGTAAGATCGCTCATCATTGTGTGCTTGCGCGATTAATTTGGCGTTTATAGCGGACTCTCGCACAAGCCGGGCCACACTTGGAAGAGCGCGCTCCGAAGGAGCGGCCGCTTTTTTACGCGGAAGAGACCCAAGGAAGGAAGAAGACTCTGAGAGTCTTCCTTCCTTAGAAGTGAGGAGGTCGGAAGTTAGTTCCGCATGGACGGAGCTGGTCTTATCGTGGACCGGCGTACGAAACATGAAACGCGTATTTCTGCAGCGGGCGAGCCGTTCATTACGGTCCTTGTTATTCTTGGCTGTCCTCTCATCGCCGATACCACGAGCTTTCTTCACCATGGCTAATAACTTCTTCTTCGATACTCGGAAGAATGAGGCACGGGGCTTGCCTGCAAGAATCCCGCCGCGCGTCCACTTGATTACGCCGAGTTTTTCCAAAACGCCGAGGCAGCGGCGCGCCCACCGCACTGAAATACCTGCACTCTGAGCAAGCTGGAATTCCGTAGCCAGGCCTTCAGCACTCTTATCTGGGAGCCGTGCTGCGAGTGCCCGCAAGATTGACCGCACGCCGCCATGAGCCCGCCCGTGCAGCGTTCCCCAGCCTGCACGCTCCAGGGAGCGCACAAGCGAAGACAGCGGCGCGTACGCGGTCAGCGTGAACGCTTTACTCTTCGTACTCATCTCACATTTCCTCATCATCAATAGGCGTGTACGCCGCCACAGCACCAACCACGAAACCGGCCCCAGCAATGCCAAGCCCTGCCACTAACCGCGCACCCGGCCACGGGACCACTACTACCGCACCCACCAGAATCGCGATCAGCGCGGCCAACAACATGATTTTCAAAGAGTTACTCATCTTGCAGCTCCAATACTGCGATCAGGCAGATCAAGGGGCGGCAGCTTCACCCCGATAGATGAAAGCGCCCGCAAATCAGCAACCTGCCACCGACGGACCCCCTGCAGCTTCGCGTACACGGTTGCCCTGCTCGATGAAAGCCGCCGAGCCACGTAATCCGCGCTCAATCGGTTATCGATCATGAAGCGCCTGACTGCTTGCGAAACGAAATAGCTATATGCGTCCACGATCTGCCCTATTCACTAACATGGGCATCATGAATAACAACATGAATGATGCCCAAGTTCTTGGTAAAACGGTCGCCGATATCACCGCGAACATTGTTGAGACCAGTAACCGAATCTCTACGACCGGCCCGCAAGGGAAAGACCTTTCCGAGGCCCTTGACCTCATCGCTTCCGCTCTCGCCGAAATCGCCGAGTTCATCGAAACGAGCACCACCGGGCGCCCTTCCACCCGCGATTACGGAATCTAAAACACGCCTGCGCTTATCAGCCAGAATGCGCGCCCAGCGCGGTGAGAATGACGCCTGCTCTGTTTCTTCGAGAGCCCTCAATGCTGCATCTAGCTCGCAAACCGCCGCGTTATATCGATGCCTAGCCCGGTCAAGATATGAAGCCGGGTGATCTCTCATGCCTGAATCCGTCATTACTGGGCGGTCCCTTCACCTGCCAAGCAAGCCCGCCGCCGATCACCATCAAGCGGCGGAACTTTTACTCCCGCGGCGGCTAGCTGATAAAGCTCGGAAACTCGCCAAGACCGGCTACCGCAAATTTTCCGAGAGAAAGTCATTTCCCGCATGCCGATTCGCTCGGCAAGCTCTCTCTGCTTGAGGCCATTGAGGGCTAGATATCCCCTCACGGCTTCACTAATTTCCAAATTGTAACGATTCATGAACCTAACGTAACAGTTTTCGATCCTCTGTGTCAATTACTGGCCCATAGCTTCCCTACTTGTATCCACTTCGGTTACTATGTGAGTATGAGTACGCAAGCAGTTACTAAGAACCAGATTTCATTACGCGAAAGAGTAGCCGCGAACATTCGTGCACGTGCCGGAGTTGCGAACCTCTCTCGCGCCGATATTGCGAGAATCATGAATGTTTCGAAGCCAACAATTGGGAGAAAGTGGAACGGAGCTAGCGCGTGGTCCTTTGAAGATCTCGAAGATCTCGCGTTGATCTTCGATGTTGAGCCCTGGGAACTTGTAAAGCCGCTCGCATACGAAAACGGCCCAGAGTCTGCTTCCAAACTCCAGGCCGTTCCCGATCAGTACACCGCGAGGGACTCGAACCCACAACCCACTGATTAAGAGTCAGTTGCTCTACCATTGAGCTAGCGGTGCTTCTATTATTATATATGTAGCCGATGGAATCTTTCAACTCCCTTGCGACGAGAAATAAGCTTAGTACCACCAACCCATCGCCGCAAGTTGAATTTTTGTAATACCCGGCACACCGCAGTTTTCGAGCTATTTCTGGCGCACCACCAATTGTGTCGGAAGGTGCGGCTACCCTAGAAGCATGGCATTACCGCAGTTGAATGTGGCGCTTGACCGCCTTGAAGATGAGTACGGGCTAAATCCACCCGATGATGCGCTCTACGATGCCTTCACGCAGTGGGCGGAAGGAACGGGGCGGCCGCTTTATCCACACCAGGAAGAAGCTTTGCTGGGTTGCTTAGAAGGCAGCCACCTCATTGTTTCTACGCCCACCGGCTCCGGTAAATCCATGGTGGCGCTCATTGCTATCTTCAATGCCCTGGCACACGGGCAAACTGCTTTCTACACCGCTCCCCTAAAAGCTCTGGTATCAGAGAAATTCTTCGAACTGATTGACGCTTTTGGGGCAGACAATGTGGGCATGATGACGGGCGATTCCACGATTAACCGGGAAGCCCCGATTATCTGTGCGACGGCGGAAATCGTAGCCAATATTGCACTACGCGAAGGTAAAGACGCCGATATTGACGTGCTCGTGCAGGACGAATTCCACTATTACGGCGATCCGCAGCGAGGTTGGGCATGGCAGGTCCCGCTTCTCGAACTGCCGCAAACCCGGCAAATCCTGCTTTCGGCCACGCTGGGCGATACGAGCCGGATCGAAGAAGACTTAGAAAAACGCACGGGGCGGCGCGTGGCGCTTATTACGGGTGCAGAACGTCCGGTCCCGCTCGATTTCCACTACAGCTACACGCCTACCAATGAACTAGTGCAGGATCTGATCGCCAAAGGCCAAGCGCCGGTCTATATCGTGCATTTCTCCCAACGCCAGGCAATTGAGACGGCCACCGGTTTCCAGTCCATATCGTTAGTGACACCGGCCCAGAAAGAAAAGATCCGGGAAGCCATCGGAGATTTCAAGTTCTCCGCGGGGTTCGGAAAAATCCTTTCTCGTCTGCTACGGCAAGGTATTGGCGTACATCATGCCGGTCTGCTCCCCCGCTATCGCCGGCTAGTAGAAAGGCTCGCCCAAGCTGGGCTACTGCCGGTGATCTCCGGAACGGATACGCTCGGCGTCGGCATTAATGTGCCGATACGTACCGTACTCATGACGGGTCTGGTGAAGTACGACGGACGCCGGGAACGGCGTCTTTCCGCGCGAGAATTCCACCAAATTGCGGGCCGGGCCGGCCGCGCCGGTTTTGATACGCAAGGCGATGTGATCGCGCAAGCCCCCGAATTTGAGATCGAGAACGCGCGGGCCTTAGCTAATGCCGGGGATGATCCGCAAAAGATCAAACGGATCCAGAAGAAACGGCCCCCGGAAGGCGCAGTTTTGTGGTCGGAGAACACTTTCGACTATCTGCAGTCGGCAAGTCCGGAACAACTGCAGTCGCAAATGCGAGTGAATCACTCTTTCATTCTCAATATGTTGCAACGCTCCGGGGATGCGGTGGCGCAGATTTGCTACACGCTTTCGCACACGCATGAACCGCAACAGGCTTCCAATCCGCTTTTGCGCCAAGCCCTTAGCGTGTACCAAACCTTGCATCGAGCTGGCGTGCTGGTACATCGCAGCCCGCAGTGGCAAGCCGAGCACCCGGGAGAATCCGCGGTAAGCTTCGCCCGGGAAGTACCGGAAGATTTCGCTTTGAATTCGCCGCTGGCCCCCTTCGCGCTTGCTGCTCTCGACCTGCTCGATCCAGACTCTGCGGATTATCCGCTAGACGTGATCTCGGTAATCGAAGCGGTACAGGAAAGCCCGCGCCAGATTCTGTACGCACAGGAGAAAGTGGCTCGCGGCCAGGCGATCAACCGCATGAAGCTGGCCGGCGTCCCGTATGAGGAACGCATGGCGGAGGCCGATAAAATTACTTGGCCGCAACCCCTCGCCGAAGAACTGCGTGCTGCTCTGGATATCTACGCGCAAACTAACCCTTGGGTAGCAGACTACGAACTCGTGCCGAAGTCGATCGTGCGGGAAATGATCGAAAACGCGCAAACGTTCTCCGAATTTGTTTCCCGCTACGATGCGGAACGTTCGGAAGGCGTGCTGCTGCGCTATCTGACAGACACCTATAAAGCTTTGCGGCAAAGTGTGCCTTTGGAGGCACGTACCGAAGAATTGGAATCAATGATTAACTGGCTTGGCCAACTGGTCCGCTCGGTTGATTCCTCACTTTTGGACGAATGGGAAGCTTTGCGGGACGGCACTCTTACTTCGGCAGAGCTCACGCGCATCGAAAGCGACCCGGAAGGCGGGGCCCGCGAACTTGCCTACGGAGCTGATGCCGATGGCACCGTACGGCTTTCGCGCTCAAAACATGCTTTCCGCAAGTCGATTCGCAACGCGCTTTTCCACATCGTGGAAGCAGTGGCCCGCGAAGATTTGGACGCGCTGGACGAAACCGGGCGCGCCCCACTGTGGGAAGGCGGAGTGTTCTGGGGAGGCGATGAGTGGATGGACGCGACCGATCCCTTCTTCGATGAATACGAAGAAATACTCATCGGCGCGGATGCACGCTCTTCCCGTTTCGTAAACATAAACGAAGCTCCCGACGCCGCTGCCCTGGTAGCCGCGGGAGTCCCGGAATCCGAAACCGCACGTTTCGATAACGGTGACTGGTGGCTTGCCCGCCAAACTTTCGACGACGGCGCAGACGACAACGCCTGGGGCTTCTGGGCTCTAATTGACCTCGCAGAATCTGACAAAGAAAACACTGCTATGCTCCGCGTTATCAGCGTCGGCGAACTCTAGGACGATTCCAAAGCAACAGCAGGGCCGCAAACACTAAATCTGAATTAGGGGAGGTTTCTTGCGAATGCGCAAGGAAAACAAAGAATCTACAGAACCTACTATCGCGGGTTTACCAGCCGCAACAGCAGATACCGCAGGTGCTGCCTCGGCACCGGCCCCGCCGGCACCTGGCAGGCCGGCACCGGCCCCGCCGGCACCTGGCAGGCCGGCACCTGCCCGGTCCGGGCACACGTCAACGGCACCCACGCCAACGGCAGCCACGCCAACGGCACCCACGGAATTGGCGCAAATTCCGAGCCGGATCGACCAGGTGGTACACCGGCTACGCGAAGCCGAAGTTCAGGCCGGCCGGTCTATGGGCGAAACTCGTTTGCAGCTGGCCGTCAAATACCAACCGATTGAGAAAATCCGTGCCGCCCTCGAACATGGTTGCCGTTTCTTGGGGCAAAATCTCATCCAGCAATTAGAAGCCGTGGAAACGCAGATTACTGATGTGCAACCGCATTGGACGCATGTAATTGGCCATGTGCAGTCGAATAAAGCCGGCAAAGCGCTCGAATTTGCGAACTGTATTGAATCTCTTGATTCGGAACGCTTGGCCCGGCGCCTGGATCGGTTGCAAGGAACCCGAATTTCCAACGGGGAAGCCACGGAGCCTTTCGAGGTATATATCCAGGTGAACTCGGCCGGTTCCGAATCCCAGTACGGAGTGGCTCCGGAAAAAGTAGCCGAACTGGCAGGCATCGTTAGCGAACTACCTAATTTACGTCTGGGTGGGCTGATGACCATTGGGGCACACACTGATGATGTGGGCGAAGTGGCTGCCTCCTTCGCCCGCACACGAGAACTGCGCGATGAACTGCAAAGCGAAATTCCCACCTGCACCGAACTATCCATGGGGATGACCCATGACATGGAAATTGCCGTAAAAGAAGGCTCGACGATTGTACGCGTGGGAACCGCGGTTTTCGGACCGCGCCCGCGGCCATAAATACGCGGCCCGCTAATTTCTGCTAATTCCCGCTAATTAGAGCCCCGGCGTAGCATAAAACGTTCGCCAAGGCTGCTTTTTTACATCGGGCGGGATAATAATTCGCGATTAGGGTCCCAGTGTTTTCTACCCCGCGATATGCTGAGCCCACTGCCAATTCGACACAACAAATCGGAGAAAAGATGACTACCAATCCTAGCGGCCAAGACGATCGTCGCGATAAAAGTACCGAAAGCGGCGAAACCTCGTATTCGGGTTCTGTTTTCGATACGAACCAGGTTTCTGACGCGACCGCTGGCTCCGCCAACTCAGGAGCCACACCTCCCAGCGAAACGGCTGACCACACTGCGGCTTCCGCCTCCGGAGCTACTGCCTCCGGTGCAGGTGCACCTGCGGATGCGGGAACGGCCGCGTCCGGTTACGGAGCGTCTAATTACAGCACGCCCGGTTACAGCGCATCCGGTTACGGTCACGGCACGTCCGCCCACGGCACACCGGACTACGGCACGCCGGGCTACGGCACGCCGGGCTATGATGCTAGCGCTTATGGCGCCGGATCCGGCCCGCAGGCCTATGCCACACCCTATGAACCAAGCTACGAGGAACGCGTCCGGCAAGCTCAGTATCAAGCCGCACAGCAGGTAGAGGCCATGGCTAATTACAGGCCGAAATCTTTGACGGTTTCCTACCTGTTGTGGTTCTTCCTGGGCGGAGTGGGTGGTCACGCCTTCTACCTGCGCCGGAAAAGCCTTGGCATTTTCCATGTCTTTTCGAGCGTGTTCTACTTTGTTTGTCTATTCTTTACGTTTGCGAAATATGCCCAGTCGGGTCTCATACTTGATTTACCGACCTATATCGAGCTAGGTAGCAGCGGTAACTTCGGCGTGCTCCCGCTTATTTCTATCTGGGTGTATATCGTCGCCTGGCTCGTGCTAATCGTTAGTGCCTTCCTCATCCCCTCCTGGTGCCGCAAGCTCAACGAAGAAATGCAAGCAAAACTCAACCAGTCCTTTGGATATGGCAATCCGGGCAACTTCGGCCCCTTCCCGGGCCAATTCAGGTAAGCCACAAGGCAGCCAGCTAATGCGCACACCGGAAGTACCCAGCCAAGCACTCCGGCCAGCTAGCTAGTAACCCCAGCCAGTCAATCAGGCCAGCCAGCTAGTAACCCCAGCTAGCCAATCAGGCCAGCCAGCTAGTAACCCCAGCTAGCCAATCAGGCCAGCCAGCTAAGCGCGAAGGCTGGCCAACTGCACAGGCCCGGAAACCGCAAGGTTGGCCAATCGCACGGCTAGCCGTTTTGGCAAGCATTCCAGCTAACACCTGCGCATCACAGTCCGTGCCCGCGTGTTCCCAACTAACGACGCCGCAGGCCGCTGGGGAAGAACCTAAGGTTTTGAGGTTCTTCCCCAGCGGCCTGCATATATTTAAGCTATGGCGCTAGAAGCTATGTTGCTAGGCGATCCGGTACATCCATCCGAAAGTATCTTCCGCAGTTCCAGCCTGGATCCCGGTTAGCTCATCGTAGATACTTTGCGCCACTTCGTGGCTGGGTAGCTTCGCCTGGAAATCCTCGCCCGTAAGCGAACCCACCGCGGTAACTACCGCGGCCGTCCCGCAGGCGAACATTTCCGTGACCTCCCCGGATTCAATACCAGCCAAAATATCAGCCAAAGGCAGAGTTGCCTCTGCCACGTCAACGCCGTCGCGCTGTAACAACTGGATAATGCTAGAACGTGTATTACCAGGCAAAATATTGCCCGTAAGCCGCGGCGTGCGCACGCGCCCATCGGCATATACAACAAACACGTTCATCCCGCCAAATTCATCCAGATTCTTATTCGTGGCCGCGTCCAGGAACAGCACTTCGTCATAGTTCTCTTCCGCCGCATGCATCTTCGGCAATAGCGAGGCCGCATAGTTACCACCGGTCTTCACCTCGCCCATGCCACCCGGGCCAGCGCGATGATATTTCTGTTCCACCCACACGTTAATGGGCTGGAAACCATGCTCGAAGTAGGGGCCGGCCGGGCTGGCAATACACAAGTACTCATAGCGGGTAGCGGCCCGCACACCCAAGAACGCTTCCGAAGCGAAAATATAGGGCCGCAAATACAGCGAAGCACCTTCTTCTTCAGGCACCCACCGGGCATCTTCCCGCACCAAATCCACTACCGAACCCAGGAAATCTTCCATCGGTAAGGCCGGGATTGCCAAGCGGTGGCTAGAGAAATTCAATCGGGCGCCGTTATAAGCCGGGCGGAATGACCACAGCGAACCATCGCTATGCTTATAGGCCTTCAAACCTTCGAAAACTTCTTGGCCGTAGTGGAGCACGGCACCAGCCGGATCCAAAGACAGCGGGCCGTAAGGCACGATCTGCTTATCGTGCCATCCCTTTTCCTGAGTCCATGTAGCCCGTGCCATGTGATCGGTGAAGTGTACGCCGAACCCGGGATTTGAAAGAATTTCTTTTACTTCTGCCGTGCTTGCCGCCTGCGGATTGGGGTGCAGGGCAAATCGTCCTGCTACCGCATCAGCGCTCGGCTGTGGAGCGCTTCCCGCTAGCTCCAATTCTTCCGGATTAGTTGGCATACTCATGTTCACTTCTTCGTTCGTTTTCCCAATAAGTCAAATTTTATGCAGTTCCCGAGCCACAGGTAGCCACGGCCGCATGTGGCAACGCTGCGGAACGCTTCGCGGGCTGCGGCGCCGTCGCGCATTGTTAGGCGGCGGCGAGAATCCGCTCCGCTATGGCATCCCCAATCTCGGCGGTGCTCCGGCGCAGTGGAGTGCCGGCGGTTACTGCTTGTGCGCGCGCGGCCATATCTGCCTCGATAGCGGCGTCGATTTGCTGCGCGTACTGGCTGAGCCCCAGATGCTGGAGCAAGAGGGAAACCGACGCGATGGTGGCGGTCGGATCAGCCAATTGTTTCCCCGCAATATCCGGTGCAGAACCATGGATCGGCTCAAACATCGAAGGGTATTGGCCTTCAGGATTGATGTTTCCTGAGGCGGCAAGGCCAACTCCGCCGGTTACGGCACCGGCTTCATCGGTCAAAATATCGCCAAATAGATTATCAGTAGCGAGCACATCAAAACGTGCCGGATCGCTCACCAAATAAATCGTCGCCGCATCGGCATGCATATATTCCGTGGTGACCTCGGGATATTCGGGGGCTACGAGCTCAACTTTGCGCCGCCACAAATTGCCGGCATGTACAAGCACATTCTCTTTATGCACCCAGGTGAGATGCTTGCGCGGGCGCTGGTTCGCCAACTCGAAAGCGTAGCGTACTAGCCGTTCTGTGCCCTGCCCGGTATTCACCGAAACTTCGGTGGCCACCTCTAACGGAGAATCCTTATGCGTAATCCCGCCATTACCTGAGTACAGGCCTTCCGTGCCTTCCCGCACCACCAAGAAATCAATATTTCCGGGATTAGCGAGCGGGGTTTCCACTCCCGGGTAGTACCGGTTGGGCCGCAAGTTCACATAATGGTCGAAAGCGAAACGGAGCTTGAGTAAAATTCCGCGTTCCAAAACCCCGGAGGGCACCGCTGGATCCCCGATCGCCCCCAGCAAAATCGCATCATGATCCCGCAACCGCGCTAAAGTTTCTGGTTCCAAAGTTTGGCCGGTTTTCCGGTAATGATCCGCACCGAGCTCATAAGGCGTGGTCTGCAGGGAAATATTCGAACCCGCGAGCACCGCCCGCAAAGCCTTTATCCCCTCCGGCACAATTTCCGGCCCGATTCCATCACCGTGAATAACCGCAAGATCAATCGACGTACGCATATTTCTGACTTTATGCCATAACCGCCCACCGGTCCCGCGGACTCTCAGCATGTGACCATTCGCCAGTTCCGCGGTTTATGAGTCAGGGCACCCCGTGCGGCTGAGGGCAGGTTTAGAATGAGCGCTTAGTTTGCAAAGGAGTGAGGATGGCCGAAGATTCCCGCGTGGTCATTGTGGATGGGGCACGTGTGCCCACTGGAACTTTTGGGGGCTTTTATGCAGATGTCCCCAATAGCGAGATGGGCGCAACTGCCGCGCGGGAGGCTTTACGGCGCGCGGGCGTGAGCGCCACGGATGTGGACGAGTTCGTGGTCGGATGCGTGGGCCAGACCGGCCCGGATGCTTACATTTCCCGCGCTATCGCTTTGGGTGCCGGTGCCCCGGTAACGACGACGGCGCAGACCGTCAATCGGGTGTGTGGTTCGGGCCTGCAGGCCATTTGGACGGCCGCGGCCGAAATCCGGCTCGGCCAGGCGGACGTCGTAGTCGCCGGTGGTTCTGAAAATATGACCCGGCAACCGTATATGGACTTTGGGGGCGCGACCGCCCGTTCCCTTGCTGATCGGCGGCTAGTCAATGGTACGCAAGCGCTGATTAGCGACCCGTTTAGCGGGCAAGCGATGGGCGTGACCGCCGAACGCGTGGCCGAAAAGTATGGCATTAGCCGCGCCGCGCAAGATGAATTCGCGTGCCAGTCCCAGACGCGTACGCAGGCTGCCCTGGCCGCGGGTGCTTTTGATAAGGAACGTGTGCCCTTCACGAAGGAAACTCGCCACGGCACCGAAACTTTGCGGACCGAAGAACAACCGCGCGCCGGCGTCACTGTTGAAAAACTTGCGAAGCTGCGCCCGGTTTTCCAAGAAAACGGGACGGTGACGGCCGGGAATTCTTCCGGAATTAACGACGGCGCGGCCATGCTCGTTCTGATGCGAGCTTCCGAAGCGCGGGCGCGCGGCCTGCACCCGCTGGGTGAACTCGTGGCCTTTAGTGCCGTGGGGGACTCCCCTGAACTTATGGGTTACGCGCCGCGCTATGCGATCGAAAAGGTGTTGCGGCGCGCTGGGCTCACGCTGGCCGAAATTGGCTGGATTGAGCTCAATGAGGCTTTCGCGGCCCAGGCAGTGGCCGTGATTCGCGACGCCGGCCTGGACCCCGAACTGACTAATCCGCTGGGCGGGGCGATTTCGCTCGGTCACCCGGTAGGGGCATCCGGCGCGATCATTTCCCTGCGCGCTCTAAAAAACCAGCAGGAACGCGGGATCGAACATTCGCTCGTCACTTTGTGCATTGGCGGCGGCCAAGCCGTGGCCGCCATCTTCCGCGCGCTTTAGGGGTTTGCGCCCCGGCGCGGGGTTTCTACGCGGCGCATCACGCACCGCAGGGCAGCCCGCGGCGGCGCCGGGTCCGGCTGCACTAGCACTGCCCGGGCACATACTACCCGTAGCGCGAATGTGTGCCCCGGCGCGAGGTTTATCCCGTGCCAGGGCACACGTTCGGCGGGCACCGTACTGCCAAGCCGCGTCACCAAGCCGTGCTGCCAGGCCCTACTACTAGGCCCTGCTGCCAAGCCGTGCTACCAGCGCGCTACTAGACCGCGTTACCAGGCGCTTAGCTAGCTACTGTTTCTTTGCTATCCCCTGTTTCTTTGCCGGAGGCTATTTCTTCCAGGTGCCGGCGGCGATTTCGTCGAGTACGGTATCGAACTTTCCGTCCTTATAGTTTTCGAGGTGCAGGCCGTCCACGAGGATGGTCGGCACGTATTTGAAACCGTCGTCGAGGAAACGTTGCCGCAACTGTTCGAGGAGCGAGCGGTACGGATTGGAAGCTAGGTCGGACTTCATTTTTTCGATATCCGTATCGCTTACCCCTACCGTGCTGGCCAGTTCGTAGACGCGGGATACCGCCGGTTCGTCGCGCTTATCGCGCGGAATTGGTTCGCCATCGCGCACCGCGAACGGCATGCTTACGTCGTGGTACAAACGGGTGTGGTAATCGAAATACTTATCGGGCTGATTGGCGGCCATCCACAGTTCGGCTTGCTCTGCCACCGGCGAGAACTGGTATTCGGCAAAACGCAGATTTGGCTGCACCACCAGGGTGATTTGCTCGGCCTTCGTCATTTCCGTGAGCCGTTCCCCGTACTTGTCGAGCAGGAGTACGCAGTACGGGCACCACGGATCCGAATAAATGGTTACTACCGGCTTGCCTTCATTCTTGGTGCCCGCCACCAGATCTTTACCGAAGGAAATGCCCCCGTATTCGTCCATATTGGCAGGCATTTCGACGCCGGCCAAAGCCGTTCTTTCTTTCGGTATGAGCACCGGTTCGGTACTGGCAGGCGTTTGTGTTTCTCCAGCCGCCGGCGTTGCCGCGGCCGTGGCACTAGCGGCCGGGCTTGCTTCTTGCAGGCCGGCACGCGTGGTATCCGCGCATCCGGTGAGGCTCAAACTTAGGCCTGCAATAGTCGCCAAAGCGGTGATCTTAGTCTTTCTCACGAGCTTATCCTCTTTTCGCCAATCGGCATTTCTCACCGGGATCATAGCGGGAAAAGCTGAAAAGGAGTGCGAAGCGGGGCAATGCGGTTGGTGTCCGCATTGCCCCGCTCGGTTTTAGTGTTACCTTCCCGGCCGCAAATTGCCACTTGCGCGGTTGGTAACCCTCCAGCTAGCGCCCCGGCTGCGTGCGCGCCTGTTTGGCAGCGCAGACCTGCCGGCTACCAGTTTTAGCGGCCTACATGGCCTTCCTGGTAGTCCTCATCTACCTGGGTGTTCCAGGCGAAGAGAGAACGGATTTGCTGGCCGGTCTTTTCAATCGGCGCTTGTTCGTGCTCGGCACGCATTTCCTTGAATTCCGGTGCGCCCGCATCTTGGTCATCAATGAAGCGCTTGGCGAAAGCACCGTTCTGGATATCTTCGAGGATCGCCTTCATGCCCGCTTCGGCTTCCGCGCCGATTACGCGCGGCCCGGAAACGTAATCGCCGTATTCGGCGGTGTCCGAAATAGACCAGCGCATCTTCGACAGCCCGCCTTCGTAGATCAGATCCACGATGAGCTTCATTTCGTGGCAAACCTCAAAGTAGGCCATTTCCGGCTGGTAGCCAGCTTCCACGAGGGTCTTGAAACCGGCCGAAATCAGGGCGGTCAAACCGCCGCACAGTACGGCCTGTTCACCGAAGAGATCGGTTTCGGTTTCTTCCCGGAAGCTGGTCTTGATCGCACCTGCACGGGTACCACCAATCGCCTTCGCGTAGGAAAGGCCGAGATCCCACGCCTGGCCGGAAGCATCTTGTTCTACGCAGACGAGTACCGGTACGCCCCGGCCCGCTTCGTATTCGCGGCGCACGGTGTGGCCCGGGCCCTTCGGAGCCACCATGATGATGTCGTGCTGGGCATCCGGTTTGATATACCCGTAGTGGATATTGAAGCCGTGCGCGAAGAAGACTGCAGCATCGCTCTTAATATTCGGCTCGATTTCTTCTGCCCAGACCTTGCGTTGTGACTGGTCCGGGGTCAGAATCATCACGACGTCGGCATCCTTTACCGCCTCGCCTACCGGCTTTACGGTGAGACCCTGCTCGGTAGCACGGGCAATGGACTTGGAACCATCGCGCAGGCCTACTACTACTTCAACCCCGGAATCGCGCAGGTTGAGCGCATGGGCGTGCCCCTGGGAGCCGTACCCAATGATCGCTACCTTCTTGCCCTGGATGAGCGCGAGGTTAGCATCGTCGTCATGAAAAATTTCTGCCACAATAGTCTCCTTTACTACGTTCGGCTACGTCTCTAAGATTACGCGGTTTTGCTTCGACACAAGATAGTTGTTCACCGAATGAACCAGCGCATATTGTTATCTGCTCGGCCCGCGGCGCGAGCGCTGGCACGGGCCGAGTTCCTTTTTATTTACCCAGTTGCAGTTCGTGAGTCACGCGTTCGGAAAGCGAGCGGGCTCCGCGTTGTAGGCCTACCGTGCCCGACTGCACAATTTCTTTGATCCCGTAGGGTTCGAGAGCAATGAGTAGAGCTTCGAGTTTCGAATCTGATCCGGTGGCTTCGATGGTAACGGCGTCGGGCACCATATCCACCACATGCACCCGGAAGAGTTCGACTACCTGCAACACGTTGGTGCGGTTGGCGTCGGTAGCGGCCACCTTGACGAGCATGAGTTTGCGCTCTACCGAGGTTTCCGATTCGAGTTCCACAATTTTGATCACGTTGATCAGCTTGTTGAGCTGTTTGGTGAGTTGTTCGAGGGGGGCTTCATCCCCGTCCACAACCAGTGTAATGCGGGAAATGGCGGGGTTTTCCGTCACTCCTACCGCAAGCGATGCAATATTGAAGCCCCGGCGGGAAAAGAGCCCGCTCACGCGGGTGAGCACACCAGGCTTATTTTCCACGAGGACTGAAAGAGTATGGCGAGATGACATTATTTTCGCTCCTTTCAGGCTTGCGTATCTTCATCGAGCTGCGGGCGCAGATCACGTGCGTACATAATCTCGTCATTGGAAACCCCGGCTGCGACCATCGGCCACACTTGGGCATCCGGAGAGGTCACGAAATCGATCACCACCGAGCGGTCGTTGATTTCCATGGCCTTGGTAATCGCGGCGTCTACGTCTTCGGCCTTTTCTACTCGCCAGCTGGCGCAATCATAGGCCTCGGAGAGTTTCACGAAATCGGGGATGTGGACGGTGCCGTCTCCGGTGTGTAGGTCGGTGTGAGAATAACGTTCCTCGTAGAAGAGGGTTTGCCACTGGCGCACCATACCGAGCGAAGAATTGTTGATCAGCGCGACCTTGATATTGATCCCTTCCAGCCGGCAGGTGGCAAGCTCTTGATTGGTCATTTGGAAGGAACCATCGCCGTCGATCACCCACACAGTTTTTTCGGGTTGGCCAACCTTCGCGCCCATTCCCGCCGGAATGCCGTATCCCATAGTGCCGGCCCCGCACGAAGAGAGCCACTGGTGGGGATGCTCAAACTGCAGGAATTGCGCGGCCCACATTTGGTGCTGGCCCACGCCGGTTACCCAGATAACGTCATCGCTACCCACAACCTGCCCCAGCCGTTCGATTACGTACTGCGGGTTGATCAACCCGTCCGCGGTCTTTTCGTAACCGGTGGGATAGGTTTCGCGAATCTTGTTGAGATACTGCCACCATTCGGCGCGGTCTGTCTGCCCGTGCTTCGCAATTTCCTTCTTGCATTCGGCCACGAGGGCGGGCACGGTTTCTTCCAAACTGCCCACGATCGGCACGTCCGCGAAACGGTTCTTAGAGATCTCTGCCGGATCTATATCTACATGAATAATCTTCGCTTCCGGAGCAAAACCGTCCAGCGCGCCGGTAACGCGATCATCAAAACGGGCGCCCAGGGTAATGAGCAGATCCGCTTTTTGCATGGCTGCTACCGCTGGCACGGTGCCGTGCATACCCGGCATCCCCAGGTTATTCGGGTGCGAATCGGGTACTGCGCCGCGGGCTGGAAGCGTGGTAACCACAGGTGCGTTAAGTAGTTCCGAAAGTTCGACGACGTCGTCAGAAACATCGGCACGGATCGTTCCCCCGCCCACATAAAGCACGGGCTTGGTAGCTTCCGTCATGAGTTTGGCAGCGGCGCGAACCTGCCGCGCATTCGGCGTGGTAACCGGGCGATAGCCGGGAAGATCGAAAGTGGGTGGCCATTCGAATTCAATTTCTTGGGTTTGTGCAGACTTGGTGACGTCTACGAGCACCGGGCCGGGCCGGCCGGTGGAAGCAATGTAGAAGGCTTCCGCGAGCGCCCGGGGAATATCATTGGCATCCGTGATCAAGTAGGAGTGTTTGACCATCGGCATGGAAGCCCCAACGATATCGGCTTCCTGGAAGGCATCGGTGCCGATTGCGCCGGCTCCTACCTGCCCGGTAATCGCCACGAGGGGTACCGAATCGAGCATGGCGTCCAGGAGCGTGGTTACTAGGTTTGTAGCACCGGGCCCGGAAGTGGCCATTACCACTCCGACTCTTCCAGTGGCGAGGGCGTATCCTTCGGCTGCGTGCCCGCCTCCT
Source organism: Actinobaculum suis (assembly GCF_900618115.1). Classification (NCBI taxonomy): domain Bacteria; kingdom Bacillati; phylum Actinomycetota; class Actinomycetes; order Actinomycetales; family Actinomycetaceae; genus Actinobaculum; species Actinobaculum suis. Next base: position 1,871,469 of record NZ_UYIO01000001.1, read on the forward strand.
TGTTCGTGCCGCACTAGGATGTGCCGCATTTTTTTGGTGTCATATAAGGGGTCGTAGGTGGGCAAGATTGCGCCACCGGGAAGACCAAAAATGACATCCACATCGAGTTTTTCGAGCGAGCGTACGATCGCCTGCGCTCCCGTCATTTTTTCGCGCGCATTCTCACTGCTTTTCTCGCGTGCCGTTGCGTGCGCGGCATCGGCCGGGGTGTGTTTGGCCATTCCTCCTCCTTCAGAGCTTGGTTATGAGGTGCGACGCCGTAGCGTCATCCTCTATTCGCACGCGCTCCTAACGCTAGGCGGCCGCCGTTTCGAATATTCCGGTTCCCGTTACACAAAAAATCCCCTCACATGTGAGGGGAGCGCGCAGGGTGCCGGAAACGGTGCCTACGCGCTAGCTAATTACGAGTACGAAAATATTCGCCATGGCTTGAGAATACCTCAGGGGCCGGCCCGCGCAACCAAAATGCGTTTTCGTCTCACTATTTGGCCACAGCTGGGCCGCGCGGAATTGACCACGGGCTTATTTGACTGCTCCATCCGCCGTGCTGGCAGGTCTACCATGGTTAGCGTGGAAACAATGCCGGAACCAGAAAATACGAATGGGAGCTACCCTACCGCCCATCACGTGGTCCGTAGCGCCCGGCTGGCCCATCAGTCCCGGGCGGTTTTGCGGCTTGGCATGTTGCTTTTGGCGGCCGGGGCTTCTGCTTATCGGGTGAAGCACGCGATGCAGCAATTGGCCGTGGCACTCGGTATTGAAGATACGCATGCGGCAGTTACTTTCACGGAAATTACGCTCACCTGTTATGCAGGTGGGACTTTCCGTACCGAGACGGCCGAGCAGCGTGCCATGGGCACGAATGCGGAACGCATAGATACTTTGGTGAACTGGGTGAATAGTTTGCCACCGGCCATTTTGGTGGAGGATGCCAATGTCTATATGGATCAGGTTTCGGCCTCTCCCCCGCGCTATGGCCGGGCCTTACTCATGTTCATTACCGGTTTTGCGTGTGCCTGTTTTTGTTTCTTGAACCGCGGCGGGATCGTGGAATGTTCGACGGTATTTTTCGCGGCTGCGGCCGGCCAGTTTTTGCGTTCGACCTTAATGCGCCGGTTGTGGAATACCTTTGGCGTGTGGTTCTTATGCGGCCTGCTATCTTGCGGTATTTATGTGGGTTTGGTGGCGTGCGGCGTGCATTTCGGGTGGATTAGTGCCGCCCACCAGGCCGGCGTGGTTTCTGCGATTTTGTTCCTAATTCCGGGGTTTCCGTTGGTCACGGCACTCCTGGATTTATTGCGCGCTGATTTTACGGCCGGGCTTACCCGGGTCACGTATGTTTCTATTTTGTTGTTGGCAGCGGCCACGGCGGTGTGGTCGATTGTCACGTTGTTTTCCTGGGAGACGGCGGCCACGAGCGGCTATGAGTTGCCGGGCGGGGTGTTATGGGCAGCGCGGTTTGGCGCAACTTTTGTGGCCAGCTTCGGTTTTGCCATGTTGTTCCAGGCAAATCCGGCTGCTTGTGCCTTAGCGGGGCTGAATGCGGCGCTCATAAATCCGGTGCGTTTATATGCGCAAGACGCCGGAGCGATGCCCGCGTTTGCGTGTTTGATCGCGGCTTTGGCGGCGGGGCTGTTTGCGCATGTGCTTTCCTTGCGTACGCGGCATTCCCGGGTTTCGCTTTCGGTGCCGTCCGTCGTCGTGATGATTCCGGGGACGGCGATTATGCGTGCCACGCGCGACCTGGTAGATGGGAACACGGTGGCGGCGCTCAGCAGTTGGGTGCAGGTGCTGCTGGCGATTGGGGCGATAGGCGTGGGTTTGGCGGCGGCGCGGATGCTCACGGATCGCACCTGGTTGATGGAACCGCCGCATTCGCTGGTCGGGCCTTTGGGAGATTCGCGTACCACGCTCACCCCGGCCGTGCTCGCGCATGTGCGTGCCTGCAATGCGAGTGGGGTGCCCGGTAGGCGCGCCGCGGCAAGCCGGGCAAACACCGCGCACAATGCGCAAGATAATGCGGGGCCCGCACCCGAATCGGAAGCAGATGTAACCGCTCCTGATTCGTCAGGCGGGCCCCGCTGCAAAAATGCTTAGCGCCGGTTAGAAGTTAGCACCGGTTAGAAGTTAGCACCGGTTAGAAGACCGAGCCGTCAACCACGCGTACCCCGCCGCGGTCGGCGGAAGTGGTCAGGGCGGCGTAGGCGCGCAGGGCCTTGGAGACCTTGCGTGGCCGTTCTTCCTTCGGTTTCCAGGGCGCCGGGCCCATGGCGGCGCGGCGGCGGGCAAGTTCTTCGTCCGAAACATCGACGCGCAGTTCCCGCTTCGGGATATCGATAATGATCGTATCGCCTTCTTCGACCAAGCCGATTGTGCCTCCTGCGGCCGCTTCGGGCGAAATGTGGCCGATGGACAGGCCGGAGGTACCGCCGGAGAAACGTCCGTCGGTGATCAGCCCGCAGACTTTGCCCAGCCCTAAGCCCTTGAGGAAGGAAGTCGGGTACAGCATTTCTTGCATGCCGGGTCCGCCGCGCGGACCTTCGTAGCGGATTACTACTACGTCTCCCGGGTTCACCTGCTTGGAAAGGATCAGGTGCACGGCGTCTTCTTGAGATTCGACGACGCGTGCCGGGCCTTCAAAGTGGAAGAGCGATTCGTCCACACCGGCAGTTTTTACGACGGCACCATCCGGGGCTAGGTTGCCGCGTAGCACGCACAGTCCGCCATCTGCCGTGTAGGCATGTTCGACTGAACGGATGCAACCGTGCTCAGAATCTTTATCGAGCGTTTCCCAAGTGACATCTTGGGAGAAGGCTTTGGTGGTCCGCACCCGGCCCGGTGCGGCACTGAAACGATCAATCGCTTCCGGGGAGGGATTCGGCCCGCGAATATCCCACTTTTCCAGCCAGCTCTCCAGATCGTCGGAATGCACGGAGTGCACTGTATCTATCAGCAATCCGGCCCGATACATTTCGCCGAGCAGTGCCGGGATTCCGCCTGCCCGGTGGAAATCTTCAATATGGAATTCGGTAGAGTTTGGCGCTACTTTCACCATGCAGGGGGTGTGCCGGGAAAGCTCGTCAATATCAGCGAGCGTGAAATCTACCCCGCCTTCCTGCGCGGTAGCCAAAATGTGGAGCACCGTATTCGTGGATCCACCCATGGCAATATCCATGGCCATCGCGTTCTTGAAAGCATCCTTGGTGGCGATAGAACGCGGGAGCACGGAGGCGTCGTCGTCATCGTAGTAACGTTTTGCCAGTTTCACGACCAGGTGCCCGGCTTCCACGAAAAGGTTGCGGCGGCGTGTGGCCGTTGCCAGGGTGGAACCGTTGCCCGGCAAGGATAGGCCGAGAGCTTCCGTCAAACAGTTCATAGAATTAGCGGTAAACATGCCCGAACACGAACCGCAAGTGGGGCACGCACTTTCTTCAATGCGTGCCAGCTCATCATCGGAAATGGAATCATCAGCCGAGCCCGTCATAGCATCAATAAGGTCGATGTTGTGATTGACGACGCCGCTTACCGGCTCTCCCGATTCCATCGGGCCCCCGGAAACGAAAACGGTGGGGATATTGAGCCGCATGGCTGCAAGCAACATACCGGGGGTGATCTTGTCGCAGTTCGAGATGCAAACGAGAGCATCTGCAGTATGGGCGTTGACCATGTATTCGATGGAATCGGCGATGATATCCCGCGAGGGCAGGGAGTAAAGCATGCCGTCGTGCCCCATGGCAATGCCATCGTCTACCGCGATGGTATTAAATTCGCGACCTACGCCGCCGGCTTCCGCAATTGCATCGGCAACAATCTTTCCCACATTCCGCAGGTGTACGTGCCCGGGCACGAACTGCGTGAACGAGTTCGCAATAGCAATAATCGGTTTCCCAAAGTCTTCCGATCCCATGCCAGTAGCGCGCCACAGCGCGCGTGCACCGGCCATATTGCGACCGGTGGTGGATGTTGCTGAACGCAAACGAGCCATCTTTATCTTTCCTCCTTATGAATCTCTCACTCTACTAGGCATGCCCGCAAAGGTTCTCCGCCGTCCACATGCTATTCATTCCCCCAGTGCTACCACCAATTCCGCGGTTTCTGTCGCAACCCTTACCACCCGAGGTAACCACCAATTCCGCGGTTTCGGTTGCGACGTTCCCACCCGAGGCAACTACCAATTCCGCGGTTTTGGTTTTAAACCCACGCGTGGGTTTTATAACGCGCGCCCACGCTACCGGTGTCTGCCCGCGCCATCACACGACTACCGCGCTACCGATTCGCTCGCGCTACCGGTGTCTGCCCGCGCCATCACACGACTACCGCACTACCGGTTCGCTCGCGCTACCGGTGTCCGCCCGCGCCGCCACACTGCTATCGCGCTACCGCTACGGCGTCGCCAGATCACTGCCGCGCCGCGCATCGCTACTACACGGCCGCGCCGCTACTGCGCTGTGACGCGCAGACGCCCGCGATCCATGTGCGCCACTACATCTGCCCCGGCAGCCGCTTCGGGACGGTGGCTGACCTCAACAATGGTCAGCCCCGGTAAAGCTTCGGCAAGTTGCGCGCGAATTTGCGCTTCCAAATCCGGGTTGAGGCTGGAGGCAAACTCGTCTAAAAGTAATACGCGCGGCCGCATCAAGATCGCGCGCGCCAGGGATAGCCTTTGCACCTGGCCGCCTGATAGCGCATACCCGGTAGGCCGGCCGTGCCCGCCTTGCTCGCCAACTTTCGTATCCACGCCCTGCGGCATTTCGCGCACTTCCGCCGCCAAACCCGCAATTTCCAGGGCTTGCCAGATTTCCGCGCTGGTGGCTTGCGGGGCGCCCAGGCGCAAATTATCTGCGATAGTGCCGGCCAGCAACTGATTGCGTTGCGAAACTTCCACCACATTACGCCGCAAAGATTCCAAGGTGAACTGCGTAAGCGGCTCTCCGTCCAGGCAAATCTGCCCGTTTTCCGGGTCGAAATAGCGCACCAGCAAATGCAAAAGCGTGGATTTACCCGAACCGGAACGCCCTAAAATCACGGCCCGGCCCCCGGCCGGAACATGCAAAGTAATGTCCTGCAGAACCGGAGCAGACGCTCCAGCATAGGTGAAGCTCAAGTTTTCGACGTCGATAGCCGGACCGGTAATTAGCTCCGCTTCTCGCGCCGAAACCGGCGTGGCTTGCGGAAATTCTGCGGTGCCAGCGCCCAGTTCTTTGGGACCATCGGTAACCGCGGCGGGTTCTTGGCTAATGTCATAAAGCCTGCGCGCCGCTGCCAGCGAAGCATCCAAAGCCGCCGTCGCCTCTTCAATAGAACGCGGCAACTCGAAGCTGCGCAGCACCGCGAGCGCCAGAGCAGCTAGGAGCGGCGCCGGCACAGTTCCCGCGCCCAAGGCCAGCACGGAAATGGTGCCGGCCGCGCTCAGAATCGTGTTGAGCCCGGCGCGCAGAGCGCTAGCGAATCGGGCGGGGCGGGCATGCCGGCTCACTTGCCTACCAATTTCATCCATTTCTTCGGCACGTTCCGCAGCGCGGGCAAAGGCAAGTACTTCGTCCATGCCGTACAAAGTGTCCGTCACGTGTTGGGTGAGATCCGCGCGAGCGCCGAGAAGTTTCTCGGTGGCGCGCAAGCTGGAAGAAAATCCCAGGTAGGGAATGATGCACAAGGATACGAGCAGGCAGATCGCGGCGCCCGCAAGGATTTTCCAGCCGCACGTAATTCCACCAATAATAATTAGCGCTGGAGTGAGCAGGTAAGCCACCGCGAGCGGGGCTACGGTGTGCGCGTAAAAAACTTCGATGCGGTCTACGTCGCGGGTAAGTGAGGCGAGGATATCGCCCGATTTTTGCCGGATTACAACTGCCGGGGCTTTCGGCCACAATTTGGAGAACACGTAGGTACGCAAAATTTCCAGGGCGCGGAAGGCCACGTAATGGCCGGTGAACTGTTCGAGGTAGCGGAAAAGCGCTTTGAGAACCGCGCACGCTGCTATGCCTGCCACAATCCACCACGAAAACCCGAAGCTGCCGTCACCGGTGCCGGTGGCGGTGCTTCCCGCCCCAGTTTCCGGATCGACGACGCCGACCACCGCGGCCACGGCCGCATAACCGGCAAGTGCAAACATGGCAATGTCTGCAAGTATTTGTACGGCTCGGCACAGTGCGGAAATCAGCAGCGGCCCGTGCACGGGTTTAGTAATTCCCGTGAGCCAACCAATGAGCTGGCGGGTAGATAGTTGTTGCGAAGGCGTTGGCTGCGCCGCTGCCGGCTCGGCCGTGTTTGGCTGCCCTGCCGGCTGCGCCGCTGCCGGCTCGGCCGTGTTTGGCTGCCCTGCCGGCTGCGCCGCTGCCGGCTCGGCCGCCGTAGGCTGCGCGGCTGCGTGCATGTTGCCCGATGCGGCTGCGTGCGTATTGCCGGATGAAGCCTGCGCTGAAGCCTGTGCTGAAGCCTGCGCTGAAGATTTATGCGTCGCGTTCATGTCTATTCTTCCTCCCCGCGCTGCCGGGATCGACTGTGGTGCCGGATGTACGGTTCTACCTGCGCCTTTGCTAGAGATTCGGCGGAGGTAGCCGGTAGGGCCTCGGCGGAATCAACCGAGTTTGAAGCGTGCTGGAGCCGTCCGGCGTCGATCTCGTACACGGTATCGGCCAGGCTAGCCAAAGTGCTCCGATGGGTAATCAGCACCACGGTCCACTCCGGTGGCAGCCCGGAAATAGCGTCGATAATGTGCGCTTCGGATTCGAGATCAATTTGACTGGTGGGTTCATCGAGAAGAAGAATCTTGCGTCCCGAAAGCAGGGCGCGGGCGAGCGCGATTCTTTGTGCTTGCCCACCAGAAAGCATCGCGGCGTCTTCCCCAATATAAGTTTGCAAGCCGTGCGGCATGGCACGTACTTCTTCCGCGATATGTGCGGCAGAAAGCGCCTGCCAAATCTCGGCCTCGCTCGCCTGCGGCGCCGCGAAACGCATATTCTCGGCAATCGTTCCGGTAAACATCCAGGTGTTTTGAGCAACAACCGCAGAGGCTTGCCGCAGCCCTCCCGGATCGCCCGGGCTGGCAACTTCCGCGCCCACCCGAATGGTGCCGGTTTGGGGTGCCAGAGCCCCGCGTAAAAGCCCCATAAGCGTGCTCTTCCCAGCCCCGCTCGGCCCGATGATTGCTACTTTTTCACCCCTCCGCACTTCCAGTGATACCTCACGTAAAACTGGCCCGCGCCCATAATCAAAACTCAAGCCCTGGGCGCTAATAGCTAGCTCCGCGGCCGGCCCGCCCGAATCCGAGCGGCCACGAGAATCACGGTGCCCACCAGACCCGTGCGGGTCGATTTTTTGGTAGGTCGAGATCGCCCGCGCGGCGGCACGCCCTCCCATCCCGATGTAGAAGAACCCGGCCACTTGGGAAAGCGGGTCGAGCAACAAGGTGGTCAACAAAACCGCGGCCAGAGCGCTTTCCGGGGTGAGTACCGCGGCGCGCGCGACCACCAAACCGGCTGCCAAACAGATCAGAAGTAGCCCGCACAAGCCGTCTACCACGATAATCACAACCTGATTTCCCGCCAAAATCCGCATAATAGATAGGCGGTTGGCTTCTCCGCGCCGGGCAAGTTCCTTTTCCACGCGCTCCCCTGCCCCGCACAGCCGGATCAGACTCATGTTTTTAATAGCGTCTAGGTACGCGGCGGAAAGTTCCTCTCGACGCCGCCGATTCGCCGCCGAAGATTTCCTAAAGAACCGCATAAATAAGCCCAGCAGAACCGGAATCAGCGGAACCGCTACCATCACTCCGAAACCAACCACGGGGTCGATGGCGATACCGATATAGAAAAGCACTCCGAAGGGCACAAGTAACGAAGCTATCGCTACCCCAAGGTAGCCTTGCCGATATTCAGTTACTCGTTCCACCATGCTCGTAAGCAACGGAACCGTGCGGCCCGCGGAATAAACTTTTGTACTTCCCGCCGCGGACAGCGCAAACGTTTGTTCCAGCAGGCTACGGCGCAGCCGGCGTTCTTCAGCGCGGGCCGCCGCCCCACCAGTTTCCTTTTCCGCAAAGGCACACAATCCGGCCAGCACGATGCAAATACCCGCCACCCACAGGTAAGTACTGCGCGAAGAAGTAGCGGCACTTGCTGCGACCAGTTTGGCACCGGCCGTAAAACCCGCCGTCAGAAAAGCCATGGTGGCAATCCGCCAGGCCCCCGCTGCGGCTGCCCCCACTCGCCCCGGCTTTATTTTCATGCTTCCACCTTCTGCGTTGATTTCTTATTCGCGCCGCGGTTTAGCGCTGCGGTTCCGCGCTACGGTTCTGCGCTGCGGTTCCGCGCCGCGGTTCCGCGCCGCGGCTTTCTGCTATTCGCGCCACAATCTTTGGCGCCGCAATTTCTCGTGCGCCTCTCGTGCGTCTCTCGTGCGTCCTACGTTTCAGATCCACCGCTTCCGATTTAGACCCGCCGCTTCCGATTTAGACCCGCCGCTTCCGATTTAGACCCGCCGCTTCGCGTTCCGCATTTCGGACCCTCCGCATTATCTTAGCGCCTGGGCAGAAAGTCCTTCTCTATGAGATCTCCTTGAGGTGTTGCAAAGTGGCGCGTACCGTGCTTTACGCTATTTGTAATATTCGGCTATCAATATATAAGAAGGAGCACACTTGCCCGTCACTAAGACAGACAGTGGGGCAAGAACCCCCATTAATGCTGGTCACACAGCTCGCAATTCCACACCTCGCGAACTAACCTTCCGCGCGGTGGTAATTGGCGGCATCATCACCTTGGTTTTCACGGCAGCAAATGTTTACCTTGGCCTCAAGTCTGGCCTTACATTTGCTACTTCTATTCCTGCAGCCGTTATTTCCATGGTCATCCGGGCTCGTACCAAGCACACGATCCAGGAAAACAATATTGTGCAGACGATCGCTTCCGGGGCCGGCACCCTTTCCGCGATTATCTTCGTAATTCCCGGCCTTGTTATGATCGGCTGGTGGGCGGAATTCCCCTTCTGGACCACGGTTGCGGTATGTATGGTAGGCGGCGTTTTGGGCGTCATGTACTCCATCCCGCTCCGGCGCGCTCTCGTCACGCATTCCGACCTGAAATATCCGGAAGGAGTGGCAGCTGCGGAAGTCCTCAAAGTTGGTGCTTCCGAAAAGGGGACGGCCGAAAACAAACGGGGCATGTGGGCGATTATTACCGGGGGTCTGGCTTCCGCCGCTTTCTCGATCCTCAGTTCCATGAAGTTGGCGGCCTCTAATATTTCCGGCGCCTTCAAAATTGGTGCCGGCGGAACTTCCCTCGGATTCGGTTTTTCCTTCGCGCTCATCGGGATTGGCCACCTGGTTGGCCTCGGTGTGGGCGTGGCCATGATAGTCGGCGTCGTTATTGGGGTAGGCGTGCTTCTCCCCACGTTCTCGCAAGGGCAGATCGCTCCCGGTAACCTATCGGATTCGCTTTCCACCGTGTTTTCTAATGACGTGCGTTTTGTGGGCGCCGGCGTGATCGCGGTGGCCGCGGTGTGGGCGCTGATTAAAGTTCTCCGGCCGATCTATCGCGGGATTCGCGATTCGGTTGTTTCTTCGCAAAAGCGCGCCCATGGCGAAAAAGTAGACCTGACGGAGCAAGACATTCCGGCCCAAAATGTGGGCGGAGTAATTTTGGTGTGCATGGTCCCTATTGCTTTCCTGCTCTGGGACTTCATTCAAGATACGGTGCTACGCGGCGCGGAACTAAAACTGATTGCGGTTTCGGTTATCGTCACCTTCCTCATCGGAATTTTGGTGGCGGCAGTGTGCGGGTACATGGCCGGCCTGATCGGTTCTTCAAACTCACCGATTTCCGGGGTAGGAATCTTGGTGGTTCTGCTCGGGGCACTGATCATGCGGTTTACGTACGGGCCGGCGGATGCGAAAGAAATTTTCGCGCTCACCGCTTTCACCCTTTTTGTCACCTCAATTATTTTCGGTATCGCGACGATTTCGAACGATAATCTGCAAGATCTGAAGACCGGTCAATTGGTCGGCGCAACTCCGTGGAAACAGCAGGTGGCGCTGGTAATCGGCGTCGTTTTCGGGTCCCTGATTATTCCGGTAGTACTGAATTTGATGGCGAACGCTTTTGGGTTCCAGGGAATGGAAGGCGCCGGCGAAAATGCGCTGGCCGCTCCGCAAGCTACCTTGATCTCTTCGCTTGCCGCCGGCGTTTTGGGCGGCACTATGGATTGGAGCCTGCTCGGACTAGGCGCGATTATCGGCGTCGTAATCATCATTATCGACGAAATACTCAAAGCGAAAACAGAGAAGCTTTCTCTGCCCGCGCTCGCCGTGGGTATGGGAATCTACCTGCCTATGAGTACCACGGTTACGATCGCGGTTGGCGCGGTAATTGGGGCGCTGTATGACCGCTGGGTGCAGGCGAGCGGTGATGCGGACGGAGCGAAGAAACGCACCGGCACGCTTCTCGCTACCGGTTTCATCGTCGGGGAAAGCTTGTGGGGCGTGGTAAACGCGGCCATTATCGGTTTCTCCGGTAACGATTCTCCCCTCGCCGTGGTGGGCGATTCCTTCGCTATCCCGGCGCTTATCCTCGGCATCGTGCTTTTCTGCGGAGCGATTTTCTATCTCTACCGCACTACCGCGAAGAAGGCTTCCGCCACTAACTAGAAATTACGACGCCGGTTTAAGGTGCCTCTCCTGACGCTCGCTTCGCCTGAAACTCCAGAAGCAAGGCGGGTTCGGGCCCGGCAAAACCGTGCGCAAGCAGAAAACACAAGGACGCAAACCGCGGAATTGGTCAACCTTGGGTACCAATTCCGCGGTTTGTGCCTTTTCGGAGATTAGCGCTCCGCAAGCTGCGCAGGGCTCTTGGAATCAGTGGACAAAATCTTTACTACGCATTACTCTTTCTTGAGGATTGCTTTTATTGACCATTGTTTCATGGTGAACGAGGCAGGGACTAAATCCAGGTTGACTAAATCGAGTTTTCTGGGGCAGGGTCCTTCAAGGAGGAAGACATGAGCGAGTCCGGAAAAGGTAACGAGACCACGAAACAGCTCGCGCATTACGCCAAGCTTTCCGCGCGCGCGAGCAAAATATCGCCGCGTGAATACTTGAAATACGACGTTAAGCGCGGCCTGCGCAACGCAAATGGCACCGGCGTCAACGTGGGTGTTACCCGTATTTCCAGCGTCACCGGATACCGCACCGAAGGCGAAAAAGTTATCCCCGAACCGGGCAAAATGTATTACCGCGGGATCGACGTCGAAGAACTCGTGGCCGGCCTGGATACGGATGTACATACCGGCTACGAGGAAGTTGTTTACCTACTGCTTTTTGATGAGCTCCCCACGTGGCCGGAACTGCGTGAGTTCGAGTCCTATCTCAATGATGAACGGCACCTACCCGAAAACTTCAAAGAGAATGTGATCCTCAATCAGCCCTCGAATAACATTATGAACTACTTGCAGCGCATGATTTTGGCGCTGTATTCCTACAGTGAAGATCCGGAAAACACCAGCCCGGAATCGCTCCTGAAAAAGGGCCTGCAAATCCTGGCAAAGATGCCCACCATGATCGCTTACGGGTACATGGCCCAACAGCATTATTACAACAATCAGTCTTTGGTTTTGCACGCGCCGATCTACGCTAGTTCCGCGGAAAACATTTTGCACATGGTCCGCCAAGACACCCAGTACACGGCAGAAGAAGCCCGCCTTTTAGACCTCCTCCTCGTAGTTCATGCCGAACACGGAGGTGGCAACAATTCCGCTTTTACCACGAACGTTATTTCTTCGTCCGGAACCGATATCTTTTCCACAATTTCGGCCGCCGTCGGCTCCCTGAAAGGTGTCAAACACGGGGGCGCGAACCTAAAAGCCACGAAAATGATCGACGATATTCTCGAACATGTTTCCGATCCGCGTAGCGACGTCGAAATAGAAACCTATTTGCGCCGGGTTTTGGACGGAAAAGCCTTTGATCGCAGCGGAATTATTTACGGCATGGGCCATGCGGTATACACTCTTTCTGATCCGCGCGCCCAGTTGCTAAAGCGCGGCCTGGAAAAGCTCGCGCAAAACAATCCGCGTTCTTTGGCACGTTTGCATGTGGCCCAACGGGTGGAAGCCATCACCCGGCAGCTCATGAAGGAAAAGAAGGGCTCCGATTTCGAGATTTGCGCCAATATAGATCTCTACTCGGGAATTGTTTACCAAATGCTGAACATCCCGCCTACACTTTACACTCCGATCTTCGCTGCCGCGCGCATTGCCGGCTGGCTCGCACATATCCTGGAGCAAACCTCCGACGGAAAAATTATGCGCCCGGCCTACATTGCTTTGCAGGAAGATGCACAGTACATTCCGATTTCCGAAAGAAAGAGGGGCGGTCACAATCATGACCTTCGATAAGGAGAAGTACGCGAGCACGCTCGAAGTTACTACCGGCCAGGGCACTTCCCTGGAACCGGCGGAAACTACCACCTACACGTACTATGATTTGCCGCGCCTGGCGGAAAATACCGGCATTGAGCTGGCGCGCTTGCCTTATACAATCCGGATTTTGCTGGAGTCTGCGGTGCGTCAGTACGACGCCGACCGGGTCACTTCCTCCCACCTTCGCCACCTTTTGCGGTGGCAAGATACCCAGGTTAAAGAAGAATATCCTTTCCGTCCGCAGCGCGTGATTTTGCAGGATTTCACCGGGGTGCCGGCAATCGTGGATCTGGCTTCCATGCGCGATGCGATGGCCAAACTTGGCTTTTCACCCCGCGCCATCAATCCCGATATCCCGGTGGATTTGGTGATTGACCATTCGGTACAGGTGGATTTCTTTGGCTCGGAAGAGGCAATTGCGCAAAACCAAGCGAAAGAATTCGAACGCAATAAGGAGCGTTATGAGTTCATCAAGTGGGCGCAAAATGCCTTCGATAATTTCAAGGTGATCCCTAATAATACGGGGATTGTGCACCAGGTAAATATCGAGTACTTGGCTAAGGTAATCGATACTTATACTGACGCGCAGGGCCGGCGCATTGCCGCCCCGGATTCCGTGTTCGGCACGGATTCTCATACGCCGATGGTAAATTCCCTGGGCGTGCTCGGCTGGGGTGTGGGCGGGATTGAAGCCGAAGCTGCGATGCTCGGCCAGTTCTCTTACAACTCGCTTCCGGAAGTGGTGGGAGTGGAGCTAACGGGCCAGCTCCGGCCTGAAGTTAATGCGACGGACCTCGTGTTGGCTATTACTGAAAAACTGCGGGCCTTTAACGTGGTCGGTAAATTTGTGGAGTTTTACGGGGAAGGTGCCCGCGCCCTCACTTTGCCGGACCGTGCCACGATTTCGAATATGGCTCCCGAATACGGGGCCACCGTGGGCTTCTTCCCGATTGACGCGGAAACTTTGGATTATTTGCGGGTTACGAACCGGCCCGAAAGCCAGGTTGCGCTGGTGGAGGCGTATGCGAAACGCAATGGCTTGTGGGCCGATCCGGCGGCGCGTATCGACTATTCGGCACGTGTTTCCATCGATCTGGCAGAGATCCAGACCGCAATTTCGGGCCCCAAACGGCCCCAAGATCGCATTTATTTGCGGGACGTCGAATCAGAGTTTGCCAAAACTTTGACCCGGCCGGCCGGACCGCAAGGTTTCGGACTGGACGAGGCAGAGGCGCGTAAAACTGCCCAGCTTGATTTCCAGGGAGAGCATTTCACTCTTGGCCACGGTGCGATATTTATTGCCGCAATTACCTCGTGCACTAACACTTCTAACCCGTATGTGATGATGGCTGCAGGTCTCATCGCGCGCAATGCTTCCCAGCGCGGCCTGCAGGTCCCCGCCTATGTGAAAACTTCTTTGGCACCCGGTTCAAAAACCGTTACTGACTACTATATTAATTCCGGTTTGGCGCCGTATCTCAATGCTTTGGGCTTCAACGTAGTGGGCTATGGGTGTACTACTTGTATTGGCAATTCGGGCCCCTTGCATCCGGAGCTGTCGAAGTCTATTGCTGAAAGCGGGATTGTTTCAGCTTCCGTGCTTTCCGGGAACCGAAATTTCGAGGGTCGGATTAATCCGGATATCCAGGCAAATTATCTGGCTTCCCCGCCGCTGGTTATTGCTTTTGCCTTGGCGGGGCGGATCGATATTGATTTCTCTACGACGCCGCTCGGGTACGACGCCGCGGGTGCTCCGGTTTTCCTGCGGGATATTTGGCCCACGCAGGAAGAAATTGCTGACTATGTACACCGCTTTGTCACGCGGGATATCTATTCCGGTACGTACGCGGATCTATATTCGGGGAACGAACAATGGTTGGCATTGCCGGCCGGCACGGGCGAGGTTTATGAGTGGAACGAGAATTCCACGTATATTCAAAATCCGCCCTATTTCGAAGATATGGAACCGGAAACCGGTGCTCTTCCCAATATTTCTGGTTTGCGGGTACTTGCCAAGTTTGGCGATTCGGTGACTACAGATCATATTTCCCCGGCCGGAGCGATCGTTCCCACTTCGCCAGCGGGCTTGTATTTGCAAGAGCGGGGCGTTGAACCGCGCGACTTTAATTCTTACGGGTCGCGGCGAGGTAACCACGAAGTGATGATGCGTGGCACTTTTGCGAATATCCGGCTGACTAATCAGATCGCGGGCGGAAAAATTGGTGGATACACCACGTATTGGCCTACTGGCGAGGTGATGCCGATTTACGACGCCGCTATGGGTTACAAGAAGAGCGGTACGGGCCTGGTGATTCTCGCGGGGAAGGATTACGGTATGGGTTCTTCGCGCGATTGGGCTGCGAAGGGCGCTTCCTTATTGAATGTGAAGGCCGTTATTGCTCGGTCCTATGAACGTATCCATCGGGCTAATCTGGTGATGATGGGGATTTTACCGCTGGAGTTCATGGGCGAAGAAGATGCCGATTCACTCGGGCTAACCGGCACGGAAGTTTTCGATATTGCTTTGCCAGAAAAGCTTGGAATCCACGAAGTAGTTGAAGTTACGGCTCGGGATCCGGAGACCGGAGCCGAAACCTCCTTTAGGGCCTTAGCCCGCCTGGATTCCACGGCCGATTTGGATTACTACCATAATGCTGGGATCCTGCCCTACGTAATCCGCAATAAAGCCCTAGCGTAATTCAGGCTTTAGTTAACCCGGTGGGGGTTGGGGAGGCGCGGCGGCGCCTCCCCAACCCCCACCGGGTTTATTGGACCTTATGTACTTCTAGCCTGCTCTTGTGTATGGCTGTGCAACTTGCTGGCGGCCAGATTTATCCAGCCGCCGCCGAGCTGGTTTACCCTACACTCGCCTCGTTTAGCTCGCGGGTAGATTGCTGATTACTGCGGCTGCGTATTCTGTAGTGCCGCAGTTACCGCCGAGGTCTGCCGTGTAGTTTTCCGGATTGCGCAGAGTCTCGTGGATGGCGGCACGAATCCGGTCCGCGCAGGTTTTTTGCCCAATATGGTCGAGCATCATGCACGCGGAGAGAATTAGCGCCGTCGGGTTGGCTTTATTTTGCCCGGCAATGTCTGGCGCGGTGCCGTGTACGGCCTCGAAGATTGCCATCTCATCACCAATATTTGCGCCGGGCACGAGGCCGAGGCCGCCAATCAGCCCGGCCATCAGGTCAGAAAGAATATCGCCGTAGAGGTTCTCGGTCACGATCACTTGGAATTTGTGGGGATTCATGACGAGTTGCATTGCCATGTTGTCCACTAGCACTTCTTGCAGTTCAATTTCCGGGTAGTCCGTCGCGATTTTCCGCCCGCACTCCAAGAACATGCCGTCTGTCAGCTTCATAATATTGGCCTTGGTAACCACCGCTACCTTGTTCCGACCCGTATTACGAGCATATTCAAAGGCCTGCCGAATGATTCTTTCCGATGCCGCCCGCGTAATTATTTTGATCGAATGCGCTTCATCTTCCGAAATCTGCTCTTCCACCCCGGCATATAGATCTTCCGTATTCTCGCGGAAAAGTACCAGATCCAAATCCTTGAACTTTGCCGGCACATCCCCCAAGTTCATGACCGGGCGAATATTTGCGTAAAGATCGTACCGTTTACGTAAGGCCACGTTTGCAGAACGAAAACCGGTGCCGATCGGCGTCGTCATTGGCCCCTTAATACCGACCTTTGTTTCCTCTAGGCTCGAAAACACGTTATCAGGGATGAGGGTACCGGTTTCCTCATATACTTCCGCTCCCGCCTTAACGGTTCGCCATTGCACATCGGCACCCGCAGCTTCGACCACCTTCTGCATCGCCGCCGTAATTTCCGGACCGATTCCATCACCGGGAATAACGGTAATCGCTACCATGAGGCCTCCTAAGTCAGTTTTTTCTCCAGCCATCTTCAGTATTCTATCTAGCTTTGGTCACTCACGGTTTTTATTCTCATCTACCTTTACTTGTGTGAGCACGAACCGGGTTGCTTCTGCTGCAGTGAGTGCATGTAGTTCATGGGGCCGCATGTATACGACGTCGCCCGGCACAAGGTTCTTTTCCTCGCCTTTCATGGTGAAAAGTATGTTGCCTGAGACTACTGTTACGACCGCCGCGCACGTGCTGGTGTGCTCGGAGAGTGCCTGCCCCTCGTCCATCGTGAATTCGGTAATGCTCAGAAGCTGGTTGTCGACGAGTACGCGTGATGTTATGGCGTCTTTGACCAGCGGTAGCTCTGTGCTCATCTCGGTGTGGAAGCTTGATGTTTGCATGCACCCGGTATTGCTTTGCGCCTGGTCGGCTGATTTTTCGTTGCTTTTGCACTGGCAGTGCGTTGATTTGGCATTGTTCATTTGCGCCTCCTTGGCTATTGGCTCATTAGTATTTACCGGTCAGGCTAGCCTCACCTAGGCTAGCCGAGCAAGGAGGTTCCGCTTCGGGAAGGTAATGCGTTCGTGCCCGATTTCATTAGCTGATTGCGACGCTGACCGGGTTGAGAATTCCACCTGGTAACCACACTTACCCTTACAGCTGCTCCCCGACCTACATGTTTATTTTATAAGCGCCGGGACCGGCTTCCAAGGCGGGCTGGGTGGGGCGATGCCTAGGCTATCGGCGGCCACACACCCGTCGGATACAAATTCACAACCACTGCACCATCCGTGGAAGCCACTTAGAAAACGTCGACAACTTGCGGGCAAACCCACACATAAGCTACGCCGCCGCCTTGTGGCGTAAATGCTACCCCCATGTTCACTTTCCGGGGGTGGACGGCGAAAAGAATTGGCCCAAGCGCACTCGCGCTATGTGCCGTTGGTGGCGGATGGGCTTGATACTGGTCCGACGCTTCAGGATGGGTTCGAGTAGGTGACGCAGTAATGGTGGATCGCCCTTGGAATTTCCCTATTTTTATTGCTTCCAAGGTTTGTCGAGCTCTTCCAGAAAGCCGCTGATCAGAAAGAAGCTAGTCGGGAAGAAGTTAGTCGGGAATAAGCTCGCGTTTGGTTTATTCGCCGGCAGGTCGCCCAATCTGCGAAGTCTCGCGGCGTGGTCCCGGTTGAGGTTGCCTTAGGGTGAAGTGCCCAGGGTTTTCTTCCGTCTAAGTAGACGGGAAAATCTGGGGCACTTCGGTTAAATAAAAAATGGGGGCCTACCCAGGCCCCCAAACAAAAACCAAAACCACAGGCCAACAGGCCGACCAACCAACAGGCCAACCGACCAGCAGATAGCCGACCAACCAGCAACCTTAGCCAGCCCCAGCAAGCCAACCGACCAACCCGCAGACCAACCAGCAACCAAGCCCAAACAGACAAACCCCACCGGCTAAACCAAACCCCCGGGACCAAATCCCCGGAGTTTTTGCCTGTTAAATAGGGAAAGCGGGAAACACCCCTCACACAAAAAGAGGAAGTGCTTCCCGCTAAACCCACAAAAATATTTTTTGGCGGCAGCGACCTACTCTCCCACGCCCTCCCGAGCGCAGTACCATCAGCGCAGGCGACCTTAGCTACCGGGTTCGAAATGGAAACCGGGCGTAACCCCACCGCTAAAACCACCGCCAAAAACCAAACACCACCAACCACACAAACACACACACAACAAGTACGCGTGTGGCCGTATTGGTCTGGTAGTCAAGAATCGCATAGCAGACACAAACACCAAAACAACCGTAAAAACCATGAAAAACAATCTTTGTAGATGGTCGGTCATTAGTACCAGTCAGCTCCACCCCTCACAAGGCTTCCACCCCCGGCCTATCAACCCCGTAATCCACAGGGGACCTCACCCAAAACAAAAACTTTGGTTGGAGAACTAATCTCGAAGCAAGCTTCCCGCTTAGATGCTTTCAGCGGTTATCCCTCCCGAACATGGCCAACCAGCAATGCCCCTGGCGGAACAACTGGCACACTAGAGGTTCGTCCGTCCCGGTCCTCTCGTACTAGGAACAGCCCTTCTCAATTCTCCTACGCGCGCAGCGGATAGGGACCGAACTGTCTCACGACGTTCTGAACCCAGCTCGCGTACCGCTTTAATGGGCGAACAGCCCAACCCTTGGGACCAACTCCAGCCCCAGGATGCGACGAGCCGACATCGAGGTGCCAAACCATGCCGTCGATATGAACTCTTGGGCAGGATCAGCCTGTTATCCCCGGGGTACCTTTTATCCGATGAGCGACAGCGCTTCCACACGCCACTGCCGGATCACTAGTTCCTACTTACGTACCTGCTCGACACGTCCGTCTCACAGTCAAGCCCCCTTATGCACTTACACTCAACACCTGATTACCAACCAGGCCGAGGGAACCTTTGAACGCCTCCGTTACCATTTAGGAGGCAACCGCCCCAGTTAAACTACCCACCAGGCACTGTCCCGAACCCGGATCACGGGCCACAGTTAGACATCCAACACGACCAGAGTGGTATTTCACCAACGACTCACTGACAACTAGCGCCACCAGATCACAGTCTCCCACCTATCCTACACAAACCGCACCAAACACCAATACCAAGCTATAGTAAAGGTCCCGGGGTCTTTCCGTCCTGCTGCGCGAAACGAGCATCTTTACTCGTACTGCAATTTCACCGAGCTCATGGTCGAGACAGCGGAGAAGTCGTTACGCCATTCGTGCAGGTCGGAACTTACCCGACAAGGAATTTCGCTACCTTAGGATGGTTATAGTTACCACCGCCGTTTACTGGGGCTTAACATCCCAGCCTCACCCTCCACAAAGAGGGATCACCAGTCCGATTAACCTTCCAGCACCGGGCAGGCGTCAGTCCGTATACATCACCTTACAGCTTCGCACAGACCTATGTTTTTGATAAACAGTCGCTTCTCCCCAAACTCTGCGACCCCCAACCCCTAGCCACGCAAAGGCAGCTTCAAGGCAAGGGCCCTCCTTCTCCCAAAGTTACGGAGGCATTTTGCCGAGTTCCTTAACCACGATTCACTCGCAAGCCTTAGTATGCTCTACCCAACCACCAGTGTCGGATTACGGTACGGGCAACCCCAAACCTAACGTCGATGCTTTTCTCGGCAGCACAGGCTCACTCTACTTCCCAACCAAAAAAGGTCAGTCACCATCAGGCCTCACCCACACGCTTCCCGGATTTACCAAAGAAACAGGCCACACCCTTAGACGTGCCAAGCCATTAGGCACGCGAAGCTACCACTCTGCGTCACACCCGTTAACACGCTTGCACCACACATCTTGGTTCCCACAAATCCACCACCCAAACCAACCCAAACAAATGGGAAGACCCAAGCAACTTCATGGCAGTTAACATCAACACGCAGCACACTTGACGGTTCAAGGCCGGTACCAGAATATCAACTGGTCACCCATCGACTACGCCTGTCGGCCTCGCCTTAGGACCCGACTAACCCAGGGCGGACAAACCTACCCCTGGAAACCTCAGTCATACGGCCGGCAGGATTCCCACCTGCCAAACGCTACTCATACCTGCATTCTCACTCGCATCCAGTCCACCAGTCATCACCAACCAGCTTCACCCCAAACACGACGCTCCCCTACCAAACAACCCCCACACAAACATAGGGACCATCTTCACGGTTTCGGCGGTGCACTTAAGCCCCGCTACATTGTCGGCGCGGAACCACTAAACCAGTGAGCTATTACGCACTCTTTCAAGGATGGCTGCTTCTAAGCCAACCTCCTGGCTGTCAACGCAACTCCACATCCTTTCCCACTTAGCACACACTTAGGGGCCTTAACCGATGATCTGGGCTGTATCCCTCTCGACAATGGAGCTTATCCCCCACAGTCTCACTGCCCTGCTCGCCTTGCAGCATTCGGAGTTTGGCTGACATCAGTACCCACAACAGGCCATCAACCAACCAGTCGCTCTACCACCACAAAACAACACAAAACGCTGCACCTAAATGCATTTCGGGGAGAACCAGCTATCACGGAGTTTGATTGGCCTTTCACCCCTACCCACAACTCATCCCCCAGGATTGCAACCCTGGTGGGTCCGGACCTCCACACGCTCTTACACGCGCTTCACCCTGGCCATGGGTAGATCACCCCGCTTCGGGTCTAGAACACGCAACTAAACGCCCTATTCAGACTCGCTTTCACTACGGCTACCCAACAAAAGGTTAACCTCGCCACATGCCACTAACTCGCAGGCTCATTCTTCAAAAGGCACGCCATCACCCCCACAAAAAAAAGGGCTCTGACGGATTGTAGGCGCCCGGTTTCAGGCACTATTTCACTCCCCTCCCGGGGTACTTTTCACCATTCCCTCACGGTACTATCCACTATCGGTCGCAATGGGTATTTAGCCTTACCAAGTGGTCTTGGCAGATTCACACGAGATTCCACGAGCCCCGCGCTACTCGGGCACACACCAACGCAGCCACACCAGTTTCATCTACACGGCTATCACGCACTACGGCAGGCCATCCCAGACCCTTCAACTACCAGCACGGTTTATCACTACGCTCCCCCACGTCGGCAAGGGAAAAGGCACGCCCCACAACCCCCCGCACGCAACACCCGACGGCTATCACACGCACAAGGTTTAGACTCCTCCGCTTTCGCTCGCCACTACTCACAGAATATCTCTTCCAGCAGGTACTAAGATGTTTCACTTCCCCACGTAACCACCCACCACCTATCAATTCAGCAGCAGGCGACCCACAAAAAGCAGGCCAGGTTCCCCCATTCGGACACCCTCGGATCAACGCACGCAAGCCAACTCCCCGAGGCATATCGCAGGCCACCACGTCCTTCTTCGGCCCATCACACCAAGGCATCCACCGAACGCCCTAAAACACCTACAAAAACTCAACAAAACACAGAAATTACAGAAAAATGCTCGCATCCACTATACGATTCACAACCACCACACCAACACCACACAACCCACACCAAACAAACAATGCGAGCCACGCAGGCAGCACGGGCACAAGTACCCAAGAGCCCAACAGCATGCCAGAAAGAAAAACCCCGATCGCAAAAAACAAACCCCACACAAAAAACAGGACACCAACACAGCACCCCAAGCGCAGGAAACCCCTTAGAAAGGAGGTGATCCAGCCGCACCTTCCGGTACGGCTACCTTGTTACGACTTCGTCCCAATCGCCAACCCCACCTTCGACCGCTCCCCCCAAAAAATGGTTAGGCCACGAGCTTCGGGTGTCGCCAACTTTCGTGACGTGACGGGCGGTGTGTACAAGGCCCGGGAACGTATTCACCGCGGCAATGCTGATCCGCGATTACTAGCGACTCCCACTTCACGAGGTCGAGTTGCAGACCCCGATCCGAACTGAGACCGGCTTTCAGAGATTCGCTCCACCTCACAGTATCGCAACCCACTGTACCGGCCATTGTAGCATGCGTGAAGCCCAAGACATAAGGGGCATGATGATTTGACGTCATCCCCACCTTCCTCCGAGTTAACCCCGGCAGTCTCCCGTGAGTCCCCGGCCAAAACCGCTGGCAACACAAGACAAGGGTTGCGCTCGTTGCGGGACTTAACCCAACATCTCACGACACGAGCTGACGACAACCATGCACCACCTGTACACCACCAAAAAGCTACCCCATCTCTGGAATATCGCAATGTATGTCAAGCCTTGGTAAGGTTCTTCGCGTTGCATCGAATTAATCCGCATGCTCCGCCGCTTGTGCGGGCCCCCGTCAATTCCTTTGAGTTTTAGCCTTGCGGCCGTACTCCCCAGGCGGGGAACTTAAAGCGTTAGCTACGGCGCAGAACCCCGGAAAAGGACCCCACACCTAGTTCCCAACGTTTACAGCATGGACTACCAGGGTATCTAATCCTGTTCGCTACCCACGCTTTCGCTCCTCAGCGTCAGTAATGGCCCAGTGACCTGCCTTCGCCATCGGTATTCCTCCAGATATCTGCGCATTCCACCGCTACACCTGGAATTCCAGTCACCCCTACCACACTCAAGCCTGCCCGTACCCACTGCACGCGCGAAGTTAAGCCCCGCGTTTTCACAGCAGGCGCAACAAGCCGCCTACAAGCCCTTTACGCCCAATAATTCCGGACAACGCTCGCGCCCTACGTATTACCGCGGCTGCTGGCACGTAGTTAGCCGGCGCTTATTCAGCACATACCCTCAACCCACCCCAAGTGCGAGCCTTGTTCTGCACCAAAAGAAGTTTACAACCCGAAAGCCTTCATCCCCCACGCGGCGTCGCTGCATCAAGCTTCCGCCCATTGTGCAATATCCCCCACTGCTGCCTCCCGTAGGAGTCTGGGCCGTATCTCAGTCCCAATGTGGCCGACCACCCTCTCAGGCCGGCTACCCGTCAACGCCTTGGTAGGCCATCACCCCACCAACAAACTGATAGGCCGCGAGCCCATCCCCAACCGAAAAAACTTTCCAACCACCCCCATGCGAGGACAGAAGAATATGCAGTATTAGACCCAGTTTCCCAAGCTTATCCCACAGTTGAGGGCAGGTTACCCACGTATTACTCACCCGTTCGCCACTCGAGCACTCCAATCAAAAAAGAAAGAAGCCTTTCCGTTCGACTTGCATGTGTTAAGCACGCCGCCAGCGTTCGTCCTGAGCCAGGATCAAACTCTCCACAAAAAACAAAATGCAAAGAGCCCAAAACGACTCCAAAAAAAACAACCACACCCAAAAACCAACCCAAAAAAGAGCCAGCCCCCAAGGCGCAGCCAAAAAACACACCAACACAACAACACCAACCACACCCCAAAACAACCCCAAAACAAGGCCATCCCAGAACTGCAGCCAGCACTGCCACATCAGCAACAATCAAAATCAATCAAACTGGCACACTATCAAGCACCCAAACACCACACCCACACCCCACAAAACCAACACCCAAAACAAGGCACCAGCCCCACAAGGAGAGCGACCAGCAGTCTAACAACCAAACAAACAAAAGTCAAACCCAAACCAAACAAGACCCAAGCCCAACCTCTGCCCGCCAGCCAAAACCACCAGCAAACAACCACCAACCAGAACCAAAACCCCAGGAACAAGCCAAAAAACCAGCCCACCCGAAGCAACAACCCCAACCGGCGACAGCAGAAAACAATACCCACCCCACCCCAAAAACACAAACCAAAACCCCAGTGACACCAAACACACACCCACAAAACCCCACCAACACAACAAAAACCCAAACCAACCAGACTGATTTACTTCGGGTTCACCGGCCCGTAACCCAGCCAGACGGTTCTCCCATCCACTCCCTGGCCTAATTTTCCGCTCCCGCCACGACCCCACTTCTGCCTAAAACAAAGCCCCTGCAAGCCCGAAGGGCCTGCAGGGGCTTTTTGTCTGGCAGCTACTGTGCATCTTCGCCGGCAGCTAGGAGGCGGGAGGCTAGAAGGCTAGATGCTCGGCGTCATCCTCTTGTGCCACTTGTACTTACAGTTACTCTGCTGGTTCTGCCTTTTTTGGCGCAGTTTTTTCCACGCTGTCTTGCACAGCTTTAGCAACGGCAGGCGCAATACGCGAATCGAAGGCGGTCGGAATTACGTAGTCGGGCCGCACTTCATCGCCCACTACATCCGCGAGCGCGCGAGCCGCGGCGAGGAGCATGGCATCGTCGATGGCGGCGGCGTCGGCATCAAGTAGGCCTCTAAACAGGCCTGGGAACACGAGAACGTTATTGATCTGATTCGGAAGGTCTGAGCGTCCGGTAGCAACAACCGCGGCGTAACGTCCCGCTTCTTCCGGGTCAACTTCGGGAACCGGATTGGCAAGCGCGAAGACGATCGCATTGGCGTTCATGGTGGCGATATCGGCACCGGTGAGCAGGTTCGGGGCGGAAACTCCGATAAAGACGTCGGCGCCGGCGATGGCTTCGCGCAAGGTTCCCGTAACGCCGGTCGGGTTTGTGGTGTGGGCGATTTCCTGCCACGCGGGGTTTTCGTAGGTAGCTTCGGTTTTCAGCACGCCCGCGCGGTCCACCGGCACGATATCGCGTGCACCCGCCACCGTGAGGAGCCGAATAATCGCACACCCGGCCGCCCCAATGCCGTTCACCACAATGCGAATATCGTCGATGTTTTTCCCGGTCACTTTCAGTGCGTTACGCAGCGCTGCGAGCACGACGACGGCGGTGCCATGCTGGTCGTCGTGGAATACCGGAATATCTAGTTCAGCACGGAGCCGTTTTTCGATTTCGAAGCAACGCGGCGCGGAAATGTCTTCCAGATTAATGCCGCCGTATGCGGGAGCGATTGCTTTCACGATGCGGATTATTTCTTCCGGATCTTTGGTGTCGA
The DNA here is from genome assembly GCF_900618115.1 of Actinobaculum suis. Lineage (NCBI taxonomy): Bacteria > Bacillati > Actinomycetota > Actinomycetes > Actinomycetales > Actinomycetaceae > Actinobaculum > Actinobaculum suis. Next base: position 1,896,147 of record NZ_UYIO01000001.1, read on the forward strand.
GCACGACCGGCCAGGCATCTACCCCGGCGAAGCGCTTGAAAAGCGCGGCTTTCCCCTCCATCACGGGAAGCGCGGCGGCGGGCCCGATATCGCCAAGCCCGAGCACCGCCGTGCCATCAGAGACGACGGCGACCGTATTGCGCCGGATCGTATAGCGGCGCGCGAGTGCCGGTTCGCGGTTAATGGCCGTGCATACCCGGGCCACGCCCGGCGAATAAACCCGGGCGAGGGTGGTCATATCTTCGAGTGGGGCACGCAACTCCATGGTCAGTTTTCCGCCTTCGTGGAGGGCGAAGACTTCATCTTCGGTACCGCAAACTTCGACCTGCGGGAGGGCCTGCAAAGCTGCCACCACTTCCTCTTGGTGAGAGGCGGAAGCGCAGTCAACTGTGAGGAGCACCACACGCTGGTCAGGGTTCGGATCGGTGCAAGGTTGCTTTTCCGATTCGTCATCTGAGCTGCCTGCAGCATGCAGTTCGCGGCCTTCCGCATGCGGCAATTTCTCTGGGCTCTCTAGCTGCGTGTTTTTCTCTAGCCGTATATTCTCCAGCTGTGTGAGTTTCGCCCCGGTTTTTTCTACCGCGGTTGCGAGCGCGGCAGTGGTCACGGCCGCAGGGGACTTAACTGTAATTCGCAATGTGTAACTTACCGATACGCCCATCGGGCTTCCTTTCGTTTTCGTTTCCCCCGGCTCCGGTTTATCCCGCTTCCGGTCAATCCCGTTCCGGCCGCCGTGTTCCGGCCGCCATGTTCCGGCTTGCCCGTTCGAGCCGGCCTGTTCTGGCTGACCCGTTCCGGCCACCCTGTGTAAAACTGTCTTACCTCATATAGAACCGGTCACTTTGTACAGAACGCGGCAAGGCCAGAAGGCCTTGCCGCGTTTATGTTTATCTCATCCGGGCCTGCCGGTATCTCATCCTGGCCTGCCGTTTCAGCTTTAGCGCCTACAGATTCAGTTTTCGATACCTGCAGGTGCTGCTTTAGTGCCCGCAGGCTTAGCTTTCGATACCTGCTTTTTGCAGAATGATCTTATTTACCTGTGCGGCATCTGCCTTGCCCCGGGTGGCCTTCATTACGGCACCAACTATTGCACCAGCTGCCTTCACCTTTCCGTCCTTGATCTTCTCAAGCACGTCGGGCTGGGCGGCGAGGGCCTCGTCCACGATTCTTTCGATTTCTCCGGCGTCGGAAACCACCTCAAGGCCGCGCGCCTTTACCACCTCTTGCGGGCTGCCTTCTCCGGCGAGCACGCCGTCCAAGGCTTGGCGGGCAAGCTTATCGGTGAGCTTGCCGCTGGTTACCAGTTCGTCAAGTTCGGCCACAGCTTGCGGGGTGATAGGCGCATCTTCCAATTCGATCGCGTGATCCTTGGCATAGACGGCGATTTGCCCCATCCACCATTTGCGCGCCCCGGCCGGGCTGGCACCAGCTTGCACGGAAGCTTCGATCGGTTCGAGCGCACCGGCACTCACTACATCGCGCAATTCTTCATCCGAAAGCTCCCATTCCTTTTGCACGCGGGCCTTTTTCGCGGCCGGCAATTCCGGCATAGATTCGCGAATCTCAGCCACCATTTCTTCCGTGCAGATAACGGGCACCAAATCGGGATCCGGGAAATAGCGGTAGTCATCGGCGTCGGACTTGACCCGCCCGGGAAGCGTGCCGCTAATCGCATCGGAATAGTTACGGGTTTCCTGCTGTATTTCCCCACCTGCAGCCAAAATCGCAGCCTGCCGCTGAATTTCGTAGCGGATGGTGTTTTCGATCCCGCGGAAGGAATTGACGTTCTTCGTTTCGGTACGAGTGCCAAACGGAGCATCCGGGGATTCGCGTAGGGAAACGTTGACGTCGGCGCGGATATTACCGCGTTCCATGCGGCCTTCCGAAATGCCAAGTGCCCGCACAATCTCGCGGATCCCCCGCACATACGCCCCAGCAATTTCCGGCGCGTTCTTCCCCACCCCGGTAGCCGGTTCGGAAACGATTTCAATCAGCGGAACACCGGCGCGGTTGTAATCAACGAGCGAATACTTAGCCCCCGCGAGCCGGCCGTCCGCGGCGCCCACGTGCGTGTTCTTTCCGGCGTCTTCTTCCAGGTGTGCGTGTTCGATCGGGAACCGATACGGCGTGCCGTCAGCCAGTTCCACATCCAGATATCCACCCAAAATAATCGGGCTGAAGTTCTGGGTGATCTGATATGCCTTCGGTAAGTCCGGGTAGAAATAATTCTTGCGGTCGAAACGCGAACACGGGTTGATTTTCGAGTTCAGTGCCAGGCCGAGCCGTACCGCATATTCGACGGCGGCTTTATTCAGCACCGGGAGCGAGCCCGGCAACCCCACGGATACGGGCTGAATGTCCGTATTCGGTTCGTGGCCGAAAGCCACGGGCGCGGCGTCGAAAACTTTGGTTTCCGTGGACAGCTCCACGTGCACTTCCAGACCAATCACGGGATCGAACCGAGCAATGGCCTCGTCAAAATCCATCAATTCATCCATTACTTATTCCTCCCAGTTCTGTGCCGGCGAGGTGGCGGCCAAACGTCCGCACACCTTTTCCACGATTCCAGCCACCTTGTACATGAGTGCATCGGCCCGGGCTGGAGCCATTACCTGCAGGCCCACGGGCAAGCCGTCCGCCAGCCCGCTCGGCACGGACATGGCCGGCACGCCCGCCAGATTGGCGGGGATTGTCGAAGCATCATTGAGGTACATGGCCAACGGATCATCGGACTTCGCGCCGAATTCGAAAGCTACTTCCGGAGCGGTGGGCGAAAGAATCACATCGGCCTGCGTGAAGGCTTTCTCCAGGTCACGTTGCACGAGCGTGCGGACCTTGAGCGCGGCGCCGTAGAACTGGTCATAGGCCCCGGCGGAAAGCACTTGCGTGCCCAAAATAATGCGCCGCTTCACCTCATGCCCAAAACCGGCCGCCCGGGTTGCTCGCATCACCGTTTCCGCAGTGACCGGGCCTTCCTTCGGTTCTACGCGAATTCCGTAACGCATCCCATCAAACCGCGCCAGGTTCGAAGAAACTTCAGCCGGCTGAATCAGGTAGTAAGCCGGCAAAGCATACGTAAATGACGGGCAGGAGATTTCCACAGTTTGTGCACCGAGCGCTTCGAGCTTCTCCACTGCGGCATGGAAGGAAGCCAGCACCCCTTCCTGGTACCCTTCGCCTTCCAGTTCTGCCACCAAGCCAATCCGCAAACCAGCGAGCGGTTGGGCGCTATCCGTGCCAGAAGCTGCGGCTGCAGACTCGGCGTCCTCGGCGTCAGAAGTTCCGGCGGCTGCAACCGGCTCGGCGCCAGAAGTTGCGGATTCGGCAGAAGCTGCGGCAACAGACTGCGCGCCAGTGCGAGCAGCAGCTGCCAATTCTGCTACCGGATCAGGCAAGGACGTGGAATCGTGCGGGTCGTGCCCGGAGATGAGTTCTTGCAGGAGGGCGGCGTCTTCTACCGTGCGTGCCACCGGGCCGATCTGATCCAAGGACGAAGCCATGGCGATCAGACCGAAGCGCGAAACGGCTCCGTAAGTGGGTTTGGCCCCCACGGTTCCGGTTACCGCACCCGGTTGCCGGATGGAACCGCCCGTATCTGAACCGAGTGCCCAGGGCACCATAAATGCGCTGACCGCGGCCGCGCTACCTCCGCCGGACCCACCCGGGATACGGCTGGTATCCCAGGGGTTCTTCGTAGCCCCGAAAGCCGAATGTTCGGTGGAAGACCCCATGGCGAATTCGTCCAGATTAGTCTTTCCGACGATCGGCAACTTTGCCGCCTTGATCTTCTGAATCACCGTGGCATCGTACGGCGGTTTCCAGCCTTCCAGAATCTTGGAGGCCGCCGTCGTCGGCACCCCACGCGTAACAATATTATCCTTAATGGCAATCGGAATGCCGGCCAGCGGGTGCAGGGCTTCCCCCGCTTCCCGGGCGGCGTCAACCTCTCGCGCCGTGGCGAGAGCCCCTTCCCGATCTACATACAAAAAGGCATTGATTTTCGGGTCGACGGCGGCGATGCGCTCCAGCACCGCTTCGGTCAGCTCCACGGAGGTCAGTTCCCGCGCGCGGAGTAGCGCCGAGAGCTCTGCCGCCGTTTTCTTCAGCACGTCTTTCACTATTCGCCTCCCAGAATTTGCGGAACCAGGAATTTACCGTCCTCTGCGGCGGGAGCGGCCGCGAGCAATTCGTCGCGATCGAGCGTTTCTCCCGGGACGTCCGGCCGCGTCACGTCTTCAATCGGAAGGGGGTTCACGGTTCCCGGAATATCCGGGCCGGCAACCTCAGAAACGGCTTTAACCCACTCTTCGACTGCTTCAAGTTCGGTGGACATCTGCCGAGCTTCGTCTTCCGTCAAGCTTATTCGTGCAAGGTCTGCGATATGCGCGACCCGTTCTTTGGAAAATGACGACATAACCCCAAGTGTAGATGACCGGGCGGCCCGCGGCGGAAACACACCGCATTGCGGCCGCACCAATTCCGCGGTTTGTGTTTTTGCAAATATCGCGGAATTAGTATTCGCAGGCACCAATTCCGCGAAACTGTTCCGCCCCAAAACCGGCACCCAAACTTCATCACGGCAACCAATTCCGCGAAATCTGCGGCGGCTCCGGCGGCTCCGGAAACAATCCCCAAACATTCTCCAAACTTCTTCGGTGCTTCGGAAATACCATGAGCCCAGCTCAAACTGCCCTTCGGGCGAAAATCCAGGCCCGCCGATGTGAGGCATCTGTAGGCACAGAAAGCCGGCGGCGTCTAAAGTGAAGCCCATGGTCAAGCTAAACCCGCGAGCGCGGAAAGCTCTAAAGTGGGGCGCGATAGCCACGGCGGCAGCGCCAGTTATCGCTACCGGCGCTGTTGTAGCTATTGATGAAGCTCGTAAACGCCGCACGCCACCTACCGGTGAGTTTCCGCATTTGCCGCCGCAACCGGCAAACGTGGGCGAAAACGAGACCTTAATTTTCACTTACGGGCGCGATCTGTACGAAGCGATGCTGGCCGATATCGAAAAGGCCAAAGAATACGTGTACTTCGAAATGTTTATTTTGAAGGCAGACGCGTGGGGTTACCGTTTCCGAGAGGCTTTCCAGCGCGCGGCACGCCGCGGCGTACGCGTGCATGTGCTGCTAGACACCTGGGGAAACCTAAATCAAGATCCATGTTTCCGCCATCCCCCGGCGCAGAAAAATCTGCATTGGATGAACTTCCCGCTCGTGCGCACCGGAATCTTTACTGGGCGTTCGCGCGATAAGGGCCGTGATCACCGCAAGATTATGGTGGTTGATGGCCGCGTGGGATACGTGGGCGGATACAACATCGGCACAATTTACGGCACCAAGTGGCGTGATACGCATATGCGGATTGCCGGGCCCGGGGTGTGGGAGCTAGAAGCGGCATTCACGGAAATGTGGAACTCCTATCGCCAACGCAAACACCCGCGTTTAGAAATCGAGCCGGGTCACAGATGGAATCCGGCGTTGCGGGCGGTGCATAACTCGCCCGCCCAAAATGTTTACCCCATAGCCGCGCTATACATTGACGCTCTAGCCAGGGCAAAGGATCGCGCGTGGATGACGATGGGCTATTTTATTCCGGACGATCCCATGCTCGATGCACTTACTGGCGCTGCCCAGCGCGGTGTGGACGTGCGTATCCTCATCCCCCAATATTCAAACCATATTTATACAGATTGGGTGGGCCGGCCGCATTATGAGCGTCTTTTGGAATCCGGGGTGCGCATGTTCCTCTACCGAGAGGCGATGATTCACGCCAAAACGATGACGGTAGACGGGCATTGGTCCACCATCGGCACCGCGAACATTGACCGCTTGTCCCTGCGCGGAAACTTCGAAATCAACATGTCGATCTTTTCCGACGATCTTGCGCGCGTGATGGAGAAACTCTTCCTGGTGGACCTCACAAACACCTTCGAACTTACCCTCGAAGAATGGAACAAGCGCGGCACGCTCGCACGCGTAACCGAATCGATTCTCCGCCCTCTCGCCCCACTCCTCTAGGTTTGGCTTTACCTGGCCTGCCTACCCCGGAGCCAGCCCGGCCCCCTGGCACCTATTTCGCAGTGCCTTTTGCCGTGCCTTTTCGCAGTGCCTTTTTGCCGTGCCTTTTCGCTTAGCTTTCCGCGGCGGGTAATTCGCCGGTTTGCAAAAGCTCGTTGAACTGGGTTTCGGTGAGGATCGGGATTCCAAGTTTCCGGGCTTTATCCGCATTTGAACCTGGCTTTTCGCCAACGACTACCGCCGTCGTTCGCTTGGAAACCGAGCCGGGAGCGCGCCCACCGTGCGCCTCGATAGTGGCCCGCACCGAATCGCGCGTGTAACCCTCCAGCCCGCCGGTAACCACAATCCGCATTCCCGCCAAAGTTTGCGCAACCGCACCGGTTGCGCTAGCACCGCTAGCACCAACACCGGTACTGCTAGCGCTAGCCCCACCGGTACCACCGACGTCCGTCCCGCTAACGCTAGCGGCGCTACCGGCGTCGGCCAACGCTGGTGCCGGTTCCGGATCTTGCCATACGACGCCCGCGGCCGTCCACCGCGCAATAATTTCGCGGTGCCAATCCACGGTAAACCAGTTGCGGAAGGATTCGGCAATAATCGTGCCTACACCTTCCACCTGTTCGAGTTCTTCTAGGCTGGCCGCCTGCAAGGCGTCTAAAGAGCCATACGCGCGGGCCAGTTCGCGAGCCGCGGTGGGCCCCACATGGCGGATCGAGAGTGCCACGAGCTTGCGCCATAGTTCTTTTGTTTTTGCGTTTTCGATTTCCTCGACCAAGGTCTCAATCGTTTTCCCAGGTTTGGAAGGAGTGGTTTGTTTATTTGGACCATTTTTCCGGTCGCTCCAGCGCGGGGCAAGCCACGCAGCGCGTTCATATTGCCAATCCCCCGCGCGTTTTATTTCTGTGCTGCCCTTCGCTTTGACATCCCGGGACAGTTCCCGCCAAATCCACACATCACGCACGGATTCCACGGTGATTTCAAAAAGTCCGGCCTCGTTTTCTAGAACTGGACTTTGCGGGGCGGGGATCCCCAACTCGGCTTGCAGCGCGGGTGGAATTACCTCTTGGGAATCTTGCAGGGCACCCGTTTCATCGACCAGTCCCATTTCGCGAGCGCCTTCGCGGCCTATATGGACGCGCCGGTCAGTGCCGTCTTCCCCTTCGAACCAGAGGGCTTTGCCACGCGTCAGCGCGGTGAGAGCATCTTCACGGCGTGCCTCCGGATTAGTGAGCCACAACGCGGTTTCGGCGCCCAGGCGGTCAATATCTAGAGCGCCACGCGAGCCAGCATGGGCAACGCGTTCAGTGAGCTGCGAAGGGCAGGATTTCGCGTTCGGACAGCGCAAGTCCACATCGCCTTCCTTGGCGGGCGCTAGCTTGTGCCCGCAAACCGGGCAGTTTTCCGGCATTTTCCAGGTGCGTTCATCGCCTTGCCGGCGCGCTTTTACCGGTCCGAGAATCTCCGGGATTATATCCCCAGCTTTTCGCAAAACTACGATGTCCCCAATTTTTACTTCTTTTCGGGCCACTTCTTCCTGGTTATGCAACGTTGCCTGGGAAACTGTGGAACCGTCCACAACCACGGGTTCCATAACTGCATACGGGGTGACGCGGCCGGTGCGGCCAACGTGAACGCGAATATCGAGGAGACGGGTTTCTACTTCCTCCGGTGGGTATTTGAAAGCGACGGCCCAGCGCGGCACGCGCGAAGTTTCGCCCAGGCTGCTTTGCAAGCTCCGCGTATTGACTTTCAGAACCGCGCCGTCGATACCGTGCAGTAAATCGCTACGGTGAGTGGCGAGGTTATTGACAAATTCTTCGATTTCTTCCCACGAATCAGCAAGTTGGTTATAGGGCGAAATAGGGATACCCCACTCAGAAAACGCCTGGTAGAGCCCCGTTTGTGTGGAAAGCTCGGTTTCCCGGGAAGCGGGAATACCGCGAATTTCGCCCACCCCGTGCGCAATAAAAGAAAGCGGGCGCGAGGCAGTGACAGAGGGCTCTTTTTGCCGCAAGGACCCGGCCGCCGCGTTACGTGGATTCGCAAAAGGCTGCATATTTGCGATGACGGCGCGGGCGCGGCGGCGCTGCTCGAAACTCAGGCCTTCTTCTTCGAGTTCCGCTTCCGCTTCTTCCACTGCGCGGCGGCGCTGCTCGTTGAGTTTTGCGAACTCGCGGAGGGGGAAAAACACTTCACCGCGCACTTCTATGAGTTCCGGCACGTCCGCACCGCGCAAACGTTTCGGAATGGCGCGGATGGTTTTGATGTTGGCGGTGGTGTCTTCACCGTTTACGCCGTCGCCGCGCGTAGCACCAACGGTAAGCTCACCGTTTTCGTAACGCAGGTTAACGGCAAGGCCATCAATTTTTGCTTCCGTTGTTACTTCCAGGCTTTCGCCCGGTGTTTCTGCGGCGCGTTCTTCATACCATTCCCGCAGTTCCGCCAGCGAGAAAACATCTTCCAAGGAATACATTTGGGAAAGGTGCGGAATAGTTTTGAACGGCGAATCAGAAATCTTCGCGCCCACCCGCTGGGCCGGTGAATCCGGACTGGACAGGTTTGGAAAAGCGGCTTCCAAGCGGCGCATTTCGTGGACCAGTTCGTCATAGCGAGCATCCGTGAGCGGACTCTCGTTACTTTCTGCGTAATAGGCTTCCTGTGCACTCGCCACAATCGGCGCGAGTTCGGCTAACCGCTGGCGCGCTGCTTCCTCCGTAAGATTTTCGGCCGGAGCTTCGCTAGCGGAACCGGTAGCAGAAGTGCTGCCACTACCAGGGGCAGCCGCAGGGCTATCAACGAACCGACGAGTATTACGCACTTTTTCCATCACGGGCCCTATTGTCCCTCATTTTCGTTCGCTTTTCCCTGCCGATTCCCGCTCGCACCAATTCCGCGGTTTGTGTTTTTGCAGATATCGCGGAATTAGCCCGCGCGGTAGGTACCAATTCCGCGATTTCTGTTTTCACACTTTTCGCGGAATTAGCCCGCGCGGTAGGTACCAATTCCGCGGTTTGTGTACGTGGTGCTGCGTGCATACTCCCCCGCCCAGCGCCGCTAGATACTCACTCAATCGTGCAACGGACGCACATTTTCTGGCGAGTTATTTCGCACATTGTTCACTTCCTGCCGCACCGCTACCGCTTCCAAGAGCGGAGCCGGGCGCCGCAATAGTTCACGCGCGGCCGCGCCATCCTGCAAATTCGGATCTAGCCAAACCGCGTATTCCTCGGAGCGGAGCGCCACCGGTTCACGATGATGAATATGCCGCAGGTTTTCTTGCGCCGGCCGGGTCAAAATTGTGGCGGAAAGCAACCACGCACCGCCCGGCTTTCTCCACCAGGAATACAAACCTGCCATTCCCAAAAGTTCCGGTGTGGCTCCACTTCCCCGCTCTTGCACCTTTTCCGCGGTTTCGGTGCCAGGCTCTCCTACCTTTTCCGCGGTTTCGGTGCCATACTTCCGCACCAATTCCGCGGTTTCTGCTGCTCCCCCAAGTTTCGGAACCGCGCCGTTTTCCTCGGCCTTTCCGCGTAACGGCGTCGTAGGCACAGAAATATAAAACGGTTGTTTATCCCCTTGCCGTGTTTGCCATTCAAAATAGCCATTCATCGGGAAAATGCATCGCCGTTTTGCCATAGATTCCGCAAAACTCGGTTTCTCCGCTGCCGTTTCCAGCCGCGCGTTGAACAGCACCGGCCCGTTGCCACCCGCCCGTGCCCAGCCGGGCACCAAGCCCCAGCGGGATAGTAAAAGTTCACGCACCGCTCCCTGCGGTTCCGGTACGACGCCGCCGCGGGGCTCCCCCACCGGCCGCCCGTAATGTTCCACCACGATGGGGACATTCGCGGTCGGAGCAACGTTGTAATTCGGCGCAAGATTTGTGGCCGCAGGGTCCGCAAATTCGAATTGAAATTGGAGCTGCACGCCCTGCGTCGGCTGAAATAACGCATATCTGCCACACATACACCCAGCGTATCGCGCACGCCACGGGCCGGCCGGTACCGCGTACACAAACCGCGGAATTGGTGCCCAAGGAATACTAATTCCGCGAAAACTGCGCCAGCACAAACCGCGGAATTGGTACCTACGCGCGGGCTAATTCCGCGAAATCCGCACCCACACAAACCGCGGAATTAGTCCGCGCAGCGGCTGCCCCCACGCTCCTTACTACGACTTCGGGCCTACCCTTATCCGGCTACAGGCGGAGAAAACCTATCCATTCCGTACCCGAAAGCGCGTTACAGTAGCGGCGTGGAACGCGACAAAATTCTGCGGATCGCAGGTTTTAGCCCCTTGGATTTGGCCCTCGCCCTGTGCATTTTGATTTTCAAAATCGTGTTTGGGCCCATGGGGTTCTATCTGCTGGATACCGATATGCCGGCCTTCTCACCGCTAGATTATGTTATGCAGGTACTGGTCTTCCTCGCGATTTTCACCTGCCTGCTCCTGCGCCGCACCCATCCGGAAATTGCGCTCATTATTATGAGCGTTTCCTATAGTGCAAACTATCTATTGGGAACTTTTGCTTTCCCCGAACTGGACTATTTAGTTGCGGGAATGGTGCTCTACGGGGTTGGAGCCTACGGCAAATCGTGGACCCGTTACGGCGTAATAGTAGGCCTCGTCTGCATGATTCTTGCTTCCGCTTTTGCTTGGGGAAGGACTTTGCAAGACGCCCAGGTTTTCTTCCTCTTAGAGGTAATCCTCTTCCTCACTTTCTCCTTAGCGGGTTTTATTTTGGGGCGTTCCCGCGCGAACGATTTTGCGCGCTTGCGGCAGATCGATGCGGAAGCGGAAGCGGCTCGGCGTGAGGCTGAACAAAGCGCGCGGATCGCCGTCTTAGCGGAACGTAACCGGATTGCGCGGGACATGCACGACGTCGTTGCCCACACGCTTTCCGTAGTGATTGCGCAGGCCGACGGCGGCCGGTATGCCGCCCAGAAAGACCCCGCGGCGCCCGTGCAAGCACTCGAAAAGATCTCCAAAATAAGCCGCTCTGCCCTCTCCGATATTCGCACGATTATCGGAGTTTTGCGGGAAGGAAATGATGGAGCACCGCTGGTGCCCACCCCGGAGGTAAGCGATTTGGGCCAGCTGGTGGAAGACATTCGCGCTACGGGCCGCACCGTAGAATTCGCGGAAGTGGGCGATATTACAGTTTTACCATCGGGCACTTCCGCTGCCCTGTATCGCATCTGCCAAGAAGCAGTAACAAATGTGCTCAAACATGCGCCGCGCGATGCCCGGATTGCGATTACCCTCACCCAAACCTCGGAAGGGGTGACGCTCACCGTCGATAACGACCTCGGTGAGCACGCCCCCACCGCCGCTACTAGTTCCGACCCCGCTCCCCGCGCCGTCAAAAGCTCCGATTTAGTTACCCGCGCGGCCAAACGTTCCGATTCGACTCTCGCCTCCGCTGGTAATTCTTACTCGCCGCCCGCGCCCACTAATTCCGATTTAAATGCCCCTCACCTGCCCGGCAGAAATCGCGGAATTGGTAATTCTGCGGGTGGGAACGGGATTATTGGGATGCGAGAACGGGCCGCGGCCTTTGGCGGCACGCTTATGGCTGGCCCCTTAGGCGATTACGGGTGGCGCGTGCAAGCACACCTCCCCACCCCGGGGCAGAAAAGTACCGATTTCCGCTAACCTATTGGGCAGGGAACATGGCAGGCTAAACGCACACCAGGCTAAACACGTGCCAGGTTAAACGCACACCAGGCCAAACATATGGCAGGTTGAACACGAGCCTGGCACGGGCATCTGGCAACCGGCGTGCGTATTGCGCAAAGCACATAAACTGGCTGCCGTGTGAGGTTAGCGCGATACCGCCGGCGGAGGCGGTAAGGAGGTCACCGTGGGAACTGTAAAGGCGCAGGATCCGGCAGAAAGTTCGGAAATGGCCGCGCAAAAACCACTGATCCGCGTGGGAATTATCGATGATCAGCAGCTTGTTCGCACCGGTTTTTCCATGGTTATCGATTCCCAAGACGATATGAAAGTAGTTTTGGAAGCTCCCGATGGGGAACTCGCGCTGCAACGTCTTGAAGTTGTGCCCGTGGATGTAGTCCTCATGGATGTGCGCATGCCCAAACTCGACGGCTTAGAAGCCACCCGGCGCATCACGAGCACCGAATATTCTCACGGCGCACACCCTAAAGTTATCGTGCTTACCACCTTTGACCTCGATGAGTACATGATAGGCGCGGTTACCGCGGGCGCTTCCGGGTTTCTCGTCAAAGATGCACCGCCGGAAGAAATGTTGCGCGCCATTCGTACTGTCTTTTCCGGCGACGCCGTTATCGCGCCCACTTCCACCAAGCGTCTACTGGCACATGTGGCCGCACGGGAAGCCCAGGACCAACGCATCGATCCTTCCGTCCTAGACGGTTTGACCGAACGTGAGTTGGAGGTCTTGGCGCATATGGCCCGCGGGGAGTCAAACACGGAAATTGCAGAATGCCTCGATGTGGCCGAAGCAACCGTAAAAACACATGTGGGCCGCATTTTTGCGAAACTGCATGTGCGTGATCGGGTACAAGCAGTGGTCCTGGCCTTCGCCTCCGGGCTCGTAAACCCCGGCGACATGTCCTTCTAAGCATTGCGCATCGGCGCTTCCAGCCACCGGCAATATTACGGGTGTGCTTGGAATATACGGGCGGGCTTGAAATATACGGGCGGGCTCGAAATATACGGGCGGGCTCGAAATATACGGGCGGGCTCGAGGAGGGTCCAGGAGTGCAGAATAAATTCTACGGGAGGGTAACTACTTCCCTTATCACTAATTCCGCGCTTTCGGCGCTGTCAAAACCTCACACATTCCACCTCTTTACCTGGCCCGTGCCCTCTGCAATGATCGGTTGTTGCATTTTTGTTGAGCGCCCCAACCGGGCGATGTGGCGCCGCGCGCCAGATAATAATCGCGCGGGGCAAACGAACGCCCACACGCGGGCGAAGGAGGCACTATGGATTGGCGCGTACGAGCAGCCTGTCTGAAAGAAGATCCCGAACTGTTTTTCCCAGTTGGAAGTTCGGCGTCCGCACTAGCACAGGCAGAGCGTGCCAAAGCAGTGTGTTCACGCTGCACGGTCCGCGAACAGTGCTTGGATTACGCCCTAGCCTCTTGCCAAGATTCGGGTGTGTGGGGCGGCGCGACAGAAGATGAGCGCAAAGCGCTGCGCCGGCGGCGCAGCCGGCAACTTCGAGCCGCAGCCGCTGCGGCACACGCGTAATAACGTTTTAGTACTAGAGATGCGAGCCGCGGGAGCGTCTGCTCCCACGGCTCGCATCTCCATATTCACCGGTTTTTGTTTACAACCAATCCGGTAGTTACAACCGATCGGGCGTCCGCTATCAATCCAGCGTCCACTACCAATCCAGCGTCCACTATCAATCCGGCGTCCACTACCAATTCGTTGTTTACTACCAGCCCGGCTTGGCCTGGATAGTCAGAACCTCGCGGTTCTAGCTTTGGTATTCGTCCACTATCTTGACTAGCACTTCTCTATCTAGATCTTGAAGCCGGTTTGTCAATACTTGCCGCTCCAGAGCTTCTAGTTCCGCCATAGAGAGTGTGGAGAGGTGGGCGATAATCTGCTGGCGTTGTTCGTCGTCGGTAGGATGCGGTTCCGGTGCGGCGCTCGGTGCCACCACACCCAGATCCCGCGTGCCGCCACCCTTAGGTACCGTCACCGCAATCGAAATAATGGCGATCAAGGTGAGCAGGATATTGAAGAGCATCACCACCATGCCGGCAAACCGCAGCGAGGTATTGTCCTGCACGCCAGACATTTGCAGCGCATACGTAACCGACTGGCCTTCACCACCCTTGAGGGCGTTGAAGATAGAAAGGGAGAGCGCCAAACCGATTGCCCCGCCCAGCGAGGAAGCCATCTTGTAAATACCGGAACCAGAACCGGACTTTTCGGACGGCAAGTTGGACAGTGCGGCGTCGGTGGAAGGCGTGGCGTAGAAAGCCAAGCCCAAACCGAACAGACCATAACCAATAACGGCAAGGATCTTGTAGGTGCCCAGGTTGACGAAGGTCGGGGTGAGGCAGGCGCCAGCCAAAATCACGATGCACGAACCCCACAGCATGGGCTTGCGCGGGCCGAAGCGCTGCAGGAGTTTTTCACCCACGCGGATGAAAGCAATAATCGTGATCGCGTAAGTGATCGTGAGCAGACCGGCATCCCAGGTGGTCATGAACTGGTCATGAATCCCATCGCCGTTCAGATCCACAAAGTTTTGCCGGCACAGTTCCGTACCGCAATCTTCGATCGTGCGCGGGCGTGCCCCCAGGAATACGAGTTGGGAAACATTGAGCAGACCGATGGTCGCGTTGATCATAAAGTTCGAAATCGTCGCCCCGGTGAACGTGGTGTTCTTGAACAGCGAGAAATCAATGAAGGGGTTAGACTGCCGCATCTCCCAGCGCACAAAAATAATAATTCCCACCACGGCGATCGCGAACAGGGCCAGCGTAATCGGGCTTCCCCAACCGCCATTGGGCATTTGTGCGCCGAACATGAGCGCCACCATCAGGGCCAGCAAGGCGATCAGGAAGACCACGAGGCCAACGACGTCGAACTTCTTCTTCGTTACCACTTCGGCCTTCGATTCCGGGGTACCCAGAATCATGAAGAAGGCGAACACGCACACCACGATGGAAATAATGAAAATCCAGCGCCAGTTCAGTTGCTGGGATATGAGGCCGCCGAACAGCGCGGCCAGGCCCGAACCACCCCAGGAACCGATCGACCACATAGACACCGCGCGCTGGCGGGCCGGCCCATCCCAGTAGGCCTTCAACAGGGCCATGGTGGAAGGCATAATGCACGCCGTGGAAAGGCCCTGCAAGGCGCGGCCCACGAGCATCAGCGGGGTAGCCAATGGTCCCATCGCCAAAACCAGCATGAGCGAACCAATTGCGCTCAACACAATGCCAATAAGCGTGACCTTGACGCGCCCGATTTTATCGCCCAAACCGCCCATTACTACGATAAAGAGGCCGGAGAACAAACCGGCTAGCGGGGCAGCCAGCGAGACTACCGATTCGGAAATGTTTTCCGTGCCAATATCGGCAACTACAACGGTTACTAGGTTTCCGAGAGTCCCCGCAAACAGCCAGTAGGTGAGCACCGCGAGCACGATACCCCACAGAAGTTTTTCACTTCCTACAAATTTGGTTTCACCGCTACTAGCGGTGGTTTCTTTCGTTTTTGCCATTCTTTTTTGTATCTTTCCGTGGTGAGCAATACCAATTCCGCGTTTTGTGCGGTTAAGTGAGGGGCATGGGTGCCGCGCGGCTCCCGCACTCGCCGGCCAGCGTGCGTTAGCGGGCACCTGCGAATACCAGCTGGTAATAGCGCGTCCAAGCAGGTTGCGTACCGCGCTCCAAGCAGCTGGTTACGTACCGTGTGTCAAACAGTAGGTTGCGTACCGTGTGTCAAGCAGCAGGTTACGTACCGTGCGTCAAGTAGCCGGTTGCATACCGTGCGTAGCGTGTGCGTGGTGAGCGATGCACAACGCCTAGCCCCTGGTGAGTGGAAGTCTTCCAAGCATCCGTAACTTGGTCTAGACCGAAGGGGCAAATCCCCAGTGCGCGGAAGTCTTCGGCTACGGGTGCCGGTTGTGGACCGGGCTTCCCGTTAGCCCCTAGTGTGCCGAAGCTTTACTTTCCGAGGAAGGAAAGGATGGATACCGCGGCAGCTTCCGCGCCGGTGCGCAGGGTTGGCTGCATAATCGGCCCAAAGTGCGGATTGTGGTTCGGGTAGACCTGCTGGTCCTTAGCAAATCCGCCAAAGCCCCAGTAGCAGTACGGCACGCCGAAAGCATCCGGCACAATCGAGAAATCTTCGGAGGCAGTGACCGGGTCGAGGTGTTCTACGCGATCTGCACCGAAGTATTCGATGAAGCCGGTGCGCACGGTGCTGTGTACATCGGCGTCGTTATTGGTGAGCGGGAAAACGTCATAAACTTCGATTTCGGGAGCTTCTGGGGCACCCGAAGCTTCGCATTCCGCGGTTACGATGCGCTTGATTGCGGCAATAATCTGTTCGCGCGTTTCATTCGAGTACGCCCGCACGTTGAGTTGCAAGGTTGCGCTATTGGGGATGATATTTGCTTGCGTGCCCGCGTGGATGGAACCTACGGTCACGACGCCGAACTCCGCCGGCGCGAGTTCACGGGCCACAATTCCCTGCAAGCGGGTAACAATCGAAGCTGCCAGCAGGATCGGATCCACACCCAGGTGCGGCATGGAGCCGTGCGAGCCGCGCCCGGTTACGGTGATGCGAAGCGAGGCCGCGGTGGAAAGCGCCGGGCCGGCCGTGGTTCCCACTTTGCCCGCTTCCGGATCGGTAAGGACGTGCTGGCCGAGGGCCACATCCAGCTTGCCAATCTTGGCATTCACCTTTTCGACCAAGCCATCGTTGACCATCGAGCGGGCCCCTTCCGCGGTTTCTTCCGCCGGTTGGAAGAGAGCCACATAAGTGCCGCTCCAGGCGTCCTTATTTTCTGCCATTACCCAAGCCGCACCAATCGCGGCCGTCATATGCATATCGTGCCCGCAAGCGTGCATTACCGGTTGCACAGTGCCGGTGCGGTCTTTCATGGTTTTCGTAGATGCGTACGGCAAACCGGTTTCTTCTTTCACCGGCAAACCATCAATATCGGAACGGAAAAGGACCGCCGGGCCGTCCCCGTTACGGAGGATGCCTACTACGCCTCCGCCGATGCTCATTGTTTCGTATCCAAACTTATCCAACAGCCCTTGCAAGCGGGCCGCGGTTTCGGTTTCGAGCATAGAAAGTTCCGGATTCTGGTGGAGCTCTACATATAGCTCTTCCAGTTCCTTTTCCACTTTCGCAAGCGACGATACCGCGCTGAATCGGCTCATTCTTCCTCCTTAAGTGGCCACTTTGGCCACACACTACCGATTCTAGCGCCGTAAATAACCACGCTCAGCACTGTTTTTTCGGCTCCATTATTCGCCCAGTTCAAAAGCGTGTAAGCGCGCTATCTTGGGCGCCCTCCCGCAAACGTCGCGCACATAAATGGTGCTCGATTACACCGGTTAGCAGGGGGCATTTTTCCGGGAAATCCTGCTCAAAAAGCCCGCGCGGTCAATCCGTGACGTCCACATCAAAATCAATCAGGACTGAAGTCCCGCCACTGTCATTGCGTTTCCATTCGATATTGCCGCGCAGCTCGCCTTCTACCATGGTGCGCACAATCTTGGTGCCCAATCCTGGCCCGGGCCCTTCGCTGCCCATGCCCACGCCGTCGTCGCGCACTTCTACCGCCAGATGATCTCCGGTGCGTTCGACGATCACGTCGATGCTCCCACCCTCCGGTAGGCCGTGTTCGACGGCGTTCGAAACCAGCTCGTTGAGGACCACCGCTAAAGTGGTGGAACTGGAGGCACCCACGTTTCCGAAACTGCCGTGTTGGCAGGCTTTTACGGGTACACCGGTGGCTGCAATGTCAGTAGACATGGCAAGCAAAGGCGAAAAGATTTCGTCGAAATTCACCGATTCGGTGATCGACTGGGAAAGAATCTGGTGGACGAGGGCGATTGTTTCTACCCGCCGTTGGGCCTGCACGAGGTCTTCAATAACTTCCGGGTCGGTAGCGCGCCGGGCTTGCATCCGCAAAAGCGCGGAAACCGTTTGCAAATTGTTTTTGACGCGGTGGTTGATTTCCCGGATGGTGGCGTCTTTGGTAACCAGTTCCATTTCCCGACGCCGCAGCTCGGTAACGTCGCGAGAAAGAAGCACCGCGCCTATGCGTTTACCGTCTTCGATGAGCGGGACCGCGCGGAAAGTGACCACTACGCCGTGTAGTTCAAGTTCGGAAAGCCACGGCGCCCGGCCCATGAGCACAACGGGCAAAGATTCATCCAGAGTCGTCTTATCATCAATGACGGACACGATTTGTTCCGCCAAAATTTGGCCTTCGGCGGTGGCGCGCACGCCCAGCCGATGCAGATTAGAAGTGGCGTTCGGAGAGGAAAAAATAACCGCCCCTTCCGCATCAAGTTGGGTAAACCCGTCAGTGACGCGCGGCGTGCCGTGGCGGTACCCGGTAGGCGCATCCTCCAGCGGGAATTCCCCTTCGGTAACCATGCGCAGAAGTTTTTCTTCAATGTCCGCATATGAGGGATGTGGCAAAGAAACCCGCCGGCCCGGAATGTCCGAACTAAGTTCAGCCAAAACCGCGATCGGTTCCTGCCCCTTTTTTCGTACCGGGTAGCAGGAATAGGTTATTCCGTGCAGGTCAAATTCGCGGTGTTCCCCGGTTTCCAGAACCTCGAACAAAATCGCGGAAGGTTCCGGGGAGATATGGGTGCCCACGACGTCGTTATCCAGCACCGTAGAAGCCGTAGCCGGGCGCGCGACCGCACCGATCATAAATCTCCCATCCATCATGGGGACGAGGAGAGTCAAATCCACAAAAGCAAAATCGGCGATCAGTTGCCAATCCCCCACCAACTGGTGGAGCCATTCACGTTTTTCCGTATCCAGCTCGGTCGCGCGATCGAGGATGTTACTCAAAGACGGCATAAGTACACCTTACCGGCCCGCAACCAATTCCGCGGTTTGTGCTCCCCACGTTTTGTGCCCCAACCTCCGGATTTACCAATTCCGCGGTTTCGGTTCCCGCAACCTCGCGCCCACCTCCCGCCCACCTCCTGCCACCAAGCGCCACCCAATCACCAATTCCGCGGTTTGCGTTTTTGGGGCCCCATTTTTGGAGGCCCCATTTTTTAGGGCCACAAAAATTGGTGCTTCGGCATGCTTGGTGGACTATAAGCGCACGTTCCGGTACTTTTCACTAGTCTGGTCCGACCGGGGAAAGCGACGGGCTGGCGTAACATTGCCTTGCGAAATATCGTCACGCGCTTTCGCACAAACCTCGGAATTGGTAAAAAGACGCGCATAGCAGCAGCTCGTAGCAGCAGCTGACGAGATGAGGGATAGGAAACAGTGGCGCAAAAGAATCTTGGCAACAAGAAAGCGGGCATGCACACCGAGCTCTCCCGCCAGCTCACCAGCCCGCAGATCGCGATGATCGCACTTTCCGGAGCACTGGGTACCGGACTGTTTTTGGGCGCGGGAAGCACCATTCAGCACGCCGGCCCGGCTACCGTTATTTCTTATATGCTCGCGGGCAGCCTGGCCCTCGCCGTCGTGTGGGCCCTGGCTGAACTCGTATCTGCGCACCCGGTACCGGGCGGGCACGGCACCGTAGCAGCGTCGTACCTGGGCCGATTTGGCGGTTACCTCACGCGCTGGAATTTCGCGGTGACGATGCTGGTCGCGGTGGGCGCGGAAGTGACCGCGAGCGCGAAATATCTGCATCGGTGGTTGCCCTGGCTGGATCAGGGGCTGGGCACGGTGCTGTGCTCGCTGTTTATTGTGAGTTTGAATCTTGCCACGGTGCGGCTGTATGGCACCTCCGAGTATTGGTTCTCGATGATCAAAGTGGTAGCAATCTCGGTCTTTATTTTGCTCGGCTTGGTTATCGTTTTCTTCGGTCTGCCGGAGCAAGAGCCGATTGGTTTTGTCAATTTGACCGCCCACGATGGGTTTATGCCTTACGGGGTGCCGGGTATTTTGGCGGCGGCGTGCATGGCCGTCTTTTCCTTTGGCGGGATTGAAAACGTTTCGGTTTCGGCGGCAGAATCGCAGCATCCGGAGCGCGATATTCCGCGCGCCGCGCACACCATGATTTGGCGGCTCTTGCTGTTTTATGTGGGCGCTATCTTGGTGGTGGTGATGATTCAGCCGTGGACGGTGACGGCCCAGCCACTGGCGAGTATTGAGCAGTCGCCTTTCGTAATTGCTTTGGATGCGGCAGGGATTCCGGGTGCGGGGCATATTATGAATGCGGTGTTGTTGGTGGCGGCGCTTTCGGCAGCGAATGGGTGTTTGTATTCTTCTTCCCGGATGATTCACGCGCTGGCGATCGATGGGATGGCACCGGCTTTTGCGGCGCGTTCCAGCGCGCATGGGGCTCCGCGCGGAGCGGTTTTGATCGCCACTTTGGGAATGGTGATTGCTTCCGTGCTGGCGATTGTTTCCCCGGATGCCGCTTTTTCCTATCTTTATGGTTGCGCCACGGTCGGCATTTTGGTGACCTGGGTGCTGACGATGCTCACGCATTTGGCTTTCCGCCGGCGCCGTACCCAGCTTGGTTTGCCGGATGCTCCGGCACGTTTGTGGGGTGCGCCGGTGGTACCGGTACTGGTGATTGTGGCTTCGATCGCGATTTTTGTGGCCCTGTTCTGGTTAATACCGGTGGCTTGGTATGCCGGGATTCCCTACCTAGTTTTGTTGAGTGCTTCTTATTTGTTGGTACGACGCTCGCCGGCTTTGGCTCCGGTGCGAGACCTTGCCGCGGAGGAATACGCGGAACTGCACGGCCATAAACCCGGCCCTCTCTCACCTGGTGCCGCACAAGCAAATGCCCGGAACACAAATGACTAAGCGGTCAGCCAGATTTTTGGGCTTAGCTTGGCAGGCAGGGGGTAAATAGGGCACAGTAGTTTCATGCAAATTTCTCACACTTACACGGTAGAGGCAGAGCCCGCAGCCGTGTTGGACGCATTGCTTTCGACCGAATTGAATACTGCCCGGATGGAAAAGTTCTCCATCTCGGATTACGAGTTTAACACTGATGGCACCCAGGCCACTCTCGACATCACTGTGGCAGCCGACCGTTTGCCGAAAACCGTTGGCAAGCTGCTACGTAGCGGTGCACAAGCAACGCTGACGATGCGGCGCGAGGATGACGTTGTTCACCTCGAAGTTTCCACCAAGGTTCCGGTTAAGGTGGAGTTGACCTTGCGGGTTGCTCCCCAGGTGGATGGGACGACGTCGGCCGTACAGGCAACCGGCGAAGTCAGTGTTAATATGCCGTTGATTGGGTCGAAGATCGAGGATGCGGTTTCGCAACGGGCCGCCCGTGCTTTGGAGAGCGACGCCGCTCTCATCGCCAAGGTTGCTGCGAGCAAGTAAAAATTCGGCACGCTACATGTGCAAACAATCAGCTCGCTACATGCGAATACGAATAGCTAGTAGCGGGTGGCGAGCATTCGCATGCAAGTAGGGACCTGACCCCCTGTTGGTGGACATAGGCTAGCCCCGGCGTTCAGCCGGAGAAAGGTAGTCTTCTACCATGTCCCGTAAAACATATTCCGCGCAGTTCAAGAAAGACGCGGTAGCCGCGTACGAGTCCAGCGAGGCTTCAATGGCGCAGGTTGCTTCTGATCTGGGAATTAATCGTAATTCGCTGCAAAACTGGGTAAACCAGTTTGGCACCGGGGTGCGGGCCAGGCGGCGCAAAGAAGCAGAGGCGGCGCGGGTCTTATCTGAAGCAGAGAGAATCCGACAACTCGAAAAGGAAAACGCGCTTTTGAAAGAAGAACGCGATATTTTGCGCAAGGCGGCGCAGTATTTCGCGAAGGAGATGGGCTTGTGATCCGCTTCAAGTTCATCGAGGACCACCGTACTGAGTTCTCAGTCAAGCGGATGTGTACCGTACTGAAAGTAAGGCGTTCTTCCTATTACAAGTGGGCCGCAAATGCGGCCCGGCGCGAGCAACAGGTATACGCTGACGGGCTGCTAGGGGAGCGAATTCGGATCGCTTTCGAGGCGGAAGGTGGCTTGTATGGTGCTAAACGTATAGCCGCGTTGCTTACTGCGCAGACCCCGGACCAGCCGGTAAATCACAAACGCGTAGCACGGGTGATGAAAGCTCTCGGGTTGGCAGGTTTTACGAAAAAACGTCGTGTTCGCACTACTGTCAGTGATCCACATAAGCGGGTCTTTGATGATCTTCTCGAGCGTGATTTCACCGCGGCCAGGCCTAACGACAAGCTTGTCGGGGACATTACATATCTTCCCCTTGCCGGGCAAAAGAATATGTATCTGGCTACTGTGATTGACTGTTTCTCCCGGAAACTGGTCGGTTTTGCGATTGCAGATCACATGCGTGTTGAACTCGCCCGAGAGGCATTACTGATGGCCGCAGACCAGCGAGGATCCTTGCGTGGAACGATTTTCCATTCTGATCACGGCAGTGTATACACCTCCTCTGTATTTCAAGAAACATGCCGCCAGTTGGGAGTACAACAATCCATGGGAGCTGTAGGCAGTAGTGCCGATAACGCGCTGGCAGAGTCATTTAATGCAACGCTCAAACGAGAAGTTCTCAAAAATGCGAAGGTTTTCCCCAACATGCTCTCCTGCCGCCGGCAGGTCTTTGCGTGGTGTACTCGGTATAACACGAAACGATTGCACACCTGGTGCAATTACCAGGCCCCAGACACCTTCGAAAAACACGCGTCAGCTACACTTGACCTTGCAGCATAAACACCACCCCCATGTCCACTTTCCGGGGGTCGGGCCCTAGCAAGTAGCAAGTAGCAAGTAGCAAGTAGCAAGTAGCAAGTAGCAAGTAGCAAGTAGCAAGTAGCAAGTAGCAAGTAGCAAGTAGCAAGTAGCAAGTAGCAAGTAGCAAGTAGCAAGTAGCAAGTAGCAAGTAGCAAGTAGCAAGTAGCAAGTAGCAAGTAGCAAGCAAGTAGCAAGTAGCAAGTAGCAAGTAGCAAGTAGCAAGTAGCAAGTAGCAAGTAGCAAGTAGCAAGTAGCAAGTAGCAAGTAGCAAGTAGCAAGTAGCAAGTAGCAAGTAGCAAGTAGCAAGTAGCAAGTAGCAAGTAGCAAGTAGCAAGTAGCAAGTAGCAAGTAGCAAGTAGCAAGTAGCAAGTAGCAAGTAGCAAGTAGCAAGTAGCAAGTAGCAAGTAATAATAAAATAGCAAATAATCCGCAAGGAACCGGCTGGTACTCGCAATGATGCGAATTCCAAATAGCAACTAACTATGGTCGAGGCCTTGCGGATTACGCATGTGCGCTATCGCGTTACATATGCGTGCTATCACGGTCGCGGGGCGGATAATACGGCGCTGGCGGGCAGGACTACCACCCCCGGCAACCGCTCCCCCGGCAACCGGTCCCCCGGCAACCGCTCCCCCAGCAACCGGCGGAATGCCTATCACGGTGGCGGGATGAACGATACGGTAGCGGGCAGCGCGCTGGTACGGCGTCGATCTTCTTCCCAAAAACTTCTACACTGGCGGCATGGCAAAAGTGAACCGACAGTATGAAGACCTGCTTGCTTACACCCTGCGGGAGGGGACGCGAAAGGGTGACCGCACAGGAACCGGCACACTTTCGGTGTTTGGGCAACAGTTGCGTTATAACTTGGCGGAGGGATTCCCGCGCATTACCACGAAATTTGTGCCCATGAAATCCGTGAAGGGCGAGTTGCTGTGGTTCCTTTCGGGTTCGACGAATATTGCTTGGCTCCAAGAAAACGGGATTTCTATCTGGGATGAATGGGCGGATAGCGAAGGCGAACTCGGGCCGATTTACGGGTATCAGTGGCGGAGTTGGCCCACGCCCGATGGCGGGCATATTGACCAGATCGCGAACCTGATTTCGGAGCTGCGGGAAAACCCGGATTCGCGCCGTCTCATTGTTTCGGCATGGAATGTGAGCGATTTGGAGGCGATGGCGCTACAGCCGTGCCACGCACTGTTCCAGTTTTATGTGGCAGACGGAAAGCTTTCTTGCCAGCTGTATCAGCGTTCGGCCGATTTGTTCTTGGGCGTTCCTTTCAATATTTCCTCGTATGCCTTGCTGACGCATATGGTGGCGCAACAGGTTGACCTAGAAGTGGGCGAATTTATTTGGACCGGCGGGGATTGCCATATTTATTCGAACCATGTGGAGCAGGTGCGGGAGCAGCTTTCCCGCGAACCGTACCCCTTCCCCACTTTGCACCTGCGCAAAGCCCCTTCAATTTTCGAATACGAAATGGACGATATTGACGCTTCTGACGGGTACCGGCACCATCCAAAAATTTCCGCACCGGTGGCCGTATAGGGAGACGCCGTTGCCGCTAAGGCTGTTGCGATATAAAGCTGTTACTGCTTAGGAGGTGCCGTGCTCATTGGCATGATTTGGGCGCAGTCCGCGAATGGGGCGCTCGCGCAGGGAATGGATTTGCCCTGGGATATCCCGGAAGACCGTTCCTTCTTTCGGGAAAGTGTACGCGGCCGGCCGCTCGTTATGGGCCGGCGTACCTGGCTGGCTACCGGGGCGCGCGTAATTAAAGGCTCCCCCACTTTTGTGCTGACTACGAATCCGGATTTTGACGCGGGAAAAGCCCGGGTGGTTACGAGCTTCCCGCAAGCGCTTAGCGAAGCGGCGGCGCTGGGCACAGATTTGTTGTGGGTAGCGGGAGGTGCCCGGATTTATGCGGAGGCAGAACCGCTAGCCGATATTTTGGTACGTACCGCGGTAGATATGAAGGTGGACGACGCCGATGTGTTCGCGCCGCCGCTATCGGGAACCTGGCTTTTGCGGGCCGCAGCGCCTAGCTCGGAAAGCTGGCAGTTTTCCAAAACTGGCACCCGCTACCGCTACGAAATGCTAACCCGGCCCGGCGTGCAGCTCCCCTCCGGAGTTCCCTTCGACCCACCCGAAACAGCTTTTCGTACGAACTAAGCGCATGCCTCCCACATGTGGCTAAGCGCACGTCCTTCCGCACGGGTTAAACACGCATTTCCGCCTGAGCTAAACACGCAGTGAGACATTGCGCTAAACCAGCGGCTCTCGCACCCCTCAGAACTAATTCCGCGGTTTGTGCGAAAGGTATCGAACCACCAATTCCGCGTTTTCTGCGCTGGTTACCACGCCACTAAACCGCGGAATTGGTGCGTGCCACAACCCCAAAAAAACAGAAACCGCGGAATTAGTGAAATCGATGGGGATTTTTGGACGGGTCTTGACTCACTGTTGAGAACAATTATCATTTAGCTCAGTAGGTTCTCCGCACAAACCTGCTTTACGTGTAGCGCCCCGCGCGTCAGTTGCGCCTTTCGCTGAGTGAACACCGGCGCGCGGGGCGTAGCGTTTTTGTTTTCGAAATATAGACCTGCCGCGCATTTGCGCTGGCCAGCCTCGGTGATTCGAAGCAACTTGTGGTTTGTTTGCTTCGAAAATACGGGTCCCGAGGCTGCTTCCCGCGGCGCTAGCACCCTCCGGTTAGCACCGCACCCGCCCGGCGGGGTTCTGCCCCGCCGGGCTAAGCTTTCTCTCAGTCCCGCCGCCGGGTGGCCCGGGCGCTACCCCGTCCTGCGGTTCGCTAGTTACCTACGGTTTGGTAATTCTTAGACCATGGCCTGCGGATCTACCCAGCGGTCGAAATCATCTGCACTTATCCCGGCCGCCAGCGCCGCCTCGCGTAAAGACTGCCCGGATGCTTCGGCGTCGCGCGCGATTTTTGCGGCGGCCTCGTAACCAATATGTGGCGAAAGCGCCGTTACGAGCATGAGATTATCGGCTAGATGCGCGGCGATATTCTCCTTTTGCGGAGTAATTCCCACCACGCACCGTTGCGTGAAGGACGCGATTGCCTCCCCGAGCAAAGAAATCGACTCCAATGTGCACCACGCCATTACTGGCTTATACACATTGAGCTGGAAATTCCCCTGCGACCCCGCAAATGCCACCGTGGCGTCGTTGCCATAAACCTTCACGCACACCATCGTCAGCGCCTCGGCCTGCGTCGGATTCACCTTTCCCGGCATAATCGAACTGCCCGGCTCATTTGCCGGAATATGCAACTCCCCGATGCCCGTGCGCGGCCCGGAAGCATACCACCGAATATCGTTCGCAATTTTCAGTAAGGCACCTGCCAAGGTGCGTAGCGAGGCAGAAAGTTCGACGACGGCGTCGTGCGCGGAAAGGGCGAAGAAAAGATTATCTTCCCGCCGGAACTCGATCCCGGTTTCTTGAGCAATCACGCTTGCCACCCGGGCCCCAAAGTCCGGGTGCGTATTTAGCCCGGTTCCCACGGCAGTGCCGCCGATTGCCAGCGCCAACACTGCTTTTTCTGCCTGCCGGATGGCGGCGAGTGCGAAATCGACCTGCTGTGCCCACCCGGAAAACACCTGGCCCAAGGTGACCGGAGTCGCGTCTTCCAAATGGGTGCGCCCCGTCATCACAAGGTTGGCATACTCTTTTTCTTTAGCGCGCAATGCTTCCGCCAGCTGGGTAGCGGCCGGATACAGTTTTTCCCGCAGCTGTTCGGCGATTGCCACATGCATGGCCGTGGGGAAAGTGTCATTGGAAGATTGGCCGCGATTCACGTGATCATTGGGATGTACCGGCGTGTAGGTGCCCGCACTCCCGCCGGCCAGAATATTGGCCCGGTTCGCAATCACTTCATTGGCATTCATATTGGTTTGCGTGCCCGAACCGGTTTGGAAAGCCACGAGCGGAAATTCGGCGTCGTGCTCGCCAGCAGCTACTTCGCGGGCGGCACGGCTAATAAGTTCTCCTCGAGTTGTGTCTAGGCGCCCCAGTTCCATATTGACCTGCGCGGCCGCGTATTTGAGGAGCCCGAAAGCACGAATGAGCGGCCCGCCCCATACGAAACCGGGCCGCCCGATCGGAAAGTTCTCCAAACTCCGCTCGGTTTGTGCACCCCACAGGCGGTTGGCAGGAACCTTTACGGTTCCCAACGAATCATGTTCCTCACGTGTACCCATGCCTCCTAGCATAGGAGGTAGGCGCAAACGCAGCGGGAGGCATCTGTGCCAAGCGCGCCGCAAACGCAGCGGGAGGGCACTTTGCTGGAGCGGCGCGCAGCCGGAGAAAAGGCGCGACGCGGGGACAGCGCGAAACCAGCAAAAGGCACGATGCTAGCTATCCCAAAGCCGCTCGCGATGCTAGGCGCAGCGCACGCGCCACAGGCGGGCGTGAAGTTGCACGCGGCGCATGTGCCTCCGAGGAAGGCGCACACGTAGCCCGAAAATTCGCCGGCCGGTTCGTACTTTCGCCCCGCGCAGGGGAAATCACTAGCTGGTAAGTTGAGCTAGTCGATTTTTTGGCAAATAAGGAACGGTAGGTTAGCCGGAGCCCTGGCGGCGAAATCCGCACCGCGCGAGCAGTGCTTTGCCGCGCGAACTGGGATTAGCCGCGCGAGCAACGGCTCCCAAACTAGCTCCGCAACATGCGTGGCAACCGGTTCTCCGGTCACATAGCTAGGCCGATGCCACATTGACGCGCCCGCCGCGGGGCCGGTACGTCAAGTAAAGTCGGACCTAACTAGCGCTGCTCGGGGCGAGACCGGTTGAGTTCGGGGTAAGTCCCGGGCAAACGAGTTCGGGGTAAGTCCCGGGCAAACGAGTTCGGGGTAAGTCCCGGGCGAATGAGTTCGGGGTAAGTCCGGTAATAACTTAATCAAGCCGGTGCGCCACCTGAGGTGTGCGAGGTTTTATCCGTAGAGGAGGAAAGATGGCTGAACGGGAAGTTTCTGGCAGGCGTGCCCGCAGATCCCGTAGCTATGCGTCTGCGCAAGCCAGCGAAGAGCCGCGGGCAGTTCCCGGGCATACGCGTTTGCGTGAACAACTCAATGCGGAACGCCAGGCCCGCGCCAACGCGGAAGCAGCCGCGGCGCAACTCGAAGAAAACCATCGCATACTCAAACAGCAAGCCACAGATTCGGCGCAACGGGCTTCCCAGTTGACAGTCGAACTGGCCCGGGTCCGCGCCCAAGAGCAACAACGCACCCAAGAACTCGCGATTGCGCAAGAAGGGGAACGCCAGGCTCGCGCCGCGGCGGTTTCGGCCCAAACGCGGGCAGAAACCGCCGAACACCGCGCCCGTGATTTTGAGGCGGAACTCAATCGCGTCACCTCCGAACTTTCGGCTGCCACCGAAAAGTTTCAAGACTCTTCTGACGAGGCCGATGTTTTGCGTGGCCAAGTAGCGCAACTGGTTGCCGTCCAAGATTTCCGGCAAGGCGAACGTAGCGCCCTCGAACACGCCCAGCAACGGCTCGATGACGCCAATAAGCGCGCCGCCGAACTTTATACTCGCACTACCCAGCTCGAAAAACTCTTGCAAGAAGAAGAGGAGAGGACGGCGCTCCTGGAACGCGAACGCGATGCTTCCGCTTCCAAGTCCACGGTTCTCACCGCTGATCTTTCCCAGTCGATCCGCAACCTAGAAGAACGCGAGAGGATTGCCCAAGAACGCACCGAGCAAGTAGCCGATTTGGAAGCCAGTCTTGCTGACGTACGGAGTGAACTGGCCGCCGCCCGGCGCAGCCTCACCGCTGAAAAGGAACGCAGCGCCGCTCAGCGTCGCATTATGGTGCTCCTCGGTATCGGCTTTGCGTGTGCGGTAATCGCCCTGGTGCTTCTGGTTGTCTTGTAATTAGGTATCGCGCAGTTTCGTACCCGTGCACCGCGCTGGTTATCTTAGGTTATAGCGCAGTTTTGCAAAATTTCACGCCGCGCCGATGACGCCACCAGCACTTCCATAAAAGTGACACAACGCAAAGGAATACCTCTAGAATCCACCCCGCCCTGGGTGATTAGAATGGCATCGTCCATCCAATGTTGTATTCGGATGGGCTTTTTCTTGTCTGCACAAGCATCTTGTTTACACAAGGCTCTTGTCCGAACATGTTTCCTGTCTGAACAGACTTCTTGTCTGTACAAGTTTCTTGTTCATACAAGGCTTTCTTGTTTATACAGGGCAATCTAATCGTCACAAAAAGTCGAGGTCAGCTCCGCAAGACGGATCCACAACTTCCGTTTCAGTGGCTCACGGCTCGCAATTCCCGGTTCTGGGGTAAGGGTTCCTGGGTAACGGTTCTACAACTAACGTTCCGCGTCTATTAGCTCCGGAGCGGCTGTTTTCACAACCTCCGGTTCCATTATTTCCGGTTCCGCAATTTCGTATTCCAGTACGACGATCCGCGTTAGGCGTACACAAAACGCCCGCCCGGCCCACATCATTCATCTTTTCGATTACAACCAGCGTTTTCATTGGTTACAACCAGCGCTTTCACACCTATTAGTTATGTTAGGAGGCCTTCGTGGCACGTTTTGGCACTCCCGTGGCACCTCTACGCACGGGTCTAAATCGCGTCGGACGGGGCGGCATCGTCACCGGCGCCAGCTTCGTCATCTTCTGTCTGTCCGCGGTCAGCGTGCTTTCCGTCGTCATCCCGGCACTGGCGGAATCCCACGGTTGGGACGTGGCCGCTACCGGTTGGATTTACCCGGTCTTCCAAACTTTCCAGGTGGCCGCTGGACTTCTTGCCGGGAGCCTTTCTGACCGTGTAGGCCCGCGCCCGGTACTGTTCTGGGGCGGCGTGTTGTACGGGGCGGGGTGGATTCTCACCGGGTTCGCTAACTCAGTACCGGCCGTATATTTCGCCTTCTGTGTGCTTGGTGGCATCGGTAACGGTTTCGCCTACTCGCCCTCTCTTTCGACGGCGCAACGCTGGTACCCCGATAAGCGGGGCGCAATTTCTGGACTGCTCATTGCCATTTCTAACCTGGCTACCGCGGCATTTTCGCTGGTTTCGGCTTCCCTTCTGCTGCCGCTAGTAGGCGCGGCCGCGACCTTCAAGATTATTGGCGTTTTCGCGCTGATCTTCACCTGTGGTGGAGCCCTGCTCACCCGCAATCCGCAACCCGGATGGCAGCCCGAAAACTGGCAGGCCCCGCAGGGAAGTAGCGCGACTGCAGGTTCTTACGGCGATCTGAGCCCCCGGCAAATGCTGCGTACCCGGCGCTTCTACTTCCTCTTCGTCATCTTTGCCTGCGCCTCCACCGCCGGCGCCATGATGATCAGCGCCTCCTCCCTAATCGCTCGCACCCAGCTTTTCCCCGACCCTTCCGCGCCCAGCGCGATTGCGGCCGGCGGGCTCGTCGTCTCTCTCACTACCATTGCTGGAGCGGTAGGTTCTTTCCTGGGTGGTACGATTTTCGATCGCATTGGCGGCCACCGTTCTTTGGTGATTATTTTTACGACGACGATCATCGCTCTCATCGGGCTGTCTATGGCACCCGTGCTGGGGTTTTATATTTGTGCTGCGGTCCTGCTTGGTATGGCGAATGGGGCACTCGGGGCTATCTACCCGCCTTTTACCGGGCAGACTTTCGGTACCACGCATCTGGGTTCGAACTGGGCCACCATGTATTGGGGGTATGCCGTGGCCACGTGGGTTTCCGCCCCGCTTTCCACAGCGCTCTACGACGAAAGCGCGGGCCGCTGGGCCTACCAAAATACTTTCTATGGCGCGGCGCTGATCAGCTTGGCAGGTCTGCTACTGACCCTGTACTTGATGCTCGCTGCCCGCTTGCATAATGCCACCCGGCGTCTGCTTTCTATTCTGCGGGTCTGGGACTACGCGCGCAGCCGGCGCAGCGAAGCGCGCGCGGAATCGCGCCGTGGATCTCGGGGTTCACGTCAGTTGCCCGGTACCTCGATAGCTCGGCGCTGGCGGCAGGCAACCACATGGCTACTTCAGCAAGCTGTGCCCGCCCGAATGCAAAAGCCCGGCGCCCAAGCGGGGCCAGAACCGTGGCCGGCGTCCGAACCGCGGCCAACCACAAAGCCGATCGCAAAGCCTACCGCTATGCCAACCGCAAAGCCGGCTACGCGGCCCGATGCTTTGCCGGCAACGCAACCCGCAGCCCGGCAACAGCCCGCACCGCCGGCAGCTCTGCCCGAAACACAATCTGCCGCGTATTTTGACGCGCAGCCCGCCCGCGAAACTAAGGAACCATGCCTTTCGTGTGAGTGACCTCAAAACGGATTTTCTGCGAGTAACCATGCTCCTGGCCGCGCGCGAAGCCGGTGGCTTCTCCCCTATGATGGGCGGCATTGCACCCAAACCGGGCGCAATGGATCCGTTTATGGCACGTGCGGTCCACGCTTTATTACTAAACACTTCGCTCACATAGAGCGGGCTATAGAGAAAGAAAAATGGCAGAAACACATACTGAGCACCGGCATACTAACCGCGCGCTCATCATTGGCGCCGCGTGCGTCATTATGTTCTTCAGTTCTTCAATCGCCCTATACTCGATCATCCAACAGGCAATAACTGCTATCCATCCGGAATGGGAAAAATCTTTGGCCTATGCCTTCCCCATGTTCCAAACCGCAATGGCCGTGACCGGTATTTTTGCGGGCCGGATCTCCGACAAATTCGGCCCGCGCAATGTCGTTTTCGTGGCTGGGATTAGCTACGGCCTCGGCTTTGGCCTTTCCGGCTTCATCACCACGCCCTGGCAGTTCTACCTCACTTTCTCGCTGCTTGGCGGCATCGGTAACGGGCTGGCTTATACCCCGGCACTCACCACCGGGCAACGGTGGTTCCCCGATAAGCGCGGAACCATTGCGGGTATAACTCTGGCCGCTGCCACGCTTGGGCCGGCCGCCCTCTCCCCATTCCTTTCTTCCTTGCTAATCCCGCACCTAGGCATCTTCAATGCCTTGAAGTTCCTAGGGGTACTCTTCTTCATTACTATTTCTGTTCCGGCGCTGTTTATGCGCAAGCCGGCCGATGGCTGGCTACCCGAAGGCTACACGCCGCCGCAAACGGCCACGGGCTCGGTTACCGCGGGCGTGTACGGCGATTTGGGCCCGGGTGCCATGATCAAAACCGGCCAGTTCTGGCTTATGGTTGTCACTTTTGCGTTTGCTGCAATCGCTGGCACCATGATGGTGGGCAATATGTCTACCATTGGCGGGCTGCAGATCTTTGGGGATCCGAAACTTACCGCCGCCGTAGCTTTCTCCGGCACGATCGTGATGACAAATACGATCGCCAACTTCTTTGGCCGGCTCTGCTTCGGCTGGCTTATCGACAGAATTGGCGGTTTCAAGGCTCTCTTAGGCATGCTCGTAATTACTACGGCAGCCCTGCTGTTGATGACAGTCTCTCACAGCCAAGCCCTCTTCCTGTTCTCCGTGGCTCTGTTCGGGTTTTCTTTCGGAGCGCTCATGGTAATCTACCCGCCGCTCACCTCCTCCCAATTTGGCACCACGAACTCCGGGGTGAACTACGGAATCATGTTCCTCGGCTACGCCACCTCCACCTGGATTCAGTCACTTTTGGTAGCCACTTTCCATGATCCGACCGCCGGGCAAAAGGCTTACCAGCCGGTGTTCCACGCCGCGATTGCCATCATGATCGTTGCCTTCGTATTGGTATTGATCATGATGCGTAACGAAACTCGCGAAAAGGCACGGGCCTAAGATATGGCCGGCCTAAGAAGGCACGGCCCTGAGTTAAGGCCGGCCTAAGAAGGCACGGCCCTGAGTTAAGGCCGGCCTAAGAAGGCACGGCCCTGAATTAAGGCCGGCCTAAAAAACGCGGGCCTAAAGCCAACCGCAAGGGGCTACATAAACCAATACTCGCGAACCTAGAAGGAAAACGGTAACAAGCCTAAAACCACCGCCGCGTATGCGGCCCCAACCTCGTACGCGGCGGTGGCAGGGCGAGCGGGGCAAGCCGGACGATCTCAACGAGCCGGACGATCTCAACGAGCCGAACGAGCCGGACGAACCGCTGTTTATAGCCCACAACCTGGCAAACACCACGCAATTGATCTAATGTTGAATTACTTCACAGAGCCGAAGGAGACTTCTGATGAATAACCCTGTACGTATTGCAGTTATTGGCGCTGGCGCCATGGGCCGAAACCACATTCGCTTCGTGCAAGAAGAACCTGAAGCGGAATTGGTAGCTATTGCAGATGCTTTGAGGCTGCCCGCCCGGTAGCCGAAGCCGCCGGCGTTCCTTTCTATTTAGATAATGAAGAGATGTTCAAGGAGGCGAAGCCGGACGGCGTCATTATCGTCACGCCGAATCACCTCCACTTGCCGGTAGCACGCCAGGCGCTCGCGCACGGCGTCGTACCCCTGGTAGAAAAACCGATTTCGGATGATTTGGACGATGCGCTCCGCTTCGCGGAAGAAGCTGAAAAAGCCGGAATTCCGGTGCTCGTAGGGCAGCACCGCCGCCACAACCCGAAGGTGAACAAGGCCAAAGAAATTATTGCTTCGGGAGTTTTGGGGACGCTCACAGTTTCGTCTTTCCACTACCTGATTTACAAGAATGATGAGTATTACGACGTCGAATGGCGGCGCAAGAAGGGCGCCGGGCCGATTCTCGTAAACCTCGTCAACGATGTGGATTTGATGCGCTACCTGATCGGGGAAATCTCCGAGGTGCAAGGTATGCAGTCTTCGAACGCGCGTGGTTTCGAAACGGAAGATTCGGCCGTCCTGACGGTACGTTTCGAAAACGAAGCACTCGCCGCGGTTTCCATTTCGGATGCCACTGCCTCCCCGTGGAACTGGGAAGCTACCGCGCGGGAAGATCCCCAGTATCGCCCCTTCGACGCCGATGCTTACTTCATTGGCGGCACCAAGGGTGCGCTGTCCTTGCCGCGTTTGCATCACTTCTCTTACGACGGCGCCTCCAGCTGGCACAAGCCGCTAAATATGGACATCCCGGGTGTGGATGAAGCGCTCCCGCACAAGATGCAACTCAAGCACTTCGCGCAGGTAGTGCGCCGCGAAGTCGCGCCGATCGTCACCCCGGCCGATAATGTCAAGACCTTGCGGGCAATCACGGCCATCAAGGAAGCTACCGAAACCGGCAAGCTCGTCAAGATCGAAAACTAGCGAGCGGCCGGCTAGCGGGTGCGGCTGCGGCTGCCAGTTAGCAACCCGCACTCGCATACGGCCACAGTACTAACAAATAAAACGGCGGCTGGGCTACACCTGCGTTCTGTTTTCACGCATGTATAGCTCAGCCGCTGTTTTGTATTAATTCCAGCTCGGCCGCGGTGGGGAGCAACCCGGGTTAAGCCCGGGCGCCCCGCCGCTAAAAATCTAGGCTTGTGCCTTATCGATGGCAGTGTTCACAGTGTTTTGCAGTTCCTTCCAAGACACGATGAACTTTTCCACGCCTTCCTTTTCCAGCAGGTCGGTTACGTCCTTCATATCCACGCCTACCGCGGTGAGGGCGTCGAATACTTCGTGGGCATCCGTGAAATTCGCGGTAATGGTGTCCCCGGTTACTTCGCCGTGGTCATATACCGCTTCGAGCGTTTTCTCCGGCATCGTGTTGACCGTTTCGGCAGCCACGAGTTCCGTCACGTACAAAGTATCCGGATAAGCGGGGTTCTTGACCCCGGTGGAAGCCCAGAGCGGCCGCTGGAGATGCGCACCGGCGTCGGCAAGTTTCTCCCACCGTTCGCCCGAGAACTTGCGCTGGAACAGTTCGTAGGCGAGCCGAGCGTTTGCCACCCCGGCCTTGCCGGCCAAAGCCTGCGCGGCGGGCGTGCCCAGAGCCTCCAACCGCTTATCAACTTCCGTATCCACGCGGGAAACGAAGAAGGAAGCCACGGAACGAATTTCCGCGAGCGCTTTACCATTGCGCTGTGCCTTTTCGAGGCCTTCCAGGTAGGCCTCGATGACTTCCGCATACCGTTCCAGGGAGAAAATGAGGGTGACGTTTACCGAGATGCCCTCCCCGATGGCTTCCGTGATTGCCGGTAGGCCTTCGCGCGTGGCCGGAATTTTGATCATCGCGTTCGGGCGGTCCACCTTGGCCCACAGTTCTTTGGCCTGCGCGGCAGTTGCCTCGGTTTCGAAAGCTAGATCCGGAGAAACTTCGATGGACACCCGGCCGTCTTCGCCCGAGGTCGTATCGTAGATCGGCCGCATAATCGTGCACGCGTTACGCACATCTTCCGTAATGATTTCGAAAATTGCGGCGTCCCCGCGCAGCCCTTTCGCGGCAACTTCTTGCACCTGCTGGGCATAAGATTCGCCGTCGGTTAGCGCGGCGGCGAAAATTGTTGGATTCGTAGTAACGCCAGAAATATCCCGCGTTTCGATGAGCTCAGCCAAATTGCCGGAAGTGATCCGCTCCCGAGAAAGGTCATCCAACCAGATGCTGACGCCCTGTTCGGCAAGTTTTTGTGTACGCCGTACCATGTATGCTCCTCACTGCGCGCCGCGCGCGCTTCAGGCTTAGTCTTCCCGGCGCCGTGAAAAAGTGCGCCACCCCCATCGTAGTTCGCCGCGCCCCGAAAATGCGGCCCTCCCAATCAGCGGCCAGCGGCGAGCCCTGCGAGCGGGCAACTTGGTGGCACCAATTCCGCGGTTTTGGTCGCTGGCGCGGCGGTGTTGGCAGGCACGTTTCGGGCACACGTTTTGGTTACACGTCCTGGGCACGCGTTCTGGTTACAGGTTCTGGGCGCACGTTTTGGTTACATGTTTTCGGCGCACCTTCTGCATGCCTACTTTAGGAGGCACGCTTTGGACGCATATTCCTGTGTTTCTGCTACCGCATGTTTTGGGTGCACGTTCCTGCTACGCGGTACCAGCTGCCGGTTCCTGCTACGCGGTACCAGGCCGCTGGCTCGCAAACCGAGTAGCCTAGAAACCAAATGCTAAGCCAGGCAAACGATCGAGGGGAAAGATGACGCAAGAGCAGACGCCTTATTCCGTTAGCAATGCGAAGTATCCGGAAGGTGCGCAGGTGCGCGGGCAGGAACTACGCCGCCGCAAAGTCATTTCTTATGGAAAGGTGACTTACCGGCAGTGGTTCGATACGCATTGGCCCCGCCAGCTCACGATGGACATTCTTACTCCCGATGAGGTGGGCCCGCACCCGGCCCTAATTTTCTTTACGGGCGGTTCTTTTGTGCGTTCTCACACCGGTAATTTTCAGCAGTTGCGCACGGCTTTCGCGGAAGCGGGGTTCGTGGTGGCGTCTGCCGAATACTCCACGATTCCGCATCCTTTCCCCGCCCAGATTGAGGACGGTAAGGCCGCCGTCGCTTTCTTGCGCACGCACGCCACCGATTTCCAGATTGATCCGGAACGTATCACGGTGCTTGGCGATAGTGCCGGTGGATACCTGGTGCAGATGCTGACGACGACGAACGGCACCGCCGAGTTTCTGCCCGCCGGAACTAGCGCGGCCCAGGCCCGGATTGGGGCCGCGGTTTCCCTCTACGGGGTGTCATATTTCATGGATCCGGCTGCTTCTGATGCGGACGTGCAAAAGGCCGCGCTTTCCGATTCGGAATTAGCCGCGATCGGGTTGGCTTTGGTGCGCGGGGTGGAATCTCCGCTTCCCTATGCGGGTTTGGCTGAGGCTGGCCATCGGGCCGCGCCGATTTTGCATGTACATGCGGACCAGCCGCCGCTGTTCTTGTTACATGGCGGGAAGGATGATTTGGTTTCGGTACGGCAGTCCACGGATATGTATCAGGCTTGCGAGCGGGCCGGGGCCGCGGCGGATTTGCGCATTATTCCGGAGGCCGGGCACGGGGATGCCTACTGGTATCAGGATGAAATCATTCAGGAAATTATTGCGTGGACGGCGGCGCGGCTCGGCTATGACCCGAGTTTCCGGCCGGGCGTACCAGTAATTTCCTAGGGCGCGGCCGTGCAAATTTTCGGTGGCGAATTTTTCGCTCCCTTGGACGCCGCGTTTCTGCGTACGAACTCTGCAACCTGTGCGGATTCTGCACTCTGCGCGGACTTTACACCCCGCACGGACGCGGTGCCCCACACAAACCCGGCACCGCGCACCAACCCGGCACCGCGCACAGACCAGGTACCCCACATAAACCCGACGCCCCACACAAATACGGCGCCGCGCACAAATCGCGGAATTGGTGTGGCGGGGGTGGCTTCGGGCCGGCAGGGCATTTCTCTGCTCGCACAGACCCTGCAGGATCTGGGTGTGCGCCGGGTGGGGATCGCCAGTTTTGCGTGCTGGACGATGGTCGAACCCTGGGAACTGGAAGGAATCGGGATAGATTTCCTGCCCGTGGGGGCCGATTTGCTCCCCTGCCCGCGTGCCCTTGCCGAGTATCCGGGGCCCGCCCATGCCCTGTTTTTTGCCACGGTTTTCGGGATCCAACCCGACTCCGCACTGCACCGTGAACTGGCGGCTTTTCGCTCCCGCGGCGGGGTCATTGCCCTCGACTTCACCCACGAAGCACTCACCCACAAACCGCTCATGTACGAAGCACCCGCCCACGAAGTTCTCACGAGCGAAACACCTGCTCCGAAACAG
Source organism: Actinobaculum suis (assembly GCF_900618115.1). NCBI lineage: Bacteria > Bacillati > Actinomycetota > Actinomycetes > Actinomycetales > Actinomycetaceae > Actinobaculum > Actinobaculum suis. The sequence continues at coordinate 1,933,157 of NZ_UYIO01000001.1, forward strand.
CTCATGCACAAAGCTTTGCAGCTGCAGCTTCCTGATTATGCGGATTTTGCGGTGGCTTCTTTGCGGAAGTGGGTACCGATTCCAGATGGCGCCTGGGTGGCCGGGCCGGGTATATCGCAACCGCTTTCCCGGAGCTCGCACGACGCCGCCGTCACTTCTCGCACCTGGCAGCAAATCTGCACGGGGCAAGATTGCGGCGCGGAGGCCTTGGTAGATCAGGCGCTTATCCCAGCTCCGCTGAGCCAGATTAGCCGTAGCATACTCCGCCGATTGGATACGCGTGCGCTATTAGAGCGACGCCTGGAAAACAGCCGCGCCTTGCGTGTAGCTTTAAGGGCACAAATCGCGGAATTGGTAAATCCGGGGGCACGCGGCGCTTTGCGTTTTCTGGGAGATGGCCGGTTTGCTGTGGTTATAGATTTGCCGGTGCCGGCCACCAGAGCCTTGCAGTATGCGCAAGCGCTAGCCGCGCAGGGGGTTTATTCGCCGGCTTTTTGGCCGCCGGTGCGCAACTCGTTAGCGGACACTTGGCCGGCAGTGCTGGCCTTGCCTATCGATCAGCGCTATACGCCGGCTGACATGCAAGTTTTAGCGCGCCGCGTGGTGCACGCCCTGCACGATAGCTAGGCATCTCGGTTATATGCGCGTATGCGCCCTTGGCGCAATTGGGTTAGGCATAGTCGCCGCCGCGCCAGAGGCGGATGCTGCCGGCTTCCCGGGTGGCGGGCACGTCAATGATCCGCTGGTTTTTGGAGCCGCGGAAAGTTAGTTCGCGCACGAAAAGTTTTTTGATGAATGGCCCATCTACCAGCACGTCTACCAGGGAAAGCAGTTCCTGTTTGTCTGGGGTTTCCCCTTCTGCCATTAACTGTTCGTAGGTGTAACCCGTCCAGCACCAAATGGTTTTGGTATTGCCAAAACGTTCCCGGAAAGCTTTGGCCAAAGGTAGCAGCACCGGAGTGTTGAGCATAGGCTCACCGCCCACGAAGGATATGCCAGCCACGTAACTGTGGGCGCAGTCTGCCAGGATGCGTGCTTCTAGTTCGGGCGTATAGGGCGTGCCGTACCGGAAGTTTTGGGCTGCCTTGTTGTAGCAGCTGGGGCATTTGAAGGGGCAGCCGGAAACATAGAGCGCGCAACGTACCCCTTCCCCATCCACCATGACGAAGGGTTTGTAGTCCGCCACATAGCTTTGGCTCATGCGCCGGCCATCCCAAGCCCCGGGCTGGCGCGGTTGGCGCACCCCGTGCTCGCTGGCAGCCTGGGCCGGGTGCACTACTTCCTCTTGGTGGGCGGCCGTTAAATCCGCCCGGTATTCAAAAGCGCTTTGGAGTTGCTTACCGCTATCAGAAACCGAAAGCCCGGGCCGTTCCCCCTGTGCGAATGCTTGTGCCGCACTGGAATACTGCCCGGCAGGCCGGGGCGCCCCGGAAGTTTCCGGGGCGCCCCCAGCGGCGTCGTGAATTAAATTCAAGTGCCGTGCCACGGCTACTCCATGAGCTCCTGTGCTTCCGAAAGCGGGCCGTCCATGTGCTTGACGCGGTGCACGATTTCTTCGTGCCGGCCGTGAACCATTGGGCGCTTCTGCGGGTTACCCAGGTAACCGCAGGTCCGCTTCACCACATCGCAACGATCCGGATCATCATTGCCGCATTCGGGGCACTTGAAACCTTCTGCGGTAGGCGCGAATTCGCCGTTGTAACCGCATTCGTAGCACCTATCAATCGGCGTATTCGTACCCAGGTAAGCCACCCGGTCGTAGGCATAGTCCCACACGGCTTCCAAAGCCTTGAGGTTATGCGTCAACTTCGGGTATTCGCAGTAGTGGATGAAACCACCGGCCGCGTACTGCGGGTAGTCCTTTTCGAAGTCGATCTTTTCGAAAGGCGTGATCTTCTTCCGCACGTCATAGTGGAAGGAGTTCGTGTAGTAATCCTTATCCGTAATATCGGGAATGGAACCGAACTTTTCCTTATCCATGGAGCAGAACCGGTTGGTCAACGATTCGGCCGGGGTGGAGTAGACGGAGAACCAGTACGGGTACTCCTGCTTCCACTCATCTGCTTTCTCCTTGAGCGACTTCACAATATCGATCGTGAACTGCTTCGCCTCCGGGTTGTGTTCCCAAGCCGGCCCATAGAAAGCGGTAGCGGCTTCGTAGAGCCCGATGTAACCGATCGAAAGCGTGGCCCGCTGGTTACGGAAGAACTTGGTGACGTCTTGATCGTCATCGGCCTCCCGAATTCCGAAAGCTCCGTGCCGGTACAGAATCGGCGCGTTATCTGCCACCGCTTCCTCGCACCGCTGCGCCCGGTAAACCAGTGCCTTCTTCACGATCTCCATGCGTTCGTTGAAGATCTTCCAGAAGTTTTCTTGGGAACCATTCGCCTCAATAGCAATACGCGGCACGTTCAAGGTAACGACGCCGAGGTTCATCCGGCCCGCGTTCACCGCTTCGCCCGTGGAAGGATCCACCCACTTGGGCAGGAAGGAACGGCACCCCATGGGAGCCTTGTAATCACCTTCCAGCTCCACGAGCTTGTCATAGCTGAGCACGTCCGGGTACATGCGCTTGGCCGAACATTCCAGAGCCAGCTGCTTAATGTCATAGTTCGGGTCTTGCGGTTCCAGGTTCACGCCCCGGCGCAAACCGAATACCAGCTTCGGGAAGATCGCGGTGTGGTGATCGCGCCCAATCCCTTCGATCCGGATCTGCAAAATCGCCTTCTGAATTTCGCGTTCCAGCGGCTTTGTTCCCATCCCAAAACCGAGGGTCACGAACGGCGTTTGCCCATTCGAGGAATACAGGGTGTTGATCTCGTATTCCAGCGACTGCATGGCGTCATAAATATCCTTGCGCGTCTTTTCCTGGGCGTATTCCACGCGGTTTTCTTCCGGCACCCAGCGGTTCGCGTCCGCCATGTGCTTTTCAAAGTTGATCTGCGCGTACGGGGCCAGCACTTCATCAATGCGATCCACCGAGCACCCGCCGTACTGGCTGGAAGCTACATTGGCAATAATCTGCGCGATTTGCGCCGTGGCAGTGTTGATCGACCGCGGCGATTCCACCCGTGCGTTACCGATCTGGAAGCCGTCTTTGAGCATGCCCTTGATGTCAATCAGGCAGCAATTGGTCATCGGCTGGAAGGGGTTGTAGTCCAGATCGTGGAAGTGAATATCGCCTTTGAGGTGAGCGTTGGCAACTTCCGGGGGCAGCATGTGCTTGAGCGCATAGGCCTTGGCTACCGAACCGGCGGTGAGATCACGCTGGGTGTTGAAAACTCCCGAATCCTTGTTCGCGTTCTCATTCACCACGTTCTTATCGCGGCCGAGTAGCTTCTCCACGGCAACTTCCACGTCCATGGAACGTTCCCGCGCCTGATCACGATCATGCCGGTATTCGATGTATGCCCGGGCAACTTCCGGATACTCCGACTTCATGAGCACGTTTTCCACGTGGTCCTGGATGGTCGGAATGTCCAGTTCGCCACCGCCCAAGGAGGCGACGACGGCGCGCGTAGCTTCTTCCTGGAAGGTCACGTTTTCTACGCCTTGCGAATTCATCGCCTTACCGATGGCGCGATAAATCTTCGCGGCATCGAATTCGACAACGCGCCCATCCCGCTTGCGCACGCTCCCGCTCTGCTGCGTGAGTTTCGCCGGGTCTTCCACCATTCTCCGCTCTGTCACTGACATGCGATCTCCAACCCCTTAAACTCTTACCTACTCCCCGCTTGGCGGCACCACCCGCGGGGCAAAACTATTCGTACTTGGGTGCGACATACGGTTTCTAACGCATCCCACACGCCCGAAGTAAAGCGTTAGCAACATTCTGGTAACGCCCAATTGACTACATATTGTGGTCGATCCTCCGTGTGAACACAAGATAGCGTAGCGCAGAGAAATGACAAAGGTGTAACTTCATTGCGTTACCGGCGTGCCCGGCGCGTCGCCACGCACTCCCCCGCGGCCATGCCAATGTTTGCGCGGAAAGAGCGACTACTGCCAAAAAACTTCGGCGTCGTCATAAAAACACCAGCAGCCAAACTGTGCCATTACGCACAATAAGACCGCTAGCCAGTTTGCTCCCTTTTAGTGAGCTTTCCAGGTTTACCGGGCTTTGCCGCGCGCAGCTTCCACAGTTTCGCCGCGGCTGGCAGGTTGCGGAGCCAGGCGGTAGAGAATCGTTAGCCCCAGGCCTACCGCTGCCAAGATCATGCACACGATCAGCGCGCCGGTGAAATCTCCGCCGGCGGTGGCGGCCATGCTCGCACCCCACCGCGGGGCCAAGAAGCTTGCCAAGCAGAAGGCGATGAAAACGATACCGTAGTTGACGCCGTTAAATTTAGGGCCGAAGTTTTCCACGGTGAGCGGGGCGAAGAGGCTCATAATCCCGCCGAAAGCGCAGGAAATGATCACCACGCCCACTGGGGACACCCAGGTACCGGTACCAAATGCGAGGATCGCGAGCGCGAGCACCCCCAGGCTGAAAACCGCGGCGAGAGTATTGATAATGCCCCAGCGGTCGGCGATACTGCCCCACACAATCCGGGCCGCGGCATTGCAACCGGCGAAGAGCGAAACGTAGAGCGCGGCGGTGGCTGGCGCCAGGCCAAACATGTTTTGCCCAATGCTCGCCAGGCTAGACATAATCACCGCACCAAAGCATCCACCCAGGAAGAACATGCCGGCAATAATCCAGAACCTGGCCGTGCGCAGCATTTCCCGCCACTGCAAATTTTGCGGGGCGCTCGCTCTGGCGCTCGCCCTGGCTCTCGCCTTGGCGCTCCCCCTGTTGGCGGCAGGGTTTTTAGCGGCCGGTTTTTGGGCGGCCTTACCTTCCACATTCTTAGCCGCAGCCTTTGCCGGCCCGGTGTAACCGGCGGGTACGTATCCGGCCGGGCAGGAACGTACGAGGAAAAGAGCTGCCCCGAGGTTTAGCACCGCAAATGCCAGGCCTAGGGCAATGAAGGTGGCCGAAACTCCCATCTTCGCGATGAGGCTCACGGCAAGCGGGGCCACCAAAACCGCGCCCAGACCCATGCCGGCAGTAATCAGCCCGGATACTTGCCCGCGCCGATCCGGGAAATAACGCATGGTATTGGTGAGCGCCGAAGAATAGAGCAAACCTTGGCCGGTACCCGTAACGAGTCCGTAGCCGAGTACAAAGAGCGGCAAGTTCGGGGCCAGCCCGGCCACAATATGCCCCAGTCCGAACAGGCCGCCACCGATGAGCATCAGCGTGCGGGCATAGCCGGCGTCGAGCCACTTGCCGGAAAGGATCATAACCACCGGAACCAACAGGGAAGTAAAACCGAAGGCGAGCATAACGTCTGGCAATGCCCACCCCTGCGTGGCGGAAACCGGCGGTGCGAACACGGAGAAGGCCTGCAATGCCCCGGTGGTCAGCATCATGAGAACGGTACCCACGAGCACCGCCCAACGGTTGCCAGCCAGCGCCGCAGTGCCTTCTTTCCGCCCTCCGGCTGTTACTAGAGTCGAGGCTTTGTTCATAACTTCCCCCCCCCCCTTTGAACTCGCACAATTCGGATAGCAATGGGTCCCAAGGTACAAAACCGGGCAGTTACTTCCTAGTAGGCACCTCTCTGTTTTTAACTTGCATTTTGGCCGGCGCTGTGAATTTGGCGCGGCCGGTGGGCTTGTGTGCAAATGCGCGAGACTGGGACGGCCGAAATAAGCAGATCATTGATAGCGTTGATGCGAACAAGATTGGGGAGACATGCCGAAAGTAGAAGAAACTGCGGTCATATTTGAAGGTGGGGCGTTTCGGGCTGTGGCCACGGCGCCCGTCGTCGAAAAGCTAATTGCGCTGGGCATTGAGTTTCCGTACGCGGCGGGTATTTCCGCGGGAGCCACGCATACCGCAAACTATATTTCCAAGGATGCGGGCCGCTCGCGTGCCTCGTTCATTAACCTAGCTGCCGACAAGCGTGCCGGTTCCTGGCAGAGTTTCTTACAGGGACGCGGGCTTTTTGATTCCGAGTACATCTACCACCATACTTCCGCGCCGGGCGAGCTCCTGCCTTTTGACTATCCGGCGTTGGAAAACTCTTCGCAGGACTACCGCATCCTGGCTTTCCGCATTGCCGACGGGCAAACCGTGGCCTGGGGGCGCGAGGATGTGCATTCGAAAGAAGATTTTTTGGTGCGGGTGCAAGCTTCTTCTTCGATGCCCGGGCTGATGCCTTTCACAGCGGTTGATGGGGAGTTTTATGCCGACGGCGGGATCGGGGCCACGGGCGGGATTGCCATCGATGCGGCGGAAGCGGACGGGTATGAGAATTTCTTCGTGGTGATGACGCGCAGCCGGGACTACGTGAAAACTTCCAACCCGGTTTCCGATCACCTCATGCGCACGCTATTCCGCAACGCTCCCAAGGTGGCCGAAGCGATTGTGGAACGGCCCGAACGTTACAACCGCACGCGGGAACACCTGTTTGAACTTGAACGCCAAGGGCGGGCCTATCTTTACTTCCCCGAACATGCACTTCCGGCCAACCGGGAACGCGATCCGGAAAAGCTCACCGTCGCCTATGAAGCTGCACAGGCCCAGGTAGAAGCCGAATACCCGCGCTGGCTGCGTTTCTTGGAACTGGACTGAATTTGAAATGTGCCCGACGGCTCACATCTAAAAACTCGCCAAAACTGCCTGTTATCGGTTATCCTATTGGGGCGCTAATGCGTGGAGGATTCGCCTAGTGGCCTATGGCGCTCGCCTGGAACGCGGGTTGGGTTAACGCCCTCGGGGGTTCGAATCCCCCATCCTCCGCAGTAAGCCGCTCCTAGAATTTCTGGGAGCGGCTTTTTCATGCGGTTTACGGCGAGACAGCGCGGGAAACTTGGGTCAGTCATCCAATTCGCGAATATGCTTCCATATTGCTCTATGCACTCCTGTGTACATAGTGAGGGATACGTCCAGGGACACACGCAAGGGATACAAAATTCGAACACCCCTCCCACCAAAAGGTTATGACCCTATTTTTATTGGAGCGCCAGGCGGAGCAATGGTCCAAATATGGTTGCCAGCTAAGAACCTTACCCAGGCCTTAACAAAGGCTATCGCACTATTAGAGCCCCGCGTGCCCATGGTCGGGCTATCAGCGTTGTCTAAAGCCATTGCTGACGCGGGCTAGCCCATGCCCACCAACAAGGGCTCAGGCCCCGATTTATGTTAATAAGACAAATCGATGTTTTACGTATAGAAGGCGTTCCCTTTGGTTTTGCGGCAAAAGTGCCGGCGAGGAGATGATTAACCTCGCCGGCACTTTCGTAGTAACTATCATACAATCTCTTGTTACGAGTTTTTATACATGCAGCATTCCGCAAACGGCACTTACCTTATGAGGACTACTCAGTGGGAGTAGCTTCGGAGAGCAGCATCTTGGTGGTAGTGAAATGGGTCGCCCACGTTTTCCCGACCCCAAGTCTTACAGCCTCTTGTAAGTAATTCGAAACTACATCGAAGTGTCCGGTAGTGGGGTAGTGGATCCCGCGCATACCGTGCGATTCCGGGATCAGCAATTCTCCGCGTTCCCATTTGCCGCCGAAGGCTCGTCTCAATCCTTCACCCAAAAACATGGTGTATTTTTCTTGCACCCATGCCGATGCTGGATCTTGAGTTTGCAAGAATAGCTTCTCGCACTCGTGCAAAGAGCTCGTGGACCAGGGTGAATCGTGGTCCGCACCGGGGATTACGTACTTAAAATCTCCCGAGTCTATAAACGTTTGAGCTATGTTAGCGAACTGTTCCATGTTTTACCTCGTTAGGACCCACACCTTGCCCCTTTTTCTGCACTTTAGCTTAGGCTTGTCAGGGAACTGGTTATTGTAAAAGGCACGTGCAGCCTCGCAGGCGGGCTTTGAAAGAAGAACTCTAAATACTGCACCCCAGGCAAAATTAGGCTGTACACGAGATGATTCTAGGTCAAATCTTTCGCCATGATGTAAGCTGCCTGGTTCATGTACGGGGTACAGCTTAGCGAATTCGAGAAGAAGATCATCGCTTTGAGAGCTTATGGCGTTCGAAACGATTGGCGAAGGTTGCGATTCCACCTCTATGTGAGCGTCGGTAGACGCAACAGCGGGGGTGATATTCACGGTGGTGGCAAATAGCGCAGATGCGACTGCAGTAGCTACCGAGGCTTTCGTTAATTTTCTTTTCATATCCAGAATGTTCCTTGCCATCGTGCCGCTCCTACGGCGGCTCGGTTGCGTTTGTGTATCTAACGTTACGGCCGGAATTATCCGAGCGATATAGATGTTTTATAGAGTCTCATACCGATTTTCTTCGGTACGGAAAAGTGCCTGGCGGGCGGGTGCGGAGCCGACGATGTAAATAAAAAGGCTAGGGGGCCGGACTAAGGGGAGCTCGTGCATCTACTTTCTGCTTGTGTACTACTTGTGTAATCCAGCCTTCAAAGCGGTCACTACCAGTTCGACGCGCGTATTACAACTCATATGCGCAAGGATGTCGGAAACGTATGAACGTACAGTTGTTTCCTTGAGATTTAGCCGGCGCGCAATCGTCTTATTAGTGGCTGCTTCCAAAAGGAGATTGAAGGTGGGCTGCAATCGAGCCGGTAAGGACTGCACGGCGGCAATGAAATCGGCATATTTTCCCTGGCTAACGTGTGACTGAAAATACGCTTCGGCTAAGATTTCTGTGGGCCGCGCAGACATTATTTTTTCGCCCTTATATGCTTTTCCAATGGCCTGCACAAGATCTGGTATTAGAACGTCTTTCGTTAGGAAGCCGCGTACGCCCGCTCCGATAGACTGGGCAAGAGATTCTTCCTGATGAAAAGCTGTGAGCATAATGATCGCGATATTCGGATATTGAAAACTCACTTCTCGAGCAGTCTCAACTCCGTCTTTTATGGGCATATCAACGTCTAAGAGTAATACGTCTACGCTTTGCGTACATAAAAGGCGGAGGGCTTCTGCGCCATCCTGCGCCACCCAGGCGATCTCAATACCTTCCTCGTGTGCCAAGAGTCGTTGCAAACCCTCACGCATGATGTGGTCATCGTCGGCGATCGCAATTTTTAAAGTAATCTTTTCTTGTTTCGCTTCGACATTCATTGTGGCTCCACATTCCTAAGTATCATTTTCCTAAGCGAAATGCTGCATGGCTGCCAGTTGTTTGGCAAGCCAGTTTTCACGGTATTCTCTGCGGAGATGGGCAGAGTTATGTAGGTGAGCCATTTCTCTCCGGGGAGTGCTCCCGCTTCTAATGTTCCACCTTGCGATTCCACTAGTTCCCGCAAATTACTCAAACCGAAACCACTTGTTACCCCGGGCGCGGGCTTACCGTCCGCCACGTCATTGCTGATCGAGAGAATAAGTTCTCTAGAAACAGGATGGAACTTTATCACGAGGTCCGCTTTGGAATGCTTAGGAGCATATTTCAGAATATTGGAGCCGCACTCCCTTAGTACAAGGATGCCCCCTTTTAATTGTGCAGGGCTGATTTTATTCTCGATATTCTCGGGCAGCGTGTATTTGAGGGTGATTTTACGCGTCGCGAGCATTTTCTGGATTTGCCTTACTACCCGGTTAATATTTTTTTCGGATGGAGGAGAAGAAGCGTGTTGGGCTGAAATGATGGATCGCACTCGGCGTGAAGCGTGAGTTGCGATATTCCCCAGAGCCTCCATTCTCGGAGCTGTTTCCGGGTGTTCCCGCGCGATATCTTGCGTCAGGAGAATTATGTGGGCGAGGTCTTTGGCCGTGTTGTCATGCAGTTCTTGGATTAGTTCTCGGGTATTTTGTGCGTTTGCTTCGCGAGCGTTTTCGAGTTCCTCTTCTGCACTGAGGAGCCGCGCGCTTTGCCATCGCAGCAATAATCCGATAGATACAGCAAGCAGCCCAAGAAAAACGGAGATAAACATCTGCGCTGTTGGGTTAGAAGTGAGCAGTAACTTCGTTACCTCTACAGTCAACAAGAGAATCGCAGCACCTAGCATCCAAGCACGCACTATCCATATGATAATGACGAGATAAACACCTAAGGGAAGCATTCCTGGTTCGGACGGAGTGCTCAGCTTCAGGTGCAGTACGCATAAGCAAAAAGTAATCTCGAACAGTATTGAGCGTGAGGCCAAGGCCAGCAGTAGGGCAAGGGTGATCTCAATGCCAGCCTGTACACGGGAAAGGTCAACCAGGCCGAGGATGTGTCCATATATGTCAAAACCGATCAGCAATACGGCACCTACGGCATAGATTGGCGCATATCGCGTCCGGGTTAGCTTTGGTAACCACTCACTCATGGAGTCAGTATGACATTCGTGCAGTTGGAGAGTCAGGCGGTCCACTATGGAAGATGCTGTCCAGAGCGGGCGAGTCATTAGAGAAGCCTTTCGGTAACGGAGGTGGATGCCGTATTCTTGCCGGCTTTGTGGCTAGTTGAAGATGCGTGCAAAGCCGGCCAGGCAGCCGCCGCGGGAGGCCGCGAAATCACCGGAGGAACTGTTTCGATCTGCACGTCCAAAAGATTGCGCACGATTCGTCGATCGGGGTGCTCAGTTCACCTCTTATACTCCGCAGTCAGCCGCTCCTTGATTTCCTGGGAGCGGCTTTTTCATGCGGTTTACGGCCATTCCCCCACTTCCCGTATTCGGTTCCCTGCTTCCCGCAGCCATTCCCCGCTTCCCGCAGCTAGTCTCCACTTCCCGTATTCGGTTCCTCGCTCCCAGTAACGGGCCCGAGCCAGGTTTCAAAACCGTCTTCGTTCACGTCCCAGCTAGTTCCGCACACGTCCATTTCGGTATCGGTGAGCAGTGTTTCCGTAAAGACTTGCTTGATTTCTTCACGCCCCGGCCCGCGGCCCACAAATTGTAGACGCGTATAAGGTGCCTGCGTGGTAGACCCCATGCCAATTGCTAGGCCGCCGCCCACACCATCCCAATATCCGATCTGACCGTGCCGGGTGGGAAGCCAAAAGTTGCCACGGGCCCGCACCTGCCAATGGGCGAGGGAGGCCAGGTTCCGCAAAAGCCGTTGCGGGTGGAAGGGACGTTCCGATTCCAGCCGCAACGTCCAGATTTCCCCGCTGCATGCCTCGCCATATTCGCCGTTGCCGAATTCCAACCAGTTTTCAGTGGCCTCGGAATTAAAGCCGTCCGTGAGCACCTCCGGCATTAGGGCGAGCGGAGTGGCAGCGTCGGCAGTATCGAGCGGGGCGTGGATAACGGCGTCGGGCCGGGAAAGGATTTCCAATAGTTCCTTCGCACCGGTACTGAGAGAACCGTGGACGTCGATCACATCCGCTCCTTCCACCAGGGCCGTTACCACTTCGGCAACCCCGCGCTCATCGTGGCCGAACCGCTCCTCCGGATATTCTTCCGCCAATAGGTTGTACCCGAGCGCGTCCTCGAGTACGCGGGGGCCCGCCACCGCAACTACCACGGAACCTATCCGCACGTGCGGCGCGGCCTGCGGCTCCGCCATCAGTGAATAGCAAAGCGGTACCGCTTCAATGGTAGGCGGCATCTCCACAATAATTGCCGGCCAATTACCCAGCCGTGCCAGCTCTTCCAGCACGCCCGAAATATCGGCACGTACGGTACACGCCACACACCCGTGCTCCAGAAAACGTTCCGTTTCATCAAGCACGCCGGTCAGTTCGATGATGCTGCGCACCAGCAACTCGCGCTCAGCGTCCAGGTGATAGCGCACCACTACCGCTTCCGGCATCAGCAACTGCGCGCGCGTACTCGTTTGCGCGAGTTCTGTTTCTCCCATCCCGCACACGAAAACCACCGGTACCGTTGCGTTCCACTGGCCTTGCGCGCGTTCTATTTTCGACGCCGCCGCGCGCCGCTGGCGCCCGGCCGAACCGGAAGGATTTGCACTCATCTACTACCTCACCTCATACCCGTACATTACATATCCGGGCTACTGGATACAGCGGCCGCCGTATACCGGCCGCGCGCCCCGACCGTCGCACGCTCCCGGGCATCACAACTGTATGCCCAAGCCGCTGTAGCTGTTATATCCGGGACTCTGACTGCCTGTTTATCTAAAACACTCCGCGCGGCTTCCCGCCTCACCAACTAGCTAGTCACAAGTTGGCTCGTAACCGCGCGGTGGTCTTTTCCATTCCTCGCACCCTACTTGAGAATGATTCTCACTCTCAAGTAGAGTTCGGGTGAAGTTGCGCCCGGGCCGCGAATCGCTATCGAAAAACACGGAACTATTCGCGGTGCGTGTACGCAATATTGTCCACTACCTGGGGGTATAGCGCGCTCTCGCGTCCGCGTAGCGGGCACGAGCCAAAGTGGCTAGAACTTGGTAGCGGGCGCGAGTCGGGGCCGAACAGCCAGAAAAAGCATGAACCGACCAAAAAGAATCACTAGTTAGATAGGTAAACGTAGAGGAATAATGGCTAAGAAGTCGAAGATTGTTGCCAATGAGCGGCGCCGGGCTACGGTAGCGAAGTACGCAGAAAAACGGCGGGAATTGAAAGAAAAGGCACGTACCGCGAAAACTGTGGCCGAGGCAATGGATTTCCATCGCCAACTTTCCCTATTGCCACGCGATGCTTCGCCCACGCGGGTGCGAAATCGCGATCGGATTGATGGGCGCCCGCGCGGATATATTGGCAAGGCCGGCCTTTCCCGGGTCCGTTTCCGGGAACTAGCACTGCGCGGCGAACTACCCGGAATCAAGAAGTCTTCCTGGTAAAACTGCCGGCCAGAGGCATCCGCCGGCTACTCGCAGAACCAATTCCGCGATTTATGCGGGCGCGGGCGCCTTTCGCGATACCAATTCCGCGGTTTGTGTTTTCACGCCGGTGGGACCAATTCCGCGATTTGTGCCCTTGCACCCGCAGGGCCGTTTTCGCGCAAACCGCGGAATTGGCCGCATCCGCAAGTTATGCACGACCTCGACACTTCTTCGCTTTCTGGATAGCCTGAACTCATGTATGACGTTGCAAAAGGACGCCAGTTTGAAGAAGAAACCGCAACCCCGGAAGGTACCGCTACCTGGAAAGGGCAACTTGATAAGTATGCTGCCGGCAATCCTTCCGAATGGGTAACGGGAGCAGTTTTCGGTGGCACTTATGAGCGCCCGGGCCTCGAGTTGCGTGACCGCCAAATGCTAACCATGGCCGCGCTGGCCGCTATGGGCGGCGTGGAACCACAACTCACCGGCCATATTGCCACCGCTTATAAGCACGCCGGGATGAGTAAAGAAGAAATCGCGGAATGCTTCGTGCACCTAATGCCATATATCGGGGTGCCCAAAACCTTGGCCGCTATGCGGTGCATGGATGCGGCCTTGAAAGATATTGACGAGTAGCCCGGCCCGCCTGCTCCCGGGCTAGACTAGCCGCATGGCCAATATGAAGATGTATACCACCACTTGGTGCGGGTACTGCAAAGTTTTGAAACGGCAGCTCGAACGGGCTGGCATCACCTGGGAAGAAATCAATATTGAAGAAGCTCCCGGGGCTGCAGAGCATGTTGCCCGCATCAATGGTGGTGATCAAATCGTTCCTACCCTGGAGTTTGCGGACGGTAGCACGCTAACTAATCCCAGCCTCAAAGAAGTGCAAGAGCGCCTCGCGAGCCTCGGCGAATAACCGCCCCGCTTTGCCAGCCACTTGCCGGCCAACCTACCGTCCAACCGCCGGTACACCCGCCGGCCGTTTTTTGCCGCCTTACCGGTCAGCTTGCCGCCTTACCGGCCAGCTTGCCGCCTTACCGGTCAGTTTGCCAATAGCCTTACCGGTCAGTTTGCCAATAGCCTTACCGGTCAGTTTGCCAATAGCCTTACCAACCGAAGAGTTCGGCGTAGGGCAAGGTTAGGCCAGAACCGGTGCCGCCGGCGCCGGTTCCTGCGGCGGCGTCGTTCCCGGCACTTCCCGCACCGTAGCGCGAGAACCCGGCACGGCCACTACTCATTCGCGTGCTACCACCAGGGAACTCCGTATTTTCTCCGACCAGCCATTGGGAAATCATGAGCGCAGCAATCGAAGTACGGCCCGGTAGGCTGATCCGCCCCGCGCGGGCAGCGTCGAGGAGAGCTTCGCGGCTATAGAACCCTGCGCTTTTGATTTCGCGATCGTCAACGCGAATATCGGCCGTGCTCTGTTCGGTGCGCGCAAAGAAAGCCACCATGAGCGAGCGCGGGAACGGCCAGGGCTGCGAACCAAAGTAGCGCACGCCCGTCACCTCGATACCAACCTCTTCGGCCACTTCGCGGCGCACGGCTGACTCCAGGGGCTCCCCGGCTTCCACAAAACCGGCGAGTACCGAATGCCGATTTCCCTCCCACCGCGCATTGTGGGCGAGCAAAATCCGATCCTGGGCATCGAGCACTGCCATAATCACCGCCGCGTCCGTACGAGGATAAGTTGGATGCGAATCCGGGCACACAGCGAGCCACCCGGATTCGAGGATGCGCAGCGGTTTCCCACACATTTCACAAAAACGTTGCTGGCGCCAAGCCGCGCACAAAGCCACCGCTTCCGTAGCCAGAGCCACGTCGGAATCTTGCCAAAGGCCACCGTAAGAAATCAACGCACACCATTCGACGCCGTCTACCGTGCGGCGCGGGTGCTCCCGGTTCACCCCGGTTGCGAAACTATCCGTAAGATCCAAGGCGAAAAAGGCCGGTGTAGTGTTCGCCGCCGGCACCGTGCTTTCTTGCGCCGCCACCGTCCCCAAATAGTAGGCATCTTCGAGGTTGTATCCGCGCGCGCGAAGCTCGCTCGCCGAGTAGAAAACCGGCCCGGCTTCCCCCGCGGCAGCCACGGCTTGGCCGCTCACTAACAGGTAACGAGCTTGCGCAGATTCTCGTAGCTCCGCCACCCGGGTGGGGTGCAGGCGCGCATTTTCGTCACGATCTATAAAACCTCGCGAGAGCGCAGGTACAGGCAATTCTGGCATAGTTCAAACTTTAGCTTTTGTGCGCATTTTATGTAGCAGATGTTCACCGGCAGCCGCGCCCTCACGCGGAAGAGGTCACACCGCTCACGGCGAAGCTACCTTCGCCGGCTAGGAATACCCGCCGCCGATGTGGAGGTCACGCCGCTCACGGGGAAGCCGCGCCGGTCACGGAGAAACCTCGCACTCCCGGGGCAGCCGTACCGTTCATAGAGAGCCCCGGCGTTCACTTTGGAGAGGTTCTCTGGAATAATTGGACGGTGACTTCTTTCCAATCTTTACCGCTGACTTCCACGCGTTACGTGGCCCGCGCCTCCGAGCGAGCTTTTCCGCCTCGGAATGCTCCAGTGCGCCTCGGCGCCCACATCGCGGATAGCGGTGTAGATTTTGCGGTCACCGCGCCCAATGCCACAGCCGTGGACCTGTGCCTGTTCACAATGTCTGCCGGGCGGCTGCAGGAAACCCGGTACGCCTTGCACCGCACGGGTGAAGTGTGGGCTGGGCACGTGGCAAATGCGCGCGCCGGCCAGGAGTATGGCTACCGCGTCCACGGCCCGTGGGAACCGGAACGCGGCATGTGTTTCAACCCGGCCAAGCTCCTCCTCGATCCGTACGGCCGCGCGGTCACCGGCACCCCAAAGCTGTGCCGTGAGCTATACGCACATAAAGTAGACGATACTTTAAAGCCGGCCAGTTACCCGCTAGCGCGCGACGACGCCGATTCAGCCCCCTATCAGGCGCGCAGCGTGGTGATGGCCCCGCGAGCCTCGGAGCCGCATCACCCGTACACGCCCTGGGATGAAACGGTTATTTACGAAGCTCATGTGAAAGGTTTTACCGCACAGCTGGATTGTATTCCGGAACCTTTGCGCGGCACCTATTCGGGTTTCGCCCATCCCGCGGTAACGGACTATTTAAGAGCAATCGGGGTAACCGCCGTCGAACTTCTTCCTATTCATGCCAAGATGAGCGAACCGTTTTTGACGCAAAAAGGCATGACCAACTATTGGGGTTATTCCACGCTTTCCTATTTTGCGCCCGAACCTAGTTACGCCACAGAAACCGCGCAACTTGCCGGCCCGGTCGCGGTAGTGCAAGAAGTGAAGGATATGGTGGCGCGCTTGCACGACGCCGGCCTTGAGGTCATTTTGGACGTGGTATATAACCACACCTGTGAGGGTGGGGTGTACGGTCCGGCGATTTCGTGGCGCGGTTTTGGGCAGACGTCGTACTACATGCAGGCCCCCGATAATGCGGGCGCTTTTTACGACACTACCGGCACCGGGAACTCTTTAGATTTCCGCCGCCAAACGGTTTTGCGGATGACGCTCGATTCTTTGCGCTATTGGGTGCAGGAAATCGGCGTAGATGGTTTCCGTTTCGACCTGGCGGCCACGATGGCTCGCAAGGGCGAACAGTTTGATCCGCACCACCCGTTCTATATGGCCCTGGCTACCGATCCGGTACTCAGCAACGTAAAGCTAATTAACGAACCTTGGGATTTGGGGCCCAATGGCTGGCAGACGGGTAATTTCCCGCGCCCTACCGCGGATTGGAATGATCGTTTCCGCGATACCGTGCGCGCTTTCTGGGTGAGCGATCAGCGGGCTATTGCCCACGGCGGCTTGGGTGGAGATTTGCGTGATTTAGCTACGCGGCTCTCCGGTTCGGCCGATATGTTCGGGCAGGGGCGTTGGCCGGGTGGCCGCGGCCCGAATGCTTCCATCAATTTCATTACCGCTCATGATGGTTTTACCATGCGCGATCTAGTTTCCTACGATCGCAAACATAATGAAGCCAATGCGGAAGATAACCGCGATGGAACGGATAATAACCGTTCCTGGAATCACGGTTTTGAAGGCGATGGGACGGCCGAAAACCCGGTACCGCCAACAGTTCTGCAGGCCCGCGCGCAAACTTGCCGCAATCTGATCGGAACCTTGCTCTTCTCTGCGGGCACTCCGATGCTTCTCGCCGGAGACGAATTTGGCAACACCCAGCACGGCAATAACAATACATATTGCCAAGACAATGAGATTTCTTGGCTGAATTGGGATCTTACGGAAGAACAGCGTAATTCGCAGGCAACCGTTGCCTATTTGCTGCGTTTGCGGGCGGAGCATCGGGTTTTGCGGCCGGCAGATTTCTTCACCCAAACGCCCTCGCGCAGCGATTCCCTCCCGGATCTCACCTGGTATGCCGATACCGGGGAGCCCATGCCCGAACATCGCTGGTTCGATCCCGCTAACCGAGTTCTGCAAATGCTCCGTTCCGGGCGTGACCGCGACGCCGACGCCCTCATTGTCATTAATGGTTCGGCCCAGGAAGTACGGATTGTGCTCCCGGAAGGCCGCGGGAATCCATACAACTTGGCTTGGGATTCAACTTGGGAAAAGCCGCGCGAATCCGAGCAGGCCTACCGGCCCGGAGCGGCCACGGTAATCGCCCCGAATTCCATGCGGCTGTACTTCGCCAACCCCGTCCGCTAGCACTACTTCCGCAAGGTGGCGGTAGCGCGGCAGGTAACGACACCGCAGCCGGTAACTGTTTCCCCGCCGGCGCCACAGCGGGCAGCTGATTCCCCGCTGGGTGGCTGTCTTCCCCACCGGGTGAGGCACAGCTGGTAGCGGTGCCACGGCGGGCACCGGCGCCACAGCGGGCAGCTGCTTCCCCGCCGAGTGAGGCACGGCCGGCAGTTGCTACCGCCGCCCAGAATGTGATGCGTTCGCCGGCGGGCACGGAGCCGCGCGGGCGGCGTCGGCAATATAGTTACTGATAGTTACTAGGCGCTAGCACGCACTAGTGGGAAAAGAAGAACGAAAGGTAGTCATGGCGGTTGAAGATACGCTCGCACAGGCAACATCGGACGCTTCCTTGCGGCACGCACTGGAGGTAAGCGCGAAAATCGACCAAAAGATCGATGCAGATCCAAGTGAGTTCCGCGTGCTCACGGGTGATCGTCCCACCGGGAATCTGCATTTGGGGCACTACTTTGGGAGCCTGCGCAACCGGGTGAAGTTGCAGCGGCGCGGCGTGGAGACCTGGCTGGTGATTGCTGATTTCCAGGTGATTACTGACCGCGATGGCACCGGCCCGATCACGGAACGCGTAATGTCTTTGGCCACCGATTATTTGGCGGTGGGAATGGATCCGGAAAAGAGCGTGATCTTCACCCATTCGGCCGTGCCAGCGCTCAATGAGCTCATGCTCCCCTTCCTTTCCTTGGTTACCGATTCGGAGCTGTACCGCAATCCCACGGTGAAGGCGGAACATGATGCTACGGGTGGGCGGCCTATGTCTGGCCTTTTGCTGACCTACCCGGTACACCAGGCTGCCGATATTCTTTTCTGCAAGGCCAATGTGGTGCCGGTAGGTAAAGATCAGTTGCCGCATTTGGAACAAGCCCGCGTAATTGCCGACCGTTTCGAAGCCCGTTACGGCCACCCGGAAGGCACTAGCGAACCCGTGTTCCCGCGCCCGCAAGCACTGCTTTCAGGTGGTGCCTCTATTCTGGGCCTGGATGGGCAGAAGATGAGCAAATCGCGTGGCAATACGATCGAACTGGGGATGAGCGCGGATGAAACCGCAAAGCGGCTGAAGAAGGCCGTTACCGATTCGGAGCGCCACATTACTTACGATCCTGAGAATCGCCCGGAAGTTTCCAATTTGGTGCTCTTAGCCGCCCTCGCGCAAGACCGCGAACCAGAAGCCGTGGCAGCAGAAATTGGCGACGCCGGTTCTGGTGCCTTGAAGAAGCAGGTTACGGAAGCAATCAACGAAATGTTGGCACCGATCCGGGCACGGCGCGCAGAACTTGCGGCAGATCCTGGCTATATCGAAGGTATCGTCAAGCGCGGCAA
This sequence comes from Actinobaculum suis, assembly GCF_900618115.1. Classification (NCBI taxonomy): domain Bacteria; kingdom Bacillati; phylum Actinomycetota; class Actinomycetes; order Actinomycetales; family Actinomycetaceae; genus Actinobaculum; species Actinobaculum suis. The sequence continues at coordinate 1,951,929 of NZ_UYIO01000001.1, forward strand.
CGAAATTGCTAATGCGCGCGCGGAAGAAACCCTGCGCGAAGTCCGCGCCGCGATGAATATGAACTACTAAATATTTGTGTGTTAGCCCCTGCGTCCGTGCGAAACGAAGGAATTCGCGCGGATGCAGGGGCTAACGCGTAGCAATGGCTCGCGTGTATTTTTATCCCGAGCATTCCGCGAAGGCACTTTCCGCAAAACTGTTCGCGCCCAAATCCCACTACTTGTGCACCGGTAGCCACTAGCTCGCGCCCGGCCCGGCCTGCCGGTGGGTTGCGCGGCAGGCCGTGGGTTCCGCGGCGGGCTAGTGGATTGCGCGGCAGCCTAGTGGATTGCGCGGCAGCCGAGTGGATTGTGCGGCGGGCCGGCGTGCAGGAAAATCTCAAACCGTTTAGGCTAGTACCTGTGAGCACTGCAACACCTTCGCGGGCGGTTCTGAGTAGTGCCGTTGTGCCTGCTCCTTCCGCTTTTGTGCTTCGCGTAGCCACCTACCTCGCTCTGTTTTTTAGGGCGAGATGGCGGACGTACCTGTGGCGGGCGGGAATGTAATGCCACCCGTTTCCGCAGCACGCTTCTGCCACGCAACGGGCGCGAAGTAGCGAACTATCGCAGTGGGAAACCCCGGTTAGAAAGGATTTAGCCATGGATGCCTCGGGAGCTAAGAAGGAACCGTCAACCACAGGCAGCGCCGCGAAGGGCGCGGCAAGCCCCGCTGCAAAGGCCGGGGATTTACCGCAGGCCGCGACCGCCAAGGCCACTACTGCCAAAACCGCTGCTGCCAAGACTACGGCCACCGCCAAGGCAGCTACAGCTAAGACCTCGACCACGCGGCCCGCGGCTGCGAAGGAAGCGGACACCAAGCCAGAGGCCACGCAGACCACGGTTAGGAAGACGGCGGGTACCAGGACCGCGAGCGCAAAGACCGCCACCACCAAGGCCCCCGCTACCAAGACCACCGCTACCAAGACCACCGCTACCAAAACCACCGCGAAAGCTGCCACGTCCACGGCCGCCGCGAAGTCGGCAGATACCAAGGCTGCAGATACCAAGTCCACGGCGGCAACGACTACAGCGGCAACGAAGACTACAGCCGCAAAGAGCACAACAGCTAAGACCGCAGCCGCCAAGACTACCGCCGCGAAAGCTGCTACCGCCAAGGGCACCACCGCGAAGGCTGCTACCGCTAAGTCGGCGGCGGCGCCGGCGGCCACTAAGACTACCGGCCGGCGGGCGACAACTAAGACCACCGCCAAGGCCACCACCAAGACCGCTACTAAGGCCACCGCCAAGACCGCGGCGAAGCCGGCTGCCAAAACCGCAGCCAAACCGGCCACCAAGACGGCAGCGAAATCGACCACCCGGACGGCCGCTAAGACCGCGGCTTCTCCGCACTTTGGGGAGCGGATTCAGGCTGCGGCCGCCAATGATCCGGCCGCCCCAACCGCGCCGATTCCGGCGCCTTATGCGGCGATTGGTCGCATTCCGATTATGGATGTGATGCCGCAGGTGCAAAATGGGTCCTGGCCGGCTAAGGCCACGGAACGGGAAGCTTTCCCCGTGCAGGCCACGGTGTGGCGCGATGGTCATGATCTGTTTGCGTGCGAAGCCGTTCTCGTTGGCCCAGATGGTGCGGAAGTGCAGGCCTCCCCGATGGAGCTCATCCGCCCCGGGCTAGGCCGCTACCAGGGTTGGCTCACACCGCCAACCACCGGCAACTATGGGTTCTTTGTGCGTTCCTGGTCTGATCCGCTGGCCACGTGGAAGCACAATGCGGAAGCCAAGTTGCCGCTCGATCAAGATGTGGCACTCGTTTTCTTGGAAGCTGAGCAGCTTTTGCATCGGGTTTTGGAACGCATTCCGGAAGATACCCCAGAGCACACGGTAATTAGTGACGCGCTGGGCGTGCTAACTTTGCAGACCGTTCCCAAGGAAGTGCGTTATGCCGCGGCTACTTCCAGCGCGGTGGAAGATGTTATCCGCCGCTATCCCCTGCGCGATATGCTCACCGAATCGGCGGTGTTCCCGTTGGAAGTGGATCGCGAACGCGCGCTGGTGGGTTCCTGGTACGAAATGTTCCCGCGTTCTGTGGGAGCCTGGCAAGACGACGAAGGCGAATGGCATTCGGGCACTTTGCGCAGTGCCGCTGAAGATTTGCCGCGTATCGCCGGCCTGGGCTTCGACGTCGTCTACCTCACCCCGATTAGCCCTATCGGACTTACGGCACGCAAGGGGAAGAACAACTCTTTGACCGCGCAACCGGGCGAACCGGGCTCGCCGTACGCGATCGGTAGCGAGGCAGGCGGCCACGATGCGATCCACCCGGACCTCGGTACTTTCGAAGATTTCGATTACTTTGTGGAGCAGGCACGCAAGGAAGGCCTCGAAGTTGCGCTCGACCTGGCTTTGCAGTGTTCCCCAGACCATCCGTGGCTGAAGGAACACCCGGAATGGTTCTTGCACCGCCCCGATGGGACTATCGCTTACGCGGAAAACCCGCCGAAGAAATATCAGGATATTTACCCACTGAACTTCGATGATGATCCGGAAGGTATCTATCAGGAAATCAAGCGCGTGCTGGAAGTGTGGGTGAGCCACGGGGTAACGATTTTCCGGGTCGATAATCCGCATACGAAGCCCCTCCCCTTCTGGCAACGGCTCTTGGCCGAATTCCGGATTGAACATCCCGAGGTTATTTTCTTGTCGGAGGCTTTCACAGCCCCGCCCATGATGCAAGGTTTGGCGGCGATTGGTTTCCACCAGTCGTACTGCTACTTTGCCTGGCGTAACGAAAAGGAAGAGATCGAAGAATACCTGCTGGAGTTGGGGCGGGAAACCGCGCACGTACTACGGCCCGCATTCTGGCCCACCACGCACGATATTCTCACGCCGTACATGCAAACCGGCGGGCCGAACGCGTGGAAGATCCGCGCAATTTTGGCGGCCACGGGATCTCCCACCTGGGGTATTTACTCCGGGTATGAATTTGTGGAAGATGTGCCGCGGCCTGGTTTCGAAGAAATGATCGATAACGAAAAGTACGAATATCGGCCACGTGATTACAGCCAGGATCCGCACGGCATACAGGCGCTCTTCGCACGTTTGAACAAAATCCGCCGGGAGCACACGGCACTGCAGCGTTTGCGTGGAATCAATATTAACGAGACCACTAACGACCAGGTGCTTTCCTTCACCAAGCACGCACGGGCGGAAGAAACGCCGGATGGGGTGGCCGATTCGGTGATCGTGGTCCTAAATTTGGATCCGCATAACACCCAGGAAGCCGTTCTCCATCTGGATCTGACCCCGCTCGAGGTAGCACCGCGCAATGGTGCTCCAATTATCGAGGTGACGGATGAGCTTACGGGTAACACCTTCTATTGGAATGAAGAGCCCTTCGTGCGGCTTGACCCGTCGGCACCAGCACATATTCTGTCCGTGAAAGTGTTGAAGTGAGTTTCCTGCCAAATATAAATCCCGCCAAATCCCAGCCGCATCTACAACCGGGCACCGCCCGCGGGCTTTCTGCCGATCCCGAATGGTATAAGCACGCTGTGTTTTACCAGGTTTTGCTGAAAGCCTTTGGAGATTCGGATGGCGATGGGGTGGGCGATATTCGCGGCCTGATTTCACATTTGGATTACATCCAATGGTTGGGAATCGACTGCATCTGGATCCCGCCGTTCTATCCCTCCCCGGGCCGGGACGGCGGGTACGATGTAGCCGATTACACCGCGATCGATCCGCGCTACGGCACCATGGACGATTTCCGCGAATTGGTGGAACAGGCCCATGCCCGCGGCATCCGCATCATTATTGACATCGTTATTAACCACACTTCGGTTGACCATCCGTGGTTCCAATCCTCGCGTTCTAATCCGGACGGCCCATACGGGGATTTCTACGTTTGGGCCGATGATGATTCTGGCTACAGTGACGCCCGGATCATCTTCGTGGATACAGAAACTTCGAATTGGGCTTTTGACCCGGTTCGCAAACAGTATTACTGGCATCGTTTCTTCTCCCACCAACCGGATTTGAACTTCGAGAACCCGAAAGTGCATGAGGCTGTGCTCGACGTGGTGCGGTTCTGGTGCCAAATCGGGGTGGATGGTTTGCGGCTAGACGCTATCCCCTATCTTTACGAGGAAGAGGGAACAAATTGCGAAAACCTGCCGCAAACCCACGCTTTTATTGCGAAGATTCGCCGGATTTTGGATACCGAGTTTCCGGGCACCATTTTGGTGGCGGAAGCTAACCAGTGGCCGGAAGACGTCGTCGCCTATTTTGGTACTCCGGAGGCCCCGGAATGCCATATGTGTTTCCACTTCCCGGTAATGCCACGTATTTTCTATGCTTTGCGGGACCAGCGGGCGAACGCGATCGTCGATATTTTGCGGAAGACGCCGGACATTCCGGAAGGTGCCCAGTGGGCCACGTTCCTACGCAATCACGATGAGCTCACTCTCGAGATGGTGACCACGGAAGAGCGGGCCGCCATGTATGGCTGGTATGCGGAAGATTCGCGGATGCGGGCCAATGTGGGGATTCGGCGCCGTTTGGCACCGCTCCTGGGAAACTCGCGGGCGGAAATCGAACTCGCGCACGCCCTCCTGCTTTCCCTTCCCGGTTCACCATTCCTGTATTACGGGGACGAAATCGGCATGGGGGATAACATTTGGTTGGCAGATCGCGACGGCGTTCGCACCCCAATGCAGTGGACCCCGGATAGAAATGCCGGTTTTTCCACGGCTGACCCCGGCAAACTTTATCTACCGGTAGTTTCCTCCCTGGCATTTAATTACCAGGCGGTGAACGTGGAATCCCAGCTTTCCCAGCCGGCTTCCCTCCTGCATTGGGTTCACGGAATCTTGGACGTGCGAAGCCAACATTCGGCCCTGGGGAACGGCGATTTCGCTTTGCTGGAAACCGATAATGAGGCAGTTTTGGCTTTCCTGCGGAGCGATGAAACGGAAGTTATTCTCTGTTTGGCGAATTTGGCGAACACGGCCCGGGCGGCCCGTGTGAAGGTGCCGGTGCGATATGCCGGTTGGCATGCCACCGACGTGTTCGGCGGGGCTGGATTCCCAAATATTGGCCCCGGCGGTGCATACACGGTAACGCTCGGCCCGCGCGATTTCTTCTGGTTGCAATTGCAAGCCCCGCGCACGGCCACACCGGCCCCGCGCGAGGGGGCTCGCGCGGATAACCGCGAAACTCGCCCGGTCGATTACACCGCACTTTCCCGGCCCGATCCGCAGCCCACGAATCTGGCCGCGGCCACTCCCCCTGCGAAAGAAAGCTGAACTGCGCATGCTCGAAAACACCGCCGATACCGACCGCACCGCCCACACAGACCCCGCAGACCATACAGACCACGCCAGCGCTGCCGGCACTACGGTCTGCGCGGACCAGGCAGACCACGCAGACCACGCAGACTATTCCAGCCCGCAGATTCGCCGCGCGCTCGCCTTGGCAATTACTCCGTGGGTACACGCGGCCCGTTGGTATCGCGGTAGTCCGCAAGAACTGCAAATCCGGGAGGCCATTTGGCTCGCCCGCGAACCGGCTCGCACAGCCCAGACGGCTTGCCCGACCCCGGTAGCTACTCCGGCCCCTGTAACTAGCCCGGCCCCAATGGCTAATACCGGGCACTCGGCAACCGCGAGCGCTGCCCCACCGGATGCGGGTGGACGGGATCTGCTGTGGCTGCTCGTAGCGGCAGGCGAAGTGGTGTACAACGTGCCGGTAGTGGTTGATTCGGCTCGGCTGCTGGCCGCCTGCCCGCAGTATTCCGCCTCGCCCGCAAACGCAACCGGTGTTCCTGCCGCGGGCCTGGCCCACTCGGCCCTAGCTCATACGGACGCAGCAGATTCGGCCCTAGCACCTTCGGACCTAGCAGATTCGGGCCAAGCACATTCGCACCCGGCTAACGCAGACACGGCCAACCCAGACTTAGCCCGTGATGCCTGCCAAGACAGTTTTGGCCAAGACTATATTTTCCGGGTAGCTACCGCTGGAGCCCGCACTATTGCGGCCCCCAGCGGTCCAATAGCGCAATCCCCGGCAGCTGCGCGGCCGCAGTCAAACTCGGTACCGAGGCCAACAGCCACGCCGGAGACGAATCAGGCCGCAAGCCAAGCGGTCGGATCTGCGGCGGGAGTTATTCGCGGCCGGGTGCTGAGTGGCGAACAGTCGAATACTTCCATTGTGTACGAGGCAGACGGCGTCGAAAAACCCACTATTGTGAAGCTCTTTCGTGTTTTCTTACCCGGCACCAACCCCGACGTCGAACTCACTGCGGCACTGAGCGCGAGCGGTACCGTACCGCACCAGTATGGCGCGGCGGCGCTGGTAACGAGTACCGGGCAGCGGGCGGATGTGTTGGTAGCGCAAGAGTATTTAGCTACTGGGCGCGATGGGTGGAAGCTTTTTACCGCGCGCCTCGCGCAGGCCGCCGCACCCGCCAACCTTACAGAGCCCACCGACCTTACAGAACTCACCGAACTAATCCGGCAACTGGGCACGCTCACCGCAACTTTCCACCGGCAACTCGCCCGCACTTTGGGAACCACGCCGGCCACGGCCGGGGCAATCCGTGCGCAACGCGAGTCCTGGGATAACCGGGCCCGCCGCGCTTTGCAAGACGCACCCGCACTCGCCCGGTATCGCGCCCAAATTGCCGCGGTTTTTGATGCCGGTGAGCGCGCTACTTGGCCGGCCTTGCAACGCGTGCACGGCGATTACCATTTAGGGCAAGTTCTCTACGTGCCGGGCCGGGGTTGGGTGGCTCTCGATTTTGAAGGCGAACCTTTGCGTCCGCTAGCAGAAAGGCAGGAAGTAGATACGCCTTTGCGGGATGTTGCCGGAATGCTGCGTTCCTTTGGTTATGCCGCCGGGCAGGTAGCGCGGGAAGGCGGAGACCAGCAAATGCTGGAGCGGTGGGAGGCGACCGCCACGGAAACTTTCCTGGCCGGCTACGGGCAGATACCGCAGGACCAACGTCCACTCCTTTCTGCCCTACTTTTAGATAAAGCGCTCTACGAAGTTAGTTACGAAATGGCGCAACGCCCAGATTGGGTGGACATACCACTAAACGGGGTCGCGCAAGCACTTAAACTAAGCGAGAATAGAGGGTAACGGAATACCTAAAGCTGGCGGGGTCCTCACCGTCGAAGATCCTCCGGCCACGGGCACGCCGTAACTCACGCTCTTAGAGCACGAAAAGGTAAGGGGTACACGTATGGCGGATTACATCATGGTTGACGAGGATACTCTCGACGCCGTATCGAAAGGATGGTATTACGCACCTCACGACGTTCTCGGGCCGCATTCGGATGGCCAGAATGTGACCGTCCGGGTATTACGCCGGCTTGCGGATGAGGTCTACATTGAGACTCTCGCGCACGGGCGTATCCGGGCCGAACATGAATACAACGGAATTTGGCGGGCCGTGGTACCGGGTGCGGAAGTTCCGGACTACCGGGTAGTTGCCCTGTATGGCGGGGTAGAAAACCGGACCGACGATCCCTACCGTTTCCTCCCCACCCTGGGCGAACTCGATATTTACCTATTCTCTGAGGGCCGGCACGAAGAGCTGTGGAAAGTTATGGGCGCACACGTCCATACTTTCGAATCTGAACTGGGTGATACCCAAGGTACGTCTTTCAGCGTCTGGGCGCCCAATGCGCTCGCGGTGCGAGTGGTTGGCGATTTCAACGGCTGGGACGGCTCCCTGCACGCAATGCGTTCCCTAGGCGAATCCGGAATTTGGGAGATTTTCATTCCCGGTGCTGGGGAAGGTTCGCGCTACAAGTTCGAAATCCAATATAAGGATCTGTCTTGGCATCAGAAGGCCGATCCGATGGCCCGCCAATCCGAAGAACCGCCTTCTACCGCTTCTATCGTCACGGTTTCGCGTTACGAATGGAACGACGCCGAATGGGTTGCGAACCGGCGCGGAATCGACCAACCTATTTCAATTTACGAGGTACACCTAGGCTCCTGGCGGAAGGGACTTTCCTATCGCGAAGCCGCCGACCAGCTGATTGGGCACGTGAAGTACATGGGCTTCACGCACGTGGAATTCATGCCTTTGGCGGAGCATCCGTATGGCCCTTCCTGGGGTTACCAGGTGACGGGTTATTATTCGCCCACGGCGCGTTTCGGTCATCCGGATGATTTGCGCTATCTTATTGACCGCTTGCACCAGGCCGGGATCGGCGTGATTACCGATTGGGTGCCCGCTCATTTCGCTACCGATGCTTGGGCATTGGCAAACTTCGATGGTGAACCGCTGTATGAAGATCCCAATCCTTCCCGCGGTTCCCAACCCGATTGGGGCACGCTCGTATTCAATTACGGGCGCCGCCAGGTACGGAACTTCCTCGTCGCAAATGCGCTGTATTGGATTGAAGAGTTCCATTTCGATGGTATCCGGGCAGACGCCGTCGCCTCCATGCTGTACCTGGACTACTCACGCCAAGATGGCCAGTGGCAACCAAATATTTACGGCGGGCGGGAAAACCTGGAAGCGATTGCCTTCCTGCAAGAAACGAACGCTACCGCCTACCGGCGTAACCCGGGCATTATGATGATCGCGGAAGAATCGACTTCTTGGCCGGGCGTGACCGCGATGACGGATACCGGCGGGCTGGGCTTCGGGTTGAAATGGAATATGGGGTGGATGAATGACACCCTCTCCTACCTGGAAGAAAAGCCGATCAACCGGCGCTGGCATCACGGAGAGATCACTTTCTCCATGGTTTATGCTTTCTCCGAAAACTATCTGCTCCCCCTCTCCCATGACGAAGTGGTGCATGGTAAGGGCTCGCTGTATGCGAAGATGCCGGGCGATGATTGGCAAAAGCGCGCGGGCTTGCGCGGACTGTATGCGTATATGTGGTCGCATCCGGGTAAGAAGCTTTTGTTCATGGGCCAAGAGTTTGCGCAGATGGCGGAGTGGAATCATGATGCTTCCCTCGACTGGTGGCTCACTGACCAACCCGAACATAACGGCGTGATGAGTTTGGTGAAGCGGCTCAATGAGTTGCTGGTGGAGCATCCGGCGCTGTGGTCGGATGATTTCTCGCCGCACGGTTTTGAATGGATTGACGGTTCGGACGCCGATTCTAATGTGCTTACGTATATGCGTCACTCGCGAGATGATGACGATACGATTGCGGTAGCAGTCAATTTCTCCGGGGTACCGCGCCTGAACTACCGGGTCGGGTTGCCGCAAGGTGGGCGCTGGATCGAAATTCTCAATACCGACGCCGTTGAATATGGCGGTTCGGGAGTTGGAAACCTCGGTGCGGTTGAGGCTAGCGGGGAGGGCTGGAATGGCCAACCCTATTCGGCCCTAGTGCAAATCCCGCCCTTCGGAGCCGTCTATCTAACTCCGGAAAATCAGCTCCGGGCCCTGCAAGAAGCACGCGCCACCGAAGTGGCAGAAGCCGCAGAAGCAGCGGCCGAAGAAGCGACGGCGGAAGAAGCGCACGCACAAGCTGCGCCCGCAGAAGGAGAAGTTACTACGGCGGAAACGGCAACTGGCGCCGGTGAAAACGGTGCCAGTGGAAACGGCACCGGCGCAAGCCGCTGATGCTACGCAAGCTACGGAAGCAGCAGCTGACTGAACGGAAACGGAGGCTGCCGTTTAGCAAGCTAAAGCACGCTAAGCGGCAGCCTCGGTCAGAAGCACACTAAGCGGCAGCCGCGGTCAAAAGCACACTAAGCGACAGCCGCGGCCAGAAGCGCGCTAAGCGGCAGGCTCAGTCGCCATTAAAAACCGTACGGGGGTCGGTACCGATTACTGCAGATCAAGTAGATCTATGCGTGTAATCGAAGCCGGCCCCCCGTACGGGCTCGTGACCGCGAAAAACCAATAAAAACAGTCACGATTTCTGGGTTCTGCAGGCCTTGCCTACGAGGCCCTAAGGCCTTGCAGAACACCTTTTAGAACTGGACGTGCTGCTTGATGAAATCAAGCGGCATATCCTGCCCAGTCCAAATCTTGAATCCAGCCGCACCCTGCTGGTACAGCATTTCCTTACCGTTCACCGCGGCAATTCCCGCCGCCTGGCAATCCCCAACCAGCTTGGTTACCGGCGGGTTGTAAGGAATGTGGAGGACGAAGATGTCCTTCGGCAAAATCGATACGTCCGGGATATTCGTCAGGCCTTCCAGCTTGCCCATACCCACACTCGTGGCGTCAATCAAAACGCTCGATTCGGCTAGCGAAGCTGCCAGCGCGTCCGCATCGGCCAGATCCGTGAGGGAAGTTTCCGCGCCCGTCTTGGCAATACGTGCCACGTTTTCTTCCGCATGCGGCCAGAAGGCATCCTTGCGGTTGAAAACATTGATCTTGGAAGCGCCGTCGAGCCCAGCCTGCACTGCGATAGCGGTACCGGCACCACCGGCACCAATAATCGTGATCGTGCGGCCCTTCGGATCGCGCCCGTTCACGCGCAAGGTTTCCATCGCGCCCACGCCGTCGGTGTTGTGGGCAATCAACTTGCCATCTTCGTTCACAACCGTATTGCACGAACCGATCAGCTGTACCGCTTCAGACTGCTCATCCACATATTCGAGCACCTTCAGCTTATTCGGCATGGAAAGGTTAAAGCCCCGCGCGTCAAGGGCCCGCATTGCGGCCACCGCTTCGCCCAGATTATCTTCATTGACGTCGAAAGCGAGGTACACATAATCAAGCCCCAGCTTGGCCGCCGCTAGCGTGTGCATACGCGGCGAAGAAGAATGCCGGGCAGGATCCGCCAATAGGGCGAGCAAACGAGTGTGCCCCGTAACATTTGGGGTAGGTAATGTTTCTTCAGACATGTTTTCAGTACCCTTCATTCAAATCTGCGAGCTGTCGGACAGCATAGGACAATTCCCCACCCGGAGGAGCTCACATCTCACTTTTGCACCCCTTCTTCGGAGCGCAACCTCACGATAACACGACTCGGTTGAAATTTCACCTGCACCTTTCGTGCAAGAAATAAATAGTGTAGCATTCAATCGCAGGGCAAAAAGAGGACCTTGGTTACACCACCGGATTTTCCCGCGTTTTGGTGAGCGCGATCGCTCTCAATCGCATTTGCCCGCCAACCGCCCTTGCCCTGCTTCCATGTCAATTCACTCAGGATTATCACTCTAGCTACTAGTTCCGGCTGCTAGTTTCAGCCACTAGCTCCAGAAGAAAGAGGTTTGTTCATGGCACAAGGACGTGTTGCGAATAAAGTAGCGGTCATTACCGGGGGTGCTTCCGGCATGGGCGCCTCCCACGCGAAAGTCTTGGCGCAGGAAGGCGCCCGCGTGGTAATTGCCGACATTTCAGAAGAGGCCGGCAAGGCGCTCGCCACTGAAATTGGCGAAGACAAAGCCATGTTTGTTCAGCTCGATGTCACCAGCTTCGATTCTTGGGAAAAGGCGCTCGCCACCGTGAAGGAAAAGTTTGGAAAGATCGACGTGCTCGTGAATAACGCGGGCATTTTTTCCCGCGGTTCTGCTCTCGAGGCTGATGTTGCCGAATTCCGCCGCACGATTGATATCGATTTGGTTGGCGTGTTCTTAGGCATGAAGGCGGCAATTCCTTACCTGCAGGAAGCGGGCGGCGGCTCGATCATCAACGTCTCTTCGATTGCGGGCGTGCAGGCTATTAAGAACCGCGCGGCTTATGCGGCCGCCAAGTTTGGCGTGCGGGGTCTAACCAAGGAAGCTGCACTCTCCTTCGGCAAAGACGGCATTCGCACCAATGCAATTTTGCCGGGTTCGGTAGAAACTCCCCTTACGGCCGGCCTGAAGCGCGGAATTGGCCAGATTCCTGCGGGCCGCGTTGCCAAGCCTGAAGAAATCTCTTATTTGGTGGTTTACCTGGCCTCTGATGAATCAAAGTTCGTCAATGGCGCAGATATTCTCATCGACGGTGGTGAAGTAGCCGGTAACAATCTTCGCGAAGACGCCTAGGAGTAGAAGCACGTGCACACCGACCTCCGGGCCGGTGTGCACACTTTCTGCACGGCGGCGAGGTATTTTGTTCACGTATTCATCCGCTGACATAAAACTTTTCGGGAACGCACTTTTCGGAAACACAAGTCTTTGAAGCTACACTTTTTTGCAGCTACACTTTTCCGAACGTTTAAGTTTCACGCAGCTAGGAGGTTGTGTAGTAGTGTCACACGCACAAAAAGTTGCCAATAGAAACATAGTTTTCATTGGTGCTTTCATAGTCGTTTGGGTGGTCTCCGCCGCAAACGTCTTCACTGTTTTTGATGTCCCCCTCCAGGAAGCAACCGGTGGCAGTGGCGCCCAAATCGCGCTGGCACTCACGATTTACCAAACGGTAATGGCGCTTTTCGGCATTCTTTCCGGGCGGATCGTTGATAAGTCCGGGCCGAAGATGCTCATGTTTGTGGGCGGGGCTATTTTTGGTCTCGGCTATCTGCTCACGGGCTTCGTTACCTCGGTGCCATTGGTTTACATTACTTACGGTCTGATGGCCGGGGCCGGCAACGGCCTCATGTACAACCCGGCGATTAACACCTCTTTGCGGTGGTTCCCGGAGAAGCGCGCCACCATGAACGGCGTGCTTCTGGCAGCTGCATCTATCGGCGGCATTATGCTCTCCCAAATCGCCACGCAGCTCAACCACCATTTCGGGCAAAAGGGCTTCGTTTACCTCGGTATCGGTTTCTGGGTGCTGGCGTGGCTCGCCGGTGCAATTATGAGCCCGGCTCCGGCCAATTGGCGCCCGGCGGGCTACAACCCGGATGCTGGCCCTACCGGCCGCGTGGAGAAAGATTTCACCCCCGGCCAGATGATCAAGACGCCTACCTTCTGGCTCATGATCGTCATTCTTGCAATCTGCTGCACGGCCGGAATCATGATGATCGGCAAGCTGACTTCGATCGCCGGATCCCAGCTTTACGGCGCTCCGGTTGGTGATGTAAGTGCCTTGAGCGCAATCGCGACGACGACGTCTATCTACGTCATCGTCAACACCGCCGCAAATCTGGTCGGCCGTCTTTCCACCGGTGTTTTCGCGGATAAATTCGGGGAAATCAAGGTGCTCGCAGCCATTTTGATTCTGACGATTGTGAGCCTGCTGGGGCTTTCGGTTTCGACTAGCCCCCTACTCTTTGGCATTTTCCTTTGCCTGCTCGGGGCTTCCTTCGGCGGTGTGCTCGTCGTATTCCCGCCGCTAACCTCGCGGCAGTTCGGGCTGAAGAATAACGGCGTGAACTACGGAATTATGTTCTTCGGCTACGCCATTGCCTCGCTAGTGGGCCCGCAGATCGCCTCGCTCCTGGCCGTACCTGGAGCCACCGGGCTGGAAGCGTACCGCACCGTGTACTTCACCGCCGCGGCCGTGGCCGCGGTAGGCCTGGTTCTAGTTGGCTTCTTGTTCCGCATCGATAAGAAGCACCAGGAACGTCTACACGCCCTGCAGCGCCAGCAGGCAGCAGACCAAGCCGAACCGACACAAAACCTAGCCGAAGCAGCACAAAGCTAGGCCGAACCGGCACAAAAGTAGGTCGTAGCTGGCTGCGATAACAAGCCGTTACTGGCTACGATAACGGGCCGGGGGTAAAGGGGTTGTTGAACCCCTTTACCCCCGGCCCGTGGCTTGCAATTGCTCCTGTTAGCACGCGTTTACTTTTCTTGGTGGGCGCTGGCGCCGGCCGCTTATTCGGCCTGCCAGGGTCATATATCCGCCGGCCGGGTTCTTGGCAGAGCGGCCATGCTGGCGCACAATCCGGGCCGCTAAATAACCGCGCAAACCCACTTGGCGGCTAAAAATAAGCTCACCTCCGGAAGTTCGGCGAGGCGTCCGCGCAATTCGTCAAGGGGAATATTGAGTGCACCTGGAATCTCCTTCCCCACTATTTCTTGTGGATTGCGCACGTCTACTCGATGTGCGCCGGCGTCGAACAAGCTGTATCGGTACACGAGTGGCCGCGGGCGAACCGGAGATGCGGCGCGCCCTGTGTATTAAAGGCAGAGGCGCTTGCCCGCCAGAAGATATCGTTTGGAAGAGTTTTCATCACCCGTGCTACCCGTTTGTAATTTACCGGCCCGTCCGGAGCCGGCGCGGGCGGGCACCAATAATGAGCGCAGGTACCACAAATAGCAGTCCGGCTAGTCCGAACGTCCACACAACGCCGTAATTATGCACGGCAGCAGAGTCGAGGAATGTGAAGGGAATGCGGTCCATAGCGGCCAAGCGCCCCAAAATTACCGCGCTTCCTACGGTAACCGAGTAAGAGAAAACGAGGGGCTTTAGCAATCTCAGGCGCACGCGCCTACCACCTCCAAACAGCTCGATAAGGCGGCGCTCTATCCGCTGATCAGAAACCAAAGTAACGGCTAGGGCAAGTAATATCGCGCCAGAGACAAACACGGCGAATATCTGACGTGCTACTGCTTGTGCGCGTAGTTGCCTAATTTCAGGATCATCAGAGTCGCTAAGCGACGCGAACGGGGCTTCCAAAAGTATGGTTGCGCGCACCCCGTCCCGCACTTCATCCGGCATACTTCCAAATCCAGTAACAATCACGGTGTACGACCGTGGTTTGCTGATACCGAGCTGTTTGAGTAGCGGCGAATCACTCGATAAAACCAACCCGCGCAGGATATTGTTCTCTAAATCCCTATCTCCAATGATTCCCTCCACGTTAATAACCTCGGTAACGGCTGAATCACCCATCCCAATACCAATGAGGGTAACTGCCCCCTTCTTAGTGACGTAAGATTCAGGGGCGTGATTAATATATTTTCGATCAACTAATCCGCCGGATGCTATATAGACCAGATCCAGATTCGGTTGCGGGCAATCAGCCACAGTTTTCGCCGTAGCGAAACACGCCGCGCTTTCGCTATCGGTAATGCGAAATACTCGCTCATTTGTGGCGACATCTCCGAATACGGCCGTGTAAGGTTTTATTTCTGGAAATCTCTTCAGTAAGTTGTCAACAGCTTGTTCATTAGCATTACTGACTTCCAGGTAGCTGTCCGCACCTTCGATCTGCCGTCCTAACCAGTTAGTCAAGTCCGCCACCCCGCTTGCATAAAGTGCCCCGTAATAGTTCAAAGCAAAAACAGCTACAAGCGCACCCAAAGTAAGCTTTTGTAAACGGTTTCCTAGCCTGCCAGTCACCTTCCGTTGCCGCGTAATTAATGCTATTGCGTAAGCGAACGCGGGAACGCTCACCGCACCCACAACCATCGCGGCCCGATGGCCTTGCGGGAAAATGTATAACTGCCTGCTTATTATCAACAGCATTGTTATCGCCGTACCCGCAACACCCACACCCATCAGCAAACGAACCGAAAAGCCGTCACTATGCGCGCGCATCTGATGTTTGCGAGCTGCAACCGTTAACCCCGCCGCGAGAATTCCACCGAGCAGTATCACGGCCAGCATTGCTGTAGCCGCAATAACTACCGCACTCCACACAAGCTGTTGCCAGCGCTGCTCGAAATAGGTTCCCAGCCATGCAGATAGATTCGGTAGCGAAATCACGGCTATAAGCACTCCAACCGCGCCACCCAGCAAAGCCAGCAAAATAGTCTGTGTACAGGTGGTCAGTGCCGCTTTTCCTGGACTATCGCCTAATGCAGTCAAAACTCTATAAACGCCCTGCCGCCGCTGCCGATCAGCCGCATAAATTGCAGTTACAAAAGCGACCACCATTAGCCCGCCAAACAAAAATGCCATTTGTGGCGATACCGCCTGGTAGCTCACCGCATTAGCAGTAGATCGATTAACCACAGAAGTTACTGTGGCAACATCTCCGCCACCGTGACTCAGCGCCCCATTTATAGGAGCTAAGTCATCGTTGGTTAACCACACTTCCGCGGATGAGAAAACAGTTTCATCGTCAGTTATAGCAATCGCGTTAATCTCGTTAATCGAAGCGGGATTTTCGGTCACTCCTACCAATGTAAATGTTTTTTGCTTTCCAGCGTTATCGGCGTCTACCATTTCGAAGCGGGCACCCAGTTCGGCCTGCAATTGCTTGGCTACTGCGCTACTAACCGAAAATTCTCCGGTATGTATGGGATAGCGTCCGGCTATCACCACACCAATATCAGCCGGCCCACTAGTCGATGTTACATCCACGCTGGCAGCTTTTTGAGTATCGGTGCTAAGAATATTTTGTCGCGAATGAGCGATTGCAACAGCCTCACGTTTTTCCTGCAAATACCGCATATAGGCGACGACGTCGTCGTTAGGACCTGACCCCCTGTTGGTGGACATAGGCTAGCCCCGGCGTTCAGCCGGAGAAAGGTAGTCTTCTACCATGTCCCGTAAAACATATTCCGCGCAGTTCAAGAAAGACGCGGTAGCCGCGTACGAGTCCAGCGAGGCTTCAATGGCGCAGGTTGCTTCTGATCTGGGAATTAATCGTAATTCGCTGCAAAACTGGGTAAACCAGTTTGGCACCGGGGTGCGGGCCAGGCGGCGCAAAGAAGCAGAGGCGGCGCGGGTCTTATCTGAAGCAGAGAGAATCCGACAACTCGAAAAGGAAAACGCGCTTTTGAAAGAAGAACGCGATATTTTGCGCAAGGCGGCGCAGTATTTCGCGAAGGAGATGGGCTTGTGATCCGCTTCAAGTTCATCGAGGACCACCGTACTGAGTTCTCAGTCAAGCGGATGTGTACCGTACTGAAAGTAAGGCGTTCTTCCTATTACAAGTGGGCCGCAAATGCGGCCCGGCGCGAGCAACAGGTATACGCTGACGGGCTGCTAGGGGAGCGAATTCGGATCGCTTTCGAGGCGGAAGGTGGCTTGTATGGTGCTAAACGTATAGCCGCGTTGCTTACTGCGCAGACCCCGGACCAGCCGGTAAATCACAAACGCGTAGCACGGGTGATGAAAGCTCTCGGGTTGGCAGGTTTTACGAAAAAACGTCGTGTTCGCACTACTGTCAGTGATCCACATAAGCGGGTCTTTGATGATCTTCTCGAGCGTGATTTCACCGCGGCCAGGCCTAACGACAAGCTTGTCGGGGACATTACATATCTTCCCCTTGCCGGGCAAAAGAATATGTATCTGGCTACTGTGATTGACTGTTTCTCCCGGAAACTGGTCGGTTTTGCGATTGCAGATCACATGCGTGTTGAACTCGCCCGAGAGGCATTACTGATGGCCGCAGACCAGCGAGGATCCTTGCGTGGAACGATTTTCCATTCTGATCACGGCAGTGTATACACCTCCTCTGTATTTCAAGAAACATGCCGCCAGTTGGGAGTACAACAATCCATGGGAGCTGTAGGCAGTAGTGCCGATAACGCGCTGGCAGAGTCATTTAATGCAACGCTCAAACGAGAAGTTCTCAAAAATGCGAAGGTTTTCCCCAACATGCTCTCCTGCCGCCGGCAGGTCTTTGCGTGGTGTACTCGGTATAACACGAAACGATTGCACACCTGGTGCAATTACCAGGCCCCAGACACCTTCGAAAAACACGCGTCAGCTACACTTGACCTTGCAGCATAAACACCACCCCCATGTCCACTTTCCGGGGGTCGGGCCCTTACCCGTTACCTGGCGACTATAGACCCCAAAATTACTTTTTGCCCCGCGCTCTACGGCGCGACTATACGCAGAAATAAAACCTGCCACGCTTACGCACGTAAGAACCAACACCAGCGCGAGCATCACAGTGCCCAAGGCCCCTACCGGTCTATGCAGAGCCATTTTGCGAATCAAACGTAACCGTTGTCTGCCCATGGGACTCACTCCGCGACTAGATCGTAATTGCGAATCCGCACCACACCGTCCGCGTAGCTCGCGAACTCCCCGTCATGCGTACCGGCAATCACAATCATTTCTTCATCGTGAGCCAAGCCGGCCAGCAACTGCGCAATCTGTACCGTATTATCCCGATCCAGAGCGCCAGTAGGCTCATCTGCAAGAAGAACCCCAGCCTTGCCCATCAACGCTCTGGCTATCGCCACGCGTTGCTGCTCCCCACCAGATAGCAACTCGACCGCCCGCGTGGAGTAACCTTCTAGCCCAACCCGTGCAAGCAACCATTTTGCGCGGTCGTGGTCACTTTTAACAGCGCGACCATCAGTAATCTCTCGTGCCAGTAGCAAATTTTCTAGCGGGCTCAAAAATGGAACCAGTACATAATCTTGAAAGATTTGCCCTACTATAGAAGAACGCAATTCACGCACGGAGATAGTCGATAAATCCCTGCCCCCAATTCGTATCTGCCCACCAACTGGTTCCACTTCGCGCGTCAACAACCGAAACAATGTGGTCTTCCCGGAACCGGAAGGTCCCATAAGCGCATAAAACCGGCCAGTTCGGAAGCATGTGGACGCGTTATCAAAAATTTTGCGAGCCTCGCCTACGCCGCCATACTCAAATTGAAGATTATCTATTTCAACCCGCATTTGCACCCCTCCCGGTTAGCACTGCAACGCTGTGGCTATGCGGAGGCGTGGTGCCGACAATTACACCACGCCTTCCTTATTGCAAACAATCATCGTGGAGCGTGATCCACTCTCGCAGCACGCGGCCACGCCGCGCAGTTTCCACCCAATGCGTTTGCGCCAGGGATGGTCATCGCGAGAGATCCCACCACTAGCGCAACGCCCAATGCTACAGTGCCCCCAGCTTTTCGAATCCTTCGTGTCGTTTTCATTGTCTTCTCCTTAAAAATCGCCATTGACTTTTCACACCCCCGGCAGACACTACGACCGAACCGAGTGTCTGTTAAATGCATCACACGCATTCTTGTCAGTGGGGTGCGAAGGTCTTTTAGAGCACTTCGCGCTTGACAGATTGCACACCTGGTGCAATTACCAGGCCCCAAACGCCTTCGAAAAACACGCGTCAGCTACACTTGACCTTGCGGCATAAACACCACCCCTATGTCCACTTTCCGGGGGTCGGGCCCAAGCTGGGGATTTCGCGGAGGTTGGTATTATGTATCAAGCCACAGCAATTGGTCTTGGACTTTTAGTACTAGCGACGGCAATTGCCCTGCTGGTTCTTGGCGGTGCAATGCGAAAAGACAAGTTGCCGCCAAACTCGTGGGCTGGTATTAGAACAAAGGCTGCATTCAACTCCAAGTTCGAGTGGTATCGGATTCAACGCGCGGGTTCTTTGCCAATCACTGGCTTGGGAATTGCCTATGCAGATTCATCGATCTTGTTTGCTCTTCAAGGGATTTATTACGAGACTATTTCTGCATTCATTCCAATAACTGTGCTGACCGTACAAAGCATTATTGGAATTATTTGGACTTACCGAGCGACTCAGAATACACGCACGCAAGATGCGTTAAAACAAGAGCTCTGATGCTCTCGAGAGAGTTGAAGAAAAATAAAATCGGCTACTGTATCAACATCTCAGGCCAGAGTATTTCCCATCCCTCAATTCGAACCGACTCCCAACCCTACTTTCGCCCGTAATAGGAACAAAAAACCCGGGTAAAAACAACACGAAATGGCCAACCAAAAAGTCGAGTCAAAACGAGTTTTTAGCCACAAACCCGCTTCCTATCAACGAAAGATGCCCGCCCCAGCAACACGAAATGGCCAATACGCCGGCTTGACGCCCCTAACGGTTCTGGCATGACGAAGGGCGGCTGGTGCGGGGTGTTCCCGTACCAGCCGCCCTCGTGCGCTAGTTAGCGCTTAGCAGCTTTCAGCTTACCGGTTGCGACGACGCACGAGGAGCGCGCCAACACCAGTGAGCAGACCTGCGATGCCCAGTGTGCCGAGCACCGAAGCGCCGGTGAACGACAGCTTCTTGACTCGCGACTTAGCCTTGGCAGCCGCTGGGCCTTCCGGTTCAACGATCTTGACCGTGAATTCGTCAATCACGTTGCCGTCCTTATCCTTGATGGTCACCTTGATAGCATCACCAGGCTTCGCATCCCGATTCGGGGTTACCGTGATCGAACCATCCGAGTTCAACGTACCCTCGCCCGGGCCCTCGGCTTCAACCGTGGTACCCGCCGGGACGTCGCCACCCTTATTCGGGATGGTCACATCCTTGCCTGGATGCGTGGTCGCGTCGTCCCAGTTCGGGTTCGGAGCGATGGTCACCGTGATCTCGTCGATCGGCTCACCGTCCTTATCCTTGATGGTCACCTTGATGACATCACCAGGCTTCGCATCCGGATTCGGCGTTACCGTGATCGAACCATCCGGGTTCAGGGTAGACGTACCAGGACCCTCGGTTTCAACCGTGGTACCCGCCGGGACGTCGCCACCCGTGTTCGGAATAGTCACGTCCTTACCAGGACGCGTGGTCGTATCGTCCCAGTTCGGGTTCGGAGCGATGGTCACCGTGATCTCGTCGATCGGCTCACCGTCCTTATCCTTGATGGTCACCTTGATGACATCACCAGGCTTCGCATCCGGATTCGGCGTTACCGTGATCGAACCATCCGGGTTCAGGGTAGACGTACCAGGACCCTCGGTTTCAACCGTGGTACCCGCCGGGATGTCACCACCCGTGTTCGGAATAGTCACGTCCTTGCCTGGACGCGTGGTCGTGTCGTCCCAGTTCGGGTTCGGAACGATGGTCACCGTGACCTCGTCAATCACGTTGCCGTCCTTATCCTTGATGCTCACCTTGATGACATCACCAGGCTTCGCATCCGGATTCGGCGTTACCGTGATCGAACCATCCGGGTTCAGGGTAGACGTACCAGGGCCAGTAACCTCGGTAGTGGTACCTTCCGGAATCTCGCCACCATTATTCGGGATGGTCACGCCCTTGCCTGGACGCGTGGTCGTGTCGTCCCAGTTCGGGTTCGGAACCACGGCCACGTTGACGGTTTCGATGTCCTCGGAACCATCCGGGTATGTCACCTTCACCTTCACCTTACCGATTGCACCAGCAGGCGCGTCCGCAGGAGGCGTCACGACGAGCTCGTCGCCGTTCTGCACGGCGCACTTCCAACCAGTCGGGCATTCCTCGATGGCCACTACCGAGCCGGACGGCAGACCGTCACCCGCGTTCGGGATAACGACCGGCACGCCTGGGCGGGACTTGGAATCGTCCCACTTCGGAGTGGTTACCGCGGCGTATGTGTCACCCACGTTGAACTGGGCGGTGGTCTCATCGACGCCACCATTGTTCGGATAGGTCACCACGACTGGGATGTTGAGCGTCTGGTTAGCCTGCTCGACCGTCGGTGTCATCGTGATGACGCCCGTATTCGCATCTATCTTCGCGTTTGCCGGAGCATCAGAACCCAGCGCGAACTTCGTGCCCGTGGGGGCAGCGTTCGTTTCGACGTCGGCCGTCTTCGGGTTATCGAAGGTCGGAGCTGCGGAGGAAACCTCAACGCCAACCGACGCGTTCGTCGGCTTGTAGTTCGGATCGTTCAGATCGTTGAGGGAGCAGCCTTCTTCGTTAACCTTTTCGCCCGGCTTGGTGCCCGGACACTTGTCGTCACCCGGCTTCGGATCGTCCGGGTTCACCGGATCCGGATATCCATCACCGTCGGTATCGGTACGAACATTGACCGTGGCGTTCACGTCGTCGTACGTGTCGTCACTGTAGGTGACGCGCACCGGAACGTTGATGATCTGACCGTTAGTCGCACCATTATCGATGACAACTGTGATGGAACCATCAGGGTTGATGGTCACACCTGCAGGTGCCTTCGTTCCTTCAGGGGAACCGTAGGTAACGCCGGTCGGGTTGGCCGACTTGCCATCCGTGTCGGTGAACGTCGGCGAAGCAACGGTGACCGTTTCGCCAGGCTTACCCGTCACCGGAGTGTAAGCAGGATCGTACTTCGCACGCTCCGTCGGGTTACCAGGCACGATGATGGCAGCCCTCAACGAGATGTTCGCAGACGTCGATCCTTCGATCGTCCCAGCAGGATTGTGCGTGTCGTGCTTATCGACCGGCTCATAGGAGACGGTGATCTTCACGTCAGCGGTCTTACCAGTCGCGGTCGGCGTACCCTTGATCACGCATGCGCTCTGGGCGTCATCGTAAGCGATCTCAAGCCCAGCAGGCAGGTTTTCTGCCGTGCAAGCGGTAATCGTCGCCTTGCCATCGTTGGTTACCGGAATAACGATCGGGGTGATCGCTTCGTCCTTGACGCCTTCAATCACGTCGATCGGGCCGAGAACAGGTGCAACGGAGCAGCCATTCTCATTTACCTTGGCATCGGCCGGTGTGTTCAGGCACTTATCAAGATAGTTCGGAACGCCGTCGCCGTCGTCATCCCCAGCCGGGTTAATCGTGGCCGTAGTAGTCACAACAACCGGATCGGTATTCGGGTTATCCGTCTCCGGAGCCTTGTGCTCAACCGTGATCTTCACAGGCTGATCAGTAGCTTCCGCAGTCGGAGTACCGGTGATAACACAACCACCCTTGGCCTCATCGTAAACGATATCAAGGCCAGCAGGCAGACCTTCAGCCTTGCAAACCAGCTCGGTGTGCTTGCCCGGGTTATCAACCTTCACCACGATCTCGTTGATCGGTGTACCAACCGTACCCGTAATCGGACCAGGCTGTTCAACCGTCGGAGCAACAGAGCAACCATTGCTATCTACCGTCGCACCAGAAGGAGTGTTCGGGCAGAGATCGTCGCCCGGCTGCGGGTTCTTCGGATCGAGCGGATCCAGCTTGCCGTCGCCGTCGTCATCGGTGCGCACCGTGACGGTGGCGGTGACGTCATCGTGGGTTCCATCCTCGTAGGTCACGCGGACTGGAACGTCGATCTTTTCACCGTTGGTCGCCGTATCCGGAATCGGAACATCGATCGAACCATCTTCTGCGATAGCTACACCGGACGGTACAGGGTTCTCGGGTTGCTCACCGTAGGTCACCTTAGTCGGGTTGGCAGGGTTGCCTTCCTTATCGGTGAACGTCGGCTTGTCGATGGTGACGGTGTCACCCGGCTTGCCTTCCTTGCCCTCGTAGGCCGGCTGGTACTTCTCGTTATCGCCAAAGTCCAGAACAGTTACGGTAACCGTAACCTCATCCTTCGAGCCATCCGAGTACGTTACAACAACCGGAACTTCGATCGTGTCGCCAGGGGTTGCATCGGTCGGAACAGGAACCGTGATGGCGCCCGTGTTCTCATCGATGTTTACGCCAGCCGGTGGGTTGGGGCCAAGCTCAAACTTGGTTCCAGTCGGCGGAACATCCTTCTCGACATCCGGGGTCTTCGGATTATCGAAGGTCGGAGCCGGGATGTTCACCTCGGAACCGGGCTTGCCCGAACCGTTCTCGTAGTTCGGCTGGGTGACGCTCGTGATCGCACCAACGTTGAACACCGCATTCACGTTGTCCTCCGTGGTGTCGTCGTAGGTCACGACAACAGGCAACTCAACGGACTTGCCAGCCTGATCGGTGCTCGGGCTGAAGGTTACTTCGCCAGTCTCCGGATCGATGTATGCCTTACCTGGAGTCACATCGGCCGGATTAGCTACTTCCTCCACACCGGCAGGCAACGTGCCGAAACTGAATTTGACCTGACCGATTTCTGCTGGGTTCTTCGAATAAGGATCAGGGAGGGTAACGCCTGCGCCGTCCTTGTCGGTGAAGGTCGGGCTCACCGAAGCGGATTCGTTCGGATCAACGTCGGTTGGTTCGTATGCAGGCTCGTAATCATGAGCCTTCGAGGTCACCTTGACATTGACACGCAGTTCATCAGTGGTGTTGTCCGGGTAGGTCACCTTGACCGGAACCGTGAAGTCACCGGAAGGAGCATTGTTCGGAATCGTTACCACACCGGTATTCGCATCGATGGTGGCGCCTGCGGGCACGTTAGCATCCGGAGCGGTCGGATCGATAGCGAAAGTGGTACCCGCAAGCGGACTGTTCGGAGCAGTCGGATCCAGGGATTCCTTAGCCGGAGTCTTCGCGTTGTCGAAGGTGATCGGATCCGACTTCGCTTCCACGCCGTGGTTCGTCTCTACCGGATTAACCGGATTCGGTTCGAAACGCTCGTTGAAAGGTTCGTCGACGTCGGCAATACCGTTGTTATCCGCGTCGAAACCGAAGGTTACGAACTGCGTGGGGGTGTTGCCGGTAACGTCAAGGAAGCCACCGTTAGTGAGCTGCGAATCGCGCGTCACAGCCCAGTAGTCGATGTTGTCGGTAATACCAACGCTGTAGGTACCCTTGCCGAACTTCGCCATACCGAAGTTACGAACAACCGGGAAACCGGAGGCACCGCGCCATGCCGAAACCGTGGCGGTTTCTTCGGCGCTTGCCTTAGCGGAGCGACCCTGCGCGTCAGTCAGCGTCACATCGAACTTCGAAAGATCGGAACGCTGACCACCGTAGGTAATCTGCAGTTCGTCATTCGAGAGCGTGCGGAAACCATCGGAGAGGATAACGCCCTGAGCATTCACATTGGAGTGCCGCACGGGCTCACCGTACTCATCAACGATTTTCACACCGTGAACGATTTCCTGATCATTTTGGGTGCGCGGCCTATCGACTTCGCCATCATTGTTGATATCGGGATCGCGCTCATCGTCGTCGACGCCGTCACCATCATCATCGGGGTACACGCGAACACTGAGCGAATCCGCTGCCACATCGTTACCACCGGTGACGAGGACGGCCGTGTAGACGTCCTTATCTTTTGCGTCCTCCGGAATGGTGAAGGTGCAGTTCTTCGCATCGTTGAGCTTACTAATCGGGCAATCCTCGCCAACCTTGTGGCCGTTCTTATCACGCCATTCGATATGGGTGCGCAGCGGGGAGAGTGTTCCACTGAGTTCAACTTCGGCGACGTCGCCGCGCATAGCGGGCTTATCCGTCAGGTTGAAGTTGGTGATATCGAGGCGGATGAGCTCGAACGGCACCAGCGCGATATTGACGTTGTAGCTGGAGTTCACCTCCTTGCCGTAGCGCGGAGTATCAATATCCTCAACACGCGAGGTAACCGTGGTGTTATGCGCGGGCACCGCCTGCGGTGTCCAGGTGGTGTTTGCCGAGGGGCTACGGAAAAGGTTGGCCGTGTAACTCGAGTAGTTCTGCACGACGTCGCCCTGGGGATTTTCTACCCAGATGTACATGTTGTTGACATCGTAGAAATCCTTGGGCCGCTGGCTCTCATCGATGTAGTCACCCCAACGAATCGTGTAGCGACCGTCACGGTCCGTCTTCGCCGAACGCGTCTTTACGTAGTGCGGATTTTCCTCTAGCAGCCGCTTCGTCTCCGCGAGCTGCTCGCTCTGCGGAAGCTCCTTGATGCGGGCATTTGCCGCCGCACCTTCCTCCGTCAGCGTGGACATGTAGACCGTGTAACCTTCGGCCGGGGTGTCCTGGGTGGTTGCCGGATCGAAATTCGGGCCGGTGGCAGAGTTGGCACGATCCGCGCCACCACCGGTTTCCAGCCAGACCTGACCGGACACGGTATTCGAGGTATGAAGCTGAGCGCCCGGCGCGTCGATTGGGCCCTTGTCATCGTGGATGACGTTCTGGGCCTTCATCCACTCGCCCGGATGTTCATACATGAAGACACCCGTGCGCTGCATATTGGTGCCATCGGTCGTAAAACCACCAATATTGGATCCCGTTGTGGTGTTGACGAAGGTGCCCGGGAAGAAGCCGTTAGCCTGACGAAGAATCGTCATCAGGTTGCCGGTCTTTTCATTCCGGTAGGGCTCAATCCACAGACGGTAGGCTTCGCTATTCAACGAGGAACTGGAGAACTTGTACTCGGTTCCCGCAGCGTCCTTAAAACCCTGCCGAAGATCAAAAGCGTAGGCACCCGGACCGGCTTGACTGCCGTCCACCTGGGTGATCTTGTTGGTGGTACGCGCCATGTAAATCGGCGAGGCCACGCCCTTCGAAAGGAACTGCATATACACAGGAGTTCCTTCCGGGACCGGGCTCAGACCATTCGCCATGGTGGCGGGTGTACCGGTATCTACTTCCCAGGCACGGCCCGAGAGAGTATGAGGCGCATTGGTCATATCCGTTTGGCTGTCGACATAACCATTTTTAATGGCGTCGGCCTCAATGGCGCCCGTCACGGGATCAGGCTGCGGCCCTTCGGGCTGAACAATCTCACCGGTGGGCGCTGCTTGTGCAGTATTCGCGTGGAAAAGTCCCGTTAAAATACCGCCAAATGCTAGCGCCAACGCCGTAATAACGGCTAAGACCTTACGTGATCTCCCCCCCCCCTCAACTACTTGAGAAAAGGCCTTACTTTTCGGCATTCCTTGCCTCCTAAATTAACCACATCGCGAGTAAATTACCCACGCGACATTTCCAACACGGGCACACAAAGAGCGCACCCGCGGCCAGTGTACATTATACTGAGCACTAGAAACTATCGTTGCCAGATACTGCAAGAACAGCACCACGTCGCGGAAGAGCGGTCACCGTTCCGCAAGTAAAACCCGGCTTTACGTAAACTAGCAGGGAAAAACGCCCAAAACACCAGCTGGAAAACGAGTGCACCGGCGTCGTCAAAATGTTGATCCAGCCAACCAGCTCGATAGATATTATTCACTTCTCAGGCTGATGAGAACCCCCGTCCACTGCCCTGATTTCTTGCCCGGATGGCCGACCACTGTCTTCTGTTTGACCGCATCGTCCCATCAGCTAGGTGTAGGTGCAGTCCAGCCAAGCACGTGAGTTTTAGTGCAAGCAATAAGAACCACAAGCTTGCCAGACAGGTAAATCCCGTCCACAAACACCACGTGATAAACCTCGTCAACCAGCGGAGAAACCGGCTATAAACGCCAAAAGGTTCGCTACGGCGCCGTAGAGTGCGTGCTTTGGTCCTGTAATCAGCCAGAGTGTACCTGTAATCAGCCAGAGCATATTTGCCGGTAACAAAGTCTAAAAATGCGTCAAAATGGCGAGCTTGGGTATTTTGAAATGGCAAGCCTGGGTATTACTGTGCCGCGATTGGCTAGCCGGGCACACTGGACAGCGAAACCTTGGCCTGCCAGCCCCAGTTGAACCCCATTTTTGTGTCGTGCCACCACAGATTTTCCATTGAGGATTTCCCATCCCGCAATCCTCGATTAAAACTGACTCCAAACCCTACTTTCGCCCGAAATAGGAACAAAAAACCCGGGTAAAACCAACACGAAATGGCCACCCAAAACTCGAGTCAAACCGACTCCAACACCCACCTTTAGGCTTCATAACACCAAAAAACCCGGCGAAAACCAACACCATCTGGCCAATATGCCTCTGACAAGCTAAAACGCCACCCATCCAGGCAAAACAAAAAGACGCCCACCTTGTATCAAAATGAGTGCCCTAGTGGTTACTTAGACGTTCATTTTGATACAAGGTGGGTGCAGATTCCGGCTAGGTGGATGCAACAGCTGTGAGGGTGGGTACGCAGTCTGAGTGCGTGGCACCCACCCGCGTTAACCTGCGATTCCATCGAGAACGAGAAGAAGCGCCTCAGTTAGGATGCCCCGTTACGGATCACCTGATTGATTTCTCGCTCCAGGCCAACCGGGTCATCGACGGACAGAATGAGGCGACTGTACTTGAACGTCGGATCGACTTCGACGACGAGCACATCGGCTGCGCCGGTGACGTTCCAGAAGTGGCGTTCGTGATTTTTGCGGTAGGTCGCTGATACCTTTTTACCAAGCGTATTCAATCCCGGAGCTCGCACCCCCTTCGGTTCTTTCACGATACCTGGATCATGCGTGGCACCTCGCACAAGTGAAAGCGGCACACGGATTTCAGTCGTCAACGACCACAACTTGTCTAACCCTATCGGGGTGACAATGAGTTCTTCGCCCTGAATTTTGACCTTATTTCGAGACATTCTTCTCCTCCTTCTCCTTAACAGCTTTAGCGGGCGCGTCGGTTAAACCAGCCCGGTCAAGTGCACGCTGGCCAAGGGATTGCGCTGTGATTCTATTTACATCGATAACGCGTTGGGTCAGTTCAGCAATTTCAGGACTGTGGCACGCTATCTCGAAAACTGCAACGTTGATCAGGTTCAGCAGCGTCTCCGGATCGTCACGCAGATCGGCTGCTGGTAGCTGCGCATTCGGCACCGCAGATTCGCTCCACTGCCCTGCCGCGTGTTCAAGGACTGCAATAAATATTCCCTGCTTCGATCCGAAGATCGAGTACAGACTGCCTCGCGCCACTCCAGTGACTTTCACAAGCTCATCAATCGACGTTGCGTTATAGCCACGCTTCACAAACAACTCGCCCGCCTGTCGCAGGAACGTCCTTGTGTCAAACTCCCTCGGTCTCGCCATAGTTCTAGACTACCTATTCTAGAATGACCAGTCAAGAACTGTAGCGTAAATAATTCCGACTCCCACAACCACCGATGTAGCTGTTATCCACGCTTTAAACCGAACCTCGATAACGCCATCGGCGGTGACTTGGGATCACCACAGGCCTCACGAGCATGACGGATTCGTTCTTGGACGCTTGGACGAGGGCGACGTAGTCCTCGGCGCAATTCTCCATCTCGGTATAGATCCAGGCCGATTTGGGCTTGCAGATCGGCAACTAACGAAGGGTGCGGCGGAGTTCCCACTCGGCTATGGCGTGAGCGACTGTACCCTGCTCCACAGCATCCGTTACCACTCCTACTTCTGCGGGACCGTCTCCCTCACTCGAAGGAGCGACATCAACCACTGCGATCTTAACTTCAGTATCTCGCTTGGTCGCTGACCGGTAGTGGTATGTCGAAGCTGCTTTTTCGCGCAGTTGTAATTGCCTTTACCCATTCCATCCGCAATCGGCTCTACACTCCGAGGTTGCACTGGAGTACCCCACCTGGGTGTTGACGGCGTATTTCAAGCTCACGCGCAACCATAACCCCCGTCCCATCGGCAGAGAAGTGATACGTCGCCTACGTTGTGGGGTAACGCTCACTAACGTTTTCCCACCATTCATGCTCGAACACGTTTTCGTTACACTTCGGATCGGTAGCCACTCAAGGATTCCCTTCGGTTGAAGGGAGCCCCGTTCGAGAACATGTGCTGGTTTTCTAGAAAATGATGGGATCCAGTCCACGCGCTCGCTGTCGAATCAGTGGCGACGCTTCTTGCGTCTCCACTTCTTAGACATTGACGTGACGGGATAACACCTTGCGCAGATACTTGCCCCCCCTACACAACTCACAGATTTTGAGCACGAAAACTGTTACGATCCTCCCCAAGAATGCAAGGATGCAAAAGATGCAAAGATGCAAGGTTGCAAGGATGCAAAAGGATAGATCTATGTCCATCACAAAAATTGGTCGCGATTGGCGCGCCCGCGCACTGGCTGGGCTGGCGGTCGTTAGCCTGATCGTTGGTTGCTCCACCGGCGGTAGCGGCAGCGAAGAACCCACTGCTGAAGCTCCCGACGTTTCGACTGTGACCGTAGCGATGACCGCAAGTTCTGAACCTGATACCGGGTTCGACCCAGTCTACGGATGGGGCAGCGCCAGCCACGTCCACGAACCACTGGTTCAGTCCACGTTGATCAAAACCGACGTCGACTTAGGCTTCGAGAACGATCTCGCTACTGATTACTCTGTCTCTGACGACGGCATGACGTGGAAGTTTACTATTCGCGATGACGCGAAATTCACTAACGGCAACACCGTCACCGCTAAAGACGTCGCGTTCACCATCAACGAGGTCGTCACTAATACTGGCGCGGTAGCCGATCTCAATAAGGTCAAGGAAGCCACTGCCACCAGCGACACCGAAGTCGAAATCGCCATGAAACAGCCAGACAATACACTGCTGTATACCCTGGCCGTGCTGGGTATCGTCCCCGCCGATGAATATGGTGACAACTACGGCAAAAACCCGATCGGCTCCGGCCGGTACAAGCTGGAAAGCTGGGAACAAGGCAAACAGGCCATCTTCGTGGCGAACCCGGACTACTACGGTGAAGCCCCCAAGATGGAACGCCTCGTCGTGGTGTTCATGGATGAAGATGCTGGCATCGCGGCTGTGAAGGCTGGGCAGGTTGATGTCGCATATGTGTCGGCCACTCACGCTGACCAGCACATGGACGGCTACGAACTGTTCAGCGCTAAAACCGTTGACTCGCGCGGCATCTCATTCCCGGTCGTGCCGGAAGGCAGCCCGAAGCGTGAGGGGATGGACGGCGCCGAACACGAAGTCGGCAATAACGTCACCTCTGACCGCGCCCTACGCCAGGCCATGAACTATGCCGTTGATCGTGACGTCTTAGCCGATCATGTGCTCAATGGCCATGGCACCCCGGCCTATTCCGTCGCGGACGGGATGCCGTGGGCCTCGGATGCGATGAAAGTTGAAACTGACGTCGACAAAGCCAAAACGATCCTCGAAGATGCCGGCTGGGCCGAGGGTGACGACGGTGTCCGCGTCAAGCACGATGGTACTCGAGCAGAATTCACGCTGGTCTACCCCGCCACTGACCCAGTTCGACAGGCACTAGCCGCTGAATTCGCTAACCAGATGAAAGAAATTGGGATCAATATTGGACCTGACCCCCTGTTGGTGGACATAGGCTAGCCCCGGCGTTCAGCCGGAGAAAGGTAGTCTTCTACCATGTCCCGTAAAACATATTCCGCGCAGTTCAAGAAAGACGCGGTAGCCGCGTACGAGTCCAGCGAGGCTTCAATGGCGCAGGTTGCTTCTGATCTGGGAATTAATCGTAATTCGCTGCAAAACTGGGTAAACCAGTTTGGCACCGGGGTGCGGGCCAGGCGGCGCAAAGAAGCAGAGGCGGCGCGGGTCTTATCTGAAGCAGAGAGAATCCGACAACTCGAAAAGGAAAACGCGCTTTTGAAAGAAGAACGCGATATTTTGCGCAAGGCGGCGCAGTATTTCGCGAAGGAGATGGGCTTGTGATCCGCTTCAAGTTCATCGAGGACCACCGTACTGAGTTCTCAGTCAAGCGGATGTGTACCGTACTGAAAGTAAGGCGTTCTTCCTATTACAAGTGGGCCGCAAATGCGGCCCGGCGCGAGCAACAGGTATACGCTGACGGGCTGCTAGGGGAGCGAATTCGGATCGCTTTCGAGGCGGAAGGTGGCTTGTATGGTGCTAAACGTATAGCCGCGTTGCTTACTGCGCAGACCCCGGACCAGCCGGTAAATCACAAACGCGTAGCACGGGTGATGAAAGCTCTCGGGTTGGCAGGTTTTACGAAAAAACGTCGTGTTCGCACTACTGTCAGTGATCCACATAAGCGGGTCTTTGATGATCTTCTCGAGCGTGATTTCACCGCGGCCAG
This sequence comes from Actinobaculum suis, assembly GCF_900618115.1. Lineage (NCBI taxonomy): Bacteria > Bacillati > Actinomycetota > Actinomycetes > Actinomycetales > Actinomycetaceae > Actinobaculum > Actinobaculum suis. The sequence continues at coordinate 1,983,094 of NZ_UYIO01000001.1, forward strand.
GCCTAACGACAAGCTTGTCGGGGACATTACATATCTTCCCCTTGCCGGGCAAAAGAATATGTATCTGGCTACTGTGATTGACTGTTTCTCCCGGAAACTGGTCGGTTTTGCGATTGCAGATCACATGCGTGTTGAACTCGCCCGAGAGGCATTACTGATGGCCGCAGACCAGCGAGGATCCTTGCGTGGAACGATTTTCCATTCTGATCACGGCAGTGTATACACCTCCTCTGTATTTCAAGAAACATGCCGCCAGTTGGGAGTACAACAATCCATGGGAGCTGTAGGCAGTAGTGCCGATAACGCGCTGGCAGAGTCATTTAATGCAACGCTCAAACGAGAAGTTCTCAAAAATGCGAAGGTTTTCCCCAACATGCTCTCCTGCCGCCGGCAGGTCTTTGCGTGGTGTACTCGGTATAACACGAAACGATTGCACACCTGGTGCAATTACCAGGCCCCAGACACCTTCGAAAAACACGCGTCAGCTACACTTGACCTTGCAGCATAAACACCACCCCCATGTCCACTTTCCGGGGGTCGGGCCCATTACCATCGAAGGTAAGTCGTGGGACGATATCTACCTGATTCAGACCACCGAACCCGTTGTCTGGGGTTGGGGCTCCAACTCACCAAATGAGCTGTACAGCCTCTACCATTCCCAGAGCACCAGCAATACCGCTGCGTACGAGTCAAACACCATCGACGAGTACCTAGACAAGGCCCTGGCAGCCACTGACATTGACGAATCCAACGAGTACTGGCAGAAAGCACAGTGGGACGGTACCACCGGGGTTACCCCTGAAGGTGAAGCTACCTGGGTGTGGTTGACCAATATCGATCACTTGTACTTCGTTCGCGACAACCTCAACATCGGGGAGCAGAAGCCGCATCCGCATGGTCACGGTTGGTCCGTCGTCAACAATGTGGACCAGTGGACATGGGAAAGCTAATAGGTTCCCACCGAGACCCCGCGCAACAGTTCAGCTTTTCACGCCTTTGCTGGGTGCTGTTGCGCGGGGGTTTATCCCTCATCGCGTTGCTGCTGGCGGTTTCTTTCATCTCATTTGTGCTGATTTCGCTATCCCCGATTGATCCGGTGGAAGCGAATGTGGGGCAGGCCGCCTATATGAATATGAGCCCGGAGAAGAAAGCGCAGCTACTAGCTCATTGGGGTGACGGCACCCCGATGCTGCAGCGTTACTGGGACTGGTTGACGTCATTCATCGCCGGAGATATGGGCATCTCGCTGCGCTTCAATGCACCGGTTTCCCAGGTGATTGCCACGAAATTCTCCACCTCGGTGCTGATGTTGGCCACAGCCTGGCTACTATCTGGTGTCCTGGGGTTCGTGCTCGGCGTGGTCGCTGCCGCCCGGGAAGGAAGCCTGCTGAGCAAAGCGATCCACGGTTTCTGCCTACTGTTAGCGTCCACACCAACATTCTGGTTCGGTCTACTGGTGTTGATGGTTTTCGGTGTCTACCTTGGGGTGATCCCGATCGGTTTTGCCTCACCTATCGGTAAAGCCGCAGAGGACATCACATTCTGGGATTTATTCCGGCATGCCATCGGGCCAGCACTGACGCTCAGCATCGTTGGTATTTCCAATGTTGCATTGCATACCCGGCAAAAACTGTTGGACGTCATGGAAACCGATTATTTCCTGTTCGCACGAGCCAGGGGGCTCGGCCTATGGCATGTGATCCGCCGCCATGGGCTTCGTAACATCATACTGCCAGCGTTGACCTTGCAGTTCGCTTCTATTTCGGAGATCTTTGGCGGCTCCATTCTGGTGGAGCAGGTGTTCAGCTATCCCGGTTTGGGGCAGGCCACCGTCGTTGCTGGGCTTGGTAGTGATGTCGCGCTCCTGGCTGCCATCGCGGTGTTCTCGGCTGCCATCGTCTTTGTCGGAAACGCAACCGCCGATCTCCTCTACCGTGTGATCGATCCCAGAATGCGAGCGGGGGTATCCAATGTCTAGCACCACTACCACAGCCCAACCAGTCGAATTGGCAGTAGCAAAACCGCAACGCCCCGGCCCCTATCGGCGCGCTGTGGTTACTTGCATCGCCTCGGCTGTGGTGATCGTTGCCCTGCTGATCACAGGGTTCGCCAATGCTGACCAAGCATTAGTCACTGATTTCACCAACAAAGCATTAGCACCATATGCGGCAGAACCATTCGGAACCGACTGGATGGGGCGCAGCCTCTTGGCGCGCACCGTCACCGGCTTGGCGCTATCGATCCTGATTGGACTGTTCGCTGCCACGGTCAGCGCGATCATCGCACTGATTCTGGGCACACTAGCCGCACTCGGCCCGAAATGGGTTGACAACCTCGTCAGTTGGCTCATCAACTTGATGCTCGGGTTGCCGCATATGCTGCTGCTGATTCTGATTTCAGTGGCTATAGGTCGCGGGTTCTGGGGTGTGGCAATCGGAGTGGCTGTCACCCACTGGCCTTCGCTAGCGCGCGTGATTCGTTCCGAGGTGATGCAAGTGCGTGATGCTACCTATGTGGCGATCGACCGGAAACTGGGCTGTTCCCCATTCCGGATTGCCGTCAAACATATGCTGCCAGCCGTAATCCCGCAGTTCCTAGTTGGTTTAGTACTGCTATTCCCGCACGCGATCCTGCATGAAGCATCCATCACGTTCCTAGGGTTCGGGTTGAGCCCCGAACAACCAGCTATCGGGGTGATCCTGTCAGAATCCATGAGCTACCTGACCGCCGGAATGTGGTGGTCGGCGCTGTTCCCCGGTCTCAGTTTGCTGCTGATGGTACTGGTATTCCAACTATTCGGACGCTCCCTGCGGGTGATCGTCGAAGATCGGAGACGCGACATATGAGCGAGGATCTGAACACGCCACTGCTGGCGGTGCGTGACCTTTCGATATCGTTCTTAAAGGAAGATCGACACGGCGTGCAACATGAAGTACCAACTATCAGCAACCTGTACGCCGAGGTTTACGCTGGACAAGTCAGCGCAATTATTGGCGCATCAGGATCCGGGAAGAGCCTACTAGCACATGCACTGCTTGGGCTCTATCCACCGGGCGCTACCGTCAAAGCTCATATCGAATATGACGGAAAACAGATCGGTGACGCCGAACTACGCAAGATGCGTGGTAACCAGTTAGCACTCATCCCACAATCAGTAACCAGCCTGGATCCATTAATGCGCATCGGTAACCAGGTCCTCGGCCCGGATGTATCCGACGACCGTCGGGCACGAATGAATGAACTATTCGACCGTTACGGTCTGGACGCTGAGGTGGCCGATATGTGGCCGCATGAGCTGTCTGGTGGAATGTTGCGACGCGTCATCTTCTGTGCCGCACTGCTGGAAGATCCGAGGGTGATCGTCGCCGACGAGCCTACCCCCGGGATGCAGACCGAACTGGCGGCGAAAACTTTGCAAGATCTGCGTGACTATGCCCAGCTAGGTAACGGTGTGCTTCTCATAACGCACGACCTTGAGCTAGGGCTACGGGTAGCTGACCAGATCGGGGTGTTCTATGGCGGCCGTGTCGTCGAGACTGTCGCCACCGATAAGCTACTAGCAGGTGAGGCGAAGCACCCGTATACGCGGGCGTTGATCGCAGCGCTCCCGACGCATGAATTTGTCGCCCCGCCAGATGTCGCGGCACTCTTTAACACCCCGGAGGTGGACTAATGCTTGTGGCAGATAACCTCAGTTACCGCTATCCCAACCAGTCGTCACCAGTGCTCGAAGGCGTGAGCCTGACGGTTTCGGCTGGTGAGCGAGTCGTCTTGCATGGTCCGAGTGGAGTCGGCAAAACAACACTCGCGAAACTGCTAGCTGGTTACGAGCAGCCACAGACTGGGACGGTCACCCTCGACGGTAAACCACTACCGAAACAGGGCTACTGCCCAGTACAGATGGTGTGGCAGCATCCGGAAAAATCAGTCAACCCGCTGCTGCCATTAGCCAGTGCTATCACCGAAACTGGCGAGGTACCCCAAGATATCTTGGACAGTATTGGTGTCAAGGCCGAGTGGTTGCAACGCAGGCCCGCAGCACTGTCAGGTGGGGAGATCCAACGCTGCTGCATCGTCCGGGCGCTCGGGCCCAAAACCACGTTCCTGATCGCCGACGAGATCACCACGATGCTGGATTCCATCTCACAGGCCGCGATCTGGAATTTCTTACTCGCCGAGACCGAACGACGGAACATCGGAATGCTAATCATCACCCACGACGATGCACTCGCTGATCGAGTCGCAACCAGACGGATCGAACTAGTCTCGTAGTGGAGATCACTTTTCAGAATCGGCAGTAACGAAAGCGCCCAACCACAGCAATCCTGCGGTCGGGCGCTTTCGTTTCAGACAAGTTCCAGCAGCGGTCGGGGCTGTGCTAGTCGGGGCTGTGCTAGTCGGACCTGCGCCCAAACTTCGACTGTTCTTTTCAGTAGGTGGGGCTTGGGCTGCGCTCTTAGATTCGGTACGCGCACCCCGATCCGCCACCTTTAATGTGCGGCAGTCCTCTCCCCCAGTGCTGAACCACAGCATCGGCGAGATACCCGGGCGCGCGTATCGCGGGTGTCGTTAATCGCGAGTGTCCTTAAAGGGTAAGTAAGGCCAAGCTATTGGGTACCAACCCCATGCTTCGTCGCTAAAGCTTACGAAGATCCTTCACCTAATGGGTCAGAAGATAACGAAGTCATCGAGACAGAAACCCCTCAAATCCCGCGCAATACCAGGCAAAACGCGGAACCCGAGGAAAGCAAAAAGACGCCCACTTTGTATCAAAATGAGCGTCTAACTGTGGAGCTAAGGGGATTCGAACCCCTGACCTTCTCATTGCGAACGAGACGCGCTACCAACTGCGCCATAGCCCCGAAGACTTGATCTATCGTACGCCAACTCCGTCCAAGTTTCCAATCAATACAGTGGTGGCCTAGCTAACCTTCTCCAGTTTCGAGCAAATCTGCTGCGCTTGCGGATTAGTATTCCGCTAGCCAGGGCGAAGCACTCCCTACCCGCAAGAGCAGTACCAACCGGGTAGATGACGCAATCCACCGGGTAGACGACGTAAATCACCGGATAAACAAAACTGAGCAATCAAAAACGGGTAATCAAAATCAGGCAATAAAAACTGAATACATCAGCCACCAAAAGTCCGGCGTATATGCCTTAAGCCCGGCGTTGACGCAGAATCTCGTCGAGGGCGGCCCCGCCGCGTAGGCCTTGCCGCGCGTGCTTTTCGCCGTTTTCGAACACTCCGTCCACTACGACGCGGCCGCGCTGGTCGAAGGTTTCACCTGGCTGCTTGGGCCGGTATGGCGCGGTGGCCGCGTTGCTTTCGGCGACCGCCGCACTCTCCGCACTCAGGCTTCGATAGGGGGCAACGGTACGCCGTGCGATCGGGGCATCAGCGGCCCGATTGCCAAACGGTTGCACGCTAGTTCCGGGATTCGCGGCGGCCCCAGACTCCCCAGGATCCCCTAGCCTTCCGGAACGCGCTGCGCCGGCCAAGCTGACGGAAAGCGCGGAATTAGGTTTGATTGTGTAGCTCGGTAGCTCCGGCTTGCGGCCGTAGTTACAGCCCGGCTCCGCTACGGTTTGCCGCCGTTGCTCACCTGACGCGGCCCCGCTCCCGGAACTTCCGTAGCCTCCGTAGCTTCCTGCGTGGCCATATCCCGCGCCACGTTGCTCGCTTGCGCTCCGCGCGCCAGCCCCACGGGCACCAGTCTCACGGGTACCAGCCTCACTCGTACCAACTGCACGTAGCGAACCAGTGCCACGCGTGCCAGTATCGCTCTGGTAGCGGGCGTAAAGGTCTGCCTTTTCCCGGGAGGAACCGGAAATCGGCGCAAAATCAGGAGCTGCAATAATATCTGCGCCCATGCGCATGCTTAGTCCAGACCGCTGCGGTTGTGTGCCACGTGTTTGTGCCGCCTGCCCGGCCGAGCGTTTCTGCCCCGCCCGGGAAGCTTCGCCCGCTTCCCGGGGCTGGCTTGCTTGCCGGCGTTCTTGGCGGGCTTGCCGAGCTTGCCGGGCTTGCGCCGCCCGCCGTGCTCGCGCCACACGTGCACTGTTCTTCACCGCGCGGTCATGCGCTTTTCCCGATTCATCGCCTGCCTCGGCTACCTGCTCGGCAGAATCCGCGCTCGGCGCGGCGGCGTCGTAATCTTCCAAATCAGCAACGGAATCGGCCGTATAGGCAGAAAGCGCGCTTGCGGAACTGGTGGCGGAAGCAGCGCTAGCCGCGGAACGGCCGGCGCGCGGCATGGCGGGGCGGCGAGACTGCGAGGTTCCGCCGCGTGGCCCTTTCATCATCTTGGTGAGCGCAGCAATTTCTTCCCGATCGGTCCGGTCACCTTTATTCATTTGCACCGCCAGGTAGCCAACCCCGGCGCCGTACAGGGCGGTAAGCACCGCAAATATCACGAACCAAACCCACGGAAGCGTGGTTAGCGCGCTTACGATACCCAGCAGGATTGTAGTTGTGGCCAGAACCGCGCCGACGAATAGGCCGCGTTGCCGATTCGCTTTTCGTTGCGAGATACGCGCCCGGCGCCGTGCGCGATCGCGGGCCAGCTGGCGCACATCACGCCCGCTTTGCCGCTCGCGCTGGGCGCGATCGTCGTTCCCATCCATGATGACCTCCGGTGTCCGCAGGAATAGGGAACCACGTTCCCCATCCCCTTCGTCCTGACGTTGCGGCAATTGCAACATCCTCAAGTTTTCCGCGTACCGTTCATCGAGCCGCGTTTCCGCGATCACCCGCCGGCGTCGAAAAAGTTCAGGTATAACGTACGCACATAGCAACACCACTACGACGATTAGCGCATATCCCTGAAAACCCACATCCCTAACTCTATTGGCCTTTCACCCGGTTTTTCGCCAGGCGGGCCGTGTGTTGCTCACCTCCGTAGTGAAGCATGTGAAGGATGTGACGATTGTGAAAATTGAGAACACTGTGGAGGGCGTTGCTAGACGTTCAGAATCATGCATTCGAACTCATCGCCAGGAGAGACGAGTTCGACTTCCGGTGGGATAATCGCCAGTCCATTGGAGGCGCCCATACCTGAAAGGATAGGCTTATCCACCTGGCCGATGGCTTCAAAGTCGTAGCCCCGATGCGGATCCCCATACACATAAGCCCGCACATAATCTTGTTTTTCGGGTACGGAAAGGAAGCCGCGGGCGGCGCGGGCCCGGATCGAACGCGGTGTTAAGTGCCGGTATCCCGCCATTTTCCGCAAGCACGGACGCACAAAAACTTCGAAAGCAACAAGCGCGGCCACCGGATTGCCAGGCAGGCAGAAGATTGTGGCCCCTTCCGAGCCTTCCCCTAACCGGCCCACCCCGATTTGTGAACCGGGACGCATCGCTACGGCGTCAAACCGCACGTCCCCCAAGGGTTGCAAAACTTCCTTCACGGTATCGTCACCGCCATAAGAAAGCCCGCCCGTGGTGATTACAACATCTGCGCGCAAAAGCTGATCTTGTAGAGCGTCACGCAGTTCATTTTTATCGTCACTGACGGCAGAAACCCGGTAGGCCACGGTGCCAGCATTCTTTGCCGCCGCAGCCAGCGCGTGCGAATTAGCGTCGTAAATCTGCCCGGCGCCCAGCGGCGCGCCAGGTTCCACCAGTTCGTCGCCTATCGAAAGGACGACGACGCGCGGGGCGGGATGTACCGGCACGAGGGAACGCCCGGCCGCTGCAAGCAGCGCAATATGGCGGGAGGAGATACGCGTGCCAGCTTTCAACACCACGGAACCCGCCTCGAAATCTTCAGCCTGCTCGCGCACATTATCGAGCGGGGCCACCCGGTGGCGAACTTCTACCTGTACCTCGCCCTGATCCGTGTACGCCAGCGGTACCACGGCGTCGGCCCCGGAAGGTAGGCGGGCTCCGGAAGCTACCCGCACCGCGGTACCGGGCACGAGAGCCAGCCGGTCCGGGTTCGCCACCCCCAAAACTTCGGTAACGGGAAGCACCACCGGCACTGTAGATGCACCTAAAGTATCATCGGCACGCACCGCATATCCGTCTGTTCCGGCTAGCGCGGCAGGTGGGACGTCAACGGTAGAGCGGACGTCTTCCGCCAGAATCGTGCCGATGGCATCGGCAATATTTACATCGAACCGATCTATCTGGGCGGAAACGCTCAGGCACTCTTCCAGCTGTTGCGCAACCGTTCTCATCCTGCTCCCGTTCTTCCCTGTCTCTTCTAGCCCGCAGGTTTCCTTAGGGCCCCTTTCCGGCGCCCGGCAGCGGCAGAATCCGGTTACCTCTTTCGCGGTGATGTTTCGTTTCCGGGCGGTACCTGCTACCGAGCTCAACTATGCGTAAGCCTACCGGCAAACGCCCGCGCAAGCGCTTTTTCGCGCGCCGCAATGGTCTTCACCTCGGTCTTGCCCGGGGCCGTTCCTGCCTTCGGTTGCTGCGTGTTGCTTACCACCACGTACCACATGCTGGCTCCACCCAATACGCGCCGCATACTCCACCAGCACTCACCGCGGCCGTGCCGCGCGGCCGCGATACCTATTTTTCCTCGTGGCGGTAAGCTTTAGATGCCAATGAGATGGTGCCAAGGTGGCGCCTAAGTTGATACCCGGCTAGCGAAATTGAAAACGCGAACGGGCTTTTACTGCGAGACGGTGAGAAGATTAGGGCATGACACTGCAAAAGATCTCCTATCCGGATGTGTCCACAATGGAACTCCGCGATGCTAAATCGGCTCTCCGCGCAAAGGTGCGTGAGGCGCGAGCATCGCGTGGGGCCGCGCGGCTGGCAGAAGCCGAAAAGGGGTTTATCGCGCAGGCCCTAGACTATATCGGCGAATCAAAGGTGATTGCCTCCTATATTTCCGTAAATCAAGAACCGCCGACCTTACAACTCTGTGACGAGATTATTTCTTCCGGCCGGCGCCTGCTGGTGCCGAAGCTCGGCCCCGGTCTTTCCCGCGAATGGGCGTGGTACCAGGGGCGCGAGGACCTATCCGAGCAGGCTCCCGGCCGCCCGCCGGCCCCGAGTGGCACGCCGCTGAGCGCGGAAATCTTGGCGGATGTGGATGTAGTTATTATCCCGGCTCTCCTGGTCAATCACGACGGCGTCCGGCTCGGCCAGGGCGGCGGCTGGTACGACCGCGTACTCAAGCAAGTGCCACGCAATATGCCCGTGGCCGCGATGGTCTTCCCGGAAGAGTTTGTAGATTTCAAACTCCCTCGCGATGAAAACGATATGCCCGTGCACACTGTGATCCTCCCCGACCGTGTGGTCGAACTCTGATGCCATAAGCGGCCGAGCTCTAAGCCAGTGATATAGCTATAGCCAACCCGCGGTATAGCCATAACTACCCCGCGATACAGCCATGGCTAATCTGGGCAAAACAGATAAACGAAAACAATGCAACACCCGGGCGGTGGGGACTAGCAAAGCCAGTCCCCACCGCCCGGGTGTTTTACTAGATACTCCACCACCGCACGCGTTATTTACGAGCGCCCTCACCACATGGCGTAATTAGTAATTACAGGGGTAATTACAGGTTAGTTATCCTTGGTCTCCTACCGGGTATTTGTTCCCGATTGCCCGGCGCGCAGCGCGCAGTATTCGCGCGGGCCTCAGCTATCCTTGTGTATGGTCAAATGTTTTTGAGCCGATTGTGCAGTTGTTTTTGAGCCAGTGGGTGGCTCACTTTTCGTGGGTATGAAAAGGACACTGGCAGGTTCGTGTTCTAGATTCCTGAATGTTGTTTGTTGCGATGTTCAGGAAGGAAAGGAATTTGACCGTACCAGTGTCTGTTCAAAAAGATATCAAAACTCGTCTTGCGCAGGGGCAGAGCCAACGCCGGGTGGCTCGTGAGTTGAATCTGTCGCGTAACACGGTTGCTAAGTATGCGGCAAAGGAAGATTTCTCGCCCAGGCCGAAGATTACAAAGCCACGCTCGAAGATGGAGCCCTATGCCCAGCTCGTGACTAGCTGGTTGGTTCAGGATGAGAAGATGCCACCCAAACAGCGCCACACAATCCAGCGTGTGTGGGAACGTTTGGTGGAAGAAGAAGGATTTACTGGCTCGTATCACAGCGTGATGCGTTGGATACACCGCTATCGGGTAGAGCGTCGCCATTTAGGGCAAGGTTTTAGCGAGTTGGTATGGCAAGCCGGGCAGATGCAGGTTGATTACGGGCAAGCCCGCGCCCTTATTGACGGCACGGAGCAACTTGTTCACGTGTTAGTGGCAACCCTTCCCTATTCCAATGCCAGATTCGCTGTTGCCAGCCCGGCCCAGAACGCTGAATGTGTCTGTGCGGGGCTACGCATGATTTTCGAGCATATCGGCCAGGTCCCAACCCGGTGCGTGTTTGATAACGCGAGTGGGATTGGTGCCAAACACCGTGATGGAACAGTGACGATGACACGTTTATTCGAAGCCTTCGCCACTCATTACGGTATCAAGGTCGCGTTCACTAACCCGTATTCGGGACACGAGAAAGGACACGTGGAAAACGCGGTTGGTTTCCTGCGGCGTAACCTGATGGTTCCCTTGCCACGCGCTCAAAGCCTTGGACAGCTTTCTGCACTGCTCCTCAGCCGGTGCGATAAGCTCTTAGAACGCAATCATTACCGTAAAAACATTCCTATTGGGGAACTGTTTGAAGATGATAAAGCTGCTTGTAGTCACCTTCCCCGGATCGGGTTTGATGCTTGTAGCTGGCAACGCCGCACGGTTGATAAAGTCGGTAATATTCAGGTTGATAACCACATGTATTTGGTAGGATCACAACACGCATTAACTCAGGTTCATGTCGGAATACGTGCTCAAAGCATCGAGATCCTCAACCAAAGCGGACAACGTATTATCGAACACTCGCGCTCTTATAGCACTGATCATGGCACAGTCTTTGACCCGGTCAGCGTGCTACCGAACTTGATCCGCCGGCCGGGAAGTTACCCGCAATCATTACTACGCCCTTTACTCCCGCAAGCCTTAGCCCGCTATCTCGACCATGCCGATAATCCTCGGCGTGCGGCTGTTTTACGGATGATGTACCGAGCATGCCAGATGGCGGACTTCGCTTCCATTGCCTCAAGCGCGGCCGATCTACTTACCCACGAGATAGAGCTAAACCCCGATAATCTCTTCCTCGCTGTCCGTGCCACACTCCAACCACCAACCACGTCAACAAACACGGTCGATCTGACCGCCTATGATGCTTTACTCCCAAGGACTGCCTCATGACAAACGAACTAACTCTTGACCAGATTATGGACCTCACACGGGGCATTCCCCTCACCCGCAACGTCCTGAAAACCGCGCTTGTAACCGCTAGCCCCGAACAGCGCGCGTTTATCGCTGATCTACTCACCGCTGAACACGAGTCCAGAAAACGGGCTAAACAAGACCGGCTCTTACGCCAAGCCAAGTTCCCCGTCCGTAAAACCCTCAACAACTACGACTACTCCATGATCACTTGGCCAACCGGCTGGCAACAAAGCGATCTACTAAGCCTGGACTTCATCACCAATCACCACGACCTCGTCTTCTACGGCGATGTGGGAACCGGGAAAACACACCTTGCAATCGGGCTCGGACACGCTGCCTGCCAGGCCGGGTACACCACCCGGTTCTTCACCGCAGCCTCACTCATCGCTTTCCTCCGCCAAGCCCAGGACAAAGGAACACTCGATGCAGCCATCACCACGATCGGGAAAGCCAAACTAATCATCATCGACGAGTTCGGCTACCTCCCCATCGACATCACCGGAGCCCGCCTCCTATACCAGATCATCGCTAACGCCTACGAAACCCAGTCCATCATCTACACCTCGAACCTTGAGTTTTCCCGCTGGGGAGCAATACTCGGGGACACAAACATGGCCGCCGCTATCATCGACCGCACCGTCCACCACGGACACATCCTCAACTTCGCCGGAACCTCCTGGCGACTAACCCACTCAACCATGAAATAACCCAAAACCACACAAACCAGCCAGTGCACAAACAGCACAAAACACATGCCGAAATGGCTCAAAAACAAGTGCACAAACGGCTCACTTAAACTTGACGAAACACATATCCTGCCCCGGGCCACCAGCTATCGCTATCCTGCCCCGGGCCACCAGCTAATCTCGCGCACACCATTAGCTAGTTCCGCCCGGGCCACCAGCTAGCCTCGCGCGCACCACAGGAATGACTCTTCTTTGCTATACATCACACCCTTGATATGGACCACACGGTGTGCGGGGCCGCGGCCGAGTAGGATTTCTATCCGGTAGACCGGTTAGTACGCGTACTCGCCTGTCTTTTAGCAGCTTTCATTTCTGGAGGATTAATGCCTACATATTCTTATCGGTGTGCCCATTGCGGCCACGAATTTGACACCCACCAATCGATGCACGACGCTCCCCTCACGGAGTGCCCGAGCTGCGGGCTCCCGCAATTGCACAAAATCTTGGGCCGCGGCCAGTCGATTATTTTCAAGGGCTCTGGTTTTTACCACAACGATTCCCGTTCTGCCTCCAGTAGCTCTGCTTCCAGCAACTCTGCTTCGGCAAGCTAAAAGCACTGTCGCGGGCAGGTAGTGCCCCTTGTGTGGCAAGTTTCCACAGCCCGGCTCGCGTCCTGTGTCTCCACAGGGTGGCCGGATTGGCCAGCTTTACGTCTTCGGCTTTCTTAGTCTCGAGGCATGGTCAATCTGCATGCCACCCTGTGGAGATTTCGTTATATCCTCATTGCCGCTACAGCGATTGGGATTCTGGCTTCAATTCTTTCCGCAATCGAGCGCCTGGAGCCGGAAATGGCGGCGGTCGTCGTCGTCAAAAACAGTGTGCCCGCAGGCACGGAGCTTTCTGCGAGCGACCTGGAAATCCGCCTGCTGCCTACCGACGCGCTCCCCGAAGGTAGCCTCACCGAGCCGCGGGAGGCAACTGGCCAGGTAGTAGCTACGAATTTGCCGGCCGGTATGCCGCTGGCACGGAGCACACTTTTAGGCGAAGAATTTTTAGCTACTGCCGGTTCCGGCCAGGCCATAGTTCCCGTCCACGTTGCCATGGATGGTACCGACGCCGTCGCTGTTCCGGGTGCACGTATAGCCCTGTATTCTTTGCCTTCCGGTTATGAGGAGGCGCGAGAGGCGAAGCTAGTTACGGGACATGCGATAGTGGTGGGGCTTGGCGCTACGGATTCTGGCAGCTCCATTTTCCGGGAAGCGGAGAGCACTCGCGTTGTGTTCGTGTCAATTCCGCAGGAGGAGGCGAATGCGGTTTTGGGCTATGGGGCTGTTGCGCCCATGCGAGCCGTGATTATTGACCCTGCCTAAATTGTGCGTTTGGCGCCGCTTCGGCCGTGGCACCGGATAATATTTCTAGCGGGGTTAGACCCATTTCTGCAGGTAGAGCCTTAGTCGCAGGTAAAACTTTATTCGCGGCTAGAGCCTTATGTGCAGGAATTCCACGTCGCCGTTATGGAAAGGCATACTAGTTATGATTGACGGATTCCGTAAATTCATCGCGCGGGGCAATGCGATTGACCTCGCCGTAGGCGTTATCATGGGCGCCGCATTTAGCGCTATCGTCACCTCGCTCACCCAGGATATTTTGATGCCCCTCATTGCTGCTATCTTTGGCCAGCCTGATTTCAAGGGGCAGTTCGTGTTAACCGTGGGGTCGGGGCAACTCCAGTTCGGTAACTTCATCACCGCGTTGATTAACTTCTTCTTGGTTGCCTTTGCCCTGTATTTCTTCGTCGTACTGCCCATTAACAAGGTGAAGGACAGAATGGCGAAAGCAGAGGAAGCGGCTGGAACTGAAGAGAAGCCGGCTGACCCGCAGGTGGTTCTTCTTGAGGAAATCCGCGATGAACTGCGCTCCGCTAACCGTCAGGATTCCTAGGACCATATAGGATCGTAAAAGCAACTAAGCTACGTATTAGCCCGGCATGACTCACCGCGTGCCGAGGCTGTAACTTGTTGATTAACTCGAAAAGCCGTCCTGTTTGCGCAGGGCGGCTTTCGCGTATCTCGGGCCGGTTACCTACGTTTGCGCATCGCCACACATTTCGCGCACCACCCGGACGTTTGTGCACCGCCGCCGCACGTTTCGATCGATTTTGGACATTGATATGTACCAGGCACGGGTAGTCCCGCCCTTGGCCTACCAGCCCTCGTTGAACCCCATTTTTGTGCCGTGCCACTACAGATTTTGCGTCGAGGATTTCCCATCCCACAATCCTCGATTAAAACCGACTCCAAACCCTACTTTCGCCCGAAATAGGAACAAAAAACCCGGGTAAAACCAACACGAAATGGCCAACCAAAAACTCGAGTCAAACCGAATTCAACACCCACCTTTAGGCTTCATAACACCGAAAAACCCCGATAAAACCAACACCATCTGGCCAATACGCCGGTCCATACGCCTCGGCTTACCAGCCCGAGTTAAACCCCATTCTTCCGGTTAAATAAAAAAATGGGGGCCTACCCCGGCCCCCAAACAAAAACCAAAACCACAGGCCAACAGGCCGACCAACCAACAGGCCAACCGACCAGCAGCCACGATTAGCCGACCAACCCGCAGACCAACCAGCAACCAAGCCCGAACAGACTAGCCCGCAGGCCAAACCAAACCCGCAAACCAGCCACAACAAACCCACAAGCCAAACAAGCAGTTAAACAGGGAAAGCGGGAAACACCCCAAAAAGAGTATTCCCGCTAAACCCATAAAAATATTTTTGGCGGCAGCGACCTACTCTCCCACGCCCTCCCGAGCGCAGTACCATCAGCGCAGGCGACCTTAGCTACCGGGTTCGAAATGGAAACCGGGCGTAACCCCACCGCTAAAACCACCGCCAAAAACCAAACACCACCAACCACACAAACACACACAACAAGTACGCGTGTGGCCGTGCTGATCTGGTAGTCAAGAATCGCATAGCAGACACAAACACCAAAACAACCGTAAAAACCATGAAAAACAATCTTTGTAGATGGTCGGTCATTAGTACCAGTCAGCTCCACCCCTCACAAGGCTTCCACCCCCGGCCTATCAACCCCGTAATCCACAGGGGACCTCACCCAAAACAAAATTGGTCGGAGAACTAATCTCGAAGCAAGCTTCCCGCTTAGATGCTTTCAGCGGTTATCCCTCCCGAACATGGCCAACCAGCAATGCCCCTGGCGGAACAACTGGCACACTAGAGGTTCGTCCGTCCCGGTCCTCTCGTACTAGGAACAGCCCTTCTCAATTCTCCTACGCGCGCAGCGGATAGGGACCGAACTGTCTCACGACGTTCTGAACCCAGCTCGCGTACCGCTTTAATGGGCGAACAGCCCAACCCTTGGGACCAACTCCAGCCCCAGGATGCGACGAGCCGACATCGAGGTGCCAAACCATGCCGTCGATATGAACTCTTGGGCAGGATCAGCCTGTTATCCCCGGGGTACCTTTTATCCGATGAGCGACAGCGCTTCCACACGCCACTGCCGGATCACTAGTTCCTACTTACGTACCTGCTCGACACGTCCGTCTCACAGTCAAGCCCCCTTATGCACTTACACTCAACACCTGATTACCAACCAGGCCGAGGGAACCTTTGAACGCCTCCGTTACCATTTAGGAGGCAACCGCCCCAGTTAAACTACCCACCAGGCACTGTCCCGAACCCGGATCACGGGCCACAGTTAGACATCCAACACGACCAGAGTGGTATTTCACCAACGACTCACTGACAACTAGCGCCACCAGATCACAGTCTCCCACCTATCCTACACAAACCGCACCAAACACCAATACCAAGCTATAGTAAAGGTCCCGGGGTCTTTCCGTCCTGCTGCGCGAAACGAGCATCTTTACTCGTACTGCAATTTCACCGAGCTCATGGTCGAGACAGCGGAGAAGTCGTTACGCCATTCGTGCAGGTCGGAACTTACCCGACAAGGAATTTCGCTACCTTAGGATGGTTATAGTTACCACCGCCGTTTACTGGGGCTTAACATCCCAGCCTCACCCCCACAAAGAGGGATCACCAGTCCGATTAACCTTCCAGCACCGGGCAGGCGTCAGTCCGTATACATCACCTTACAGCTTCGCACAGACCTATGTTTTTGATAAACAGTCGCTTCTCCCCAAACTCTGCGACCCCCAACCCCTAGCCACGCAAAGGCAGCTTCAAGGCAAGGGCCCTCCTTCTCCCAAAGTTACGGAGGCATTTTGCCGAGTTCCTTAACCACGATTCACTCGCAAGCCTTAGTATGCTCTACCCAACCACCAGTGTCGGATTACGGTACGGGCAACCCCAAACCTAACGTCGATGCTTTTCTCGGCAGCACAGGCTCACTCTACTTCCCAACCAAAAAAGGTCAGTCACCATCAGGCCTCACCCACACGCTTCCCGGATTTACCAAAGAAACAGGCCACACCCTTAGACGTGCCAAGCCATTAGGCACGCGAAGCTACCACTCTGCGTCACACCCGTTAACACGCTTGCACCACACATCTTGGTTCCCACAAATCCACCACCCAAACCAACCCAAACAAATGGGAAGACCCAAGCAACT
Organism: Actinobaculum suis; assembly: GCF_900618115.1. NCBI lineage: Bacteria > Bacillati > Actinomycetota > Actinomycetes > Actinomycetales > Actinomycetaceae > Actinobaculum > Actinobaculum suis. The sequence goes on from NZ_UYIO01000001.1 coordinate 1,999,626, forward strand.
TCATGGCAGTTAACATCAACACGCAGCACACTTGACGGTTCAAGGCCGGTACCAGAATATCAACTGGTCACCCATCGACTACGCCTGTCGGCCTCGCCTTAGGACCCGACTAACCCAGGGCGGACAAACCTACCCCTGGAAACCTCAGTCATACGGCCGGCAGGATTCCCACCTGCCAAACGCTACTCATACCTGCATTCTCACTCGCATCCAGTCCACCAGTCATCACCAACCAGCTTCACCCCAAACACGACGCTCCCCTACCAAACAACCCCCACACAAACATAGGGACCATCTTCACGGTTTCGGCGGTGCACTTAAGCCCCGCTACATTGTCGGCGCGGAACCACTAAACCAGTGAGCTATTACGCACTCTTTCAAGGATGGCTGCTTCTAAGCCAACCTCCTGGCTGTCAACGCAACTCCACATCCTTTCCCACTTAGCACACACTTAGGGGCCTTAACCGATGATCTGGGCTGTATCCCTCTCGACAATGGAGCTTATCCCCCACAGTCTCACTGCCCTGCTCGCCTTGCAGCATTCGGAGTTTGGCTGACATCAGTACCCACAACAGGCCATCAACCAACCAGTCGCTCTACCACCACAAAACAACACAAAACGCTGCACCTAAATGCATTTCGGGGAGAACCAGCTATCACGGAGTTTGATTGGCCTTTCACCCCTACCCACAACTCATCCCCCAGGATTGCAACCCTGGTGGGTCCGGACCTCCACACGCTCTTACACGCGCTTCACCCTGGCCATGGGTAGATCACCCCGCTTCGGGTCTAGAACACGCAACTAAACGCCCTATTCAGACTCGCTTTCACTACGGCTACCCAACAAAAGGTTAACCTCGCCACATGCCACTAACTCGCAGGCTCATTCTTCAAAAGGCACGCCATCACCCCCACAAAAAAGGGCTCTGACGGATTGTAGGCGCCCGGTTTCAGGCACTATTTCACTCCCCTCCCGGGGTACTTTTCACCATTCCCTCACGGTACTATCCACTATCGGTCGCAATGGGTATTTAGCCTTACCAAGTGGTCTTGGCAGATTCACACGAGATTCCACGAGCCCCGCGCTACTCGGGCACACACCAACGCAGCCACACCAGTTTCATCTACACGGCTATCACGCACTACGGCAGGCCATCCCAGACCCTTCAACTACCAGCACGGTTTATCACTACGCTCCCCCACGTCGGCAAGGGAAAAGGCACGCCCCACAACCCCCCGCACGCAACACCCGACGGCTATCACACGCACAAGGTTTAGACTCCTCCGCTTTCGCTCGCCACTACTCACAGAATATCTCTTCCAGCAGGTACTAAGATGTTTCACTTCCCCACGTAACCACCCACCACCTATCAATTCAGCAGCAGGCGACCCACAAAAAGCAGGCCAGGTTCCCCCATTCGGACACCCTCGGATCAACGCACGCAAGCCAACTCCCCGAGGCATATCGCAGGCCACCACGTCCTTCTTCGGCCCATCACACCAAGGCATCCACCGAACGCCCTAAAACACCTACAAAAAACTCAACAAAACACAGAAATTACAGAAAAATGCTCGCATCCACTATACGATTCACAACCACCACACCAACACCACACAACCCACACCAAACAAACAATGCGAGCCACGCAGGCAGCACGGGCACAAGTACCCAAGAGCCCAACAGCATGCCAGAAAGAAAAACCCCGATCGCAAAAAACAAACCCCACACAAAAAACAGGACACCAACACAGCACCCCAAGCGCAGGAAACCCCTTAGAAAGGAGGTGATCCAGCCGCACCTTCCGGTACGGCTACCTTGTTACGACTTCGTCCCAATCGCCAACCCCACCTTCGACCGCTCCCCCCAAAAAATGGTTAGGCCACGAGCTTCGGGTGTCGCCAACTTTCGTGACGTGACGGGCGGTGTGTACAAGGCCCGGGAACGTATTCACCGCGGCAATGCTGATCCGCGATTACTAGCGACTCCCACTTCACGAGGTCGAGTTGCAGACCCCGATCCGAACTGAGACCGGCTTTCAGAGATTCGCTCCACCTCACAGTATCGCAACCCACTGTACCGGCCATTGTAGCATGCGTGAAGCCCAAGACATAAGGGGCATGATGATTTGACGTCATCCCCACCTTCCTCCGAGTTAACCCCGGCAGTCTCCCGTGAGTCCCCGGCCAAAACCGCTGGCAACACAAGACAAGGGTTGCGCTCGTTGCGGGACTTAACCCAACATCTCACGACACGAGCTGACGACAACCATGCACCACCTGTACACCACCAAAAAAGCTACCCCATCTCTGGAATATCGCAATGTATGTCAAGCCTTGGTAAGGTTCTTCGCGTTGCATCGAATTAATCCGCATGCTCCGCCGCTTGTGCGGGCCCCCGTCAATTCCTTTGAGTTTTAGCCTTGCGGCCGTACTCCCCAGGCGGGGAACTTAAAGCGTTAGCTACGGCGCAGAACCCCGGAAAAGGACCCCACACCTAGTTCCCAACGTTTACAGCATGGACTACCAGGGTATCTAATCCTGTTCGCTACCCACGCTTTCGCTCCTCAGCGTCAGTAATGGCCCAGTGACCTGCCTTCGCCATCGGTATTCCTCCAGATATCTGCGCATTCCACCGCTACACCTGGAATTCCAGTCACCCCTACCACACTCAAGCCTGCCCGTACCCACTGCACGCGCGAAGTTAAGCCCCGCGTTTTCACAGCAGGCGCAACAAGCCGCCTACAAGCCCTTTACGCCCAATAATTCCGGACAACGCTCGCGCCCTACGTATTACCGCGGCTGCTGGCACGTAGTTAGCCGGCGCTTATTCAGCACATACCCTCAACCCACCCCAAGTGCGAGCCTTGTTCTGCACCAAAAGAAGTTTACAACCCGAAAGCCTTCATCCCCCACGCGGCGTCGCTGCATCAAGCTTCCGCCCATTGTGCAATATCCCCCACTGCTGCCTCCCGTAGGAGTCTGGGCCGTATCTCAGTCCCAATGTGGCCGACCACCCTCTCAGGCCGGCTACCCGTCAACGCCTTGGTAGGCCATCACCCCACCAACAAACTGATAGGCCGCGAGCCCATCCCCAACCGAAAAAACTTTCCAACCACCCCCATGCGAGGACAGAAGAATATGCAGTATTAGACCCAGTTTCCCAAGCTTATCCCACAGTTGAGGGCAGGTTACCCACGTATTACTCACCCGTTCGCCACTCGAGCACTCCAATCAAAAAAGAAAGAAGCCTTTCCGTTCGACTTGCATGTGTTAAGCACGCCGCCAGCGTTCGTCCTGAGCCAGGATCAAACTCTCCACAAAAAACAAAATGCAAAGAGCCCAAAACGACTCCAAAAAAAACAACCACACCCAAAAACCAACCCAAAAAAGAGCCAGCCCCCAAGGCGCAGCCAAAAAACAACCACACCCACCACCAACCAAAAAAGGCCAACAGCAAGGCACAGTCAAAAAACACACCAACACAACAACACCAACCACACCCCAAAACAACCCCAAAAAGGCCATCCCAGAACTGCAGCCAGCACTGCCACATCAGCAACAATCAAAATCAATCAAACTGGCACACTATCAAGCACCCAAACACCACACCCACACCCCACAAAACCAACACCCAAAACAAGGCACCAGCCCCACAAGGAGAGCGACCAGCAGTCTAACAACCAAACAAACAAAAGTCAAACCCAAACCAAACAAGACCCAAGCCCAACCTCTGCCCGCCAGCCAAAACCACCAGCAAACAACCACCAACCAGAACCAAAACCCCAGGAACAAGCCAAAAAACCAGCCCACCCGAAGCAACAACCCCAACCGGCGACAGCAGAAAACAATACCCACCCCACCCCAAAAACACAAACCAAAACCCCAGTGACACCAAACACACACCCACAAAACCCCACCAACACAACAAAACCCAAACCAAAAACAACTTGCAGCGAACGCCTAGCGGGCTTGTATCGTCCGACCACCGGTTGGACGCATGTAACTCGCCTCGCAAAACCCGCCCTCGCGCAAAATAAACCCCGCAAGCGCACTTGGCTCGCGGGGTTTTCCCTTTCGTATGTAGTTATAAGTTCTGTTCGCAGCTCAGGCATCGCTAGCGTGCAGCTTTGGCTCCAACTCAGCAGTTTTGGTTCCAATTCACTGGGTCAAGCTGTAGCCCTACCCTGCTGGGTCCAGCTATAGCCCGGCCCAGCAGCACTCGAGCTTTAGTTAGAACAGCGCTCTAGCAAGCTTTTTTCGCGCTTCGGCCACAATCGGCTGGTCGGCACCAACTACTTCGAAAAGTTCGAGCAAACGCTTACGCAGCTTCTCGCGTTCATCTCCCGAGGTTTCGGCGATGGTTGCAATCAACCGGTCGAAGGCCAAATCCGGCCGCCCGGAAGCGGTTTCGATATCTGCGGCTTGCAGCTGGATCTCTGGGTCTGCGGCACCTTTCTCATCCGCCTGTGCCAAGACTTCTTCGCGGTTTACTCCCGCAGTGCGCTGCACCAAATCCACCTGGGCTAGCCCAATCTTGGCAGCTTCGTTATCTGGCATCACGTTGAGGGATTCTCGGAATTCGGCTTCCGCCGTCGTCAGATCACCGCTTTGTAGGGCGGCGGCTCCGGCAAGATAGTGCTCTTCCAGTTCTCCTGCGGTTTCCCCGGTCTGCTGGGAATCCCCGGAAATCCGGCCTCCGATCCCCGCCTGCCGGGCAAGTTCTAGCACCTGATCGATAACCGCAGTGAGCTGCTCATCATTCGGTTCGCCCTGGAACAGCGGGACGATGGAACGCCCGCCGATTAGCGCGTAACCGGAAGGCGCCCCGGAAACCTGGAAGGCCGCCATGAGTTCGGTCTCAGTTTGTGCGTTGGCTACCGCAATTTGGAACCGACCCCCGCGTTTCTTCGTTTCCGCTTCGAGTTTCTGGCCCGTAGACCCCGGAAGCCCATCCATGGTGAAAAGCACGATAACCGGGACCGTCAACGACTGTTGCATCACCGACTGCAAGGTGGCGGCGGTGAGGTGCACGGTGTAGTCGGCTGCCTGGGCCGGTTCGCTCTCTTGCTTCTGGGCTTCCGCGATGCCCGAAAGATCCATTCCGCCATACAACGATTCACTCATGCAATTTTCCCCTCACTCAAAATTTGCTTATCCGCACGCGGGGTGTACTTCGTGTACCAACCCAACATCATTACTATCGTGCGCGAATCTGCCTGGTCTGGGCAGATTTTCGCCCGGTAGCCGAAGTTTTTACGCCGCGGGCGCTCCGTTCTCCACCGAAGTCACCAACGGTTGCGAAGCTGCAATCACAGAAATCACCGGGTTTTCTGTCCCCTCAGGCGGAATCCGGAAAGCCAATTGCGCCGAGAAGTTCACGCGCATTTCCCCATCTACCGCAATCGATTGTCCCGGCTGCCCGGTAGCCGCCGCGGTAATGCGCTGATCTTCGAGCGTGATCTTCGCACCCTCTTTGGTGATCTTAATATTCATCGTGTAGTTGATCGGAACCACCGTTAGCGCACCGCCTTCGGCATCGCGCAACGCCATCGGCGCCACCTTGCTGGGTGCGAAGGAATAGCTCGCTTCCCCGCTTCCTTCAAAGGCCGTGCGCAAGGACTCTAGTTCGGTATTAATACCGGCCCGGAACGTATCCGGGGTGTCTGGACTGTCCGCGGAAGCCGCAATTTTGAGCCCCTGTGAATCTCCAAAGGTCAAAAGATTCGCGTAAGCGGATGCAACTTGTTGCGGACTTGCCACGAGCCCGGCACCGTCGTCGGGAGCGATTACCTCGGCACCTTGCGAACCTGCAGGTAGTGCGGGAATTGTGGCACCGGGCATGATCGACATGCTGGACCAAACGCCCCAGTTTTCGCGCGCGCTAGGTTGCGTGTACACGGTCACTACCGGGAGTGAAGAATCTGCGGGTGGTTGCATAGCGACGACGGCGTACCGCGGGAAACCGTCAGCCCGGGAAACAGCCGATACTTTGTCGGACTGCGGTTCGGAAGACAGCGCCGGCAAGTTATAAGCATCCTTCAGAACGTTCTTGACCCGGTACCGGGCTTCGCGGTCCTCTCGGAAAGGACTATAGGCGCGAGTGGCCAAGAGTTTGGCGTCGAGTTTTTCATCGGCCGCAGCAAGAGTTTCGTTGATGGAAGTACGTACTTCCGCAAAATGCGTTTCGCTCAGGGCCGCGCGTTCGGGTTTCACAACCGGTTGGGGTTGGGGAATCTCCGCCTGTTTGCTGCAACCCGTTAACCCCAGCAGCCCGGCACAGAGCACTGCAATTATCTTGCGCATTTACTTTGCCTCCTCGCCTTCGCCAACGTCCATGCCAGCACCGCGACCGCCGGCTCTGCCGCTGTTACCAGCTCCTCCGTTACCGAAGGTTCCACCGGCGCTAGCGGCACTATCTGCACTACCGGGGCTAGCGGTACTACCGGGACCGCCACCCCAAATGCTCCACCAGTTTTTGCTCGTATTTTCGTCGATATGCACGTCGATTTCCTGCGGTGAATGCGCGCTGGCGCCGCTGTACTGTGCTGCCACGCCGGCTTCGCCTGCTGCGCGGCGGCCGCTAATGGCACGCTGCTTGCCGGTGGCGGAAAGGGCTCCGGTACTCCACCCAGATTGATCCCACGCCGCGGCTTCCCAACCATCTTGACTCGTAGTTCCCGGGCGAGGTGTACGAGCGCCGCGGTATCCACCCGCATTATTTGGTTTGGCTGCTTCGCGCTCTGACCAGCGATTTGCCCGGATCTTCGGCAATTCACCGGTGAGATAGCCGCCCGGAGTTTCACCGGCCGCATGTGAAGGTTTGCGCGCTTCGTCAGCGGAGCTAGCTGATCCTGCTATCCCGGCCGAGGCCGCAGAAAGGGCGCTAGCAGCTGAGCGGGCACTGGCCGCAGACCGGGCTGTAGCTGCCGACCCAGCGCTAACCGCCGACCCGGCGCTTGGGGTATGCCCTGCGCTAGCAGCAGACCGGGCACTTGGGGCCGAGCTGGCGCTCGCCGCCGAACGCGCGCTAGCCGCAGACCGGGCGCTAGCGGCAGACCGGGCGCTAGCAGCAGAGCGGGCACTGGCCGCAGACCGAGCACTTGGAGCCGAATAGGCCGCATCACCTGAAAGTGCGGAAGGGGCCGAAGGTACAGAAAGTGCGGAAGGGGCGGACGGGGCCGAAGGCGCCGTGCCGCCGGAGAGCCTCACCTCACGCCTGCGTAGTTCCTCGGCGCGGGGGCTGGCGGGAAGTACACCGGCGCCGAGCATCTGCCCGGTTTCTGCGGCAAGTTTTTCACGGTTTCCTGCTTCACCCTGATCAGCTGCGGCCCCAGGCTTCGTGCCCTGCTCATTTGCGGTACCACGTTCATTCGCGGTACCACGTTCATTCGCGGCACCAAATATTTCAGTTTTTTCACTCGCGCGGGAACGCTTTTGGGCAAGCGATGCTGCCCGGCCGCGTCGTGTCGTTTCATCGCGGCGCGTTTCTTGCCATTCCAACACGAGCAACAAGGCCCCGACCAAAGTCGCGAGCAAACCAATAAGAATAATGACGAGGGAATTGTCATGCCCGGTATCGAGCTTCCACAGGAGCTTTACCTTCGGAATGGAGCCATCCGAAGTGGAAGCGATCAGCGATTCTGCACCGGTCGCCGTCGTCGTATAACTCACCTCAACGGTGCCCTCACCGGTTTCTTTAGAGAACCACATATCCGAATCGGTAACGCGGAGCGCCGGCTCTTTCGCGGCAGCATCCTGATCGGCGGATTCGTTCTGGCCTTCCGCGGCGCCTTCGGACCCCTCACCGGCGGAATCGCCGCTATCTGCGGTCGCGGCCTTCTCATCCGTGCCTTCGGAAATTTCCGTGGCCAGCGCGGTGCCGTCTTCGGTGAAGCCGGTGATCTTTTCTACGCGCAGACCTTCCGTGTAGGCCTCAACGTCGTCAGAAAAACCGAAGCCTACGTACACTTCAACGCCAGGCTCAGCAGAAACCCGCACGTCAACCACGTTTCCACCCATGTCGAGCACGCCGGGAGCGGTCGCGACAACGCCGGTACCCGTAGCGGCTGCCTCGCCTGCGATTTCGCGCGGCGGCTTCCACACCGTCGCCGCTAGTAAGCCCCATATCAAAATGACGACGCCGATAACGCCGAGGGCAATCCCGCCGTTCTTCCTCATTCTTCCCCTTCCACCGCCGCGGTGGTCCAATCCGAGCCCGAGCCCACCAAAAAGCAAACCCGAGCCGGGCAATCCGTCTCGCTCCCAGTTAGTGCAGTCTGCGGGGCATTCGCAGCGGTCTTCGCCTGCTTTGCCTTCCGCAACCGGTGTGACCTGCAAGTTCGCGAAAATCTCGCAATCTCTACAGTCTTCACTGTATTCCATGAACGGCCCGGCACGTGCAGAATCTGCGAACACGTGCCGGGCCGCCGCCACTTACGCTATTTTTCCTTAGCACCGCCAGCTTGCTGGGCCCGACCGTCCGCTTTACTCGCACCGCCGGCTTTACCGGATTCCGCCTTAGCGGCATCGCCGCCCCCGGCCGGTACGCCCAACTCGCTCTCAGTTTTCCCCATCTGTTCCGCGGCCGCGGCAGCTTCCTTTGCCCGCGATTCGCCGTTATCCACAATGTCAGAAAGCGCCAGGGGAACATTTGAGGCAGCGAGCAAGGTCCGCACGTCTTCCAAATACGAGGTGAGCGCCGATTTTTGTTCTTCCAAACCGGCCACGTACTGATCCGCGCTGAGCTTTGCTTCCCGGGCTGCTTGTTCGGCTGCTGCCCGCACCCGGCCGGCTTCTTCCCGCGCTTCTGCTAATAGTTGCGCGGCTTCTTCCCGCGCCGCATTGACGGTGTTCGTTGCTTCTTCCGTGGAACTTTCCGTGAGCGCATTGGCCCGGCGGGTGGCCTCGGCCAAGCGGACTTCGGCTTCCGCGGCCCGCTCCTCCGAGTCTTTCACCGCCGCTTCAATCTTTCCGCGCGAATCCGCATCATCGGCGGCCCGCCGCGCCGCGGCGTCGTCGCGCAACTGTGCCACTTCACGTTCCGCTTGCGCACGCAAGTGGGCCACCGCTTCTTCGGTACTACTGCGCAACTCGGTAGTTTCCTGTTCGGTGCGGGTGCGCAAATCAGCCATTTCGGCTTCGGTTGAGGTGCGCAATTCATCGGTTTCCGCTTTGGTTTTAGCGCGGAGCTCCGCGGTTTCCCGCGCGGCTTTTTCCCGCGCGGCATTAGTTTCGGCGGTCACCTGGGCACGCAGCTCGGTAGTCTCCCGTTCTGCCGTTTCGCGTAATTCATTCGTCTCCGCGGTTACCTTTGCGCGCAGTTCCGTAGTTTCAGCTTCGGTCTGCTGCCGCAAAGCGTTAGCCGCTTCCGCGGCCTCCCGGGTAAGCTTTTCCGCTTCTGCTTTGGCGGTGGCACGCAACTGGGCGACCTCCTGTTCCGCGGCGGCCTTCTGCGCGGCGATTTCTTCCGCGGCGGTGGTCCGATCTTGCGTAATTTCTTTATCGGCACTGGCGCGTTCTTGTTCCACTGCGTGCCGGGTTTCGGAACGCAAAGCCGAAGTTTCCGCATTTACCTGCGCGCGCAAACGCTCCGCTTCCCGTTCCGCAGAAGCCACCAGTTCTTGGGCGCTACGCTGGGAAGTTTCTTGCGTGCGCTTGGCTTCTGCCTGCGCCGAGGTTTGCAGCTGAGTGGCTTCTTCACGTGCGTCTTCCAGAGTTTGGGTGGCTTCAGCTTGCGCTTGCGTGGAAAGATCATCAGCCTCTGCCTGGGCGCGCGCCAAAATCGCCTCCGCATCCGCATTCGCCCTGGTTACCACGTCCATAGCCTGCTGTTCGGTAGTGCGTAGAAGACGTTCTACACGGGTTCCCAGCCCGGAATATGAAGGCCGCTCGTTTTCCCGAATTTCTTGTTGGGCTTCCGCGAGTTCTCCCGAAAGCCGCAAAATCCGCGCGTCCAGATCCGCAACTTTTGCCCGCACCTGCGCGAGCGAAGTTTGCAACTGGTATACGTATTCATCTACCTGCGCTTTGTCATAGCCGCGCATGACCACAGAGAAGTGAGCACTATCAGTCAATGTGGACCTCCACCTCTTCCAGACCGTCAGTTCCTGAGCGGGTTACCCTCGCCTAAGCCTAACCGCTTCGCGCGCTCCTGCCAGCCCCGGCCCGCCGTTCCTTGATTTTTCACACGACGACGCCGCCTTCGCGCCCCACCTCGCAAGCAATGTGCGTTTTTGCGGGGCCGATTTTCTGCAGCGCATGTCCCTTCGGACTCCTTGTTCCTTCGGATTCCTTTCCCCTTCGGATTCCTTTCCCCTTCGGATTCCTTTCCCCTTCGGATTCCTCGTCCCTTCGTACTCCTTGTTCCTTCGACTACTTAGCTCGGTTTCTTCGACTACTTAGCTTGGCTTCCTCGGGTGCTTGGCTTCCTCAGGTACTTAGCTTGCGCGAAAAGAGTGCTCTTGCGCGAGGCTAGTTTTCTTCCAGCCAAAGTACCTTTTCCCGGGACTAGTTTTTAGCGGTTGCTGCCTGATAGAGCTCACGCAGCAGATCGGCAATTTCGGCGGGCTTTTCACTTGCTGAGAAGTGACTGGCGTCCGCGATTTCCACGAAGCGCGCGCGTTTGGCTCGTTCCTGCATCCGCTCGTACTGGGCGGTGGAAGTGTTCGGGTCGTCTTCGCCGCGAATCAGCATGATCGGAATATCTAAATCGAGGGCCGCCTGACTATCGGGCCGGCCGACCATCATGCGTTGCAGCCAGATAAACATTTCTGCCGGTACTGTTTTGAAATACGCATCAAATTCGGCATGTAATTGCTTCGAACTGGCGCGGGAAAGCATGGTATTCGTCCAGGCCTGCAAAACTGCGTAAGAACCTTCGTGCGCAATCTTTTCGATTGTGCCCAACCGTGGACTTTCGGCTGGTTCGGCTCCAATACCAGAATCAATAATGGCTAGGCCTGCAACTTCTTGCGCATGGCGCAAACTATAAGCCGCTGCCACGGCACCGCCCATAGAAATCCCGGCGATCACGAATCTCTTGCCAGCCAAACCGTAGCCTGCCAAAGTTTCTTCGAGCGCTTGCAAGTACGAATCCATGGCCGGTTCGCTGTGCCCGTATTCGCTATCCAAAGCGGCTCCAGCGGGCGATTCCCCGCATCCAGGAGCGTCCACACAAATTACATCAATATCTGGAAGTAGCTTTACTACCGGTTCCCACATCCGGGAAGTCAGCGGCATCGCGTGTAGCAATACCAGGGGCAGTTCCGTTTGGGGGCCGGTACGCCGCGCTGAAAGTTGAGTCATAAAGCTAGCGTATTCCTGCCCATCGGGATCGGCGCGGGATTGTTCGCTAGCAACTCATTTGCGCCGGCCACGGTGTTCCCAGCAGGAACGATGCCAATGCCGCCGGCTGTCGATTCCGGCTTGAGCGCCCCAGATCGTATCTTCCGTCCAGGCCACAACATTTTGTTCACCTACGGTAATTACGCCATTACAGCCCGGGCACATATAGCGTTTCTTCGCCGTCGTTCGCACAACTTTGTACAACGCCCCATTCGGTCCCTCTTCAAGACTGTGCCCGCCTAGCGCTGCCACGGTATTGAGAGGGCGATGCGGACGTTGCCATTTACTGGTCCTACGTTTCGCCATCTCGCACCTTTCACGTGAGCCCGATTTTATCCCCTCTAGCTGGGATCCTCCTGAATGCCGCTAGGCAAGTAACAGAAACCGCGGAATTAGCATCCGCCGGGGATTAGAAGAGGCGATCTTCGGGATTGTCCAGACCGCGCATTTCGTCGTAATCCAAAATGAGGCATTCGATGCCGCGATCCTCGGCGAGAGTGCGGGCTTGCGGCCGAATTTCCTGCGCCGCGAAAACTCCCCGCACCGGCGTGTGGAGCGGATCTCGTTCCAGTAGATCAAGGTATCTGGTGAGCTGTTCGACGCCGTCTATCTCCCCGCGGCGTTTAATTTCGACCGCGATATAACCCTTATCGCCGTCTTTGACCATGAGGTCTACCGGGCCGATCGCGGTGGGATATTCGCGGCGCACCAAAGTAGCTTCCGGCGAAATGCGATTCACCTGCTCTGCCAAAAGTTTTTGCAGATGCGCTTCCACGCCGTCCTTAATCAGCCCGGGCTCGGGCCCCAGATCGTGCGAAATATCGTCAATCACTCGGTAAATGCGAATAATGAGCCGGTCGTCAGTTTTATCAGACTGCACTTCCCACACGGTTTCCACACCGTCCGCGGCTTCTTCCGCATCGGGTTCGCGCTCTCGCTGCGTATTGGGTGCCACCATCCAGTTGAGGGGTTTGTATGACCCGCCATCGGCGTGCACCAAAACCGAACCGTCATTTTTAAACATGAGCAGACGGAGTGCCGGTTCCAAATGTGCATCGAGGCGGCCCGAATAATCCACCGAGCATTCAGCAAAAACTACACGCATAACGCGCTGAGCCTAGCACTAACTAGCGCCGCGCGCCGCTACCTAGCAAAATTTCACCCGGCCAGCGGCGTACAGGTCCCGCCTCGCTCGTGCCATAAATACCAAGGCTAGATCTCATGAGGCCCACATCGCAGTGGTAGCGCATCGCCCATACGTATTAAAACAATTGCCCATGCGCATTAAAACAATGGCGTGCTGGCGGCTGGCGGGGCACTATCTTCCCAAACCACGAGCGCGTTATAGGTATCAACACCCATGGCCATGAGGTATTCGCGCCCGGTATCTGGGTCTTTGACTTTTACTATGGCCGTGGGTGGATCGGTTTCGTGACGTTTCTGCAATTGACCGGTAAAACCCTGCCGAGGTATTGAAAGCTTGGGTCGGTTAGAAAGGGAGCGGATGGAATACCAGTCCAAAGTTTTTTGCCGGAAGAATACGACGCCGGTTTGCCAGCCGTGCGGCCCGCGTACGGAGCACTGGGAAGAACCCCATGAGGAGAGCAAACGGCGCACCCGTAGCAGGAAGAAGCCAAAGCCTAGCAAAGTAAGTGCCAGCACGATAACGACTGCCCAGGCGAGGGCGGATAAAAGACTTCCGTTCATCTCTCATGCCTTTCTCCACGATCTGTTCCCAAGCTCGGGCTGGGCGTTAACCTAAACGAAGGTCCCACCTAGTCGCAAAACCATCTTATGGCTTGATACTAGGTGGGACCTTTCCGTATGTCTCGATTTTAGGCACGTACGCCGCGGCTATGACGCTTTGCACGCTGCCTTAGCGAATGGTGCTTTAGGCCGCCGAGCTGGCAACTTCATGGGCCGCGTCTACAGCAATAATCACCTGATTATCATCTACCGTGACAAAGCCCTCACCGCAATCAAAGACGTGTTTCGTACCATCCAAGTCCGTTACCCGTACCTGGCCAGCTACTAGCAAAGCCAGGAGCGGCTGGTGGTTCTTAAGGATCCCGGTTTCTCCGGTTTCCGTTGTTACCACCACGGACTCGGCCGTTCCTTCCCACATCCGGCCAGCTTGGGAAACGATATCGACGTGGATCATTACGCGTCCTTCAATTCCTTGGCCCGGCGTTCCAGATCTTCAATACCGCCGATATTGAAGAAGGCCTGTTCAGGGACGTCGTCGTACTTACCTTCGCAAATACGCTTGAATGCTTCGACAGTTTCGTCAACCGGAACCGTCGAACCAGGTACGCCCGTAAACTTCTCCGCCACGTACATGTTCTGGGAGAGGAACTGCTGGATCCGGCGCGCACGCGCTACCGTGACCTTGTCTTCTTCCCCGAGTTCATCTACGCCAAGGATCGAAATGATGTCTTGCAGTTCCTGGTTCTTCTGCAGGATGGACTTCACTTCGGTGGCCACATCGTAGTGCTCCTGGCCCACTACCTGCGGATCCAAGATACGCGAGGTAGAAGTGAGCGGATCCACCGCCGGATAAATACCCATGGATGCAATATCACGCGAAAGCTGCGTGGTGGCATCCAAGTGGGCGAAGGTGGTGGAAGGAGCCGGATCGGTGTAATCATCGGCGGGCACGTAAATTGCCTGCAGGGACGTAATCGAGTGGCCCTTCGTGGAGGTAATCCGTTCCTGGAGCTGCCCCATTTCATCAGCCAAGGTGGGCTGGTAACCCACGGCAGAAGGCATACGACCCAGCAAGGTGGACACCTCGGAACCGGCCTGCGTGAAACGATAAATATTATCGATGAAGAGCAGGACGTCCTGATTAGCTACATCGCGGAAGTATTCCGCCATGGTCAGGCCGGAAAGGGCGATACGTAGACGCACACCCGGCGGTTCGTCCATCTGGCCGAACACTAGTGCCGTCTTATCAAGCACTCCGGCTTCGTCCATTTCGACGATGAGGTCGTTACCTTCACGGGTACGCTCACCCACGCCCGCAAAGACGGATACACCATCGTGGTCAAGGGCCACGCGCTGAATCATTTCCTGAATCAGCACGGTCTTACCCACACCGGCACCACCGAAGAGGCCAATCTTTCCACCCTGGACGTACGGGGTGAGCAGATCGATAACCTTCATTCCGGTTTCGAACATCTTCGTTTCCGCTTCGAGATCCTCAAAGGCTGGCGGGTTGCGGTGGATACCCCACCGTTCCTTCGCTTCGAAGGTTTCGCCTTCCTTCAGGTTCAGCGGCTCCCCGATCACATTGAAAACCTTGCCGAGGGTTTGTTCACCCACCGGCACCGAGATCGGGCCGCCGGTATCGACTACTTCCCCGCCACGGACCAAACCATCCGTTGGCTTCATAGCAATCGTGCGAACGATGTTGTCTCCCAGGTGCTGGGCGACCTCGAGGTAAACCTTTTCTTCCGTAAAGTTCTTACCCGTATCATCGGCCGGCATCTTGACGGTAGTTACCAGCGCGTTATTAAGTTCCGGGAGCGAATCGGAGGGGAATTCGACGTCGACTACCGCGCCGGTCACCTGGCTGATGCGCCCGACTCCCGACGGAGCCTTAGTCTGCTCCGTAATCTGTGCTGTCATACTCTTTCTTCCTTATCGGTTACCAAGGGCATCGGCTCCCGAGACAATCTCGGTAATTTCCGTGGTAATTTCCGCTTGTCGCGCGTTGTTAGCCAAGCGCGTGTACTTCTCGATCAGTTCATTAGCGTTATCGGTTGCTGCCCGCATTGCCTGCTGGCGCGCGGCCAGCTCGGAGGCGGCGGCCATAAGCAAGATCGTCCGGATGCGCTGCCGCACATACATAGGGATTAGCGCTTCAAAAACTTCGTCTCCGGAAGGTTCGATCTCGTAGAGCGGCGGGCTTCCGGCCGGACCGGTACCGCGGTAATCTACGGGTTTTTCAGCTCCCCGATCGATCCGCCCACTACCGTAATCCACGATCGAGAGCGGGAACATATGCCGTACCTGCACGGTTTGTTTCATCATCGATTCGTACCGGGTGAAGACGACGTGCACTGCCGCAACTCCGCCTGCTTCGGCCGGAGCGGTGAACGCCTCGAGCAAGGTATTGGCAATATCATTTGCCTGCTCCACGCTCGGATTATCTGATTCACCTTCCCAGGACTTCGCGATTTCCGTTTCCCGGAAACTCAAGGTTTGAATGCCGCGGCGTCCAGTCACGTATAGGACCGGTTCCTTGCCATCCGCTTTAAGTTCTTCCGCAAAGCGTTCGGCTTCGCGCAAGACATTCGCGTTGTATGCACCAGCCAAACCGCGGTCTGAAGTGACCACGAGCACCGCTACCCGATTGGTATCGGTACGCTCTTGCAAGAGCGGATGATCGAATTCGGAACGATGGTTACCTACGAGTTGCAGGGCACGCGTGACCGCTTCGGTATACGGATCGCGGCCTTGGGCCGCCGTCCGCGCCTTGCTGATCCGAGAGGCCGCAATGAGCTCCATCGCCCGGAACACTTTTTGGAGCGTACTGGTTGCGCGTATCCGGCTCTTATACTTCCTCTGTTCACCTGCCATATATCCGCCCTACTGCCTCGTGACCGGGAGGACTTCGCGTTCGCGCTCCACCTCGGGCTCTTCGGTCTTGTCGATAAGACCTTCGGCCAGCCGGTAAGAGTAAGAGAACTCTTCGGCAGCCTGCTTAAGTTCTTCTTCGACTTCGGCGGCGAGGTCTCCGGTTTCCCGGATCGCAGTGAGAACTCCCGTGTTGTGCCGTACGTAATCTAGGAACTGGGATTCGAAATCGTGCACCTTTTCGACCGGGATTTCGTCCAAAACTCCGGTAGAACCAGCCCAAATAGAAACCACTTGGTCTTCAATGGGATACGGCGTGTACTGCGGTTGCTTGAGCAATTCCATGAGCCGTTCCCCGCGCGTGAGCTGCTGGCGCGTAGCCGGGTCCAGATCGGAAGCGAACATGGCGAAAGCAGCCTGCGATCGGTACTGTGCCAAGGAAATCTTGAGCGTACCCGCTACCTTCTTCATGGCCTTGATCTGGGCATCGCCACCCACACGCGAGACCGAAATGCCCACGTCTACAGCCGGGCGTTGGTTCGCGTTGAACAGATCTGATTGCAAGAAGATCTGCCCATCCGTAATCGAAATTACGTTGGTGGGAATATAAGCCGAAACGTCATTCGCCTTGGTTTCGACGATCGGCAGGCCCGTCATCGAGCCCCCGCCGAGTTCGTCCGAAAGCTTGGCGCAACGTTCTAGCAAACGCGAGTGCAGGTAGAAAACATCACCCGGATAAGCTTCACGCCCCGGCGGACGGCGCAGCAGCAAGGAAATAGCACGGTAGGCTTCGGCTTGCTTGGACAGATCGTCGAAGACAATCAGCACGTGCTTGCCGCCATACATCCAGTGCTGCCCGATTGCCGAACCAGTGTAAGGAGCGAGGTACTTGAAGCCCGCCGGATCAGAAGCAGGCGCAGCCACGATCGTCGTGTACTCCATGGCCCCGTGACGTTCCAGCGTGGAACGCACCGAAGCAATGGTCGTGCCCTTCTGCCCCACAGCTACGTAGATGCACCGCACCTGCTTGTTAGGATCGCCGGATTCCCAGTTCTTCCGCTGATTAAGGATGGTGTCGATCGCGAGGGCCGTCTTACCCGTCTGGCGGTCACCAATAATCAACTGCCGCTGGCCCCGGCCAATCGGCGTCATAGAATCGATCGCCTTAATCCCGGTTTCCAGAGGTTCGTTTACGGATTTGCGCGCCATTACGCCGGGAGCCTGCAGCTCCAGGGCGCGCCGGCCCTCCATGCCTTCGATTTCGCCGAGGCCATCAATCGGTTTACCCAGCGGATCTACGGTACGGCCGAGATAGCCATCACCAACCGGTACGGAAAGAACTTCTCCGGTACGCCGTACTTCCTGCCCCTCTTCAATCGAAGAGAAGTCCCCGAGTACTACTACACCGATTTCCCGTTCTTCCAAGTTCATCGCCAGGCCACGGGTGCCGTCCTCAAATTCGAGTAGCTCATTGGCCATGGCGTTGGGCAAGCCACCCACACGGGCGATGCCGTCGGCCGTCATTGTCACGTGGCCAATTTCTTCGCTTCCCGTGTGCTCAGGCTCGTACGTGCGCACAAAATCGTCGAGCGCCGCCCGAATCTCTTCGGGCCGAATAGTTACATCAGCCATTCTTAACTTTTTCCTTGCTACGTCCCGCCGATGCCGACATTCGGGCGACGGATGCTTTAACGTTTTTCATTCTTTGAAGTAGAGAAGCGTCCAGGACGTCAGCGCCGAATTCGATGCGTAATCCACCCACCAATTCCGGTTCGATCGTCACATGGATAGAGATCGGCTTCCCGTAATACCGCGAGAGGGCATTTGCCAGGCGTTCTTTTTGCGCCGGGGAAATTTCGTAGGCGCTATACACCGTAGCTGCTGATTGTCCGGCCAGTTCGGCCGTCATATCGGCAAAGGCCCGTAGTGTTTCCAGCACGCCTACATCTCCGGAATCCCGCACCGCCCATTCGATGAGCTCGAGAGCTTCCGCGGTGACGCCGGTGAATAGCTTTTTTGCCAACTCCACGCGAGAGTCTTCGGGGTATCCGTAGATATCTTCGACGGCCACCCGCACGCCCGGTTGTTGACGGAACACTCGCACGGCGGCGAAGAGTTCCTTTTCCAGCCGGTCTAGCTCCTTGCGCCCGCGCGCCTGCCGTATTAGCGCCCCTGCCGCTACCCATTCCAAGGCGTTAGGCAGATCATCATCTTCCGACCACGACAGGGAAATTGCGGCTTGCACCAGCTTGACCACATTCTCGGAAACTTTTCCTCCCAGAATTGTGGCAACCAGCTCTTGCCTGCCCTCGAGGCTCCGCGTGGTGTCTTGCACCACGCGGAGCAATGCCCCGGAGCTTTCCAGTATTTGCGTTGCAAAGTAAATCTCCGCGGCCATTTCCTGGCCCCGCAGGTCTCCTTCGGGCCGCAAATCACCCCAGATTTGCCCCAATCGGTGGCCGGATCTCCGGCTCCTACTACTTCTCAGTAGACGCATTTACGCCCCTTGCCCTCCCGCCGGGGTGGCACTCTTCGATCCTTCTGTTTGCTCGAGCTCATCGAGGAAGGAATCGACCACTCCCTGGTTTACTTCTGGGTTGAGCCGCACCTGTTCGCCCACGATTCGGTTCGCGAGTTTGACCGCGAGATCGCCTACGTCGCCGCGCAAAACCCGTACCGCTGCTTCTCTATCTGCGGCAATACGTGACTGCGCCACGGCGACAGTGCGTTCGGCTTCCACCTTCGCTTCTTCGCGCGCGCGTGACCGGATTTCATCGGCATTATCCTGAGCGCGCTGGCGAATCCGTCCCGCTTCGAGTTCAGCTTCGCGGATTTCCACTTCGATCTTCTCGCGTTCACTGGCAACTTCCGCGCGGGCTTCTTCAGCGGCATCCAAACCAGCCTGAATCTTTTCACCGCGTTCATCGAGTAGCGCTGAGAACTTTGGCCACGCAAACTTCATCACTGCTATCACGATGATGAGGAAGCAGACCGATCCCCATAGTAGATCCGGCAACGCGGGCAGGATCACATTCTGTGTTTCAGCAAGAATCATGAGTTATCGGCCTACTTGAAGACGAAGCCCGCGACGAAGCCGAGGAGGCCGAGGGCTTCAGCAAAGGCGATCGCCAGAATCATATTGGTACGCAAGGCTCCCGCCATTTCCGGCTGCCGGGCCGTAGCGCTCTGATTCTGCGAACCAATCATGCCAATGGCAATAGCCGGACCAAGCGCGGCGAGGGCATAACCGATAGTTGCGAGAACTCCCATTTTTGTTTCCTTTTCTGTGGTTTCTATGTGTCAGTTGACATACATGTCAGTTGACATTTTATTTTTCACGGATTCTCTTCCTCGCTAAGTGGGTCTTAGTGAGAAATCGAAAGGCTAATATAAACAGCTGTAATCAGCGCGAAAATGTATGCCTGCAACGCGGCGATGAACATTTCGAAAAGCATTACTACGATGGAGCCGACCAAAGTCAAACCGCCCATCGCGATCCCTATTCCGCCCATCTGCACTATCAAGAAGTGGGTGCCCAGGAAGCACACAACCATAAGCATGTGCCCGGACATCATGTTGGCCAACAGACGGACCGTCAGCGTAAAGGGCCGCAAGACGAAGGTGGAAATCACCTCAATCGGCGTAAGTAGGACGTAAATAGCCTTGGGCATACCCGGCGGGAACAGCTCATCTTTGAAGTAACGAGCGCCGCCCCGCTCTCGAATCCCTGCCCAGATCATAACCGCCCAGGAGAAGATCGCAAATACCAAGGGCATACCAACAACGGCAGTTCCTGCTAATTGCAGGCCCGGGATAACCCCGGTGAGGTTCATGAAAAGAACCCCGAGGAATACCGTCATAATCGCCGGCTGGTAGGGCCGTGCTTTACCGCCCAGGATCTCCGTACCAATATTATTCGTAGAGAATTCGAAAAGCATTTCCGTAGCTGCCTGCGCCCTGCGCGGAACGAGTCGTGCTCGCCGCGCAAAGAGTACGCAGATAAGCAGTAATGCGCAGGCCGCGATAATCCGGATCACCATGAGCCGGTTCATCTCGAATGGGGTACCTACAAATAAAAATGGCTCCGGGAAAAACTCCTCAACGCCGGGGATGTGAAACGCTTCGCCCCCGCCGCCCGTCATTGGTGCGGTAAAGCTCGGAAGAGTCGCGAGTGAACCGACTGCCATTCGTCACCCTCTCACAACATAATCTCGGTCGCGCACCTTTTGGGCGGCTAACCGTGCCTGACAACTAGCTTCCATAGTACAGGGAACGCTGGGCACCACCCCTAAGCCTCCCCAATAAATGGAACAACGGAACTCATCATAGCCCCCAGCCCTTAGGCACTAGGGCCCAAAGGGCCTGTTACGGCCTCCAGACGGCCTCTAAACTATCAAAAACTATCTCAAAATGAGTTCTGTTCGTGGATAGTCTAGCGGTTTTATCCTAATCTTTCAGCTTCGCGGAGGTAACGTCACGGAACGTTTCCGTTTCCGTGACATTTTGTTCCGGAGTTAGGATTTCAGATCTGGCCAGGCTTTACCAGTCTCATTTTTCTCGGGTCGCGAGCCCATGCCCTCAGGCCGCGAGCCCATACCCTCAGGCCGCGAGCCCATTTCCCAAGCCGCGAACCCATTAGCTCAGGCCGCGAACCATTTCCCCCAAGCCGCGAGCCCATGCTGCTGCCCTTCCGCAGCATATACGTGTGTTGTAGCGTCCGCCGCACGCTTATTCCAGAGCCGGCCGGGATCGCATAACCATCACGGTTTGCACCGTCAAAGCCACCAGGATTGCGCCAGCCGCCACCAGGGCCACCACCGTCTCATCGAGTGCGCTATAGGCCCGAAGAAGGCTCAGCACCACGAGCAAAACCAAGATTTTCAACACATAAGCGAGCATTCCGGCCCATCCTCCAGCTTTCGGAACGAGCCATAAAAGCATCGAAACCAGTTCCAGCCCGATCCCAATCGCCCCACCTACCAGGGCCGCCTTCGCGGTTTCCAGATCGGCAAATTTCGCGAGTAACCCAGCCACAATAGCGGTAAGCACGGCGATGGCCAGCATCGAATACAAGTTAGCCCGCCTATTCATCCGCTCGGACGTCGTCATTGCTTCTCCTTTTCTGTTACCTGCGGCCGGGTGGGTTTCGTAGCCCCCGCCCCAGTGGGTTTCGTAGCCCCCGCCTCAGTGCGTTTCGTAGCCCCCGCCCCGGCTATATCCGCCGCCCGCGGTCCGGGCTTTTCGGTTTCGTGCGTTTCGGCCAGGCCGTACAAATCCACGTCATCATTATCTTTCACCGCCGCGCTATCTTTCACCGCCGCACTATTTTTTACCGCCGCACTATTTTTTACCGCCGCACTATTTTTTACCGCAGCGCTATCGGAAAGCTGGCCGGGCGGCGTCGTCGCTTTTCGCCCGCGCACCGAAAAGACGCGCGAAGAAATAATTATCGCTACCGTGCAGGCAACCAGTCCGATAAGTAGCACCCGGTGCCACGGTAAGACGACCAATAAAATCGTAGTGAAAGAGAAAACCGCCGCCCACATGTACAAAATCAGTACGGTTCCCCGGTGCGAATGCCCGCGGCGAAGGAGGCGATGATGGAGGTGACCGGCGTCGGCAGCGAATGGTGATTGCCCGCGCGCGAGGCGGCGCACTACCGCCCACACGAAATCTATAAGGGGTAGGAGTACGACGGCGCACGCCAACAACAAGGGCAAGTAGGCCGGGAGCGAGTATCCCAGCGAAGTGGTTTGGGGGTCGATTTGGCCGGTAACAACAATCGTGGCACCGGAGATGATCGTGCCGAGCATGAGCGCGCCCGAATCGCCCATGAAAATGCGCGCGGGATGGAAGTTATGGGGCAGGAAACCGGCACAAATCCCCACCAGTGCCGCGGAGATTGCGCAGGCCACGGAAGTGTAATCCCCGGGGGTAGCATTGCGGGTAAGCGCGTAAGAATAAAGATAGAAAGCGCTGGCGGCGATAAAAACGATACCGGCAGCCAAGCCGTCTAGCCCATCCATAAAATTGACGGCATTGACGATAACGATCACGAAAATGATCGTGAATACGATTGATAGACGCGAGGAGCCAACGGTCAGGCCCATGAAGGGGATCGTTAGGAACTGCACACCCTGCCAGGCCATTACGCCCGCGGCCAAAACCTCACCGGCAAGTTTTGTGGCCCAGTCGAGCTCCCATATGTCGTCGAGCGCGCCCACGAGGGCCATGAGTGCGGCCCCTAAAAGCACGCCCCACGCTTGTGAACTGGGGCCGAGCACTTCCCGCAGATACGGAATTTGGGAACAGATAGCGAGGGAGCCAGCAAAACCGCCGAGCATCGCTATCCCGCCAAGCCGCGGAATGGGCACGGTATGTACGTCACGCGCGCGGACCTGGGTCATCGCCCCTACCGCGAGGGCAAGGCGAAGTACCAAGGGGACCAGCAAGTAGGTGATCGCTGCCGCAATCACCGCCATCAAAATGTATACGCGCATCGCCCGCTAGCTTACTGTGCCGGAGCGGCGAGCGAGCCGAAGCGTCCAATCTCCGCGTCGGCTATAGCGCCGTGCCGCAAGATCTCCAATTGCGGGGCGCCGGCCGCCGGGCGCGAAGTATTTACCCGCACGATAGTGGACGGCACACCCCCGCGCACCGACCCGCCATCCAGGTAGACCGCCACTTTCTCGCCCAGCTGTGCCTGAGCTTCTGCCGCTGTACGGGCAGGCGGCTGCCCGGTAAGGTTCGCCGAGGTAACGGCCAAAGGTCCGCATTCGCGCAGCAGTTCCAAAGCTATTTCGTTATCGGGCATGCGCAGGGCCACAGTGCCACCGGTTTCACCCAGGTCCCAGCCGATTTCCGGGCGGGCGGGGAGCACAATGGTGAGCGCGCCGGGCCAAAATTCGGCCGCGAGCTGTTCCGCTACCGGAGGGATTCCCACCGTCAGCCGCCGCGCGTCATCCAGCGAGCTGATGAGCACCGGCGAGGGTTTATCGCGCCCGCGTCCCTTCGCGGTTAGCAGCCTGGTAACGGCTTCCCGGTTGAGCGGGTCACAGCCGATCCCGTACACGGTATCGGTGGGGAGCACAATCAGTTCTCCCGCCGCTACCGCCGCCCGCGCCGCTGCGAAAGCCGGGGAGATACTCCCCGCTTCCCGCGATACTTTCGATTCGCAAACCTCAAAGATCTGCATAACGTAATGCCTCGATTTCTGTATGCGATATTTCTGCCGCTGCTGCGGTTGCTTCGCCGGTGCTTCTCCCGCCCTATACCGGTTTGTAGCCGCGCAGCCACCGCGGCCTGCCGGTTAGGTCATTTCCCGTTCCCACTTGCGTGAGCCCTGCCCTGCGAGCCGCTTCTCGCAGGGGCGCGGCCTGTTCTTCCGCGTGTTCCATCGCCACTAGCCCGCCGGGCCGCAATAGCTCCACCGCACTGGCCAAAAATGCTTCCGGTTTTTCCAACCCGCGCGGACCGCCCCCGGCTAAAGCCAATTCTGGGTCGGCTTGCACCTCCGGACTATGAGAATAAAATTTCTGCGGCGGCACATAAGGTGGGTTGGTGACGACGACGTCGCACCTCCCCCGCAAGTCCGCCACCACCGATGCTGCACTGGCCGGTGGCGCCATCGCATCCCCCTGGCGAAATTCTAAACGCGCCGTGGGGACTTGGTAATGGCGCGCGTTTTCTGCGGCCAAAGCTAAAGCTGCGGCGGAAATATCCACGGCAACCACGCGGGCCGTGGGAACTTCGGTGGCGATAGCGAGGGCAATCGCACCCGAACCGGTTCCTAAATCCACCGCGAGCGGGGCCGGTGCCGCGCCCGCCGCTGGCGCGCCGCCCAGCTGGGCCGGCTTTCCGGCTGCCACAAGTTCGCGCAGAAAATCAATTGCTTCGCCGGCCACCAATTCGGTTTCGGGCCGGACGATCAGCGCGTCCGGGGTGCTTTTTAGCGTCAAATAGCGGAAGTACATGCGGCCCGTAAGGTGTTGCAAGGGAATGCGCGCCGCCCGCTGGGCAACGAGTTCCAAGTAACGCCGCGCCTCGGCGGTAGAAGCAATGCGCCGGCTGGGCCAGGGCCGCTCGCCGAGCACAAATTCGGCCAGCTCGCGCGCATCATGGCCCGGTGAGGCGACGCCCGATTCGGCCAGTAAATACGTGGCATCGCGCAATAAGCTAGCCCACACGCCACCGGCGTAGCTGGCAACCGGATCCGTGCCCGGCCGCGCGGTGCTGGCAGGGGTCCGGGCAGCGGTGCTGGCAGGGGTCCGGGCAGCGGTGCTGGGCCTAATGCTTGCGTCCGTGCCGATGTTAGCGTCCGTGCCGCTGCCGGTACTAGCGTCTCCGCCGGCACCCGCGAGCCCGTTAGCTGGCACCGCCCCCGCATTAGCTTCGCCTTGCTTCACCGTACCTTCGCCTGCCCCGTGTTATTAGTGTTGTTGGTATTGCCAGTCCCGCGTTATTAGTTTTGCCGGTCTCGCGTTATTAGTTTTGCCGGTCTCGCGGTCTTATTTTTGTTCGGCTTGTTCCAGCCGTGCCTTTTCATCCATTTGCCGGGCGGAATCAATAATTTCGTCGAGGTCGCCGTCGAGCACCGCGTCTAGGTTGTGTGCCTTATAACCCGTGCGGTGATCGGCGATCCGATTTTCCGGGAAGTTGTACGTGCGGATACGTTCCGAACGGTCCAAGGTGCGGACCTGCGAGTGCCGCAATTCCGCGTTTTCTGCCGCCTGCTGATCGAGTTGCATCTGCCGCAAACGGGCCCGCAACACACGCATGGCAGATTCGCGGTTTTGGATCTGGGATTTTTCATCCTGCATGGAGACCACAATCCCGGTGGGAAGGTGGGTGATACGCACGGCCGAATCCGTGGTATTCACCGACTGGCCGCCCGGGCCCGAAGAACGGTACACATCAATGCGCAGGTCTGAATCGTGGATTTCCACTTCCCCTGGATCATCGACTTCCGCAAAAACCAATACCCCGGCCGTAGAAGTCTGAATGCGCCCTTGCGATTCGGTAACGGGTACCCGTTGCACGCGGTGTACTCCACCTTCGTATTTCAGGTGTGCCCACACCCCTTCCGCAGGATCGCTAAGTTGCCCGCGATGGCGGATCGCAATTTCGGAATCTTTAATGCCACCCAGTTCGGTGATATTGGCGGAAAGGACTTCCCACGTCCACCCTTGCTTGGCTGCGTAGCGTTCATACATCCGGGCCAAATCGGAAGCAAAAAGCGCGGATTCTTCCCCGCCGGCCCCCGCCTTAATTTCCATAATTACATCGCGGGCGTCGTCTTCATCACGCGGCAACAAAGCCTGCGTGAGCTGTTCAGAAAGATCATTAAAAGTGGCTTCCAGGCCGGGCAGTTCCGGTTTGAAAAGATCGGCGTCTTCCCCGCCTTGGGATACGATCTCGCGTGCTTCTTCTAGATCCTGGGCGGCCTGCGCATATTGGCGGTAAATACCCACCACTACTCCCAGTTCGGCATACCGCCGCCCCAGGGAGCGCATTTTATCGGGCGAGCTGAGCACTTCGGGCGAGGCCATGTCACGCTCGATCTGCTCGTATTCCGCCATCATTTGTTCGGCTACTTCAGCGCGGTTATCTGCCACGGGCCACCTTTCCGGATGTATTTCTGATCTGCAACGAAAGACAAAGCGGCTGGCCGTACCAGGCGGTGCTGGCCGCTCTCACGCTTTCTGTATAACTATTTCCACCATGTAAATGGTACTTCGGTCCACCACTCACAATACACACCGAGCCCACTGGCCCAGCGGTCCCGCTATCGCACCGGCGCGGCCGGCACTAGGCCCGCCTCATACAAACCTGGCTGCGCGCCACAAAAGCACAATCGCAGCAACACCGAAGCAACCACCTAAGCAACGCTTGCGGCAACAATAAACGGCGGCACTCCCGGGGATGCCCGGTTATACCGCCGCTTGCACCACGGGCGCGCCAAGCGCGGTGGTGCCGGTTGCAGAAGCTACTTCTGGCGCTTGCCGTAGCGAGCTTCGAAGCGAGCCACGCGCCCACCGGTGTCCAGAATCTTCTGCTTGCCGGTGTAGAACGGATGGCATTTGTTGCACACTTCCACCCGCATGGTGTCCCCTGCGAAAGTAGACCGCGTATCAAATTGATTGCCGCAGCCGCACGCCACGTGCACGTCGTGGTATTCGGGATGAATGCCCTGCTTCATGTGTTCTCCTTGGATCGTTTAGTGCCCCCGGGTCCAATTCGCGCGTCTCACCTCTCCGCGGATGAAACGTTTTTCGAAACGACGCCGTACCTACGGCTAGCGCCCATTTTCGACGAACCGGTGAACCGGAAGCCGACGAAGTATTATTACACGCCGCTACCCGCATTGCGCCCGCCCGTGAGCAAGCACACCACCGATAACATTAGGTATAAGCGTACGCGCCAGGAAAGTATTCCGCGAGTTTTCCAAGCCCGCGGAAACCAATTCCTACTTGCCCGACGCTTAGTCTCCCTTGGCGCCCAGCGCGGCATGGCCGGAGGCCTGCACGCTGCGCATAATAGAGACCAAGAATTCGGCATTGTTTTCCGTCTTCTTGAGCCGTTTGAGCACGAAGTCGGATGCGTCTTCCACCGAAAGCGTGCCCAGGGCGCGGCGCAAGGACCACAAAACCTTGAGCTCTTCGGGCGAATAGAGCATTTCTTCCCGACGGGTGCCGGAAGAGTTAACATCGATCGCCGGGAAAATACGACGGTCGGCCAACTGGCGCGAGAGTCGCAGTTCCATATTGCCGGTGCCCTTGAATTCTTCGAAAATAACTTCGTCCATCTTCGATCCGGTTTCCACCAGCGCGGTGGCAATGATCGTGAGCGAACCGCCATTTTCGATATTGCGGGCGGCGCCAAAGAAACGCTTCGGCGGGTAGAGCGCGGTGGCATCCACACCACCGGAGAGGATGCGCCCGGAAGCTGGCGTGGCCAGGTTATAGGCACGGGCCAGGCGGGTAAGCGAATCCAGCAATACCACTACGTCTTGGCCTAGTTCTACCAAACGCTTGGCGCGTTCAATGGCCAGTTCGGCCACGGTGGTGTGGTCGCTAGCCGGCCGGTCGAAGGTAGAAGCGATTACTTCTCCGCGTACGATCCGGCGCATATCGGTAACTTCTTCCGGCCGTTCATCCACGAGCACCACCATGAGGTGTACGTTGGGATAGTTTTGCGCGATAGATTCCGCAATCGACTGCAAAATCATCGTCTTACCGGCCTTGGGCGGGGAAACTACGAGCCCGCGCTGCCCCTTGCCGATCGGCGCTACCAAATCAATGGCTCGCTGCGAAATCGACTTCTTCCCGGTTTCCAGCCGCAACATTTCATTCGGATACAGCGGGGTGAGCTTATTAAACTCCGGGCGTTGCGTGGCTTCGTCGGGAGCCACACCATTAATGGCAGAAACTTCCACCAACTGGTTAACGGATTTTGCGGGAGTTTGCCGGCGCCGGCCTTGCTGGCGGCCCCGGGCAGCTCCGCGGCGATTTCCGCGCCGCTGATTTGCATTCTCAGCTTCTTCGGCCTGGCGTACCGCGCCCTGCACCGCATCCCCGCGGCGCAGACCCAATTGCCGTACCAGATTATTGGAAATACGCGCATCGTTCTTTCCGGGCAAGTAGCCGCCAGTGCGCAGGTAGAACTG
The DNA here is from genome assembly GCF_900618115.1 of Actinobaculum suis. NCBI lineage: Bacteria > Bacillati > Actinomycetota > Actinomycetes > Actinomycetales > Actinomycetaceae > Actinobaculum > Actinobaculum suis. The sequence continues at coordinate 2,027,215 of NZ_UYIO01000001.1, forward strand.
GTTTCCGGCCTTGTCCACAATACCGGCTACGGGAAGCAGTACTTCTTCGCGCGTGCGCTGGGTGGTTTCCTGTTCGGTGCTGGCCGCGCGGGCCTCGCGTGTGGTGCGCTCCCGGCGCTCAGTACGTTCAGTGCGCTCAGTACGTTCCGTACGTTCGCTGCGTTCGGCGCGTTCACTGCGTTCCACGCTGCGTTTACGTACGCGCGGCTGTTCTTCGCGCGCTTCACTGCTTTCCGCACGGGCTTCGCGTTCCTTGGTGCGGTTGCGGTTACGCTGGCGGCGCCGGCGGCCCTCCCCCGCATCCTCTTCTTGTTCCGCACGCCTTTCGGCCGCATCACCAATGGCTTCCAGTGCGGCCCGCTTGTCTTCGGCAGACATCTTTTCAGAACGCTTGGTTTCCCCTACCGTGCCGCGCGGGGCAGGCAGGTCAAGTTCAATAGTGCCCGCCTTGGTTTCCGATTCGGAATCAATATAACCATCGGAGCCGCGGTGATTGCGGATACGACGCCGCGTGGTTCCTTCCCGCCTCCGGGTACCTTCCCGAGCCTCGCCCGCCTCGCGGCGTTGGCGCCGCAGTGCTGGAGCTTCACTGGCTTCTGCCGGGCTCTGCGCACTTTCAGCGGTGCTCTTTTCCTGGCGCTGCGCTGCCGGAACGTCAGTAGCCGCGGCCGCTGGCGTTCTTTCTTCCGCGCGCAAACTTTCCACCACGCGGGTGCGGCGGCGCGGGCGTTCCCGCGTACCGGCAGCATTTTTATGTTCTTCTGTGCCTTCTTCTGGCGCGCGGCGTTCTTTCTTTACCGCGTGCTTTTCTTCGGCTTCTTCTACAGCGTCTTTCCATTCGCCCGGACGCGGCGCGCTTGCCGACTTATCTTCTTTCTTCTTGCGCGCCTTCGCGGGACGTGGGGCGGGCTCACTGGCCGCGAGCTCACGGCGTTCTTCCGTGGTGAGGGAAGCAGTGCTAGCACCCATCGCCCCTGTTTTTTCCGCCGCTGCCGCACCCTTAGCGTCAACAGTTTCTTTAGCAGCTTCTGCGGTGGCGGGAGCGGTCTGCTTCTCGCCTTCCGGCGATATTGCGGTTTCGGTTTGTTTCTTTGCGGGCCGCCCACGGCGCGCCGGCACTACTTCGCGGATGGCCGCGAGAAGATCTGCTTTACGAGCCTTGGGATCTACGGAGAGGCCAAGCTCATCCGCAAGCGCGCGAAGCTCGCCTACGCGCATCTGTGAAATAGCACCCTTAATTTTGGGAGTTTCCGTCACGAGGTTCCTTCCTCGGCATTAAAGCCGGCCCAGTGCCGGCATGAGCTGAATGTATAAATACCCGCGCGTGCCCCTGGCTTGAGTGCCCCTGGCATTAAAATCTGCGGGAACCTTCTTCCGTTTGGCCTCCATCTGGGTACAGCCAGTAACGTTCTCACAAGAAGGTACTGATCGGTTGCTCTAACGCATTCTTCGCGATCACCGGATACTTTACCAGTAATATGTGGTTCTCGCGCAAATACGACGCCGAAAATGTGTGAACCGGAACCCGTTGGAAGCCTGCTAACCCTCCTCAATAATATGTGCGCCGCGGGTGGCCATTCCCGAATAATCCACTCGGAAACCGTTTTGCTCCATAATTGCGGCGGTTTCCGCATCGAGCCGATCAAAAACCAATACCGAGGGGCCCGCCCCAGAAATTACTGCCGGCCATCCAGCATCCCGCAAGGCACGCATAATGCGGTATGAGTCACCAAGCGAGGTGGCCCGGTATTCCTGGTGCAAACGGTCTTCGGTAGCCGTGTACAAAAGCTCCGGATAATGTTCTAAAGCCAAAGTGAGCATGGCGGCCCGCGAAGCATTTAGGGCCGCATCCCGGTGCGGGACTTCTGCTGGCAAAACCGCGCGCGCTTCTACGGTTGGTAGCTCACTGGAAGGAATTAGCAAAGTGGTACGCACCCGCCGAGAGACGGGAATGCGGGCCGCATGCGTAGCTTCTTCCTGCTCGTCTTTCCACGCCACCACGGCTCCGCCAAAGAGCGCGGGCGCGGCGTTATCGGGATGCCCTTCAAATTCGCAGGCAAGTTCGAGGAGGACGTCGTCGTTCAGCAAAGCGGGGCGATCCACTAAACCGCGCACCAAAACCAAACCGGCCACTACCGCGGCAGCGGAACTGCCCAAGCCCCGGCCTTGCTGAATGCGATTGCGGCAGGAAAGCTCAAAACCCACATTAGGAAGGGCGGCCACTTCGAAAGCGCGGCGCATGGCCCGCACGATGAGATGAGATTCATCGGTGGGCAGGGTATCGGCACCCTCGCCTTCAATGGTGACCGTGGTTTTTCCGGTGATTAAACGCACCGAAACTTCATCCCAAATGTTATGGGCCATCCCCATGCAGTCGAAGCCCGGGCCCAGGTTTCCCGAGGTGGCGGGCACCCGCACGGTCGCGCTTGATTTCGCAATGCGCATTTATATTCCTCCTCCGGAACTTACCAGCAAAATCTATCAGCGGTGCTGTTTTATTAGCCGTGCTAACCAGCAAAATCTACAGGCTCAATACCTTTACCGCGGCTTCCACGCTCGGTTCGATCGGGGTTAGGTCCAACTCGCGCCCGGCCAGCGCGGTAGCGGTGTCCTTCAAACCATTGCCGGTAACGGTACACACAATTGTGGCACCCGCGGGTACTTCCCCGGCTTGGGCGGCGGCCAGCAGGCCGGCCACGGAAGCCGCAGACGCCGGTTCCACAAAAATACCTACCTGCGCGGCCAGTAGCGCCTGCGCTTCCAGAATTTCGGTATCCGAAACGGCGCGGATCCACCCGCCCGAATCGTCCCGGGCCGCTACCGCATAATCCCACGACGCCGGGTTACCAATGCGAATCGCGGTGGCAATAGTTTCCGGATTTTCGATCGGATGGCCGGCCACAAAGGGCGCGGCACCCGCCGCTTGCACGCCCCACATGCGCGGCACTTTCGTGGCCCGCGGAGTGGCGCTTGCGGGTAGTTCTCCCATGGAAGTAGCCGTGCGGCGCCCCGCGTATTCGTTATACCCCATCCAGTAGGCGGAAATATTGCCCGCATTTCCTACCGGGAGCACGTGAATATCGGGGGCGTCTCCCAGTTCGTCAACGATTTCAAAAGCGGCCGTCTTCTGGCCTTGCAAACGGTACGGGTTTACCGAATTCACCAGTGCTACCGGGTATTTTTCGGTAAGCGCACGCACAATGCGCAGGCAATCATCAAAGTTTCCGTCCACGGCTACCAGGCGAGCACCGTGCACGATCGCCTGGGCCAGCTTGCCGGCCGCAATCTTCCCGGCCGGTAAAATTACCGCGCATTCCAAGCCCGCTTGCGCCGCATAAGCCGCCGCCGAAGCGGAAGTGTTACCGGTAGAAGCACAAGCCACCATGCGGGTATCCGTGGTAGCTACCTGGGTGATGGCGGAAGTCATCCCGCGGTCTTTGAAAGAACCGGTGGGATTAGCCCCCTCCACTTTGATATACACCTGGGCACCGGTACGTTCTTCCAAGGCGCGTGCCCGCACCAGCGGGGTGCCGCCTTCGCGCAAGGTCACGGCCGCAGTTTCCTCCCCGAAGGGAAGCCACTGCCGGTACTCATCAATAATTCCCTGCCATAGATGTGCCATTACGCTTCCTCCACTCGAATGAAACTAGAGATTTCTACCGGCAAGGTACCGGGATCTTCTTGGCCTTCCGAAGCCGCTACCGGGATGCCTTCCCGCAACTGCGCAATAGTATCTTCCAGCGCCCGCTGGGATGCTTCGTGCGTGGTAACGGTAAGTATTGCGCGGTTGTGGCCCTTGTTTTCGGGAAGCACCGATTCTTGTGCAACCGCCGAAATAGAGACCCCGTGGTGGGCAAAAACGCTCGTTATTGCGGCAAGTACGCCCACGACGTCGGGCACGGCCATCCGCAACTGGAAACGCGAACGCGATTCGGCGGCAGAAAGTACCGGCAGTTCCCCATAAATAAGTTCGCGCGGGGCGTGGCCTCCATAAACCTTCTTATTCGCGGCGGCTACCACATCGGAAAGTACCGCGGAAGCCGTGGGGCTCCCGCCCGCACCAGGTCCGTAAAACATGAGCCGGTCCGAAGCTTCACTATCAATAACGACGGCGTTGTAGGCGCCATGCACGGTAGAAAGCGGGTGCCCTTGCGGTACCAAGGAAGGGCCCACATACAGTTCAATGCCGTGCGGGCGGCGTTTGGCCGAAGCCACCAGTTTCACCACATAGCCTTCGCGTTTGGCGGCAGCGATTTGTTCCGGTGTAATATCGCGGATTCCGTGGGTGTGAACGTCCTCCAAATTGATCCGCGTGTGGAAAGCGAGGGACGCCAAAATAGCGCATTTGGCGGCGGCGTCAAAACCGTCCACATCGGCCGTCGGATCGGCTTCCGCATACCCGAGTTCCTGCGCATTGCGCAAAGCTTCCGCATAGCTCAAGCCGTTATGCGTCATTTCGTCCAGAATGTAATTCGTGGTGCCGTTGAGCACACCGAGCACGGAAAGCACATTATCGCCCGCCAAAGATTCGCGTAGCCCGTACACAATCGGCACCGCGCCGCCCACGGCTGCTTCGTAGTACAGATCCACATCGGCCGCGGCGGCGGCGTCGTAAATTTCCGGGCCGTACTCGGCTAGCAGGGCTTTATTGCCCGTGACCACCGATGCTCCGCCGGCCATGGCGCGGAGGATGTAGGTACGGGCCGGTTCAATTCCGCCCATGAGTTCAATGACGATATCCGCCTGGTCAATAATGGATTCGGCGTCGTCTGTAAGCAAAGACCGCGCAATTGCAGGATCGCGCGGCTTGCTAGTATCCCGCACCGCAATCCCAATAATCTTTAGTTTAGCGCCCGCCCGTACCGCGAAATCTTCCGCGTTTTCTTCCAGCAAGCGAACTACCTGCGAACCAACCGTACCCGCGCCGAGGAGCGCAACTTTCAATTCCTCCACGCTTATCTATTCTCCTCTAGACCTCGTGACGTTACCGTGAATATGAATGTTATCTTCGTCTTGTGCATTACGGAAACTGCATGTGCGCCGCGTTTGCCTACGCACCGCGGTAATGCATTCACCTAGCTTATCTGCCTGGCACTCGCGGCGCCGCGTGCGTCCGCGATACGCTAGCTCCCATGGCCGGAAAACTCAGAATCGGTAGCGCTCCACGGCGCAGCACCACCTTAGGAATCGGAACACCTAAGATTATTGTTCCCCTAGTTGCGCGTACGCAACTTGAACTCATTGGTAGCGCAGCCCAAGCGAGCGGGTATCGATACCCCGGTACCGAAGGCTTTACGCCCGCGCATGGCGAGCGGCACCCGTCTGTGGGGGCCCGCGCCACCGAACCCCTTACTTTTACCGGGACCGGCGGTACCCCTCCCGGGGCCGACGACGCCGAAAGCGCGCCTACTTTTACTCCCGACCTGCTGGAATGGCGCGTGGATTACATGGAAGAAGCCCTTTCGGAAACCGCGATGCTGGCTGCCGCGCAAGACTTGCGGACGGCTACCGACCTGCCGATTTTGGCCACTTTCCGCACTAGTGCCGAAGGTGGGGAAAAAGAAATTGAGGGCCCGGTGTACGCGGATTTGCTGGTAGCACTGGCCGAATCGGGAGCCGTGGACGCCGTGGACGTGGAAATGTTTCGCGATAGCGGCCTGGTGGAAGGAATTGTGGCCGGTATTCAAGGGGCCGGCGTGCCGGTAATTGGCTCTTTCCACGATTTTGCGGAAACTCCGAGCGAAGCCGAAATATTGGGCCGGCTAACGCAGATGGCACAGCGCGGCGCCAATGCCGTGAAAATTGCCACTACCGCAAATTCGAAGCGGGATGCGCTCACGGTTTTGGGTGCCACTTTGGCGGCTAGCCAGGCACTTCCGGTACCGGTAATTAGCATGGCGATGGGCCCAGCCGGCGCGATTACACGTATTGCTACCGGCATTTTTGGAGGCAGCGCGAGCTTTGCCACTATTGCGGCGCAGGCTACTAGCGCGCCGGGACAGTTACCGGCGGCCGAGCTGGCACCAATCATGGATTATTTAGCACGTATTGACGGTTGAGGATTGCTGGTTTCTCCAGTGACGCAGGCACGTGAATTTCTTAAGTGCGCCCACTCGCCTTCTACATACAAAGAAAGGTAAACTGACCCCCACCATCGCAACGACGCGTGAAGGAGAGCACACCATGCCTATCGTTAGAGTTGGGGATGCCGCCATTGGGAGCGGACCCACCAAAATCTTTGTACCGATCACTCCGGCCACGCCTGAGGAAATGAGCCAACAAGTTGCGGAACTTCCGGCCGGCATCGATGTGCTGGAATGGCGCGTCGATTTCTTGCGTGATTCTTGCGACGCTACGGCGCTCAAGCAGGCCGCCGCGTATTTGCGAGATTTGACGGATTTGCCGATTTTAGCTACTTTTCGCACGGCGGCAGAAGGTGGGCAGCGGGCTGTGATGCCCGAACAGTATGCGCAAATTTTGTTCGCACTTATCCAAAGCGGCAAGATTGATGCGATTGATGTGCAGATTTTCCGCACAGAGAATTGGACGCAGCCAATTATTACGGCGGCCGCGCAGGCCCAGGTACCAGTTTTGGCTTCCTATCATGACCACCGGGCTACCCCGCCGGAAGATGAGATCGTTAACCGTTTGCGGCTTATGCAGGTACGTGGAACTTCGATTGGGAAGATCGCGGTACAGCCGCAAAATGCGGGCGATGTGTTTACTTTGATGCGGGCCACCTGGCGGGCTTCGGAAGAACTGCATATTCCGCTGATTACGATGGCGATGAGTGCGCTGGGCGCAATTTCGCGAATTGCGCCTTCCCTGTACGGTTCGGCAGCTACGTGGTCTACGGACGGCCATCATGACACCGCGGCCGGCCAGCTCCCGGTAAATGAACTTTTGCCGGTGCTGGAAACCGTGGACCGCTGGGCCCACGCCCATGACAGCTGGCACCTGCCCAAGATCGAAACGGACGCGGCCGGCGAAACGCACTAAGACGAGGCCGGAGAACCCGGCGAAACGAGCGAGCCGGACAAATCAGCCAAATAGATAGCTCCGGCCCGGGCGGAAACATAGCTGAGTTTGTGTAACGGGGGTGGGGTAGCGCGGCAGCGCGCTACCCCACCCCCGTTCGGCGTCGTAATTCGCACTTACTGGCAATGCGGTCAGCCGTAATCCATTGCCATTCAGCGGGTATTTGGCGTTTTATTCGCCGGTGTATTCAGCGTCGAGGGAGAGCAGATCGGGCACTTCCTCGCTGTAGACCAGCCAGTGGGCTTGCCCGTCGCGTACCGAGATCACTCCCGGGCGGGGGAGCATATTGTAATTCGAAGCCATGGAACGCCCGTATGCGCCGGTGGCGGGCACCGCCAGAATGTCTCCCGCGGTAACGTCTGCCGGCAAGCTGACATCGCGCACCACAATATCGCCCGATTCGCAGTGTTTACCCACCACGCGGCTGACCACGCCGGCGCTGCCAGTGCCTTCATCCGCAGTACTAGTACCAGCGGCACTAGCATCCGCGGTAACTGCATCCGCAGCAGTAGCGGCCGCATTTGCCGCGGCGCTTTTCACCATCGAGGGCTTTTCCGGTACGCGGTTCGCGAGCGCGGCGGTGTAGTTCGCACCGTAGAGAGCGGGCCGAATATTGTCTGACATGCCGCCGTCTACGGAAATGTAGCGGCGTGTGCGTCCGCCTTCTAGTTGCACGTTTTTGATGGTTCCTACTTCGTAGAGGGTCACACCGGCCGGGCCGATGATGGATCTGCCCGGTTCGATGGATACGCGCGGGGCAGGAATTCCGGTTTCGGCCGTGTGGGTGCGCACTACTTCGGCGAGGGCTTGCGCATATGTTTCTGGGCGGAGCGGGGCCGGGTCGGCCGCGGTGTAGCGGATCCCGAAGCCTCCCCCAAAATCGACTTCGGGTAATACGATCCCGTGTTCGGTGTACACCCTGGCGCGTAGATCCATGAGGGCGCGCGCGGCGGCTACGAATCCTTCGGATGCGAAAATCTGCGAGCCGATATGCGAGTGTAAACCTACGAGCTGCAAGCGCGGATGGCGCAGGGTTTCACTAATCGCTTCCCAGGCTTCCCCGCTGGCGATCGATAACCCAAATTTTTGGTCTTCATGCGCTGTGGAAATATATTCGTGCCCGCCGGCGTGAATGCCTGTGGTTACGCGTAGCATCACTTTGGCCACGGTACCGCCGTCGTCACCCCAATGGGCTACATCGGCAACGTGAGCGAGCTCTGCCAATGAATCGACCACCAGGTGGCCGACCTCGTGTTCGAGCGCCTGCTGGATTTCCCGGCGGGATTTATTGTTGCCGTGCAGGCCGAGCTGTTCTCCGGTGGCGCCGGCCGCCAGGGCGGTGCGCATTTCCCCTTCCGAACAGGTATCGAGCCGCAGGCCTTCTTCTAGCGCCCAGCGGCACACGCCCACGGAGGCGAAAGCTTTGCAGGCATAGTAGACGTCGGCGCCGGCGAGGTCTGCGAAGGCGGCGTCCATGGCTTGTTTCCAGGCTGCGGCGCGGGTGCGGAAATCCATTTCGTCGAGCACATATATCGGTGTTCCGAAATCGGAAGCGATCTGGGCGGTGCTCACGCCGCCGATTTCCAGCCCGCCATCTGCTTGCCGGCGCGCGGTTAGCGGCCACACTCCCGTGTTTGTGCCTTCCGGTTCTGGAGCGGCAAGCTCCTCGTATACCTTTTGGTTTTCCATGAGCTTCCCTTCCCTCTACTTGTTGTTGCCTACTTGTTGTTGCCCACTTTGTTGTGTGCCTGCCGCCGGGCGCTGCGCCTGCTGCGCCCTGGTGGCCGCTGTGCCCGCCGTGCCTGCCGCCGGGCGCTGCGCCTGCTTCCTAGCCGCGCCTGCCGTGCCTGCCGCGCCAGCTGCGCCCAGCCGTGCCTGCGCCGGCCGGGGCGGCCACGGTGCCCACCGTGCCCGTACCACGCGGCCCGGCAACCGGCGGTTACCTACATGTTTTCTGGCGCGGTAACGCCGAGCAGGCCGAGCCCGTTGGCGAGTACCTGCCGGGTGGCGTCATTTACCCACAGCCGGGTGCGGTGTAGATCCGTTACCGGTTCTTCGCCGCGCGGAGTTACCCGGGCTTTGCCATACCAAGTGTGGTAGGCGCCGGCGAGTTCTTCCAGGTAGCGGGCCACGCGGTGGGGTTCGCGCTGGGTGGCCGCCGTGGTCACGATTTCTGGGAACCGCGCGAGCTGGCCCAACAGATCCGAATCGGCCGGTTCGAGCAGATCCGGGGCGAAAGCATCGGTTCGGTCTACTCCGTGGCTGGCAGCATTGCGCGCTACCGAAACCGTGCGCGCGTGGGCGTATTGCACGTAGTACACGGGGTTGTCGTTCGTGTGGGAGGCAAGTACGTCCAGGTCCAGGTCGAGTGAAGTATCCGCGGAGGTGCGTACCAGCGAGTACCGGGCCGCGTCCACGCCCACGGCGTCGACCAGATCTTCGAGAACGACGACGGTGCCGGCCCGTTTGGACATACGCACTTCTTTGCCATCCCGCTTGAGGTTAACCAGCTGGCCGATCATGATTTCCATGTTTTCGTTCGGGCCGGCGGTATCTCCGAAGGCGCGGGCCATGGCGTACATGCGACCGATGTACCCGTGGTGGTCTGCACCCAACATGTAGATGCAATGATCGGCCCCGCGCTGGCGCTTATCCAGGTAGTAGGCGATATCGCCGGCAAAATACGCGGCCTCGCCGTCAGATTTAATGATGACGCGGTCTTTATCATCCCCGTAATCGGTGGTGTGCAGCCAGGTGGCGCCTTCCTTTTCGTAGATCACGCCACGTTCACGCAAAATCTCGATGGCCTTAGCTACCGCCCCGGATTCGTGCAAAGAATCTTCGTGGAAGAAGACGTCAAAATCGGCGCGGAAATTATGCAAAGACTCTTTGATTTCCGCGAACATGAGTTCCACGCCGCGCTTCCGGAAAACTTCTTGTGCTTCCGCATCCGGCAAAGTACGCGGATCGGGCTCGCCGGCAGCCGCGCAATCGGCAATCACCTGGTCTGCGATTTCCCCAATATAGGCCCCGCCGTAACCATCTTCGGGAGCTTCTTCGCCGCGGGCACGGGCCAAAAGAGACGCGGAGAACCGGTTGATCTGGTTGCCGTGATCGTTGAAATAGTATTCGCGGACCACGTTCGCGCCGGTGAACTTGAGGATCCGCGCCAAAGAATCGCCAACGGCCGCCCACCGCGCCCCGCCAATGTGGATCGGCCCGGTGGGGTTGGCGGAAACATATTCCAGATTGATCGTGGTGCCGGCCGCGGAGTCAGATCTACCGTAGGCTTCCCCAGCTTCCACAATGCTGCGCGCCAGTTGCCCGGCGGCTCCCGCCGAAAGCTTGATATTTACGAAGCCGGGCCCGGCGATATCCACCGCCGCAATACCTGCTTCCGCATCCAGACCCGCCTTGATCACTGCCGCTAGTTCGCGCGGCTGCATGCCTGCCCGCTTAGCCAATTGCAGGGCCGCATTCGTGGTCCAATCTCCGTGTTCGCGCGAACGTGGGCGTTCCACCTTCGGCGCCGGGATTTCCCCATCGAGGTTAATCTTGCCAGCATCGCGCGCCGCTTCCAGGACGCGCCCAATTAGTTCACTAAGTTCTTCGGGAGTCACCCCGCCAGTCTATCCGGCCCGCCGCGCCCGCATTGGATTTCCCACTAGGGTGCGAGCAACACCGCCACTACGAACCGTGCCTCCCGCGTTGCGTGCGGCGCCCGGCCACGGCGCGAGCGACTATTCGAGCCACCGGCCCTGGCAGGCGCCACTGGTTGGGCGGCCTGGTTTGCGGCTGGGTTGCGGCTGGGTTGCGGCTGGGTTGCGGCACTGCCGGCCGCGCTGGGTGGCGACGCCGGTTGACGGCACCGACTGGTGGTAGGCCTCACATCGAGCCTTTTTTGGCATACGCCCGGGCCGGGACGACGTCGTATTCGTCACCAATTCTTTTTCTAACCCGCAGGTGCGCGCTAGGATGTTATAGTTTTCCACCGAGCCCCGATAGCTCAGGGGATAGAGCGTTCGCCTCCGGAGCGAAAGGCCGCAGGTTCGAATCCTGTTCGGGGCACAAGAAAAAATTGCATTACAGATGCGGGTGGGCCGCGCTTTGTAAATCTTACGAAGCGCGGCCCACTACTGTTTCGTTGTTACTTGGCTACCAAAGTGGCGCGCTACCGTGTTTTCTCAGTAGCGCGCCACTTGTTTCTCACCACGCTGTTTTAGCAGCAACGTTTTAGCGGCACTGCTGCCCTAGCAGCAACGTTTCCTTCCGGATACGTTTCCTTCCGGATACGTTTCCTTCCGGATACGTTATTTACCGGCGTCGGCATGGAATTCCCAGTTCGCCACTTCCGGCATATCTTCCAGGTGTTCCACCACGTATCGCTGGTGCTTTTCGAGTTCGGCACTGCACCAACGCTTCAGATCAGCACCGCCGCGGATAGACCGCTTGCAGTTGTTGATCGCGTCTTGCACCAGGTGGTAGCGGTCCACGCGGTTGCGCACCACCATGTCGAAAGGCGTAGTGGTAGTGCCTTCCTCGATGAAGCCGCGGGCGTGGAAACGATCCGCGTCCGGCCGGCCATGCAGGAGCTGATGCACGCTTCCCGGGTAACCGTGGAAAACGAAAATGCAATCCACGTGGTCGGTAAAGGTTTCCGTGAATTCAATATCGCTCATGCCACGCGGGTGATCCTTGGGGCGCGCCAAAACTTGGGGCCGTACCACGTTCACCACGCGCACCTTCATTTGCGGGAGCCGTTCGCGAATAATCTGGGCGGCCGCAACCACTTCCGCGGTTACTACGTCTCCAGCGCAACCAAAGATAATATCCGGTTCCTCCCCGGATTCTAGATCTTCATTCCCGGCCCAATCCCAAATGCCATACCCGCGTTCTACGTGCTCGTAGGCCTCATCGGGGGTGAGCCACTGGAATTGCGGTTGCTTATCCTGCACGATCAGGTTCACGCGATCGGTGGACTGGAAAATATGGCTGGCCGCTTCCAGCAAGCAGTTAGCATCCGGCGGCAAATAAACACGCACGATATCCCCGCGCAAGTTCAGTACCGAGGAAAGCATGCCCGGCCCCTGGTGGGAGAAACCATTATGGTCATTGCGCCAGCAGGTAGAAGAAAGCAACAGGTTCAGCGCCGGCACCGGGGCCCGCCAATCCAGCTTCACGCCTTCTTCCAACCACTTGCCGTGCTGAATGGTTTGCGAAATAGAAACCATGCCGAAAGCTTCATAAGAAGCCCACAGCCCGTGCCGCCCGGTGAGGGTATAGCCTTCCAGCCAGCCGTGCGTATTGTGTTCCGAAAGCACTTCCATTACGCGGCCGGCCCGGGAGAGCTTTACGTCCAGCTCATTGGTTTTCTCCATCCAGGTACGGTCGGATTCTTCCAGCACCGCCCCCAAACGGTTCGAGTTGAGCTCATCGGGGCAAAAGACGCGGAAAGTTTGCGGGTTGAGCCGGTACAGTTCCCGCATGAACTCCCCCAAGTACCGGGTGGATTCCTTCTTGCCCGCCGCCTTGCCGCGTTCTTCGGGCGCAAAATCAATCGCCAATTCCCGCCAGTTGGGCATACTCAACGGCGCATAAGAACCACCCGCATTAGCTACCGGGTTGGCAGACATGCGCAGTTTGCCTTCCGGATTATTGGCCCGCACCAAATCAGTGGGTGCCCCGTTTTCATCAAAGAGTTCTTCCGGCCGGTAAGACTGCATCCACTCTTCGAGAATCTGCAAATGCGCGGGATCATCTTTAACTCCGGCCAGCGGTACCTGGTGTGCACGCCAGGTACCTTCCACTACCGTGCCGTCCACTTCGTGCGGGCCCGTCCACCCCTTCGGGGTACGCAAAATAATCATCGGCCACGTGGGCATTTCCCCATTACCGGGAACCTGGGTGAGTCCCTTCATCACACCATTGGCGTCCAGTTCGCGCGCGGCGGCTTGAATCTGCTTGATCTTGTGCCAGGCCTGGGCCAAAGCCCGCGCGAACTGTTCGTGGATCCCCGGCACATCGCTACCTTCCACTTCGATCACTTCATAGCCGTGACCTTCGTAGAGTTTGCGCAACTGTTCCGGATCCTTACGGCTTTGCACCGTGGGCGAAGCAATCTTGGCACCGTTCAAATGCAAAATGGGGAGCACCGCGCCATCGCGGGCCGGGTTGAGGAAGGAAATTCCTTTCCACGAACCTTCCAGCGGCGCGGTTTCGGCTTCACCATCGCCCACAACGGTGAGTGCGATCAAATCGGGATTATCAAAAACGGCACCGAAGGCGTGCACGAGCGCGTAGCCCAGTTCCCCGCCTTCGTTAATCGAACCGGGAGTGGTTACCGAAACGTGCGAGGGGATGCCACCCGGTTGCGAGAACTGGCGGAAAAGTTTGTGTAACCCGGTTTCGTCTTGGGTGATTTCTGGGTAAACCTCGGTATAGGTATCTTCCAGGTAGGTAGCGCCGACGACGGCCGGCCCGCCATGGCCCGGACCCGTAATGTAAATCATGTTTTGACCGGTGCGTTTGATGAGCCGGTTCGCATGCGCGTAAATAAAAGCCAGCCCCGGGCTAGTACCCCAGTGGCCGAGCAACCGAGGTTTAATATCGTCCGCGGTGAGAGGACGGCGTAGCAACGGATTATCCTGCAAATAAATTTGACCGACCGTCAAATAACAATCGGCACGCCACCACGCGTCGATGGCGCGGATCTCTGCTTCCGTGGGATTTTCCAGTTGCGCTTCGAGATCTAAGTGAGTGCTCATTACGTTCCTTCCGTGCATGGTTTCGCACCTGGTTGAGCATTACACCTCCAGCCTAAACCGAGGGCGGGTACGTAGCGGGGGAAATTCGGCCCGCCCCCGCTGTGAACTGTGCGAAACCTCCACGAAACGCTGCCAGCTCAGGTTTTGTGCCCCACGGCGCGCGACTCGCGGACGTTGCGGACCGCGCGCCGCGCGCTAGCGCTACGGGGCTTTCATCCCGTGGCACTACCGCTCGCACCGGCACGGCACTACCATGCCCCGCTTAGAGGCCCGGCCGGTAGCTTCGGAACGTAAGCGGCCAAGTTTCTTATTCGTAGACGGCTATCAGCCGGCCCACCACTTTGCCTTGCCTGAGCTTTTCGATTCCCTCCGGAATCTCCTCGAAGCTAATCTTGGTGAGCTGCGGATTGAGTTTGCCGGTGGCCATGTACTCGTACACGCCAGCTACGTCTTCCTTCGTGCCGCCATTCGAACCAATAAGCCGGCACTGGTTCAAAATCAGCGACTTCGTGGAAATCGTAGCTTCTAGTCTGCCCATACCCGCTACTACCACCGTGCCGTCCCGCCGGATCCCGTCCACGGCCTGCGCCGTCGTCGTACCGAAACCCGCGTAGTCCACAATCAGATCAAAAGTAACGTCCGCAAAATCGGCGATTGACTTCCTGACGTCCTTCGCCCCAATTTCACGGGCTAGCTTCCATACATCCTCATTGATTTCCGCCACGTAAACTTCGCAGCCCATGAGTACGGCAACCCGCGCCGCGATCTGACCCAAACCGCCCAAGCCAATAATGCCGACGGTATCGCCCTTCTTGGCTCCACCTTGCCGCACGAGCGCGGCGTAAGACGTCATACCCGCATCGGTTGCGGCGGCCCCGTTTGCAAAGTCGACGCCGTCTGGTAGCGGCACCAATGCCCGAGCGTCAACTGCCATCTTGGGGGCAAAGCCTCCGTCGAACCCGTAACCAGGTGCGCCCACGCCGTCAGCGGTAGGACACACTCCCACGCGATCACCAACCTGGAAATCCGTGACACCTTCCCCAACTTCAGCCACCACCCCAGCATTTTCATGCCCGATGGTGATCGGGGTTTTCGCCAGTAAGGAAAGCCAGCCTTCGTCTTCCAGCAGGCCTACATCCGAGTGACATAGGCCCGCGGCCTTCATATCAATAACTACTTCTCCCGGCCCGGCCTTCGGCTCCGGCACCTCCGCGAGCTGTAGCGGTTCTCCAGTTTTTATAAACTGCCATGCCTTCATAATCTTCTACCTCCATTGGTTTGCTTTGCTGCCCCACGCGGGTTTGAAAGTACAGGCCTTGTTGGGTTGGCCGTGTTCCACGGCAATGCTCCGCGGCGGCGCTCCGTAAGCCGCATTTGACGCGTCATGATTGGTATACCGATGCGACGGGTAGCCATTTTCCGGTAATAAATCAGAAATTATGCGAGCGTGTGCGCGACTAGTTCAGCTCGCTACAGCAAGACCAGCTTTACGCAGCGAAAACCAAATTCGCTATATCCAATTCGCCATACCCGATGCGGGCGAGAAACCACGACTACGGTGGCGTATTAGTTTCTGCAGGCCTGCACATAAGCGCGCGGGGCAAATTATGTGTACCGCCACTTCGCGATACCCAACATTGTATTCAGTTACAGCCCTCCCAGCTTACCAGTAAACCTTCAAGAACCGCTATTTTGTGCCAACTTCCCGCCCAAAGTGTACAAATAGGAATTGGTTTTACAGCGAGGCTACTAAGTTTTCGGGCAGTGGCTATGGAGTTTTCCGAGCGTGGTTACCGCACCTTCTAGCAGTACCTGACAGCAAATACAGCAGATACTAGGAACGCACGAAACGAGCGATGGCGGTGCTGAGTTCTGCAAGCTTTTCTTCGGCCACATCGCCACCCTCGCGTACGGCTTCGCTCACGCAGTGGCGCATATGGTCATCTAGCAGGGCAATTCCTACCGATTCCAGAGCGGCGGTGAGCGCAGAAATTTGGGTGAGAATATCGATGCAGTATTTACCTTCGTCGATCATGCGTTCAATGCCACGCACCTGCCCGGCAATGCGTTTCATCCGCCGCGCATACCGTTCCTTATCTTGAATATAGCCATGCGGGTGCGCGGTGTTTTCGGGTTCCGGGGCCGCACCTTCTCGTTGTTTCGGTGCGGTGTTTTCCGGTTCCGGGGCTGTTTTCTCCTGCTTTGCCATGGCCCGCATCATACCCCACGGGGGTATATTCGCTACCCCGCGCCCGCCCTGCTGCTGCGGCTTAGATTATCGCCCCGCGGCCAGATTCGCGCAGGCGGCGCGAGATCATGGTGGGTTCGTCCGTGATAATGCCGTCTACCCCCATATCGACCAACCATTCGGCTTGCGGATACGAATTCACGGTCCATACGTGCACGGCCAGACCATAAGCATGGGCTAGTTCCACAAACCGCGGGGTGACCACGCGGATTTTTACGCCGGGTGAACCGGGCAGCATGCTAAACCCCGGAAGCGGGAAGGAAACGGGCACCTGCACGGCTTGGATCCCTTCCATATTGCGGGGTAAACCCAGCACGCGGCCACCGTGGCGGGCCCAGCGCAACGCAGCCCGAGTTTTGGAAGCAGCTACCAGTCCCGCAATTGCGGAAGTGCCAAGCGAATAGGCGGCCTGCGGAAGCAAGGTCCGCATCCGGTCGATCCGTTTTTGTGAGAAGCTCGCGAGGCACACGCGGTTGGTAGCGCCCGTGCGTTGCAAGGTGGTGATGAGCGGATCCACGGAAGTATCTTCTTTGGCGTCAAGATTGAAAGTCACATCCGGGAAGGCGTCAAGAACGGTATCGAGCCGGGGTGGGTGGTGGCCGGAAGCGTCGCGCACTTGTTCTATTTCTGCCCAGGTGTGTTCAACTACAAGCCCGGACCCATCGGTGGTGCGATCCAGGGAAGGATCGTGCATAATCACCGCCACGCCATCCGCAGTAGCATGCACATCGGATTCAAAATAGCGAAAGCCGGCGTCATACATGGCTTGGAAGGCTTCAAAAGAGTTTTCCGGTTGTTCATTACCCCCGCCCCGATGGGCAATTACAAGCGGGGTTTCGCTGATCTGGTACACAGGTTCCGGCATAGCAGATACGCTAGTTCACGCGCGTGGCAAATGCGTAACCAGTGCGCAAAGCTCACCTTAATTTTTCGGGCCCTCGCCGGCCGTTACTTGCACAAGTCCTCTACCGGCACGGCCTTGTGTTCGGCGAGGAAGACTGCCGGGTCCATGAGCTCACCCTGCGCGTCATGGATTTCTAGGTGCAGGTGCGGGCCGGTGGAATAACCGTTCGAACCAACGGCACCAATCACTTGCCCCACGGTCACTTCATCGCCTTCTTTCACGAAGACGCCGTCGTCGTACATGTGTACGTACCAAGATTGGAACTTCACCCCGCCAACCTCGTGCTCAATAATGATGAGGTTGTTGGACCGGCCTTCGATGCCCGCACCCGCGTGCACGACCTTGCCGTTCGCGACCGCGTGGATCGGCGTGCCAGCGGGAGCGGCGTAGTCTTGCCCGGCATGGACGGAGCGGCCACCCGTGATCGGGTCGGTACGCACCCCGAATGGCGAGCTGACCCGGTACACGCCGCTTTCGAGCGGCATCACAATGATTTCGGAGGTGGATACCGCGAGCGCCGTGCGCGTTCCGGAAGCGCCGCTGGTCACCGCGCAGGAAGGTACCGATTCTTGCGCCGCTGCCCGCACTTGTGATTTCACTTGTGCGGTGCGCGCCCCGGTAAGGCTGGCCGGGGTGGTGAGGTCTTCTTCACTATCCGGACCCACCACGGAGCTGGTTAAAGGTTGCGAGGCGGCGCCTTGGAAGGTCATCGCCGCGGGGAAAGCAATACCGGCAATCGCTGCCGTACCAACCAGCATGAGCCGCCGCCGCGTGAGCCCCAACCGGGAGGCGCGAGATTCCAGCGGCGCGTGCGCGGCCTTCGCCGCTTTCACCGCGGCCTTCGCCACGCGTGCTGCTAACCGGCTTTCTGCTGTTTCCGTGGGCGTTGCTGCCTGCGTTGACGTTGCCGCTTGCGTGGCGCGCAGGGACGGCTGCGGCTGCGTGGGTTGCGGAGTGGATGCGAGCGGTTTGGCTTCCGCGGTGTGCGCTGGTTGCGGGGCCGACGCCGCCGCTACCCGCGCCGCAGCCGGCCGGCCCACCCGCGATCTCCTGGCCGGCGCTGCCACAGTAGCCGGCGCCGCCACAGTCGCCGCCACCGGAGCATCTGCCACAGGATCTGCCGGTGCAGGCACATCCGCACCCGCCGCGGGCCCGGTTTCCGCGGAAAGCACCGCGGCGAAAGCCTTATCCAGCTCGTTTTGAATCTGGGCACGCCGGCCCGATCTGCGGGAGGCTGCCGCCCGGGTTTGTTCAGCCCACAAATGTTCGGCGCGTTCCCGCCGGCGAACAGCCCGTTCCTGCTCCCCTTCGCGATCCACCGCGCGCCTCGTGGCTATACCGCGCGGGTGTATACGCCCCGCGGGAGCAATATCAACCGGTGAAGTTTCTAGGCGCCGGCTTTCTGCCCGGCTTAGCTCTGCCAAGTTGGTATCTGCGCGGCGGTTATCAGCCCGGTTGCTTTCTGTCGGGCTAGTTTCTAAACGTCGGCCTTCTGCCCGCCTAGCCTCTGCCCTGCTGTTTTCTTGACGCCGGGCCGCGCGCCGGCCCGGCCGCGGAGAATCTTCTGGCCGCGCCACGGCTTCCGCCGCTACCGGGCTGGCCGCGCGCCGGCCCGAACGGGATACTTGCGGCTCTGCTTGCGCCCGGCGCCGCACAGCCAGGTTCGCCGCAGCTTCTTCCCGGCGGCGTGCTACGCGGCTCGAAGGTGCCGTGGCAGTGGGTAACGGTTGCGTGCCCGCGGCAGTGTTACGCGAGCGATCTGGCAGGGGCTCGGCGGACGGCGTCGTCGAAAAAACACGCGTGCCACCCGTGGCACTTGCGGCTCGTTTCCCGGCCCGTGAATTGGCCTGCTGAGCCTGCTGAGACTGTTGCGTATGCTGGGTGCGCTGGGTGCGGCTCGCGGCCACATACTGAGCGAGCTTCGCTTCCCGGCGGGTACGCGGAGGCGGAGTTTCAGAGCGCAGTTCAAGCCGAGACCGCCGTGCGGGTGCGGTGACGTAACGCTCCTGAGCCACTCGGGTTCTCCATCTGTTGCAAATCGCCGAATACTCGTGCGCCTAGCGTCGCGGAAAAATCGACCCCAAAACGCACGGAAGAAAAATACTACGAGCGGGAGGATAGCACTCACCGCTATGTCACAAAATGATAACGGAGTATAACGAGTTTGCAACTTTCTTGCTCACAGCAGGAACAAAGGGTTGATTATCGGCCCTCGTCTTCCCGTGTTTCCCGCGGGTTGTGGTGATTGCCACCGCCTATCGCAACCCCATTTGGTAAGCAAGATCCTGCGAATCTAATTAGCGTTCGCGTTGCATCGCGTCGCGCACATTCCCCACGAGTTCCTCGATCACATCTTCCAAGAAAATAATGCCGCCCAGTTCGCCCGGGTTCTTTTCCACGAGCGCCATATGGGTGCCGGTGCCTTGCATTATGCGCAAAGCATCTTCCACTTCGTCTTCCGCGCGCAGAGTTTCCATGTGCCGCACCAGCGACATCGGTATGGGCAGCCGCCGTTGTTGTGGACGTACCGCTATCACGTCTTTCACATGCACGTATCCGAGCACGTGGTTGCGGTCTCGCACCACAAACCGCGAAAACCCGGTTTCTGCTACGTGCCGCTCGATCTGTTCCGGGGTTACGTGGGCCGGTACGCTCACGACGCCGGACAGCGGCACCATCGTCTCCCCCACGCTTCGTTCCGAGAATTCCAGGGACCCGGAGATCAGGCCTTGTGGATCTTGCAACACCCCGGCCCGTTCCGAAACTTCCACAATGGAGGCCACTTCTTCGGCTGTAAAAGCAGAGACTACTTCGTGGCGCGGTTTCATTCCCAGCCAAGAAACAATATGCAAGGAAATCCAGTTCAAAGAGGCCGTGACCGGGCGGAAGATTTTATCGAAAACCAGGAGCGAAGGCACGAGCAGGAGCGCGCTTTTCTCCGGATGCGTGACCGCCACATTCTTCGGCACCATCTCGCCAATAATCACGTGCAAAGCCGTCACCAACAGCAAGGCCACTATGAAGGAAACCGTGTGCACCACAGCCGGGCCCACACCTATCGCTTCCAGGGGAATAGCCAACAAACGCGCAATCGCCGGCTCGGCCAAAGCCCCCAAGGCTACCGAGCAAATGGTTACGCCCAACTGGCAGGCCGCCAACATTTCGTTGAGATTGCGGATCGCCGCCAAAACTTTTTGTGCCCGCTTATTCGTGGCTGCCAAAGGTTCCAAGCGGGAAGCCCGCGAACCGGTGAGCGCAAATTCCGCGCTCACAAAATAGGCATTGCCCAAAAGCAGCAGCACCGTAAGGCTTAACGCCAGCCAATTATTCATCGCTGCCCTCCTCGGCTGCAGTGGCCGGGCGGGCCGCCGCGGAGCCGGTTCCAGAATTGGCAGCCCCAGAGCCCGCAGACCCCGCGCCAACCTGCGCAGAGCCAGCCGGTGCAGAACCCGCCGCCGCAGAGCCATCTGCCGCGGAGCCGGAAGTTTCGGCGTCGTCGGCACGCACCTCTACTTCCTCCACCCGGCGCCCATCCAGCGAAAGCACCGTCAAGGTAACCCGATCGACTCGCACCTGATCGCCAACCGCGGGCAGGCGCCCCAGTTTCGTCATAATCAACCCACCCAGAGTTTCATACGGTCCATCTTCCGGGAGGGCCACACCGGCCGCCTTCAGTAACTCATCGGGACGCACAAGCCCGGAAACCACCCACGTACCCGAACCGGTGCGATGGCCCGGTTCCAAATCCGGATCATGCTCATCAGCAATTTCGCCCACGATCTCCTCCACCGCATCCTCTAGGGAAACGATTCCGGAAGTACCCCCGTACTCATCCACAACGATGGCCATTTGCAAACCGGTATCCCGCAACTCCAGGAGCAAATTAGAAAGATCCATCGTTTCCGGCACCACCGGAGCTTCTGACATGAGCGAACTGCTCGTAACCGCTACTTCGGCCCGGCGCTCATAAGGAACCGCCACGGCCCGGCGCAAATGCACGAGCCCGCGAATATCATCCAGCCCCTTCTCCCCGGTTACCGGGAAACGCGAAAAACCGGTCTGTGCGGCCAAAGCCACCACATCTGCCGCGCTCGCGGTATCTGGGATGTAGTGCACGCGCCCGCGATCGGTCATAATGTCGACGGCGGTGAGCCGGCCCACGCCAATCGAGGCAGTGAGAAGTTCCGCGGTGGATGGCTCCAAAGTTCCGGCAGCCGCGCTTTGCCGCACCAAAGCTCCCAGCTCGGTAGCAGACCGGGCAGAAGATGCTTCTTCGGCGGGCTCGATACCGAATTTGCGCAAGAGCCAGTTGGCAGCGTTATTGAACGCGATAATGATCGGCTTGAAAAGCACCGTGAACCAGTGCAGGGGTTTGGAAACAAGTTCGGCCGTGTGCAAAGAATTTGCCAACGCCATGTTTTTTGGCACGAGTTCCCCGAAAAGCATGGAGAACAGGTTGACGATAATAAAGGCCCCGGCCGCCGCGATTGCGAGCGCCGCGGTTTGTGCCAGGCCTGTATGCCCTAGCCACTGCGCGAAAATTTCGGTTAGCGGGGCTTGTGCCACATAGCCCAACAGAATCGTGGTGAGAGTAATACCTACCTGGCAGGCGGAAAGATAAAGCGAAAGATGCTTCAAACGTTTGGCAACGCGACGTGCCTTCGGGTCATCCTTGGCTTGTGCCTCTACCGCAGCCGGATCTAGCGCGACCATCGAAAACTCGGCCGCCACAAAAACACCAGTCCCCACTGTCAGCAAGAGGCCAATCAACAACAATAAAATATTAGTCACGGCTCACCAGCCGTAAATGGCCCTCTTTCATGATGGAAATAGTCTAAGCGGAATCGCCCCGCTCCCGCGCGTGTAGTCCATAACATACGGGCCCGGGTGTGAGCCGCGCTTTCGGAACGCGAGGGGCTATACAAACCCGGTGAATATACGGGCCCGGGTGTGAGCCGCGCTTTCCGGATGCCGTTTTGAAGTGGGGATGTCGGCGCAATCTGCGGGATCGGCGCGGCTTATTGCGCGGCGTGTGCTCGGCGTGCCTGGCGCGGTCAGCGTGCTTGGCGCGGTCGGCGTGCTTGGTGTGGTCGGCGTGCTTGGTGTGGTCGGCGTGCTTAGTGTGGCCTACTGCTCGGTGGAGTTGGCGGACCGCACGCCCAACCAGGTATGCCAGCCATTGTGCAAGACCAGCCAGGCCATGAGTCCGTAACCGGCTTGCCGTGGGGTGTAGCCGCCTGAAAGTTCCATATCTGTGTTCCACTGTTCATGATTTTCCAGCGGATGGAAAGTATCCACGTAGCGAAAACCGCGGCGGGTGGTCACATCTGCGTAGGCATCCGAAAGTTCTTCGAGAGCCCAGGGGCGCACGCCCGGGCGCGGAGGCGGGCCGACGACGAACGGCTCGAGCCGCAACCGTGCTGCCGAATCCAATAAGTTGGCCAGATGGAGGCGAGTGCGGGCCAGGGAACTGCTGGCTTCCACATCGTGGGAGCCCAACCCGATCACGAGCCGGCATTCGACTTCCGGGTCCAGGCGGCGCTCTACTTCCTCTTCCCACCTTTGCGCTAGTTCCGCCGTGGTTTCTCCCGGCACGGCAAGGTTAAAACTCATTAGCGGCGGGTCCGTGAGGGTGCGGGCCATTACGCGGCCCGTCCATCCCAGCGCGCGGGCATCACCGTATCCCGCCACGAGTTCATCGCCGACGAAAATTACCCGGACGTTTTTCACGAAACCTCCTTCATTCATCCACTAAGCCTACAGCCTGTGGAGCACTCGGCGGCTTCGGTACTCTCGCTAGCGCGCCCGCGGCACTCTCGCTAGCGCGCCCGTGGCACTCTCGCTGGCGCGCCCGCGGCACTCTCGCTAGCGCGCCCGTGGCACTCTCGCTGGCGCGCCCGCGGCACTCTCGCTAGCGCGCCCGCGGTGCGCCTAGCATCTTTAGTAGTAAGCGCCCTGCCGGAAGTTCCAGGAATTGAAGCGCCGCACCAGGATCTCCAATACTTCTTCATTGTAGATTCCCTTGCGAATAAAGGTTGGGCACGGTTCCACATTGCGCTTTCCGTGTTGTTCGGGAATGAGTTTGCCTTCCCGATCCACCATGGAAACCATAATGCCTTGCCCCCAGCGGCTTTCTTCCGTGGCTGTGGGCTGGATCGAACGCGGGTATTCATCTGCCGCAATAATCAGATCAGCTTCCGTGGCAATTTCTTCACCGATGCCCTCTACCAGGCCACGGTTGCCCTTACCGGAGGGGTTTGCGGAAGAGGCGAAGAGGATCGTCTTATCCTCCTCCCACAGTTTCGCGGCAATTTGTTCACCCGGCACCCCGAATTTGAGGACGAAGCACGAAGTACCCAAGCCGTCCTGCACCAGATGCTTGGCACCTTCCGGAATGTACTTTTCTGCTTCCGGGCGCCAGGGCAGGATGCAGCCCATCAAAATATCGCGGTCCCAGCATTCCTGGTAAAAACCTTCAATTTCGGGGGTTAGCTGGGCCAGTTCACGCAACTCCTCCATGGAGCCCACCAGCACCACCGCAGGCTTATTGAGCGCGCGATGCTTGACCCGGAATTTCCGTTCCAAACCGGTACGATCCACCGTGCCAATAATGTAACCCACCTTCGTGGGGATAACAGTAATCTTCCCACCTTCGCGGTACAGCGCTATTGCTTCCTCATTGAGCTGGCCATCCCAATGCACCTGTTTTCCCACGTGTCCTTCTTTCTCCAATTTGTGAATATGAGCGGCAGGCTTTTCCAAATACGGCTAGCCGCATTCACGGCTAGCCGCTTTGCGCGCAGGCCGCGCCCGTTACGCTCACCGCGGGCTGGCTCTGTTTTTTTTCGGAGCCACCCACCCGCACGCACCGCTCATGGTAGTGAAGTTAGGGCAGCCTAACCACGAATTTCCACATGCTGAAACCAACACGAAATGGCCAACCAAGGCCCAAGCTAGATCGACTTCAAAACGCATTTTCGCCCGCAATAACAACAAAAACCTCAGGCAAAACCAACACGAAATGGCCAATATGCCTATATGCCGAGACTTCGGCGGTAGGGAACAAAGGCGGCAGGCCCCAAAGACAGCAGAGAACAAAGGCGGTAGGCCCCAAAGACAGCAGAGAACAAAGGCGGCAGGCCCCGAAGACAGCAGGGAACAAAAAGGGCGAGGCCGGTTTCCCGAGCCTTCGCCCTTCCTAATATTTATAGCTTTATTGCTACCCGCACCTTTTTAGGTATTCGGGCGCTTGCCGTGGTTCGCCTTCTTCTTGCGGCGAGCCCGGCGCATACGACCGCGCTTCGACATCGGCTTCTCCCCCTACTAAAACTTTTGTTATGGCCCAAGCGGCAGATTCGCCGCATATGCACCGGATTAGTGTAGCAACTGAGCGGGCTTCAGTCACCCACAAAGCGCGGCTGTAAGGAATCTCCCGCCCACGAAAAGACCGGCTACAAGTCATTTAGGCGCCCACCGGGCTCCACAGTTATTCTTGCGCCGCCGGGCTCCACCGCTAATCTCCCGCTCGTGAAAGGACCGGCCGCTACTAGTGCGTCATGTACTAGTGCGTCATGCGGCGGAAAATGGAAATCTGCTGGGTGATGCGCGTGCGCAAAGTAGCGGGAGCAGCAGTGGCACAGGATTTTTTGAGTACCTGGCGCACGTGGTTTTCGGCTTGGGCGCGGTCTTGGCAGTCCTCGCAACCGGCGATATGCCGATCCAAGCGTTCTTCTTGCTCTCGCGGTACCTGATGGTCGAGGTATTCAAACAGGTGGTCCACCAGCTCTTCGCAAGTGCAATCTTCGGCGGCACTGGTGGCGGCCACGTCTCGGGCCTGCACTTCCCAGCGCGCCCAAATTTCTCCGCTACTCACTCTCGTCTTTCCTTCCGTATCCCAACTCGCGCGCATAATCGGCAAGGAGTTCGCGCAACTGTTTGCGCCCGCGATGTAAACGTGACATGACGGTACCGATCGGAGTACCCATAATCTCAGCGATTTCCTGGTAGGAAAAACCTTCAATATCGGCGAGGTATACGGCCATGCGGCGCTCTTCCGAAAGTTGTGACATAGCCTCGCGTACCTCCGCGGGCGGGAGGTTATCTAAGGCTTCCGCTTCGGCTGAACGCATACCGCGCGAATCGTGAGATTGGGCGCGGTATTCTTGCCAATCCTCAATATCCGAAGCATCGGTCTGCTGCGGCTGGCGCTTCTGTTTCCGATAGTTAGAAATGAAGGTGTTATTGAGGATCCGGTACAACCAGGCTTTTAGGTTCGTGCCCGGTTTGTACTGGTGGAAAGCCGCAAAAGCTTTCGCGTAAGTATCCTGCACCAGATCCTCCGCGTCCGCTGGATTACGGGTAAGCCGCATCGCGGCCCCGTACAGCTGGTCAATAAAGGGCAGGGCGTCCCGCTCGAACCGCGCAGCACGCTGCTGAGCGGTTTCCTCCGGGGCGCTACGTACAAGTTCTTGGCTCATCATCCTCTAGCCTAGCCTGCTCTCTACCGGTATTAGCGGAAACCCCGCGCATTTTCGGGCCGCGCATTTTCTGGTGGGCGTTCCGCATCCGTCAACTTTGGAACGCTTCTTCCGCTCTACTTCTTCCGACTAGCGATCTTCATCACCTCTCGGGGCGCTTTTAAGGTAGAAATGAGGCATGGGTATTTTCAGAGTAATTGCGCGTCCGCTGCTGGCGGCCCCGTACATTTATGACGGTGTGCGGGCGGCACTGAACCCGCAGCAGTATCGTGAACAAGTTACACGTTGTGAGAATATTGCGGCTACGCTGGGTGTTGAGGTGCAAGGTTCGCATCGTGACCTAGCTGTACGCGTCTTGGGTATTACCCGGGCGGTGGGCGGCGGGTTGCTTGCGGTGGGTAAACACCAGCGGCTTTCCGGGGCGCTTTTGACAGCTACGCAGATCCCGGTAACCATCAGTTCCTTCGCGGCTGCTTACGAGGTGGCCACGCCCGGCACTGATCCAGCCGCCGCTACTACCCCGGCACAAACTTCCGGCTCGGCAACCACGAGCGGCCCCGCCAGTGGCGGCACCGCGGTGCTAGCGCCGGAAACTCCACGCAAAGAGTTTTTTGCGAATCTGGGCCTTATGGGCGGAGCCCTCTTGGCGGCAATTGACCGCAAGGGCCAACCTTCGCTCGGCTATCGTTATGCGCGGTGGCGCGAACACCGTGCCGAGATTTCCCAAGTAAAACAACAAATGAAAGAAGATGCCCGCAGGCATATTCAGGAGGCTAAGAAAGCTTAATGGCAACACTGTGGACCGCTCCGTACCATCCCACGCCAATTAGTGGCACGGTTGATGTTCCGGCTTCAAAATCCTTGATGGCCAGGTATTTTATCCTCGCCGCTCTGAGTACTGGCCCGGAGCCTTCAGTTATTAAGGCTCCCTTGCGGGCCCGTGATTCCGACCTTATGGCCCAGGCTTTACGCGAACTCGGGGTCACCGTAGATTGGCAGCGCGGTGAAACCGAAGCGGAAGACGTGATCACCATTTCGGGCACACCTCACCGCGGCGCCACGATTGATGCGGGTTTGGCCGGTACGGTAATGCGGTTCATCCCGCCGGTAGCGGCGCTGACCTCCGGCGTCGTCCACCTGGATGGCGACGCCGGCGCCCGCGTACGCCCCATGGACCCGGTAGTGCAGGGCTTGCGGGAACTTGGAGTGCGGATTGAAGCGGCCACGAATGCCCACGGCCAGGCCGTTTTGCCGCTCACGGTGCATAGCGAAGGTAGCGTTGCGGGCGGGGAGCTGAGCATTGATTCGGGTGCTTCCTCGCAGTTCATTTCCGCGCTTTTGCTGGCCGCACCGCGTTTTGAAAAGGGTTTGAATCTGCGTTCTACGGGTGCGACGCCGCCTTCCACCCCGCATCTGAATATGACTTGCCAGGCTTTGCTCGACGCCGGTGCCAAGGTACGCGGATATGCCGCGGACGGTACGGAAGTGCCGGTAGGGCTGGCCGCACGCGATAGTAGCCCGGCAAGCCGCTGGGTAGTAGAACCGGGCACCTTGCACCTGGGTGAGGTGACGGTAGAGCCGGATCTTTCAAATGCGGCGCCTTTCTTGGCCGCTGCCATGGTGAGTGGGGGGAGCGTTTCGATCCCCCGCTGGCCGGCCCGCACTACTCAACCGGGTGCCCAGATTGCCGATATCTTTTCGCGTATGGGTGGCAGGGTGGAACGTAGCGGCGAGGTGCTTACTTTGCATGGCCCTACCGAGATTTTGCCGCTCGACGCCGATTTGCACGACGTCGGTGAGCTTACGCCGACGATTTCTGCCGTGGCCGCTTTTGCTACCGGGCCTTCCCGCCTGCGCAATATTGGCCAGTTGCGCGGCCACGAAACGGACCGCCTGGCAGCAATTACCACGGAGCTGAACCGGCTCGGGTGTACGGCCAGTATTTCCGGGGACGATATTCTGATTTCTCCGGCGCCCATGCACGCTGCCCAGCTGCAGACCTATGCCGACCATCGGATGGCGACTTTTGCGGCCATTATTGGGCTGGGCGTGGAAGGCGTCGTCGTCGAAGATGTAGAAACTACCGCGAAAACTATGCCGGACTTCCCGCAAATGTGGGAAACGCTCGTGAGGGGCGAGGCTTAGTGCGCGATATTGGCACTGATGATCCGCGCGTGCGGGTACGCCCCGGCAGGCCTTCCCGCCCGCGCACGAAAATCCGGCCCGACTATTCTGACCGCCCGCTCGGCCAGGTGACCGCGGTGGATCGGGGCCGCTACGGCGTCTTGCTGGATGAAGGCACGGAAGTGACCGCGGTAAAAGCGCGGGAGCTGGGCCGCGGCGCCGTGGTGGTGGGCGATCGCGTGCGCCTCACCGGGGATCTTTCCGGGCGGCCCGGTTCGCTGGCACGCATCGTGGTAATCGAACCGCGCACGAGCGAACTAACCCGGTCCACCGAAGAAGGCGGCGGGCGGGAACGGACGATTGTGGCCAATGCGGACCGCATGGCCATCGTCGTGGCCTTAGCAATGCCCGAGCCGCGTTTCGGAATGATTGACCGGTGTTTGGTAGCCGCCGCCTGCGCCGGTATGGAACCGCTTTTGGTGCTAACCAAGGCAGACCTAGCTTCCCCGAAACACGTGGAATCCGTGTATGAGGCACTCGGTCTGCAAGTTTTCGTAACCGCGCTACCAGATGTGCATGCACAAACGGTTTCCGACCAGCCAGGTACAAGCGCGCCAGCTTCCGGCGAAAGCGAGGGCACAGAAACGGCAGTAACCACGGAAAACACTGCGCAAACCGGCACGATCACGGGCACCGAAGCCAGCGCTACCACGGATCTGGCGAGCGGGCGCGGTTTGGAAGAATTGCGCGCGGAACTGCGCGGGCATAACACGGTATTGGTGGGCCACTCCGGGGTGGGTAAATCTACCCTGCTCAATGCGCTAGTGCCGGAAGCAAACCGCGAAATTGGGAGCGTGAACGAGGTGACCGGGAAGGGCCGGCACACTTCGGTAAGCGCGGTTTCCTTCGCTTTACCGGAAGGCGGGCGGCTGATTGATACGCCCGGAGTGCGTAGTTTTGGGCTCGCGCATGTTTCCGCGGAAGGGCTTTTGCACGGCTATCCAGATTTGGAGGAAGCAACCCTGCAGTGTTTGCGCGGCTGCACACACGCCCCTACCGAACCCGACTGCGGCCTCGATGCTTTTAAGAGCACCAGTAAATTGGCTGCCAAACGCGTGGAATCTTTCCGGCGGCTGCTCGCCCAAGTTCCCAAACCCGAGTGGGAACAGTAGTGTGACCTGCACAAACACAGCTGCAAGCCCGGTGTGGTTGCCGGGTAACCGGTGTGTTTGCCGGGTAATGGGAGGTCAAGCTCGGCAACCACGGGAAGCTGTGCCGAGGCAACGCAAAGGAACCGGGGCGGGGTGGCGCAGCGGGGCCGCCGCGCCGGGGCGGGGCAATTGTGTCGGAGGTGGCGGTTACTCTAAAAGTATGAAGATCTTGCACACCTCCGATTGGCATTTGGGGCGCACGTTACACCGGGCTGATCTCACCCCGGCTTTCGAGCTGTGGGCGCAGCACGTGATAAGTCTGGTGCGCGAACGCGATATTGACGCGGTGCTCATTTCCGGGGATGTTTATGATCGCGCGGTTCCTCCCGTCACCATGGTGAACTTGCTTTCCCGCACGCTCGCCCAGCTTGCGGAGCACACGTGCGTCATCTTGATTTCCGGGAACCATGATTCGGCGCAGCGGCTCGGTTTTACGGCCGAGCTATTGCGGCCGGGCCTACATATTCGCACCGATCCGCGGCAAGCCGGCGAACCGGTGGAGGTACGTTCCGGGAACGAATGTGCCCTGGTTTATCCGATCCCCTATCTTGATCCCGACGTCGAACGGCACCGCCTTGCCTACGTCCGTCCGGAAGCAGAATCCCGCGCCGATGCGGAAAACGAAACTCCCGAACCGCTGCCGCGTTCGCATGAAGCAGTAATGCGAGCCGCTTTGGAACTCGTGCGGCGCAGCATCGCACGCGAAGAACAGCAAAGTGCTGCACCGGCGCGAATTGTGATGGCCCACGAGTTTGTGACCGGCGCTTCTCCTTCTGATTCCGAGCGTGATATTTCGGTGGGCGGGGTTGGCGAGATTCCGGCCGCGCTTTTCACTTTGGGAGCCACGGAAGGCCCCGGGCCCGTGGATTATGTGGCACTTGGCCATTTGCACTCGCCCCAACAGGTAGCCAAAAATCAGCCGGTTCCGCCCATGCGTTATTCGGGTTCACCCATTGCTTTTTCATTCTCCGAAAGCGCACCAAAAAGCTCAGTTTTGTTGACCTTCACCTGGCCCGATACAAATGCTGCGGCGGATGCTGCTGCGGATACTGATACGGATACTGATGCGGATGCGAATGTGGTGCGCGGCGGGCGCCGCCCGCATTTGGAAGTCGAGCTGATTCCGGCGCCGGTGTGGCGGCCGATCGTGACGATTCAGGATAGTTTTGAAAACATTTTGGGCGATGCTTACCGGGCGGATCGGGATAAATTCGCGCGCATCGAAGTGACCGATGCTTCCCGCCCGGCAGAAATGAATGCCCGGATTTTGCAGGCGTTCCCGCACGCCCTGGAAGTACAACACCGGCGCCAAGAAACCGCAGCAGTACCGGTGAACACGGACGTGAAGCGGGAAGACCCCCTGAAAGTTCTCGAAGAATTTATGGTTAGTTCCGGGGGCCGCGAACTCAATAATGCGGAACAAAAAATTCTCCGCCAAGCCGTGGAAGCTACCCGAAAGAAGGCCGAATAATGCAACTACGCAGACTAGAGTTACAGGCAATCGGTCCCTTTTCGGGCACAGAGCTCATCGATTTTGATGCCCTCGGCCAGTCTGGGCTGTTCTTACTGGAAGGACCTACCGGTTCAGGTAAATCGACGATTATTGATGCCATCGTTTTCGCCCTGTACGGAAGCGTAGCCGGCGGGGCAGAATCCACTAATGAGCGGCTGCGCTCGCACCACGTGGGCAACAACGTGGAATCCTACGTGGATCTGGTGTTCAGTCTCGAATCAGGAACCTACCGGGTGCGCCGCACCCCGCAATTCTTAAAAGAAGGCAATAAGACGCCCACGGCTGCCACTGCCAAACTCTGGCGACTATCCGAAACCGCACTCGACCTAAACGAACTTGAATCCGCACAAGTTTTGGCCACGCGCGCCCGGGAAACCGGAATTGAAATCACCCGGTTGATCGGCCTCAACCGCGACCAATTCGTGCAAACCATGGTGTTACCACAAGGCAAATTTGCGGATTTCTTACGCCTGGATTCAGCTTCTCGTACCGCGCTCCTGTCCAAAATTTTCGACATGTCGAGCTTTGGGCAAATCGCAGACTGGTTGCGAGAAAATGCGCGAGAAAGCCAAAAACGGGTAGCCCAAGCCCAACAAGGATTCGCGCGGGCAGCTTCAAATACCGCCACCGCGCTGGGCGTGGAAACTACGGCCCGGCAAGAACTAAGCGAAACCGCTACCGGCGTCGTACTCCCCGAAGAAGCTAAAACGGTTCTGGCAGAACTCGAAACCTATACCAAGAGTGCGCAGGAAACTGCGGATGCTACCGCACAAGCCGCCACCCAGGCAGAACAAGTTGCGGCCGCCGCCACGGCAAAACAAAGAGAGGCAGAAACCCTCGCCGAACTTTTAGGCCGGCGCGAAAAACTACTCACCCGGAAAGCAGAATTTGCCGCCGCCTCCCCGCGCATGGCAAAACTGAGCGAGCAGATCACGCAGGCACGCAAAGCCAACCGTTTGGCTACCGCCGCCCGAGCGGCTCGCACCTGGCAAGAAAACCTCGAAACGGCACAGCAAGAATTTCGCAAACACAAACTCCCCACCGGATTCGATCTTGCCACGGCACTAGCGCAAACAGACACGGCGCCCACGCAAACAAGCACAGCGCCCACGCAAACAGACACGGCCGCGGTGGCTACCGGTCCAGAAAACCCTGCAACCGCCGCGCTTACCAGCACAAACGGCACTGCGCCGAGCGCCGCTGCCCCCACCCCGGCTCCTACCCCGCCGTTTTACGACCCGGAGCAAGCCCTAGCACACCGCGCCCAAGCACTTGCCGCGGGCGAAAAACGCCTCCGGGAACTAGACGAACTTTCGGGACATTTGCGCGAATTAGCTGCCACCGAAGCTAGCCTGCATGATTCTGTAGCCGCCCAGAAACGTGACGAAGAGTCCTTGCAAGCCTTGCAAACCCGGGCCGCCGCCCTGGCAGCTAAAGCACAGCAACATGAAACCGAACTAGCGGCCACCACGGAAGAAAAACACGCCCAAGAAACCGCGGCCAGCGCCGAACCGGAATTGGCAACGCGGGTTGATAAAGCCATGCGGGAACACAAGCTGGCAACCGAAACCGCCGAGCTCACAAAACTTTTGCAAAACCAGGAAGCCCAACTTGCGGACTGCGTGCAGGCCAGTGCGGCGGCCGATAAACATTCCCAGGAAGTTTCCCAACGGTGGCGCGATTCGATCGCGGGCGAACTCGCTACCCAATTAGTGGTTGGGGAACCCTGCCAAGTATGTGGTTCGGTAGAACATCCGCATCCGGCTAGCCCCAGCCCGCAAGGAGCAACGCGGGCAGAAGCAGACGCCGCGGCGCAGGTAGCCACCCAGGCCCGTGCCGAATTAGCGAAAGCGGAGGCCGCCCAACAAAACACGCGCGCCCGGATCACCGAAAAACAAGCAGAAATTGGGGAGCTAACACCCGCCACAGCCGCCGCCACTTTGCAGGCCGCAAAAGAGGCTTTAGCTACGGCACGCCAGGCTCGGCAAACCGCGCAAACCCTGGCCACAAAAATTACTACGTTACAAGCAAACATTGCGGACCTACAAACAGAGACGCAAAGCCTTGCCGCGCAAAGCTCACAACTACAAGGGGCGATGGCAAACCGGGAACTTAGCATTACCGCGGCGCGCCAAAAAATTGGGGGACAACTGGCCGGTTACGAAAGTATTCACGCCCGGCAAGAAGCAACCACGCAAGTGCGAAACTCCCAAAAAACCTGGAATCAGGCTTTGCAAACTGTGGCCGATACTGCCCACACCGCACAGCAACGGGAAGCAGAACTCGCAGCCGAGCTCGCCGCCTCGCCCTTTGCGAGCGGTACAGAAGTCTTGGAACATGCCTTAGAAGAAACCGAACTGGCCAAACTAGAAACCGAACTAGAAAACTATCGGGTAGAAACCAGCGAGGTAACTAAAGCGCTCGCGAGCCCCGAAATCGCGCAACTAGCCGGCCAGGAAGCACCGGATTTGGCGGAAATTCGCCAAGCTACACAAACTGCCGAGGCGGCCTTACGGCAAGCCCGTGCCCAAGCGACTTCTGCCGCCAATACGCATAAGCAAGGCAGTGCGGAGTATGCGCGCACGCAGGCACAATACGACGCATGGTTGAGCGCGCGAGAGGATGCGGCCCCCATGTTGCGGCTAGCCGGGATTGCGAATGCGGGCACCGAATCTTTGACGCGGATTCCTTTGGAAACTTATGCGGTGCAACGGCGTTTCGAGCAGATCGTGGCGGTAGCCAACGAGCGCTTACTAAATATTTCCTTGGGCCGCTACGAACTAGTGCGGACCGACGAAAAAGAGCGCGGCACCCATCAGGTGAAAACCGGGCTCGGATTAGAAGTGATCGACCATTCGGCTACCGGGGATGTGGTGCGGTCTACCCGTACGCTTTCCGGCGGGGAAACCTTCTATGTTTCGATTT
Organism: Actinobaculum suis; assembly: GCF_900618115.1. Classification (NCBI taxonomy): domain Bacteria; kingdom Bacillati; phylum Actinomycetota; class Actinomycetes; order Actinomycetales; family Actinomycetaceae; genus Actinobaculum; species Actinobaculum suis. The sequence goes on from NZ_UYIO01000001.1 coordinate 2,060,419, forward strand.
CTCTCGCCCTCGGGCTGGCCGATGTGGTGCGTGCCGAAAACGGCGGGATTCACCTCGACACCCTATTGATCGACGAAGGCTTCGGCTCACTTTCGGAAGATGCGCTAGACCAAGTGATGGCTGTGCTCAATAACCTTACCGACGGTGGCCGGGCCGTGGGAGTGGTGAGCCATGTTTCCGAAATGCGTAGCATGATCCAAAATCGGCTCACCGTCCTCCCCCGCGAAGACGGCAGCTCCACCCTCAAGGTATATGCGTAACCGCTTGCGGCACGGCTATGTGGACGCCGCGTTTAAGCAAGAGCTTGCGCGGCGGCCTCATAATTCGGTTCCGTCTTGATCTCCGGAACTTGCTCGGTGTAAATCACCGTGCCATCGGTATCAACAATCACCACGGAACGCGACAGCAAACCCGCCAAGGCGCCGTCAACCATCCGCACCCCGTACGTTTCCCCAAAATCGGACCGGAAAGCAGAAGCCGTCACCACGTTCTGAATCCCTTCCGCGCCGCAGAAACGGCCAAGCGCGAACGGCAAATCCATGGAAACACAAATCACCGCCGTGTTCGCAAACTGTTCAGCCAGCTTATTGAACGTCCGCACCGAAGTAGCGCAAATACCCGTATCCAAAGACGGGAAAATATTGAGAACCACGCGCTGGCCCGCAAAATCCGCCAAACGCACATCCTCCAAATCTGCATTCACCACCGTGAAAGCAGGAGCTTTTGTACCCACCGCGGGCAAATCGCCAGCAGTTTCTACCGGAACACCTTCTAGTTGAATTTTTGCCATAGTTCCAGTGTACGGCTCTCCTTACCGCAAAGACGTGACGCCAACGACGTCGCTTATGTACAGACGTGCGAACTGTTTTGCACTAAATGCTAAGGGCCCGATAGTTGCGCGGTAGTTAGTAGTTACGCTGCGGTCAAACGGCATCCAGTTGCGCTGTAGCTAAGCGGTCCCCAGGTGCGCGCGGCCAAGCGGTATCGGAGCACGCAGCAGCTAAGCCTTACCAGTTTTTCTTAGGCACGGAATGCTGCCCCAAGTTCCACGGCCGCATCGAGCCTCTCCGATACGTCGTACCAGAGAAGGTCTGCCGCGGCAAGCCGCGCGAACGCTGCATCGCCCGCATCGGGAGCATTATCTGCTTCCACCACGAGCTGCACGTCTTTCTCTGCTTCCCAGGAATCAACATGGAAAGCTGCCACCTGCTCCCAGCTGAGCGCTACCGGCATCGCGAGCGCGGAAGGTAATTGCGCCGCTGCGGTATCTGCGGGCAAGAACAGCGCCGCCGCCTCGGCCGCATCCACGGGCACCAATTCCGTATCTTTTACATCCGCGGCAATCACCACGCGGCGATACCGCGGGCTTTCCTGGCCGGGAATCACGAGCCGGCCTGCCAGCGTTGCCGCGATCCGGTCCAGAGAATCGTCGGCGGCCGCGTTGAAAGCAATGGCTTCCAAATAGTCACGGTCATCGTCTGCCACTTCCTGGGCGAGCGCGGGCGTTGCCGCGTGCACGATGCGCGCAGAAATCGTCAGAGACCCAAGATCAGCGGTGGTCGCCGGAATATAGATTCGCATAGCCCCTAGTCTAGGGCCGCGCGCCCCAAGCTCCGCCTTCCTGCGTGTTCCTAACCTTGCCGTTGCGGTACTCGGCACCTTTCCCCGTAGCGCCGGTTCTTTCATACGCTCGTTTATTGTGCATTCTTATGCCCGGTTTCCTTTTCTAGGCTGGCCGTAATTGTTTTCGCGAGCCGCCGGATGTCACCGGTCACGGGCGCACGCGGATACAGCACTGGCACGGGCAACCCTTGTGTTTCTGCTTCCCGGAACCGCGCCCCATCGCGCCGCACCCACCCCACCTCGGGCATGTCATATTTTTCGAGCAGAGTGCGAATCTCCCGCTTCTCTTTTTCCGCCACGTGCGTTACCACGGGATAAAAATCCAGTCCATGATCGCGGGCAATCTGCGCCTGCGCGATCATTCGGCGTATCCCTACCGGCCCGGCCTTTCCCACCAAAATCCGCATATCCGCCGCTTCCAGAAGAGTCCTGGTTGCGGCTTCGTGTTCGGGTACGACGTCGTACTCCGAAGGCGGTTCCAAACCCGCCGCACAATCGGCGATCAATAAACGACTGTAGCTGCGTAATTCCTCCCATAAGCGTTCTAATATGGCTTCGGGCAGTTCCCGCCAGCGCGCACCCGTGTTCAACCCGGATAGGAAACGAAACCCGGGACGGAGGCGGACCAGGTTTTTATCCACCTGCCCGGTTATGCCTTCCCCAGTTTCGATTTTTCGCGCCAAAGCGACGATCGCGGAAGTTTCCTGGCCGGTGTGGAGTAATTGCGCGAGGGAAGGGTTGCAGGTATCGGCGTCGATCACGATCGGGTCGCGGCTGGCACTGGCCGCGCCAAAATCGCGCGTCAAACAAGACCTGCCCGGCGCACCGCCCGTTCCCCAGATTGCGCATAAAACCCCGCGCCTTCCTGAGTTCTGACAATTTTCGGTATCTGCCGTGCCAGGCGTGTGAGTAGCGGCAGTGTTTTCAGCTAGCTGCCGATGGTTTTCGAGTGCAACCTGGACGGTGCTAATACAGGAAATGATTTCTGCGGCGTGCGGGGAGGCCACCGCATCGGCCCCAATATTTGCCGAAACTCCTACACCCACCACGCGCACTCCCGCTTGGTGCAGCGCGGCCACAAAACTTAAATCGAGATCATCGGCAACTGCAACGTCACCAATCCCAGCTTGGGCGGCGGCCAAAAGTTCGGCCGGGTCAGAACACCGGCGCGCCACATGCCAGCTGGCCTGTTCGCAGGCTTGCAAAGTAGCGATCTCCAACTCCCCGCGAAGCAAAAGCAAAATCTGCATTTATTCCTCTCGATTTTCGGCGCCGCCTAGGGCCTCGTTTGGTCCTGCGGCACCCGCAGCATCGTTAACTCCCGCAGTATCGTCAGCACCCGCGGCATCGTCGGCACCGGCAGCCTCGTTGGCACCCGCGGCGTCAGCATTCCTTGGCGCACTATCTACCGCGTCCTTCGGCATGCTTACCGGCTCGCCTTGCGGGGAAAGGATCACGAAGTTCGCGCCGGTGTTTAATGCCCGCAAAACCGGAGGTATATCTGCCAGCGGGATATATACCTCTACTTCTGGGGCGGCCTGCATGGACGCTTCCCGCACCGCCACCAAGCGAGCATCGCGGCACACCAAACGCGGCTCGGCTACCGCCTCCCCGAAGTTATTGCCAGGGCCGGTATTGGTAACGCCAGGCGGCCGCATCTGCCATATTTCGATTCGATCCCCGGGCGCGATCACCCCGGCCGGCGAAATTGCGAGCGGTAAAACTACATGCGCGGCCCGCGGCACTTCCTCCAAAGCACTTTGCGGCACCAACTCGCCGGCCGCAATCGGTACCCCAATCGTGCCCGCACCGGCAGTTTGCAGGTAAGCGCCCGCCACTTGTGGACTTATTTCCACAGCTTCCAAAGGCGCTTTTGCCACTGGCGTGCCCGGAAGCACCGCTGCCGTTGCCCGGTATACGCGCACCGTTTGCGGGCCGGATAGTACGTAGCCGCCAATAATTGCGCAGGCCAAAATCAAGACGATGCCCGCGGCCAAACGCGGATCTTTCAGCCTTTGTAAGCGTGGACGCATCAGGCTTCCTTCCTTGTGTTTACGCTGCATCTCGGTACTGCTATATAACTGCTTCGGACCTGTCCGTTTTGTGGTTTTGAGGCGCTTTGCCGTCTTTAGAGCTCACTTCGTGCAGATTTAATTACTTTGAACACCGAGGTGCTGTTATGGGAGAACCATGGCATACTTGTTCCTATAATGCATTCCTGTATCCACAACTGTGGATAGCATCCGTTGCGGGTGGTTTCAAAATGGCTCACGTAGTACTTTTGGCTCAGCTTCTACGAGAAGCCTTTGAGGAGAATGAGGGGATATGAGCAAGTTTCTTACCATTGCTGACGTCGCTGACTATCTCAGCGTTTCTGCCGGCCAAGTGCGTACGCTAATCAAGAACGGGGAAATTCCGGCCATTCAGGTAGGTGGCCGCGGCCAGTGGCGGATCGAAGAAAGCGTGCTCGCCGATTATGTGGAACGCGGCTATGCGGCCACGCGAGAACGGGTGGAAGCGCTACATGCGGAACGCAGCAGCAACACCAAAGCGTAGCTTCCAGCCGTTTGCCGCTTGCTGCTTCCGCATTGTGCGTTCTCTTGTATTCTGCGCTCTCTTTTTAATCATTCCTACTTGCTAGTGCCTATTTGCTAGTACCTATTTGTTAGTTTCTACTTGTTCGTTCCTATTTATTCGTTTCTATTCGGATTAGGCCACTCAAAGCCAAAATTTGCGGACCGGTAGGTGCGGCAGAATCCCGTATTTCCAGCCAGTCCCTACCTACGTGCCTGATTTGCCCGGAAAATCTCCCGGCTTCATGCGTGATATAGACGCGGCGGTTTTTCCGGGCCAGTGCCCGCAAAGGCGCATTTATTTCTAACCGCATCGCAATCCCCAGCTCACGCATATCCACGCGCTCATTTCTTTGCCGGCCGCGCCGCGCACTACCTTGCCGCACCCGCATAATCGCACTTACCGGCACCAAAACGCGGCGTTGATACCCCTCTCCCAGTAGCCAGGTTTGTGCCACTTCCACGATCCGTAACTCGCTTGCCTGTCCCTCCCGCGTAGTTAGTTCGACGACGCCGCCCACTTGCCCGCGCAAATAATCCGCCAGGCAGATACGCGCCGATTCTGCTTCCCGCAACTCTCGGGCACTGGCCAGCAGGGCCGCTTTTTCTTCTGCCGCTAAGAGGCTCGAAATATCACCTGCCAGGCTCTCCATATAGCTCTCTAGATCAACACTCGCCGCCGGCTCAGCCCGGAGCTGCGCGGGCACGGGCACGCCTTCGGGCAGATTTTTTCGTCTAGGCCTTTGGCCCACCGGGTTTATATCTGAATTAGTGGGCAGCCCGTACTTTTCTTCGTGCATATTCTCCATGCCCGAAGCGTAGCTGCAGGTCAGAAAGCACTTCCCCAAAACTTCGCCGGCCCCATAGGGCTTCTAATCGCCGAATGCGGTACCTAAATACATGATCGCAGGTAGTAGGCAAATGGTCCTGGTTGTGGATAACTTGGCAGCCTAGTTGACCTGGAATACCCAGCAGAGGGCATAACTAGCGCTATCGAAACTATGTAATCAGTCCTAACCGCATCAAACGTCACGATTGGAGGGCAATGAAAACAAAAGCTATCTGCGGGGGTTCTCTAACCGCAGCCCTCGGTTTCATGTTCGTGCTAGTCACCGAATGGCCTGGTCTTTCCGGGCCGGCTGGGTCACTTTACACGTCCTGGCTCCTGTGTGGCCTAAGTTTTGCTGGCATGTTGCTGAGCCTGTGGATCTGCCTTTCTTATCTGGCTCTCGCGCGCGCCGCGCGCGGGCACCGAGGTTTCTTGGTGGTTCTGGCAAGGCGTTGCGGTACTCGGAAAGTGCGGTTGGCTTTGGCCGCGGGCACGATGCTCACGCTTAGCGCTTCGCCGGCCCTCGCCGTCGCAGCGCCGGGTACACCCAGCCATACTGCTGCGGTAGCTACCGTGCACACCACCGCACACACAACCACGCACACCACCATGCACGCGGAAACTGTGCGCACCGACCTCGACTTGGGATGGGGTGGATCGTTCAAAACTGGCGCGCCCGCCTCTCCCGGTTCGGCCCGTACCTCTCCCGAATCGGCTCGCGCGCGTATACAACAAACGCGTCTCGATTTCGCCAGTTCGGCAACCCGGCCAAACAATCCCGGTCCGATAACCAAAGCGAGCGATCCGGGGCCCCGTTCCAGAGCCGAAGTAAACGACCCGACAACACCAAACCGGGAAACACCAGCCGAGCGGACGCATATTGTGCAGGCGGGAAATACTTTGTGGCAGATCGCCACCTATTTTCTGCCGGCTGATGCTTCCGATGGGCAGATTATGCAGCTGGTCAATGCCATCGCGCAGGCAAATCAGCTAACCAATCCGAGTCTTATTATGCCCGGCCAAGAATTAGTCATTCCTGCGGCCGGCTAGCAGCGATTTTTCTTTCCCAGCCCGAAGAAATATCACCTAAAGGAAAAACCATGGATTCTGTTTCTGTGCAAAGGTCGTGGACCTCTTCCACGCCCCCTGCCGTAGCCAAATCAGTAGCACCTACCGGTGCCGTGAGCCTTGCCCCCACCACTGTTTCCCCGTCCGCGGAAACTAGCGCGCCGCCGCATTCACCATCTCCGAGTACTAGCGCGGCGCCGCGTTCACCGCGCCGTGCCTCCTGGCAAAGTGACGCTGGTACTATTCCGCCGCGTCCGCCGGAGCTGAGTGCTGCGGCCCGCGCCGTGCAAAAGACGGTGCAAGAAGCAATCCCGGAACGTGCTCCGGCAGAGATCTTGCATATTGCGGGAGCTCCTCCCCCAGCCAGCCCGCCGCAGGCCAGTATCCCGCAAGAACCTATGCCGGTTACTTCTCCGAAAAAGCCTTGGGACCGGGTGGCGCTTACAGCCACCCCGCATCACGGTATTTGGCGTGATTCTTTAGTGGGGCTAGATGTGGAGCTTCCGGAAGGTGCTGGTTCTCCCGAACATGTTGCTGGCGGGGTGATGATTTATGCGGTCCAGATTTTGCTCGGCCACCGCCCGCTTTCGCATTTGCGCAACTGGCTCGATCCAGCTGTATTTGCGGCTTTGAGCCGCCGCGCCGGCCTGGCCATGCGGATCGAAGGAAAAGCTCCCGCCTGCCCGCCACCGCGCATTTGCCGTTTGCGCATGACGTCCCCGCTACCCCGAGTGGCGGAAACGATTGCGGCTATTCACGACGGCGTCCGAGTCCGCGCCGCCGCACTCCGGCTCGAATATCACGGCAAGCGCTGGAAAGTGATGGCCCTCGAACTCGGCTAACCTGCGCCACTTACAGTTACCCCACGCCGCCCACAGCTTCGCAAAGATCGCCGCGCGAAAACTAATCCGTAAAGCCCTGCCTGAAACATATTTGCGCCACGCAACACCTGGATCGCGCAAAGCTCAGAATCTGCCGGAGTTGAACGCATAAATCAATAACAAACCGGTGGGTGGCAGCCTGCAATCAAGCAGACCGCCACCCACCGGTTATATGTATCTATATCTAACGCCTTGCCCGCGTTTACGTTGTGCAGCGCCCGCGATTGCAAGCGCGGCACCCGCTATCACGCGGAGCTTTGCCCGCACTTATGTAGTGCCGCGCCTGCTAGTGCACCTCGCCTTGCCCGCACTTACGCCGCGCGGTACTTAGCCTGGCGGCGCGCTTAGCGATGGCGCTTAGCGCCGGCGTTTGGCGGCGCGCTTTGCGGCGCGGCGCTGGGCTCGGTTGCCGCCAGATACCGCGGCGCGTTGGGCTGCCGATTGGCCGGCCGTGGCCGGCGCCCCTACCCGGCGTTTCCCGGAAGCGCTTTGGGTTTCGGCTTCCCCGGAACCGTCCTTCGCCGCCGAGGAATAGCTGACGTTTTGTTGGCGCGATCCGACCTTGATACCCAACTGTGCCGGGTCGATCCGGCCCTGTTGGCCACTTCCGGTTGCTGTGCCTTCCGCACTGGCGCCCGCGGCGAGCCGTTCTGCTGCTTCCTTCCGAGCCTGGAAAGCTGCCCGGCCGGCCCGCTGCGCATCCATCGCCGCCTGGATTTCCGTAGCCTGCCGCTGCAAACGGGCGGCTCGTTCTTCCGGCAGTTCGAAGTGGAAGAGGTAGCGCACTGATTCAGACCGAATATTGGCGTCCATGGCCTGGAACATCTGGTAGCCCTCGTCCTTGTATTCCACGAGGGGGTCACGCTGGGCCATTGCCCGCAGGCCAATACCTTCCTTCAGGTAGTCCATCTCGTAAAGATGTTCGCGCCACTTGCGGTCTAGCACCGAGAGCACAATCTGCCGCTCGATTTCCCGCATCTTATCGCTACCTACCTGGGCTTCCCGCTCTTCATAGTGAGCGTGAATATCTTCCTTCAGCTCGCGGAGCAAAGTTTCGCGGTCCAGGCTTACCCCGGCGTCGTCCATCAACTCTTCCGCGGTGAAACCGGGCGTGTAATAGCCCTTGAGGTCGTTCCACAGGGCGTCCAGGTCCCATTCTTCTTCCGGTACGCCAACAATGTGCGAATCCACTACGTCTTGCACCACGAAGTCGAGGAACCCGGAAACCATGTCCTCAATGTCTTCACCTTCTAGGATGCGGCGGCGCGTGGAGTAGACCTCGGTACGCTGATCGTTCATAACGTCGTCGTACTTGAGGACGTTCTTCCGCATCTCCGCGTTACGCGATTCGATTGAGCCTTGGGCGCGGCGCACTGTTTTCGCGATCGACTTGTTTTCGATCGGAGTGTCGTCGTCGGAAGCGGCTTCCAGCATCCGGCCGGCCACCCCGCCCGCGAAGAGGCGCATCAGGTCGTCTTCCAAAGACAGGTAGAAACGGGATTCGCCCGGATCGCCCTGCCGCCCGGAACGGCCACGCAACTGGTTATCGATACGCCGCGATTCGTGACGTTCCGAACCGAGCACGTACAAACCGCCCAGTTCCACCACTTCGTCATGTTCCGCGGCGACTTCTGCCCGCTGCCGTTCTAGTTCTTCCGGCCAGGCCGCTTCGTATTCTTCCGGCGTTTCTTCCGGAGAAAGGCCCCGCTTGAGCAAAGCTTCCTGCGCACGATGCTCCGGATTGCCGCCGAGCATAATATCGGTACCACGGCCGGCCATATTGGTTGCTACCGTCACGGCGCCCTTACGGCCCGCTTCCGCCACCACTTTCGCTTCCCGTTCGTGTTGCTTAGCGTTCAACACCGAATGCGGGATGCCGGCTTTATCCAGCAGGTTTGAAAGTTCTTCGGAAGCTTCCACCGAAGCGGTACCTACCAGGATCGGCTGGCCCTTTTCATGCCGCTCAGCAATATCGTTCACGACGGCGCGCAGCTTGCCCTGACGGGTCGGGTAAATCAGATCCGTACGATCTTGCCGGATCATCGGCTTATTCGTGGGAATCGGCACCACGCCGAGTTCATAAGTATTCGCGAACTCTTCGGCTTCGGTTTCGGCCGTACCGGTCATACCGGAAAGCTTGTCGTACAAGCGGAAGTAGTTCTGCAAGGTGATCGTGGCCAGAGTCTGATTCTCAGCCTTGATTTCCACACCTTCTTTAGCCTCGATGGCTTGGTGCATACCTTCGTTATAGCGCCGGCCTGGCAGCACGCGGCCGGTGTGTTCGTCCACAATGAGCACTTCCCCATTGAGGACCACGTAGTCACGGTCCCGCTCAAAAAGTTCCTTCGCCTTGATGGCGTTATTCAGGTAGCCAATGAGCGGCGTGTTCAAAGATTCGTATAGGTTATCGATGCCCAGGGCATCTTCTACCTTGTCAATGCCCGGTTCAAGCACGCCTACCGTGCGCTTCTTTTCGTCAACTTCGTAGTCGGTGTCTTTCCGCAACCGGGTGACGATTCGCGCAAATTCGGAATACCAGCGGTTCGCATCACCTTCTGCCGGCCCCGAAATAATAAGCGGGGTACGGGCTTCATCAATCAGGATCGAGTCAACTTCGTCAACGATCGCGAAGTAATGGCCGCGTTGCACCATTTCTTCCGGCTTCCACGCCATATTGTCACGCAGGTAGTCGAAACCGAATTCGTTATTGGTGCCGTACGTAATATCGGCATTGTATTGCTGGCGGCGGACCTCCGGGGTTTGCCCGGTTACGATACAGCCCACGGTCAAACCGAGGAACCGGTAAATTCGGCCCATCAGTTCCGACTGGTAAGACGCCAGGTAGTCGTTCACGGTCACCACGTGTACGCCCTTACCTTCCAGGGCGTTCAGGTAGGAAGGCATGGTGGCTACCAGGGTTTTACCTTCACCGGTTTTCATTTCGGCGATATCACCCCAGTGCAGTGCCGCCCCGCCCATGACCTGGACGTCAAAGGGGCGCTGCCCGATCGTTCGCCTGGCAGCTTCCCGCACGGTGGCGAAAGCTTCGGGGAGGATATCGTCGAGAGTTTCCCCGTCTGCCAACCGCTCCTTAAATAGGTCGGTCTGCTCCCGCAGTTCTGCGTCTGTAAGCGCTTCCATTTCCGGCTCTAAAGCCGTTACTCGTTCGGATATCCGTTCGAGCTTGCGCAACTTGCGGCCTTCTCCAGCGCGCAAGATTCGATCAAGTAAACGTGCCACTAGTTTGAGCTCCTTACCATGGGCATACTCGCAATATTCTACTTACGTAAGTGGCCCTAATGGGTGTGGGTTCGCTCAAAAGCAAAAGGCAATACGCCACTATTTAGCTTCCGTGCCCCGTTTCGGCGTGTCCCACCTATTTTCCCCGTGTACTTTCTAGCTTCCGGCGTGTCTGGCTCAGCTTGCGCACAGCTCCGCTTGCGCCCCGCTTACCTTTCCGCGGGTGGGCGTGAAAACCGCTGGTTTCGTGCCGAAGGCCACGTGTTTCATGCGAAAATCCGTGGGTTTCGCGCAATATTGGGTTTCGTGCAATATCTGCACGCTAGGCGTTATCTGCGCGCTACGCGTTGCGTTCGACGGCGGACCACGCGAAACTGGCCAATGCCTCACGAATCTCGGCTTCTGGAATCGCTGCCAGAGCAGCAATTGCTTCCGCACACCACTGCCGGGCCATAGCCAGTGTTTCTTCCATCACCGCGTGGCCGCGCAAAAGCTCCACCGCTTCTTGCAATTCCGCATCGCTCATCCCGCTTGCCAGATCTGTGCCTGCCGACGCCGCACCTGCCGACGCCGCACCCGCCGGCGCTGTCCCCGCCGACGCCGCACCCGCCGAAGCTGTACCTGCCGACGCCGCACCTGCCGGCGCTGCATCTGCCAGCCCGGTACTAGTGGCTCCCGCGAGAGCCGCCCCCGCTCGCACGCAAGTGCGCGAACTGCGCTGGCGGGCGGCGTCTACCAGTTCTAAAATCCGCTGGCCTCGCGAATCGAGTTCGCCGGCGGCCTGGCGTTCGCGCAACAGGATCGTGGGCATGGTATCTACACCTTCCCGCACATCCGTACCCGCGGTTTTCCCCAGCTCGGTGGAATCGGACATGACGTCGATGTAATCGTCCGTAAGCTGGAAAGCCACGCCGATTTTTTCCCCAAATTCTTCGACCACGCGCGCTATTTGCGCCGTCCCGCCGGCCGCATACACGCCTTCGCGCGCCGCCGCGGCAATGAGCGAGCCGGTTTTGTCTGCCAAAACCTGCAAATAGTAACTGCGCTGAGAGAATTCATTTTCCGGATCTCCCACTTCTGGCCCCAGCCATTCGCTCAGCTGCCCGCGGCAGAGCCGGGCAAAAGTTACCGAATGGTCGTGCACCGCCCGCGGGGAAAGATTAGCCATGAGGGCATTAGCCCGCGCGAAAAGAATATCGCCGGCCAAAATCGCGGCCGAATTACCAAAAACCACTTGCGCGGCTGGCTTTCCCCGCCGGTAGGGAGCGTCGTCCATAACGTCGTCGTGATAAAGAGACGCCAGGTGAGTGAGTTCGATAGCGGCAGCAACCTGCTCCACCTGTGGATCTTCCGGATTGGGCCCCAAATACGAACACAGCAAGGTGAGGGCAGGGCGCAATCGTTTCCCACCCGCCTTTTGCAAATATGTTGTCATGGCGGCTACGCGTAGATCGTCGAGCGAAGCATGAGTATCGAGCAAGCGCTCCACCTTCGCCAGGCGTTCTTCAACGCGCGATGTTAGTACCGTCGCATTGGTTTGGCTCACGGCTCAGTACCTTACCTTTTTCTTGATTTTTACGCGGCGCCCCACCACCGGGAAAGCCTGCTCATTGTTACGCGGCTACTGGTTTGCGGGCACGATGGATTGCCACGATGCCGCCGGTCACATTCCGATATTCCACCTGCCGCCAGCCAGCTTCCTGTATCCAGCGGCCCAGTTCCTGCTGGTTCGGCCACGCCAAGATCGACTCCATGAGATACGCATAAGCCGGACCGTCCGAACCAGCTAAAGCTGCCACCTTCGGCAATACGTATTTCAGATAGGTGCGGTACGGGAACCGCAACAGCTTTGAACTCGGATGCGAAAACTCGATTATTGCCAGCGTGCCACCCGGGCGCGCCACGCGCAACATTTCCCGCAAAGCCGCCTGCGGATCCGCTATATTTCGCAACCCATAGGAAATAGTCACGGCGTCAAAACTATTATCCGGCTGTGGCAAATTCGTAGCGTCGGCCCACTGGAAAGTAATCCCGGGGTGGCGGGTACGGGCAATCTCCAACATTCCTTGCGAAAAATCGACGCCGGTTACCTCTGCCCCCAAGCGCGCGTAGCTAGCCGCGGAAGTACCGGTGCCGGTGGCAATATCTAAGATCCGCATGCCCGCAGAAATATCCAGAGCTTGCGCAATTGCCTCCCGCCACACGTGGACCTGCCCGGCCGTGAGGAGGGTGTTTACGGCGTCGTACCGCGGTGCTACCTGATCGAACATGGTAGACACTTCGACCGGTTTTTTGCTGAGATCTGCACGCTTACCCATAGCCATAGCAACATTCAACCATTATTTCGTGACTTGCCGGTCAGAAGTGGCCAATACGCCAAATCGCGCAAGTCGGAAGGCGCAAAACGCCCCGCTAAAGCACCCCGCAAAACGGGTGCGTATAACGTGCTCTCCCCCACTACAAACCGTAGAATTACCCAATAAACGGTGTACGTATTGCCGTGACCGACTCCAAACCTATCGTGGAGTAGTAGCCGCGATAGGGCGGGAAAGCACGACGCAGTAGCAGGTGCTAGGTCCTACCACGCGGACTTAGTAGCAGCGAAAATAAAGGTTTGACGCCGTGCCGCCAACCGCTTTGCATAGAGAGCGCACCGGGAGGAACGTTCGCTATGGTTACAGAAAGATAACGGGACAGCACCCGCGCCACCCAGAGTCGGTGCAGGTAGCTACCTATCCGCTAGCGTATGCGGCAAAACGGGCAGACGCGTGCATGGGGAAGAGCAGGATACGAGGAACGGAAATGGGCGAACATAACGCACGAAAACCGGGAACACCCGAGCAACCAGAGTGGCGCCGGGAAGGTGATCTCTCCGCGGAAGAAGCCGCGTGGCAGGCCGCCTTCGGCGCGGTAGACCCGGTAACTGCCGGAGATCTGGCCGGCACTCGGGATATCCCGCTTCCTCTGGATGCTGTGGAATCCACCGGCGAGGCAAGTAGCCCCGCCCCGGCCCGCTCTACCCATAGCTACCCCGCCGATAATCGTTATGACGGTAACTACACCGCTGACCATTACGACGGTGACTACCGCCCCTCCGGCAGGATTTATGTTGGCGATCCGCGCGATGCACGATTTGGTAGCCCGGCGCCCAAAACTTCCGCGCTAAGGAGTTCTGCGCCCGATAGTTCTACTTCCGGTGATTATGCGTACGGTGGTTACGAACCCGGTAGCCACGCACCCAGCACTCATGCGTCTACTCATGCGCCAGAAAGCTCTTCGCCCTTCCGCTCGGCGCCAAGCAGTGCGGAACTAACTAGCGCTGCGCCGCGCAGTACGGGGCAAAGCGTTACGGGGCAAAGCAGTACGGGGCCCAGCAATCCTGCTCCCAGTAGGCCCGTTCCAAGCGACTGGACGTCCAGCACTCTGCCGCCCGTGCACCGCGAACCACGTAAGGTTTCCGCCCCAGAGGCCAGCGCTACGAGCGCTAGAAATGCTGCTAGCCCCACCCGTGCGGCGAGCGCCCCTAGCACAGCGAGCGCTACCAGCACGGCGAGTGCCGCCAGCGCAGATACCACCTCTTTCGGACGTGCCGCCGCGAGCGCTGCCGATACGGGCACTAAGAACCGCGCCTCTGATACGGGTTCGACGCCGCAAGGCAAAGACGCAGCCGCCGATTTCCGCTTCGACTCTTTGTTCAATGAAGGGGCTTCCACGCAAGGGCCTTCCGCACCGGCGGTAGCACCGCCAAAGCGGCGCCGCTTCCACGCCTCGGTGTGGTTGGTGGCCGCATTCGCACCGATTATTGCGCTCGTAGTGGCCTTCCTGGTTAATTTGGCGGCCGGGTTGATCGGCGGAGCACTTTCCCACGCCACTTCCGGGGCAAATACGGGAGTACCGGGCGGCACCTATAAACACCTTTTGGCGGCATACAGCTCCCTGACCACTGTATTTGGCCTGGGCGGTTCGGCGTCGCTCACGATAGATGGCGCTTCCGGAATTAGTTTCAACGGCACTTTCTACGCCACCGCTTTGACGACCACCGCGATTATCGGCCTCACCTTGTTCTATACGCACCGCTGGTCGGGCCGCGGGCAACGCAATTCCACGCTCATGGTGTGGATGCCCGCCTGGCTTTCCGCCTTTGTGCTCGCCGCCTGCACCGCGGGCTTGGCAGCATTTACGCGTAGCGATTTCGCATTCGAAGGGATTACCGGTTCGATTAACCCCAGTCCGCTCCTGGCGGCTGCCACCGCGATCCCGCTCGGCCTATTTGCTTCCGGTTTTGGGCGCCTGCTCACAATTCGCTCCACCCCGCAAAACCGCTACCTGCTCACCAGTGCTTCCCCGATCCCCACTTTCTGCCACGGGGTGGCAATTGCCTTCGCGTGGTTCATTCTCAGCGTGACCTTCGCGGCGCTAATGCTTGGCATTTTCGTGCTCACCGGAGCCGGCGGGCAACTCGCCGACTCCTCAGTAGGTAGCCGTTTCTCCTTGCTCCTGATCGCCTTCCCCTACTTCCTCACCGCAGGTGCGGTGGCACTGGCCGGAAGCTTAGGCGGCGCCATGAACATTTCTGTAGATGCCTCGCTCTTACAGTTGTTGCCGGCCGAATATCGCGGGGGCGACGGCGTTTCCGGGATACATTTGATTGCCAGCGGCTTGCCGATTTGGCTGATCGTAGTAGTGGTGTTGGCCGCGCTGGTAGCTACCGTGCTGTTCGGTGTGCATTGGGGGCGCTCGCGCGATCCGCGCCTGCAATACGGGCCGATCTCCTGGATCATTATGCCCTTCTCCTTCACCTCCGTGACCGCCATTATTTACGGCATCACCCGTTTCGGTTTGCGGCTTGATGCCAGTTTTGGCACCGGCTCTGTCACCTTGAGCGCCAATGCCACCACCCACTGGTACATCATTTTCATTGGCCTGCTGATCGGACTCCTCGTAGAAGTAGTTTCCCGCTTCGCCCGGCCCGCCCCGCCGCAAACCGGCGCGACCGGCTACTCCGCCTACGGCTCGCACGTGTAAACACGAGCACAAATGGCGCTGGCGTACAGCCACAAACATGGGCACCGCTAGGCCGGCACAGACGCAGGCGCCGGCACAGGCACAGACACGGGCATCGGTAGGCCGGCACAGATACTGGTAGGCCGGCCGGCGCCCACCGGCGCGCGCCCGCTGCCGCCTGCGCCCATCTGCACATGCGGGTAGCCGATGCACATGAGGTAGCCGGAAACCGGCTGTCCACCTAAAATGTCGAATCGTGGCTACTTTCAATGATTGGGTGGAAGGCATTCGTGCCCGAACCCTGCCGGCAAGTGTTTCGCCGGTATTTGCCGGTACCGGAATTGCGATTTGGGGCGGCGGCGCCAACTGGGCAAGAGCCGGGCTGTGCCTGGCCATCGCCCTGATTTTGCAGATCGCCGTCAACCTTTCCAATGACTATTCGGACGGGGTGCGCGGTACCGACGCCGTACGCACCGGCCCACCCCGCCTCACCGGGGGCGGGAAAACCTCACCGCAAGTAGTGCTCCGCGCTGCCATTGCCTGCTACGTGCTTGCCTGCGTCTGTGGCTTGTGGCTCGTCGCGCTCACTGGCAAATGGTGGCTGCTCGGCCTGGGCGTGGCGGCCGTGCTCGCCGCCTGGTTCTACACCGGAGGTAAACATCCGTATGGCTATGCCGGACTGGGCGAAGTTGGGGTCTTCCTCTTCTTTGGCCTCATGTCTACCGCCGGGACCGTATACGTGCAGCTACTTGCCGTGCCCGCCCCGGCATGGATCGCCGCTTGCGCCATGGGCCTGATCGCCTGCGCCTTGTTGATGGTCAACAATATTCGCGATATTCCCACCGATTCAGTGACGGGCAAACACACTTTGGCCGTGCGCTTGGGAGACGCGCGTGCCCGGCAGGTTTATGCCGCCACTTTGGCACTAGCCTTGGCCCTCGGCGTCGTGCTTTGCATTTTCTTAGGATCGCGCTGGTGGCTCGTAGTGCTTTTCGCTTACCCCGCCTATCTTGCTATCGAGTGTGCGCGAACGGTTACCCGCGCGGGCACGCAGCGGGCAGAAGGGCGCGCCCTCATTCCAGTTTTGCGAAACACTGGTTTCGTGGAACTTAGTTACGGATTGGCGACGGCGTTTGCCTACGCCCTGGCCGCCTGGCTCGGATGAGGAATTTGGCCGGTTTGCGGTAATTGTTCGGGCCCGGTTGGCGCAATAATTCACGCCCGGCCGCCTCTGGTTTCTGGCGGCTAATCGCGCTCGCGGTGTTGGTAGGCTACCCGAGATTATGCAGGTAGCCAGGCCGGGTGCGGTACGCCGACTGCTAATGTGTGCAAGTTATGTAAGAGGTGCACACTTCCAGAGGTTAGAATTGTAGGCATGGCTCGAGTGTTGATGGCCCTGTTCGCGGTCGCGGTATGGGTTTACGGAATTGTCGATTGTGTTCGTACTGACCAATCGCAAGTTCCCGGACGCCTGGCAAAATCGGCGTGGATCGCGCTGACGGTAGTTTTGCCAGTGCTCGGTTCGGTCTTGTGGATTGCGCTTTCTTGGCCGCTGAAATATCCCACAGGTTCGATTTCTTTAGGCGGGCAAGGGCTTCGCCGTGATCGTCCGCGCCGTTCCGGGCAAGTTGCGCCAGATGATGATCCCGAATTCCTGTCTCGTTTGGATGCGCGGGTGCGTTTCCGCGAATGGGAACGCCAGCAACGTGAGGCAGCAGCCGCTCAGGATGCCGCTACCGAACCGGAAACCAGCAACACTGATCGCGGCCGTACCGAAAATAATCGCGCAGACGGCGGCAACGAAAACTCGCAGCATCCCAGCTCCGGCTACTCACACGGAAATTCTGCTCGCGCCGGCGAAGCTGACCGGACATCCAATGGTGGCGAGCCACACCCCGAGAACGAAACTGATACCACCAGCCCCGGCGCACCGGAACCGAAAAACTAGGGCGGGCGGGCGCGCGGCGTCCGCGAGTTTTACTACGCAGTATTTTTAGCTACGCAGTGCCGCTTCGGAAACTCCGGGGGTAATGTCTTTGGAGGCTTTCACCAGGTCGGCAGCCGGTTCGGCGTAGTCGAGTGCCACCAGACGGCGGGCCTGGAAAGTAAGAGTGGTGACTGAAGCGAGCGCGCATTGCCTTCGGCGCGGATCATGCGCCAACGAGCGGCCTTCAATAAAGAGACGCAAAACCCAGATTGGCTGTTGGTGCGAAACCAGCACGGCTTCCCCGCCGCGTGCCTGGGTTAAGGCGCTACGCACAGCTTGACTCATCCGGTCCACAATCTCGGTATAGGGCTCACCCCAAGAAGGCTGGAAAGGATTCGTGTACCAGCCCCAATATTTCGGGTGGGCCAAGATGGCGCGGTTGCGGTTGACGTTCACGCCTTCGAATTTATTTCCTGCTTCGATCAGGTTCGCATCGGTTTGCACTTCCAAGCCGAACCGCTCCGCGGTGGGAGTGGCCGTCTCTACAGCACGTTCGAGCGGCGAGGCAATCACAGCACGGATATCACGATCCGCAAAATAATCGGAAACGCGCTGGGCCATACGGTGGCCGAGCTTCGTCAAATGGAATCCGGGCTGGCGCCCGTACAGTTCGCCGGTCGGGTTATCTACCTCGCCGTGGCGGACAATATGCACTCGCGTAACGTCAATCATGGTCCCAATTCTAGGTGGAAGCTACCGCGCTGTGGGCAAGTGCCCAGTTCGCGCCAGAGCGAACCAGCTTTACCGAATCGCGCTCTAGCGAATATCGCGCGGATTATCCACCAGACGAGTACACAGCCAGCCCAGGCGGAGAAAATCATCGTGCCCCAGCTTATCCACCACGTGCTTGCGCACGGAGTTGACGTGCGTAACGGCCACTTCAACCACAAAATCCCAACCGGCCTTCGTGAGCGTACAATCCACACCTCGCCGACCTTCCTCATTAGCGGTACGGACCACGAGCCCTTTATCTTCCAGGCGGCGGACCGTGTGAGTAAGCCGCGAACGCGAATGTACCATCACATCCGCGAGCGCTGACATGCGCAAAGTACGATCGGGAGCTTCGGAAAGCCGTGCCAAAATATCGTACTCGTTATGCGATATCGCATGCGTGCGCACCAGGTCCCGATTCAAATTTTCGGAGATGATAGCCGTTGCACGTAGATATGCACGCCAGGCATACTGCTCGTCGTCGCTGAGCCAGCGGACTTCTTCGTTCATTGGAAGTTTCCCCTCAACGTTCCATCCGGAAAATCACGCATTTTTCCGGCGTGCGCCTCGGTTGCGGACCCTACCCGCAAATTTAGACGCACTACAGTTTTATCTTCAATTTCTGGTTTTTCCATTGTAGGAGATGGATTTTTGCACGAAATCTGGCCGGAGACCAAGGTCCCAAACCTGATTGCACCACAAGCGCAGGCACCCATCCCCTATTTCCAATACCGGCAGAACTTACTCACCCGCTACCTCGCATTGAGTAGCACATGCACTAAATCCACACTTCCTGACCTGCAATTCCGCGTGCTATCACCCTGGCGAGCACTCGTGTGCGCGGATGAAAATTTAGCTGAAATCGCAGATCTTTGTTTACGGTAGTGCACACTTTTTCGGTTTGACAGGACCAACGGCCCCAAAAAAATCATGTCTCTCATTTCTCCCCGGGCGGAAGGTTGCGAAATCCTGAAGGATTGCAGGCCGCAAAACCCCGAAAGACGAAAGGATGCGGAATCTAGAGCGAAATCGAGTGCGAAATCGAGTGCGAAATTTCGAAAATAGTGTTTTGCGTAAATGAAAAGAAAAGGGTCCGCTACGCGGACCCGATTTTCTTCGCTGCACTGGCACTCGCCGTACCAACACTTGGCCGTACTGCCGTACTGGCACTTGGCCGTACTGATACTTGCTGTACTAGTTACTTCTTATTGCGTTACTTCTTATTGCGACGCTGATGGCGCGTCTTGCGAAGGAGTTTGCGATGCTTCTTCTTCGACATGCGCTTGCGGCGCTTCTTGATGACGGACCCCACGGGCACCTCCTGGAACAGATGACATTTAAATACGGGCGCTACACCCATAGACCTGGATTATTTTACCGCTCGGCCGCCCCTGATTTCTTCCTTTAATGTGGGGTAGTCATCACGTCTAGCCGCTTAGTTGGTTTTATTGCCCTTCCCGGTTCGCGTAGCCGCCACCCAGCCGTGCACCTAGCCACCGTGCACCTAGCCACCACCCGGCCGCGCACGTAACCGCCACGCGGCCACGTACCTGGCCACCACCCGGCCGCACACGTAACCGCGCACCTGGCCGTACTTATTCGCCGGCGGTACGCCGTCCAGCTTCGGGCAGGGAACCACCGAGCAAATCTTCTACCGCAGAAACTGGTACCCGGTACGAACCACCCACTCGCACGGCAGGTAGTTCCCCAGAGTGGACCATTCGATACACCGTCATCCGAGAAACGCGCACAAGATCAGCAACCTCCGCAACCGTATAAAACTGGGGGTTATTGAGCGGTAGTTTGGTCATGGCACGTCCTGAAGTCTCGATGTAAGGGTCGCACAAGCGACTACAACATGCTTCAGGATAACTCATTTTTGGGAGTTACCAGAGTTCTTGCAGGTGTTGACTTTGCCGCTTAGGCTCACGGAGTGAGTGAAAATGTATCGAGTGGGCGCCCGGCAGCACGCGCCCGCCTCCTCGACAGGATGCGTGAAAGTGTTGACCGAATCGCCCGCGAAACCCCGGCTCGCGCAGCGCTGGGAGTATTCGCACTGGTTATTCTCTTGTTAGTCGGGCTGCTTTCCTTACCTGTAGCTACGGCTAGCGGGCAGCCTGCCCCACTTATTGATGCTTTTTTCACCGCGACTTCGGCGGTATGCGTAACGGGTTTGACCACGGTTTCCACCGCCACTTTTTGGTCCCCGATCGGGCAGCTTTTTATTTCCTTTGGCCTTATTGTGGGCGGCTTGGGCGTAATGACCCTCGCTTCGATTTTGGGCCGCGCGGTTTCTCGCCATGTGGGCCTGACTCAGCGCATGCTCACGGCCAGTGAAAACCAATCCTCCCTAGGGGAAGTCGGGTCCTTGCTCCGCGCCGTCGTGATCGTTTCTTTGACGGTGCAATCGATCCTTTTGGTTTTGCTCCTCCCCTTCTTCCTACAAAAAGGAGAACCGCTCCTTACCAGCTTGTGGCATTCCTATTTCATGGCCGTCTCGATTTTCAATAACGGCGGCTTTGTGATCATGCCGGAAGGGGTGGAGCCATACGTTGGAAATTGGTCGCTTACCATTCCGATTATGCTCGGCACGATCGCGGGCGCTATTGGTTTCCCGGTAGTGCTCGATATGTGGCGCAACCGGAAACGACCCAAAAAATGGTCTATCACCACAAAAATTACGCTCACCACGTATCTAATTTTGTGGATCTTGGGCGCATTCGCGCTCGGCGCTCTCGAATGGCACAACCCGGAAACTCTGGGAGCTTTAAACACCGCGGATCGGATTAATGCCGCTCTTGTACTTTCCACCGACGCGCGTTCTACCGGGCTTGCCACCTCGGATATCGGGGCGATGTCCGAAACGAGTTGGCTCATAATTGACGGCCTCATGTTTATTGGGGGAGGTTCAGCTTCCGCCGCCGGCGGCATTAAAGTAACCACTTTCGCGGTGCTCTTGCTGGCGATCCGCGCGGAAGCCCGGGGCGATCGTGATACCGAAGCCTTTGGGAAACGCATCCCGGCCGAAGTGCTCCGTCTGGCCATTGCCGCGACTTTTGCCGGCGCCCTCATGGTTGGCATCAGCACGATCGCGCTTTTACAGCTCACCGATTTCCACTTCTCCGAAATCCTCCTCGAATCCATTTCTGCCTTCGCTACCTGCGGGCTTTCCACCGGCATTACCTCGGCCCTGCCCAGTTCGGCAAAGGCGGTACTCATTTTGCTCATGTTCTTTGGCCGCACCGGCACCATGACGATTGCTGCCGCCCTCGCCTTGCGGAACCGACGCCGCACCATCCGCCTCCCCCAAGAACGCCCGATTATTGGGTAGCACGTTGATTATTAGGTAGCAGGTTTATCGGGTAGCAAGTTATTTGGTAGCAAGTTATTTGGTAGCGAGGCGCCGCGCTACTGCGGCGGCAAGTTATAGCGGCAGCGGCACCGGATCACAGGTTTACGTGTGGCAAGTTTCCGTGTGGCGGATTTACGGGCGCGGCCGGGTGCTAGGCTCGCCCCCGCGCTTCCACTTAGACTGGGTATGGCCAAACAGAAAGGATTGACGTGGCGGATATTGATGAGAAGGGCGTGCTCGTAATCGGGCTGGGGCGTTTTGGTACCGCTATTGCCACCACGCTAGACGGCCTGGGCCGCGACGTGCTCGTGGTGGAGCGCGATCCGGATCTGGCTCAAAAATGGTCGAGCCGGCTGCGCGTTATCCAAGGGGATGCGACCTCCATGGAAGTGTTGGAGGAAGTGGGAGCCGAAGATTTCCGCACGGCCGTCGTCGGCGTCGGCACCTCCCTAGAAGCTTCCGTACTGGTCACCGCAAACCTGGTAGACCTCGGTACCACGCAGATTTGGGCAAAAGCAATTTCGCGTTCGCACGGGCGAATTTTGCGGCGCATCGGTGCCCACCACGTGGTGTACCCGGAGTTCGACGCCGGCCAGCGCGTGGCCCACATGGTTTCTGGCCGCATGCTCGACTACATCGAAATGGAAGACGGTTTTTCCATCGTCAAAATGCGCCCACCGCGCGATATTCAGGGTTTCACTATTGCCCAATCGCGCATCCGCGAACGCTTTGGCGTACGCATTATCGGCGTAAAAGCCGCCGGGCAAGCCTTCGAATATGCCAGCGCAGACACCCGCATCGGCGCGGACGACGTCATTATCGTCTCCGGAGATTCGGAACTCCTCGAGGAGTTCGCCACCCGGTAGGGCCGGCGGCGCTCGCGCCGAGCCGACGCCGCACCCGCCACCAACTCCGCGCTTTCTGTTTCGCAATGTCCGCATTTTCCACGCTTTGTGTTTAGGGCACTCGCGCCGGTGCCTTTAGTGTCGGACCCCTGTTCTAGGGTTATGAGTATGGCAAAGACGACGCCGACTTATGAATGCACGAACTGTGGGTGGACGGCCGCGAAGTGGATGGGCCGCTGTACCCGCTGCGGGGAATGGGGCACCCTAGAAGTTCAAGAGCCGAGCCCCGCGGCAGCTGCCGGCCCGGGCGGGGATTCCCGCACTCCCGGGCCACTCGCCCCCACTAGCCCGGCCACGCCGATTACCGAAGTACCGCGAGCCGCGGCCACTAAACACCCCACCGGCGTGAGTGAACTAGACCGCGTGCTGGGCGGGGGCCTAGTGCCCGGCGCCGTCGTGTTGCTCGCCGGGGAACCCGGGGTGGGGAAATCTACCCTGCTCATGGACGTTGCCGCCAAAGCCGCCGCGCAGGCCCAAGCCCGCCAAGCAGGCCCGGTACTCTACGTAACCGGGGAAGAATCGGCCGCGCAAGTACGTTTACGCGCGGAACG
This sequence comes from Actinobaculum suis, assembly GCF_900618115.1. Lineage (NCBI taxonomy): Bacteria > Bacillati > Actinomycetota > Actinomycetes > Actinomycetales > Actinomycetaceae > Actinobaculum > Actinobaculum suis. The sequence goes on from NZ_UYIO01000001.1 coordinate 2,083,143, forward strand.
TATCGGCGCCCTGCACCCGCATGTGCACCTGGCCGCCGAATCTGACCTCGCCCGCGTGCTCGGGCACGTAGAAACCGCACGGCCCTCCCTCCTGATTGTCGATTCGGTGCAAACCATTTCCAGTGCGCAGATCGACGGCGCCGCCGGTGGCACCGCGCAAGTCAAGGCCGTAACTAGCGCGCTCGTCCAAGTGGCTAAACGCAGCGCCATGCCCGTAGTGCTCGTGGGCCACGTAACCAAAGACGGCAATATTGCCGGGCCGCGCGTGCTCGAACATTTGGTAGACGTAGTATGCCAATTTGAAGGCGACCGGCATTCCCAATTACGAATGGTCCGCGCCGTAAAAAACCGCTACGGTGCCACCGATGAAGTCGGCTGCTTCGAACTCACCGATTCGGGCATCAACGGGCTAGCCGATCCTTCCGGCCTGTTTTTATCATCGCGCACCTCTTCGGTTCCCGGCACCTGCGTAACCATGACCTTAGAAGGCCGCCGCCCCATGCCCGTAGAACTACAAGGCCTCGTAGTTCCCGCTACCGGGCGGCCACAACGCACCACGGCCGGGGTTTCCTATTCCCGAGTAGCAATCACCATCGCCGTACTACAAGCCCGGCTCGGCTTTGCCCTGGAACAAAAAGACGTTTTCGTTTCCACCGTGGGCGGGGCGCGAGCAAGCGAGCCGGCCGCCGATATTGCTATCGCCCTCGCCCTGGCCTCCGCCTACGCGGATCTACCCATAGCCCCCGGCGTGATCGCCTGCGGAGAAGTAGCCCTCACCGGCGAATTGCGGCCCGTCACCGGCATCCAACAACGCCTGGCAGAAGCCGCCCGGCTCGGCTTCACCCTCGCCCTCGTGCCGCGCGGCACCGCCGCCAAAGACATTCCGGAAGGCCTGCGCACCAAACCCTGCGCCGATATTCGCGAAGCCATGGAAGCCGTGCTCCCCCTCGGATAGCCACGCGGTAAGCGAGACGAATACCTCGGCGTCGACCCTCAAACCTTATTGCGAACGATTCGCATTATCGATAAAATTCCCAGGAAATACTTTCGTTTAGAAGGAATAACCCATGAGAAAATTCCACGCGCTTATCGCCGTTGGAGCTCTGGCCTTCACGAGCGCCCTGGGTGCCACCCCCGCTTTTGCCGACGATTCGGCCCTCACCGACGCCGCTGCGGGAAACGGTACCGAGGAAACTAGCACCGAAACTCTGCGTTTCCTTACCGATGAGGAATACACCGCGGCCATCTACGGCCAAACCGGTAACGAAGCAGATACCAATTCGGAGCTAGCGCCCGCTTCCGCGCCTGCCGCGGGAGGAGAAGCCAGCCAAGCTAATACGACTAGCCGCCCAGTTTCCGAGGATTCGCCTTTCGGCACACACCTGGGCAAGACCATTACTACCGCCGCGCATGTTGATGCGCCCAAGGTCTTCTGGGAAAACGGCAAGTTCCAGCTGTACAACGAAGCCAAGAGCGTGAACTACCCGCTCGGGCAAACCGCGAACTGGCTCGGCAAGGGCTATACGCGGGCAAATAACCAGGGTAGCAACCTGCACATTTTCGAACCTGGTAACGAACCGATGTACAACTATGTTTCCCAGGTTTCGGACCACTGGTGGCGGGCACCGGCCGTAGCCGGGCCCGGCAATACACCGATCTGGGCCGGTTTTGGTGCCGATGCCAAGATTCCTACCCAGAACTTCCGGGATGGAGCGTTCTGGTTGGAGCTCGTCGATTTTGATGGCCCGGGCCGCATGGAAATGATGGCAATTGGTTTCGATAACGTGAACCATCTGCTCTCCAGCCACGATCCGGCGAACCGCGCCGCCCTTTTGGTTCCCGGCGCGCACAGCCACAACGAGACCATTTTCTCCAAGCCGGGTGTTTACACCCTCACTTATCGGGCCGTAGCGCGCGGTAAGGACGGCGCAATTATTGCTTCCGACCCGGTGCCTTTCACCTGGTACGTGGGCGGGGTTGATCCCACCACGCAGCCGAATACGCCGCTTGCTGACCGCTACAACGCCGCCGGCGAAGGCGATACCAGCAAGTACACCTTCTCCGTGGGGCCCAACTCCACCGATAAAAGGTCCTGGGCGGATGGGGACGATAAATTCTCCACTCTGACCTTTAACGCCGGAGATTCCACCGCTTCCGGTACCGTCGCTTTCTTCCTTGACGGTTACTTCCTGACCGAAGTACCGGTCCAAAACGGCGTGGGAACGTACAACGAAATGCTGGGAAGCACGAAGTCTGCCTCCACTTTGCAAGCCGTATTCGTACCTGCAGATAGCTCCCACGGCCGCTGGGTTTCCACCGGGATCGAATACACTCCGGGTGAGCAACTTAAGTCCGTGAACCAGATGGCTTCCGCTTGGCCGCAAAAGGCTAGCCGCGATAAGGCACCGGCTTTCACTACGAATACCTACAAGCCCAGCGGCAAGGTGGATTACACGATCAGCACCCAGATTTCCGAAGATGGCGATCAGTTCACCACCACGGTGAAACTTTCCGATCCGAACCTGCGCGGGGAAATCAAGGGCGGCTGGTATAGGAACGCCGATAGCCCGGCTTCCGATCAGCCTTTCGAAGGTTCGATTGGTACCAACGGGGAGCTTTCTTTGGTGGACGACACCGGTTGGCTCACCGACCATGTTCTCAAGTTCACCTTCGTACCCACCCCAGAAATGGATGTAGCTGCGGCAATCGGGCAGTCCTCCTGGAAGCTCGATGATTCGCAACCGCAGTCTTCCACCGCAGAGCTGTATACCGCGGCCGGCAACCCAGTAAATGCGTCCTTCGATAACACGGTAACGCTAGACGGTACCGGCAGCGGCGCCGCAGCCGGCGAAGGTGAAGGCGAAGAAGGCTCCGGCAACGCAGACGAACCGGGCGCAACAGATGATTCCCAAAACGGCAGCGTACCCGGTACCGGGGAAGCTGGCGGCACGGATTCTGGCGCAGGCTCCGGTAACGACGCCGGTTCTGGCAACGGGAGCGGCGAAGGTAGCGGTGACGGTAACGCCGCCAAAGACGAAGAAGATTCAGGCGGCGGTTTTGCCCGTCCGCAGTTCGGCGATGAACCGATCACGGATCCGCTGGGCTCCTCCCACAAGAATCCCTTCCAGAAGCCGGTCCTGTTGACCAAGGGCCACGTGGATATTGGCGCCGCGCCTTTCGGCGACAGGATTACCGGTTTTGTGCACGACGATACTGCCCAGCACGCGAAGGGTTCCGTGTATCGCACGATCGATTCGGTAACGCTAGCCGTGCCCGATTCCACGTTGAAGACGCGCGGAGCAAAAGGCCCGCTGGCATCCAAGGATTTCGACTTCCTAGGCAAGCCGGGCACCGAGTTCTATAACTTGGGGCAAACCTTTGATGGCACGCACGTGTGGCCAGGCTGGTCTACCACCAAGTTCGGGTGGGGTTCTATAAAGCTCACGCTCGACCCGGTGGAAAAGCCAGAAGGCAGCAACGTTTTCGTGTACCAGTACGACGGCGTGAAGAAGCAGCTGGACATGCTGATTAACACCGCGGAAGGTGACACCACGATCGACATTCCGGAACCGACCCACGCCCACGGCTCTTGGGCTTTCACGAAGCCGGGCGCCTACAAGTTCAACGTGGTCTTCGAAACCCAACGCGGGGTGAAGAGCAAGCCCCAAACCCTGACCTTCCTGGTAGGCGACCAAGCAGTGGCCGGTTATAAGGCAGGCGCGGTGCCGCAGGGTGCCGGTGTGGGCACTACCGATCAGGGTGCCGGGCAAGGAGACGGGCAAGGTGCCGACGCCGATAAGGGCGGTTCCGGTGGCCAGTCCGGTACCGGAAACGACGCCGGTAAGGACGGCACCGGCCAAGATGGCAGCGAGCAAGGCGACGGTAACGCTACCGCGCCGGGCGCAAATGCTGGCCAAGACGGAACTGATACCGGCACGGGCAACCAACAAAACAATGGCCGCAAGTCCATCAATGATCTGGTTGATGCCCTCAACGGCGGAATCCTCCAATTCTGACCGGAACCGGTACGCACACCGAAAGCTAAAACCGCAGGCGCGCGTACCGGTAGCCGCAAGGCCGGAACCTAAACCGGCTGGTAGATAGCTAAGCGAAAACCGCGGCGGAAGTAGCCAAAATGGTTACTTCCGCCGCGGTTTTTGCTTTATTGCAGGGCTGCTTCTTCGCTAAGGCCGCTGCTCTTTCAAGTCTGCTTCTTTGCCAAGGCCGCCAAGGCCGCTTTTTGCCACGGCCGCCACGGCCGCCGGCCGGAGGATTCTCCCCTTGGCCAGGATTCTCTGCTCGCCCGCGTTCCCCGGCTACCCGGTTCCCCTGGCTTACCCGGCCTCCCCGGCCGGCTCCCCGCTACTTTCCCTGGTTTCCCGGGCGTCCCCGGGTTACCCGTTTTCCCAGGTTTTCCAGCTTCGCCAGCTTCTCCGGTTTCTCGGTTTATGAGGCTTACCCATTCCCGGCTTCCTCGGCTCCATTTTCGGTGCCCGCGCCCACGGAATTTTCGGGGTTAGCGGCTCCTTCCCCAGCGGCCCCTTCCCCAGCGGTGCCGTCCCCTGCGGTGCCGTTCCCAGCGGCGTCTTCCCCAGCAGGGGCTTCTCCCTCAGTAGCTCCTTCCCCGCCGGCGGCTCCACCGGTAGTACCTTCACCGGTGGTACCTTCGCCGGTAGATCTTTCGCCACCTGCTTCTTCCCCACTGGCGACCTTTTCGCCCGGGGCTCGCGGGGCTGCCCCCAATTGCTGTGACCGCGAACCGACCGGTTTCATTTCAAAAGTAATATCGCCGAGCAGCAACTTGCCATCCTGGGCACTTGCCTCCGCGCGGTAACCACCCGCCTGCGCAAAACTTCCCGTACTCGCACAAGTACCGGGCGAAACCCGGCCCGGCCACGTGATTTCCGTGGTCGCACTCATGCCCCGATCCAGCAATAAAATCTTTGACTCCGGTACATCTGCACATCCCGCAGTTTCCGCGATATCCGCACTCCCCGAAGTGATCTTCACGTTCACGTGTGCACGGCCCACGTCAATAAAACACGGATTATCCATCGAAGTATTGCGCAAAGTCAGCGTGAAAACCGTGGGCGCGCCCGTCACCCCTCCCTTCAACCCGAGCGAAGATTCGAGCATTGCCGCCGTACATTCCACCGGCTCATACAAAGGTTGCGGGGTTTGCGCGCGGCTTTCCTGATGTTCCGTGACCTTGCCAAACACCGTGGTCACCAGCCAAATCGCGCCGCCCACCAAAACCACAATTACCAACAGCACCGCCAGAATCTTGCCCAGCCGCCCGGTGCTCGGCCTCCCGTTACTCGGTGCTAACGTACCCTGCCGTTCCCCGCGTTGCCGGGCACGCCTTTCTCGTGCCGACGCCGCCGCACCTACCGGCCGGCCACTTTCGCGCCAGCGCCGGCGCGCGGCCTGCGTGCGCGTCGCGGCTCCGGCCGCGGCCGCGGCTTTACCCCCGCGCCGGGTTTTGCGGGCCGCCGGGCTTTGGTTCCCCGAGGTTCTGCTACCAGACTTTTGGCTTCCGGATCCGGAACTTTCGCTCTGCCTGCTCCGCGCATTTTGGCTACGCCGGCGTTGGGCCCGCTTGCGGCGCTGCAATTCCAGTTCGTCTATTTCTTCTCTCGGGCCGCGGGGAGCCGCGCTTGCGCTCCGCTTAGTAACCTGCCGCGCCTGCGTGCTCCGGTTTTGAGCGCTCCGGCTTTGCGTACCCCGAGATTGCGAGCCACGCGCCTGACCGCCCCGGGTCTGAGCGGTACCGCGACTTTGGCGGCCACTACTCTGGCCGCGCCGAGCTTGGCGTTCTCCACTCTGGGTACGGCGGCGTTGCTGGGAGCTGCGCCCTCCTTTGCGTGCGCCGCCGCGGCTAGCAGATTTTTCTTTGCCGCCTGTTTCGGCTTCAAAATCCGCGGAAGGTGCTGGTTCGCGATCGCCGAGTAAACCCCGCCAAGCGGCAGGGTTTAAGCCGGGCCGGGAGCGCGGGTATGCCGAGCCACTGCGTGGCGCCTTCGCGCCCGCGTTTTTGCTACCCGCAGTTCTTCCCTTAGCTTGCCGGCCTGATTCCCACTGGCCGCGCCGCGATCCACCCATTTCCTTCACGGCTATCACGCTACCAAAGCCCAGCCCGGCCCCGGGTGAACCCCGGCCCGCTTTTGAGTTTCCCGGCGGACCGCGCAGCCTCCCTGCTGGAGGTTTTGGGCTGAACTTTGGAGTATGAATAGAGGTATGGATTTTTCTGCTGGGCCCCGTTCGCGCTCCGAACGCATACAATTTCACGCCCATAACCGCCGGGATGTGCCGGACCTCTGGGACGCGGATACGGAACGCGCCGTCGCCATTGATCGCAAGCTATATGTTTCGCACGGCCCGCGGGAAAGTTTCCCCAGTACCGCCGCTTACTGTGCGGATATGCGGCAACGCTACGACGCGCGGCACGCCTGGTGGAATAGCGGCGGCCCGCAAATGGCAGAAATCCGCGAAACAAGAATTCCCACGCGGCACGGGGAAGTTCCCGTCCGCATTTACTACCCGCTTCTTTGCGGGCACACGCAGCCCGCGCCCAACTCGCACCATCCCGCACCTGGCGCGGACCAGCCTGCTTCCGGCACAAACCAGCCCGCAAATCTACCCGCGAACCAGTCTGCTCCGGGCGCGGACCAGTCTGCTCCCAGCACGGAAACTGCTGCTCGCGCGCCGGGCCTGCCGGTGCTGTTCTTTATGCACGGTGGGGGTTGGTGCGTCGGCTCATTTGCATCGCATGACCGCTTGACCCGAGAATTGGCCGCGTCCAGCCAGGCGGCCGTGGTAGCAATCGACTACACATTGGCGCCGATGGCCAAGTATCCGCAACCTTTCACGGAATGCTTGGACGTTATCACCACGATGCTGAGCGCGCCCTACCGCGAAGAGTTCCACCTGCAAGCCGCCGCGGGACTGGCCGGGGATTCGTGCGGCGCCACCTTGGCACTCGGCGTCTACCTTATGTTGCGAGAAAGCCGCGAACGCCTTGGTAAGACTGCGGCTAACTCCGGAGATAGCCGCACGGTCAACCATGGTGATGCCGCCGCGGCTGCCTACACCACCGCCTACCGGGCGATTACTTCCCTGCATTTGTATTACGGCAGTTTTGGTTTGCAGGATTCGGCTTCCGCGCGCCTGTACGGAGGATGGTGGGACGGGATGCGGCCCACGGATCGCGCCGACTATGCCGGCCTGTTTACCAGCCCGAACCCGGCAGGAACTGGCAACTCAACGGGGTTAGCCGGCCCGGCAGGTTCCGGCGATACCGCGGCCCTTAGTTCCGGCAATCCAGCGGCCTTAAGTTCCAACAAAGTAGCGGAAACAAGTAACCCGGCAACGCCAAGCAACCCAGCGGCGCAAAGCACCCCTGCCGGCCGGTATCTCGATCTGCTTGGTAGTCACGACCTCACATACGATATTCCGCCCGTATACATTGCCGCGGCCGAACTAGACCCCGTGCTCGATGATTCGCGCGCACTCGCCGCAATTCTCGCGAACGCCGGCCTGCCCCACCAGTTCCAGGTTTTCCCGGGCACCATACATGCCTTTATGCAAAGGACACGCGTGATTGCGCAGGCCCGCACCGCCGTCGTCGAATCCGCACGCTGGTTCAGGCAGCATTTACCGGCCCCGGAACCGGACTTGGGAAACCCCAGCTAGCCCCGGACGGCCGCGGAACTAAACCCGCACACCCCGCGTGCGCGCCGGTTCCGCGCACTGCTCGGTTCCGCGCGTTGCTCGGCTCTGTGGGCCGACCTGTTCCGCACGCTGCTTGGTTCTGCACGGGAGGTTCCGCGGGTCGGCCGCTCCCGCACGCTTGGTTCCGCTGCTCGCTTCCGCACGCTGCGCGGTCCTCCACGCTAGGTGGTTCCGCCCGTTGCGGGCAAGCTCCCGGAATCGGGCAAAAGCTTGTATCTTTATGTAATGGCTCAGAATTTTGAACAGATCACAGACAGCATAGCTTTCCACGCCGAAGGGCCGGTGTGGAGTTCCGCGTGGGGTGGCCTGCGTTTCGTCGATATGTTGTGCGGCGATCTTCTCACCATGGATGCGTCCGGCGCGGTTTCCCGCCTGGCCACTGGTTCGAAAATTGCGGCTTTCGTGCGCCCGCGCACCCAGGGCGGTTACGTGGTGGCAACGGAACGCGGGCTGGCGCTCGCCACTGACCCCTTCGGTGCCCCGGAAGAAAAGCTCACCCTTTTTGACTCCCCGGCCTACCGTATGAACGAAGGTACCGTGGACCCGTGGGGTTACGTTTATGCCGGTTCTATGCCTTACGTGCGCGACGATGAAACGCACGGCACAGCGAAACTTTGGCGGATTTCCCCGGATTTGGAGGCGCAAGTTGTTCTCGATTCGGTGACCACTTCGAATGGGCTCGCTTTTTCTCCGGACCGCACCCGTGCCTATTACAACGATACGACGACGCGTGCCACCGATGTTTTTGATGTTACTGAAACTGGCGAACTCGTAAACCGCCGCGTTTTCCATGACGCAGACGGATTCTCCCCGGACGGTTTGACCGTGGATAGCAAAGGCAATATTTGGGTGGCGCTCAACCGGGCCGGAAAAATCCGCGTCTACGATCCGACGGGCACAATCGCCGAAGAATACGACCTGCCCGGAATTACCGGTACGACGGCGGTGACCCTGGGCGGCGAAGATGGTAAGGACGTATTCGTTACCGTCTCTCGCGAAAATGATGAGGCGAAGGGCGCCGGTGCGGTGTGGTGGACGCGTTCCCCAGTAGCTGGCCAAGAAACCACGGCCTTCCGCGGGTAGACAAGCGGGCGGCTATACGCAGCTAACAAGCTCGGCGTCCCACGGTTAGTAACCACGGCTTTCGCGGCTACCGCTCACCGCAAGCATTCCCGAGGCACAGCTCGCCATTTCGAGGTTCGTATATTTATTTAAATTACGGGATAGGAAGGATTGCACAGTTGGACATTTTGGAAAACCCTGGCGCGGCGCAGGATAATGCCACCGTGCCGGATAGGTTCGCGGCGCCCAACGATTCCGCCGCGCCCAACGATTCCGCCGCGCCCAACGATTCCGCCGCGCCTAACGATTCCGCGGCGCCTAACGATTCCGCCGCGCCGGCGCAGTTTCTGCTCGTGCAAAGCCGCCCGGGCGAGGAGGCAGCTTTCCGCGAACTGGAATCGGTGGCCCGGTTCGCGGGCCTGCCCCAAAGCGCGCTGTTCCAAATCCGGCTCGATGCAGAAGTGGACGCCGGGAATGTGGATACGGATTGGGAAGCGTTGCTGGCCGGCCGGGCCGGCGTGATTTTGGGTGGTAGTCCTTTCGACGCCGGTGCGGCCAATAAGTCCGCCCTGCAAATCGCGGTAGAAAAAGAGATCCACGCCCTGTTGGAAATTGTGGTGGAGCGCGAAATTCCTTTCCTAGGCTTGTGCTACGGGATCGGGGCTTTGGGCACGTTTTTGGGCGCTACCGTGGATACGCATTACGGGGAAGACGCCGGTCCGGTCACGATTTCCCTCACCCCGGAAGCCACCACCGACCCGGTGTTTGCAGGTTTGCCGGAAAATTTCACGGCACTTGTGGGGCATCATGAGGCTTTGCGGGAGGTACCGGCAGGCGCGGTACTGCTTGCTACCGGGGAGGGAGCTCCCGTGCAGGCTTTCCGTTACGGTCCTTGCGCTTATGCCACCCAGTTCCACCCCGAGCTCGACGCCGAAGCGATTATCTACCGGCTGGATTTGTACGCCGACCGCGGCTACATGGATCTAAGCCGCAAAGACGAAATCTACCGCGAGATTCGCGCTGCCGAGCTGACCGATTCGCACCGCGTCCTAGAAAACTTTGCCCGCGTCTTCGGCAGGCAACAAAGCGCGCAACAAGGCGGGTAGCAAAGCGGGCAACAAAGCTAGCAACAAAGCGTGCGGCAAGGCAGGCAGCAAGGCGGGTAGCAAGGCGGGTAGCAAGGCTGGTAGCAAGGCGGGTAGCAAGGCTGGTAGCAAGGCTGGTAGCAAAGCGGGCAACAAAGCTAGCAAAGCCAATAAGGCCCGGTGTAGCGTCCTAACGCTATACCGGGCCTTCTGCCATTCAAGACGGCTTGCGTGGCGGTGCCTCTGGCACCGCTGGTTAGAAGCGGATGGCGTCGATGGGTTTGATTCGCACGGCTATGGTGGCGGGAATAATCCCGCACAGTGCACCTACGCCTGCGGATATTACGACGCCGAGGAAGGCTGCCGAAAGCGGGTAGCCCACCTCCGCGGTGTCTATACCTAGCTGGAGAATCTCGTTTACGGGTAGGAATCTGATGGTGAGGATAGAGGCGATAACGCCCACTACTCCGGCCACGGTAGTGGCCACCACGGATTCTAGGAAAGTAGAGGTGAAGATCCGCCGGGCCGAAGCCCCCATAGATCTTCTAATCCCGATCTCCCGTACCCGCGCCTGTACCGTAATAATCGAAACCGTGAGCAGGCCGAAAGCACCGAGCAGAATCACAATCCCGCCGATAATCGAAATTGCTTTCGTGAGGCCCGAATTGTAATTGTCTGCCGCCCAGTTGGACGAACTTGCCCAATCATCTTGCACATTCCAACTTTTGCCCAGCTGGCCTTTCACCACGGAATGGATAACCTTCAGGTTTGCCTTTTCCGTACCTTCGGGCACCATCACATTGAATTTCCACTCCGCCGTATCCAGCTTGGTTTTCGGTGCTACTTGCACGAGCGCGTCGTACGGCGTCGTTAGCAAAGGCATATCGAAAGGACTCGCGTTCGCAATCACCCCTACCACCGTGAAACGCGGCATGTTCTTGCCGTACATTTCTACTTGTGGATGCAGTTCCAGGTTGGGCCGGCCCATCTGGTTCCACAGCTTTTCGCTAATCACCGCCGGGTTCATTTGCAGGTCCGCATCGGCTTCCGTGAGCAGCCGGCCCGCGATTAGCCGCTTGCCATAAATCGTGAAATAGTTAGGGTCTACGCCGCGAATATCCGCGGTTTGATCCATACACGCGCCAGCCGCGAGCACTACCTCGCCGGGCTGGGCAGCCGAATAATCTGGAACGCTCGAAAAACTCAGCATATCCATATTCGCGACCCCGATATCCGCCGGATTTTCCAAGGTGCCGATCCCGCCCGCACCAACTCCGAGGTCACCGGGGTCGCCGGCGTCGCCGCCCACAAAGGGACCAGCCGGACCGGCTATGCCGGCAGCTTCCATACTGGATTCGGCACCTTCCATACCGGGTTCGGTACCTTCCAGCCCGCCGTCTTCCGGCCCGGCACCTTCCGGCCCGGCGCCGTTTTCCGCGCCAACTTCGCTGCTGTTCTCCGCACCGGGCCCGGCGCCGCTCGCCGGAACATTTTCGCCGCCTTCCAGGGCTTCCACATCGGCTTCGCCCTCGGCGCTACCTTCGCCCTCGGCGCTTCCTTCACCCATCATGCCAGGCTCGCCCATCATGCCACCGAAGGGATTCATTTGATCGCCCGTGCACACGGGCATTCCGGGGGCTTCTAGGTACATGGAGAAGCCGAGTTGCCGGGTCCAATAATTGGCGCCAGCTTCTTCCGCCATAACCTTCGTAGCCTGGCCGAAGGGATCTTCCCGCGGGCCTTCCATCATGCGTTCCAAAGGATTTTCACCTTGCACGGACTCGCCAGTCAGCGCCGGATCAAACATAAACGGGAGTTTGTTCTCGTAGTCCTCACCTTCTGGAGCATCTCCCATGTGGTTGGCCGAAATCCCGATGGTTCCCGAACGGCCAGCAAAGTCCGCCTGCGATAGCTCCGCCGCCTTAGAAATATACGAACCGATCGAAAGTACGGTAGCCATCGCCCATACGGCCACGGCCACGCCCACCAGGGAAAGAATCAGCCGCATCCGGTTAATGCGGATCTCTTCCCAAGCTTCTACCAGAGCGCCGAGTATCCTACCCATTGTTCGTCTCCCCTCGCTCTGCCCCGACTTCAGCCGCGCGTTCAGCCCCGGGTTCAGCCCCGTACTCATCCCCGGTTTCAGTCCCGAGTTCAGCTCCTTGCCTTGCCCCGGGTTCTGCGCCGGCGGCTGGCGCTGCCGGCGGCTGTGCTTGTTGCCCGCTTATTTCGTGCATGGCTGCAAGGGCCCGCTGAATGGGCGCGCCACCGGAGTGGAGCACGCCGTCCGCAATTTCGTAAACAGTTTTGGCACGGGCTGCCACCGTTGGATCGTGCGTGATCAACACGAGCGCCGCATTGGTTTCCGCGGCCACTTCTTCGAGCAGGTCCATTACCAGGGCACCGGTGTTTACGTCCAAAGCCCCGGTAGGTTCATCGGCCAGAATCACTTTCGGGCGGCGTACCAAAGCCCGCGCAATAGCCACGCGTTGCTGTTCCCCGCCCGAAAGATGGCCGGGCATAGCATCCAACCGGTCCCCCAAACCAACACGGTCTAACATTTCTGCGGCGAGCCGGCGGCGTTGCATAATCCGCGCGGTATCCGAATACAGGAGAGGCACGGCTACGTTATCCACTGCGTTTCGGGTAGGGAACAAATTGAACTGCTGGAATACGAAACCGAAAATCTCGCCGCGCAAATGCGCGCGCTGCGATTCCGAAAGCCCGGCCACCGAACGCCCTTCGTATTCGTAGTAGCCACCATCGGGCAAATCGAGCATGCCAATAATATTGAGCAGCGTCGTTTTTCCGGTACCAGACTGCCCCACAATAGCCACGTGATCGCCGGCATTCACCTGCAGATTCACGCCCTTGAGAATCGGCAAAGGGTTGCCGTTCTGTAAAGTCACTGTGCGGGTTATTTCCCACATGTTAAGCAAAGGCGGCTGTAACGCCATGTTTATCCGCTCCTTGCCTAGAACATGGGGCCCTGCGGGCGCTCATTTTCTTCCGCGGAAGGCACGAATTGCAAAATTTCTTCGCCCTCTTCCAAACCGGAAGTGATCTGAATAATCTTTCCGTCCGTAATGCCCAAACCCACGGTTCGCTTTTCGGGTTTCTTACCTTCCGGGCCGGGGATGTATACAATCCCTTCCCGGTAGCGGCCTTCTACCGCGGAAACCGGGACTACGAGCACGCCGGTAGCATTCTGCCCCGCGATTTCAAGCTTCGCGGAAATACCGTCATACACCTGCTGCTCGGCCGGGATCGCGCACCGCAGTTGCGGGTTCGAACCGGTAGCTTCCTTGCCGGGGCCGCCCTGGGTCGAATCCAAGCCGGGCACGCCCGATCTACTACCGGCAGAAGCCGTTATAGTTTGCAGGCCGGTGCAGGTAAACGGTGCCGGGCCGTCCTTAATTGCCACGGTCGCTTCCCCAGGCAGCTGCTCTAACCCATAAAGCTGGTCCGGGGTGATCGAAACTTCCGCGTGGAAAGTGGCCGGCACAATCTGGCCGATCACCTCGCCAAGCTGGACCTCTTGGCCCTGCAAAACGTCAAGGTTGAGCTTGCCGGCTGCCGGGGCCTTAATATTGATGTACTTTTCGGTGGTGCGTTCTTGGAGCTGCGTCGTCGAACCCGGTGCCGCATACGGATCATCCGGATCGCCCGGCACGGGCACCTCGACCTCTACCTGTTCAACATTAGTTTGCGTGAGTTGCAAAATATTTTGCCCCTCACTAACCTCTGCTCCCGAGTTCACATAAAAATGCGTTACCTTACCGGATTCGGTGGCCTTCACCGGGCGCGATTCGTCCCGCAGCACCCGCGCATCAAGTTTCAGCGTATTGTCAATATCTGCCGTATAAGCACTAACGGTCGGGTTCGTGAACTTGCCTTGTGCCACCACCGGCGGGGCTTTTTCCTGATTGGGGAAGAAGGCGAATTTCACCAGGGCAACCGCGATCACCGCCGCAATAATTATTTTCAGGATCTGGAATATTAGGGTTCGTTTTGGGTGAGCTTCCATGAGACCTCCCTCGGTCCGAGCGCGACCCAACCAAAAAACAAGTGGCTTGATCGCCTTCACACATCAACCCAAATATATTATCTTCCCGGTCACTTTTTCATTCGCTTTGTCCACCCCCAGGTGGACAGTTTTTCAAAGCGACCCGCAACCGGGGACCCTTAAATACAGCGCCGCGCCGCGGCTTGGTTCTGCCGCGGCGCGGCGCGTTTAGTTCGGGCCGTAGCAAGTACTGCGGCCGTAGCAAATTTAGGCGCTGGGTTTAATGAAGGGGAAGGTAATGGTTTCCCGAATGCCCAGGCCGGTGAAGGCGGTGAGCAGCCGGTCGATTCCCATCCCCATGCCACCGGTGGGTGGGAAGCCCTGTTCTAGAGCTTCGATGAAGTCTTCGTCTAGCTGCATGGCTTCCGGATCGCCCTTGGCCGCTTCCAAAGACTGTTGGGTCAGGCGTTGGCGTTGGATTACCGGATCGGCCAATTCTGAGTAGGCCGTGCCCAGTTCCATACCCCGCACATACAAATCCCACTTTTCTGTAACCCCGGGCTTGGTGCGATGCGGACGGGTAAGCGGAGACGTATCTTCCGGGAAATCGTAGACGAAGGTCGGTTCATACAGCTGGTCGCCGTACAGTTCTTCGAATAGTTCTTCCACGATCTTGCCGGGAACCCAATACGGCGCCACCGAAATATCGTGCTTTTCGGCATACTTCTCGAGGGTTTCCCGCGGTGTTTCTACCGTGACTTCCTCACCCAAACACTGCGAAACCGTTTCATACAAATCAATCTTGCGCCACTGGCCCGAAAGATCGTATTCGGTACCGTCTGCCAAAGTAACCTGCAAGGTGCCCAAAGTGTCCAAAGCTGCCTGCTGCACTAGGTCCTGCGTCAGATCCGCCATCACATCATAAGTCGCGTATGCCTCGTAGCATTCCAGCGAGGTGAACTCGGGCGAATGGGTAGAATCAGCGCCCTCATTGCGGAAATTGCGCCCGATTTCGAACACGCGGTCAATCCCGCCAACCACGGCCCGCTTCAAATACAGCTCGGTCGCAATCCGCAAATACAAATCCTGATCATACGCGTTAATGTGCGTCACGAACGGGCGAGCGGATGCCCCACCATGCAAAGTCTGCAAAATCGGGGTTTCAATTTCCGTATATCCACGCCGATCAAAATTCGCGCGCAAAGACTTCATTACCCCGGCCCGCAAACGCACCATATCCCGCGCCTGCGGACGCGTAATCAAATCCAAGTGCCGCAAACGCACCCGCGACTCTTCAGACAGGGAAACATCCTCCCCCGCCTCATTCTTGTACACCTTGGGCAAGGGGCGGATCGCTTTCGAAGCCATCTGCCATTCCCGCGCAAAAATCGACAGCTCTCCGCGCTTGGAAGCCCCGGCATAGCCGCGCACGAAAATGAAATCACCCAGATCCACATCGTGCTTGAAATCATCCAAACGTTCCTTGCCCACATTCGCCAAGCTCAACAACACTTGGATACGGTTACCCGGCCCATCTTGCAAAGTCGCAAAAGCAATCTTGCCGCCCGAACGCTGCAACATTACCCGGCCCGCAATGCCAATATCCGTATCCGTGAGCTCTTCACCCGGCTCCAGATTCGCATACTTCTCCCGCACCTGCGGGATAGTCGCCGTAATCGGCACCTCTGCCGGGTACGGATCCGTACCCTCCGCCAACAGCCGTTCACGTTTGGCCATCCGGTTACGGATCTGCTCCGGCGCATCATCACCAAGGACCCCCGCCACCTCGGCAAGGTCCACGCCAGGCACCTGATCTGGTGCGTTCTTCAATGTGGATTCGGATTCGTTCGTAGTCACGCTTCCTAGGGTACCTGGTGGCGTGCTAACTCGCTGGAAAGCCGCGGCCACCCGCCAGCAAAATCACGTACTCGCGCTCGTGCTCCCACATGTACTCGCGCACGTACTCCCAGTTGTACGCCAGCGCGCACTCCTGCGCTTGCCGAACGCGCACTCGGTAAACATGCCCCGCCCACACCCCGGGGCGGTCCAAAACGCGGCCAAAAGCAGATCTTCTCTGCTCACTTTTCCCACGCCCCTCCCGGGTAGCCCTTACCTAGCATGGTTCCGGCAGGCGCTAGCACGGTTCCGGCAGGCGCTAGCATGGCTCCGGCCGATGAATGTTAGGCGCGGGCGGCAGCGAAACTAATCCCGGAAGAGTGCAGGCCAGCCGTGTTTTCTGCCGGTACTTGGCCGGGTTCTGCCCCGCGTTCAATTTCGCGATTCGCGGCGTCCACGAAAACCACGCGCGGCTCGTAGCTCCGTGCCACGGCGTCTTCGAGTTGCGAATACGCAATGATAATTACTAGGTCGCCGCGTTTTACGAGATGCGCGGCGGCACCATTGACGTTAATGATCCCACTTCCCGCTTCTCCGGGTATCGCGTACGTAGTGAGCCGGTTTCCGTTCGCAATGTCGACGACGTCTACCGCCTCGCCCGGCAAAATATCGGCCGCCGTGAGCAAATCGGAGTCGATCGTAATCGACCCTACATAGTTCAGGTCTGCGCCGGTAACCGTGGCCCGATGGATTTTGCCCGTCATCATCCGGCGCCACCGCACGCCGGCCGAACTAACTGCGCCAGCCGGTGCGGCAGCCGCAGTTTCCGGCGTAGCAACTGGTGCTTCCGGCGTCGTAACTGCTGCCGCAGCCGATGCCACCACCGGTGCCGCAACGGATGCTGCAACCGGCACTTCTTCCGGCGTGGTGGTGGAAAATGCGGCGGAGTTAGTAGCACTGTTTTTAGGCGTGGGCATGAAAAGTGACCTCCATATTGTCGATCAAACGAGTGGGCCCCACATAGGCGGCCAGGATGAGCAAGCCGCGGGCCGGCAAAGCTGTGGGAGTAGGAACAGAATCTTCCGGGGCGGTAAGCGGCTGGAAAGTTTCCGGGTCTACGAGTTCGGCGTAGTCGATCCGCACCCCCGGGGCGTTGCTGAGCACTGCGCGCGTGGCCGCCAAAGTTTGTTCCGGGCTGGCCCCGGCCGCAGCCGCTTTGCTCCCAGCTTGCAAAGCTTGGAACAGGGCAAGAGCTTGAGTTTTTTCGGCCGCGGAAAGATACGTATTGCGCGAAGAACGGGCTAGGCCGCTAGCTTCTCGCACGATTGGTACCGCGTGGATTTGGAGCGGCATATCCAGATCTGCCACCATGGTGCGCACGAGCGCTAACTGTTGCGCGTCCTTTTGCCCAAAGAAAGCAACGTCCGGTTCTACCAGGCTGAATACCTTATGTACTACTTGGAGTACGCCCGCAAAATGGGTGGGCCGCGTAGTTCCTTCAAAACGGGTAGCAACCGGGCCCGGGTCGATCCGCACCAAGGGCTGGCGCGGATACATTTCGGCGTCGCTCGGTGCGAACACCGCGCGCACCACGCCCGTTTTTTCGGCACCTGCGGGAGCGGAAGCGGGCGCCGCCAGAGTATCGAGCAGGGCGCAATCGGCTTCCAGATCGCGCGGATAGGAAGCGAAATCTTCCGTGGGTGCGAATTGGAGCGGGTTTACATAAATAGAAACTATTACGTTATCGGTTTGTGCCAGGGCAGCTTTCACCAGAGCAAGATGCCCTTCATGCAGCGCCCCCATCGTCATTACAAGCCCAACGGAACCGGTTAGCTCAGCGCGCACAGCGCGCAACTGCGCTTTGGTGCGAATTACCTCTACCACGCCGCATATGGTAACCCGGAGCCGCGCCGCGCGCGCAAAATGTAGGCGGGAGAACAACCAGCAGCCACGCCCCGCACGCCCGGCCTGTTACTCTCGCGCACCTACGCAAGTTTCCCGCTCACCCAGCCGCTTCTTTCCGCTCACCTTGCTAGATCTTCGCGCTTTGGCCGCTATTCTTCGCCCAACAACTCGCGAATGCGCTGGGCAGCTTCGGGACGCAAAACCCGGCGGGCTTCCGCGCGGTCAGTAGTGGCCCGGCACAGCGCCCGGTAAACCGGCGGAATATCAGCATAACTTGCCGGGCTGGCCACACCAGCAACTTCCTTGGCAGCGCTAGTAGCTGCTGTTTCTCCCGCAGAATCACTTGGTGCTGCGGGCTTGCCCTCACTAGCTTGCGCCGCGGGCGTACTGCTTGGCGCCGCAGGCGCGCCCGCGCCGGCCGGGCTGTTGCAGGCCGCGGTTTTATTGAGGGCATCGAGGGCGTGGAGGTGTTCGGTAATGGTTTCGGCGTCGCCGCGCACTACCGGGCCGGTAAGCCCGGCCTCCCCGCTACTGAGGGCGCCTTCCAAAGCGGCCGTCAAAAGCGGGCGCAGATATTGCGAAGAATCCTCTATGCCCACGGTTTCCAGAAGACGTTTCGCCTGGGTGACCAGCGTGACCAAATGGTTAGCGCCGTGCGTGAGGGCCGCGTGATAAGCGGGGCGATCTTCTTCTTCCACGGTGAAAGGTTCTCCCCCGATTTCGGCTACGAGAGCCTGCGCAATAGGTAGCAGTACGGGCGGGGCAGTAACCGCGAACGGGCATCCGAGCAGGCGTTTTATGTCCAGCGAAGTACCGGTGAAAGTCATGGCCGGGTGGACTGCCACGGTAAGAGCACCGGCAGTGGCGGCAGCGTCCAGCACGCCCGTGCCGAAACGGCCGGCCACGTGTACCAACAACTGCCCGGGCCGCCACAAACCAAGTTCGGCCAGGCCCGAAACCATCGCTTCCAAATCGTCATCGGGCAGTGCCAACAGCACCATTTGTGCCCGGGCCACTACCTCTTCAATCGGGAGTGCAGGCACGCCCGGAAGCATCGCATCCAAACGGTCTTGGGAAGCTTCCGAAGCGGCATAGGCACCGATGATTTCATGGCCGGCGCCGCGCAGCGCCGCCCCGAGCACCACGCCTACTTTTCCGGCGGAAAGAATCCCGATCTTCATGCGGCCCGGCCGGGCTTGCGGAGAATTTGCTTGCGGGCTTCCTTTGCGCAGGTGGCGTTCCTGCCAGGCTTCGGGGTGCCTGCCCGATTCGTGTGGGCCATCTGCGGGCGGCGTCGTTCGCATAAACATGCTCCCCACAATACTCGCGCATCTACGCTACTCACCTGCCGCCGCACCGCGTGGCCGCGCGGGTACTAAGCCCTACGCGGCCGCGCGGTGCGCTAAAACTTTGCTACGCGCGGCGGCCACGCACGCGGTCTTCCACGGCGGAAACCAATACGGCAAGCGCGGGCGTCGGAATCCCGTTGCGGGAGGCAAGTTCCAGGATGTCGGTGCCGAGCTCTTTGAGTTCGGAGGTAGGTTTACCGGCGGCTACATCGCGCGCGAGCGAAGAAGTGGCATCCGGGTCCATAGCGGTGAGAGCTTGGATGACGTCGCTGCGCGAGGTCCGCAAGCCCATGAGCGTGGAGAGGCGGGCCAGTTCATCGGCCGCATTTTTCACCAGGTCGGGGTGGCGTTGCAAGGCTGCCCCGATCGGCAGGTTGGTGGCCGCGGTCAGCAAGGCAAGTAGCGACTGTGAGCGGAATTTGCGCCACAGCACCTGTTCTTCTGTGCCGCCGAAGCCGACGTCGAGCCCACCTTCGAGGAGCACGCGCGAAATTTCGCCATCCATGGCACTATCGGGCAGTTCGATCCGCATAAATTTCGAGGTGTGTTCGATCACGCCAGGAGCGGTGCGGCTGGAGAATACGCGAATGGATCCGCACCACGATTCATGTTCGGTGAGATCATGCACGCGCCGGGCGAAGGCGAAACCGTTGAACAAGCTACCCAGTTCGGAAGGGTTGGCGGCCTTCACGGTTTTGGCGATGTTTTCAAGCGCATATGCCTTAGTGGTGAGAAGGATCTGCGCGCCGCGAGCGGGTTTCGTAACCGCTTTTACTCGAACCGAGAAATTCCCGTACTTTTTGGAACGGATTACCAGGCCATCGTTATTGATGGCATCGGCCGTACGCGGAGTAGCTACTACCACTACATCCTGCCCATTCTTTGCAAGTACGCCGGCAATAAGCCCGCCAACACCACCGGGCCCATATATATGCAACATGAGTTCAGGGTAATATCGGCTTCCCACAAAATGAAGACTTCATTCAATAGTATTGCCGATCTCTCGCTAGATGCCCGGGCTTTCGTCACGGGTTCGCGGCCGCGCGGGCGGCTTTCCCCGCCTGGTTTTCAGTTTCGAGCAGTTGTTGTACATCCGTCAAACTCATGTTCTGCTGCTCTACTTTGAAAGTGGAGGAAACCATCGCGAAATTGAGAGTTGCCAGGCCGAGTTGGCGCTGCACTGGCCCCTGCTTAGCCACCAGAGACTGGTAGTGCTGGTGGAGCACGAGGATGAGGCGACGCCGCCACCACCGGCCGTGCCGAAGCACCGCCAAACGGGTGGTGAGGGCAACCCCGGAACGTTTCCACCCGATCGGGTCGAGCCAGCGCGAGGCGCGCGGGGCCGGAACGAAACCAGCCACCTGGAAATCTCCACTCAAAGCTTCCCGCAAGAAAACTTCCCTATCCGGTACCCCCAGATCGGGCATAAGCACCCAGGTGGCAAGCAGTACTTCTTCGAGAGTGCCGGCCGGAATAAGCGGGGATTTATTGGGGTCTCCCGAGGCACTCTCGGTAATATTCATCCCATCGGCGGTAACGAGTTCTAGTTTCCACCAGCCGAACAGTTTCCACAGGCCCGGCTGGGAAAGTTTCACGGCATGTACACGGCCGGGCGGAATGGTTTGGGCTTGATAGGAAATCAGGCCGGATTGCATGTGCAAACCATCCGGGGTTACGGCCACGCGGGTGCCCCATGCGCGCGCGAAGTTCCGGAAGATATTAATCGCCACGGTGATGGCAAAAATGAGCGGGGCCCAAAAGCCTCCGGTTTCAGCCGCCTTATACAACCAGATACTGATCGCTACGGAAAACAGGCCGGAAACCGCGGTGAGAGAGAAAATCAGGGAGCCAGCCAGCCGGGAGAAGCTAAGGCGGTAGATTTCCTCGCCTTCATTTTCGACGCTACGGCTGGCCCAGTCGCCTACTTGTGGGGCTTGGCCCGCACGCACACGCGCTACCACCGCGAGCAGTTCGGTGCGTAGTTTCTGGCAGTCGGCTACCGAAAGGAGGCCGATTTCCAAGTTTTCTAGGTGGATGCCACCCGGCGCTACCGCGAGGCTCCCCTGCCCCGTGAGGCGATCAAATAATCTGCGGCGCACATCTATTTTCTGGATACGATCCCAGCGCATGTGCTTATGTTTCTTCATAAGCACGCCGTAGCGCACGTGTACCCCCGAATCGCTCACCGCGAAGGAACGATGCCGCCAATCCAGGTAGCCGTAGAGAGCCGTAGCCGCCACCACTGCAGCTAGGCCGGCAAAAACCAGCCAGTAATAACCGGCAATCGGTTCGATAAAGCTAGCCAAGGTTTCCCGCAGATTGTCTTTATCTTCCAGTTTTCGGACGAATATAACCAGCACCCATAGAAGGATTATGGCCAGCACGCTCAACGCGCGGCGTACCGACGTCCACTTCGAAACCGGTTGCCAAAGTTCTTCCGGAACCGCCGGGATTTCCGCGGTACTCATTTAGATTCCCTCCAGGCGTGCCTGCGCATTATCGGTGAGGCGAATGCGCAACCGTTCAGCTTCCGCGCGCGGCAGGCCCGGAATGTTTCCCATGCTCCCCGCGGAAGCGGTTTCTAAGGTGAGGTTGGCTAGCCCAAACCGGGAAAGGATCGGCCCGGCTTCTAACGTTACTGTTTGCATGCGGCCATAGGGAATTACGGAGAGGTTTCGGAACATAATGCCCCGGCAGATGAGGAGTTCTTCCGCGGTTTCGTGGTAGCCGATCGCTTTGGCTTGCCGCCCGGCGATAATACAATGCCAAATTCCAATCACCACAACTGCGGCCGGGAAAACCCACGTCCAGGGTTGTTTCCACCAGAAAGCGCAGGCGGCCGCGAGCGCGAGAGCCAGCACTCCCCAGGTAATAGCCCGAGCAACGATCTGCACATTCCGGTAGAGCGGGGAGACCGGGGTGAAAGCGATCTCGGGCGCCAGGGGTGTGTACGTCATGGCACCAAAAATAGCATTTCCTGGGCCGTGCATGCGCACCGTTTCATAAAATCGCGTTTTGGGGAGCGGTAAGAGGTGTTACGGGCGGATGCTGGGCGTTGCCGGACGGGTGCCGGGCGTTACGGGCGGATGCCGGGCGCTGCGGGCGGATGCTGGGTGTTACGGGCGGATGCTGGGTGTTACGGGCGGGTGCTGGTTAGGGCTGTTTTGGTGCTAGCGGGTGGTTCGGTTTCGGGTGGGCGTCTCGTGCTACCTGGGGGCCCGGTTGTGGGCCTACTGCTGGGGTTTGCCCGGTTTCGGGTTCGTCATCGCGCGGGTCGATGCGGCACCAGTGTTCGACGACGATGCCCACGCCGGTGAGCACAATACTGGCCAGGCAGGCCAGGGCTACGCTCAAAGTTTGGTCATTGGTCCAGGCGGTAGAAATTCCCACGGCGTAGGCGAGGGCGAGCACGCCGAAAAAGCCCGACATGAGTGCTCCGGTGCGGATTGCGGCCTGTGCGAAGGCATAAACGCGGGCAGCGGTGAGCCGGTCGATATTGCTTTCTTCGCCTTTGCGTAGCCGGCGTACTTGCAAGCCATACCAGGCGAGCACGCAGGCTACTAGGAGAATCGGCAAAAAGGTTGCCAGGGGAATACTGGCCGGAGAATGGGTGAGAAGCCGGCGGCCAATTTCGCCGCACAGCAAGCCCAGTATGGCCCAGCCGCAGGTAACTAACCAGGGGGAGCGATTCACGCTTCACCTCCGAGCCGGGTAGAACTACCTCGCGGCGCTGTACTTCGCGGCGCTGCGCCGCCCGGCCGGGGATTGCCCGCCGGTGCGGTTTCAGAAGCATTACCCGCCGGCGCGGTTTCAGAAGCATTACCCGCCGGTGCGGTTTTAGAAGCACTGCCTGCGGGTGAGGTTTCAGAAGTGTTGCGCGCGAGCGCGGCCGCAAGTTCGCGTACGGGTATGCCGTCTAGCTCGGCTTCGGGTTGTATTTCCGCCCAGGGTTCGAGCACGAAACCGCGCGTAGCGGCCCGCGGGTGTGGCAGTTGCAAGCGCCAATATGAGCTTTTAATGTCCCCGAATTTTTCGATGTCGATATCGAGGGTGCGCGGGCCCCAATGGGTGTGCCGCACCCGCCCGCCACGCACCTCAATTTCTTGGAGAGCGGCAAGTAGTTCTAGGGGTGCGAGCGCGGTAGTAAGCACGAGGACCGCATTCGTATAGTCCGGTTGGGTGGCTTGGCCGGGTTCCAGTACCGGCTTTGTGCGGTAATAGTCCGAGACGGCGCTGATGTGCACGGGCAGTTTTTTGATTTCGCCAATTGCCCAGTCCAAAGCGGCTTCTGGTTCTCCCAGGTTGGCACCTAAACCGAGTACTACCTCTTGGATGGTGCCACGGGCCAGTAGTGGCCCATCGCGCCGTACGGTAACGGCCACGTCCGTAAATTTTTGGGCTACCGGCGCCTCGGGTTTGTGCACGGTTACTTGTGCGGCCAGCCCGCCGCGGGCCAGGGCCGCTTCGGCAATACGTGCCGCCAGGGTTTCAATCAGGTTTACGGGTGGGCCGGCCAATATAGCTTCGGCGTCGGCCGCGAGATCCGCATAGGAAACCGTATCGGCCACTTGATCGCGCGCCGCTGCCTGGCTGGCATCCACCAACACTTCAATATCGGCGCGGAAGGGCACGCGGCGTTCGCGCTCAAAATCGAAAACGCCGTGGCTACCGATCGCTTCCACTCCGTGAATCGCGACGGTATCAAAAACGTACCCGTAACGAGTGGTTTCCATTACCTCCCGCCTCCACTTTCGGCACTCTGGGAACTCCGGGGTCTCTGGGAACTCTCGGGGCTCTGGGGACTCTGGACTAACCGAGCGCCCGAACTACTGGCGCCGTATGCTTCCCGCGTGCCGGGCATCTGCGGGTAGGCGCCTTCCGCGGCAAGATTCGCCACCACTTCGGTGGCAACGCGCGAAGGAGCAACGTCGTGCACCCGCACGGCCCACACCCCTTTTTCCGCAAAATATTGCGTGAGCGCCGCGGTGGCCGCATCGCGCGGATGCGCGCTAAGCGTGGCCCCATCCATAGTTTCCACAGCATTAGCACCCGCCACCTCGCTGGTATTGGCCACCCCGCTGGCACCCGCCACCTCGCTGGCACCGGCTGGCGCGGCGTCACCACCCGCTGGCGCGGCGTCACCTTGGTGGGCCGCACCTTGGCTGCTATCGCTTGGGAGAGTATCACCGGTACGGGTATCGCCAGGCCGGGTATCGCCGAGCCGGGTGTTACCGGGCCGGGTTTCGGTGGCGGCGAGGAAGCGTTTGCGCGAAACGCCGATTAGTACCGGGTAGCCCAAACTGAGGAAGGGTTCGATGTGGGCGGCTAGTTGCCAGTCTTGCCGGCCGGTTTTGGCGAAGCCGAAGCCGGGGTCCAAAATGATTTTTTCGGCCGGAATCCCGGCGGCTATAGCTAGTTCTAGCCGGGCGCATACTTCGGCTTTTACTTCCGCGGCAATATTCGTGTAGTTGGCCCGCGCGTTCATTTCTTGGGCGTTGCCGCGCCCGTGCTGCAAAATGTAGGCGGTGCCGTATTCTTGTGCCGCTTGGGCGACGACGCCGAACATTTCGCTATCGCCTTGCCCGCCGGTCACGTCATTGATAATGGCCGCGCCGGCGCGCGCGGCCCGCGCCGCGGTTTGGGCATGGTAGGTGTCTACGGAGATAGGGATTTCTGGGGCCAAGGTTTCTACCACGGGTTCGATCCGCGCCCATTCTTCTTCCCAGCTGAGGATTTTCGCACCGGGCCGGGTGGATTCCCCGCCAATATCGATCACGTCTGCGCCGCGGGCTACGAGCCGGCGGGCATGCGCAATGGCTTTGGTGGGAGTATCCCACGCCCCGCCGTCGGAAAACGAATCCGGGGTCACGTTGACGATACCCATCACGCGGGTGCGGGGGCCTCCGAAAATCTCCATAAACTCTGCTCTCCTTGAGCTTATTTACCTGGGCTTTTTTATCTTTGGCTTATTTACCTTCGAGGTTTACGGGCTTATTTACCTTCGGGGTTTATGTACCTTCGATGAGGCTCATTGCTTCGGCGCGGGTGCTGGCTTTGCGTAGTTGCCCGCGTACCGCAGAGGTAACCGTGGTAGCACCTTGGCTCCGCACTCCCCGCATGGTCATGCACATGTGTTCGGCTTTGATAATCACCAGGGCACCGGCCGCGCCCAGCCGGTGCATGAGGGCGTCCGCAATTTGGGTAGTGAGCCGTTCTTGTACCTGCAAGCGGCGGGCATAGCCTTGCACCAGCCGGGCTAGTTTCGATAGTCCCGTCACTTTGCCCGCGGGGCCGGGAATGTAGGCCACGGCCGCGGTGCCATAGAAAGGCAACATGTGGTGTTCACACACGGACTGGAATTCGATATCTCGCACGATCACCATTTCATGGAAACCGACGTCGAACTGGGCGTCCAGCACTACGTCCGGATCGTGGCCAATACCCGCGAATACTTCTGCCATGGCCCGGGCGATCCGGCCCGGCGTATCGCGCAAACCTTCGCGGTCTGGATCTTCCCCAATGCCACGCAGAATCTCGCGCACTGCGGCTTCGATGCGCGGCCCGTCAACGGGCCGCGTTCCCGTATAAGCGTTTTGCGGCGCGCCTGGCTTTGCCGCGGCAGCTGGTGCTGGTTCGCCCTGCCGCGCAGCACCGTGGGTTTTCGGCCCTGGTTCTTGTTGATTTTTCTTAGGCAAGTGTGCCTCCTTCCGGCTCCCCTTCCGGTGCCGGCGCAGATGCATTGCCGCTGCCTGGTGCCGGCGCAGGTGCATTACTGCTGCCCGGTGCCGGCGTTGGCGTTGCCGTTGGCGCCGCGCCAGTGCCCGGTGCGGGTGCCTGTCCCGGTGTTGCCACACTGCCGCTACCCGGCGCTGCCGGTGCCGTTGGGGCCGGCGCGGGGCGCGGTTCGGCTTCGGGAAGCGGGATCGGCGCTAAGTGGGATACCGGCCGGTTGGGGTCCGAAAGCCACACTTCGCGTTTGGGGGCTTTGCGCACGTTCTTGAAGATTTCGGCCAGTTCGGCTTCCAGCACGGTTTCCTTCTCGAGGAGTACGCCAGCCAAATGGTCGAGCACATCCCGGTTTTCGTTAATGATTTGCCAGGCTTCGGTGTGCGCGGTTTCGAGCAGTTCACGCACTTCGGCGTCGATAATTGCGGCTACTTCTTCCGAATGCTTATTAGCCAAGGCGGCCGGGGTTTCCTGTTCTTGTTCGGTTGGTACCAAACGTACCGCCCCTATCTTGGTGCTCATCCCGTATTCGGTGACCATCTTCCGGGCCGTTTCCGTGGCCTTTTGAATATCATTCGATGCCCCGGTGGAAGGATCGTGGAATACCACTTCTTCCGCGGTGAAACCGCCCAGCGCATAGGTCAACTGGTCGAGCAGTTGGTTGCGGGTAACCGAGTAGCGGTCTTCTTCCGGCATGACCATCGTGTACCCGAGGGCCCGGCCACGCGGCAAGATCGTCACCTTGGTTACCGGGTCGGTGTGGTGCAAAGCCGCTGCCGCGAGCGCGTGCCCACCTTCGTGATAGGCCGTCATGCGCCGGTCTTCCGGGCTCATGACCCGGGAGCGCCGTTGTGGGCCGGCCATTACCCGATCGGAAGCTTCATCCACGTCCGCATTGGTAATGACTTCCCGGTGGTGCCGGGCGGCTAGCAAGGCTGCTTCGTTCAGAATATTGGCGAGGTCCGCGCCGGTAAACCCGGGCGTGCGTTTCGCGATCGCCGCAAGTTCGACGTCTTGCCCCAAGGGTTTTCCTTCCGCATGGACCCGCAAAATGGCTTCGCGCCCCTTTTGGTCGGGAGCATCTACCGCGATTTGCCGATCGAAACGGCCCGGGCGCAGTAATGCCTTATCGAGCACATCCGGCCGGTTTGTGGCGGCGATGAGTACTACTTGGTCGCGCGAGTCAAAACCATCCATTTCTACGAGCAGCTGGTTGAGGGTTTGTTCGCGTTCATCATTGCCGCCGCCCATGCCAACGCCGCGGCCGCGGCCCACGGCGTCGATCTCATCAATGAAGATGATGGAAGGGGATTTTTTCTTCGCCGTCTTGAACAGTTCGCGTACGCGCGAAGCACCCATACCCACAAACAGTTCCACAAATTCGGAAGCAGAAATGGAGAAGAAGGGAACGTCTGCTTCTCCGGCCACCGCGCGGGCGATCAGAGTTTTACCGGTTCCGGGCGGCCCGTAGAGGAGCACGCCGCGCGGGATTTTTGCTCCCACTTTTTCGTACCGGTCTGGGTTTTGGAGGAAGTCGACCACTTCGGAAACTTCTTGTACGGCTTCGTCTTCCCCGGCTACGTCTTTAAAGGTAACGTCTGGAATTTCGGCTTCTGGGTTACGGTCCCGTAAGCCCAGGCCGCGCCCGCTTTGCTGCTGGCGCATAATCCAATAAAAGACGCCCAAAATCAGGACTACCGGGAAGAGCATCACGAACAGGGAGCTGAGGAAGGACTGCTGCGGCACGATCGAACGGTATCCGCGTTCAATATCGGCCTTTTCGAGCAGTTCCGCTACCTGTTTGCCCTGCGGATCCAAGTATTGGAACCGCACCTGCTTACCCACCGGCATTTCCTGACCGTTGGGCATAACCGTCTTGGTATCTTCCTTCAACCACAGTTTGACCTGGTTGGCGCCGTCCGTGACCTCGGCCCGTTCAATCTGGGCGTTCTTCAGTAACTCCATGCCCTCGGAAGTGTTGACCAGCTTCCACTGCATCGAGGAATACAGGTTAAAGCCGAGTAGCACCGCCAAAAACACCAACACAATCCCCAGAATCGTACGGTTGCGGGATTTGCGGTGATTTTCTTCGCGTTGCTGCTCACTTTGCCGGCGTTGCGCGCCCGGGTTGGTGAGCAAGTTCTTGGGCGGTTTGGCCCGACGACGCCGCCGCTCACGTTCGTACTCGGTTTCCGGTTGCGTGCCGGGCGCAGTCCCCCCACTGGGAGTTTGCCCTGCGGGTAGTGCAGGTTGGCCGGATTGTTCGGGCTGGCCGGGCTGTTGCCCCGGCTGTGGCCCCGCTGCAGACAGGTGACCCGGCTGGCCGTACTGGCCCGGTTGGCCGTACTGACCTGGCTGGCCGTACTGACCCGGTTGGCCGTACTGACCTGGCTGGCCGTACTGACCCGGTTGGCCGTACTGGCCTGGCTGGCCGGGTTGCCCGGCATGTTGACCCGGCCGCGCGGGCGGTGCTTGGTGGCCGTAGGGCAGAGGCTGGCCGTAAGGCGAGGGCTGGCCGTATGGCACCTGCTGGCCGGGGAAAGCCGGTTGCCCGTATTGGCCTGGTTGAGCCGGATGCCCGTACTGGCCGGTCTGTATGGGCTGGCCATAAGGCTGCCCTGGTTGCCCGGGCTGCCCGGGTTGTCCCGATTGGCCGGCAGGTACTGCCGGGCCGTCCACGCCTGCTGGCGCGGGGGTTACCGCCGCGGGCGGCGTGTTTTGGGTGCCTTCGGCTGGGCTTTCTATTCTGGCCCGCCGGCCGGTTGCCGGGCGGACGGCGTCGTACCCGTGTGGTTCCTGCGAAGTATCGCTACCGGGCGTCACACCGCCTTGCGCACCGCGCAACGTTTCCTGCCCTGGGTCTTCGTTCTTCCTCTGGTCCACTTAACCTCCGTACACGTGGGGTGCGAGTGTGCCAACGAATGGCAAATGGCGGTAATCTTCCGCGTAGTCGAGCCCGTAGCCCACCACAAATTCATTAGGAATGTCAAAACCTACGTAATCTACATGCACATCAACCTTAAGCGCATCTGGCTTGCGCAAAATGGTGGCGATGCGGACGCTGCCGGCACCGCGTTGCAAAAGGTTGCGTTTCAGCCAGTCGAGGGTGAGGCCGGAATCGATAATATCTTCCACGATGAGCACGTGCCGGCCGGTAACGTCTGTGTCCAGATCTTTGAGGATCCGCACTACCCCGGAAGATTTTGTGCCCTTGCCGTAGCTGGAAACCGCCATCCAGTCCATGTGCAGGGGGGAATGGATTTTGCGGACGAGGTCTGCCATCACCATGACGGCTCCTTTGAGCACGCCCACTACTAGTAGATCACCGTCGTAATCGCGGTCAATGGCGGCGGCCATTTCGGTGAGCTTTTCCTGGATTTGTTCCTCGGTAATCAGGATGTGCTCAAGCTTATCGCCCATATCGGTCGCGTCCACCGACTCTCCTTTCTTCGCCCGCGCCTTCCTGCGCCGGGTGGGTTGTTTGTTTCCGGCGGGCTGGCTGTGCCAGTTTCCGGATGTACGTGTGTACACGTTACAGAACCGCGGCGCGCGCGTGCCGTGTACCTTGCTACTTTATGCCTTCGAAGCGCAACTGGTTGTTACTTCTCACCGCTTTCACCCCGGGAAGATCGGTTTGCCGCGTTCCGCCCGGGCCGGTAACGAGCGCTTCTAGGGCTTGCGTGTGCGCAAAAGTTAGTTCCTGGGCACCTGCCCATTGTGCCAAGATTCGCAGCACGCGCGAACGCAGTGCTGGCGGGAGCTGTTTTAGTTCGCCGACGCCGTACTCACCCCGCTCGCCTGCGGCGAGGCGGCGGGCAATATTTTCGGCGGTGCTTTCCAGGTATTCGCTATCGCGGCGCAAGAGTTTGGCGGTGCGTGCCAAGGCCTGCATGGTTCCCGGGCCTAGTACGTCCCGCAGTGCCGGGAGGGCTTGGTGGCGGATGGCCGCGCGGGTGAGGGATTCTCCGCTAGCGGACCGCCAGGGCCCATCGGGCCGGTTGCTTGGGTCATCAACCCAGGAAATTCCTTCTGCGGCCAGTGCTTCCTGTAAATCTTCGCGCGTAATATCCAACAGCGGGCGCAAGGCAAGCAGGTCCGCATGTTCTGGGAGCGGGCCGGATGGGGCCATGCCCGCTAAAGACCGTGCCCCCGAGCCGCGGCCGAGCCCCAAAAGCACCGTCTCGGCTTGGTCATTCATGGTGTGGCCCAGCAGTACGGCCACGCCGGGCAGAAAACTCGAAGCTGAAAGACCGGCGCTCGGAAGCTGGCTAGCGCCCGCGATTTCGCGTGCGTAGGCGGCAATGGCGCGGTAACGGCCGGTCCGGGCGCTCCCTTCCGGGCTGGATGCAGCTGCCGAGAGTTCGATTTTGGCGACCCGAGCCTCAGAAGCTCCCCATTCGCGCATAGTGTGAGCTACTTGTGTAGCTTCCGCGGCAGATTCGGGCCGGATCCCGTGGTCCACCGTGATTGTGGATACCGGGTAGCCTTCGCGCCGGCCCACGAAAAGCGCGGCATGAGCTAAGGCTAAGGAATCTGATCCGCCGGAAACGGCAACCACCAAATGGGTGCCGGCCGGTAGCCCGGTTTCGGCGAGCAAGCGGCGCAGGGTGCGCCGTGCTTGCGCAAAAGCAGGCGGTGGCCCAGCCATCATTGGGCGACTCCCTGGCTGCCCTGGCTGTTTTCTGCTGCTTCTTCTTCGCTCGCGCCATATACCACCCGTTCGACCCAGAGGGAGGGGCGATAGATTTCGTACAGGGTAGGAGCGTTCTCGCTCTTTTCCCACACCTGGTTAAGACCGTGCAGGCCAACTTGTGCAACCACAGCCTGCACGAAGGCGCGGCCCTGCTGGTACTGTTCGGCTTTCGAGTTGAGCCCAAAACATTCGAATACGTGTTGCAAACGGGAACGGCGGTTGCGCCGATCGAGCATTGACATATCGAGACGGCGGCGGGATGGAACTATCCGGTGCGGGACGGTATTCATAATGTATTCGGCGTGACCCTCGAGCAGGCTCATTAGGGCGTTGATGTTTTCAGTCGCCTTTTTATCGCCCTTGTTGACGCCGCTAATTACATAGCCGGCCAAGGTTTCTTGTATCCACGGGGCTACCCGGTACTGCGCGGCATGGGTGAACTCGTGCGCGGCCGTCCACAAAGCTAGTTCTTCTCGCTCTAGGCCGTATTCGCGTTCGAAATGGTAGAGATTAGGCGAAACGAGCATGATCGTATCCGTTATTGGTTCGTATTGGCCCATTACATTTCGTGCCATGAAGGAATAAATGAGCGGTACCAACGGTACTTCCGGCAGACCAGAAACATCACCAATCGTGCGTTGTGCGGCCGAGGAGGCTCCGTCCAACCAATCTGCTCGACTCACGGCCCCCACCCGCACCTCGGAAAGATCGACGTCTAATTCGGTAAGCCGCGGAATCAAATTGCGTGCCCGCTTAGCTTGCGTGATCAGTACTGTATTGACCGCTTTCGCGGTACCTAAAGGTGCTGCCGGGCCACGCCCGGCAATCAGTTGTGCTAAACCACGCGCCCCTGCCGCGATTGGATCCACGCGGGGATTCCTTGCCCCGGGCCAGGATTTCCCGGCCCTGCTTCCCCGCGCTTTCGCGCCCAATAATCCCGCACCAAAATTCCCCGTCAGTTCCATGTGTATACCTTAGCCGGGACCTCCGACACATTTGGCTCGCTAGCGTTCATTCGGTTGTTTCAGAGAACGCCATTCTCACGTCGGTACTTTCGACCATCTCCATAATGTCCAAATCGCAATGCGGCATTTGTGCAGAAGCTCCAGCCAGCCCCTGCGCAGTCAAAGGAATCAACAGTGGCACCGCATAGCTTGCCGCACTCTGACGCAATGCGGCAAAATCAAACTCTCGAGTATCAGAATCGCGCTGGAACGAAAGAGTGACCTGTGCCTGAGAAGTTGCAATACCCACCCACTGCTCCGTCACAGCTGTAATTTCCAACGTAAAAACAAAGGGAGCTCTTCCGCTTTGCTCATCAAATTCCCCAGCTTGAAAAAGCAAAACAATGCCTTGCTCGATACTCGAGTCATCATTCGCTATATATTCACGCGGAGCTACCATAAGCCTAACCATGGCCGCTGAAGCGGTTTCAAATCTTTCCATCAGCAACTCTCTAAAGTTTTACCACCGGGTTGAGCAGTCCTCCGGAATTCCCACGGCTTAAGAGACTTGACGGGAATAGGGAACTCTCGATCTAAGTCGGTGACTTCATATCTGATGGATGCCCCAATGGCTACCGCATATCTACGGAGGGTTCGCCGCCGCACATCGGTAGTGCCGCTTTCCAAACGAGACACGTTAGCCTGGCTCGTCCCCATTCGATCAGCTACCTCCGCTTGAGTCAAACCGTGACTGCGCTCTTTCGCGCGTCGAATTTTCACGAGCTCTTCCACCACCAGGCGATCCGCGCGTGTTTGACTTTGGGATCGCTTTACGACCTCCCCAATCACTTCCCTTTTCACCACAACCCCCGCATTTACGATCCGGCCTTTACACGGATTATGTCGATATCGACATAAT
The DNA here is from genome assembly GCF_900618115.1 of Actinobaculum suis. Lineage (NCBI taxonomy): Bacteria > Bacillati > Actinomycetota > Actinomycetes > Actinomycetales > Actinomycetaceae > Actinobaculum > Actinobaculum suis. The sequence goes on from NZ_UYIO01000001.1 coordinate 2,115,399, forward strand.
TCACCATAGTTAGCGGACGATCATTCACGCAAGTAACGTTCAGCCCAGTCATCTCCCCGACCTTGCGCCACCCGAATCGCGTCATTTTGTTGTTCTTTCCACGACGGCTCATCTTCTAGTTTCCCTTCCAGACCGAGACTCACAAGAATTTCTTCAAATTCCGGTTCTGAATAATAAATGCGCACTTGGAATCGAAAATCACCGAGATACCACGGAGATGGCATTCTAATCTCTGCCACGCCCGCCACTATTTTGCATCTACCGGCATCACCTCTTTTACGCCAATGTGATTCGGGGTTATCCTCCTCTAGTTCTCCATATCCCGCCCTGTCGAGCATCTCGGCGATTTCACCCAAACTGTACGAGAATACGTAATCTGAAAGTGCCTGACCTCTCTCTTTAACGCAGTCGAAGAGAGACTCTAAATCCGCTACTAACCATGAAGAGACCTCGCCCCCGCCAATGCCTACATTCTTTCCTACGTCAGCAGGCCCTGGATGCAACCAGGGATACGGTCCATGCTCATATACCGGTGTACATGTCCGGAGCGGCTCGTCATGAAGCCTAAGTTGCACATCTACCACCGCCAATCCCCCTCGCATCTTTGATGCTTACATGTTAGCCAGCACCTCCGACACATTTGGCGTGAGACAGGGGAAAATGAATTGTTGCTCTGTCCTTATATCAACAGCACTCTCATTTAGGCCTCTTTGCTAGCACGGTTTCCATGGAGGCGGGCATCTTCGGCAATAGTAAACGGGAGGGGCAGTACCGTAGTGGTTCTGCCCCTCCCGCTGGTTACAGCCGGCCTAGTGGTACCGGCCTAGCCGCACATCCCTTGCTGTGCCGGCCTTGCTGTGCCGGTTGTTCGCCGGTTTGGCCGGGCGGCTATCGCGAAGCTAGCCGCCCGCGTTATACCGGTCTAACGGTCTAACCGTCCAACGGTGCCGGTTTTGTATCAGATTTCGCGGTGCCGGCACCGGCCAGGTTTAGCGGCGGTCGACTGCCGGGGTGGCGATGCCGTCGCCGTCCCAGTCACCGATATGGACTGAGTCTTTGGCGTTGCCGTACGCATGGACTTCATCCGCAACGCCGGTGCGCAGCCCGTTTTGCAGGTAGAAGTGGTTGCCGCGCACCACGCCCACGGTATCCCGCCCGTCGCCGTTCCAATCGCCAGCGATCGGCTTATCACTATTGTTTCCGTAGGCGAATTCGTGCGTGGCCACGCTGTCCGTGAGCTTGGCTTGCACGAAGAACCGGTTGCCGCGCACGGCCAACAAGGTGTCTTTACCGGTCCCGTTCCAATCTCCAACCAGAATTTCATCGCCCGGGTTGCCGTAAGCGTAGGTCGCATCGGCGACGCCGGAGGTGAGGCTGTTGCGAACCAGTACCTGGTTGCCACGCACCACCGCGATCGTGTCCTTACCATCGCCGTTGAAATCACCCACGAGCACGCGGGTATCTTCGGGCGAACCATAGGTGAATTCGAACTCGGCTACTCCCCCGAAACGATTGGTACCGAGGAAGGTATTGCCGCGGCGCACCATGGGCGTATCCACGCCGTCGCCATCCCAATCACCGAAGATGATCTCATCATCCGGGTTGCCGTAGTTGACCGTGCGATCAGCTTGGCCCTGACCCCAAGCGTTCACGTAGAACATACCGCGCGGGTCGTTCTTTTCGGCCCACACGCCGCGCTTGGCCGGAGCAGGAGCAGGCGCTGGCGCAGGCGCTGGCGCAGGTGTATCCGGCTTTGGCGTAGGCGCGGGGGTTTCGGTATCGCTACCGGTGCCACCCTGGTCGCCACCCTGATCGCCACCTTGGTCGCCACCCTGGCTTCCACCTTGGTCACCACCCTGGCTTCCACCTTGGTCGCCGCCTTCGGTGCCACCTTCAGTACCTTCTTCGGTATCGGTGGTGGTTGCGGCCGGCATCGTGTAGACGCCGAGCTCGGCGGCGGAAACATAGCGGTTAGCACTGCCGTCACCGTGGGTTCCCGTCACCTTGATACGCACGTAAGAGACTTCTTCATCGAGGAAGAAGTTTGCCGGCTGCGCGGAGTTCGGGAACTGGCTCGAAGCCACCTGGTGCAGGTTTTCGGCATCCGGCCCCACCCACAGTTCGGCATCAGAAATACGGCCATTGGAACCGCCGCTGCCGCGCGGCAGCATTTCTACCCGGACCACGCGGGTGGGCTTTTCCAACTGCAGATCAATATTCATCGGCAGGCTGGCTTGCTGACCCCACGGGGTGTGCCAGATAGTGGCCGGATCATTATCGAACAGGTTGCTTGTACCGTTATTATCCTTGGAGGTTTCGGCCGGCAATTCCGAAGCGAGCGTTACCTTGACAGCTACCGGGTTGCTTTCGCCTTCCCGCACCGTCAGCTTGGCACGTGCCCGCGCATTACTCAGCTGTTCCTTACCGTCGATTTCGCGGGTCACGAGCCCGAAGATCGGGTATTCCCCATCGGAAGCTCCCGCCGGGATTGTTACCGGCACTTCCACCTTGGTTTCCTTACCAGGTTCCAAAGTCGGTACTTCCACCTGGTCTGTCTTGGCTTGCCACCCAGAGGGCAGGTTTGGCGTCAAGGTAAGCCCGGTGAGTGCTTCCTTACCCAAGTTCGTGAGGGTGAAGGAAATAGTCGAATCGGCACCGCGATGCACAGCGCTTTCCGGGTTACCGGAAGCTAGCGGGAGTGCCCCGATCCAGTCCAGTCCGAAGGTGGCGAACATGATGTCGTTCGTGTAGTTACCCGAACCGCCTTCGTAGAGGATGCCGTAGCGGCCGTCACCTAGCGCGGCCATGGTCGAATAGGCCATGTAGCCAGTGTTGAACTGGGTTCCGCGCGACCAGGTAGCGCCGTCGTCGTAAGAAATACGAACCAGGCCGTTTTGGCGCCCTTGCGGGGAAGACGAGGAGTAGAGAAGCACGCGTGCTTCCGGCGAACCTTGCGGGGCGTCCGGGAAGGCACGGATGATGGAGGCGTTATTGCGCGGGTCCGGTAGTTGGGTTTCCGCCCACACGTCCCCGTAGGTTTGGCCGCCATCTTCCGAAATCGCTACCTTCCGGTAGTTCGGCCCGGAGCTTGGCCGCGAGTTGACCATAAGCCGGCCGTCGGAAAGTTCTACCACCTTGTTTTCATCCATGCCGACGCCGAACAGTTCACCTGCTTGCCAGGTTTCGCCATCGTCGTCAGAGAATACGGAAACGGCGGCATAGTTGCCGTTTGCTTGCGTCATTGTGTACTGTTGGACGAGCCGGCCGGCATGTTCACCGTACTTCATCTGAATACCGGCACCGGAAGCCGCGAAGCGGGAACGCGTAGCCGGATCCTTGGTGATTGCCGCGGTGATATCTTTCGGTTCGCTCCAGTTCAGACCGTTATCGTCCGAATGGGTGACTACGGCGTGCAGGGCGTTACGCTGGTCTGGATCGGTACCAGCATGCGAATCCTGGAAGCGTGCATCATACGACTTCACGAAGAAAGCGTGAATGCGGCCAGTCTTTTCATTGACTATGAAGGACGGATCCGAATAGCCGTACTTATCGGCCGACTGCATAGTGCCATGGCCGGTAGCAATTTCCGTGGGCTTTTCCCAGGAAGCGCCGCCGTCTTTAGAAATGCGAAGCACAATCGAATTCGGGTTCGGGGCATCCGCACAAGAACCGGGCCGACCATCATAGGCGGCCAGCAGCCAGCCGTTCTTTGCCTTCGCTAGAGCCGGAATCCGGTAGCAGGTGTAATCATCGCCCGCTCGGGCCAAGCGCACCGCTTCCATATCGCCACGCTGGGCGGGAGTGGCCGCCGGATCTTCCTTCTCCCGCTTCCCGGGAACCACCTTGATCGGTTCGGCTTCCGCACGAATATTGGGCTCGAGTACGTCGTTTCCGGCCGCGTCCGTCGTCGCACGGAAAGATACCCAAGGTGTGAAGGTTCCCGCTGCAACGTCTTCTGCAGTCACCTTATAGGTCGGGAACGGGCATCCCTTTGTATCTCCAGCCAGCAGCTTGCCCCACCGGCAGTTCTTATTGTGACTTGTAAGAACGTTATCCAGATTCGTGGAATCCGGGTAGGCGGTAATAGTCCGATCAGAAAGGTTCTTATAGGTGATCTTGAAGGTGAGCGTATCGCCTTCCATAACAGGTGCGCCAAGATCATCTGTACGTTCCAAAGACACCTGCAAGAACTTCGGGTTAAGAACCTCTACCTCGCCTTGTGAACCCTCACTTGCTTGCTGGGCTTCTTCCACGTCCGCGAGCCGGAACTTTGCTTGTTTGATATAAGCAAGGTCTGTAGTTACCAAATAGCTCTTGCGCTTCGGATCCACCCAGGATTTAGAGAAAGCTTCATCCCAGTGGCCGTAGGAATGCATAATAAACGTGCCATCCGGCAGCGTGACGACGCCGGTGTACCCGGTATCCCCACCGTAACGGTTGTTTGCGTAATCACGGCCAAGCAGAATGCGGTACTCGCCGTCTTCACGGTTCATGAGTTGTTCGTATGTACCAACCCAAGCAACCCAGTTGCCGGCCCGCCAGTCATTTGGACCATCAAATTTGTTGTTGCCATTGAGGTCGTAGCGGATTTCCCGCATTGGAATAACTACGCGTCCGCTCACCGGATCATATGTGGGCTTGTGCCGTTCACCAGCCAAAGAACCTGGCATGGAAACCGGTTCGGACCAGGTTTCACCTTCGTCATCGGAGTAGATCATCCCGGGCAAATTATTGTGCGATTGACTGCGCGAAATGCCAACGATCCGTTTCCCGTCCGGAGAACGGAACATACCGATTTCGCACATCTGCCAGGCGGACTCCTTATCGCGATACTTCGCCAGATAAGGCTCTGGTTCGGTCCAGTTCTCAACGCCATTTTCAAACGTCAAATAGGTCTTGAAATTGACGAAATCGTGGTTGTGGTAAACACCCATCCACTTGGGGATCGGGTTACCTGCTTCGTCACGCAATTGCACCAGAGAAGCCATTGCCACAATTGCGTCATTGTCTTTGTTGTCTGCGGCACGGCGCGGATACCAGTGCTTGTATTCCGTCCATGTTTCGCCGTTGTCATCAGAATAAGAGGTATTCCAGCCGTACTGGAAACCCGCACTATCGCGGCCCCAACCAGGGTTGGCGGTAACCAGCATCAGGCGTTCTTTACCCTCGGCTAGCGGGAGCACAAAAAGCGTGGGGGTTTCTTGGGATCCCTTCCAAGATTCGGGAGTGTTAGTTTTTTCCTTCCAGGTTTCTCCTTCATCGTCGGAGACCATCATGATGAGTGGTCCGTGCCCGTGGCCTTGCGGGAAAGCAGAAATGAGTCGACCAGTGCGAGTACGAATCAGATCTGGTTGGCCCAGGTACTGCCGTTCGGTACCCGGAGCTTTCATAACATCTGTTACGTGCTTTCCTGGAAGCTCATATTCGGGCAAGGTATTGCGCAAAGTGAGTTCTTTTTCAGCCGGCGAGTTTTTCTCCGCGGTGGCTTCCTTGCCATTTTCAGCGGTTGTAGCCTCGTCATTTTCTGCTGTGTTAGCTACCGACTCTGCGGCAGGATTAGTCACAGCGCCGGAAGCTTCCGGCGTTTTTGCCGAGCTATCGGAGTTTTGTGCACCCGGGTCAGTATTTTCCGCGGCTTGCTCGGCCGCCGCGGCTTGCTCGGCCGGTGCTGTTTGTTCGGCCGGCGCGGCTTGTTCTTGCGTTTCTATCGTGGGCGCGGTGGTTTCAGTTTGTTGTGCCGAGCTCGGCGAGCTCTGTTCGCCGTGCATCGGTGTGGCAGATACCGTTAGGGGCGATACGGTAAGTGCCAATGTTGCCACGGTGACCGCGAATGCTTTCCACGGGCGTGGCATCCCCTCTTTTTTCATGTGTTTCCCTTTCACGCTCAGGTATTGCAAACGACGCCGGCTTCGGCACAGCCCCGTGCCCTCCGGCGTCGAAAAACAACGCGTGCATATCTAATATCCCGCTACCGGGGAAACTGGGAAGTTTTCCGCGCGGCAAACGTGGACTAGATACGCGCGCACTGAGTACATGGACGAGTTATCGCAAAGCGCTTGCGGCGCTCCCAAGTTCAGCATGCGACCCTGCACACAGAACTTGTCCGACAAATCCGAGAATACCGGATTCGAGGCAACCTTGCATCCCTTTCAACCTTTTCTGCAAAACCTGGAAAGACCCGCGCGGACGCGGCATTTTCGCACACCCAGACGGCGGTGCACAGCTCTTTTGCGCGTACTACCGACGGTCAGCGAATTTATCAGACATATTCGCAAGCGGGCTGTTTTTTTCATCACTCAGCGCCATGCGGTTCCCGCCGTTTTCCAACTTCCGCACGCCCGGGCCGCACCCACTTCTTCAGTTTCCGCCAGCGCCGCGGCGCTGCGCTACCCGTTTTCTGTTTCTCCCACGCTGTGCCCCAATACCCGATTTCCGCGCGTGTTTTTCGCGCGCCCGGGCAGCACTACTCCACCGCTACGAGCTTGCCTAAGAAGCACTACTCCAGCGCTACGAGCTTGCCCAAAAATTCATCTTCTGCCGCCCGCGCATCCAGTATCGAACGGTCTTCTAAACCGTTCACTAGGATTGAGTATTCGAGCACATTGCCGCTGCGGGTGGTGAGTACGCCCGAAATCGAAACGGCTTCGGCCAAAGTACCGGTTTTGCCACGGATTTTCCCGCCCGTGTCCGGGCCTCCCAGCCGTTTATCCAAAGTTCCATTCAACCCGGATACGGGCAGCCCGGCTCCGATTGCCCCATAGGTAGGATCCTGGTGCGAATAGACGGCATCTATAATTGCTACCTGCAATTTCGCGGTTACCCGGTTTTCATCAGAAAGCCCGGAGTTATCGGCGATTTCTACGCCGGTGAGCGGCAAACCGAGTTCGGTAAGTGCGGTGCGGGTGGCTTTTGCGGCCCCCTCGAAATCCGCGGGTTGGCCGGTGGCCACGGCCATGAGGTGGCCGAGAGTTTGCGCCGTCGTATTATCCGATTCGGTGAGCATATAATCGAGCAATTGGCGTACGGTCGCCGATTCCACGCGGGCTAGTTCGCGGGCCGTTTCCGGAGCGCTGGCCTTTTCGACCTGGCGAGTGCCGGCCGCGGCATTATTATCGGCACCATTTTCTGCTTCGCTCCCAGAACTCGCTTGCGGCCCGGAACCATCTTGCGGCCCGGATTCTCTGTTTGCGGCGGCGTCGCCACCATCTGCCGGAGCGGGAGCCACGCCGCGCACCTCAATCCCCTCTTCATGTAAACGATCCGCAAACACCAACGCCGCGTTACCCGCCGGGTCTGGTTGGTAGCCGTGGCGGGGCACTAGGGAACCATGCACGGCGAGCGGCGCCATTTCCATAATGTAAGCCTGGTTACCCGGGTGCATGCGCGTGTTGTAAGCCGGCCCGGTAAATAGGGAGGCATCTACGCGCAGGTCAACGCTGGTAATTCCGGATTCTTTAAGGCGCGCCGCGGTACTGCTGGCAAGCTCGCCCAGGCCCGCGTGCCCATCCACACCTTCCGGGTTGCCGCTATCCGGGGAGAGCAGGTTATCGCCCCCGCCCACCAGATAGAGCGTGGTGCCATCCAATCGGGTGACGGTGGGGAAAGTCGTATCGGGCCCCAGTACGTGCAGGGCCGCAACCGCGGTGAGAAGTTTCTGATTAGAGGCGGGAATGCGCGGCGTATCCGGGTTGAGGCTGGCAAGAGTTTGCCCACTGGCCGGATCGCGCACCACCACAGAAAGGTCGCTGGTTGCGCGCGGATCAGCCGCGAATTCCTGCAGGGCTTGTTCCACGCGTGGGCGATACTTTTCCGCGGTCTCGTTTGCCGGGGCGAGCGCAGGCGTGGCAGCGCCTGGCGTGGCTGCCTGCGGGTATGCGGCTACCGGTTCCACACTGGGTGCCACGGTAAGCGGCCCGGGTACCACATCCATTGCATCCAGAGCTCCGTACCCGCTTAGTAGCGTAATAACGACGCCGGCTACCACATACGACTTTTTCACAGGCTCATTCTCGCACGCTCAGCTGGTTTCCGCCGCCGCGCGCGCCGCAGCCCGCGATTGGCCGCCAGGATTATGTGGCACGCAGCCTTTCTGCTCCCGTGGTTTCCGCTCTGCGCCGCGGGCGGTGCCCGCGGTTGTTACGCGGTTGGGAATTGCGGGTTTCCGCTCCGCGCCGCGGGCGGACGGGCCGTAATCTGACTAGAAAACAACTCCTGAGAGCCAAATAGTTGGCCCTTGGCACAAAAGACGGCAATAATGGGACCCTAGCCAGGGAAATATAGTGCGCGGTGTAATCGAGGAGGACAACACCATGATGGAATTCGACGTCACGATCGAGATTCCGCGGGGCAACCGCAATAAGTACGAGGTTGACCATGTCGATGGGCGTATCCGTTTGGACCGGATGCTCTTTACGTCAACCCGCTATCCGGACGATTATGGTTTTATTGACGATACTTTGGGCGAAGATGGTGATCCGCTCGACGCACTAGTGCTATTGGAAGAGCCCACCTTCCCCGGCTGCGTGATTCGTTGCCGCGCGCTCGGTATGTTCCGTATGCGTGACGAAAAGGGTGGCGACGATAAAGTGCTGTGCGTGCCGGCAACCGATCAGCGTGCCTCGTGGCGTACCGAAATCGAAGATGTTTCCGAGTTCCACCGGCTGGAAATTCAACACTTCTTCGAAGTGTACAAGGACCTAGAACCGGGCAAATCCGTAGAGGGCGCCCACTGGGTAGGCCGCGAAGCGGCAGAAGCCGAAATCCAGCGTTCCTACGACCGCGCGAAGGAAGCCGGTTATTACACGACGGAACTCGGCAGGCAACGCAATAGCAAATAGCAAACCGGCCACCTAAGCCGGCCGTAAGCTACCGGAACCTAAACCTGAGGCCTAAGCCGGAAACCTAAATCCGCCGCGGGTTATAGGAAACCTAAACCGGAAACCTAAATCGGGTGTAGGTTATCGGAGCTTTAGCTTCCGTGCCGGCGCTTTCTGCGGCGGAAGGTTTTAAGGTTTTGTTGCGGGCGGGCCTTCGGGTCCGCCCGCAAATCGTTCATGTCTACCAATGCGGCGCCGGCGGCGGCGGGAACGGCGGCGTGCGCCGCTAGCTTTTGCCCCCGCACTGCCGGATGCGGGGGCTATTTTAGTTATGCCCTCGCTACCCGCTACGCCCACTGTGCCGGCTGTGTTCGCGGTGCCCGCGCTGGCGGCTGTGCTCTCGCTACTTGCCGCGCCCGAGTTGCTGGCCGCGCTCGAGTTGCTGGCCGCGCCCGTGTTACCGGATGCGGCGGCGTCGGGAAGATTTTTGCGGGTTTTCCGGTAGATGCGGATCTCGTAACCCCAGTACACGAGCACTAGGAGGAGCGCGACGCCGAGCCCCACCGCCCACCACGGGAAGCGCGGCAGGTCAGATTTTTTACCGGCGTCGTCGATATCGCTTTGCGGGGTGGGGATCACGCGTTCGCCGGTCACCAGGATCCGGTGCGTGTTGATGCCGAGCGGCGTACAGGTAATCAATGTGGCAAGGTCGCGCCCTTCTTGCACCCGTACTTCTTCAGATTCTTCGGGCAGCACCACTTGAATGGAAAACACGCGGTAAGTGAGAACTTCGCCAAAGACTTCGAGGGTGAAAGTGTCCCCTTCTTTTACTTTGTCAAGGTTCGTGAACATGGTGGCGCTAGCTAGGCCGCGGTGTGCGGTGACCACGGTGTGCGTGGATTTGCCACCTACCGGAAGCGAGGTGCCTTCCAAGTGGCCGGCGCCTTTCAGTAGGGTTTCATCGCTGGTCCCGTGATATACGGGAAGGTCGACGTCGATGCTGGGAATCCGTAAACGGGCCATAAGATCGTTCTCGCCCACGTTGAGCTGCTGCATATAGGGCAAGATTTTTTCCCCGCTCTCGGGGTTTTCCGCCAGATGGCCGACGCCTTCGGGGATGCGTTCATTGGAGCCGAGCACTGCTCCGGCGGAAAGGGCGTCGTTGTAGAGATGAGCTTGGGCAAGCTGTTCCGCTTTGCCCGGTTCGGCATGGTCTACCTCAGTAGCGTAGTCATCTACCAGTTGGGACTGTTCCCATTGAGCCTTCCAGCCGGCCACGCTCGGGTAGAACCACAAGCCGGCGCCCAGAAGCACCAGGAACCCCACCAGAAAGGCCGTGCCTAAACGCTTCATCCCTACTCCCAATAGTCTTTGGAAACTGTGTTTGGACCGTTCGCACTAAATTTCGGCGCGTGCACGCGTACCCGAACTAATTTTGCTGATCTTGAAACGGCGCCGTTTTTACACGGCGCGGCGCGATCTTTTTTTAAGAAGCGCGGCGCCTCAGAAATAAACATAGAGGAAGGGTGGGGCGTACCTGGAGTGTTCCAGGGCACGCCCCACCCGTTCTCTTGCATAGCCACTCGGCGTACGTAATGCTCAGCATTCAAAACGAGTGCTAAAGCATCTCAAAAGGAGGGAGCCGAGTTTGGCTTTACTGGCCGTGCTTAGCCACGCACCTTGGAGCGGCTGTTGCGGAAGGCCAGACCACCAGCAAGTGCGAGCACCGCGATCGCGGAAACGCTCAGCAAGAGCTTGCCCTGCGCACCCGTCAGCGGCAGGTTCGGACCCTTTTGCTGGGTGTTCGTCACGTTGTCAGTATCTTGAAGCTGGTATGCACCCGGCTTGAGGGTGATCTTCTTGGCGGTGTCGTTGAGCACGTAACCAGCCGGAGCCTGGATTTCCTTCAGGTAGACAACACGTTCGGTTACCTTGTCACCCTTACCGAGGTAGATACCCGGGAAGTTCACAACGCCGTGTTCATCAGAAGTAGCTTCCGCAAGAAGCTTCGTGCCCTGCTCGTCAGCGTAAATTCCGAACTTAGCGCCAGAGAGAGGCTGCCCCGGGTTCTGCGCGTCAACCTTCTTGAACTGGTACTGACCGTACTTCGGCTTTTCCGTCGGGGTAATAGGCGGCGTCACCGGCGGGTTCTCCGGGGTTCCATCCCACTTGCCGAACGGATCAAGCTGACCATCGATCGGCCACGCGGTGTTCTCCACCACTCCACCTTCCGGCAGGGAGGTGATCTTCGTCTTCAGCGTGAATACAACGTTATTACCAGCCTTGATCTGCTTCAGACCAGATTCGGTCAGCGCGATCTTTGCGTGCTTCGCAGGAGCGTCACCCGTCGTTACCTTGAAGTCGACATCCGGGGTCAGCGCCTTACCTTCTACTTCCACGCCAGCAGAATTGGCAACGTAATCGAGGTACGGCTGCAACTGATCAACAACGCCGTACTGGCTCGGGGAATCCTGGGTCGCCTTGGTAGTAATGGTCCAGGGAATCTCATCGCCAATCTTGCGGAGGTTCTCGTCCGTCGTCACTTCCTTGGTACCCGGAGTCTTAACGTCATTCTTCGGGTATACGTGAACGTTGGTCAGCCACTTACCACCGGTCGACGGCAGCGGGATCGTCACGAAGAACGGATCCGCCTTCTTGGTGATCGGGTTATTGCCCGGGTTGGTTTCCTGCACCAAGTAAACACCAATCGGGAGATTTGCGAACGTCGCGATACCTTCGCTATTGGTATCTTGCTCTTGTTCTCCCTCAACCGGACCGGAACCAAGGTTAATAACCTCAGAGCCAGCCTTTACCTGGTTGTGATCCGCATCGAAGGTGAGGTCCTTTACCTTTTCCCAAGATGCATTGTCCTTAAGATCCAGACCCTTCACCGGGGTAACGCGGAAGGTAACACCTTCCAGAGGCTTGTTGGCCAAGCCCGGCTTGATTTCCGTGCCGTCGCCACGCTGGGTTGCAACAGGGTTGTTTTCCAGCTTGTGGACAATGATCGAACCATTGTCAGTTGGCATATCGCCCAGCGCCGGTGCGGCAAATGCGGGGCGAGCAAAGGCTGCGCCTCCAAACATGCACGCAACGGCAAAGGCCAAGGCCAAAGCGATAAGACGCTTTAGCTTCATAGGTTTTGCGCCCATATGTAATTCCCTTCAAATCGGAACTCGCTGACTGCGTGTATCGCTGTACTAGCCGAGTTTCTCCTTGAGCCTGCGTCCAAGCATGATTAGAGATACAGTGAGAGCAACAAGTAACGTTCCTCCCCCTGCAAGGCGGAAGATATCGCGTCCGATTCCTCCGCTAAGCGGCAACGCAGGACCAGTGCGCTGCTCGTTGAGAATGGCCTGATCGCCTGTCAAGGCGAATGGCTCATCCGAACCAAGAGTGATTTCACGCGAGGAGCTATCTAGCTGATAGCCACTCGGTGCTTTCGTCTCTTGAAGCCAATAAGTGCCCAGAGGTAGGTCCGTAACTTGTAGGACGCCAGGAGTGGGATCTGTATCGGGACCCGTGCAAGGGGCCTCGACGCAATCCTCAAACTGTACTGACGTCTGGGGACCGCCCATATCCTGGGGGTACGTTAACCTCCATTGCGAGCCACCCAGGAGTGGGCGGTCACCTTCCGCGGCGCGCTTTTCGAACTTGATAGTTCCGCGCATCCGCTCATTAGGAAGCATTATTTCCACGTCTTTATCGGTGATCACAACCGACACTGGTTTCTCGATGGTTTTGAACCCATCCGGAGCCTTGGTTTCCGTGAGCCAGTACTGGCCCTTTTCGAGACCGCGCCAAGTGAAGGCGCCTTGCTCATCGGTAACAACCTTGGTAGAAGCATTGCCATAAATCGGTCGCAAGCTGTCTGGGTAAACCGGGTTGTCATAGCCCTGTTCGGGACGGAAGTTTCCATCGCCGTCAGAATCGCGCCACAACTCTAGCTCTGCGCCAGGTAGCGGCGCCCAGGTATCGGCGTCGACCTTCGTTACCGTGAACTGGAAACGCTTGTGGTAGTTGAAGAAGCAGATGCTTCTATCTCCGCCAGAAATCTCTACCCGTTCGGGGTCGCGAATCACAAAGCCTTCCGGCGCGCTGACCTCTTCAATCAGGTATTTGCCATCCGGCAAACCGGGGAAGACAACCACTCCATCTTCGGGGGTAAGGACCCGGCCGTCATCCGCGTCCGGAACCCTCTGCTCAGAATTGGTGACAACCAGCTCATCGGTGTTTTCCTGCAACTGGCCGTCGCCGTTAACATCGCGCCACAAACGGAGCGTCGCACCCGGGAGGCGAGTCGAGGTATCGGCGTCGAGCTTGACCACTCGCAAACTGTGCCGCGGTTTACCATTCGTGAAGGTACAGGTTAGATCCAAACCGGATTTAACCGCCTTGGGAACCTGGAAGGTGTGGCTGGCCGTATCGCCCTGAATATTGAGAGCATCGGTGCCAGCATCCACCACGGTTTCTCCGTTGCCATTCACGCACTGCAGACGCGGAGCATAGGCGCTGCCAATGTCCCCACCGGTCGTGAGTTTTTCGGAAACCGTAACGCTCGTACCGGCCGTAACCGGGAGCGGACCCGCATATTCGGATTGCAAACCGGTTTCGGTGCCGGTTGTGGTAGCGGTTTCCTTCACATCACCAAATGAAGCAGTCAGCTCGAACTGATCATCGGGACTATTCCGATCAATCACGTTCTTACGCACGCTCAAAGTGGGCGTGTAGCTGAAATCGCCAGCCATATCTGCAACTTGGGTATTCCACAGCCTGTGGTAGCGGTACCAAATCTGCTCCGGGGTGTTACCGTCCTTTAGGCACCAGGAGGCACTGTTTAGATCATCCCATCCGGCCTCTCCCCCAGGGGAGAGCTTGGTGCACCAATTTTGGTCACGCTCGGATTTGTCAATCCGCTCCGAGTAAATAGGTTCAGCGCCATCAATTCTCTTGAAAATCTCAGACTTATCCCAATCAGGCGACACCTGAAGCATCGTTGTTGTGGACGTATCATCCGCATTTGCGGTAATAAGCCTGCCGTCAGGTAATTGCGCAAACCCAGAAGCAGCACGGATGCCATTAAAATTGTCGTAAGACCTTTCGTACGGACCCGTAGCCTGCAAGCTGACGGTAGGCAGAGCGAAGGAAGGCAATTCCCCGCCGTGCCCATTTTGCAAGTCTTCACTCTTCACGAGGTTCATGCGCAAGTAATTTTGGCGGTCGCTCGGCACTGTGTACGCCGCCGACGTTTCTACAATTAGAGCCCCGTCCTTGCTGAACGAAATGTCGCCTGCATTTGACTCCAGAGATTTACCCGAAGCGGCTTCAATTGTTTCAACACGAGCCTTGCCCACGTATACCGGTCCACTCGGTTCCATCCGGTACGTGTGGAAATACGAATTGCCCTGCCAATCGGTAGCACTGGTACCGAAGTAGTACTTCCGGGCCCGACCCCCGGAAAGTGGACATGGGGGTGGTGTTTATGCTGCAAGGTCAAGTGTAGCTGACGCGTGTTTTTCGAAGGTGTCTGGGGCCTGGTAATTGCACCAGGTGTGCAATCGTTTCGTGTTATACCGAGTACACCACGCAAAGACCTGCCGGCGGCAGGAGAGCATGTTGGGGAAAACCTTCGCATTTTTGAGAACTTCTCGTTTGAGCGTTGCATTAAATGACTCTGCCAGCGCGTTATCGGCACTACTGCCTACAGCTCCCATGGATTGTTGTACTCCCAACTGGCGGCATGTTTCTTGAAATACAGAGGAGGTGTATACACTGCCGTGATCAGAATGGAAAATCGTTCCACGCAAGGATCCTCGCTGGTCTGCGGCCATCAGTAATGCCTCTCGGGCGAGTTCAACACGCATGTGATCTGCAATCGCAAAACCGACCAGTTTCCGGGAGAAACAGTCAATCACAGTAGCCAGATACATATTCTTTTGCCCGGCAAGGGGAAGATATGTAATGTCCCCGACAAGCTTGTCGTTAGGCCTGGCCGCGGTGAAATCACGCTCGAGAAGATCATCAAAGACCCGCTTATGTGGATCACTGACAGTAGTGCGAACACGACGTTTTTTCGTAAAACCTGCCAACCCGAGAGCTTTCATCACCCGTGCTACGCGTTTGTGATTTACCGGCTGGTCCGGGGTCTGCGCAGTAAGCAACGCGGCTATACGTTTAGCACCATACAAGCCACCTTCCGCCTCGAAAGCGATCCGAATTCGCTCCCCTAGCAGCCCGTCAGCGTATACCTGTTGCTCGCGCCGGGCCGCATTTGCGGCCCACTTGTAATAGGAAGAACGCCTTACTTTCAGTACGGTACACATCCGCTTGACTGAGAACTCAGTACGGTGGTCCTCGATGAACTTGAAGCGGATCACAAGCCCATCTCCTTCGCGAAATACTGCGCCGCCTTGCGCAAAATATCGCGTTCTTCTTTCAAAAGCGCGTTTTCCTTTTCGAGTTGTCGGATTCTCTCTGCTTCAGATAAGACCCGCGCCGCCTCTGCTTCTTTGCGCCGCCTGGCCCGCACCCCGGTGCCAAACTGGTTTACCCAGTTTTGCAGCGAATTACGATTAATTCCCAGATCAGAAGCAACCTGCGCCATTGAAGCCTCGCTGGACTCGTACGCGGCTACCGCGTCTTTCTTGAACTGCGCGGAATATGTTTTACGGGACATGGTAGAAGACTACCTTTCTCCGGCTGAACGCCGGGGCTAGCCCATGTCCACTTTCCGGGGGTCAGGTCCTCCCATCCTTCGGATTAACCGCACCAGCTGATACGGACTGAGCACGGTTACCGGTTTGGTTAGTTTCGGGAGCTACCGTTGCGGCGTCCAGCATAAATTCCGGGCCGTAGGGGCTCCAGTAGTCTTCACCCGGGCCGAGGCGATACACCTGGTACGGCCCGACCTGACCACGAGACGACTTCTGGCTGACGCGCAAAGTTGCGTAAAGGGTGCCATCCTCCGCGCTTCCGAGAGCGTTATACTCGATACCTTTTATCTGATACCAGGCGGAAGTGTCGTTATTGGGGCCGCGATCGAACCGGCCTTGGTAGGACCCGTTATAGCCGGGGACCTTTTGACCCCAGGGCCCGCTACTCGGAATATTCTTTGACCTGACGGTTTTCGGGCCGTCCTTGGCGATAGCCGGCAGATAAGGCGCTCCCGGCGAGATAGTGCCGTCCGGAGTCATCCGTAGAACTTCACCGGTAGTGGTTAGCAACAAAACACCCTCTTGACCCCGGTGTTTCGGAGTTTGCGGGAGGAGCTTTTGCTGCAGTAACTGTGGATGCGTGTTCTTCGAAGCTGCCTCCGGAAGGACCGGGGCCGCCGCACTGAGCGGAGCAAAAATGCCGCTCAACGCCGTGAAAACGACAGCGAAGAGCGCTACGACTCGAGCCACCAGTGCTTTCCTCACGGTTCCTCCATTTTTCCGACCTAAGTCCCTAACCGTACAGCAAACCCTTCGGAAGTGAATGCCAGGCATTTAGTCCTAACACCCGAACGGGCCAACAAACAGCTGCCAGAGCCCAACCGCCCAACACCCGCGCGCCCGCACAATCCGGCAGGGCGTGGCATTTGCACAGTTCTGGCGGGCGAATCGATTTTGCAGGACTCCCCTCTGCGGCCGTCTGACAATATCAAATATTCCCTGCCAACCTTCAAACCGTGACGGGACCAACGTCCCACTAAAAACATTTCGGTAACAATTTTCGGTGGTGGAAATCCTGGGACTTTCCGCCCCTGCCGCCGATTAAGGGCTAAACGAACATTGCACTTTCTTGAGTGTGTGCAATCTCCTAACGTGTGCAAAGTCGCATTTATTTTCCAGGTTTATGTACGTATGCAGAAGCTTTTAGGAATTCCGGCACCGCCTGTTCAGATTGCTGGCGATAGCTACACGCACCAGCGATAGGAACGCGAAGCATTCCCGGTAAACAAACAAAAAGGCCCGCTGGGTAGGCGCATGAAGCGCCTACCCAGCGGGCCTTGCTTGAGTTCAATTATCGGATATTGCTCGCTCTGCAAGTTCCAGGCGAGCCATTACACCCGCGGGCAACATTGCCTTGGCATCGCGGGCAACGCGGCCTTGGCGTAGTGGCCAACACTGCCTTGGCGTAGCGACGTTTATCGCGCCGAGGTTTTGCGGTATTACCCGACTATGCGCAGGTAAACCGGGTTGCCCCAGACCGCACGTTCTTGGGTGCCCATGCTTTCGTTCCAGGCCGCGATGTGCATACCGTTACCGGTGTAGATACCCACGTGCCCGGGCCACCACAGCAGATCGCCCGGTTGCGCCTGCGAAGCTGGCACCTGGCGGTAACCGCTCCAGAACTGGTTGACGTGCGAGCCGGTACGGCGCGGCGTCTTAATGCCGAAGTGGTTGTAGACGTAGTACGTGAAGCCCACGCAATCCCAACCGGTTTCCGGCGAATACTTGCCCCACACGTACGGAACCTTGTGGTCAAACTGGCGTGCGAAGGCCACAATCTGCTGGCCCAGCGCGGCGTTCGACGGCGCCGGAGCCGGAGCAGGCTTAGGAGCCGGAGCAGGCTTGGGAGCCGGAGCGGGTGCCGGCCGCGGCGCTGGTGCCGGAGCGGGAGCCGGTGCAGGCTGCGGAGCTGGAGCCGGAGCAGGCGCGGGACGCGGCGCCGGTGAAGGCGCTTGTTCGCGCTGGCGGCGCTGGGTAACTTCCCCAGCCGCCCGGCGTGCTTCTTCTTGCCGGGCTGCCTCTGCCGCATCAGCCCGAGCTTGCGTTTGTGCACGGGCTTCAGCCTCTGCCTGGGCTTGCTGGATGATCGCCTGGCGCTGGGCTTCTGCCTCTGCCCGAGATTGGGCTTCCTTCGCTTCTTGCGCCTGGCGTTCGAGCTCCGCCGTCGTACCCTTTTGCGCGGCGAGCTGCGTAAACAGCTGTTCCCGCTGCTCTTCAATACCTGAAATCGTGGCTTCGAGGCCAGCGGCCGCTTCTTGCGCCTGCGCCAACGCCTCTTCTGCCGAACCGGCCGCTACCGCCTGATCGGCAGCCTTCGCATCAGCATCTGACTGCAAGGTCTGGGCCACATCGCGGGCTGCCTGGTACTTTTGCAACTTGCTACCAGTGTGCTGGCCGAGCACCTCGAAAGCCCATTGCCGATCGGCTGCATTCTTCAAAGAATCCGCACCCAAAAGGGCCGTGACTCCACCCAAAGAAGTAGAACCATCGCGATACATGGCGGAAGAAACCGCACCCAGCGCATCCAAAGCATCGTCTGCCTGCGACTGGGCGATATTGGCCTGCTCTTGCGCTTCAATCGCGGCCGTAATCGACTCCGAAAGATCCTGTTGCGCCGCACTGGCTGCCGCTTGCTTCTTCGTTACATCCGTGCGGGCATTTTCAGCCTGTGCACCGAGGCCGGTGAGTTGCGCTTCCAGCCCCGCAATCGAATTTGTTGTTTGCTGTTCCGCAGCCTTTGCTGCCGATATCTGATCATCACTCGCCCCGTTATCAGCCTGTGCTGGCGGGACCAGAGAAATCACCAGCGCGGCAGATATCCCAGCCGCCAGGAATTTCCCTTTTCGCAACTCCACAACGCCTCCAAAACTATCTTCTTTCATGCGGAGAGCGGCCCTAGCCCCGCTCTCCGCAGGCGCGTGAACCGGTCCTAGCTCCGGTTCACGCGGCGTGCCTCGGCGTGTTTTACAACGCCGCCCATAACACAACTGTTATGAAACTACCCCAGATAGGGCAAAAAGGGAACAACATCTCCAAATTCCACACTATTAAATCGGTACACATTGGTCACACTTAGCACTTTTCGATCAATTTTCCCAGCCGCCTCAGGGACCTCATTTGTCACATCCTCCTCACGGCACCGATTACCGCCCACCTGCGCTTGCCGCCTCACATACGCTTACTACCCCATGCGCGTGTGCCGCCACACATGTGATAGCTGCCCGACGTGCGCGCACCGCCTAACCTGCGTTCACCGCCTCACGCACATTTTCACGAGCCAGCTGGGCGGGACGCACCTCGAAATCAGCCCGCGAAAACAGCTGGCAGGCACGAGCAGCAGCTATGGCGGCAGGCACCGTGGACAGGCACGGACAACTGGCGAGGCCTATCGGTAGGGCACGGCAGATTGGCAACCGGCAGGCACTGCCGCATATTTCACATTTTGGACACGCTTGCACAAAATGCGGGTGGGTGGGCTATGGTTACAGCCATGTTGTTCGTTATGCGAATGTTCAGCTAGCGCATCCGGCCGCACGGTCTTTCTGCCGTGGAAACTAGAGGCCCGATGCGCTCCCAGCCCTGCTTGGAAGGGTTGGTGGACGCAAACGAACCGGCAAAACCGCTCCACCGGTTACTTCCTTCAAGGTTGGGGTTAGCGGGTGCGTAATAAGAAATAAGTACACGCACCAATTACCGTATTTCAGTAAAACCCAATTTCAGTAAAACCAGTAAAAACAAACATTGCCTGCTAGTAGTGCGCGCATTTTTGCCCGCCTACCACCAGCAATGCAGGCCAATACCCGATTTTTAGATTTTTACGTATTTGGCCTTCCGGCCATCGGGCCGGGTTTCCGAAGGAGATAATAAAATGGCAGAAAACCACGAGTGGGGATTTGATACCAAGCAGCTACACGCGGGCCTGACGCTCGATACTGATTCGCGTTCCCGCGCGCTTCCTATCTACCAAACTACGAGCTATGTTTTCGAAAGCAATGAACAGGCACGGGGCCGTTTTGCCCTCACCGATGCCGGCCCAATTTATACGCGGATCACGAATCCCACCCAGCAACAAGTAGAAGACCGTATTGCCGCCCTCTACAACGGCGCGGGCGGGCTACTCCTATCTTCCGGTTCGGCCGCTATTTTCTACGCCATCGTGAACGTGGCTACAGCCGGGCACAATATCGTCTCTTCACCTTCTTTGTATGGCGGCACCTACAACCAGTTCAAGCATGTGCTTCCCAGCTTCGGTATTGAAGTGCGGTGGGTGGAAAACCCGGACGATCCGGCCAGCTGGGCGAAAGAAATCGATGAAAACACTCGCGCCCTGTTCGGGGAAACCATCCCGAATCCGCGCCAAGACGTCCTCGACGTAGAAGCTGTAGCCCAAGTAGCACACGCCCACGGCGTCCCCCTCATTGTGGATAACACGATTGCCACTCCGGCTAATGGCAACCCCTTCGATTGGGGTGCCGACGTCGTCGCAGATTCGGCTACCAAGTTCCTCGGCGGGCATGGCACCACGATTGCTGGCGTCGTCGTCGAAAAGGGAGATTTCGATTGGCGTAACGGAAAGTTCCCGGGCATTGCCGAACCCGACGAGTCTTACCACGGCCTCGTATTTGCGGACACCGGAGCACCCTTCGTAACCCGCATTCGGGCCACTCTCCTGCGCGATACCGGCGCCGCGATCTCGCCGCTGGCTGCCTGGCAGATCGGAATCGGGCTGGAAACCCTTTCGCTCCGCGTAGACCGGCACCTAGAAAACACGAAACGGGTGGTAGAGCACCTGGTTGACCATCCGGGCGTGAAGTCGGTGAACTACGCTGGGCTAGTTTCCAACCCCTACTACGAACGCGCCCAGAAGTACACGCCGAAGGGGCCGGGTTCCGTGTTCACAATCGATATCGACGGCGGTTTGGAAGAAGCTTCCCGATTCGTGGAAGCGCTGCAACTGTTCTCTAATCTGGCAAATATTGGAGATGCGAAATCGCTGGTGGTGCACCCGGCTTCTACCACGCATTCCCAGCTCAGCGAACAAGAACTGCTCGATATTGGGATCACGCCGGCAACCGTGCGCCTCTCCATCGGTATTGAGGATGTGCGCGACATTATCGCCGATCTGGATCAGGCCCTCGCCGCGATCAAGTAGGCACGCGCCGGCAACTTGCCGGTTACGTTCCGGCAATCTGCTACGCGCTATGTAAAGTGCTGGTGCTGGTGCCGGTGTCGGTAACGTGCCCGGCACGCGCTAAAACCCATAACCGATAACGACGACGCCGCTGGCGCCCGGTTTTCCGGCGCTGGGAACCCGCGGTGGGTGCTGAACCGAGTTGATTTTGCGGGATGCTAATTACCCCCGAGAAGCATCGGAATGCTCCGCACTCAGCCCCACCGCGGGCGGCGCCGCCAAGTACGCACCGCAAACTTTGAATACATACAACCGCAAACCACATTCCGCGTTACCATCAGAATGTATCTGGTAACCGCCGGATTGTATCCAAGGAGTACCGAGGCCCGTGAGCGAAGAACACCCGATTTTCTTGGTCGGACACCCGGAACTAGACCCGGTGACGGACGCCGCACCGATTGGCGATTTTGATACCGGATACCGGCCCGTCCCCCAACCTAATCTTCCCGCTTCCGGAGCGTGGTTTGCGGGCGATGACCCAGGCGAGCGACAATTCGCGCAGCTCGGCCCGCTCGAACTGGAACTGGGCGGGCGCCTGCCGCAAGTAGAACTCGCCTACGAAACTTGGGGCACACTAAACGAGGCCGGCGATAATGCGATCTTGCTGTGCCATGCACTCACCGGGGACTCTCACGCCACCTCCCGCGATGGTACAAACGGGTGGTGGTACCAGATTGTGGGCCCGGGCCGGGCAATCGATACGAATAAATATTTCGTGGTATGCCCAAACTGTTTGGGCGGGTGCCAGGGTTCTACCGGGCCGGCTTCCACCGCTCCGGACGGTAAACCTTGGGGCCCGCGTTTCCCCGAAATCACTTTGCGGGATATTGCCGCTGCGGAACATAAACTTGCCCGCCAGCTGGGGATTCGCCGCTGGGCTTTGGTGGCCGGCGCCAGTTTTGGTGGTAACCGGGCCATGGAATGGGCGGCTAGCTATCCGGAAATGGTAGGAGCTTTGGCGGTGTTGGTTTCTGGCCCGGCTACCACCGCGGAACAGATTGCCTACGCCCACTTCCAAAAACTTGCGATCCAGTTAGATCCCAAGTGGCGCGGTGGGAACTATTACGACGCCGGCCCGGATCAGGGCCCGAGTGGCGGGCTGGGCTTGGCCCGCGAGATCGCCCATTTGACTTATCGGTGCGCCGATGAAATGGCGGTGCGTTTTGGCCGCACTCCGCAAGACGGCGAAAATCCGCTTTATGGCGGCCGCTACGCGGTGCAGTCCTATTTGGACTATCACGGGCGCAAACTTGCCGCCCGCTTCGACGCCAACTCGTATCTCACCATCACGCAGTCTTTTATCACCCACGATATTGGGCGTGGCCGCGGCGGCACCGACGCGGTAGTGGCCAGCCTCGAAATGCCTTCCCTCGTGGTGGCCGTAGATAGCGACCGGCTTTTCTATCCGGAAGACATGGCCGCCCTAGCCGCAGCCCTGCCCGGCGCCCGGCCACTCCAGACCGTACATTCCGGGCATGGCCACGATGGCTTCCTCATCGAAAACGATCAGGTAAGCAAAATAATCCGCGAGTTTTTGGCCGAGCTTTAGCCAGGCCCGCGGCAGCCGGCCCCGTGGCAAATCGCCGTGCGCCCGCACTTGCCCAGCTGGCCGCATTTACCCAGCCGGCTGGGGCCGCCCGCTCCGAGTACAGGCCCTTAATGCCGCAGGAGCCGAATGCCGCAGGCCCCGGGCGCGGCTAGCACCCGGGGGCCTTTTTCGGTTAGGAGTTTAGAAGTGCCAGTGGCGGGTGGGCGCCGTCGCCTCGTAAAGCAAGCGACCCTCCCGGTAGGAGGCCAGCACCGGGGCATGGAACATGAGAGCTTCGCGCCAAGAAGGCGCGTCCAAGAGCAGGAAGTTCGCCGGTTTACCTTCCGCGATCCCGTATTCAGCTTCCGGCACGTGGAGCGTGCGGGCGCCATTGTAAGTAATGAACCGGTAAGAGTTGTCGATCTGCTCTGCCCCCATCATCTGGGTCACGTACAAACCGATCAGCGTAACGTCCCGCAGCGAACCGGTACCGAGCGGATTCCACGGGTCCACAATATCGTCTTGCCCGAAGGAAACATTGATCCCTGCCGCGGTTAGCTCCGGTACCCGGGTCACCCCGCGCCGCTTCGGGTACGTATCAATCCGGCCCTGCAAATGAGTATTGACCATCGGATTGGAAACGAAATTGATTCCGCTCATCCGCAAGAGCCGCAACAATTTCCCAAAGTAGGCATTGTTATAAGAATGCATTGCCGTAGTGTGTGAAGCGGTGACCTTCTCCCCCACCCCGGCCTCATAAGCCAACGTGGCCAAAGTTTCTAAGCCGCGCGAAGCAGGATCGTCAATCTCATCGCAATGTACATCCATGAGCAGGCCGTATTCTTGCGCGAGCGCGAAAGCATACTGGAGAGACGAAACCGAATATTCACGCGTGAACTCATAGTGCGGGATCGCGCCAATCGCATCCGCCCCCAGCTCCGCTGCCTGGCGCAATAATTCCCGCCCGCGCGGATAAGATTCAATACCTTCCTGTGGGAAAGCCACGAGCTGCAAAGTCACCGTGTCGCGCAGCTCTTCACGCAACTCGATCAACGCCCGCAAAGCGGTAAGTTCCGGATCAGTTACGTCCACATGCGAACGAATATATTGCACACCAAATCGCACTTGTTGCCGAATAGCTCGCAAGGCACGTTCCTTCACATCGGCCACGGTGAGCTGTTGTTTGCGCTCCGCCCAAATCTCGATCCCCTCAAACAAAGTGCCCGAAGCATTCGAACGGGGGTCACCTTCCGTCATCGTGGTATCGAGATGCACGTGGGATTCCACAATGGGCGGCAACATGAGCTGCCCGCGCGCTTCATAGACCGTGGTTTCCGGGGCTTGCGGGGATTCCGCGGTTTGCGTGGCTTGCAGGGTTTGCGAGGTTTGCGAGGTTTGCGTGGCTCCCGCACTTTCCGACGCCGCACTGCCACTTTCCGGCGCGGTACCATTGCTTGCGGGCGCTGCGTTGTTACCTGCCGGCGCTGCGCTGTTATCTACCCGCGCAGTTTCGCTCCCCGCGGGCGTGATCCGCGCGATTTTGCCCGCGCTCACGAGCACATCGGATAGCTCAGTTCGGTTCTCGATCCGCACATTCTTGAATAACATCTTCGCCATTGTTCTGCTTCTTCCTTGGTGTTTACGGTGCAGGGTGCGTCCCTAGTGTTTACTGCGCGGGGCCAGTTTCCGGGCGCTTGGTGTTTCGTACGCTTGGTGTTCCGGGTGCTTGGTGATCCGGGTGCTTGGTGCTCCGGGTGCTGGTGTTTACTTTGCGGGTGTTGCTACGGCCTGCGCGCGAGTTTCGCCTTGCGCGCGAGTTTCGGCCAGCACGCCGACGCCGTAGATCAGCACGGCCGCAACCACCGCGTTGAGGGAAGCAATCCCGAAGGGGATCAGCCACCCGGCCGCGGCCCCGCCTATTACTCCGGCCACCGGAGCCCAGGCTATATTGCGTTGCGAGCCGGCCGATTCCACAATCGGCAGGGGCTGGCCGGCAGCTTCGGCAACGTTTACGGCGTCGATCACAGCATGGTAGGCACGCCGATGCACCAGATAATCAGCCACCAGAATCGCTCCGATCGGCGGCAAAGTAGCGTTCAAGAAATTCAGCCACCCCACGAAATTGTTATACAACCACAGGGCGCCGAGCGTGCCAGCCATGCCCGCAATGAGCACGAGGGGCCGCTTGGGCCGCTTCGTAATATTCGCAAACCCCAGCCCGGTAGTGTACAAGGCGTTATTATTCGTGGTCCAAATATTGGCGCCAAGCACGAGCAGCGCGGGAATGGCCAAACCCTGCGCGATCATCACGTAGAAAATATCGTCCTTACCGGTGAAAGCACCACCCACGGCACCGAAGGAAAACATGAGGGTATTGCCGAGCAGGAAAGCGATCACCGTGGTGATCACCGCGGAACGTGCGGTGCGGGCAAAGCGGGCGAAGTTCGGGGTGGCCGAACCGCCCGAAATAAAGGATCCCACTACCATGCCGACGCCGACCATAATCGGCATTCCGCCCGATTCGCCGAAAACTTCAGCCACGCCGCCGGCTTCCACGGTTGCCGTCACCATGGAATACGTACCCAGAATCGTAATCAGAGGTACGGAAATGAAGGAAACGATTTCGATTGCTTTGATGCCGTAGTAGGCGCTGGCCGTCATGAGCGCGCCCGCAATTAGCACGATAGGCCACGGGCTAATCCCGAGCAGGTCTGCGGTGGGCATGGCGAACATGGCCACCCCGACCCCGAACCAGCCCATCTGGGTGAAGGCAATCAAGAACGAAGGTAGGTAGGAACCGCGCCGGCCAAAAGCGTGCCGGGCAAGTTCGTCTACGCCCATCCCCGTACGGGCACCCACATAGGCGAGCGCGCCCGTGTAGATCGCAAGAATAACCCCGCCGATGCTGACCGCCGCGAGGAAACCGCCGAGGTCGAGCCCGTTACCGAGCTTCGCTCCCACAGACATCGAAGCGGAAAAGAAAGTAAAGCCGAGCATAACAAAGCCGACGGACCAAAAGGAACGTCGGCTGGAAATAGGAACAGCTCCAAACGAAAAATCATCATCTATTGACTGGAGCTTAACTTGGGGATCGATGGGCGTTGTGCCGGCCCCATCCCCTGCGCTTGGCACCACTACCGCTGGGGTACTGTGCGCGTCTGGCGTGCTCGCTGCGCTTTGCACGTGCATATTTGCCGTCATCGCCCGGCTCCTTTCTAAATTTTGCTCAAATTGACAGTACGGTAACAGTCATTTCCGGAAGGCCGCAAGGATCAAACCTTATGCGGTCAGTCACGGGAGCGGCGCTTTGCGTTGCCACCGCCCGAAACCCGTGCCTTGCAGTGCGGCAGGGCCCAAAAAATTATTATTGTGGCCTGCGATAATAAGACCATGACCAGCCGTACTTGGTATCCCGACCCACTCGGCGCCGATTATGAGCAAACTTCCTTACCGCTCGGCTCCGATACCGAAGGCCCAGTGCATGCCACACTCGTCCGGAAAACCCCGCCGCGCCCGCCCGCGCCCGGTCTCGCGGCGCAAGCCGCGACTGCTGCGCCTGCCCAGGGCGGCGAACCAAATACCGCGCCGCGCTTTGCTTTCTTGGCTGTGCATGGTTGGAATGACTCATTTATTCACACCGAACTCGCCCGCACTATAACCGCCCTGCAAGGGGCTTTTTACGCGATTGACCTGCGCAAATATGGGCGCAGCCTAGACCGTTCCCGGCAAACTCCAGGGTATATCGAAAACTTTTCCACTTACTTTGCAGATCTCGACGCCGCCTGGGAAGCCATCGCTGCCGATCTGCGGGAAACTTACGGGATCGAAACGCGCGCGGATTCCGCCGGGTCACTAGCCGCGAATTCTGCCGCGCCTTTTCCGCTGTTTTTGTACGGTCATTCCACGGGCGGGCTCACGGCTAGTTTGTATGCCGATGCACGCCCGGGCTTGCTGGCCGGCGTCGTGCTTAATTCGCCCTGGTTGGAGCTGCAACTTACGCCGGAATTGCAGGCTTTGGCGCGCCCCGCGGTAACCGCTTTGGCTTCACATTGGCCGCGCCAGGCCTTAGACCTTTTCGCTAGTGACTTTTATGCACGGACCGTCACGGCGTGGAAAGCGCCGGGTTTGCCGAGCATCCCCGGCGCACCCCCGCATACCGATGACCCGTTCTGGACCACCGGGTGGATACCTGATTTCGACACGCGCGTTAGCGACCCGTTCCCGGTGCGTCCCGGCTGGTTGCGGGCAGTTTTGCGCGGTCAGGATCGCGTGGCCGCCGGCCTGAATATCGACGCCCCAATTTTGATGCTCACCTCCGCGCGCAGCTATTTCAGCCGCTCCTGGAGCGAAGAAATGCGCAGCGCCGATATTGTGCTCAACGTGGAACAAATGTGGGCCCGCGCCGCAAAACTTGGCCGCGCGGTGAGCATCGTCAAGTTCCCGGGTGCTATTCACGACGTCGTCTTTTCCCGCCGGTCCGTACGCACTGAAGTGTTCCACACCCTCGGCAGATTTATCACCGGGGTGCTTGGCGAACAATAGTAATCGCGCTGCGGGCAGCAACAGTAAGCTCACCGTGCTTAGGCGAACTGCCCACGCCCCCCGGGTGACCTAGTTCCGCGCAAACTAACCGCATCTAGCGAACTGGTTGTGCAAGGGCGAACTAGCTGAGCGCGAGCGAACTGGCCGCGGCGGCGGTCCGCGCTTTTATTCTGGGTCGAGGTCGGCGAGGCTGCGCCCGTCCGCGGTACGCCACAGATCCCAGCCGTCTACGTTTTCCACCCCGCCGATTTCTTCGGCCGCGGCCGTGGGATCGGTGTAGTTTCCGTGGCCTGCCACCCGGAGCACGCCGGGCCATTCCACATTTGCTTGCAGGTCTATACCGCGGCGGCGGAACACCCAATACACGCGTACCGGTCCGTTTTGAGAAATCCGGGCGAGCCGGGCAATTGCTTTCCGGTTGCGTTCACGGGCCTGTTCGGCCGCCTGTTTGCTATCGGTGAGCGGGATAATACCGAACTTTTCCGCGATCGGGCCTTCCGCGAGCGCCACGTGGTCGGTGGTTCGCCGGGACCTTTCACCCCGGCCTTTGGCTCGCTGCGCCAAATCTGCGATTGTTACCGGTTGGTGCTCCTGGTTTTCCTGGTGCCGCGAAGGTTCCGGCCGCGCCGGGGAACCAACCGTGGGCGGGCGGGAGGGCTCGGAATTGTACCGGGAAGAAGCGGCTTCCGATGCGCTTTCTACCGCGGCGCGCCGTGCCCGCCGCCGGGCACGCGCTATCTCTATATCCGGATCTACATCTACCGTGAAAGTTGCCGCGGCCGGTTCGGGCCCGGCCCGTAAGGGATCCGGAATTGCCCGTTCGTGTTCCGGCAAGCTATCGGCCGGTTGGGCCCCGACTTCCGCGGCCGAAGGCGCTACCCACGCGGTTTGCACGAGTTTTGGTGCAGAATGCGCTGAACCGGTTTCCGGCTGGGCGGGCGTGACCGGAAGCCGCTCGGGCGAAGACACACTGTGGGCGTCAACAATATTTTGCCGCAGCGGCGGCACCCACGGTTCGGCCCGAGTTTCGGGCCGCGGTTCAGCCCAGGTTTCGGTGTGGGTTTCGGGGTGGGTTTCGGCCCTGGCCGAGGCCTCCCAGGCCGCGCTTTCCCAGGTGCTTGCCGACGCGGTAGCTGAGGCTTCCCAAGCTGCGCTCTCCCATGTGCTCCTCGCCGAAGCTGCATCTGGAACCGAATCCGCCGGCGAGGATAGATCCGCCGCCGGGGAGAGATCCGCAGCCGCGGAGAGATCTGCGGCTAGAGCTGGATTTGGCGCCGGGGCTGATGCTTCCCAGGCCGCGCTTTCCTGCACGCTTCGTCCCGGACCGGCGGCCCAGGTTTCTTGGCCAGCGTTTTCCCGCGTACTTCTGGCCGGTGCCGTAGCCGCGGCCGAAGCTTTCCAAGCCGCGCTTTCCGGGGTAGTTTTGGCCGCACTTTCGGAAAAGTTTAGAGGTGTGCTTTCGCGCGGAACTTGGCCGGAATATTGGGCAGAAGTTCTAGCCGATGTTCCGCTGTATGTTTCGGCGGGCGTTCCTCCGTATGTTTCGGCAGGTGTTCCTCCGTATGTTTCGGCGGGCGTTCCTCCGTATGTTTCGGCGGGCGTTCCGCTATAAGTTTCAGGGTATGTTTCTCCAGGCATTTCGCTCACAGTTCCCGCGTATGTTGGAGCGGTCGTTTCAGCCGGAGCATCGGCGGGGGTTTCCGCCGGCGTGCCGGGGTAAGTTTCATCGGGCATTCCCGCGTAAGTCTTAGCCGGTGTACCCACGTACGTCTCCGCCGGCGTTCCCGCGGAAGGTTCCGCCGGTAATTCCACGTAAACCTCGCGGAGACTTTCGGTGGCGGGCGTGGAAGCGGATTCCCCGATCCCCGGCCGCGCCGCGGCCGCCGGACTGGTCAACGCATACCGGAGGCTCGGGGCTACCGAAACTTCGTCGATATTAACGAGGGCCCGGCCCCCGGCCTCATACACGCTCGCCGCATACACTGCCACGCCGCCGCCCGCGAGCGCGGTAATCGCATCCCGCACACTATCGGCCACGCGCAAAGTGATTACAAAAAGTTTCGGCCCGGCAGTTGCCACTGGCGGATTAATAGCCCGGAACGCATTCCATTTTCGGGAAAATTCTTCTTCCCCGCCCGGGTACATGCGCACGATTTCTTCGCGGTCTAAATTAGACTGCCGTCCTGAAACCGTGAGTGCGGCCACCAGGCTCTCCGTATCGAGGCTTGGCATTACCGCGACCGTACAAATCTGCCCGGTTGCGTCCAAACAAATCAGGTAGGAAGGTGTTTCTGGATCGCGGGTCCAGGCGATTGCGAAAAGCGGAGAAGGTAGGATTTCTAGAGCGTTTTCGCGCAAAGCCGCCAAAATCGGCCCTACCACGGAATCCGGCAGATCTGTTTGGGGAGCTGCGGGCCGAAGCTCGCCGCCTTCAAACGAAAAGACCGCCATCTATTCTCCTCTCCCGCCCGCCTTTACTATGCATGCCATTCTATGTTGAACAGCGCAGGCGCGGAGGAAAACCTCCCGCCTGCGCTGTCATACATCCCACGCAAAATGCTAGTTTACGCCGTCGCGAACTTGCGCAACCCGGAGCTTACGCCCTCGCAGGTTCACGCTACGGCAGGTTTGCACCGCCGCGAGTGCTTACTGCCCCGGGTTCACACCGGCGCAGCTTCACGCTGCCGCGAGTTTGCACGGCCGCGAGTTTACGCTGTGGCGTCGGTAGCGCCGTTTTGCGCGAGCGAAGATTCGTTGTGGACCGTGGCCCGGCCCGCTTCGAGCCGCGCGATCGGCACCCGGAAGGGCGAGCAGGATACGTAGTCAATCCCACAAGCGTCGAAGAAGTGGATGGACTGCGGGTCCCCACCGTGTTCGCCGCAAACGCCGATCTTGATACCCGGCCGGCCTTCCCGCCCGCGTTCCACGCCGATGCGGACGAGTTCGCCCACACCTTCTTGGTCGATGGTGCCGAAGGGCGATTCTTGGAAAATGCCCTTTTCGATGTAGAGCGGAATGAATTCGTGTTCTACATCGTCGCGGGAGAAACCGAGCGTGGTTTGCGTCAAATCGTTCGTGCCGAAGCTGAAGAATTCGGCTTCGTGGGCGATCTTATCGGCCACGATCGCGGCGCGCGGCAATTCGATCATGGTACCGATTTCGATATCCAGAGCGCCCGTATCCATCGCGTACTGGCGTTCCACTTCCCGCACAATTTCGCGCGCTTGATCTGCCACCAGGTGCAGTTCCTTTTCGGAGCCGACCAGCGGGATCATGATTTCCGGATGCGGGTCTTTACCCTTGAGGCGCAGCTCCGCTGCCGCTTCCGCAACCGCCCGCACCTGGGTATCCACAAACCCGGGAATTTCAATGGAAAGCCGTACCCCGCGCAAGCCGAGCATCGGATTGGCTTCGCTGCGTTCCTGGGCGGCATGCAAAAGCTGCCGCTTGCGTTCCGGTACTTGCTTGCCAAGGGCGTCTGCCACCGCGATTTCTACCGAAAGTTTGGTTAGATCCGGCAAGAATTCGTGTAGCGGCGGGTCGATGAGCCGTACCACCACGGGCAGCCCATCCATGGCTTCGAAAATCCCTAAGAAATCGTTCTTTTGCAGGGGTAATAGCGCAGCCAGTGCGGCCTCTTGTTGTTCCCGAGTTTCGGCAAGGATTACGTGTTCGATCAGTTCGCGCCGCTCCCCGAGGAACATGTGTTCGGTACGTACCAGGCCGATGCCCTGCGCGCCCATCGTCCGTGCCTTGGCCGCATCTTCCGGGTTATCCGCATTCGCGCGGACCTTCATGCGGGAGATGGAGTCTGCCTCGGTCAAAATATTGTGGACGGAGTTCACGAGTTCGTGCGCATCGGCGTCGTTCGCCACCTCAAGGGCGGCTTCCAAACCTTGGGTTACGTATACCATCACGGGCGAATCTTCTACCGGTACCGAGCCGGTGAAAACTTCCCCGGTGGTGCCGTCGATGGAAATAACGTCGCCTTCGCGCAAGGTAAGGTGCTTGGACTTTACGAACACGGTGCGCGAGTTTTCGTTAATTACTAGGTCTTCTGCGCCGACGACGGCGGTGCGGCCCATCCCGCGGGCTACCACGGCCGCGTGGGAAGTTTTGCCGCCGCGGGCCGTGAGCACGCCTTGGGCGGCCACCATGCCTTCGAGGTCATCCGGATTGGTTTCCCGGCGCACCAGGATTACGTCTTCGCCTTCGGCGGCGCGCCGCGTAGCCGAAGCATTATCGAAAACGATCTTGCCCACGGCTGCGCCCGGCGAAGCAGGTGTGCCTACGGTTACCGGTTCTTCCACATTTTCGCGGCGGAACTGGGGGAAGAGCAGCGAAGTGAGCTGTTCGCCCGTAACCCGGGTAACAGCTTCGCGCTTATCGATCAGGCCTTCTTCTACCAGTTGGCCAGCCACGCGGAAAGCGGCGGCCGGGGTGCGCTTACCAACTCTGGTTTGAAGCATCCAGAGCTTACCTTCTTCGATCGTGAACTCGATATCGCACAGATCCCGGTAGTGGTTTTCCAGGCGTTGCATAATATCGACGAGCTGATCGTAAGCCGGCTTATTGAAGTCTTGTAGTTCGGCCAGGGGTTGGGTGTTGCGAATACCGGCAACTACGTCTTCCCCTTGGGCGTTGGGCAGGAAATCGCCGTACACGCCGGAATGACCGGTGGAAGGATCACGGGTGAAGCACACACCGGTGGCAGAAGTTTCACCCAGGTTGCCGAAGACCATGGTTTGGATGTTTACGGCCGTGCCCAAATCATCTGGGATGTGTTCGCGGCGGCGGTAGATCCGGGCCCGTTCCGTATTCCAGGAACGGAACACGGCCGTAATGGCCAGGTTCATTTGCGACCGCGGATTTTGCGGGAAGTTACGCCCGGTGGTACGCCGCACGATGCCCTTGAAAATCGAGGTGATTTCGCGCAGATCGTCCGTGGTCATATCCAGATCCCCGGAATAGCCGTGAGCGTGCTGCAAATCAGAAAGGGCTTGGGAGAATAGTTCGCCGTCGATATCGAGCACGGTCTTACCAAACATTTGGATCAGGCGGCGGTAAGAATCCCAAGCGAAACGCTCATCTCCGGACTGTTTGGCCAAGCCCCGCACGGATTCATCGGTAAGACCAATATTGAGCACGGTATCCATCATGCCGGGCATGGAGAATTTGGCGCCCGAACGTACGGAGAAGAGGAGCGGATCGTCCGGGTCGCCAAGTTTGCGGCCCATCTGCTCTTCAATTGCGGTGAGGTATTCCGTCACCTGTTCCGCCAGCTCATGCGGTTCCAACCCGTTTTCCAGGTAGTACCGGCAAGCCTCCGTAGTAATCGTAAACCCGGGAGGCACGGGCATTCCCAACCCGACCATTTCCGCAAGGTTCGCACCTTTTCCACCGAGGAGGTCCTTCATGTCCTTGTTCCCCTCAGTGAAAGAGTAAATGTACTTAGTCATTCCCGCCTCCACTTTCAGCAACATCCTTATTGCCTTCTGCAATTTTTGGTTTGGAGCGCTACGTGCGCCGTGGCGTTACCACCGTCTCTCAGGCTAGCACCGAAGTGGCGAAAAACACCCCCTCTTTTTCGTTTCAAGTAATCCACTTGAATGGGATCTTTTTGGCCGTGCACGCTCGGGATTTTCCGAACTTCCTGCAAGACTCCCGGCAAAACTTCCCGCGGCGCAAATGCTGCACCGGTGCCACACAGGTACACGCAGGCATCGCACTGATACCGCACTAACAACCTCACGGCTAATGCACCCGTACCGCACTGGTGCCGCGCCGATACCGTCAACCTAAACAGTGACGGCACCGCGCAGGCGCCGCACTAGTACCGCGCAGGCGCCACACCGGTGCCGCACAAGCACCGCTAGCTTGCGGCGTCACCGCTAGCTTGCAGCGTCAGCGCCGCGGGAAGTCCCGTTTTTTGGAACAAATCGCACCGTAGTCACCAATAGCGAGAGACTCTACACCAAGAAATGGACTCTAGTGCAAACCTACGATTTCGCCTTCAGCGGTCACGTCTACATCCGCGGCCGAAGGACGTTTGGGCAGGCCAGGCATGAGCATTACGGATCCTGCGATTACGACAACGAAGCCGCCGCCGGTAGAAAGCCGGACTTCGCGGACGGGAATTTTGAAGTCAGTAGGCGCGCCGAGCACGTTCGGATCGGCCGTCAAGCTCGCCGGGGTTTTGGCGATGCATACCGGCCAGGAACCATAACCGCTGGCTTGCAAGCGGTCGAGTTCTCTTTGTGCGGCCCGCGTGAAGGTAGCACCATCTCCGCCGTAAATCTTACGGACCACGGCGTCGATCTTTTCTTCCAGCGTGGCTTCGGCGGCGTAGGTAAAGGTAGGCGTGGAGGGGTTTTCTGCGGCTTCTACCACGGCTTCGGCCAAAGCGACCGCTCCCTTGCCGCCGTGGGTGAAGTGTTCGGCCGCTACCGATTTGACGCCGAGCTGCGCCGTCGTCTCCGCGATAACAGCCATTTCCGCTTCCGTATCGGCACTGAAACGGTTGATCGCGACCACCACGTTGAGCCCCAAAACGTTACGCAGAATCTGAATGTGGCGGCGCAGGTTGGCGAGCCCGCGGCGCACGGCCTCCACGTTTTCGGTTTCGAGGTCCGCGAGCGCCACCCCGCCGTGGTATTTGAGGGCGCGCACGGTAGCCACGCACACGGCGGCGGCCGGGCGCAACCCAGTTTCGCGGCACTTGATGTCCAGGAATTTTTCGGCGCCGAGGTCTGCTCCAAAACCTGCTTCGGTTACCGCGTAATCGGCAGTGGCCAGGGCGGCTCGCGTGGCCATCACGGAATTGCAGCCGTGCGCAATATTTGCGAAAGGCCCGCCATGCACGAACGCGGGGGTACCTTCCATGGTTTGCACGAGGTTCGGGGAGAATGCTTCCACGAGCAGGGCGAGCATCGCGCCCGTTGCCTGCAGCGTATCGGCGGTTACGGGGTTGCCGGAACGGTCTGCTCCGACGACGATTCCCCCAATGCGGCGGCGTAGATCGGCCAGGTCAGAAGCCATGCAGAAGGCGGCCATAACTTCCGAGGCAGCGGTAATATCGAAACCGGTTTCGCGCGGGATGCCGCCGGTGCGCCCGCCCAAGCCGGTCACTACTTGGCGCAGGGTGCGGTCGTTGACGTCTAGGGCCCGGCGCACATTGAGCGTGCGCGGATCTAGATCGTGCGTACCAAAATGGGCCGCATTTTCAGCAATAGCGGCCAGCAGGTTCTGGGCCGCGGCAATAGCCGCAAAGTCCCCGTTGAAATGCAGATTAATCTGCGTGGCGGGTACAACTTGGGATTTTCCGCCCCCAATAGCACCACCCTTAATCCCGAACACGGGGCCCAGGGATGGTTCACGCAAAGCAAGCGCGGCGCTCTTACCGATCTGCCGCAACCCATCGGCAAGGCCAATGGATGTGGTGGTTTTCCCCTCTCCGGGCGGAGTGGGATTCACAGCCGTAACCAAGATCAGTTTGCCGCGCGGCTGCGCGGACTCCACCCAAGTTCTATCGACTTTGGCGCGCCCGCGCCCGTATGGCAGAAAAGCTTCTTCGGGCACGCCTGCCTGGCGCGCCACTTCTGCGATTGGCATGATGACATTCATGCCGAGATTGTAGATGAGGCCAAGGGTTCCTGCGTCTCTGGCTCAGCTTGCAGACGGGTTGGTGGCCGGTTCGTTGACGACAGCCGATCCTTTGGTGACGGATTTGCTGACGGCGGCGTACTCATGCGCAGCGGCGAGACGTATGAACACGAAAGCCCCAATGCCGCTAAGCACTGCCGCTGTGGGTGAGGCGATCCCCGTTACCAAGAAGAACAACGCGGTTAGGAGCCACGCGCCGATCGGGTCGCCCGGGCGATCGATGGCAATCCACCAGTTAGCCTGATACATCTGTATCACAATGTAGAGCACGAAAAGTACCACGGCGATAACGGCCAGAGCCTTCGCCAAAGAACGATATGTAGATGGCTTATTCATAGCTGGTCCGAACATCGGTGCCGAACTGATTCACCGGCTCTTGCAACGAATTACAGTTAATTCCGGGACCAGAAGCAATCTGTGCCATCGAAGCCTCGCTGGACTCATACGCGGCTACTGCGTCTTTCCTAAACTGCGCGGAATGTATTTTACGGGACATGGTAGAAAGACTACCTTTCTCCGGCTGAACGCCGGGGCTAGCCCATGCCCACCAACAAGGGGTCAAGTCCCGAACTAGGAGCGGCTTTCAAGCGATAATTAAAAACACCGTAACCCGAGCTGGTAGTTAGGTAGATTAAAGATGCGGATCTGAGTGAGAATTTCGCCAAGAACGGTGATTTCGCGGGAGATACAAACTAGACTGAAAGTAGCTCATCGGCCAGGCGCCGAAGGAGTATCTGGGGCCGTCCTTAGATGGGCGGCCCTTGCTGTTTCCAATACTCCGCATGCTCATTGCGAAGTTTTCGTTGTCTGTGCGCCCGGTTAACGTAATACGCAGTCACCAATACGGCGTATTCTGGTCTTTCGTCAACAATCACCACATAGGCAAAGTCGTTCGTCGCAATCAGATACCGCCGAGTATTGCCCATCCGACGGGAACTGACCCACCATTTTATTCGTTCTTCTTCTGGCCAATCCGCATTGAACCAATCGATAACTATGCCGATCCAGCCGATTCTCCGACACCGTTCAACGTCAATTTGACGCGTCAATTCATCACCGGTGCCGGTACTAATCACGTGCCAGAAAACTGCATGTCTTCCCTCGACCTCAGGATGCCGCCGAAAAGTAAGCTTTCTCCCCGTAGGTCTCCACACTATCGATCTATGAGCAAGCGATTTTAGAAACAGTGAATAGAGCGTATCGAGATACGGTTCAGAATGCAGATTATCCGGATATGGCAGTAACTCTAGGCACATTGTTGCTGTATTACCTGCGGCTTCCAGAAAAATAGGTTCATTTTTTGCGCGGATGGCAGTGTGCCGTTCCGTAAGCTCAAACCAGAACGAAGTTGAATCCGCTCAATGAGCCTCATTTTTGCTTCACTTTTCTCTAATCCGCGATTCGCATAATTAATGGCTCCCAAGATTAAATCCGCTATTTGCATCTGCTTCACATCTTTGGAATCCACAATCTGCACCCGCCGAATATTCTCTCTCCGGAAATCGTAATTTGCGTTTGCGATCACGCTGTGCAGGCGTCGAACCTTGTCACCACCACGAGTGTCTTTCTTGTCAATGTATATGTAAGCACGACCATCCGCTGGCAAGACATTCCGAATTAGATAGAACATCATCTTGTAGTACCAATCGTCGTGGCTTTGATGAAAAGCGGTATGATCCAGACCAGCCTTTTCGGCTACTACCGCACGGAAGGCAAGATTATCGGCGTCGAAAAAGTAGTCCACGAGATCAAGATAGAAAGCAAGTTTCGCCGGCGAAACTTTCCCCCATTTAATCTCGAAATTTCGGTCTAAGCCGTGACGTTTCCCTATTTCTGCAATGTGTCGCGAGATATCGCTTGTTTCCGACACCGGGCACGTTACGGCACCAAGAACCATATACGGCTTGCCATCATTCGGAAGATGGGTGCTTTCGTCGCAGTAAATATTCAGATCCATAGCCTCGGCCTTCCATATGTATGTGAGCGGCGAAGTCAACTGCTATTAGGACTTTCGAGCAGTCTACCAAACGGTCTTTCGTGTGGTTTTTGCCGGCGTCGTCCTGTGGAAACGCACGATTTCGAACTGGCGCGGGTTCCACTTGTGCAGGAAAGTGATCGGCACCCCCATAAACCGCGGTAGGGGCGGGTTCTAGGGATTGTTGCAACGCTCGATTCTGAGGAAGGCAAACGCGGATTGGTGACCACCACGTCCGCTTCCTGCAAAATACTGGCGGTAGTGGACTAGTTCCCGATCAATATCCACCCGCTGGGTGCAAAACTCATCATTCTTGTGCTTCTTCGCTCGCCATAATCCCGCATGGCCGCCCTGCGCGCCATGCTCAGCCCTCTCTAAACTTTGATATGGCAACCACCAGTTGATTTGGCAACTACCAGCTTCTACGCGCCATACACCCAGGTTTATCTGCGCGTTTGCTCGGCGTTGTTTTATACCGTAGTGCGCACCCAACATGACCGGTTCCGCTACTCATCGGTGGGATTCCTGGGACGGTCCTTTCGCCAGATTGTTTTGGCCGCCGGCAACCGTTCAGCGCATCTGGCGCACATAATCAATCGCCCACACCAACAAACGTATATGCCAGCCACCCCAGCTAGTGGGGAGGAGAGTTTTCATTGGAATAAACAACGTTAACTCCTACTGGAGTGAGGTCCAAACCTCATTATTACCCCCACAAAATGGTTGAGTGGGTTGAAGCACAATTCGCCAGTCAACCCACTCAACCTACAAAACACCTAATGAAACTAAACCGCGCCTGACCCCCTCACTATAACCACAGCCGTAACTAGCGTCACGACCATCCCGACCGTGATCAACGCCAGGCCTACCAAATCGATAGCAGTAGGCTTAGTGAGCGCAGTAAAGATAAACTCTACCACTCCGCAAATAATTAGAACATTACCGAGCACGTGAAGTACTCCCGTAGCACTTTTACCTCGGACTTTCCACCCGGACAGCAGGCTCAACAGGCAGATACTTACCAAAACCGCCCCGACCATAAACGCTAACCAATACCGCGTACTGTACGTACCCTGCGACGAAGCCGCGTACACTTCAAGAGCTACAAAGCAAAGGATTAATAAAACTACACAGACGAGAGGAGTTTGCTTCTTACACATCTCTACCTCCAACTAAGCACAGCTATTAAAGGTATGTACGACGGTGACCGCACCGTAGTAAACCCTTGCCGTCACCAGGCAGGATGCCAGAGTTGCTCCCCCGGCGTAGGTCACCCGACAGTTGTTTCGCATATTTGCCAGCAATGCCGAATCGCACCGTTTAGAAGCGCACCCCTTACGCTCCCCACCAAACTCTTGTCGGAGTTTGAGATATACAACGCTTGAGACGCTTCATCTAGAGCATAAACGTAGCCTTCCCAGTCCTTTAGAACCACTTTCCCAACACCGTTGTCGGCACTAATAGTGGCAGGCAGGTTCAAGGCGTACTCTTCCGGCGCGGTAGCTACGGTTTCACCATCCAAACAAAGGTGCAAAGCCTCGGCATACTCTTCATAACTAATATCCGAACTAACTGCATTAGTGTACGACCGCTCCGCCTGTCCATTATGAGGGGGAGGCTCCTCGGGAGCGGGTATCGGCGCCAAAACAAAAGCTACGGCACTAAAGGCCGTGGTCCAAATTTTCAACCCATTATAAGCCTCCCAATAAAATATGAAACTTGCAGGTAGCCTCATGATACACCTCACACAATTTTTCTAGCAAGCATTCACACAAATACGCACCGCTACCGCTTACCCCTCCTTAAGCACCGACACCGGATCTACGGTCGTCGCGTCAAAATACTTCACTAATGGGTTTAGATGCGCACTGTGATCGCGGGCGCACTACGCAGCACTACTGCTCGGCACGCCGCTTTGCGCCCCACTTCTGAAGAGATTGCAGTTTTCGAAAGCGGCGTGAGCCTTGACTAAGCGCGCGTGGCCTTATTGGGCGTGCGCGAATTTAGCGCCGTGCACCAGAGTGCAACAGCCCGCTAATTTCTCTGCTCGCTTTGCCCTCTTAACGCCGGCTCGCGTTGTTGCTAGAGTCGAGATAAATGAAGAATTGACTGATGGAAGGAACGTCAATGGCCAAGGTCAGTGTTCTGGTAGGAAGTCTGCGCCGTGCCTCGTATGCGCGCCGCATTGCTAATATCGTTCTCGATTACTTCCCGGAAGGCGTGGAAGCTTCGATCGTGGAGATTGGCAATCTTCCCCTGTATAACTTCGAATATGACGATCCGGAGGTAACCGACGTCGAACTGCCTGCGGAATACACCGAGTTCCGCGAAACCATCAAGGCGTCTGACGGCGTCTTGTTCGTAACCCCGGAAAACAACCGGACGATTCCCGCGTGCCTGAAGAACGCTGTGGATATCGGCTCCAAGCCAAATAGTGACGTTGCGTGGAAGAACCTTCCGGCCGGGTTGATCAGCCATTCCGTGGGCCGCATGGGTGGTTACAGCGCGCAGAAGAACCTGCGGTTGGCGCTCTCCTACTTCGACATGAAGTTCCCGGGCCAGCCGGAAGTGTTCCTCGGCCAATCGCCCACGCTCTTCAATGAGGACGGCACGCTGGTGGAACGCACTGAAAGGTTCCTGCGCGATTACATTGCCCGTTTCAGCGACCTCGTGCTCGAAAACGCACGCTAAATAAAACCGCAAAACAGCAAAACAGCAGAACAGCAAAACAGTAAAACCGTAGCAGTCGTGGCGCAAAGCAAGCTGCGCGCCACGAAAGTATCGCCGCAGCGAAACGATATCGCAGCGAAACGATATCGAGGTTTCACAAGACTAACGTTGCGGCGCGAAACTAAGGTTTTCGGTGGCCAGCATTTGTGGCGAGCACGCGAGCGGATACAAGTTTTCGAAACTTGTTTTCGCTCGCGTGTTTTGCTGCGTATAGGCCATTTAGGCGTATTGGCAGCGTATTGGCCACTTGGGGTTGGTTTTGCCCGAGGTTGGTTGCTTGCGAGTGCGGGGCGACGCCGGCAAACCCTCCGACGCGGCGATTTCACGCTAGCTACCGCACTCACGCTTCAAGGTCAGCGAGCCCTCCGGCGATTCCGTGCCACAGCGCGGCCTCACCGCGAATCCAGCCCTCCCGCACTGGGCGCCCGGCCCCGGTGGTTTGGCCCCGGTGTCTTGGCCCGCGCTGCTATTCAACCCGCGCACCAGGCTGGCCCGCGATAATATTACGTGCGGAAGTTTTTAGTCCGTTCCCGACCGAAAGGATGCGATGGCATTAGCTATGCACTCTGCCCTCGCGGCTCGGCCAGGGATTTGGGCGCGGCGGCGCACAATGGCGCGCGCGGCCGTTGCCTACGTGCGGGGCAATGCCATAGTTTTTCTAGATACGAATGCCGCCACCCAGCAAGTGGCAATTGAATTGCGCCAAAGGCTCCGCTTCCGCGTCTATGTGATCACAAACAGCGGTGGCCCGGTGTTACGCCGTTTCCCGCGCCTCGCTTTCGCTTTCCTGTACGGCAGCGGCGCCGAACGCGAGTTCGCCCAAATTTTGCGGCGGCTCGATAACGCGCGGAGCACACGCAAGCGGCCTCGTTATGCGTTTATCGACGCCGTCCATCTGGATCCGGCACGCGGGATTGCCTGTAAAAGCGCGGCCGAGGCCCGCATGAAGTCCCTCTTGTTGGCACATGCTGAAAAGATCTTCATCCTCACCGATGCCTGCACCCTCAACTCCCCTGGGCTCGCAGACGGACCGGCCGCTGCCCAGTATCCACCGGCCGAGCACTGGGCGAGTTTTCCAGAATCGTGGACTTTGATTACAACGGATGCGGCGTCGGCGGCCGCGCTCAAAGAATTGCGCGGGGCCGGCGCCACCGAAATCGTTATTGCTGACTAAACCCGTGCCCCAAGCGGCACCGCTTCTCTGGCCCCAGCCAGACCGGCGCGAACCATCCCAGCCGAACCGGCGCGAGCCGCCCCAGCCCAGCCGGCACGGAGCCGGCTACCCGCGCTGTTCTTGGTATTCGCGGGCCAGTTCGAGGTTCTTCAAATAGCCTTCCGCGGTCCACGCGGAACGCCCAATGAATAGTCCGCCTACGCCCGGGATACTCAGAATGTCCTGGTTATTGGCGTGGTTAACCGAACCGCCGTAGAGGATCGCGGTTACCCGTTCGCCGTACCGTTCGGCCAGCGCGGCGAAAGTTGTCACTAAATCTTCGCGGGCCGGCGGGCGGCCGTGCTCACCAATCGCCCAAATAGGTTCATATGCGAGCAAAACACGCGGCCCGGTTTCACCTTCGCCAGCTGCGGGCAGGCCGGCGAGGGCGGCGTCGATCTGGGAACAAATGAAAGGCAAGGTTTCCCCGGCTTCGAAAACTTCGGCGGGTTCCCCGAAACAGATGAGCGGGACGAGGCCGTGGCGTAGGGCAGCTTTGGCCTTGAGGTTCACGGTTTCGTCGGTTTCGCCAAACCATTCGCGGCGTTCCGAATGCCCCATTTCGATAATGCGTGCCCCGGCGTCGGCAGCTTGCGGCACGGAAACCTCACCCGTCCACGCACCCGCATCTTCCCAGTGAGCGTTTTGTGCGCCCACCAAAACCGGGGTTTCGGCAAGCGCCTTCGCAGCGGTGTTGAGCGCGGTGAAAGGCGGGATCACAAAAGGCTGAACTTCCGCCCGCACGTATGTTTCCATTCCCGCGCCCGCCAAGCTTTCCGCGTACTCACGCGCAAAGCTGAGCGTGCCATTCATTTTCCAACTGGTTCCCACCCAGACCATGTTCCCGACCTCCCGGTTTCGGTTGTTTCGGTGTGCTTTGCGCAGCTACTTTTCGAGTGAGCCGTCGTAAGCGCAGATGGCGTCTACATTGGCTTTCGAATGCGAAGCCGGATCAAATTCGTAGTCCAAGAATTCCGAGGCGAGCCGCTTGGCCAGCTCCGGCCCAATCACGCGCTGCCCCAAACACAGAATCTGCGCGTTATTCGACTTCACTAGCCTTTCCACCGAATACGAATCATGCGCTACCGACGCACGAATGCCCATCACCTTGCAGGCAGACATCGCCACGCCCATCCCCGTGCCACACACGAAGATCCCGCGGTCCGCTTCCCCGCGTGCAATCCGCTCCGCCGCGGCCGTAGCCAAATTTGGGTACAGATCCGGGGTTTCCCCTTCGTTCATGCCGGCGTCGATCACTTCGCTCACGCGCGGATCACCCGTCAACATTTCCTTGATCATGTTCTTATACCCGTAACCAGCCGAATCGCCGATCAAAATAACGCGGTATGCCATTGGTTTCCTTCCTCTATTTTTGCCTGTTTTGTGGTTCTTGTTTAGGTTTGCGGTCCCCGGTTGCGGTTCCCCTTTGCGGCCCCGTCTACGATTCCGGTTTTCGGGGCCGCTCGTGCTCGCCGCGTTTTCCGCTAACGCGGCGGGCTCTCCGCTACTACCCCTGTGCGCCTTGTTTGGCGAGCGTGGCGGCCGCGGTTTCCATGAGGAGCGCAAATGATACTGCGCCCGGATCGGGGTGGCCGAGGGAAGCATCGCCATGAGTTTTTGCCCGCCCCTTGGTGGCCACAATCTCGCTGGTGGCTTGGGCGGCTTCTTGTGCGGTAGCAGCTGCCTGCGCCCAGGCCGCGGCGAGGTCTTTCCCGCTTTCCAGCGCGGTTTCGAGAGCATCGGCGAAAGGTTCGGTGGCGTCTACCATGGTTTTTTGGCCCACTTTGGCCCCACCTTGGAGGGCCACGTGCCGCGCCCCGGCCACAATGGCCGCGCCCACGGCCGGCCCGGCCAGGCGCTCCTTATCATCAAAAGCGCGCGCCACTTCGCGGATCGCACCGCCCCACAGGGCACCTGAAGTGCCGCCGGCTCCTTCCGACCACGCCCGGCCGGCCTGGTCGATTACCGTGCGTGCCCCGCACCCGGCCGTGGCCGCCGCTTGCGCAATA
Source organism: Actinobaculum suis (assembly GCF_900618115.1). Taxonomy (NCBI): domain Bacteria; kingdom Bacillati; phylum Actinomycetota; class Actinomycetes; order Actinomycetales; family Actinomycetaceae; genus Actinobaculum; species Actinobaculum suis. The sequence continues at coordinate 2,157,778 of NZ_UYIO01000001.1, forward strand.
TCGCGCGCCGCCACTGAACCGAGCACCATACCTTGCCCGTGGTCGCCGTCCCCGGCAATGGAATCCAATTTGCCCAGGGATTCTTCGGCGTCGATCGCGGCCTGCGCGAGGGCCTGGAAGATTTCCGCGGCCTGCGCTCCTTGCGCCGCCGAATCCGCACTTCCCTTGGGGAGCTGGGTAACATCGCCGGGGCTTTCGGCGTCGGCCCCCGCATCCGCGCCGGTACCTACCAGGGGTTTGGTGCGGCGCGGTGCTTGCCCGATCTGCCCTTGCCCCACTTTGAAGGCGGGCGTATCGGCGGGCGCGAGCCAGTACTTTTCCAGTTCGGGATCGAGGAAGGCGAGCGAAAGGGAAGCGCCGGCCATATCGAGGGAGGTCACCTGTTCGCCCACTTCGGGGGCGATAATTTCGACGTCGTACGCGGCTAGTTGCGCGGTTACTTCGCCGTACAGGAGGAACAGTTCTTCGTATTTGGTGGCGCCCAGCCCGTTGAGGATCACCGCCACTTTGCCTTCGTAACCGCCCGGCACGCGCGCCGGTTCTTCGGCCATGACCCGCGAAACCAGTAGTTGGGCAAGTTCGGTGGCCGTCATGTGGTCGTGTTCGGAAATCCCGGGTTCGCCGTGAATGCCCAGGCCGAGCGCCACTTTCCCTTCCGGCACGGTGAAGAGCGGTTCGCTGGCGCCGGGAAGCGTGCAGCCACTGAAGGCCACGCCGAGCGTGCGCACGGAATCATTGGCGTGCCAGGCGAGCTTTTCGGCGGCGTCGAGATCGGCACCGGCAGCAATTGCTGCCCCGGTTGTTTTCACTACGAAAAGATCGCCTCCGATGCCGCGCCGCTCCCGATGTTTTTCGGGCGGGGCGGAAGCAATATCGTCGCTAATCGTGACGATGCGGGCGTCGATTCCGTAGTCTTCCCGCAGGTCTTTCGCGGCGGCACCGAAGTGCAGCACGTCCCCCGCGTAGTTGCCGAAGACGATCAATACTCCGCCGCCATTATTGGCCGCGCGGGCCACGGAAAGCACTTGGGATTCGGAAGGTGAAGCAAAAACGTTGCCGCACACCGTACCGTGTGCCATGCCCGGGCCCGTCCACCCGGAAAAGGCCGGATAGTGCCCGGACCCGCCGCCGATTACCAGCGCCACCTCGTTTTCCGGAGAGGCGGTAGCGCGCACGACGCCGCCGTGCACGGCCGTTACATATCGGGAATGAGCTTGCACAAAACCCGCCAAAGAATCCCGCGCGAAACGCTTCGGGTCGTTATATATGTATGTCAATTTATGCTCCGTTGCATCATGATGTTTCGGCTTTTGCCGTTACGCCTACACCTACAATATAGGATATATGATTTGCTGGGTCCGGTTATTTGGAACCGATTTCCTTTAGTCTGGGATTTCGCCGTTGCCCACGGGCGGTTCTGGCGCGTCCAAAGATTCATCAAAGAGATGCCGGTCCGTAGCCTGCAGGTTCGCGGCGATGAGCCGATCAGATCCGGAAACCATGTGGTTCCACATGAGCTTGGCGGCCGCGTTGGAGCGTCCCATTTGGATTTCGCGGTACACGGCAAGGTGTTCCTTATACGCCAACTCCTGATCTTCGCGTTCTTTCGCGGAATGTTCCAGCCACACTTTCAGCAAGCCCCGCAAAGTGGAGAGGAGCTCTGCCAGCGTGCGATTGCCGCTCAGCTCCCCTAATTCCACGTGGTAGGCGGCGTCGTACCGCACGAAATCGGCCTGGTTTTCCTCCCGCAAGGCGGTTTCTTGGCCGAGCAAGGTTTGCGAAAGCGGTTCCAGCAGGCGCATCGGCTCTTTGGATTGATGTACCGCCGTGGCGGCAAGGCGCGCGGCAAGCACCTCCAGGGAGGAACGCACCTGGAGCACATCCACGTATTCGTTGTACCCCAGTTCGAGTTGCCAGCGAATCACGTTACGCACCATCCCACCCGTGCCCATGCGCACATAGGCACCTGATCCGTGTTGCACTTCTACCACGCCCAGCACTTCCAACACACTGAGCGCCTCCCGAATCGTTGCACGCGAAACTCCCATCATGGCAGCCAGTTGCCGTTCCGCCGGCAAACGGCCGTCAACTTCATATTTTCCGGCGGCGATATCGTTAAGGATCGACTGGGCCGTACGCGAAACTTCCGTATTCGACCTCGCCGTCACGTTCAAGGGTGCAACTTCGCCGCGTTCAAGGCTGAGCTTTCTGGCCGCCGAACTAGTTTCTTCGTGCTCCGCTTCGAGCACCTTCGCTCTCTCAGCCATAAGCCATATCCCCTTGCTTTCCTCGCCGCGCACAACCTCGCGGGTGAAAGGCCGGGTGATCCAGCAGGAAGCACGATCACCCGCACCTCTAGCCAACAAATCAATACCTGTATCTTACGTACCAATCACCCAAAAAGAGCTGTGTCTTAGGGCGAGGTGGTGGCGAAGTAGTAGCTACACACGAACGTTCCAGCATCCTAGGATTCGAACTTTGCAAGTTCGGCTTGTTCACGCTCGTCCTCAGCAGCTAGGGCTTCGGGGCTCTTCATAGAGGCACGCAAGCCACCCAAAATGAGTGCGGAAAGGAGCATCACTCCTCCGACGACGCACATCGGCAACAGGTAACCGCCCGTCAAGTCATGCAACCAACCGGTGATGTAGCCGGCAGAGAACCCGGCAATGTTGCCGACAGTATTAATGAGTGCGGTACCCGCAGCGGCGGCAGCGCCAGTCAAGAACATAGTGGGAAGAGTCCAGAAGTTCGGTAGCACCGCGAAGATCGAGCAGGCGGTTACCGTAACCAGGAGGATGCAGGCCACCGGTTGATCTTGTACCAGCAAGGCTGCCGGAATTGAGATTCCGCCGATCACCGCGGGAAGGGCGATATGCCAGGTCTTTAAGCCGCGCTTCTGCACCATCTTCGACCACTGCCACAGACCCACTGCCGCAACCACATAAGGGATTGCAGTAATGAGACCTTCTTGGAAATTATTGAGTTCGCCCAGTTGCGCTTCGAAGCCCGAAACAATCGTCGGCAGGAAGAAGCCCAGCGCATACAACCCGTAGATAAAGCCGAAATAAACAAGCGAAAGTGCCCAGACCCGGCCATTCGTGAAGGTCTGCCGGGTGGAAACCTTGTAGGTCTCCTCTTTTTGTTCGTCTTCCTGCTTAAGTTCGGCTACCAACCAATCCGCTTGTTCTGTGGTGAGCCACCGGGCTTGATGCGGATCATCCTTGAGTACGTACAAAGCGGCGATCCCCACGACCACTGCGGGCAAACCCACAAAGAGGAACATGACGCGCCAACCTTCGAGGCCGAAGAGCCCATGCAGCTGGATCAACCCACCTGCCAGGGGCGCACCAATGGCGGTAGTGAGCGGTTGCGCAATGTAGAACAGGCCGAGCATCCGCGCCCGGTGGCAGGCGGGCGCCCACATCGAAAGGCAGAGAATTGCACCCGGGAAGAATCCGGCTTCTGCCACGCCGAGGAGGAAGCGTAACCAGTACAGCTGGGTAGCGGACTGCACGAAGGTGAAGAGCACAGCCACAATGCCCCAAGAAATCATGATTCGCGCCAACCATTTCCTAGCCCCGAATTTGTGCAGGGCCAGGTTGGATGGAACTTCGAGAATAATGTACCCAATGAAGAAGATGCCGGAGGCGAAGCCGAACTGTGCGGCGGTGAGGCCGAGGTCTTGATTCATTCCGTGCGGTGCGGCGAAGGAGATCGCCGTCCGGTCGAGGAAGTTAATGAAGAACATCAGCGCCAAAAACGGCACTAAATGTTTTGCCACTTGATTCATAGTGGACTTTTCAACGCTAGCTTCTCTGCTTTGCGCGTCTAAATCTTTATTTGTAGCCATGAGTGTCCTTGAATTCGAGCCGCATCTCGGGCCGTAGGTCCCGACGCGGGTGTGAGCCTCGTTGCTCAATAAGGCAAATGTAGCGAGCGAGAAAGATTTGGTCAACCACTTTTTGAAAACCGGGCCCCAGTCGAAGAATCGCCCCGCACCCCAAATCCGTATCGAAACGCGGCTCTTTTCTGCAACTTTCGCACTCCGGATCCGTTTCAGGTTCGCTCTTGCGAAGAAAAAATTTCCGCCCTACACTCGGAAGTGGTCAACCACTTTGGCGGGGTCGCGCTGGAGCGGCATCAGCACCGCTAATAATCGGGCACTCAGGTGCCGCTAGCAAACGCAATGGAGCGAATTATGGCCGGTGTAGGCATTTCTACATACGCACTTTTCTGGGAAATATCAGATCGGGTTCCCAATCCTCTGGATTTATCTGGCATGGTTGCGCGTACCCGCGAACTTGATTGTGAAGTACTGCAAATATGCGACTATCCGAAACTTGAAGCGCTCTCCTCCGCAGAACTCACCCGCTTGCATGATGATGCGGCGGCACAAGAGGTGGAGCTGGAGATTGGAACTCGAGGCACTGATCGCGCGCACCTGGAGAAATATCTAGATATCGCCCAGGCCCTAGAGGCGCGGGTGGTGCGAACGATGGTGCAGAAGAATCCGGAAGGGACTCTGGATCGTGCGCAGGTGGTACAAAACCTGCGTTCTCTCACCCCGCGGCTAGATAGCCAAGGTGTGGATCTAGCTATTGAAACCTACGAGCAGGTTTCCACTCAAGACCTGGTGTCAATCATTCAAGAAGTTGATCACCCTCGGGTGGGAATCGCTCTGGACCCGGCAAACTGCGTGGCCGGGCTGGAACATCCTCGCGATGTTATCGATCTATGTGCCCCCTACACGCTGAATCTACATGTGAAGGATTTTGCCTTCTCCCGGCAGCAGGGATGGGTTGGATTCACCTATGCAGGGGCGCCTATGGGCGAAGGGTTACTTGATTACGCCTACGAGGTGCAACAGGTGCAACCCGAAAAGCGAGGAATTAGCCAGATTGTTGAGCATTGGCTCGTCTGGCAAGAAGACGCAGAAACGACCGTCGCCGAGGAGCGCCGGTGGACCCAACAAACACTCGATTACATAAGGAGCAATCAGTAATTATGGCAACTAAACTCAACATCGTCGTTGTAGGTGCCGGTGGCAAGATGGGCATGCGTGTATCTCCGAATCTGCAGAACATTCCGGAGTACACCGTAAGCTTCGTAGATTCTGGCGAGCAGGGCCGTAAGAACGTCGAAGAAGCCGGCCGCACGCTTTCCGAACCGGCAGAGGTATTGCCAACTGCAGATGTAGTTGTGTATGCGGTACCGGATAAGCTGCTCGGCAAGATCACGGAACAATACGTGCCGCTGCAGAAGGAAGACTCTGTAGTTCTCACCCTTGTTCCGGCCGCCGCCTACGCAAATCTTTTGTATATGCGGGAGGGAATCACCTACGTAGTTTGCCACCCCTGCCATCCTTCTCTCTTCCTGGAACGCACCACGAAGGAAGAATGGGCTGATACCTTCGGTGGCCAGGCCGCCGCACAACACGTAGTGGCAGCCATGCACACACCGTCCGAAAAGTGGCAACCAATTGCTGAAGAGGTAATTGCCAACCAGTTCGCGCCGGTAATTAAAGTGCACTGGGGTTCCGTACATGACCTCGCAGTTCTCGAACCCACTTTGGCTGAAACCTTGGGTTGCATGCTTGGCCAATTCCTGCGGGATGCCATTGACTACACGGTTGAGCAGACGGATATGAGCACCGAAATGGTAGAAGCCATGGCTTACGGACATATTTGGATCGCTTTGACCAACGGCCTGCGTGGTTCGAACCCCTTCTCCGATGCATGTTTGCTGGCAATGGACTATGGACGTGAAACCGTTATCAACCCGAACTGGAAGGACATTTTCAAGGACGAAGATCTAGATAACGTGCTTGCCAAGATGCTTGGTCTAGAAAAGATCGAGCGTTAGTAGAAAGTAAGAAAATATAAATACCCGCTGAACAGGCAGAGCCCGCGAGTACGTTTGTACTGGCGGGCTCCACCTTTTAATTCACTCAAGTTTCGCTACCGGTACATCGTTCTTTACCCTCCCGGAAAATCACCTTTCGAGATCAGTTTCTTCCTGGGCCATCCGCAACTGTGAAGCTACAGCTGTTCAACAGGTAGATGGCACGATTTTTGCGTACGCACCCCCGCACGTTCTAATACCCCTTCTATTAGCACCCATTAGAGCGGGAATCTACTTTGCAAAACCCGCGTAACCCTCCCGCGAACCATCTCTGAAAAGTGTTTTCTTGGCACTTGACCGTATTTTCCACTTGCGCAAAATCGTAGATCCTATAGGATATATTCCACCGTGAGCGACGATGCTCACACAGAATTTAGCGTTATCGATTTATTGCGTTGACAGTGAGTCAGCGAGGACAACTGGACTTGCAATGCAGATTTATCGACTTCGCGAGAAACATAGAATTGAGGAAAAATGCGTCAAATCCAGAAGATTGCCATTGTCGGCGCGGGCTACATGGGTGGAGGAATCGCCCAATCACTTGCACTTGGCGGTTACGAGGTAGTAATCGCGGACGCCGACGAGGATAAAAGCGCACAGGCACTTGATCGTCTCATCAGGGAAGCTCAGGACTTTGAGGATCAGGGACTCTATCCCGAAGGCTCAGTAGAAAAGATCAAGTCGCACCTGTCCAACGGCGGCACAATAGCTAACGCCGTGGCTGACGCAGACTTTATTGAAGAAGCTGTCTTCGAATTACCTGGCGTTAAAAAAGAAGTGCTCCAAGAGATCTGCAAATACGCTCCCGAGGACGCAATTATTGGGACTAACACCTCCACGATTCCAGTTACCGTATTGAAATCGGCAGTAACTAATCCAGAACGCTTCCTAACCGTTCACTTCTCCAATCCTGCCCCCTTTATCCCAGGCGTTGAGCTAGTAGCCTCCGAAGATACAAGCTCCGAGGTGATTACCGCTATCAAAGGCGTCCTAGAACGCTGCGGCAGGCAGGGTGCACAGGTAGCCGACAAACCTGGTTTCGTTCTCAACCGCCTTCAATACGCGCTTCTCAAAGAAGCTTGCAATGTTGTAGAGGAAGGAGTTGCCACAGTTGAGGACGTTGACACCATCGTGCGGACTACGTTTGGGTTCCGTCTAGGCTTCTTCGGCCCCTTCGCAATTGCAGACCAGGCAGGGCTTGACGTTTACGCCAACTGCTTCACCACATTCGAAAATGCGTATGGAGAACGCCTCGCGACACCGAAGCTTCTCACGGAGCAAGTTTCCGAAGGCCGCCATGGCATCAAAAACGGCAAGGGAATTACAGGAGACTTTGATGACGAGACTAAGGAAGCCCTAATCGCATACCGCAATAAGGCTTACGCAAAGATGCAAAACCTTCTCAGCGAATTAGGCCCAGCTCCTAAGGGAAAGTAAACATTCGATAGGCATCGAACTTGTTTTCCTTGCCCTAACATCTTTTTCCCTTACACCTTGTGACTATTTATTCTCTTAGAAGGAGAAGCGACAGTGAGTTCTACTGTGGACGTTTCTAAAGTGAACGAGACCGCGCTCATCCGAAAATTAATGTTGCGCATCATTCCATTCATCATGGTGCTTTACACTATCGCCTATATAGACCGCTCTGTTGTAGGCTTCGCAAAACTGCAGATGAGCGTAGATATAGGTTTGACAGAGTCGGCATACGGACTGGGTGCAGGCCTCTTCTTCCTTGGATACTTCATTTTCGAAGTTCCTTCGAACTACGTGCTACCAAAGTTCGGACCCCGAAAGTGGTTTGCGCGTATCTTGGTGACGTGGGGCCTAGTAACAATGGCCACCGCTCTCACTCCAAACACAACTATTTTCTATATTTTACGATTCCTTTTGGGGGTATCTGAGGCAGGCTTCTATCCTGGAGTTCTCTATTACATAACGTTATGGTTCCCGCAAAGGCATCGCACGCGTGCTACCGGCATGTTTGTAATGGCTGCACCTCTGGCCTTCCTCATTATGAACCCTCTAGCCGGCTGGCTCCTCGATGCAGGCTGGCTTGGTTTACGCGGATGGCATTGGATGTTTATTATCTGCGGTGGAGCCGCAGTTATTGCAGCTATTCCGACCCTTTTCCTCCTCCATGACACTCCGCGGGAGGCTCCCTGGATTAGCGAAGCCGAAGCGACGTGGATCGAGACTGAACTGGAGAAGGATAAGAATCAGCTCGGCCAGGTGGAGCACAAGAATCCGCTCGCTGCTATGGGCTCTAAATATGTCTGGGCTTTCGCCTTTATATTCCTGCCTACCACCATAGGCGTGTATGGGCTTTCCTTCTGGGTGCCCTCGATCGTGGCACAATTCGCCGATTCCGGAACATCTATCGGGTTCTACTCCACGATTCCGTATCTGTTCGGGATCCTTGGTATCTGGGTAACTTCGCATTGGGCGAGCCGATTCAAGGAAAATTGGATTCCGCTTACAGTAATTTTCCTAGGTGCCGCACTCGGAACCGGCTTAGCTGGCTGGGTTGAGTCACCTGCTGCACAGCTCGCAGCAATGTCACTGGCCGCATTTTGCCTATACTCCCTCGCCGGAGTCTTCTGGCCATTGCCTACGCGATATCTCGTTGGCGCGACTGCCGCAATTGGGATCGCCTTTATCAACAGTTTCGGAAACCTTGGCGGATTCATTGGTCCATATCTCGTTGGCGCAATTTCAGACGCAACCGGCTCACCGAAGAACGGAATGTATTTCATTGCAGCGGTTCTCGTCGTTGGAGCATTGCTAACGCTCTGGATAAAGCACCTCTGGGCTGGCCAAAACCCGGAGGAACTCACGGAAAACACCGAGACTGCAGCAATCAAATAACAAGAACGTAAATCCTCAAGCCAAGACTTGAGATTTTCTGCCAAATCGAAAGAAGGAATGAAAACTTGACTTACACCGCCGATACGTGGCCAATTGCGGCCAAGATGAATTTTGGGCCCCTCACGGAAGAGGGAACGCTTACGGTTGATGCCGGGGAGCGGGTATGGCAAGACCAGATGCTCCAGGTAGCGGAATTTGGTTTTGACGCCATGGATCCGATGGATGACTGGATTCCGCTCGCAGATCTCGACGACCAACAGTTCGCACTTTTCCAGAAGGTTGCCAAGGATAACGGCCTGTCGGTACCCGCGGTATCTATCGGCCGGCAGAGCGTGGTAGATGTGGATCGCGGCGCGAAGAACGTGCAGATGATCCACCGGACCATAGAACGCGCAGCTGAGCTGGGCGCCACCATTATCAATATTGGGTTCCAGCAGGCTCTCACCCAGGCACAAAAAGATGCACTGTGGTTCTGGCTTGCCGATGGCCACAAAGACGATCCGAAGCTTCGCGACCTCGCTATCGAACGCGTGCGCGAAGTCGCCGATCATGCCCAAAAAGTAGGCATGCAGGTATCTCTCGAAATGTATGAGGATACTTATGTGGGAACCCCGGACGATGCGGTTTCCTTCTACAAGGATGTGGACCATCCGGCAGTGGGCCTCAACCCCGATATTGGGAACTTGATCCGGCTACACCGCCCGATGGAAAAGTACGACGTAATGCATGAAAAAGTGTTCCCGTACGCAAACTACTGGCATGCCAAGAACTACATTCGCGATGAAGATCCGGCTACCGGGAGCTATATGTCTGCCCCGGTTCCACTCGAAATCGGCACCATGAACTACCGCCAACTTATTCGCCGCGCTATCCAGCTCGGTTTCAACGGGCCCTTCATGGTGGAACACTACGGTTCGGATTGGCTTGCCGTCGGCGCCGCCAACCGCGACTATATTCGCCAGGTATTGCGCGGCGCTCTGCGCACTTTCCGTGATCAAAAGTAGAGGGCCAAGGAAACAAAAGGGTCCTAGTTGGCCTAGTTGCTCTAGTTGATCTAGTTGGCCTAGTTGACTAGGCCGCTGGGTACTACGCAAAACCAAGCCAGCCGGTCTGCGTGCTTCAGTACGCGGGCCGGCTGGTTTTTATTCTTCTTCGTCTATGATTTCGGCGTCGTGCTCGGAACGCAATAAAACGTTCTGCAAGTGGGTACACATAGCATCCGCCACGGCGCTTTCATTGCCGCTTTCGAAAGCTTTCACGATACGCGCGTGTTCTTTCACCGCGTAGCGCCCATCCGAAACGCCGCTTCCCACAGCCTGCCGCATCCGATGCACTTGGAAAGAAAGCGAATTTACCGCCGCTTCCAGGTAGCGGTTATCAGCATGATGCAAAATCACTTCATGAAATTTCCAGTCCGCGTCAAAATACCGCAAGATGAGCTCGAGATCCGCATCGTCGCCGTACTTTTCCATGAGATCCACTGTTTCCCGGTGCGCCTTTAATGCCTCGTTCAGATCCGCAATTAGCGGGCCTTCGCTATTCAGCGCCTTTTTCGCGGCCGGTATTTCTAGGAGCAACCTGGTTTCCACCAGGTCGTTTACCTCTTTCTTGGTGAGCTGCTCGGCCACCCGATATCCGCGCCGAGCTTCCCGGCGCACCAGCCCAGTCCGTTCCACTTCCACCAATGCTTCCCGCACGGGCGTTTGTGAAATCCCGAAAACACGCGAGAGACCGTCGATACTTAGCGAATCCCCCGGGGCGAACCTGCCGGCGATAAGGAGTTTGAGCAACTCGTCATAAACCTTGTCACGCAGGGCAACATTTTCGCCCTGTAGATCAATTTTTTCTAGGCTTTCCGATGCCACCGTATTCCTTCTTATCTCCTGAAGCTACCCTAGGAATTTCCGCGCACGTAAACCGGCAGGTGCCCAGCGGCGGCCGCAGGACTACACACACGCTTACTATTTGTTAATACAACCAATTGCGAGGCGGAACATTCCCGGTTGGTCACCTTATCTATCGTACTAAGAAAGAAGGGTGGGAGTCCCGAGACCTTCGGTGTGGGATTATGCGAGATTACGCAAGGTCGTATCCCCGCTCTTTAGCTTCTTCGCGCCAGCCCGGTACCGGGCCCACTTCTTCTTCATATGCGGCTAGGTCGGCGAGGGCTTGTTCGTAATCAGAATCGTCTATGTGCCGCAGCACGCGCGCCGGCACTCCCACCATAATTACATTCGCCGGAACGTCGCGCATTACTACCGCGCCAGCGCCAATGATCGAGTTCTCTCCGATCGTCACGCCCGGGCCTACCGTTACCGAAGCACCCAGCCACACCCCATTCTTGATGGTGATCGGCGCACCATATTCGAGCCCGCGGTTACGAATCGCCGGATGAATCGGATGAGAAGCCGTTGTAAGCGTGACCCGCGGGCCGATCATCACGTTATCCCCAATGGTTATCGGAGCTACGTCCAGGAACACCGAGCCGACGTTCACAAAACAGTTCTCCCCGAAACTCGTATTTTGCCCATAATCGCAGTAGGTAGGCGGGCAGATCCGCGAAGACCGCGGCAGATGCCCAAACAACTGCGAAGCTTGCGCATACACCTCTTCTTCGCGGTGCGGGCTCAGCAGATTCAGCTGTTCCTGATGCGCGAGGGTCCGCTGGCGCACCCGGGCCATAAAAGGATCATCGGCGTTGTAAAGTTTGCCGGCCACCATCCGCTCCCACATTGGTGAAGGGGTGCCTTCAGGAAGGTTCTTTGTTCCGCCAGAACGGTGCGGTTCCGCGTTCTGTGCCGGGTTAAAACCCGGTGCGGCATCGGGTTGCTTTGTCATGAGCTCCATGATGTCACATCCCGACGCCGCACAACTCCCGATGAAGTACAGCTTCGTCACCTGCTCGCCTAAGCTCCGGATCGGTTACGGAAGGACGCCACTATGTTTATGCGCCTACATGCTACCGTTACGGATCCAAATCCCGTGCCAACCCGAAGCTTCAAAACGTCAGCCAGGCGGGGTTCTACACTAAAGTAGTGTCAATATTGAAGGCTGTAACCACTCCGCGTAGCTCCTCCTTCGTCAAACCTCCCCCGGCGTTTTCACCAAGCAAACGGTGCCGGTAATAATAGGTAGCCCCCGCTTCCAAATACTCAACCTTATCCACCGCATCCATAGGGGAAATATCAGAACGCACCATAAGCCCGTGTTTGGCCCAGATGGTCATAGTATGTTCCCGCAGCCCCGCAATATTCGCTTGCCCGAGTTCTTCCCCACCCGGGATCATAAAGGGCAAGAATTTTACGCCCGTCGGCACCTGAATAATAGTTTCCGCCTCCCACCGGAAAATTGCCTCGTTATATGCCTTGTCATTCGAGAGTTCCGGCAGGTGAGAGAGAAGTGTTAAATACGGCGGCTGCCCATGCACCAGTACATGATGCTCCACTTTCCGGCGGGCAACCTGATCTGCGTGTACCCCCAAATGCGAATTGAATTCCGAGGTCGGCTTGGTGAAAGTTGCTTGCGGAGCGCGGCGCCACACCGCGCGCCTGCCCGTTGCATCCGGAATCACCACCGAAACGATCTCCTTCGGGCGGTCTTTAATCTCCCGCAAACGGCACCCCGAGCCGGTAACAAACACCGTCCAGCCAGCCAGCTCTGGAACTGCCACCGGCAATTCCAACTCGCCCACTACGGGAAATATTTCTTCCACCCCTTCTGGTTGTTTCTTGCAGGCAACCGATATGTTTCCTGCACCCGCTTCTACTGCCGCCAAATGGTCCAGCCGTGCACCAGCCGCCCCCATTTGTTCCAAAATCTCACTCGTTGTGGATGTGTACGTCATTTTCTATTGCTTTCTATTTGTTTATTTAGTAGGTGTCGGTTGTAGTAGGTATCAGTTAGTTTTGTGACCACGTAGCCTTCTGACGGTCGGTTTTCTAGCCGGTAAACGGTGTCGCCTATCGCATGAACAATCAGCCAACGAGACCATGCCGCCGTCGTGGATAATCGTCCATCATGATCACACTTTGGTGTGATTAACCGACCTGCGCTTTTACGAAACTATGGTTCGTAACGAATAGTTGGTACCGAGCGGGCAATCAGATCCCGCCGCGTTTCCGAGCCTGGTGGCAGCGCTCCAATGGCCTGTAGTTGCACCGCTATATTCCCCATCACCGTGGCTTCGGCAGGCCCGGCGATTACGGGTATTCCCGTTACTTCCGCGGTGAGTTGGTTGAGGAAGCTATTCTTGGAACCTCCACCAACGATGTAGATCTCCCTTATTCTCTTTCCAGTTAGCTTTTCTGCCTGCTGGAACGTTTCTTTGTACGACGCCGCTAGGGACTCACATACACAACGGAAAATCTCCCCGCGGGTAACCGGCACTGGTTGCCCGGTTTCCTCGGCCATGGCCGCAAGCCTGTGCACCATCGGGCCCGGGGCGAGCAGACGCTGATCGCTCATATCGAGGATGGTGCGCCCGGCAGGAGCCCGGCGAGCTTCGACTGTTAGTTCCTCCCAGTTATTGGTAACTTCCCATTCACGGGCACATTCTTGTGCCACCCACAAGCCCATAATGTTCTTGAGATACCGGACGGTCTTATCAACCCCCAACTCATTGGTGAAATTCGCAGCGCGGGAAGCTTCACTCAAAACCGGCTCTTCTAATTCGCATCCGACCAAAGACCAAGTCCCGCTGGAGATAAATCCAAAAGTTTCCCCGGTCTCATAGCGCTGTGTGACAGGGATTGCGGCTACCGCGGAAGCTGTATCGTGGCTTGCCACGGCCACCACCGGTACCTGTTTCGAACCGGTCTTCTCGCCACCACCGAGCCCATCAGGAATATTCCCAATAATGGAGCCCGGCTCTACCAGTTCCCCAAAATATTGGCCGATGTTCTTCCCGGTCAGCTCTTGTACCTTCGTAGCAACTCGCTGGTTCCAGTTCCGCGTCCGCGGATCTATCATCCCGGTTGTAGAAGCATTTGTTACTTCACAGCCGCGCGTACCGGTTAGCAAATACGCCAACAGATCTGGCAACAAAGCCGCCCATTGGGAGGCATCTGCCGTAGCCAGTTCGGTATCTGCTACCAGCTGGTAAATAGTGTTGAACGGCTGGAATTGGGTGCCAGTTTCGCGATACAAAGCTACTTCGTCAAGCGCCTCATGTACCTGTTTCACGGCAGCTTCCGTGCGATCACTACGGTAGCTGTAGGGGTAACTCAATAACCGGGAATCTGCCCCAAACCTGCCGTAATCCACGCCCCAAGTATCTATGCCCACGGCATGAATGGGCCCCGCCTGGGCCGCAAGCTTAAGCCCGCGGCCCACTTGCGCCCACAGATAGAGCACATCCCAAAACAGTTCGGTGTTATTACTTACGGCTTGCGTACCCCTCCGCGGATCCGCATCCTGGTAATTTTCCCGGTTGCTATCTGTTTCCGGTACGCGCATGGGCACGGCTCGGTTCGGAAATCGATGGCATTCTTCCAGGTGGATGCGTGTACCGTCATAAACCCCTACCATCACGCGCCCACTGGATGCGCCCAGATCAATTCCGGCCACGCGCCACGTTGTCATAAGTCTTTCACTCCCTATTTCTTCGCGCTTTTGCGGTGCTTTAGGCTCCCCAGCTGGCCTGGGTGCCACCAACGCGTTCTTGCGCGATCTTCTCCAGATACCCGGACTCTTGGAAAGCACGCATTGGATCGGGGTTCAGCCCGCGCTCTTCCCGCCACTGCGCGAGCATGGGCCGCACATCCGTGTAGAAAGCATCCATGAGTACCTGGTTAGCACCCAACACGTCGTGTTCCGCTTGCTTCTGGCGGAGCAACTTGTGATCCACCAGCAAAGCTTTCGCGGACATCTCCTGCACAGTGAGAGCCGAAAGGATCTCACCCGGGATTTTCTCCTCGACGTTATGGCACTGGTCGAGCATGAAGTTGACGCCTGAATCCTTATCCAAAGCACCTTGGCTGACGATTTCGTGCATAATCCGGAAGAGCTGGAACGGATCTGCCAAACCGACTATGAGATCGTCGTCGGCATAGAAACGCGAATTGAAATCAAAGGCGCCCAAACGTCCCGCCCGCAAAAGTTGCATCACAATGAACTCCACATTGGTGTTCGGTGCATGATGCCCGGTATCAAGGCAGACCACGGCGCGTTCACCTAAAGCCTGCACCTGTACTAACGCGGTTCCCCAATCCGGTACGTCCGTGTGGTAGAAGGCCGGTTCAAAAAACTTGTATTCGAGTAACAGATACTGGGAGTCAGAAAGATCCGCGTAAATTTCTTCCAGGGACCGCGCGAGTGTATCTTGCCGGCGCCGCATCGAATCTTGGCCCGGGTAATTCGTGCCATCTCCCAACCAAATCTTCAAGGTGGAGGAACCCGTTTTATTCATGACGTCGATGCACTTACGATGCGCGTCTACCGCCTTTTGCCGTACACTTTCGTCACTGTTGGTGAGGGATCCAAATTTGTAGGCGTCGTCTTGAAAAACATTCGAGTTGATGGTGCCGATTGACACTCCCTGCTCTTTTGCATAGTTTTGGAGATCTTCGTAATCATCAACCAAATCCCACGGAATATGCAGGGATACCCGGGGAGTGATGCCCGTGTACTTGTGCACCTGCGCCGCATCCGCAATTTTTTCGTACGGATCACGCGGCGTTCCCGGGGTGCCATAGACTTTGAATCGCGTTCCCGAGTTTCCAAACGCCCAGCTCGGCAATTCAATTGTTTGTTCATCTAGGAGACTCCGTTGTTCGGCGCTCAGATCTCGCAATGCCACCATTTTTATCTAACCTTTCTGGCCTTCCGGCCTTATTTTTCTTGCCCGGACGCGGAACCTTCTTTGGCTCCGGCTGATGCTGGTAGCTCGGTTTCCTCGTGCTGTAGCAGTTCTTCAGATACAACGTGGCCGTAGCGCTCAATTTCGATCTGGCGGAGCGGCTTGCCTTGCGTCTTCGGGGCGCCAATTGTGCCGACAAGCAAGGAGACCAAGAGGAAACCAATAAGAATGAGGCCATTGATCATGAGACCATTCGGCTTGAGAAGAATGACCGGGAAGATCAAGGAAATCAGTCCGGAAGCGAGCCGGACCAAGAAGAACACGATCCCCTGTGCGCCGGCCCGGTAAGGCGTGGCAAAGAGTTCTGGGGACCATACTGCGTAGAAAGCTTGTGCCGAGGGGCCAGCGGAAAGGCCCCATACGATCGCGTAGAAGAAGGCTACCCAGCCTTGATCCGAAGGGCCGAATACGAGCCCGATCCAGGCGATAATCGCCAAAATTCCACCAATGAAGTAGTGGATACGGTAAGGAATTCGATCCACCAGGAGCATAAAGATTCCCGTAGATATAACCACTACTCCCCAGCTGAGCATAGAGAAGAGGTCCGCCTGGATAGTGTTATAGCCCATCGAGTTCAAAATAGTGGGCAGGAAAATACCATTCTGTGATGCTGCTTGGTTCCAGCAGGTATAGATGACTGCGAGGAAAAGCAGCGCCGTAACATTAGCTCGGTGCGAGAAAAGCAGGCGCATAGAGCGGAATACCGATGGCGATTTGGCTTCCTCACCACCCTTAGACTTCTGCCAAGCTTCAGATTCCTCGAGCCCCTGCCGGATATACCAAGTAATTAGCGCAATTACTACGAGATGCGCGAAGATAATCCGGCTTCCTAGCAGCCCCAGCGGGGCCAAGGCCGCAGCCAAGCCAAAGCCGATAAACGGCCCCACCGACCAAGCCAGCTGAGTAGCGCCAATATGCCGCCCGCGTTGCCCCGTGGGCGCGAACTCGGCTACATATGTCCAACCGGCCGGCACTGATGCGCCTACAGCCAAGCCAATAATGATGAACCCAGCAAAAAGCATGCCAAGGTTACTCGCGAAAGTAATAATCAAGCCACCTAGGGCATAAATAAGTAAATCCCAGGTGTAAATCACCTTCCGACCATATTTATCGCATAGGGGTCCGCCAATCAGGGCACCTACGGCTGCCCCGAAGGCGTTGGAACTTACTGCCGCGAGCCAGCCCGCAATTGTTCCATCATCTCCCGGAAAATACGCGGCCTGCCAGAAACCTAGCGAGGTCGCGATCGCAATAATCGATCCCGAATCAATGTAGTTTGACATTGAAACCGCGGCGGTAGCTTTCCACCCACGAAGCGGTTTCTTCTTAGTTAGAGACACCATCGCCTCCCTTATCTTTTTCTTAGTGATTGCCAGTTAGGGAAGATAGAAATATTGGGGCAGTACTTTGTTGGTACCGCCATTGGGTTGCACAAAGTACTGCGCCATTTCTGCCTGCCAGCGCGTGTTAACTTCCTTTGCCGCCATCGCGCGGTCTGCCTCAGCTACGTCTTCAGCTTCGTAATATCCCACTACCATGCCTGTTTCTACCTGCACGAATAGCGAATAATTCCGCCATCCCGCCTCCGTGAGGGCCTGGCGCATTTCCGCCCACACTGCCTGATGGACATCTAGGTATTCATCCAAACGCTCCGGTTTCACTCGCAAAAGGAAACACCGGCGGTGCGAAGATTTTTGAGATGTACTATCAAGAATCTGGCGGGCGCGTTTTTCCACGGCATCTTTGCCCATGGCATTCACCTCTTAGATTTTCCTGCCCGATGAATCGTTTCACGTGAATCGATTCATTTGAACTATAGGAGCCGCGATCAAGAACTGTCAAGGCTAGAATTATTGGATTAGCAGAACATCTAGACGTGACCTGCACGGGTGCGGATTTATCAATCGCGCCTCGAATTGGCGTGGTACATTCCGTGCAAGCCGCGGTTTAGCCTCCGCGCCACAGCTGGTTGCGCGTGATTGGGGAGAATATGAGTTCCGGAAAAACACGTAAACGCCGTGGGCCCAGTATTAACAAACCACGTATCAAAGATGTTGCGAAGCTAGCCGGGGTTTCCGTGGGCACCGTTTCAAACGTGATAAATAAGCGCGAGTCGGTAGATCCGGAACTCGCCCAACGCGTGGAAGAGGCGATGGCGGATCTGCACTATCAGCCTAATGTGGCGGCGCAATCATTGCGCCGCGGGGTTGGAAATATGGTCGGAGTGATCGTACTTGATATTACAAACCCCTTCTTCTCTGGCGTGGTTGCTGGCATCGAAAACCGTTTGTCCCCCGAGAGGCTTCTGGTAGCTGTCTCTTCTACTGGGGAGGATTCCCGGCGCGAGCAGGAAGTTCTCAAAACATTTGCCACTTATAAGCCGCGCGGTATTATTCTCACGCCCACGAGTTCTATGACGGATCATATACGCTCGCTGCGCGATTCTGGCATCCCTGTTTTGCTCCTAGATTCGCGTCTGAAGAATCCCGAAATCCCTTCTATTGCGGTAGATGACTTTCAGGGTGCATACCTTGCGGTCGAGCATTTGGTTGAGCTTGAGCATCGCAATATCCTGTTTATTTCAGGACCGAAGTCTTTGCGGCAAACCCGTGACCGGCTCAGTGGCGCTTTATCCGCAATCGAATCTTCCGGGCATTCACGGAGTTCCCAAAGCAGACAGGTGAGACTTTCGCATCTGGAGATTCCCCGGTTCGACGCCGCCGAAGCCCGCGTGGCTGTGCAAGATCTGCTCAAAAAATGCGGCTTGCTTCCCTTCTGGGATGCTTCTACGCCCAGCTCCGCGGACGGTTTCGCGCAGTTACCAGCAAATTTCCCCACGGCTTTCTTTTGTGCTAGCGATCAGATAGCTTTCGGCGCTATGACGGCCCTGCGCGACGCCGGAGTGCGTATCCCGGAACAGGTTTCACTCGTGGGTTTCGACGATATTCCTATCGCCGCGCAGACTTCGATCCCACTCACCACCGTCCGCCAAGATACGGAGAAACTGGGCTACGAAGCCGCAGATATGCTCCTCACTGCGGAGGAAAAAATAGAACATCGCACCCTTATGCCGCAGCTCGTGGTCCGTAAATCCACTGCACCGCCGCGCCTCGTCCGTGTTTCCTCGCGGTCTTAAACAGGCAGCTCTTCAGGTTGCGGTTCCTCGTAGCCGTGAGGTTCCGGTTCCGCGTTCTGCGCCGGGTTAAAACCCGGTGCGGCATCGGGTTGCTTTGTCATGAACTCCATGATGTCACATCCCGACGCCGCACACCTTCCGGCGAAGTACGGGTTCCTCACTTGCTCGCCACCGTTCAGGAGGGATTGCGGAACTGTTAGGAGGGGCCGCTACGGTTGCGTCACTTCGTCAATACTCACGAGGCGGCGTGGTTCGCCGCCGGCGGGGGTATCGGCGTCGTCGAAAAGTATGCGTGCCTGCACGTCATACACGGTGGAAATAATTTCCCCGGTCACGCCGGCCGCGTCCACGTAAGCGAACTCGCGCCCTTCGCGCAAAAACAGGAACCGGTTGCAGTAACGTAGCGCGAGGTTCAAATCATGTAGTACGACGACGGCCGTAAACCCCCGCTCTTGGGCGAGCCGGCGTACCAAACCCATCATTTCGTATTGGTTTTTGGGGTCGAGATTGCTGGTGGGTTCGTCCAAGATTAGCACTTTCGGTTCTTGTACGAGCGCGCGGGCCAATAATACTTTTTGTCTCTCGCCGCCGGAAAGTTCGGCCAAGCGGCGTAGGCGCATAGGGGTCATTCCCACTCGGTCGATCATGTCTAGGCATAGTTGTGTATCTTTTTCGGATACGGCCCAGCGAATGTATGGTTTGCGGCCGAGCATTACCCAGTCGTATACCGTCATCCGGGAGATTGGGGTGTCTTGCGCTACGTAGGCAATGGTGCGGGCGATTTCGGCGCGGTTGAGCGCGGCTACGTCTTTCCCGGCGATCCGGATTTTGCCGCTGCCGGGTGCGGGCGTGCGCAGGCCGTTCAGGCAGGTTACGAAGGTGCTTTTACCGGCGCCGTTTGGCCCGAGCACGGCCACGCATTCCCCACTTCCGGCGCTTAGTGAAACTCCGCGTAATACTTGGTGGCGGCCGTAGGCAAAACGAATATTTTCAGCTTCGATCATTACGTTCGTCATTCGTTGAAACCTCGCCGTAGCAGCAGATACAGGAAAATCGGGGCGCCCACAATTGAAGTAATCGCGCCGATTGGCAAAACCGTAGGAGCGATCAGCGTGCGCGAAACTACATCGGCCAGCAAGAGTAAGGCGGCCCCGCACAGCGCCGTCGCCGGGATGAGGAAACGGAAATCGTTACCTACCAGGCGGCGCATCATATGCGGCGCAATCAGCCCAATAAACCCGATCACTCCGCAAAATGCCACGGAGATTGCAGAAATGAGCGCACAAATCGCCAGGCTTACGGGGATGAGTACGTCAACATTTACACCGAGGCTTTTCGCGGTGGCGGTTCCGCTTTCTAGCGCGTTGTAATTCCACATATTTGCCATAAAGAATATGAGTGCTGCGGCGAGCAGGGCGGCGATGAGCCCGATTTGGTTCCAACTGGCCCGGCCTAGGCTCCCGAAAGTCCAGTAGACCACGGAGGCTACCTGTACTTCGTCGGCAAAATATTGCACCAGGGAGGTGCCGGCGTTGAAAACCGCGCTCAGGGCCACGCCCGCTAAGACCATGGCGGTGGGCGAAACGCGACGCATCCGCGAAATGGCAAGGATGATCGCCGTGGTTCCAATCCCGCCCAGAAAAGCGAAAGTGGCCACCACGTAAGAATTACCCACGGAAACCGCGGCGCCGCTTGGCGAATTAATCTGACTGCCGGCTCCGAAGTAGATAATCGCCACCGCTGCACCAAACCCGGCCCCCTGGGAAACACCCAGGGTGGAAGCGGAAGCCAGCGGATTGCGGAGCACGCTCTGCATGATCACTCCGGCAACTGCCAAAGAAGCTCCGACGACGATCGCCAAGGCCGTGCGCGGTAAACGCAAGTTCCACATAATCGTGGCTTCGCGGCCACTATCCCGGTTGGTTATCCCCTCCCAAATTTCGGCGATGCTCAAGCCCGAAGAGCCCGCCTTGAGCACGAGGCCGGCCGCTAATAAGACCGCTATGGCCATGCCGATTAGCACTACCACTTTGCGGGCAAAATAGCGGCGAATATCGGCGTGCGGGTGGGCGGCGGGCGAAACTGCTTCGGAACGGGTTGCTACCCGCGCGGCAGGATTCTGTGCCGCTTCTGCTACTTGCACGGCGTGGGCAAGTTCGGCCGCTTCGGTGGGGGCAGCGCCGCCGCAAGCTGGTGCCCGGTTTTCGGTGGGTTTACACCAATCTTCTGGGTGGTGTTTGCGCTCGGGGCGGCGCCGCGCGGCAGGATTCTGCGCGGCACCAGTCTGCGCGGCACCAGCCTGCGCGGCAGGTTGTTCTTCTGCCGCCATTTTATGCACCGATCTTCAGTTTGCCGTAGGTAAGCCCGGCTTCTTGCATTTCGGTGAAGAAATCTTGGCCGAGCATTTTCTCCATAATTTCGCCGGCCTTTTCGGCTAGCTCTACGTCCGCGAACTGTTCGGGGTAAAGCACCTTGCCCGCATGATAAGCATTAATCAGGTGGTAGGTAACATTTGGCCCCATGTGGTTACTGGACGGCATGGTGTAAACCTCGTCGTTTTGTACGGCTCGCAAGGAATCAAAGTACTCTGGGCGCGCGTTGTATTCTTCGTTCACCAGGTGCATACTGCCTGGGTCGAGGAAAATAACTTCCGGATCCCATTCTGGGATTTGCTCCCAATCGAGTTCCACGCCTATCGCGCCCTGCTTGTACTCTTCTTGTTCCTTGAGTACATCGGCCACATTATTTGCTTGGACGGCATTGAAGGGCGGGAAATCAAGATAGGTGTAGGCAAACCCGTGTTGGCCGCTCCAGGTTACGGCACCCGTATAGGCCCGCTTTTTCTTTTCTTCCGGCACATCTTTCACGCGGCCGGCAAGGTCTGTTTTGATTTCCGCAATATAATCGGCAATTTCTTCCGCCCGTTCTTCACGATCCGTGATCTCCCCGATTAGGCGCAAGGAATCTTCAAATGCAGTATCTTCAAAGAATCCGACCGTCTTGTAGCGGATACTCACTACCGGGATACCGGTTTGCCTTTGCAATTCGTCAGCGGCTTCCTTATCGAAACCCGCAAAAATAACATCCGGTTGTAGCTCAATAATTGGTTCGGCGTAAGCATTATTCACTCCGCTGCCGCCGCCCTTGCCAACTGACGGTAGGGCGCCCAATTTTTCGTGGTAGACCACGGAATAGTCGCGAAGCGCTTTGGCTCCTTCCTGATCGCAGTCTTCGGACCCTACTAAGTTATCCACAAGTTTCATGTAGGAGATCATGCGCGGCCCCATGGAACCAACCGCAACTATATTTTCAGCTTTTGTGGGCACTTCCACCGTGCGTCCCACATTGTCGACGACGGTGCGCGTACCCCTCTCCGCGGTTTGCGAATCGCTTGTTTGCGCGGATTCTGCGCCATTTGTAGCTGGGCTTCCGGTATCGTTTGCGGATTGTCCACAGCCGGTTAGTGCGAGCGCCAGCCCGCACAACAGTGCAAGTAGACCATTCCAGGTTTTTCGTTTCATTTCTTTAGTCCTCCGTTAGGTGCGCCTCGTTACGTGCGTCTTTTATTCCTCCATTAGGTGCGCCTCGTTACGTGCGTCTTTTATTCGGGCCCGACCCCCGGAAAGTGGACATGGGGGTGGTGTTTATGCTGCAAGGTCAAGTGTAGCTGACGCGTGTTTTTCGAAGGTGTCTGGGGCCTGGTAATTGCACCAGGTGTGCAATCGTTTCGTGTTATACCGAGTACACCACGCAAAGACCTGCCGGCGGCAGGAGAGCATGTTGGGGAAAACCTTCGCATTTTTGAGAACTTCTCGTTTGAGCGTTGCATTAAATGACTCTGCCAGCGCGTTATCGGCACTACTGCCTACAGCTCCCATGGATTGTTGTACTCCCAACTGCCGGCATGTTTCTTGAAATACAGAGGAGGTGTATACACTGCCGTGATCAGAATGGAAAATCGTTCCACGCAAGGATCCTCGCTGGTCTGCGGCCATCAGTAATGCCTCTCGGGCGAGTTCAACACGCATGTGATCTGCAATCGCAAAACCGACCAGTTTCCGGGAGAAACAGTCAATCACAGTAGCCAGATACATATTCTTTTGCCCGGCAAGGGGAAGATATGTAATGTCCCCGACAAGCTTGTCGTTAGGCCTGGCCGCGGTGAAATCACGCTCGAGAAGATCATCAAAGACCCGCTTATGTGGATCACTGACAGTAGTGCGAACACGACGTTTTTTCGTAAAACCTGCCAACCCGAGAGCTTTCATCACCCGTGCTACGCGTTTGTGATTTACCGGCTGGTCCGGGGTCTGCGCAGTAAGCAACGCGGCTATACGTTTAGCACCATACAAGCCACCTTCCGCCTCGAAAGCGATCCGAATTCGCTCCCCTAGCAGCCCGTCAGCGTATACCTGTTGCTCGCGCCGGGCCGCATTTGCGGCCCACTTGTAATAGGAAGAACGCCTTACTTTCAGTACGGTACACATCCGCTTGACTGAGAACTCAGTACGGTGGTCCTCGATGAACTTGAAGCGGATCACAAGCCCATCTCCTTCGCGAAATACTGCGCCGCCTTGCGCAAAATATCGCGTTCTTCTTTCAAAAGCGCGTTTTCCTTTTCGAGTTGTCGGATTCTCTCTGCTTCAGATAAGACCCGCGCCGCCTCTGCTTCTTTGCGCCGCCTGGCCCGCACCCCGGTGCCAAACTGGTTTACCCAGTTTTGCAGCGAATTACGATTAATTCCCAGATCAGAAGCAACCTGCGCCATTGAAGCCTCGCTGGACTCGTACGCGGCTACCGCGTCTTTCTTGAACTGCGCGGAATATGTTTTACGGGACATGGTAGAAGACTACCTTTCTCCGGCTGAACGCCGGGGCTAGCCTATGTCCACCAACAGGGGGTCAGGTCCTTCCTCCATTAGGTGCGCGGTGGCTGCTTTGCCATCAACCCGCCAGGCCGCGAGTGCGAAGCGCATTTCTTGGTGAATTTCTACGGTTTCGGTAGGGCTAAATGCGGCATCGATCGCGGCATTAAAGCCCGGGCCGTACTGTTTGGCGTGCATGGCCAGTTCGCGTTTGATTTCGTCCCGCGTGTGGTGGCGCGTGGAAACATCGTGCCAGTAAGTCAGTTGGGGGCGCCGGCCGCGCGCCAAGAGATCGCCCACTACCTGGGCGAATCGTGCCTGCCCCGCGGAGGTATCTTGTGGAACCGGGGTGGGCAGGTGTTCCAATATCGTTTCCAAGATATCCACATGCTTGTATATGGGCGTGGCGTACACGCACCAGCGGGTGGAGAGCGCTTCCATGCGAACGGCGTCGTCACTACTTTGGATGGCTGGGCACCGGTTAGCGATTACGACGTCGAACTTCCTCGCGCCCAGTTCCCCTCCGCTTAGCACCCCCGCACCTTCACTTCGTACTCCCGCACCTACACTTTCCGCCCCGGCATCCTCACTTTGAGAATCTGCATCGGCGTTCGAAACCTGGGGCGCGGCCCAATCTTGGTGAATGAACTCGAGGTTGGGCGGGCAGTCACGGCGAGCGAGGGCAATCATTTGCGCGGAGGAATCTATCCCCACCCCGCGAGAAATCGGCTCCTGCGGGAAACGTTCGTTGCGCGTGGAGTTTTTACCGCCGGCGAGCTGTTTGAGATGCCAGCCGGGGCCGCAACAAATATCGAGCACGCTTTCCCCGCCTTGAATAATTTGCAGGTTTGCCAGCGATTCGAGTAAATGGTCGCGTTCGCGGGCTTCCAGGCGTGCCAAGAAAGACCCTGCCAAACCGTCCCATGGTGTGGTGGGCGGGGGCGAGCTTGGTGAAAATGAGCTTGGTGAAAAAGTGTGCGGCGAATTCTGCGGCGAAGCCGCGCGGGAATCATTGTGCATGGAATCCTCGTCGTCGATCGTGGACTGGAAAGTGGTACGAAATTTTCTACTGGTAAGTGGGGCGATCGTGGACTAGAAAGTGGTGCGAAAAGCGGTACGAGTTGCTGGAAGGCAGAAAGCTGGCGAGGGGCCCCACGTGTTTTGGAGCCCCGGCCGCGGTTATCTGTTTTGTATGGTTACAATCCAGCTTTTGCATACCGGGTATTGGCGCCGGATCCCCGTGCCCGGTGCCAATACCCGGAGTGCTCTAACGCAACGCGAGTTCCCAGACTCTCGAAAATCTACCGCGTGGCACGCTTGCGAATAGCGCTCGCAAGCTGAGTGCACAAACCAAGCAGGCGACCCTGGTTCGCAAACCCGGCTCGGCAGGCTTGCAAACCCCGCACGGAAAAACATGACTGCACAAACGGACCCACAAGTCATGTTTCCCCAAACGCGACTGCAAACCGCGCCTACAATCCGACCTCGCAACCGCGCACGCAGACCTTCGGGACACGCAGAATCTAAGAACTCTGACCGTTATGGCTCGAGCGTACCCGAAAAGACTACGCGAATCAATTGACTGATTGAACGAGGTTGTGGAAACGCAACAAATCACAAAACCGGGCACGCGGGTTAGCGCGCAGGGCCCCTTGAGGTAGCAAAACAAATTGGCTTACCAACCACAGCAAACCGGCCAGTTTCGGCGTCATTGTTTCCAATGACAGCGAAACTGGCCGGTTGCGTTGTATTTACAACCTACTAGCGGCGCGGGCAGCCGCGCTCACCAATCGGCTAAAACCCCTGTTCAATCCGGTAGTACACCTGGTTCCACCGCAGAGCATCCTGGTATTGCTTCACTTCGGTGTTTTCATCAATCTCTGCTAGTTCGATCCCCGCAATATTTGCGAAGGCTCGCCAGGCTTCAATACCCACTTGGGTGGTGAGCACCGTGTGGTGGGCGGCGCCGGAGGAAAGCCAGCACTTCACCGAGGTTTCAAAATTGGGAAGCGGGCGCCACACGGCCCGTGCCACGGGCAGATTCGGAAGCGGCTCATCCGGATCCACCACTTGTACTTTGTTTGCAACCAACCGGAAACGGTCCCGCATATCGCTCATCGCCACTACCACGCCTTCAGCTGGAGTGGCGGTAAACACCAGACGCACCGGATCTTCCCGATCGCCGATTCCGAGCTCGTGGATCTCCAGGCGCGGCTTTTCCTGCGTAATGGTCGGGCATACTTCCAGCATGTGCGCGCCGAGGATCTTTTCTTCCCCGGGCACCAAATTGTAGGAATAGTCTTCCATCAAGGAAGCTCCACCGGGCAGACCGTAACCCATAATCTTGGCAATGCGGATCAGTACAGCCGTCTTCCAATCACCTTCCGCCCCAAAGCCATACCCATCGGCCATGAGCCTTTGCACTGCCAACCCCGGAAGCTGGCGTAAGGCGCCGAGATCTTCGAAAGTATCCGTGAAGGCACCGGCATCGTGAGCTTCCAAGAAGCCACGCATTGCGATCTCGAGTTTGGCACCGTAAACCAGGGAATCATGCCGTTCCCCACCGCGCCGCAATTCCGGTTGCACCTCGTACAGTTCTTCGTACTCGGCACACAGCGCTTCCGCTGCGGCGTCGTCCACCCTGCTCACGGCCTCAACCAGGTCATTTACACCCCAAGTATTAACGGAAACACCCAAGCGAATTTCGGCCTCGGTTTTATCACCTTCCGTCACGGCAACATTACGCATATTGTCGCCAAAACGTACCAGATTCATGTTCTGGGCTGCATCCCAACCGGCTGCGGCGCGCATCCACACGCCCACTTCGCGCTGCACTTTTTCATGCGTGTAGTGACCCACTACAGTGCTGCGTCGCACGCCCATGCGGGTCAAGATATATGCAAATTCTCGGTCTCCATGCGCTGCTTGGTTGAGGTTCATGAAGTCCATATCCATGCGTTCCCAGGGCATCTTTTCATCAATCTGGGTATGCAGATGCAATAGCGGTTTACGCAAAGATTCCAAGCCGCGGATCCACATCTTCGCTGGGCTGAATGTATGCATCCATGCAATCACGCCCACCACTTTCTCATTCGTGCCAGCTTCTAGCATGGTCCGCAAAATCGCCTCGGAAGTAGTAAGTACCGGCTTCCACACTATACGGATCGGGGTGTGTGAAGATTCGTCTAAGGTGCGGGCGATCGTCTGCGATTGCGCCGCCACTTCTTCTAAGGTTTCCGGTCCGTAAAGAAACTGGGATCCGGTGAGGAACCAAATTTCCTTCTCCGCAAATGGGTTGCGCATTTTTCGCTCCTTTTGTTGTTAGTTTCGGTGCTGGTTTGGGTAGGTTTTAGGATTTGCTACAGAGTTAGTTGCGTGTACACCCTGCATACCAGCAGGTTTTCCCTTGGAAGTTTTGTCCGGGTAAAGATGGCAGGTAGCCTCGCACTGCACAGCTACCCGCATAGCTACCGTCTCCCTACTATTGCCCGTAGACATTTTGGTATCGGTTATAGAGTTGTGTAATTTTTTCGGAGTCGATCGGGATCAGTTCCCCACCTTGGCGGGCTATATGCACAGTGCGTGCCACTTCTTCCACCATGGCCGCCGCTTTCACCGCCGCCGTCGCATCCGCGCCAATGGTAAACGGTCCGTGGTTTTGCATCAGCACCGCCGGCGAACGCGAATCGCGTAACGTCTGCACAATTCCCCGCCCAATCGAATCGTCACCAATCACCGCAAACGGCCCCACCGGAATGGACCCACCAAACTCATCAGCCATCATGGTGAGCACACAGGGAATCTCCTCCCCGCGCGCCGCCCACGCCGTGGCATAAGTGGAGTGCGTGTGTACGACCCCGCCTACTTCCGGCATATGCCGGTATACGTACGCGTGCGCCGCGGTGTCCGACGAGGGTGCGTATTGGCCATCCACCAACTGCCCATATAAATCGCACACCACCATATTGCTTGCCGCAAGTTCGTGATACCGCACCCCGGAAGGTTTAATTACCAGTAAATCCGCGGAGCTCGGTTCGCTCCCGACGACGACCCGCTGCGAAACATTCCCTGCCGTCCACACCACTAGGTCGTATCGAGTAAGTTCCCCGTGAAGTTCTGCCACCTGCTGGCGGGCCACTGCAACTTTTTCTTGTACCGCGGGCGAAAATGCGGTAAGGCTTTTGCTCGCGGTATACCCTTGCGCCTTCGCGCTCATATTCAATTCCTCCACATCTAGGCTGCTATTACCCGTTCCGCGATTGCGTTAACCGCGGTTTCTTGCACCGGCAAAGCCTGCCGATAGGTCTCCAAAAACTGCGCGAAACCTTCCCGATCAGTGGCAGAGGGAGTAATCGTCGTGGCCGAAGAGGCCGCAAATACCGTCCCAGAAAGGAACTCTTGCAAACGTTGGCCGGCATCGCTCTGCCCTGGATCTGCACCAAGCGCAGAGGTACTGCCCCGCACTGTCGCATTTTCCCGGGCGGCAAAGGCAGCCAAAATGGCCATACCCCAGGCCCCGCCTTCGGCGGCACCTTCAGCAACCGTGATCGGAGTATCGGCCGCGGCCGCGAGAAGCCTTTGCGCTACTCCGGGCGTTCTAAATACCCCGCCATGGGCGGAAAGCACATCTAACTCCACGTCTTCCGTAGCCAACACTTCTAAACCCAGCGCCAGTGCGGCAAAAGTCGAAAACACTTGCGAGCGCATGAAATTCGGTAAGGTAAACACGCATCCGGGAGCGCGGAGTACACCCGGGCGGCCCGATTCCAAACCAGTTACTGGCTCGCCCGAGATATTGTTGAAGGCAAGCAACCCGCCCCCATCAGGTTCGCCCTCCAACGCGAGTGGCAAGATACGCCGGTAGACGGCGTCAGGATCTGCTATCTCTCCACCGAGGGCCTCACCTACTTCTCGGAAAAGATCCATCCACATTGCCAGCTCATCGGCACCGTTATTACAATGCACCATTGCTACCGGTTCTCCAGTAGGCGTGGTGACCGGGTCGATTTCGCGGTGAACCTGACGCAAGGGACGTTCCAGTACGGCCATGAGGAAAATCGAAGTGCCCACCGAAACATTGCCAGTACGTGGCCGTACCGCATTTGTTACCACCATCCCGGTACCCGCATCGCCTTCCGGCGGTGCACATAACACCCCCGGTTCCAAAGTGCCACTCGGATCCAGGAAGGCAGCTCCTGAGGCAGTAAGCCGGCCGGCTTCCTCCCCAGCCAACAGAACTTGCGGAAGTAACTCGCCCAGGGGCTTGCGTGGCACTGTTACCGGCGCGCTACCAGCAAGGTCTGTTATCAGCTCCTGGAAGCTTGCTAATAGCTTTGGATCGTAGCCGGCGCCGTTTGCCGCGATCGGAAACATTCCGGAAGCGTCTCCCACCCCGAGTACCTTGCGGCCCGTGAGTTGCCAGTGCACGTAACCGGCCAATGTGGTTAGGAAGTCAATGCGGGAAACGTGTTCTTCACCGTCCAACATTGCTTGATAGAGATGTGCCACCGACCACCGCATCGGGATATTCACCCCGAATCTTTCGGTCAGCGCTGCCGCGGCCTGCGCCGTCGTTGTATCGCGCCAAGTACGGAAAGGCACCAGCAGTTCGCCGGCAGCGTCGAAAGCAAGATAGCCGTGCATCATCGCCGAAACACCGATCCCGGCAAAACTTCGCGGGGCCACCCCATAACGTTCCTCACAACTGGCCAATAGATCCGCATATGCAGCTTGCATACCGGTTTGTACGCTGGCTAACGGGTAACTCCAGTGCCCGTCAACTATTTCGTTTTCCCATTCATGGGCACCGGTAGCCAGCGGCGTGCCACTTTGGCTTACAATGCAGGCTTTAATTCGGGTGGAACCAAATTCGATTCCCAGCGAGGCTTGCCCGGCGCTAATTTCTGCGGCCGGGCCAGGCCTTTGTATTTCTTTCACCATTGAAACTCCCTGAAACTCCCCTTCGAGTTCCCGCGTTCTAAAATCCAGGGCCGGCGCAATAGACCGTTGCGCATACACCCCTCTTGGCGTGGTTATTGCCTGGCGGCAGGCCACGTGAAACTGCGCTTACCAGCGATTCGATTAGAAATCGCGGCTGACGGGGCACTATGCAGGATTTTTAATCCCGCACACCCGCCTGTTTGTTAGCGCTCACACTTCGGTTTTAACCGATGATGCACCAGGATCTAGAAAAATGCAAGCGCTCATTTCCGTCCGATTTGCGCAGCGCTAACACTAAAATAGATTTTGAGCACCACGAAAACCGGCTTTACGGCGCGGAAATCTTCGTGAAAGGCGCCTTGTGAACTACCGCAAACTTGCCTTAGCGTTTACCTGTGAGGTCGCTTTTATCCCCTGCCGCACCGGCGCCTTCACCACCGGTCTTTACTGAACCGGTGCACGGTGGAGGCAGAGTTTGCGGAGCGCCGTGGCTTGGTCTTGCTACGCACTCGTGGTGCTTCGCGTGAAAGAATGAAGGCACGTTTGTGCCCAAATCAGCGCCAGGAGGCTCCATGCACATTCAAGGTCCGACGCCGCACGCCGGTTCTCGTAATTCCGCGTCCGGAGGAGGCAATCCAGCTGTTGTGGACGCTGGTAATTCGGCCACTACGGAGCGTACAGCGCACGATTCAGCCGGTTTCATTTCGCCGGCCGTTGCCGGCCCTATGCGGCAAGCCTCGGTTGGTATACCTGCCGGCGGGAGTGCGGCCACGATTTTTGCTGGGGAGTATAAAACCACGGTTGGGAGCGTAGGCGCCACTTTGCGCGAGCTTTGCTATGGGGAACGGGATTTGATTGTGCCCGTGCCGCTTGATTTAGTGCCGCCCGCTTTTCATGGCGCCATCTTGGCCCCGTGGCCAAACCGTATCGATGCCGGCCGCTACGAATTTGCCGGCCAGCACTACCAGGCGGCAATCAACGAACCAGAACGCAATAATGCCAGCCACGGCCTAGCTTGCTGGCTGAACTGGGAACTCATGGAGATTAGTGGTAACTATGAGCTACGTGGATTCGTAGAACCGGGCGGCGATCGCGGTGCTACGGCAACGCCTGCTGACACCTCTCCTACTGGTACCCCAACTAACAGCGCGGTTGCGAATCCGGCGAAAAGCCATATGGTCTGGCGGGCAGTGGTCTCCGCGCAAGAGGCTTATCCTTCCGCTTTGGAGCTACTAGCAACTTTCACACTCGATGCGACTTCCGGCCTTACGTGGCAAGTTACGGCCACCAATATTGGGACCAAGGCTGTTCCTTATGGAATTGCTACACATCCGTACGTGCGCGGCGGTACGGGGACGGTAGACGATTGGAAGTTGGAACTTCCAGCCAGCCAGGTTCTAGAAACTACCCCGGACCGGCTTTTGCCACGGGCTCTGCATGATGTGGCAAGTTTTGCTGGCGGAGCCTTTGATTTCCGTGCTGGCAAAGCCCTAGGAGGTTCCAAGATCGACCACGCCTTTACCGCTCTGTTTGCCAACGGCTCGGAAACGGCCGCAGCTGCACTCGAAAATAGTTCAAAAGCTAAGCCCGGTACCCCTGATCGGAACGCACCGGCCATCGCAAGCGCCCGCATCATAGACCCACATGGTCAGGGTTGTCAGGTGTCCTGGGATGTCAGTGCATTACCATGGGTGCAAGTTTTTACGGCGGATCTTGGCAAGCCAGGCTTCCCCGATCGGACCGGAATTGCTATTGAGGCAATGACATGCCCGGCAAATGCGTTCAATAGTAAAATTGGACTCGTACAGCTCGGGCCCGGTTCACGGCATACAGCTACCTGGAATATCGTAAGTTTCAAAGGGTAGTTACATGTAGCTACTATCCAGATGCTGTACTTCCATAACAAATATTTCCTTTGGTTTCTGGAGCAGGAACTTGAGGGCTAGATCCAGTAGGAGACACAAATGCGGAAACACCGGCGGCCTTCCATGGCCGAAGTTGCTAAGGTTGCCGGAGTCTCCCATCAGACAGTTTCCCGAGTTATCAATGGTTTTGAAGGTGTGCGCCCAACCACCCGACAAAAGGTCGAGGCTGCCATTGAACAACTTGGCTACCGCCCTAATCTGGCTGCCCGAGCTTTAGTTACGGCGCAGTCTAGAACGATCGGCGTTATTGCCGTTGGTTCTTTCTTGTATGGACCTTCTCGCACGCTCGCGACTATTTCGGAAGTAGCTAGATCTCACGGATATGCGGTTCTCATCGCGTCGATTCGAGAAGCCGCAGAGGAAGAATTTGCCGCTTCCATTGACGATCTTTTGAACGGAGCGGTCGCGGCCATTATCGTGATCGGCGCCCGCGAATCGTTATCGCGCTACGCCGGTCATCTCGACACCGATACGCCGATCATTATGGTTGGGCCACCCGTGGATTCCGTACCTAATCTGCCAAGTGTTTCGGTAGACCAAGGTAGCGGAGCCCGCACAGCCATCCGCCACCTCATTCAGCTGGGCCATACTGATATTCTCCTTTTGGCCGGACCGCATAACTGGACCGACGCACAGTGGCGCAGAAAAGCCGCAATTGCGGAATGCGAAACTGCTAGCATTACTCCGCGCATTATCGAAGGTGACTGGAGTCCCCGCGCCGGTTATGATACTGGCGTTTGGATTTCTTCGCTCGCTCCGGAAGACCGTCCTACCGCTGTTTTTTCCGCTAATGACCAAATGGCACTCGGGCTACTAGCGGCTTTTCTAGCCACTGGCATTGATGTGCCTGGGGACATTTCCGTGATCGGTTTCGATAATGTGCCTGAATCTGAATTCTACAGCCCGGCCCTCACCACTATTACTCAAGACTTCACGGAGCTCGGTCATCGCGTCCTCGAAGCCACCCTCGCTTTGTTAGAAGGAAAGGACCCAGATGTCACACCGATCCCTGCAAATCTTGTAGTACGGCAGTCCACCGCCCGTAAGAAGGTCTGACCCAGCAACGCCTAGATGTGCTAATGGTAGCCCCGAATGGCACCTCGGGTTGCGGAGCAGAAGACGAATTTGGGGAGCTCTATGCGAACAGGGCTGATAAACATAGATCCCTAGCTCGCTAAAGAGCTCCCCTATTCCCCGTTTCCATGCGCCACGACTAACCGTAATCGGGCAGTTGGGGTGTGGTTACTAAAATCCGTAGCCTGGTTACTCCTTGCGGGAGAAACACTAAATGGCGAAAGCATTTCACCATTCTACAGTCGGAAAATGTGGATAGGATTGCGTTACTGCCTCTCGCTCAACTCCTTCATAATTGTTGGAAGCTTCTTGTCAATATCGTAGAAGTACAAGATTACTGCCTGTAGGACAAACGTGATCATCGGTACGTAAATAAACGACCATAAAATCGCGCTTATAGCACCATCGGTCTGTACAGAAGCCGCCCCATCGTATCCGCCCATGCCTAAGATCCAGCTCATCAGGGCGGTTCCGATTCCAATACCAAGCTTCTGCGCAAAACTTCCCGAGCTGTATAGCAAGCCTTCAGATCGAATACCGGTTTTCCATTCTCCGTATTCGATCGTGTCCGGGAAAAGAGCCCACACAATCCCCAGTAGTGGGACTTGCCCCAACCCCTTGAGAATCTGAGCGGTCACGGCAACAGTGAAGCTCGCAGGGGCAACCGCCATCACGATAAGACCTATCAATGAAATGACGACCCCCACCATCATCAGCTTCGTTTTACCGTAACGCCGAATAAGTTGCGGCAAAAATAGAAATCCAACCATAACCGGAACCAGGAATGCCCACGTGAGTACAGACACGAGTTGTTCATTCCCCAATATCCACTTACAGTAGTAAACCAAAGCAGATTGATTTAACGCGTAACCCACACTAAACACAAGGAAGAAAACTGTCGCTAAAATCCAGTACTTATTAGCGAACATTGCTTTCAGTCTAGTTTTAAGGGGTAAGTTCTCTTGCCCTTCGTCTCGAGCCGCTCTGATTTCCCGGGTGCCGGCGACTGTGAACCAGAATAGAATGACAGATAAACTCGTCAATATAGCAAACGCAATAACCCACGCACGCTGATCGTTTCCCAGCCGCTTCACCAGCGGCAGAGTGACAGTAGTTACTAGCAAGAACCCGATTTGAGCCATGAACATTCTGTAAACGTTCAATTTTGCTCTTTCGTTGATGTCACGCGTCATCAGTGTATTAATGGTTCCATATGGAATACAGACCGCAGTGAATGCAAGAGTCATCAGGAGATAAGTTACATACGCATATAGCAGTTTCCCCGAAACAGACGTATTCGGAACTGCGAAGAGTAAGGTGGAAAACGCTGCAAACGGGATCGCGCCGAACAAGACCCAAGGCCTTGCTTTCCCCCACCTGGTATCGGTTTTATCTACCAGAGCTCCCACAATTACATCTGTAATGCCATCAAAAACCCTGCCGAGTAGCATCAGAGTTCCAACAGCCGTCGCGGGAATGAAAGCTACATCGGTATAGAAGAATACAATAAACATTCCCAGCGCGGCCCAGGTAATATTGACAGCCATATCGCCAGCGCCGTATGCTATCCGGTTCCAAGTTTTAATCTCACCCTTGAAACCGCATATTTTCGCTTCTGGGCCTGGTTTGGTCTCACTCATTCTGCTACCCCCACAGTTACAACCGAGAAGGACGCCGGCGGCAAATCCACACCAGATTGATCGCGAGAGCCCATTTCCTTCATAGAGATTTCGTTTGGATTCTCAAACGTATTAACACTATTTAGCTTTTCGCCTTCTAGCCTACGCACGCCCGTAATCTTGAAATCGTGCCCACTTACTTGTATTTCAAGCGGAACAGATTCGTCAAGATTTGCGTTCAATACGAAGATAGTCAATTCGCGAGTCTCCGGATTTCGCACTACTGCTGCATACACAGTTGGAATTTCCCGTTCATTGACCGTAACTTTCGTACATTCCAGCCTGTAATCCAGCACCTCTCCGCGTCCACGCTGCGTAAACTCACGGAGCGGATACCAGATCGCTTGCCGTAGGATTCCACCCTCCTCGCTCGTAGTAATTGGAGCGATAGCATTTACCAACTGGGCTAGACATGCAATCTCTACGCGGTCTGCATGGTTGATCAGGGTCATCCCTAAACCTGCAAACGTCAATGCATCTAGAAGCGTGTATTTTTCCTGCAGAATAGGCGGGGCTTCCTCCCACCTTTCCGCTGATGTAACCTCCAACTCAGTAGCACCAAGCAGATCATCTGGTCCATCAATCTTGAGATCAGAGAAGTTCCAGACGTTCCATTCGTCGAGACATACCGGAATGTCTTTTGTCTCGCCTCGCTTCCCCTTCACGAAATCGAGAACAGCCTCGGAATTACTGAGATGCTCGTCTAGAGCGTGCCATGCGTAGATAAATTCAGAAGCCTCGCTCCCTCCACGCGAGGCATAAAAATGAGTGGAAAGATAGTCAATTTGCGAATAAAGCTTATTCAGAACAATCCTATCCCACTCCAGACATTCAGGAAGTACATGGTAGGAACTACCGCAGGCGACGAGCTTAATGTCTCGGTCAACCCATCTCATCATCTTCGCAGCTTCGAGCGCCTTGTCCGCATAGTTCTCAGCGCTAAGATGCCCGGCTTGCCAATCTCCCTCCATTTCATTCCCAAGACACCAGTACTTGATGCCGTATGGCTCCTCATGGCCGTTCTTTCGCCGAAGATCGCTCCAGTACGTCCCACCCGGATGGTTGCAGTACTCGACAAGTTCCGCCGCTTCCTTGGGGGTGCCCGTACCAAGATTCACGGCGATCATAGGCTCAACGTTTGCCTTTCGAGCCCAGTCAATAAACTCGTCAATACCAAACTGATTGGGCTCGATGGTTGCCCAGGCAAACTCAAGCCTTCGCGGGCGATCTTCCTTTGGTCCAATACCGTCCTTCCAGTTGTAGTTTGAAACAAAGTTCCCGCCTGGATAGCGCACTAGACTTATCCCGAGTTCGTTAATTTCATCAATCACATCCTGACGCAGGCCTTTCTCATCCGCAGTTTTGTGATCGGGCTGGAAAAGCCCTCCATAAATGCATCGGCCTAAGTGCTCAGTAAACGACCCCCAAATTAGCTCGTTAATGGTAGCGTTCACATATTTAGGATCTACATGCAGTTTCGCCATTGAAGCCTCCCATAGAAATTTAAGAGGCGAGCCAACCTACTGCCCACCTACTGCGAAGATCATCTTTGATCCGCGGTAATGTTACCGATAACATGCGCTCGTGGCGAAGTCTAGTCCCAATAACTTCGACGCAGTCTGCCTATCGCTCTTACTCCACGTGTTCAAAGAGGATAGCCCCGGAATTCGTAAATGGCCGAACGGCTTCTCATCCAACCCACGAACGGGGCATTTCTACAAGATTCTTCGGGCGAATCGTCCCGCCGCGCAGAATTTTTAAACGAGCGGGCGCACACGCATATTCCTAGTCTCACGCCTGAGATTGTTTTCTACCGTTTTATGTCGAGGCAACTAAAACATAGCGTGTTTATGCCACTAACCATTACCGTGTGTGCACTGGGCGTGGCATTCGTGCGCTTGCGTGTTCCTGAAACTCGCGGCAAGAGTCTCGAAGAAATCGAAGAAGCCGCCGCTCAACGCGCTGGGCTTGCTACTAGGCAAACGCTGAACGGCTAGCCAAGCTCTTCGCGGTTACATACACCGACAGGTAGGGGCCGGTTTAGTTCGGACTAAACCGGCCCCTACCTCGCATCCATATGCAATTACCCATTACCAGCACGCAGGCACTACCCGTTTACCGGCTGGAACCGCTTAAGAGCCTGCTGCTCGCCACCGCCTGCCCGCGAGTGCGGGCCATAGCGCCGGCGATACGGCTTCGCGGAAGGGATCGCGCCTAGTCTTCCGCTTGCGCGTGGGCGATAGCGGCGGCGAGTTTTTGGTAGCGCGGCCAAGCCGGGTTTGCCGGGCCGGGCGTAATAGTTTCCGTGATCTCCGGTTCCCAGCCGGGAGCGCTCACGTCGAACCCGCACACCAGCGCGGCCTGGCGAGCCGCCCCGCGCGCCACATATTCACCCGGGCGGGGTATATACAAAGGAATCTGTAACACGTCCGCCATGATCTGCGCCAAAACTGCCGACCGCGTGGCCCCGCCAATCAGCATCGCCCGCTCAATACGCAAACCGCCATCCCGCAAAGCTTCCAAAGCCCCGCGGAGCAAACACGCCAAACCTTCGTAGGCGGCCCGGGCGAAGTTGTGCGGCGTCGTCGAACCTGGGGTAAGACCATGCAAACTCGCGGTAGCGCGCGGCAAATTGGGCGTACGCTCCCCCGCAAAATAGGGAACCAACGTGACCCCACCGGCACCGGGCGCGGCCTGCGCCGCCAACTCCCCCAAACGCTCGAAACTCACGCCCAAAAGTTCGCAGAAGTAATCCTGAATCAGCGCGCCATTGAGCGTGCAGGCGAGCGGCAACCATGCTCCGTTCGCGTCCGCAAAACCGGTGACCCCGGAATGTGCGTCACGCACCGGATGTTCGGCAATCGCTGCCACCACCCCGGAAGTTCCGATCGAAATCGATGCCTGCCCGGGCCGCAAATTCAGCCCCAAAGCCGCCCCCGCATTATCGCCAGCCCCCGGGCCCAGCAACACCGGCACACTAGTTTTCGGCTGAGCAGTTCCCGGCAAGTTCGGCTCAGTTCCCGACGCCGCAGCTTCAGTTACCTCCGCTGCTTCAGTTCCCGACGCCGTAGCTTCTCCCGTTTCCTCCAAAAACTGTGGGTGTACGCGCCCCACGGATTCGTAGGGGGCGGCGATGCGCGGCAACACGAGCTGCCGGGCTTGGGCTTCGGTAATGCGCAGGGCGTGGGCGAGGATGTCATACCGGTATTCGTTAGTTTCACAATCCATGTAACCTGTGCCGGAAGCGTCCGAACGGTCTGTGGTGAGAGCGCGAATATCGGCGGTGCCGCGCAGTTTCCAGGTGAGCCAATCGTGCGGGAGGCAGATCGCGGCGATGCGGGCCGCGTTTTCTGGTTCGTTATCGGCAATCCAGCGCAGTTTCGTTACCGTGAGCGAGGCAACCGGCACTGAACCCACCGCTTGCGCCCAAAATTCGGCGCCCAGCTCGGCGGTAAGAGCGCGCGCAGCGGCCGCTGACTTCGTGTCATTCCATAATTGGGCGGGGCGGATTACTTCGCCCGCGGCGTCCAAAAGCACCATGCCATGTTGCTGGCCGGCTACGGAAAGGCCGCTAATATCGGCCAAACCGCCCGCCCGGGCAGCGGCCTCGCGGAAAGCGGTGAGCCAGGCCTGCGGGTCTACCTCCGTACCGGTCGGATGCGCGGCCCGGCCTTCGCGAACCGTGGCACCCGTGCGGGCGTCCACAATCAGAATCTTGGTGGACTGCGTGGAAGAATCAACCCCGGCCACTAGTTGCGGGGACTGTTCGGAATGTTTGGCTTCTTGCATGGCGCTCCTTCGGGCCGTACCGCATGCGAGGGCACCTGCGGCTACGCTGTTCGCTGTTTACAACGTGCTGTATACAACGTGCCGCTTGCCTGACGCCGCTTGCCTGACGCCGCTTGCCTGACGCCGCTCACTAGGCGCCTTTGCTAGGTGCCGTTTGGCAGGCACCACTTGCTAGGCGCTGTTCGCTCGGTGCGCGCAAATACATGGCACGCACCGCGCAAACCGATAGGACGGCCGCCGGCAAGCTGACAAGCCGGTGAGCTGGCAACCGGGGTAGTACGGCACCCCAACAGTGCAGCAAACCGGCAAGCCAACACGCGGCAGACTACCCCCGCAACGGGACTTTGTTCTTAAGTAAAACTAACCAATTGAGCCGCGTTTTTCAATGCCATGCGGAGCTGAAATCAGGGCGCGGCTGGCCACAGTTACCAAGGTGCCCGCCATAGCGTTACCAAGGTGCCCGCCATAGCGTTACCAAGGTGCCCGCCGCAGTATTCTCCGCTACAAAAGGTTCGCCGCCACGTCCTATTGTGGCAGGTAATTGGATGGTCTTAGTTCTTTTCGTTTATGCTGAAATACTGACGGCTCGGTGAGCCTGTCTATGACGGATTTTTCATCTAGAAGTCACATATCTAGAAGTCATACATATGTACAGTGTGCGAGGCCTGGAAAGGATCACAGCATGAAACCCGGCAAGAATGCGACGTCGATTCGTCAAGACAATTTGCGTCTCATTCTTTGTAATATCCTCGCGGCCGGTTCTGCTACTGCCGATCCCACTATTACTTCTGCGCCTTCGGCCGGAAAGGCTCACGCGCCACTACCGGAAGACGTTTCCGAGTTGCATGAAACGGCCGTCGCAAGCTCCGCACCGGTAACGGGCACTAACGAATCTCCCAACGCGGCTCCCCTAGCGTCTCCGCACGAAACTCCCCACGAGACTCCCGAAGGTTCACCCGATTTACCCGCCCCCGTAGCGGGCACTAACGAAACCCCTGATGAAGCTCCCGCAGGGTCCTCCAATTTACCCGCCCCGGAAACTGCTACTGGCCTTTCCCGCGCGAAGTTGGCACAAAGTACCGGGCTCACGCGGGCAACGGTTTCCCGCCTTACTGACGAGTTGATTTCGGCAGGCATGATTGAGGAGTTGGAGCCGGTGCGGCCACAGGTGGGGCGGCCGGCAGCGCCACTAGCCGCCCAGCCGGGCAAGAACATCGTGCTGGCCTTGGAAATCAACCTGGAATACGTAGCGATTTACGCCCTCGACTTGGCGGGAAATGTGCTCACATCGCGCCTCGAACGGTCTGATTCACGCGGTTCGGATCCGGCGGTGGTATTGGCCTGGGTTTCTCGGCTAGCGGGCGAAGAAGCGAGCAAGTTGCCGGCCGGGCAGTTGCTAAGCACGGTGTTGTGCGTGCCCGGGCTGGTAGATACGGATAGGCGCACGATCGTTACCGCACCAAACCTGGGTTGGCAGAATGTAGACGCAGGTGTTTTGCTGGATTTTCCGGGGTTTGATGCGGGGCATTTCCGGGTGATTAATGAGGCAGATGCGGCCGCTTTTTCGGTGTTCTTTTCCCGCCCCGGCGTGCGCGCCGGCTACTCGAGTTTCTTGTACGTTTCCGCGGAGGTCGGCGTGGGTGCGGCGATCTTTTTCGAGGGTCAGCTCTTTTCTGGCGACCACGGTTGGGCCGGCGAAATCGGCCACATGTGCGTAGACCGTTCCGGCCCGAAATGCCGTTGCGGTTCCAATGGTTGTTTGGAACAGTATGCAGGTTTTGATTCGATTGTGCGGAATGCTGGCTATGCGGCGGGCGCGGAAGGCGGAAAGGAAATGAGCCTGGCGAAGCTGTCGCGTCTTTTCGATGCGGGCGATCCGGGCGCCCGTGCCGCTATCGATGCTTGCGCCCAAGCTTTAGGTACGACGATCGCCAACGTTTTGAACCTATTGGATTTGCGCCTGGTAGTTTTGGGCGGGAATTTCGCGCGCCTTTACCACCGGCTTGAAATAATTATGAAGGCCGAAATTGAGTACCGTGTACTTGGCCGGCGCTGGGAGGACGTGCAGATCGAAACCAGTGCCTTCGGGGATTTCGCCGCTTCCCGCGGCGGCTGCCTAGCCGGCTTCGCGGAGATTCTCAACCACCCCGCACGCTGGCACGAATACGGTATCCCCATTTCCTTCGACTAACCCCGCCGTCTGCAACACCTCCAGCAACACCGACCGCAAAAACGACCGCAACGCCGCCAACACCGCAGCACCGCAGCACCGCCAATACTGCAGCCCTTACTTCTGCCTTGCGCATCCATTTAAACCTTAGATGCACATTTGGCGCGATCGTGCAACAATGTGGACATGGTCGGGAAATTGGCAAAGCCTACATCGCCTGCCTCCGCACGTGCACACGCGATAGTAACTTTGTTCTTGCTTTTCTTTGATATTTACAGCACAAGTGCTGGAATGGCGGCATTTTCGGCACCACGGATTATTTTGGCGATGCTACTCGCCGGATCGTTGGCGCTCTCAGCCAAATCACCGCGCTTTGAGCTAGTTTTTATTTCGATCTTCCTTTCCTCAGTTTACGTGGGGAGAGAATGCTTGATTTGGCGATCTATCTGGCCATAGCCATCTGGGTTATGCGGGCGTGGGTCGTGGCTGCTATTTTCGTTCTATTCGCCGTCGAAACAACGATATTCCTACAGACACCTGATTCCGAACCACAAACTTCTAGCTCCCTGCTCCTAGGCGTAACAGTACTCGCCCTCAGTCTGGCGTTAAAGTGGCAGAAACAGCGTCGGATTTATGCCGAAAATACGGCTCGGAAAGCGCAGAAAACGAGCGCTGCAAAGAGCCGCGCCCTTGCCCAGGAATTGCACGACAACACAGCTAAGGACCTCGCCCACATCATTCTGCTGGCTCGCGATTTTGCTATCCGCCACCCCGAATTTGCAGAAGCATCTCAAGTGCAAATAGATATTGCCCGCAATGCTTCGCGCCGCATCCGCGCCCTTATCGCAACGATGAACATACCCGACCAGACGGAACCTATGGCAACCGTTATTGAGCAAATCCAGGGAATGCTTCTCACGCGGCGCATTACCTTGCGAGTTTCCATGCCTAATTTGGATGAGAGCCTACTAAGTTCCGGGCAGCTTGCGACGGGAAACTTCATGGTTCGCGAATGCGCATCCAACGTCCTAAAGTATTCACCTGAAAACAGTCAGGCTAGGCTCGTCATAGGATTCAATGAGCCTAGCCGCGAACTCACGATTCTGATGAGTAATGACATATGTAGCGAGGGATCTACCCCCGATATTGGTGGTGGCTTCGGGCTAGCAAACTTGAAGGTGCGTGTGGAATCTCAAGGGGGAGAGTTTGCCGTGGGAACCACTCCAACAAATCAATGGTTCACACACGTCACAATTCCCGGTGACAAGTAAGCCGTATGTTAAAGCCGAACGAACCAAGAGTCGGAAGACTAGAGTCGGAAGAGAGGTGCAATGAGCAGCAAAATTAGGGTTGCACTTGTAGATGACGACCAGCTCGTCCGCATTAGTTTCTCTCTATTTTTGAACACTCTTGAGGACATCAGCGTTTCGTGGGCAGCGGCAAGCGGGAAGCAAGCGCTCGAGCTTCTGCAGTCACAAATGGTTGATGTGTTACTTCTCGATGTGGACATGCCTGGGATGGATGGAATTGAAACCGCACGCGCCGTTCGCGCCCTACATCCAGAGTTGCCGATCGTGATACTCACAGCCTTCCTAGAAGAAGATGCTCTCGACCGAGCTCTAAAAGCCGGCGTAAACGGATTCCTTACCAAAGATTCGGATCCCGAAGAGGTTTTATACGCTATTCGACGTGCTAAGCAAGGAAAGAACGTAGTGGCCGCAATTCCCACACAACTACTATCTGAGGCCTACCAAGGATCATTGGAGAACCGTAAAAAATACGCCGATTTTGTAGCTGCCGTAGAAAATCTACCTTCGCGCCTCGAGCCCATCTTCACTCTCCTACTCGAAGGTATTCCCAATAAGAACATAGCTCGCGAACTCGACCTAGCAGAGACTACAGTGCGGTCGTACGTGAGCGAACTGCTGGAGATTACCCGCTGCCAGAGTCGTACAGAACTGGCTATCACTGCCGTAAAATCCGGGGTGGCCTAACAATACCCACTCTGTGACGGGTCTCTTGCGCCCGGTCTTGCTCCCTATACCCACCAAAATCGGTACCGAAAACCAACATTCGTCGATACAGCTTCCTCAACCCTGCACTTTACCCTGGATATATCCCAATTGGGGCAGTTGGAAATTTCAAAACCTATAACTCCAACGCTTTCATACAATTCGGGGGCCGAGCAGCCTTGCGTAGCGGAGGCATCAACCTAGCCGTTTCACTTGCGTGGTACGGGGTTCGATGCATCGGCAGGTAAGTAGGCTCGTCCGAACGTGAGGGGAGGAACCATGACTGAAAAACACGATCGTAAACGACGGCCGTTGAGGTGGAAATCAGCTTTCCTGGGACTTGGCATAGAGGTTGTTCTTATCTTTTCGTTGACGTGGATTTACGCGAAACTTCGGGATATTTCATACATATATGTACTCAAGTTTTATGGACCCTTGCTTGGCGTGTTAGCGCTCGTTGGATTCATTGTAGTCCTATTCGATATCAAGTCCTTGCGTAAATGGGTCTGATTTGCACGTAATTCCGTGTTGACTATCGCCGGCGAGGAGATCCATTACTCCTCGCCGGTAGCTTTGCTACTTGCGTCTACGCTTTCTCTCTGTGAAGACCACGTCAGAGGATGAGCGCAGGGCGTTTCGCGCACACTTCGGAAATAAGTAGCTACTAAGTTCCATACGCCATTGGACACTCACCTTCTGCACCACTTCAACTATTTCCCAGCACTCCTCCCCTAACTCTAGAACGCCTTCACCCATTTAGACATCGACGAATGTCGATATTCTCGGTCCACGCTTTTCGATGGCACGCGATCTAACCGACAGATATCTTGGTTGTGTCCACACAAATCACACACGCAAGGAACTCATCAATGAAAGACTGGGTTGAACAACATATCTAGCGTTTCTCGCTGAT
Organism: Actinobaculum suis; assembly: GCF_900618115.1. Taxonomy (NCBI): domain Bacteria; kingdom Bacillati; phylum Actinomycetota; class Actinomycetes; order Actinomycetales; family Actinomycetaceae; genus Actinobaculum; species Actinobaculum suis. The sequence continues at coordinate 2,200,902 of NZ_UYIO01000001.1, forward strand.
ACTCACGATTATTTTCGCGCCCCTCATTATTTGGGGTTCTTGGGACCTCATCGGAGAGGTGCAACCTATTGCCCTTCGCATCGCGATTTTCGCGGGCGAGCTTGCGGTTACGTATATTGGCCTCGGCCTCTTGCTTATGTGGAACCGCTACACGCAGCGCAAATACCGCGAAAAAGGCATTATCAAGTAATACTCCCGGGCCGGGCCACTACAATGGCGGCCTGGACCAGCCGCCAAGTTTCTCAAGGTGCCAATATCCAGCAGGCCAACATTCAGCAGGCCGATATTAGGCAGCACGCATCCCACGAAACTCAGGAGTGGTAAGCCACGAAAATTGCAGGGCTCCCTCATTTTCTACGCAGAAGTAGATAGTCACCATGGTCACTGTGAAAAAGACCGCGGAGCAGGCAAGAACAGCGAAGTTCTCAGAATAAAGAACAGCGAAAGTTCGCAGAATATACAAACCGCGAGGTGAATAAAGCGATCGGAACCAACGGAATTGGCGAAACACACAGGGCCTCGGAGCTTGCAAAGCAAAGGACCACAAGTAGGTGAACACCGCGTAGCGGGTGGAGCGAGCGGACCTGACGCAGTTGACCTGCGCAAATAGGTACACGCTAAAGATAGCCATCTGGAAAACCGGCGGCTAAAAAGACCGAATCCATCCGCCCCAGACGCAGATAAACCATCCAGCAAATAATCCTGGCAATAACCTGTGCAAAAAATAAGCGATTCCCGCTTAATCATACGGGAGTAAAACCGCGCGTTCACGCCCAAAAGTCCCAGTTCAGAGCAACTTTTTATGCCTGCGAAAACGGCGCGAAAATCGTCCTAAAACAGTCCGTTTAACCTCCGATAATCTCCGGTTTAGGCGGTGGTCGATACCCGTGAACCACCACGACACAGGGGGATACATGGCAACCCATACATCCATCCATGACAATACGCCCGGCCGCGATGCTGGCTCGGAGCACCAGGAAGCGCACGCCCAAGCAACGGGCCAGGCAACGGGCCAAGCAGCGGCCCAGGCGCAGGCTACCAAGCAGCCCGCCAAGCAGCCGGCCACGCCAGCGGCAACGTCTACCGCACCCGCAGCAGTTCCAACTGTTGATGAGCTAGCGCGCCGCGCTCACCAAGCTCTCCACGAGTTCTCGCCTTTCGATCAGCAGGCCATTAACAAGATCGTGCACGCGATGGCCTTGGCGGGTGTGGATAACCACATGCACTTGGCTCGCCTGGCAGTGGAAGAAACCGGCCGCGGCCTGTTTGAGGATAAATGCGTAAAGAACCTCTTCGCCACTGAGTATGTGTGGAATTCGATCAAGTACGACCGTACCGTTGGCGTGATCCATGAAGATACCCAGCGCGGGATCACCCAAATCGCAGAACCGGTGGGCGTGGTGGCCGGCGTCACCCCGGTAACGAATCCTACCTCCACGGTCATGTTCAAATCGCTCATCTCGATTATGACGCGCAATCCGATCATCTTCGCTTTCCACCCCAGCGCCCAGGAGTCTTCTGCCGCGGCCGCCCGCATTATGTATTCGGCAGCGCGCGCGGCGGGCGCGCCCGAACATTGCATCCAGTGGATCGAAGAACCTTCGATGGAAAAGACCCACGCTTTGCTCAACCACCCGCTCGTTTCCCTCACTTTGGCTACCGGTGGGGCGGGCATGGTCAAATCGGCCTATTCCACGGGCAAGCCGGCTCTCGGCGTCGGCCCCGGAAACGTACCGGTGTACATCGAAAAGAGCGCGCGCATTGAACGCACCGTAAACGATCTGCTGCTTTCGAAAACTTTCGATAACGGCATGATTTGTGCTTCTGAGCAGGCGCTTTTCATTGATTCCGAAATCGCGGAAAAGGTAATTGCCGAATTTGTGCGCATGGGTTCGTACGTGCTCAACGCTACCGAACGCCAGCAGCTGCAGGATTACATGATCACGGAGAAAGGCACCGTGGCCGCGGAATTGGCCGGCCAAAACGCGCTCAAGATTGCGCGCGGAGCCGGGCTGGAAGTCCCCGCGGGCACGAAGCTACTTCTGGTGCCGATTGAAGGTGTGGGGCCGGAACATCCCTTCTCGCAGGAAAAGCTGTGCCCGGTGCTCGGCTTCATGGAAGTTTCCGGCAAGGAAGAAGGTTTCCGGCGTTCGCAAGACATGCTGAATTTCGGGGGCTTAGGGCATACCGCAGTTATCCACACCCAAAACGGCCTGGTAGAACGCGAGTTCGGGCTGGCAATGAATGCTTGCCGTATTATCGTGAACTCGCCTTCCGCGATCGGTGGGATTGGTGACGTCTATAACGGGTTGATTCCTTCGCTCACGCTCGGGTGCGGTTCTTATGGCCGTAACTCGGTTTCGCACAACGTTTCCGCCATTGACCTCATCAATATTAAGAGCTCGGCCGAAAGGCGCAATAATATGCAGTGGTTTAAAGTCCCGCCGAAGACGTATTTCGAACGCTACTCCGTGCAGTACCTGCAAAAGATGCCAGCGATCGAGCGCGTGTTTATCGTCACCGACCCGGGCATGATGGAACACGGATATGTAGATATTCTGATCCATCATTTGAAGCTACGTAAGAACAATGTGGCTTGGAGTATTTTCTCCGATGTGGAACCGAACCCTACTTCCAACACGGTTTTCAAGGGTGCCCAGCAGATGCACGATTTCAAACCGGATTGCATTATTGCGCTCGGCGGCGGTTCGCCGATGGACGCGGCGAAGGTCATGTGGCTGTTCTATGAGGAACCGGAAGCTTCCTACTTTGGGATGAAGCAGAAGTTTATGGATATCCGCAAGCGTACCTACCGGTTCCCGAAGCTGGGAGCGAAGGCACGTTTCGTGGCGATTCCGACCACTTCCGGTACGGGCGCGGAATGCACACCTTTCGCGGTAATCACCGATTCGGAAACGCATATGAAATACCCGCTGGCTGATTATGCGATCACCCCGGATGTGGCGATTGTGGATGCCCAGTTTGTGGATTCGGTGCCGCGCCGCACCGCCGTAGATTCGGGAATGGATGCGCTTACGCACGCGATCGAATCCTATATTTCGGTAATGGCTTCGGATTACACGCGCGGGCTTTCTTTGCGTGCCGCCCAAATGATTTTCGAGAACCTGCGGCCGGCGGTGTTGGAGAACGACGTCGAAGCTAAAGAACGCATGCATAACGCCTCCGCGCTGGCGGGTATGGCTTTCGCTAACGCGTTCCTCGGGATTGTGCATTCGCTTTCTCACAAGTGCGGGGCGGAATTCGATATTGCGCACGGGCGGGCCAATGCGATCTTCTTGCCGCACGTGTTGCGTTACAACGCCACGCGCCCGTACAAGCACGCCATGTTCCCGAAATATGAGTCTTTCCAAGCGGATAAGGATCTAGCTACGCTCGCCCGTTACCTGGGCTTCCCCGCTTCGACCACTGAAGAAGGCGTGGAATCAATGATCCGCGAAGTCACCAGCCTGGCCGAAGATTTGGGTGTAGATATGTCCCTGCGCGGGAACGGGGTGACCCGCGAACATCTGGACCGCGTGATCGACGGGCTGGCCTACCAGGCGTTTGAAGACCAGTGCACCACCGCTAACCCGGTACAGCCCCTGGTTTCCGATCTGAAGCGGCTGATTTTGGATGCCTACGAAGGTGAGCTCGGGTATTGCGAGAAGAATCTGGATCCTTCCGCCTGGCAGATCGATCTGGAACGCGGCGATGCGGCCCGCGGCATTTCCAGCGCCGATCCGGTGCTCCCCGGCACGCTCGGTGCCGCCGCCGAAGCTAAGGCTGAAGGCGCTGCGGGGGCAGCAGCTGGTGATACTCCGGCCGTTGCGGCTAATGCGGCTGAGCTTGCCGCACTCGGCGACGCCGGCCTTTCCGGCATCGCCGCAGCCGGGGCCGCCGTGGGCGCTCCGGGCGACCACAAGCATGTGCCTTCCGGCCTGCCCGTGGTCCTCTCCACCGAGCTAAACGAACACACCGGCCCGCAAGCCGAATAAAGAGTAGATACCAGATGCCAAGTGCTGGCCCCGGCCTTTTACGCCGGGGCCTTCACCTATGCGCCCCTTGCCGCACTTATGAGTTCCTTGCCGCGAGTTGTTATGTACTACGATATTTGTGATCAAATAAGGAGGTGGCATGGCCAGCGACCGGGTAATAGGTGCAGTCTCGCAAATCATGGACGCAATCCTGGATAAGAGGTTCTCCCCCGGGGATCCTCTGCCTCCGGAAACTGAGCTGGCCCAGTGGCTGGGCGTATCGCGGCCAACCATGCGCGAATCCGTCCGTTCCCTCGCCGAGCGCGGGGTTTTGCGGGTGGTGCATGGGCGCGGTACTTTTGTGGCCGATCCTCACACTTGGAAGGACCCGCGGTCCATAATTACCTGGATGTCCCGGAACTGTTCTCGCAGGCAGTTGGGTATTCACCTGGTGGAAACGCGCCGCATGATCGAAGTGGGGGCGAGCGGGCTTGCCGCCGCGCGGCGTACCGATCTGCAAATCGCTGATATGCGCCAGATTCTAGATGCTTATGCGCAAGCTTCCGCGGAGAACGACGTCGAACGTGCCACCCAACTAGACCTGGACTTCCACAATTCCATTATGAGCGCCAGCGGCAATCCACTTCTCGCCGCACTTTTAGATCCCCTGGCGGAAGCCCTCCTCGATTCGCGGCGCCACACCACCGAATTTCCGGAAGTGCGCAAACGCGCCGCTGGCCACCACGAGAACATTTTTGCCAAAATCGCGGCCAACGATCCTACCGCTGCTAAACAGGCCATGCGGGCACACATGGATCAAACCCGCGACGATATCCTCACCCTCCTCCAGGACTGATTCACCGCCCCGCGGATTTACCCCCGGTAGCGGGAGGGCGCGAAGGGCCCGCCAGAGCTGATTCACCCGCCGCGCGGATTTGCCCCTACCCCATACACACTAAGCAGGTTTCCAGATTGCCCACACTCCTCTGAGATCTGGTTGACAAGGCGCGCTCTTGAACTTTAGTCTGTGTGGACCTCAGACCTCTGAGCACTGGTGCTCGGAGGTTGCGTTTGGGCCGGAGTTCCCAAATCGCCATGAGGCTAAGACAAAGGAGTTCAGATGGGCATATCCCTTGCCGAGTTAACAGCCGGTATGCCAGATCCGGTAGAAACCCCGGCCGCGCAGGTGCGCGCTGCGAACGCACATGCCCCGGTGCTTATCGTGTTAGACGATGACCCTACGGGCACGCAATCTGTAGCCGATCTTCCCGTGCTCACCAGCTGGAATGTTTCCGATCTTGAGTGGGGCTTACAAACCGGGAAACCCGCGGTATACGTGATGACCAATTCCCGTTCGCTTTCCCCGGAAGATGCGGAACGGGTCAATCGTGAAGTAGCTACGGCCGCATATGCGGCCGCGCGCAAACTGGGCGATATTCCGATCAGTTTTGTTTCTCGTTCAGATTCGACGATGCGAGGCCATTTCCCGCTCGAACCGGACGTGTTGGCAGACTGCATCAAAGCTGAAACCGGGCGGGAGGTAGACGGCGTCGTAATTGTCCCCGCTTTTGCAGACGCCGGCCGCATCACTGTAAAAGGCACCCACTATGCCGGTTCGCTTGCCGATGGGTTCGTACCCGTGGGCGAAACCGAATTCGCCAAGGACGCTACTTTCGGGTACCAAGCTTCGTACCTTCCCGCGTGGGTGGAGGAGAAAACGGCCGGGCGCGTGCCTGCTAGCCAAGTGCTTCTCATCGATCTGAAAACTTTGCGTACCGGCACCGCCGGGGTGGCCGATATTTTGCGGCAAGCTTCCGGACGCCAACCCATTGTGTGTGATGTGACCTGCGAAGACGATCTGCGGCTGTTGGCCCTCGCGCTGGCCACCGTTGAAGGCGAAGGTAAGAGCTTCCTGTACCGCGTAGGGCCGCCGTTTGTGCGGGCGCGGATTGGGCAGGAAACGCGGGCCCCGCTCACGGCCGCCGAAATTCAGGAAGCACGGCTGGGTACCGACTTTGCTACCGGCGGGCTGATAGTAGTCGGTTCGCACGTGGCACTCACTACCCGCCAGCTCGACAATTTGCGGGAGGCGCAGGCACCTACCGAATACGAAATCGACGTGGCAAAGGTGCTTGACCCGCAAACCCGCGAAGCACATCTGGCGCAAATCGTGGAGGCGGTAGCGGCAGACCTCGCGCAGGAAAACGTGGTGGTACGTACTTCTCGCACCCTCGTTACCGGCGCGGATGGGGCGGCTTCGCTCGATATCTCGCGGCAGGTTTCGAGTGCGGTGGTTGCGGTGGTACAAGGTGTGCTGGCACGCCGCCGGCCACGTTTCGTAATCGCCAAGGGTGGGATTACTTCCTCCGACGTGGCCTCGAAGGGGCTGGGAATTCGCTACGCAACAGTGCTCGGCCCCATGCTCCCCGGGATTGTTTCCGCCTGGCGCGGAGAAAACGAACCGGCGCGTGGTATTCCCTACATTGTCTTCGCCGGAAACGTGGGCGATGAAACCTCCCTCACCCAAGTTGTGGAAAAACTATCTGCCTAATAAGCGGCAAGAAAAGAAACCAACCTAAGGCAAAACTAAGGCAAAGGAGCCACGAAAATGACCATTATTTCAGCACTCGGTTTGGGCGCTATGGGCCTGCCCATGGCCACCAACCTGGCAAAGAACGAAGCCTTTACCGTGCGCGGATTCGATCCGCTAGAGGCTTGCCGCACCCGGGCGGAAGCAGCCGGGATCGAAACTTTCGCGAGCGCGCGGGAAGCAGCTACGGGCGCGGATGTGGTGCTCGTTGCGGTACGTGATCAGCAGCAGCTCAATGCGGTTTTGCATGGGGAAGATGGTGTTGTTGCGGTACTCGAACCGGGCGCGGCAATTATTTTGACTTCCACCGTGGGGGTCGCGGTAGCGGAAACGGCCGGCGCAGAATTGGCGGCCGCACAACTGGACCTGGTGGATGCCCCGATTTCGGGTGGGCCGGCCCGGGCGGGTGAAGGCGATCTGCTCGTCGTCGTTGGCGCTACGGACGCCGCTTGGGAAAAGACCCGCCCGGTATTGGAACAAATGGCCGGCAACCTGGTACGCGTGGGAGATACTCCGGGTAAGGGCCAGGCCATGAAGACGGTGAACCAGCTCCTGTGCGGGGTACATATCGCTGCCGCGGGCGAGGCTTTGGCACTTGCCCGCAAGCTTGGTTTGGATACCGAGCAGGCCCTGGAGGCGTTGATGTCTGGCGCGGCGGCTTCCTTCATGCTCGGCGATCGGGGTGCCCGGATGCTGCGCGTGTACGACGAAGATGTGGAAGTCAAATCGCGGCTCGATATTTTCGTGAAGGACATGGGGATTGTTACGGACGCGGCGAAGAGCGTGGGCCTTGCCGTACCGGTAGCCGCTGCCGCGCAGCAGGAATACCTGATTGGAAGCGCGCAAGGTCTAGCTGCACACGATGATTCGAATGTGATCCGTGTGGTCGCTCCGGAGGCCTAAATGTCTGCGGGGGCTTTATTGGCGATAGCGGCGGTGGCGGTTGCCATCCTCTTGCTGCTGGTTATCAAATTCAAAATGTCTGCCTTCGTGGGGCTGCTCCTGGTTTCTTTGGGAACCGGGTTAGCCACGGGTATTCCCCTTGCCGAAATTATTCCGGTGATGACGGAAGGCATGGGCAAAACCCTCGGTTCGGTAATGATCGTGGTGGGTTTGGGCGCAATGCTCGGCCGAGTGATCGAAGTGGCGGGCGGCGCGGAATCCCTGGCCCAATATTTCACGGCCAAACTCGGGGTGAAACGCGTGGTAGCGGCCGTTACGATAGCTGCCTTTATTTTGGGGATCCCCGTGTTCTTCGACGTCGGGTTCATTATTTTGGCGCCGATCGTTTTTGGTTTCGCGAAGGTAGCGAAAGTCAACCCGCTAAAGATCGGGTTGCCGGTGGCGGGGGTAATGCTCACCGTGCACGTGGTTTTGCCGCCTCATCCGGGGCCGGTGGCCGCCGCTGGAATCTTAGGGGTCGACGCCGGCCACATGATTCTCGTGGGTCTTCCGCTTGCCGCCTTGGCAAGCGCCGTCGGCTACTTCAGCACGAAACTGTTCCGCATTGACAAGCTAACCCTTGGGGATAGCCCGGCGGCCGCCTCGGTTGCTACTACCGCAGCTGCTGCAGGTGATGGTTCGGGGAACGGAACTGGCAGCGGATCGGGTGGCGGCGGTACGGTGATCACCGCGCCGCGCGTGAAACCACCCAGTGCGCTCACGGTATGCGCGCTGATTTTGCTACCGATCGTGCAGATCATGGTGGGAACCGTGGGCATGATGCAAACGGAAGAAGGCACGCAGGCACACGGGGTTTTCTCCTTCGTGGGTGCCAGCCCCTTTGCGTTGCTCGTGGCAGTGATCGTGGCTTATCTGGTGATCGGGCACCAGCAGCGTTGGGATCTAGAAAAGCGCGGTTCGATTCTTGATTCGGCTTTGCCTTCGGTGGCGGTAATCGTGTTCGTGACCGGCGCGGGTGGCGTTTTCGCTAACGTGCTGGTGGAATCCGGCATTGGGAAGGCCCTTTCGGACGCGCTGCTTGCCACGAACATTCCGATCATTCTGATGGGCTTCGTGTTGGCAATAGTATTGCGCGCCGCGCAAGGTTCGGCCACTGTGGCAATTTTGACCACGGCCGGGCTGTTGGCAGAGCCCATGGCTCTAGCTGGCTACACCTCCCTGCAAGCCACTTTGGTAACAATCGCGATGTGCTTTGGCGGTATGGCCTTGTCCCATATCAACGATTCTGGTTTCTGGATCGTCACCAAATACCTAGGGCTTTCCGTGCAAGACGGCCTGAAATCGTGGACGCTCCTAACCACAATCATCGGCGTTGCAGGCTTCGTATTTACGTGGCTGCTCTTTGCGCTGGTGTAGGGCCGGGGCCCCAACGGCTAGCAGAGCCCTAACAGCCGCCGGGTAGATATTCGGCATAGCTATATGCATAGCTATATACATAGCTAGAAAATAGTGGGTCGGTTGCCGTAATGGGTGGCCGGCCCACTATTCGCATACTTCATTCGCATACTTCATTCGCATACTTCCAAACCAGCAGCCGCAAGACTGGCAAAAAGTTCGGCCAAGATTTCTGGGCTCGTACCCAAAGCGCGGAGCATACCAATAGTAGAAGAGGCAAGAACCTGCACGTTTTCCGAAGCAGAAAACTCGGCCGGAGCGGCCGGGGCCAGCCCGGCGTCGATCATTGCCCGGCGCATTGGCCCGGCGGCTACCGGGTCTGCCAGGAGCTGCGAAATTGGGGTTTCCCTTGTGATCCGCAAAGGCGCGTTATGACCGCCGAAGTCAACCCCGAGCTCGCAGCGCAAATCCTGACTGGAAGCAGCCGCATACACAATATGTTCGCCCGGCTCCACGAACCACGCCTTAGCTTGCGGATCCCAATAGGCGAGCTCTTCCCACGGAATCCGGGCAGAAACCCGCGCAGCCTCTCCCGGTTGCAAAGTCACCGCGGCAAAACCCTTCAGCTCGCGTACCGGCCGCGGCGCCACTCGCCGCGGCGGCTGCACATAAAACTGCACAACCTCCCGTCCGGCCCGCGCACCCGTATTCCGCACTTCCACGCTTACCTCCACCGCCATGCCCGCGGAAAACCCGCCAACGCGGGCGGATTCTCGTTTTTCGGCGACGCCGCCGCTTTCCGGCTCCCCGGGAAGATTTCGCCTTAATTCCCCTGCTTGCGCGCGTGCTTGCTGCGCGGTGCCGGCCGCGGCATTTTCCGACCCTCCGCCCGCGGAAAGCGGCTCGCCGGGAAGGAATCGTACCTGCAGGTCAGAATAGTCAAAATGCGTGTAGGAAAGGCCGTGGCCGAAGGGGTAGGTAACGGGGATACGCCGCGCGTCGTACCAGCGATGGCCGGTGAACACGCCTTCCGCGTACTGGTGGTGGCCGAAAGCACCCGGGAAATCCAGGTAGCCGGGCGTATCTTCGAGCCGGGCGGGCACCGTTTCCGCCAATTTGCCGGAAGGATTAATATCCCCGCACAGGATACCCGCCAGGGCTGCTCCCCCACCCTGGCCAGGAAGCCCGGCATCGAGTATTGCCGGCACTACCTGTGCTATTGGTGCTAAACGCACAACCGTTCCATGCATCACCACCGCTACCGTGCGCGGTTGCACCTGCGCCACCGCCCGCGCCAATTCGAGCTGCGCAGCGGGTAATTCAATGTGGGTACGGTCAAAACCTTCCGATTCCGCGTTTTCTGGGAGCCCCAAAAAGACGACGGCCGCGCTCGCGGCCTGCGCTACCGCGAGCGCAGATTCCCGCTCTACCGCAAGCGCGGCATCCCGCACCACCGCGCACGCGGACTCCGGCGCTACCGCAAGCGTGGCCTCCCGCGCCACCGCGCACGCGGACTCCTGACCTACCGCAAGCGCCGATTCCTCCGCCCCGGCCGGCAAACTGGTATCGGCAGCTTGCGGAATAACGTATCCCGGCGCGAAGGTTACGGGGCCGGCCCAGCGCCGGCGAATTTCCGTAAGCGGGATATCCACTTGCGTGGCATTGACATGCGAACTGCCGCCGCCCTGGTAGCGCGGCTGGCGGGCGAACTCGCCAATCACGGCCAAACTCTGGGTTGGGTCCAGCGGCAACGCCGCGTTTTCATTGCGCAAAAGCACGATGGCCTGAGCGGCAACTTCCCGCGCCAGCTCATGGTGTTTGCGATACAGCGCCGCCTGGCTTTCTGGCTTCGCCGGCAAAGCCGGCTTAGCTGCAGATGCGGAGACGGTAGCGGGTTGTGGGGGCGCGGACTCGCCCCCACAACCCGCGGCCAGTTTCGCTGTGGCCGGGGGATTACTGGGCCTGCCGGGGCCGGGCCGTTCCTGGTCAAGCTGGCCCTGGCCAAGCCGTTCCTGATCTAGCCGGCCCAGGCCGAGCCTGATCACGCGGGCTGCGGATTCGCGCAGGGACTGGGCTGATAGTTGGCCGGTGCGAACGGCTTGGATGATAGCGGCGTCGTCGTACAAGCGCGGGCCGGGCATAGCTAGATCGGCGCCGGCAGCGAGCGCGGCCGGGTGGTTGGTGATAGCACCCCAGTCAGAGATCACCGCCCCGGTAAATCCCCATTCGGTGCGTAGGAGGTCGGTGAGGAGCGAGCGGCTTTCAGCCACGCGTTCCCCGTTCAACCGGTTGTAGGAGCACATGATAGCGGCGGGACGGGCGGTGCGGATGGCCCGCACGAAGGGGCGGAAATATACTTCGCGCAGGGCCCGCGCGGAAACTTCGGAGCTCATGGCGCCACGTTCGGTTTCGGCGTCGTTGGCTACGAAGTGTTTCAGGCAGGCACCGACCCCGGTGCTTTGCAGGCCCGTAATCCACGCGGCAGCAAGGTGCCCGGTGAGGATCGGGTCTTCAGAGAAATATTCGAAATTGCGGCCGCCGCGCGGGTCGCGTTTCAGGTTCACGCCTGGGCCGAGCACCACGTCTACTTCCTGCGCGAGCGCTTCTTGGCCGATGGCTTCGCCCACCGCGCGCGCAGTTTCCGGCGCCCAGGTTTGCGCGAGTGCCACCAAAGGTGGGAAACAGGTAGCTGGCACGGAACCAGAAAGTCCCAGGTTGTCGCCGCTGCGCGGGTCTTGTTTGCGCAACCCGTGCGGGCCATCTGACATTACGACGCCGGGGAGCTCAGCTTCGGAAACTTCAGAAATGGGGACTTCGGAAATAGGGGCTTCGGTAACGGGGACATCAGCAGCCGGACCTTCAACAACCGACCCCTCAGCAACCGGAAGCTCGTCAGCCGGAAGCTCAGCAACGCGCGGTACCGGAATGGGCGCGGTGGTCCAAAATGTTTGACCACCCGTTAGCCGCACCTGGGTTTCTAGGCTGAGCCCAGCCACGAACTCGGCGAGCACGGCGTCGTCTACATGAGGATGCATGGGTGATTTAGGCGTGCGTGGCATCTAGGCCTCCTGCTCACTGGTTACAAAGGCTTGATTTGATGGTTCGCCCGGATTGGCCGTGCAATTCCGAACGGCTCCGCGCAGCTTGATCTGGCGGCTCCGCGCAGCTTGGCCCGGCGGCTTCAACCTGCTTGGCCCGACGGCCCCAACAGTCTGATTAAAAGCTTAGGGGGTAGGAGATCGTTCCTACCCCCTAAGCTGGTTTATTGAGCTGTGATATCTGCACGGTGCCGCATGTCTACACAATGCCGATACCTGGTGGCGCCTCTATCTGGAAGCCGTTTGCGTGCCGGCGGTTAGAGTCTTTTTCGCGGCCGGGCCAGGTGTACCATCGCCCCAGCGGATCACATCCGCTTCCGTAAGATCTTCTTGCTCGAGGCGCTCGACCTGTTCTTCCCGGCTGAGGTTATAAATACCCAGACCAGTTGCCGCCAAGATGAGGGCGAAGATCATGCCCGACCAGTTGAGCACTGCCCACGGCACGTATTCGAGCGTGGGCACGCCCAGAGTGGCAGCCATATATGCACCCGCCGCCGTCCACGGGAAGAGCGTTTCAGTTACCGTCACCGAATCTTCTAGCGTTCGTCCGAGCACCTTCGGATGCACCCCGCGCCGTACATACGCGGGCCGGAGTACATCGCCCGGCATAATGAGCGAAATCTGGCCATTGCAGGTAACCGCGATTGTGCCCAAGCCGATGCCGATTGTGGAGGAAACTAGACCGAAGCGGGTCTTCACACCGCTGAGCACCCGTTCCACAAGGTAATCCAAAGACTTAGATACGCCCATGATCCCCGCAAATGCTATGGCACAGAAGCAGATTGCCAAAGTGCCGAGCATCGAGTTCATACCGCCACGCTCCAACAGTGTTTGCATGCTCTCCGATGCGGTATCAGGATCCCATCCCGAGGCGGTGATCATATCGAGTTTGAAACCAGAAACAAGCGTGGTGAAGGCGTCCTTGATATGAACTCCTTGAAACACGAAAGCATTAATCAGGCCAAGTACCGTACCAAGCAACATCACCGGAATCGTGGGTAATTGCATTCCCGCTCCAATGAGTACAACAATCGCAGGTACCAACATCCACAAATTAAAGTTAAAAATGGTGCTGAGCTCGGAGGTGATCGCTTCCACCCCGCTGATGTCTCCATCTACGTCATGAGACATAAAACCGGCGACGCCGAACACAACGGCCGCAAGCACGAAAGCCGCGCCAGTTGTCCACAGCATGTTCTTCACGTGCGTGAACAGCGGAACACGGGTGATCATGGCAGTAATATTCGTGGTGTCTGAAAGTGGCGACATTTTATCGCCAAAGTAAGCACCAGAAACGACTGCCCCCGCAACCATTGCCAGGTTGACATCCATGCCAATAGCGATGCCCATGAACGCCACGCCAATGGTTCCAGCCGATCCCCAAGAAGTTCCCGTACATAGGGAAACAATCGCGGTGCCGATAAGGGCGATGAGCGCTAGCCACCGCGGATCGATAAGTTTCAGACCCCAATAGACGAGGTACGGAATGGTACCGCCGGCCATCCAAGAACCAATAAGGATTCCGACCGTGAGCAAAATAAGTAAAGCCGGCCAGGCTTTTGCCATTTTCTCGGAAACGGAGTCCATCATGTCGTCCCAGCTATAGCCCAAGTACCAGGCAACCACCGCTGCTACCGCGGCAGCGCTAATAATCATGGGTTCTACGGGCAAATCGAATCCGATATAGCCACCGCCAATGAATAACACTAGAGCTAGAACTGGCAATAAAGCTAAGAAAACATTGAGTTCTCGCTTCTTCCGGGGCTTGGCAACTTTGCTCGCTGTGCCGGTCGAATTTGCAGAGTTTGCGGAGCCGGTTACGGTAGCGCCTTTGCTAGTTCGGTTTTGTGCAGGTGGAGTACCCGCAGGATTCTCCGCGGTTTCGCGGTTCTTTTTGTGAGCCACTGTTCTCACCTTTCATTCATTAGTCGTTTGTTGGCTTTGTGATCCGCCAGCTTCTTTGCCCAGATTGCGGGTTGCATTGACGGTGGCCTTGTTCTGATGCCACTGCTGGAAGCGGTCAAAAGCTTCTTCCAACATGGGCCGCGGCACGGCTAAATTGAGCCGGGTATAGGCGGCCCATTCAGTGCCAAAGCCGCTACCCGCTGAAACCTGTACGCGGGTTGCAGCTTGGAAAGCCTGCATTTTTTCCGCGGTGTCCAGTTCCGGGCCGGTGTGGATCCACAACAGATACGTGGCTTCTGGTGTAGCCGCTTGCCAATGCCCAGCGTGATCTGCGTTGATGCGGCCTATGGCATAGGCAAAATTTGCGTCTATATAAGTGCGTAGATCGGCTAGCCAAGCATCGGTTTCCGTCCAGGCTGCGATGGCGGCAGGGATCGCAAAATAGTTCGGATTGTGGAAACCGTGTGCACGCTTGCCGGCTTCTAATTCTTGGCGCAAATCCGCATTTTCTACGATTATTGCCGCCGCTTCCAGGCCTGCCATATTAAAAGTTTTGCCAGGAGAAACCGCGGTAATAAGCCGCCCGGTGGCGGCCAAGTCTGGTGCTACTTTGGCCAGCGGATTATATTGTGCGCCTTGCCGGAGCAGGTCGCAGTGAATATCGTCCGAAATTACTAGGCAATTATGTTTGCGTAGCAGTTCCGCGAGATTTTCTAGTTCCTTCTGCGTAAATGCTCTCCCGGTGGGATTATGCGGATTGGTGAGGATGAACAGATCGGCGCCATCTAGCCGGCGTTCCAGATCCGCGAAATCAATTCTCCATTCGCACGAATTTGCGGGCGGCAGCATAAGACTTTCGCTAATGTGCACGCCTTGCTTTTCGAGTACTTCTAGGATCGGATCATAAGCAGGCGAAAGAGTAACCGTTTTTTGCACTCCGCGAGTGGTGGCGATCATCGCCACCAGTTCTACTACGCGCGGCATAAACACCACGCTTTCCGGCGCGAATTCCCACTCGTGATGCCGGGCGAACCAACCCGCCGCGGCCAGCCGGAAATCATCGAATACTTCGGTGTACCCGTAAATCCCATGGGCGGCAGCTTTCTCTACCGCCGCTTGCACTGCCGGTGCCGTCCGGAACTCCATATCTGCTACGGAAAGCGAAATTGCTTGCTCCCCCATCGAGCTAGCCATGAGGTCCCACTTCGCGCTATAGGTATTCCACCTATCTACAGTTTCGTCGAAACGATGCATATACCTCCCTGCGCTATCTAGCTCGCGCAATATTTTGTTTTCCACGAGAGCCTCCTCGCACTCTTCTGTGTGAAACACGCGCCGCCAGGTGTTTGCGATAGCGGAAACTTGGATTCTTTCAGCCTTCGCTTACACCGAATGCCCAGAGTAAAATTTTTGCTTACTCCGCAGCCATCCTCGCCTTGCACCGCCTACTTATAACCGGGTGGCAACTATGGACTCCTGGCCATGTAGTCGTCGAGGAATCCCTATTGGATGCGGGTACTACCCCTTCTTTGCAGGTAGCCTCCAACGTCCAATCACACCGGGCGGAAAACCCGCTATAAGCCATAAATTTGGCGTCCGGTAGGGCACTCTCGACTTTGTTTTTCTATAAAACTAAGTCACTGGCCTGGAGTTGTCAAGGGCCGTAAGTGGGGCCAAGCTTTTCGCACGCCTTTCCGATTCAGCCTTCCTAAAATTTCTGCCAACCCTTTCACTAGACACCCAGATTTCGCCGGCGAATAGCGCTTTGGGCGCAAACTCAGGCCCAGGCGAAAATCGTTTTTCCGCTCCCCTTGCAAGTCCCGCGCCGCTCCGTCTAGACTTTGTTTTATTACACAACAAAGTCGTTGGAGGCTCGGTTTTAGATTTGGATTTTGCATAGTTATACAGCGGCGCGCATGCGCGTTTGCAAGGCCCAAACCCATCCGCACTAAAAGCGCCCGCGGCAATGTAACCGAGTGAAGCGAGTGAGAAGAAAGGCCGATTATGGCAGATCTGTGGAATATCGAGAAGATCCCGTTTGTGGGAACCGAAGAGGTTAAGCAGGGGCGCGGTTTTCGCTATTACGATGCCGATCGCGTAGTTGCCGGCAAGAAGATGAAGGATTGGCTGCGCTTTGCCGTAGCTTATTGGCACACCTTCGATGCCCGGCTCGTAGATCCTTTCGGGGATGGCACGGCGCAGCGCCCCTGGGACGGCAAGTATGCAGACCCGCTCAGCCAGGCCCTAGCGAAGGTCGATTACTCTTTCGAGTTCTATCAGAAGCTCGGCGTGGAATACTTCTGCTTCCACGATCGTGACATCGCCCCGGAAGGCGATACTTTGCGCGAATCAAACGCGAACCTGGACCGCGTCGTCGAACAAATTGCTGCGCAACAGGAGGCTACCGGCGTCAAACTCCTGTGGAACACCTGCAACCTTTTCAACAATCCGCGTTTCGCTTCCGGTGCGGCCACTTCTCCTTTCGCGGATGTTTACGCCTACGCGGGCGGCCAGCTCAAGCATTCGCTGGAAATCGCTAAGCGTTTGGGCGCGGAAAACTACGTGTTCTGGGGCGGGCGCGAAGGTTACGAAAACTTGTGGAACACGGATTATAAGCGCGAACAAGATAATATTGCGCGCTTCTTCCACATGGCCGTGGATTACGCGCAAGAAATCGGTTTGGAAGCGCAGTTCCTGCTCGAACCGAAACCGAAGGAACCCACTACGCACCAATACGATTTCGACGCCGCTACCACGATCGCCTTCCTGCAAACCTACGACCTCATGGACCACTTCAAACTCAACTTGGAAGGCAACCACGCGAACTTGGCCGGGCACACGTACCAGCACGAAATCCGGGTGGCGCGCAGCGCGGGCGTGCTCGGCTCGCTGGACGCGAACCAGGGCGATAAGTTGCTCGGTTGGGATCTAGATGAATTCCCGTCTGATTTGTATGAGACGACGGCGGTTATGTGGGAAATTCTCGATGAGGGCTCGATTGGGCCTTCCGGCGGCCTGAACTTCGATGCCAAGCCGCGGCGCACTTCCTACACGCCAGAAGATCTGTTCCTCGCCCACATCGTGGGTATGGATAGTTTCGCGGCCGGCCTGCTCGTAGCGGCGAAGATGCACGAAGATGGTTACATCCAGGAGCTGCTCGCCCAGCGCTACGCTTCCTTCGATACCGGTATTGGCAAGCAGGTAGAAAGCGGCGAGGCCACTTTGGCCGACCTGGAAGCCCACGCGCTTGATATTCCTTCCGCCGAACTGCTGGCTGCCACCGAGCCCGCACACCTCGAGCTCATCAAGGCCACAATCAACAACTACATCATCGCCGCGCTGCGGTAAGCGCTACGCTACGCGAGGCGGCGGCGTCGCGCAAAGCAACTGCGCACGGCCAGCACCTGCGCAAAGCACCACTCTAAGCGCGCACTAGTAGCCCAGCGGCCCGGGCCCGGATTCTCAAAATTCCGGCCCCGGGCCGCCTTGCTGCTTAGACGGCAGTGTCTCCTCGGTATACTCCTTATCGTCCTCACGTGATACGGGTGTTCCCATGGCAAGGAAGCAGGCACTCCCAGCTGGCATCCCCCGTGCCAGAGGAAATGAGGAGTACGAAAAACTGCTACCTGCAAGCAGCCACAAGCTACGTAGCTGCACAAAGGAGACTTCCGATGACTATCCAGATGACCACCGAGTTCGAGGATGCACTTTCCCGGATTGCCGCGGGCCGCAATGTGCTCATCGCCCGCGATGTGGCTTCAACCTCCCGCAAAGCGAAGAAGGCGCGCGAGTTCGGCAAGCCCATCATCGCACAAAGCCAATTCGAGGACTGGTGGCATCATGGGCCGTTTTTGGACACGAAGACCTAGACGCCGAGCCCTTGCCGAAACCTTTTGGAGAGTCGCGCATCTGCATCGGTTGCGTAACCGGGTCTCACACGTCGAACCGCTACTCGACATGAATGTTCGCGCACATATTCAAGAAGCATTTGATCTCGTTAAAGTGTGCCGGGACCTCACCTCCTGTTGGTGGGCATGGGCTAGCCCCGGCGGTTTGCCGGAGGAAAGTAGTCTTCTACCCTTTCCCGTAAGATCCATTCCGCGCAGTTGAAAGAGGAATGCGGTAGTGGCCGGGCTGGATTAAATAGACCATGCGATTTGAGCGTGTCTTCCGTGACGGCCCTGTTGGGCAGGATGAAAACACCGAGCTCAAGCGTTTACTCGGGGAAGCCGAGTTGGAAAAGGCTCTGCTGAAGGAGCTTGCGGAGGGAAAGTTCTGACCCCGGCACGCAGGTATGAAGCCATCGATTACGCTCTATCTGTGGGTTATTCGGTGCGCTTTGCCTGCCGGGTCGTCGGGGTATCCAGAGCGGCGTACTACAACGCCTGCAAACGCCACCAGAAGCCTGGCGCGGATAAGTACGCCGCTGTGCGTGGTGGTAGGCCTCGGGTGTTGCGTATGGATAACGGCCCGGAGTTCATCAGCCATGAGCTGACTCAATGGGCAGCCAAGCAAGACACTATCGAAGCGTTCATCCCACCGGGAATGCCCTGGCATAACGGGTTTGTGGAGTCCTTCCACAACCGGCTACGTGACGAGCTGCTAGAAGACGAGATGTTCGACGACCCTGCCCACGTGTCACGCTGCCTGCGACTGTGGTCAGAGCGTTATAAAACGCATCATCCTCATTCGAGCCTAGGACTTATCCCACCGACTGAGTACACCAACCAATGGCACCAAACCCAGCAAGGCACTCAAACCGACCGGTCCTAAAAACTAACCCAGCCCACAACCGCAACGAAGCCGTAACGAAAGAATGCTTCGGACCGGACACCTTCTATCTCCGCGTTTACGACATTAACGGTGTGGAAATATTGCGCGCCGAAAACACTGGCAGCATTGAGGGTAATAACTGTCGAACTGGGCTTATGAAGGGCGAGACCGGAACCTGGCGAACCGCATTTAATGGTCCCGATTCTGAGTTTGGATGGGCCGTTTTCGAAGACTACGAAGGCGAGGAAAGTATTGTTACGCTCGATCCGAACTTAGAGTTGCGGCGAGAAACTAGCTACTGATCGGCTTGATTTCGATTTCCGCTGGTCCCCGTGCGCCCCGTAACCATTCCTCAAAGCCAATAGAGCCCCGCGCGGTTTTGGTGTGGGATATCGGCGATATCCTCCAAGCCGCGCGGAGCTCAAATTTTTCCGTGTACCGGTTCCGGTGAACTCCTTCTGTCAGATTTTTACGCGTCTCTTTCCAGTTCCTGCGTAGAGGCTCTTCTCTGATTTTCGAATCACTCACCGGCTCGGTGTCTCTCCTACGTCGTTTCTTTCTCAGCATCGCCCGCAGAGCCACGTCTTCGTACTCGGACACCGCATTGTGTTCTGCTGCTCACCCTTTCGTAGCACCACCGGAGAGTCCGGCCACGATATATTTCTGCAGGCCAATGAATATAACCAGCACCGGCACGGCAATGATCACGGCAATGGCCATGAGATCATTCCACGCGGTTCCGTACTGGCCGATTACCCGATTGAGCGCCACTGTGAGCGGCTGTATTGAAGCGTCTGTGGTGAGCGTGAGCGCGAATGTAAACTCGCCCCACGCCATCAAGAACGCAAAGGAACTAATCATAATTACACCCGGCCGAATGGTTGGAATAATGATCCGCACAATTGTTTGTAGCGTACTCAGCCCATCCAGCTTCGCCGCTTCCTCTACCTCCACTGGGAACTGTTTAAAATACGGCCGGAGCAAGATTACCGCGAAGGGCAAAGTTGCGGATATATCCGCGAGAATAACGGAAATATAGTTATTTATCAGATCCAATTGACGGAACATCACGAACATCGGAATTGAAATAGCGATTGCCGGCAATAGCTGCACCACCGTCAGCATTACCATCATCGACGTCGTTATTCCGCCACGCAACCGCGCCACCGCATAGGAGGCAGGGATAGCAATTACCAGTGTTAAAACAAGTACAGACAGGGCGATGATCACAGAATTCAACAAGGCTTGCCAAACCCCGTAATTACCCGTCATTACGCGCGCAAAAGACTCCACCTGCGGCTCATGCGGATACATTTGCGGTGGTGATGCGAACATCGCTTTATTAGACTTCAACGACGTGTTTATCATCCAGTACACCGGGAACAAGTACACCGCGGCAATCAACCAAGCGATGACCGATTTCCACCGGTTGCGGACTTCTTGCCGGACCCGCCGCCGCGGATGACGGGTCTGAACTGCTACTTCTTCAGAGCCACGGTCTATATGCGCTTGCCCCTTGAATTCACCAACACTTAGTCCCGGATTCGGGCTGTCGTCAACAGTTACTTCTGTATGAGCTCCTCCCCCATTTTTAGCCATGGCGGTGTTGCTCCTTTCTTCATGTTTCATGGCTACCCCGCTTACTCTTCATCCCGCAGGCTCTTCACGTAGAACCATGAAAGCCCCAATGGGAGAAGCAGAGTCAGGGCGGAAGCCGCGGCTCCATTGCCGAAGTCGAAGACGGTGTAAGTTTCCAAATATGTGTAGATCGGCAGGGTTGTGGTGGCGTTGACCGGCCCGCCCTTCGTCATAACGTAGATAAGATCGAATACCTTGTACGTATTGATCACACCCAACAAGAGCACCGAAATGGTGACTGGTTTCATTAAAGGAAACGTGATCGACCAGAATTGCCGCCAGCTCGAAGCCCCGTCCACTTGCGCAGCCTCGTAAAGCGAATCGTCAATAGTCTGCAATCCCGAGAGGAGTAACAGCATATTGAAAGGGATCCCCACCCACAGATTCGCGATGATTACCGCTACCATCGCCGTGGGACCAACCGTCAGCCACCGGATCGGTTCATCAATGACCCCGAGTTTGCCAAACAGAAAATTGACAACCCCGAAATCTGAGTCAAAAAGCCACCGCCAGATTGTGCCTGTAACTACCGGAGGCATAATCCACCCAACAAGCAAGAGGGCGCGAATAACTCCGTTTCCGGGAAATGGCTTGCGAAAAAGCAAAGCCAAAGCGAAACCGAAAACATATTGGAAGAAAAGGCAAGCGATAGTGAAAATGGCACTCAACCCCAAGGCCTGCCAGAACACGGGATCGGAAAGCACATTCCCGTAGTTCGCAAATTTATTGAAGGTGAAGGTGCCCTTGATCAGATTTGATCCGTTGGCATTAGTAACCGAAAGGAAAAGGTTATAGAACAGTGGGAAGACCAAGAAAATGGCGATATAGAGAAGCGCGGGCGTGGCCAGGATTAAGCCCAGCCGCCGCGTAGTACGCTGGCTTCGAGTGAGTGGTACCCGGCGCCCGCGCCGCTTCGGTTTCTTCCCTTCGGTTACCCTGGCGATTGTGATGGTTGCAGTATCATTGTGCGGCATGGTTGCCTCCTTACGGCAAGAGCGGCTTAATGCTTGCCTCTGCCGTTTCGGCGGCCTCCTGGGGGCTCTTAGTTCCGTTCAGAGCCTCCTGAATAGAGAGCTGGATAGCCTCGGAAATCTTCGCGTACTCCCCGCCGTAGGAACGAGCGTGCGCAATCTTCAGTTGCTCTTCAAAGACCCTCATATTCGGATCGTCGGAGAAGGATAACTGACCTTTCAGATCCGGACGGGACGAAAGTTGACCGGTAGTATCGCAGTAAATCTGCGCACCTTGTTTGCTAGCCATGAACTTCACAAAAGCTTCCGCTGCTTCTGGTTGCTTCGCGCCTTCCATCACCACCAAATTCTCGCCACCTAAGCCAGTAGCGGCTTCTTTCCCCTTAGGCAATGGCGCTGTAGCCCACGGGAAATCTTCACCAATATTAGCTATCTCCCACGGGCCATTGATCATCATCGCTGCTTTTTCCGTGACGAAGCTATTCCGTGCATCTTCCTGACTCATATTAGTTACTGAGGAAGAAATCGATCCGTCATCTACGAGGCCCTTTACATACTCCAGTGCTTCGGCTCCGCTCTTTGCATAGTTATTCAAATCTCCCCCGGTTTGCCATACGAAGGGAAGCATCTGGAACACGCCCTGTTCATTCTTGATGGCAGAAAGCGCCAGACCAACATGATCGTCAGTAGTCAGTGCCTTGGCGGCTGACTTCAACGATTCCCAATCAGTAGGAACGGAAACACCCGCTGCGTCAAGCATTTCTTTGTTGTAGAAAAGTGCCAGGTTATTCGAATTTAGCGGCAGAGCGTAGGTCTTGCCTTCCAATTGACCCGATTCCCATGGCCCTTCGTAGAATTCGTTCTTCATGCCGCTCGTGGCTTCAGATATATCCCGAAGCAAGCCGAGGTTTGCAAAATTCGACGTATCAACATTGTCGATAATTGCGGCATCCGGTACGGCTCCCCCTACACCACCTTGAATGATGGACTTCTGCATATCTGCAAAGGCGAAGGAAGTCCGATTCACCTTGATGTTAGGATTCTGTTTCTCGAATTCGGCAACGGCGGCCACCATGCCATCATTAGAAACGCCACTACCCAAGTAATCCCAAACCTCGAGTGTGATCTTGCCGTCCTCGCCGGAATTAGATGCCTTTTTATTACTTCCACAGGCCGTTAGCCCGGTGAGTGCCAGGCCGGCAACTGCCGCCAC
Source organism: Actinobaculum suis (assembly GCF_900618115.1). Lineage (NCBI taxonomy): Bacteria > Bacillati > Actinomycetota > Actinomycetes > Actinomycetales > Actinomycetaceae > Actinobaculum > Actinobaculum suis. The sequence continues at coordinate 2,223,362 of NZ_UYIO01000001.1, forward strand.
CGCGGCGACCTTCCGCAGTAGATTTTTGTGTGCCCTCATGATTATTCCTCTTGTTATTTGTTTGGTTTTGTGGTGGCAAAGCTATCTGCCACCACTTCAACATTTTGGATTGGTTGGTAGCGCGCGTCCGCCTTGTTGTAGACCAAATCCGGATTCTTGGTAGTGGGTTTCCGGATTGTTGCTGACGAGCTTCTACCTCCACCAGGCGCGGATGTTTCCGTTTTCTGCCTGGCTCGGCGCAACAATTTCTCCGGAGGCAAGTTCTGGGAAGGGCTTCCAAGAGTTTTCGGCACTTCCGGATTCCACCTGGATCCGCTCACCCACAAAGTTCGCCGCCCATGGCAGTGCAGCACCCGCGTGTTGAACCGAAACTCCAGCTGCCTCCGGCATAACGGTAAATTCGGCCAGTCCGTCCGGCGTTCTTACCGAAATCGTTTCGGCAATAACGGGTTTTCCATATACGTACAAGACCACACCAGCAGGCCCGCAATTTGCGGTCGTCTGCATGCACTCTGCAGAAAGTGCGAGCACGGTACCCTCACGCACCATGACCGGCAGTGAATCGATAGCATGGGTTTCCCGATGCCAGCCGGCGTCACACACGCGCTTGCCGTTCAAAATGTTTATCCAGCCCCCGCACGGCAGATAGAAATCGACCTCGCCACTGTCGCTCATCACTGGTGCTACCAGGAGCTTCTCACCGAGCATGTACTGCGTTTCGGCGAAGCAAGCCCCTAAATCGTCGGGGTATTCCAGAATCATGTGCCGCAAAATCGGAATGCCACGTTCCACGGCATCCTCCTCTGTATGCTTCAAATACGGCACGAGCCGGTTCTTGAGCCGCGTGAAACGCTGAGCTACCCGCACGGCGTCGTCCCCGTAATTCCACGGCACCCGGTAGGAATCTGAACCGTGCAAACGCGAATGCGAAGAAAGCATGCCAAAGGGATACCAACGCGTGAAAACCTCCGTTGGGGATTGGCCTTCAAAACCGCCCATATCATGGCTCCAATATCCGAAACCAGAAAGCCCAAAGGAAAGCCCTCCGCGCAAAGTCTCGCCCATGGAAACGAAACTTGGCTCCGAATCCCCACCCCAATGCACTGGGAAAACCTGCGAACCAGCCGTGGCACTGCGCGCGAAAACGATCGCTTCTTCTTCCCCGCGTTCTTCTGCAATAACCTCGTATGCGGCCTTGTTGTACAGATAACTGTAATAATTGTGCATGCGTTGTGGATCCGAACCATCGTGCCAGCGCACATTATCAGTTGGAATACGCTCGCCAAAGTCTGTTTTCAGGGCGTCCACACCTTGCCGAATCAGGGTACGGAGCTTGCCCTTCCACCATTCCACCGCCGCCGGGTTCGTGAAATCTACAAAGGACAGTCCCGACTGCCAGTGGTCACTTTGCCGCACGCTGCCATCGATGCTGTGCAGCAGATACCCTGCTTGCCGGCCTTCTTCAAAGAGTGCGGAACGCTGCGCAATATACGGATTAATCCACACGCAGGTCTTAATCCCACGCTTGTGCAAACGTTCGAGGAGCGCTTCCGGGTTCGGGAAAACTTCCGGGTCCCAGGTGAAATCGCACCAATGCGAGGCGCGCATCCAATAGCAATCAAAATGAATAACAGAAAGAGGAATCCCAAGCTCTTCCATCTTGTCCACGAAGGACTCAACCTTCGTGTAATCAGTTTTGAACGACGTCGAAAGCCACAACCCGTAGGACCAATCCGGCACGTGCGGCGGACGCCCGGTGAGAGCTGTGTAGCGCTCTAAGGTTTTCTTCGGACTACCGCCATAAATGACGTAATACTCCAGGTATTGGCCCGGCACTGAGAACTGCACCCGCGTATTGATTTCACTCGTAACTTCGTAGGAAACCTTCTCGGGATGATTCACGAATACGCCATATCCACGGTTACTCAGGTAGAACGGAATGTTTTTGTATGCCTGCTCGGTGGCGGTACCACCATCCGCATTCCACATATCTACGGTTTGGCCATTCTTGATAACCTGACTGAATCTTTCACCCAAGCCGTAGATATATTCATTTGGCTGCACGGTGAGTTGTTCGTGAATGTAAGTTTCACCACTAGGTGATTCCGCAATTCCCTGGGAACGGCCAATTGCGGAAGTTACCTGTTTCCCCTTTGCCTTGAATTCCAGAAGATAATTACCGTTTTCGCAGGACATTTCCGCGCTGAGCTCCCCCGAAAGCATCTTCGCTCGGTTTTCTCCGGTTTCAATCTTCGTATTCGCGGCCGGCAGGAGCTCCTGTAACTGATAGTGCGGGCCGGGATCCACTGCTCCCGCAAAGTGTGTTAACCGTACTCGAATAATTCCTTCGGCTACCGCCTCGAGATCAACGGTAAGCTGGGGTGAATCAAGCTCGGCCCCCTTGAAGGGAATGTGGCGCGTGTACACAAACGCACGTAATAAACGCCCCCCCCCCGAGACCTCAAAGCCCTGAATTGCGCGCGGATGTTCTATTCGCCATCCCGTCCTGGGAAGCCAGTACCCATTGGAAAACTTCATCTCAGACCTCACCTTTGAGTTATTAGTGCCTTTTACTTCTATGCGGGATACCGTTGCGGCAGGCTCGACGGAAATTCCGCGCCCCTCTACCTATACGACTAGCCGGAGTGTTGATGCACCTTCGCATCTCTTGCCAGTCATTTCGTTCCGCAGAAAGTTCCTTACACTCCACCGTTGGAGCAAGACCTTCCTGAACGAGGGTGACGCTCACCACCCACCGCTCCCCCTATTATGTTTTACTACAAAACAAAGTGCAAGAGCTGGCGCTAAACCACCAGTTTGAGCTGGAACGACGATCGACCATCAAACACTTAGCGAGCAATTCATGCTCGCATCTAGACAAATAAAAGCCATCCAGCACGCACCACGCCACCACACACCACGCCACAAGTCCCGGAACATGCACCCAATCCGCATACGCACCGCACCGCCACGCCTCCCGCGCCGCACCCCGCGCCACACATCCCACACCAAGGACTTTCGCCCTAATTTCTGATCGTGGCACAGCGCACGCTGGCGGAAAATTTCAAAATAACCAATTTAGCTCGGTTTTGAATCACTTTTTCCGGGTAGAATCTCAATGTCTGGAGCGACTTTTTGGACCCGGCGACGTCGCCGGGTCCATTCTCTCCTTATACTCACGCCAATTAGATCCTTGCGGTTAGCTCCACCGCAGATCACCGAAATGGAGGACCAATGGTCAAACCTTGGCACTTCATTACTCTCCTGCTGGCCGTGGTTTCACTAACTCTTGGCGGTTGCGCCGGATTTGGTGGCATCAAGCTTAGCGAGGTGGGTAAAGATGGAACAGTTACATATCTGAAGATTGCGTTAAATCAGACCGAGTCGCATCCTTCCTACAAAGCCCTCGAACAGTTCGGCAAAGAACTGAAGGAGGAAACGGGCGGCCGTTACGAAGTCGAAATTTACGCAAACGAACAATTGGGCTCGCAACAGGAAGTTCTCCAGTACGTGAAGTCCGGCGCGATCGAAATGGCGATCGTTTCCGGTACTCAACTGGAAAATGTGAATACGGATTTCCGGGTGCTTAATATGCCCACCACCTTCACCTCAATCCCGCAACAGATCGCGGTTTTGCAAGATCAAAGCATCGTGGGAGATCTTTTCTCCTCCCTCGAAGAATCCGATAACATCACGGTTTTGGGTGGTTACACGCAAGGTGAGCGGCACATTTACACCACCAAAAAAGTGGTGAAGAAGCCGGAGGATCTCAACGGTTTGAAGATCCGCGTCCAGGAGTCCGACATGCATATTCGCATGATCCGCCTCATGGGTGGCACCGCTTCCCCGCTTTCTTACGGGGAGGTTTACTCCGCCTTGCAGGCCGGGGTGCTCGACGGCGCGGAGAACAACATCGTTTCCTATAACACCGCCCGCCACATGGAAGTGGCGCAGAACCTTTCTTACACGAACCACCTCATCGGCCTTGACTACATGATCATGCGTGCCGATCTGCTCAAGGCCATGCCGCAAGCAGACCGTGACACCTTCTACCGCGTGTGGTACGACTCGATGGACTTCCACACCAAGCTATGGGACGAATTCACGCAAGAATCTTATGAAGCCGCGATCGCCGCAGGTGCTACTTTCCACGAAGTCGATCAAGAAGCCTTCCAAAAGGCCCTCGCTCCCATCAAGGACGAGTTCCTCACCACCGATTACGAAAAGGAACTCTACGAAAAGATTCGCGCTAAGGCAGACGTAGCACCCAACGCCAAGGCCACGGAAGGAGGCGCCAAATGATAGCCGTAGCAAAAGCCGTAAATAAAATTCTAGAGGTTATTTGCGTATTCATTTTCGCCGTTTTGGTGTTGACGACGACGTGGCAGGTCTTCTCCCGCCTCGTCCTGCACTCCCCGGTCACCTGGTCGGAAGAACTCGCGAAGATTTCCTTCGTGTGGCTCTCCTTCCTCGGTGCGGCATATGTGTACGGGAAACGCGGCCACATGGCCGTGGAATATCTGGCCCGCAAACTGCCCGAAAAGGGGGAACGCGGAGTTGCGATCTTCACGCACGTGGTTGCTCTCATTTTCGCCGTCGTGGGCCTTATCTGGGGTGGCTGGAATGGGGCCATGAACGCGTGGACGCAAAACCTTACCGCCCTGCCCGTAAATATTGGCTCCGTGTACCTGGTGATGCCAATTGCCGGGGTGGCGATCGCGCTGTATGCGCTCTTCTACATCGTCGAAATTGCGGCTGGGAACGTAAGCCCATACCCGATAGCGGAAGCAGACCTAGCCGAAGAAGAAGGCCGCGAAGCGGCCGCCGCAGCCGCGAAATCCACCCAGGAAGGGGTGTAGCACCATGACTCCTACCGCTTTGGCAGGGCTCATCCTGCTCGTAGGTATTATCCTTCTTATCGCTCTATCGGTACCGATCGCTATTGCTATCGGGGTGCCCGTACTGCTCGCGGCGATGGCCGTAATGGCACCGGATGTGGCAGCAATGTCGATTGCCGGGCGCATGTTTACCGGCGTCAATTCCTTTACCTTGCTGGCGATTCCATTCTTCATTTTAGCTGGCGTGATAATGAACCAGGGTGGTATTGCCGCCCGCCTCATCGACGCCGCTAAGGTGCTGGTTGGGAAAATGCCGGCAGCCATGGCACAAACGAATATCGTGGCCAATGCGCTTTTCGGTTCGGTTTCCGGCGCGGCCGTAGCCGCCGCTTCCGCCATCGGAACGATCATGACGCCGCGCATGGTCAAGGACGGCTACAACCGCGCATTTTCCGCCGCGGTGAACGTGGCCTCCGCACCTTCCGGCATGCTCATCCCACCCTCGAACACGTTCATCGTGTATTCGCTGGTCTCCTCCACTTCTATTGCCGCCCTGTTCATGGCCGGCATTGGCCCCGGCCTGCTGTGGGTGGTGGCCTGCTTGGCAGTGGCGCTCATTATGTACCACCGTTCCGAAGGCAAGAACGTAAAGGTTCCGGAAGAACGCCCCTCCGCGAAGGTCGTGTTGATAACGCTGTGGCGGGCAGTGCCTTCACTCTTCATGATCGTGATCGTAATCGGCGGTATTATCGCCGGCTTCTTCACCGCCACCGAATCCTCGGCAATCGCCGTGGTGTACTGCTTGGTATTGGGCTTTGCTTACAAGCAAATCAAGATCAAGGACCTGCCGGGCATCTTGGTGAAAGCCACCGAAACCACCGCGGTAGTAATGCTACTCGTAGCGGTTTCTTCCGGCCTTTCCTGGGTGATGGCCTTCGCCGGAATTCCGCAGATGATTACCGGCTTCCTGCTGGGAATTACTGATTCGAAGATCGGCATTTTGATCATCATCATGCTGATCTTGCTGCTGGTTGGAACCTTCATGGATCCCACTCCGGCAATCCTCATCTTCGTTCCCATTTTCCTGCCCATCGTGACCGAACTTGGTGTAGACCCGGTGCACTTCGGCGCCATGGTGGTTATGAACCTTTCCGTGGGCGTGATTACGCCGCCGGTTGGAAACGTCCTCTTCGTGGGGGCGAAGGTGGCAGGCCTAAGAATCGAACCAGTTATAGCCAAACTCTGGCCATTCCTAGGGGCAATCATTGGAATGCTCTTCGTGGTGACCTTCGTGCCCGCGATATCGCTCTGGCTACCGGGAATATCAGGCTTGCTATAGCGGCCTGAGTTATCAGCCACGTGTGCGGCAAATTCGCCTAGCCCGTGCCGTGTGCTTTGCAGCACCGGCCACGCGCGCTAGCTACGTGAACCAACCACGTGTGGGCCAGACGTACCGCTTGCGTCACGTCTGGCCCACACGCACGTCTAGCGCCCGGCACTCCTCCTGCCCGCGCACACCACTGCCCAACATATGGTTAGCCTTGCCTCACCTCCAGGTTGGGCGTAACGTTCCGTTCATGCACGATAATTCACCCTTGCCACAATCCGACCGGCCTACAAGTACCGCAGCCGGGCATTGGGTGCTGGCACGAGCCGGGAAGCGCGTACTTCGCCCCGGCGGCCTCCAACTCACCAAACGGATGCTTACCGCGGCGGGTATTCCCGGCAGCCAGGTAGTGGAATTCGCGCCTGGTCTGGGCCGCACCGCCCAGCTCATAGTTGACAGCGGCGTAGCTTCCTACACCGGAGTGGATCTAGACCCGGCCGCCGTAAAACGCGTGGAAAGCATAGTTGCACCCCACGGCGGGGTGGTCGTTAACCGCAAGGCACAGGAAACCGGGCTGGCAGACGAAGTGGCAGACGTCGTCGTCGGGGAAGCAATGCTCACCATGCAAGGGGCGAAAACGAAGGCGGCGATTGCCGCGGAAGCTTTTCGGATTTTGCGACCCGGCGGGCGCTATGCGATTCACGAAATGGGGCTTACACCGGATGATATTGCGCCCACATTAGCGGACGAGCTACGTAAACGGCTCGCGCAAACAATCCGCGTCAACGCGCGGCCGCTCACACAAAGCGAGTGGCGGCAGGTTCTCACCGCGGCTGGTTTCGAGGTCGAATGGGTAGATACGGCGCCGATGGCTTTGCTTTCGGTGCGGCGCAATCTGGCGGATGAGGGCGTACGCGGAGTGGCTCGCATCGCGCGAAATGTGCTCCGCGATAAAGAATTGCGGGCGCGCGTGCTGCAAATGCGCGCTACCTTCAAGGAATACCAAGACCATATGTGCGGCATCGCGATTGTGGCACGCAAGCCGGCCTAATCAGCCCAGCAGCCCGGCAACCCGGCAGCCCTGCAACTAACCGGGAAGCTAGCCAGCCGGGCGCCGACCAGCCGGTTAGCTAACCGCAAAGCTCCCCGGAAAGTTAACCGGGAAGCGAGTTAGCGACGTCGTACCCGGTGCCTTCGCGACTACGCGCGTAACCGCGAAAGCCTCGCTCGCGCCATTTTGCCAAATCTGGGTAGCACCACCGCCGCCTTAGTTCGTGAGTTGCCAGCGCTTCGTTTCCAGGAGCGCTTCCACCATGTCGCGGAATTGGCCGGGCTGGGCGGCAAGTGCTGCCGGCGTACCGCGTTGCACGATCCGCGCTCCGGAACCCGCTGGCGCCCCAGTATCGCGCGCCCCGGAAACCGCTACCCCGGTATCCGCCGGTATCGAGCCCGCTGGCGCTTCCGCGCCTCCCAGCACCGCGCCTCCCGGTACCTCATTCTGCTTTCCAGTACCGAGCACAATTACCTGGTCGGCGTTGCGGATGGTGGAGAGCCGGTGGGCTACCACGATCACTGTGCGTCCGGCGGATAGTTCGGCCACTACCTCGGAGATCGCCGCTTCGTTTTCCCCGTCCAGGGCGGAAGTTATTTCGTCCAGGAGCAAGATCGGTGCGTCTTTGAGGAAAGCGCGGGCAATGGCCACGCGTTGGCGTTCCCCGCCAGAAAGGCTCTTCCCGGCCGGCCCCACCTTCGTATCCCAGCCATGCGGAAGCGCTTCGATTACGCGATCCAGGCGCGCCCGGCGGGCCGCGGTTTCCAGTTCCGCGTCCGTGGCGTCCGGGCGGGCCACTCGCAAATTCTCGCGAATCGTTTCGTCAAACAGGTACACGTCCTGGAACACCATGGCGATATGGTTCATGATTTCTAGCGAACCAATTTCTCGCACGTCTACCCCGCCGATCGTCACCGCTCCGGCATCCACATCCCAGAACCGCGCGGCCAGCCGCAATATCGTGGATTTCCCGCAACCTGAAGGCCCTACCACCGCGGTCACGCTCCCCTGCGGCGCCTGGAAAGAAATGCCATCCAGTATCTGGCGGTCTGCTTCATACGCGAAACGCACGTCCGTAAACTCGATGGTGGCGCCATCTGGGCGGCGTGCATGCCCGGCAGGTGGCTCCGGGAGCGGTTCCGCATCCATAATTTCCACCACGGCCCGCAATGCCACCAGCGCATTATTCGCTTCCGTCTGATTCAAAGAAGCCTGCGTGAGTGGCAAGAGCATGCGTGCCACTACGGCCATCAACACCAGGTAGGCCACGGCATCCAATTGGTAGTTGCTCACGAAGGCCCAGCCGGCCGCCAGCACGAGCGCGAAAGTTACGTTCACAATCAGGTTGAAGCCTTGGGCCGGTTTGCTTTTCACGCGAAGCCCCCGCATTACCGCCGCGGCGTCTTCCGCTAAAGCTTCCTGCACGGGTTGCCAATTCGCGCCCACGCCGGTGGCGCGTAGCACGGCTTGTAGGCGCGCGAACTCAATGAGCCGCCCGGCGGCTTTCTCCGCCGCGTTACTTTCCAACTCATTAGCCCGCGTGACGGACGCACCCATAACCCGCCACACCAATATCAGTGGAAAAATCGCCGCCCCCATAATTAGTGCCAGCCGCCAATCCACAAAGAAGGTAGCAAGCAGCATCACCAAGGGCGTCACAAAAGCGTTCAAAATATTCGGGATCACCAGCGAAGCCACATGCGAAAGTGTGTTCACGTGCGTCGACGTCGCATTCGCCACCGCTGCTTCCCGCTGCGGATTGAACCACCCCAGCGGCAGGCGCAACACGTGCTCCGCCACCCGGTCGATCATCGTGTCGCAAACTTCGTACACACTGATCCGATACGAGCGGAACATCGCGTACGTATCCACCAACACCGTCGCCACCCCGCACACCGTAATGATCAGCAACCAGTGCGGCGCTGCCGGCGAACCTGAAAACAGGGCCCGCAGGAACGGGATCATGAGCGCCAAAGTCACGCCCTGCAAAATCGCCGACGCCGTGAACCAGCTGATCGTTTTCCGTAGCTCAGCCGCGTTGACCAGGCGTTTTAAGAGTTTCCACATAGCTAAGCCTCCGTTACTTCCGTTGCCGCGCCGGCGAAGCTCTGCGCGCGCCACATGGCTGCATACGTGCCGCCGCGGGCAAGCAGTTCGCGGTGGGTTCCGATTTCCGCTACGCCCCCGTTTTCGAGGACGACGATCTGCTCGGCGTCCTGAATAGTTGCCAGCCGGTGCGCAATAATCAGCACGGTCTTGCCCCCGGCAAGCGTGCTCAAAGCCTGATGGATGGCCCGTTCGGATTGCGGGTCTGCCTGCGCGGTAGCTTCATCCAAAATCAGGATCGGGGCTTCTTGCAGGTAGGCACGGGCCAATGTGATCCGCTGTTTTTCCCCACCCGAAAGATGCCCGCCGGCATCTCCGAGCACGGTGTCATAACCGGCCGGCAGTTCCAAGATGCGCTCATGAATCCGGGCGGCTTTGGCCGCATTTTCGATCGCTTCGCGGCTTGCCTCCGGTGCTCCCAAGGCAATATTTGCCGCCACGGTTTCATTTGCCAATGCCACGTCTTGTAGCACGATCGCCACTTGGGATAACAGCCAGGAAGAATGCGCCTCTCGCACGTTCACGCCCGAAACGCGCACCGCACCGGCGTCGACGTCGTAAAACCTAGCCGCCAGCCTTGCCAAGGTACTTTTCCCGGAACCGGAAGGCCCCACCAGGGCAGTCACGGTTTTTGCCGGCACGCGGAAAGAAACATCTTTCACCACCGGGTTTTGCGGTTCGTATCCGAAGGTCACGTGCGCGAACTCGACTTCCCCGGGGGCGGGGCCAGGGCCGCTAGTTTTCTCCCCTTCCGGCATATCTGCTTCGCTCAAAAGCTGCGCGGTGCTATGCGCGGCGAGGTTTGAGGTATACAAATGTTGCATGAGGCTCACGAAGATGAGCAATCCGGAGGGGATCCCCGGGGCGATCAGGAAGAAGGGCAGGGTATCCGAAAGATTCATCCAGCCTTGCGTCACGAACCAGAAAGCGGTTATTGCTACCGTTACGAAAATTGTGGCGGGCCGCCAAATTGCGCCGAGCAAACTAATTGCCTTGCCGGACTGCGATGTCCATTCATAGGAAATAGCCGAAAAATTGCGCCGCGTGCTTTGCATTTTGGTGCGGGTAAGGTCGGTGGCTTGGAAATTTTTGATTTCCTTTATACCTTCGAGCATTTCCACGGTGGCGGCGGCAAGTTCGGTTTGCGCCACCCCAAAACGTTCCGTAATCCCCGCGTACCCGCGCATATGCCGGCCCATAACCAGCAGCGAAATGAGCAGCCAAATACCAATAAGTACCAGCATGAGCCGCCACTCTACTACCGCTAAATAAATCGTTCCTACCAAGAGGGTTACGACGGCGTTAGTGAGATCGCCCGGAATATGTGCTACCAAAGTGTGGATGGCACTGGTGTCGTCGCACACCATTTTCCGGATGTGGCCATGCGGGATTTGCGCTATTTTTCCGAGTGGCAGAGAGCGGATTTTTGCCACCACTTGGCCGCGCATTTTGTAGCGCAGTTTTACTTCTGCCACATGCGCGATACCAAGCCCGCCTAAGTACAGGAGCTGCCCTAATAGCAGGCATACAACAGCGATACTGATCCACACCCACGGGCGGGTAATACCGCCGAGCGGCGTGCCCTCGGCAAACCAAATGACCGCTAGTTGCTGTAGGGCCACGAACGGTACCAAGGTAAACACCGCGCTAGTGGCGGTGAATATGGCCGAAACGATCATGGCCGGGCGGGCCGGGCGGATCAACTGACTTACGGTAACCTCCATTGCGGTTTTCTCCATTCGGTCAGGCATAGCGGGCCACAACCCGCATCGTCATGGTAGTAAGGCTACCCTTACCCGCGCTTACCCGCTAGATCTGCCCACGACCCGCGACTCGTGACCCGGAGTCATAAGTCATGACCCATGACCCGTAATGAAGATATTTATCCCTGCGACTGTCCCAGTAATCATCCCGTTCTCGCATGCACGGCTGATTTCTGCACCACCGCTCAGACCCGAGATAACTATCTACCCGAAAGTGCTCCGTGTTTCATTTTCGGTAACAGACTCAATCTCGCTTTGTTCTAGTTCGCGCAACGTGATTCCCTCGCTGTTCTTCCAAGACGCCTTGCCCGATGTGGAGGCGCCGGTTAGGAAGTCTGAAGCAGCCGAAGGGGAACTAAATAAAGTATCGCACATTAACTCATAGCCGCTACCGATCCGATCTGCAAGTTTTTGCGGTTTTTCCGTGCCAAATCCGGAACAGAGCGGGCCATATCTTCTCGCAGTTTAGCGCCCGCGAGGACAACAAATCCCTCCGTTGTTTGGCGCCCTTGTCCGGACGCACCACGCGAGTTCAGATACAGCAATGGCTCCACACGCGGCCTTGCATCATTCTCTTTTTGAGTGGCAACTTTCGCGTCATCTACGACGTCGAACACCCTATACCCTAAAGAACCAATCAATATTTTTGCCGAAGAGATGAACTCGTTCAGTTCGGCTTCCTTTTCCTCAGTTACATTCCCAGGCGAAGGATCCTGGCTATTCACTACCCGCACGCGCCCAGCCCGCATAGCTTGCTGGTAAAACGCATTTTCTAGATAGGAAATCTCGGTTGGTCCAAGAGCATTATCGGAATCGGTAATCATAATCGCGTGAGTAAAGTAGTCCAAGTTCTCGTCATTTAGATGCTCCGTCACCCGTCCGAGTACGCCTTTACCATTTTTGCGTTCGCGAGCCTGCCCAACATAGAGCAACTCTTCTCCACTTTCGGCGTCCGCACCAAAAAGGAGGTAGACGCCGGTCTGTGCAAGTTCCTCACGGTCACGGGAACGCGCGATTTCTGTCCGCGGAATCAAAAAGACCTTGCCCACCCAGTTGTCCAAAGAACATTTAATCCGCCCGCTCGGAGAACCGTCCATAAGGAACAGTTTCGCGGTTCTCGGACTTGCCATTATCCACCTCAGCCTAAAACAATTGAACTTATGTGTAACACTCAAGGATACTCGGCACCCACGTTCGGCGGCACGGCAGGAAGTTTCCGCCTTCGAGTAATAGGTAAAATGTACAGACAATGGGCTGGAAGCAAGTCAGGAATGTCGTACGCGCAATCAGATGCGTAGTTTTCGCAGGTCTGATCCGGCTTTTTTCGCGAATCGTATTTGAGGTACTAATGGGACAAGTTCGCGGCTACCTCGGCGGCAAGCAGCTACCCCGCCATCAGAAAAAACGGCCCCGGTCATTTGGGCATTACCTTCGCCTGGCAAACGTTGGCAAGAGGCCTGACCGGGGATCTATCGCCCACCAGCATACCGGGAATTCTCATTTCATGCTTCTGCTTTGCTGTGGTCCCGGACGCGGTTATTGCGCTCACCCCTTCCGCAGCCGCCCGGCGCGCTCGTAGAATTAATCTCGCAATGTTGTATGCGAAAGCTCGCGCGAGCCCAGAGAAGTTTTCGCGCGGGCTTTAGAGCGGAGAAAACACATGTTACTTGCAGGCAAAGTTGCCATTATTACGGGTGCGGGTTCAGGTTTTGGCAAATCCACCGCATTGTTGTTCGCGCAGGAAGGTGCCAAGGTAGCCGCCGTCGATCTCGATTTGCAGGCCGCGCAGGAAGTGGCCACGCAAATCACGCAAGCGGGCGGGGAAGCGATCGCGCTGCAGGCCAATGTGGCCGAGGCGGAGCAGGTCCAAAACTTCGTGGAAGAAACCGCGCGCACCTTCGGGAGGATCGACATTCTCTTCAACAACGCCGGCACTTATGTAAACGGCGATGCCGAACAGACCGATCTCGAAGGCTGGCACACCTCGCTTGAAGTCAACCTTTCCTCGGTGTTCTACGGCGTCAAATATGCCATCCCCTACCTGAAGGAAACCCGCGGGAACATTATTGCCACCGCTTCGGCAGGCGACATTATTGGCTTCCCGGGAGCTGTTTCCTATGCGGCTTCCAAGGGTGGGGTTATTTCGCTTATCCGCGCCGTCGCTGTTGACTACGCGGCGGAGGGCGTGCGCGCGAACTGTGTTGCTCCCGGCACCGGCGAAACCGGCATGACCCACGACCTTTTGCAAGACAGCAACATAAAACAGGCCTTCCTCGCCCCGATCCCGATGCAACGGCTCGGCCAACCGGAAGACGTAGCCCAAGCCGCTCTCTTCCTCGCCTCCGATAAGGCGTCCTACATCACCGGCGCGGTGCTCCCCGTAGACGGCGGCTGGACAATGTCCTAGCGCCGCACGCGGCGGCAAAAGTATCGCTTGTACTAGTAACAGCGGGCGTACGACGCTGTTCACAGCGCCTTCGCCTGCGGTTACAGTAGCAGGTAGGCCACCGAATACGAGGCGAAGATAGCCAGGCCGAACAGGATTTCCGCCATGGCAGTGTTTTGCCGGGCGGGAACTAGCCCGGCTTCGTCAGCAGGCGGACGGCCAATACCGCATACGTCGCGCACGAGCCGCCAGCACAGCACCAGCGAAGGCACATAAAGAACAAAAAGCCAAGCAAACGGCCACAGGAACAGGCTCAAAACGATCGCACCAATAAAGGCCGCCACAATCATTAGTAGATAAAGAATGCGGGCGCGCCGGCCGCCCAGCCGCACAGCAATAGTGCGTTTGCCAGCCACTTTATCGGTGGGAATATCGCGAATGGAATCAACTACTAGCAAGGCACAAGCGAGCAACCCCATGCAGACCGCGGCGATCCACCCGCTGGCCGGCACACCTCCTACCTGCACGTAAATCGTTCCCGCCGCAGCAAGCAGACCGAAGAATACGAACACGGCCACCTCGCCCAAACCAATATAGCCGTACGGACGCGGCCCGCCCGCATAAAACCAGGCGGCAAGCAACGCCAAAACACCCGGAATTAGCAACCACCACTGGCCAGTCATAGAAACCAACCAAATTCCGAGCGCCGAACCGAGCGCATAGAAAGCTAAGGCCGCGGTGAGTACGGCCCGCGGGCTAGCCTTGCCGTTCATTATGAGACTTTCCGGGCCCACGCGTTCCGCGTCGGTGCCGCGGACGCCGTCCGAATAGTCATTCGAAAGATTTTCACCGATATGCAAAGTGAGCGCTACGGCCAGGCAGAGCAGCGCTTTTCCCCAGTGCACGCTACCTGCCCAAACCGCGATTCCGGTGCCTGCCACCACAGGCGCGGCACTAACGGGCAAAGTGGGAACGCGAATACCCACAATCCAATCCTTTAAAGTTGCCATAACCACCGATCATAGCCAGCACGGCACCACCCGGGGCAGTTTTGCTTTCTCGGACCATAATTAGGATTTTCTGGCACAACATGCGTAGTCTGCTGAAAGGCAGACGCCGTTGCGGGTACCTACCTGGTTGCGGGTACCTATCCGGTAGCCCGGTTTTGTTTGTAGCTGGCGGCGCTTTGCTAGCGGCGCTTTGCGGGCGACGCTTTGCGGGCGACGCTTTGCGGGAAGCTACTTTGGTGCGAACGGCACTTTAGTGTGAGCCGCTGGCTCATGCTAGCCCCGCGAACCTCAGAGATATATAGATACTCTGACACCAGCAGAAAAGGAAAACAAATGGCCACTGGCAACTCATCCACAGCCCCGGATTCGGCGAGCACGGAATCCACAAGCAAGGGTCTCGCGAGCGCAGAGTCTGCGGGCATGGACCTCCCGGGCACGGATTCCCCGAGTGCAGAACCGGCAAGCTCAGAACCGGCAAACTCAGAACCGGCAAGCGACGCATCCCCCGCGCCGCAAGATCTCCTCTGCCCGGATTTTGATCCGGCGCTTCCCACGGTTTTGATTGGGCATTTGGGGAGCCCTAAGGAGCCGACGGCCGCGGCGGTGCGGCCTTTCTTGCGCGAATTCCTTTCGGATCGCCGGGTAATTGAGATGCCACCGGCCGTGTGGCAACCGATTTTGCGCGGAATTGTGCTGCGCACGCGCCCGGCTAATTCGGCCGATCTATACCGCCAGATTTGGGACGCGGCCGGCCCGGGCACGGGATCGCCACTAATTTACTGGGCGGAAGCCCAGCGCGCTGCCCTGGCCGAAAAGTTTGCGGGCACGGCCAATATTGTTACCGCTTTCTGCTATACGGCCCCGCGTATTGGTGCCGTGCTCGAAGCCATCTACCAGGCTGGGGGCCGCCAAGTTTTCGTGCTGCCACCTTATCCACAGTATTCGGCGTCGAGCAGTGCGCCGGTAACGGATCGCGTTGCGCGCTGGATGCTTTCCGCCCGCGACCAAATGGAAATTCGCACCAACCGTTCCTTCCCCACCACGGAGCTGTATATTTCTGCGCTTGCCAACGCTATCGAAAGCCTGTGGGAAGAATGCGGGCGGCCTAATTTCGCGGCCGGGGAGCGCCTCCTCCTCAGCTTCCATTCCATTCCGGAAGAAATGCGCGAAGCGGGCGACCCTTACGTTTCCGAATGCCAAGCCACCGCCTCCGCACTCGCCACGTGCCTCGGCCTTGCCCCGCGGGACATGCTCGTCACCTACCAATCGGTTTTCGGGCCCGCGCAATGGGTGGGCCCGGCCACGATCGATACCGTCAAGGAACTCGGCGCGCGCGGAGTTTCCCGGCTCGACGTCGTCTGCCCTGGCTTCCTGACCGATTGCCTCGAAACCGTGCAGGAAATCAATATCCTCAACCGGCTGGCTTTCCAAGGCCTGGGCGGCGGCGATTTCTTCTATATCCCCTGGGCCAATAACTCTCCCGGCTGCGTAGAAATGCTCACCGCCCAAATCCGGCGCGGCATCGCCGGCTGGTAGGAGCAGGCGGTCTGGTAAAAGCCGGCGGTTATTGCACCGGGTTTTTGGGGAATTTGGCAACGGCCCCTTTGGCGAAGGTATCGAGCCGTTTAATGGGCCCGTAGGCTTGAATTTCGGTGCCTTCCGCTAAATTGGGTTGGCCGATAATGGGCTGCCAACCGGTTTCCGTAAGCTGGGAAATGATTTTCACGCCTTCGCGGCGCCACAACCGGTTCTCATCGATCGGGCGGGCGGCCAGGCGGGCCGGGATCGCGGTTTGGATGATCGCCATCCCGTCGGAAAGCTCCACGTAATCCAGGCTTGCCCCTAACAAGAGATGGGCGATGCGCCGGCCCATCGCCACTTCCGGGTAGACGATATGCGGGATACCTATTTGCCGCAAAATTCTGTCATGCGCGGTGCCGGAAGATTTTGCCCACAAGTTGGTGACGTTCATATCGCGCAAGAGTGAGCAGGTAAGGATCGAAGCTTCTACGTGTTCACCCCCGATTGCTACCACCACGCCGGTGAACTCATCTATACCTAGATCGCTAAGTGCCTGTATATCCGTGGAATCGGCACATACTACCTGGCTGAGGATGCCATTATTGTGCGCCACTTTTGCTTCGTTGGCGTCTACCCCTACCACGGTGGCCCCGCCGGCCATGAGTTCGCGGGCCAGGGCCGTCCCAAATCTACCGAGCCCCAAAATTGCGTAGGTGGGCTTTGCAAAACTAACCAATGATTGGCCTTTCTTTCGGAAGAGAAATCGATGATTCATTCGGGTGGGAGGCCAGTGCCGTAGCCACCGTGATCGGCCCCAACCGGCCAAAGATCATCAAACTAATAATGATTATTTGGGCCACGCCGGGCAAAAGCGAGGTGATGCCCGTACTTAACCCCACGGTGCCAAACGCGGAAGTGGCCTCGAATAAGACGGCGTCGAGCGGGAAATCTGTACACACCAATAAAGCGAAGCAGGCGGTTACTAGCACCGCACCGCTCAACGTAATCACGGTAATGGCTTCGCGGTAAACATCCGGGGCGAAGGATTTGCCGAAAATGTTTACTTGCCTAGAGGCGCGTACTTCTGCGGTTACCAGCGCTACCAATACGAGTGCCGTGGTGATTTTGATACCGCCCGCGGTGCCGGCCGGCCCGCCCCCGATGAACATGAATACGTCCATTGCCAAGAGCGTGGAATCGTGCATTTGCCCGATATCGATTGAACTGAAACCGGCGGTACGGGTTTGTACCGCTTGGAAAGCGCCGGCCAGGAATTTCGCGTGCAAGGGCAGGCCGCCCAAAGTATCCGGGTTGTTCCATTCGGCAGCCAAAATCAGCACGGTCGAAAATACAAGGAGAAAGCCGGTGCCGATCACTACCATGCGCACATGCAAGGACCATTTGTAGTAGTGCCACAGGTCGCGCCGCAATTGGAAGAGCACCGGGAAGCCCAGCCCGCCCAAAATAATTGCGCACATAATCGGCAAGCAGATTCCCCAGTCGGTTACGAACCGTTCCATATTGCCGGTAAATAGTGCGAAGCCGGCGTTATTAAAAGCGGAGACGGCGTGGAACACCCCGTACCAGGCGGCTTTGCCCAGCGAATACCCCAAGCTGAGGAAACGCAATAGCAAAGCGCAGGCTATAACCGCTTCGATTCCCAAACTGGTGAGGAAAACGCGGGTGAGTATCGGCCGGGCGCGGCCGATAGTGGAACGCCTTTCGGTGGCGATCACAATATCGGCGCTGAGCCGGGCCCGGCGGGTCACAAACAGCCCCAAGAAGGTAGCGAAGCTCATCACCCCGAAACCACCAATTTGGATGAGCGCGAGTATCACTACGTGGCCGGTGGTCGTCCAATAGGTAGCGGTATCGACCGCGGAAAGGCCCGTCACGCATAGCGCGGAGGTAGCCGTGAACAACGCCGGAAGGAGGGGAAGCCCGCCTGCGTGCGTCGTGGAAAAGGGCAGCATAAGTAAGCCTGTCCCTACAAACAAAGCGGCTAGGAAACCACCGAGGATCCACACCGCGGGATTGTTCCTGTGCCTATGTCTATATGGCATAACGGGACACAATACTCCTGCTCGGCGCCAGGTGTTAGTTTCGCAAAAGCGATCTTTCAGACATTTGGGTAGGGCCGGGCCCGGCGCTGGGCCTACCCCGCCTCAGAATCGCCGCTGGGCAGGTGCACCGCGTCCGGCCAGCGCCGCGCGCCAGGATCGCCGCCTGCCAGGACCGCCCTGCGCTGGGCCTACCCCGCGCCGGGACCGTCGTCCGCTACTCGATCCGCAAGTCCACGCGGCGCAAGAGTTGCGCATTGAGAGCCACGATGACCGTGGATCCGGCCATAAGCACGGCTCCCACCGACATTGGCATTATGAATCCAATCGGTGCGAGCACGCCCGCGGCCAAGGGCACGGCGAGCAGGTTATAGCCTGCCGCCCACCACAGATTCTGTTTCATCTTCCGCGTGGTGGCCTGCGATAGCGTGATCACCGAGTTCACGGCCCGCGGGTCGTCGGCGGCCAGAATAATATCGGCGGCCGCAATAGCTACGTCTGTACCGGCACCGATCGCGATTCCCACTTCGGCTTGGGCGAGGGCCGGGGCGTCGTTCACGCCGTCGCCCACCATCGCTATTCGCGCCCCGCGGCTTTGCATTTCTTTAATCCGGGCGGCCTTTTCTTCCGGCCGCACCCCGGCATAAAACTCGCTAATTCCCAAGCCCTCCGCTACCGCGCGGGCCACCGGTTCCGCATCGCCCGTCATCATCACCACGTTTATGCCCCGTTCTTGCAAACGGCGTACCGCGAGCGCGGATTCGGGGCGCACGGCGTCGTCCAGCCGCAAAGCGCCGGCCGGCCGGCCCTCCACGAGCACGTGAATAACGGTAGACCCGGCCTCATCCCACGCTTGCGTACCGGGCAAAGCCGCCACCTCGTTTTCGGCGAGTAGGCGCGCCCCACCTACCTGCACGCGCGCACCGTTCACGGTGGCGCTCACGCCGAGGCCGGGTACCGAACGGAAATCTTCCGCGGTAGGAAGTGCGGGAGTACCCGCCGCGCGGGCAGAAATTTCGGTGGCGGTGGTGACGATGGCGCGGGCGAGCGGGTGTTCGGACCGCTGTTCCACGGCGGCCGCGAGCTCCACTAGTGCGGTTTCGCTCAGGCCGCTTTCCGGGTTGGTAATAACCCCGGTGACCTCGGGTTTTCCAGTGGTCAGCGTGCCTGTTTTATCGAAGACCACGGTATTCATTTCCCGCATTTGTTCCAACGCCAAGCGGTCTTTAATCAAAATGCCAGATGCGGCCGCCTTACCGGTAGAAATCGAAACCACGAGCGGGATTGCCAGGCCGAGGGAATGCGGGCAGGCGATCACGAGCACGGTAATCACACGTTCGATCACGTTCTGCGGCGTGCCGATAACGGCCCACACGATCGCGGTAATAATTGCCGCACCCAGGGCAAACCAGAACAGCCAGCCGGCGGCCCGGTCGGCCAGTCTTTGTGCCGGGCTGGTCGAATTTTCGGCTTCTGCCACGAGTTTTTGGATGCCGGCCAGCGCCGTATCTTCCCCGGTGGCGGTTACTTCAATGGTGAGCCCGGAATCGGTGGCCACGGTTCCGGCCACCACTTTCTCACCTTCGCTGCGGGGCACGGGCCGCGATTCGCCCGTCATCATCGATTCGTCTACCGCCGCGCTACCTTCGCGTACGACGCCGTCCGCGGGAATGCGGCCACCGGGCCGCACGAGCACTTGGTCACCGGGCCGGAGCGCGGCCGGCGTCGTTATAACTATTTCCCCGTTGGCGGTGAGTTTTTCGGCTTCGTCTGGGAGGAGCGCGGCCAAGCTATCGAGCGCGGAAGAGGTTTGTGCCAGGGATTTCATTTCGATCCAATGCCCGGCCAACATGATGACGATGAGGAGTGCGAGCTCCCACCAATATTCGAGGCCGCGCGGGATGAGGCCGAGCGTGGCGGCCCATGAAGCCAGGAAGGCAACGCTGATTCCGAGCGAAACCAGGAGCATCATGCCCGGTTGGCGCGCCCGGATTTCACTCACTGCGCCTTCCAAGAACGGGCGGCCACCCCACACAAACATGACCGTGCCGAAGATCGCGGCCACCCAAATTCCCCAGCTCGGCACCGTATAGCCGAGCAGACTTGCAAACATGGGAGAAAAAGCGATCACCGGGATCGCCACTATGATCATCTTCCACAGCAAAGACCAATACATTTGGGCGTGGGCCTCATGCCCGCCACCACCCGCGCCGCAATGGCCACCGCCGTGCCCTCTGTGCTCGTGACCGGCATGTTCGTGGCCGGCATGTTCATGCCCGCCGTGCGCGCCGCGCCCGGCGGTTTCGTGGCAGGCGTGTTCGTGCGTGCCGTGTTCATGCCCGCCGGATTCGTGGCACGCGGGCGTGGAGCTATGTTCCGCGTGTGCGCAAGCGTGGTCTGCGTGGCGTGAAGCCCGTGTTTCTTTCTGGTGCATTGCCGAAGTCCTTGCCCTTTCCGCCGCTCTCTCTAACCTCCTGCGAGGATACCCCCAGGGGGTATGGCAGGCAAGGGTATGTATCGAGCACGGCGGATATAGAGCAAGGACGGATTTTCGGCGTCGTCACCAGTACTGGCGCTGGTACCCCCTCCGGTCCCGCGCCAGCTTTTTAGTTCACGGCCGCGCACTAGTTGCTCGCTTACGCGCTAGCTGCGCGTCAGTTGCGCACTAGCTGCGCTTTAGTTGCACGCTAACTGCGCTTTAGTTACACGCTAACTGCGCGTTAGTGCAAGCTTTGGCTTGCGCTTAGTTCATGGAAACGAGGATCTTTACTTCGCTCGGATCCTTGAGCTTGCTCAGGCCGTCTTCCACAATGCGGTCCGCGGTAATCTTCGAGGTGATCAGCGGCGCCACGTCGATCTCCCCATCCGCGATAAGCCGGATGGCCTCCGGGTGATCGTTCGCGTACCCAATGCAGGAACCGAGCGTGCGGTCCTGCATCGTGAGCGCGGCAGTAATATCGAGTTCATACGGGTGCATGTGTAGCGCGACCACTTCCAAGTGGCCAGCAGCGCCGAGAACCGCGAAAAGCTGGTTCATAACAGTGGTACCCCCAGCGGCGTCGAAAGCGTATTCGGCCATTGCCCCATCACTTTCCTGCCGCACAATTTCGGTGAGATCCTCCGTGGTTGGGTCCACTGCCACATCCGCAAAACCGGTGCTGAGAGCCATTTCCCGGCGTGCCTGCGCCGGTTCGGAAACGATCGTGTGCACGCCGTAGGCTTTGAGGACCGCCGCGGTGAGCAGACCGATCGGCCCCGCCCCGCCCACGACGGCGAGCTTGCCCGCACCTTCTTCCTTGCCGTGGATTCCCGCGTGGCGTACTGCGTGCACGGAAACGGCGAGAGGTTCAAGTAGCGCCGCTTGGTCTAAGGGTATATCCCCAACCTTGTGCACGAAACGCTGCTCTACCACAATCTGTTCTGCCAGGCCGCCACCCCGCCCGGAAATTCCGATGAACCCCATGTCTACGCACAGGTTGTAAGCACCTTTCTGGCAGGCCGGGCACTTGGCACAGACCATCAACGGCTCCACGCACACCGAATCTCCGGGCGCAAAACCTTCTACGTCATCCGCTACTTCTTCCACGACGCCGGAAAACTCGTGGCCGAAAATAACCGGCAACGTTTCTCCCGAAATCGGATGCGGTTCGGTAGCGGTCGGAGCTGGCGGGATTACGCCGTCGTAGTAAAGATGCACATCGGAACCGCAAATACCGTTATATGCCGGTGCGATCCGCACGGTTCCCGGGAGCAATTCAGGTGCTGGTACTTCTTCGAGCCGCACGTCTTCTTTTCCGTAATATCGGACGGCTTTCATATTCGTGACCTACTTTCAGCCGGCTCGTGCAGCCTGCACTGGCCGCCCGAGCGGCAATCGCTTAACTACGCTGTTCGCGACAGTTGCATCCAACTGTCGCTGTTATTTTACTTCACGAAAATTTGGCGCCCTGCTACTTACCTCCTACATACGGCCCTTTACCCGCGCAAATGCAAGCCTGTTTTGCAGGCAACCGCGGCCTTGTTTAGAACGCAACCGCGGCCCTATTTTGAAGGTAATCGCGACCCAGTTTCGAGCCTAGCCGCGCCTATTTTGAAGCGAACATTGCTTGCAATGCTTCCGGGAGCGCGAGGTCTTGGCCGGTTTCCAGCTTCCTGTTAATTGGCGCGCCGGCAGCCACCTTTGCCGGAAAGTCTGGCTCCAAGAGGAGCGTGCTGGCGGCCCCCACCAGGTCAGCATTACGCAGGGTGTTACGCGCGGAAGCAGCATCGGAGTTTTTGCCCGTTGCAATGAGCTTGGTTTTGCCGGCAAGTTCGCGATATAGCCGCGCGTTCAACTCGCTGCGCCGGGATACCGTTTCGCCACTCACCGAGGTGTGTACGTAGTCAAGGCCGTGCGAGGCGAACCCCGTGAGCAGCTCGACGCTATCTTCAATCGTGTACCCAACATCTTCCCCGTGGATTTCTTCCGGGCAGATGCGGTAACCAATAATGAAACCTTCCGGTGCGGCGTCTTTCACCGCTTCGAGTACACGCCAAGGCATCCGGCTGCGTTCCCCGTACTCATCTGTGCGGTGGTTGGAAAGCCGGGAGAAGAACTGTTGCAAGAGATAGTGGTTCGCACCATGAATTTCGACGCCGTCAAATCCGGCCGCCGCGGCACGCCGGGTGGCCTGCGCAAAGGCCGCAATAATTTCTTCCACCTGGGCTGTGGAAAGCTCGCTTACGGGATAGTCGAGAAAGCTGTAATCCACCGGGCTGGGCGCGTAAGCGCGGCCGTGTTTCTCGTATGAATATTTCGCTTCCCTACCGGCATGGTAAATCTGCAAAATCGCTTTCGCACCGCGAGATTTCATGGCCTGCGCCAAGCGGGTAAGGCCGGGAATGTGCTCGTCGGAATAGACGCCCAAAGAGTTTTTAAACGCTTCCGAGTAGCAGCCTACCGCGGCCGAGCCAGTAATGAGCATGCCTCCCGCAGCCGCGCGGCGCCGCCAGTAAGCCAGATCGGCCTCCGTTACTTCGCCCTCTTCGGTGGAAGCACCGATAACCATGGGCGCCATTACGAAACGGTTAGAAACCGTTACACCACTATGCCCAGTAAACGTAACCGGCGTGAAAAGTTCCCGGTTTTCTGGGGTAATGTCTTGTATTTCCGGAATAACAGCTTTTTCTGCCGCGGAATTATTCACTTGCGCTGCATTTTGCACGTTTTGCGGCACCTGATTGCCAGTGCCGTCTACGCCGTTTTTCTCCACATTTTGCATATCTTCTCCGCTCTCCCCCTATTCACCGATTTAGGTGCGCAATGGCCAGTGCGGGCCCGCACTGCGCCGCGCCGGCCCACACTGGCCTGCACCGTGCTGCACTGACGCGCACTACGCCACGCTGACGCGTGCCATCCCGCGCCTGCCCGCACCGGCCCGTACCCGCCTGCACCGGCCTAGTAGCGCACCCACACAGCCAAGTTCAATATTCAACATGCCAGGTTTGTGCAACTAAAGCAAGCATTGTTCTCTTTTTGAACGCGTACGTAAACAAGTAGTGACGCCCGCGGGAAACGAAAAATGCCACGTCGGCCGCGAAACAGTTCAGGCTTTGCTGCAGAAAATACGTGCCTGCGAACGTACAGTTAGGCCTATGCCTGAAGAAGTCGAGATCGCCGGCATTCGCCTCACTTTGACCCGCAAACGCGGTATAAAAAACCTAAATTTGCGCGTGGTGGGCCCGGATGGTCAGGTGAAACTCAGCGCCCCGCCGCGCGCTTCCATGCGCGCTATTACTGATTTCGTTACCTCCCAAACCGGCAATATCCACCGGTGGCAAAACCAGGTGCGTGCCCGCGCGGCCCGCGAGCAGCGTTTTTATAACGACGGCGAAACCCACTACTTGTGGGGCATTCCCCACAAATTAACCGTGCTTCCGGCAGGCCCTACGGCCCGGCCACACCTGCGCGTGGAACCGCCACTCACTGCCGCCGATCGTCTCCCGATCCGCAATGCTTCCAGCCTCCGCACTTCGCGGGCAACCTCGCAACTAGCTTCGCAGCAAACCTCGCAGGCCACTTCGCAGGCCATAACCTCGCAGGCCATAACCTCGCCGGAAACCTCGCAGACCACCTCGCAGACCACCTCGCAGGCCATAGCCTCGCCGGAAACCACAAGCCCTGCCATCGTGTTGACCGTGCCGGCCGGCGCATCATCCGAACTACGCGCCAAATTAATGGTCGAGCTGTACCGCGCAGAACTCAAACAGGCACTCGGCCCGATCGTGCGCGATTGCGAGGAACGCATGGGCTTACATGCTCGCGAATACCGGATTCGTAATATGAAGACGCGATGGGGTAGCTGCAATATCCCCAAGCGCCGCATCTGGCTCAATCTCCAACTCGCCAAATGGGCCCCGAACTGCTTGGAGTACGTAGTTATCCACGAACTCGCCCACCTGGTGGAAGCCAAACACAATGCGCGTTTCCACAGCCTTGTGGAAACCTTCTGCCCCGATTACCGGCACCTGAAGCATTTTCTCAACTCGTCTATTTTCGACGCAACTGCTATTTTCGATGCCGCCGCACTTACCCCTTCCGCAGCTTCTGCTTCGTGACCCGCCAGGCTCTACTGTTTCTGCTTCATTACCTCGTGCCATCCGCAGCTTCTGTTTCAGGGCTTCTGTTTCAGGGCTTCTGTTTTGTGACCTAGCGCCTTCGGCGTTTTCGCTTCGTGACCTGGTGCCTTTCGTCCTGCTCGGCAGCTTCTATGCTTGGACACATGGATACCAGTGGAGACTCTATGCCCTTGTCAAGTTATGCACCTGGGCAACTAGTAGTCGGCGCGGCGCTTGTGGATAGTTTGCAGAACCCAAAAACCGTCCTCGGCGCGCAACGTTCGTACCCGCAATGGGCGGATGGTTTGTGGGAATTTCCGGGCGGAAAGGTAGAGCCTGGGGAAACTCCCGCGCAGGCATTGCGCCGCGAAATTCGGGAAGAACTCGGGGCGGATATTATTCTCGGGTCCTTGGTGAAAAACCCGGAAGCAAAGGACGGTTCGTGGGATTTAGCGGCCGGTGGTCACAATACGGGTAAACGCATGTTGTTGTGGCTCGCGGAATTGGCGCCCGGCGCACAGGTGCACGTAACCGCTTCGCATCGGCAAGTGCAAGCCCTCGACGCAGATTCTTTACTCGCGGTTCAGTGGTTGCCTGGTGATCGTCCAATATTGCCCGTGCTCCACTCAATATTACTTGCGGACACTAGCCGTTAGAGTGTCCGCACCATGTAAAGTATTGGGGAAAGGATCTGTAGCGCGGCCCGGATTGGCGGAGTCCACTTGGAGTCGCGCCTGCCACCACGCCAGCAACCAGGGAGTCGGACATGTCAGACCATACAGAGTCTTCTCGGAAATCCGCGGAGACGCCAGGCGAAGAACTTGGTAGCACGCCCACACCGGGCAACTCTACTACTTCGCCTAGTGCGCCGAACCCGGAAGAAGTAGCGCCAGTCCCAGCGAAACCCGATCAGCCCGATCAACCCAATCAGCTTGATCAGTTCGCTGACCCAGTCGAAATTGATCCGGCACCGGACCCTACAGGCCGCGTTTCAACGCCGCCGTCTACTTCGTCTCCCCTGGAACCTGCACCTGACCCTGCAGAACCGGAAGCGACGCCGCCGTCGGCACCAGCGCTTTCTCTCACCGATCCTGAACCAGCCCCTGCGGAATCTGTACCACTTCCCGCAGAACCTGCACCGGAGCCCGAACCGGAAGCAACAGCCGAACCGGAACCTGAGCCGGAGGCCATAACCGAACCGGTGCCTGAGCCGAACAACGTAGTAACCGAACCGACACCCGAGCTAGAGACCGCTGCGGCTGCCAGCACTAGCGCGGAGATTCCTAGTGCGGAAGCCGCCACTGAAGTAACTGCCCGCGCCGAACCCTTTGCTGCAGTAACCGCCGGCGCCGAACTCACCGCAGACGAACCCTCCGCGGATGAAACCGCCATTATTGAGGCCACTACTATTGGGGCCAACGCCGGCGAGAGCGCTACCGAAGGTAGTAAACATGCCGCGAGCGCGGATAATTCGGCTCCTACCGAGCAGTGGACCGCCGATTGGAACGAGTATCCGCAGAATGTTTCGCAGGTCCAGTACCAGGAGCAATATCCGGGGCCTTACCAGACTTCTTATCCCACCCAAGCTTCCTATGCAGCTCAGGGCTCTTACCCGGCCCAAGCTTCTTATCCGACGCAAAACTCATATCCGGCGCAGCCCTCTTATCCAGCTCAGTACGAGGAGCAGAATCAAGATCCCTACCAGCACCAGTCGCCGGCGCAAGGTGCTTCCCCGGTAACGGACCAGTCGCACTTCTCGGCGCCAGCCCAACCGCAGGCACAGCCGCAAGCGCAACCGCTGCCACCGGCCCAGCCGCTCCCGCAGTCGCAGGCACAGCCGCAAGCGCAACCGCTGCCACCGGCCCAGCCGCTCCCGCAGTCGCAGGCACAGCCGCGAGCGCAACCGCTGCCACCGGCCCAGCCGCTCCCGCAGCCGCAGGCACAGCCGCAACCTTTCCCTCCCGCCCAGCCGCAGCAGTTCTCGGGCTACTATCGCGGGGCGAGCCAGACCCAGCAGGGCCGTTACGTGCGGACCCAAGACGCGCAGCACAATACTTTTGAAGAACAGCTGTACGGCCCGCAAAGTTTTATGAACTGGGACAATGGCGAATCCGAAAACCGCGCGCAGCCGGCCTCGAAGCAGTCGCGTTGGCCCATGTATTTCCTGGCTTTCTCCGTCGTCGCACTTTTGTTAGCGGTAGCCGCCGTGTTCTTCACGCACGTTTTCAACCGCGGCCGCGATATTGCCGGTAACAATGAGCCGCAACCGGCACCTTCCGTGCAGGTAACTAGCCAGCCCAGTGCCTCACCGGAGACGACGCCGAACGCCAGCGATTCGCCCCTCACCGCCAAACGCGAAGCCGTGAAATCTTTACCCACCCGCACCACCTGCGATGCCGGTGCAGATAGCGGCAAGATCAGCGATTTTGTGACGGCTTCTAATCAGGCGCATGAACTATCCGGAGATATCGGAATTCTCAAAGACAACATGTACGAGCTGTCCAAGAAGTGCGGTGCCCAGTACACGCTCGATTTGCAAGCAAAGCTGGATACCGTAACTTTACCCGATAACGCCGCCACATTCGTCAAATCGCGCGACTGGTGGTATTTGGTACGCCCAGCCGGCACAGACACGATCAACGTGGTAGATTTCACTACCCCGGTGAATAATATTCGGTGCCGCTTCGGCGATCACGACGTCTCCTGTTCGATCTACGCCTACGACTATCCTTCCCCGCCCGGATGTGAAGGGGAAACCGCCACTTACCACGTGGGGCATGCCGGCGAAGTCACGGCCGATTGTAGTTCCGAAATCAGTGCCGCGAACACTATCGGCTACGACCAAGTGATCTCCCGCAATGGGTTTGCCTGCCAGGCCAGCCAATTCGGCGGCGTCTCCTGTTGGAGTGAACTCTCCGGCCATGGTTTCACTCTGAAACGCTCCGCCGAAGACAGATACTAACCGGTGAAATAGCTGCAGCCCGGTAATGGCGACCACCGCAGCGGTCGCCATTACCGGGCTGGTTATGTTTACGCGCAAATAGTTACGCGGCGCTAGCGCCCGCGCGGATGCGGTCTAAGGCGCGCCACAGCCGTTCCGTACCTTCCGGTTCGGCTACCGAAACCCGCACCCCTTCCGTTCCGAAGCGGCGGGTAATAATGCCTTCTTCGCGGGCCACTCTTTCCAGTAGCTCCGCATCTACCGTGGCAAATTCTGCCGCGTCAGAGCCGTCCGCCGCGCCAGAACCGCCCGCCGCGCCAGAACCGCCCGCCGCGCCAGAGCCGCCCGCCGCGCCAGAGCCACCGGCCGTACTATTGCCATTCTCGCTACCGCCACCGGCCGCGCCCGTATCAGCATCAGCATCAGCGCCTGCAGCAGTATCAGCGTGACTATCGCTGCCGGCACCGGCGAACCACACAAAGTTCGCTACCGATTCTGGTACCGCGAAACCGCGCGCACGGATCCCATCTAACATGCGGCTACGTTCTTCTACCACGAGTTGTACGCGGCGCTCTACTTCCGGCAGCTCTGCCAAGGCCGCCAGTGCCGCCTCCTGGGCAAGTAGATTTACCCCGAAAGGCGTGGCGATCGCGCTCAAACCGGCAGCCATTTCTGGGCTGGTAAGCACATACCCCACGCGCAGGCCCGCCAGCCCATAAGCTTTCGAAAATGTGCGTGCTACCAGCACGTTCGGCCGATTACGAGCCAAGGCTTTGCCGTCTTGAATCGCCGTACCGATCCCGTTCGCAAAATGTATATACGCTTCGTCAATGAGTACCGGAATGCTTTCCGGTACTCGGTCCAAGAAAGCTTCCATTTCCTGATGGCCGATCCCCACACCGGTGGGATTATTGGGCGAGCACAGCAGAATCGCCCGCGTCTTATCTGTAATCGCGCTGGCCATGGCGGCTAGGTCGTGCCCGCCGTCGGCCCGCAAAGGTACCGGTACCGGGCGCGCCCCCGCGCCGAGCACAGCAATCGGGTATGCCTCAAAAGAACGCCACGGGTAGATCACTTCCCCGCCGGGCACCGCCACTGCTTGCAAAAACTTTTCAATCAGCGCGGTGGAACCCGTACAGGCCACAATTCCCTCAAAAGGCCACTCTTCCACTTCCGCCAAACGTTCCCGCAACTGCGTATTCGCCATATCCGGGTAACGGTTAATCTGCCCGGCATAACGCTCCAAAGCTTGCGTTACCGCTGGCAAGGGCGGGAAGTGCACCTCATTCGAAGAAAGCTTTATAACCCGCGGATCTGCGTCCCGTTTACCGGCCACGTAGGCAGGTAACTGCGCAATTTCCGGTTTGAACCATTCGTGCATACCCATAATTCCTATTGTGGCACTCAGCGGCACATTTTCGCCGCAGCGTCCGGCATATGCCCCGAAATGCTCGCCCGTAACCGCCGCCCCTCGCTACCGGGCCTTGCCACCGGGCCTTGCTACCGCGAGCGCGGTTAGCATGGAGGTATGGCTTCTTTTACGAAAACTGGTTCGCCGCAAGAGATTCTGGGTGAGTACGCGGGCTTGCAAGATTTGGGGGCGGCTGCCAAGGCTGGAGGCGCGCCTACCGTGCGGGTCACTTCCACGGTGGAAGATGCGCGCGAACGCGGCTTTTTGGCCGAGCCCCGCTTAGTTTCGGCCCGGGCCACGCCGGCCGCGGCGCGCGAGTTCGGGAAGCGTCTGGCTTATACCCATGCTTATACGGGTGACCTTACGTCCGGGGAGGAACGTCCCTATGGCCGCGCACCTTCTTTGGTGGCCGGCCCGCAGGCCCCGGCTTTCGCGCTCGGCACTTCTCGGCTCGTAACCGTGCCCGCTTCCCATCCGCAACGCACCTGGGGCGAGTTCTACGCCTCAGACCGTATCGAAGCTTTCATTCCTGCCGCGGAACGTAATGGTTGCCTTTCCCCTAGTGATATTGCCGTGATCGAAAAGCTGTGTGAACGCTTGCGTGCCGGAGAGTTCGACGCCGGTGAGCCGGCCCTGGTTACTCGCGGCGCGGCTTTAACCCACGGCGATCTGTGGGGCGGAAACGTACTGTGGGTAAGCGCAGAATCGGCCCGCACCGGCGCACACGGCGCAGAATCTGCAACCGGTGTAACTGCGGTACTCATTGACCCGCTTTCTCATGCCGGGGCCGCCGAAACCGATCTGGCTTGCCTCACGGTATTTGGTGCTCCGCACGTGAGCGATATTTATGCGGGCTATAACTCCGTCTCGCCGCTGGCCCCCGGCTGGGAAGACCGTATTGGTCTGCATCGCATGTACATGCTTATGATGCACTGCGCGCTTTTTGGTGGCAGCTACGGGCCACAAACAGTTTTCCAAGCCCGGGTTTATGCGTAAATAGCCCGCTGTTACCCAAGGTTTTGGCGCCACTACCCGTGCAGCGCCGCTACCCGTAGCACACCACTACCCGTAAAGCGCCACTACCCGCGGAGAAGAAAAACCGGTAGCGGTTAGCAGCGAGGTTTGGCAAGCAGTAACGCAGATAGCCGCGCGGCGTGTTCGTTAGCCGCGCGCCAGTTAGCTTCGCGCCAGTTAGCCGCGCGGTTCGACGTCGAGGTAGGCCACTAGTTGTGCGGCGAGGCCGGTATAGCCGGCCGGGGTCAGAGATTCTAGGCGGGCGGCAAGTTCGGCCGGCAAACCAAGATCGGCAATAAAGGCTTGCATTTCCGGGCCGGTGACTTTCCGGCCGCGGGTAAGTTCCTTGAGCCGCTCGTAGGGATCTTCCATACCGGCCTGCCCGGAAAGGGCGGCCACGCGCATGGCCTGCTGGATCGGTTCGCCCAACACTTCCCACTCCTGCGCTAGATCAGCTTCGAGGCGGGCCGGATTGGGTTGCACCCCGGCAATCCCGCGCGCCAAGTTTTCTAGGGCTAGCAGCGAATGGCCTAGTGCCACGCCCAGATTGCGCTGTGTGGAAGAATCCGTGAGGTCACGCTGGAGGCGGGAAGTTACCAGGGTTTGCGCCAAAGTGTCACATAGGGCCCCGGAAATTTCGAAGTTAGCTTCCGCGTTTTCGAAACGGATCGGATTCACCTTGTGCGGCATGGTGGAAGAACCCGTACTTCCTTGGGCTGCCAAATCTTGGTGGAAATAGTCCAGGGAAATATAGGTCCAAAAATCGGTGGCCACATTATGAGCGATGCGGCCAAAGTGGGCGATAGCGCTGAGCAGGTCTGCAACCCAATCGTGGCTTTCAATCTGGGTGGTAAGCGGGTTCCATCCCAAGCCGAAACTTTCCACGAATGCTCGCGAAAGCGCGGGCCAATCCCGGTCTGGCAAACAGATAGCGTGCGCGCCGAAAGTGCCGGTAGCCCCGTTCCACTTGCCTAAATATTCTGCTTTTTCGATCCGGGAAAGCTGGCGGGAAAGCCGGTGGGCGAATACTGCCATTTCTTTACCAACTGTTGTGGGGCTGGCCGGTTGGCCGTGCGTGCGGGCCAACATGGGCTGGTCCGCGTAGCGGTGCACCAGATCCGTAAGTTCGCCGATCACCTTGCGGGCGGCTGGCATCCAAACATCTTGCACCGCGCTACGCAAACCCAAAGCCCACGCAATATTATTGACGTCTTCCGAAGTGGCGAAAATGTGGACCATTTCCCGCAGTTCCGGTAAACGCGTGCCCGGAATTTCCGTACCCGCCCGGTCCATCGCCGCTTTGATGAAGTACTCCACGGCTTTCACGTCGTGGCGCGTTTCCGCCTCGATTTTTGCTAATTCCGCGATTTGTGCGGCGTCGAAACCCTCGGGAATCTCACGCAAGTACGCTACTTCGGCCGCGCTAAGCGGCTCCACCCCGGGCAGCACGCGGTTTTCTGCCAGGAAAATCACCCATTCGGTTTCCACGCGCAAACGGTTACGGTTCAAGGCCGGTTCGGAAAGACAGTTCACCAAACCGGCGGTTTGGGCGCGATAACGGCCGTCAATCGGTCCGAGTGCCACCGGTGGTTCTATTTTCGCGAAATCATGCATGCCCCTATTCTCGCAGAGCTGCGCGCCTTATTCTCGCAGAGCCGCGCACCGGATTCTCGTAGAGCTCGCCGCGGTATCTATTTGGCACGCGAGCCGCCTACTCCTTAGCGCACCAGCCGCGTAGCTCACCCTCCGCGCAAGGCAACACGCAAGCCCTCAAGGCAACACACAAACCCTCCGCGCAAGGCGATATTCGGCACGTACCGTGCAGTTAACAGCTTCACTCAGTAGAATCAGCCCCGTTGCGAATCCCCGCAAAATTGATCGGTCTTATCCGAACTGGCGCGGTTTGATCCGCTTACCTTGCCAGAATCGGAAAACCACAACCTGAGGAGAATCGTGAATCCCACTCTGAGCGCCCTGCTAGGTATTGCTGCCATGCAAACCGGCGGCGGTGAAGAAATGACGGGTATTGCCGGCTGGGTCGTAAGCGTTATGGACGCTATTGGCGGTTTGGGAGCGGCCTTCCTAGTAGCTCTGGAAAACATTTTCCCGCCCATCCCTTCGGAAGTCATTTTGCCGCTAGCCGGATTCAGCGCCTCCGATCCCACCTCAAATATCACGCTAGTGAGCGCAGTTTTGTGGTGTACCGCAGGTTCTCTGGTGGGGGCCTGGGTGCTATATGGCCTCGGCGCCTGGTTGGGCCGGGAACGCACCCGCAAAATCTTGCTCTGGCTTCCCCTCACCAAACAATCAGATGTGGATAAAACCGAAGCCTGGTTTGATAAGCACGGCCAGTGGACGGTGTTCTTTGGCCGCATGGTACCGATTTTCCGTTCCCTGATTTCTTTGCCCGCCGGGGTAACCCGCATGAACCCGGTCAGTTTCACGATTATGACCACGGTCGGTTCACTCATCTGGAATTCGATACTTATCGGCGCGGGCTACGCACTGGGCGCGAACTGGGCCATTGTGGAAGACTACGTGGGCATTTTCGCCAAGATCGTGGCCGCCATTATCGTGCTCGTGGTGCTCGGTTGGATCGCACACCGCCTCTACCAAAACCGGAAAGCCGGCCAAACGGATTAAGGCCGGCCACTCGGTATAAAAACGCGGGGCCGGGTGCTCGGTATGCCAGCGAGCCACCGGCCGCCAGCTATTTCATTGACCTGCCTACGCGTGTTCATTGGCCTACCCAGGTGTTTCGGCTAGTCCGGATTTTTTCTCGCCGCGCCGCGTTATCCTGGAAGGAGTCAGCAACTCCTCAATGTGGAAGGAATAGCGCTATGGCAGAAGAATTTGACCGCACTATTGAAGTCAAGATCGCCGGTCTTACCGACCCGCAATGTGTAGAAAGCGTGACCTCCGAACTCACTGCCCTTCCGAACGTGGAACACGTCGTCGTCACCTTGGCGGCGCCCGGCAAAGAATCTTCAGCACTCATCTACACACCCCGCGATATCGACGACGCTACGCTCACCGCGGCAATCACCCGCGCCGGGCAGTACACCGTGGCAGAAATTATCCGCTAGTTTTAACGGTTCGCGAGCTTCACTTGGCGGGCGGTAAACCTCACGCTTCCCACCAATGAAGCCAGTTCCACGTACACTGAGCGAATGCATACTGAGGCCGGCGATTCTCGTTTAAATCCCGCCCGCGCAGGTTTTACTAAAAAGCCCGCAGCGGGGTTTTCCGCATTGACCCCAGAAACCGCCCAAGAAACCGCCCCCGAAGGCCCCTCAGAAAACAGTCCCGAGACCGCTCCCGCGCCGCGCCCCACCACAAAAGTTTTGCTGGTAGACGCGATCGCCCGCTGGCAACGCCGGCCCGCCAACCTCGTGCGCGGGATTATTGCCACGCTCGGCGTGATCACCGTGGTACTCATTTCCCTGTACGGTTTTTCTTCCACGGTAGCGGTCACGAACGACGTCGCTAATGCCGCCGCAGACGTACTTCGCACGGTGCTATTTATGCCCGTCAATGTGCTGGAAGGCATTATCTCGCTGGTACTGCCCCTGTGGATAATTCTCGAACTTTTATGGAACCGGCGCTGGCGGGCGCTAGCTACCGCCGCGGTGGCAGTGGCCGGCAGCGTCGCAACCTGCTATGCCGGCCTGTGGCTCTTCCGGCACTATCTGCCCTATGCGGCCGTTACCGAAGCTTTTTCCAAAACGTTGAACGAGCAGGCAACGATCGGCATTTTGCCCTATGTTTCGGTAATTTCCGTGTTGCTTACGGTGGCCGGCCAGTTCAACCAGTCGCGCACTGCCCGGTGGGGATGGTGGCTCCTTGGCATCGTGGTTATGCTTTCGATTCTGCAAGGCATGCAGTCCCTCACCGGCGCCCTGTTCACAATTTTGGTGGGGGTAGCGGCAGCCTGTTACGCGCTTTTTGCGATTGGGGATGCACCGCAACGCGCCGTCGGAAAAGCAGCGGTAGCGCTCGTGCGCCGGGCAGGGCTCGACGCCGTACGGATCATCCGCGTCGATAATATTGACGACCCTTTGCACGCTTGGGAAATTGCGAGCAATGCGCCGCTCGGCTACGCCGATTCGGCCACCTTTAGCGGGATTAGCCGCGTACTTTCCGGGACGGCGAAAACTTCCTCCTCAGCGGCAAAAGAAGCGGCCGCTCCGGCCGGGGCCGAAGAATGGGCGGAAGGAACCGCCCCCGCCGGCGCAACCGCAAAGGCAAGCGCGGGAGCGGAGGGCGCCGCGGAAAGAACCGCCCCCGCCAACGCGGGAGCGGCAGTAGCGGCGGAAGGAAATATTTCGGTATCGCCCGCGCAGGTAGCTGCCGGCCCCGCGTTTACTACCGACACCACACAGGTTACTGAGGTAGAAGCCGCGCTCGTTCCCGCGCCGATCCCCACCCAGACGCTCGATATTGATGCGCCATCATTGGCCGCGCAAACCCGGGCGCGGTATAACCCGCCGATCACGGATACGAACTCCCGCAACTACGTGGCAGAACTGGCTGATGGGAGCGCGCGGTTCCTTACTTTTATTGACTCGGACCGGGAAATTGTGGGCCGGTTGGCCGCGGCGTGGCAGCGTATCTTTTTGAAAGCTTCTACGCGGCGGACCGGGAGCAATATTGTGGAAACCGCTGAACGCACGCTTTTGATGGAACGGGAGGCGGCCGCAATTGGTGCCGCCCCGGACCGCCACCCGCACGCGGCCGGCGGCAACTATTCCATGGTGCTCAGCTTCGACCTGGCGCCACGCGCCGCTACCACACCCGGCAGTGAGCCCGGCAGCGAACCCGGCAGGACCTCCGCTAGCGCGCCCTGTGAGCCCGGCCGTGCCTCCGCTAGCGCGTCCGGAGGCAGCATCGCAACCGGCGTCGAAACAGCCGGCACCGCAACCGGCATCGAAACAGCCGGCACCGCAACCGGCGTCGAAACTGCCGGCACCGCAACCGGCGTCGAAACTGCTACCGCCTCTGGCAAGCTTGGCAATGCCATACCGCTTGCCGCGCTTGCGGCCGAAGAGATACCCGATAGCGCACTCGATGATGTGTGGCGGGCTTTGCGCACCGCCCATCACGCTGGGATTTCGCATCAGGACGTGCGGGCTTCTACTGTGTTGGTAAGTGGCGGGCGCGGTTGTCTGATTCATTGGCGTAATGGCAGTATTGCGTCTTCCGAACTCAGCCGGCAAATCGATCTTTCCCAAGCGTTGACCATGATGGCTAGTGCCGTTGGTATCGAACGGGCATTGGCTTCCGCGCAGCGTATGCTCAGCGAACAGCAACTTTCTTCGATCGCCCCGGTTTTGCAGCGGGCAATTATTCCGCAAGAGACTCTGCGCGCTTTCCAAGACCGGAAAGACTTGCAGCGTTTGCGCGATAGCCTCACCAAGGAAATCCCGCAGGCCGCTACGAGCTCGGGCCCGCAACTTACGCGTTTCTCCCTGCGCACCATAATCACCGCGTTTATCGGGGCGGCGGCGCTGTTTATTTTGCTCGGCTCGATTAACTTCAACGAGCTTTTGGAAACTATTCGCACCGCCAACTTCTGGTGGGCGCTCGCTGCCCTGGCCGCCGGCTTCTTGGCCTTCCTGGGTGCAGGTATCGTGCTCCGGGCTTA
Source organism: Actinobaculum suis (assembly GCF_900618115.1). Classification (NCBI taxonomy): domain Bacteria; kingdom Bacillati; phylum Actinomycetota; class Actinomycetes; order Actinomycetales; family Actinomycetaceae; genus Actinobaculum; species Actinobaculum suis. The sequence continues at coordinate 2,259,031 of NZ_UYIO01000001.1, forward strand.
CACCGCGGAAAATCTGAAACTTTCGGAGGTGACGCTCGTGCAGGTGGCTGCCGGCGTCGTCGGTTTGGTAATGCCCGCCGGAATTGGCCCGGCGGCCCTGAATTTGCGGTATTTGCAAAAGAATAAGGTGCCCACCGCGGTGGCGGTAGCAACAGTAACGCTCGTGCAGGTTGCCCAGTTTGTGGCCACCGTGATTTTGTTACTCGTTTTGGCTTTGGCGACGGGCGATTTCGGTGGGATCTCCCTACCTTCCGGTTCCGGCCTACTCACCTTCTTGGCAGTGGTGGGAGCGGTGGCCGCGGTGCTCACGATTCGCCCATTACGCCAGTGGATCATCAAGAAGATCCGACCCACCGTGCAGCAAATCTGGCCGCGCATCGTCTGGCTCGCCACCCATCCATCCCGGATCGCCACCGGTTTTGGCGGTTCGGTTTTGCAAACCGCCAGCCTGGTAGCCGCCTTCGGATTCTCCCTCGCCGCCTTCGGAGAAACCTTGCCGATTACCACTTTGGCAATCACCTACCTGGTTTCTAATTCCGTCGGTTCGATTGTGCCTTCCCCGGGCGGTATCGGGCCGGTGGAAGCTGCCCTCACCGGCGGGCTCGTGGTGGCAGGAATCCCCTATTCGGTCGCATTTTCCACGGCCATGCTCTACCGCCTAACGACATTCTGGATCCGCGTACCCGTTGGTTGGGTGGCACTCCGCGTACTGCAGAAAAAGGACATCATTTGAGCATCTTTGCTTCCCGGCAGGCTCGCCCTTCTGCTTCCCGGCCAGCACGCCTCTCTGCTTCTAGCCGGGCGCGCTTCGCTGCTTCTGGCCAGGCGCGCCGCCCGCGTTTCGGTTTCTGCCGCGGGATTGACCCGGTTGCGGCCGGCCTCGCTATATTTGCCGGCGCAATTTATGTAATCTTCTCCGCCTACACCTGGCGCAACTTCAACTCTATTTCCTGGGACCAAGGCATCTTCACCCGGCTCGCCGACCAATACGCGCGCGGCATCTTCCCACCCATCGTGGATATCAAAGCCCCCGGCTACAACCTGTGGGGAGACCATTTCCACCCCATCCTCCTCCTCACCGGCCCGCTCTTCCGCCTCTGGCCTTCGGGCATGATGCTCCTCGTCCTACAATCCGCACTCTTCGCACTTTCCGTCTACCCGATCGTCAAACTCGCGCGCCAACACACCCGCTACTGGTTGCTCGTAGCGGCGGCTTACATACTTTCTTGGGGGCTTACTTCCGCGCTCGTGGTCCAATTCCACGAAATTGCCTTCGCCGTGCCCCTGCTCGCTTTCGGCATTACCAACTGGATCTGGGGCAAACGCGCCCGCGCCTGCGCACAAATCGCCCTCCTCGTATTCGTCAAAGAAGACATGGGTTTCACCGTTATCGCCTTCGCCGCGGTTATCTTCCTGCGTGCCTATCTAGAACGCCTGCGCGCCCGCCCCGCACCGGTTTCCGGTGCTAGCGCAAACACTGTGGTTTATCAGGGTGCTGAGGTTTCCACAGGTGCCACGGTTTCTGGGGGTAACGAAGTTTCCACAGGTCCCGCGATTTGTGGGCGTAACGAAGTTTCCACAGGAAGGGCTTGCACCGCGAATACGGTTCTTACCGACGACGCCGCACCTGCGCCCCGCTTTGGCCGGGCCCGCACGTGGTGGCACGCCGGCCTGGCCACGCTACGCTCACGCACCGGCCTGGCCAGTATTTTCTTGGCGCTTTGGGGTTTGGCCTGGTTCCTTTTGGCCACGCAAGTGTTCTTACCGTATTTTTCGGGCGCCGGGGAATGGGAATACGTGACCCGCGTGGAAGCAGATTCTGCTCCCGGTTTGGCCGGTTGGCTCATGCCAGCCAATGTAAAAGTCCCTACCCTGCTGTGGATCGCGGCCGGCCTGGGCCTGATTGGGCTACGCAGCCCGTGGGCTTTGCTTTTGGTCCCCACTTTGCTGTGGCGGTTTGCGGGCAATAATCCGTACTATTGGACGATTTTATGGCACTATTCGGCCGTGCTCATGCCCATTATGAGCGTGGCCCTGGTGGATGGGCTTGCCCGTATCCGGGCAGAAGCACAGGCAAAATCTGCCCTAGGTGCGGCCCCTTCGGCTTCCCGGCTGCAAAAACTGGCTGGTTATGCGGCAGTGCTCGCCCTTTGCGGAGCCATTACCGGTACGAGCACGAACGGTTTTGGCCATTGGGCCACGGGCCAAGGTAATACGCAAGGCTGGAATTCGGTAGCCGGATACGGGGATGCCCAATCGGCGCGCCAACAAGCTGCCGCCCGGGCCGGAATTGCCGCGGTCGGCCAGGGCCGCACGGTGGTAACCGACGTCGTCACCATGGCATACGTGGTGCCCGGCAACCGGGTACTTTGGGAACACTCGTATGCGGGCGCGGAACCAGAAATCGATACCGTGTTCTTCTCGAACCGCCTCCACCATGGCGACGGACTGCAAGTAGCGTTGTGGGCCACGGAAAAGTTTGGCGGCACCTGGGATATTGTCTCCGATAAGTCCGGCTACGTGGTGGTGATGAAGGAGGGGACGTACTGATGGCGAGCATGCCCAGCAGGCGAGAAAACACACCCCGGAAGCAGGATGATTCCACGAAACAGGTCCCGGCCTCAAAACCGGGCCCAGCCTCAAAACCGGGCCCAGCCTCAAAACCGGGCCCGGCTTCGAAACGGGACCTGGCTTCAAAACGGGGTCAGTCTTGGGCACGAATCTTGCCTTGGTTTTTAGCCGCCGCTTTTGCGGCCCTATATATTGCTTTTTCGGTGGCACAGTGGCGCGCTTTTCTCTCCCCTTCCTGGGATTTAGGGATTTTCACGCAGCTGGCCGATAAGTACGCACATTTCCGCGTCCCAATCGTGGATATCAAAGGCCACGGATTTAATCTCCTCGGCGATCATTTCCACCCCATTTTGGTATTGCTCGGCCCGGTTTTCCGCCTCTTCCCTTCCGGGCTTACCTTGCTGGTGGTGCAAGACCTGCTGTTCGCACTTTCCATTGCGCCGATCGCCCGGTTGTCTCTGCGCTGGCTCGGCTGGGGCCCCGGGGTGTTTGCGAGCCTGGCCTATGGGGCAAGCTGGGGACTCACAGCCGCTATTGCCGCCCAATTTCATGAAATCGCCTTCGCGGTTCCCCTACTTGCTTATGGCCTAGTGGCCTGGTTGGAAGGTCGCTTACGCACCGCGGCAGTGCTGATCGCGCTCACCGTTTTCGTGAAAGAAGACATGGGTCTCACCGTGGTTGCTTTCGGCTTGGTCGCCGCGCTTACCCGCGGGCAGCAAACCGCAAGCGGCGCGGCGCAAGGTTCGCCGGAGCGCGCGCCGCAATACTCGCACCAGGACTTGCAGCAGGCCTCGCCGCCAAATAGGCACCAAGGCTCTCCGCAACTTTCGCCGCAAAGCTCGGGCTGGTTGCCGGCCGGACTAGCGCGCACATTGCCCGATTGGCTCGCTACGCGTTTGGACCGTCGCGAAGGCCGGATCGGTGTGGGTTTGATTATTTGGGGTGTTTTCTGGTTCTTCTTCGCACTCTTGGTCTTCTTGCCTTTGTTCAATAACGCGGGCGGGTGGGAATACACCAACCGGCTCACCGGTTCGGAGGCTAGTTTTGCCCTCCGGCTCGGCACCATGCTGATCACCTTGGGTTTCACTGCCCTAGCCGCGGGCATAGTGGGCTGGATAAGCCCCCTAACCGTCGTGGCAGTACCGACCCTGCTGTGGCGGTTTATCGGAAATGTGCCATTTTACTGGGGAATGGAGTGGCACTATTCAGCCGTAATCATGCCCATTATGGCCGTGGCCCTCATAGACGGCGTGGCGCGAATACGCACCCGCATACACCCGCCCGCGCACCCGCAAGCCGATACTCGGAGCCTGCTTCAGGCGGTGTTTTCACGCAAAACTTTGGCCTGGTTCGCCGCGCTGTGTGCGGTAGCCGGCGCCGGAATTGGCACCTGGCATAACACTTTCGGAGCCTGGATTCGCGGCGATTACGGCATCATTACAAACGGTGAAAGGGAGGCCGCAACGGGCCTGCTAGACGCCGTCGCCGCCGAACCTGCCGGTACCACGAGCGCGGAAAGCGTTCCCGCGGCGAGCCAGAAAACCGTGATCACCGATATCTACCTGCTGGCCTATTTGGTACCCGAAAACCGCGTCTACTGGTGGGGAACCGCGCAAGGCGCCACCCCGGACCTCGTGGCCTTCTCCAACCGCACCGCCACCGACCCGGCCGAATGGGCCCAAACCCACTACTCGGGCACGTGGCGCACGGTGTACTCCGAAGCAGGTTACCGCCTCGCCGAAAAAGTGGACTAGCCGCCACTGCCGGTAACTAGCCACCACTGCCGATATAGAAGCAAGGTGAGAATCAGCTGACCTGTGGAAAACTCTGCACCGCAAAAGAACCGGAGAGTACGCTAAACCGCGTGACCGAGAAACCTCTTTACCGCGACCCCGCCGTGCTCGGCCTGATCTTTCTGGGCGGCACTCTGGGCACCTTACTGCGCTATCTCGTTTCTACGTTTGCCGCTACTAGTGCGAAGAGTACGCTTGCCGCCAGCTTCAGCGATGTGTGGGCGACCTTTGCTGTCAACCTGCTTGGCGCTTTCCTACTCGGGCTAATAACCGGCCTGCTCACGGATATAATTGCGGCCGGAAACAAGCGCGCTTACCGGCTCAAAATGTGCTTCGGTACCGGGTTTTGCGGTGCTTTCACCACTTACGGAACCTTCATTATGCAGGGCATTACAATCAGTCTCTTCGCCTCGTTTTTCGGCCCGCTCGCCCTCGGCGCCGCAGCCGCCTATGCCCTTGGTTCCCTAATTGCCGGCTTCCTGCTCGCCTGGTTGGGGCTTTCCCTAGGCGGCAAACTAGCGCGGCGCATTTCGATACCGCGCTGCTCTACGAAGCGCAACTTCGCAGAGCGCAACTCTGCAGAGCAGCTCGCTGGCACTTCCAGTAATGCCGCGCCGGACTCCGCCGCCGATACCGCCCCCGCCGCCGCGCCGGAGGTTTCGCAATGAGTGTGCTGATTATTGCTATTGCTGGCGGTATTGGTGCGATATTGCGCGCCTTGCTGGACGACGCCGTTACCCGCCACTCCCGAGCTTCCTGGCCGGTAGGTATTTTCGCGGTGAATATTATCGGCAGCTTTATCCTGGGCGCTTTCACCTATTTCCTCAGTACTTTATCCACAGGTGCGACGGCGGGGTGGAGTTCGGAGCTAATCACGCACATCGCGCTGTGGGCGCCGGCCCTCACCACCGGCTTGCTTGGTGGCTTCACTACGTTTTCCACAGCTATGCTCGACGCCGTTAAACTCGCCCGTTCCGGCCGTAAAATAGCTAGCCTCGGCTTGCTGCTAGGTAATTATCTGAGCTCGCTTGCCGCCTGCCTACTCGGTGTTGGCCTGGCGTATTTGGTTTGCGGCTAACGGCGGCCTACTCACACCGGCGGCTCCGATCAGAAGGCCACGGCAAGGCGGATATGGTCTAGCAGGCCGGGCAAAGCACAACACCAACTGGAAAAGCTGCGGTGCCTACGGGAAACCTGAAGCAAGCGGGCTGGGAGGATACCGTATTAAGCAGGCAATATTCCCGCTTGGGCATATATCTCAACCTGTATACAGCGTTCCCCTCCAGTGATAGGACAGTTATGTATAAACATTCAAGAGAGCAGGCGAAACAAGTGCGCCTGCGAACCTGATTGAGGGTAGATAACAACCTCGGCAGAAGTTTCGGATAAGCAGCAAGCCTCCGTAGTAAGTGCGGGTGGGGAGCCGCTCCTAGCCGGGGATAAGAGAAAGGATTCGCCACCATGAGCGCCGAATATACAAACGGAACTCCGGAACAGCCAGAACGCAAGACCGAATACGTGGAAGCTGAACCGCTCGGCCGGCGGGAACGCTACGAGAACCCGACCTTCCTGGATCCTTTCGAAATGGGACGGCAAGCCATTAAACATATCCGCGGCGGTTTCGGTATCAGCGGGCTGGTAATGCTCGTGATTGGCCTGTGCCTCCTCTTCGCGCCCGGCCGCACTTTGGCCTTCGCCGCCGGTTTGGTGGCCGTGGGGCTCTTAGCGGGCGCAGTATTTCGCGTACTCATGGGATTTTTTGAAAAATACGTGCCGGGCGGGTGGCGCGTACTGAGCATCATCTTTGGAATAATGCTCGGCATTGCGGCCATTATTATGCTTCGCAATCTCAGCGCTTCCGCCAACGTGCTCTTCCTGATTTTCACCCTTGGTATGGGTTTTTCCTGGGTCTTCGAAGGCATTATGGCGCTGGGCGAATCCGGCTTCGCGCGTTCTCAGGGATGGGCGATTGCCTACGGACTTATTTCTTTGCTCGCCGGCGTCACCGTGCTGGCTGTGCCTGCTTTCAGCGCCGCTAGCCTGATTGTTTTCATCGGAATCATGCTCGTGGTTTCCGGCTTGGTTTCGATCATCCGTGCCTTCACCTTCGGTAAGGCCGCGCTACACCAGTTGCGGGAAGAAGAAGCGCGGTAGCAAGCGAACGCGTTAGGCAACATCCGCGCGCAAGGCAACATCCGCGCGCAAGGCAACATCAGCGCGCAAGGCAACATCCGCGCGCAAGGCAACAATTGCGCGGTAGAGAACGCGCGATAGCAAGCGATTAATTCCGCCCACAGGACAGTCCCGTGTGTTGCGCGCCACTGTATGAGATAATGGAAGTTATGAACGAACGTGCAGGACAACCGGCGCGCCCGGAAGACCTCATCGACGTCGATGAGCTCGTGGCCGCCTATTACGATATCGAACCGGATCCGAACGATCCGAACCAGGCCGTGGTGTTCGGTACTTCCGGGCACCGTGGCTCCGCTTTTGACGGTGCTTTCAATGAGGCACATATTGCCGCTACCACGCAGGCGATCGTGGAGTATCGCGTGCAAGAGGGTTTTGACGGCCCGCTGTTTATTGGCCGCGATACGCACGGGCTTTCCGCACCGGCGGAAAAAACCGCGGTTGAGGTGCTGATCGCCAACGGGGTGAATGTGCTGGCTGACGCACGTGGTTCGTGGACTCCCACGCCCGCGGTTTCGCTAGCCATTTTGGAAGCGAATGGGGCCCCGCATAATTTGCGGACCTCGGGGCCCGGGCTGGCGGACGGCATCGTCGTCACCCCTTCCCACAACCCTCCGCGCGACGGTGGTTTCAAGTACAACCCGCCCAACGGTGGCCCCGCAGATACGGACGCTACCGGGTGGATCGCGGACCGCGCGAACGAAATTTTGCGGCAGGGTTGGCAGGAAAACGTCAAACGTCTCCCCTACGAGCAGGCAATCACCAGCGAACATTACGGTAGTTACGATTTCCGCCAGCGGTACGTCGAAGCGCTCGAAACGATCATTGATTTCGAAGCGATTCGCAAGGCTGGCGTGAAGATTGGCGCCGATCCGCTAGGCGGGGCCTCTACCGAATATTGGCAGGCTATTGCAGACCACTACGGGATTGATCTGACGGTCGTCAATCCCACCGTCGATCCCACCTGGTACTTCATGACCCTGGATTGGGATGGCAAGATCCGCATGGATTGTTCTTCCCCTTCCGCCATGGCCGGGCTGGTAGCGCAAATGAAACCGGATGCAGAAGGCAATGCGCCCTACGATCTGGCTACCGGGAACGACGCCGATTCTGATCGCCACGGGATCGTCACGCCCGATGGTGGGCTCATGAACCCAAATCACTATCTGGCGGTGGCCATCGAATATCTCTTCACGCACCGGCCCGGTTGGAGCAAGGATACGAATGTGGGTAAGACCCTCGTTTCTTCCTCCCTCATTGACCGCGTGGTGGCAGGTATTGGCCGCGAACTTGTGGAAGTGCCAGTGGGCTTCAAGTGGTTTGTGCCCGGCCTCCTTACCGGCGAGATCGGTTTTGGCGGGGAAGAATCTGCCGGCGCTTCCTTCCTGCGTAAGGATGGCAGCGTGTGGACCACGGACAAGGACGGCATTGTGCTGAACTTGCTGGCCGCAGAAATTACCGCGGTAACCGGCAAATCTCCTTCCCAGTTGCATCGCGAACAGGTGGAAAAGTATGGCGATTCGGCCTACGCCCGCTTGGATGCCCCGGCCACCAAGCCGCAGAAGGCGAAGCTCAAGGCCCTCTCCCCGGCAGACGTGACCGCCTCCGAACTGGCCGGCGAACCAATTACCGAAAAGCTCGTAAATGCTCCCGGTAATGGCGAGCCAATCGGTGGCCTAAAGGTGACGACGCCGGACGCCTGGTTCGCCGCCCGCCCCTCCGGCACCGAAGATGTTTACAAGATCTACGCCGAATCCTTCAAGGGCCCCGAACATTTGGCCCAGGTGCAGGCCGAAGCCAAGGAAGTGGTAAACGCCGCCCTCGAAGGGTAAGCGGTGGCCACACCGGCTGGTGGCCACACCGGCTAATGCAGGGTGCCGGCAGTGTTTTCGGATACTGCCGGCACCCTTTTGTTTTCGTTAGCTGGCTACGGCTGCCGGCTTTCTCGCTACCGGCCCGCGCTGCACGCGGTATGGCGCCGCGCGCAGCTCCATTCCCCTTCGCACCGTGCCCTTTCACACCGCGCCCTTGCACGCCCTGCGTATTACATCCGAACCGCGACTTTGCACGCCGCGATCTTTCACATCGCGCGTATTACATCCGAACCGTGCCCTTCGCACCTGCTTAGCCGTAAACTAAAGGGAGCGCCGCGCGGCACTGCCACACGGCCCAGGAAAGACGCGGGATTGCCCGCCCAACACGAGGAGTTTTATGTCCATTACTACACCGCCCGCTGGCATTGCGGACATTGGCGTTACTGGCCTGGGAGTTATGGGGGCAAATCTGGCCCGCAACCTGGCTCGGAACGGTTTCAAGGTAGCCGTGCATAACCGTTCGGTTGGGCGCACCGAAAAGCTCATGGAAAACCACGGGAAGGAAGGCGATTTCTACCCGTCTGTTTCTATGGAAGATTTTGTGGCTTCCCTGGCCAAACCGCGCGTCGCCATCATTATGGTGAAGGCCGGCAGCGCTACCGATGCGGTTATTGAACAGCTTGCTGCGCTTATGGAAGAGGGCGATATTATCGTCGACTGCGGCAACTCCTTGTTCACCGATACGCGGCGGCGGGAAGCAGCAATCCGGGAACGCGGCTTGCACTATGTGGGGGCCGGGGTTTCCGGTGGTGAAGAAGGCGCCCTGTGGGGGCCGTCGATCATGCCGGGTGGTACCCGCGAATCGTATGACCGTTTGGGCCCCATGTTTGAAAAGATTTCCGCGAAGGCCGAAGATGGTTCGCCGTGCTGCACCTACGTGGGCCCGGATGGTGCCGGCCACTTCGTGAAGATGGTGCATAACGGGATCGAATATGCCGATATGCAGCTCATTGCCGAAGCTTATGATCTGCTGCGCAAGAGCTTGGGCTGGTCTGCCACCCAGATTGGTGACGTGTTCACCGAGTGGAACAAGACGGAACTCAACTCTTACCTGATTGAGATCACGGCGGAAGTGCTCCACCAGCAGGATGCTAAGACGGGTAACGCGCTGGTCGATATGATCCTCGACCAGGCCGCCCAAAAGGGTACTGGGGCGTGGACGGTACAGAACGCTGCGTCCTTCGGCGTGCCCGCCACCGGGATTGCCGAAGCCACTTTCGCCCGCTCACTTTCGGGAGATGTGGAAGAACGCGCGGCCGGGCAAGCAGTTTTGCCGGCCGGGGCGGAAACGCGCGAAGTTTCCGACCCCGCCCAGTTCGTGGAAGACATCCGCCAGGCCCTTTATGCCTCCAAGATGGTCGCCTATTCGCAAGGTTTCGAACTGATCCGCAAGGGCTCCCAAGAATTCTCTTGGAATATTGACCTTGGCGCGATGGCCCGCATCTGGCGCGCCGGTTGCATTATCCGCGCCCAGTTCCTCGGCCGCATCACCGAAGCCTACGAACGCCAGCCTGACCTGCCGCTACTGCTCGCCGATGAATACTTCCTCGGGGAGATTTCGCAGGCCCTGCCCTCCTGGCGCCGGATCGTCGCCTTCGCCGCACAAACCGGCGTACCGATCCCCGCTTTCGCTTCCTCGCTTTCGTATTACGACGGCGTACGTGCCGAGAAACTGCCGGCCAATCTCATCCAAGGCCAGCGGGATTTCTTCGGTGCTCACACCTACAAGCGCATTGACGGTGGCGAGGGTGTATTCCACACCCTCTGGGCAGAACCAGGCCGCCCCGAAGAACAGTGGAGCTAAACCAACACTGAGCTATTGCTAAACCAGCCTCGGGTCGTTGCTGAGCCAGCCTCGGGTCGTTGCTGAGCCAGCCCCGGGCCATTACTGAGCCAGCCCCGGGCCATTACTGAGCTAATAGCTTGAGCTCGCCGCAAGCGTGCGGCCCCCGGATTTTCCGGGGGCCACACGCCTTATTTCACCGCGCATAAAACTACGCGCTCACTGCCACGTTCTTCACAGCCGCGTGTCCATTGCCGCGCGCTTACTGCGCATTGGTGTAGCCAATGAGTTCGTCGCCATTGCGAATAATCATGTGGTCGCCGGCAAAATAGACTTCATTGCCCGGCAAAGACCAAGCAATATGTCCACCTTTGCCAACCTGCCAGTATCGGACCGTTCCAGCTACTCCGTTAGCCGGTCCGCCGGCCTTACTGCCAGCTTTACTGCTGGCGGGTGCACTGCTTGCATTGCCCCTTGCGTCCTCGGTTGGCACCTCACGAGCCGCGCTATCAGCATTGCCGCTACCAGCCACGCTGCCCGACTTGGGCGCTACCGTATACGTAAAACCGTGGAAATCGCGCGGGGCTTGTTTGACTACAAATCGCATTTGTTGCGGGTCCGGGAATTTATCTGCATCCAGAATTGGCACCTTGTAGCGCCAGCTGGAGAAAGAAACTTCCCGGCTCGGTGCCACCGGTTCATCCGGCGCATAAGTTATAGCCTCGCTGGAGGAAATATCGATAGCCAAATGTTTATCGCGAATATCCGGATCGGCTAAAAAGTCAGAAGCTGCCTGGAAGCCATCATAAATACTGATCGCCGGTTCTTGTTCCTCATTTACCGCAACCAACACTTCCGAAGCATTGTTCTTTTCGGTTTTCCCCGTCTTCCCGCTTTCCTCAATATAGAAACCATTGGAGGGAATCCAGAACCCGCCCACCACCGGCACAATCGACTTATTCGCCGCGAAACTAATTTCCCCTTCCGCAACCTGATCGCCGGTCTTGGCATCATACAAATGCCATTTACTTTGCCCTTCCGCATCCGGATCGGCTTTATCTATCACCATGACCTGCTGGGAACCGGCATTGAAAGCTGCCGCCCGCAACGTAGCTGCCGCGCTTTCCACACGGAACCGCGCTTCCCCGCCGTCCTGGTCGAAACGTGCCAGGTACCAGCCTGGTGCCTGCGCGCCCTGTTTTTCTTCCCCGCCCGGTTCGGCGGCCCCGGGCGCGACGACGATGCACCCGCCTTCGCGCAGCCGCCAAATACGTTCTTTCCCGGCCAGCGCCGCAGCCGCAACATTATTTGCTGGCAGCTGCAGATCTTCCGCAGCTCCGTTGTTGGCCGGTTTTGGCGCCGAGGTATCGCCAGGTTCCGCAGCCGGAGCAACAGGTGCAGCCGCCGAACTTACTTCTCCACCCGCTGGTGCCTGTGTGCCCGCGGCCGGGTCAACGCCAGCTACCTGGCCCGCGCCAGCTGCCTGTTCCGCGCCAGCTATCTGCTCCGCGCCGGTAACTGGCTCGCCCGTTTTCGGATCGATTACCGCATAGTGGCCCGAACCATCCCGGACTTCCAGGTATTTTTGGTCTGCCGAAACGCGCACATACTGCAGGCCGGGCAGGGCGCTTGCCGCATCAGTGCTGGCGGGCTCACTGCCCGCGGCCCCGGCGTTCCAACGCCAAATCTCACGCGGTTCACCCGCCCAAGAAAACCCGTCCGCGGCGGGTGCGGACGGCGCGGACGGCGTCGTCGTTACTGGCGCCGCCGGATCTGAGGTGGCAGGCCCCGCATCCCCGCCACCCTTTACGCACCCTGCGGTAAGCCCGAGGGGTAAGAGCGTAGCTACGAGGCCGGCGATGAACCGCTTCATTACACAGTTCCTTTCTGAACTGGCTCTTTCTGAACTGAGCCACTCGCCCGGCGCGCGACCCGTACAGTTTTTGATTCTGGCTATTCCTACGCTAGCAGGCCCCGCCGCGCGGGCCGCTACGCCAAGCCGTAACGTTAAAAACCGCGCCCTACCGGGCTTTGCGTGATAGGTGTCGCCATCTACTTGACCAAAACTTGCCACAGATCACATACAGGGAAGGTTAAGTTTGGCTAACCTTAACTGCATATTGCTGGAAAGTGTACGTAAGTGCACGCCGGCTCGCGAACACGCGAGCTATTGTGCCAGTTTTCGCGCACCTTGCGCGAGGAAAATAATAGGAAAAGGACACACTATGAAGAAAGCACGGTTCGGCATCGTTGCCGCAATCGCCGCCGTCTCCCTTGCGTTTACGGGTTGCACAAACGCCGATAAGACCCAGGACGCTCCTACCGCTTCCGCTCCGGCCGCGGAAACCAGCGCACCTAGCGAGGCAGCCACGGTAGAACTTGCCGATGGCGTTGCCAAGGCAAAGCTCAACCCGGTAGATGCGGACGGGAAGATCGAGGTGACCGACGCGCACGGCACGCAAAAGATTACGCCGAATCCGAGCAAGGTCGTGTTGCTGGACAACCGCACCTTCGAGACTCTGGAAGATTGGGGTATCAAGCCGGTAGCTATCCCCAAGAAGGTAACGCCTTCCACGATTGGTTGGAAGAGCGATGATTCGGTGCAGGACGTCGGAAACCACCGCGAACCTAATTACGATGTGATTACCGCCGCGGATCCGGATTTCGTGCTGGTGGGGCAGCGTTTCGCCCAGCATTATGACGACATCAAGGCCGCCGCACCGAATGCCGAAATCTTGGACCTCAACGTGGACTTGCCCGCCAAGGCCACCGATCCGAAGGCTGGCGAATCCGGCCAAATCTTGGTGGATGGTTTGGCGCAAGACGTACTCACGCTGGGGCAGATTTTCGGCCATGAAGCAGACGCTGCCAAGCTGATCAACGATCTCAATGCGTCGATCGAAAATGCGCGTGCTGGCTACAAGAAGGGCACGAAGGTGCTTTCCGTGAATACTTCCGGTGGCAAGATCGGTTTCTTGGATCCGGATGTGGGCCGCGTTTACGGTCCGCTGTATAACCTGCTTGGTTGGGAACCCGCCCTTTCGCTGGAGAGCGGCACCAATGACCACAAGGGTGACGAAATCTCTGAAGAAGCTATCGCGCAGGCCAATCCGGATTGGATCATGATCTTGGATCGCGACGCCGCCGTGGGCGATTCCGATAAGAAGAAGGACGGCGAAGCGAAGAAGTCGGTGCCGGGCCGCGAACTCGTAGAGACCTCGCAGGCACTGAGCAATGTCACGGCCGTGAAGGAAGGCAATATCTATGTTGCCCCGGCCGATACCTACACCAATGAAGGCATCCAAACCTTCATCGAGATCTTCAACGATCTAGCCAAGCTCGGCTAGGCGAAGGGTTGCCGGCACCGGTTCCCGGCCCGGGCTCGGATTCAGGCATCTCGCCACTATCGAGCCCGGGCCTGCCGGCACGTGTTGCGGGCCTGCCCGGCACCGCCGCAGCAGGCCCGCAATCACGCCAACTCTGCCACCGGCTAACCCCGCCCTGGCTGGCCGGCTAACCCCGCCCTGCCGGCACGTTAGCCTCCGGCACATATTTGGAGAGGATTTTCTATCACGGACGCCGCTCTCGCACCCGCAAAAACCAAAACCACGCCGCCGCGTTCTTCGCGCCGGCCACTCGGGTGGAGCTTCCTTATCGCTTGTATTGCCCTCGTGGGTTTGCTCTACCTTTCGCTCACTACCGGCGCTTATGATCTTTCCCAGCCAGACGGGCAGGAAATGTTTTGGATTACGCGCTTCCCGCGCACGGCCGCGCTGGTACTTTCCGGTATCGCCATGAGCCTGGCCGGCTTGGTAATGCAGCTCCTTACCCAAAATAAATTCGTGGAGCCTTCCACCACCGGCACTACCGAATGGGCCGGTTTAGGTTTGCTGATCGTAATGCTCCTGTGGCCGGACGCTTCGGTGGTTACGCGTATGCTCGGCTCGATTATTTTTGCTTTCGCCGCCACGCTTATTTTCTTGCTATTTTTGCGCCGCGTAACTTTGCGCAGTTCCGTGATCGTCCCGATTATTGGCATGATGATCGGCGCCGTCGTCTCCTCTATTTCTACTTTCCTCGCTTTGCGTTTCGACGTTTTGCAAAACCTTTCTACCTGGTTCCAAGGCAGTTTTGCGCCGATGGTACGGGGCCGCTATGAACCGTTGTGGATTGCGCTCGTGGTCACCGTGCTGATTTTCCTCCTCGCCGATCGTCTTACCGTCGTCGGGCTGGGAAGCGACGTCGCCACCAACGTGGGCCTGAACTATAACGCGATGATGCTCGCCGGTACCGCGGTGGTGGCTGCCGCATCCGGCGTGGTCACCGTGGTGGTAGGAAACTTGCCCTTCCTCGGACTCATCGTGCCGAACGTGATTTCTTTAGTGCGCGGGGATGATCTGCGCTCGAATCTTCCGTGGGTGTGCGTGGGAGGTGCGGCCACGATCACTGCTTGCGATCTACTCTCGCGCACACTCATCGCCCCCTTCGAAATTCCCGTTTCGCTCATTTTGGGGATTTTGGGCTCCGCCGTTTTCGTGTTGCTTATCGTTTCGCGCCGGGGGAGGTTGCAGTGAAAAAGTACGACGACGCCGCACCGGCCACTACTTCGACTACCGCCGCAAAGGCAAATCCGCCCGCGCCTACCCAGAAAATCGCGGCCGCCACCCAGGATCCAGCAGCCACCCAAGCTCCGGCAGCCACCCAAGCTCCGGCTCCTGCTCGGCCGCGCCGCGGCACCGCAACTTTTGCGAGCCGGCGCGCCCGGATTATTTACTGGACGATATTGGTGGCAATGATTATTGCCGGCCTGGTTTTTTCGGTTTTGCACGTAACTATTGGCAATATTGCGGAGCCGGGCACGCAGGCGTGGACGATTATTGCGAACCGCCGCGCCAAAACCCTGGTCGTTATGTTGCTCGTAGCGGTTTGCCAGGGTATGTCTACGCTAGCCTTCCAAACCGTGACCAATAACCGCATTTTGACCCCGGCGATTATGGGTTTTGAATCTTTGTATTCAGCCTTGCAGGCGAGCGTGATTTTCCTCTTCGGGGTGGCCGGGTTTGTGGCTTTCCAAGGCACGGGGGCTTTCCTCGCGCAAGTGGCTCTCATGGTGGCCCTTGCCGTGGCGCTTTACAGCTGGCTGCTGGGCGGAAGAATGGGGAACCTGCACATTATGTTGCTGGTCGGGATCATTATTGGCACCGGCCTGCGTTCCCTTTCTACTTTTATTCAGCGGTTGCTTAGCCCTTCCGAATTTGATGTGTTGAGCGCCCGCATGTTCGGTTCGATTGCGAATGCAAAAACCGATGAACTACCGGCAGCGATCGGCCTGGCTACCGTGGCCGCAATATTGCTGTTTGTGTATGCACGCCGGCTCAACACGGTTTCGCTGGGCCGCGACGTCGCTATCAACCTGGGTGTGAACCACACGCGGGCCTTGATGTGGACGCTGACTTTAGTGGCCATGCTCGTCTCCGTATCTATGGCCCTCGTGGGCCCCATGACCTTCTTCGGTTTCCTCGCCGCCACCCTGACTTATCAAGCTGCCGAGACCTACGACCACCGGTTCCTCTTCCCGATGGTCGTAGCGATCGGTTATACCCTGCTCGTGGGTGCCTACGTGATTATGCAAAACGTGTTCTACGCGGAAGGCGTGGTTTCTATCATTATCGAACTCGTTGGCGGCACTTTCTTCCTCATCGTCGTTCTTAAGAGAGGCAGGTTGTAAATCATGCACGACGCCGTATCCCCCGCTCCCTCCTCCACCCCGCACACCGATTCCGCGGTTTCTGCCCAGCCCGCTGCAGGCCCAAGCTCTGGCATTTGTGTGGAAGGCGTGGTGAAACGCTACCGTTCGGATGTGGTGATCGGGCCTTTTGACCTGGAAATTAAACCGGGCGGCCTCACTTCTTTGATCGGCCCGAACGGGGCCGGCAAATCCACTTTGCTCACCATGATCGGCCGACTTTTACCTTTCGATGAGGGCCGCATTGAGGTAGCAGGAATGGACGTGACCCGGGCGAACTCGAATCGTTTCGCCCGCACCTTGGCGATCCTCAAACAGGAAAACCACTTCGTTACTCGGCTTACCGTGCGCCAGCTGGTGGGATTTGGCCGATTCCCGTATTCGAAGGGCCGGCTCACCCCGGAAGATGAAGAAATCATTTCTCGCTATATTGATTTCTTGCAGCTCGGCAAACTCGAAGACCGCTATCTAGACCAACTTTCGGGCGGGCAGCGGCAACGTGCCTATGTGGCCATGGTGCTCGCCCAAGAAACCGACTTCGTACTCTTGGACGAACCGCTCAACAACCTCGACATTTCCCATTCGGTACACATGATGCGGCACTTGCGCCGCGCCGCCGATGAACTGGGCCGCACCATCGTGCTCGTCTTGCACGACATCAATTTTGCTTCCCGGTATTCGGACCAAATTATTGCCCTGCGCGATGGCGTGGTGTGTGACTCCGGCACCCCGGAAGAAATCATGAGCCCGTGCCGTTTGTCCAATGTTTTCGACGCCGATATAGACGTCGTCGATACCCACCGCGGCCGGGTTGCTATCTACTAACCCGGCAACTGCCGACTCCCGTATTTGGGGCAGGTTCAGCCACGCCCGCGTACTTGATGCCCGCGTAGTTGGTGGCTAGCTGCTTTCAGCATTGCGGTTTTCAGCATTGCGATTTTTCCGCGAGTTTTCACCGCTGTTATTTTGCGTGGATTTGTTGTTTTGCTGGGTCTTGCGATGCTGAGCCATTTGCCGTAAAGACCGTTTTGATTGGTTGCGTCGGCGGGTGGCCCGCGCTTGCCGTTCGGCTCTAACTTGCGCGCGGCGCTCCTCCGAACGAAGCACCGCCAGCCGGGCACTAAGCGAACTGGAAACTTTCGCCAGCGTATCGTTCACCGAATAGTCCCGATTTTGCGGCAGCTTCCATCCGCGGTAGCGGGCCAAAATCGCCACTCCCGCGGTAATGCACGTGGTAACCACCATGCCCACGCTCGGCATATGCACATACCAGAAAATCGAGGCGGGAATAGTGCCAATCACGGAAGCCGTGGCATATAAAGTATTACCGCCAAAAATTACGGGCGTGCGGCCCACCATAATATCGCGGATCATGCCGCCACCCACCGCGGTGATCACGCCCATCATCGCCGCTGGTACGTAAGAAAATCCGGCGTCGAGCGTTTTGGTTACCCCGGTAGCGGTCCACGCTCCAATAACGAAAGCGTCCATAACCGTCATGGAACGCATAATCCATTTCCCGCGCACGCGGATCAGGTAGGCCACCGCGGCGCCCAGCAAAGCCATTGGTAAATACAGCGGATTGGTGAGGGCAACGGGCGGTTGATGCAGGTTCGGGCCATTTGCGATGAGTACGTCGCGGATCATGCCGCCGCCGAGCGCGCTCATAATCGCCACCACCACGAAACCCACGGCGTCGAAGTGTTTCTCGCGCGCTACCATGCCTCCAAGCACGGCCGCCACAAATACCCCACCGATATCCAAGGTGTTGAAAACAACCGGGTATAGCGCAGACAAATCTATGGACACAACGAAAGTTTAGTTGCTAGAACCCCTCCCAGGCGGGAACGTTCTCCAAATCGCACCCAAACCAAACAATAGGCCTGTTTCCCGGCGCGCTTAGCGGCGGATAGCTTCGGTGGCGGCGGCGCGCTTAGCGGTGGTGGCTAGCTTTGCGTTGGCGCCGCGCTTAGCGGCGGCTAGTACTTATTTGGCGCGGAGGCGGACCAGTATCCCGCGGTGGTCCGAGCCGCCCGCATCTACCACTTGCCCGGCCACGCCCTGCCAGTTTTCCGAACCGGTAATAACGCGGTCAATCGGAGAAGCCAGGAAGGCAGGAAGTACCGTAGGCCAGGTTCCAGTTCCGGCAATGCCAGCCTGCCGGCCCAGATCATGGCAACTCCTATAGCCGGCCAGGCGTTGATGATCCGCAGTGGAATTGAAATCCCCCATGATTATGGCCTCTGGCTGGCTCGTACACAGCTCATACAGCACACCGGTAGTGGTACGCCATTGCTCCATAAGTTTTTGCACCGGCGTGATTGGATGTGCGGCCACAAATTCGGGTGCCGTGGCACTGACTCCAGCCACCGGGGCGGCTGCCACGATATAACGCGCGGCGTTCCCATCGGCCCCCGGCACCGAAACCTCCGCGTATTCGCCAAGATCCGCGGAAATCAGCAAAACGGTGGAATACCAATCGGATTCATACCGGGAAATATTGTGGTCAAACTGCTGGAAATGCAGGCCCTGGGCGGCTAATTGCGCCACCAATTCGCGGCCGTATTCGGTGGAAGTTTCCGGGAGCGAAACCGCTTTGACGTCGTTGTTTACGATTAGTTCCGCGATTTTATCGAGCGGTACATTCCCGCCGCGGGTGTTGTATTGCAAAGTGGTGAGGTCTCCCGCGGCCGCGGTTTGTAGTAGCGGTTCACTAGTTTCCGACGCCGGAGCGCTATACCCCCGGTCAAATATCACCAGGCCGTGGAAAACTGCTCCAGCTAGAAAGACGACGGCGAGGGTCAGGCTCATGGTGCCGCGGCCGCGCAGTACGCGGAACACCGCCCCAAAAAGTGCAAAGATGGCCGCGAGCGCCACGAATCCCACCGTGATCGTCCCCCGCATGGCAATAACCTGGGCGGCAGGAGCGGTGAGCGCAAGTTCTGCAAATTTCGGGCCGAACCAGGCCGGATTAACCGTCCATATCACGAAGGCCACAAGTAGCACGGTGATAACAATCCCCAGTACTTTCCTTATCATCGGCCCTCCTTCACAGGGTTTTCCGTAGCGGCCACGCGGCTAATTCGCATCCCGCCGCATTATTCCGCCGTTATCTCGCAGTTCTCGCAATCTACCCAAACTCTACCGGCCGGGTGAGAAACCACTCGCGCTACCTGCACCACACTCTCTACCACACTCTGCGAAACCCACTGCTCCCACCAATTCCGAGGTTTGTGCTCTGCGCGCCAAACAACCAATTCCGCGGTTTGTGTTCCACCCGCCAAACAACTAATTCCGCGGTTTAGGTTCTACCCACCAAACACCAATTCCGCGGTTCCGGTTGCCAGCCACTAAATCCGCGATTATCAGGTAAGCAGTATTTGCTGCGCCGGCCAGCTCGTGCGCGGCACCTGTTCCTCAAACTAGACGGCTCGCTACTAGCAGCCACGCCGGCCAGCCTGCGCGCGGCGCGCGGTGTTCCCTTCGCCTAATCATCTAGGAGTTCTCGGCCGGGCGTGGGATAATGCCGGCAGGTATGACACACGAATCCGATCTTTCTGGCGAGCGTCCCGCCCGCCGCAATATGCAAACCAGCCAAAATCCACGCGACCAACGGCCGCGCGACCAGTCCCGTAGCGGCCAAAAATCAGGCCGGCCGGGCCAGCGCCGCCGTAAAGCTCGGGGCAAAGGCCAGAGCAGCGGCCAGGGCCAGGCACGCCGCCCGCGCGTGCCGCGCGCTTTTAGCCCGCAAGAAATCGCGGCGCGCCGCGCCTCCCTGCCCGAAATCACCTACCCGGCCGAACTTCCAGTTTCGGCCCGCCGGGAAGAGATCAAGCAGGCCATTGCCGAAAACCAAGTGGTGATTGTGGCGGGCGAAACCGGCTCCGGGAAAACCACGCAGCTGCCCAAAATCTGTTTGGAGCTGGGCCGCGGCGTCGAAAAAATGATCGGCCACACCCAGCCGCGCCGGATCGCGGCCCGATCCGTAGCAGAACGCATCGCGCACGAACTCGGCCAAAAAGTAGGCCAAACGATCGGTTTCCAAGTGCGGTTCACCGAAGAAGTTTCACGTGAAACCCTCGTGAAACTTATGACAGACGGGATCCTCCTCAACGAAATCCAGTCCGACCCGCAACTTTTACGCTACGACACGCTCATCATCGACGAAGCGCACGAACGCTCCCTCAATATCGACTTCATCCTCGGCTACCTGGCCCGCCTCCTCCCCCAACGCCCCGACCTCAAAGTAATCATCACCTCCGCCACAATTGATACCCGCCGGTTCGCGGAGCATTTTGGCCAGCACCAATACCGCGGGAAGGCCGGCGAGCTGGCACCGATCGTCGAAGTTTCCGGGCGTACCTACCCGGTAGAAATCCGCTATCGTCCGCTCGCCCCCGAAGATGAACTCACGCCCGCTCCCGAACACGACGCCGTACACACCGGCACCGACCGTACTACCGGGAACGCTGCGAACCGCTCTGCCAGCGGCGTCGGCCCTGCCCCCGCAGCCGCTACCCCCGCGGTAAACAAACCTGCCACCCCCGGCCGGGCGGACGCAAAAGACCAGGTCACCGGTATTATCGAGGCCGCGGAAGAACTGTTGGCGGAAGGGCCGGGAGATATTCTCGTTTTCCTTTCCGGGGAGGGCGAGATTCGGGATACCGTGCGCGCTTTCCAAGACGAGTTCGGACCCAAATATGTGGCGCCGGGGGAGAAATCTTCAGTGCCTGGCGCCGTGGAAGTGCTGCCCCTTTTTGGCCGCATGTCTAATCAGGAGCAGAACCGGATTTTCCATCCCGGCCCGCTCCCGCGTATCATTTTGGCCACGAATATCGCCGAAACTTCGATTACCGTGCCGCGCATCAAGTACGTGATCGACCCGGGCACCGCCCGCATTTCCCGGTATTCGAATAAAACCAAGGTGCAGCGGCTTCCCATTGAACCGATTTCCCAAGCTTCCGCTAATCAGCGTTCGGGCCGGTGCGGGCGAGTGGAAGATGGAATTGCGATCCGCCTCTATTCGGAAGCAGATTTCCAGGCGCGCCCCGAGTTCACGCAACCGGAAATTCAGCGTACTTCCCTGGCCAGCGTGATTTTGCAAATGCTTTCCCTCAACTTGGGAAGCGTGGAAGAGTTCCCGTTCATTGACCCGCCGGAACGGCAAGCCGTGGCCGCCGGCGTCCAACTATTGGAAGAAATTGATGCGATTACCCCGGCCTCGCGGGGCGGCCAACGCAAACTCACGAAAGTTGGGCACCGGCTCGCCCGCCTCCCGATCGACCCGCGGCTGGGCCGCATGTTGATCGAAGCGGAAAGTAACGGTTGTGCTTCCGAAGTGCTGGTTATCGTGGCCGCACTTTCCGTGCAAGACGTGCGGGAACGGCCCACCGAAAAGCGGCAAGCGGCCGATCAGTATCATGCCCGGTTCAACGCTGCTTCTTCCGATTTCCTTTCCTACCTCACTTTGTGGCGTTACCTGCGCACCCAGCAACGCGAACTTTCGGGAGCCGCTTTCCGGCGTCTCATGCGTGCCGAGTTTCTGAACTATCTGCGTTTCCGGGAGTGGTGCGACGTCGTAAACCAGCTGGAAGAAATGTGCCGCCCGTTAGGAATCAGAATCCGCCGTTTGGCTCTGCCCAGTCCTGCCGAGATACAGGAGGCGATTACTAATGATCTTGGCGCGGGTAATCCGGGAGGTACGCCGCACGCGGCCGCGGTGGCGGAAGCTTGCCGCACTTTGGGCCGGAGCGCCGACACTCCGGAAGCGGGCGCTATCCACCGGTCTTTACTGGTGGGTTTGCTTTCGAATATTGGGAACTATCGGGAACGCACGCGCGATTATGCCGGGGCGCGGGGCACGCATTTTGTGATTTGGCCCGGTTCTGGTTTGCACCGGCGCACCCCGGCCTGGGTAATGGCCGCCGAATTGGTGGAAACTTCCCGCCTGTTTGCGCGCACGGTGGCGGCTATAAAACCCGAATGGGTGGAACCGGCCGCGAAGAATCTGGTGCGCCGCTCCTATTCAGACCCGTATTGGAGCAGCCGCGCCGGGGCCGCCATGTGCAAAGAAAAAGTGACCCGGTATGGGCTCACGCTCATTGCTGACCGGCCGGTTTTGCTTTCCAAAACCGGTACGCCCGGCGGCCGAGAACTTGCCCGGAGCATGTTTATTGAACACGCTCTGGTGGAAGGTGATTGGCGGGGCCGGCACGATTTCCAAGACCGCAACCAGGAAGCACTTGCCCAGGCATATGAAACCGAATCGAAACTACGCCAACATGGGCTGGTGGCTGATGAGTCTGCGCGGGCCAAGTTTTATGCGGAGCGGATCCCCCAGCACGTGGTTTCTGCCGGGCATTTTAATTCCTGGTGGAAGAAAGCCCGGCAAGAGAACGAACATCTTCTGGATTTCACGCAAGAATTCTTACTGGGCGGGCAAAGCGCCGCGGCAGACGACTATCCGGGCCAGTGGCAGCAAGGCGAACTAACCTTCCCGCTGGAATATAGTTTCTCCCCGGATTCTTACGCGGATGGAATCACTGTGGAAATCCCGGTTTCGGTATTGCCGCAGGTTACGGAAGCCGGTTTTGATTGGCTCGTGCCCGGAATGCTCGATGAGCTTGTGATCGGCACGATCCGCGGCCTACCGAAACGCGTGCGCCGCCAACTGGTTCCCGCCCCCGATACTGCGCGCGAAATCTTGCCGCTCTTACCCGCGTGGGAGGATGTGGCCCACGGGCAGGCCGGAGCTCCGAGTTTCCGCGAAGCCTTCACGCAGGCCGCTTTGCGTTTGCGGGGCGTAGAGATCGACGACGCCGCCTGGGCGGAACTGGATTTGCCCGAGCATTTGCGGATGCATTTCCGGATTGTGTCTGAACGGGGTGCCGTCCTCGAGGAAGGTAGTTCTTTAGAAAAACTCAAGCACGATCTGGCCCCGCAATCCCAGCACGCGGTAGAAACCGTGGTGGCCGGGGCCGTGGCCCAAGCTCTAGACGAAGCGCGGCGTAGCCTCCCGGTGGCCACGCAGAGCGAGGAGCCGCTCACGCAGTGGCCCACGCTTTCTTCCGCGTCGGACGCTTCTGCCACGCTTTCCTCCGCTACGGGTGCTTCTGCCACGCTTTCCTCCGCTACGGGTGCTTCTGCTGCGGATGGCAAGCTTCCGCTCGTATTGGAAACTGCCGGACCGCATGGCACAGTGGTGCGGGCTTATCCGGCTTTGGCGGACCGGGAAGGCAAGGTGTATTTGGACGTCGTCGCCTCCCCCGGAGAACAGGTACGGGTACACCGCGGCGGCGTGATCCGTTTGGCGGCGAATACTTTGGCCCTCCCGGAGGCGCGGATTACTTCCCGCTGGGATGGGGAAACTTCGCTGCTGTTAGCGGCTTCTCCGGCAGCTTCGACCAGTGCGCTGGTGGCGAATTTGCAGTGGGCGGCTACGCGCAACTTGGCGTTACGCTGGGCGAAAAGCCAGGATCTTACGGTGGCAGATATTCGTTCCGGGAGCCAGTTCACGGAATTGACTTTGTGGGCGCGGGACGAGTTTGAAGACGAAGTGTTTTTGCTCGCGCAAGGCGCCGCGCAGGCCACGCAGGCTTGGGCGGAAGTGGAGAAGCTGATTCGCGAATCTTCCTCGGTGGCTTTGTTGGCTACTGTGGCCGATGAACGCGAACATATGAATACTTTGATGCCGCCGAATTTTGTGGCCGCTACCCCGCCGGAACGGTTCTGGGATTTGCCGCGCTACTTGCAGGCCGCAAAATACCGGATCGAAAAGGCCCAATATAATCCGCTCGGCGATGATTCTTTGGCTTGGCAAGTGCAAGAAGCGCGCGAGGCAATCGCGCGTGCCCGGCAAAAACTGGAGTACCAAGAATATTCGCCGCGGGCCGCCCGGATTTTGGAAGAAGCGAAATGGATGGTGGAAGAACTACGAGTTTCTCTGTTCGCTCAGCAGCTCGGTACCAAGGGCAAGGTTTCCGTGAAACGGATCGAACGCAAACTCGCCGAACTCGAAACCGAAGAGCGCTAGCGCGCTACATTTGCGCCAGCTAACTGTTCTTACTCGGGCACAGGTTTGCTCGCTAGCGCGCTGCCAGCTAGCGCGCTGCGCAGGGCTTTGCGGCGGCGCCCCGCTAGGCGAAGTTTCCGCAGAGGATCACGAGGCCGATGCCGGCCGCCACACCGGCCGCAATCCCACCCCACCATTCGAGTTGGTCTACCCAGTCGGAACGTTCCAGGGAACCGGTTTTGAAAGGCAAAACGGGCGGATTATTGGCCATGAGCTTGGGGCGGCGAGCCAGTTTATCTATGAGTTCTTGCTGTTCCGGAGAAACTTCCGGCGAGTTTTCGAGCTCTCCGTAGCCGCGTTCGATTTGGCGTAGGGCCATGAGCGTGCCGGGCGCTGATTCGTGGAAACTGCCATCGTTTTTGCCGTGCGCGGCCACCACGGTACGAAAGTCGGCGCTACCATCTTGTTCGGCTACCGGGCGGACGACGACGGGAAGAAACACCGCCATTTTCCCGCGGCTTTTCTTGTATGTCCGTACCCCGCTGGATTCGTCGGTCCCCAAAACGCGAGCCACCACATCTGCACCCGGGCCCGGTTTCGGATCGCGCCACAACCACCAGGGCGATGCCAGCGCAGCCAAAAGCAGCAGCGTAATAACCAACAGCGTGATTCCCGCGCTGGAAGCAAGCCGGAAATTCAGCCACATCAAAGCCACAACTTCGCCCACGAGCAGGCCCCACAGCAAACCGGTAGTGCACCGGCGCACGTGATCAATCGGCCGTTTCGCCCCGCGTTTGGCCGCCGCCCACACTTCCGCCACCACGTGTGTTCCCAGATATGGCCGTACCATTAGCTCCTCATTCCTCGCTTTCTCCCGTTACTTTCTTCCGGTCTCCGTAGCGCGATCCCCATAGTCTCAGTAGCGCGATCCGCGTAGCGCGATTGGCGCGGTATTAGTCGAGGTAAACTGCGCCGTCGTCGTGCACAGAGAAATTGAACCGTGCCGGTTTCCGCCCCGTACCGAACATATTTTCTTCGCGGGCGTCTTGGCGCTCCCAGTCGCCGATCGAGAGGAAACGGTAATCGTATTCTGCGCGCATGATCCCGCCTTCTACCAGTACCTTGCCACCCATACCGGAAAGCTCGTAGCTAACGCGCGGCTCTTCCACCCAGCTACGTTTCACGTTCTGCACTTGCCCGAGGGGTGAGATGTCCAAAGCCTTCGGGCATTTGCCGCCCGCCCGCGCGGAAGTTTTCTCCATACAGTCGCGCATACGTTCTTGGAACAGTTCGACGGCGCGCTGGCCAGCCGCGTCATTGCTGCGCGCTTCCAAATCAATCCGCGCCCGCGCAGGTTTATTAGAACCGGCCGGAATGACCTCCGGTGAGGCATCCCCTTCCCAGGTCACATAAGAAATCGCGCCGCTATTCGCCGCGCTACTATCCGCGGCGCTACTATCCGAGCTATTTGCAGCGCCACTATTCGCAGCGCCACTGTCCGTAGCGCCGCTAGCCGCGTTGTGCGCGGGCTGGAAATTGTAAATACCGGGCAAGGCGGCCAGTTCCGTGCCCGCAGCGGCGTCTGCGGTATCTATGAGCACGCCGTTGACGCGCCGAGCCTTACCGGTTTCGCCGAGCCTAATACTTCCCGCAAAGCCGGAAGTAATTTTCCATTCGGTTCGGGAGGAGTTTTCCGTTTCGGCTTTGGCCAGAGAAATCACCACGGTATAAGCTTTGCCGTTTTGTTCCGCCTGGACGGTAACATCTACCCCTTTGCGCGTTTCCGTAACATCAGTAATATCCAGCGAGCTGGGGCGCTGGGTAGCCGCGTACACCTCATTGGAAAGGAGGGCCCGGTTTTCACCTTCTGTGTATGGATCGTAGAGGGCAAGGGCATCGAGGGCCCGGCCGTCCCGTATCGCGCTCACGTACTGCTCCGCCACTTCCCGCGGAGTGTAACGCTTTTCTTGCGAATATACCGAATATGCTTTGGCGGCTAGGAGGAAAAGCAGTGCTAGCACGAAGACGGCTACACAGCCGATCACAATTCTTTTGTTATTGCCGGCGGGGCGCCGCTTGCCGGGCCCACCCATTTATGCGCGTGCGGCGAGCAGGAGGTTCACAATCCCGCTTGCCCCTTGTTCGACGCTGTCTAGGGTCTTTTCGAATTCGGCGTCGGCCCCACCCCAGGGATCTGATACGTCCCAGCGCCCCGAAGAATAGTAGAAATCGGAACTGGAATTGCGCCGTTTCCGGGCGGGAATATCGTCCTCGCTCGGTTCGAGCACACCTCCCGGCCCAAACACGCCGTGCGGGCAAATTCCCAGGCCGGAACCGTCAAATTCCCGCCACAAATGTATGGCGCCTTCGTCTAGGCCGGCCGCGCCCAATAAACGTTTCAGGGCGCGAGCATGGCCGGTTGTCATAGCGAGTATCAGCCCAGATTCGGCAAGTTCTTTTTGCGTAACGCGGTGCGCGGCGCGCTCCGGGGTGGGGTACCCCCGAGCTTTCAGGGCTCGCTGCGCGGGCGGGTAGATCCCACGCCCGTGTTCTTCATTCGAAACTCCCGCGCTCGCAACGCGGATATCCAGCTGCGCCTGCGCCAATTTTTCACGCAAAACAACTTCCCCCATGGGCGAGCGGCAAATGTTTCCCGTGCAAACCACAAGAATCTGCGGGCGCTCGTGCAACCTCCGCAAGATATCCCCGGTCTGATTGGCAAGTTCGGTCATAACGCCCATGGTACCTGCTTCGGCGCGCCCGCGAATCAAGGTATTTCATACCGGACCGCTTGTTGGACCTTTTTCTTCCACCCAACGGGACGACGCCGGTTTGCAAACCTGCCCGAAAACCTCCCGGGCGGGTGCAAACCGGCGTCGTAACACCGTATTGCTTGGCGGCCGTGTTATCTGGCAGCTACACGCTATGTGCCGGCCGCGTTATTTAGCAACCGCACGCTACGTGCTGGCCGCGCTATTTAGCAGCCGCACGCTACTTGCCAGCCGCGCTATTTAGCAGCCGCACGCTACTTGCCGGCCGCGTTATTTGGCAGCCGCGTACTAGTTACCAGCTGCGCGCTACCGTGACTTTTCCTTAGAGAATGCGTTCTTGGCCACCGGCGGTGTGGAAGAAGTGCAACTGCGTGGTATCCGGCACTGCCCACACGGTTTCGCCAATGCGCGGGGCCGTGAGCGGAGGTACGCGCACTACCATTTGTGCGGAATCATCACCGGAACCGAACTTGTGCTCGCTTTCCCCGGAAATCTGCCCGTACACGTAGTTATCCGAACCCAGGTTTTCTACCATTTCTACCTTGAGTGGCAAAGCATCGGGCGCTTCGGATTCAGTAAGGCCGGTGAAAGCTTCGGGCCGAATACCGATAATCACTTCGCTATTATCTTCGGCCGTCAGGCCGTCAATAACTTCCCGCGGGAGGCGGATATGCCCATTGCCCACCTTCGCCACTTCGCCTTCCACCCGGAAGACGCCGAGGTTCATAGCCGGCGAACCAATAAATCCAGCCACGAAAGCATTCTTGGGCCGGGCATAGAGTTCTTCCGGGCTACCTACTTGCTGGAGTACCCCGAAGTTGAGGACAGCAATGCGGTCTCCCATGGTTAGCGCTTCGGTCTGATCGTGAGTCACATACAAAGTGGTGGTGCCCAAAGAACGTTGCAAAGTAGCAATCTGGGTACGGGTTTGTACGCGCAGTTTTGCGTCCAAATTGGAAAGCGGTTCATCCATGAGGAACACGTGCGGTTTACGCACGATGGCACGGCCCATGGCTACGCGCTGCCTTTGCCCACCTGAAAGAGCCTTGGGTTTGCGATCCAGGTAGGCTTCCAAATCCAAAATACGGGCAGCTTCTTCCACCCGCTTATTGATTTCATCCTTCGGGCGCTTGGCGATCTTGAGCGCAAAGCCCATATTTTCCCGTACCGTCATATGCGGGTATAGCGCATAATTCTGGAACACCATCGCAATATCGCGATCCTTGGGGGCAACGTCTGTTACGTCGCGATCGCCAATGAGGATGCGGCCGGAATTTACGTCTTCCAGGCCGGCGAGCATACGCAAACTCGTTGATTTTCCGCAACCGGAAGGCCCTACGAGCACTAGGAATTCCCCGTCTGCAATATCAAGATTGAGGTTATCTACGGCCGGAGAATCCGAACCGGGATAAATACGGGTTGCGTGATCAAATGTAACTGTAGCCATGTTTATACAATGGTCCCTTCACCGGCAGGTACGTGCCGGACGATCCGAGTGAAAGGTGCCCGAGTGTCAACTCTGACACGGTTATGCCGTGCATAACTCCAGCTATTATTCCACGGCATTTCACGTGGCGGCAAGGAAATGAAGTCCCGCCTTCTGGAAGGCTTTTCACACAGCTTTTCTGTGCATTTTCAGGCGGGCGGCCGCTTCCTGTGGTGCCGCCGAAAAATGTGGCGGGCTTGGTACGGCGCTGGGCGCGGGCCTGGATTACCATAAGCGAGGCGAGCCGTGCCCGCGCCGTGCGGGCTCCGGCGTTTTTGCATCCCGGTTGCCGCGCCAGGCACTGGCCGGGTTTTCCCGGCCACGGCAGTGGCCGTGTTTATTTGTATTCCACGCAGGAAGGCGGCCCCAAACGGTGATTGTATTCGCTGGAGTTATTGGCTCGGGAAAAACGACTTACTCCCAGAAACTCGCCGATTCTTTGGGCTCGGAAGCCTTTTACGAATCGGTGGATGATAATCCGATCCTGGTCAAGTATTACGAAAATCCGCAACGCTATGCTTTTGCTTTGCAGATTCATTTCCTGAACCGTCGTTTCCGTTCGATTAAAGATGCTTTCGTGCACGACAATAACGTGCTGGACCGGTCGATCTACGAGGACCGAATTTTTACGAAGGTAAATACCGATTCGGGCAATATTAGCGAAGAAGAGTTCGCCGTTTATGATTCTCTGCTTGAGAATATGATGGAAGAACTGGAAGGTATGCCTAAAAAGGCTCCTGACCTGCTGGTTTATCTCGATATTTCGCTGGAGCGGGAACTGGAAAATATTCGCCGCCGCGGCCGTCCTTTTGAGCAGATTGAACATGATCCGAGCCTGCTCGATTACTACAAGACTTTGCGGCGCGAATATGCCACCTGGTACGAGTCTTACGATAAGTCTCCCAAGATCCGGATCGATACCGATAAGTACGACGTCGCTAAGGATGCGGATTGGGCGGAAGTGTTCTCCCTAATCGAAACCAAACTCCGCGAAATCCGCGAACCCTAAAAAACGAAACTCTAAAAACCCGCGTTTCAAAAACCCGCGTTTCACGAAAAACTGATCCCGGATTAAGCCTGTGCCTAATCCGGGATCAGTGCATGTTTCAGGAGCAGCGCAAACTCTGGGAGCAGCGCCGGCTCCAGGGGCAGCGCAAACTCCTGACTCCGGCCCAGCACCCAGCACCCTAGCTTCACGGTCAACCGGGCCAACACCAGCAGCTCAGCGGCCTGTAACTAGCATTTAGCGGCCCGTAATCAGCTCACCTTCGCGCACTACGTGGGTCACGCGATATTCTTCGTCGAGCACGAGGAAGTTTGGTTTCTTCCCGGGTTCGTAGGTGAGCGTGACGCCGGTGGCGGCGTCGAGCCCAAGGGCGCGGACCGGGCCGGCCACGCAGGCGCGAATCGCTTGCGGCAAGGAAAGGCGGCCGCGCCGGGCGAAGAGTCCGAGCTGGTCAGCGAGTACGGATGCCCCACCGGCAATCGAATTGGTGCCCAGCAAGTAGCACACGCCATCCCGAATTTCGACGTCGAGCCCGCCCAGCTTGTACTGCCCGGAACCTAGCCCCGCGGCCGCCAAAGAATCGGTAACGAAGAAAGCCCCCGGCACGATTTCCGCTTCGCTCGCGCCACCGCAACAAGCCTTCGCGTCTTCGCAACAAGCCTTCGCGTCTCCGCAGCAAGTTTCCGCTTCCTCACCGGTGGGAGCTTCCCCGGGCCCAGCGGTATCTCCGCAGCAAGCCTTCGCGTCTTCGCAGGCCGGCCCGGCCAGGTAGAGGTAAACGTCTTCCACTAGGTCCGCAGACAAATGGTGGCTATCGGCGATGAGTTCCACCGCGATTTCGCCCCGCCGTGCCGCTTGCACGTATTCGCGCACCGGGCCGGGAGCCCGATGCTGAATCCCAGGCATCGCATTAAACAAGTGGGTAGCAGTTTGCGGCACGTGATGGTTGCGTAAACCGGGCAGACCTTCCGCCGCAGTAATTGTCACTTCGAGCAGTTCCCGCGCGGTTTCTCCGTCCGCATTTGTATGCCCCCAGCTGGGCACGGCTCCGTATTCGAGCAGTAGCTTGGCCGCTTCCCGCGCATTCCCGGTTTCCGGGGCAATCGTCATGGTTTTGATCCACCCGCGCCCGGCTTCCAACCAGCTACGTAGTTCTTCCAGATTCGCATCGCGAATCACCGCCGGGTTTTGCGCGCCCTTTTTCTCCACCGAAATATAGGGACCCTCCAAATGGATACCCGCTAGGTGCCCCGCCTCGCAATACGGCACCAAAGCATGAATTTGCGGGAGCGGATCGGCCAAAGAAACCAGGGAAGCAAACATGGCGGTAGTTCCGCCCGCTAGATGCGTGGCAATCGCGGTTTCGATCTGCGCCGGTTCGTAATCATCGGAAAATCCGAACCCACCGCCGCCATGGCAATGCACGTCCACCACGCCCGGCACAATATAAGCCCCGCTCACTACCTGCGCGGAGGCTGCTGTAGTTTCTGTAGTTGAGGTTGTGGCCGGCGCCGGAGTGTGCGCGACGGGCGCGCCCGGGCCGGTGGGTTCCAAAACTTCGCTCAGTTCGCCCGCACTGTTGAGCCGTAAGCCGTGGCCGACTTCGCGCCCGTATCCGTCAAAAGTTGTGCCCCGAAATTCCATTTTCGCTTCTCACTTCTATTTAGTGCCCGTGCCCGCGTGCAACTTTGCCGTGGGCTCGCCCCCGATCGTCTTTCCGCCACCACCGATCGCCAAGCGTTTTCTTCTCCGCTACCTATCCCGGTTCCGTTTCCGCCACCTTCCGCAGCCGGCTTCCATTTCCCGGTTTCCCGGTAACGTTCTCTTCCCGGTTTCCCGGTAACGTTCCCTTCCCGGTTTTCCGGTAACGTTTCCGCACTGTTCGCCCAGTTCCTATTCTTCCCGATTTTCGATAACGACGCCGTACTTCCGCCCGTGCCGCGTGCCACGCCCGCAACTTCCCACCCGTCTACCCGCTGGTCCTATTCCTTCCTCCCCCGCATTTCCGAACTAGACATTTTCGGCGCGTATCCTGACCCCGATAACTGCATTCCTGGGCAGTACTAGCCTTTGGCGTTATTTACCTTTGGCAGTGTTAGCCTTTTGGCTGTATTAGAGGTATTTACCCTTGGCGATATCTGTCTGGTGGCTGCGCACGCGAAAGGAGGCCAGCCGATGCTGATTGCGGAAGCGATACTTGTGGGTTTGCTAATTGGCGGCGTAGTGGGCGCTTTGGGGGCAGGCGGTGGGATTCTTTCCGTACCGGCGCTCATATTTTTCTTAGGCTACAGCCCGCATACCGCCGCTGCCGGTTCCCTCGTGGTCGTTGGGCTCACCTCCCTCAGTTCCCTACTTTTCCGGGCACGACGCCGTGAAGTCGCCTGGCGCCGCGGCCTCATTTTCGCCGCGGTGAGTATTCTCGGCACGCTTGCCGGCACGGCCCTCGGCGCGCAGATTAGCGGCCGCCTACTCATGTTTCTTTTCGCCGGGCTTATGGCGGTAGTCGGCGTCGTTATGCTGTGGCGTGCCGCCCGCGCAGGTAAAAGCACCCCCGCAAACTCTGCAGAAAATACTGCAGAAGATACCGCAAACTCGGGAACCCCGCCCCCTTCCGCGTGGCGCAAGATTTTACAAACCGTACTGGTAGCTTTGGTGACCGGCCTGCTCACGGGACTGTTTGGCGTGGGTGGCGGATTTCTGATCGTGCCGGCACTGGTGATGATGGGCATGCAGATGCGGCTGGCTGCGGGCACGTCTTTGCTGATTATGGTCATCACTTCGGTAAGCGGGTTGTTGGCACGGTTGCCGGACGGTTTTGCGGGGATAACCTGGCCGGCACTGTTGCTGTTCGCGGCGGCTTCAATGCTCGGCGGAATGTTGGGCGGGCCGCTCACGCGCAAAGTTTCCAACCGGGCACTAACCGCGGTGTTCGGGATACTTTTGCTGGCAATTTCGGCCTATACGGCAATTTCTACCGCGCTCGGTGGCTAAACCAGCGCCGAGATAGCTCGGTGGCTGAGGCGCGCGCCCCTGTGCAGGCACCCAGATGCTTATATTTTCGCTTAAAAGCGAGTTATTCCCGCCGCTCAAAGTTGGAATTTTCACGGCGGGCGGGCTATGGGCGCGGGCGCTACGCCGGTACCCTGTGGAGCATGGAAACCGTTTTGACTCTGTGTACCGCTGCGGACGTGCCCGAACTGGCACGTATCCGCAGGGTTATCGAGGAATCGATGGCAGCCGAAGGCATTGAACAGTGGCCTGTCGGTTCTTTGCCAGCGGAGGAAATTGCGCGCCTGGTTGCGGATGGTGAGTGGTGGTGCATTCGCGACGGCGCACATATCGCCCTGGCGGTACGGATCCTAGAAGAAGATCCACTTATTTGGCCGGATGGCGTGCGGGCACTCTACTTGCATTCCCTCATGGTGAATCCGGATTATCGCGGGCGCGGGCTGGCCAGCCAGCTTTTTGTAATCCTGGATGATATTGCCCGCGAGCGCGGCCTGCGCCAAATCCGTTTGGACTGTGTGCCCCGGCTTTTGCCTTTCTACGAAAAGCTTGGTTTTATTCAGACTGGTTTCACGCATTCCTGGAATGCTTCAGAAACCGAAATTTCGCATTTGTTATACCGGCCGGTGGGTGCGGCGCAAGGTCAACCGCGCGAAATCCTCGGCCTGAAACTGGAAAAGCGTCAGCGCGAAGCTACCGCTGCGCCTGCTCTCGCAGAACTTTCGAATGCGGGCACGGAATCGGAGATCCGCAATCCTTTGCGTAATGTCTCCGAGGCAGCACAACTACCCTTGGGGCTCCTCACGGATGTACCTTCCGATTACGATCCTGCCGATTTCGAGGTGCCCACGGATTACGAAGCAACGCCCGCATAAGCGGCGGGCTATTGCATAAGCGGCAGCCGCTACTATTTGCGGGCTGCTGCTATTTGCAGGCGGCGGGCCGGCGCTACTTATGGCTAGCTGGCCGCTGATTAATGGGTGGCCGGCGTTTTAGCCAAATGTTTCGAGGGCGTTAGCGCGCTCCGGGCCGATTTCGGTACGCCACTGCGCGTAGGCCGCGTTGAGTTCTTCCAGCTGCGGGCTGGTAGCAGGCCCTTCGCGAGTCACCGCGATCCCGGCGGCCACCCCGGCCCGGGCGCAGGCTAATCCGAGGCTTTCCCCGCGGCACAAACCGGCTCCTAAAACTCCGGCATGGGCATCGCCCGCACCATTCGTATCAACAGCGGTAACGCGTAGCGGCGGCACGAAAATCGCCCGGCTTTGCTCCGGTGTAATATTCCCTCGGAACGAAGATCCGCCCCCTCGGAAAGAGGTTGCCGGTACGGTCGGAACTTTTGCCGCACCTGTAGTTTTTACCGCGCCCGCAACATCAGCCGCGCCAGTAGCATCAGCCGCGCCCGCAGCATCAGCCGCGCCAGTAGCATCAGCCGCGCCCGCAACTCCCGCCGTGCATGTAGCTTCTGCCGCTCCCCTAGCATCTGCCAGGTGCGAGGCTGCGGCACCCGGTTTTTCTGGCAGGGCTAGGGCAACGCCGGCGCCGCCGGCCCGCAATACCACCGCCGCACCGGTTGCCGCACTGAGCTGGCGGGCCCGCCCGAGCAAAACCGCTTCGGTAGGTTTTTCTTCCGCGCCGGCCGGATCTGTTTGCTCCGCTAGCGCCGCGCGAGCAGCAGCTGTTTCCGCGCCGGCCGGTGCTGTACCCAGGCGGGTGAGCAAGACCTGTGCTTCCCACGCATTAGCCGTCACAATATCGGCGCGGGCTAGCACGGCAGCGAGGGCCGGCTCGGGGATCTCCGCTACTACCGGGGCCGGGTCAAAAAGCACGCGCGCGGGGATCCCGGCCGCCAACCAGCGTTGGAGTTCCGCCCGGTTTGCTTCATGCACCAAGGAATATCCGGAAATGTATACCACGTCTTGCGGGCCGGGTGCGGCTAGCGCGTATTGACCCGGGCTTATTACCCCTTCCGCTCCCACGGTCGAAATAAAAGTGCGTTCGGCCTGGTTATCTACCAGGGCCACGCAAAATCCGGTGTCCATATCCGGTACCGGCGCGGCCAAAACCTCAATATTTTCTTCCCGCAAGGCAGCCAGCACAATATCGGCATAAACCCCCTGGCCATAGCTGCCGGCATAGACCACGCTGGCGCCAGCCCGCGCCCCGGCCGCCATAACGTTAAAATCTCCGCCCGCCAGCAAAGTATGCTTCGCAGCAAAAACATCCCCGCCCGGTTCCGGCACGCGGTCTACCCGCATTACCACGTCCACGATTGCCTGGCCGGTATTGATAAACCGACCCGCAGTCTTGCGCACATCTTGGGAGCCCTGGTCGGCATGGTCGTTCGCGGTGGGGGTGGCTCCACTACTGTGGTCGGTAGTGGCCGCGGCTGGAGGGACGGCGTTGTACATTATTTTCCTCCTGCAAAGAAACTAGTTTTCTGCGGTGGTGGCCGGGGCGGTATCTACGGCGTCGTAATCACGTAAGCCACCGCAAAGGAGGAAGACGACGGCCGCTACCACGCCGGCAACCAGCCACCCTAGGCCAGCCTCGCCAATCCACGTGTGCGCGAGGGGGCCCACGAACAAAACTTCTTGGACGCTTTGTGCCACGCCAGTGGCTTCCCCTCCGCTCCCGCTCCACTGGATTTCGATGAAGAGGAAGGCCACTACCGTGCCGATAATCCAGGCAGCAAACGCACGCCACCGCACGCCTCCGCGATACCAGTACGGGCTAGCGGGGGTGAGGTCGAGTAGGGAATCGCGTTTGTAGCTGCGGCGTTTAATCATGTCTACCAGGAACACCGCCGTCCACGCGGAAAGCGGGAGGGCGAGCACGGAAATGAAAGCGATGAAGGGGTCGTAGAAGTTTTCGGCAGCGAGGAGGAATACGAGGGCGAGCACGGTGGTAATCGCAATTTCGATGAGCACCGCGGTGGTGCGTTTGATCCGCACACCCATGGTGATCCAATTCAGCCCTGCCGAATAAACCGATAAATGATTCGAAAGCAGCAGGCCAACGAAGGAAATGAACAGGTAGATGGCGGCAGCCGCGGTGGGTAGAGATTCGCGGATCGTATCCATCGGATTCGGGGAGGCGAGCACGGCGGGGCTGGAAGAACCAATCACCGCGCCCATGGAAATCATAATGATGAGCGGAATACCGGCACCTGCCGCGGCGGAAGCTACCAAATGGCCGGCTCGCACCAGCGGCGATTGGTAGCGTGCCATATCGGCCCCGGAAGTGGACCAGCCGATCCCGGTGCCGGCGGCGATCACGCCAATCCCGGCGATCACTTGCGCCACCGAACCGCCTTCCAAACTCAGCACGCCAGCCCAGTCAATCCGGGTGAGCAGGTATACCAAAATCACGAGGTTGAGGGCGCCAAAAATCCAGGTTGACCATTTCTGTACTTCGTTGATCGCGTTTATGCCCAGCCCGGAAATAATCATGGTGAGAAGCACGAAAAGGAGCACGCCCACTACTGCGAGGAGCGGGGTTTGCCGCGCGGTACCGGGGGTGCCAAATACCAGCGAACAGAAAGTGACAAAAGCGAGCGCCGCGGTGGAGGTGTTCACGGTTTCCCAGCCAAGCCGGGAAAGGAGCGCCATGAGCGTGGGGCCCAAGTTTCCGCGCACCCCGAAAACCGCGCGGGAAAGCGTGAGGGAAGGCGCTCCCCCGCGGCTACCAGCCACCGAAATAATGCCGACGACGGCGAACGAACCGCAAGCCCCCAACACAGCAGCGAGCATGGCCTGCCAAACGTTGAGCCCCATAGCCACGAGCGAGACTCCCAGCGGAAGCCCGAGCACGGAAATGTTCGCGGCGAACCAGACCCAGAATAATTGCCAGGGATTTCCGGTTTGTTCGGAACGCGGCACCGGTTCGATCCCGCGCTGTTCCACCGCGCTTAACGTGCGGCCGGGCGCGGGCGAACCGGATGCCAGTGAGCCGGGTGCGGGCTGGCTGGGTGCGGCCGAATTGAGCGCGGGCTCGCCGCCGGCGGGCTGGTTAGGCAGTGGTTGGCTAGGCATTGGCTGCTGGATAGGTAATGGCGAGCTAGATGTAGATTCGCCGGTTCCAGACGGCGTATTCATAAGAAGTCCTTCGTACGTTTTGAGCTCGGATTTTTCGCGTGTTTTTGGCGCAGATTTTCGTGCTTTTGAGCTCTAGTTGGGTTTGAGCTGTATCCTACCGAGAATTACGCAGCGCGGGGTTTACGTAACAGTGCGAGATTTACGTAGTGCGAGATTTACGTAGAGCGGGCTTTACGCAGCGCGGGGTTTACGTAAGGCTAGGAGGCCGGTGGCGACGGCGTCGATATCAAGGTTTTGTACGCTGCTCATGGTTTCCACCATGTTCGGGGGTAGGGCGGAAAATCCACACAGGGCGCCGAAGATAGCTCCGGCCATGGCGCCGATCGTATCTGTATCCCCGCCCAGTTCAGCCGCAAAAGTGAGCCCGCGAACGATTTGCGTGCCGAAATGTTCCACGATCAACAGGGCACACACTACTGATTCTTGGGAAGCCACCGAAGTGCCAACCACGTGGGCTAGATAGTCGCCAAATTCGGTTTCTGACATACCTTTTACCTGTGTGCGGGCATGTGCAAAACGCGCCGGAATGGACGCCCCTTCACACCAGGTACCGAGCTTTTCGGCTTCGTAAGCACAGGCCAGGCCGGCATCCAAAGCCCGCGAAATCTGGGCGAGCGTAGCAGGCACGGCAGGCTTGGCAGACGCGGCGGGCGTCGCAGGCGCGGCAGACTTAGCAGGCGCGGCCGGCGCCGGGCTATCGATGGCGGCGGATATTGTGGCGGCAATGGCGGCCGCACCGGAAATCCCGAGGTTCGTATTGTGGGTGACGCTGCACGATTCGGCCACGGCGGCGAGGAAACTTGCTGGTTCGGCAAGAGAGTTCGCGATTCCTACGGGTGCTACTCGCATGGCCGCACCATTCGTGGTGCCAGCCTTTCCGGTTTCGTGCGGCGAAGCTCCGGCGCGAAGTGCTTCCAGGGCGCGTTTGGTGGAAGGGCCAAGTAGGTCTTTCGAGCCGGTCGCGATCATTTTTTCTTCCCACTCCATGAGAGCAGTAGCAAAATCTAGGGGCGCTACGTGCCCCTCGCCGGCTATTAACAGCCTGCCGAGAATAAGGGCTTGATCCGTATCGTCGGTTACCGAGCCGGCAGGCATTCCCGGTGCTATCGGTTGGTTCGCAGCACCTGCCACAAACCCTGATATTTTTCCGTAGGTTTCGCGGATCGCCTGCCGGGACATGGACTGGGTGGGCATTCCCAAAGCGTCCCCGAGCGCCAAACCCCACAGTGCACCCCGGGCGCGATCCAGCTGAAGCTCCGCAAAATCTGTGTTTTCTGTGTTTTCTGGCCGTGTCATACCCTTAGCCTACGCGTAGTGGCGGAGGCTAGAATCCGCTCTGGCGTTAGCAGCACGCCGGCGCGCTCCTACGGAATCGGCGACTGCCCAGCTACAAGCACGCCGTCGTTACTACCGGCGCGCTGCTTCCTCTACGCGTAGTGGCGAAGGGTGTGGGCTTCGATAATGCTTTCGAGGGGCCGGTAGTGGTCGTTTATGGCCCCGCGGTACGCGAAAATATCGCCGGCTTCCGCGGCGTCCAAAATCCGTTCGTGGGCGCGCGCAGTTTCCAACATTTGGGGATTGCCTTCGGTCCCAATATCTTGCATGGAGATGCAATGCACCACCCACAAGGCCGTAACCATTTGGGAAGCCACACCATTATCCAGAGATTCGGTCAGGCCGATATGGAAGCGGATATCTTCCTCCCAGAACCGTTCCCCGCGGAGCGCTTTCTCCTTCATGTTTTCCACGATTTGCCGCAAATCCTGGTTTTTGGTTCCCCGCAGAGCCGCCACAATATCGGTACTCATCCCCAAATCGAGATAGCGGCGCATATCCACAATCTTTTGGATTGCTTCCGCATCCGGGCCCTCTTCGATAGTGGCCCGCAAGAGCAAAGTTTCCACCAGCGGGGTGAAAGACATTTGCCCCACTACCGTGCCTCTTCCCTGCCGGGAAGAAACCACGTCCAAAGCTTCCAGTTTCGAGAGTGCTTCGCGCACCGAAGAACGCGAAACCCCCAATTCTTCGCACAGCTGTGCTTCGGTAGGAAGTGGGTCACCGCTCGAAAGCTTGTGTTGCACGATATAAGACTTGATCGAGTTCATGACGATATCCGCCCGGTGGGAAGCTTTCTTTCGCGGGCCCGTTACCGCTTCTACCGCTAACAGCGCCAACTCGCTATCCTGTGTGCCTTCGTATTTGCTATTCTCGGCGCTGTTTTCTTCCCGCGGCGCATTGCTTTCCGTCTCCGTAGTTACACGCTTCTTTGCCATAACTCTCCCCCTCACCTCGTACTTCTGTGCGCTGCTGTCCCGCTGGCTCGCACTACTTTGCTATTCGACTTTTCTGGTTCCTGGTTTTCCGGTTCCGGTTTTTAGTTTTTGGTCTCGGTATCTGACCTTGATATCTAGTTTTGGTCTTGGTACCTGGTTTTGGTTTTTTGGTTTTGGTTTTTTGGTTTTGGTTTTCGGTTTTGTTCTGTTGCGTGTGGCATCCGCATACCAGCCCGGTAGCGGCGCTGCTTCCGTGTAGCTTTCTGGCAGTTGCACCTTCGCCACTGCCGGAAAACATTTTTTCCTTTCCGCCGGTGAAAGCGAGAAATGAAGATTTAACAGAGATTCTATAAGACGTCAGACAAATTTCCCATGCCGTACCATAATGCGCACATTTTCTGACAGTAGGTCATATTCGCGGCTTTGCTTAGGTGAGCTTCCACTCGGCCATGCTTCAATTATGCAAGAGAGCATTACGATAGCATGCCCTAATTTGTCAGACCTATAGGCTGCCGTAGTGCCGACATTCCGGAAGAAAGCACTGCCGGGGCCGAAAAGCACTGCCGGGGCCGAAAGGAGAATACCGATGGGGGCTGGAAGGAAACCGTGTTCCTTTCAGCCCCCATCGTTGTGCAAGTGCCCAGGTTTTATTTGCGTGTGCGGATTATATGTTTACACCAGGGCGTACCTGCACTCCCTGGAAGAGCGGGGAGGAGCCGGGTACCGTGGCGGCCAGTAGCCCAGTTACCTCCTGACCTTAGAGGAGCCCCTCCGCGGTGAGGATGTGGCGAACAGCCTCCATATCCTCGCCTTCCAGTGCTTCCACCGGGCGCGGCATCTGATTCGATTCGATTACGCCCATGAGCATGAGCGCCGTCTTGAACCCGCCTACTCCCACGCCAAAACCGCGGGTAGCTTTCGCTACCAAAGCTACGCGCATGACTCGCGCCAGGTAGTCTTGAATTTCTCGCACTTTTTCCCAGTTGCCGGCTTGGAAAGCTTCCCACTGTTCCACGTAGGGCCGTGGGATCACATTTGCCAGGCCCGGCACCGAACCGTCTGCTCCCGCCATGTAGGCGCCATCTACCACTACTTCGTGCCCGGTCATCACGGACAGCGGAGAACCAGCTTCCTGGTTCGCCGCGCACAGATAGCGGAAGTTTACGTCGTCGCCGGAAGAATCCTTCACGCCGGCCAGTACACCGTCTTTTGCAAGCCGCATGACGAGATCAATGCCAAGCTTCTTGTGGACGCATACGGGCAGGTCGTAGGCGAAGAGCGGCAAATCTACGGCGTCGTGAATGGCGCGGAAGTTTGCTTCATCTTCCTTTTCCGAACTGAGGGCGTAGAACGGCGCGGTAGCTACGATCGCGTCTACTCCGATAGCTTTCGCTTCGCGAGCATTTTCGACCATCCGGTCCGTTTGAATATCCACGATCCCGGCTAGTACGGGCACGCGCCCGTCCACTACTCGCACGGCAGCTTCAAGCACCTCGCGGCGCCGCTGCGCGGTAGCAAAAGCTACTTCACCGGTGGAACCGAGGAAGAAGAGACCGTGCACTCCTGCTTCCAGCATCCGCTTCACATTGTTCTCGAAAGACTTTTCGTCGAACTCGCGCGCGGCTGTAAGCGGGGTAATTACCGGCGGGATCACTCCCCTAAATCGTTGCTCAGCCATTTATTTGTTTCCTCCCAAGTCGGGGTGTAGAAGAGACGGGGTGGCTGCGAGGAGGGTCCTCGTGTACTCGTCCTTCGGGTTATGAAGAACCTGTTCAGCAGGGCCTTCTTCAACGAATTCACCGCGGTTCATCACGGCGATCCGGTCTGATATATAGCGGACAGTTTGAATATCGTGCGAGATAAACACCATGGACATGCCGAGCTCCGTCTTCAGATCTGAAAGCAAGTTCAAAATCTGGGCGCGCACGGAAACATCCAGCGCGGAAGTCGGTTCATCAGCAATGATCACATCCGGTTCGATCGAAAGGGCACGGGCAATAGCCACGCGCTGGCGTTGCCCACCAGATAACTGGCCCGGCAAAGCCTGCAGTGCCGATTCGGGTAGTCCCACGAAGGAGATCAGTTCCCGCACCCGCTTTTCCCGCGATTCGGCGTCGCCAATCTTGTGCACAAGCAGGGGATCAAGCAGCTGATCGTGCACGCTCATGCGGGCGTTGAGAGCGGTTGCCGGATCTTGGAAGACCACGGAAACCACGCGCCCGATAACTTTGCGTTGCTTCGCGTTACGGTGTGTGACGTCTTTCCCGCGGAAAAATACTTTTCCGCCGGTGGCCTGCTGCAGGCCACACATCACGTTTGCGGTAGTGGATTTTCCGGACCCGGATTCACCCACGATACCGATCGTTTCCCCGGGGAAGAGCTTCAGGTTCACGCCGCGTACGGCATGGACCTTATTCGGCCGGAAAATACTCCCGGTACGGGTGGTGAAGCTGACCTCCACGTCCTTGAGTTCGATGAGCGGTTCCCCGCTTTCGATCCGCGCAAGTTCATCCGCGGAGGCGATGCGTTGTCCCGTCATTACTGTGGCTCCTCTCCCGTTTGCGTGGGGCTGGATTCGCCGGTTTCATCCGCAGCGCGCCGGCCCGGTTCTTTACCGGTGCTAACGAGGAGCGGATCCACGTATTCCTTCTGCGCCACTTCTCCGGCTTCCGGATGCCCGGCGTAGAAGTGCCAGGTATCGGGTACGCGCAGGAGCGTGGGCTTGGTTGTAAGTCCCACCGTGGGGTGCGAGGAACGCGGCGCGAAGCGATCTCCGGAGGGGAAATCCTTCGGGGAAGGCACGGTTCCGGGCACTTGGTGGAGCCGGCCGGAGCCAGCCTCGATAGAAAGTACGGAGCCGAGCAGGCCGCGCGTGTATTCGTGGCGCGGATCCATGAGCAGTTCCTTCGTAGAGGCCTGCTCCACTACCTGCCCCGCGTACATCACGGTGATGTAGTTAGCAACTTCGGCCACGAGTGCCAGATCGTGCGAAACGAAGATCATCGCGAACCCGAGCTTTTCTTGCAGCCGGTTGAGCAGGTCAATCACTTGGCGTTGCACGGTCACATCGAGCGCCGTCGTCGGTTCATCAGCGATAAGCAACTTCGGATCGCGGGTGAGCGCCATAGCGATCAGTACGCGCTGGCGCTGCCCACCCGAAAGTTCGTGCGGATACGATTCGAGCGTGCGCTTAGGATCGAGCTCTACCAGTTCCAGCAGTTCTTCCGCGCTCCGGGTACCGCCCCGGCTGGTCAGCTGCTTCATTTGTGTCTTGATCAGCATCGAGGGGTTGAGAGCGGAAAGCGCATCCTGGTAGATCATGGCGATTTCATTGCCGCGGAGCTGGTTGTGTTCCTTGGGGTCCATGCCCACAAGGTTCTTATCTCCGTACCTGATTTCGCCGGAAACTGTTGCCTCCTGGGGCAACAGCCCCATGATGGAGAAAGCGGTAATCGACTTGCCGCACCCGGATTCGCCCACGAGCCCCATTGTTTCTCCGGGGCGTACCGCGAAGGAAACGTGATCGACGACGTCGATATCGCCGTGCCGGGGGAAGCGAATGCACAGGTCCTTGACCTGGATAACCGGTTCGCCTTCGCCGCTGGGCAGGAAGCGATCGGTCCGTTTGGATTCCACGTACCGCAAGCGGGCGAGCCGTTCCACGAGCGCTTCGTGCTGCGCCTTGTAAGCGAGCACCGGATCGGCGATCAGCCGGTCGGCTTCGGAACGAGATTCGGCCCCGGCGGTTTCGTCCACCGAGCTCTGACCCTTCGGGGCCACCACCATGGCGTCCGTGATGCCTTCGGAAAGGATATTCAGGCACAGCACGGTGATCATAATGGCCAAGCCGGGGAATAGTGCCTGCCACCAGCGCCCGGCCATCACGCCGCCTTGCGCATCGGAAAGGATATTGCCCCAGGTGGGAGTCGGTTCTTGAATGCCGGCCTGGATGAAGGAAAGCGAAGCTTCCAGCACGATCGCGTCTGCCACCAGCACGGTTGCGAATACCATTACCGGTGCCGCGCAGTTACGCACCACGTGCTTGATCAAAATCCAGGGTGCTCGCGCACCGGAAACGATAACCGCGCGCACGTAGTCCTCGCCGTATTCGGAAAGCACATTGGCACGTACCACGCGGGCTAGCTGGGGTATGTAAACCACCCCGATTGAGATGGAAATACTGAGGAGGGAATTGCCGAAGACCACCACGAATACCGCTACCAGGGCGATACCGGGGATAGCCATTACGACGTCCATGCACCGCATGATGAGTTCGGATACCCACTTGCGGGAAACCGCGGCGGTTGCACCGATAATCGAGCCGAATAGGACGGCAATGAAGAGGGCTACAAAGCCCACCACCAGCGAGTAACGGCCACCGTACATAACGCGCGAGAGCACATCGCGGCCCTTATCGTCCGTACCGAAGAGGTGTTCTCCGGAAGGGCCCTGCTTGGCGGTGAAGATCTCCAGCGGATCGTGCGGGGCGAGGAAGTTGGCGAAGATAGCGATGAGAATGATCGCGAGGATCACGAGCAAGGAGATGCGAGCTCCCCAGGACATCGCCCGGAAACGCCGGAAGCGTACCGGCTTGTTTTCTAGTTTCTTGGTTAGCTTTTTGCGTCCCATCGTTACACCGACCTAATCCTCGGATTGATCGCGATGTAGAGCAGATCAACCACGATATTCACGATGATGAAGGCGATCGCAACCACGAGCACCACGCCCTGGACGACCGAAGTCCAATTATTGGTAATGCCGTCTACGATCACGCGTCCCATGCCGCGCAGGTTGAAGATAACTTCAATAACCACGGCGCCGCCCATCAGGTAGCCGACTCGCAAGCCAAGTACCGTGACCGGCGTGATCAGCGCATTGCGCAAAACATTGCGGGCCACCACTACCGTCTTCGGAATGCCGGCACCCAAAGCGGTACGCACATAGTCCGAATCCAGTTCTTCCACCATCGAAGTACGAATCACGCGGGTAAGAGAACCAATCACGGGCACGGCGAGCGCCACGGCCGGTAGCAGCATACGGAGGAACCATCCCCCAAAATTGTCCGTCATTGCTGGCAGGCGGCCAGAAACTGGCAATATATTTGCGCCTCCCGGGCCCATCCAGACGATGAGCAAAATGCCGAGCCAGAAGGAAGGAGTGGCAATCCCGGCGATGGAGAGCACGCGGATCACCTTATCGGGCCAGCGGTCTCGGTAGAGAGCTGCCAAAACTCCCAGCGGGAAAGCCACCACAATAGCGATGAGCAAACCAAAGAAGGTGAGTTGCATGGTGATGGGGAAAGCTTGCCCCACCAGTTCGGCTACAGAATCTTGGCGTACCCCGTACACGCCGAGGCTGCCGCGGAACATTCCGCCTAGGAAGGCCAGGAATTGGATGAGCCAGGGTTTATCGAGACCTTGGGAAATCCGGAAAGCTTCCCGTTGCGCTTCGGTGGAGTTTTCTCCCAGTGCCGAATACGCGGGGTCAATTTTTGAGAAAGACATGAGGAAGAAGACCAGGAACACCACGCCCAGGATCATGAGCGGTAGTGCCACCAACCTTCGACCAACGAGTCTGATGACGTTATTCATATGCGTTACTCCTCAGTTCCCTGACACTGCGGAGGGGCGGAAGCTGTGCTTACCGCCCCTCCGTAGCGTTTTACACGGGATCCTGAATTTCGAGCACCCGGAAGGGGCTCGCTACTATTCGAGCGGCTTTGCCGTCAGCAGGTTCAGACCGGTGGTGGTCACCGGCGTTACGCCTTCCACGAGCTCCGGGTTGTAAGCGGTGATCATGGTGCGGTGGAAGAGCGGGTAGATCACGGCTTCTTCGGCCACGAGATCCATGGCTTCATTCCACTTGGCCTGGCGGGCATCGCCTTCCAGCTGCACTGCTTCATCAAGCAGGTTCTGCAGCTCCTGGAACTTCTCCGGTTCGCCCTTCTGCATGAAGGAGCGGCGCTGCGTCCACAGGTTATCGCCGTACCACCAGCGGATAAGCATGTCTGGATCGTTGCCGAATACCGAAGGATCGCCCGGGGCGAGTGCCACATCGAAGGTTGCATTATCGACGTCGAGGTTGTTCGAGTAGAGCGAGGCGGAAGCCTGCGCGTTGAGTTCTACCTTCACGCCCACAGCTTCCAGATCGTTCTTGATCTGGGGCCCAAGAGCTTCAATCCACGGGTGATCCGTGCTCTGCAAGGTGATCGAAAGATCGGATACGCCAGCTTCGGCCAGAAGTTCCTTCGCCTT
This sequence comes from Actinobaculum suis, assembly GCF_900618115.1. Classification (NCBI taxonomy): domain Bacteria; kingdom Bacillati; phylum Actinomycetota; class Actinomycetes; order Actinomycetales; family Actinomycetaceae; genus Actinobaculum; species Actinobaculum suis. The sequence continues at coordinate 2,303,889 of NZ_UYIO01000001.1, forward strand.
TTCTGGGTTGTAGGTGTACTGGACCTTAGCCTTGTTGTAGTACTGCGAGGTTTCGGGCAGGAAGCCGATAGCTTCCTTCGCCTTGCCGTCCATCGCGTTCGCAATCAGCTTCTGAGTATCGATCGCGTAATGGAAGGCTTGGCGGACCCGCGCGTCATTGAAGGGTGCCTTGCTGGTGTTGAAGAGCAGGAAGGGCAAGTTGAAGCCCTGCTTTTCTTCGACCTTCAGGCCAGCAGCTTCCAGCAGTTCGATACGGTCAGCCGGTACCGCTTCCATTACGGCAATCGTGCCGTCCTGAGCGGCGGTGGTACGAGCGTTATCGTCCTTGATGATGTCCCAATGCATATGTGCACCCTTGGCCGGGAAGGGGCCGTTGTAGTGCTCGTTCGGAGACATTTCAATACCGGTATCGGTAATGGAATCGTACTTCCACGGGCCCGAACCAACCGGCTTGGCCTTCAGCTCGTCCGCAGTGGCGGACTTCGGCACAATCTTCACGACCGTCAAGCGATCCTTGAGCAGCGTGAAGGGATGGTTGAGGTTAATCGTGACGGTGGAATCGTCCTTCTTCTCTACGTTCTTCACGGAGGAAAGCATGGACGCGTACAGGTTTTCGGGAGCCATTGCCTTTTCGAAGGAGGCAATAACATCATCGGCCGTCACCGGAGTGCCATCGGAGAAGGCCGCATCGGGCCGAATCTTCACTTCGTACTGGGTATCGGATACTTCGACCGGGGCGTCATCCGCGGCCAGCTCCTTACGAATATTGAAGTCAGAATCGTAGGAGTACAGTGCTTCAACCACGTGCCAGTTGGTGCCCATAGCCAGTGCCGAGGAGGTACTGGTGGGGTTGTAATCCGTGGTTTCGTAGGCGGCACCAGCGGTGATCGTGCCGGTCTGCGTTGCTTCGCTAGTACCGGCGGAGCCGGAGGCGTCCGCCGTGCCTTCCGTCTTGCCGCTACCTCCGCCACACGCTGTTAGCGCCAGCGCTGCGGCGGCAAGGACTGCGGCAACCTTCGTGCTAAAGATGCCTTTTCGCATGGATAGTGTCCTCTTCTTACTTGTTGTGTCCTCATCATTGAGAGCATCGGCCCGCGAGCAAGTGCCGGCGTTGCCGAAACGAAAGAAAGCTGTTCGCCCTACTTCCTTCGTGCCTCCTCGTTGAGACCTTTCTCGAAGCTCTCTGTGAACCTCTTAGGGTTCCCTGTGAACCTCTTAGGAAGAAAACTATGTCATCAGACAAATTTTCGCAAGGGCTACACACGGCCCCGCCCTAACATGACCGCGTAAGGAGCTCTCGCTCTATCAGCTTTTGCGGCGACATTTCGGGACTTTTTGAGGAAAAACGCGAATTTTCTGGCGGCGGAGCAAATTCGATGTAGGCTAGGCGTAGCAGTTTGTCTGACGTTTCGTGAAGGTGCGAATCGTACAGGCGCGAATGCGATGTTAGCTCGCGGGTGGTAGCCCTCCACTCGCAGCCGCCACGCCGGCGCTGCTAGCATCCGCTCGCACCACCGGGCAAACTTTGCGCAGGAATACCAAGGAATACCGTTGCTAAAACCGGGGAGTACCTATTCTCATGAGTTCCACGACGCCGTCCGCCGCCGCTCCTAACCCCGCGGCTGTACCTGTCCCCGCGGCTGTACCTGCCCCCGCGGCTGCACCTGCCCCCGCGGCTGCACCTGCCCCCGCAGCTACGCATACCCCCGCGAGCGGGCCACATTGTTTTCTAGCCTTAGACATAGGGGGCACAAAAATTGCTGGCGGCCTAGTAGTTTTGCCGGCTCCGGACGTGCCCGAAGTACATCTACTCAGTTCGGTTGCCACGCAGGCAAGCCGCGGCGGGGCGGCAGTATTGGAAACCGTGGTGGATTTTGCGCAAGATCTACTCGTGCAAGCTCGGCAGGCCGGGCTAGAGCCGCAGGGCATTGGAGTTTCTTCCGCCGGAGTAATCGCGGAAGCAGACGGGGCGATCGCTTCGGCCACGGATACCATGCCCGGCTGGGCCGGCCAACCCCTGGGCGCGGCCTTGCGCGAAGCTTGCCACTTGCCCGTGGCGGTACTCAATGATGTGCACGGGCACGCATTAGGAGAGGCCAGTTTCGGGGCCGCACGCGGCGCTCGCACCGCGCTGGTTTTTGCCATCGGCACCGGCATGGGCGGGGCAGCCGTATTCGACGGCCAAGTACATCGCGGGGCGCGCGGAGTATCCGGCCATTTTGGGCACGTCTACCACCCCTTGGCCGCCGGGCTTACCTGTTCTTGCGGGCGCGAATCCCACATAGAATCAGTGGCCTCCGGCTCCGGCCTGGCCCGGCTCTGGGCCAAACGCGCCGCCGCGCAAGACCCGGCCGCACAGGACCCCGCCGCACAGAACCCCACTGCACAGGACCCGGCGAACGCTTTGGCCGCAGCGCCCTGGCGGGCCGCTAGCTATACCGGCCGCGCTGCGCCTGCTGAACCGGAGGCATCGGCTGAACCGGCCACCCCGCAGTCGAGTACCACGAGTGCGGCGCCTGAGCAGCCGGCACCCGAGCAACCGGTCCCTGGTCACCAGGCAGACTATCCGCGGGAAGTGAGCGGCGGGGGCGAAGTAGCGGCGCGAGCCGCTGCCGGAAGCAAGTTCGCAGCCGCGGTCTTACAGGATTCTGCCCGAGCTCTCGGGCAGGTTATTGCCGGTTTGGCAAACTGTTTAGATCCAGACGTAATCGTTCTATCCGGTTCGGTAACTCAAGCCGGCACGGTGTGGAGAGAGGCACTAGCCGCGGGCTTTGCCGAATCCGCAATGACTCCGGTGCGTGAAGTGCCTTTGGCACGCGGCACGCTCGGCGGCAAAGCGCCCTTGATTGGCGCGGCCATCCACTGCTACCAGCAGTATTTCCAGCATCACTAAAGGAGCAAGAAAATGCATCCAGTAATCGCGGCGATCAAAGGAAAACTCGTCGTTTCCTGCCAAGCCTATCCGGGCGAGCCCCTACGCCACCCAGAAACCATGGCCCAGATGGCACTCGCGGCAGAACGCGGCGGAGCGGCCGCTATTCGCTGCCAAGGCCTCGCTGATATTGCGGCAATCAAAGGGCAGGTGGAAGTACCCGTTATTGGCCTGTGGAAAGAAGGCCACGAAGGTGTTTACATCACTCCCAGCGTGCGCCACGCGCTGGCTTGCGTGAATGCGGGGGCCGACGTCGTCGCCATTGACGCCACCACCCGGAAACGCCCCGATGGTTCCACGTTCGCGGAAACTATCGCCCCCGTACACGCGGCCGGGGCGCTCGTAATGGCAGATTGCGGTTCCCTGGAAGATGCTCTATATGCAGCCGAATCCGGGGCGGATCTGCTTGGTACTACGCTGGCCGGCTATACGCCTTCCCGGCCGAAAACTTCCGGCCCCGATTTTGAACTTTTGGCGCAAATGGTGGAAGCCGTACCGCATTTACCCGTGGTTTGTGAAGGGCGTATCCATACTCCGGAAGATGCGCGCCAAGTGATGGCGGCCGGGGCGTGGGCGGCAGTGGTCGGCACCGCGATCACCCACCCCACCACGATCACCACCTGGTTCCGGGACGCTGTGGAAGGCTAAGCCCGCCTTCCACACACGCGCACCACAAAACGCAAAACATAAAACACAGACCACTAGGCCACCAGGCCACCAGGCCACCAGGCCACCAGGCCACCAGGCCACTAGACCACTAGACCACTAGGCCGCTAGACCATTAGACCACTAGATACATAGATACACGGAAGGGAAGTATCGCAGTGAAAATCGGAATTTTTGAAAGTGAACCAGCCGCTTCGCGGGCCGCAGCAGACCTTATTATTGAGCATTTCGCTGCCCACCCGGGCGCCACTTTGGGGGTGGCTACCGGCAGCTCGCCGCTCGGCATCTACCAGGTATTGCGCGAAGCACATGCGGAAGGGCGGTTCACGCTCGCCGATTCGCAAGCCTTTGCGCTAGACGAATACGTTGGCATTGCGCAGGACCACCCGGAATGCTATCGCAATGTGTTGCGCGCCCAACTGGTTGGGGAAGATAAAACCGGTTTGCGGGAAGAAAACCTGCACACCCCGGATGGGCAAGATCCAGATCCGCAGGCTGCAGCGGTCCGCTACGATGCGTCTATAGCGGAAGCTGGCGGAGTGGACCTGCAAATCTTGGGCATTGGCGCCGATGGGCATATTGCCTTCAATGAACCCGGTTCCTCCTTGGTTTCCCGCACCCACCACGAAGCCCTCGCCCAGCAAACCATTGCTGATAATGCGCGGTTCTTCGGCGGCAACCTCGACCTGGTTCCTACCTCGGCTCTCACCCAAGGGCTCGGCACGATTATGGAAGCTCGCAAAATCGTGCTCACTGCCTTTGGGGAAGGGAAAAAGGAAGCCGTAACGCAGCTCGTAGAAGGAGCGATTTCCGCGCGGTGGCCCTGCACTATCCTGCAACTGCATCCGGACGTAACCGTGCTTACCGACGCCGCCGCCGCTGCCGATCTGGAACTCACCGAGCTCTACCAGGCGCGGTGGGAAATGCGGCAAAAGCTCGGGTAGGAACTCATCCCGCGCGATAGTTTTTAGGCCGGACCGAGCTCCGGCCTAAGCTTCCCGACGCCTCTTGGTGCTTCAAGTGCCCTCGCCAGTTTTACGAACCGGCGAGGGTGACTACCTTAAATACCGTTGATAAGGCCTTCTAAGCTCGGCACAACTTCACAGCGGATGCTCTGCGCCCGCTCATAGGCCACCAGCAAATCCGTTGTTCCGGGCAGGTAAACGGCGTCCGCGTAACCAAATTCGCCGGGCGCAAAGCGATAGTGAACCCTACCCTCGTAATCAACCAGGGCCCCATTTTCCCGCGCTCCCAAAAGCTCGGAATTAGTTTCGGGTGGAGCCACCGCGGGGCCCGCCGGTTCGGGTGAAGCTACCGCCAAACCCGCAGGTTCGGGTGGTGCCGCCGCGGGAAGCAAGGAGCCGGATGGTTGGGGATCTCCCGCCGTGGACGCAGCCGGTTCGGGATGCGCCGATCCGGTTTCTGGGAATCCGGTGGTATGCGGGTGAATCAGTAATAGTGGCGCGCACGAACCTGAATTCGGCGCTGGGGCGAGCAAGATTTTGGCATTGCAACCCGGATCGGAAAGGTCGAGCGGGCGCGGCTGCGACCAGGAAAGCCCATCCCGGGAATACGCGACCCACCGGCCGCCCCGGCCCTGCGCCCGAAAATTAGCATGTACATATTCTCCGTCCCAGGCCAAAGTAGTTTCGTCGAGATAAATACCGGCACTGTTATCAGCAGTAATTGGGTCGCTAATCGCCCGGATTTTCCCTTCCTGCACATGCACAATCCGGATATGCGCTTCCGTTCCCGTGCGGACCACGTACGGGAGCAACGCCGTCGTCCCCATGCAAACCGTGGAACCAGAAGTGGCAAACAGGCCATCGCAACGCAATTCTGTATACAACTCGGTGGCTGGCATGTGCTGCAACTGCGTTACGGAAGGGCCGTAGGCGATATAGGGTTCCAAGCGCGGGCCTGCGTATTGGGAACCGAAATAACCGATTTCGGTGGAAGAACCATAAGCCAAGGTGAGGTTGTGCCCGTCGGAAGCGACGCACGCGTCTGAACAAACCGCGGGAGCGCCCGGCACCGGTTGCGCCGGCGTCCACCTCCCATCGTATGTGCGCACATTTTCATTTTCCTGCGCACTGAGATTCGCGCCCACAGCGGGCGGGCACGACGCCGTAACCGGTTCCGCTTCCGCCTGGCCCGGGGCAGCAAGCTCAAGTTCGCAAAATAGGATCCTATTCGGATTGGGCAGGTCATCCGCCATGGCGCCACCTGCGCCCAACCACCCCGAACCGGCGCGCGGATGTGGACGTTCGTCGAAGAAAGCTAATACCCGGCCGCGGTGATTAATCAACGCAGGAATGCGGTAATTATGCGTCGCGGTTGGGTGGGCAAGGTCGGCTACGTTATACCGGGGCGAATTGGCCATACCCAAAAGTATAGGAGAAGCACCGAAAGAATACCGGGGCATCGAAATAATGTTGGTTGCTCGAAAAGGAGCCGGGGCACGAGGCCGCACGCCGCCCTGCACCCCACCCCGCAGTATGTGGCGGCGGGTAGCGGCGACAGGCTATGACGGGCCCGGCGCGTGCGCAATAAATATGTGCACGCATGACGCGAATCTTACTCAGGTGACTTTTATCGCACCCGCTCCATCACCTTGCGCAACCCCCGAGTTTCCCTGGGTGAAATTTTGATTTCACCCTAGTAAACGTGACGATGTCACTTTTTTGCTTTATGCTGAATTTGACGTGTTCGTCAACACTTTCTGCCGCATGGGCATAATTTTCAAATAATTCGTGAGTAAAGAAGCTCACGCCTCACAGGCTTATTCGCACAATGTTAGGAATATTTATATATGTCAGATAGCTCGAAAGATGTGGCTGTCGAACCGGCCTCCGCGAAGGCTAATGCTTCGACGGCCCACCGAACAACTGGCGATCTTGTAAAGGCCGCGGTTTCAGGATGGCTCGGTACCGCGCTTGAGTTCATGGATTTCCAGCTCTATTCGCTTGCTGCCGCGCTGGTTTTCAAAGATCTCTTCTTCCCTGCCGGCGACCAAGCCACCGCAATTCTCGGCGCCATGGCAATTTACGGGGTTGGCTACATAGCCCGCCCGCTCGGCGCCTGGTATTTCGGCCGCCTCGGGGACCGAATCGGCCGCACAAAAATCCTTTACATCACCATCGCCCTAATGGGTGTTGCCACCACCTTAATTGGCTTCTTGCCTACATATCAGCAGGTAGGCCTGCTTGCACCCCTTCTTCTCGTGGTGCTCCGCCTAGCTCAGGGATTTGGTGCTGGCGCAGAAATTTCCGGGGCGTCGGTTATGCTGGCCGAATACGCACCCGAGGGCCGCCGCGGGCTTATTTCCTCCCTGGTTGCGCTCGGTACAAACTCCGGAACGCTCGGAGCTGGCCTTATCTGGGCAATCCTGTTGGGCGTTGTTGGCACCGATGGTGTAATTGCATGGGCCTGGCGTATTCCGTTTATCGGATCTATCGTACTTCTTGGACTAGCGCTCTTCGTTCGTGCGCACCTCAAGGAATCTCCCGTTTTCGTCAAGGTGCAGCAGGCGGGGATGGAAGAAGTCCTCAGCGATGAAGAGCTTTTGGAAGAATACGATAAGCCTCTTCCTTCCAAGAAGGAGCGCCGCGCCCAGCTTAAGGCTGACAAGAAGCGCGAACGCGAGGAAGCGAAGCGAGTGGCCGCGTCTGAGCGGATGAAGGTTAAGCGTTCGTGGAAGGCATTCCTTGCTGCCTGCTTGCTGCGCTTCGGTCAGTCCGGAAACTCTGGCATGGTCCAGACCTTCCTTATTACCTTCCTTACCGCTTACTGGCTAGTTTCGAAGGACGTCGCGTCAAACGTCGTCGTCTACTCCTCGTTAGTAGGTTTCATCACCGTCCCGATTATCGGAATAATTGGTGACAAGATTGGGCGCGAGCGTACTTACACGATCATCACCGGCATTGGACTTTTGCTCATTATCCCCTGCTTCCTGGCGATGATGAACAACCGCGGAGTGGCAGACACACCCGAATTGGTTGACGGAGTAAGCATTCCCCACTTCGGCAACCCAGACCTAATGTTCTTTATCGGTTACATAGTTCTCCACAACATTACGGTTCTGGCATTGTTCTCCCTTGAGAACATTTCGATGGCCGAATGCTTCGGCTCAGCCCACCGATACGAACAACTCGCTCTCTCGAAGGAAATCCCCAACCTCATCACCGCAGGTTTCGGCCCGCTAATCGCAGCATGGTTGGTGCAGCTATTCAACGGCTCCTGGATTGCCTGCGCAGTGCTGATGTTCTTCTATACCGGAGTGGTTTTTGTAACCTCAATCATCATGCCAGATGTGACGGATCGCGATCTCACTATCAAGGAGGATGCATTCTAATGAAAGCGATTCAAGTTAAAAGTGCCGATAATCTAGAAGTTGTGGAGCTTCCTGACCCTACAGCCGGCCCGGGCGAAGTCCGCGTCAAGATGGAATGGGGCGGAATCTGCGGCTCCGACATTGCCTACTGGCGCCACGGCGCCTCCGGTACCGCCGTCCTGAAAGAACCACTAATTCTTGGGCATGAAGTTGCCGGCACCATCGATCAAATCGGCGATGGCGTACAAGGATGGAACGTTGGTGACAAAATTACGATCCATCCGGCTACTTATGTAGGTGATTACACAGTTCCGGAACACCTTAAGGGGCGCGATAACTTGTGGCCAGAAGTACGGTATTTCGGTTCTGCCGCATTCTTCCCCCACGAACAGGGCGGTTTCTCCACGTATCGGGTTGCCCGCGCCGATCAGCTTCGTAAATTACCCGATAACGTCTCCACCAAAGAAGGCGCTATCGCCGAACCACTCGGCGTAGCTATGCATGCCGTCAACGTTGCAGGACCGCTGGAAAACAAGCGGATTCTGGTGAACGGCGCTGGACCAATCGGGGCTCTCACCGTAGGCGCCCTCAAACATGCCGGCGCAGAAGAAGTTTACGTATCCGACGTAAAGCAAAGCCCGCTGGAAATCGCCCGCGCGCTCGGCGCAGACCACCTAATCAATCGCGGCGAAGGGGAAGACCTGCCGGAAAACGTAGACATCACGTTTGAGGCCTCCGGCGCTCCCGCCACAATTGGCGACTGCCTGATGGCAACCGTACGCGGCGGATTGATGGTACAGGTCGGAAATCTTCCTGGCTCGCCCACTCCGATCAACCTTGGCCAGCTCGTTACACGCGAAATCACCTATAAGGGTTCGTACCGCTTCATCGATGAAATCAGCGACGCAGTTGCGGCCATAGCTTCCGGCCTTGACCTCACGCCGGTAATGACCCACGAATTTACGATCGACGAAGCGGCCACCGCCTTCCAAACCGCGGCAGACCGTTCTACCGGATCATCGAAGGTAATGATCAAACTATCGTAATTGAGCACCATCCATAAAGAAGCTCTTCTACGAAGCAGGCTCCTCAAGAGGCCTCCTTAGAACGAGCTCCGTAAAGTGGGCGGGAATCGATACGCAATTATCGATTCCCGCCCACTTTCGTCCACCCGATTCCTAGTTTGCACCTACAAATAACACTGCTTTATGCAACACTGTTTGCACATATTGCGCGGTTTTCAACGTCTGAAACAGCCATTTCTTGACGCCGTTTACGCAGTGTCTGCTTCACATACTGGGGCTTACACAACTGCACTGAAATAGTTACCTCAAAACAACATGGTTTACTCTTGCCGCTGGAAGGACAAGCGGTGGGCAACACGAACCCTTGGCGGTATGGCCTAGCATTTGCGATAAAACTGCACGTTCTTCGCGCGCCCACCAAGCAATCACAGACTTGTTGAATAATATTGAATCTGCTTATATGGGCTCAAGTTCGCGCTTTGGGAGAATAGTATAATTGTGCTCGACAACTCGATTGCTCGGGCTGGCATACCTATTGGAGTACCGGACGTAAGCATCAGAACGTGAAGCGGGTTGGCCACGCATGCCAAGGTAGCCACGCCAAATGCAACTACCTACCATTGGAGGGACCGCATGAATTGCACTGACATCAACCTAGACGAACCTGCTGTTATTTCAATGTCGATTGATCGGAGCGAGGACGCTCCCCTATATACGCAAATCACCAAAGCGATAGCCTCAAGTATTCGCTCCGGTGAGCTAGTTCCCGGCCAGCTTCTGGAAAATGAAGTTTCCCTAGCTGCTCGGTTGGAGGTATCGCGCCCTACGGTTCGACGCGCCTTTCAAGACCTAGTAAATATGGGACTAGTTGTTCGCAAACGCGGTGCCGGAACTCGTGTTACGCCCGAACACGTACGCCGCCCCCTTGGTCTTACATCACTTGATGAAGACCTGAAGGGTGCGGGATACACAACTTCAACCGAGGTGCTTTCTTATTCAGTAGCCCTTGCAGATGAAGAGCTCGCGCAGAGATTAAAATGCGATCCCGGAACTGAAGTGGTTACGATAGTTAGGGTACGTTTGGCGAACGGCACTAAGCTCGCGTTAATGCACAATATTCTCCCTTCATCCATAGCTCCTTCACTTACCGAAATTTCGTCCGAAGGTCTGTACGCAACGCTCCGGAAAAACGGCGTCGAGCTGTATTCGGCAATGCAAACGATCGGAGCACGTAACGCAACACCCGGAGAAGCAGAGCTACTCGACCTTGAGCCCGGGGCGGCGCTATTGACGATGCATCGAGATGCCTACGATTCGCAGGGAAACATTGTCGAAGTTGGCGATCACGTGTACGACGCATCGCAGTACACTTTTAACTCCTCACTCTACGCGTGAGAATTTGTCCAGTTGATGAAGCACACTCCGAAGATACGAAGACGGCGTTCGAACTGCTTCGCGATTACTCACTTGCAACACCAAGCCAAACACCGACCGAAAGGAAAACAATGAGCAAGGGCCGAATTCTGGTAACCGGAGCTTCCACCGGTATTGGCGAAGCAACCGCTCGCCGCCTGGTAAAAGACGGCTTCTCGGTTATTGCGACCGCACGTCGGGAAGAACGCCTCGCCAAATTGGCTGAGCAAATTGGTTGCGATTACTTCGCTGCGGATCTTACGGACCAAGAATCCGTAAACAACCTGGTTGAATATGCCTACAAAGATAGCGAACTGGCCGGGCTGGTAAACATCGCGGGCGGGGCACGCGGAGCCGATACCGTGGAAGAGGGCAAAGTAAATGACTGGGAGGTTATGTACAACATCAACGTCCTGGCCACCTTGCGCATCACGCAGCCGATTTATGAGCGCATGAAGGAAAAGGGCGGGGATATCGTCTTCCTTACTTCAACCGCCGCGCAGGAACTCTACCCGGGCGGGGCCGGTTATGTGGCCGCCAAGCACGGTGAACGTTTCATCAAGGATGGCCTGCGTTGGGAAGGAGTAGGTTCCCCAGTACGGCTAATCGAAATCCGCCCCGGCATGGTGATGACGGAAGAGTTCTCTCTCAACCGCCTCGGATCGGAAGACGCCGCAGAGAATGTTTACCGCGGCGTAGCTGAACCGCTCCTCGCCGAAGATATCGCGGACATTGTTTCTTGGACCCTAACCCGGCCCAAGCACGTCAACATTGACACCGTGACCGTACGGCCCGTAGCCCAAGCCAATGCCTGGGTTGTAGAACGCGCCGACGATTCCGTACAAGACCTGCCTGCCTCGGATCTCAAGTAGAGCTTCGGCAAAAAACCAATAATTGCGTGGCCCCGCCGGCAGCGCGCGTGCGTGAGAACTAGCAACGCGTGCGCGAAAACCGGCAACGCGCGTGCGTGAAGACCAGCAGCGCGCCTGCGGGAAAACCGGCAGCGCGCCTGCATGAAAATTAGCAGCGCGTGCGTGAATAATCGCGTGCTGCCGGCGGGGCCCGCAACTTTTGCAGTAGGGTATTCCCGATACCGTTTGCATCGTGAAAGTGGGCTTTTGTGGGCGAAGCAGTAAATAGCAATAACCAGGCATTACCCGAGCGCGCGCACAGCTCCAAACGGTCGGCGACTGCCGCGCCCAGCGCTACCAACGCCCCCGCCAAGCCCAGCACGGCCACAGGCGCAGCCAGTTCCCCCGCCAAGCCCAGCGCAGCCACAGGCGCCACCGCGGCCAGCGCAGCAAACTCACCGACCACGCCCAGCACAGCCACAGGCTCAGCAACATCCAGCTCCACCCCCGCCGTGCCTACCGCTTTCGATGCGGAAAAGTACATCCGCCTCCAATCTCAGGAAATCAAGGAGCGCCGCGATTCTATTGGCGGCAAGCTCTACCTCGAGCTGGGTGGCAAGCTCTTCGATGATTATCATGCTTCTCGCGTTTTGCCCGGGTTTGCGCCCGATCTGAAGATCCGCATGTTGGAAGAGCTGAAGGACGAGCTGGAAATCCTCGTCGTCGTGAACGCTAAAGACCTCAAAAATAAGCAGCGCGCCGATATTGGAATCACTTACGAAGACGAGGTACTCCGCCTTGTGGATATCTTTCAAGGGGCAGGATTCCTGGTACAAAACGTGGTGCTCACGCAGTATGAAGAGGGAAATCGGGAGGCGCGGAATTTCCGGCGTCGGCTCCAAAAAGCGGGCCTGCGCGCGCCCCGCCACCGGCGGATTGCCGGCTACCCTTCAGATACGAAACTGGTGGTTTCGGAAGAAGGGCTCGGCCAGAACGAATATGTGGAAACGGCTCGCGACCTCGTGGTGGTCACTGCGCCCGGGCCGGGTTCGGGCAAGCTCGCCACCTGCCTTTCTCAGCTGTACCACGATAATAAGCGCGGTATTTCTTCTTATTACGCGAAGTTTGAAACCTTCCCGGTCTGGAATTTGCCGCTCGACCATCCCGTGAATTTGGCTTACGAGGCCGCTACCGCCGATCTGGACGACGTCAATATGATCGACCCCTTCCACCTCGTGGCTTACGGAAAACAAACCGTAAATTACAACCGAGACGTCGAAGTCTTCCCCCTACTTTCCCTGTTATTGCGCGAAATTTCTGGGGAAACCCGGTACCAGTCCCCCACCGATATGGGGGTTAATATGGTCGGTTATTGTATTGCCGACGACGCCGCTTGCCAGGCCGCTGCCCGCGCGGAGATTTTGCGGCGCTATTACCGAGCTTTGGTCGAAGAAAAGAAAACTGAATCAGCGCCGCACGCTTCCGAGCGGATCGCGCTCATTATGGCCAAGCTTGGTTTGGAGCCGGGCATGCGGAAGGTAGTTCCGCCCGCTTTGGCGAAGGAGAAGGCCACGCATCAGCCGGCGGCGGCCATGCAGTTACCCGACGGCACGATTATTACCGGGAAAACTTCAAAACTGCTCGGCTGCTCTTCCGCCATGTTGCTCAATGCGCTCAAGGTTTTGGCCGGGATTGATGACCGCGTGAAGCTGCTTTCCCCGGAAGCGATCGCCCCGATCCAGAACCTGAAAACGGAACATTTGGGATCTTTGAACCCGCGTCTGCATACCGATGAAGTGCTGATCGCCCTAGCCGTTTCCGCTTCCACGAACGAGCTGGCTGCCAAAGCCCTCGCCCAGTTGCGCAACCTGCGCGGCTGCGATGTGCATACCACCACCATTTTGGGCTCGGTAGACGAAAGCATTTTCCGGAACCTGGGTATAAACGTCACTAGCGAGCCGAAATATCAGCGCAAAACGCTCTACCGCAAACACTAGGAACCAAAAGGGGCAAGCGCACTAGGAGAAGGCTAGCCACTGCGCGGCAATCAGCATCTCCGCCCGCCGGCTAGGTTTCCAACCGCGCCACCAGTGTTTCCAACCGCGCCACCAGTTTCGCGAGCGCGCCGAGCTAGGAGCGCTCGCGCGTCGCCCGCGGCGGTCCCACCTGGCGGCTTGGCCGGCCAACCGCCCTATATCCCGTAGGCCACTTCGAAGCGCACACCTTCGCCGATGTCGATAATATCGCCGTCGTGCAAAAGCACCGGACTTTCCGGGGCCACCCGCATCGGCTCGGTACCCGCTCGTAGCACGTAAGTGCCGTTATTCGAATCGCGGTCCACAATCACCGCTTCATTCCCGTCTACCCGCACCTCGCAGTGCACGCGAGAAATCTCCAGCGCCGGGCTGGGAACCATTACGAGTTGCGGAGCTTCGTGGCCCGGGCGTGCTTGCCCGCGCGGCTGCCTACCGATAACGACGTCGCCACGCAACTCCACCGTCCATTCCGGCCCGCGCAGCATTTCCTGGCTGTCCGTAAAACTATCTGCCTCGCCGTAAGTGCTCCCGGCCCCGCCGGTAGCGTTTTGCTCCGCACCCGCATTGCGTGCTGGGTCCACGAAGAATATCAAGAGGCCCAGGCGTCCGGTGTCAAAAGCCAGCGTGGGGCCCGTGGGATCAACCGCGCCGGCTCCGGCTGTAGCGGCTACTGCCGCGCCCGCCGCGGCGGCCGCAATCCACGTGGCCGAACGCCGGCCCGGCCTTTCCCCGCCCGCGCCGGATTCTGCGGGCGTTGCCGCGCCCGGAGTGGGGCTTTCCCCGGAAAGTACCTGATCGAAATCAGCTATTTGGTCGAAATCTGCCGGGCCCGGCTGCGGCGCGGGCTGGGCTTCCGCGACCGGTGCGAAACTCAAAATGGCGCCGCCGGCTTGCACCACGCCATCGGTGAGCGGCAGGACATTTGATTGCGAGCCGAGCTGGGCGGGCATAGGTTCTTCCCCGAAATACAGCTCCGTGCCGGCAGGAACCCGGGTTTCAGTCCAAGTGAAAGCTTGTGCGCCGTCGGCAATTATGGTGCCGGAAATATCCCACACCCGCATTCCGCGCGTAACCACTAACGTGGTTTCGCCGGCGGGAGCAGCGAGCGCGAAAACGCTGTTCGGGAGGCGTAACAGTTCGCCCAGCACGCTCGCAAAACCGACCGGGCCGTCGTGGAGGAGGCGCCACAATTCGGCCGCTTGCGTCGGTTCGGCGTGCGGCAGGAAGAGCACACCCGAATCGCTCGCCACCAAAAACCCTTTTCCGGCAAGCGGCATCACTCGTGAAACGGCCATTGTTCCCTCACTTCGCAATCTCGCTCTGTTCAACCACAATACTAGGTGAGGCAGGCCAAGCGATGGCAAAACCGGGCACCGGCGGACAAAGCGGGAACCGAAACGGCAAGCCAGCGCGAGAACCAAGCGCCGGCGGACACCGCGAGAACCAAGCGCCGGCGTGCAGTGGCTGCGGCCGGCACCCGCCAACTGCCCCGCCGGCTGTACATGTTCCCTGCCCTGCCGGCTGTACATGCCCGCCGCCCTTCCGGCTGCAGCTGCCAGACGTGCGTTCCGCCACCCGCTTTGCTCGTGCTTTAATCGCACATTGCGCACCGAACACCACAAAGCCTTTGGCCCGCGGCGGGCGCAGATCTGGAAGAATAACCCTATGTCGCTAATGAATTGGGCCCTCGATGTTGCGGCCCACCATCCAGAACTCCAAGGTGCGTTGGTAAACGCGGACGGCGAATGGCTCGATTTTCTGCTGCCCGATGGCCGTACCTTCCGTTTCCGTCCCTTCCAGATGATTCGCGAGGATGCACCGGAAGCCGAACGTAAAAAGCTTTTGGATAGGCTGATTTCAATTGGCATTTCGGGGGCGAAGCCGCCCGCTTTTGAGGAGACCTCAGTCCCGTCCCCGCACCCGGCCCAGGGTTCCGCGGAGGTGACCGCGACGTCGTCGGAAAGTGACCCCTTTGACGGTTCTACGCTCACCTTGCCGATCGTGCGTGCGGCGGATTATTTTATTCGCACACACGATGATTCGCAGGACGATTCGTTAATTTACATTCCACTCACGGATTTTGTGGGCGTAGGCCTGGCGCGCGACACGCCAGAAAACATTGTGCCCCTGTATTTTTCGGACCTGGGTTTGGATCGTTCCGCTACGGATCTCGGTGCGCATTTTGGCGAGTCGGTTAGTGCATTGCGCCAGCTCAACTACAATTTAGGCAAACGCGGTTTGGAGCTGGGGGTAACTCGCGAAGCTGGAGCTCGCGTCATGATTTTCACCGGGCCACCCAATTATGAAAGCTCGTGGTTTGCGGATTTGGACCTCATCCAGGCGGTGGCGCGCTCTTTGAGCGAAGAAAACCCGGAGACTTTCCCGCTTTTCATTCCCGCCACCCGTTCGCGGTTGCTAATTGTTATGGCAAATGATCCGTATCTGCCGAACTTATTCCGTACATTCCGGCAGACGGTCAATCAACGCGGCGTTATCTACCCGCTCCCGCACACGGTGGCGGCGGACGGCTGGGCAGAGTGGATCCCCCTCCCGGACGATCCTTCCTACCCGATCCTTTCCGAACTGCGCGGCACTTTCCGTGAACGTATCTACCGGAACCAGAAAAAGTACATGCAAAACTGGCCAAACCAGGATGGTACGCTCGCCGCTTTCTCCACTCACGAGGTGCGCGGGCGCACGATAACCACTACGCGGTGGTTGCGTTCCTACGAACACGGCTCGATCCCCGGGGATGCGGAGTATGTTTCGTTTACCGACGACGCCGCACCTGCCGGTTCGAACTCGACCGTTACTATCCGCCTGGATATTGCCCGCGATGTGTGGCCGGAAGGGATCCGGCCGGCGGAAGGCATTTGGCCGCCGCGCTACGAAATCCGGCAGTTCCCGGACGCGGCGACCATGGAAGCACTGCGCCAAGCATCAGACCGGCGGTTCTAAACGGGCGATTCGCTAGGCGCCCTTGCGGCTGCCGCGCCGGCGGGTTTGCGGCGCTACTTTGCGGCCCCACCCGCCGGCATAGAAGCGGGCCAGGGTTTCCTTTTTGAATTCTTCGTAGGTGCCGTTTTCCATTGCTTCGCGGATGCGTGCCACGAGCCGCACGGTGTACTGCTCGTTGTGGATCGTGGCTAGGGTGTTCGCCAATTGTTCTTTGGCTTTGAACAGGTGGTGGATATAAGCCCGCGAATAATTCGTGCAGGTGTAGCAGTCGCATTCCGGGGTGAGGGCCGAAAAATCGGCGCGGAATTGGGCGCGAGTGATATTGAAACGGCCGTCTTCTGAGTAAATAGCGCCATTGCGAGCCACGCGGGAAGGGTTCACGCAGTCGAAAGTATCCGCCCCAGATTCGATCGCGGCAAAGAAATCATCCGGTTCGGAAATGCCGAGCAGGTGGCGGGCGCGGTCTTCCGGTAATTCGTCGCAACACCAGGCCACGATTTCACCCAAGTTTTCTTTCTCGAGCGCGCCGCCAATTCCGAAACCGTCGAACTCTTGGCCGTCTATCCGCATGGCCGCCAAATCCCGGGAAGCCTTGCGCCGCAAATCTTCGTACTGGGCGCCCTGGATTACCCCGAAAAGCTGCTGGTAGGGTTTGCTGGCCCGTGCCTCGGTGAGCCGGCGATGTTCCCGTAGGCACCTTTCCGCCCAGCGCCGCGTGCGTTCCAAACTTTCTTCCTGATAGGCACGCGAATTGAGCAAAGTGGTGAGCTCATCGAAAGCGAACATGATATCGGCACCCAACTGGTGCTGAATCCCCATCGAAACTTCCGGGGTGAACCGATGTTTGGAACCATCCAGGTGGGAACGGAACCACACACCTTCTTCGTCCACGTTCGCAAGGCGTTCTTTATCCTTATTGCGGCCAGTTTTCGGGGCGACGCCGGAATCCGCCATGCCGGCATTCGCGCCCGCATATTCGGCAGAGAGAATCTTTTTATATCCGGAACCGAGCGAAAGCACTTGGAATCCACCCGAATCGGTATAGGTGGGCCCGTGCCAGTTCATGAAAGCGGCCAGCCCGCCTGCGGCGTCCACAATTTCCGGGCCGGGCTGCAAATACAGATGGTAGGCATTGGCAAGCACGGCCTGTGCCCCGGTAGCTTCCACCTGTTCCGGGGTAAGCGTTTTTACCGTGGCTTTAGTGCCAACCGGGATAAAAGCGGGAGTTTTGATATCCCCGTGCGGGGTGTGGATAACTCCGGTACGCCCTAAAGGTCGGCCGTTACGAGCCCCGCGCTTTACCTCCAGCCGCGACTGCACCGTAAAACCGCGATCCTGCATCGAATCCTTCCCGCTCAAATCTGGTCCCTCCCGTTCATACTTGTATGTCCTCGCGCGCATTCCTGGCTCCGGCGCGCCCAACTCTGTTTGCGCCCGCTCCGGCACGCCAAACTGCCCAACTCTTTGCTCGCCGGCTAGGCGATTCCTTCTACGCGTTTGACCCGGCCGACCACCGCGTAGGTTACCGGCAAGAGCACCACTTCCACCAGGATCTTGTAGATCCAGCCGGTAAGCGTCAGGTTCAAAATGGTAGCGAAGCTCAGGTTGCCGGCCAAGATTTCGGCGCCCCAGGCAATGAAGCAGAAAATAATTGTGTCTACGAGTTCGCCGACGATCGTGGAGGAAATGAGCCGTACCCACATCCGTTTTTCGCCGAATTTTTGTTTGATCCAAACCAGCACGTACGAATTCATGAGCTGGCCGAAGAGGAATCCGCACACGGAGGCGGCCACAAACCGCGGCACTACGCCAAGCACGGCCTCATACGCCTCCTGGTTCACGTATTCGGCAGCGGGCGGAGCGATTTGTACCAGCCAGAAACAGAAACTAGCCAGAACTTGGATACCAAAACCGAGCACGATTGTGCGGGCCGCCGCTTTGAACCCGTACACCTCAGAAAGCAAATCGCCAATTATGTAGGTGAGCGGGAAAAGGATTGCCCCGCCGTCGAACACAAGATCCAGATTCAAAGGCCCGATGTGTACGCCAATGAGTTTGGTAGCGCCGATATTCGAAATCAGGAGGAACGAAACGAAGAAAATACCAACGTAGTTATAAAGTCTCGAACCTTTGATATCGGCAAACCGCGCCTCCGGCGCGGTGGACTGCGCTTCCATGAGTTCCCTTCCCATATCAGTGCGATACGAGCAGGCAATACCTCTCCTGCCCGTACTGGAAATTCAGGTTTCGCGCGCCGCGCTCCGCTCTGTTTCGGCGGGTTCCCCCGTTTTTGGCGGATCTCGCTGTTTCGGCGAGTTTCCCCGTTTCGGCGAGTTTCGCCGTTTCGGCGAGTTTCGCCGCTTCATTTCAGCGGCTTTCGCACGCGCAGTTATTCCTGATGTCCGGCTCTGCCACCGCGCGGACCTTTCCATTTTAGAACGCACCGCCGCGAGCGCAAGTCGCGGCCTCGCCCGGTGCCTTCGGCTTCCTCTCACCTGGCACCAACTGCCGCAACTGCGGGAGCGCAGGTTACCGCACCGGGCATGAGGGCTACCGCACCGGGCATGAGGGCTACCGCACCGGGTATAAGGGCTACCGCACCGGCATATGGGCTGAGGTTGCGGGGTGTGCGGCCGGTAATAGTCACTCATCGGCTGCTAGCGCTTACCGATAGTCGCTAATACCTACTGATAGTCCGCTAGCACTTACTGACTACCAGTAGCACTTACTGGTAGTCAGTTAGCGCTTACCGATAGTCGCTAGTACTTGAGCGCGAGTACTTCCTCTTCGCCGCCCACAGCCTGGGCTTGGGAGATTTCCAGTTGCCCGGTTCCCGGAGCTTCCACGGTTTGTCCAGGCATGAGGGTAGCGCCGTCGTCGATAATGTAACCCGCAATGTTCACGAGGAGTTCGTACACGGCTTCGGCAGACTGTACGGATTGCGAGACCTGCAGGTCAAGGTGCCCGAAGAGGGGCAAGCCCACGGTTCTGCCGTACCGCAGATCGCCAGATACGACCGGAATGTAAATCCATAGTAGGTAGGGTGTGGGGCTCTCGGGGTCGAAGTTGGCGATTTCGTGCGCCGGGTAGGCGATGCCCAGTTCGCGGCGGACGATTCCGACGGCGGCCGCCTCGTTCATGAGGCTACGGGCGAGCGGCGTGTAAGCGCGGAAGAGGTTACGCATGGCGGCTCGACCTTCGAGCATGGCGGTATCGCTGAGAGTTGCCACAGCTTGTTGGCCGGCACGGGCGCGCCCCGCCGGGGTGAGCATCGTGATTTTGATGTGGAAACTGTGTTCGGGCAGGCGCGTTTCACCGGCCGGGAGCGGGCGCGAAAGCGGGGTAAGCAACACGGTGGTCCCCTCCGCTTGGTAGTGGTAAATCAGCGGACCGGTGGCAGACGCGGCCTCTTCCGGGGCGATTTCCCGCATTTCACCTTCTGCGGTGGCGGCGGAAATACCGATCTGCAGCGGCCTCCCGTCCGAATCGGCAAGACGCTGCAGAGCTGCCAAAACGTCGATCGGGGCGCTGAACAGCGCTTCCATGGTGAGGTGGTCTTGCGGGGTAGGATGAATTGCCGAAATCGGAACTTGAGCCATGGCAACCAGCGTACCGGTTTGGGGCGATTCCGGCTTAGGTGTGGTTCCGGCTTGGGCATCCTTCCGGTGCGGCGTCGCACCGGTTTGGTGTGGTACCCGTGCGGGTGGTGCCGGTGCGGCGTCTTATCACTGCCGAGGTCAAGCACGCAGCCAGGGGCGGCACCAAAAAGCCGGTCGCGCGCGAGGCGAGACCGGCTAACGCGGAGGGTGGGGGATTCGAACAAAACCGCCCAAACACGCCGGTTCGGGCGGCCCGTATCCCCGTACGTATCCCTACCAACTATGACCCGCCGCGCGTCTGGGTCAGCCACGCCCGATAAGCCTCCACGCACTCAGGCACTACCCCAAGCTCTTCCGCAATCAGGCAAATATTCGGCCCGTAAAGTTGCTCTGCTAGTGCGTATTCGGCCCCGCTGATTAGGAGCCGGGCCGCGGTGCGATCTACCAACGCCTCAACACTCGCAGGCTGTGGCCCGTCATCGCCACGCCACGCGTGCACAAGCTCATGAGCGAGCGTCCATATTTGCCAGCGGGGCGAAGTGCGAGAATCAACTACCACAAGCCCGGCCTCATGGTAGTAGTGGCCGGAAGCGCCGCTGATCGGCGCATAAACGACACACACACCGAGTTTATAAAGCTCAGCTACTAGCCGGTCTTCTGTTGCCGGTTTCAGGCTGATTGAAGGCATCACAACTACGCGCCGTCTTCGCGCTCGCGATCTGGTTGGGGCCGGTTCGCGGCTGCCCCGTACTCTTCTTGGCTTGCGGCTAACCGGGCCCGGGCTAAAGCTTCTTCCGTGTAGGTGATCGGGTCAATCCCATCGAGCGGCGAACCGGGAGCAGAATCGGCCAGTTCTTGCGGGAATCCCCAAGGGTTGCCGTGGCGGCGCATGGATTCGCGCTCAGCTTCCCGGGTGAGCTCTCCGGGCGTGCTTTGCAAGGCTTCCGCAATGGAAGCGAGCTGCGTTATGTATATGGGCCGTTTTTCCGTAAATAGCCGCGCAAGTGAAATGCGTGGAATACCGGTTTTATCTGCCAGTTCCTCGTACGTGAGGCCAACTTGCGCGCGCCGCGCGCGGAGGGCCGATGCCATGCAAGAGTTGAAGCCCTCATTATGGGCCTTGATATATGGAGACATGCTCAAACACTATCACGCGAGACATTTCCGTATCAAGCGTGAGTGAAAAACTATCCGATTGGACATTATTCGAAAACCGCGCTAGTGTATCCTCACAGACACGAAAGGTGTGGAAAATGGAACCCATCGAACTTTCCGGATACCTCGCGCGAGGCATTCGGACACTACTGAAAAGTGAGCGGTGCTCGACGCAACGAGCCTCGGAGAAAACCGGCATTCCCTACTCGACGCTTCACCGAAAACTTAGCGGGGTTGGCGATTTTCGTTATTCGGAAATCGCGGCGCTCGCGGCACTGCTCGAACTGACGCCCGCCAATCTAATCGCCGCCGCTACCGCCATTGGGCGCCCGCGGTGTGAAGCGAAAGCCGCCTAACAAGAAAGCAAGAAGAGGGTGAACCCATATGAGCACACAGACAGAAAATTTGCTTTCAGTAAAGCAAGTCGCAGAAAAAGTAGGGGTCCGTGAAGGCACGGTACGCCGTTGGCTACTCGCCGGCGACCTACAGGGCGTGAGGGCCGGCCGGCTCTGGAGAATCAGGCCCTACGACCTAGATAAATTTCTCGAATCTACGAGCAGGTAGCCCGATCGGAGCGAGCAGACAATGACCAGCGCACAACAACTCGCGCTACTCGTAGACGCTCCAGCCGAAAACCCGCAAACCGCTATCAATTCGGTAGCTCCACGGGTAGAAGACCTGGGCGAGCTCGAAAAATACGCATTCCTCTACACGGCCACCGCGGCCGGAAATAACAGCGGGGTCAGGTTCATGGCCACAGTGGAGGACGCCCGGAAGTGGTGTTCCTCTGACCTTTCGCGGGGCGTCATACACGGCACTCCCTGGGCCTACTTCTGGACCAGCGTCCCCGCATTCCTTGAATGCCATTGGGGTGAAGCCTATGGAGACCTACAACATTCAGCGACCGGAGTCCTGCGAGATGGCGCGATCTTGGATATGCGCCAAGCGGCCGATAGTGGCGAGTGGGATGAGCGGATCGCATCTACTGGATGCAGAAAAATCCCCTTTTCCGAAATGGGTAAGTTGCTGGCTCGGTTTGGGATTACTACGCGCCTGAAGGGGAAAACCTATGGGCCGGGCAAGTAAAAGAAAAAAAGGGAACCAGCACCAAAAAACAAGGTTTCTGGTACTGGTTCCACCCATAGCAATTACAAAGCAAGGATAACACATGCAAATTTTGAAACGCGATTTTGGGTATGTGCACGCCACCTACACAATCCCCATAGACGGGGTTCGGGCGGATATCCGCCGGGCCGTGCTCGCGCAATTCGCCGCCGCTATACGCGCCCGCGGCTACGTACCAAGGGGCGTGCCAAAGTACAGCACTCGCGGGACCGTGGCCGAATGTGGGGTTGCGGTCGAGAGTCAGGATTTCCGGGCTAAAACCGAAACCATCACGATCTTGCCGCTACCGGATGGTGAGGCTAAAAAGCTGGCTGAGACCCCGCCCGCGGCGCGGCTCGTACGCGTCCCTGAAAAGGCGGCTAAGGCGGCGGTATTCCCTTGCAAGGAGTGTGGGGCGGATACGCGGCCGGCCGGGGTGCCTGAGGCGGCCTACCCGGGCACCGTTCGGGCTGGTTGTCGGGGTATGTGTGGGTGGTGTTATCGGAAGTTTTTGCGGGACCGGAAGCGACCGGCCCGCCGGAAGAAAACGCCGGCAAAGAAAACGCCGGCGGTGAAGAAACCGGAACCGTCCCTAGAAACCACCACGCCCGGGGCCGGATCGCCATATTTCGCAGGGACATGCGCCCAATGTGGGGCGGTCATGCGCGCCCCCGGCATCCCTCAAGACCGGCTCCCAAATTCTCGCACCTATGGAGGTGCGGGCCAATGCAAAAACTGTGTTACTTCGGCGAAAGGAAAACACTAATGAATAAAACCAATACCCAGGATCAGCCACTCGGGGGATTCCTAGACGACCTGACGACCGCCCGGGGCGCTCTCGAAGCACTGCTCACGGCCTTCGGTCAGCAGAGAGCCGAAATCCTCGATTTCTTCGACGAAGAATACACCACTCAGTTGGAGCGGTCTTGTAGGGATGCACACCTCGATATCTGGGAAGCAATTTCCCTACTACGCAGACCCAGCAGGGTTGAGTCGGTAGCCCGCGCCTGGCTACTCGGAGACTAGGGGTAAACGCGGTGAACATGAATGAAAACAATCCTCTGGAACACCCACTAATGGGGCTGCTAGATGACTCGACGAAGACCCTGAGAGCTTTCGAAGAGCTGTGTAGGGCTTTCATCCGGCAGGGAAACAAGATAAGCGAGGCTTACGGCGAGGAATACGCCGCGCAGATGCGACTGCACTGTAGGGATGCGCTCGTCGATATTTGGATGGCGATGGGTCAGCTACGCAAGTACACCCGCATTGCGGATATGGCACGCGCACAGCTAGATACCGATGGGGGCAATTGTGATGAGCGTTGAAAAAATGGCTATTGGGTTAGCCCTGGATGCGTACGGCAGAAATATTTATTGGCTTCAGCGGGCGCAAGGCCTGGCAAAGGCTGCCAATGAATGCCTAGATGAGGCGGACATGTGCCTCACCAATATGAACGGCGTGATGAAGAAAAAGTTTACGGAAGCGGGTGAGCCGTTCTTGACCACCCAGCTAGGAGTTCGCGCTCTCACCGCTCGTAATGCGGCTTTCGAGCTTCGGGCCGGCCTGGAACGCGCGGCGCGCATCGCCTATGGGGAGGATCTGTTTTTAGCGGAGCGGGCCGCCCAACATGAACCTCTCGAGGCGGGGCGGCCAAGTTTACAGCGATTGGCAAGAAACAAGAAAAGAAGAAGGGGGTAATGCGTAATGGGTAAGAAGACTTCACCCCGCCGGCCTGACCTGACCTACCCGGCCATAGGCGGCCTAGTAGGCGGCATGGCATTCATGATCGGCGGCGCATACGCCGTAGGCGATCGATGGGAAGACCTCGGAGCGTGCCTACTCGCAGGCGTTTTAGGCATTTTGTTTTTCGGTTTTGGAATCGTGTCGGCCTACGTGATCGGCCGGAAGGACACACATCGACAGTTGCGTGAGGCTCAGCAACGCCGCCGGGCCCGGGGCCGGAAGCGGGCGGCCCGCCCGGCCCAAGAAATCAATATGACATGGCCGAAAACCACTAAGGAAGGAAACAGCGATGAGTAAATATGCTTTCACGCCACATATCGAGGATTGCCCACATATCGGGGAAATGCGGGGCTGGCTAGAACTGCAAATGCAGGAAACCGCGGCCAAGAAAATTCAGGGCCGGCGCGCGAAAACCACGCGCAAAAGGTGGCGGCCTTTCTTTACTCGCAGGCAGGCGGCATGAAAAATGAGTGACATCGTGTTTTCGCCGGGCCTGGTAAGGCTCAGATTCGCAATAAACGACCTCACCGATGATCGGAAGGCGTTGATTTATGAGGCCCGTAAAACCGCGCGGAGAATCGTGCGAGCAATGGGCTTCCTACCGAATGGTGAGAAAACAACATTTTTCGGAACCAGTCTCTATATGGACATTCGGGTGAAAAACCCTGATCACGTGCCGCCTATCGAGATTGCTGGATACGAATTTTTTGGGGAAGGAACAGAACTCCCCAAAATCGAAACTTTATAGGAGAAGAAAATAATGGCTGATCAGATCGAAATAACAAGCGTAGAACAAGCACTCGGAATTGTAGCGTTAGGGAAATTTGCGGAAAAAGCGGCCCTCACGGATGAAGCAAAAACCCTAGTAAAACGCGCCCGGATGTATTTGGAAGCGCACATGAGTCCCGGGGACCGGCGCGTAGTAGGCGACGACCTAGCTACAGTTTCCAGGCAAAAAACTTCAGAACGATATGTGATACGGGATGAAAAAGCTTTTGGCGACTGGCTAGAAGAAGAGCGAAAAGTCCCAGAAGTTTGGCAGATGCGCGTTCACAAGTCTTTTACTTCCCCTGCTTATCTAGCCTCATTGAAAACCTCGCTCGATGCCGAAGGGAATGGGGAAATCCCGCCGGGCGTCGAAATCGAAGAATCCGGCGGCTACGTCACTTCTCGCCTATCGGATAAGCAAATGAAAAATATGGAGGCCGCGGTCGAGTCAGCACGCCGGCTAAATGCGGCGTGGAGCGCGTTTAATGCGGAATTCCGGGCCATCGAAAGCGAAACCGAAAGCAATACCGAAAACGACGAAACCAGTGAAGAAGGTGAAACCAAATGAGCGAAACCGCAGGTAGTGTAGTTGAAATCAGGGAAGACCAAACCGAATTTAATACCGCTCAGATTACGGCGCTGGATTTGCAGGGAGCTTCCCGCGCCGATCTAGCGATCTTCTTCCACCAAGTTAGGCGTACAGGCCTGGACCCTTTCGCCCGGCAAATATATATGATCCCCCGCTCTACGTGGAACGCGCAAACCCGCCAGCGAGAAATGAAATATACGATTCAGACCGGGATCGACGGTTTCAGGGTGATTGCGCGGCGCGCCGCAAGCCAGGCCGGTGGTACTTATTCTTATTCTGCTACCGAGTATTGCGGGCCTAATGGGCAATGGCGAGATGTATGGCTAGATAAGGAGCCGCCGCTCGCCGCCCGCGTCACCGTATACCGGGACGGACAACCATTCCCAGCGGTGGCACTGTTGAGCGAGTATGCAGGGCGTACCGGTGATGGGCGGCTAACCACCATGTGGCGGACCAAGCCCGCGATCATGCTAGGCAAATGCGCCGAAGCACTAGCTCTACGGAAAGCGTTCCCACAGGACCTTTCCGGGCTATATACGGATGATGAGATGACGCAGGCAGATAATCCGGCCGTGCAGGACCACCAAACCGCGCCCCAACCGGCTCAGCCTACGGTACAGGTGGAAAACCCACCGGCCGCCCCCACCGCCCCGAACAGCGGCGCGGCCCCGCGTCAGACTCCCAGCGACGAAGAATACGAAGACGCCGAAATAATGCTCACCGCCACGCAGGTAGAAACCCTAGAAGCACAAGTTGAGGCGCTACGGCTCAGCTCTGGGAAAATGACCGCCGCCGTGCAATGGGCCTCCAGGCACCGTACCCGCCGCCTGGAAGAGCTAACCGAGGATGAGGCAGATCGGCTGATCGGTTTCCTTCATACGAAGGTTGAAGAGATCAACCAACAGGCACAGCAAGCGCAAGCACAGCAAGCGCAAGCGCAAGCGCAAGCGGGTGAAGGCAATGCTTAGACCGGTACCGGCGGCGTATGCGCGGCGCGATGACCCGGTGACCTCGTGGCAGGCCGCCGCATCACTCTCCGATGACGCAGTGAGCGGGTCCCGGCGGTGGGTGCTAGGCACGCTTCGTGAAAGCGGCCCTGCAACCGTAGAGCAGCTTTGCAGGGGTATTCCTCGCGAGGGCGGGTTCCCGAAATGGACAGAACAACGCATCCGGTCTGCTTGCTCAGAGCTAGAAAAATGCGGCCTGACCTTCCGGTATTCGGAAGATGGAGTTAGCCGGCGGGGCCGAAAATGCACCATATGGGCGGCTAGCGACCACCAGGAAAAGCTAACAGAAAGGAGGTGCGCATAGCGTGGCCGCCCCCGAAACAACCGATAACAATACGGCACGGCGCATAACTTTCACTGTTCCGCGGGAGTGGTGGATATCGGCCAACAGCAGGATGCACTGGGCTAACCGGGCCGCTCGGACGCGCACACTTCGAGGCTATGCCCGCCTGGAAACCAAAAGGCAAAACCTAGCACGCGTGAACCCGCCCGTGAGAGTGGTGGCGCATATCGGCTACCCAACCCGCCGAAAAGCAGACCCCGCCAACGCAAGCCCTACCGTAAAGGCCCTGATAGACGGCCTAACCGACGCCGGTGTGTGGCCTGACGACTCCTCGGAGTATCTGATCGGCCCCGATTTCCGACGAGACCCAGACCCGGCCAGGAAAGGCACCTACCAGGTACGGCTAGAAATCATCACCATAGACAAAGAGAAAGAGAGGGGGTGAGGGGAAATGCGGATAAGGACGATCAAGCCAGAGTTCTGGACCAGCGATGATATCGCGGCCCTATCTCTCGAAGCGCGGTTGCTCTATATCGGCCTCTGGAACTACGTCGATGACAACGGCGTAGGAGTAGATAAGGAACACCTCATCATCGCCTCACTGTTCCCTAAGGACTTTTACATGAGGCCTCAGGAAGTCTCAGTGAGGACTCACGGAGCACTCAGTGAGCTTGCACAACGTGGTTTGATAGTGCGCTACACGGTCGAAAATGAGCCATACCTGCAAATTCCTACATGGGATAACCATCAAAAGATCAACCGCCCATCGAAACCGAGATACCCGCAGTATGACGCCGAAACAGGAGCACTCACTGAGGACTCACTGAGTGCTCAAGAAAAATGCACTATAGGAACAGGGGAACAGGGGAACAGGGGAACAGGGGAACAGATATATATGCACACCGCGCCGCAAGCGGCGGGTGCGCCTGACTCTCAACCCGCTCTCAGCTCACTCCCGGCAGGCGATGAGCTCAGCTCATTCCCGGCACAGGATGAGCCAACACAACCGGAACCGGTTCAGGGTCAGCTTCCAGGAACCCAAACCGATCGGGCACGCGAGTACTCGGATGAGTTTGAAGAGTTCTGGGCGGCCTACCCGGTACGCAAGGGCAAAGCGCGAGCTTTCGAGGCTTTCAAAAAGGCCCGCAAAAAAGTAACCCAGCAGACCCTGGTCGAGGCGGCGGGGCGTTATGCCGATTGGGTCCAGGCCCGCGGCATAGAAAATCCGAAATGGGCGCAAGGCTGGCTAAATGACGAACGGTGGACCGACGAACTTGACACCGCGCCGGCCCGGCCGCCGTCGAGAGCGGCGCAATGGCTCGAGGCGGGCTACCAGCTCGCCGCCGAGCAGGAAGCGCAAGCCCGCGGGCCTGATCCGTGGGAAATCCCGATAGGAGAAATCGATCTGGAAGGAGCTGACCCGTGGGCGTCTCTACCGAGTTAGCGGCCACAATCCTCGCCTATGCCGCCGCCGTCGACAATCGGCAGGTGAGCCGTGAAGCAATCCTCGCGTGGGCATCGGCCCTACCCGATTGGCTCACTGCTGACCTGGCACGGGCCGCGATCGACGAACACCGGCGCACCTCGACCGAGTACCTGCAGCCGGCCCACATCGTGAGCCTGGCACGCACCTATCGCGACGAAGAACGCCGGGCCCGCGAGCGCGAGGAATTTAGGGCGGGGCGGAGGTTGATCGAGCAGGCCCCGGGGCGGCGGGGTTGCCCGCCGGAGATCAAGGCGCGAATGGAAGATTTGTTTGCTTCTTTGCAAACAGAAACAAAATAATCAATTATCAGGAGGATATGAAATGAGAAGTGTTTTTGTTGGAAATCTTGGGCAAACCCCCGAGGCATTCACCGTGAACAGCGGCGAAACGAAGACCCAGCTGAGCCTTGCGGTAACCCCACGCACGCGGGACCGCGAAACCGGCGAATGGTCGGATCTGGGCGCCCCGGTGTGGCTACAGGCCGATTTTTGGGGCAAAGACGCTAACGCGGTGCTCGACTACGACCTACAGCGCGGGCAACGCGTGGTGGTGAGTGGTGAGCTTGGACGGCGCGAATACCAGCGGCGCGACGGCACCCCGGGCGCAACAATGACCATCGAACGGCCCCGGCTGGAAGGTTTTCTTCCTCCTCGTTCGGCTTACGCCCCTCAATATGGGGGCCAGCAGGCCCGTGGAGCGGCGAACAGTGGTGCTCCTATGCAGGGGTACCAGGGCGGTGGTCAAAACGCGGCACAGGGCAATTGGGGCGGTTCTGGCGGGGTGGTGAATAACGCGCCCGCCGGTGGAAGCGCGGGCGACCCGTGGGCAACCCAACCACAACAGCAAGCGCAAGCACAGTCCCAAGGACAGCAACAACAACAGCCGATTTGGGATGAACAACCGCCCTTTTAGCCCCCACCGCTAAATGTATAAATATGCAAAAAATGTGGAAGCGCGGGACTGATCTCGAACATCGGTTTCAGCCCCGCGCCCCACCACCAAACCAGGGAGCGAGAGCAGGAAAAGGTAGGAGAATGGAACACGCGAAAACCGGGATTACGCCCGATCGGCAAGCCCGCATAACCCTAGAGCAGATCGCCGTACTGCTCACCGAAGCACAAGCCTCCACAGCGGAAATACACGCAAGCCTATACGGCCCCCGGGCCACTCCATCCCGGCCTATAGCCACTACCCCGCGCCCCGCCCCCGATCAGCTTCCATTCGGCCTAGACCGCGTAACCGACGACTGGGAAACCGGCCGCGTACGCACGCCCGCCGGGTGCATCGAAATCCTCGAAGAAGTGGCCGATGATTGGGCGGAAAACCTAGGCTACACGCGACCCACCACCACGCCCGTATGCGAGTGGCTAGCAGACACCACAGAACACGCCTACAACCGCTTAGAGCCGGAAGCGTGGGCGGCTACGGTCGGAGAAATACGGCGCGTCTACGCAATCGCCACCCGGCTCGCAGGCCTACACCCAGAAACCACAAACCACACATGCCCCAACGACGGAGTACGGTTACAGCGCTACCCGCTCGACGACGGATTCACAGACTGGGAAATATGCCCGGTATGCGGCACGCCCTGGACCCGGGCCACCTACACGAAAGCAGTAAACACACGCCTAAGGCTAGAGATGATCGGCACCCCACCAGACACCTGGGTAACCCGCGCGCAAGCCGCCAACCTACTCGGTATCCCCCGCGCCATACTCGACACGAACGTGCACCGCGGCCGGCTACAATCGAGAGCAGGAAAAATAAACTTGCGACAAGCCGCCCGGCTTGCACGCAACCAGAAGAAGTAGTGGATGTGTTATATTTCCAAGTGGGCAAGTGCACCCAAAACCACACCGAACAGGGCCAAGGATGCACTACCCACATACCTATCAAGGAAGGTATGCAAATGAAGCTAAAGACCCTAACCGCCGCTATCGGCATAGCAATCCTCGCACTAACCGGATGCGCAAAAGACCCCACACCCGGCAAAATCCGAAGCTACACGGTCATCGAAGAAAAATGCGGCACCCTCGACAACATGGAAATTCTCGAAGCAACACCAGAGAGACCAGGTGACGCGCTCGTATGGGCCGGCTACCCAAAATACAATGGAAAAAGTGAGCGCAACAACGAGGCCGAATGGCTCGATTGCTTTTTCATCTGGACAGGCGCCCCCGAATGGATACGGGAAGAAGTACGCCGCCCCCTTTGGAAAGGCCGGGACCGAATAGTACCCTACGCAGTAGACGCCACCTCACGGGAGTGGGAGGACTACTGGCTAGGCTGGTCAGTGGACAAAGACGGCATGATTACAATGCTCGCCAAATTCAAATAGACAGACCTTAGACCTAAAGAAAAACAAAACCAGAGCAAGCCCGGCCCGGTCCACACATCCCGGCCGGGCTTCTAGTATGCGGAGGCAGGTGAGACCACATGACCCGTCTCCTATCGGCGTGCAGGGTCCCAGGTTGCCCCACGCCCGCCCGCGGCGGCCTATGCAAAGCACACAAAGCAGAATACGAAAGGTCAAGGCCTTCAAGCACAGCGCGCGGTTACGACGCTACGCACAAGCGGCTACGTGCCCAGTGGGCCAGGCAGGTTGAAGCTGGAGGCGTTTGCTGTGCACGATGCGGCGGCCCAATCACACCAGGCACGCCATGGGACCTAGGACATACGGACGACCGGCGCGGCTACCGAGGACCGGAACACTCACGATGCAACCGTGCTACGATGGGCCGCGAAAGGCCAACAGGATTCAGCAACCAATAAACATAAACACTCATCGCCGTGTGTTAGACACCAGAGTGACCCAGGGGGGTTACCTAATTCCCCTAAGCAAGACTTCCGCCGGCGGGGAGGTAGAAAAAAGGAAAAGCGGGTTCAAACTTTCCGTAACTTATTCGTGTTGGTCGAACACTAAACGGGTGGAGGTGGTTCACTATGGCACGAGGTGGGGCGCGTAATCGGTCCGGTCCGGCCCTAAGTCCTACCAGTAACCGCACTCGTAATCGGCTGGACCGAGGTCAGCTACAGTTCAGGCAATTACCGCCGGAAGGTAGGGATGGACGTGCGCCGAATTTTCCGCTCCCTAAGCTCACCTCTACGGGCGAGCCGCTAAGTGATGGGGATGAATATGTAACTAAGCGCGAGCGGCAGATTTGGCGGCAATATTGGAAGACTCCGCAGGCGGTGGCTTGGGAAGAAGAACCATGGCGGTGGCTGATTGTCGCGCAGATGTGTAGGTGTGAGGCGCGGGCTGAATATTCGGGTAATGCCGCGCTGATTGGCCAAGTGCATCGGTATCATGATCAGCTGGGGCTTACCCCGGCGGGGATGCGTGAGAATGGGTGGGTTATCGGTGAGGCTGTGGAGGACGTGGAAGCGCCGCGGGTGGCCGGTGGGGCGTCTCCTGGTGGGGCGCGTGCGAGGTTGCGGGCGGTAGCCTCCGAATAAAGAACATTTTTCAGAGATAGGCGGGTATGGGGGTGGTGGTTTGTGGCTGTAGGAAGCTGGGAACCATCATGGAAAGTAAACTGGCCCACCCTCGGTTTTCTGTGGTCTGATTGGCTGGAGGCTCATGCTTGCGTACCGGGTGACCCGGATCGGCCGTTTATCCCGGTCGGCTGGCAGCTTTGGTGCTTGCTGAATCATGGGCGGGTTCGGCGGGGCGCGGTGCCTGATGAGGGGAAGAATAATTCCCAAGCTTTCCACTATCGCCGGTCTCTGATTGTGGGGCCGCAAAAGTCTGGGAAATCGCCGCTTGGTGCTGGTTTCGTGTTGGTCGAGGCTTGCGGGCCGGCCGAATTTGCAGGTTGGGCACGCAGTGGAGACTCCTACCGGTGCTCTGATTATGGGTGTGGGTGTGGTTTTGAGTATGTGTATGAGGCGGGTGAGCCGATGGGCCGGCCCCGCCCTAAAAATTTGATCCAGCTCATGGCTAACTCGCAGGATCAGGTAGATAACGTTTTTGACGCGGTTTATGACATGGCGGCGTTTGGTCCTTTGTCGGAGCAGGTGAAAATTAATTTCGACATGCTCCGACTGCCAAATAACGGGCGGATCGATAAGGTTACGGCGTCGTCTAAGTCGCGGTTGGGGGCGCGGATTAGTTTTGCGCTTGGTGATGAAGCGGGCCTATATACGCGCGATACTGAACGCACATGGGGGACCATGCGGCGGGGCCTTGCAGGTATGGGCGGCCGCTCGGTGGAAATCACTAATCCCTGGGACCCGATGGATAACAGCGCGGCTCAGAAAACCTATGAGGCTCATATGCCTGATGTTTTTATTTTCTATCGGAAACCGCCTGCGAATCTTGATTATTTGAATGATACTGATCGGCGGGCAATTCATGAATATGTTTACGCGGGGTCCCCGTGGGTGGATTTGGATGCGATTGAGGCGGAAGCGGCTGAAATTATGGTGCGTGATCCGACTCAAGCGATGAGGTTTTATGGGAATATGCTTGTGCAAGGTCAAGGTACATATTTGACTGAGGCGGTTATCGACGGTGCTGAGAGAGCCCTTGAGGTGCCGGAGGGGGCTGAGGTCACCTTAGGTTTCGATGGTTCTCAAACCGGTGACTGGACCGGGTTTAGGGCGTGTTGGTTGGGGCCGAATGGCGAGCGGCATACTTTCACTCCCACATATGGAGAAGACCGAGTACCCGCCGTGTTTGACCCGGCTACATTCCCTGATGGTCGTATCCCGTATGGGGAAGTTGATGCGGCTATGGACTCGATCATGCGCCGCTACCGGGTGCGCTTGGTCTATGCTGATCCGCATTTGTGGGAATCGCAGATCGAGGCCTGGCAAGTGAAATACTCACCAGAAATCGTGCAGGCATGGCCAACATTTTCGGTATCTAGAATGTTTCCTGCTTTGGTGCGCTATCGGGAGGATATGGCTAGCGGGCGTATGACACACTCCCCTGATGGCGTCTACAAGGTTCATGCGATGAATGCGCGCAAGGTCGCAAAAACGCAAGACCGGTTCATTCTGGGTAAGCCGGCCCCGCATATGAAGATCGATTTAGTAATGATGGACGTCCTGGCTTACGAGGCGGCGGCTAGTGCGTTGATGGCAGGATTGCAGGCTAAACCGGGCCGGCAGTATGAGGTTTCAACCGCCGTATTTTCATTCAGCTAAGTATTTTTTTGAGGGGTTGCGAGTGGTGGATTTTGAAGCTTTAAGGCTTGAAGGGGCATCCCGGCTGGGTGCACAGCGCCCCGATTTCGTAGAAGAAGAATCATATTTACGTGGTGAGCACCCCCGGCCGTTTGCGGCGGAAGGTTTAGGGCGTGAATATTATGCTTTGCAGGAGATGAGTGTAGCCCCGTGGGTTCGCCTCATCGTCAAGGCACCACTACAGCGGTTGCGCGTGGATGGTTTCCAGTCCGATCGTGACGCTGACGCGGACCGGGCCACCTGGCAAAACGTATGGCAAGGAAACCGGCTAGATTCGGCGCAACGCCGCGTGTACACCGATGGTTTCGTGCACGGGAGGGGCGTCGTGTTCGTTTGGGCTAACCCGGAAGATCCGGAAAGCCCGATCGTGAGGCATGAATCGCCGGCTAACGTGTGGGTCGAGTATGACCCGGTGGATTCGTATCGGCCGCTATGGGCGTATAAGGAATGGACCGAAACCACCTATGAACAGGCCGGCCGGAAAGTGCTCGTTCCCAGGTGCGCCGTATATACGGATGATGAGGTGGTTACCTTCATGAAGGGGCGTACTGGCAATTCCTGGGACCTCATCGAGCAGGTGGCTAATCCTTTGGGGCGGGTCCCGTTTGTGGAATTCGTACCCGATCGGGGCACTGATAATACGGCCCGGTCAATGATCCGGCCGTTGTTCCCGATGCAGCGCGCGATCGACACAATGAGGTTTAACCTCCTGATCGCGGCGCAATTTGCGGCCTACCGGCAACGTGTCGTTACGGGCTATGACCCGCGATTACGGGACGCCGATGGGGCAATCGTCTACCGTAAAGATGAAAACGGTGAAGCACTGCTTGATGATGCGGGTAACCCTATTCCGGTAATCGCATCCCCGGGCCGGCCGGGGGTTGATCGGTGGATCGTATTCCCCGGTGCAGATACCAAAGTATGGGATTTGGCGGAGTCCAACCTTAATAATTATGTGAATGTTATTAAAATGTTGGTGCAACAGCTCGCCGCAATATCCCAAGTACCACCGCAATATTTGCTAGGCGACATGGCCAATCTTTCAGGTGATGCGCTCGATGCGGCGGAATCTACACTAGGCTCCCTCGTCACCGATCTTAAACGTGAATTCGGTGATTCATGGGCCGAGGTAATGCGGCTCGCGTCAATCGCCGCCGGAAAACCGAAAGGTGAAGGCTACGCGACTGAGATCATTTGGGGTGATGGTGAGGCCAGGAGTTTCGCGAAGATCGTGGACGGCATCACCAAGTTAATCCAAACTGGTATGCCGCGATCGGCGGCATGGTCCATGCTCCCAGGCGCTACCACACGAAAAGTTGAACGGTGGGTTAAGGACGCTAACGATGAATCGATTGCGCAATACGCGACCGACTTAATCGCAGGAGGTACCGCTAGTGGAGGTTTCGAAGCTTGGCCCGGCTCAAATCTTGGGGATCAAGAGCCAGCAGGCACTATCTGACGACATCGGCCTAGTCAACGCCGCGCTCGCGGATGTATGGCGGCGTCAGGGGGATAATTTGGATGCGTGGCCGCCGCTTGCGGTTGAGGCTAACGCTTTGATTACGGCGGGTAAAGCTCGGACCGTGGCGAGGTCAGAAAAATATGTGGCTACCTCAATGCTAGTGCAGGGCGCTTCTCGCGAGACCGTAGCAAGCCTCGTGCCTAGTTCGTTTGTGGATATTTCGCTACGTACGGGCCTACCACTGCTCTACCACCTGCTGAAATCGGTGCCGATCGCAGTAAAAACCGCAATAGCTAACGGCAACGATTTTGAACAGGCTAAACAATCTGGGTGGCAAACGCTTTCGCGTATTGCGTCGAATGAGGTGGCTAGCGCTAATGTTCAGTCCACGCAGGCGGTTATAGCGTCAACCCCATCGTGTGGGGGTTATGGGCGAGTGCTACACCCGGGCGCGTGCGCAAGGTGCGTAATTTTGGTCGATATGGATAAATGGGATTTTCCTAGGCATCCTGGGTGTAGGTGCGGGATCGCGCCTATAGCCGGCGAGTGGGGCGATAATGAAGAATGGGCTGAACATGCGTTCGGTCCTCGCTACAGCTCGTACTCGTATTTTAATGCCCTTTCGCGGGAAGAGCAGGACCGGATTTTTACTAAGGGTGGTGCGCAGGCTATCCGCGATGGTGCGAATATGTGGGACGTGGTGAACGCGCGTCGGAGTGCACGGACTAAAGACGGTATGAGGATTACGTACGAATCCACTACTAGGCATGGCGCTTTCGCACATTTCAGGGAGCGGAATAGCCACTATTGGCACATGTGTGAACGCGTGTATGGCAAGAGCCGTATGCGTGATTTTGTGAAGGCCGGCGGCCGTCTTCTCCCAGAAGAAATATATAAGCACGCCCGGACCCGTGAGGAAGCACTACAGGGCTTGTGGGAGAACGGATATCTGAGAGTGCCCAATGATAAGTGGGGTCCGGATAATAAGAAGCCGTGGCTTATCGATCCGCCGGATTGGCTGGAATAAGGTTTTCCCAGGGCAGGCCTGGTGAGAGTAACCGCTCCTCTCTGAGCGGGGTAAGGAAATAGCAGACATGAGCGACAAGAATCTAGCTGAAAATCAGTCGGAAAAATTGGAAGCTGAAACCGGAAAAACCGAAGGCACTAACCCGGAAGTGGGCAAGCCGGAAGTTAAGGACCGTAAACCTAGCGAGAGCGAGAAAACGTTTACTCAAGCAGATGTGGACCGGATCATTAAAGGCCGGCTCGCGAAATACGAGAAAGCGGCCCTTGATGTTGAAAAGGTCCAGGCAGAGCGAGATGAAGCCATAGCTAAAGCTGTAGCTCAAGCTAAGGCCGAGGTGAGCGCTGAGTCTGCTCTACGAGTAGCGGAGGAATCCGCCCGTCTGGTTGCAACTCAGCTCAATTTCCATGATGCGGAAGACGCGCTAGCAGGCGTGTCTTTAGCTGAATATGTGGATGATTCGGGCGAAGTGGACCGGGACGGGTTGCGGAAAGCTTTCGAGAATCTTGCGCAACGTAAACCGTACCTCGTAAAACAACAGGGGTTCGGTGTGTCTGCACGCGATATCGGCCTAGGAATGCCCAATGTTGCAGGCGCTGGCTTGCACGGGGTGGATGCTATTGCCGATTCGTGGAATAAAGCTAACTAAAATTTTAGTGGAGGTAATATTATGGCGCTAACTATGGCGCAGGCCGCCGCCCGTGAAACGAAAAACCAGGTGCGGCGCGGTGCCCTGGAAATCGGGCATGCCGTATCGACCGTATGGGACCGCATGCCGTTTGAATCCATTCAAGGCAACGCTTATGCGTACGATAAGGACCGCGTATTGCCGGGTACTGCTTTCCGTACCGTCAATGAGGCTTATGTTGAGTCTACGGGCACGGTAAATCAGGCTACGGAAACCCTGGTCATTCTCGGTGGGGATGCGGATGTTGATCGTTTCCTAGAGAAGACCATGCCGTCCGATTTGGGTGTGCTCATGGCCGATCAGGTGAAAATGAAAATCGAGTCCGCTCAATCCACGTATGTCGACGCAATGTTTAATGGGGATACGGACGTGCGTGACCCTAAAGAATTTGATGGGCTACGTAAGCGACTCGTCAATGAACAGGTGATCGACGCGCAAGCAACGTTGGCGGATGACAAGTTCCTTGAGGACCTCGACCTGTTGTTTGAGGCCGTGAATGGCGGCCCGGATGTGGTCTACACAGGCCGTAAGTCGCTGGCAAAGCTGAAGGCTTTGGGCCGGCGTGCAGGTGGAGCCGAATATGTAAATTCGGAAATCACCGGCAAGCGTGAATGGACCTGGAACGGCGTATCTTTCGTGAACCCGGGTACCCATTGGAGCGGGCGGCCGATTCTCGACGATTCCGAGATGTTCGCGGTTAAGTTTGCGCAATCGTTCGGTGATGAAGGCGTAATGGGTATTACTAATGGCGGGTTGCAGGCCTACAAGATCGGCGAAATGGCTGAACGGCCGGCCTACCGTACCCGTATCGAGTTTTATTCTGGTCTGGTTGTGCAGGGTGGCCATGCGGCGGCCCGCTTGCGCAATATCCGCGCCCAATAAGCCGGGTTTTTGAGTGAATAGGAGTATGGATTCATGGCTAAAGGAACTACGCGGCTATCCGATGATGTAACGAAACCGCAACCGACGCAGGCCGGGGATGCGCCCGCTGATACGACGGACGCCACCGAGGAAGCAACCTCTGTGCGCCCGGATAAGGGGGCGGCTGCGAAAGCGGGTCACCAGACGGTTAATGCGGTACGTCCCGCCAAGACTAAGCGGGTGAAGAAAGCCGTAAACCCTGGTAGTCGTACGGAAACCTATACGGCGCATAAGCCGGATGGGACCGAGGTGCAGGTAACGCATGATTTGGAGACCGGGCAAACCACGGTGACCCCGGGCTAAAAATTTGTAGGTCGTGGCCTGCTAGTGGGGTACGCACGTGGGTCTACAAAACCAGGACGCTAATCTCTCTCGCTTTGAGAGAGTATGGGCGGTGCTGTGGGGCGCGGAAATCGGGCAAAGGGGGCTGTTGGAGGGTTTTACTTCTTCTCCCCTCCTAACAGCCCTTTGCGCCCGGTTTTGCGCCTTTTTGCCCTGGGTGGTCTTGGTTTTGTGTGCGTATTAAAGGGCAGGCGGCTTGAATGGCGGGCCTCAAAAGGACACTAAAAAAGGAGGGGGCTACAGACGGAGGGGTGTGGGGTTCGGTGGCACACTCCCTTTTTGTTTGTGGCGATTCCTTGAACCCTCCTTTTGGTTTGGTGCCTTTTGGGGCCTGCTACCCACCAACACGCACAAAAAAGGGTGGTGAGTTTTAGTGGCAGATGTTTTCCAGATCGAGGTTTCTGCTATCGCGGATGAACTCGGTAAAGATTTGACGCCTACACAGCGCCGGCAGGTACCGGTGTGGATTGAGCGCGCTACAGCACTACTCCGACGCCGCGTACCAACGTTGAAGGCCCGCGCTGAACGTGACCCTGAGCTAGCCGGTTTGGCCCGGTCCACGATCGCGGCGGCCGTAGTACGCACTCTCCGCAACCCCGAGGGGTGGCGGTCAGTCGGTTTGGATGATTTCCAGGGCGTACGTGACTCAGTGCTTTCAGCGGGCGAAATTGGTTTTACTGATAGCGAGATAGCCGCGCTCCAGCCGATCGAATACATAGCCCCCTCATACTCGGTGCCCTTAGGCGTGCCTTATTGGGGGGCCTAGAAAGGCGGGGTGAACTGTGGATTTAGGGCTAGATAGGATACTCGCGGCCGGCCGTGAAGTCGCGCTTTCACGTATGACCGATCAGTGCAAGGTTACCCGCGTGGTGATCATAAACCGCAAACCGGCTTATGCGGCGGCTAGGGAAAAGAAAACCATAACCGTGTATGAAGGTCCTTTCCGGGTGCGTGTAACCTCGCCTAATGCGGCCGTGATGCCCGATGCGGGCGGAATGACCGTAATGCAACAAGACGTGGCTTCATTTCCTATCGATGTGGTGTTACAGAAGGGTGACACGATCACGGTAACGGCCGGTGATCCTCAACTTGTGGGGGCATCGTTTACGGTGCGGGGCCGGTCCCCGGCATCGCAAGCCACGGCCGCTAAATACCAGGTAGAGAGCGTGATGTAATTGGTGCGAGCCAAGACAGATACTAGCGAACTGGACGCACTTGTGAATGATCTTGGGGCGGCCCCTGGTAGGGCCTTAGATGAGACCCGTAAGGTTATCGAAAAAGGCGCTTACAATATTAAAAATGATGCGCAAGACCGGGTACGTCGGTTTATGGCCCCGGCCCGCTCAAAAGTGCGACATTATCCGTATCTTGTTACTTATGATCTTGTGGCTGATCGGGGCGGTATTGGCGCGGAAATCGGCCCGGAAATTGGTGGTCAAGGGTCGCTAGGTCACTTGCTCGAATTTGGTACAGCTACTAGCGGGGCTATGCCTCATTTGATCCCGGCGTTTTTGGATGAGGCCCCGGTAGTAGAGCGCTATCTGAGTGAAGCCGCTAAACCGTGGTAGAAAGCAGGTGGATGTATGCCCCAGTATGAGGATCCTTTCTACTATCCGGAAAATGCGGCAATTCGCTTGATCGGGTCAGCTCTCGCCGCATGGGGCGATATTCAGCTTTACGATGGGCTACCGGATACGCGGCTAGAAGACCGCCCCGAGCGGCACGTGATCGTAAATGTGAGCGTGCCAGTGGTTTCGTCTAGAACTTTAGGCGGCCTAAATGAATCTGGACGGTTGTCGGTGCAGGTGCGGACTGTGGTGCGCA
Organism: Actinobaculum suis; assembly: GCF_900618115.1. Lineage (NCBI taxonomy): Bacteria > Bacillati > Actinomycetota > Actinomycetes > Actinomycetales > Actinomycetaceae > Actinobaculum > Actinobaculum suis. Next base: position 2,343,288 of record NZ_UYIO01000001.1, read on the forward strand.
CCGGCGGGTCCTATGAGACGTGGGAGGCGGCCCGTGAGGCTAGAGCGATTTCTAGGCGAATACGCGACAAGCTAACCCAGAACGCGATTTACAAAAACGTGAAACTACGACATGTCTTAGAGCGATTCCTTGAGGGCGCTCAAATCATGGCGTCACATGAGGCCGTCGTTTTAGTTTCGCAATATGAAGCCAATCTATAGAAAAAACATGTTTGTGGAGGTTGCTAGTGGAAAAGGTCCAAGTGTGGCGAAAAAATGGTGAGCGTATGCCGCCAATGCCCGCGGATATGGTGGCACTAAACCCGGATTTGACCACAACCCCGCCGCGCATTGAAATTGTTAGTGCGTGTTGTGGGTTGAGCGATATTGAGCGGCCTTGCCCTGAATATCGGGAGCAAGCCTCAACCGCCCGTGAGGCGGGTAAGGAAAATAAGGATACTCAAGGGCAGGAGCAAAAATAATGAGTTCTAAGCTAGTAAATACGGATATTGTTCGAATTGTTGCCGTGGTGGGTGGCTTGCGTGATCAAGCTAAGCCCACGGTTTCGGAGCTTGAGGGCGCGGTAGATATTACGTGTGCTATCGCCTCGGGTTATACGCTCGGAATGAATGCATCTGAAACGATTCAGGGCACCCAGACTTTGTGTGAGAAGGCGGCTTCTACGCGGCGTGGCCCGGCCAATTACGCGGGCGAGTTTACGTTCGTCCGTGAGGGAGATCGTAATGCGCAGGATACGACTTCCGCATTTTTGAAGGCCGCTAAGGTTTTCAAGGATCCGGATACGCGGGTAGATATTGTGCGCCGCGGTGGGGTCGCTACAGCGCCGGATTCGGCACTGCCTTATACGGAGAAATTTGCGGAAGGTCAGACCGTGGAGGTCTTTGGTTTTACTACTGATTATCCGCAAAATCGGCCCGATCAGAATGGCGAGGATGCGACTTATACGGTTGCGCTTTTGCCTACGGGCCAGTTCGAGCATGCGGTTAAAGTAACCGCAGGCTAGGTTTCGGAAATTGTTTTAGGGGAGGGTTGCAGGTGTGCTCCCTCCCCTATTATTCTTTTACACACATAAACATGAAGGAGTAACCAAATGACCACCGAACAAAAGGCCCCTGAGATGGACCCGAAAACTTTTGATCTTGCCGCTTTCATCGCCGGCGCGTCCCAAGAAACCCGGTTCGTAGATGTGTGTCAGGATCGACGGCTCCTAGCCGAAATCGACTATTTACGGCAAAAAGTTGAGCAATCGGGTAAAAAGTCCACTACTTTGGCGGGGTCGGAGGATGAGCGTGAACTTCGTAAGCTCACCGAAAAGGCCGCGTCGAAATGGGTACGGTGCGAGATCACGGCCCCAAACCGAGAATTGTATATTGCCGCGATACGCGAGTACTGCGATGAAGCCAGCCTTGATGCTGATGAGGTTATGGGCGGGGGCGGGATCCCGCCCGAAAAATATCTCGAATATGGGGCGGCCATGCTATCAAGGTTCATGACCTACCCAAGGTTACCCGCCCGGGAAGACATGACCAGGTTCCTCGAAGCTATCGGAGATATACAGGCGACAAAGCTTGTGGGCGAGTTTGAGAGCGCTACAGCCACCTCGCTCGCGTCGTTGGGGCCGGATAGCCCTTTTTGGCGCGTACCCTCGCGCAACCCCGATGGGCCGGAGTCCTAGCCGAATTGCAGGCCGCCGCCCGGTGGCAAATACGGCCCACAGAGTTTTTAGGCGTGTCACATAGTAGCGGGTGGAGTAATACCGATCGGCGGCTAGCGGCCGGCCTAGCGATCTATGAGGCGAGTATTTGCGGCGGGTGTGGTCTTTCCAGGCTCAGGACCGGCGAGAAGGGCATCGAAGGCCACTTGTCGGTTTCTGAATCTTGGTGTGAAGGATGTTTCCAGTTGGGTAAGCACCGCCGATTTAGTGGCGAACTACGGGACGGAGTACACCCGTACGTAGTTGATGATGGAGAGTAAAGGGGCCGCGTAGTGGTTGCTGATCGTTCAGTAAGTGTACGTTTAGGGGCTAATGTCTCTGATTTCGTGCAGGGTATGGAAAAGGCCGCGAAAGCCGCCGGCCAGGTCTCTACCACCACCTCGAAGGTTTGGGATGGAATCAAAAAAGGCGCGAAGACCGCGGGACAGGCGGCCGGGAACGCACTTAATGCGGTAGCGGCGGGTGGTACTGCTTTGGCGGTTGCTACGGTGAAGGCCGGCGTGGATTACAACCGTTTACAGCAGAATACGAAGACCGCGCTGGAAACTCTGCTCGGGTCCACTCAGGCCGCGGAAGAGCAAATGCGCCGCCTCGACACTTTCGCTTCAGGCTCGCCGTTCGGTAAAGACATGCTGCTTGAGGCTCAGCAGGTCATGATCGGGTTCGGGATTGAAGCCGAAAAAGTGGTGCCGATTCTTTCCGCTGTTCAGGATGCGACTGTGGCTACGGGCGGGTCCGCTCAAAAAATGAGCGAGATTGTGTTTGTGCTTTCGCAGATTCAAGCGGCCGGAAAAGTCACCGGTACCGACCTCATGCAACTAGGCCAGCGCGGGGTTAACGCCGCCGAAATGGTCGGGTCCCAGATCGGGAAAACCGGGGCCGAGGTCCGTCAGATGATCACGGAAGGCAAGCTTTCTGCAGAAGATTTCATTAATTATCTTACTGTGGGGATGAGTACTGCTTTCGGTGGGGCGGCGGCCGGCCTAAAACAGCAACTCGATGGCGCTGTGGACCGGGTGAAGGCGGCCCGGCGTGATATCGGCGCGCTCCTAGCAGAACCGCTCGTCAACCCCGATGGTGGCGGGCTCCTGGTTGATTGGGCTAACCAGGTGGCGGATGTTTTGCGGGCGTTGCAAGCACAGATTGCTAAATATCAGCCGCAAATGTCGAAAGCGTTCACGGAGTGGGTGGCGCCCGTATCGGAAGCACTAAAAAACTTGCGGGCAAACATCGAGAGCCTGTCGTTTAATACGATTTCTAAGGGCATGGAGTTTATTTCCCGCTATCAAGCCCCGCTTGCGGGGGTTGCGGCAAGTCTTTCCGCTATGGCTACCCAATCGGGGCCGCTCGCGAAACTTGGGCTTTCGATTAACCCGGTAGTAGCCGGGCTAAGCGCGCTGGCTATTGCTTCCCCTCAAGTGAGGGAAGCTTTCCGGGGTATTGGTGCTCAGGCAGGCCCGCTCATCGAAACCCTCAAACACCTTGCGATAACCGGCATGGAGCTGGTGAATCGGGTGTTGGAGAAGGCCGCCCCCGGGCTGGAAGCAGCAGGGGTCGCGGCCGTCAAGCTTGGTAATAGTTTTGCGAATCTTTTGCTTGCGGCAACCCCGCTCATCGAAAGCGTGTTATTGCCGTTGGTGGAGGTGGCTAGTACGCTCGCGTCCGCTCTAGCTGGTCTACCGGGCCCGGTATTGGCCGCCGGCGCGGCATTCCTACTTTTCCGCGGCCACATAACCAATCTCCTACCCGTGTTTAGCCGGGTAGGTAGTGGGATCAGTAGCCTAGCGGGCGGTTTCCGTGATTTCGCGGCATACATGCGCGTAACCGATTTCGGGGTTATGCCACTGGCTACGCGGATTAAGGGCGGGCTTGCACCGGCCGTGAGCAATGTCGGTGGGATTGCACGTAGTGCAGGCACGGCCCTTTTGGGTGCTTTTGGCGGCCCGGCGGGGCTTGCTATCTCTGGTGGGATTGCTCTAGCCACCTACGCTCTCGGGTCATATGCGGAGAAAACCCAAGAAACGAAAAACGCACTAGAAGAGATGAAGGCCGCCTACCAGGAAGCCGGCGGCGTGATGAACCAAAATGTGGCTGACACGATCAAGGCACAGATTGGGTACGAAAACCTCACTAGGGCGTCCCAAGCGCTTGGCCTATCGCAGAAAGAAATCATAGCCGCGGTCGATGAGGGCGGGCCTAAGCTCGCGGAAATCCTCAACCAACTTCGGAACCTCGAACCCGGCTACAAGGCCGTAATTGCTGGGTCGCACGGGTGGGCTGAAACCCTGGACGCTGGTACGAAATCGGCGCACGAAACGAGTAAGGCATATAGGGAAACCGCTAAAAGCCTCGAAGAAGTTGGTAAACGTACCCGCGAAAGCAAAGACACCGTTAGTGAAGAGACGCGGGCGCGGACTAGCGCCGCGCAAGCGGCACGCGAGCAAGCGGCGGCAATCCAGGCCGCAAATAAAGCCCGCGAATCGGAAGCGAGCAAGGCCCGTGCCAGGATTGATGCTCTCTACGCGGAAGCTGACGCGCGTAAGGCGGTGGGTGAGCTTTTCGCTAGTGGGTCGCAAATTAAGTTTGATGCGGCGGGGCGTATTGATGTGCTCGGTTCAGCCAAGGAACAAGTACAGGCACTGACTCAGGTGGCGTCGTCGCAAGCCCAGGTGCTCACGAATATGAGGGATCAAAAGAAATCCCAAGAAGAAATTAATAACCAGATTGCTGAATATGAAAAGTATTGGCAGGGTTTGGCTGATACGTACGGGTGGAATTCTGAACAACTCGCGAAAATCAAGCAAGACGTGGGCTATTTAGCGTCTATGGACGCGGTGGCTGTAACGATCGACGCGGATGATGTTAACGCGCGGGCTACAGTGCAAAACTTCTTGGATGGGGTTCGGGAAAACCAGGACGGCATTATAAAGATTAATGCTGATGGGGACCCGGCCATGAGCAAATTCCTAACACTCCTAGGCGTCGTCGAGAATAGCGATGGCACGTTCCAGCTGAACGCTAACGATGAGCCGGCTGTGGCCACTTTGCTTGCCATGATTTCGGCGGTGGACTCGGAAAGCGGGACCATCGCCCTACTCGCAGACCCGGCTAACGCGAACAAAACTTTGGCGGAACTTCTGGGTGATGTTGAAGCGTCTAAGGCGGCCGCGAAGATTCTCGGTGACCGGTCGATGGCAGATAAGACTGTTGAAGAGTTCGTTTCAGAAGTGCGCCGCCGGGACGACGTGCGAGCACAACTAGGACTAGATACCGATAAGGCTATCGCAGCGGTTAATGACGTGATCAATTATGCCCGGAATAATCCGGCCCGCCAATCCCTGGATATCTTCGTGAATCAACACCAGAACATTTTCACTAGGAAATGGACTGTAGATGAATCCGGGACCCCGGTCCAGGGCGTCCGTTCACGGATGTATGCATCCGGTGGGTGGACCGGGCCGGGCCATAAATACCAACCGGCCGGAATCGTCCACGCCAATGAATTTGTGTTCCCGTCCGATGTGGTCAGCAAATACGGTGCGTCATATTTCTACCAGATGCTTACAGCTTTGCGGGGCTATTCGAGCGGCGGCCATGTCGAACCGGTCCCGTCTCTACCGGCCCCTATTCCGGTGGTCGCATTCCCTGATCGTTTCGAGCTGGTTGGTGGCGAGATTAGCGGGACAATCGGGGTGGACGGGCGGCTTATTGATGGGCGTATTTCTGGTGCGCTCGCGGCCCGGGACCGTGCCCAAAAACTCGCACAAAGATAGGAGGTGCTACAC